>JARYIJ010000001.1:0-2357500 GCA_029980465.1 Pseudolabrys sp.
GCGATGACGTAATCGCCGTGCCCGATCATCGGCAGGTTGAACTTCAGACCGGCGCCGATCGCCCAGCCCATGGTCGTGTCAGTCACAGAAACAGGGCCTGCCGCGATTCCGGCAGCAGCTGTATCATGGAGTGCAGCCATGACCTGCGCACCGCCCCAGGCCTGGTCGATGCGAAGGTTCGCAACGAGGTCAGGCCAGCGGCGGCCTTCATAGCCCCACGTCGTACCGGCCACCACTCCACCGATCGCCGAGCGGCGTGACGTCTGGTCTTCCAGCGACAGGCTGGCCGAGAAGCCGTTGCCGAACTGCGCGGTATACCCAAAGATGGAGATACCGTTGCCCGCCTGGTTCGAGCCCCAGATGTTGGTCTGGTTCGAATAGGGGTTCAGGTCGTAGTCGAAGAACGACGCCGTCTTACCAGCCGTGAAGCCGGCGAACTGGATGAAGATCGCCGGAATGAAGTCGCCCGGCGAGGCATACGGGCTGCCGCCCGTGCCGCCGTCGTTGGTCGAGGTCGGCAGGATCGTCGCGTAGGAGCGCAACGTGCCGTACTCGGTCTGCGAGCGGACGTCGACCGTGATGCCGCCGCGGACGCGGTTCGTGGTGCGGTCGCGGCCCGGATCGTCGAAGTTGTAGACACGGACCGGGTTGAACGAGCCGCCGGCCTGGTAGTTCAACTCGGCGCGGACATAACCGCCGATCTTGATGCAGGTATCAGTGCCCGGGATGTAGTAGAACCCCGCGCCGTACAGGCTGCAAATCTTCACGTACTGGACCGGCTTGGCCTTGACGGGAAGATCGGCGGCCTGCGCCCCAGCCATCGCAACGAGACCCGCTGCGCTGCCGAGGATTAGGCTTTTCACCATCTTCATGTGGAACCTCCAAACAGAGTTTTCGTGAGAGGGTTCTGTATCCGTCCAGTGCGACAGGCACCGAGTGGAACGTCCCCTTGCCCCCGGCCTGATCGAACCTGCGATTCCCGGTACACGGGGATCAACCGATCCAGCTGATCAAGCCGAACAGCGCGACCTGGGGATGCCCCCCTCCGCCGCATGTGCAGATTAGCCAAAGAGCCTTGTCAGGCAACGAATAAGGCCTGTTCCCACAGCCCAAGACGGCTCTTTTCGGGCAACTGTTGCGCAAAAAACACGCAATTTGGGCGGCGCGGGGGCTCCCGTCGCGCCGGGGCTGTGCGGCGATTTCATCACTATTTTCAAATTGTTAACGATGATGACCCGTATTGGGACACGCCATGACTGTGACGGCGGATGGCGGCCGGGGCCGTTCCCGTCACGCCCCGCTCACAAGCCCGCGCACAAGGCTGGGGATGGCCGCGACAGCAGGCTTGCGCGAATCGGCCCTTGGCGGAGGCGCGTTGTTGAACCGCCAAGCTCGTGTCCCGGATGCGATGCAGCACGAAGTGCTGCATCGCTGATCCGGGACCCCGGTTTGCAGAAGAAGAAACCGGGGTCCCGGGTCTGCAGCGCACCGTTTCGCCATAGCGCGTCGAAGACGCGCGTAAACGCGCTAATGGCTCACGCTGCACCGCGCCCGGGACACGAGCTTGAAAATCCAGCATCATTTCTGCAAGGCGGCGGGGTGGCGGAGACGGAGGGATTCGAACCCTCGATACGCCTTTAAGGGCGTATAACGGTTTAGCAAACCGCCGCCTTCAGCCACTCGGCCACGTCTCCGGTGCCGATGGCCTATCGGGTCGGACTCCCGCCGTCAAATGCAACGCGCGTATTTGCGCCTGCGACGAGGCGCGTCCCGGGCGCGCTGCAACATGAAATGTTGCTGCGCTGAACCGGAACCCCGGTTCTCGTGCGGATTGTCAGGGCAGCGTCCGGAACGCGATCACATCAGGCGGCGATCGCGATGACCGGCGCCGGCTGGCCGACCGGATGAGACGTGAGCCAGTCCCGCGCCGCGCGCTGCGCCAGGCCGATCTCGCTGTCGCTCATTTGCTCGGCGATCTCGCGCCGCATCTGCACCGCGCCGGAGCAGCCGCGCGCCGCCGCGATGTTGAACCACTTGTGCGCCTCGATCATGTCGACCGCGTGCTCGCCCTGCCCGCTCGCGCAAATGATGCCGAGCGCAAAGCAATCCGCTGCGTCGGCCGGCTCCTGTCCGCTCAGTTCGAAATTCATCGCACGCATCCCCATTCGTCTTGCTCGTTGTCTCGGCCTGCTCCGTCCCCGCGGCGCAGACCGGCGCGAGCGATGGCCGCCCGCATGAGCGAGAATGCGCGGAAACTTTGAATCGAGCTTTAAGTGACGCGATGAATCGAACGTGAACGCCGTTGCGGCCGCATGCAAGAAATCCCCGTCAGACGGGGCTTTTTCGCATTAGTGAGATTTCGATAACGCCGTCGATTCAGCGCGCGGTAACCAGGATGCCATCGCGCGTCTTCGGCATCCCCGTCAGCCTCGTGCTTCTCCCGCTCATCCGATTCCGGCAAACCGGGGTCCCGGGCCGGAACGATCACGAGCGCGGCGACTCACACAGTGCGCGCGCGCTGGCCGAACAGCACCGACTGCACGCCGGGATCCTTCATGTCGATGTTCTGGCGCAGCGCGACGCCGAGCGCCATGCCCCTCTGCACCGCGGGCCGCGCCTTCATCGTCTCGAGCCAGCGCTTGAGATGCGGGAAGTCGTCGATGTTCTGATCCTGCCGCTTCCACAAATTGACCCAGCCGACGCAGGCCATGTCGGCGATGGAATATCGGCCGGCGAGAAAATCGCGGCCGGCGAGCCGCGTGTTCATCACGCCGTAGAGGCGATTGACCTCGTCCTCGTAGCGCTTGATCGCGTAAGGCAGCGTCTCGCGCGCGTAGTGCTTGAAGTGATTGAGCTGGCCGGCCATCGGGCCGAGCCCGCCCATCTGCCAGAACAGCCACTGGTCGACCTCGACGCGGGCGCGCTCGTCGGCGGGATAGAACTTGCCGGTCTTGCGGCCGAGATACTGGAGAATGGCGCCGGATTCGAAGATCGAGATCGGCCGACCGCCCGGCCCTTGCGGATCGACGATCGCCGGCATGCGGTTGTTCGGCGCGATTTTCAGGAAGGCGGGATTGAACTGCTCGCCCTTCGAGATGTTTACCGGGATCATCACGTAAGGCAGCTTGCACTCCTCGAGCATGATCGAGATCTTGAAGCCGTTCGGCGTCGGCCAGTAGTGCAGCTCGATCGGCTTCACCGCCTTGCGGGCCGGTGCCTGCCGCGACGGCGGCCGCTTTGCCGCCGGTCTCTTCGCCGTGGTTTTCCTGAGAGCCTTTTTCGCCATCGGACGTCCCCGATCCTCGATGTCATGAATGAGGAGGACATAGGCGCGCATGGGCCGGGTCACAATGGCGGGCCGGCGCAGGCCCCGAAAACACCGAGGGCGTCGGCGAGACTATCAGTCTCGCCGACGCCCTCTGTCGTCAAACCGGGTCCGGGGGATACGCGTGGCGACCGCATCGCGCGACCGGCTCACAACGCTCGCCCCGGCCCGTATGACGTCTTTGACGATGACGTCAAAGATACGAAGTCAAAGAAGACTAGAGCTTCTTCTTCTTCTTCGTTGCCTTCGCCGCTTTCTTCTTACGTTTCGCCATTGCTGCCCTCCTAGCCATGTAACATGGCGGGTGTCGCATTCAGTGCATTCGCGAATCGACATGCACTGCACGGTCATTACTACCGCACAACGAAAAAAACCGCGACTCCACTTAATGAAAAGTGTACGCGCGCCGCCAAGCGCGCGACGACACACGAACGATGCGCACGATCGTTTCATCGATGAGCGACAACACGAACGAAATGTTTTCTCATCGCGCGCACGCCGACACGACATCGCAAAACTATCGGCAGAATCGGGTGTTTTCGCTTTCGCGCGATCGCCGCGCGCGTTGCATCATGCACCGATTCATTCGAATGGCGCGCTGAAAATTTTCGCGCGCACCAATGAATTTCAACGCTCGACGCGATCCAAAAAATTTTTCACAGGCACCACTTGCCGAGCGGCCGCGAACGACTGAATCGAACAAAATTGAGCGAATCGCCGCCGGGTGATTCGCGCGCACGATGCTCTTCGCAGGCGCGAAGGACGCTCAGAGTCCGAGTTTTGTCCTGAGCAGGTCGTTGACCGCTTGCGGGTTGGCCTTGCCGCCGGACGACTTCATCACTTGGCCGACGAACCATCCGATCGCTTTCGGGTTGGTCCTCGCATCGGCGACCTTGTCGGGGTTGTTGGCGATGACGTCGTCGATCGCCTTCTCGATCGCGCCGAGATCGGTGACCTGCTTCAGGCCGCGCGCCTCGACGATGGCGCGCGGATCGCCGCCTTCCGACCACACGATCTCGAATAAATCCTTGGCAATCTTGCCGGAAATGGTCCGGTCGGCGATCAGGTCGAGGATCGCGCCGAGCTGCCCGGCCGATACCGGCGACGACGTGACGTCCTTGCCTTCCTTGTTCAGGCGTCCGAACAGATCGTTGATGACCCAGTTGGCCGCGGCCTTCGCGTCGCGTCCCTTGGCGACGGTTTCATAGAAGTCCGCGGTCTCGCGCTCCGACACGAGAACGTTGGCGTCGTAAGGCGACAGGCCGAACGCCGCGATGAAGCGCGCCTTCCTAGCGTCGGGCAGTTCCGGCAGGCCGTCCTGCAACGCCGCCACATAGGCGTCGTCGAATTCCAGCGGCAGCAGGTCGGGGTCCGGGAAATAGCGGTAATCGTGCGCCTCTTCCTTGCTGCGCATCGACCGGGTCTCGCCTTTGCCCGGGTCGAACAGCCGCGTCTCCTGCTCGACCGCACCGCCCTCCTCGATCAGATCGATCTGGCGGCGCGCCTCGTGCTCGATGGCCTGGCCGATAAAGCGGATCGAATTGACATTCTTGATCTCGCAGCGCGTGCCGAGCGGTTCGCCCGGACGGCGCACCGAGACGTTGACGTCGGCGCGCAGGTTGCCCTTTTCCATGTCGCCGTCGCAGGTGCCGAGATAGCGCAGGATCGAGCGCAGCTTGGAGACGTAGGCCTTGGCCTGCTCGGCCGAGCGGATGTCGGGCTTCGAGACGATCTCCATGAGGGCGACGCCGGAGCGGTTGAGATCGACGTAGGACATCGTGGCGTGCTGGTCGTGCAGCGACTTGCCGGCATCCTGCTCGAGATGGAGGCGCTCGATGCCGACGGTGAAGGTCTCGCCATCCGCGGTGTCGACCGTGACCTCGCCCTCGCCGACGATCGGCGACTTGTACTGGCTGATCTGGTAGCCCTGCGGCAGGTCGGGATAAAAGTAGTTCTTGCGGTCGAACACCGACTTCAGATTGATCGCCGCGTTGAGGCCGAGCCCGGTGCGGATCGCCTGCTTGACGCATTCCTCGTTGATGACCGGCAGCATGCCGGGCATCGCCGCATCGACCAGCGACACGTGCGTATTCGGCTCGCCGCCGAACGCGGTCGCGGCGCCGGAAAACAGCTTCGACTTGGACGTGACCTGGGCATGGACCTCCATGCCCACCACGATTTCCCAGTCGCCGGTCGCGCCCTTGAGCAGGTGGGAACGGGTTTTCGTCTCGGTTTTCATGCGGCGTATCTACGGCAGGACGCGGAACTTGTCATGAGCGGAGGCATGCCCCGTGTGCACGTCGACGGAACGTCGTCCTCCAAGCCGCGTTATCGCCGTCGGAGTGAGGACGGAACTATGGAACCTAAGCACGGCAAGCTCGGCATCCTGATCGGCGCGCTCGTTGCCGCGGTAGTGATCCTGTTCATCGCCACCGGCGGCGATCTGGGCGGCAAGAAAACGGTCAATAGCGACAACGACCTGCCGCCGGTCGCGACAGGTGCGGTCGATCGCTAGGTCCGGGCCAGCAATGTCGTAACAATCTCGAGCCATTCCCGCTCGAGCGGGGCCGACTGCGGCGTGCGCCCGGCGCGGCGATACCAGTAACCCGCATTCGACAGATCACCTTCGACGCGATGCAGGTAGGCATGGACCCAGGCGGCGTCCTCGCTTTCATCGTTCATGACGAGAGCATGCGCCGTGTCCCATTCGTTCCGGCCGGCCCACCACAACGCCTGCAGCGGCATGGCCAATCCGGCCGGCGGCGCCGGATTCCGGAGAGAGGCCTCGAACGCAGCCGGCGTCACCACCAGCGCTCGGGATGAAAATGCCCCGCCGCCTGCTCGATCACGGCGCCGAGCGCAAACAAGGTTTCCTCGTCGAACGGCCGGCCGATCACCTGCAGCCCGAGCGGCAGATGCTGGCTGTCGAGCCCGGCCGGGACGGCGATCGCCGGCAGCCCGGCCATGTTCACCGTCACCGTGAAGATATCGTTCAGGTACATCTCGACCGGATCGGCGCCGCCCTTTTCGCCGATGCCGAACGCCGCCGACGGCGTCGCCGGCGTCAGCACCGCGTCGATGCCGTCCGCAAAGCATGTTTCGAAGTCGCGCTTGATCAGCGTGCGCACCTTTTGCGCGCGCAGGTAATAGGCGTCGTAATAACCGGCGGACAGAACATAAGTGCCGATCATCACGCGGCGGCGGACTTCGTCGCCAAACCCTTCGGCGCGCGTCCGCTCGTACATGTCGATGATGTCGCGGCCGTCTTCACGCAGGCCGTAACGCACGCCGTCGTAGCGCGCGAGGTTCGACGACGCCTCGGCCGGCGCCACGATGTAATACGCCGGCAGCGCGTATTTGGTGTGCGGCAGCGAGATGTCGACGAGCCGGGCACCGGCCGACTTGAGCCAGTCCTTGCCCTTTTCCCACAACGCCTCGATCTCCTGCGGCATGCCGTCGAGGCGGTATTCCTTCGGGATGCCGATCGTCATGCCCTTGATCGAGCGGCCGATCGCCTGCTCGTAATCGGGAACTGCGCGATCGGCCGACGTCGTGTCCTTCGGATCGTGTCCGGCCATCGAGCGCAGCAGCATCGCGCCGTCACGGACGGTCCGCGCGATTGGACCGGCCTGATCGAGCGACGACGCAAAGGCGACGATGCCCCAGCGCGAGCAGCGCCCATAGGTCGGCTTGACGCCGACGGTCCCCGTGAAGGCCGCAGGCTGCCGGATCGAGCCGCCCGTGTCGGTTGCCGTGGCGCCGAGGCAGAGCCGCGCCGCCACCGCTGCGGCGGAGCCGCCGGACGAGCCGCCCGGGACCAGGTGCGCGCCCTCGATGCCGCCCATGGCCGAAGCGCCGACGTTAGAGCCCTCGGAAGCCGGGTTTACCCGGCTTCCGGAGTCTTGAAGCACCGAACTCGGGCAAGCCCGAGTTCGGTGTCGCCGCCACGGGTTGACCACCGGACCGAAACACGACGTTTCGTTCGACGAGCCCATGGCGAATTCGTCATTGTTCAACTTGCCAAGCATCACGGCACCGTCGCGCCAGAGATGCGCGGTGACCGTCGACTCGTAAGGCGGCACGAAATTGCCGAGGATGTGAGAGCACGCGGTCGTGCGCACGCCCTCGGTGCAGAACAGATCCTTGATGCCGAGCGGGATGCCCTCGAGCGGCCCCGCCTTGCCGGCGGCGATGCGCGCATCGGACGCGCGCGCCATGGCCTTGGCGCGATCCGGCGTCTCGAGCACGTAGGCATTGAGCGCCCGCGCCTTCTCCATCGCCGCGAGGTGCGCGTCGGTCAGTTCGACGGCGGTGAAGTCCTTGTTGGCGAGCGCCTTGCGCGCCTGCGCCAGCGTCAAAGAGGTCAATCCGGACATCGGCTACTCGACCACCTTGGGAACCAGGAAATAGCCGTCCTGCGTCACAGGCGCGTTCTGCAGGATGGCGTCGACGTTGTCGCCGTCGGTAATGGCGTCAACGCGCTTCTTCATCTGCATCGGCGTGACCGACGTCATCGGCTCGACGCCCTCGACGTCGACCTCGGACAGTTGCTCCACGAAGGCGAGCATCGCATTCAGTTCGCCACGCAGATGCTCAATTTCATCATCGGCGACCGCGATCCGCGCCAGATGCGCGATACGGCGAACGGTGGCGGCGTCAACGGACATGGCGGTTCTGGTGGCAATTCCGGTGGAACGGGCTCGCTGCGCTATACCAGAGGGGTCATTTTCGGCGCAATCCGCATTTCGGGCGCCATTGGCCCTCATTTTGCCGCCATGCTACCGCTCCGCAATGGCTGCCATCCTTCCGCTCGTTGAAGCCGCCCCGCTGCTGGGCGCGCGAGGCGCCCTGCTCGGCCTCGATCTCGGTGACAAGACGATCGGCGTCGCATCGAGCGACCCGGACCGGCGATTGGCGACGGGCGTCGAGACCATTGCGCGGACCAAATTCACGGCCGACGCAACGCGGCTGCTCGCGCTGGCGGCCGAGCGCGGCACAGTCGGTTTCGTGCTCGGCCTCCCCATCAACATGGACGGCAGCGAGGGCCCTCGCGCGCAGGCCACCCGCGCCTTCGCGCGTAATCTGGCCAGGCTCACCGACTTGCCCATCGCGTTATGGGACGAGCGCCTGTCGACCGCGGCGGTGGAGCGCGAGCTGATTGCCGCCGATGTCAGCCGCGCCAAGCGCGCGGCGGTCATCGATCAGCACGCCGCCGCTTTCATTCTTCAGGGCGCGCTCGACCGGCTGCGCAACATCGCGCTCGATCGGCCCATTGGCAAGCCACAAACATGAAAAAGGACGGGCTTGCACCCGTCCTTCATCATGAGACGCTGATCAAGACTAGCGGTACTGGAGAGAGTCGGTGCCCGGCACTGCGCCGGTGCCGTCGCGATATTGCGGCAGCAACTGACGACGCGGCGCATAGCCGTAAGAGTTGTAGCCGCCGCCGTAGTAGACCGGGCCATCGTAATAGGCGTAGCCCGGGTCGTAATACCCGTAGCCTGGTCCGTAGTAATAGCCGTTGTTGTAGTACGCGTTACTCGCAGCAGCGCCAACGATCGCGCCAGTCGCAAAGCCGGCCGCGGCCGCGCCCCAACCCCAACCGCCATGATGATAATGGCCGTGCCACCCGCCGCCATGCCAGTGCTGCGCCTGGCTTGGAGCCGCCGCAAAAGCGGCGACCGCAAGAACCGCGGCAACGACCGCGGTTTTCCTCAAGACAAAACTCATTTTTGCCTCCTGAGATGAGCCGATAATTCGTGCCAAATCAACGCACGCGCCCCGGCCTATGTTCCATGAAGGCTAAGCCGACCGAACTGACAAAAAATTGAGGAATGTCAAGCCGGCAGCGCGCGGTCGAGGACCTGGGCTGCGATTCGCTCCAGCCCGGAACCGAAGGTTGAACCGCGCGGACCGAGCTGTGCTGCGGCAAAGCCTTCGCAAATGACGCTCGGCGCGTGCTCGGACAGCGCCGCGCTTGCAGCGATCACGGCAAGCGTCTCGACGGCATAACGAGCGTGCGCCTCGGATTCTCGCGACTGCAAGATCTTCAGCGCCCGATCCGCCGCGTCGTTAGCCCCAGGCAGACCGTCGGCCTGCTGGCGCAATTTGCCGAGGATGCTTCGGGCCGCCTCGTCCTCGCGCGACAGCGCGCGCAACACATCGAGGCACATCACGTTGCCCGAGCCCTCCCAGATCGCATTGACCGGCGCCTCGCGATAAAGGCGCGGCAGCATGCTGTCTTCGACATAACCGTTGCCGCCGAGACACTCCATCGCCTCGTAGATGAACGACGGTGCTTTCTTGCAGATCCAGTACTTGATCACGGCCGTCATCAGGCGCGCATAGGCGGCCTCGTTCGCATCACGCGGCGCCTGATCGAACGCGCGGCACAGCCGCATCGCCAGCGCCACCGCGCCTTCGACCGTGAGCGCAAGATCCGCCAGCACGGCATGCATCATCGGCTGATCAACGAGCTTCCTCTGAAACACCGAGCGGTGGCGCGCATGGTGAAGCGCCTGCGCCAGCGCCATGCGCATCATGCCGGCCGACGTCACGGCACAATCGAGCCGCGTCAATTGCACCATCTCGATGATGGTGCGAATGCCCGCGCCTTCCGGCCCGAGCAGCCGCGCATAGGCATCGACAAATTCGACCTCGGACGACGCATTCGACCGGTTGCCGAGCTTGTCCTTGAGACGCTGGAAGTGAAGACCGTTGACGCTGCCGTCGGGCCGGAAGCGCGGCATGAAGAAGCAGCTCAGCCCGCCTTCCGCCTGCGCCAGAACAAGAAACGCGTCGCACATCGGCGCCGACATGAACCATTTGTGGCCGTTAACGAGATAGGCGCCATCGGCGGGAACCGCGCGGGTGGTGTTCGCGCGCACGTCGGTGCCACCCTGCTTCTCCGTCATGCCCATGCCGATCGTCATCGAGGCCTTGTCGGGCCACGGGCGGAAGCTCTTGTCGTATTCGCGCGCCGCGATCTTCGGCAGCAAGGCCGAAAGCAATGCCGGATCAACAGCCAGCGCGCCGACCGCCGCGCGCGTCATCGTCACGGGGCACATGTGCCCGTTCTCGATCTGCGCCACCATGTAGTAGCGCGCCGCCCGCGCGACCTCGGACGGCGGTGGAGCGCGCGTGCCGTCGTTGCGCCACGTCATGCAATGCAGGCCCGACTCCATGCTTTCCGCCATGACGCGGTGATAGGCCGGGTGGAATTCGACGACGTCGAGCCGGCCGCCCTTGGCGTCGAACGCCTTCAGCCGCGGCGGAAATTCATTGGCGAGCCGCCCCTGCTCCATCATCTCGGCGCTGCCCCAGCGGCGGCCAAAGGCCGACAGCACCGAGGCCGGTTCCGTCGAGCCGTTCGCGGCAATCGCCTCCCGAAGCGGCCGGTCGCTCGCGTAAAGGTCGACATCGACGTAGAACGGCGACTGGTTGAGGACCTCGTGGGCGTCGCGCACGGCCATGTTCTGCACCCCGACGACTCGCTCCCTTAACGGTAGCACGGTGCAATGGTTATCCACTGCCCCGCCGCCGGCCGCCAGCGCCCTTGCTGCACCCCGCCGTTGCTTCTATAGCAGTGCCTTTAATGAACATGGCGCCGCACTCGTCGTTCGTCCTCAACCACCGTCATCTGTTGGGGATCGAGGGTCTTTCCGCGGCTGAAATCACCGGCCTGCTCGATCTCGCCGAGGAATTCGTCGAACTCAACCGGCAGGTCGAGAAAAAACGCGCCTCTTTGCGCGGCCGCACCCAGATCAACCTGTTCTTCGAGGTTTCGACCCGCACCCAGTCGTCGTTCGAGCTGGCCGGCAAGCGGCTCGGCGCCGACGTCATGAACATGTCGGTGTCGTCGTCGTCCATGCGCAAGGGCGAGACGCTGATCGACACCGCGATGACGCTCAACGCCATGCATCCGGACCTGATCGTGGTGCGTCATCACGCTTCCGGCGCGGTGGAACTTCTCGCCAACAAGGTCGGCTGCTCGGTGATCAACGCCGGCGACGGCGCCCATGAGCACCCCACACAGGCGCTGCTCGACGGTCTCACCATCCGCCGCAACAAGGGCCGTATCGAAGGCCTGCTGGTCGCCATCTGCGGCGACATCACGCATTCGCGGGTCGCTCGCTCCAACATCATCCTGCTCAATGCGATGGGCGCGCGCGTGCGCGTCGTCGCGCCCTCGACGCTGCTTCCTGCCGGCATCGAACGCATGGGCGTCGAGGTCGCCCGCGACATGCGCGAAGGCCTGGCCGGCGCCGACATCGTGATGATGCTGCGGCTGCAGAAAGAGCGCATGAACGGCTCCTACGTGCCGTCGATGTCGGAATACTTCCACTTCTACGGTCTCGACGAGAAAAAGCTCGGTTACGCCAGGCCGGACGCGCTCGTCATGCACCCCGGCCCGATGAATCGCGGCGTCGAGATCGACTCCAGCGTCGCCGACGGCGCGCAGTCGCTGGTCCGCGAGCAGGTCGAGATGGGCGTTGCCGTGCGCATGGCCGTGCTCGAGGCGCTGTCGCGGAACTTGCCGAATGCGTAACTTTTCCTCTTGTCATTCCGGACGCCGCGAAGCGGCGATCCGGAATCCAGGGCAGCGCGCCGATCGTTCATATGGATTCCGGGTTCGCTCGCTGCGCTCGCGCCCCGGAATGACACGAGTGGGTCATTGATGCTGTCCGAACGCCGCCCGATCCTGCTCGCCAATGCCCGGATCGTCGATCCGTCGCGCGATCTCGACACGCGGGGCGATCTTCTCATCGCCGACGGCCAGATCCGCGACGTCAAGCGCGGCATCGGCGCCGGCGGCGTGCCGGAAGGCACCGAGGTGTTCGACTGCCGCGGCAAGGTCGTCGCGCCCGGGTTGATCGACATGCGCGCCTTCATCGGCGAACCCGGCGCCGGTCATCGCGAGACACTGGCCTCCGCGAGCGAGGCCGCCGCGGCCGGCGGCGTCACGACTATCATCTGCCAGCCCGACACGTCGCCCGCGATCGACGACCCGGCGACCGTCGATTTCGTGCTGCGGCGCGCGCGCGACACCGCGATCGTCCACGTTCATCCGATGGCCGCGCTCACCAAGGGCCTCGCCGGCGAGGAGATGACCGAGATCGGCCTGCTCAAGGCCGCCGGCGCCGTCGCCTTCACCGACGGCGCCAGGAGCATCGGCAACGCGCAGGTGATGCGCCGCGCGCTGGTCTACGCCGGCGACTTCGACGCGCTGATCGTTCACCACACCGAAGATCCCGATTTGATCGGCGACGGCGTGATGAACGAAGGCGAATACGCGACGCGTCTCGGGCTGCTCGGCATCCCGCGCGCGGCGGAGACGGTCGTGCTCGAACGCGACGTGCGTCTCGTGGCACTCACAGGTGGCCGCTATCACGCGGCGTCCGTCACCTGCGCGGAGTCGCTCGATGTGCTGCGCCGCGCCAAGGATGCCGGCCTCAGTGTCAGCGCCTCGGCGTCGATCAATCATGTGACGCTCAACGAGAACGACGTCGGCTCCTACCGCACCTTCCTCAAGGTCGCGCCTCCATTGCGCAGCGAGGACGACCGCAAACTGCTGATCGAAGCGGTCGCGTCCGGCCTCGTCGACGCCGTCATGTCGGACCACAATCCGCAGGACGTCGAGACCAAGCGCTTGCCTTTCGCGGAAGCGGCACCGGGCGCGATCGGCCTCGAAACCATGCTGAGCGCGGGGCTGCGTCTGGTGCACAACGGCGAGATCGAGCTGATGGCCTTGCTGCGCGCCATGTCGACGCGTCCAGCCGAATTGCTCAGTCTGCCCGGCGGCACGCTCAAGCCCGGCGCGCCGGCCGACGTCATCGTGATCGACACCGACGTGCCGTGGGTGCTCGATCCGGCCGACCTGAAATCGAAGTGCAAGAACACGCCGTTCGACGAAGCGCGCATGCAGGGTCGCGTGGTGCGCACCATCGTCGGCGGCCGCACCGTTTACGAACATCTCTGATGGCGAGCGGACCCGCAGCAGAGGTTGTCGCGCTGGTCGTGGGCTATCTGCTCGGCTCGATCCCGTTCGGCTTGCTGCTGACAAGACTGACCGGCGGCCCCGACATCCGTTCGATCGGCTCCGGCAATATCGGCGCCACCAACGTGCTGCGGACCGGCAACAAGCGGCTCGCAGCGGCAACGCTGCTCGGCGACATGCTCAAGGGCACCGCGGCGGTGCTGATCGCGAAATACGCGTTGCCCGGCGATGCGCCCCTGGTGGCCGGGCTCGGCGCGTTCCTCGGCCACCTCTTTCCGGTCTGGCTCGGCTTCAGGGGCGGCAAGGGCGTCGCGACCTATATCGGCGTCCTGCTTGGCCTCGCCTGGCCGTTCGCGATCGGCTTCGGCATCGTCTGGATCGCGGTGGCCGCCTTGACCCGCTATTCGTCGCTGGCGGCGTTGACAGCAAGCGCCCTCGTCCCCATCGCGTTGTGGTTTCGCGGCGATGCCGAGGTGACGCTGCTGTTCTTCGTCTTGAGCGTGCTGCTCTGGGTCATGCATCGCGCCAATATCAGGCGGCTGCTGAACGGCACCGAGAGCCGGATCGGCGCCAAGAACTGACCCGGCACTTCAGGGTTGTTCCCGCTCCCACGCTGGGCGATGCTTTGCCGCGTTGGGCGACGGAGTGTGCGGTGGCGGGCGATGCGCGTCTGAACGATCAGCAGAGGCTCGATTGGCTGCGGCTGATCCGAAGCGACAATGTCGGGCCGCGCACGTTCCGCGACCTGATCAAACACTGCGGCAGCGCAAGTGACGCGCTCGAGGCTTTGCCCAAGCTGGCGCGACGCGGCGGCAGCCGCGGCACCCGGATCGCCTCGCGCGCCGAGGCCGAACGTGAACTGGCAACGATCGCGGCTCGTGGCGCGCGTCTCGTCGCCTTGAGCGAGACGGATTATCCGCAACGGCTGCGGATGATCGATGACGCGCCGCCACTCATCACCGTGCGCGGCAACCCGGCCTGCTTCGAGAAACCGGTCGTCGCCATCGTTGGCTCGCGCAACGCCTCGGCCGCAGGCACCAAGTTCGCTGAGCGCATTGCGCGCGATCTCGGCGATGCCGGTTTCACCGTCGCCTCGGGCCTTGCCCGCGGCATCGACGCCGCAGCACACCGCGCGACGATTGCGACCGGCACGATCGCCGTGCTGGCGGGCGGCCATAACCGCATCTATCCGGCCGAGCACGAGAGTCTGCTCGAAAGCCTGCTGGAAACCGGCGCCGCGATCTCGGAAATGCCGATCGACTGGGAACCGCGGGCGCGCGACTTTCCGCGCCGCAATCGGCTGATCTCCGGATTGTCGGTGGGCGTTGTCATCGTCGAGGCGGCGCGCCGCTCGGGCTCCCTGATCACCGCCCGCATGGCCGGCGAGCAGGGCCGCGAGGTCTTCGCGGTGCCGGGCTCGCCGCTCGATCCGCGCGCCGAGGGCACCAACGGCCTCATCAAGCAGGGCGCGACCGTCGTCACCGAAGCGGCCGATGTGATTTCCGCGCTCGAACCGATCCTCGGCCGGGACATGCCGCAATCGCTGGAGGAGCCCGAGCCCCCTCCTCATCGTGCCGAACCCGACGACGGCGAGCGCGCCCGCATCGTCGCCCTGCTCGGCCCGACCCCGGTGGCGATCGACGATATTATCCGGCTGTCCGGCCATTCCGCCGCCGCCGTGCGCACCGTCCTTCTCGAGCTCGAACTGGCCGGGCGGCTGGAGCGCCACGGCGGCGCCATGGTCTCGCTGTTGTAACCTCGGCACGATTCGACCGAAGGACCGCCGATGTTGCGCCGCTGCACCGCCGCCATCATTCTCGCTTTTGCCGTCGCGGCACCCGCCTTCGCCCGGGAAGCGCCACAGCAGAGCTTTCACGCCTTCATCGAGAGCCTGTGGCCGGATGCCAAGGCCAGGGGCATCACGCGTCAGACGTTCGATCTCGCCTTCAACGGCATGACGCCGGACGAACGCGTCTCGAAGGCCATCAAGCGGCAGCCCGAATACGGCAAGCCGTTTGGCGATTACGTCAACGCAATCGCCAATGCGCGGCGCATCGCCGAAGGCCGCCAGAAAGAACAGCAGTGGCGCGCGACCTTCGATGCCGTGGAGAAGCGTTTCGGCGTGGGACGCTGGATCCTGATCGCGATCTGGGGAATCGAAACCGACTTCGGCAACACCAAGGATTACTGGGACGTGTTCCGCTCGATCGCGACCGTCACCTATGTCGGCTATCGCGTCCCCTACTTCCGCAACGAATTGCTCGTCGCGCTCAAGATCATGCAGGACGACCACATCCCGCGAAAGAAGATGGTCTCCTCATGGGCCGGTGCGATGGGCCAGACCCAGTTCATGCCGTCGAATTACGTGGACTATGCCATCGACTTTTCCGGCGACGGCAAGGCGGACATCTGGACCAACGTGCCGGACGTCATGGGCTCGACCGGAAACTATCTGCACAAATGGAAATGGGATCGCACCCTGCCGTGGGGCTTCGAGGTCCTCATCCCGACCGGCTTCGACTATCGCAGGAGCCGCGGCTCGTTCGCCGAATGGCGCCGGCTCGGCGTCACGCGCGCCGACGGCAAGCCTTTCCCTGCGCAAGGCGACGGCATCCTGTTTTTCCCGAGCGGCGCCAGGGGACCGGCGTTCATCGTCACCAAGAACTTCGACGTGCTGAAGGAATACAATAATTCGGACGCCTACGCGGTCGCGGTCGGCCATCTTGCCGATCGCATGGCTGGCGGCCCGCCGATCAAGACACCGTGGCCGCCGGACGATCACCAATTGTCGCGCGAGGCGCGGATCGCCCTGCAAAAGAAGCTTGCGACGCTCGGATACAAGGTCAACGACTTCGAGGGGCACATCGACTTCGACCTGCGCGATAATATCCGCAGCGAGCAGGTCAAGTTTGGCATGGTGCCCGATGGCGCGCCGACCACGCCGCTTCTGGAAAAACTGGGAGTCGCGGTGACGCGCTAGGCTGGCGCCAGCGCGGCCGGTTCCCACACGATGCTTTTGGCCTCCCGTCTGCCGCATCGGTAGATACCCAGACGTCTCGCCGCTGCAGTGGACGAATCCTTGTACCATGACGAGTATTCTAAATTGATATCTCGTAAAAGTTGTATTTTTCAGGTCTCTTTTTAGCCAGTTTTCAAAGACTTAGCTGTAGGCTCCGTGGCGTCATTTGACACGGCTTATGGGCTTCCCCATGTTCCGGGCGGCTCGCAGAGCCTTGGCAGCCGGGACGGCCATTCCCCGAATAGCCCCTAACCATTTGGAACTACATGAATATTGTCGTTGTCGAGTCTCCCTCCAAGGCGAAGACCATTAATAAGTATCTCGGCTCGGGATACGAGGTCCTCGCCTCGTTCGGCCACATCCGCGACCTGCCGGCCAAGGATGGCTCGGTCGATCCGGAGGCCGATTTCCGGATGGTCTGGGAGGTCGACGCACAGTCCCAGAAGCGCATCAACGACATCGCGAAAGCGCTCAAGGGCGCCGACAAGCTGATCCTCGCCACCGACCCGGATCGCGAAGGCGAAGCGATCTCCTGGCATGTCCTCGAAGTGCTCAACGACAAGAAGGCGATCAAGCCGAACACCTCGATTGAACGCGTCGTCTTCAACGCGATCACCAAGCAGTCGGTCAGCGAGGCGATGAAGCACCCGCGCAAGATCGACGACGCGCTGGTCGACGCCTATCGCGCCCGCCGCGCGCTCGACTATCTGTTCGGTTTCACCCTCTCTCCGGTTCTGTGGCGCAAGCTGCCGGGCGCGCGCTCGGCCGGACGCGTCCAGTCCGTCGCCCTGCGGCTCGTCTGCGACCGCGAACTCGAGATCGAGAAGTTCGTCGCCAAGGAATACTGGTCGATCGTCGCCAGGCTGGCGACGCCGCGCAACGACGTGTTCGAAGCGCGCCTCGTCGGCGCCGACGGGCGGAAAATCCAGCGCCTCGACATCGGCTCGGGCGCCGAGGCCGAAGCGTTCACCCGCGATCTCGAGAATGCGGTCTTCACGGTCGCCTCGGTCGAAGCGAAGCCTGCCCGCCGCAATCCGCCGCCGCCCTTCACCACATCAACCATGCAGCAGGAGGCGAGCCGCAAGCTCGGCTTTGCCCCCGCGGTGACGATGCGGCTGGCGCAGCGCCTCTATGAGGGCGTCGAGATCGATGGCGAGACCACCGGCCTCATCACCTACATGCGAACCGACGGCATCGACATGGCGCCGGAGGCGGTGTCCGAAATCCGCGGCATGATCGGCCGCAACTACGGTGCGCAATACGTGCCGGGCGCGCCGCGCCAGTACCAGAACAAGTCGAAAAATGCGCAGGAGGCGCACGAAGCGGTGCGCCCGACCAGCGCCAACCGCGCGCCCGCCGACATCGCCAAATATGTCGACCGCGACCAGGCCCGCCTCTACGAGCTGATCTGGAACCGCGCGGTGGCGAGCCAGATGGAGAGCGCCGAGCTCGAGCGCACCACCGTCGACATCAACGCCAAGGTCGGCTCGCGCACCATCGAATTGCGCGCGTCCGGTCAGGTCGTGAAATTCGACGGCTTCCTCACGCTCTATCAGGAGGGCCAGGACGAAGCCGCCGATGACGAGGAGTCGCGCCGCCTGCCCGCGATGAGCCAGGGCGAGCCGCTGCAGAAACAATCGATCAACTCGACCCAGCATTTCACCGAGCCGCCGCCGCGCTTTTCCGAAGCGGCGCTGGTGAAGCGCATGGAAGAGCTCGGCATCGGCCGTCCGTCGACCTACGCCTCGATCCTGCAGGTACTGCAGGACCGCGGTTATGTCCGCCTCGACAAGAAGCGGCTCATTCCCGAGGACAAGGGCCGCGTCGTCGTCGCCTTCCTCGAGAGCTTCTTCACGCGTTACGTCGAATACGACTTCACCGCCGGCCTCGAAGAGAAGCTCGACGAGATTTCCGCCGGCAGGATCGACTGGCGCGCGGTGCTCACGGAGTTCTGGGGCGAGTTCATCGGCTCGGTGAACGACATCAAGGACGTGCGCAACCGCGCCGTGCTCGACGCGCTCAACAACCTGCTCGAACCGCACATTTTCCCCGTCCGCGCCGACGGCGCGCCGCGGCGGCAATGCCCACAATGCGGCAGTGGCGAACTGTCGCTCAAGACCGGCCGGTTCGGCGCCTTCGTCGGCTGCTCGAACTACCCGGAGTGCAATTTCACGCGCCAGATCACGCCCAGCGCCGACGGCATGCAGGGCAAGAAGGTGCTCGGTGAAGACCCCGCGACCGGCCTCGAAGTGACGCTACGCAGCGGCCGGTTCGGCCCCTATCTTCAACTCGGCGAGCAGGTGAAGCCGCCCAAGCGCAAGAAGGGCGAGCCAAAAGTCGAAGTCGAGAAACCCAAGCGCGCCGGCATCCCGAAAGGCGTATCGCCGGACGATGTCGACCTGGAGAAGGCGCTCGGCCTGCTGTCGCTGCCGCGCGAAGTCGGCCTGTCGCCGGAGGACGGCGAGCCGATCCTCGCCGGTATCGGCCGGTTCGGCCCCTACGTGAAGCACGGCAAGACTTACGCAAGTCTCGAGGATGGCGACGACGTCCTCACCATCGGCCTCAATCGCGCCGTCACGCTGATCGCCGAAAAGAAGGCCAACCCGAAGAAGGGCCGGCGCTTCGGCGCCGATCCGGGCCGGACGCTCGGCGATCATCCCGACAAGGGCGGCCCGGTCGTCGTCAAGAACGGCCGCTACGGTCCGTATGTGAGCCACGGCGGCATCAATGCCACCATCACCGGCGACAAGAAGCCGGAAGACCTGACGCTGACCGAGGCGGTCGTGCTGCTCGACGCGCGCGCCGAACAGCTCGGCTCGCAACCGCGCCGCGCCGCCGGCCGCAAGAAGGCGGGCGAAGCCTCGGAGGCGCCGAAGGGCCGCAAGAAGAAGGCCGAGAACGCCGAGAAGCCGGCCAAGAAAGCCGCGCCGCGCAAAAAGGCGGCGAAGAAAAAGGCCGACGTCGGCGCTGCCGAGTAACGCCAATGTCCCGGTTCAATGATCAAAACCGGGACCCCGCGTCTGCGGCGCACCACAATCAGCGCATTCACGTGCGTCTTCGACGCGCTTATGGTGTCGCGCCGCGCGCGGGGAACGCCCATAGCGGCAACTCATTTCAATAATCACATTTGATGCAACCAAGACCTCTCCGTTGAACAGAAAACCCAGACAGCAACCCTCCCTTCCCTCCAAGGCTGAATTGCTGGCCTTTATCGCCGAACGTCCCGGCAAGACGGGAGTCCGGGAAATCGCCCGCGCCTTCAATCTCAAGAACGACCGCCGCGCCGACCTCAAGCGCATGCTGCGCGAACTGGCCGACGACGGCCGCATCGAGAAGCGGCACAAAAAACTGCACCGCGCCGGCGCGCTGCCGGACACCATCCTCGCCGATATCGTCGCTCGCGACGGCGACGGCGACCTGATCGCGACACCGGACGAATGGGATGAGGAAGAGCATGGTGCGGCGCCGAAAATTCGCGTGTCCACGTTGCGGCGGCGCGACCGCGATGTCGCGGCCGGGATTGGCGACCGCGTGCTGCTGCGCGTCGAGAAGACCGTCGAAGAAGATGGCATCCGCTACCGGGGTCGCATCATCCGCATTCTCGATCGGCCGAAGCATCGCGTGCTCGGCATCTTTCATGCGCTGCCCGGCGGCGGCGGCCGGCTTGAACCAGTTGACAAGAAAATGCTCGGCAAGGAACTGGGCATCGCGCCGCATGCGGCGGGCGACGCCCAGGACGGCGATCTTGTCTCGGTCGAGGTGACCAAGCCGGTTCGGCTCGGTCCGCCGCAAGGCAAGGTCGCGGAGCGGCTCGGCTCGCTCAAGAGCGAACGCGCCGTCAGCATGATCGCGATTGCCGCGCACTCCATTCCGTCCGTCTTCCGCGCCGACACCCTGAAAGAGGCCGACGCGGCACGGCCTGCGACCCTGAAGAACCGCGAGGACTGGCGCGATCTCCCTCTCGTCACTATCGATCCGCCCGACGCCAAGGATCACGACGACGCCGTGCATGCGGCGCCCGACGCGTTGCCGGACAACAAAGGCGGCTTCGTCATCACCGTCGCGATTGCCGACGTCGCCTATTACGTGACGCCCGGCTCGGCGCTCGACCGCGAGGCGCTGCTGCGCGGCAATTCGGTCTATTTCCCCGACCGCGTCGTGCCGATGCTGCCGGAGCGCATCTCGAACGACCTGTGCTCGCTGCGGCCGAAAGAGGACCGCGCCGCGCTCGCCGTGCGCATGGTGATCGGCGCCGACGGCCGCAAGCGCTCGCATACCTTCCATCGCATCATAATGCGCTCGGCCGCACGCCTGGCCTATCAGCAAGCTCAGTTTGCGATCAGCGGCCGCACCGACGAGATCACCGACCCCCTGCTCAGACCGGTGCTGGAGCCGCTTTACGCCGCCTACGAGGCGCTCAAGCGCGCGCGCGAGCAACGCTCACCGCTCGACCTCGACCTGCCCGAACGCAAGATCCTGCTCACGCACGATGGGCTGGTCGACCGAGTCGTCACGCCGGAGCGGCTCGAGGCGCACCGTCTGATCGAGGAGTTCATGATCCTCGCCAATGTTGCCGCCGCCGAGACGCTGGAGCGCGCGCGGGTGCCGCTGATCTACCGCGTGCACGACGAGCCCTCGATGGAGAAGATCGTGGCGCTGCGCGAGTTTCTGTCGACGCTTGATATCTCGTTTCCGAAAAGTGGCGCGCTGCGGGCCGAAAACTTCAACCGCGTGCTGGTGCTGGTGAAGGGCAAAGATTCTGAGCAGATCGTCAACGACGTCGTCCTGAGAAGCCAGGCACAGGCGGAATATTCATCCGAGAACTACGGTCACTTCGGATTGAACCTGCGCCGCTACGCGCACTTCACTTCGCCAATCCGGCGCTACGCCGATTTGATCGTCCACCGCGGCCTGATCCGCGCCTTGAAGCTCGGCGCCGACGGCTTGCCCGACAGCGCCGACGTGAAATCGCTCGGCGAAGTTGCCGCGCAAATTTCGGCCACGGAACGCCGCGCCATGCTGGCGGAACGCGAGACGGCGGATCGCCTGATCGCGCATTTCCTCGCCGACCGCGTCGGCGCCAGCTTCGAGGGGCGCATTTCCGGCGTCACCCGCGCCGGGCTCTTTGTCAAACTCCGCGACACCGGCGCCGACGGCTTCATTCCGGCACGCACCATCGGCAACGAATACTACGCCTTCGATGAGGCGCGCCACGCCATGGTCGGCCGCAACTCCGGCGAGACGTATCGGCTCGGCGATCCCGTCACGGTGAAACTCGTGGAAGCTGCCCCGGTCGCTGGAGCGCTACGCTTCGAACTTCTGTCAGAAGGGTGCTTTGACGTGACGCGCCGCCGCCCGCATCATGGCGACGAACGCCGTTCCAGGCGGCCGCGCAAGAACAACGACAGGCGAAAACGGAAATCGAAATGACGGACTTGAGCAAGACCGACCTGGGCAAGACTCTCACCGATCGCATGACCAATGTGGAGCGCGATCAGAGCTTCCCGGACAGCGTGCCGCGCGACGCCGCGACCCTGATCCTGATCGACCGCTCGGGCAGCGAGCCGAAGGTGCTGCTGGGCCGCCGCCACGACAGCCACAAGTTCATGCCGGGCAAGTTCGTCTTTCCGGGCGGCCGCATCGAAGCGGCCGATCTGGCGATGGCCGCGGCCCGCGAACTGCATGCCGATGCCGAGGCCAAGCTCGCCGCGCGCCTGCGCGACGCGTCGGTGCCGGCGCCGCGGGCCTTCCCGCTCGCGGCGATCCGCGAGACATTCGAGGAAACCGGATTGATGCTGGGCGTGAAAGCCGCACCGCCCGCGACGGCGCCCAATGCCGAATGGCAGGCCTTCGCCGCAAACGGCGTGCTGCCGGACCTCACGCAGGTTCATTTCGTGGCGCGGGCCCTCACGCCGCCGCGGCGGCCGAAGCGTTTCGACACGCGCTTCTTCACTGCCGATGCCGACAGCATCGCGCATCGCATCGATGGCGTAGTCGGACCGGCTTCGGAGCTGGTCGAGCTGGTCTGGATTCCGATCATGCAAGCCAAGGAACTCGACATGCCGACTATCACCGGTATCGTGCTCGAGGAGCTCGCCGAACGCGTCCGCGCCGGCATGGCCCATGCGCTGCCGGTGCCGTTTTACTATATGGAAGACCAGAAATTCCGCCGGGAACTGCTGTAAACTTGGTGTTTTCGCGTATTCTTGACATTTGAACGTTGGCCGCTAGGTTGCCGGCCAACCGCGCAGCAGCAATCATCGAGGACCGATCATGGCCAAGGCCATCAGCCTGAAGATCAAGCTCGTGTCGAGCGCCGACACCGGGCACTACTACGTCACCAAGAAGAATTCACGTACGATGACCGACAAGATGGTCAAGAAGAAGTACGACCCGATCGCGAAGAAGCACGTCGAATACCGCGAATCCAAGATCAAGTAATCTGCGCACCCGCGCGAGACGACGAAGGCGCCCAATGGGCGCCTTTTGCGTTTGGAGGGTCTCCGGGCACGACGGCAAAGACAGATGATCGGCCGGAAGCGGCGACATGAGGAGGCCACTCGCACCGCTTCCAGCCGACCGAACCCCACGGACCCAGGAGATGCGGCGGACCTGAGCAACCCGAGGGGCATTGCGACGATTTCGGCATCAGGCACCCTCCCCTGGGCGCCGTCCGCAACAAGCCTAGTCGATCGGCCAAGTCCGACAAACGGTTTTTTAAGCCGCTGGAACTGCAAGGCAATTCCTTGGGTCACGGGACAGCCCGCGTAGGAAATCCGGGTCTCGAATGCCTGAGTCGCAGCTGCGCTAGGCGGCGTCGGGGACGACGCGGTTCCGGCCGTCGCGCTTGGCCTGATAAAGCGCCTGGTCGGCGCGCTTGAGGATCGCGGCGGCGGTATCGGTCGCGCCGGTCGACGCGGCGATGCCGATCGAGATCGTGACTTCGAGGCTTTTGGCGCCCTGCTGGATCGCGAACGGCTCGCTGGCGATGCTCCGGCGCAGGCGTTCGGCCACCATGGTCGCCACCGCCTTGTCGGTCTCCGGCATCACCAGCACGAATTCTTCGCCGCCATAGCGACAGGCCAGGTCAATGTTGCGGATGCATTTGCGCACCCGCAGCGCGAACTCGCGCAGCACATCGTCGCCGGCATCGTGGCCATGAGTGTCGTTGACCGACTTGAAGTAATCGATGTCGAGCACGAGCACGGCAATCGGCTTGCCGCGTGAGGCCGACTGGTCGACCAGGGTCGACAGATGGTTCTCCATGTAGCGGCGATTGTAGAGGCCGGTCAGGCCGTCCGTGATCGCCATCTCGATCGACATCTGGACGTTGTCGCGCAGCCGCTCGGTATAGCGCTTCTTCTTGATCTGGGTCCGCGCGCGCGCCAGCATCTCGTTCTTGTCGATCGGCCGCACCAGATAATCGTTGATGCCGATCTCGAGCCCGCGGACCAGCCGCGCGTGATTGTCGGCCTCGGCGACCGCAAGAATAGGAACGCCGCGGGTGCGCTCGAGCGACCGGATCTGGCTGCACAGCCGCAGGCCATCGAAATCCTTCAAACCCAGCGACGCGATGACGAGGTCGTAATTGCCCTCGGCGGCGCGGAACAGCGCGTCGGCGGGATTGGTTTCGACCTCGACCGCATGCTCGGTCGCGAGCGTCGAGACGATGCGATCGTAGGACGAGGCGCGATCGTCGACGACGAGAACGCGTCCGCCACGGCCGGTATCGCTGATGGAGTCGGTTTCGGCGCCGAGGATACCGATCTCTTTCGAGGTGACCGCGCGCATGCGCAATTCGTCGGTGACGAGCTTGAGCCGCGCCAGCGATCGCACGCGCGCGATCAATGCGACGTCGCCGACCGGCTTGGTCAGGAAGTCGTCGGCGCCGGCCTCGAGTCCACGCACGCGATCTGACGGCTGGTCGAGCGCCGTCACCATGACGACCGGAATGTGATGGGTGGCGGGGTTGGACTTCAGGCGCCGGCAGACCTCGAAGCCGTCCATGTCCGGCATCATGACGTCGAGAAGCACGACATCGCATTCGGCCCGGTCGCAGATGGCGAGAGCTTCAGCGCCGCTATAGGCGGTCGTCACGTCGATGTATTCGGCGGACAGCCGCGCTTCCAGCAGCTTGACGTTGGCGGGCACGTCATCGACGACAAGAACGCGGGCACTCATGACTCAAATTCCTTACGCACTTCCAAGAAATCCGCGAATGGTCTCCATGAACTTCCCGACCGAAATCGGCTTCGACAGATAGGCCTCGCAGCCTCCCTCGCGGATTCGCTCCTCGTCGCCCTTCATCGCAAACGCGGTCACGGCCACCACCGGGATGGCCCTGAGCTCGGGATCGTCCTTGAGCCATTTCGTCACTTCGAGTCCCGACACTTCCGGCAACTGGATATCCATCAACACCAGATCCGGGCGGTACTTGCGCGCCAGATCCAGCGCCTCAATTCCGTTACGGGTGCCGATCGTCTGGTAGCCATGGGCCTCCAGAAGATCGTGGAAGAGCTTCATGTTGAGCTCGTTGTCCTCCACAATCAGGACGGTTTTCGCCATAGCCTCCGCCCGAACGGCGCCCCGACCCAGTCCACGCAGGCGATGCCCGTGCATCGCCTCCCGCCGCATCCTGGGGCATGATGAGGAAACCGTAGTGCCGATTCATTACGGAAACGCAAATCCAGTCGATGAAAGCGGCGATGGACCGATCACGCGAAGCCGCCGAAAACTTGGCGATTCAAGCGCTTAGCTATATCGGCGGCGACCCCGCCCAACTTGGACGCTTTCTCGCTTTGACGGGAATCGGCCCCGCCGACCTCCGTCGCGTTGCCGGGGAATCGGGGTTCCTCGCCGGCGTGCTCGACTTCGTGGCCGGCGACGAAACACTGCTCGTCGCGTTCGCGGCCGAAGCCGGAGTCAAGCCCGGCGAGATCAACCGGGCGCGCGCGGCGCTGGGCGGGGGCGACTGGGAGCGCGACGTGCCGTGATCCCCGGACTCTGCCGCGACTGCCTCGCCGACGCCGGGGACGGCGCCCGCTGCACGGCGTGCAACTCGCCGCGTCTGTTCCGGCATGCGGAAATTTCGGCCCTCGCCATCGCCCATATCGATTGCGACGCATTCTACGCCACCATCGAGAAGCGCGACGATCCCTCGCTTGCCGACAAGCCGGTCGTGGTCGGCGGCGGCAAGCGCGGCGTCGTCGCGGCGTGCTGCTACATCGCCCGCACCTACGGCATCCGCTCGGCGATGCCGATGTTCGAGGCGAAGCGGCGCTGCCCGCAAGCCGTCGTCATCAAGCCGAACATGGCGAAATACGTCGAGGTCGGCCGCGCGGTCCGCAAGGCCATGTTAGCTCTCACGCCGCTGGTCGAGCCGCTCTCGATCGACGAAGCGTTCCTCGACCTGACCGGCACGCAACGGCTGCACGGCCTGATCCCGGCAAAATCGCTGGCGCGGTTCGCGCGCGAGGTGGAGCGCGACTTCGGCATCACCGTCTCGATCGGATTGTCGGCCAACAAGTTCCTGGCCAAGATCGCGTCCGATCTCGACAAGCCGCGCGGCTTCGCCGCGCTCAGTCCAACCGAAGCGTCCGCCTTCCTCGCGCCGAAACCTGTGTCCTTCATCTACGGCGTCGGCGCCGCGACGGCGAACCGGCTCGCCAAGGACGGTTATCGCGTCATCGCCGACTTGCAGCGCGCAGCCGAGCGCGACCTGATCGCGCTCTATGGCCAGGACGGCCTTCGGCTGGCGAGGCTGTCGCGCGGCGTCGACGACCGCAAGGTCGATCCCGACCGCGAGACCAAAAGCGTGTCGGCGGAAACGACGTTCAACGAGGACACCTCCGACTTCCGGCCGCTGGAGCAGCAACTCTGGGAGTTGACCGAACGGGTCTCGTCCCGGCTGAAGAAAGCCCGTCTCGCCGGATCCACCGTGACGCTCAAACTGAAGACGGCGGATTTCAAGATCAGAACGCGGGCGCGCGCGCTTGCCGGGCCGACGCAGCTCGCCAACGTGATTTTTGCGGCCGGCCGCGACCTGCTTCGCAACGAAACCGGCGGCACGCGGTACCGTTTGCTGGGCATCGGCGTCAGCCAGCTCGAAGAAACGGAGGGAACGGACTTCGCCGACCTGCTCGACCGCCGCGCCGCCGAGGCGGAACACGCCATCGACCGTCTGCGCGAAAAGTTCGGCCGCGACGCGATCGTCAAGGGCCTCGCGCTCGGCGACGACTAGACCGCTACTTGCAGGGCTTCGGCTTCTTGAGCTCGAGCGACGACAATTCGCCCTTGATGCTGAAGTCGCTGTAATTCAGCATCAGCGCGCGCGAGATGCCGTTCTCGTAAAGCTCAAACTCGATGGAATAGCTCACGGTCTGCTCGCCGCTGCGTTCCGCCTTGGGGCTGCGGTCGAAATAGCTGATGCTGACCGGCCAGCGCGTTAGCGAGGCAAGCTGCGGGATTTTTCCCGCCGCATCGTCCGGCGGCGGCGAGCCTGGCGGGATCGCCTTCCCGATCACGGTCAGCGTGTTGTAGACCTTCTCGCCGGTCTCGGAGCCGTCGTAGACGACAAGCTCCAGCAACTTCTTCCCGGCCCGCGCCGCGGCAATGATCTTGCGCATGTGCTCCGTCGGGAACACGGCATCCGCCGGCACGGCGAAATTCTTGTCGGCGGGCTTCTGCAGCGTCACCTCGACCTTGCCGGCTTCACGGTCCGCGTGACCGTCGACGACATCGCCCGGCTGGCCGTTGAGCTTGTTGACCGAATTGAACCGGTACTTTTTGGCGCTGGCGTCTTCCCACGTCGTCGATGTCAGATCGCTGATCGCGTCGGCTCCCTCGGCCGAACCGAGGTCCGATATCTGACGGAATTTCAGGTCGTAGCCGTCGCAGGCGCTGCCGGAGAAATCGTAGAGGATGCGCCCCCGGATGCCATCGATGCCGCGGGTCCCGTTCGTCCTGGCGAGCTTGAGATCGTAGAAGGCCCGGTGCGGCGCGAGCACCACGCCATCCGGCGGCGTGGCATCCACCGAGGCGATCGGCGCGGCCCGCAACGAGCCCGCCACAGCGAGCCCGGCCAAAATGGCAGTCCCGGCAATCAGTGCAATCCTTGTCATCCCCGTCGATCCAGGTTCGTCCCGTCCGCCCGTCGTCCCATTCAGGACAGGAACAAGGCAAGATATAGGCCGCGGCAGTTGCATCATGGGCCTCGATCGGCCAAGACCTCGTCAGAATCGAGCCATTGCGGAGGAATGATTATGGGAGCCGTCGACAAGAGACTCGCGGAATTGGGCATCACCCTGCCGACGCCGGCAAGCCCGATCGCCAACTATGTCCCCTTTGTCGTGACCGGATCCTTGCTGGTCGTATCGGGCCAGCTTTGCCTCGGCCATGACGGCAGGCTGGTTGCCAAAGGACAACTCGGCGGCGGCGTGTCCATCGAAGACGGCCAGAAGGCGGCGCGAGCCTGCGTGGTCAACCTGCTCACACAAGCCAGGGCCGCGCTCGGCGACCTCGACAAGGTCAAGCGCGTCGTGCGGCTTGGTGGCTTCATCAATTCCGCTCCCGGCTTCACCGACGGCCCGAAGGTGATGAATGGCGCCTCTGACCTCATGGTCGAGGTGTTCGGCGACAGGGGCCGCCATGCCCGGACGACAGTCGGCGTGTCCGCCCTGCCACTCGATGCCGTGATCGAGGTCGAGGGCCAGTTCGAAATCGGCTGAGGCTTCCGGTCATGGGCCTTCCGGTTATGGGCATCGAATGGCTCACACGACGGCCGATCGCTCACCGCGGCCTCCACAATGCCGCCAACGGGATTATTGAGAATACCGGTCCGGCCTTCGAGGCGGCCATCGCCGGCGACTACGGCATCGAGTGCGACGTCCAGATCAGCGCCGACGGCGAAGCCATGGTGCACCATGACGACGCGCTCGGCCGGCTCACCGACGGGCATGACCGGTTGGCCGACCTGACCACCGCCGAGCTTCAGGCCGTGCGTTTCAGGACCGGGGGCGCGCGCATTCTCACGCTCGGCGAACTCTGCGATCTGGTCGCCGGACGCGTGGCGCTGACGGTCGAAATCAAGAGCCGGTTCGATGGCGACACCCGCATCGCCAAACGGACGGCGCACGTGCTGAATGGATACAAGGGGCCGGCAGCCGCCATGTCGTTCGATCCGGCGCAAGTCGTCGCCTTCGCCCGGGCTGTCCCCGGCCTGCCGCGCGGCATCGTCGCGGAGCGGCACTACGACCATGCCGAGTGGAGCACGTTGTCACCTTCCCAAAGATACAGCCTGGCCTGGTTCACGCATGCGGCGGTTACGCGGCCCCATTTTATCGCCTACGCTGTTCGCGATCTGCCAGCCTTGGTGCCGTTTGTTGCCCGCAACCTGCTCGGACGGCCATTGTTGACTTGGACCGTCCGCACCGCGGCCGACCGGGAACAGGCGGCGCGTTATGCCGATCAGATGATTTTCGAGGGGTTCCGGCCGTAACACTTTGCGGGCCGGGATCGGCGGCATATGTCAAAGATTATTGGGCCAACCGGAGATTTCGCTATGGCCAAAATCCTGATCGCGGTGCTCGTGGCTCTGTTTGCGTGCCAAAGCGCATGGGCGGCATCCACCAAAGCAAAAAAACATCCTCGTCATTCTACCGAGCAGCAAGGGCAGATCGCCTGCGGCAAATATGGCTGCGTGCGAATTCCGCCAAACTGCCATCCGACAACCGAATACGACTGGTGGGGAAATCCGACCGGTTACGACCGGGTCGTGTGCCGATAAGTTGAAGTTGCATTGCCCGCAGTTACGGTGACGGGCGCGGCCATTCGGTCGTAAGCTCGCGCCGAAGCCCGACAGTTTATGCCCGACGCTGAAATCACGCTCCGCCTTGCGAGCTCGATAAAAGACGTTTCCGCCGCCGCGTGGAATACGTGCGGCTGCGTATGTTCATCGGCTTTTCCTCATGTAATAGATGAGGATTATTCTGACAGATTATCCACGCAATTATTGACACGAGGATACGCGGACAACCCATTCATATCATATGAATTTCTAAGCTGTCTTGAACAGTCCCGCTCGGTTGATGGGCGGACCGGCTGGCAATCGAACCACCTGCTCGTCGAGGCCGCCGGCGAACTCCTCGGCGCCGCGCCCTGCTATCTGAAATCCCATTCTCGCGGCGAATACGTCTTCGACCACGGCTGGGCCGAGGCCTTCGAGCGGGCCGGCGGAGCGTATTATCCGAAGCTCCAGGTCGCCGTGCCCTTCACGCCGGTCACCGGCCCCCGCTTCCTGGTCCGGCCCGGTCCGCTGGCCGAGGCCGTGCACACCGCCCTGGTGCAGGGACTGGTCGAAGTCACGAACCGCAACCGGCTGTCGTCGGCCCACGTCACCTTTTTGACCGAGGCCGAATGGCGCGATCTTGGCAGCCGGGGTTTCCTGCAGCGGACCGACCAGCAATTTCACTGGCGAAACGGGGGCTACGGCAGCTTCGAGGACTTCCTGGCGGCGCTGTCGTCGCGCAAGCGCAAGACCGTCCGGCGCGAGCGGAAAGAGGCGCTGGCGGCCGGCATCGATATCCAATGGTTGACCGGCTCGGACCTGACCGAGAGCGTCTGGGACGCGTTCTTCGCCTTCTACATGGACACCGGATCGCGCAAATGGGGCAGCCCATACCTGACGCGCGCGTTCTTCTCGCTGATCGGGCAGTCGATGGCCGACCGCATCGTCCTGGTCATGGCGAAGCGCAACGGCCGCTGGATCGCCGGCGCCATCAACTTCCTCGGCCCCGACACGATCTACGGCCGCAACTGGGGCGCGATCGAGCACCATCCGTTCCTGCATTTCGAGGTCTGCTACTACCAGGCCATCGACTACGCGATCGCGAACAAGCTCAAGGTCGTCGAGGCCGGCGCCCAGGGCGAGCACAAGCTGGCGCGCGGCTACCTGCCGGTGACGACCTATTCGGCCCATTACATCGCCAATCCGGGATTGCGCCGGGCCATCGGCGATTACCTTCGGCGCGAGCGGGCTTATGTTGAAGCCGCCGGCGAAGAACTTGCGGCGGCCGCTCCATTCCGCAAGGATTTGATCGAGCAGGAGTGATTTGATCTGTCATTCCGGGGCGCGCCGCAGGCGCGAGCCCGGAATCCAGACCGATCGCATCGAACTTGTGGCTGGATTCCGGATCGCCGCTTCGCAGCGTCCGGAATGACAAGAAACGGAGTGCCTATGCCACCTTATGATCCGAACAATATCTTCGCCAAGATCCTTCGCGGGGAACTGCCCTGCTACAAGATCTATGAGGACGACAAGGCATTCGCCTTCCTCGACATCATGCCGCGCGCGCCGGGCCATACCCTGGTGCTGCCGAAAGCCCCCGCCCGCAATCTCCTCGACGTCCCCGCCGAAGACCTCGCCCACGTCGCCACCGTGACGCAGAAGATCGCCAAGGCGGCGATGACCGCCTTCGCAGCTGACGGCATCACGGTGCAGCAGTTCAACGAAGGCGCCGGCGGCCAGGTCGTGTTTCACCTGCATGTCCATATCATCCCGCGCAAGCAGGGCGTGCCGATGAAGCCGCCCGCCTCCGAGAAGGAAAAGCCGGACGTGCTCGCCGAGCAGGCCAGGAAGCTGGCCGCAGCCCTCGGCTAAGGAGTCAGGCCGGACCAGTAGCCGCCAACGATCAGCAGCAATTCGCCGGTCGCGACGCCGGCGAAGACCGAGCGGCGAAAGACCGCAAAGGCCGCAAATCCCGCGGCGGCCGCGCCAAGCCTGATCCAGAACGGAATATGGGCGAGCTCGCCGCCGGAGAACACGATCAGCTTGGCGACGACCCCCGTGATGAGCGACGTGGCGATCACGCGCGCGAGCAGCACAAACTGGGAATCGTCGTCCAGATTGCGGGCGATAAAGAGCGCCGCGAAACGCCAGACCTCGTTCGGCAGGAAGCCGACGAGAACGATGACGGCGTAACCCCACAGAACCGGACCGCTCACGACATCGCCTCGCGCACGCGATGGATGCCGTAAGCGGCCAGGCCGCCGATCACGCCGGTCCACATCAGGTCGAGCTCGACGCGATACCAGGCCAGCAGCGGCCCGAGCACGATGCCGAAGGCGAATGCCAGCACATCGACCAACTGGCGGCAATTGCGGGCCGTCGAGGTCAGGAACGACATCGGCGTCAGGAACAGCAGCGCGCCGGCCAGAAGCGGCGGCAGCCCCGCCGCAAGGTGGAAGCCGACGAAGCCGAACGCCACCGCCGTCGTCATGTAGCCGAGCGACAGGCCGTTACAGAAAGGAATGCGGTACTCCGGCGCGATGCCGGGCAGCAGCCGCAGCGACTCCACCCACATGCTCACCGAGGTGAAATGCGTCGGCAGCAGAAGGTCCCGGATGCTCCTGGCGCTGCGCCGGATCAGCGGCAACAGCGCCACCACCATCGGGAAGAGACGGACCGCCGACAGCGTGACGCCGAGCGCGACCTCGAACAGCGATGCGCCGGTCGGCAGCGCCGAGATCAGCAGGATTTGCGCCGGCGCCGCCCAGACCACGACGGTCGTGGTCGCAAGCCACCACTGCGAAAAGCCGAAATCGTGCGCCAGCGCGCCGAGGCCGACATAGGTGCCGGCGAGCACCAGAAAGAATACCGAACTCCAGGCCGACAGCATGCCGGCCAGCAATGCACGCGACGGAGATGGAAATTCTCGCAGGGCCGTCATGGGCTCTTCTGTTCCATGCCGCCCCGGCGCGTGCAACGCCGGTGTACCGCATGAGCGCCCCGCAAAAATGCGCGAGCGTCGCCTTGCCGCTAAAGCGTCAGATCGAACAGCTCGCGAAACATGCGCCGGCCGGCCGGCGTGATCGTCAAGGCCCGGCTACCGCGCTGACGCTCCAGCCACCGGCGCTCGAAGAACCGCGACGCCAGCGCCGTGCCGACCTTGCCGGCGAGATGCGGACGCCGCTCCGTCCAGTCCAGGCAGGCGCGGCAGAACGGCCGGCGGCCCGGTACCGTATCCGGCTCGATGCCGAGCGAGCCGAAGAACCGCAGGCCCGCCTTCGTGACCACGCCGCCGTCCGCCGTCAGCAGGATATGCCGCCGCGCCAGCAGCGTGTCGGCGATACCGACGCCGAGCCGGCCGGCGATGTGATCGTAACAGGTGCGCGCATCGCGGATGGCGGCCTGTCGCGGCCCATGAACCGGCACGCGCTTGAGCTGATCGCCCGCAACCAGCATGATCTGTTCGATCATGCGCGCGACGTGCGGGGTCGCCAGCCGGTAATAGCGATGGCGGCCCTGCTTGGCGACGGCCAGCAACCCGCTTGCGGTCAGCTTGGCCAGATGCCCGCTGGTGGTCTGCGCCGAGACACCGGCCGCATGGCAAAGCTCCGTTGCGGTCAACGCCCGCCCATCCATCAAGATCGACAGAATGTTGGCGCGGGCTTGATCGCCCACGAGGGAACCGATCTCGGCAAGGCGCGGCGTGCTCATCCTCACAAGCTAGACCGTAACGGCGCGAACGCAAGCGCGAACAGTTCGGCCGCGACCGAAGCATTCGCGCGTAACGAAGCGTATGCGACAGCGTTGTCCCGGCGCTTCCCGATCAGAAATCGGGTCGGCAACGCCGCCCTCGCCTGTCATGAGAGACCGCATGATCCTTCTTGTCACCTCGCTCGGCGTCTTCATCGCCCAGCTCGACTCCCAGGTCGTCAATCTGGCGCTCAAGCACATTGGCGGCGATTTCGGCACCGGCGTCACCGCGCTGCAGTGGGTGATGGATGCCTATAACCTGCTCTACGCGACGCTGCTGTTGTCGGGCGGCACGCTCGGCGACCTGTACGGCCGCATGCGCTTCTACATGATTGGCCTCGGCCTGATCGCCGGCGGCTCGGTGGTCTGCGCGATGGCGCCGAATGTCGGGCTGTTGATCGCAGGACGGGCGATCACCGGCGTCGGCGCGGCGCTCGACGTACCGATCTCTCTCGCGATTTTGACCGTCGCCTATCGCGATCCGCGCCAACGCAGTTTTGCGATCGGCATCTGGGCAAGCTGCAACGGCATCGCCATCGCGCTCGGCCCGACCATCGGCGGCTTGCTGGTCGACGTCACCGGCTGGCGCAGCATCTTCGCGCTGGTCGTGCCGCTCTGCCTGCTGACGATGGCGCTGGCGTGGCGCCACGTGCCCGACACGAGCGACCCCGGCAGCCGCACGCTCGACCCTGCCGGCCAGAGCCTCGCGGTCGTCGCGCTTGGCGCGCTGGCTTTCATCGCCATCGAAGGCCCGCATGCCGGCTTGACCTCGCCCCTCGTGACGACGCTCGGCGCCGTTCTTATCGTCAGCGGGGCGGCCTTTTTCGCGGTCGAGCGCCGGACCAAGGGCGCGATGGTGCCGCTCGCGCTCTTTGCCGACCGGCAATTCAATGCCGCGCTGGTCGCCGCCGGCACGATGACATTCGGCATGTACGCCATGATGTTCCTCACGCCGCTCTATCTTCAGGATTTCGGCCACGCCTCGGCTTTCCGCGTCGGATTGGAGATGCTGCCGATGTCGGTCTCGTTCATCATCGTCTCGCAGGCCGCGGGCAAGCTCGGCGGCGCGTTCGGCGCCCGCGGGGTGATGACGGCGGGGCTTGGCTGCATGGGCGGCGGCCTGCTGCTCCTGACACAGGTGGCAGCCGTTCCGGACCTGCGGCTGGTCGAGGCCGCGTTGCTCATCATCGGGATCGGCCTGGGCCTCAACACGGCCCCGGTCAACGCGGTCGCAGTCGCCGCGGTGCCGCGGCATCGCGCTGGAACGGCGTCCGGTCTGGTCAACACCCTGCGCATGATCGGCGCGACCTTGGGCATTGCCGCGCTTGGCGCGATCTATGCAGTCTACGCCCAGGCCGGATCGCCCGAGCACACGATCGCCGGCCTGAGGCTCGCTTACCTCGGCGGCGCGGTGGTCGAATTGTCCGGCGCCGTCACAGCGTTCCTGTTCGTCGGTGCCAACGCCCTCGACCGCAAGACTTGAAACCGGATGCTGAAAAGGCCGGGCTCACGGCCCGGCCTTTGTCGTTATCAGCGCTACGCTTTGACCAGCGGCACTTTGGGCACCGAGCCCTTGCCCCCGTCGCCGCCATCGTCCTTCGGACGGGGCCGTGGCGGCCGCCGCTTCGCCCTGGCCTTGGCGCCCGGCACCTTGTCCGGCTTCGGCTTGATCGGGCCTTCGAGGAACTCGAAGCCGAGCTTGTCGCGGTTGTCTTCCTTGACCACGACGACGCGGACATGGCCGCCATCCTTTAGATGGCCGAACAGCACCTCGTCGGCCAGCGGCTTCTTGATGTGCTCCTGGATCACCCGGGCCATCGGCCGCGCGCCCATCAGCTCGTCATAGCCATTGGCGATCAGCCAGCGCGTCGCCTCGTCGGACAGCTCGATCGTCACGTTGCGGTCGCCGAGCTGGGCTTCAAGCTGCAGCACGAACTTCTCGACCACCTGCTTGATGATCTCCTGCGACAGGTGGCTGAAGGTGATGATCGCGTCGAGCCGGTTGCGGAATTCAGGCGCGAACAGCTTGTTGATCGCCTCGAGATCGTCGCCGCTGCGCTTCGACTGCGTGAAGCCGTAGGCCTGCTTGGCCAGATCGGAGGCGCCCGCATTGGTCGTCATAATGAGAATGACGTTGCGGAAGTCGACTTGCTTGCCGTTGTGGTCGGTCAGCTTGCCGTGGTCCATGACCTGCAGCAGCACGTTGAACAGATCCGGATGCGCCTTCTCGATCTCGTCGAGCAGCAGCACCGAATGGGGATGCTGGTCGACGGCGTCTGTCAGGAGGCCGCCCTGGTCGAAGCCGACATAGCCGGGAGGCGCGCCGATCAGGCGCGACACCGTGTGCCGCTCCATGTACTCCGACATGTCGAAGCGGGTGAGCTCGACGCCGAGCGAAGCAGCGAGCTGCTTGGCGACTTCGGTCTTACCGACGCCGGTCGGGCCGGAGAACAGGTAGCAGCCGATCGGCTTCTCCGGCTCGCGCAGCCCGGCGCGGGCGAGCTTGATCGAGGCGGACAGCGACTCGATCGCCTTGTCCTGGCCATACACGACCGTCTTGAGCGTCTGCTCGAGGTGCTGGAGCACCGCAGCGTCGTCCTTCGACACCGTCTTGGGCGGAATGCGCGCCATCGTCGAGATCGTCGTCTCGATCTCCTTGAGACCGATGGTCTTCTTGCGCCGGCTGTCGGGCAGCAGCATCTGCGCCGCGCCGGATTCGTCGATCACATCGATCGCCTTGTCGGGCAGCTTGCGGTCGTGGATGTAGCGCGCCGACAGCTCGACCGCGGCCTTGATCGCGTCGTTGGTGTATTTGAGCTTGTGATATTCCTCGAAATACGGCTTGAGACCCTTGAGGATCTCGATCGCGTCCGGCACCGACGGCTCGTTGACGTCGATCTTCTGGAAACGGCGGACCAGCGCGCGGTCTTTCTCGAAATACTGGCGGTATTCCTTGTAGGTGGTCGAGCCGATGCACCGCAGGGTGCCCTGCGCCAGCGCCGGCTTGAGCAGATTCGACGCATCCATCGCGCCGCCCGAGGTCGCGCCGGCGCCGATGACGGTGTGAATCTCGTCGATGAACATGATCGCGCCCGGATAGGCCTCGATCTCCTTGATGACCTGCTTCAGGCGCTCCTCGAAATCGCCGCGGTAGCGCGTGCCGGCCAGCAACGTGCCCATGTCGAGCGCGAACACGGTCGAGTCCCTGAGGACATCCGGCACCTCGCCGTGAACGATGCGGCGAGCAAGACCTTCGGCAATCGCAGTCTTGCCAACGCCGGCCTCGCCGACGAACAGCGGATTGTTCTTCTGGCGGCGGCAGAGCACCTGGATCGTCCGGCTGATCTCGGCGTCGCGTCCGATCAGCGGATCGATCTTGCCCTCTTTGGCCTTCTTGTTGAGATTGACGCAGTACGCCTCGAGCGCATCGCCCTTCTTCTTCGGCTCGTCGCCCGATTTGGTATCGGTTTCCTCGTCGGAGCCGCGCGCCGGACGCGACTCCGAAAGCCCGGCGCGCTTGGCGATACCATGGCTGATGTAATTGACGGCATCATAGCGCGTCATGTCCTGCTCCTGCAGGAAGTACGCGGCATGACTCTCGCGCTCGGCAAAGATCGCAACCAGCACGTTGGCGCCGGTGACCTCCTCGCGGCCCGACGACTGCACGTGGATCACCGCGCGCTGAATGACGCGCTGGAAACCCGCCGTCGGCTTGGAATCCTCGGCGCCGTCGGTGATCAGGTTCTCGAGCTCGGATTCGAGATAGGAGACCAGCGTCCGCCGCAACTTGTCGAGATCGACGTTGCAGGCCCGCATCACCGCTGACGCGTCCTGGTCGTCGAGCAGCGCCAGCAGCAGATGTTCGAGGGTCGCGTATTCGTGGTGACGCTCGTTGGCGAGGGCGAGCGCCCGATGGAGCGATTGCTCGAGGCTGCGTGAGAAGGTCGGCATCAGATTCCCGTTTTCATTTTCATTTGTATTGGACGCCCCCCAACGCTCATTACTTTTTCTCCATGACGCACTGCAAAGGATGCTGATGTTTGCGGGCGAAGTCCATAACCTGCGTCACTTTGGTCTCAGCAACTTCGTAGGTGAACACGCCGCACTCCCCGATGCCGTGGTGGTGGACATGCAACATAATTCGCGTCGCGGCCTCGTGATCCTTGCTGAAAAACCGTTCCAGCACGTGAACGACGAACTCCATCGGCGTGTAGTCATCATTGAGAATGAGCACGCGGTAGAGGTTCGGCCGCTTGGTCTGCGGCTTTGTCTTGGTGATGACCGCAGTTCCCGGCCCGGCTGGCTCGCCACGGCGCTTGCGGTCATCGTCGGCGAGCCGCGCCGGCATCATGCGGGAGGCGACGAGCCTGGTCACTTCGCTAGACATCACTTTAGTCGATCGTCTGGACCTGCGCTCCAGCACCCCGCCCGTCCGGCGGAGCGCAAAACCATCATAGAGAGCGGCTTTCGCCGCTGCTAGCGTGGGATTTGACCCGATTCGGCCCGATTCTCGGAAATCGTCCCGATCGCTCAGATAAACACTGGCAGCGGGACCGCAAGGCAACGCCGCCCGAAGCCCGGCTTTTCCTGCAAACGTGATGCGACTTGCCCGGGTTCCATCGCCGTGCTCCCGCGAAACGGCCGCAGCCCCACCGGTGATCGCCGAGGCGGCCTCAAAAATTCGCTGGCATTCGCATTATTCACCGCACGGCCTGTTAACCACCGAAGCTCTTGGCCGGGCTTGGCTTTGGGCGTGCCGGGTGCGCGTACCTTTACCGCCCAGGGGCTGTTTTCTTCGTGGGTCTACACCGGCCATTTATATGCCGCGCGTATCACGGCAGGCGAGTTCAACCGCTCCGGTGGATGCGTCATGCTCGGCCTGATCAAATCTGCGTTTTCGCAGTTTTCCCGTTTTGCGTGCGATCGCGGCGGCAACGTCGCGATGACATTCGCGCTCGCTACGATCCCGGTGATCGGCGGCGTCGGCGCCGCGATCGACTTCAGCCACGCCAACTCCGTCAAAACCGCGATGCAAACGGCCCTCGATTCGACCGCCCTCATGATTTCACGTGACGCGGCGACCGTTTCGAGCAGCCAACTCAAGGCGAACGCAACGACCTATTTCGATGCGCTGTTCACCAGGTCGGAAGTAACCAACGTGCAGGTCAACGCAGCCTACACGACCACCGGCGGCAGCCAGGTCGCGCTCACCGTTTCGGGCAACGTCCCGACCTCGTTCGTCGGCATTCTCGGGATCGACACAATTCCAGTCACCGCCTCGTCAACCGCGAAGTGGGGATCCAATCGCCTGCGTGTCGCGCTCGTGCTCGACAATACCGGCTCGATGTCTCAATCCGGCAAGATGACGGCGCTCAAAAGCGCTACCAAGAACCTTCTGAAACAATTACAGAACGCAGTATCGGTCGATGGCGACGTCTACGTCTCGATCGTGCCGTTCGTGAAAGACGTCAACGTCGGCACGTCCAACAAAAACGCGACCTGGATCGACTGGACGGACTGGAACGCCAATAACGGCACCTGCAAGAATTATTCAGGTTGGAATAGGCCGACCACGCAAGGTAGCTGTGCGGCGGCGCACGGTAAATGGACGGCGGCAAATCACAACACCTGGAACGGCTGTGTGATGGATCGTGGCAATTCAACGGGGCCGTCGTCAGGCAACTACGACACCAATGTCTCGCCACCGGTCGCGGGTACCGCGGCAACGCTGTATCCCGCCGAGCAGTACGGCAGCTGCCCGTCCGCCTCGGTCATGGGGTTGAGTTATAACTGGTCCGGCATGGCGACGGAGATTGACAATATGTCGCCCAACGGCAGCACGAACCAGAACATCGGCCTTCAGCTCGGCTGGATGTCTCTGGTCGGCGGCGGGCCGTTCCCGACCCCACCCGCTGAAGACCCGAACTACCAATATTCGCATATCATCATTTTGCTGACCGACGGCTTGAACACGCAAGATCGCTGGTATGGCGATGGAGGAAGTCTCGGCACGTCCGATGACGCCAAAATCGACGCGCGCCAGGAGATGACGTGCGCTAACTTCAAGAACGCCAGCCAGAACAACATCATCTACACCATTCAGGTCAACACCGACGGCGAGCCGACGTCGACGTTGCTGCAAAACTGCGCCTCGACATCCGACAAGTTCTTTTTGCTGACTTCGTCGAATCAGATCGCGGATGTCTTCACACAGATCGGCACGAACCTGACCAAGCTGCGTGTCGCGAAATAATCGCCGGCCGCCTGTCTCGCGCCACGCACGACGAAAATAAAAAAGCCCGGCTCAACCGCCGGGCTTTATTGCCTCTGGACGCAATTACACAACAGCACTTACGCGACTACGCAACAGCACTTACACGACTACGCAACAGCACTCACGCGACGCCTACGCAACACACCAACGCGCGCCGTGTTCCTGGCTTTGATTCCTTGGCCTTGGTTACTTGGCCGAGGTTACTTGGCCTTGGCGAACACAGCCTCGAACGGCTTGTAGCTCTCTTTCGCCAGATCGGCGTAGAGGTCGCCGAGCTTGGTGGCTTCGGCAACGAACGACTCGTACGCGGTCTTGGCGTACTCGGTCTGAACCTCGATCGCCTTGTCGAACGACTTGACGCCGAACAGCTTCTCGAGCGCCGCCGTGCCATCCTCGAATGTCTTCTTCGAGTAGTCAGCGATCTCGACGGCGATTGCCTGGCCGCTCTTGGACAGTGCGCTGAACGACTTCAGGGCAGCGTCCATGTTTTCTTTACCGACAGTCTGAAAGTCCTCGAAATTCTTCACCATGGTCATCCCTTTCCCGGTTACGCAGGGGGCTCGCTGGCTTCTAAAATAAATCATGTCCGCCAACGCTGAAACTCAAAATAGTGCACTGCACAATAAAGTCAACAAAAATGTTGCGATGCAAAATACCTAATACCCTTGAATCCGCCTCAGTCTGTTAAGGCCTTATAAACCGCACTTTTCTACGGTTCTGTCTTTGCAGGCGGGGCGGCTGACAAGGTCTTGGCGGGACGCCAAAAACCGACCGGAACAGGGCTGAGGGGACGGGATGTCGCGTCGGACGATGTGGGGCGTACAAGCGTTGGCTTTTGGGCTTGGGGTGGCCGTTCTGGCTGCCGGTTGGACAACCACGGCGGCCGAGGCGCGCAGCCGCCACCATCACCGCAGCCACCATCAAGCCGCCGCCCACAGCTACGACCCGCCCTACGCGTCGATCGTGGTCGACGCCAATACCGGCAAAACCCTGCAGGCCACCGACGCCGATTCGCTCCGCCACCCGGCGTCCCTCACCAAAGTCATGACGCTCTATCTGCTGTTCGAGCGGCTGCAGGCCGGCACGATGCAGTTGTCGACGCGCATGCCGGTCTCGGCTCACGCCGCTGCCCAAGCGCCGACCAAGCTCGGCCTCAAGCCGGGTGACAGCATTACCGTCGAGAACGCGATCCGGGCCATCGTCACCCGGTCCGCCAACGACGTCGCCGTGATCGTCGCCGAGGCCATCGGCGGCAGCGAGCCGGCCTTCGCGCACATGATGACGCAGAAGGCGCGCGCACTCGGCATGATGCGCACGACTTACGTCAACGCCTCGGGACTGCCGGACGACCAGCAGCAGACCACGGCACGCGACCAGGTCATTCTCGGCCGCGCCATCCAGGAACGGTTTCCGAAATACTACGCGTATTTTTCGACGCGGAAGTTCGTGTTCCGCGGCCGCACCATCACAGGCCATAACAGGCTGCTGGCGATGGACGGCGTCGACGGCATCAAGACCGGCTACACCAACTCCTCCGGTTTCAACCTGATCACGTCGCTGCATCGCGGCGGGCGGCATATCGTCGCCGCCGTGTTCGGTGGCCGCACCGCGGCATGGCGCGACGCCCGCATGCGGGATCTGATCGGCAAATACATTCAGGTCGCGTCGGTTGAGCACACCGCCCCGCCGATCGCCCTCGCCGCGATCAAGACCGCGCCGAAGCCGCTGCCACCGGAGAAACCTGTCGTCGAGACGGCATCCGTGACGCCGTTCCCGGCCGAGTTGTCCGCGCCACCGGCCGGTTCGACCGCGCCGCTCAAGCCGAATGTCGTGAGGACCTTCGCCGTCCACGCCAACGCCTACAATGCCCCGGAAACCGACGGCCACTTCACGCCGTCAACGGCCAAGCCGGTTCCGGTGACCACTGTCGCCACTGTCAAAGCCGAGGCGCCGCCGCTACCGCCGGCGCCGGCGCCGGAGAAACCGACCGTTGTTGCTACGTCTTCACCTGAAACGGAGGCCACTCGCGACAGCATTCCGGTGTCCGCGATCAAGCGCGGTGGCTGGCTGATCCAGGTCGGCGCGTTCGACGACGAGCAAGGCGCCAAGCAGCGGCTCGAACTGTGCCGCAGCAAGGCGCGGGCCGTTCTCGGCGAAGCCGATCCGTTCACCGAGCCGGTCGCCAAGGGCGACAAGACCCTTTACCGCGCCCGCTTCGCCGGGCTCGACAAGCACAGCGCGGAAGCCGCGTGCAAATCGCTCAAGCGGGGTGAAATCCCCTGCCTGGCGATCAAAAACTAGAGCGTGACCGCACGCCGCAGACGGGGATGCGCCGAACCAGGAGCCGCTGAAGAGTTTAGGAGTACTTCAGCGATGTCGGCGAGTGAGAACGTCCTTGGCCTCATTGATGCGGGCCGCAAGATAGGCCGACCCACCGAGGTCGGGGTGCATCTTCTTCATCAAGGTCCGGTGCGCGCGGGCGATGTCGGCTTCGCCGGCGCCAGGCTGCAGGCCAAGGATCTTGTAGGCCTCCTCCTGCGTCATCTTTCCGGTCGACGCGGCGCTCGGCCCCGCTGTCGCATCAGCCTGCGCGTGCTCACGCCAGCCGGCGTCGCGGCGGTCAAGATACGCCAACAATAGCGCGCGGCTTTCCTCGTCGAATTCGCGCAGCAGCGATGCCAGCGTCTCGATGCTGAGATCGTCCAGTGCCGCGCCACGCCTGCTCCCGGCGCGAATGCGGCCGCGCATCGCGCCGCTGTCGTGATCCAATTCCATCTCAAGGAACCGGGTCTCGACGCGCGACACCTGACCGCGGCTGCGCCGCGTGCGCGCCGAAAAGCCGGCCGGCGTGAACGGCATCCAGCCAAGCAATCCGAGTCCGAGCGCGCCAAGCGGGATCGCAATCGCCTCCTTTCCTTCAAAGAAAAGAAGCACCGCCAATCCAAGCGACACCAGGCCGCTGCCGGCCTTGACCACGCGGGCCGCCATCTTGGGGTCCGCCTTGGAAATGACGTTGAGCACCCACAGCGCCAGCACCAGGGCGAGGAAGCCGAAAATGATAACGGGCATATCGGGGCCGACTCAGGTGAGCTGCGCGAGCAGCTTCTGCGCGCCGCGCGCGTGGCGTGCCGAGAGATCGCGCAGCGCCTTCATGCCGCCCGCGGCATAAGCGGCGGCGGCGCGCAGCAGTTCGCCGAGCTCGGCCGCCGCGCCGGTGTCGAAGCGGCAATAAGCGCCGCGCGACAGCCGCGCGATCTCCCGATAGGCATTCTCCGCCACCGGATCGTCGCCCTCCTGGAACATGAACACCGGCACGCCCAGAAGGCCGAGCTGGCCGGCGGCGGCGCACAGCGCGTCGATCGACTCCTCCATGGCGTCGCCGACGAACACCAGCGTCTGAACGCGTTGTTTCTCGTTCTCGCGCCGCGCGTGGGCGAGCACCTTGCCGATCTGGGTGTGGCCGCCCCGGCAATCGATCCGCGCCATCAGCGCGGCCAGCCGGTCGCCGTCCGCGACCCATTGCGAGGCGCCGCATTCGCTGAGGCCACGGAAATAGACGAGCTGGATGTCGAGCCCGCCGATCGCGGCGGCCTCGCGGAACATGTCGGCCTGCAGCGCGCAGGCGCTGTCCCAGGTCGGCTGCCGGCTCATGGTGGCGTCGAGCGCAAAAATCAGGCGGCCGCGCTTGCCCGCCGTGGCCGCAGGGCCGAGCGCCTTCACCCGATCGAGGAACGCTTCGATTTCCGGCCGTACACCAGCCGGCGCGGGCTTGCGGGCGTTGGGCTTGGTCGGTGTGCTGCGATCGTCCGGCATGGCGCGAGTTTACACGATCTCGTGGACCGCCGGAGATGTGGCAACGCGGCGCGTAACCTGCAACCGGCAATGGCCGTTCACCCCGGACTTTGCTAGGTACAGCGCGCTTTCGCGGCGGGCGCCGCGGCAACCGGGGACTGCACGATGGCAAGGCGGCCGACGATCGCGCGCACCGTGCCGGCATTGCGCCGCGCGCTGGCGAAGGCCGACCGGGGCGACATCGCGCTGGTGCCGACGATGGGCGCGCTGCACGACGGCCACATCGCACTGGTGCGCCGCGCCAGGCGGCTCGCCCGCCGTGTCGTCGTCTCCATCTTCGTCAATCCGACTCAGTTCGCGCCGTCCGAGGATCTTGGCACCTATCCGCGCACCTGGGCCGCCGACATCGCCAAGCTCACGGCCGAGAACGTATCGCTGGTCTGGGCGCCGACCGCCGACGTCATGTATCCCGAAGACTTCGCCACGCGCGTCGATCCGGCCGGCGCCGCCAAGGCCGGGCTCGAGGACAAATTCCGCCCGCATTTTTTCGGCGGCGTCGCCACGGTGTGCACCAAGCTGTTCACGCAGGTCGAGCCCGGCTTCGCCCTGTTCGGCGAGAAGGATTACCAGCAGCTTCGCGTCATCACGCAGGCCGTGCGCGACCTCGACCTGCCGCTCAGGATCGTGCCGGTGCCGACCGTGCGCGAAAAGGACGGCCTCGCCCTGTCGTCGCGCAACGTCTATCTGAGCACCGACGAGCGCGCCGCCGCGCCGGTGCTCTATCGCACGCTCAAGAGCAGCGCGTCGCGGATCAAGGCGGGCGAAGTGATCGCCAAGGTGCTGGCCGATGGCGCAAACGACATCGCGCGCGCCGGCTTCGTGCTCGATTATCTCGAGGCGCGTCATGCCAGAACGCTCGCGAGCGTGACCTCGCGCGACGACGGTCCGCTGCGGCTTCTCGTCGCCGCCAGGATCGGTACGACGCGGCTGATCGACAATGTCGCGGTATGAACCAACAACGACATGTCGTCTTCGGCTGTCGTTCCCGCGCAGAGCAAGCTGCCCCTCATCCTGAGAGTCCCACCCGGAATGATTCCGGCTTTTCAAGCTCGTGTCCCGGGCGCAGCGCAGCGCGTTAGCGGTGCGCTGCAGACCCGGGATCCCGCTTTCTTTGTGTATCAACCGGGGTCCCGGCTCTGCGGTGCACCACTTCGCCATAAGCGCGCAAAACGCGCTTATGGCTCGCACTGCACCGCGTCCGGGACACGTCATTGATTTTGACGGGCTCTTTTCCAGTCAAACTCTGAGGATTGAGGTCTGTACGCGCTTCGATTTTCAAACAGCCGGCGCAGCCAACGCTCCGCAGCCCCTGTTGTTAGCGACGCGGGGGCGTCGGCAGTCCATCAGTCCCTTCCTGCGCCTGAATCATGAGAGGCGCGCGGAACGCCGGGTCTCGCGTTGGCTCCTGACCAACCGGACCCACGGACCTCGCCGCCTCGCGGCAACGAGGCATGCCGAAGTCGAATAAACCGCAAGTCCGCCAAGTCCCGGCGTCCCGCGCGCGGTGTTTCTAGGCTTGCTCCGCGGTCACCCCGGTGGGCAGACAATTGTTACCCACCGCTGCGGCGGCTGCGGGGAACCCGGGTGCGCAAGCTCGCTCTGTCGAGGCACCGGCACACCCTCCGCTCCGCCCTGTGACCACCTGCCGGGTGGCCGGGAAAACCGCGGCTTGGACCGCCGCGCGTCGGGTGTTGCGTGTATCCACCCTGCGCGGCCACCGCACCTCATTCCGCTTCAAGACGCCTCGAGAAACGCCTCTCGTCAAATGAGGTGCTAGGACTATAAGCCGATCTAGGAATATTGTCAAGATAGCGCATGGCTCCTGCCCCGGACGCGGCGCAGCACAAGCCATAAGCGCGTTTACGCGCGTCTTCGACGCGCTATGGCGACGTGGTGCACCGCAGAGCCGGGGCCTCGGTTACAGGCAAAGAAACCGGGGTCCCGGGTCTGCAGCGCACCGCTCACACGCTGCGCTGCGCCCGGGACACAAGCTTGAACATCCGGCTCTTTTCCGGACAGGCTCTGAGGACGAGGCGCGCAATATCGCAGTAGCTACAACAGCCCCAGTTCGCGCAGTTCGCGGCGCATCGTCTCGGGCATCTTCGCGACGCCCTTTGCCGCCTTACTGAGATCGCGCGGCGCATCCTTGCCGTCGTAGTAGCGCCAGCCCTGAAAGGCGCGATAGGGCCGCGGCTCGACCGGCACCACCTTGCCGTCCATCACGATCTGGCAGCGGCGAATGCCATCCTTGCCCGTGGTCTGGCGGATATCGAGGATCGTCTCGCGGCAGCTCACCTGGCCGCGGATCACCCAGTAAAGCGAACCGCCGATCAACTCGCCGGCGCGCTTGGGCAGCATCCGCGTGGTGTGGATGTGTTCCGGCTTCTGGCGCCTGCGTTTCTTTTCCTTGAGCTTCTGCCCGATCCACTCCTCGAGATCGGCGACGGAGTCGCAGCCGACGCAGAGCTTGATCAGGTTCAACGCCATCGCACCTGTTCCATCAAACCTCGGGCTTGATCACGACGATCGTCGCCCCTTCGGCGACCTGCTCGTTGGCGGCCGCGGCGATGGTCTCGACCACGCCGTCGACCGGAGCGGTCAGCGTATGCTCCATCTTCATCGCTTCTATAATGGCAAGACGTTGGCCGCGCACGACATGGGCGCCCTCGTCCACAAAAACCGCCAGCACCTTGCCATGCATCGGCGCGGTGACGGCGCCGTCCGATTTGCTGTGCGTGGCGGGAACCGCGAGATCGCGCCGCGTCACTCTCGTCTGGCGGCCGCGGCGCAGGACGTAATAGCCGTCTCCTGCCGAGATCACCGAGGCGTCGGACGCCGGCGTCTCGCCGCCGACCGTAACGGCAAGACCACCGCTGTAATCCACCTCGGCATTGACCGCCTCGCCGTCGGCGGCGAGCGGCACGGTCATCCTGCGATGGCCGGAGAACTGAAACGCGTCGGCGATGTCCCATGGCGACTGCGGACCGTCGCCGTTACGCCGCGCGATCGTGTCGCCTTCGGCTTGCAGCAGCATGGCGGCGGCGGCAGCCACCGCGGCGCGATCCAGGCCTTCCGCCTTCGGCGCCAGGCTATCAAGATGACGGTCGATGAAGCCGGTGTCGAAATGGCCGTCGCGGAAATCCGGCGCGCGGCACAGCGCGGCAAGAAAGCCGACATTGCTGCGCGGCCCGACGACGACCGACCGCTCGAGCGCACCGGCAAGACGATCGAGCGCCTCGACGCGCGTCGGCGCGTGCGCGATCACCTTGGCGATCATCGGATCGTAGAACGGCGTCACCTCGCCGCCCGCCTCGACGCCGGTGTCGATGCGCACGCCCTCGGCCGACGGCCACTGCAAGGCGATCAGCTTGCCGGTCGACGGCAGGAAGCCGCGCGACGGATCCTCGGCGTAGAGACGGCCTTCGACAGCGTGGCCGCCGATCTTCACCTGCTCTTGCCGGAGCGGCAGCGGCTCGCCGGCCGCGACGCGGAGCTGCCATTCGACCAGATCGAGCCCGGTGATCGCTTCCGTCACCGGATGCTCGACCTGAAGCCGCGTGTTCATCTCCATGAACCAGAAGCCGTCGGGCCTGAGGCCGCTGGCCCCGTCGGCGATGAACTCGACCGTGCCCGCGCCTCGATAACCGACCGCCTTGGCGGCGGCGACCGCGGCCTGTCCCATGACGGCGCGCAGTTCCGCGCTCATGCCGGGCGCCGGCGCCTCCTCGATCACTTTCTGATGGCGGCGCTGCAGCGAGCAGTCGCGCTCGTTGAGATGGATGGCGTTGCCGTGCGCGTCGGCGAACACCTGCATCTCGATATGGCGCGGCGCGGTGACATATTTCTCGATCAGGACGCGCTCGTCGCCGAACGACGACGACGCCTCGCGCATCGCGCCTTCGAGCGCGGCGTCGAAATCGGCGTGGCGCTCGACGCGCCGCATGCCCTTGCCGCCGCCGCCGGCGACCGCCTTGATCAGGACCGGGTAACCGATCTCGTAGGCTTTCTCCTTGAGGAATTTCGGCTCCTGTAGCTCGCCGTGATAGCCCGGCACCACCGGCACGCCGGTTTTCTCCATCGCAGCCTTGGCGCGGTCCTTGAGGCCCATGGCGCGGATCGCCGCCGGGGGCGGCCCGACGAAGACGATACCCGCCGCGGCGCAGGCTTCAGCGAAGCCGGCATTCTCGGACAGGAAGCCGTAGCCAGGATGGATGCACTCGGCGCCCACCGCCCTGGCGGCGGCGATGATCTTGTCGGCGACGAGGTAGCTCTGGGTCGCCGGCGCGGGGCCAATCGGATGCGCCTCATCCGCCATGCGCACATGCAGCGCACCGGCGTCGGCCTCCGAATAGACCGCGATCACACGCAACCCCATGCGGTGCGCGGTGCGGGCGATGCGGCAGGCGATTTCGCCGCGATTGGCAATGAGGACGGACTTGAACATGCTTCCCCCGGCTTGAACGGCCGATCCTAGTGTCCTGAATCCAAAGTTCGCCTCATTTCGCAGCGCGCTCCATAGCGAACTTCGGATTCGGGACACTAGCGCGGTTCGGCCGGCGGGACGGCAGGCCTTTTTGGCGGCATCGGGAGATGCGTGTCGGCGGCTGTGGATTGCGCCTGCGCCGCCGTCGCCGCCGAATTATCGGTGCGGGGCGGCTCGGCGTTCATGATGCTGACCGGCGGGATCGAGGCGGCCGACGGAAAATCATATTGGCTTGAGACGACGGCATGTTCGGCAGGCCTGGGTCTGCCGGCGTCAGCTTGCGGCGCTGCAGCGGGCGCCGCCGACGCAACCGGCATTCCGCCAGCCTGCTCGTTCTTCCATTGCGCCGCGTGGCGATCGACATAAACGCCGTAAGGCTGGCCGCGCAGATTGGTTTTGAGCACGGTCGGGTCGCCGACCCAGGCAAAAGCCTCGCATTTGTCCGCGGTGCAGCCGTCGCGGTCGGCCAGAACATGCGCCGCCAGACCGTAGCGGTCGAGCTCGATGCTGCGACGAAGTTGCGCCCGCGCGGCGCGCAGGCCCGGATCGGCGGAGAGATCGAGCCGCGTCATGTCGGCCAGCAGCGACAGCCGCGCCGCCGTCAGGCCGACCGCGGCCGCCGTCGTTTCGGGGGTCGCGAAGACCGCCTTCTCGCAGGCGACGCCGACCGTCTCGCCCGCCGCATCATCGAGACACGCCAGCGCCGAACCGGGCGCCAGCGCCTGCGCAGCGAGCGTCGCCTGCCGCATCGCCAGTGCGCGGCGCGCCGCATCGTCGTCCCGCCGCGCCGCGATCGTGAAATAGCCGAACACCGCGATGAAGGTGAGCACGCCGGCCAGCAGCCGCAGCGTGGCGCTGCCAAGACCCGGGTGGTGGGAGCGCATCGCAAGCGCCGCGATCAGCGCCGCCAGCAGCGCGACCGCGAGAGGCGCCCAGCCGATCGCGCCGGACAATGTCAGCAATACCGGATCCGATGCAGGCATGCCTCAATCTCGCCGCCGGACCTCGCCGGCCGGATCGAAGCGCAGCGCGACGTGAAGCGCATCCGCAACTCTCCGAAAAGCCGCGAGCGCGGCCCCAAAGCGCCCTTATGGCACGATAACCGAAGGACCGTCAGCCGCTCAGACGCGATCGAGCTGGCTTTCCTTGGCGACGCGCTCGAACGCCTCGTCGGAACTCTTGATGCGGTACTGATAGTCGTCGCCTTCCGACGGAAGCTGCTTCACCACCGTGTAGCTGCCTGTCGCCGCGGCGCGGCCGAAGCTCGGCGAGGTGTAATAGACGACCTCACCGACCTTGTACTTATGGGCGCGCGGCACGATCGGCGGCGCGACGATCTGCTGGATCGGCGCATGAATGACGATCGACTGGATGGATTTCGGCGCGACGGTGCGCGACGACGACCGGGACGCCTTCTTTGCCGACGATCTGGCCGTCTTTGCCGGCTTTTTCGCCAGCAGTCCGACCAACTTCGCACTCTTTTTGACGCTGGTCCGTGCCGCCTTGGCCCGGCCAGCCTTACGTACTGAACTCTTTGCCATACCCGGACTATAGCAATCCAGGCCGCCCGGCGCACCTGTTTTTTTGACTGGAAATGCTTTCATTTCAATAGGTTATACGACACATTCATAACCTCTTTAAACTTGAGGCAAAATGCATAGGACTGTGGAAAACGCCCGGTTTTAGGCCAGATTCGGCTACCTGGCGGACCGGACATCGGCCCGGTCGCCGACCCGCAGCGCCTCGCCGATCTCCCGCTTGTTCATGCGGGTTCCATCGTCACCATCGATCAAAAGTGGCGTCGTTCCTCCGCGTTCCAAATGACGCGCGAACAAGAACGCCTCGTCCAGCGTGGCGAATTCCTTGAACAGCATGTTGTCGCGCGTCAGCGACACGTCCGAAACGCCCGCAGGTCCGCTGTAAACCCGATAGGCCATCGTGTGGTCCCTCCTGCCGATACCTCTAGGCAACGCCAGAGGGCGGCACGAGTTCCCGCGCGCATCGGTCACGCCGGCGGCGCGACCTCGGCGTCGGAGAAACCGGCGCGATCGAGCGCACGGCGCACCAGACCGGACGATTTGGCGCGCTCGACAAAATCGCCGAACAGGCGGAGAGCCCGCGCCCTGCCCTTGGGCGCCGCGCTCGCAATGCCGGTGTGCTGGAAGCCGCCCTCGAGCACGCGCGCACCGGGCAGGATCGGCAACAGGGTCGCGAACGCATCGCGCGACAGCGCGAACAGGTCACCGTCGCCGGCTTTCGCCATCGCCGCCATCTCGTCGACGGTGCGCACCTCCTGCGTGGTGCCTTTGGTCAGGAAACGCGCGGCGCTGCGCGCAGTGGTGGTCGACGCGATGACGATGGCGCGCACACTCGGAAAATTGGCGTCACCGAGCGAACGGATCGGCGAGCCCGCCGGCACCAGAAAAGTGCTCTCGATCATGTAATAGGCCGGGCCGAAATCGACCAGCTTCTCGCGCGTCGCGTCGCGCGGCATGAAGGCGACGTCGCAATCGCCGCGCGCCACCGCATTGGTCAATTCGCCGGAATTCGGAAAGACCTGAAGCGCGAGCGGCAGCTTCACGCTCTCGGCAAACGCCGTGATCAGGTCGACGGTGACGCCGCGCGGCGCGTTGCCGTCATTGATCGCGAAGAACACCGATGCTGTCGGCGACACCACGACGCCGCCGCGCAGGATGCCGGCCGGCGCAAGATCCTGAAGATCGGAGCGATCGGTCATTGCGGGTCCCTTAGAACTTCTCCACCCAGGGCCGCAACTCGATCTCCCACGACCAGGCGTTGCGCGGCTGCCGGATGAGGTGGAGGTAGGTCTCGGCGATGGCATCCGGGTTGAGCAGCGAGTCCGGCTGGTCGAGCGGCGCCGGGCGGCGCTGCGAGCGGATGCCGCCATCGATCACGACATGGGCGACATGGATGCCCTGCGGCTGCAGCTCGCGCGCCATGCTTTGCGCGAGGCCACGCAGCGCGAACTTTCCCATCGCAAACGGTGCCGACTGCGCATAGCCCTTCACGCTGGCCGAAGCGCCGGTGAACAAGATCGTGCCCTGATGCTTCGGCAGCATGCGCCTGACCGCCGCCTGCCCGATCAGGAAGCCGCCGAACGCGGTGATCGCCAGCGTCTTTTCGACCTCGGCCGGATCGAGTTCGACGAACGGGCCCCGCGCGCGATAGCTCGGATTGTAGACGACGACGTCTGGCGTCAGTTTTTCGCGATCCAGAGCGGCGAACAGCGCGTCGACATCGCCGCGTAACGCAGCGTCGCAGTGAAACGTGCGCGCGCCGGTCTGCCCGGCGAATTCGGCGAGCTTCTCCTGCGAGCGCGCGGCCAGCGCCACCTGCATGCCGTTCCTGGCGAACAATCGCGCCAGCGACGCCGACAGGCCCGATCCGGCGCCGACGATGAGGGCTGTTTTTGCGTCCAGGGCTATCTTTGCGTCCATGTCACCTCTTCCGGCGCCTTACTTCTTGCACGCCGCAGAAATCCACTTCGCATCGATCGCGGCTTCCGTGGCGATCTTCTGCCCCTTGAAGATAACCAGCGACTTGATCGTGCCGTTGTAGTGACGCGGATCAGTGACGTTGATCGTCATGTCGATCGCCATCGACACCTTCTGGCCGGGGTCGCTGCACTTCAGCTCGACCGTCACGGTATTGCCGTTCTGCTTGACATTGCGTGTGTCGCACTGCTGGCCTTCGGTGTCCTTCATGATCGTCTTGATCGGATCGCGCGCCTCCTCGGGCGACAGGCAACTGGTGTCGATGTCCGGCGCTCCAGACTTGCCGTCCGTCACGGTGGTCGTGGTGTCCTGCCACAGCCCCGGCTCGAGCTGGATGGCCGCCCGGGCCGGCAGCGCAGCCGTGAGAATGACACCTGAGATCAAAACGCAGGCGCGTATAAATCGGTTTGCCATTGTTGCCCCCGGAGCCTCCGAACGTGAGGCTTCGCATGTATCTTAGCGTCGACCTCCGGACGCTGCATCCTTTTGCGGGCGATGCCTCCGGCCAACCTGCCCTTGCATCGCCATAATTATTGTATATACAATAATTATGGATGAAGATCACTTTCGATCCTGCGAAACGCGACTGGACGCTGCGCGAACGCGGACTCGATTTCGCAGACGCGCCGGAGTTTTTTGGCGGGCAAACGATCGACATCCCGGATCGACGCCGAGATTACGGTGAAGACCGGATCAATTCGGTTGGCTATTTTCGTGGCAGGATGGTGATCGTCTGCTGGACAGCGCGGAGCGATGCACGACACATCATTTCGATGAGAAGGACCAATGACCGAGAAAAAAGGCGCTACGCGAAATCGCTACAGACGGATCGGCAGCGATCTGAAGAAAGTTGACGCTTATGTCCTGACGCAGAAGGATTATGACGAGATTCCGGAGCTGACGGACGAGGACTTCGCGCGCGGTATATGGCACATCGGCGGCGTGCCGGTTTCTCGCGGGCGGCCGAAATCGAAGGCCCCCAAGCACGCTGTGAGCCTGCGGCTCGACACCGACGTCGTTGCGTATTTTCGCCGCGGCGGTCGCGGCTGGCAAAGCCGGATCAACGCAGCGTTGAGGAAGGTCGCGAAACTGCCGAAGGAGAAACGGAAGAAGGCTTGATCAGGTCACGCTTGCCTTACATCCTGAACACGCCGAATTTCGTCTCCGGCACCGGGGCGTTGAGTGCCGCGGAAAATGCGAGGCCCAGCACGCGGCGCGTCTCCGACGGCGCGATGATGCCGTCGTCCCACAGCCGCGCCGTGGCGAAATACGGATCGGCCTCACGATCGAACTGGTCGCGGATCGGCTTCTTGAAGGCCTCTTCCTCGTCGGCGCTCCAGCTCTGGCCGCCGGCCTCGAGGTTGTCGCGGCGCACGGTGGCGAGCACCGAGGCGGCCTGCTCCGAACCCATCAGCGCCACGCGCGCGTTCGGCCAGGTGAACAGGAAGCGCGGCGAGTAGCCGCGTCCGCACATGCCGTAGTTGCCGGCGCCATAGGAGCCGCCGACCACCAAAGTCACCTTCGGCACCTGCGCGCACGACACCGCCGTCACCATCTTGGCGCCGTTCTTGGCGATGCCGCCGGCCTCGTAATCGCGACCGACCATGAAGCCGACGATGTTCTGCAGGAACAGCAGCGGAATGCGGCGCTGGCAGCACAGCTCGATGAAGTGCGCCCCCTTGAGCGCGCTCTCCGAGAACAGGATGCCGTTGTTGCCGAGGATGCCGACCGGCATGCCATAGAGCCGCGCAATGCCGGTGACGAGCGTCGAGCCATACGGCGCCTTGAACTCGTCGAACTCGGAGCCGTCGACAATGCGCGCGATCACCTGGCGGATGTCGTACTGCTTCTTGAGATCGGACGGCACGATGCCGTCGAGCTCGCCGGCGTCGAACACCGGATCGCGCGGCGCGTCGAGCGGAATGTCGGGCGATTTTCGCGTGTTGAGATTGGCGACGATGCGGCGCGCAATCGACAGCGCGTGATGATCGTCCTGCGCATAATAGTCGGCGACGCCCGACTTGCGCGCATGCACATCGGCGCCGCCGAGATCCTCCGCGCTCACCACCTCGCCGGTCGCAGCCTTCACCAGCGGCGGCCCGCCGAGGAAAATCGTGCCCTGGTTGCGCACGATGACAGTCTCGTCCGCCATCGCCGGCACGTACGCGCCGCCGGCGGTGCAGGAGCCCATCACCACGGCGATCTGCGGAATGCCGGCCGCCGACATCGTGGCCTGGTTGTAGAAGATGCGGCCGAAATGCTCGCGGTCCGGGAACACATCGGGCCATTGCGGCAGGTTGGCGCCGCCGGAGTCGACCAGATAGATGCACGGCAGGCGGTTCTCGCGCGCCACCTCCTGCGCCCGCAGGTGCTTCTTCACCGTCATCGGGTAGTAGGTGCCGCCCTTGATCGTCGAGTCGTTGCAGACGACGACGCACTCGCGGCCCTCGACCCGGCCGACGCCGGTGATGACGCCGGCGGCGTGGATGTCGTCGTCGTACATGTTGTTGGCGGCGAGCGGCGACAATTCCAGAAACGGCGAGCCGGGATCGATCAGGTTCATGACGCGGTCGCGCGGCAGCAATTTGCCGCGCGACAAATGGCGCTCGCGTGAGCGTGGCGGCCCGCCCTGCGCGGCGGCGTCGCGGCGCGCGCGAAGTTCGTCCACCAGCTTTTGCATCGCCTCCGCGTTGGCGCGAAAGTCGCTCGCGTTCGTATCGACAGCCGTTCCAATCCGCGCCACCTGCGCACTCCCCAGCTTCGTGAGTCAAACCTTGATCGCGACAGAGACTATGCCGCGACGCAGCGTCGAATCAAATTTGGTTCCACGCTTGTTGTTTGTTGTTCATGGAACGTCAGGCGAAACCGCGCGTTCTTCGACACAAAGGGGGAGCCCAGAGGAGACGACGAATGACGAAATTGACCCTGACGACTGCCATCGCGCTGCTGGCCGGTACGGCATTGGCCTCCGCCCAGGGCGGCATGCAGCCCTCCGGCAACGACACCCAGCGCGCGGCGCCCGCTCCTGCCACACAACAGCACGCGCCCGCCGAGAAGATGGTGCCGCACGCCCGGACTCCAGGCAACGCGGAGACAACCGGCCAGGCCGCCGGAAGTGCCGAGATGAAAGGCGGCACGGAACACGGCGGCAAGGCCGACATGAAAGCCAACCAGAATGCCGAAACGAAAGGCGGCATGAACAAGGACCACGCCACGTCGGCCGAGAAATCCGGCGGCAAGGCGACGGAAACCAACAAGTCGGCCGCCGACGAGAACAAGGGCGTCACCGAGAGGAATGGCAAGTCCAGCGTGCAGACCGAAACCAGGACCCAAGGACAGACCACGGGTCAGGGCGCGGCCGGCTCGCGTGGTGCGACAAACCTCTCCACCGAGCAGCGCACCAAGATCCGCACCGTATTCAAGGAAAAAGTGCACGTGCAGCCGGTGACCCACGTCAACTTCTCGATCAACGTCGGCGCCCGGGTGCCGCGCACGGTGCACTATCATCCGCTGCCGATCGAAGTGGTCGAAGTGTATCCGGCGTGGCGCGGCTACAACTTCATCCTCGTCAACGACGAGATCGTGATTATCGACCCGTCGACGTTCGAGATCGTCGCCATCCTGACCTGACCGGCAACCCTGCAAGGCGGACCTGAGACGGCGGATCGCTTCGGCGGTCCGCCGTTGCTTTATGCGACCAGCCTTGACCCCCGGGCCGGAATGTCCACGCTGGGCGCGTCACTGGAGTTCGCCATGATCCAACGCTTCACTGGCCTCACGCCGACCCGCAGCCGCGCCGTCGTCCATGACGGTCTCGTCTTCACCGTCGCAGTCTCGCCCGACCCCGCCCCGCCCGGCATCTACGAGCAGACGCAGCGCGCGCTGCGCCGCATCGACGAAAGCCTCGCCATGTCCGGCACCGACAAGAGCCGCATCCTGCAGGCGATCGTCTATATCGCCGACATCGCCCGCAAGGAGGAGATGAACAAGGCGTGGGACGAATGGGTCGACCGCGCCAACGCGCCGATGCGGGCTTGCCTCGGCGTCGACCTCGAGCCGCCGCATCTCGTCGAGATCGTCGTCACCGCGGCGAAGCCGTAAGTTTCCAACCTCGTGTCCCGCGTCTGCGCCGCAGCACTGTGTGCTGCAGCGCGCGCAGGGAGCGCATCGAGGGTTCGCTCGAGGTAATCCCACCAAGTTAACCGCGTTTCATGAAGAAAGGCCCGGCAGACCGCCGGGCCTTCAGTTTGTCCGGGCTCCTCCCTCAGGCGCGGACCTCCTGCCTCTGGAAGGCAACGTATCCGGCGACGAACAGCAGGATCGCCGCAGCAATCATGCCGACGATCTGCGGCCAGGCAAGCAGCAGGCTCTCGCCGAATGGAAGCGGCGCGCCCATCACCGCGCCCTGGAGCTGGTCGAGATAGACCGGGCCGAGCGAGCGCGTCGCGGGATGCAGGATCGCCAGCACCACTTCGCCGAACAACGTGGACGGCGACAGCCGCGCCAGCACCTGTCCGCCGATCAGCATCGTCGCCTCGTCGGAATGAGCGAATAACGCCTGCGCGATGCCCTGCGCCAGAGGCGGCCAGATGATGGTGAGGAACAGCCAGACGCCGAGCGACACGAGTGCCGCGGTCGCCGCGGAGCGGAACACCGTCGAGAACAGCATCGCCAGCGCGAGCCATACCCCGGCATAGACGATGGTCACGCCGAGGAAGACGAGACTGCGCAGCATCTCCTCGCCGCCGGGCGGCACGCCGAGCAGGAACAGGCCGAGCCCGATCACGAGCAACCACAGGCAGATCAGGCTGATGGCGAGAGTCGCGAGCGCCGCGATGAATTTCCCGAACAGCAGCGCGTCGCGGTAGATCGGCTGCGACAGGATGCGCGACAATGTGCGCCGGCTGTGTTCGCCGTTCACCGCGTCGAAGCCGAGGCCGATCGCCATCAGCGGCACCAGGAAGCTCAGGAAGGCGACGAACGACGGCAACGGCTGGTGCGCCGTCGTGAACAGGCGCAGGAACAGGAACGGATCCTGCGCGGTGGTGTCGCGCACGCTCTGGATCGCGCCGTAGAGCGCGGCCAGCGCGGTCAGCACCACCAGCCATTCCAGCACTCGCATGCGCGCGCTGGTCAGGTGATCCGACAGCTCCTTGAGGATGACGGTGCCGAGGCCGCGCCACGGCGAGCCTTCACGCGGCATGGGCCACCTCCCGTTTTGCCTCCCCCGACTGGAAGTAGTGGGTGTAGATCGACTCCAGGCCGGCGCGGTCGAGCTCGAGCCGCGTCAACTGGCCGCCGGCGGCGACGGCCTCTCTGGCGGCGTCGGGACGGACATCACGCTCGCACAGCAGATGGAAGCGGCCGTTGGCGCCTTCCGTCACCTTGCGCACGCCGGGAATCGCCGCAAAGCGGTCGGCGAGCCTGGCGCCGCCCTGACACTCGACGTCGACGGCATAGCCGCCGCCGAGCACCTGGCGGCCGAGCTGGGCGATCGTGCCCATCAGCGCGATCTTGCCGTTGTTGAACAGCGCGACGCGGTCGCACACGCTCTGCACGCGGTCGAGCAGATGCGACGACAGCAGGACGCTGATGCCCGCCTGCTTGAACGACTTGATCAACTCGAGCAGCTCGATACTGGCCTGCGGATCGAGGCCGTTGGTCGGCTCGTCGAGAATCGCGATCCTGGCGTCCTTCATCACGATCTCGGCGAGACCCAGCCGCTGCCGCATGCCGCGCGAGTACGCGCCGACTTTCTTGCCACCCGCCTCGGACAGGCCGACGCGCGCGAGCGCGTCGGTGATGCGCTTGCCGCGCTCGGCCGACGGAATGCCGATCAGCCGTGCGGTGTAGGACAGATTGTCGATGCCGGTGAGGTTGTCATAGAAGCCGACCTCGTCCGGCATGTAGCCGACGTACCGCTTGACCGTCAGCGGCTCGCGCGCCGGATCGTGGCCGAGCACGCGCGCCGTTCCCGACGTGATATCGGACAGGCCGAGCAGCATCAGGATCGTGGTTGTCTTGCCGGCGCCGTTCGGCCCGAGCAGGCCGAAGATTTCGCCGCGCCCCACGTCGAAGCTGACGTGATCGACGACGGTGACGTCGCCGTACCGCTTGGTGAGGCCGTCCGCTGCGAGGATGATGTCGGTCATCGGCGGCCGAACCTCGCGACGGCGCCCACCATGATGAGCAGCGCGGCGCCGATGATGCCGGCGCCGACGATGCCCCACATGGTCGACGTCGTAACCGTGACGCGGAAGTTGGCGGTGCCGGTGTTGCCGTGGGCGGCGGCGTCGAGCGTGGTGACGTAGTCGCCGGCGATCGCCTTGGCCGGCGGCGTTAACAGGGCCTGGACCTGCTGGTGCTGGTTCGGAGCGATGCGCGCGATGGTGTCGGGCTGAAACTTGACCTTCCATCCGCTCGGCGCGTTGCCGCTGAGCTTGACGTTCTCAGCCGGCGCCGTGCCGTTATTGGTGACGATGACCGGCACCGAGGCCTCCTGCCCCGCCGTGGCGCGGGCGCTGAGCAGGCCTTCGCGGCCGCTGAGCGACAGCTTGGGCTCGCCGGTGACATCCAGCTTGACGGCGGTCGTGGCCGACGCGCCGCCGCCCGCGACCTTCGCGGTCACGGTGTAATTGCCGGCGTCGACGCCGTCCGGCGGCGTGACCTTGAGCTTGACGTCCTTCGACTTGCCGGCGTCGACCGGGATCGCGTTGATCTCCTGCGTGCCGTAGGCCTCGGTGAACGATGTATCGAAATTCGCCGGCGCCTGCGCCGCGAGGCTGACCAGCAGCTTCTTGCCGCTGTCGTTCTTCACCGTCATCGTGTACTCGAAGCTCGAATGCGACGAGCCGCGCAGCTCCGGCAGTTGCGGCTGCAACGACAGCTTGGCCGGCAGGTCCTTGGCGAGCGTCACGGTCAGCGGCAGCGCCACGCTGGTATCGCCGCTCTGCGCCTTGACCGTCAGCGTCTTCGCGCCGATCTGCGCGGTCTTCGGAATGTCGAGGCGCAGGTCGATCGACACCGACCCATCGGTCGACGGCATCGCCGCCTCGACCGGCTGGCCGCCACCCAGCAGCGTTGCCGTCCAACCTTGCGGCACGCCGTCAACCGACAGCGTCATGCGCTCCGGCGCGTGCGCGTAATTCTTGAGTTGAAGGCTGATCGTCGAGGTCGTGCCCGGCTGAACGGTGACCGCCGGGAAATCGGTCAGCAGGTAAATCCCTTTGACGTCCTTGCTGGCGGTGTCGTCAGCGAAGGCCGGCGCCGTCAGCAAGGCAACGGCAATAAAGGACGCAAAAAGTCGAGAAGTTGGCGACATGGCGAGTTGCTCCATGCGGACCAGAGATTCCGCAGAGACGTCGCCCCCATGTGAGATCGCAACCCGGACGGGCCGCGGAGAATGCAGCCAGTTCTATCGCCAATCGTGACGAAAATCTGGAACTTGGCGGCGCGTAAATGTTAAATTTATGTCAGGTTGCGGTGCGTCAAACGCGTTCGACAACAGGCCAGTCGACCTCGTTGTGCTGCATGACCCACGGCTCCTTCATCGACGCCTCTTTCCACTCGATCCATGCCGGCGAGGCGCGCACCGCATCCATATAAGCGCGGGTGTCGTCACTGACAGGGATTCCATAATTGTGGAAGCGGCCGACCACCGGCGCGTACATCGCGTCGGCGGCGCCGAACGCGCCGAACAGGAACGGACCGCCTTTGCCGAACTGCGCACGGGCTTCGCGCCAGATTGTCTCGATCCGGGACACGTCGACCATCACCTCGGGCGGCTGCGGCCGCGGCTTCGGCGGCAGCCACAGATTCATCGTGCAATGCTGGCGCAACGCCGCGAAACCGGAATGCATCTCCGCGGAGATTGAGCGCGCACGCGCGCGGGCGCGCGAGTCGCGCGGCCACAGACCCTTATCCGGGAATTTCTCGGCGAGATACTCCAAGATCGCCAGCGAGTCCCAGACGTGAAGGTCGCCGTCGATCAGCACCGGCACCTTGCCAGTTGGCGAATAGGCGAGGATCTTCTCGCGGCTCTCCGGCAGATAAAGCGGGATCACCTCCTCGTCGAACGGAATGCCCGCGGCCCTCATCGCGATCCACGGCCGCAGCGACCACGACGAATAGTTCTTGTTGCCGATGATCAGCTTGAGCGCCACGGTCGATCTCCCTTTGGGCCGGCAGCATCGCGGTCCGCGTGGCGGCGCGCAAACGAATTTTCCTGATCGCTCCGATCAGTTCCGGCGATGCGATCTAGTCTTTTTTGGCTGGAGCCTCGACCGGGCCGCCCGCCTTCTTCCAGGCGCCGAAGCCACCTTGAATGTGGGCGACCGGCTTGAGCCCCATGCGCTGCGCGGTCTGCGCGGCAAGCGCCGAGCGCAGGCCGCCCGCGCAGAAGAACACATACTTCTTGTCCTGATTGAAGACCGGCTTGTGGTACGGACTGGCCGGGTCCAGCCAGAACTCCAGCATGCCCCGCGGGCAATGGAAGGCACCGGGGACGCGGCCTTCGCGTTCCAGCTCGCGAACGTCGCGGATGTCGACCAGCACCGTGTCCGGCCGCCCGGCGAGCGCGATGGCCTGGTCGATCGGCAGGGTTTCGACCTCCCGCTCCGCGGCCTCGATCATGGCTTTGTATCCGAGACTGATATCTTGCGGCATGGAATGACCTCCGGTGGACGATGGTGGCAGAGCCGCCCGGTCCGCTCAAGCCGTTGCTCCCGGCGTGCCGTCACGGCAGCATGGTGGCCATGAGTCCGGTCAACGCCGATATCCTCGCGCTCGTCTATTTCATCGCCGCGTGGCTGGCCTATTCATTTCTCGTCGAGCGCACGGCGCACGGCAGCCACAGCCTCAACGCCCTGATGAACGGCTACCGCGACCGCTGGATGGACGAGTTGCTCGGGCGCGAGACTCGCATCGTCGACTCGCAGGTGACGGCGGCGCTGCAGAACGGCACGGCGTTCTTCGCCTCGACCAGCCTGATCGCGATCGGCGGCGCGCTGGCGATGCTGCGCTCGAGCGAACAGGTGCTGTCCGTCGTCGCCTACCTGCCGTTCACGTCGCCGCCGACGCAAAACCAGTGGGAGTTCAAGCTGCTCGGCCTGACCGTGATCTTCGTCTACGCGTTCTTCAAATTCGCCTGGTCGTATCGTCTCTATAACTATGTCGCCATCATGATCGGCGCCGCGCCGCCCCGGGAGGAGAAGGATACGCGGCACGCCAAGATGTTCGCGCATCGCACCGCGCAGATTTGCGCCGATGCCGGACGCCATTTCAATCGTGGGCAGCGCGCTTTTTTCTTCGCGCTCGGCTATCTCGGCTGGTTTCTCGGCCCGCTGCCGCTCGTGGTTGCAACGACCGGCGTCGTCATTGTCATGTGGCGACGCCAATTCCGCTCGGCCTCCCGCCTCGCATTCGAGCATCAGCCGGAATAGAACTATTGTCCGGAGTACCCGATGGCTGACACCCTTTTCCCGACCACCGTCGTTGGCAGCTATCCGCAGCCCGACTGGCTGGTGAACCGCGAGATGCTGTCGAAGGTGGTGCCCCGCGTGCGCATGACTCAGCTCTGGCGCGTCAGCGAGCCCTATCTCGAGCAGGCCCAGGACGACGCCACCATCGTCGCGATCCGCGACATGGAGCGCGCCGGTATCGATATCATCACCGACGGCGAGATGCGCCGCGAAAGCTACTCCAACCGCTTCGCCACCGCGCTCGAGGGCGTCGACATCGACAACCCCGGCGAAGTGATGGCGCGCAGCGGCCCGACCAAGGTGCCGCGCGTGGTCGGCAAGATCCGCCGCGCGCGGCCGGTCGAGCTGCGCGACATGCAGTTCCTGCGCAGGAACACCGACCGCAAGGCCAAGATCACCCTGCCCGGCCCGTTCACGATGAGCCAGCAGGCCAAGGACGAGTTCTACAAGGACGACGAGGCAATGACGATGGACCTCGCCGTCGCGGTCAATGAAGAACTGCGCGATCTCGAGAAAGCCGGCGCCGACGTCATCCAGCTCGACGAGCCGTGGCTGCGCAACAACCCGGAGAAGGCCAGGCGCTACGCCGTCAAGGCCATCAACCGCGCGCTCGACGGCATCACGGTGCCGACCGTGATTCACCTGTGCTTCGGCTACGCCGCCGTCGTGCCGGGCGACACCAAGCCGCAGAAATACGCCTTCCTGCCGGAACTCGCCGATACGGTGGCGCAGCAAATCTCGATCGAGTCCGCGCAACCGAACATCGACTTCGGCGTGCTCAAGGAGCTGTCCGGCAAGAAGATCGTGCTCGGCGTGCTCGACCTCTCCGACAACACCGTCGAGACGCCGGAGAAGGTCGCCGAGCGGATCGAGCGCGGCCTGAAATACGTCGCCGCCGAGAATCTCATCCCCGCCCCCGACTGCGGCATGAAATATCTCAGCCGCGCGGTCGCGTTCGGCAAGCTGCAGGCGCTCAGCCGCGGCGCCGCGCTGGCCCGGTCAAGACCGGGCTAAACCAGCCATGGCCGTCATTCCGGGGCGCGAGCGAAGCTCGTGAACCCGGAATCCAGATGCGTTGCGCCGTCCCGGAATGACATGCTGGACACGGGGCCCTAGGTCATTCCGAGCAGGACCACGACCAGAGCAACGACGAGAACGGCGAGCGCCGCCGCCGCCATCGTGACGAAGTCGTGAGGTTTTCCGGTGTCGAGCGCCGGCATGGGCTGCGCCGCCACGCGCCGGCCGTAGTGAAACAGCGTCGGAATGAGCGCCGGCATCCTGATCGTCATCGAGCGATCTCCTTGGCCTCAAAGACAGACCGCAACGCGACTCACATCGCTCAAGGCTAGCGATGACGGCAGGCCGATGACACTCTTGATCTGGATTGTGGCGCGAGCCGGACGCGTGATTCGCCGGGCTTCTCAGCCCTTCTTCTTCCACTCTTCGTAACGCTTCTTGTTCTCGTCGTTGGGCGGATAGAGGCCGGGCAAAGCCGCGCCTTTTTCCACCTCCTGCACCAGCCAGCTCTCGAGCCGCTCGTGCTCGGCGCCTTCCTGCGCGACGAAATCGACCAGCGCCTGCGGGATCACCACCGCGCCGTCGTCATCGGCGACGATGACGTCGCCGGGGAAGATAGCGCAGCCGCCGCAGGCAATCGGCTCGTTCCAGCCGACGAAGGTGAGCTGGTTGACCGAGGCTGGCGCCGCGACGCCGGCGCACCATACCGGCATGCCGGTGCCGAGGATGCCGTGCTTGTCGCGCATCACGCCGTCGGTGATCAGCGCGCTGACGCCGCGCTTGACCATCCGCATGCAGAGAATGTCGCCGAAGATGCCGGCCGAGGTGACGCCCATCGCGTCGGCGACGGCGATGCAGCCGTCCGGCATCGCCTCGATCGCGCCGCGGGTCGAGATCGGCTTGGACCAGCTTTCCGGCGTCGCCAGGTCCTCGCGCACCGGCACGAAGCGGAGGGTAAAGGCCGGGCCCACCACCCGCTTGCCCGAGAAGCCGAACGGCATGGCGCCCGCCATCCAGCAGCGGCGGATGCCTTTCTTGAGCAGCATCGTCGTGATGGTGCCGGTGGTGATGTTGCGCAGCGCGTCGAGAGCGGCGGTCATGGCGTGAGGTCCGTTTGATTATGCAGGCGTCAGACCGATGCGTTCGTCGCGACGGCGCATGATCATGATGAAGGGGATCGAGAGTAGCACCATCCAGGCCTTGCCGACGATCTGGCCGAGCAGGAAATCGAGCGAGCCGAACGCCAGCCAGAGAAAGACGACGGAGTCGATGACGAGACCGGTCAACCCGGATGCGAGGACCGCAAGGACAAGGCGACGGCGCGCCAACGGCGTGTAGACAGCGAAGTCGGTGAACTCCGAAACGAGAAACGCGGCGGCGGATGCGACCACCAATGACGGCGGCGCCACCGCCGCGGAGAGTGCGGTGCCGGCGACGATCGCGGCGACGCCGAACTCGGTGCCCAGCCGCCGCTGCACCAGGTCGCGCAGCACCAGCGCGACGCCGATCATCAAGACGCCGGACGGCGCCATCAGGCCCGGCGCGACCGGAACGAGACACGGCTCACCGGCTGGACACACCGTGCCGACGTGGCCGAGCATCCAGTTGGCGACCGGGACCGTCAGGCAGAACAGCAGAAGGAACACCGAACCCTCGATGTTCCGGAGACGATTGTGACTCATTCAGATCAAATCCGCTTTGAACTTCTCGTAGCCGCGGGCCCGCAACTCGCAGGCCGGGCACGTGCCGCAGCCGTAGCCCCAGTCGTGGCGGCGACCGCGGTCGCCGAGATAGCAGCTATGGGTCTCTTCGACCACGAGGTTTAGGAAAGATTCTCCGCCGATTTCAAGCGCCAGATCGAAGGTTTCGGCCTTGTCGAACGGCATCAGAGGGGTGTGAATCGTGACCGGCCGGTCGAGACCGAGCGTGAGCGCCCTGCCGAGCGCCTTGATCGTGGTATCCCGGCAATCCGGGTAACCTGAATAGTCGGTCTCGCACATGCCGCCTACCAGATCGGCGATGCCGCGGCGGTAGCCGAGCGCCGCGGCATAGCTCAGGAACAGAATGTTGCGCCCGGGCACGAAGGTGGTCGGCAGGCCGCCATCGGCGATCCCGATCGCCATGTCTCGCGTCAGCGCGGTCTCGGAGATCGCGGCAAGCGCCGGCAGATCGAGCACGTGATCGTCGCCAAGCCGCTTCTTCCACCGCGCGTTGAGCGCCGCCATCCCGGCCCTGATGCGCGGCCGCACCTCCATCTCGACGGCGTGGCGCTGGCCATAGCGGAACCCGACGGTTTCAACGCGATCGAAGCGCTCGAGCGCCCAGGCCAGACAGACCGTCGAGTCCTGGCCGCCGGAAAACAGGACGAGCGCGCTGCTCGAAGGGTTGGTCATCGTCGCTGCATGACGTTCATGCCGGCGCCGCCGGCCACGCGCGTTCGTTCAATCCCATTGCGGCGCGTAGCCGGCGAAGTTGACGATGCGGCCGCCGGCATGGCTGAGAGTGCCGATCGCCTTCATGTCCGCGGCGCTCAGCTCGAAATCGAACAGATCGATGTTCTCCTTGAGCCGCTCGACCTTGCTGGTGCGCGGGATGACGACGATGCCCTGCTGCACCAGCCAGCGCAGCGACACCTGCGCCGCGCTCTTGCCATGCGCCTTGCCGATCCGCTCCAGCACGTGCGAGCCTTCGGCCCGGCCGCGCGCTACCGGGCTGTAGGCGACGACGGCGACCTTGTGCTTGCGGCAAGCCGCGATCAACTTGTCCTGGTCGAGGAAAGGATGACACTCGAACTGATTGCAGACGATCGGCGCGTCCGATAGCCGGATCGCCTCTTCCAGCAGCGCCACGGTGAAATTCGACACGCCGATGTGTTTCGTCAGCCCCTCGCGCCGCATTTTGTTGAGCGCGCCGATGGTCTCGGCGAGCGGAATGCTCGAATTCGGCCAGTGGATCAGCAGCAGGTCGACGAACGGCAGCCGCATTTGCGACAGGCTGTCCTTGGCCGAGCGCTCGAAATCCCGGGCGCTGAGGTTGCCCGGCGCCACCTTGGTGGTGACGAACACCGCGTCGCGCCGACCCGACCGGCGCACGGCCTCGCCGACCTCGGCTTCGTTGCCGTACATCTGCGCCGTGTCGATGTGACGGTAGCCGGCGTCGAGCGCCGCCTCGACCAGCCGCACGCAGTCGCGCCCGCCCAGCGTCCAGGTGCCAAGCCCGACGATCGGAATTTTCGCTCCGCCCGATTCAACAACCGGCATGTCCGTCATGACGAGTCCGTCCGCTCCTAGACCGTATCCCACACCGGCGCATGCGGCGGATTGACCACCCGCATGTTGTTGGCGTTGAGCCTCTTCAACGCGGCCATCTCGCCATCGCTCAGGACGAAGTCGAACACATCGAGGTTTTCCTTGAGATGCGCCGGCGTCGCCGTGCGCGGGATTGGGATGAGGCCAAGTTGCACGAGATAGCGCAGCGACACCTGCGCCGGGCTCTTGCCATGCGCCTTGCCGATCTTCTCCAGCACCTCGGAGCCCGGCACCTTGCCGCGCGCGATCGGCACGTAGGCGACCACCGCCATGCCGCGCTTCCGGCTGGCGGCGATGACCTTGTCCTGGTTGATGAATGGATGCACCTCGATCTGGTTGCAGACCAGCGGCTCGGTGGTCGCCGCCCAGGCCTCGTCAAGCAGCGCGGTCGTGAAGTTCGACACCCCGATATGCCTGGTCTTGCCTTCCGTCTTGGCCTTGCACAGCGCGCCGACCGTCAGCTTGATGGGCACGGTCTTGCTCGGCCAGTGGATCAGCAGCAGATCGACCTGGGGCAGCTTGAGATTTTCGAGACACTGGTCGACCACGCGCGCGAAATCGTCCGGCATCGCGGCATCCGGGCGAATCTTGGTCGTGATAAAGACCTCGTCACGATTGACGCCCGACAGGCGCAACCCATGCCCGACCTCGCGCTCGTTGCCATAATAGGCGGCCGTGTCGATGTGACGATAACCGATGGCCAGCGCGTCCTTGACAGCCTGGACGCAGACCTCGTCCTTGAGGGTCATGGTGCCCATCCCGATCTGCGGAATGCGGGCGCCGTTGGCTTCGACGAGAGGGGCCTTGAGAGCGGACATGCAAACTCCTGGACTTGGGGCCTGGATTGAGGATGTCAGGGTCGGCGGAGAATGCTCTCCGAACCTGTTGCTGCCAACCCGCACCGGGTGATCGCCGAACCTGCGGCAAAAATGACCAAAAGTTATTCTGGCACCGGTATCGTGGACCTTCCTGCATCTGCAATATGTTATCCCATCTCCTTACATTGTAATAATTCAAATCGTGAAAATGAGTATTGCATCAATGGCTTTAACGGGTTTTGTGAAGGCATCACTGACCGGATAAAGAAACCTATGCGCCTTTCAGCAGCCTCGCTCATCACCGCAGCCGCCCTCGCCTCCATCGTCTTCGTGCCGCTCGTCGCGCACGCCGCCGACGACATTGCGGTGAGCATCACCAACCACAAGTTCGAGCCGTCCGAGATCAAGATCCCCGCCAACAAGCGGGTCATCATCACCGTGACGAACAACGACGCGACTCCGGAAGAGTTCGAGAGCCGCACCCTCAAGGTCGAGAAGGTGATCCCGGGGAAGTCGAAGGGCATCGTGCGGGTCGGCCCGCTCAAGCCCGGCCACTATCCGTTCGTCGGCGAGTACCATGAGGACAGCGCCAAGGGCGCCATCGTCGTCGAGTAAATCACGGCCATGCTTGGTGCACTGATTATCGTCTTTCGCGAGGTCATCGAGGCCGGCCTGATCGTCGGCATCGTCATGGCCGCGACCAGGGGCGTCGCCGGACGCGGCCGCATGATCGCGATCGGCGTCGCAGCCGGCGCGCTCGGCGCGGCGATCGTGGCGATCTTCGCCGGCGCCATCTCACAGGCGTTTCATGGCGCGGGCCAGGAGCTGTTCAACGCCTGCGTACTTGGCATCGCCGTCGTCATGCTGATGTGGCACAACGCCTGGATGGCGCGGCACGGCCGCGAGATCGCGCTGGAGATAAAGCAGGTCGGCACCGCCGTCAGCGAAGGCACCAAGCCCCTCACCGCGCTCGGCGTAGTCGTCGGGTTGGCGGTGCTGCGCGAAGGCTCCGAGGTCGTGCTGTTCCTCTACGGCATCCTCGCATCCGGCACCTCCGGCATGGCGCTGTTCGTCGGCGGCGTGCTCGGCATCGCCGCCGGTGCGGCCTTCACAGCGCTGACCTATTTCGGTCTGCTGGCGATTCCGAGCCGCTACATCTTCTCGGTAACGAGTTGGTTGATCGCGCTGCTGGCGGCCGGCATGGCGGCGCAGTCAGTGCAGTTCCTCAACAATGCCGGCCTCGTCACCGCGCTCAGCAACACGGTGTGGGACACGTCATGGTTGCTGTCGGAAGGCAGCATCCCCGGCAAGCTGCTGCATACCCTGATCGGCTATACCGAGCAGCCGAGTCAGATGCAGCTCATCGCCTACGTCGGCACGCTGCTGGTGATGTACGTGCTGATGAGGATCGCGCGCTACCGTCCACAGCGGCACGCCGCCGCCTAACCGGCGCGGCGGCCACCGAGCGCCGCAAAAGCGGCTTCCGGCGACTTGGCGATCAGCTTGAGCAAAGCGCGAGCGGGACCGCGCGGTGCGCGCTTGCCCTGTTCCCAGTTACGCACAGTCTCGACCGGCACCTCGATCTTCTGGGCGAAGGCCGCCTGGGTCAGCCCACAACGCGAGCGCACCTCGCGCACGAAGGCCGCCGGATCGCGATGATCGACGGCCCTCTCGGTGCCATCCTCCAGAAGCTCGACGATCCGCCCGTCCGCCTTGAGCCGCACCCGCATCATCGCCGTCCCTCGCCTTTCGGAGTCAAAAAGCCGATAGGCCAGTGAGCTAGCTGATTCGAGCGGAGCAAAAGTTAACGGGCCAAAATCCTGCCGGGTCGGCCAAAAAACGCAACCAATGCTGCCAACAAATCCGGCTTATTTTGTCTTCTCGAACAATTCGCGGCCGATCAGCATGCGGCGGATTTCCGACGTTCCCGCCCCGATCTCGTAGAGCTTGGCGTCGCGCAGCAGCCGGCCAGTCGGGAATTCGCTGATGTAGCCGTTGCCGCCGAGGCACTGGATGGCATCGAGCGCCAGCTTGGTCGCGTTCTCCGCGGCATAGAGGATCGCGCCGGCGGCGTCCTCGCGCGTGGTGCGGCCGTCATCGCAGGCGCGCGCCACAGCGTAGACATAGGACTTGGCGGCGTTCATCGTCACATACATGTCGGCGATCTTGGCCTGCATGATCTGGAATTCACCGATGGGCTGGCCGAACTGCTTGCGCTCGTGGACGTAGGGCATCACGACATCGAGGCAGGCCTGCATGATGCCGAGTGGCCCCGCGGCGAGCACGACGCGCTCGTAGTCGAGACCGGACATCAGGATGTTGACGCCGTGGCCGACCTTTCCGAGCACGTTCTCCTCTGGCACCTCGCAATCGGAGAAGACGAGCTCGCAGGTATCGGAGCCGCGCATGCCGAGCTTGTCGAGCTTCTGCGCCGTCGAAAATCCCTTCATCCCCTTCTCGATCAGGAACGCGGTGATGCCGCGCGGCCCGGCGTTCGGATCGGTCTTGGCGTAGACGACAAGCGTGTCGGCTTCCGGCCCGTTGGTGATCCACATCTTCGAGCCATTGAGGACGTAACGATCGCCTTTCTTGTCGGCGCGGGTACGCATCGACACGACGTCGGAACCGGAACCCGGCTCCGACATCGCCAGCGCGCCGACATGCACACCGGATATGAGCTTCGGCAGATATGTCTTCTTCTGCGTTTCGCTGCCGTTGCGGCGGATCTGGTTCACGCAGAGATTGGAATGGGCGCCATAGGACAGTCCGACCGAGGCCGAGGCGCGCGATATTTCCTCCATCGCCACGCAATGCTCGAGATAACCGAGGCCGGATCCGCCGTATTCCTCCTCGACGGTGATGCCGAGCAGCCCGAGCGCGCCCATTTGCGGCCACAGGTCGCGCGGAAACTGATTGGTGCTGTCGATCTCACCGGCGCGCGGCGCGATCTTGTCCTGCGCGAAATCGCACGCCGTCTTGCGCAGCATGTCGACCTCCTCGCCGAAGCCGAAATCGAAGCCACTCCAGGCATTGGGTATCATGCGTCACTCCCGCGCAGATCGCGCAGGGATGAGTCTAGCGCCAGACGAATGGGCTGTCAGCGCATCATGCGGCGGAACGGGTGAGCGAGCGCCCGGCCCTGCGCCGCTCGATCAGCCGGTCGATCGCTTCCGCCGGCGCCGGCCGGGCGAACAGGAAGCCCTGCATCTCGTCGCAGCCGGCGAGCCGCAGCAGCACGCGCTGCTCCTCGGTCTCGACGCCCTCGACCAGCACGGTCACGCCCAGCGCCCGGCCGAGTGTGACGATGGCCTGCAGAATGACGCCGGCGTTGGGCGACTCCCCGAGCGCCGACACGAAGCTGCGATCGACCTTGAGCTTGTCGAAATTGAAGCGCTGCAGATAGCCGAGGTTGGAATAGCCGGCGCCGAAATCGTCGAGGGCAATGCCGACACCGATCGCGTGCAGCTCGGCGATGCGCTCGATCATCTGCTCGGGATTGTCGATGAGGACGCCCTCGGTGATCTCGAGCATCAGCCGCGACGGCGCCACCCCGGTCTGCGCCAGCGCCTCGCGCGCCACGTCGACGAAGCGGCGGTCGCGCACCTGCAGCGGGCTGAGATTGACCGACACGTAGAGGTCGGGCCAGCGCCTCGTGTCATCGAGCGCGCGGCGCAGCACGAACGCGCCGAGCGCGTCCATGAGGCCCATCTGTTCCGCAACCGGAATGAAGTCGGCGGGCGGGATCGCGCCGCGCTCGCGGTGGGTCCAGCGCAACAGGGCTTCGATGCCCGTGACGCCGGAACCATCGGCTGCCACGATCGGCTGGTAATGCACATCGAGGGCGCCGGCGCCGAGCGCGCGCGGCAGCTCGCGCCGGATGAATTGCGCGGTGGAGGCCTGTGCGTCGAGTGCCGGGGCAAATGCGATCAGCGTGCCGGGCGCTTTCGCCTGCGCGTCACGCAAGGCGAGCTCGGCGCGACGCATCAACTCCTCGGCCGTTGCCGCATCGGACGGCGAAGCCGCCATGCCGGCATGGACATCGACGTGAACGACCGTGTCGAGCCAGTGCGGCTGCGAGGCGGCTGCGACCGCGGCACGCATCGTCATAGCCGCGTCGATCTCACCGGTCATCAGGACGGCGAACTCGTGCGGCCCGGCGCGCCCACAACGGGCGCCTTCCGGGAGGAAGTCACGCAACCGTCTCGCGGTCACCTGCAGGATCTCGTCGGCGCTGCCTTGCCCATAGGCGGACGCGACCGCATCGAGCCGGCTCAATCCCAGAAGACCGCAGACGACAGCATCGTCACCACGACGCGCTTCGACCGCGCGCTCTGCGAGTGCGATCATTGTCGCGCGGTTCGGCAGACCGGTGAGCGGATCCTGTTCGGCGGCAACACGCGCCCGCTCTTCGCTCAGGGCAAGCTCCCTCCGCGAACGGCGCAACTGATAGAGCGCAAATCCGGCAAGCCCCGACAGCGCCAAGGCGATCGCGATGACGAGCGGCATCCCCCGCCAGACCAGATCCGTCATTGGCGTCGCCGGCTGCCAGGTCAGCACACCGGCGATACGGCCGTCCCGGTCGATGACAGGCTGCGTCTCGCCGGCGCCACCGCCGATGTCCGTCTCGAACCGAAGCGTCTTGATGCCGCTGCTGCGCTCGACCAGCCGAAGAAAGCGCTCGCTATGAACGTCGAGCAACCCGCGATAATCCGCCACCGCCTCGCGCAACGCACTGCGATGAATTTCGGCGTCACGCGCGTCGCTCGCCTTCGCAACGGCAAAGGCAACGAAGCCGCAAGCCGCGGCGGCGATCGCGGCAAAAATTACGGAGCCAACGATGAGACGCACGGCCGATACCCGGACGCGCACCGCGGCGCGCCGCTTTTCGAGCGGACCGGCCTCGCCAGCCCGCGGCGCCGTATCGACCGGACCGTCCAACTCGCCCTCACGCACACAAAATCGGACAGGACGCTAGGCCGGCACGGTTAATTCCCGATCAGGAAACAGGGTAAAGGAAAGGTGACTGCAAAAAGCCCACGAATGATCCGAGATTGCGATTGCCGAGAAGCCCGGTTCCGCCCAAGGTCCCGCCGAACTGAGTCTCTCCCGTGCGCCGCCCACTCTTCACTATTCTTGTCCTGCTTCTGACCGCGACGGCGGCTGCAGCGCAGACCTGCCCCAACCCGGATGCGCTCGGCACCTCCCGCGTGCTGGAAGTCAGCGCCGCGACGACCCCGCGCGTCGGCCGCAAGGAATTTCCGCAAACGCTGCCGCTCGGACCCAAAGAACTGGTGCTGACGTTCGACGATGGCCCAATTCCGGCAACGACGCCGCGGATACTCGATGCACTCAAGGCCGAATGCGTGCACGCCACGTTCTTTCTGATCGGCCGTGAGGCGGCGGCCGCGCCCGCTTTGGTTCGCCGCGAGGCCGCCGAAGGACATACGGTCGCCCATCACAGCTATTCCCACCCTTTGCTCAGCCACATGCCAATCGACAAGGCAGAGGCCAACATCGACAAGGGCATGGCCGCCGACGACAAGGCGCTCTACGGCGTGTGGCGAGGTAACCCGGTCGTGCCGTTTTTCCGCTTCCCCGGTTTCGCTTCGACGCCCGCCCTGCTCGACAGGCTGGAGCAGCGCCACATCGCCGTGTTCGGCGCCGACGTCTGGGCCAGCGACTGGAACGAGACGACCCCTCAGTACGAACTCGATCTCATCCTCAGTCGCATCGACAAGATCGGCCGCGGCATCGTGCTGTTTCACGACAGCAAGGCGCGGACGGCGCGGATGCTGCCGTCATTCCTGCGCGAGCTGAAACGGCGCGGCTACCACATCGTCCACGTCGTTCCGGCGGGACATGGGCCGCTGTCACATTAGGACCCGCGCGCCGCAGGCATGATCCATTTGGATCATGCCGCCTCGCGCGGTCCATCAAGACTCTCTCCGGACGCGGCCATGCCGTTGTGGTCACGCATGCGTCGGTGATCCGCACCGCCGTCGTTCACGTCCTCGAGGCGCCCGGCAAATCGCCAGACGCGCGACGGGATGGCGAAGCGCTCATCCTGCGCAGCCTATCTATCTGACAGGCAATGGCTTTCTAAAAGGAAGTGGTGCGGTCAAGAGGACTCGAACCTCCACGGGTTGCCCCGCTAGCACCTCAAGCTAGTGCGTCTACCAATTCCGCCATGACCGCATGAGGGAAAGCGCCGCGGGATGTAACAAATAGGGTCTTGAGGGACAAGGGCGCCAAGCCCAAATCCGTCCTATTCCCCGGCAGAAAAAGCCGCGGGACTTCAATCCCTGGAGCCGATGGTCCCGTTCAGCGCCTATCCGGCGGCCGCGCCAGCAGTTGCCCGACCTCGACGGCGATCCGGTTCCCGTTGACCAGCACGGTGCCCTGGGCGACAGGCAGGTTGTTGGCGAGAATCTTGACCGGGTCTTCCTCCCGCGCCTCGAGCTCGATGATGGCGCCGCGGCCGAGCCGCAACACCTGATGCACGGGCATCGATGTCGTGCCGAGCACGACCGTGATATCGACCGAAACCTTGTTCAACGTGGCCAAGCAAATTCCCCCTTCGCCCGCTCCCGAACCCTTCAGCGAAGGTCACCATGGTATGGTTAGCCGATGGTTAACGCGCGAGATGCCCTGACTTTCGGCCTCCCCGCGCCGCCCGGCGCGGCTTCGGTCGGCTGGCAGATCAGCAGTCGGCCGGTGCCGTACGAGTCGGCAGTCGCCGCCATGGAGGCGCGCGTCGAGGCCATCGCTGGCGGGCGCGAGGAGGAACTGGTCTGGCTGCTCGAGCATCCGCCGCTCTACACCGCCGGCACCAGCGCCGCGCCGGAGCAGCTTCTGGACGCCCGCTTTCCGGTGTTCGAAACCGGGCGCGGCGGCCAGATGACCTATCACGGCCCCGGCCAGCGCATCGCCTATGTCATGCTCGACCTGAAACGGCGCGGCCCGGACGTGCGCCGCTTCGTCGCCAGCCTCGAGGAATGGATCATCCGCAGCCTCGCCGCCTTCAACGTGCGCGGCGAGCGGCGCGAGGACCGCATCGGCGTCTGGGTGCGACGGCCCGACAAGGGCGACGGTTATGAGGACAAGATCGCCGCGCTCGGCATTCGCGTGTCGCGCTGGGTGACGCTGCACGGCATCGCCATCAACGTCGAGCCGGAGCTCGCCCACTTCTCCGGCATCGTTCCGTGCGGCGTGTCCGAACGGAAGTACGGCGTCACCAGCCTCGCCGATCTCGGCATCACGGCGACGATGACCGATCTCGATATCGCCCTGCGCCGGGAATTCGAGCCGCTGTTCGGCCCGACGCGCGATTACACCGTCGGCAGGCAGGCAAACGCGACGCCGCCCACGCGCGAGCCGAGCTCGGCCTCAGTGCCGTCGCGCTGATCGAGCGCATCGACGCGCGCGTGGCGCGGCCCGGTCCGACAGGCCTCGATGACAGTCATGACCGCAGCGCTCGTTCCGGCGAAGATAGCCTCAACCGAACCGTCGCGCCGGTTGCGCACCCAGCCCTCGACGTCGAGCACCATCGCGCGATCCTCGACGAAGGCGCGAAAGCCGACGCCCTGCACATGACCGCGCACGACGACATGGCGTATGACGCGATTCTCATCCATGCCCGTTCGTCCAACCTTCGATCATGCGGACATAGTCGCCGGGAAAATTCCAGTCACGGGCCGCAGCGGCGATCAGGGCGATGTAATCCGGCCGTGGCGTGCCATGGCCCGGGCGGCGCAAGATGTAGGTCATCGCCGAGACTGTGCCTTCGCCGCACCGCAGCGGCATTGTTCTGGCGTCGTACAAGCCTTCATCGACAGCTTCGTAGACATCGAGCGCGGCGCGATGTTGCGGCATGATCTGCCACAACACGCCCAGCACGTTGCTGTCACGCGCGACTTCGGCGGATGCCCAACCGTCGACACCGATGACGAAGCGATGGCCTTCGAGCACGGCCGTGCCAAGAGCGATGGCGCCGGGGCAGCGCGCAGCCATGCCAGCGCGGTCCATGTTGGAGCCGTAGGCGAAATAGAGCGACATCCCGTCGATCTAGCAGAAAGCCCCGCGCCACTGAACGTCAGCGTTGACCGGCTCTGGTTCGTCGGCGGCGACCACGCTCGTCCTTGTCGGACTCGTCGATCTGTTCCTCGTAGTCCTCGGGCGTGAAATCGTCGTCCGGATCGTCATCGTGGATGGGATGCTGGTCAACGCCGCCGTCGATGGCGGGGCTGTGGACGTCCACCGCATCGTCCCGTTCGGCATCTTCGTCCGGCGACGGAATTTCCTCACCGGCAGCGGCCTGCCGATCATCACGGCGCAGGTCGTCCGGTAACTCGTTGCTCTGCAGCGACCGGGAATCGGGCGGAGCAGAGGGTTTGCGTTCGCGTTTCGGCGGCATGGGCGGTCTCCTTTTGCCCCTCAACGCCGGCTGTACCGGCCGGTTCCTGCGACCCAATCAGGCAAATTCGAGGATCACGGCGTCGACCGCGAGGCTGTCGCCCGGCCTGGCGTGAATCATCTTCACCGTGCCGTCGATTTCGGCGCGCAGCACGTTCTCCATCTTCATCGCCTCGACGACGGCGACCGTCTCGCCGGCCTTGACCTCCTGCCCCTCCCTGACGGCGATCGACACGACCAGACCGGGCATCGGGCACTTGATCTGCTTGCCGCTGTCGGAAACGTCCTTGACCGGCATCAGCCGCGCATAGGCGGCTTCGCGCTCGGTATACACATAGGCTCTGGTCTCGACGCCGCCATAGGAGAGATCAAACCCGTTCGGAACCGGCCGCACCTGCACCGATACGGGTTCGTGATTGATCGTGCCGCACCACAGCGGATCACTCGGCTTCCAGTCCGATTCGAGCCGCAAAGCCTTGCCCTTGGGCGCGGCGATCTCAATCGCACCGTTGCTCCGCTTGACCTCGAGCGAATATTCCTGCGTGCCGAGCCAAACCGCGCGCTTGCTTTCACGCGTGACGCTGCGGCCATTCATCTGGCCGGAAATCCGGCGCTTGCGCTCGCCGAGTACGTGATCGATCGCGGCGGCCACTGCAGCCAGCACCGCCGCGCGCTCGCCATCCGGCGCCTGCGCGTGGAAGCCGTCCGGAAACTCCTCGGCGATGAAGCCGGTCGAAAGCTGGCCGGAGCGCCAGCGCGGATGCGCCATCACCGCGGTGAGGAATGGAATGTTGTGGCGGATGCCGTCGATGATGAAGGCGTCGAGTGCGGCCGACTGCGCGTCGATCGCCCGGGCGCGGTCGCTCGCATGCGTCACCAGCTTGGCGATCATCGGGTCGTAGAACAGCGATATCTCGCCACCCTCGTAAACGCCGGTGTCGTTGCGCACGGTGACGCCGCCTTCGCTCTTTTCCGCCGGCGGGCGGTATTTGGTGAGGCGGCCAATCGACGGCAGGAAGTTGCGGTACGGATCCTCGGCATAGACGCGGGTCTCGACCGCCCAGCCCCTGAGCTTGATGTCGCCCTGCTTGAATGCCAGCCGCTCGCCGGCGGCAACACGGATCATCTGCTCGACGAGGTCGAGCCCGGTGATCAATTCCGTCACCGGATGCTCGACCTGGAGCCGCGTGTTCATTTCCAGGAAGTAGAAGCTCTTGTCCTGGCCGGCGACGAACTCGACCGTGCCGGCGCTGTCGTAACCGACGGCCTTCGCCAGCGCGACCGCCTGCTCGCCCATCTTCTTCCGTGTCGCCTCGTCGAGCAGCGGCGACGGCGCCTCCTCGACGACCTTCTGGTTGCGGCGCTGGATCGAGCATTCGCGCTCGCCGAGATAGACGACGTTGCCATGCTTGTCGCCGAGCACCTGGATCTCGATGTGGCGCGGGTCCGTGATGAACTTCTCGATGAAGACGCGGTCATCGCCGAACGACGACTTCGCTTCCGACTTTGCACGCGCGAAGCCTTCGGCGACGTCGGCCTTGCTGTAGGCGATGCGCATGCCCTTGCCGCCACCGCCGGCCGACGCCTTGATCATCACCGGGTAGCCGATCTCCTCGGCGATGGCGACGGCGTGGTTATCGTCCTCGATGACGCCAAGATAGCCGGGCACCGTCGACACCTTGGCAGCGGCGGCCGCTTTCTTCGATTCGATCTTGTCGCCCATCGCGGCGATCGCCTTGGGGTTCGGCCCGATGAAGACGATGCCGTTGGCGGCGAGCGCCTTCGGAAAGGACTCGCGCTCGGACAGGAAGCCGTAGCCGGGGTGGACCGCCTCGGCGCCGGTCGCCTTGCAGGCGGCGATGATCTTGTCGGCGACAAGGTAGCTCTCCGCGGCCGGCGGCGGGCCGATCGGGACCGCCTCGTCGGCCATGGCGACGTGCAGCGCATCCTTGTCGGCGTCGGAATAGACCGCGACGGTCGAAATCCCCATCTTGCGGGCGGTCTTGATGATCCGGCAGGCGATCTCGCCGCGGTTCGCGATCAGAATGCGCTTGAACATGAGGGGTTTGACCGTCGTCCTTGGTTGACCGGGGTCGTACCCCTTTGCATAGGACGTCACAATACTGTGCTGGCGCGGCGGTATCCACTGCCCGGACGCCGCGGACCGAAGGATCATTCTCGAAGCGGAGCGTCCGGCAGAACGTCCGCTTCTCGAGCGCACTCACTTTTAGCACATTTGTCGTCTTACCTCGCCACGTCACGCGGCCTATATTCTTCGTGGGTTCGAGGCCGCTCCGCGGCGGTCCGCGTTTAACAGGAGACTTTCAATGGCGTTGGCGATTGGCGATACCGCACCGGATTTCGAAGCCGAAACCACCGAGGGCAAGATCCGCTTCCACGACTGGCTCGGCAATTCCTGGGGCATCTTGTTCTCGCACCCCAAGGACTTCACGCCGGTGTGCACGACCGAGCTCGGCACCATGGCGCGGCTCAAGCCGGAGTTCGACAAACGCAACGCCAAGATCATCGGCCTGTCGGTCGATCCGGTCGAGAATCACAAGAAGTGGGCGGGCGACATCAAGGACGTGGTCGGCTTCGCGCCGAACTATCCGATGATCGGCGACACCGACCTCAAGATCTCGAAGGCCTACGGCATGCTGCCGGCCTCGACCGGCGGCACGTCGGAGGGCCGCACCCCGAACGACAACCAGACCGTCCGCAACGTGTTCATCGTCGGGCCGGACAAGAAGATCAAGCTGATCCTCGTCTATCCGATGTCGACCGGCCGCAACTTCGACGAGGTGCTGCGGGTCCTCGACTCGCTGCAGCTCACGGCCAAGCACCGCGTCTCGACGCCTGCCAACTGGAAACAGGGCGAGGACGTCATTCTTGGCGGCGCGATCACCGACGACGAGGCGAAGAAGCTCTATCCGCAGGGCTGGAAGACACCGAAGCCCTACATCCGCATCGTGCCGCAGCCACGTTAAGTCTCCCCGGCTCGAGGCAGCAGGGCGCGGGCAACCGCGCCCTTTTTCTTTGGCGCCCTCTTTCCGTACCGACCGGGCCGTGCGACAGGAGCGGCGGTGAGCCACGGCCCATGACAGACCTCGGTTTCATTCATCGCTTTGTCCCGGCGGCGCGACCCGGCCGCCCACTGACAGCCGAGATATCCCACGGGTCATAATCTGACGCAGGACGACCTGCTCATCACCGCACGATGGTTTGACAGCCTGACATGAACGACGACGCCCGCAAGCAGCCGCCCTTCGCCGACTTCCTCGGCCTCAAGGTGACCCACCTCTCGCCGGACAAGGTCACGGCCGAGTTGCCGGTGCGCGAGGAACTCAACAACCGCTTCGGCATCATGCATGGCGGCGCCATCATGGCGCTCGCCGACAATCTCGGCGGCACCGCGACCGCCGCCAATCTCAAGGCCGGTCAGACCACGACGACGATCGAGAGCAAGACCAACTTCTTCGCCGCGGTGCCGATCGGCGACGTCGCCCATGCCGAATGCACGCCGCTGCATCGCGGCCGCACCACCATGGTCTGGCAGACCCGCATCACGCGCAGCGACGGCCGGCTGTGCGCCATCGTCACGCAAACACAGCTCGTGCTGGAGAAGCGCGGCTAGTCTACCGCGGCCGTCGCGAGGCGCGAGCGCGCCGCCGAGCGATTGACGATGAAGACGCCGCCGGCGCAGATCACCATGCCGGTCAACGCCATCGCGTCGAGCTTCTCCCCGAACAGGAGATAGGCGAGCAGCGCCGTCACCACCGGCACGAGATAGAACAGGCTGGCAAAGCCGCTCGCCGGTGATCGCCGGATCAGCCAGTACATCAGGCCGACCGCGCCGAACGACAGCACCAGCACGAGCCACGACAGCGCGAAGATGAACGACGGCGTCCAGTCGATCACTCGCGTCTCGAACGTGAAGGCGACGATGGCGAAGAAAGTCCCCGCCGCCGCATATTGCACGAGGTTGCCGCTGCGCCAGTCGATCGAGACGCCATGCCGCTTCTGGTACAGCGTGCCGAGCGCGATGCCGATCAGCGAGGCGACGCTGCCGCACCAGCCGAGCATCGTGCCGGAGCCGACCAGACTGCGGTCGTGCAGGACCATCGCGACGCCGACAAGGCCGAGCGCGAGGCCGAGCCATTGCAGCGGCATGACCTTTTCGCCGAGCCACCGGCTCGCCACCGTCGAGGTCAGGATCGGCTGCAGTCCGGGGATCAATGCCGAAATACCGGCCGGTACGCCCTGGCTGATGGCCAGGAAGACGCCGCCAAGATAAAGGCCGTGGACCAGCAGGCCGGTGACGACGCTATGCCCGGCCTGCGGCAAGGTCGGCCATGGCACCCGTGCAATCCAGACAATCAGGAAATGCAGGACAATCACAAGGCCCATACGGGTCGCCAGGAATGTGAACGGCTCGGCATAGGGCATGCCGTATTTGGCCCCGATAAAGCCGGTGCTCCACAGGAAAACAAACAGCATCGGCGCTGCGGCGACGGCAGCGTTGCTTAGATTCGTTCTCAATCTCGGGCTCGACTGTGGTCGGTTTGTATTCGACAAGCCGTATATCAGATATTTTATGGGCCGCCGACTCGACGGCGCCCGCGCTGCACGTCAATAATGTGACGCGACATCTCCGAGGGGGGATTGAGTCTCCGTGAGCCTTCTCTACGACAGTGCGCGCGACGCCGTGCGCTCGATGTACGATGCTCGCATCGATACGCCCGCCGTTCTCGACATCGATCGTTATTTCCCCGCCGCGCGCGAGTTCGTCGCGCAGTGGCAAAATATCCGTGCCGAGGCTTTTGAGGTGCGGCGCAATCTCGACCGCGTACCGCGCTTCCACGACATCATGAAGGAGCAAGCCGATATCTCCGCCAACGACGGCCGCGACTGGCGCATGTTCATCATGCGCGCTTACGGCATCGACGTGTCGGAGAACCTTTCGCGCTGCCCGACGGTCGAGAGCCTGATCAAGGACCGGCCCGACATCATGTCGTGCGTGTTCTCGTTCCTCGCGCCGGGCAAGCACATCCCGAAGCACCGCGGGCCGTTCCGCGGCATCCTGCGTTTCCATCTCATGCTGACGATGCCGCGCACGCCCGACGGCGACGTCGCCGCCGTTCTCGAGATCAACGGCAAGCCCTACCGCCTCTCCGACGGCGATTGTCTGCTGTGGGACGACACATTCCCGCACGAGGTGTGGAACAGGTCCGGCGAGGTCCGCATCGCATTACTGCTCGATGTCTGGCGTCCCGAGATGCCGTATGACATGGAGTTGCTGTCGCGACTCGTCGTCGGCGTGGTGAAGCTCGGCATGCGCTGGAACGGAGTGAGCTACACCGGCTAGGTTCCCAACTCGGCGCCGCGAATTCCGCCGGAACTCATCGCGGGCTCGCCCGTTGGCCTCCCACCACATGAGGAGGCGAATCATGCCCGATATCGATCCGAATTTGCATGAGCCCGGTCCGCAGCCCGATCCGATGCTTCGGCGCGGCAAGATCGAACCGGTCTGGTTCTGGATGGGCGGCATCGTGATCGCCGGGATCGTCGTCGCCACCCTGTTTGCGGTCAGTCCGCCCAGCAATCACACGGCCAGCAACACTCTCGCTGCGCCGCAGGCAGCCAACAAGGATTCGGCGCCTTCCGTCGCTCTGGCGCCTGGACGGCAGACGACAGGCGCGGCTTCCGTCGATACCAACGACACGCATCGGCAGACGAACGCGAGCAGGCCGGATCAAAAATGACGCGTCAGCCCAGCATCGCGTAGAGGCCAAAACCGAGCGCGGCGCTGCCGACCGCCTCGATTGCCTCGAACGGCAGACGGCCCAGTTCGGCGCTCACGAACGGAAACAGCAGGCGGCCCACCGGCAGCATCACCAGGGCGACCGTGGCAATACAAACGACCTGCAAGATGGTTCGATAGCGGATCATTGGCGGCTTCCGGGGACGGCGCTCGACCACATTATATGAAGTCGCTCGGCGGTCGCGAAACATTCATTTCAGGAACACCTCGTCGATCGGCACGCGGTAGCCGTTGGCGAGACGATTGGTTTCGTTGGCCATGCCAGTGACCGCCATGACTTCAGCGAACATGGCCTCGCTCATGCCCGCTTTGCGGGCCGCCGCCGTGTGGCTGGCGATGCAGTAACCGCACCCGTTGGTGACCGAGACGGCGAGATAGATCATCTCCTTGGTCAGAGGGTCGAGCGCGCCGGGCGCCATGATCTCCTTGATGCTCTCCCAGGTCCGTTTCAGCGTCGCCGGATCGTGCGCCAGATACTTCCAGAAGTTGTTCACGTCCGGGACGTTCCGGCTCTTTTTGATATCGTCGTAGACCGCGCGCACGGCGGGCGAGGCGTCGGCGTATTCGATCGGTGCAAGCATGGCTGGCTCGAAATCCCGTGTCATTCGTGGCGGTACGCTATCATAGCGGCTTCCGTTCCGCTTTATTCCTGACAAGCGGCGCCCTTGGCACGATTTCGTGATCGTGCATCCTGCGATTGTGACCGCGGCGGCGAGAATCTGCTGGTAGGACTATCGCCGCTCAGTCCGGAGAGTCTCATGCTCAATCGACGCACCCTGATCGGCGCTGTTGCAACTGGCGCCCTGCTCGCGGCCGGCACCGTCGCGTTCGCGACGACAACGGCCGCACCCTACTCCCAGCGGGCCTTCGACGCCGCGCAATCCGCCGGCAAGCCGATCCTGTTGCACGTCACGGCGCCGTGGTGCCCCACCTGCCGCGCCCAGAAGCCGATCCTGTCGGTGCTCGAGAGCCAACCGAAATACAAGGACATGGTCGCGCAGGATATCGACTTCGACACCAGCAAGGATCTGCTGCGCCGGCTTCACGTCACCCAGCAGAGCACGCTGATCGTGTACAAAGGCAAGACGGAAGTCGGCCGCTCGACCGGCGACACCGACATGATGTCGATCGAGGCGCTGCTCGACAAGGCGGTCTGAGCGGACATGCTGGCGCTTGCCCTGCTCGCGGGAGTTCTGTCTGTCCTGTCACCCTGCGTGCTGCCGCTGCTGCCGATCGTGCTGGGCGCCGCGCTGTCGCATCATCGTTATGGACCGTTGGCGCTCGCCGCCGGCCTGACGCTGTCTTACGTCACGGTCGGGCTCCTCATCGCAACGGTCGGCTACGCGATCGGCCTCGATCAGGATGTCGTCCGCAAGGTGGCCGCGACGCTCCTGATCGCGATCGGCGCTGTGCTGCTGTTGCCGCGCCTGCAGGACCGGTTCGCGATTGCCGCAGGTCCGCTCGGCGGTTGGGCGCAGACGCAAGCCGGTGAAATTCCGAAGCGCGGCCTGTCCGGCCAGTTCGCTCTCGGCATCCTGCTCGGCGCGGTGTGGAGCCCCTGCGTCGGACCGACACTCGGCGCTGCGTCGGTCCTGGCGTCACAAGGCAAGGACCTCGGCGCCGTCGCCGCGACCATGATCGCGTTTGGCATCGGCGCGGCCCTGCCGCTGATCGTGCTCGGCCTGGCGTCGCGTGAAGCGCTGACGCGCTGGCGCGAGCGGCTGTTGGCGGCGGGGAAAGGCGGCAAATACGCGCTCGGCAGCCTGCTCGTTGTCTTCGGCGTGATGATCGTGACGGGCTTCGACCGCGCCGTTGAAACCGCGCTCGTCAACGCATCGCCAGACTGGCTGACGCACCTCACGACGCGTTTCTAGTCCGAAAAAAGTCGTCGTCGCCCTCAAGGCCATCGGCTAACGTTGCGCGCAATCATGCGAGGAACGCCATGCCGAAAACGCCGAACTACTTTCAAGGCAAGACCATCATCATCACCGGCGCCGCCAGCGGCATCGGCCGCGCCACCGCGCAGATTTTCGCGCGCGAAGGCGCCAACGTGGTGTGCGCCGACATCAACGGAAAAGGCGCCAAGGAAACGGTCGAGCAGGTCAACGCCGCCGGAAGTCAGGGACTCGCGCTCGCCATCGACGTCACCAAACGCGCGGCGGTCAAGGACATGATCGAGCTGGCGATCAACGATTTCGGCCGCATCCACTTCCTGTTCAATTCGGCCGGCGCCGCGCTCAAGCGCTCCAAGTTTCTCGACATCGACGATGATCTGCTCGACCGTACTTTCGACCTCAATTTCAAGGGCACGTTCTATCCGACACAAGCCATCATTCCGCACATGCTCGAAAACGGTGGCGGCGTCATCGTCAATGTCGCCAGCATGGCGGCGAAGCGCGGCGGCCCCGGCTCGTCGGTGCACTACGCGGCGGCCAAGGGCGCGGTGAACTCGATGACGCTTGGCGTGGCGCGCGAATTCGCCAAGGACAACATCCGCTGCCTGTCGATCTCACCCGGCCCGATCAAGACGCCGTTCCAGGCGGCGGCCAATTCGTCGCCCGAACTGATCAAGCGCTTTCTCGACGACATTCCGATGGGCCGCTTCGGCGAGCCGGAAGAGATCGGCGAGCTGGTGCTGTTCATGTGCTCGGACGCCTGCCCGTTCATGACCGCCGATACGGTCTACGTGAACGGCGGCGGCGGCTGGCGCTGACATCCAGGTCAGGCCATGACCTGTCACGAACGACAGGTGAATAAGCTCTGAATCGGTTCGGGCGCCATCATGGCGCGCCTCAGGCTCGCAAGCGGGCGATATCCTCGGTGAACGAGCGCACGCGTTCACGGATGGTGAGCGTCTGCTCCGCGACGGCTTGCGCCGCGCTGCTCACCTGCGCGACCGCCTGCGCGTTGCTGGCCGACAACTCCTCGATCCGGGCGATCGACTTCTCGACGTGGCCGACGCTGTTGGCGGCAGCGTCCACATTCTGCGCGATCTCGCTGGTCGCCATGGCCTGCTGATTAACCGCCGCGGCGATGCCGGTGGATACGTCTTCGAGCGCGCGGATCTTCTCCGACACGGCATGGATCGCTGCCACCGAGCGATTGCTGGTGTCCTGCATCGCGGCAACGCGCCGTGCGATGTCCTGCGTCGCCTTGGCGGTCTGGTTGGCAAGCGCCTTGACCTCCTGCGCCACCACGCTGAAGCCGCGGCCCGCCTCGCCGGCGCGCGCCGCCTCGATGGTGGCATTGAGCGCCAGCAGGTTGGTCTGCTCGGCAATGCCGCTGATCAATCCGGTGACGTCGCCGATCTCGGCCGACACCACGGCCATCTCGTCCATAGTCGCTGTGGTCCGGCCCGCCTCCTCCACCGCCGCCGCGGCCAGCGTCGCCGAGCGCTCGGCGCTGATGCCGACCTCGCCGATCGTATGAGACAGTTCCTGCCCGGCCGCCGCCATCAGCTCGACCTTGCGGGCGGTCGCTTCGGACGCGGCCGAGACGGCGACAACCTGCGCGCCGGTCTTGGTCGAGGCAACGCCGAGACTGTTGGCGTTCTCCATCAGGCCCGTGGCGCTCGAATGAAGAAGGTCGATGGATTGCGCCATTTCGGCCTTGAATTGCTCAAGCAAGGCCCGGCTCTGCTCGGCCTGCTCGGTCGTTGTCGATAGCATGGCGGCGCGGGCGGCGGCGAGCTGCTCGAGCTCGGCCGCCGAGGTCTCAGCCTGGGCGCGTGTCTGCTCCAGCACCTCGAACGCGCGGCGGATCACGCCGCCGATCAAGATGAGCACCGCGGATTCCACCACCACGACCCAGGCGTGGACCAGAAAACGCCCGACGTCGGTGCCGCCCGGAAAGATCGCCGCCGGCAGCAGAAAGTCGAACACGGCATGCTCTAGGGCGATCAGCGCCGCAGCGAGGGCGATGAGACGCCAGCCGCAGAAGCCGCCGAGCATCGCCAGCACGGCGAAATAATAAAAGTGCATCTCGATCTGCCACGGATGCCCGCGCATGACGAACACCAGCAGCGAAGTCTGGCCGACCAGCGCCACGGCGAGCGCCGCGCCGACCACCAAAGTCGGTCGGCCGGCTTGCATCAGCAGCGCCGGCAGCAGCGCGAGGATCAGCGCCACCGCGCCGATCAGCGCCACATTCTCATCGCGCCACCAGGCCACGAGGCTGAGCGCCGGCACGTGCAGCAAGGCGAGCCCGATCAAGCCGCGCGCCACGGTCTTGCGCAGGCCGGTAATATTGGTCGTATCGAAACGCTCGAACAGCGCGCTCATTGTGTCACCGCCGCGCTGCAGCCCGGCACCAGCGCCGCGTCGGCGACCAGCCAAGCGCCGTGCCGCCTGGCACGGCCGGCAAATTGAGCGTCATCCGGCACCGCGATGACGATGTTGGCGAAAGGTCCGGCCCGCAGCACGCGCCCGCCCGCCTCGGCGACGTGCGCGAAGGCCGCGCTGGCTTGTGTGCCGGGCGCGAAGATCACCGCCACCGGCGCCCGCGGATCGCGCGGCGATAGCACGAGGAAACCGGTGACGACGAAGACGGCCAGCGCCGCGCCCGCAATCAATCCGATGTCGGCAAGGCTGGCGCGAGAGGCCGGAATGGGAGACATGACGACAGAAGGATTCGAAAATTCCACGTCTTTTTATGGTTGAGAGACGTTAACGATTTGCTGCGGAACGCGGCCAACTGAATAGGGGTTTTACGATACGAAACAACCACTCCTTCGGTTGTCGTCATTGGTAATATTCTCGGCTGCCGTCCCCGCGCTGACGCAAGGTTGTTCTTATCCTCAGAGTCTGACTCGAAAAGAGCTCGTCAAAATCAACGGCGTGTCCCGGACGCGGTGCAGCACGAGCCATAAGCGCCCTCGCTCCCGCTTATGGCGAGGTGGTGCACCGCAGAGCCGGGACCCCGGTTATACGCGAAGAAAAGAAAGCGGGGTCCCGGGTCTGCAGCGCATCGTTTCACGCTGCGCCGCGCCCGGGACACGAGCTTGGAAACCCGGAATCATTTCCGGTCAGACTCTGAGGATTGAGGTCGGTGCGCGCTTCGATTTTCAAACAGCCCGCGCAGCCAACGCTCCGCAACCCCTGTTGTTAGCGACGCGGGGGCGTCGTCCTTCCTTTTCCTCCCTTCGTCTCAAGACGAAGGGGACGGAGCGCCGGGCGGCGCAACGTCTTGGTTTCCGCACCTTGCGATGCGGAGAGCCTCTGGCGAAGAGGCTCGCGCCGTCCGGCGCTCCATCGCGGCTTCGCGGAAGGCCGCAGCCTGTCCGCAGACCCAGGGCCGCGCTTCGCCGGACTCCATTGATGATTGGGTTCCCGGCTTAAGCAGGCTCCCTGCGGACGGGTCGTCATGCCCGTCGGGCGGGGTCCCGGGCCTCCCGGGGATGGGCTTGCGAAACCCACCCGCAGGCACCGCATCCGGTCCCGCCATCAGCACGCCTCTAGATGACGCCCTTCGACGGACCGGACTGTGTGACTATAGTCATATTAGGAATATTGTCAAGAGATGCCAGTCAAGCCCATCTCCTCATGGTGAGGAGCGCCGCAGGCGCGTCTCGAACCATGAGGCCCCGGCGCCAGCTGCGCACGGGCCGCCTCCCCTTCGAGACGCCGCGCTCGCGCGCGGCTCCTCAGGATGAGGCGGATGAGCGCCCGCCCTACTCCTCGACCTTCAGCAGCTCGACGTCGAACATCAAGGTCGCGTTCGGCGGAATAACGCCGCCGGCGCCTTGCGATCCGTAGGCGAGCTGCGGCGGCACGATCAGGGTGCGCTTGCCGCCGACCTTCATCGTAGCAACGCCCTCGTCCCAGCCGGGAATGACCTTGCCGGCGCCGACGTGGAACGAGAACGGCTCGTTGCGATCGACCGACGAGTCGAATTTCGCTCCCTTCTGGCCGTTCTGGTAGAGCCAGCCGGTGTAGTGCACCACCGCGATCTTGCCCTTCGCCTCCGGGCCGGTGCCGACCTTGACGTCGATGTATTTCAGGCCAGACGAGGTGGTCACCGTCTTCCCCTGGGCGAGGGCCGGCGAATGAGGCGCGACCAGCGCGGCTACGGCGAGCGCGAGAACGAACATTGAGGCGCGGAGCATGAGAAGGAGTCTCCTGGAGGATGACAGGCTTTATACCTCGTCATGCCCGGCTTGTGCCGGGCATCCACGCCTTTTTTGCGACGCCGCACAGGCGCGTCACCGGCCCGATATCGGGCGGCCGCACGGTGCTTCGCGCCCTCAGAATCTAACCCGGAAAGAGCCCATCAAAATCAACGGCGTGTCCCGGACGCGGTGCAGCACAAGCCATCAGCGCGTTTACGCGCGTCTTCGACGCGCTATGGCGCCGTGGTGCACCGCAGAGCCGGGATCCCGATTGATACACAAAGAAACCGGGGTCCCGGGTCTGCAGCGCACCGCTAATGCGCTGCGCTGCGCCCGGGACACGAGCTTGAAAACCTGGAATCATTTCCGGCCAGACTGTCAGGCCCTTTGTCGGGCCGGGACATCCACCTGATAGTACTTGGCCCAGGCGTTGTTGAGCGCGAACACAATCGGCTTGCCGAGCACGTGCTCGCTCCACAGCGGCATCAGGAACCGGCGGTCCGGACGGAAATACTGGAAGAAGACGTGGTCGGTCTGCTCCTCGGTATCGAGGGCATGCCGCCCGACGAAGTCGCCGCAGAACGCCGCCCACGGCAGCCCGACGCAGCCGAGCACGAACTGCACCCACGGCGCCTGCGCGTCGCGGATGATGGTCGGGAACAGGTCGCGCGTCGTGTCGATGAGGCCCGGCCAGTATTGCAGAAACTCGACATTGGCCAGCGCGGGAAACTTCCTGCGGAATTTGCGCACTACATGCCCGGCAACGCGCGGCGAGGTTTCGGCGTTGCGCACGTAGGTCGACAGCATGCTGCCGCCGCCGAGCAGGATGCGCCTGTCGCCGGTGAGCCTCCAATAGCTGTAGATGAGGTCGGAATCCCAGCATTGCAGCGGGTCGCCCGGAAACAACGCCTTGACGTCGCGGTCGGTCAGCGGCGCGCTGATCGTCAGATAGGTCTCGGCTGGGCTGACGTCGTCGGCGTAATGGCAGAAATGGCGCGACGGCGTGTCGGCGCACACCACGATCCGCTCAGCGGTGACGCTGCCACCGTGCGTGCGCACGGTATGGTCATCGATCGCATGCGCCTCGGTGCTCTCGAAGATGTGCACGCCGCGGCCGAGCAGCACGCGCTTGACGCCCTGGCAGTAGCGCAGCGCGTCGATGCCGTATGTGCCGCTGTAGCGGACGCCGGCGTGGTAGCGGGTCGAGCCGAGCACGCCGGCGACCTCGGCCGCCGTGTAGGCGGTGACCGGATAGCCGAGCTGCTTGCGCGCGACGACCTCCTCATGGACGTCGTCGACGCCCGACCTGTCGTTGGCCACGAACAGGCTGTCCTGGGTCTGCAGGTCGCAGGTGATGCCGTATTTCTGGACGGTCGCGGTGATGAGTTCGATGCCCTTCACCGGCACCTGCCAAAGATTGCGCGCGCCCTCGATGCCGAAGCGACGTAGAATCTGCGACAGCTCGAGCTCGCTGTCGGGCGTCAGGAAGCCGGCGCTCTTGCCGGTGGTCGAGCCGCCACAGATGTTGCGATCGATGAGGACGATGTCGTGGCCGGATTCGGCGAGGCGCAGCGCCGCCGAGAGGCCGGCCATGCCGGCGCCGACCACGACGACGTCGGCCTTGATGTCGGTTGCCAGCGGCGGCTGGATCGGATCGTCGACGCCCAGCAGCGTCGTATACCACCAGTTTTGAAGCAGCACGGACTGACGACTCCCCCGCCCCGACTCGCTGCCCCGGCGGCACTCTAGCGGCGAAGGCTGGGGTTTGTCAGGGGCTAAGGCGGCTGATGTCGTTCACTGTTGCGGTGTGGCTCACGCGCGCTCCTAATGCCGATCCTGCGGATTTTAGTCGCGATGAGCGGTCGAGGAGCCTGCCTATCATCAGCGTCATGGCCGGGCTTGTCCCGGCCATCCCGATTCCCGACACTCGGACCATGAAGCCTGGTTACATCTATATCTTGGCGAGCCGTCCCGGTGGAGCGATTTACGTCGGCGTCACCAGCAACCTGGTCAAACGCGTGGCGGAGCACACGGGTGGTTTAGTTCCCGGACATACCAAGCGATATGGCATCGACAAGCTTGTTCACTTTGAAGCGTATGACGACATCCGTGCCGCTCTCCAGCGCGAGAAAAACATCAAGCATTGGCCGCGCGCTTACAAAACCCGATTGATTCTGCAGTCCAACCCGGCGTGGCGAGATTTATATAACGATATTGCCGGATAGGCGTGTCGTCCCTAAGCGAGATGGCCGGGACAAGCCCGGCCATGACGCGGAGATCATCCGTAATGACTACAGCGGCAGATTGTCGTGCTTGCGCCTCGGCATCTCGACGTGCTTGTCGTGCAGCATGGCGAGCGCCCGGGCGATGCGGCGGCGGGTCGAGTGCGGCATGATCACATCGTCGATATAGCCGCGCTCGGCGGCGACGAAGGGTGACAGGAAGCGGTCCTCGTACTGCTTGGTTTGCGCCGCGATCTGCTCCGGCGTGCCGCCGCGGAAGATGATCTCGACCGCGCCCTTGGCACCCATCACCGCGATCTGCGCGGTCGGCCACGCATAGTTCAAATCGCCGCCGACATGCTTCGACGCCATCACGTCATAGGCGCCACCGAACGCCTTGCGGGTGATAACGGTGACGAGCGGCACCGTGCATTGCGAATAGGCGAACAGCAATTTGGCGCCGTGCTTGATGAGGCCGCCATATTCCTGCGCGGTGCCCGGCAGGAAGCCCGGCACGTCGACGAAGGTAACGATCGGGATGCCGAAGGCGTCGCAGAAGCGCACGAAGCGCGCCGCCTTGCGCGAGGCATCGCTGTCGAGCACGCCGGCCAGCACCATCGGCTGGTTGGCGACAAAGCCGACCGTGCTGCCGGCGATGCGACCAAAGCCAGTGACGATGTTCTTCGCGAACGCCGTGCCGATCTCGAAGAAGTCGCCTTCGTCCACGACCTTGAGGATCAGCTCCTTGATGTCGTAGGGCTTGTTCGGGTTCTCAGGCACCAAGGTATCGAGCGACTCGTCGATGCGGTCGGCGGCATCCTGGGTCGGCCAGGTCGGCACGCCGGTCTCGTTGTTCGACGGCAGGAAGTCGATCAGCCGCCGCATCTGCAGCAGGCACTCGACGTCGTTGTCATACGAACCGTCGGCGACGCCGGATTTCGTCGTGTGGATCGAGGCGCCGCCGAGCTCTTCCGAGGTGACGACCTCGTTGGTCACGGTCTTCACCACGTCCGGACCAGTGACGAACATGTAGGACGTGTCGCGCACCATGAAGATGAAGTCGGTCATGGCCGGCGAATAGACGTCGCCGCCCGCGCACGGCCCCATGATGACGGAGATTTGCGGAATGACGCCGGAGGCGATGACGTTGCGCTTGAACACCTCACCGTAGCCGCCGAGCGCCGCCACGCCCTCCTGGATGCGGGCGCCGCCGGCGTCGAACAGGCCGATGACCGGCGCGCGCGCCTTCATCGCCATGTCCTGCACCTTTATGATCTTTTGCGCGTGCGTCTCCGACAGCGAGCCGCCGAACACGGTGAAGTCCTTGGAGAACAGATAGACGGTGCGGCCGTTGATCGTGCCCCAGCCGGTGACGACGCCGTCGCCCGGAATCTTCTGCTCCTCCATGCCGAATTCGGAGGAGCGGTGTTCGACAAACATGTCGAACTCCTCGAATGAGCCTTTGTCGAGCAGCAGCTCGATGCGCTCGCGGGCGGTCAGCTTGCCGCGCTTGTGCTGCGCCTCGATGCGCCGTTCGCCACCGCCGAGGCGCGCCTTCGCGCGCCGTTGTTCGAGTTTGTCGAGAATGTCTTTCAAGTCGTAACCCCTGCCCCGGCACGTCCGGATAAAATACGGATAGCACGACCGAAACCCAAGTGTCGTCCCGGGCGATCAAAGGGAGAGGCCCGGGACCCATACGCCTCGAGCTATCGAGAGCGCACGGCTTATAGGTCCCTGCTTTCGCGAGGACGACAGTAGGGCTTCCGGTGCCGGAACCAAAAGTCGCATAATCCGGTTACGACAAGGGCCATGCCACCCGCAACCAAGGACCCTTGCCATGACCGACAGGAAAACCCCGCGTCTCGCCACTCCGACCGACCTCGGCGCCAACGCGGTGAAGGACATTTCCGGCGCGCTCGCCGCGCTGCTGGCCGACACATTTGCGCTCTATCTCAAGACCAAGAATTTCCACTGGCACATGAGCGGCCCACACTTCCGCGACTATCACCTGCTGCTCGACCAGCACGGCGAGCAGATCTTCGCGATGACGGACGTTCTGGCCGAGCGCGCCCGCAAGATCGGCGGCAACACGTTGCGCTCGATCGGCGACATCAAGCGCCACCAGCGCATCGCGGACAACGACGCCGACTACGTCACGCCGGAGGACATGCTGGCCGAGTTGCGCTCCGACAACCAGGATTTCGTCAAGTCGATGCGCGAGACGCACGATATCTGCGACGAACATGGTGACGTCGCCACCACGAGTATCCTCGAGACCTATATCGACGAGGCCGAGCGGCGGGTGTGGTTCCTCTACGAGATCGGCCGCCGCGGCCCGACCGAGCAGTAGCCGCGCTTCTCGCGGACCCGTTGGCGGGCATGACAGATCATGGCGCGGCCCTGACAGTCTGACCGGAAATGATTCCGGGTTTCAAGCTCGTGTTTCGAGTCAGACTCTGAGAGTCTGACTCGAAAAGAGCCCGTCAAAATCAACGACGTGTCCCGGACGCGGTGCAGCACGAGCCATCAGCGCGTTTACGCGCGTCTTCGACGCGCTATGGCGAAGTGGTGCACCGCAGAGCCGGGACCCCGGTTATATGCAAAGAAACCGGGGTCCCGGGTCTGCAGCGCATCACTTCGTGCTGCGCTGCGCCCGGGACACGAGTTTGAAAACCAGGAATCATTTTCGAGTCAGGCTCTGAGGATAAAAACGGCCGCGTCGAATTCGACACGGCGGGCGGCGCGGCGCGCCATGGCATCCTCGTCCCGGCCCCACGCCGCCATGTTCCAGTCCTCGTCGACGTGGGCGGCATTCCAGGCGTCATCGGCGCCGATGCGGCCTTGTGCCAGCGCCAGCGCGATCAGCGCCGAGCCGGTCAAAGTCGTGATCGACGACAGGGCGCCGAGCCGCCAAGGATCGTTCGGGATCGCCTGACGCGCCGCCGCGACCGCCTGCTCCGGCTGCGCCTGATGCACGACGCCCTGCGCCAGCACGAAGCGCGCGCCGAGATTGTCGCGCGCAAATTCGATCAGCGGATCCCACAGCTCGGCCTGCCGCGCGATCAGACCCTCCGGCGTGTCGGCGCGATAGAACACCAGATCGCTGCCGAGATAGTTCGCGATCTCGTCGGAGACCGCACCCGGCGCATCGGTGACGCCGTCGATCACCGCATTGGCGAGGCGAGTGAGTGGCATCGCCCATGGGTCGACCCGTTCAGTCTGCGCATTCCACTCATCGGCGAGCGCTTGCGCCAGCGCAGTATTCGGCGCAGCAAGCGGGCGCCGCGCCGGTGTGCGCACCGGACGGCCGTCGAGCAGCACGGTGTTGCCCTCGCCCACCGCCGCCGTCGTGAAGAAGCGCTTGCGCAGCGACGGCCGCATCGAGCGGCGCGCCGCCTCGTTGGGGTCGAACGGCTGGTTGGCGTAAATCTCGTCGAAGATGTCACGCATCGACAGCCCACAGCGTATCGAGCATCGGCATCAGCGCGGCGTAGTCGTCGACGATCAAATCGGCGCCCGCCGCGCGCAGCGCGTCCGGCGGGTTGTAACCCCAGCCGACGCCGACCGCCGTGACATTGGCGGCCTTCGCCATCTGCATGTCGTAGATGCTGTCGCCGATGAGAACCGCGCTGGCCGGGTCCACCGCGCTGTCGCGCAGCGCATTGAGTACCATGCCGGGGTCCGGCTTCGATGGCGCGGTATCCGAGGTCTGGATCGTAACGAAGCGGTCGAGCAGGCCGTGCGCGCCGAGCACGCGATCGACGCCGCGCGTCGACTTGCCGGTGGCGATGCCGAGGACAACGTCCGGCCGCGCCGCCAACGCCAGCACCGTCTCGCGCGCGCCGGGGTAAAGACTTTCAACCGGCGAGCTGGCGCGCAACGCCGAAAAAGCCTCGCTGTAGCTCCTGACCAGGCTTTCGATTGGATGTGCCGCGCCCGATGCCAAAGTCGTGAAGGCGTCCGGCAGCGACAGGCCGACAATCGACAGCACGCGCTCCCGCTCCGGCCGCGGCAGGCTGTGGTCGTCATAGGCCCGGTGCATGGCCGCGCAGATCATGTGCTGGCTGTCGACCAGCGTGCCGTCGACGTCGAAAATGACGAGCTTCATGGTTCCCGGGACTTTTGCAGGACTGGGCGCGATTTGTCCCACCCCTCGTTTGAGGCCGTCCTAGCGCGACTTGTGCGGCGCAGCAATCGTTCCGATCCCAGTGGCGTTCTCAGTGTGGACTTAATATTATTCCTATCTGACTCGTGGGGACGACGATCCGCAGTCCGGGGCGAGCAAGGCAGTCGCGCGTTGCCGACAGAGTTCCGGGGACGCGTCCCGAGGAGTGAATGAAGAATACCGATATTTCCGCGCCGGATTACTTCCACAAAGTCGTGGACTGCCAATGGGCCTGCCCCGCGCATACGCCTGTTCCTGAATACATCCGGCTGATCGCCGCCGGGCGTTACTCTGACGCCTACATGATCAACTGGCAGTCGAATGTGTTTCCGGGTGTGCTCGGACGCACCTGCGACCGCCCCTGCGAACCGGCTTGCCGGCGCGTGCGCGTCGAGAACGAGCCGGTCGCGATCTGCCGCCTCAAGCGCGTCGCCGCCGACTACAAGGACGACATCACGGCGCGGCTGCCGAAACCGGCGGCGAAGAAGAACGGCAAGCGCATCGCGCTGGTCGGCGCCGGGCCCGCTTCACTGACCGTGGCGCGCGACCTCGCGCCGCTCGGCTACGAGTGCGTCGTGTTCGACGGCGACCCGAAAGCCGGCGGCATGATCCGCTCGCAGATCCCGAAATTCCGCCTGCCCGACAGCGTGATCGACGAAGAGTGCGGCTACATTCTCGGCCTTGGCGTCGACTTCCGCGGCGGCACCGCCATCTCCTCGATGAAGGCGCTGCTGGCGCAAGGCTACGACGCCATCTTTGTCGGCTCCGGCGCGCCGCGCGGCCGCGATCTCGACATTCCGGGCCGCAAGGAGGCTGCCGCCAACATCCATATCGGCATCGACTGGCTGTCCTCGGTGTCGTTCGGCCACGTCAGCACGATCGGCAAACGCGTGATCGTGCTCGGCGGCGGCAATACCGCGATGGACTGCTGCCGCTCCTCGCGCCGGCTCGGCGGCGAGGACGTGCAGGTCGTCGTGCGCTCCGGCTTCGAGGAAATGAAGGCGTCGCCCTGGGAAAAGGAAGACGCCATGCACGAGGGCATTCCGATCCACAATTTCCTCGTGCCCAAGGAATTCACGCATGACAACGGCAAGCTGACCGGCATCACCTTCGAGAAGGTGAAGGCGGAGTACGACGCCAAGGGCCGGCGCAAGCTGGTGCCGTCGGGCGAGCCGGACCAGCACTTCCCCTGCGACGACGTGCTGGTCGCTGTCGGCCAGGAAAACGCCTTCCCGTGGATCGAGGCCGATTGCGGCATCGAGTTCGACCAGTGGCACATGCCGAAGGTCGATCCGGTCACCTTCCGCTCGACGCATCCGAAAATCTTCTTTGGCGGCGACGCCGCGTTCGGCCCGAAGAACATCATCTGGGCGGTGGCGCACGGCCACGAGGCCGCAGTGTCGATCGACAAGATGCTCAACGGCGAGGACATCGTCGACCGGCCGCTCCCGGCGACCGAGCTCATCAGCCAGAAGATGGGCATCCACGAGTGGTCGTACAAAAACGAGGTGATGCCCGACCAGCGCTACAAGGTGCCGCACCGCGACCTCAAGATCGCGCTCAAGGACATCAAGGCCGAGGTCGAGCTCGGCTTCGACGACAAGCTCGCCTTCCAGGAGGCCGGGCGCTGTCTCAACTGCGACGTTGAGACGGTGTTCACGCCGTCGCTGTGCATCGAATGCGACGCCTGCGTCGACATCTGCCCGATGGACTGCATCACCTTCACGCAGAACGGCGATGAAGCCGACTTGCGCCAGCGGCTCAATGCGCCGGCGCTCAACCTCACCCAGGACCTCTACGTCGAGGATGGCCTCAAGACCGGCCGCGTCATGGTCAAGGACGAGGACGTCTGCCTGCACTGCAGCCTGTGCGCCGAGCGCTGCCCGACCGGCGCCTGGGACATGCAGAAATTCTTTTTGACGATGACTCACGCGGGACCATCATGCCGACCGCCAGTAACGCGCCGATCAGCAGCGTAAACGACTTCGTCGTTCGCTTCGCGAACGTCAACGGCTCCGGCTCGGCCAGCGCCAACGAGATGTTCGCCCGCGCTGTTATGCGCATGGGCATCCCCGTCGCCCCGCGCAACATTTTCCCGTCGAATATTCAGGGCCTGCCGACCTGGTACGAGGTCCGCGTCTCCGAGGCCGGCCATCTCGGTGCCCGCGGCGGCACCGACCTGATGGTGGCGATGAATCCGCAGACCTTCGACAAGGACATCGCGGCGATCGAGCCCGGCGGCTACCTGCTCTACGACTCGACCAAGCCGCTGCCGCCGTCGAAATTCCGGCCCGACATCACCGTGATCGGGGTGCCGCTCACCGCGATCTGCAACCGCGAATACACCGATCCGCGCCAGCGCCAGCTCTTCAAGAACATCATCTATCTCGGCGTGCTCAGCGTCCTGCTCAACATGGACGTCAAAGTGCTCGAGACTCTGATCGGCGAGCAGTACAAGGGCAAGGACAAGCTGATCCAGCCCAACGTCCACGCGCTGCACATCGGCCGCGATTACGCGACGCTCAACCTCGCGCCGATCGGGCTGCAGCTCAGGGCGAGCGACAAGGTCGGCGACCGCATCTTCATCGAGGGCAATTCGGCTGCGGCCCTGGGAGCGGTCTACGGCGGCGCTTCGGTGTGCGCGTGGTATCCAATCACGCCGTCGTCGTCGCTGGCCGACGCCTTCACCAAGCACTGCGCGAAGCTGCGTGTCGACCCCGTCACCAAGAAAGCGAAATACGCCATCGTCCAGGCCGAGGACGAACTCGCCTCGATCGGCATGGTGATCGGCGCCGGCTGGAACGGCGCGCGCGCCTTCACGGCGACGTCCGGCCCGGGCATCTCGCTGATGCAGGAGTTCATCGGGCTTGCCTATTTCGCGGAAATTCCGGCGGTGCTGTTCGACGTGCAGCGCGCCGGCCCCTCGACCGGCATGCCGACCCGTACGCAGCAGTGCGACGTCATCTCGTGCGCCTATGCCTCGCACGGCGACACCAAGCACGTGCTGCTGTTCCCGGAAGACCCGGCCGAGGCCTTCGACTTCGGGGCGGAGGCGTTCGATCTCGCCGACCGGCTGCAGACGCCGGTGTTCGTCATGCTCGACCTCGACATCGGCATGAACCACCGGCTGTGCCGGCCGCTGGCCTGGGACGACTCGAAAAAATACGACCGCGGCAAGGTGATGACCGCCGAGGAGCTCGAAGCCGGCAAGGAGTTCGGCCGTTACCTCGACGTCGACGGCGACGGCATTCCCTACCGCACCTATCCCGGCACCCACCCGACCAAGGGCTCGTTCTTCACGCGCGGCACGTCGCGCGACCGCTACGCTAAATACACTGAGGAAGGCGCGCCCTACGTCGACAACATGCAGCGACTGCTGCGCAAGTTCGAGACGGCCAAGGACCTGGTGCCGCGGCCGCTCGCGGCCAACGGCGCCAAGCCGTCGAAATACGGCATCATCTACTATGGCTCGACCTCGCCGGCGATGGACGAGGCGGTGCACCTCATCGAGGCGCGCGGCCACGCCGTCGACCGCATGCGCATCCGCGCCTTCCCGTTCCATTCGAGCGTCTCGAGCTTCGTCGCCGACCACGACTTCGTCTATGTGGTCGAGCAGAACCGCGACGCGCAGATGCGCTCGCTGATCGTCAACGAGTGCGGCATCGACCCGGTGCGGCTGGTGCCGATCCTGCACTTCGACGGAACGCCGATCACCGCGCGCTTCATCGCCAGGGCGATCGGCGATCATCTCGACCAGCTCAAGGTCACGGCGCCGGCGCGGACGGTGACGTCGTAAGCGTCAGACCGTCCGGCGGCGGGCGATCCAGTCGGCCAGCATTTGCGTGACCGTGTCGTCGCACGATCCGGGCAGCGCGCGGCCGCCACGCAGCAGGCGCCGCAGGCTCCATTTGCTGTCTTTGGCGAGCTCATTGAGCGCGACGGCGAGCGACGTCACCGTTTCATCGTCATCCGGCGCTGGGGCGTCGTCTGCCGGCGGCTCATAGGAAAAAACGGCCTCCCCCATTGTCTCGTTGAGCCACGCGACATCGTCGGCGACGGCGGGCTGAAGGCGCCGGTAGACCGCGGCCGGACAGCGGAACGGCCGCCCCTCGATGGCTCCGAGTATCTTGAATACCTCGTAATCGATCGCGGGATTGAGCGCGCCGGCGTAAGGCGTCGGATAGCGACGATTGAGCGCCGCCACCAGCAGGACCGCTTCGTGACAGAGGCTCCGGTTGATGCGGACCGGCGTCAGCTCGCGCGCGAGGCGCGGATCGAGCCCGATCGCCGACAGAAAGTCGGCCATGAGGTCGCCCTCCCTGAGACGCGCCCGGTCGTAGACGCGGATATCGACATGGTCGCGGCCGAACACGTCGATGAGTTTCTGGATGCGCCGGTACTGCGGCGCCGGCGGGTTGGCGACAAGGGCATCCCACGCGAAGCCGTTGCGCAGCATTTCCTGGAACGCGCTGCTGACGTAGCCGATGGGTTCGCGCACATAGACGATCGCGCGCAGATCGCCGGCATGTGGCGCAAGCGCCTGCTTCAGGTCGAAGAGTCCCCGCGGCGGCAACGACAGCAGCTCCTCGCCCGAAATGACCAGCCGCGGCGACGTGTTTGCCGCAAGCGCGCGCGTGAGCGCCTTCCGGATTGCGGCGTTCCGCCGAGCCGCCTTCTCCTCGGTGTCAAAGCCTTTGCGGGCGTTAACCGGCAGGCGATGGGGTTCCGCGCTGAAGAGCGGGTAAAGCGTGGTGCTGTGGTTTTCGCTGATGGAAAGGTAGTTGGCGCCGTGCCTCTGCAACCAGCGGCGATTGCGGAACAGGGCCGTCTGGATCGACGTCGTCCCGGTCTTGTGCATCCCGGCGTGGATGTAGATCATTGGGCGCATCGCGGCGTCGAAATCCTGTCCAAATCGCGCGGGAGTGTGTCCGCGGCGGCCCGAAGACGCAAGGATGCTGGAATTTGCGGCCGATTCCGACTAGATTCGAGACATGACCTATCTCGCCAAGCCGAAATTCCGCCATCCTGGCCTGCCGAAGAATTCGCTGGGCTACACCCACCGCGACTACGAAGGCGCCGTCTCGACGCTGTGTGCCGGCTGCGGCCACGACTCGATCACCGCAGCGATCATCCAGGCCTGCTTCGAGCTTTCCATCGAGCCGCACCGGGTGGCGAAAATCTCCGGCATCGGCTGCTCGTCGAAGACCCCGACCTATTTCCTTGGCAATTCGCACGGCTTCAATTCGGTGCACGGGCGCATGCCCTCGGTGCTCACCGGCGCCAATCTCGCCAACCGCGACCTCATCTATCTCGGCGTGTCCGGCGACGGCGACAGCGCCTCGATCGGCCTCGGCCAGTTCGCGCACTGCCTGCGGCGCGGCGTCAACATGGTCTACATCGTCGAGAACAACGGTGTATACGGCCTCACCAAGGGCCAGTTCTCGGCCACCGCCGACCGCGGCTCGAAATCGAAGCGCGGCGTCGTCAACACCGACAACTCGATCGACATGGTGGCGATGGCGCTGCAGCTCGGCGCCACCTTCGTCGCCCGCTCCTTCTCCGGCGACAAGGAGCAGCTCGTGCCGGTCATCTCGGCGGCGATCGCGCACAAGGGCGCGGCCTTCATTGACGTGATCTCGCCGTGCGTCGCCTTCAACAACCACGCCGGCTCGACCAAGAGCTTCGACTTCGTGCGCGAGCACAACGACGCCGTAAACCGGCTCGATTTCATCTCGAGCCGCATGCCGATCGAAGTGAAGTACGAACCGGGCAGCGTCGAGGTGGTCGAGCAGCATGACGGCTCGAAGCTCGCGCTGCGCAAACTCGCCGCCGATTACGACGTGCACGACCGCACCGCGGCGCTCGGCTTCCTGCACCAGCATGCGGCCAAGGGCCAGATCGTCACCGGGCTTCTCTTCGTCGAAAAGGAGTCGGAAGACCTGCACGCCCACCTGGGCACGGTCGATGCGCCGCTCAACACGCTTGGCGAGCGCGAACTGTGCCCCGGCCAGTCGGCGCTGGACGCCATCAACGCGTCGCTGCGCTAGAGCCGCGCTGTCTTGGAATACCGCGCTCTCGGCCGTTCGGACATCGCTATCGCGCCGCTGGTGCTTGGCACCAACGTGTTCGGCTGGACCATCGACGAGAAGGCCTCGTTCGCCGTCCTCGACGCTTTTGTGGACGCCGGCTTCAATGCGGTCGACACGGCGAACAGCTATTCGCGCTGGATGCCGGGACACAGCGGCGGAGAGTCCGAGACCATCATCGGCAACTGGGTGAGGACGTCCGGCAAGCGCGACAAGCTCGTGATCGCGACCAAGGTCGGCTCCGACATGGGCGACGGCAAGACCGTGCGCAGGGCGGCGATCCTCAAGGAGGCCGAAGCCTCGCTGAAGCGGCTGCAGGTCGAAACCATCGATCTCTACCAGACCCATTTCGACGACGAGGTGACACCGGTCGAGGAAACGCTCGGCGCCTACGCGCAACTGATCGCGCAGGGCAAGGTGCGGGCAATCGGCGCCTCCAACATCACGCCGGAGCGGCTCAAGGCCTCGCTCGCCGCCAGCGAGCGGGAGAGCTTGCCGCGCTACGAGACGCTGCAGCCGAATTACAACCTCTACGACCGCGCCACCTTCGAGCGGGACTACGCCGCGATCTGCCGCGACAACGGGATTGCCGTCATTCCCTATTACGGCCTCGCCGGCGGCTTTCTCACGGGCAAGTACCGCAGCGCCGCCGATGCCGGGAAAAACGCGGCGCGCGGCGGCAAGGTGAAGGACTATCTCAACAGCCGTGGCTTCGCGATCCTCAGGGCGATGGACGAGGTCGTCGCGCGCCACCGGGCGACGCTGGCGCAGATCGCGCTCGCCTGGCTGATGACGAAAGTCACGGCGCCGATCGCCAGCGCCACCAGCCTCGATCAGCTCAGGGACATCATGGCGGCGCCGCGACTCAAGCTGAGTGCCGACGACATCGCCGTGCTCGACAAGGTCAGCGCTTAAGCCACGGCTTCTCGATGACCGCCTTCTTGACTGCCTCGACCATTTCGGGCGGCGGGCCTTCGGGCGCGATCGACAGCGTCTTGCCGGTTTCCAGCAGCGTCTTCAGGTTGCACATCACCGCCGGCCAGCCGGAGCGCCCGCCGGACAGGATAGCGTCGGGAACGTTCCACGAGTGAGACTCGGTCATCGTCACCTTGACGCTCTCGCCGGACCACTCGATGTCGTAGGTGACGAGGCAAGCGGGCAACGCATCGAAACCGCCCATGCCTTCAACGATCCAGGTCGAGGAAAAGCGGCGGGGCGGATCCCAGGCCACAACCTCGCCGCTGGCGTGGATGCGGCCATCCGGATCATGAAGGCGGAACGCGCCGCCCTCGCGCGGCTCGACGGCGACGGCAAAGCCGAAGAAATACCGCTTGCTGAACGCGGGATCGGTCAGCGCCTGCCACACCTGTTCCGGTGTCGCCGCGATATAGGTGACGTAGACCGTCTTCGGCGTGAACACCGACACGTCGATCATGCCTCACCCGCACGCTTGCGCTGCTCGTCGTCCCAGGACGGCTCGAGGCCCCTGCCCATTTCGAGGTAGCTCTTCAGGCTCGACAACACCGCCGGCCAGCCCTTCGAGATCATCGGAAAAATTTTGCTGCCCTCGTCGAATTCGTCATGCGTGACAGTCAGCCGCGTCTGGTCCTTGAACGGCTCGAGCAGGAAGGTGACGCGCGAGGGCCTTTCGTCGGGCAGATCCTTGTAGAGCGGCTTCCATCCATAGACGAGGCGGCGCGGCGGGTCGCTCTCGATGATCGGGTCGTCATGCGCCTTGCGTCCGGCGGGGTTGAACGCGGTCATGCGCTGGCCCGCCTTTCCGTCGGCTTGCACGCGATAGCCGAACCAGTATTTCTCGCTGACGTCAGGCTTGGTCAGCGCCTCCCAGACGCGCTCGGGTGATGCGGCGATATAAGTGACGTAGACGAAAGCAGGCTTGCTCATGACGGGTCTCCACTGGCGCGTTTGGAGAAAACTAGAGATCGGAATCGTCCGGATTGGGCGTGCCGTGTCCGGTCTCCAGGTACTGCTTGAGGCTCAGGAGATAAAAGCCCCACCGGGTCGTTGCGCTTGCATAGCGCTGATCGGCCTGCGCGAAACCACAATGGGCGAAGACGAGCCGCGTGTGCTTGTCCTCCGGGTTCAGGTCAAACTCAATGGTGTCGGCGGGCCATGCCGCGTTCGTCACCTGCCACGTCATGCGTGTGGGCGAGTTGAGCTCGACGATTTTTACTTTGGCGACGAAGCGCCGCCCGAAGAATCCAAATTCACCGGTCCCACCGGGCTCTGAATCGAGAACGGCATCGCGCGTCCACCAGTTGCGAATGCCGTGGGCCGTACTGACGGCCTGAAAAGCCTTCTCGGCCGGCGCGTGAATTTTCAGGCTGTGCATGATGTCCGGCATTGGGATCTACTCCTTACAAATTCGGCGCATGATCTCCTGCGCGCAGAGATTTCGGCCGGTGTCCGTCACATTTTGAATGCAACGTCGCCGGTTTCGAGCAGCGACTTGAGGTTCGACACGACCTTCGGCCAGCCGCCGGACACCGCCTCGATGAACTTGCTGCCGCCTTCGCCTTCCAGCTCATGCCTGATGGTGAGCTTCGCGGCCTTGCCGCCAAAGTCCGGATAGTAGTCGGCCATCTCGATCTCCATCGTGCAGCGCGACCAGCCTTCGGCCTTCAGTTCGGGCCTGAATTCGTTGCGCCAGCGGATCACCAGCCGCTGCGGCGGAACAGCCTCGAGAATTTCACCGGTATCGGCGATGCGGCCGTCCTCGAACGTGAGGCGCCACGGCGCGCCGGCCTTGAAGTCGCTTTCGGCCGTCATGCCGAACCAGTACGTTTTGAATGCTTGCGGATCGGTCAGCGCCGCCCACAGCTTTTCCGGCGTCGTGCGAATGTAGGTGACGTAAACAAAACTCGGTTTACTCATCACGCGTCTCCAGATTTCGTTTTAGATCGCTCAGGGCCTGAAGGCGCGAGCGATCGAATTTCCCGATCCAGCGTTCGCCGATCTCGTGGATCGGCACCGGATTGAGGTAGTGCAGCTTCTCCCTGCCCCGCTTCACGGTGGCGACGAGATTGGCCTCCTCCAGGATCGCCAGATGCTTGCTCACCGCCTGCCGCGTCATGTCGAGGCGCACGCAGAGCTCGTTCAGCGTCTGGCCGTTCTCGGCGCGCAGCCGGTCGAGCAGTTCGCGCCGGCTGGCGTCGGCCAGAGCCTTGAACACGGCATCGAGGCCTCGTCGTTCCATGATTACAATATGCAACCTTTTAGTTGCCTGTCAAGACGCACGATTGCGTGTCCGTGGGCTCTTAAGAGTCTAACTCGAAAAGAGCCCATCAAAATCAACGACGTGTCCCGGACGCGGTGCAGCACGAGCCATCAGCGCGTTTACGCGCGTCTTCGACGCGCTATGGCGAAGTGGTGCACCGCAGAGCCGGGACCCCGGTTATACGCAAAGAAACCGGGGTCCCGGGTCCATAGCGCATCGTTTCACAGCGAAAGTCGGGTTTACCCGACCTTCGCCACGTCTTTGAACGCGCAAGTCGGATGGATCCGACTTGCGATGCTGCGCCCGGGACACGAGCTTGAAAACCGGAATCATTTTCGGTCAGGCTCTGAGGACCACAGGCCTATCCGAACGGCGTTATTGATTGATGCAGGCGCCGATATAGGTGTTCCGCTCGGCACCGGGCGCCTGGCTATAGATGCCCGATTGATGCACGCAGCGCGCGGCGCGATCCTGGAAGCTCTCGGCTCCGCCCGGCCCCGAGCCGGGAACCGGCGGCGGAATATTGGGCATCGCCTGCCCGGTGCGCGGCGACACCAGCGGCGGCGGCATATCCGGAATGCGTTTCGCCTGCGGCCGATGCTGACGGGGCGGCGTCACATGCTGCTTCGTTCCGCGCGGCGATTTGTACGGCGGGATGACGCCGGGCTGCGTCGGCTCCGGCCGCATGATGTCGTAGGGGCCGCTGTCGTCCTGCGCATACGCCGGAAGCGGCGCGCAAAGCGACGCGACGAACAGCAAACCAAGGCGGCCGGCGATCTGCATGAACACTCAACTATCACGGCCGATTGATCCGGCCATCGTATCGAAGATAAGGCCTTGCCCGTCCGATAGGGATCGCCGGGACACGACCGGAGACGACAACTCTTGGTGAGCCGCTACTCCTCCGGGGCGTCCTCGATCGGATCGTAACGCGATGCGTCGAGGCCGAGCAGGTTCCAGGTCTGCTGCATGTGCTCCGGCAACGGCGCCGAGACGTCGATGCGGCCGCCACGCGGATGCGGAACCGCGATGCGGCGCGCCATCAGATGCAGCCGGTTCTGGATGCCGCCCGGCAACTGCCAGTTTTCGATGTTGAAGTACTTCGGGTCGCCGACGATAGGATGACGGATGTGCGCCATGTGGGCGCGGAGCTGATGGGTGCGGCCCGTCACCGGCTTGAGCGACAGCCAGGCCAGGGTCTGCGCCGAGGTCTCGACCACCGCGTAATAGGTGACCGCGTGCATGGCGTCCTTGTCGCCGTGCCTGGCGATGCGCATGAAGCTGTCTTCCTCGACCTCCTGCTTGGCGAGATAGGTCGAGATGCGGCCCTGCGGTGGCTTCGGCACGCCGGCCACCAGCGCCCAGTAGAACTTGCGCGCCGCGCGCGAGCGGAACGTCTTGGCGAGCGCCGCCGCGGCAAACCTTGTCTTGGCGATCAGAAGGCAGCCCGCCGTATCCTTGTCGAGCCGGTGCACCAGGCGCGGCCGCTGGGCGTCCTTGCCCTGCCCCTGCAGCGCGCCGAGCATGCCGTCGATGTGGCGCGTCGTGCCGGAGCCGCCCTGCACGGCGAGGCCGGCCGGCTTGTTGAGCACCATCACGTCGTCGTCTTCGTAGAGCGTGATCGACTTGAGGAAGGCGCGATCCTTCTGCGTCTGCGGCGCGTCGTCGCGCGGCTTGGGCTGCGCGACCGAGAGCGGCGGAACGCGCACGCTTTGCCCCGCCGACAGGCGCGCTTTCGGCTCGGTGCGCCGGCCGTTCACCCGCACCTCGCCCTTGCGGATGATGCGCTGGATATGGCTGAACGACAGGCCCGGAAACCGCGCCTCGAAGAAGCGGTCGACGCGCATGTCGTTCTCGTCAGGCGTCACCGTGACGGTTTGGACCCCGGTCGAACTCTTCTCCCCTCCTCCCACGCGCGAAGCGCGTGGTGGGGAGGGGTCGGGGGTGGGGGGTCGATGGCCAGACCGATCCCCCCACCCCGGCTCACGTCGCTGCGCTCGTTCGCCGACCCTCCCCACCGCTTCGCGGGAGGAGGGTGATTGTCCGCGCTTGCCGTCAAACCTGTGCCTCGACCCCGCCTCCTGTCTGCCGCCGCCGGGCTGGCGCGGGCCGCCGCGATTGCGGCGGCTCATGCCGTCCTCGTCGCGAGCATCGCAAGTGTCGAATCGAGACCGTCGAGACCGTCGAGACGCAACTTGAAAACGTCACCGAGGACATCGCGCAGCTCATGCGCGCTTGTCAGCGTCTTGCGCTCGGTGCCGCCGCCAGGGGTGTGCACGGCAAGTTGATTGTCGCGCAATGCGTAACGTTTGCCTGGCTCGCAGCGCGCGCCGAGGAGGCCGTTGACGAAGATCGAATTCGGATGCGCAGAGGTAAACCAGTTGCCCATCTCGTAGTCTGCCTGGTGGGTTTCGGCAAAATCGAAGGCGTAAAGCGGCGTCCACGTCCCGTTGATGTTTGCTTCCTGCCGCAGTCGCGGCCCCTCGTCGATCAGACGGAAAGCCTCGTGCGGTGTCGTCTGTTCATCCCGCGACGCGAGACGCAACGGGGCCGTGAGCACATTGCCGCCGAACCCGACGTCGGCAAGGTAGCGCTCACCCTCGGCCTCGACGAACAGCAGGCAGTGCACACGCGGCGTATGCACGTTGTCCGGCACAGTCCATCGCACGCGCGCGGTCGCCTCCTGCACCTTGAAACCCAACGCCCGCAGGACGACAGCAAACAGCGAATTATGCTCGAAGCAGTAACCGCCACGGCCGCCATCGACCAGCTTGGCCTGCAACGAGGCTACGTCGAGCCTGATCGGCCGCTTTAGCAACGGGTCGAGGTTTTCAAACGCGATCGCCTGCGGATGAAGCTCGTGCAATCTGCGCAGCGTCGCGACAGAGTTGTCACGCGGCCCGTCGTAGCCGATGCGCCTCAGATACGCATCCAGATCGATGCTCATGTCCCACCCCGCTCTCTCCGCAGCTTGGCCCAGTAATCGAGCCGCTTCCTGATCTCGCGCTCGAAGCCGCGCTCGGGCGGATCGTAGAATTTTTGCCGCTCCAACGCCTCAGGAAAATAGTTCTGGCCGGAAAACGCCTCCTCCTGGTCGTGATCGTAGGCATAGCCGCGGCCGTAGCCCTCGTCCTTCATCAGGTTGGTCGGCGCATTGAGGATGTGCTTGGGCGGCAGCAGCGAGCCGGCTTCCCTGGCGAGCCGCATGGCCGCGCCGAAAGCAGCATAGCCGGCGTTCGATTTCGGCGCGGTAGCGCAATAGATCACGGCCTGCGCGATGGCGAGCTCGCCTTCCGGCGAGCCGAGGAAGTCGTAGGCGTCCTTGGCGGCATTGGCGATCACCAGAGCCTGCGGATCGGCCATGCCGATATCCTCGATCGCCATGCGCACGACGCGGCGCGCGATGTAGAGCGGCGGCTCGCCGGCATCGAGCATGCGGCAGAGGTAATAAAGCGCGGCATCCGGATCGGAGCCGCGCACCGACTTGTGCAGCGCCGAGATGAGATTGTAGTGGCCGTCCTGCGACTTGTCGTAGATCGGCGCGCGGCGCTGCACGATGTCCTGCAGCTTGGCGCTGCCGAACACCTCTCCCGGGCGTGCGGCGCGCCAGACCTCCTCGGCCAGAGTGAGCGAGGCGCGACCGTCGCCATCCGCCATTCCCACCAGGGCGGCGCGGGCCTCCTCGTCGAGCGGCAGCTTGCGGCCCTCGATGCTCTCGGCGCGGGCCAGCAGCTTCTCAATGGCGGCGGCGTCGAGCGACTTGAACACGAGCACGCGCGCCCGCGATAGAAGCGGCGCGTTGAGCTCGAACGACGGGTTTTCGGTGGTGGCACCGACGAGGACGATGGTGCCGTCCTCCATCACTGGCAGGAAGCTGTCCTGCTGGGCGCGGTTGAAGCGATGGATCTCATCGACGAACAGCAGCGTGCCCTGCCCGGTCTCGCGGCGGGCTCGAGCCTCCTCGAACACTTTCTTGAGGTCGGCGACGCCGGTGAAAATCGCCGAGATCTGCTCGAAGTAGAGATCGGTCGCCTGGGCAAGAAGCCGCGCCACCGTGGTCTTGCCGGTGCCGGGCGGGCCCCAGAACACCAGCGAGCCGAGCGAGCGGGTCGCCAGCATGCGGGTGAGCACGCCGTCGGGGCCGAGCAGATGGTCCTGCCCGACCACCTCGTCCAGCCTCTGCGGGCGCAACCGGTCCGCCAGCGGACGCGGCGCGTCCTTGTCGAGGCCCGCCGCCGCGAACAGGTTGGGAGGACTGCGTGTCGCCCGCGGCGCCATCAGTTGAAGACCGCGGTGATCCGCTGGCCGTGCCGGTTGATGACGATGCGCCAGCCGCGCGGCTGACTGTCGGCGACGCGCTCGAGGTCGCGCGTTTTCTCGATATGAACGTTGTTGACGCTCTCGATGACGTCGCCGCGGCGGAAGCCGAGATTGCTGGCGTAGGAGCCGCGGTCGACATCGAGAATGACGACGCCCTCGGTCGAACCGTCGATCTGCAATTCGTCGGCGAGCGCCGGCGACAGATTGGCGACCTTGGCGCCGCCGAACGGCGAACGCGTGCGGATCGTGATCTCGTCGAGCGGCGCCTGCGGCGGCGACGCGAGCGCGACGGTGGCGGTCATCTCCTTGCCGTCGCGCCGGATGCCAAGCTTGGCCGTGCCGCCGAGCGGCTTGGTCGCGAAGCGGTAGTTGAAGGCGTTGACGTCGTCCACCGTCTGCCCGTCGATCGACACGATCAGATCGCCGGCCTTGAGGCCCGCCTTCGCGGCCGGGCTGTCCGGCAATACATTGGCAACGAGCGCGCCGGTCGGCCGCACCAGATTCAGGCTGTCGGCGATATCGGCCGTCACGGCTTGCATCCTGGCGCCAAGCCAGGGCCGCTCGACCGTCTTGCCGCCATGCTCGGCGGAGTCCACCACCACCCGCACCATGTTGGACGGAATGGCAAATCCGATGCCCTGCGACCCACCGGAGCGCGACAGGATCATGTTGTTGATGCCGATCAGCTTGCCGGCCATGTCGACCAGCGCCCCGCCTGAATTGCCGGGATTGATGGCGGCGTCGGTCTGGATGAAGAACTGGTAGTTGCTCGAGCCGACGTCGGTGCGCGCCACCGCCGAAACGATGCCGTGCGTCACCGTCTGCCCGACGCCGAACGGGTTGCCGATCGCCAGCACCACGTCACCGACCTGAAGCGCGTCGGAATTGCCGAATTCGAGATAGGGAAACTGCGCGCCGCCGTCCTTGATGCGCAGCACGGCGAGGTCGCTGCGCGTATCCTTCAGCACCAGCGACGCCTCGAACTCGCGCTTGTCGGCGAGCGCCACCTTGATGTCGTCGGCGCCTTCGATCACGTGCACGTTGGTCACGATAAACCCGCGCGGATCGACAATGACGCCGGAGCCGAGCGAGCGCTGCACCTGCGTGCCACCCCCGCCGGGCATGCCGAAAAAGTGGCGGAAGATCGGATCGTCGAACAGCGGATTTTGTGCGCGCACGGTCTTGGCGGCATAGACATTGACCACCGCGGGCGCCACGCGCTGCACGATCGGCGCATAGGACAACCTCACTTCGCCCGGCACCGGCACGCGGCGCTCCTGCGCAAATGTCGGCTGAACGGTCAGGGCAACGATGGCCGAAACGGTCAGAACGAGCCGCAAAATCAATGTCATTTCGATTCTCCTGCCCGGCCAGATATAGGCCGGTCACAAGGCAAGTTGAAGGCACCCGGGGACGCACCCACCCCATTGACGGGCCTGCGCCGGGCACGGAAGGTCTGCGCCTGCAAGGAGTGACCCATGAAGGCCGTCGGCTATCGCAAATCGCTGTCCATTTCAGACCCGCAGTCCCTGATCGACGTCGATATCGAGACCCCGAAGCCAGGCCCGCGCGACCTGCGCGTCTCGGTCAAGGCCGTCTCGGTCAACCCGGTCGATACCAAGGTGCGGATGCGGGCGGCGCCCAAGGACGGCGAGCCGCCCAAGGTGCTGGGCTACGATGCTGCCGGCGTGGTCGAGAGCATCGGCGCCGAGGTCACCCTGTTCAAGCCGGACGACGAGGTGTTCTACGCCGGCTCGATCATCCGCCCGGGCACCAATTCCGAGCTTCACCTGGTCGACGAACGCATCGTCGGACGCAAGCCGAAGAGCCTGTCCTTCGCCCAGGCGGCGGCGCTTCCCCTCACCTCGATCACGGCCTGGGAAATCCTGTTCGACCGCTTTTGCCTCAAACGGGAAGGCGGCAACCGTGGCACCGTGCTCGCGCTTGGCGGCGCCGGCGGCGTCGGCTCGATCTTCATCCAGCTTGCCCGTCATGTGGCGGAGCTGACCGTCTTCGCCACCGCCTCGCGGCCCGAGACGCGCGAATGGTGTCTCAAGCTCGGCGCCCATCACATCATCGACCATACCAAGCCCTTCGCCGACCAGATGAAGGGTACCGGACACGCCGAGTTCAACTATGTCGGCGGGCTGACCTTCACGGAGCAACACTATCCGCAGTTCGCGCCGCTATTTGCGCCACAGGCCAAGCTGGCGATCATCGACGACCCGGTGATCGACTTCAAACTCGGCAAGGGAAAGAGCGTCTCCTACCACTGGGAGTCGATGTTCACCCGCTCGATGTTCACGACGCCGGACATGATCGAGCAGCACAGACTGCTCGACGCCGTGTCGAAGTTCGTCGACGATGGCATGATCAAGACCACGCTGACCCGAGAAATGGGAACGATCAACGCCGCCAATTTGCGGACAGCGCATGCGCTGATCGAGAGCGGGACGTCGATCGGCAAGGTGGTGCTGAGCGGCTGGTGAGCCGCCCAGCGGCCCGCTGTTCAGTCCTGCGGCGGCACCGTGCGCAGATAGGCGATGATGGCGTCGATATCGTCATCCGTCGCGTTGGCGTAATACGGGAAGCCCATCGGCGGCTTGAGATGGTTGCCATCCTTGTCGATGCCGTGCTGGATCGCGAGCTTGATCTGCGCATCGGTCCAGTTGCCGAGGCCTTTGGTCTTGCTCGAGGTGATATTGCGCGACACCGACATGCCCCACGGCCCCGGCATCTCAAAACCGCCCGCTCCCAGCCTGGTCTTCCACAAGCGGCCCTGCGGCCCCATCGGCGTATGGCATTCCATGCAATGCGAGATGCTGGCGAGGTAGAAGCCGCGCTGGACCTTGTCCTTCAGCATCGCCTCGGTGAACGGCTTTTCGGCGCCGGGCAGCACATGCTCGGTCTGCGGCATCTTGTAGATCGGCACCGGCACCGCGTTCCTGATCGGCTTCAGCGTGCGCAGATAGGCGACGATCGCATCGAGATCGCGGTCGGTGAGGATGTGATAGAAGCCGGTCGGCATCACCATCGCGATGTGTGCGCCGTTCGGCGCCATGCCGGTGCGCAGCAGCGTCTTGATCTGGGCGTCGGTCCATGAGCCGATTCCGGTTTCCTTGTCCTGCGTGATGTTGGGCGCCGTCACCTTGAACGGCGGCTCGTCCCACGACAGCCCGCCCGAGAAGTGCTTGCCGGGAATGTCGCCGGCCGGCCCTTTCGGCGAATGACAGTTGCCGCAGGTCATCACCGTGTTGACGAGATAGCTGCCGCGCTCAACCAGCGTCTCGGCGTGCGCCGCCGTGCCGATGAATACGCACAAGGATAGCGCCGCGAATGTTCCGCGCCACATAATCGATCCCCCCTGAATCGCTCCCACGCCGCAAGAACGTATAGCGCGGACGCCCCGCCAAGGGCGAAAATATTGCACAGCCCGGCGGCTATGGCGGTTTGACTCGTCGTCCCCGGCCGCTTCTGACACAATGCAAAACGTCGAACGTCCAACGATTTCGACGAACTGAAAATCAATAAGCGGCCCGCTCAGGGGCCGCCCAGGGAGGATAACGATGCAACGACCGCTCACGGCGATGGCCGCGCTGCTCGCCTGCGCCACGATGTTCGGACCCGGCCTGGCTGCGGCCGAAGACCTAACCGTCGGCATGCCGACCACGCCGCCCAATATCGTGCACATGCCGGTGCTGATCGCGCAGGACCTCGGCCTGTTCAAGAAGGAAGGCGTCACGGTGAAAACCATCGCGCTGGACGGCGGCGTGAAGGTCTATCGCGCCATGCTCGCCGGCAATATCGACATCGGCATGACGCCCGGCGCGGTCAATGTCGTCGGCGCGTCCAAGGGGGCGCCGGTCAAGATTATTTTGTCCAACACGCCGAAATACGAAGCGTCCATGATCGTGCGTGACAACATCAAGACGATGGCGGACCTCAAGGGCAAGCGCATCGGCATCCAGCAACCCGGCGGTTTTGCCGACATCAACAGCCGCGCCGTGCTGCGCGCCGCCAAGATCGACCCGAAAGACGTCAATTTCGTCACGATCGCGACCGACGACGTTCCGGCGCTGGTCGCCGACCAGGTCGACACCGCGATCCTGCACGTCGACCAGGAGATGCTTGCCAAGAGCAAAGTCCCCGGCCTGCACGCCATCGCGCGCATGTGGGAGCTCCAACCCAAGACGCTCTATCTGGTCGACTCCACGACCGAAAAAACCATCAAGGAGAAGGCCAAGGCGCTCAAGGCCTATACCAAGGCTCACATCGAGGCGGTGCGGCTCATCTACACCGACAAGGCCAAGGTGCTGCCGAGTATCATCAAGCATACCGGCCTGCCGCCCGATGTCGCGGAAAAGGCGCTCGACTACATGATCAAGTCGTGCATCTGGGACGCCAATTCCGGCCTAGCCCCGGATCGCGTCACCTTCACCGGCAACCTGATGGAGAAAGTCGGCAATATCGAGAAGGGCAAGGTGCCGAAGTACGACGACGTCGTCGACACGACCTTCGCCAAGGAAGCGCTCGCCGAGCTCGGCGAATGGAAAGGTCCGGTTTGCCCCAGTTCGGCGATGTGATCGCGCATGAGCACGATCCCGAGCAGGCCATCAGCGGCGCCCGCGGATGAGGCCGCGGGCGCGGTGGCGGCCGATACGCCGCCGTTCTGGTACCGGCCGGCGGTGTTCCGCTACGGCTTTCTCGCAATCATCCTGATCGCGTGGCAAATCACCGGACCGTTCATCAATCCGATCTTCTTCTCCTACCCGTCGAAGATCGCCATCGCCTTCTATGAAACGGCGGTGTCCGGAGAGCTGCTCTACTATCTCGGCCAGAGCCTCGAAGTTCTTATTTACGCCCTGCTGATCGCCATCGCGGTCGGCATTCCGCTCGCCATTGCGATGGCGCGGGTGCGCTGGCTCGACTGGGCGCTCGACCTGCCGATCAACGCGCTCTACGCGACGCCGCTGGTGGCTCTGGTTCCGATCCTCGTGTTGTGGTTCGGCATCTATCTCAAGGCCAAGATCATCATTGTGTTCCTGTTCGCGATCTTCCCGATCGTCATCAACACGTATCAGGGCGTGCGCGAGTGCGACAAAAACATGCTGGAGGTCGCGCGTTCGTTCCGCTCGACCGAGCGGCAGGTCTGGCTCGACGTGCTGCTGCCGTTCGCTCTGCCCTACATCGCCGCCGGCATCAGGCTCGCCATCGGCCGCGGCCTGGTCGGCATGATCATCGCCGAGTTCTACACGACGATTTCCGGCCTCGGCTTCATGGTTACGAAGTACGCCAACCTGTTCGCGATGGACAAGACGTTCGTGCCCGTGATCGTGCTGATGGTGCTGGGCGTCACGCTGACGTCGGTGCTCAAGGCGGTCGAGCGCAGGATCGCGCCATGGCGGCGCGCCGAGACCTGACGCTCAGCGCGCGTTTTTGGCCTTCAGCAAAGAGACGATTTCGGCGTAGCCGCGCGCCCGGGCGTGAGCGAGCGGCGTCACGCCCTGTGAGTCCGCAATGTTCGGATCGGCGCCGGCGTCGAGCAGCAGCTTGACGATCCGCGTATGCACCGGACCGCCATCGCCCAGCACAATCGCCTCCAGCAAGGCGGTCCAGCCCAGCTTGTTGACGTGATCCTTGTCGATGGCGGTCTTCAGCAGGATGGCGACAGTGTCGGGATGGCCATGATGCGCGGCCGGAATGAGCGCCGTGCCACCATACCGGTTGACGCTCTTGAGATCGGCTCCGGCGGCGAGTGTCATTTCCAGAATTTCGTTGCGCCCTTCCGCACCGGCATAAAGATAAGGGCTGTCCTGGATATTGTCCTTGGCGTTGACGTCGGCCCCGGCGGCGATCAGGGCACGCGCGGCGTCGATCCTGTTGGCATGCGCCGCGAGAAGCAGCGGCGTGCGCCCCGCGTCGTCACGCACGTCGACCTTCACGCCGGCCGCGATCGCGCTTTCGATCGCCGCGACATTGCCTGCGGCTGCGGCCTCAAGCAGCGCGCGCGCCGGCCCGCCCTCCGCCTGCGCGCAGACGGCTCCACCAATAAAAAAGGCGGCGCCGAGCACCGCCCTTTTCAAGCCTTTGGGGCGATCCGCCATTATGCCGCGGCGCCCGCGGTCTCGGTCTTCGCCGCAACCGGCCCGGAGTCCTTGCCCTTGGCCTCCTCGTCGCGATCGACGAATTCGATGATCGCAACCGCCGCCGAGTCGCCGTAGCGGAATCCCGCCTTCATGATGCGGGTGTAGCCGCCTTTGCGTTCCTTGTAGCGCGGCGCGATGACGTCGAAGAGCTTGCGCACCATGGCGACATCGCGCATCTCGGAAATGGCCTGACGGCGAGCCGCAAGTCCGCCCTTCTTCGCCAGCGTGACCAGCTTCTCGACGACCGGACGGAGGTCCTTGGCCTTCGGCAGCGTGGTCTTGATCTGCTCGTGCTTGATCAGGGCCGCGCACATATTGGCGAACATCGCCTTGCGATGCTCCGCCTTGCGGTTGAACTTCCGGTGAACCTTGCCGTGACGCATTGACGTATCTTTCTCTTCTCTGTGTCGCGACGGTTCGTCGGACGTTGCTCAGGTGGGCTTCCTGCGTTCGCCCTCGGCCTTTACGGCCCATACGATTCCGGCTCAGCAGCGCCCCGTTTCACGCTGCGCTGCGCCCGGGACAAGCTCAGTAGTGATCCTCGAAACGCTTGGCCAGTTCCTCGATGTTCTCCGGCGGCCAGCCCGGCACTTCCATGCCGAGGTGGAGGCCCATCTGCGCCAGCACTTCCTTGATCTCGTTGAGCGACTTGCGGCCGAAGTTCGGGGTGCGGAGCATTTCCGCTTCCGACTTCTGCACCAGATCGCCGATGTAGACGATGTTGTCGTTCTTCAGGCAGTTGGCCGACCGGACCGACAGCTCGAGCTCGTCCACTTTCTTGAGGAAGGCCGGGTTGAAGGCGAGGTCCGGGATCGACTCCTGCGCCTGCTCCTTGCGCGGCTCCTCGAAGTTGACGAACACGTTGAGCTGATCCTGCAGGATGCGCGCGGCGTAGGCGAGCGCGTCCTCCGGCGTCACCGCGCCGTTGGTCTCGATGGTCATCGTCAGCTTGTCGTAGTCGAGGATCTGGCCCTCGCGGGTATTCTCGACCTTGTACGAAACCTTCCTGACCGGCGAGTAGAGGCTGTCGACCGGGATCAAGCCGATCGGCGCATCCTCGGGACGGTTACGCTCGGCCGGGACGTAGCCCTTGCCGGTATTGACCGTGAACTCCATGCGGATCTCGGCGCCGTCGTCGAGCGTGCACAGCGGCAGATCCGGGTTGAGCACGACCACGTCGCCGACGGTCTGGATGTCACCGGCGGTGACGGTGCCGGGGCCCTGCTTCTTCGCCACCATGCGCTTGGGGCCTTCGCCCTGCATCTTGATGGCGATGTCCTTGATATTGAGGACGATGTCGGTGACGTCCTCGCGGACGCCCGGGATCGACGAGAACTCGTGCAACACGCCGTCGATCTGAACCGACTGCACCGCCGCGCCCTGGAGCGACGACAGCAGAATGCGGCGCAGCGCGTTGCCGAGCGTCACGCCGAAACCGCGCTCGAGCGGCTCGGCGACGACAGTGGCGATGCGCGACGCATCGTTGCCGGCCGAAACCTGAAGCTTGTTCGGCCTGATCAATTCCTGCCAGTTTTTCTGAATTGTCACCTGATCACCCATTGAGTGGCGCGGCCCTGCTCCGCGCATCCCACCCGCCGTGTGGGTTCTGTTCGGCGGCGGCGAGCCGAGCCCGCCCGACTAAAAAATCAAACGCGACGACGCTTGCGCGGCCGGCATCCGTTGTGCGGGATGCTGGTCACGTCACGGATCGACGTGATCGTGAAGCCGGCGGCCTGCAACGACCGCAACGCCGATTCACGACCCGAACCCGGACCGGACACCTCGACCTCGAGGGTCCGCATGCCATGCTCCTGCGCCTTCTTGGCGGCATCCTCCGCCGCGACCTGCGCGGCATACGGCGTCGACTTGCGCGAGCCTTTGAAGCCCATGGTCCCCGCCGACGACCAGGCAATAGTGTTGCCCTGGGCGTCCGAAATGGTGATCATGGTGTTGTTGAACGACGCATTCACGTGCGCGACGCCCGACGCGATGTTCTTGCGTTCGCGGCGGCGGACGCGGGTGGCTTCTTTGCCCATTCGTGGTCCTCACATCGCCGGCGTCAGTCGCGCCGGCCGCTCCTGTTCAAATCGGTTAGGCCGGCTTCTTCTTGCCCGCGATGGCCTTGGCCGGGCCTTTGCGGGTCCGCGCATTGGTGTGGGTGCGCTGGCCGCGGACCGGGAGGCCCTTGCGGTGACGCAGGCCGCGATAGCAGCCGAGGTCCATCAACCGCTTGATGTTCATCGCGACTTCACGGCGAAGGTCGCCCTCGACGACGTAGTCGCGGTCGATGATCTCGCGAATCTGCAGCACCTCGGCGTCGGTGAGCTGCGAGACGCGGCGATCTTCCGGGATCGACGCCTTCTGCATGATGTCATGGGCGTTTTTCTGCCCAATGCCGTGGATGTACTGAAGCGCGATGACCACGCGCTTGTTGGTCGGGATATTGACGCCTGCAATTCGGGCCACTGGAAGTCTCTCCTGCTACCTGGCCGGCGGCCGCTGAACGGCGCCGAATTCTGCTTTGCCCGCAATGGCATAGCGCAAAGCGTAACACGACACCCGCCCCTGCTCTCCGGGGGCGCAGTATCGTGTCAAGCTCTTGAATGCGGGACTTATTAAGGGATTCATCGCGCCCTCGTCAACCTCCGCTTTTGACTGAACTTGCGGCGGCCGGCCTTGCGGCGGACAGTCTTGGCGGTTTGCGGGGAGCGGGCTTTGCGCTTGCGCTTGGCCAGACCGCGGGATTTGGGGGTCGTCTTGGCGGCCGGACGGCGGGCGGTCTTGGTCCGGGCCCGGGGGGCCTTGCGGCCGGCGGCCCGGCGGCTGGCAGCGGTTTTGGCGGCCGGCTTCGATTTGGCCCCGCTGGCGGCCCGCTGTGGGGCTGCGCCGAGGATGCCGTCGATGGCCGCGGAAACCTTCTCAACCGACGCCATGCCGTCGACAGTCCGCAGGACGCCGGTGGCCCTGTAATGCGCCGAAAGCGGCGCCGTCTGGGCCCGGTAGGCCTCAAGGCGGCCCTTGAGGACGCCAGCGTTGTCGTCGGCGCGGACCTTCTCGCCGCGCGCCAGCATTTGCGCCACCCGGTTCTCGATTCGCTTGATCAGGATGCCCTCGTCGACCTTGAGCTCGATGACGGCGTCGAGCTTGAGGCCGCGCTCCGCCAGCAGGCGCTCCAGCGCCTCGGCCTGCGCCACCGTGCGCGGGAAACCGTCGAGGATGAAACCACGCTTGGCGTCCGGCTGGCCGATGCGGTCGGCGATGATGGCGATCACCACCTCGTCCGGCACCAGCGCCCCGCGCTCCATCAAGGCCTTGGCCTGAAGTCCGACCGGCGTGCCGGCCGCAACCGCGGCCCGCAGCATGTCGCCCGTCGAAAGATGCGCAATCTTGTGTTTTTGAACCAGCCGCTGCGCTTGCGTGCCCTTCCCCGCCCCCGGCGGGCCGAGCAGAATGAGCCTCATCGATTTCGCCCCCGCAACCTCGACCGCTTGATCAAGCCTTCATACTGGTGCGCCAGCAGATAGCCCTGAATCTGCGCCACCGTGTCCATCGTCACGCTGACAACGATCAGCAGCGACGTGCCGCCAAAATAGAACGGCACCGCCGCGTAGGAAATGAGGATCTCCGGGATCAGGCAGACCGCGGCGAGATACAGCGCGCCGACCACCGTGATGCGCGACAGGACATAGTCGATGTATTCGGCCGTGCGCTCACCCGGACGGATGCCCGGAATGAAGCCGCCGTGTTTCTTCAGGTTATCGGCGGTCTCGGTCGGGTTGAACACGATCGCCGTGTAGAAGAACGTGAAGAACAGGATCAGCGCGACGTAAAGGGCCAGAAACAGCGGCCGGCCGTGGCCGAGCAGCGTGGTGATGGTCGTCAGCCATTCCGGGCCGTGACCGGCGTTGAAGTTCGCCACCGTCGTCGGCAGCAGCAGCAGCGACGACGCGAAGATCGGCGGAATCACGCCCGAGGTATTGAGCTTGAGCGGCAGGTGCGAGGATTGACCCTCGAACATCTGGTTGCCGACCTGGCGCTTCGGATACTGGATCAGCAGGCGGCGCTGCGCGCGCTCCATGAACACGATGAAGGCGATCACGGCGACCGCCATCACGATGACGGCCAGGATGAGACCGGTCGACAGCGCCCCCTGCCGGCCGAGTTCGAGGGTACCCGCGATCGCCGACGGGATCTGCGCGATGATGCCGGCCATGATGATGAGCGAGATGCCGTTGCCGATGCCGCGCGAGGTGATCTGCTCGCCGAGCCACATCAGGAACATCGTGCCGCCGGTCAGCGTGATGGTCGTCGACAGCAGGAAGAATATGCCGGGGTTCGAGACGACGCTGCCCGTTCCCTCAAGCCCGATCGCAATGCCGTAGGACTGAAACAGCGCCAGCACCACGGTGATGTACCGCGTGTACTGGTTCATGATCTTGCGGCCCTGCTCGCCCTCTTTCTTGAGCGCCTCGAGCGAAGGCACGACCGTCGTCATCAACTGCACGATGATCGAGGCCGAGATGTACGGCATGATGTTCAGGGCAAAGATCGCCATCCGGTGGATGCCGCCGCCGGAGAACATGTTGAACATGCCGAGGATGCCGCCGGCCTGGGTATTGAAAATCTGTTCCCAGGCGTTCGGGTCGATGCCGGGCAGCGGAATGTAGGTGCCGAGCCGGTAAACCAGCAGCGCGCCGAGCGTGAACCAAATCCGCTTCTTGAGCTCGTCGGCCTTGGCGAGCGCGCCAAAATTCAGATTGGCTGCCAGTTGTTCTGCTGCCGAGACCATGCTCGCTCCGCTTCCCGCCCACCCCTCGGTGATGTCCGCGCGCCGCGGGCATCGCGCTTGTGCCGCTCTTTAGCTAGGCGCCGGCCGACCAAACGGAAGCCCGAGCCGGCAGCGTCATTGCGCCGCCGCCTTACTCAGCTGCCTTGGCCTTGCGCTTGTTCTTGCCGCGCGGCTCGGCATCCTCTTCCTTGGCCGGAGCCAGAACCGCGACGGAACCGCCCGCCTTCTCGACCGCCGCGATCGCCGACTGCGATGCGCGCCAGACCGAGAAACTGGCCTTGGCCTTGAACTCGCCGCCGCCGAGCAGCTTCACGCCGCCCTTGGCGCGGCGCATCAGGCCGGCCTTGACCATGGCGTCGACGTCGATCACCGCGTCGGTCTTGAGCGTGCCGGCGTCGATCGCCTTCTGCACGGAACCGAGGTTGATCTCGTTGAGCGCGAGCTGGAACGCGGTGTTGCGGAAGCCGCGCTTCGGCAGGCGCCGATGCAGCGGCATCTGGCCGCCTTCGAAGCCCTTGTTGCGGTAGCCGGTGCGCGCGGTCTGACCCTTGCCGCCGCGGCCACCGGTCTTGCCCTTGCCCGAGCCGATGCCGCGGCCGATGCGCGTACGCTTGTGACGCGAGCCCGGATTATCGGCGATCTCGTGGAGTTTCATCGTCCTGATCCCTTACCCCTCAACGACCCGCACCAGATGCCGGACCTTGTCGAGCATGCCGCGCATTGAGGGCGTGTCCGCCAGCTCGCGGGTACGGCCGATCTTGTTGAGACCGAGCCCGATCAGCAGCGTGCGCTGCTTGCCATCGCGGCGCAGCGGGCTGCCGATCTGCTGGATCTTGATGGTTTTCGCGTTCTTCGCCATGACGCCACCCGTTACTCGGCGACCGCTTCGGCGTCGCCGTCGCGGCGGCGCGCCTGCAGCGACGACACCTTGATATTGCGGCGCGACGCGACGGTGCGCGGCGAGTCCTGATGCTTGAGCGCATTGAAGGTCGCACGCACCACATTGTACGGATTCGACGAGCCGAGCGACTTCGCCACCACGTCCTGGAGGCCGAGTGTCTCGAACACGGCGCGCATCGGGCCGCCGGCGATCACGCCGGTACCGGCCGGAGCCGCGCGCAGGAACACCTTGCCGGCGCCGTGACGGCCGAGCACGTCGTGGTGGAGCGTGCGGCCCTCGCGCAGCGGCACGCGCGTCAGCGAGCGCTTTGCTGCATCGGTCGCCTTGCGGATCGCTTCCGGCACCTCACGCGCCTTGCCGTGGCCGAAGCCGGCGCGGCCCTTCTGGTCGCCGACGACAACGAGCGCCGCAAAAGCGAAGCGCCGGCCGCCTTTGACCACCTTGGCCACGCGATTGATGTGGACCAACTTGTCGATGAACTCGCTCGGCTCGCGCTCCTCGCGCCGCTCTCGATCTCGCCTGGGTTCCCGTGCCATCGTTTTCCCGTTCAGAAGTTGAGACCGCCCTCGCGGGCAGCGTCGGCCAGCGCCTTGACGCGGCCGTGATAGAGATAGCCGCCGCGGTCGAACACGACGTCCTTGATGCCCTTTTGCTTGGCACGCTCGGCGATCATCTTGCCGACCGTCTTGGCCGCCTCGATGTTGGCGCCGGTCTTGCCGCACATGTCCTTCTCCATCGACGACGCCGACGCGACGGTCGCACCCTTCACGTCATCGATGAGCTGCACGTAGATGTGCTTCGACGAACGGAACACCGACAGGCGCAGACGGCCACCGGCCGCGGCCTTCACCTTGCGGCGCACGGTCGCTTTCCGCCGCGCAGTTCGATCAGTCAGTTTCGACATGACGCCGCTCCGTTACTTCTTCTTGCCTTCCTTGCGGAAGATATACTCGCCGACATATTTCACGCCCTTGCCCTTGTAGGGCTCCGGCGGACGGTAGCCGCGGATTTCCGCCGCCACCTGGCCGACCTGCTGCTTGTCGATACCGCTGACGACGATCTCGGTCGGCTTGGGCGTCGCGATCGTGATGCCCTGCGGAATCGGATAGTTGACGTCGTGCGAGAAGCCGAGCTGCAGATTGAGCTGCTTGCCCTGAACCGCCGCACGATAACCGACACCGTTGATCTCGAGGCGCTCCTCGAACCCCTTGGTCACACCGGTCATGAGATTGGCGACCAGCGTGCGAGAGGTGCCCCACATCGAGCGCGCCTTCTTGGTCTCGTTGCGCGGATCGAGCTTGATGCCGTTCTTCTCCATCTTCACCGTAACGTCGTCGGGCACGACAAGCTGCAGAGCACCCTTGGCGCCCTTCACCTTGACGGTCTGCCCCTCGACGTTGGCGGTAACGCCGGCCGGAACCGGAACCGCCTTTTTTCCGATACGTGACATCAGAACACCGTGCAGATGATTTCGCCGCCGACATTGGCGTCCCGGGCTGCGTGATCGGCCATCACGCCCTTCGGCGTGGAGACGATCGCAACACCGAGGCCGTTGTTGACGCGCGGCAGGTTCTTGACCGACGCGTAAACGCGGCGGCCCGGCTTCGATACACGGGCAATCTCGCGGATCACCGGCGTGCCGTCGAAATACTTGAGCTCGATCTCGAGCTCGTTGCGGCCCGAAGCGTGCTCGACACTGGCGAAGCCGCGGATATAGCCCTCGGACTTCAGCACCTCGAGCACCCGCTCGCGCTGCTTCGAGGCCGGCATCGAAACCTTCGACTTGCTCCGCAGCTGGGCGTTACGGATGCGGGCGATCATGTCGCCGATCGGATCGTTCACGGACATGGGGCCCTCCTTACCAGCTCGACTTCACCAGGCCCGGAATGAGGCCCTTGTTACCGAGCTCGCGAAGGGCAATTCGGCTCATCTTGTGCTTGCGGTAAAAGGCGCGCGGGCGGCCGGTGATCTCGCAACGGTTGCGGATCCGGGTCGACGACGAGTTGCGCGGCATGGTGGCGAGCTTGAGAGTCGCCGCAAACCGCTCCTCGATCGGAGCCTTCTTGTCCTGAATCACAGCCTTGAGCTTCGCCCGGCGATTGGCAAACTGCTTCGCCATCTTGCGCCGCCGGTTATTCTTCTCGACTGAACTCTTCTTCGCCATCTAGTCGCTCCTTGGTCCCGCGTTTGAGGGAACAGCCCTCACTGCCGGAACGGAAAATTGAATGCGCCGAGCAGCGCGCGCGCCTCGTCGTCGGTGCGCGCCGTGGTGCAAACGGTGATATCGAGCCCCCAGACATCGGTGACCTTGTCGAAGTCGATCTCGGGGAAAATGATGTGTTCCTTGATGCCGAGCGAGTAATTGCCGCGGCCGTCGAAGCTCTTCGGATTGAGGCCGCGGAAATCGCGCACGCGCGGCAGCGCGATGTTCACCAAGCGGTCGAGGAAGTCATACATCTTCGACTTGCGCAGGGTGACCTTGCAGCCGATCGCCTGGCCGTCGCGCAGCTTGTAGGTCGCGATCGACTTGCGGGAGCGGGTGATCACGGCTTTCTGACCGGCGATCGCCGACAGGTCCGAGGCGGCGGTATCGGCCTTCTTGCGGTCGGCCACGGCCTCGCCGATGCCCATGTTGAGCACGACCTTGGTGATCTTCGGCACCTGGAACGGATTGGTGTAACCGCGCTCCTTGGTGAGCTGCGGGCGAATCTCGTTCTCATAGCGCGTCTTCAGGCGCGCGACGTAATCCGAGCGCTCGCGCGGCTTCTTTTCCTTCGGTGCAGCCTTGGCGGCCGCGGCCTTCCCGGCGGCAGCCTTCTTCTCGGCTTTGGCCTCGGCCTTCGCCTTGGCGGTCTGTTCAGTTTCAGCCATCGATCTCGACTCCCGAGCGTTTGGCGACGCGGACCTTGCGCCGCGCGTCACCCTCGCCCACGAACTTGAACCCCACGCGCGTCGGCTTGCCGTCCTTCGGATCGGCGATCGCCAGATTGGACAGGTGCACCGCCCCTTCCTTCGAAATGATGCCGCCCTCCTGCTGGGCGGTCTGACGCTGGTGGCGCTTGACCAGATTGACGCCGCGCACGACGGCGCGGCCGGCAGCCGGGCGCACGTCGAGCACCTCACCGGTGCGGCCCTTGTCGCGGCCGCTCAACACGACGACCTTGTCGCCCTTGCGAATCTTCGCGGCCATTACAGCACCTCCGGGGCGAGCGAGATGATCTTCATGTGGTTCTTGGCGCGCAGCTCGCGCGGCACCGGCCCGAAGATACGGGTGCCGACCGGCTCCTGCTGGGCGGTGATCAGAACGGCCGCGTTGCGGTCGAAGCGGATCACCGAGCCGTCCGGGCGCTTGATGTCCTTGGAGATGCGCACGACGACGGCGCGCATCACGTCGCCCTTCTTGACGCGGCCGCGCGGGATCGCCTCTTTCACCGAAACGACGATGACGTCGCCGATGGTGGCGTATTTGCGCTTGGAGCCGCCCAGCACCTTGATGCACATGACGCGGCGTGCGCCGGAATTGTCCGCCACATCGAGGTTGGTTTGCATCTGAATCATGGTGCAGTACTCGTCTTATTCTCGTTGTTGCGCAGGCCTTACTGCGCGGCCACCTTCTTCTCGCCGCGGATCACTTCCCAGCGCTTGAGCCGCGAAATCGGCTTGCGCTCCTCGATCCACACCAGATCGCCGACCGAGAACTCGTTCTTCTCGTCGTGCGCGTGATAGTTCTTCGAGCGGCGAATGGTTTTCTTCATCTGCGGATGCGTGAGCTGACGGTCGACGCGAACGACGACCGTCTTGTTCTGCTTGTCGCTGACCACGACGCCCTGGAGTGTACGCTTCGGCATACGTTACCCCTTAATCCTTCTTCTTCGCCGCGCGCTTCTTCGCAGCGGGATTCGTTTCGGTTTTTGCCGCACCTTTCGGCTCGGCGCCGGCGCGCTTCTGCGCCGCGACGGTCTTGAGACGCGCGATGTCGCGGCGCACCTGGCGCACGCGCGAGGTGTTCTCGAGCTGGCCGGTGGCGCGCTGGAAGCGCAGGTTGAAGCGCTCCTTCTTCAGCTTGAGGACTTCGTCGTCCATCTGATCGAGCGTCATCGCTCGGATATCGGCTACCTTCATGGCTCTTACTCGGCGATGCGTGCGACGAAACGGGTTTTGACCGGCAGCTTGGCGGCCGCGAGCGTCAGCGCCTCGCGGGCGACCGCCTGCGGGATGCCGTCGACTTCGAACAGGATGCGGCCGGGCTTGACGCGCACGACCCAAAGCTCGGGTGTGCCCTTGCCTTTGCCCATGCGCACCTCGATCGGCTTCTTCGACACCGGAACGTCCGGGAACACGCGGATCCAGACGCGGCCGGCGCGCTTCATGAAACGGGTCAGCGCACGGCGCGCCGCCTCGATCTGGCGCGCGGTGACGCGCTCCGGCTCGAGCGCCTTGAGGCCGTACTCGCCGAACGCCAGGGTCACGCCGGAGGTGGCGGTGCCGTGGATGCGGCCCTTGAAGGCCTTGCGGAACTTGGTGCGCTTAGGTTGCAGCATGACTTAACTCTCGATCTCTCAGGCGTTCGCGGCTTCGCGGCGCGGACGGCCGGCATCGCCCTCGGCGAGCTTCTTGTCCTGCGCCATCGGGTCGTGCTCGAGGATCTCGCCCTTGAAGATCCAGACCTTCACGCCGCAGGTGCCGTAGGTGGTGAACGCGGTGGCGACGCCGTAGTCGACGTCGGCGCGCAAGGTGTGCAGCGGCACGCGGCCTTCACGGTACCACTCCATTCGCGCGATCTCGGCGCCGCCGAGGCGGCCCGAGCAGTTGATGCGGATGCCCTCGGCGCCGAGACGCATCGCCGACTGAACGGCGCGCTTCATGGCGCGGCGGAACGCGACGCGGCGCTCGAGCTGCTGCGCGATCGATTCGGCGACCAGTTGCGCGTCGAGCTCCGGCTTGCGGATTTCGACGATGTTGATGACGACATCGCTGTTGGTCATCTTGGCGACGGTCTTGCGCAGCTTCTCGATGTCGGCGCCCTTCTTGCCGATCACCACGCCCGGACGCGCCGAGTGGATGGTGACGCGGCACTTCTTGTGCGGACGCTCGATGATGATCTTCGACACCGCCGCCTGCTTGAGCTCCTTCATCAGAGCCTCGCGGATCTTGATATCCTCATGCAGCAGCGAGCCGTACTCACTCTTGCCGGAGTACCACCGCGAGTCCCAGGTGCGGTTGATGCCGACGCGCAGCCCGATCGGATTGACTTTCTGACCCATAAACCTCTCCTGCCTCAGGCTTCCGCCTGAGCTTCGACCTCACGCACCACGATGGTGAGGTTCGAGAACGGCTTGAGAATGCGTCCGACGCGGCCACGGCCGCGGGCGGCGAAACGCTTGATCACGAGCGCCTTGCCGACGCTCGCCTCGGCGACGACCAGATCGTCAACGTCGAGATCATGATTGTTCTCGGCGTTGGCGATCGCGGATTCGAGGCACTTGCGCACGTCGCGCGCGATTCGCTTGCGCGAAAATTCGAGGTCGGCGAGCGCGCTCGACGCCTTCTTGCCGCGGATGAGTTGCGCGACGAGATTGAGCTTCTGCGGCGAGATGCGAAGCATCCGGCTCACGGCCTTTGCCTCGTTCTCAGCCAGGATGCGCGCGCGTGCGGTCTTGCTCATGATCCGTACTCTTTAAGTTAGCTCGCCGCCGCCGGCGCGGCAGCCGGAGCCGCCGCTCCGCCGGTGCGCTTGGCTTTGCGGTCCGACGAGTGGCCATAGAACATGCGGCCGGGCGCGAACTCGCCGAACTTGTGGCCGACCATCTCCTCGGTGACCATCACCGGGATGTGCTTCTGGCCGTTGTAGACGCCGAAATTCAGGCCGACGAACTGCGGCAGAATGGTCGAGCGCCGGCTCCAGATCTTGATCACTTCATGACGGCCCGACGCGCGGGCGGCTTCCGCCTTTTTCAGCAGATAGCCGTCGACAAACGGGCCTTTCCAAACCGAACGTGCCATCTCTCTCGTCCTACTGCTGCTTCTTCTTGCGGTCGTGGCGGCTCGCAATGATGAAGCGTTTGGTGCGCTTGTTATTGCGAGTCTTCATGCCCTTGGTCGGCTGGCCCCACGGCGTGGTCCAGTGCTTGCCGCCCTTGGTGCGGCCGCCGTGCGGGTGGTCGACCGGGTTCATAACGATGCCGCGGTTATGCGGCATGCGGCCCCGCCAACGCTGACGGCCGGCCTTGCCGATCGTCACGTTCATGTTGTCGGGGTTCGACACCGCGCCAATCGTCGCCATGCAGCGGCCGTTGACCAGGCGCTGTTCCGACGAGTTCAGGCGCAGGATGACGTAGTCGCCGTCGCGGCCGACGATCTGGACGTAGCTGCCGGCCGAGCGCGCGATCTGGCCGCCCTTTCCGATCTTGAGCTCGACGTTGTGGACGATGGTGCCGACCGGAATGTTGGCGAGCGGCATCGCGTTGCCCGGCTTTACGTCGGCATGCTCCGACGAAATCACGGTGTCGCCGACGCCCAGGCGCTGCGGCGCCAGGATGTAGGCGAGTTCGCCGTCGGCGTACTTGATGAGCGCGATGAAGCCCGTACGGTTCGGATCGTACTCGAGACGCTCGACAGTCGCCGGCACGTCCTGCTTGGTGCGGCGGAAGTCGATGACGCGATAGGCGCGCTTGTGACCACCGCCGCGGAACCGCGACGTGATGCGGCCGGTGTTGTTGCGACCCCCAGTCGAGCTCTTGCCTTCGGTCAGCGTCTTGACCGGCGCGCCCTTATAGAGCGCGGAGCGATCGATCGAGATCAGATGGCGCTGGCTCGGCGTCGTCGGGTTGTAGGTTTTGAGTGCCATTCCCCGCTCCTTACAGACCCGTCGTCACGTCGATCTTGTGGCCCTCTTCGAGGGTCACGATCGCACGCTTGCTGTCCGAGCGTTGCCCGGGACGGCCCTTGAACATCTTCTTCTTGCCTTCGCGCACCAGCGTGTTGACGCTCTTGACCTTGACGTCGAACAGCTTCTCGACCGCGTCCTTGATCTGCGGCTTGGTGGCGGTGGCGGCGACCTTGAAGGTCACCTTGTTCTGCTCCGACGCGATCGTTGCCTTTTCGGTGATCACCGGGGCGAGAATGACGTCATAGTGGCGCGGATCGCTGGTGCTCATTTGAAACGCGCCTCCAGCGCATCGAGTGCGGCCTTGGTCAGAACCAGCGTGCGGCGGCGCAGGATGTCGTAGACATTGATGCCCTGCACCGGCAGCACGTCGATATTCGGAATGTTACGCGCGGCCGTGGCGAAACCGGCCTCGACCTCGGCGCCGTCAACGATCAACGCGTTGTCGAAACCGAGCTTGCCGAACTGGGCGCGCAACGCCTTGGTCTTGGCGTCCTTGACGCTCGCCTTGTCGAGCACGATCAACGTGCCGTCCTTGGCCTTCGACGACAGGGCGTGACGCAGCGCCAGCGCGCGAACCTTCTTGGGCAGGTCGGACGCATGGCTGCGCACGACCGGACCGAACGCCTTGCCGCCGCCGCGGAACTGCGGCGCGCTCTGCGCGCCGTGACGGGCGCCGCCGGTGCCCTTCTGGCGATACATCTTCTTCGTGGTGCGGTTGATCTCGCCCCGCATCTTGGTCTTGTGCGTGCCGCGCTGACGGCGCGCGAGCTGCCAGTTGATGCAGCGCTGGATCAGGTCGACGCGCGGCTCGAGGCCGAAGATATCCTTCGACAGCGTCGCCGTGCCCGACTCTTTACCCTCGAGGGTGGTGATCTTCAGTTCCATGATTAGGCCCCCGCCTGCGTTTCGGTGGGCGCGGCCGGTGCCGCAGCCGTGGCCTCTTCCGTCACGCGGAATTTGCCCGGCTTCGGCGCATCCTTCGGCAACGCCTTCTTGATGGCGTCGCGCACCAGGATCCAGCCGTTCTTCGAGCCCGGCACCGCGCCTTCGACCAGCACCAGGCCGCGCTCGACGTCGGTCTGCACGACCTTGAGGTTGAGCGTGGTGACGCGGTCGACGCCGAGGTGGCCCGGCATCTTCTTGCCCTTGAAGGTCTTGCCCGGATCCTGACGGCCGCCGGTGCCGCCGATCGAGCGGTGCGAGATCGACACGCCGTGCGAGGCGCGAAGACCGCCGAAATTCCAGCGCTTCATGCCGCCGGCGAAGCCCTTACCGATCGAGGTGCCGGTGACGTCGACGAACTGGCCGACGACAAAATGATCGGCGGTGATCTCGGCGCCGACCGGGATCAGCGCATCGTCGCTGACGCGGAATTCCGCGACCTTGCGCTTCGGCTCGATGTTGATCTTGGCGAACGAGCCGCGGTCGGCCTTGCTCATATTGCCGGCGCGGCGCGGACCCGAGCCGAGCTGCAGGGCGACGTAGCCGTCCTTGTCCTTGGTGCGGTGACGCAGCACCTGGCACTGCGCGAGACGCAGCACCGTGACCGGCACGTGCTCGCCGGCGTCGGTGAACACCCGGGTCATTCCGACCTTCTGCGCGATAACTCCGGAACGCATGATCTTTCCGCTCCTAGAGCTTGATCTCGACGTCGACGCCGGCGGCGAGATCGAGCTTCATCAAAGCGTCGACGGTCTGCGGCGTCGGATCGACGATGTCCAACAGGCGCTTGTGAGTGCGCATCTCGAATTGCTCGCGGCTCTTCTTGTCGACGTGCGGCGAACGGTTGACCGTGAACTTCTCGATGCGGGTCGGCAGCGGAATCGGACCACGAACCTGAGCGCCGGTGCGCTTGGCCGTGTTCACGATCTCGCGGGTCGAAGCATCAAGAACGCGATGGTCGAACGCCTTGAGCCGAATGCGGATATTCTGGCCGTTCATCTTTTTTCTCTCGACCGCCTGGTCCGGCGCGAAGCCCGACGCGACGACGTGAATTCACCCAATTGAGATGCTCGTGGCCGGGCTCGCGCCCGGCCACGGTATGGTTCGTTACTCGATGATCGACGCGACGACGCCGGCGCCGACGGTACGGCCGCCCTCACGGATCGCGAAGCGCAGTTTCTCTTCCATCGCGATCGGCACAATCAGATGCACTTCCATCGCGACGTTGTCGCCCGGCATGACCATCTCGGTGCCCTGCGGCAGATGCACGATGCCGGTCACGTCGGTGGTGCGGAAGTAGAACTGCGGACGATAGTTCGTGAAGAACGGCGTGTGGCGGCCACCCTCTTCCTTGGTGAGGATGTAGGCCTCGGCCTTGAACTTGGTGTGCGGCTTCACGGTGCCCGGCTTGCAGAGCACCTGACCGCGCTCGACTTCCTCGCGCTTGGTGCCGCGCAGCAGCGCGCCGATGTTGTCGCCCGCCTCGCCCTGGTCGAGCAGCTTGCGGAACATCTCGACGCCGGTGACGGTGGTCTTCTGGGTCGGGCGGATGCCGACGATCTCGACTTCCTCGCCCACCTTGATGACGCCGCGCTCGACGCGGCCGGTGCAGACGGTGCCGCGGCCCGAGATCGAGAACACGTCTTCGACCGGCATCAGGAACGGCTGGTCCTTCGGACGCTCCGGCTGCGGGATGTATTCGTCAACGGCGCGCATTAGCTCGAGGATGGCATCGTGGCCGAGCTTCGGCTCCTTGCCTTCCAGCGCCATCAGGGCCGAGCCCTTGATGATCGGGATCTTGTCGCCCGGGAAGTTGTACTTCGACAGGAGCTCACGAACCTCGAGCTCGACGAGCTCGAGCAGCTCGGGATCGTCGACCATGTCGCACTTGTTCATGAACACGACGATCGCCGGCACGCCGACCTGGCGGGCGAGCAGGATGTGCTCGCGGGTCTGCGGCATCGGGCCGTCAGCGGCCGACACGACGAGGATCGCGCCGTCCATCTGCGCGGCGCCGGTGATCATGTTCTTCACGTAGTCGGCGTGGCCGGGGCAATCGACGTGCGCATAGTGGCGCTTCGCGGTCTCGTACTCGACGTGAGCGGTCGAGATGGTGATGCCGCGCGCCTTCTCTTCCGGCGCCTTGTCGATCTGGTCGTAGGCGGTGAACGTCGCGCCGCCGGTCTCCGACAGGACCTTGGTGATCGCCGCCGTCAGCGACGTCTTGCCGTGGTCGACGTGACCGATCGTGCCGATATTGCAGTGCGGCTTGGTACGGTTGAATTTCTCTTTTGCCATCGGACTCTCCGTTCAGAACCTCTGTTATCCCGCCGCTTACGCGAACTTCTTCTGCACTTCGGCAGAGACGTTCGCCGGCAGCTCGGCGTAATGGTCGAATTGCATCGTGAATGTCGCACGCCCCTGAGACATGGAGCGCAGGTTGTTGACGTAACCGAACATGTTCATCAGCGGCACCATCGCGTTGATCACGTTGGCGTTGCCGCGCATGTCCTGGCCCTGGATCTGGCCCCGGCGGGAGTTCAGATCGCCGATGACCGAGCCGGTGTAGTCTTCCGGCGTCACCACCTCGACCTTCATGATCGGCTCGAGGAGAACCGGACGGCCCTTCTGCATCGCTTCCCGCAGACACTGCCGGGCGCAGATTTCGAAGGCGAGCGCCGACGAGTCGACGTCATGATACTTGCCGTCGATCAGGGTGACCTTCAGGTCCACCACAGGGAAGCCGGCCAGCGGACCGGAATTGATCACGGACTCGAGGCCCTTCTCGACGCCCGGGATGTATTCCTTCGGCACCGCGCCGCCGACGATCTCGTTTTCGAAGGTGAACGGCGTACCCGGCTCGGCCGGCTCGGCGATGATCTTGATCGCGGCGAACTGGCCCGAACCGCCGGTCTGCTTCTTGTGCGTGTAGTCATGCTCGACGCGCTGCGTGAGCTTCTCGCGGAACGCCACCTGCGGCGCGCCGATGTTGGCATCGACTTTGTAGGTGCGCTTGAGGATGTCGACCTTGATGTCGAGGTGCAACTCGCCCATTCCCTTGAGGATGGTCTGGCCGCTCTCCTGGTCGGTCGAGACGCGGAACGACGGATCTTCCGCGGCAAGCTTGGCCAGCGCGACGCCGAGCTTCTCCTGGTCGGCCTTCGACTTCGGCTCGATCGCGATCTCGATGACCGGATCCGGGAATTCCATCTTCTCGAGAATCACCGGCTTGCTCGGATCGCACAACGTGTCGCCGGTGCGCGTCTCTTTCAGGCCGGCCAAGGCGACGATGTCCCCGGCGTAGGCTTCCTTGATGTCCTCGCGGTTGTTCGCATGCATCAGCAGCATGCGGCCGATCCGCTCCTTGCGCTCCTTGGTCGAATTGATGACGCCGGAGCCGCTCGACAGGACGCCCGAATAAATACGGCAGAAGGTGATGGTGCCGACGAAGGGGTCGTCCATGATCTTGAACGCCAGCAGCGCCATCGGCTCGGAGTCGTCCGCCTTGCGCACGATCTCTTCGCCGTTGTCCGGGTTGATGCCCTTGATGGCCGGCACGTCGAGCGGCGACGGCAGATAATCGACCACCGCGTCGAGCAGCGGCTGCACGCCTTTGTTCTTGAAGGCGGAGCCGCACAGCACCGGGAAGAACGCGGCGGTCAGCACCGCCTTGCGGATCAGCCTTTTCAGGGTCGCCTCGTCCGGCTCCTTGCCGTCGAGGTAGGCGGTCATGGCGTCGTCATCGAGTTCGACCGCGGCTTCGATCATGGCTTCGCGATATTTCTTCGCGTCCTCGACCATATCGGCCGGAATGTCGACGTCCTGATATTTGGCGCCGAGCGACTCGTCGTCCCAAACGACGCCCTTCATGCGGACGAGGTCGACGAGGCCCTTGAAGTTGTTCTCAGAGCCGATCGGCAACTGAATGGCCACCGGCTTGGCGCCGAGGCGTGTCTTGATGTCGTCGAGGCATTTGTAGAAGTCGGCCCCGATCTTATCCATCTTGTTGGCGAAGACGATGCGCGGAACGTGATACTTGTCGCCCTGACGCCACACGGTCTCGGTCTGTGGCTCGACGCCCTGGTTCGAATCCAGAACGCAGACCGCGCCATCGAGCACGCGTAGCGAGCGCTCGACCTCGATGGTGAAGTCGACGTGGCCGGGCGTATCGATGATGTTGAGGCGCTTCTCTTTCCAGAACGCGGTGGTCGCGGCCGACGTGATCGTGATGCCACGCTCCTGCTCCTGCTCCATCCAGTCCATCGTCGCGGCGCCTTCGTGCACCTCGCCGATCTTGTGGCTCTTGCCCGTGTAATAGAGGATCCGCTCGGTCGTCGTCGTCTTGCCGGCATCGATGTGCGCCATGATGCCGAAGTTGCGGTAGTCCTCGATTTTATGACTGCGGGGCATTTTGAAATCTGATCCCTGGAATGTTGTGCGCCGTTACCAGCGGTAGTGCGAGAAGGCGCGGTTGGCTTCCGCCATCTTGTGGGTGTCCTCGCGCTTCTTGACGGCGTTTCCCCGGTTGTTCGACGCATCGAGCAGCTCCGCCGAGAGCCGCTCCGTCATGGTCTTTTCGTTGCGGCCGCGTGCGGCCTCGATGATCCAGCGGATGCCGAGCGCCTGACGGCGGGTCGTGCGCACCTCGACCGGAACCTGATACGTGGCGCCGCCGACGCGCCGCGAGCGCACCTCGATCGAGGGCATCACGTTGTCGAGCGCCTGCTGGAAGACGTTGATCGGGTTCTGCTTGGTCTTGCCCTCGATGACGTCGAAGGCGCCGTACACGATCGTCTCGGCCACCGACTTCTTGCCGGCGTACATGATCGAATTCATCAGCTTGGTGACAACGACGTTGCCGAACTTCGGGTCCGGCAGAATCTCGCGCTTGTCAGCAGAATGGCGACGGGACATCTGAGTTCTCTATCTCGTTCCTTTGCTCAGGCGATCCCGGACCTCGCTTGCTCGCCCGGGATAACCGTCGCTTCGCTCCGGTTACTTCGGACGCTTGGCGCCGTATTTCGAACGGCGCTGCTTACGGTTCTTGACGCCCTGCGTGTCGAGCACGCCGCGCAGGATGTGATAGCGGACGCCCGGAAGGTCCTTGACGCGGCCGCCGCGGATCATGACCACCGAGTGTTCCTGGAGATTGTGGCCCTCACCCGGGATGTAACCGATGACCTCGAAGCCATTGGTCAGGCGCACCTTGGCGACCTTGCGAAGCGCCGAGTTCGGCTTCTTCGGCGTCGTCGTGTAGACGCGGGTGCACACGCCGCGCTTCTGCGGCGAGCCTTGCAGCGCCGGCGCGGTGTTACGCGCCTTGAGCGGCTTGCGCGGGTTCGCAATCAACTGGTTGATCGTCGGCATCGTTCGCCTTCGTGACCTTCGTTCGGGCTCGCACCCATCGTGTTTCGGGCTTGCGCCCCGGCATGTTCACGCGAGGTTCTTTATCCACGCGCAAAATGAAATCGCGCCATGCCTCATCCGCGGCATGGGCGCTCTTTCCTATCGAACGCTCGCGTGCCGCAAGGCGGCGCGACCGTCACTTTCAGAACTGACAAAGGCTGTCAGCGGCAGCGTCTGAGCTTCATTCGTCGAGGCGTTGCGACCATAAATCTCTAAATAAGTCAGAGACTTATCGTGCGGGCCGTTCCGATTGGCGAAGCTCACCGCCTGCCGAAAAGTGAACGGTATCTATCCGTGGGAATCGGGTTAGTCAAGTGTAGAAAACCCCGGAAAATCGAGGCTTTTGCCGCTTCGCCGAAAGACGAAGGGCCGCCCCGGAGGACGGCCCTTCTGAGCCATTTTAGCTGCGCCCGCTTACCCGGCGGGCGGCAGCGCCGGGACTTCGGCCGGAGCCGGTTGCTCGCGTCCTCAATCCGGCTGCGAGCTTTGTCGACCCAGCCGGGACATGACTTTCGGCAGCAGGTAGCGCGCGATGGCAGCGTGGCCACTGGCGGTGAAATGATGCCCATCCGACGCGCGGTTGGCGAGCGCACCGGGAATGGCCTGCCACGGCGGCAGGATGATGAGCGCGATATGACGGGCGCGCAGATGGGCCTTTATTTCCCTGATATAAGAGTCTTGGCGCCCCTTGAGCCCGGCTTTCCTGTCGTTCCCGTTGGCGCGATCCAGAATCACGATCTGCGTCCCATCCGGCACGTCCGAGTCGATACGAGCCAGCATTCCCGCGCTTGTATCGCCGCCGACGCCGGCATTGATGACGTCCGCATCGATTCCCCGCGCGCGCAGAAGCGCCTGAAGTTGCGCCGGGAACGCTTGACTGACAGGCACCCCGCCGGCCCGTCGATGGCCGATGCCCCTTCCATGGACGTTGTCCGCGCCGATCGCCACGATGACGACGGGCCTGGCAAGGGCTTCGCTGAAGGCTCCGAACACTGCTCCAAGCAGGCAGACAACCAGTGCTCGGGTCAGGAAGATTCGCCAGAACGGACGAGGGCCCATGAAACCGTCCTCCTGTGTCGTGCAGAAATTAGACGGGTTCCGGATCGTTTGTCATCCTGCTCCGCCGCCGCTTTCCGCATTCGCTTCAGACGTCACGCAAACAAAAAAAGGCCGCGCTCGCGGCGCGGCCTTTTCATTCGTTGGTTTGAAGCGTGCGACTACTCGGCGGGCGGCAAGGCCGGGACTTCGGCCGGAGCCGGTTGTTGCTGCGCAGCAACCTTGGCGGCGTCCTTCTCGCGCTCCTCGAGGATCATCGTATCGCGCTTGCCAGCGACCTCGCGCAGTTCGTTCATCATGGCGCCGGTCCCCGCCGGGATCAGGCGGCCGACGATGACGTTCTCCTTGAGGCCCTGCAGCGTATCCACCTTGCCGTTGACGGCGGCTTCGGTAAGGACGCGCGTGGTCTCCTGGAACGACGCCGCCGAGATGAATGAGCGGGTCTGCAGCGAGGCCTTGGTGATGCCGAGCAGCACCGGGTGACCGGTCGCCGGCTTCTTGCCCTCCGCTTCGGCACGCGCATTGACTTCGTCGAGCTCGGTCTTGTCGATCTGCTCGCCCTGCAGGAGCTCGGTCTCGCCGGCGTCGTCGATCTCGACCTTCTGCAGCATCTGGCGAACGATCACCTCGATGTGCTTGTCGTTGATCGCCACGCCCTGGAGCCGGTAGACCTCCTGGATCTCGTTGACGAGGTAGGCCGCAAGCTCCTCCACACCCTTGATCGCCAGGATGTCGTGCGGCGCCGGATTGCCGTCGACGATGTAGTCGCCCTTCTCGATGACGTCGCCATCCTGCAGGTGGATGTGCTTGCCCTTCGGGATCAGGTACTCCTTCGCCTCGTCGTTCTTGTTCGACGGCTCGATCGTGACGCGGCGCTTGTTCTTGTAGTCCTTGCCAAACCGCACGGTGCCGCCGATCTCGGCGATGACTGCCGATTCCTTCGGACGCCGCGCCTCAAACAGCTCCGCGACCCGCGGCAGACCGCCGGTGATGTCACGCGTCTTGGCGCCTTCGGTCGAGATACGCGCGATCACGTCGCCGGCCTTCACCTTCGCTCCCGGATCGACCGAGATGATGGCGTCGACCGACAGCACGTAGCGGGCGTCACCGCCGCGCGCGAGCTTGAGGAGCTTGCCGTCTTTGCCCTTCACGACGATCGACGGACGCAGGTCCTGCTGGTTGCGCGACGAGCCGGTGCGCCAGTCGACGACGACGCGCTTGGCGATGCCGGTCGACTCGTCGAGCGCTTCCGACATTGACACGCCGTCGATCAGGTCCTCGAACTCGATCGTGCCTTCGACCTCGGTCAGGATCGGACGCGTGTACGGATCCCACTCCGCGATGCGCTGGCCACGCTTGATCTTCTCGTCGTCCTTCACCTTGAGGCGGGCGCCGTACGGGATGCGGTGATGCGCGCGCTCGGTGCCGTCGGGATCGAGCACCGACACCACCATGTTGCGCACCATCGCGACCGTCTCGCCATCCGAGTTGGTGGCGATGTTCTTGCCCTTGAACTTGATCTTGCCGTCGAAGTTCGACTCGATGAATGACTGCTCTGAAATCTGCGCCGCGCCGCCGATGTGGAACGTGCGCATCGTGAGCTGGGTGCCCGGCTCGCCGATCGACTGTGCAGCAATGACGCCGACCGCCTCGCCCATGTTGACCGGCGTACCGCGCGCCAGGTCGCGGCCATAGCAGGCCCCGCAGACGCCGGCCGGCGACTCGCAGGTCAGCACTGAACGGATACGCACTTCCTGCACGCCCGCCTGGGTGATGACGTCGACCTCCGGCTCGCCCAAGAGCGTGCCGCGCTTGATGATCGTCTTGTTGCTCGCCGGGTCCTTGACGTCTTCGGCCGTGGTGCGGCCGAGGATGCGGGTGGCAAGCGAGGCGACCACGGTGCCCGCGTCGATGATGGCGCGCACCTTGATACCCGACTTGGTGCCGCAGTCCGGGATCGTGATGATGCAATCCTGTGCGACGTCGACCAGGCGGCGCGTCAGATAGCCCGAGTTCGCGGTCTTCAACGCGGTGTCGGCCAGGCCCTTGCGGGCGCCGTGGGTGGAGTTGAAGTACTCCATCACCGACAGACCTTCCTTGAAGTTCGAGATGATCGGGCTCTCGATGATCGAACCGTCCGGCTTCGCCATCAGGCCGCGCATGCCGGCGAGCTGACGCATCTGCGCGGGCGAGCCGCGCGCGCCGGAGTGCGCCATCATGTAGATCGAGTTGACCTGACCTTCGCGGCCGTCGTCGAGCTTCTTTACCGCGGAGATTTCCTTCATCATCTCCTCGGCGATCTTGTCGGTCGCCTTCGACCAGGCGTCGACCACCTTGTTGTACTTCTCGCCCTGGGTGATCAGGCCGTCGTTGTATTGCTGCTCGAACTCCTTGGCGAGCTCGCGCGTCTTGTCGACGATCGACCACTTCGAGCCCGGCACCACCATGTCGTCCTTGCCGAACGAGATGCCGGCCTTGAACGCGTGATAGAAGCCGAGCGCCATGATGCGGTCGCAGAAGATCACCGTCTCCTTCTGACCGCAGTGGCGATAGACCGTGTCGATCATCCCGGAGATTTCGCGCTTCGTCATCAGCTTGTTGACGACGTCGAATGGCGTCTTCGGATTCTTCGGCAGCACCGCGCCGAGCACGACGCGGCCCGGCGTGGTGTCGTACCACTTGCGGAACGTCTTGCCGTTCTCGTCGACGCCTTCCCACCGGTAACGGATCTTGGTGTGGAGATTGATCGCCTTCTGGTGCAAAGCGTGATCGATCTCCGCCATGTCGGCGAAAGCCTTGCCCTGCCCGGCCTGACCCTCGGCCATGATCGACAGGTAATAGAGGCCGAGCACGATGTCCTGCGACGGCACGATGATCGGCTGACCGTTCGCGGGGTGCAGGATGTTGTTGGTCGACATCATGAGCACGCGCGCTTCGAGCTGCGCCTCGAGCGACAGCGGAACGTGCACGGCCATCTGGTCGCCGTCGAAGTCGGCATTGAAGGCCGCGCAAACCAGCGGATGGAGCTGGATCGCCTTACCCTCGATCAACGTCGGCTCGAAGGCCTGAATGCCGAGACGATGCAGCGTCGGCGCGCGGTTGAGCAGCACCGGATGCTCGCGGATCACCTCATCGAGGATGTCCCAAACCTCCGGCTTCTCCTTCTCCACCAGCTTCTTCGCCTGCTTGACCGTCGTCGACAGGCCCTTGGCGTCAAGCCGCGAATAGATGAACGGCTTGAACAGCTCGAGCGCCATCTTCTTCGGCAGGCCGCACTGATGCAGCTTGAGCTCCGGGCCGACCACGATCACGGAGCGGCCGGAATAGTCGACGCGCTTGCCGAGCAGGTTCTGACGGAAGCGCCCCTGCTTGCCCTTGAGCATGTCGGCGAGCGACTTCAGCGGACGCTTGTTAGCGCCGGTGATGACGCGGCCGCGGCGGCCGTTGTCGAACAACGCATCGACCGCTTCCTGAAGCATGCGCTTCTCGTTGCGGATGATGATGTCCGGCGCGCGCAACTCGATCAGCCGCTTCAGACGGTTGTTGCGGTTGATGACGCGGCGATAGAGATCGTTGAGGTCCGAGGTCGCGAAGCGGCCGCCGTCGAGCGGCACCAGCGGACGCAGATCGGGCGGGATCACCGGCACGACCGTGAGGATCATCCATTCCGGCTTGTTGCCTGACGCGAGGAACGCCTCGATCAGCTTGAGCCGCTTGGCATACTTCTTCTTCTTGATGTCGCTGTCGGTCTCGGTCAGCTCGACGCGAAGCTCCGACTGCATCTTATCGAGATCGATGCCCTTGAGCATCTCGCGGATCGCCTCAGCGCCGATCGCAGCGGTGAAACTGTCGGCACCGTACTCGTCTTGCGCCTTGAGGTATTCTTCCTCGGACAGCAGTTGGCGGTCCTTGAGCGGAGTGAGACCCGGCTCAAGCACGACGTAATATTCGAAGTACAGGATGCGCTCGAGGTCCTTGAGCGTCATGTCGAGCAGCAGGCCGATGCGGCTCGGCAGCGACTTCAGGAACCAGATGTGCGCCACCGGCGCCGCGAGCTCGATGTGGCCCATGCGCTCGCGCCGCACGCGGCTGAGCGTCACCTCAACCGAGCATTTCTCGCAGATGATGCCCTTGTACTTCATGCGCTTGTACTTGCCGCACAAGCACTCATAGTCCTTGATCGGCCCGAAGATGCGCGCGCAGAACAGGCCGTCGCGCTCGGGCTTGAAGGTCCGGTAGTTGATCGTCTCCGGCTTTTTGATCTCGCCGTACGACCATGACAAAATCTTCTCCGGCGACGCGATCGAAATCCGGATCTGGTCGAACACCTGAGCCGGAGTCGTCGGGCTGAAAAGATTCATCACTTCTTGGTTCATCGTCTTCTCCTCGACCGGGGACCGCCAATCCCCACCTGTCGTTGAAATCTGTGGAACGCGGAGCGGACCCTGTCCGCTCCGCCGAACGCGTGGTTATTCCGCGGCTTCCGCCGTCGGCTCGCCGGGCTTCGACTGCTTCGAGTTGTGCAGGTCGACGTTGAGGCCAAGCGAGCGCATCTCTTTGACCAGCACGTTGAAGCTTTCCGGAATGCCGGCTTCGAACGTGTCATCGCCGCGCACGATCGCCTCGTAGACCTTGGTGCGGCCGGCGACGTCGTCCGACTTCACCGTCAGCATTTCCTGCAAGGTGTACGCGGCGCCGTAAGCTTCGAGCGCCCACACCTCCATTTCGCCGAAGCGCTGGCCGCCAAACTGCGCCTTGCCGCCCAGCGGCTGCTGGGTGACGAGTGAGTACGGGCCGATCGAACGGGCATGGATCTTATCGTCGACCAGATGGTGGAGCTTGAGCATGTAGATGTAGCCCACCGTCACCTGTCGATCGAACGGCTCACCGGTACGGCCGTCGTACAACGTCACCTGGCCGGAGTGATCGAGGCCCGCGAGGTCGAGCATCTTCTCGATGTCGGCCTCCTTGGCGCCGTCGAACACCGGCGTCGCAATCGGCACGCCATGACGCAGGTTGGTGCCAAGCTCGATCACCTCGGCGTCACCCATGCTCTTCAGAGTCTCGTCGTCGCCGTAGACCTTCTTGAGCGTGTCGCGCAGCGGCTTGAGGTCCTGCTTCGCCATATAGGCGTCGTAGGCCTGACCGATCTTGTGGCCGAGGCCGGCGCAGGCCCAGCCGAGATGCGTCTCGAGGATCTGGCCGACGTTCATGCGGCTCGGCACGCCGAGCGGGTTGAGCACGATGTCGACCGGCGCGCCGTCCGCAAGGAACGGCATGTCCTCGGCCGGCACGATCTTGGACACCACGCCCTTGTTGCCGTGGCGGCCCGCCATCTTGTCGCCGGGCTGGATCTTGCGCTTCACCGCGACGAAGACCTTGACCATCTTCATTACACCGGGCGGCAACTCGTCGCCCCGCTGCAGCTTCTCGACCTTGTCGAGGAAGCGCTGTTCGAGCAGCTTCTTCGACTCCTCGTACTGCTTCCGGATCGCTTCGATCTCGGCCATCAGCTTGTCGTTGGGCGAGGCGAACTGCCACCACTGCGAGCGCGGATACTCGTCGAGCACCGCGCGGGTGATCTTCGAGTCCTTTTTGAATCCCTTCGGACCCGCGATGCCCTGACGGCCCTCGAGCAACTCGGCCAGGCGGCCGTAGACGTTGCGGTCGAGGATCGCCTGCTCGTCGTCGCGGTCCTTGGCGAGGCGCTCGATCTCCTCACGTTCGATGGCGAGCGCGCGCTCGTCCTTCTCGACGCCGTGGCGGTTGAACACGCGCACTTCGACGACGGTGCCCTGCACGCCCGGCGGCACCCGCAGCGAGGTGTCGCGAACGTCCGAGGCTTTCTCGCCGAAGATCGCGCGCAGCAACTTCTCTTCCGGCGTCATCGGGCTTTCGCCCTTCGGCGTGATCTTGCCGACCAGGATATCGCCGGCGTTCACTTCGGCGCCGATGTAGACGATGCCCGCTTCGTCCAGGTTCTTGAGCGCCTCTTCCGAGACGTTCGGAATGTCGCGGGTGATTTCTTCCGGGCCCAGCTTGGTGTCGCGGGCCATCACTTCGAATTCCTCGATGTGGATCGAGGTAAAGACGTCGTCCTTCACGATCCGCTCGGAGAGCAGGATCGAGTCTTCGAAGTTGTAGCCGTTCCACGGCATGAACGCGACAAGCACGTTGCGGCCGAGCGCGAGCTCGCCGAGATCGGTCGACGGCCCGTCGGCGATGATATCGCCCTTGTTGACCCGATCCCCGACCTTCACCAGCGGACGCTGGTTGATGCAGGTGTTCTGGTTCGAGCGCTGGTACTTCATCAGCCGGTAGATATCGACGCCGGGCTTGGTCGGGTCGGTCTCTTCCGTGGCGCGGATGACGATACGTGTCGCGTCGACCTGGTCGATGATGCCGGTGCGGCGGGCGCCGATGGCGGCGCCCGAGTCACGGGCGACGGTGCCTTCCATGCCGGTGCCGACGAACGGCGCCTCGGCGCGGACCAGCGGCACGGCCTGGCGCTGCATGTTCGAGCCCATCAGCGCGCGGTTGGCGTCGTCGTTCTCGAGGAACGGAATGAGCGCCGCGGCCACCGAAACAAGCTGCTTCGGCGACACGTCCATGAAGTCGACCTTCTCGCGCGGGTAGAGCTGAACGTCCCCGGCGTGGCGGCAGACCACCAGATCTTCGACGAGACGGCCCTTGCCGTCGATCTCGGCGTTGGCCTGGGCGACCGTGTAACGGCCCTCCTCCATCGCGGACAGATAAACGACCTCGTCGGTGACCCGGCCGTCGCGCACGCGGCGATACGGCGTCTCGACGAAGCCGTATTTGTTCACGCGCGCATAGGTCGCGAGCGAGTTGATCAGGCCAATGTTCGGGCCTTCCGGCGTCTCGATCGGGCAGATGCGGCCGTAATGCGTCGGGTGAACGTCGCGCACCTCGAAGCCGGCGCGCTCACGCGTCAGACCGCCCGGGCCGAGCGCCGAGAGACGGCGCTTGTGGGTGATCTCCGACAACGGGTTGGTCTGGTCCATGAACTGCGAGAGCTGCGACGAGCCGAAGAACTCGCGCACTGCGGCGGCCGCGGGCTTCGCATTGATCAGGTCCTGCGGCATCACGGTGTCGATGTCGACCGACGACATACGCTCCTTGATGGCGCGCTCCATGCGCAGCAGGCCGACGCGATACTGATTTTCCATGAGCTCGCCGACCGACCGGACGCGGCGGTTACCGAGATGGTCGATGTCGTCGATCTCGCCCTTGCCGTCGCGCAGGTCGACCAGCGTGCGGATGACGGAGATGATGTCTTCCTTGCGCAGGACGCGCATGGTATCCGGCGCATCGAGGTCGAGGCGCATGTTCATCTTGACGCGGCCCACCGCGGACAGATCGTAGCGCTCGGAATCGAAGAACAGCGACCGGAACATCGCCTCGGCGGTCTCGACAGTCGGCGGCTCGCCGGGACGCATCACGCGATAGATGTCGAACAGCGCGTCCTCGCGCGTCATGTTCTTGTCGACGGCGAGCGTGTTGCGGATGTAGGCGCCGACGTTGACGTGATCGATGTCGAGGAGCGGCAGCTCCTTGTAGCCGACCTCGATCAGCATCTTGAGGTTCTTCTCGGTGAGCTCGTCGCCCGCCTCGAGATAGATTTCGCCGGTGGCCGGATTGACGAGGTCTTCGGCCACGTAGTGGCCGATCAGTTCGTCATCCATCATGCGCAGGAACTTGAGGCCCTTCTCCGAAAGCTGCCGGGCCTGGCGCACGGTGAGCTTCTTGCCGGCCTCAACCACGACCTTGCCGGTGTCGGCGTCGATCAGGTCGTTGACGGCCTTGTAGCCCTTGAGGCGGTTGGCATCGAACGGGACGCGCCAGCCTTCCTTCGTGCGCTTGTAATTGATGTGCTTGTAGAAGGTGCGAAGGATCTCCTCGCCGTCCAGTCCCAGCGCATAGAGCAGCGACGTCACCGGGATTTTGCGGCGGCGGTCGATGCGCGCATAGACGATGTCCTTGGCGTCGAACTCGATGTCGAGCCAGGAGCCGCGATACGGGATGATGCGGGCGGCGAACAGGAGCTTGCCCGACGAATGGGTCTTGCCCTTGTCATGGTCGAAGAACACGCCCGGCGACCGGTGCATCTGCGACACGATCACGCGCTCGGTGCCGTTGACGATGAACGTGCCGTTGTTGGTCATGAGCGGGATGTCGCCCATGTAGACATCCTGCTCCTTGATGTCCTTGACCGACTTCGCCTGCGTCTCCTCATCCACGTCGAACACGATGAGGCGCAGCGTCACCTTCAGCGGCGCGGCGAACGTCATGCCGCGCTGGCGGCACTCGTCGACGTCGTACTTCGGCGGCTCGAACTCGTACTTGACGAACTCGAGCATCGACGAGCCGGAGAAATCCGAGATCGGGAATACCGAGCGGAACACGGCCTGCAGGCCCTCGTCGGGGCGGCCGCCGTCCGGCTCCTTCACCAGCAAAAACTGGTCGTAGGACGCCTTCTGAACCTCGATGAGGTTCGGCATCTCTGCGACTTCTGCGATTTTCCCGAAAAATTTCCTGATGCGCTTGCGACCGGTAAACGTCTGCGCCATTCGTCTCTCTCTAATAGATGCGAACACCGGCAGCGGCAGCGATTCTCTCAAGAGCCGCAATCCATCGCGACTTTTGAGACAAGCGCCCTGCTGCCTCGTTCTATGTCCAAACCCGGGCTGCGCGCCCGAACGCCGCACTCTTCGCTTCGCCGTGCGCGGGGCTACTTGCCGCACTGCCCGCCGCCGGCTCTGCTTCGCCTCCGCTCCGGATTGCACCCGGAGCCGCTCAATTGTTGGAGTCCCGGGCGCGCCGCCCGGAACTCCACTTAGATAGTCACGCCTTACTTCAACTCAACCTTGGCGCCGACCTTCTCAAGGGTGGCCTTGATCTTGTCGGCCTCTTCCTTGGCGACGCCCTCCTTGACCGTCTTCGGCGCGCCCTCGACCAGATCCTTGGCCTCCTTGAGGCCGAGACCGGTCAGCGCACGCACTTCCTTGATCACCTCGATCTTCTTGTCGCCAGCGGCGGCGAGGACCACGGTGAACTCGGTCTTCTCTTCCGCAGCGGCAGCGCCGCCGGCCGCGGCCGGGCCAGCTGCAACTGCAACAGCAGCAGCAGCGGAGACGCCCCACTTCTCCTCGAGCATCTTGGCGAGGTCCGCCGCTTCGAGGACGGTCAGGGTCGACAGCTCGTCGACGATTTTCTGGAGATCAGCCATTATCTTTCCTCAAGTCCTATTGGTTCGAACCAGTTTCAAATCACGCCGCAGCGCCCTTGGCGGAATAGGCCTGCACGACGCGCGCCACCTTGGCGGCCGGCGCATTGGTGAGCTGGGCGATCTTGGTCGCCGGAGCCTGGATCAGGCCGACGATCTTGGCGCGCAGTTCATCCAGCGACGGCAGCGACGCGAGCGCCTTGACGGCGTTCGGGTCGAGCGCGGTCTTGCCCATCGACCCGCCGAGAATGACGAACTGCTCGTTCGCCTTGGCGAAATCGGTGGCGACCTTCGGCGCGGCAACCGGATCGCCTGAATAGGCGAGCACGGTCGGACCCTTGAGCAGGTCCGAAATCACTGCCGCGTCGGTATCCTTGAGAGCGATTTTGGCGAGACGGTTTTTCGCGACTTTCACCTTGGCGCCCGCCTGCCGCATCTGCGTCCGCAGTTGCTGCATCTGGGCCACGGTGAGGCCGCTATAGTGCGCCACCACGACGACGGACGAGGCCTTGAAAACCCCGTTCAGCTCGGTGATGGCGTCCTGTTTAGCCGCTCGATCCACTGCAAGCTCTTTCGGTTTGGCGGTCCGCACGCTTGACGGAGCCGCCGGTTGCAACGACCGCTCCGCTCGAGTTCACGCGAACCGGGGCAGGAACGGCACTCAAGAAGCCTGCCCCCTGACACGGCATGGGCCGGATCAGGTCTCCGAGGTTCGAACCGATAGGACCCTCAACATGAGCGTCCGACACAGTCTTCATCCCCGTCTGTGCTGGCCCCGCATCGGCCCGATCTGCTTTCGCAGAACGGGTGCAGGTTTAAGCGTTAGCCTCGCGGCCTCGGCACCGGCAGTCTCGGACAGGTTGGCCGCACCGGACTTCCGGTTTGGCCGCACATCCCTCGATCGCAATCCGGTCTGCCTTTCAGATTGATCCCAGAGGATGTCTAAAAGGAGCTCCCGATTACTGTTTTAGGGACGCGCAAAGGCGCGCCGTCGTTAGGCCGGCACGCCTGTGCATACCCATCTAGAGCGTTCACGCCCTCTTGCCAAGGGGAAAATCATGGCAATTCCGGGGAGTTCCACCGAAAACGCCTGCCAGCTACCGCACGAGGCCGTCGAAATCGTTCCGGCAAGAACAAAACAACAAGAAAAAAAAGCCCGGCGTCGCCGCCGGGCCTTTGATGCTCGTGCAAAAGCCGTCTCAGCCCTGCGCGCTGAACAATGTCGCGGGGTCGATCTTGAGGCCCGGCCCCATGGTTGAGGACAACGACACACGGTTGATGTAGTGGCCCTTGGCTCCCGGCGGCTTTGCCTTCTGCACCGCGTCAGCGAACGCCTTGATGTTCTCGACGAGCTTGTCCTCCGAGAACGAGGCCTTGCCGACGCCAGCCTGTACGATGCCGGCCTTCTCGACCCGGAACTCGACCGAGCCGCCCTTGGCGCCTTTGACGGCGGTGGTGACATCCATCGTCACCGTGCCCACCTTCGGGTTCGGCATGATGCCGCGCGGGCCGAGTACCTTACCGAGACGGCCGACCAGCGGCATCATGTCCGGCGTGGCGATGCAGCGGTCGAAGTCGATTTCGCCCTTGCCGACCTTCTCGACCAAATCTTCAGCGCCGACGACATCGGCGCCGGCCGCCTTGGCCTCGTCCGCCTTGGCACCGCGCGCGAACACGCCGACGCGCAGGGTACGGCCCGAGCCGTTCGGCAGCGTCACGACGCCACGGACCATCTGGTCGGCGTGAGTCGGATCGACGCCGAGATTCATCGCGATCTCGATGGTCTCGTCGAACTTCGCCTTGGCGCGTTCCTTGACCATCTTGACGGCGTCGGTGAGCGAATAGGCCTTCGCGGGGTCCACGCCCTCACGGATCGCCTTCATACGTTTTCCGTTTGCCATGGGCGTTACTCCACCACCTCAAGGCCCATCGAGCGAGCCGAGCCTTCGATCATCTTCATCGCCGCCTCGATATCGTGGGCGTTGAGATCCTTCATCTTCTGCTGGGCGATTTCCTTGACCTGGGCCTTGGTGACCTTGCCGGCCTTGTCGCGGCCCGGCGTCTTGGAGCCGCTTTGCAGATTGGCGGCCTTCTTGAGGAAGTAGGACACCGGCGGCGTCTTCATCTCGAAGGTGAAGGAGCGGTCCTGATACGTGGTGATGATCACCGGGATCGGGATGCCCTTCTCCATCTTCTGGGTCTGCGCGTTGAACGCCTTGCAGAACTCCATGATGTTGAGACCGCGCTGACCGAGCGCGGGCCCGATCGGCGGCGCCGGATTGGCGTTGCCGGCCGGCACCTGCAATTTGAGGAATCCAGTCACTTTCTTTGCCATTTACTCTCTCCGTTAGTGGTGCGGATGTTGACGGTTGGCGACCGCCTCACCTCCCACGCCTCTTCTCCCTCTCCCCGTAAACGGGGAGAGGGTCGGGGTGAGGGGCATTTGCAGTTGCCGTGCCTCAAGCGAGGCCCCCTCACCCGCCATCCTCGCTACGCTCGGATGGCGACCTCTCCCCGTGTACGGGGAGAGGTTAGTTCTTCATAGCTTCTCCACCTGCCCGAACTCCAGCTCGACCGGCGTGGCGCGGCCGAAGATCGACACCGCGACCTTCACGCGCGAACGTGCCTCGTCGACTTCCTCCACAGTGCCGTTGAACGATGCGAATGGGCCGTCCGACACGCGGACCTGCTCGCCGACCTCGAACGAGATCGACGGCTTCGGGCGCTCGACGCCCTCCTGCACCTGCTGGAGGATGTGCTGCGCCTCCGCTTCCGAAATCGGCATTGGTTTCTTGTCGGCGCCGAGGAAGCCGGTGACCTTCGGCGTGTTCTTGATGAGATGGTAGACCTCGTCGGTCAGGTCCATCTTCACCAGCACGTAGCCTGGGAAGAACTTGCGCTCGGTCTCGACCTTGCGGCCGCGGCGCGCCTCGGTGACCTTCTCCTTCGGCACGAGCACCTCGTCGATGTGCTCGCCGAGGCCACGCTGCTTGGCCTGCTCGCGGATCGACTCCGCGACCTTGTTCTCGAAGTTCGAGTAGGCATGGACGATATACCAGCGCTTCGGCTTGCCGTTCGCAGCCGGCGCGGTCGTGGTGGTCGTCGCGGTCTCGCTCATCGAATTCAATCCGGATTCCTGATCGTCAGCTGCCAATGCCAAGCACGAATGTCACGAAGACGCGGATCACCTGGTCGGCCAGCATGAAGAAGATCGACGCGATCGCCACCATGACGAATACCATCACGGTGGTGATCATGGTTTCGCGGCGCGACGGCCAGGTGACCTTGTTCACCTCGGTGCGCACTTCCTGGAGAAACTTGAACGGTGACGTCCGTGCCATGTCTTAAATACCGAGTCCTCATCTAGTCACTGCCGCCGCAGGATGCTGGCGCCGGCCGGAAGAATCCGAGCCGGAGCCCTGCCCTATCCGTGGCAGGAGTGGAGGGACTCGAACCCCCAACCCCCGGTTTTGGAGACCGGTGCTCTAGCCATTGAGCTACACTCCTCCAGAAGCGGCTACGGCGGAGCATAAATGCTCCGCCGCGGGCGTGTTCATGCACCATAGGAATACGGTTTGCAAGCTTTTCCGCACGCACTTGGTTGACTTGGAAGGGTGGCCTCCCCATAAACGCGCCGAATTCTCGTGGCACGCCGCGGGGATGGGAGAGTGTCCCGAGCGGCAAAGGGGGCGGACTGTAAATCCGCTGGCTATGCCTTCGTAGGTTCGAGTCCTACCTCTCCCACCATCGCTCTCTTGAGATGTGCTGCGTTTGCGGGTGTAGCTCAATGGTAGAGCAACAGCCTTCCAAGCTGATGACGGCGGTTCGATTCCGCTCACCCGCTCCAGCTCCTGTCGCGGAACTCTGTCGATCCCAATGAAGCGTCTTCTTACAGGCCGGGCGAAGCCCGGCGCCACCCGCGAACAGACCGAGCGGCGCGAGCGGTTCACGCGAGCCCGGCGCGAGAGTCTGCGGCCCGACAGCGACGAAATCATCGTGCTCTATGGCTGGCATACCGTGACCGCGGCGCTGCGGAACCCTGCTCGCGCGATCCACAAACTGCTGGTCACCGAGAATGCGGCGCGGCGCCTGGCGGAAGAAGGCGTGCCCCGCGCCGGCCGCGCCGAGATCGTGCGGCCGAGCGCGATCGACGAGCGGCTGTCGCCCGACGCGGTTCATCAGGGGCTCTATCTCGAAACGGAACCTCTCGCGGCGCCCGATGTCGAGGCCCTGCGCGACGGCATCGTCGTCGTACTCGACCAGATCACCGACCCCCACAATGCCGGCGCCATTTTCCGCTCCGCGGCGGCGTTCGGCGCCAAGGCCATCATGACGACGCAGCGCCACAGTCCGGATGCAACCGGCGTGCTGGCGAAAGCGGCGTCCGGCGCGCTCGAACTCGTGCCGCTGGTCAACGTGCAGAATCTGGCGCGCGGCCTTGCCGCGTTGAAGGCCAACGGATTTCTCATCGTCGGGCTCGACAGCGAAGGTGACGCCGACCTCGCGGCGCTGCCACTGCGCGCGCCGCTGGCTTTGGTGCTCGGCGCCGAGGGCAAGGGACTGCGGCAGATCACGCGCGAGACGTGCGACCACGTTGCCCGAATCGAGTTGCCCGGCGCGATCGTCAGCCTCAACGTCTCGAATGCGGCTGCCGTCTCGCTCTATGTGGCGAACCGCGCGATCGCGACGGGGTAATCAGTCTTTCCCGGTCTCGCTGGCCGTCTTTTCGCCGACTGCCTTGGCGCTGGCATCAAGGCCGTCGCGCTTGCGGTAAAGACGAATGTTCATGCGGTCCGGACCGAGGATGGTGACCTCGGCTTCGGCATGAATGACCCGGGTGCCTCCGTCCTGCGTCATTGGCGCGAGCGGCTTGTCGTGAACGGCGACCGTCGCCTTCTGCTTGTGATGAGAGCGCGCGACCCGATGCGCGCTGCGCGGCGGTGTCACGTAGGGATAAGCATGCGGCACCGGCGCATATTGCGGCTGTGGCCGGACGTAGGGATATCCCTGCTGCGCATGCGCGGCACCGCCAAACGCAGCGGCAAGAGCGATTACGATCGCGGTACGCTTGCTGATCATCATGCACTTCACTTCGAGGGCGCTTCGACCGGCGGCGCAACGCCGCCACCGTTCATGTAGGTCGGCGCGAAGACGACGGGTGGCTGTTGGATCGTGTCGATGGGGAACGTCGACCAGCTCCGGTGGTAATCCAGATTGGTCGAGGCCGGCTTCGGCCGCAGCACTTCCTTGCGGCCGAGTACCGGCAGCTTACCGCCGGACGGGAAGTAATGCCGGCCGTCCCAGGGCGTGAGCCAGTACTCACGCTGCGTGATGCCGGGCTGGAAATCGAAAACGACCAGCGGCGCCGCGCGGACCACGCCGTCTTCGGCCACCACGGCGCCCGCAGGAACGCCGATGCCTGCACCCAGATCGGCGGCATGCAGCGGCGTCTGAGCGGCGAGGCTGGCAGCAAGCACGAAAATGGGACTCAGACGACGCACGGCGGACCCCAACGCGACAGAACCGAGCGCACATTAGACGAACGACGTCTGCTGACGGTCGCTTTCGCCGGGTAACATTAATGCCGGCGTGCGCTCACGGACCCTCTGCCATCATGTAACGGCAAAATGGTTAATGCATGCATGCGACTGGCCGGGACTGACGCACCATGCCGCAGGGCGTCCCGACGGCCATCCGCCGCCCGGATTCATTCAGACTTGTCGCCATCCGCGGGCGCTGGTAGCCCTGCCCGCCAGGCCGGCATAGCTCAGCGGTAGAGCAGCGGTTTTGTAATCGGAGGGCCTTGGAGTCAAAAAGCGAGTCGGATCATGCGCTTAAGTCGCGCCTGACTCGATCGAGTACCGAAAAGGCACCGGAAACGGTGTCCGCCGGGGCCGGCGTAGCACAGCGGTAGTGCAGCGGTTTTGTAAACCGAAGGTCGGGAGTTCGATCCTCTCCGCCGGCACCATTTCCCCTCCAACCAGCAATTTAGGAAGCGGGCCGACCGCACATCTAGCGTTTCAACGAGTGGTTCGTTTGGTCCCAATGGTCTTGGGCGAGCGCTATGTCGTGAGAAAGCTTCGGAGTTTTTCCTCAAGCTCCCGCAAGACCGTCGGCGGCGTCTCGCATTCACGTCGCCGAGCCTCGCCTCCACGCCGGACTTGCGCCAGATGTTGTAGAAGGTCGAGCCGCCGCCGAAAGGAAACTCGGGCTTGCCGGGCAGGTAGATCAGCCGCTCGAACTTCCTGACTGGAATGCGTGCCTTCCACACGGCGTTGAGGATGTCGCCGTCCGGGTAGTAGCCGGCGTAGAGCGCCTTCCACTGCTCGGTGCGGTACTTCCTGCCGTCCTTCCTGCGGACGAACTGGTAGGCATCGGCGACGAAGACCCACTCGTCCCAGATTCCTTCGTTCGGAGAGGCGGAGGCAGGCGCCTCGATGTCGTCGGGAAAATCCTCCTCCGCCGCCACGCGTCCGAGCGCCTCCGCGGCCTCGCGCCGCCTCTCGGGCGGCAAGGCGGCGATCAGCGTCCTGACGGTGATGGCGCCGGGCTTGTCGCCAAGCGAGAGCCACCGCCGCCTGATCCGCTCCTCGTCGCCTGCATAGTCGGGGTCCGAGGTCGACCAGGTGACGAAGACATCCGTGCCTTCGCCGCCCGTGGCCGCATGGCAGGACATCATCAGCTCCCGCCACTTCGCCTCCTCCTTGTAGCCGGTCACATCGATGAGGCTCAGCCATTCCGCCAGCCTTTCGGCGCCGACCTGACCGCCGCCGCCCGCTGACGCCGTAGAAGGCTTCACGATAGCGTTAAGGAGCGCCACGGGAGCCTCGGGCGCATCGAACAGCGCATAGCGCAGCGGATCGTCATCGAGGCTGTACGCCTTGCCTGAATCGGGGTGGATCGAGCCCGCCGCCACGACCAGGCCGCCGACCGACTTGAAGTCGATTCCCTTATAGGAAGCGAGCTTGCCGCTGACCGGCGCCTCCGCAGGCTTGCGCAGGTAGAGGTGCAAACCGCCGCCTCCCGTCCTGACGAAGGGAGCATCGGGCAGCCTGAAATCCGCCTTGAGCCGCGCCAGCGCATCGTCGTTCTCCTTGAAGTGACGGGGATCGACATCGATGACCAGATCGATGTCACGCAGACGAACGCCGATGTTGCCGCCCTTCGCCATTCGAGCCTTGGCGTCTTCCGGCGAGAGCGGAGCAGAGCGCCGCCAGCCGCTCGCAACAGGCCGCTTGCCGTTGATCGCGATCAGTTCGTGACCTGCGGCGATGTGCTCGTCGAGCGCCGAAGGATCGTGCTTCGACGGCGTTTCGACATCCGATGGAACAGCATTCTCGTTCACGTCGATGTCGAACTCGACAGCCTTCTCCAGAAGACCCGCGGACGCGCCATGCTCCCTGGCGCGTCCGTTTTCATTTGCGTGATCGCTCATCGTGCATCCTCCCCGCGAATGAAGGCGTCGAGGTCCGAGACGTTGTAGCGAACCGACTTGCCGTGGATGACGTGGTAGCGTGGGCCTTCGCCGTTGGCGCGCCAGGATCGCAAGGTCCCGGGCGTCGAGGACAGGTAGATCGCAGCCGCCTCGGTATCGAGCCAGGGACTGCGCGCGTGGGTATCGAGAACACGGCGCAAGGCGTCCTCGATGTCGTTCTTCGTTAAGAGTGCCGTCATGGCATGGACCTCCATCGGGCCGGCATCGCTGCCGGCCGGTTTCAGACATTGGGTTTCTGTCTGAGGAGGACCGGGATCACCCCGGTCACGCGCTTCGCCGAAACCGGCTCCTCGCAGCGCGCGTCGTCTAATAATCACCGACCGGGATCGGCGGACATCAACGTTTGCTATGCCTAAGTCATTGATTTGTCGTGGAGCGGGCTTCCGTCAGGAAGATTTTTCGCGCCGCCTCGCACGAAGGCGTCGAGGTCATCGACGTGATAGCGGATGTGTTGGCGGTTCACGACATGGAAGCGCGGTCCCTGCTTCTTCGACCGCCAGACTTTCAGCGTGCTCGGCTCCTTGCGGAGATAGCGGGCGGCCTCCTCGGTGTCGAACCAGGGGCTGCGGAGCTGCGTCTCAAGCATGCGCCGGACGATGTCTTCCACTTCGCTCAGCGGTACGCGCCCCGTCCTTGTTGCCGGCTTCTCGATCAGGCGCAGGGCCGGCGCGCCTACCTTCCTCGGCCTTTTCTGCCCCACGGCTCTATGCGGCATCGCGGACCTCCTCGATGCGAGGCATCGCGGCAACCTGCTTGCGAGCCGCAAGAACCTTGTCTTCCAGCGCCTGTGCATACGGCCGCAGATGCTCGACGAGATGCTCGGCATGAACATATCCGCCGGATGCGCCCGGAAGCCGCTGACCGAGAAGCAGAGCGCTTTCCGCATAGGGAACGCCGGCTGCGATGAACATCGTGCGGGCATGATGCCGGTACTCGTGCGGGCTCGGCAGATCGGGGCCTTGCTTCGGCTCGGTGATATGGCCGCATTCGCTCGTGGGCGAGGGCCACAGCCACGGACTATTCAGAGGCACGTCGTGCTCCAGCCGGTCCTTGAGCATGGCGGCAAGCCAGGTGCCCATCGGAAACAGCATCCGGCCGCCGGTCTTCATATGATTGAAAATCAGCACGCCCTTCTCGAAATCCACGTCATCCCGTCGAACCTGGAGGATCGACGACCTGCGGGCGCCGGTCAGAAGCATGGCGCGGTGAACGTCCCTCCGGATCGGCGGCAGGTCCTCCGTCAACGTCCACCATGCTCCGAGGTCAAGGCCGTCCACCTCCCGCCGCTTCGGATTGGGAATGCGGAGAGCCGAAACGGGATTGGAGGCAATCGTCTCGTCCATCCGCATGGCGGTGTTGATGACCGCCCGCAGGGTTCGCATCACGCAGGTCGCCGTCGTCTGCCCGCACCTGTCGCGGAGCCGGTCGTAGATGTCGCACACCTCCGACCTGCTAAGGTCGGTCACGGCCCTGTTCCGATAGCGGGCAAGGTAGTGATCGACATTGTAGCGGTAGCTCTCGGTCGTCGCCTCTCGGAACGGCTTCTCGCCGAGATGAATGTCGAGAGCCTGGGCGATGGTAACGCCGCTTTCCTCTGGCTTCGCGGTGGGGTCCACGCCGGACTGGATTTGAGACATGATCGCCTTGGCCTTGTTGCGGGCCTCGCGCAAGCCGATGCGATCCACGCGGTCGATCTTGACCCGCACGGTTCGGATGTGCCGGCCGTTGCGGCGTACGTCGCCCTGGACGGCGTAGGTCTTGGTGGTGGCGTGGCAGATGACCATCAGGCCCTTGACCTGTTCGTCCCGCCATATGCCCGAGCCTGGTTCGAGGTCGCGGATGCGAGCCTCGGTGAGATTGATGACAGCCATTTCGTTTCTCCGGAGCACTGTGTGGAGCACCGTACGGAGACCTTTACGGATCAGCGTACATCGACGATGATGTCGCGTAAGTGGCTGTCCGCGAACCAATAATCAGCAATGGCCTGTTGGTGGTCAGCGCAGCAATGCGCATTTTGTAAACCGAAGGTCGGGAGTTCAATCCTCTCTGCCGGCACCACCGGTCGGCCGCACGCGCCATCGCATCACGCCGTCGCGCGGCCAGTCGAACGGCGGGCCGGTCCGACCGGTTCCGGCGCTATGGGCGATCACGGCGACAAATGCCATTTTGAGACCTTGTTGACCCGTTCCGGACCTGCCAAACTGGTGAGGTTTGGTAACTTCCGGAGATCTCGCAATGCCGCAGGGCACCGTTAAGTGGTTCAACCCGACGAAGGGCTACGGCTTCATCCAGCCGCAAGAAGGCGGAAAAGATGTGTTCGTCCACATTTCCGCCGTCGAGCGCGCAGGCCTTAGCACGCTGAACGAGGGTCAGACCGTTCAGTATGAGCTCGTCGAGAACCGCGGAAAGACTTCCGCGGAGAACCTGAAGGTCAAGTAGACCACCCGCCCGCGTCCACCTTTCGGCCGCATCGGTAACAATGAAGAGCCGCCGAGCTTTCGCCCGGCGGACTTTTGTGTTTGCTGGCCCGCGTTCAGCGGGTCAGCTTTTCCATTTCGGGAAACGGCGCGAACGCGGCGTCCTTGCACGCGTCCTTCACGAACGCCGGCGTATCGAAGTAACGATCGAACCGGCCGTTCACGTAGACCGCGACGCCGGTCTTGTCGCCGGCGTAGCGGCCCTTGTCGTCGCGCGCGTTGTAGCGCACGCAGGAAACGAAGCGGTCGCCGGGATAGCCGGCAATCGTCTTTTTGACCGGCGCCGAGATCGCCGCGTCGCGCACCTTCACCGGGTCGTTGAGATAAGTGCGCATGTAGGCGAGCACGTCGCTTTTGTAATTCAGCGGCGGAACGTTTTGCGCGTCCCACGCGGCCGCGCGTTCGGCCGGTGACGGCTCGGTGTCGCTCGCACAGGCTGCAAGCGTGAGCGCCGCAGTGCCCGCCGCAACAATAAGGAAGATCGATTTCACGGCCTCAACTCCCGGCACGCCCCGCCCTCACCTCGCAGGCCAGGCATCATGCGAAATAGGCCGGCCGACTCATGCAGCGCGGGCCGCGCACGCGGCGCGACCCGGCTCGATGCAACGCCTAGTGGTGATGGCGGTGGCGGCGATGATGCTTCGCCGGCACCCTGTCCAGCGTCAGCGCGCTCACGCCAACCGCGAGGTTGAGGCCGGTCTGCGCGTTGACCGACAACGGCTGCAGGCTGATCGACTCGTTGGAGCCGCCGACGAGAACGTTCGCACCGAGGCCGGCCGCCACGGTCGCCTCCGCGCTCGCACCGGCATACTTGCCGGCCAGCGCGCCGTGCTTGGGCTTCGCCGCGGCATAGACGCCCCAGATCAGCTTGCCGGGACCCGTGACGCCGACGTCGAGACCCACGATCGTCATGTGGCCGGCATAGCTTTCATGATAGCCGTAAGCTGACTTGAACCAGCAGGCGAGCGACTTCTGCGCGCCGATGATGTAGCCGACGCTCGGCGACACCTGGCACTCAAGAACGCCGGCCTTGACGCGCGCTTGCGCCGGTCCCGCTGCCAGAGTCACCGCGGCCAGCCCTGCCGCAGCCACAACGAACAATGCTTTCTTCATTTCCATCTCCTTCATGAACAGCGAAGCCCTTGCGCCGCTGGATTGACCGATAACGGGGTCTGCTTCGGACATATTGACCTGAAAACCTACATTTTCGAAAGCTTGACGAAATCGACAGCCTGCGCGTAAGCCATCTTGGATTCCGCAGCCGCCGAGCCTGTCACTGTGACCAGGTATTTGTTGGCGACAACGACATTGACGTCGCCTTCCCGCGTCTGGATGCCCCGCTGATCGCCGACCTTGACGATCTTGCCCATCGCTCCGGCGATCGCCGGATTGATGAGGAATTGGGCAAATTGCATCACCATCGCGGAATCGCCGGTAATGCGAACCTCCACGTCCTTGCCGTCCTTTGTGTAGCGGCGGCTGGCTGACGAAGCTCCGAACATTGCCGCGCCGACCGCCGCCGTCTCCGGCTTCTCGCCACTCCAGCCGGACAGAGGCTGCGGCAGCAACGCGGCAAAACCTTCGGCGTTCTTTTGCCCGATGAGCTGCGAGGCCATGTCGAGCGATTGCTTGGCGCCGGCAAGATCGCCCGACTGATAAGCCTTGCGGGCCTGATCGATGGCATCGGTGATGTCGTCCGCCAGAACGGGCGCCGCCATCGCCAACAGCGCGCCAACGCCCAGAATACCGAACAGCCGCATGACTCTCCTCCGCTGAATCGAGCAGCGGGAATTTATCAAAGTTAAAGGGGCGCGTATCGGCAGCCTGTTTAAAACACAGGGCAACGGGCTCAATTTGTCGTCATCTTGAGCCCTGCATAAACGGCGAACCCCGGCTGAAGCCAGCCGGACGGATCCTCGTAGACCGTGTTGAACAGGTTATCCACCCGGGCAAACGCTGTAACGGTATCGTTGATGACGTACTCGGCGGCGAGATTGGCGATCACGACATTGCCGTTGTACTCATACACAAACGTTGACCGGTTGATGTCCCGCCATGTGCCGAGATAGGCGACGCTCGGCGTAATCGTGAGCCGGTCCATCGGCTTCCAGACCAGGCTGGCCGAGACCTTGTCCCGCGGCCTGCGCAGCAGCTCGTCGCCGGTCACCGCGTCGATGGCCGTGGTCCGGGTGTAATCGATGCGCCCGCTCAGATTGCCAGCAAGCTCTGCCGAGACGAATGCCTCGTAACCGTAGGTCTTGGCTTCGCCCACGTTGTCGTAGGTGTTCACGGGCACAAACACCGCTGTGATCAGATCGGTGATGTCGTTGTGGAAATACGTCACGCCGAACCGCACGCGGCCGTTCCATAGCGGCTGCTCAAACCCGAAATCGTAACCGCGGCTGCTCTCCGGCTTGAGGTTGGGATTGCCGACATAGCCGAACGCGCCGACGCCATAGAGCTCGTATAGCGTCGGCGCCTTGAATCCGGTGCCGTAGGTCGCCTTGAGCCTGGTCTCGGTCACGGGGACGATGAAGGCCGGCGCGATCCGGTACGTCGTGTGATCGCCGAAGGCATCGTCCTTGTCGTGACGAATGTTGGCGGTGAAGAAAAACCGGTTCTTGAAATTGGCTTGCCATTCCAAGAAGCCGCCGGTGTCGCCCGTCTTCAGGGACGAGATCATGGGCACCGAAGCCCGGTCGTCCTGACGGTTGAGGCCGGCCACGACGGCTTGCCCCGGCATGACGGTGAAGACGCCGCGCCAGTTGTATTCGGTGCGCGAGCCCCAGTATTTGTCGGCGGGCAATCCCGGATCGACGTTGTTGCGGTTGTAGTCCGTGTAATTGACGCCGAACGTGTTGACGAAGCGTCCATCCAGCAACGTGGCGATCGCCTCCGCGCGGCCGTAATAGGCCTTGTTCGTGTACGTCGACTGACTTGGATAGGTCACGCCCGGAAAGGTCGTCGGGTCGTCGTTCGAATAGCGCAGCTTGCCGTCGATGTAGCGGTTGATGAGATTGATCCGGAAATTCTCGCTCAGAGCGGCGCCGACCTTCGCTGACAGCGTCGTGTTGTCGTAATCGTTACCGATGGCGCTGCTGCCCGCCGGCACTTCGTAGGCGGGCGTCACCGGCGTATCGCCGGCGTGAAAATGCGTCACGTTGAACGCGTAATCGAACCGGTCGGTCGAGCCGCTCAGCCTGACGCCCTGGTTGAACGTGTCGAACGAGCCGCCTTCGACATACCCGCCGACCTTTGCCGGACCCGAGCCCGGCTTGGTCGTGATGGAGATGACGCCGCCGATCGCATCGGAGCCGTAAAGCCCGCTTTGCGGTCCGCGCAGGACTTCGATCTGCTGAATATCCGACGCCAGAAAGTGCCCGAAATCGATCGCTCCGCTCGGCGTGCTGGTATCGGTGACGTCGATTCCATCGATCAGAACCTTGACGTGGTTGGAATTGGTGCCGCGAATGAACACCGATGTTTGACTGCCCGGCGAGCCGTTCTGCACGACCTGAACGCCCGGCACGGACATCAAAACGTCCGTGACCGTGCGACTCTGCATGCGCGCGATATCGTCCGCGGTGATCACGGTCACCGAACTCGCGACGTCATTCGCCGGCGTTGGCACGGCCGTCGGGCTGACCACGGTGATTTCCGGCAAATTCACGGACGTTTGCGCGTGAGCGGCAACCGCTCCGGCAAGCAAAAACACAGACCACAACAATCCCCTGGCCAGCATCAGCCAACGCTCCTTCGTTTGCGCGACGCCTGTTGCGCGCGCATGGGTGAGACCAAGCCCGATGCGAAGGAGCGCACGTGCAAGGGCGCGCTGGCGCCGTTACCGCGTTTCGCTCGAAGACGTGGGAAGAGGACCTCTCACGGCCTTCGCACCGGCATTGCCGTCACCGCTGCGAAAGACCGCTCCGTATGGACGCCCCGTCCACCGGTTGGGTGACTGCGCTGGCAGGTCTCCTGGCTCGCGGGTCTGTGCTGCTCGTCCGGCCTTCCCAGTTTCCCAGTGGCCGATATGGACGAGCGGCTCGCCGCTCACAGTTGCGGGGGCAGCCACGGATGACCGTGAGGATTCCGTGTTCCCTCTTTCGTCCCCGGTGCCCCGGGGAACCAGCACGAAAAAATAGTTCCTCAGGACCCGTGATGGAGTCAAGCGCGGGTTTTTGAAGCGCGCTCGGACTTATCGGCCCGGCGCATTGTTAGTCCGGATGTCATCACGGGGAGCGCCGCGCCATGCGAATCCGCATCATCCGAATCGCAGCCGCCGTCATTGCCATGCAGTTTGCAGGTGCGCTGGTTGCCACCACGCCGAGCCTTGCCGCCGGCTCGGACGCGCAGCAGATCACGACGGCAACGAAGAAAAAGCAGAAGAAAGCATCAAGCACGAAGAGCAAGGCCCCACGCGCAACGACGAACGGCTCGCTGGGGTCGGGCGACATGCCCGGCTACCGCAACGACTACAAGTCCGGTGAAGGGTACTGAGTTCTGGGCCGCCATTGTCACAGCAAGCACGCCGGGAGATTTCGATGAACACGTCACGCGTCCTGCGCCATGTCCTGGCCGTCTTCGCCGCGGCCGTCATCGCGACGGCGTTCACGCTGGAACCCGCTTCCGCAATCGGCACCGACACGCCACCGCCGCCGAAAAGCAACAGCGGCAAGACGATCGACAAGAAAACCGGCAAGCAGAAGACCGAGAAAAAGAAGAAGCACGACAAAAGCGGCGCGCTCGACCCGCAGGACAAGATATCCGACGCGAAATTCCTGGCCGGCTATCGCGCCGCGCGGGCCCTGATCCTCGACGGCAACTATGAAGACGGCATCGCCGCCATGCACGCGCTCGGTCACGACGACCATCCCGACGTCGCCAATTATATCGGCTACGCCTATCGCCGGCTCGGCGATTTCCAGCAGTCGAAGGCCTGGTACGAAAAGGCGCTTGCCGCCGACCCCAACCACGTGCGCACTTGGTCGTACTACGGCATGTGGCAGATGGAGCAAGGGCACCGCGACAAGGCGGTCGAGGACCTCAAGAAGGTGCGCCTGCTCTGCGGCAATACGACGTGCAAGGCCTATGTCGAGCTCAAGGCCGTTATCGACGGCGTCGCGAGCTACTGAACGGTTTCCTCGACAATCCAGCGGTGATAGCCGGGATCGGTGTCCTCGACCGGCAGCACCATGACGGCCGGCACCTCGTAGCTGTGCAGGGCTTTCACCGCTTCGGCGACTTGCCGGGCCAGCGAGGCGCGTGTCTTGATCATCATCACCGCCTCTTCGGCCCGCTCGATTTTTCCCCGCCACCAGTAGTGCGAAATCATGCCGGGCAGAATGTTAACGCAAGCGGCAAGCCGCCGTTCGACGATAGCTTTGCCTGCCGTCTCCGCCTCGACAATCGAGGGCCAAGTCGTATAGAGCAGCACCGCGCGTTCCATGAAAGCGTCCTTCGGTCAGCCGATGAACCGTACCGGCCAGCAATTCAAGCAGATCGCGTTCGTCGCAGCGGCGACGCCGGAGGCGCGCGAGGCCTGTGTCCGGCTCGAAAGCCGCTACGGCAACTGCGATCCTTCCGCCGCCGACGTCATCGTCGCGCTTGGCGGCGACGGCCTCATGCTGCAGACGCTGCACAAGTTCATGACGTCCGGCAAGCCGATCTACGGCATGCACCGCGGCACGGTCGGCTTCCTCATGAACGACTATTCGGATGAAAGTCTGAGAGAGCGGTTGAGCGCCGCCCATACGACGGTGATCCACCCGCTGCTGATGCGCGCCCGCGACAGCCACGGCCGCAGTCACGACCATCACGCCATCAACGAAGTCTCGCTGTTTCGGCAGAGCGCGCAGGCCGCGCATTTGCGCATCCTCATCGACGGCGAGGAGCGGCTTGCGGAGTTGATCGCCGACGGCGTGCTGATCGCCACGCCGGCCGGCTCGACCGCCTATAACCTTTCCGTGCAGGGACCGATCATCCCGATCAACGCGCCGCTTCTCGCCCTCACCCCGATCAGCCCGTTCCGGCCGCGCCGCTGGCGCGGCGCGCTGCTGCCCGACAAGGCCAAGGTCACGATCGACGTGCAGGACGCGGGCAAGCGGCCGGTGGCTGCCGTCGCCGATCACGACGAGGTGCGCTCGGTGACCTCGGTCGACGTCTGCATGGACCACGATATTGCGATCAACATGCTGTTCGACCCCGGCCACAACCTCGACGACCGCATTCTGCGCGAGCAGTTCGGGGTTTAGCCCGCCCGGGACGCCGCGTTTGCGGCCGGCCCAGCTATCCTAAACCATTCCTTAACGCCGGACCTCTAAGTTCCCGCTGCGGCATAAGGGGCGGCGCCACCCCGATGCTCGAGGTGCTCATGGTCCGCATCGAATTTTCAAAACTTCGTTTTTTGGTCATCGACGATAACGCGCATATGCGCCGGATCCTGCGCACATTGCTGCACGGCTTCGGCGCCCGCGAGGCCTACGAAGCGGAAGATGGCGCGTCCGGACTGGAAGCGTTCAGCCACTACCTGCCGGATATCGTGATCACGGATTGGGCCATGCCGATCTTCGACGGCATCGAGCTCACGCAGATGATCCGGCAGCCGGGCGCCAACGTGAACCCTTACGTCCCGATCATCATGCTGTCGGGCCACTCGGAGAAGAAGCGCGTCACCGCGGCACGTGACGCCGGCGTCACCGAATTCCTGGCGAAGCCGATTTCGGCCAAGGGCCTTTACGAACGCATCGTCAATGTGGTGGCAAGCCCCCGGCCCTTCATCAAGACCAAGACTTATTTCGGCCCGGACCGCCGCCGCAGCGTCAATCCCAATTATGTCGGGCCTGAGCGGCGCAAGGGCGGCAAGGCGGACATCATTCGTCAGGTCGCCCTGCTCGACAAGGTGCGCGCACCGGGCGGATAGGAGACGGACAGGAAATGGCGTCGAAGGAAGACAGCGCGGCCATTACGACCTATGCCGATTACGAGGTCATCGCGCCGCAAAACAAACTCCGTAATGCGATCTCGGACGAGCCTGCGGCGCCGGGCGACGATCCGGTCGCGCGTGCCGAACAGGCTCTCGATCAGCTTTCATTCGAATTCTCGTCATGGATGGACGAGGAATGCGACCGGCTCGGAAGGGCGCGCGACGCAATCAAGACTGATGGGTTTTCGCCCAAGCGCCGGGAAGAGTTGTTTCACGCGGCTCACGACATCAAGGGCGAAGCCGCGACATTCGGTTTTCCGGCCTGTGCGCCGGTCGCCGACAGTCTGTGCCGCCTGGTTGAATTCGCCCCCGATGCAAAACGGATTCCGATGCAGCTCGTCGATCAGCATGTCGACGCCGTCCGCGCCATCATTCGCGAATATGCGCGTTCCGACGCCGTCGAGCTTGCCGGCAGGCTGACGGAGCGGCTGCGCGAAGTGACCGACGATTTCCTCGTCCAGGAAAATCGCGACCGCCCGGAGGTGATCGCCCTCATCGGCGGCCCGAGCATCGTTCCCGGCCAGAACCCACGCTGAACGGCGTCAAACGCCGGCCGGATCAGGCCACAAGCCGCGGCTGTTCGAACGGCTCGGCGACGAGATCCTGACAGAACGTGCGCGCCTCTTCACGCGCGGCCTCGACCGAATAACGCTGCAGCAGCGCGATCAGCGGACTGACCGTCAGATGGCTATCTTCGGCGCAGCGATCGAGCACGTGCTCGACCATGCGGCGGTTCAGTTGCGACCCGTTGCAGCGCTCGGTCGCAAGAATGCCCTCGCGCAGCGCGATCACGGCCGCACGAAACGCCGGATAGGCCAGGTCCGGGAGCTGCGCCTTGCGGTACAGCGCATGGAAGCCGGCGATGGTCCGGTCGTGAATAAGATTGACGACCGCGTCGATCGGCAGGCCGGAGAGATCAGCCAGCGCTTCCTCGAACAGAACGGTGTTTCCTGACAACAGCGCGCGCAGGATGAGCCCGGCCGTGAGCTGGCCGCTGCTGCGCAGGTAGGAAACGAGCGCGGGGACCTCATCGGCCGGCACGTCGGCCGCCAGGGTGACGGTAGCCTTCTCGCAGGCCTGCCGCGCCGTATCCTCGGCATGATCCTGTGGCAACCACTGACGCGCCGCGACGAAGCCGGCCAGGGTCTGCGACAGCTTCGCCAGCAGCGCCTGACGCGTCGCGGCGGGCAGATCGTCACGCGCAAGAAGATTTTCGCGGATAGCGGCGAGATGGCCGAACCGCTCGACGATGCGGTCGAGCGAGAAAGTCGCCAGCTCGGCGTCTGGATTTTCGAGCACTGCGAGACACGCCGCGGCGGCCCCAACTTCGGCGATCGCAGCCGATACCGAGCGGCCCAGCGGGAAGCGCGACGCGATGGCGATCTGCACCTCCGCATTGCCGGAAGCGACGAGATCGACGAGATCGGCGTCGCGCAGCAACGGCGAGCGCTCGAGTAGCGGACACGCGACGTCCGGCTGATCGGCCGCGAGCGCGTGCACGATGACGGCGGGCGCGGCCTGACTCGAGGCGAAGACGGTCGACAAGGCGCGCCGCACCAGCGGCGACGGGTCGTCGAGCAACATGATCATCGCGCCTTCGGCGGCGGCGCGATCGTCGGCGGAGAGATCGGAGTGAAGATAGGCGCGGGCCAAAGCCGATGTGGCGTCGGCGCGCTCGCCGGACGGCGCGTTACGGATCCACTGCAGGAACTGACGAACAATCATCGCTCGACCGACGCTACAACTGCCGCAACACGACGCGGCAACAGTCAGCCTAGTCGACGACGCTTAACAAACCCTTCACCATGCTTCTTGGCGATGGGTTAACGATAAAAATCGCGCAAAAATCCGACTTTCAGTCGGAGAACAGGCTGGTCGGCCGTGTCGCGGCCGCTTCACCCTCGCCGGGCCGCGTCCACAGGCTGCGGACCGTGACCCCCACGCCGCGAGACACCGGCTGGGTGTCGCTGAAGATCGATTGGAAAGCCGGCGAGACCGGCGGGGGGGCGTAGGCCAGCGCGCTGGCCTGCGCATAGACGTTCGTGACGCCAGCGGTGTCCGGCGCCGCGACCGTGAGGCTTGGCGGCAGAGAGCCGCGCAGCGGCGCGCCGGCAAGCTCGGGACCGACGCTCGCCCGCGCCATGTCGTAGCGCTGGGTCAGCGTCCGGTAGACGTCGATGGCGCTGCGCGCATTGCCGGCCTTGTCGTAGAAGATCGGCCGGTTCGCGGCCGCTGCCTGAGGGAATTGGTCGGCCGCCGGCGAATTGGGTTGCCGTGCCGCGGCGGAAATAAGCTTCACGGCGCCCTCCGCGCCGAGAAAATGCGCGATGTAGAGCTCGCCGCCGGTCGGCGCGCGGCCAAGGCCTTCGCGCAGCTGATCGGCGTTGCCGCGCGCATAGACGCCCGCCATCACGGCGCTGATCGAGGGATCCGACCGCAAATCGAGAATCGCCTTGCGGGTCGCCGGGTCCGACACTTCAAAGCGCCCATCCGGCGCGCGCTCGATCGCGGCCGCATACTGACCGAGGCCGACGGCCGATCCGACCGCCTTCATGGTGCCGAGCCAGGTCTGATCGATGAACTGATAAAGCCCCTGCGCCGACGACGTCACCGCTTTCGCAGCGGAGTTGAAGTTCGATTCGATCTGCGCGGTCGTGAGCAGATAATCGAAGCTCGTGCCGGTCGACGCAGCCGCCTGCCGGATCGCGCCGGCGACTTGCGGAGAGGCGTTGCGGGATTCGACCAGCATGGCTGTGCCGGATCATCCTTGTGTTACTGTTGGCAAAACCACGCGCGGCACGACCTGTGGCGAGGCCTTCCGAGCATGGGTAATTATGGTAAACGAAAGGTTAACGCGGGAACCCGCGTCCTACGCAGGAGACGACGATGCAAGCGACAGAACAGCGCCACAAGCGCGGCGGGCTTTATTTCGAGGACTTCGAGGTCGGCAAGACCTACCAGCACCGCTACACGCGGACCGTCACGCAGATGGACAACATGCTGTTTTCCAACATGACGCTCAATCCGCAACCGCTGCATATCGACCGCGAGTTCTGCGAGAAGGAGACCGAGTGGGGCCAGCCGCTGATGAACTCGCTGTTCACGCTCGGCCTGATGATCGGCATCCAGGTGTCCGACATGACGGTCGGCACCACCATCGCCAATCTCGGCATGACCGACGTGAAATTTCCCAATCCGCTGTTCGAGGGCGACACCATTCATTGCGAAACCACCGTGGTCAGCAAGCGCGAATCGAAGTCGCGGCCGAACGCCGGCATCGTCGAATTCCACCACAAGGCGTTCAAGCAGGACGGCAAGCTGGTCGCCGAATGCCACCGCCAGGGCTTCATGGTGAAACGGCCGAAATAAATAGCGGCCTCATGGTTCGAGACGCCGCGCATGCGCGGCTCCTCACCATGAGGAGGTAACCCTCATCCTGAGGAGCGGCCGCAGGCCGCGTCTCGAAGGATGAGTCCCGCCGGGAGTCCTTTCAAGATGCGTTCTCTTCTGTTTGTCCCCGCCGACAGCGGCAAGAAGTTCGACAAGGCGATGGGCTGCGGCACCGACGCCGTCATCATCGACCTCGAGGATTCGATTGCGCCGGAGCGCAAGGCCGACGCGCGCAAGAGCGCGTACGAGTTCCTGAAGGCCGCCGGACCGTCCGTGAAGCGGCCTCGCCTGCTGGTCCGCGTCAACGGGCTCGATACCGGTCTGCTGGACGACGACCTCGATGCCATCGTGCCGGGCAAGCCGGACGGCATTCTGTTTCCGAAGGCCGAAGGCGGCGCGACCGTCACCCATGTCGATGCCAAGCTGACGGCGCGCGAGGCGATCGCCGGCATCGCGCAAGGCTCGGTCAGGATTCTCGCGCAGTCCGTCGAGTCGGCCGCCGGATTTTTTACGGCCGGCACCTACTGCGACAGCAGCCCGCGGCTGATGGGCATGACGTGGGGGCCGGAAGACCTGTCGTCGGAGATCGGCGCGCTGGCGAACCGCGACGGCGACGGCCGCCTGACCGAGCCGTACCGGCTGGCGCGGTCCGTCTGCCTGCTCGGCGCCGCCGCGGCGAAAGTGCCGGCCATCGAAACGGTGTTCGTCGATTTCCGCAACGAGGACGGCTTCCGCCGCGACACCGAAGACTGCAAGCGCGACGGCTTCATCGGCCGCCTCGCGATTCACCCGTCGCAGGTGCCGATCATCAACGCGGTGTTCACGCCGAGCGCCAAGGAAATCGAGCACGCGCGCAAGGTCGTGGCGGCGTTCGACGCCCAGCCGGGCGCCGGCGCTGTCGGCATCGACGGCAAGATGTTCGACAGGCCACACCTCGTTCGTGCCAAAGCGCTGCTGGCGGGCGTGACAGCCTAGCATTTGTCATGGCCAGGCAACCGGGTCCGACAGGCTCCGGCTTATTCTTTTCGATAAACCGCGTCCGGATCGAACGTCTTGCCGGCGTCGCGGAATTCGAGCGCAATGGCGCCGGTCTGGCCAAGCGGGATCGCGCGATAGAAACAGGAGCGCCGCCCGGTGTGACAGGCGCCAGCGCCTTCCTGCGCCACCTTGAGCCAGACCGAATCCTGATCGCAGTCGACGCGCAACTCGACGACGCGCTGAACGTGACCCGAGATCTCGCCCTTCTTCCAGAGCTGCCGGCGCGACCGGCTGAAGTACCAGGCCTCGCCGCTGGCGACGGTCTTGCGCAGCGCCTCGTCGTTCATGTGCGCGACCATCAGCAGCTCGCCCGACGCCGCGTCGGTGACGACCGCCGTCACCAGGCCGTCACGGCCGAATTTCGGGATGAAGGTCGTGCCTTCCTCGATGTCTTTTGTAGCCGTCATCCTGATCACCGAAATGACATCGCACGCGCGAATAAACTTGGCGCCATGCCGGGCATCTGTTGTGACGCGCAACGCGAGGCAGCCGACCGCAAGGCTCCCGGTATCGAGCATCATCATGGATTGCCGGGTCAAGCCCGGCAATGACTCAGAGTGAAGATTGACGCGAGCGGATAATGCCGGACGGCTATCTCGCCGCGCCGCGCACCATCGTCATGAAGCGCACCTGCTCCTGGACGTCGTCCTTGAACAGGCCGGTGAATTGCGAGGTCACGGTCTGCGCCCCCGGCTTGGTGACGCCGCGCAGCGACATGCACATGTGCTCCGCCTCGATCAGCACGGCGACGCCGCGCGGACGCAGCACCTCCTCGATCGCCGTCGTGACCTGCGCGGTCAGGTGCTCCTGCGTCTGCAGCCGCCGCGCATAGACATCGACGAGCCGCGCCAGCTTGGAGATGCCGACGACGCGATCGGTCGGCATGTAGGCGACATGCGCCTTGCCGAAGAACGGCATCATGTGATGCTCGCAGTGCGAGTTGAAGCCGATGTCCTTGACCAGCACGAAATCGTCGTAGCCGCCGGTCTCGGCGAAGGTCCGGTCGAGCACCTCGGCCGGGCACTCCTCGTAGCCCTGATAGATTTCCGCGTAGGCGTCGACCACGCGCTTCGGCGTGTCGATCAGTCCGTCCCGGGTGGGGTCGTCGCCGGCATAGGCGAGCAGCGTGCGCACCGCGGCTTCGGCCTCGTCGCGGGACGGCCGGGGCGCGGTCCGCGCCGGGGCGGCGCGCACATGATCCGACAGGCCCTGCTTCGGCCATGCCGTCACGACGGCAGGCTTGTTGCTCTTGGCGTCCATTGCGTCTCTCCGTTCGACCGGCCCTCGCCAACGGCGTGACCGGGAGTGTCACCGGAAGGCCGCGCCATGCCCCGGTACGGCTCGAGCCGCAAACCCGGATCACAGGACGCCGCATTCCCGAAATGTAAACACCGGCGGCGCGGGGGCTTTTCCCTGCCGCCGGTGAGCACCTATATAAGCAATTGCCGTGTTCAGGCAACGCACGGCGGCAGTACGGATCGTTCATGCTCAATGACGTCTATAACAGCCGGATTCTCGACCTGGCGGGCAATATTCCGCGGTTGGGCCGGCTTCCGGACCCCGACGCCAGCGCCACCGCCCACTCTAAATTGTGCGGTTCCACGGTCACCATCGACCTCAAGATGGACGGCCCTGTCGTCAAGGATTTCGCCCACGACGTGAAGGCCTGCGCGCTGGGCCAGGCCTCGTCGTCGCTGATGGCGCGCCATATCGTCGGCGCCAAGGCCGACGAGTTGCGCGACTTGCGCGAGACGGTCCGCAAGATGCTCAAGGAAAACGGCCCGCCCCCGGGCGGCAAATGGGCCGACTTTGCCGTGCTCGAGCCCGTGCGCGACTACAAGGCGCGCCACGCCTCGACCCTCCTGACGTTCGACGCGGTGGTGTCGGCGCTCGACCAGATCGCCGCGAAGACCAAGGAAGCCCAGCCCGTCAAATAGCTTTAGCGAACCGAACCCGACGCCTGGGCCGGCAGTTCGGCGCGGGCGCCGAGCGCCTTCTGGCAGCGCGACGCCAGAATCGGCGCGCCGGACCGCGCGCCGGCATTGCCGACGCGGATGCTGGTTTGCAGGCCGGGGGCATCGGTGTCGACGATCATCGAATGATTGCCGGGCGCCGTGAACGCCTTGAAGAGCGAGGCCGGAACCGAGCCGGCCGCGACCGTCGCCAGCAGGCCCGATTGCTGCACCTCGGACGACACCACCTTGAGCGGCGCCGACTGGCCGCCGATTCGCACGGCGACGCCGGTCAGCGGCGCAATACCGGGCCCGCTCTGGCGGTCCTCGGTATAGGTGACGAGATAGTCGTCGTCGCCGCCGCAGGCGACCATGAGGTCGAAGCCGCCGATCTCGTCGCCTTCGACCGTGAGCGGATGACGGCGCGCCAGCATGCTGACGCCGGCGCGATCGACCATCGACCAGCCGAGCTCGCCGAACCCGTCGGCCGGAATGCCGACGGTCTGCGCCGGCGTGAAGTCGATCCTGGCGATCAGCGGCGCGTTGGCGGGCACGGTCGGCTTCTCGCCGGTCTCGAAGCCCATGTTGCGCAACTCGGCGGGCGTGAGTGCATGCATCGGCTCCCACGGCGGAATGCGCAGCGCCAGTTCCAGAAGGTCGGCGGGGCCGCCCATGTCGGCAGTGTATTTCGCCAGCCGGCCGATGTCGCGCTGAACGAGGACGAGGTCCTCCGCCGAATAGGTCGCCGCCGTCGGATCCTCGCGGCGGTCGCCGAGCCAGATCTGATGCACCATGACGCGCGCCTCCGGCGCGACCGAGCGCTTCACGCCCGCGAGCATCAGGAAGGCGCACATCGACTCGCAGTCGGCGCGCGACAGAACCTTGGCCTCGGGCAGCACGCTCTTGCTGCCGCTCCCGTCCGGCAATTCATCGACGACGCGGCCGACCGTCGTCGCCAGCTTGAGCGCGCGGATTTCGCGTCCGAACGCGATGGCGCCGAGCACCGAACCGCCATCCGAATCGAGCACGATCGTGGCACCCTGAAGGTGCTTGCCGCTGGCGAAGGTCCGGAAGTCGGCCGGCGTTTCCGCGGTGATGGCGCCGGACGCGGAAATCAGCAGCCGGCATTGCGTGCCGCATCCGGCCGAGGCGGTCTCGTGCCGCAACGCGAAGCGCATGGGCAGGGCGCGATCGTTGGCAAGTGACGGCGCAACGGAACCTGTCAGTCCGAGCGCAAGTACTCCGAGCACAAGTGCAAAGACGTCGCTGAAGCGGCGAACCATAAGTCCCCCTTCTCGCTCGCCCAAGTCCTTGTGTTTCGCGTGGATTGCCCCACGTCTCGTTGGCTTGAGCGCTGTCACCCTACCGCCGCCGTTTTTAGAGAGCCGCCGGAGTCCGGTCTAGTGTAAAAAAGTCGCGTATCGTTCATTCTCACCGGCGATGGCAATGCAACAACAGTGTCACGGAACTTTGCATCGAGTTCCATTCCCGAACCTCCGCGCGTGGCCGCGGCGGATCGCGCACGGACTGATCGCGGTCTATCGCTACGGTATCTCGCCGCTGATCGGCCCGCGCTGCCGTCACCTGCCAACGTGTTCGGAGTATGGCGACGAAGCCATTCGGCGTTTCGGATTATGGGCGGGCGGCTGGATGACGCTGGCGCGCATCCTGCGCTGTCATCCGTTCGGCACGTCCGGACTCGATTTCGTGCCGCAGACTCTTCCGCACAATGTGCGCTGGTGGACGCCGTGGCGCTACGGCCGCTGGCGCGGCACCAACACCGAGCCGCACGCCTGAAATGCGGCGGCAAACGGGTGGACTCTCTCCGGGCAATGACGGCAGTGGCGGCATGACGGAGCCACCTCACACGACGATGGACGGCCGCAGTTGGCAGCTTCTCCTGCTGCTCTCGGTGCTGTGGGGCGGCTCGTTCTTTTTCACGGGCGCCGCGATGCGCGAATTGCCGCCGGTCACCGTCGCGCTGGCGCGCGTCACGCTCGGCGCGGCGTTCCTGCTGCCGGTCTTCAAGATGCTGGGCGGGACATGGCCGAAAACGGCCGCGGGCTGGATGCCCTTTCTCGGCATGGGACTGCTCAACAACGTCATCCCGATCTCGCTTCAGGCCGCGGCACAACTCTACGTCTCGAGCGGCATGACATCCGTGCTCAACGCGACGACGCCGGTGTTCGGCGTCATCGTGCTGGCCGCGTTCGGCGAGGAGAAACTGATCGCGCGGCGCGCCGCCGGCGTCGTCATCGGCCTTCTCGGCGTCGCCATCCTGCGCGGCGACGCGTTCGGGAGCGACACGGCACAGACGACCGGCATCCTGCTCGGACTCGGCGGTGCCCTGAGCTACGGCTTCGCCGGGCTGTGGGGCCGCCGCAAGCTGGCGCATGTTCCGCCGATCACGTCGGCGGCGTGCCAGCTCGTGTGTTCGACCGCCGTCATGGCCGTGCTCGCCTCGGTCGTCGAGCAGCCGTGGCGGTTGCCCGTGCCCAGCGCAGACGCGGTGCTGGCGCTGCTCGGGCTCGGCGCCTTCTCGACCTCGCTCGGCTACATCGTGTTCTTCACGATCCTGCGTCGGTCCGGCGCGACCAATACGCTGCTCGTCACCTTGCTGATCCCGGTCACCGCGATCCTGCTCGGCCACTTCGTCCTCGGCGAGCCGCTAACGGCGCGCGAAATCGGCGGCGCGCTGGTGATCGGCAGCGCGCTTCTGGTGATCGACGGCCGCCTGCCCGGCTGGCTGCGCAAGAAGGCCCGCGCCGGAGCGGCGACCTGACCTTCTATGTCCCGGAGCGCGCAAGACGTTGCCGCCGCGCGGTACGCCGCGCAAGAGAGGCCGCGTCGCGCAACAGTCCGTTGATCTCCTCGACGCGGCGGTAGCGCTCGACCGCGGCGGCGCCGGCCGCGACGACCTGCGCCTCGCTGCCGCCGCTGCCGAACGCGTGGCAGATCGCCGCGAACCAGGCGCGATCCTCGCCGGCGAGCGCCGCGCAGCAGGGCAAGTCGTTCGCCGCATCGCCGATGCAGGCGCGGACACGGCGGCAGCGGCGGCTGGGACAGGCGATCCAGAATTTCGCGGCGGTGCTGGCGCGCCGTTCGCCGTCGCGGCCTGCATGCGTTTCAGTCGGCTTTGTGTCGGGCATGGCTTCTCCTTGCCGCGGCGCGTTGCGCCCGGGCATTGATCGAGGTGGCCGCTCCCGCTGACATGAGGGGAGCGGGGCGCCGAGAGGCGCCTTTGCTTGTTTCGCCTTCCATCCGCCTCTGCCCTCGCGGGCCGGCGGACAGGGCGTGGCGGCTGTGCGCCAGCCGCCTCGCCTCTCGGCGCACCGCTGCGGCGATTTCAGTCCCCGGGCCGCGCTTCCTGGGACGCGGGTTGAGCCCTGTCCCAGTCCAGCAGGTCCCTGCGGAGCGGTCATAGTGCCGCCCGGTCGGGTTCCGGAGCCTCCCGGTGCCGCGGTTACGAGCCGCGACAGCAGGCGCCGCGTCCCGCTCCGCCTTCGGCTCGTCTCCGGAGACGCCCCTCGACGAGCGAGACTTTCTATGTGTATTTTATCCTAGGACTATTGTCAAGATTGGCAGTGGTGTCTCAATTGAAATCTTGCCGAACATGCATGGCGGCGGAGCTTGCGAGCATCCTCCGCTTTATCGATCAGGCGAAAGAGGTCGGCGAACGTAAGCACCTTGCAAAAGCGCAGCGCTATGAGCGTCCGAGGTCCGTCAGCTCAAAGTCCTTGCCTTTGTAGAGTAGCGGGACGCCGCGCGTTTTTGCGAAAGCATAGGCGAAGCAGTCACCCATATTGAGATCGGCGCGATGACCGCTGCGCCGGCCGTATCGATCGAACGCCGCGACGGCAGCAACCGATACAGCAAGGTCGATGGGCACGATCTCGATACCGGCCAGTTCAAGGAATGTGAGGATGTCCGGCAGCTCCTGCCCGGCGCGCCGTCTCGTCTTGCGCGAAATCGAGGCCGCCGCTTCCCAGATCGCAATCGGCGACGTCATCGCATTGGCGGCGGCGTCGAGGTCATGCGCCAACGTCTTGCTGTCATCCTCGTCCGTTACAATCGAGACGATGACCGAAGCATCAACGAACACGGGGCGGCTTGCTCTCGTAGAGGCTGTCGCGGAACGCCTTGTCGACGGGACGCGGATCCTTGACACGAGCGCGAACGCGCTTGCGGAGCGCGACGGTGCGCTCCCACAGCGGCACCGCGGTCTGGCGGCGGCGCAATTCGTTCGAAAGCGCGGTGTGGACCGCCTCAGTCAAGCCCATGTTCGCCGTTCGCGCCAGCTCCCGGGCGAGCAGTTCGGTATTGCGGTTACGGATGTAGAACGGCATGTGTGAACTTGTATATCCATCTCTATTTTAAGTATATACGACACGGACGGCGCAGGTCAACGGCCGAAGGCAAGAGCCGCACCTGTTGCCTCCGGCCGCCCCGCTGCTATATCCCTGCCCCGTCACGCTTACCTGCATTTGTAGGCAGCGAGTGAGCAACAGGAGACTCCGATGGCGCAATCTGTCGCGCTGACCTTCCCCGACGGCGCGCGCCGTGAATACCCCCAGGGCACAACCGGCCTCGACATCGCCAAGGGCATCTCGCCCTCGCTCGCCAAGCGCACGGTGGCGATGGCGCTCGACGGCAGGCTGAGCGATCTCTCCGATCCGATCGAGGCCGACGCCAGAATCGAATTCATTTCGCGCGAGGACCCGCGCGCGCTGGAGCTGATCCGGCACGACGCCGCCCACGTGCTCGCCGAAGCGGTGCAGGACTTGTGGCCCGGCACCCAGGTGACGATCGGCCCGGTGATCGAGAACGGCTTCTATTACGACTTCGCGCGCAACCAGCCGTTCACGCAGGAAGACCTGCCGGCGATCGAGAAGAAAATGAAGGAGATCGTCGCGCGCGACAAACCCTTCACCAAGGAAGTCTGGTCGCGCGACAAGGCGAAGAAGACCTTCGCCGACATGGGCGAGAACTACAAGGTCGAGCTGGTCGACGCCATCCCCGCCGACCAGCAGATCAAGATTTACAAACAGGGTGACTGGTTCGACCTGTGCCGCGGCCCGCACATGACGTCGACCGGCAAGATCGGCAACGCCTTCAAGCTGATGAAGGTGGCGGGCGCCTACTGGCGCGGCGACAGCAACAATCCGATGCTGACCCGCATCTACGGCACGGCCTTCGCCAAGCAGGACGAGCTCGACGCCTATCTCAAGCAGATGGAGGAAGCCGAGAAGCGCGACCACCGCAAGCTCGGCCGCGAGCTCGACCTCTTCCACTTCCAGGAGGAAGGCCCGGGCGTCGTGTTCTGGCACGCCAAGGGCTGGACTTTGTTCCAGGCGATCATCGCCTACATGCGCCGCCGCCTCGCCGCCGATTACGACGAGGTCAACGCGCCGCAGATGCTCGACAAGTCGCTGTGGGAGACGTCCGGCCACTGGGGCTGGTACCGCGAGAACATGTTCGCGGCGCAATCGGCCGGCGAAGAAGCCGAAGACAAGCGCTGGTTCGCCATCAAGCCGATGAATTGCCCCGGCCACGTGCAGATCTTCAAGCACGGCCTCAAGAGCTATCGCGAGCTGCCGATCCGCATGGCGGAGTTCGGCATCGTGCACCGCTACGAGCCGTCCGGCGCGATGCACGGCCTCCTGCGCGTGCGCGGCTTCACGCAGGACGACGCGCACATCTTCTGCACCGAGGAGCAGCTCGCCGAGGAGTGCCTCAAGATCAACGACCTCATCCTGTCGGTCTATGAGGACTTCGGCTTCGAGGGCGATCTCGTCATCAAGCTGTCGACCCGCCCCGAAAAGCGTGTCGGCTCGGACGCCGCGTGGGACCACGCCGAGAGCGTGATGAACGACGTGCTCAAGCGCATCGCGCAGCAGAACAACAAGATCAAGACGCAGATCAATCCGGGCGAAGGCGCCTTCTACGGGCCGAAGTTCGAATACGTGCTGCGCGACGCCATCGGCCGCGACTGGCAGTGCGGCACCACGCAGGTCGACTTCAACCTGCCGGAGCGGTTCGGCGCGTTCTACATCGACGCCGACGGCCAGAAGAAGACGCCGGTGATGGTGCACCGCGCGATCTGCGGCTCGATGGAGCGCTTCATCGGCATCCTGCTCGAGCACTATGCCGGCCACCTGCCCTTGTGGCTCGCGCCGCAGCAGGCGGTGGTCGCCACCATCACCTCCGACGCCGACGCGTTCGCGCGGGAGGTCGTGGCGATGGCGAAACGCATGGGGCTGCGCGTCGAGGCCGACCTGCGCAACGAGAAGATCAACTACAAGGTGCGCGAGCACGCGCTGGCGAAGATCCCGGCGCAGCTCGTGGTCGGCAAGAAGGAAGCCGCCGAGCGCACCGTCTCGGTGCGCCGCCACGGCGTCGAGAAGCAGGAGGTGCTGCCGGTCGAGGCGGCGCTGAAGGCGCTCGCCGACGAGGCCGTGCCGCCGGATGTGAGACGCACGCGCGGCTCTTGATTCGTATCCTGAGACTCGCTCATGGCGCGTCCCGGACGCGGTGCAGCACGAAGTGATGCACCGCTGAGCCGGGACCCCGGTTTATCAGCGAAACCGGGGTCCCGGGTCTGCAGCGCACCGTTTCACAGCGAAAGTCGGGTTTACCCGACTTTCGCCACGTCTTTAAACATGCAAGTCGGATAAATCCGACTTGCAATGCTGCGCCCGGAAACTCAACGCTTGTGGCTTGGTCCTACTCCGCCGCGGCCTTGTGGCCTTCCTCGCGCGGCATGTCGACGCCGACGCGGTCGCGGCCGGCGGCCTTGGCTTGGGCGAGGCCGGCCTCGGCGGCGCGACGCAGCGCGTCGATGCCGGACATGCTCAACGCCGCCTGCGCGAGGCCGATGCTGACAGTCAGCCGCGCCATGATGTTGTCGGCGGCGACGAAGGGCGAACGCGCGATCCTGTCGCGCAGCCGTTCGGCGACGATCCGGGCCTGCGCCAGCTCGGTTTCCGGCAGCAGGATGGCGAACTCGTCGTCGCCGATCCGCGCCACCAGATCGGAGGCGCGGCGGTCCTCGTTGCACAACGCGACGATGTGCAGGATGGCGCGGTCGCCGGCCTCATGGCCGTAGCCGTCGTTGATCGCCTTGAGCTGGTCGATGTCGAACACCAGCAGCGACATCGGACGCTGATAGCGCTGGAACCGGCTCCATTCCACGCTCGCCATCTCGTCGAACTGGTGGCGGCTTGCCAACCCCGTCATGCCGTCGGCCGCTGGCGGCGTCGACAGCGTATCGACGCGGCGCGCCAGATCGGTGACATCCGTATAGGTGATCATGCGGCCGCCCTCGGGCAGCACGGCGCATTGCGCACGCAGCACGCGGCCGCCGCGATGCGGAATGTCGACTGGCGCCGGATCGCCGGCGCGCACCGCCGCGATGCGTTCGGCGACGAACGGGCCGATCCGCTCGGACGGCAGATCGTACATGCCGCCGCGCTTGGCGTTGCCGGCGAGCTCGATGAACGTCATGCCGCGCTCGTACCGGGCATCGTCGACCGCCCACAGCGTCCGCGCCGCCTTGTTCATGAACTCGACGTTGAGCAGGCGGTCGAGCAGCACGACGCCGTGCGGCACGTGATCGAGCGCGGCGCGCAGATGGCCGAGCCGGTCATTGAACCGCACGATGTCGGTCACGTAGGTGTAGCACAGCATCCGCCCGCCGTCGGGCAGCGCCGCGCAGGTCAGGCGGATGACCTCGCCGTTGCTGAGCCGTAGATCGAGCGGCCGCGGATCGCCGGCCTTGACCCGGGCGACACGCTCGGCGACGAAGGCGTCGACGCGCTCGGGCGCGACCGCGTAAGCGCGGGTGTCGCGCGCGTGATACATCAGCGCGACGAAAGGCGGCTTGCGCTCGGCGATCTCGTCCGGCAGCCGCCACATGCGGCGGAAGGCGCGGTTGATGAATTGCGCGCGCGTATCAGCGTCGAGCAGCACGATGCCGATCTCGGTCTCGTCGAGCGCCGCGCGCAGGCTTAGCGGCGTGCCGCGGATGGCGGGCGCCGGACTATCGTGCGCGGGATCGACGGCCGGCGACAGCGGCGGCGACGCGATCGCGCGCAACGCGGCGCGATGCTGCGCGGTGAATTCGACGCCAACCCGGTTGTCCGATAGCCAGATCGCCTGGCACGGCCGCTCGCAATCCTCGCCGTCGAGAACGAGATCAAAGCGATTGGGAATCCCGGCGGTGCTGTCGACCTGGAGATTGGCGCCGCTCGAGGAAAAATTCCGCACCACGCATTCAACGACCGAGCGCCGGTCGTTGAAGACGATTCTGCCGCCAAGAAGCGAGCGGCTGCGCGGATCTCGTCGTCGGTCCTCCATCGATACCCTGATCGATCTGTGCGGGACGAACGGCTCGCAGCCCAAGCATCCGGGAGCCGGTTTTCCATTCGGTTCCTTTTTCCGGACAAATTGACGAAACCCGCGACAGGGTTCCTTGACCAAGGCGGGCGGGGCGGTCTCAGACCACGCGGAATTTCGACGGCCAGTCGACGGTCTGGGGCGGCCGGCGCAGCGCCGACAGGAACTGCTCGGCCCACCGGGCGATGTCGTGCTCGACCAGTCCCTTGTAGAGCTCGTCATGCCGCTGCCGCCGCTCGGCGAGCGGCATCGACAGCGCCTGGTTGATCGCCGAGGCGACGCCTTCGGTGTCGTAAGGATTGACCAGCAAGGCGGCCTTCATCTCGCGCGCCGCGCCGGCGAAACGCGACAGGATCAGCACGCCCGGATTGTCGGCGTCCTGCGCGGCGACATATTCCTTGGCGACGAGATTCATGCCGTCGCGCAACGGCGTGACCAGCGCCGCGCGGGCGTTGCGATAGAGACCCGCTAGCGCCGTGTGGCTGTGCGCGCGGTTGACGTAGCGCAGCGGCGTCCAGTTCGCCTCGCCATAAGCGCCGTTGATGCGCCCCGCCCGCGCCGCAACCTGCTCGCCGATCTCCTCATATTCCGGAATCTCGGTGCGGCTGCGCGGCGTGATCTGAAGATAGGTGCACTTGCTGCGCCAGTCCGGATAGAGCTGGAGGAAGTGCTCGAACGCGTCCATGCGCAGCGGCAGCCCTTTGGAATAGTCGAGCCGGTCGACGCCGATGATCATCTCGCGGCCCGACAGGCTATCGACGACGTCCTTGACGAACTTGGTGTGGACCGCGCGGCGCGCCACCTTGTTGAAGCGCTCAGCCTCGACGCCGATCGGGAAGGCGCCGAACTCGACGACACGGTCGTAGAACTGGAAGCTGTTGCCGCTCGCCCACGGCAGGCCGCGTTCGAGCGCGAGATAGCGCGAGAAGTTGCCGGCGTCGATGTCGGTCTGGAAGCCGACCAGATCGTAGTGGCACAGCGCCGGCACCAGGCGGTCGTGGCTCGGCAGCGCGGTCAGGATTTCCGGCGGCGGAAACGGAATATGCAGAAAGAAGCCGATGCGGTTGCGGTGGCCGCGGTCGCGCAGCGCCTTGGCGAGCGGAATGAAGTGATAGTCGTGGACCCAGATGATGTCGTCGGGACGCAGCACCGTGTCGAGCTGGCTGGCGAAATATTCGTTGACGCGGGTGTAGCCGCCGAAATCGCGGCGCGTGAATTCCACCAGGTCGAGCCGGTAATGCAGGATGGGCCACAGCACCCGGTTAGCGAAGCCGTTGTAGAACTCCTGGTAATCGCTCCTGGCGAGGTCGGCCGTGACGTAGGTGATATTGTCGTGCTCGACGGTCTTGAGCTCGGTTGACGAACTCACCTTCCCGCTCCAGCCGAACCATACGCCGTTCTGCGGCCGCAGCGCCGCCTTGAGCGCGATCGCAAGGCCGCCGGCGCGCGTCGTGCTGTCGGGAAGGGCCACCCGGTTTGAGACTACGACGAGCCGCGCCAATAGCGATCTCCCCAACTACGCGACAGCTTCATCGCGGACTGAATCAGACCCGACATCGAATAGGTCTGCGGAAAGTTGCCCCAGAGCTCTCCCGTGACTGGATGGACGTCTTCGGAAAGCAAACCGTAGCGGTTCCGCAACCGGAGTGCATCAACAAACATCTCCCGTGCTTCGTCGCGGCGGCCGGTCGCCGCGATCGCGTCGATGAGCCAGAACCGGCAAATCAGAAATGCGGTATCGGGAAGGCCGAAGTCATCCTCGGTCGTATAACGCATAACGTGCAAACCGCGCCGAAGTTCATTTTCGACGCGCGCGACGGTGCTGACGAAACGCGGGTCTTCCGGCGCGATCAGCCCGAGATCCGCGAGCAGCAACGCGCTGGCGTCGATGTCGTCGCTGCCGTAGGCGCCGGCGAAGGCCTGTTTCTTCTCACTCCATGCATTTTTGAGAAGGTCCGCGGTGATCTTCGCCGCGATCTGCCCCCAATAGGCCGAGCGCTCGGACAGCCCGAAATGGGCGGCTATCGCCTCGAGCCGCTGGCATCCGGCCGCGCACATCGCCGCCGAATAGGTGTGAACGCGCTTGCGGCCGCGATACTCCCAGATGCCGGCGTCCGGCACGTTGGCGAGCGCGGCAGCCTTCTCGCCGTGCTGCTCGATCAGCCTGAACAGCGCGACATCGCCGGGTTTTGGCAAGCGCCGGTCGAAGAACATCGGAGTCGCCGCGAGAATGACGCTGCCGTAGACGTCGTGCTGGTCCTGCGCCCAGGCGGCGTTGCCGATCCGCACCGGTCCGTCGCCGCGATAGCCGGCGAGCGACGGCGCCACGCGCTCGTCGAGCGGCTCGTTCGGCACGACGCCGTAGAGCGCCTGCAGATTGTCGACGCGGCCGGCCGAGATCGACAGGATGTAGGAGATGAAATCCTCCATCGTGTTGGTCGCGCCGATGCGGTTGAGCGCGCTGACGACGAAGAAGGCGTCACGCAGCCAGCAGAAACGGTAATCCCAGGTGCGGCCGGACTTCGGTGCCTCGGGGATCGATGTGGTGAGCGCGGCGACGATGGCGCCGGTTTCCTCGAAGCTGCTCAGCTTCAGCGTGATCGCGGCGCGGATGATCTCGTCCTGCCAGTCGATCGAGAACGCCAGCCGCCTCACCCATTCGAGCCAGTAGTCGCGCGTGCGCTCGCAAAACTCGCGGCAAGTCGTCTCCAGCGCTCCCTCGAACGGCTCGTCGGCGCCGAACACCATGTGGACCGGGCGCGTCAGGACAAACGACGCCTCGTTCTCGATGTAGGACAGCGGCGTGTCCGTCGTCAGCCGCACCGGCACGTCGTCGCGCCAGAAGCGGATATGGTTGCTGCCGGCCGAGCGCGACGTCACCGGCTCGCCGTAGCGATGCGTGGCGCGAAACCGGATCGTCACGCGCGGCAGGCCGGCGACCGGCTCGACGATGCGCACAAGCTGCGGCGGCCGGAACACGCGGCCGTAATTCTGGAAGCGCGGGGCAAAGTCGGTGATGCGAACCTTGCCGCCGTTCCGGTCGGTCAACTCGGTGACGACGAGCGCGGTGTTGCGCAGGTACTCGGAACGGGTTTCGGCCAGCCCGTCGAGCACGACGTCGGTGAAGCCCTTCTCCTCGTCACCGGCGAGCAACCGGGAAAACACCGGATCGCCGTCGTAGCGCGGCAGGCACCACCACACGATCCGCCCCGACGGCTGCAGCAGGGCGGCGGTGCGGCCGTTGCCGATCACCGCGAGATCGAGATCGGTGTTCATGCGGCGCGCGCCCCTCCGGCAAGACGGCCCAAGGCCGTGCGAACGTCTGACGGCGTCTCGAACATCGCCGCCAGCCCGTCGATGCGGCGACCGACGGAAAAGCCGATGCCGCCCAGTTGCGGCAGGATCTCGAACACGGCGTTGTCGGTGACGTCGTCGCCGACGAAAGCCGGCCTGCGGCCCTTGAACGGAGCGTGGTCGAGCAGCGTCCTGACCGCGCGGCCCTTGTCGACGCCGGGGCGCTTGAGCTCGATCACGTCCTTGCCGCGAAGCAGTTCCACCTTTTCGTCCGGGAAATTCGTGAGCGCTGCGGCGATGCGCCTGCGAACCTCGCCCTGCTCGTTGGGCACGGCGCGGAAATGAACCGCCAGCGAGTAGTCCTTGTCCTCGACCAGCGTTCCGGGAAGGGCATCCTCCGCAATCAGCCGGCGCAGCGCCAGCGGCAGCGGCCTGGCTCCGGTGGCGAGCCGGCGCCCGCGAATGCGCATCTCGGCGCCGTGACCGCCAACGACCGACAAGGTCAGCGGCGCGAACAGCCGGTCGAGATCGGCGATCGGGCGTCCGCTCACCAGCGCCAGCGCGCCACCCGTTTTGCCGGCCAGGATGCCGAGCGCGGACTGCAGGCCTTCCGGCACATCGACGTCGTGCGGCGTCGGGCCGATATCGATCAGCGTGCCGTCGACATCAAACAGCAGGGCCACGGAGGTCAGATCGAGCGCAGTGAATTTTGCGATGGCGTCGCCGGCGATAGCTGTCGTCGTCACAATGGCTTCCGGATTCCGCTGGATTTGAGTCGTCTCGGCAATGATCAAAGTCTAGCGCGCCAAGATTAAAGTCTAGCGCGCCAGAACTTCAACATCCCCATCGACACCGTTGACGACCTTGAATTCACGTTCGAACACGCGACCGTCATATTTTGCGATCGCGCGATACTCTCCTTCGGCGAGGACGAAACGGGAAAACGCGCCAATCGACTCCTTGATCACGTCCCCCCCCGGCGTCAGCACCGACCACGACGTGTTCGCCAACGCCTCGCCACCCTTTTCGGTGACGAGCTTGAGCGTGATCACGGCGGCGCGATGCGTGACGGTGATGTCCGTCAGTTTCCCCGCCTGCACGCGGATATCCGAGCGCACGACGGAGTTCGCATTACCGTAATTCGAGACGATGTGATAAGTTCCCTCCGGAACGATCACCACCTCCCCCGTCGTCACCTTCTCCGCGATCGGCCGCTGGTCGCTGCCGGGCTCGAACTGGCTGCCCGGATAGACGTCGAAGCTGATCTGCGTGCTCGGAATCCGGACGTCGCCAACCTTGCCTTCGAGCCGCAAGCCGCCCGCCGGCAGGTCGAATACCTCGTGGACGGTCTGGCTGCGCAGCGAAACCGGACGCACCGCCGTCGCGAGCCCAAAACCGACATGCACGATATAGGCGCCGGGCGGCAGCACAAGCGACGGAGTAGCCGCCTTCTCTTCCTTCACCAGCTTGAACGTACCGTTCGAATTGGGCTTGGCGTTGTAAACGCGCCAGATCAGCCCGCCGGTGATCGGCGGGGCGTCCTTGCCAAAGCGCGCGGCAAGCTCAAGCGCGACCTTGCCGGCCGGCACCATCAGCGACGGCGGAGACGGCGCAATCGCCTGCGGCAACATGGACGGGGCGCCCCGCAACGACGATTCCGGCGCCGGCGAAAACAGGTTGTCGGCGATGCCGGGAGGCGCAACGCCGCCGGATACAAAATTAGATTGGCTCCAGGCTGGCGATACCGCGACCGCCAGCAGGAACGCTGCAGCCAGCAGCAAGCTGCGCCGCAGGCATGCGAGCCATCCAGATCGGGATTGAGCCTTCATTGCACGTGTTTTTCAGCCTAAATCGCGGCAAATTCAAGTTCCGCCGTTTGTCACGGCCGTGGCGGCTGTGCTAGGCGCGATTTCTCATTCAAGGGCCGCAATGACGAACGCCATCGACCTTCTCAAGACGCGCCGCTCGGTCAAGCCGATGGAGCTTATCGCACCGGGACCCAATCCCTCCGAGCTGCAGACGTTGCTTACGATCGCGTCGCGCGTGCCCGATCACGGCAAGCTCACGCCCTGGCGTTTCGTCGTGTTTGAAGGCGAGGCGCGCAAGGCCGCCGGCGAGAAAATCGCCGCCGTGTTCAAGGCCGCCAATCCGCAGGCCAGCGCCGACCAGATCGACTTCGAGCGCAACCGTCTCGCGCGCGCGCCGCTTGTCGTCGCGGTCGTCAGCCGCGCCGGCCCGCATGTGAAGATTCCACTATGGGAGCAAGAGCTGTCGAGCGGCGCCGCGGCGATGAATCTCGTGACCGCCGCCCACGCGCTCGGCTACGCCGCGAGCTGGCTCACCGAATGGTACGCCTACGACCGCGCCGCGCTGGACGCGCTCGGCCTCGCGCCGAACGAAAAGATCGCCGGCTTCGTCCATATCGGAACGCCCGCGAGGCCTCCCGATGACCGCCCGCGCCCCGATTTGTCGCAAATCGTCAGCCGCTACGGGAGTTGAGCATGTTTTACGACACCCGCACCGGCGAGCGTCCGCTCAAGCACGATCCCTTCAAGGCGATCGTCGCGCCGCGGCCGGTCGGATGGATCACCTCGATCAGCGCAAGGGGCGAGGTCAATCTCGCGCCCTACTCCTACTTCAACGGCGTGCTGAGCCGGCCGAACCTCGTGATGTTCTCGAGCGAAGGCTTCAAGGACTCGGTGTCGAACGTGCGCGAGACCGGGGAATTTGTCTGCAATCTCGCGACCTGGGATTTGCGCGAGGCGATGAACGCGACGTCGGCGCCCTTGCCGCACGGCGTCAACGAGATGGAGCGCGCCGGCCTCAAGCCCGCGCCGTCGAAGCTGGTGAAGCCGCCGCGCGTCGCCGACGCCCCCTGCGCGCTCGAATGCAAGCTGCTGCAGATCGTTCCGCTCAACGACCTCGACGGCACCGTGCTCGACGGCCATGTCGTGATCGGCCAGGTCGTCGGCGTCCACATCGATGACCGCTTCATCAAGGACGGCAAGGTCGATACCGCGGCGATGAAGCCGATCGCGCGCTGCGGCTATCTTGACGAATATGCCGTCGTCGAAAGCCTCTTCCGTATGACGCGACCCACGGCCTGATCTATCTTTTCGAGAGCAAACCATTTGGTCATGGTTCCGTCACATAATTTCAGCACGGCTCTGAATGAGATCCGGGCAATGAACTTGTCGGGCTGAGAATCCCGCCGGAGAATTGCCTTGCGGGAGTGAGACCGTTGGTTTTCGAGGGGTTGTTCGCGCGCAAGAACGCGGATCGCGCGGCCGATGCCGCCGCGAACGGCGACACCAAGCCGGTGCGGCCGAGCATCGGCCTGGCGCTCGGCGGCGGCGCGGCCCGCGGCTTTGCCCATATCGGCGTCCTGCGTACGCTGATCGCCAACGGTATCGTCCCCGACGTCATTGTCGGAACGTCGATCGGCGCGGTGGTCGGCGGCTGTTATGCCGCGGGCCAGCTCGATTCATTCGAGGATTGGGGCCGCAAGCTCACCTCGCGCGGCATGCTGCGCTATCTCGACGTCAGCCTGTCAGGCGCCGGCTTGATCGGCGGCAAGCCGCTGGCCCATCAGCTCGACGCCGCCCTCAACGAGGCGCGCATCGAGACTTTGCCGATCCGCTTTGCCGCGATCGCAACAGAGTTCAGCACCGGCCACGAAATCTGGCTCACCTACGGCCGCCTCGTCGACGCGCTGCGCGCCTCCTATGCCCTTCCCGGTATCTTCCCGCCGGTCAAGATCGGCGGCCGCTGGCTGGTCGACGGCGCGCTCGTCAATCCGGTCCCGGTCTCGGCGGCGCGCGCGCTCGGCGCGCGGATCGTCATCGCCGTCCATCTCAACGCCGACCTGAGCGGCCGCGGCACCGTGATCTCCAGCCACGGCTCTAACGACGCCGACGAGCCGGCGCCAAACGGCGAGAGCAACGGACGGCGCGGTATCGGCCACTCGGCGATACGCCGCATCTTCGGCAACCGGGAACGGCCCGGCATCCCAACCGTGATGGTCGAGGCGTTCAACGTCATGCAGGATCGCATCACGCGTTCGCGCATGGCCGGCGACCCTCCGGACGTCCTGATTGCGCCCAAGGTCGGACCGGTCGGCTGGTTCGATTTCCAGCGCGGCGCCGAAACGATCGCACTGGGCGTCCAGGCGACCGAGAAGACGCTGCCGGAGATCAACGACACGATCGCGGCCCTGACGACGCCGAACGCGCCTCCGGTCGACAACGCGGTCAAGTAACCGCCGCGTCAGGCGATCTGGATATAGCCGCGCATCGCTTCGGATTCGCGCTCCATCTCGTCGACGCGCTGCTTCACGACGTCGCCGATCGAGATGATGCCGATCAGCTCGCCGCGGTCGAGCACCGGCATGTGCCTGAACTTGCCGGCCGTCATGCGCTCCATGATCGAGGGGATCGACTCGTCGCCGGTGCAGTTCGCGACCTTGCGCGTCATCGCACGGCTGACCGGCTCGTCGAGCGCTTGCGCGCCGCGCGCGGCCATCGCCTGCACGATGTCACGCTCCGACAGGATGCCGACGACCCGCCGCTCGGCGCCGAGCACCAGCACCGCGCCGATCCGGTGCTGGGCCAGCAGGGCCGTCGCGGCGCGCAGTGTCGCCGTCGGTTCGATGGAAATGATGTCGCCGCCCTTGGCGGCCAGGATTGACGTCACAGTCATGGCAGCCTCCAAACATGCGGGCTCGATCGCCCGCGTGCCGGAAAACGCTCCTGCCGGCGCTCCTGTTCCGTCAAGTCAGCGATGCTGCCGGATCGTGCGATGCAGCAAATCAGGTGGACGGCGACATGCGCCGGGCATCCGGGTCGAACAGCGAAAACAACAGCAGGCCGGCGACGAAGCCGCCGATATGCGCCTGCCACGCCACCGGTTCATTGGCGCCGCTGAGGGGAATCGAGGCGGTGCCGAAAATCACGTTGATACCGAGCCAGACGACCAGGAACAGCATCACGCGTGGGTCGCGCAGCACGCCGACGAGCGGCAGCGCCGGCACGTGATAGGCCGCGGCGTCGTTGTCGCGCCAGAAGCCGAGCGGTCCGCCGCGCTGAAACGCGAAGCGCATCGCGCCCGCCATCGTGCCGGAGATCGCGGCCGAGGCGCCGATGACCGCGCTGTTCTCGCCGTTGTGCGTCATCAGATGGGCGAGCGCGCCGGCCGCCGCGGTCACCACGAAGAACAAGAGGAACCGCGCGGTGCCGAAGCGGCGCGCGACCGCGCTGCCGAAGGGCAGAAACCAGATCGTATTCACGCCGAGGTGCACCCAACTGCCGTGGATGAAGGCGTAGGTGACGAAGGTCCAGATCTCGGCGCCGAACCCGCCCGGCAACGCGCCGTCCGGCAGCAGCGTGCTGTCGTAGCGTGTCGGGATGAACGCGAACATTGCGTCGAAATAATCGCGATCGAAATCCGACAGCACGTATTCGCGAACCAGATGGACCGCGACAAACGAGGCAATCAACGCAACGATGACGCCGGGAATATTGAAGATAGGTTCGCGCTGTGAGGCCACGGGAAGTCCAATCGTGACCGCCACTTAGGCCGCTTCATGGCCGGCGGGCAAGCCGCAAATGCACGCAGGCCCATCAAGAAAAAAGGGGGGCTCTCGCCCTCCTCGAAGCCGGTCGCAGGTCCGATCGCGCCTCGCGGCGCCGGTCACGTCCCTACCCTCCCCAGGCTACTCAGTTGTGCCGCCGTCGCCTCGATCTCTGCCGGCAACGGCTGCCGTGTGGATCGGTTGCGACTCTACGCAGATCTCCACGCAGCGCAATTCGCTTCGCATCTTAACACTAATTCCACTCGTCCCCTGTGGACGGCGCGCGACGGCACAACGGCTGCTTCGTATCCGGCGTCGCGGCGCCAGACCGGCGCGATTGTCTCGCCCGGAGACACCGCAGCCGGCTCGTGTCCCGCCACGGAACAGGTGGCTTGCCATGAAACAGAGTTCGACGCGCGATTTGTTTGCCTACTGGACCAGGCAGAAAGGCAGCCGCCCGGCCCCGGCGCGCGGCGACATCGACCCGGCGGCGATCCGGCACGCGCTCGGCGACATCTTCATCCTCGCCGCCGATTTCACCGAGGAGCAGCGGTTCCGCCTCGCCGGCACGCGCGTCTGCGCGTTGTTCGATCGCGAGCTCAAGGGCGAAGCCTTCGCGCCGCTATGGGCGGAAGCGAGCCGGACCGATTTCAAGATGATGCTGACCGAGGTGATCTCCGAGCAGACCGGCTTTGTCGCCGGCGTCACCGGCCGCAATGCCGGGGGCGAGACGACCGAGCTCGAACTGCTGCTGCTGCCGCTCGCCCGTCAGGGCCTCGCGCGGGTGCGCGCGATCGGCGCCATGGTGGCGCTCGAGCGCCCGTTCTGGCTCGGCGCCAAGCCACTGACGGCGTTGACGCTCGGAACGGTGCGGCATCTCAACGCCGAGACCGGACAGCCGGAGGTCCGCAAGCTCGCGCCGCCGCCGGCAAAATTCAGCGTGCGCCGCGGCTTCATGGTCTATCAGGGCGGCCGCGCCGACCGGCCGAAAGCTGGCTAACGAAGCGTTAACTGTGACTGCCTAGGGTTTCGGTTCAGACACCCGCTTGGGGACTCCGGCCCTCGATGGCGTTCGCGTCAGCCAAACCGAAATTCCTGCCGCTCGCCGAAGAGCGGCGCATGCATCAGCGCGTCAAGGTCAATCTCCTTGGCCGCTACATGCTCGCGGACCGGCAAGAATATCCTTGCCAGGTCATTAATATGTCGCCCGGCGGCATGGCCGTCATCGCGCCGATCTCGGGCCAACCCGGCGAACGGGTGATCGCCTACGTCGATCATCTCGGCCGTCTCGAAGGCAACATCGCGCGCGTCTTCCAGAACGGCTTCGCCATGACGATCGCCGCCACGACGCGCAAGCGCGACAAGCTGGCGGCGCAACTCACCTGGCTCGCCAACCGCCATATCCTCAACCTCCCGGAAGACCGCCGCCACGGCCGTTACACGCCGCGCAATCCGGTCGCCCGGCTGATCCTGCCGGACGGCAACAACGTGGCGTGCCGCGTGATCGACCTGTCGCAATCGGGCGCCGCGATTACCATCGCCGACGAGCTGCGGCCGGAGGTCGGCTCCGCCGTGACCATCGGCAAGACACCGGCGCGGGTCGTGCGCCACATCGAAAACGGCTTCGCCGTCGAGTTCACCCGGCTTCAGCACCCGGACTTTCTCGAAGACAACGTCACCGGCGGGTAAACGCCGGACCGCTTGAAAGGCGGCCCGGGCCGTCATCACGGCCCCGCTGCACGCATCTTTGCCCATGCACCTCTGCCCGCCGCGCGGTTAATGACGGCCGCGTGCATGGCTGAAAACGCCCTGTCCGGCCGCCGACGCAGCCTTAATGCCTAAAATTTTAATCGAATAGTATTCGTTACAATTTGAGCCAAATTCATCTCAGTATTTCGAAATATTAGCCGCGTCATTTACTTGCTTTAGCTTCAAAGTACATCGCTCAACTTAGCCGGACACCAAAATCTTTGTGCGAAACGTGGCCCCGATACGGGGAAAAGGGGCCACAAATGGCAGGGCGTTTCAAACAGGGTGGATTGGCCGGGGCGTGCGTGCTCGCCCTGGTCGTGATGGGGAGCGTTTCAACCGCGCAGGCTGCGGGCATCCAGCCGACGCGGTTCGCGGAGGTCGGCGAAGTCACGCGCGCGCCGATCGGCTGGGTCGAGTTCTGCATCCGCTACAAGGGCGAGTGCAACACGCATCCGTCCGAGCCGCGCGACGTGGTGCTGAGTCCGAAGGCCTGGACCGATCTCGTCCGCGTCAACAATTACATCAACGATATCGTCAAGCCGATGACCGACCTCGAGCACTGGGGCGTCGTCGAGCAGTGGGATTATCCGGACGACGGCTACGGCGACTGCGAGGACTACGCGCTCGCCAAGCGCCGCATGCTCATCAAGGCCGGCTGGCCGCGCGAGGCGCTGCTGATCACGGTGGTGCGCGACAAGCAGAACGAGGGCCACGCCGTTCTCACGGTCAAGACCGACAAGGGCGAGTACATCCTCGACAACGAGGAATCCGGCATCCTGCTGTGGTCGAAGACCGGCTACCACTTCGTCAAACGTCAATCGCAGGGCGACCCGAATGTATGGGTCGAGCTGGGCGAGCCGCACAACCCTCCGATGGCGGTGTCGGCACGCTGAACAATCATCCGGAGGGGTGGACAGAAATCTGAGATCGCGCTCCCGGTCACGTCCCCACCCCTCCCCGTCCCCAGACCGGGTTCGCGAGCGGCCGGCCCCTTCCCCAGGGGGCCGGCCGCACCTTTCCAGGTGCTATAGCCGTTTCGCTTTTAGTGAAAATGGGACTCGTCATTGCCGGGCAACCGGGTCCGCGCGAAGCGCGGCCCGGTCGTAAACTTGACCCGGCAATCCATCCTTTCGAAATGACTCATTTTTTGATAGATGCGCGGGTCAAGCCCGCGCATGACGATTCCGAACAAATCTGAACCGCTTTAGCCGATCCGCTTCAGCTTCTTCGGGTAAAGCTTGGAGCGCTGCACGTAGACATCGGCGCCTTCGCGGATCAGCTCGATGGCCTTGTCGTCGAGCGTGCGGATCACGCGTGCCGGCGCGCCGACGATCAGCGAGTTGTCCGGAAAGCTCTTGCGCTCGGTGACGACGGCGCCGGCGCCGACCAGACAATTGTTGCCGATCTTCGAGCCGTTGAGCATCACGGCATTCATGCCGATCAGGCAGTTATCGCCGATGGTGCAGCCGTGCAGCATCACGAGATGGCCGATCACGCAATTCGCGCCGATCGTCAGCGGGAAGCCCGGATCGGTATGCAACACGCAATTGTCCTGGATCTGCGAGCGTTCGCCGAGCTCGATCCATTCATTGTCGCCACGCAATACCGCGCCGAACCAGACGCTCGAATCTTTCCTGAGGCGCACGCGGCCGATCACCGCCGCGCTGTCGGCCACATAAAAATCTTCGGCATCGGGAAGTTCGGGCGCCTGCCCGTCAAGCTCGTAGATCGCCATTCGTCCTCCGCTCAATCGCGGGCGACACTGGCACGGCACGCAAAAACTGAGAAGCGGCTACGCGTGGAGAAGTCCGGCGACGCGCAACATCGTCACCACGATGGTACCCGACATCAGGCTCCAGAAGCCGGAGATCACGGTCGCCAGCGCCACGAACTCGAAACGGCGGCTCTGGTCGTACATCGCGCCAAGAACGGTGTTGCGCATGATGAGGAACGGCGCCGCGAACAGCAGCACCGGAATGGCGGCGAAGGCCTTGGCGCTTGCGCCCTTGTTAAGCTGGCTGAAGCTCGGCAGCTTGTTGGTGGCGAGCTGGTAGCCGGTGGTGAAGGATCCGGCGACGGCGAAGCCGAGCGCAACGGCGATCAGGTTCTGCAGGGATTGAAGTGTCATGCCGGGTCTCACGCGTGCGACCCCGGCATGGTGGCAGGCGCTCCCCGCACCCGCCACCAAATCCTTAAGAAAAGGTAAACGCCGACGGATTGAATGAAATGCCGCCGGTTCGTCGACCCCACGCCGCGTGCCGTGGCATCATCACGACTGATTCGCGTGGGAGAACAATGAGATGGCGCATGTGTCGGCGGACCGTCCTGCGGCGCGGCGGAAGCGGCGCGGCCACGGACCGCTTTACGCCCCGTTCCTGCTGTTCGTCGCGCTGACGCTCGTCGCGGCCGGCTACGTCGCCTACGTGCTGTGGCCGCGCTGGCCGGACGCCCCGGTGTCGCTGCAGGCGCCGGCCCTGCCGATCGTGATCGGCGGCGAAATGTTCAACATCGAGCCGGCCGCCATTCGCCAGGACGTGCAGCGCCATTCGGGAACGCAGCCACGGGTCGATCTCGATTACCTCTGGCCGTCGCTGCGGCCACCGGACCAAAGCGACCGTCCCGCCATCGACAAACCGGTCGATCCGAACGCACGACTTTTCGTCACGATCGCGCAGGCCGATGCGACGCTCGATCCACTCGAGCGCATCAAGACGATCTATCCGCGTTATCTCGCCGGCGACGTCGACGCGCGCAGCGACGGCCTGGCGATCCGCGCCTTTCGGGACGGCACGCCCTATCAGGGCGAAGACCTCTTCTACGACGAGGCGGCTCCGGAAAGCTTCGTGGCGCGCTGCTCGCGCACCGGCGTCGGCAACGCCGGTATGTGCCTCTCCGAGCGCCGCATCGGCCGCGCCGACATCACGATGCGCTTTCCGCGCGACTGGCTCGGCAACTGGAAGGCCATTCCCGACGGCCTCAACCGGCTGATCGCCCGGCTGCATCCGCAATAATCGCCAGCGACGGCCGCGCGGCGGAGGATTCATGGCGCAAAATATCTATGACGATCCTGCATTCTTCGCCGCCTACACGCAGTTGCGGCGGCAAGTCATCGGACTCGATGGCGCGCCAGAATGGCCGACGGTCCGCGCGATGCTGCCGCCCCGTCTTGCCGGCATGCGAGTTCTGGACCTCGGCTGCGGCTTCGGCTGGTTCTCGCGCTGGGCGCGACAGAACGGCGCCGCGTCGGTTCTCGGCATCGATCTGTCGGAGAACATGGTTGCTCGCGCCAGGGCAATGACGTCGGATGACGCGATTGAGTATCGGATCGCGGATCTCGATCACCTCGACCTGGATGAGAACGCATTCGATCTCGCCCACAGCTCGCTTGCCTTGCATTACATCGTGGATTTCGACCGCCTGACTCGGACCATTCACCGGGCGCTCAATGCCGGTGGCCATTTTGTTTTCACCATCGAGCACCCGATCTTCATGGCGCCGAAACGGCCGGGCTGGTCTGTCGATTCGGATGGCCGCCGCACTTGGCCGATTTCCGACTATTCGCGCGAGGGCTCGCGCACGACCGACTGGCTGCGCAAGGGGGTGGTCAAATACCACCGCACGCTCGCCACGACGCTGAATACGCTTCTGCGACAAGGCTTCACGATATGCCAAGTCGAAGAATTCGCGCCGACACCGGCGCAGGTCGCGGCCGAACCAGAACTTGCCGCCGAGATAGAGCGCCCGGCGTTTCTGATGGTGTCGGCCCGGCGTTAAAGCCGTTTCGCTTTTGGTGAAAATGGGACTCGTCCATTGCCGGGCAACCGGGTCCGTGCGAAGCACGGCCCGGTCGTAAACTTGACCCGGCAATCCATCGTTTTGAAATGACTCATTTTTTGATAGATGAGCGGGTCAAGCCCGCGCATGACGATTCCGAGCAAACCTGAACCGCTCTAGCCGACCAGATCGACGTCGAGGATCGGCAGCTCGAAGATGAAGGAGCGGCGGCCCTTCTCGGTCTCGATGAAGATGACGCCGATGAATTCCTCGCCGACATAAGCCTCGAGTGAATCCTGCTTCTTCGGCCGCGCCACCACGCGGATATCCTCGTTGTCGAACTTGCGGCGCAGCCACGCGGTGAGCATCGGCGCCGGCGCGAGATCGGTCTGCGCGCCGAGGTCGATCACCATGCGGAAGTTGTACGAAAGATCGTCGTCCTCGTCGTCGATGGTGAGGTCACCGAGATTCTGCTCGCCGATGAAGACTTCGGCCGCCGTGTCGCTGTTCGGCACCACGCGGATGCGCTGGTTGCCGAACAGGCGCTTGAGATAGCTGTCGAGCTTGCGAACTTCCTGGGCGTCCACGGTCCATCTCCCGGATCTGAATTTCAGCGGGTTCTTGGCACGGGACGCGCCCGATGCAAAGTCACTTCTCGGCCGTCACGGACCGGTCTCGTAGAACAACTGGTCCATCAGCCGCGACGGCTCGGCGCAGCCGGCCTCGCCGACGATCCTGGCCGGCACGCCGGCCACCGTGACGTTGTTCGGCACCGGCTTGATGACGACGGAGCCCGCGGCGATGCGCGCGCAGTGACCGACCTCGATGTTGCCGAGAATCTTGGCGCCGGCGCCGATCAACACGCCGTGCCGGATCTTCGGATGGCGATCCTCCTTTTCCTTGCCGGTGCCGCCAAGCGTGACGCCGTGCAGGATCGAGACGTCATCCTCGATCACCGCGGTCTCGCCGACGACGAAGCCGGTGGCGTGATCGAGGAAAATGCCGCGGCCGATCCTGGCGTGAGGATTGATGTCGCACTGGAACACCGCCGACGACCGGCTCTGCAGATAATAGGCGAAGTCGCTGCGGCCCTTGGCGACCAGCCAGTGCGCCAGCCGATAGGTCTGGATGGCGTGGAAGCCCTTGTAATAGAGCACCGGATCGATCAGCCGGTGCGTGGCCGGATCGCGGTCGAGCGTCGCGACAATGTCGGCGCGGAATGCAAATCCGATCGAAGGCTCGGCGTCGAGCGCGTCGGCGTAGGCCTGGCGGATGAGTTCGCCGCTCACGTCGGGGTGCGACAGCCGCTCGGAGATGCGATGCACCACCGCCGCCTCCAGCGAGTCGTGATGCAGCACGGTCGAATAGATGAAGCTCGCGAGCTCCGGCTCGCGCCGGACGATCTCCTCGGCCTCGTCGCGAATGCGGGTCCAGACCGGGTCGACCTTGCCGACATCGCGGACCGGACGGGTGTTCTGCTGCGCCATGGCTCTCGTCTCCCGGCGAAATTGCGTGCCCTCAGATAGGACTTTTGCGGGCCGATTTCAAAGGCGACGTTCGTTTAGGAGAATAATATTCCAAGACGGCTTCACGCCGGTAAACGATCGAGAAAATCAAGAATGGCCGCGCCAAACGCGTCGTTCTGATCGCCGGCCACCATGTGACGCGCGCCGCTCACATCCGCCATTTCCGCATGGGGCACCAATTCGAGAAATTCACGGGCATGCGCTTCCCGCACCAGCTCGGACGACCCGCCGCGCACCAGCAGCGCCGGAATCCTGATCTTGCGCGCGGCGGCCAGCAGCGCCGCCTCGACCTCGTGGCGGAACGTGTCGGCGCCAGCGCGCGTCTCGATGAAGCGCGGATCCCAGTGCCAGCGCCAGCGACCATCCGGCGACAGGCGCAGATTCTTTTTCAGGCCCTCCCGCGAGCGCGGCTTCGGCCGGTGCGGCAGGTATCGCGCCACGGCTTCCGCGGCCTCCTCGACCGACGCGAAGCCTTCGCGCGCATGCGCGCTCATGAAGCCCTGCACCTTGGCGACGCCGGACAGATCGACGCGCGGCGTGATGTCGACCAGAACCAGGGCTGAAAAAGCATTCGTGTCTTCGTCTTCCGCGGCGCCTTCGGCCAGCAGCGATGCGACACCGCCGAGCGACGCGCCGATGGTGATCGGCCGCCGCCCCGTCTGCTCCGCGATCGCATCGGCCACGGCACGCGCGTCGCCGGCGAAGGCGCTGAAGGCGTAGTCGCCATCGGCGATCCATTCGGAATCGCCATGGCCGCGCTGGTCGACCGCATAGGCTTTGCGACCGGCGCGCGCGATCTGCACGGCTGTCTTGCGCCAGGCATGGCGCGTCTGCCCGCCGCCATGGAGCAGCATGACGGGATCGCCGCTGTCTCCATAGACGTCCGCGACGAGTTGATTACCCGCAACGCCCTTGAAGGCCGTCGTCACTGGCACCATCGGACGCGTCATGACAATTGATCCAGGAATTGCAGCACGCCGGCCTTGTAGACCTTGTCGCCGACCGCGAGCATGTGGTCGCGGTCCGGTATGTCGAGCGCACGCGCGTTCGGCATCAGGGCGGCAAGCGCATGCGACGAGCCGGCGACGGTATCCCTGGTGCCGACGGCAATCAAAGTCGGCGTCTTGATCCGCGCGACCTCGCCGCGCGTCAGCGTCTGCCGCGAGCCGCGAATGCAGGCCGCCAGCGCCCTGAGGTCGGACCGCGTCTGCTCGGCGAAGCTGCGGAACACGCGGCCGGTCGGATCGGTGACGTCGTCGATCGACGGCGCCAGCAGCGCGTCGGCGATGCCCGGCTCCAGCCCGACGCCGTCGACGAGCTTGACGCCGAGCCCGCCGAGAACGAGGCCGCGGACGCGCTGCGGATGCTTGAGCGCGACGAAGGCGCAGATGCGCGCGCCCATCGAATAGCCCATGCAATCGGCGCGCGCGATGCCGAGATGATCGAGCAGCGCGCGCACGTCCTCCGCCATGAGATCGCTGCGATAATCGGCGGGATCGTACAGCTTGCTCGACTTGCCGTGGCCGCGATTGTCGAGCGCGATGACGCGGCGGCCGGCCGCGGTCAGCGTCGTGACCCAGCTCGTATAACCCCAGTTTACCTCCTTGTTGGAGGCGAAGCCGTGCACCAGCACGACGGGAGGGAGCGACGACGGACCCTGGTCGAGAAAGTCGATCTCGACCGAGCCGTTCTTGAAGGTTGGCATTACGATCTCTCGATATTTCTCCCTCGTCATTCCGGAACGGCGCGGCAGCGCCGGACCCGGAATCCAGATGCAGGTTTCTGGATTCCGGGTTCGCGTGCTGCGCACGCGCCCCGGAATGACGAAAGACGATGCCGTTCTAGCCGTGGAGAGCCATCGCTGCAAAGCGCTGGGCGCGGGCGAGCCGCCGCTTTTTTGCATGGCGGATGATCCGCAGCGTGACGCGCTCGGTGGCACTTTTGAGCGACGCGACAAGGCCAAGCAGCGTCACCAGCGCGCCCAGCACCCAGAGACCGAGATCGAACGCGGCGACCGTCAGCATGATGGCACCACGCCCGGCGATCTTGAGGATGGCGCGAGTCTTGCTGCCCTCCTTCTCGGCGAGCTTTGCCAGCCGCGACATCTCGCGCGGCGACTGCGCCACTCTGAGGCCGTCGAGCGCCGCCCGCGTGCCGGCCCTCGCTTCGATGCGCCCGGTGTCGCGCGCGAGCCGCAGCAGCTCGCCGGCGCGGTCGAGCTTGACCGCCTCGCGCGCCGTGCGGATCGCCAGCGCCGGCTCGGCCACCGACATCGTGGCCGCAGCGCTCTCGAGCTTTCGCCAGTCGACCACCGAGCGCAGGCTGCGCCCGACAACGGCGGCGAGATCGGCGGACAGCCGGCCCGTCCTGCGCGCGACCTTGGCGAGCGACACGCCGATGCGGACCGGCGCAGCGAAACCCGTCGTCGCGTAAGTCGCGGCGGTGACGGCGATGCCGACGCAGGCGAGGCCGAGCACCAGTTGGTCGACCTGTTCGCCTTTGACCCAGCGTGCCCCTTCCCGCGCCGCATCACGGATGTCGCCGATCACGACCAGATCGCCGGTCACGGTGCCGGCAAGGCCGACAGTATCCCTGGGCTCGCCGGTGACGAGCCCCTGCGCGAAGCTTTCGACCGCATGACTGGTTGACGCGTCCCTGGCGACCGCGGCGTCGACCTTGGCGACCTGCGCGGGATCAAGCGCAATGGTCCGCGAGCGGGCGAGATCGACAAAGCTTTTGGCCAGGTCGCTGTCATCCGCCGCCAGCGCCGCGTTGATTTCGCGCGCGGCAGCCGCCGCATCGAGCTTTTGCGCGACGGCGCGATCGGCGATCCGCACCGGATCGTCCTCGATCGAGAGGAGATGCTGCGCCTCAAGACCCCGCGGCATCATATAGGCGGCGGCGCAAGCAATTGCCGCAAGCACGATTAGCGCCGGCATCAGCCGGGCGCGGCGCGAGGGTGGCTCGCCCCCATCCGGCGCAGCCGTTGCGATGATCGGCGGCAGGCCCGTCAGCACCGGTCGCTCCTCGCTTGCATGGGACATCGTCCGATTCGCCAACGTCGCGCGGCGCACCGCGATTTCGACCAGACCAGCACCAAGATCAGAACCAAGGCTAGAACCAAGACCAAAACCAAGGCCGGTGAATTCTACCCGGCAGCGCTTGCTCTTTAAGGTCGGGCCGCTAAGGTGCCGCCGGATTTCCCGGCAATTGCGATACAATTGCGACAGGAGTAGGACCTGCCCTATGGCCGAAGCGGTCGTTCCCCATTTCCATAACGGGCCCGGCGTGCCCGTGATCGAGATTGGAGCTCGCGAGTTCATGTGCGTGGGCGCGCCGCCACCGGTCGACCATCCGCACGTCTTCCTCGACATGGGCAACGATGACGAGATCATCTGCCCCTACTGCTCGACGCTCTATCGCTTCAGCTCGTCGCTGCGCGCCCGCGCGGCCAATCCCAGCGAGTGTGTGCTGCCGATGCCGGCCGCCTGACCGGCGCTGAATCCTTTTTGACGGTGAGCTTTGGCCGAATCCCGAAACGTCATCATTGCCGGCGCCGGGATCGGCGGGCTGACAGCCGCCCTGGCGCTATCGCGGGCCGGGTTTCGCGTCACCATTCTCGAACAGGCGCCGCAACTCGAAGAGGTCGGCGCCGGCATCCAGCTCACGCCGAACGCGACGCGTGTCCTCACCGAGCTCGGCCTCGCCGACCAGCTCAAGATCACGCTGGTCGAGCCGCAAGCGGTCCGCGTCATGTCGGGATCGTCGGCGCGCGAGATCGTGCGTATCCCGCTCGGCACGTTTGCCGAGAAGCGCTACGGCGCTCCCTATTGGGTGATCCACCGTGGCGACCTGCAGCGCGTGCTGGCCGACGCGGTGCGCACCAATCCGGACATCACGCTGCGGCTCGGCACACGCGTCGAAGACTTCGCGACCCGGCGTCACGGCGTCAGCATCAAGGCGCGCTTCGCCGGCCAGATCGTCGAAGAGCAAGGCATCGCCCTGATCGGCGCCGACGGCGTATGGTCGGCGGTGCGCGAGCGGTTGCGCTGGCGCGGCAGCGAACCGAAATTCCAGCACAAGACAGCCTGGCGTGCGCTCGTTCCCGCCAACAGTCTCGACGCGCCATGGCGCGAGCCGGTCGTGCACCTGTGGCTCGGCATGGACTCCCATCTCGTCCATTATCCGGTCAAAGGCGGCGCGCTCATCAACATTGTCGCCATCGTCGACGACGAGTGGCGCGAAACCGGCTGGAGCGCCAGCGGCGAGCCTGATGAAGTATTGCGCCGCTTCGCGCGCTGGTCGTGGCACGATAAGGCGCGCGCCATCATCGGGACGCCGCAACGCTGGCAGAAATGGGCGCTGTTCGAGCGCGGCGGGCCGCGCGGCGGTAGCGGCGTCGTCACGTTGTTGGGCGACGCGGCCCATCCGATGCTGCCATTTCTGGCGCAGGGCGGCGGCATGGCGATCGAGGACGCCGCCGTGCTGGCGGCATCGCTGGCCCAATATGCGGAGCGGCCGGCGCGTGGGCTGCGCGCCTACGAGAAGGCGCGGCGCAAGCGCACCGCCAAGGTTCAGGCCCTCGCCCGCACGCAAGGCCGCATTTACGGCATGAGCGGGCCGGAGGCGCTGATCCGCAACCTGGTCATGCGCGCCAAGGGCGGCGAGCGGCTGCTCCAGCGCCTCGATTGGCTCTATCAATGGACGCCGCCGCCATTCGAATTCACCGAACGCTATGTTACGCAGGTCGGCGAAGACGACGGGGAGGACGATGGAGATGTTTCCAACCACGGTCGCCGGTAGCCTGCCGAAGCCGTCATGGCTCGCCGAGCCCAACAAATTGTGGCCGGCCTGGCGTTTGTCCGGCGCGGACCTCGAGGCCGGCAAGCTCGACGCCACGCTGCTCTGGATCAAGCTGCAGGAAGATGCCGGCATCGACATCGTCAGCGACGGCGAGCAGTCGCGCCAGCATTTCGTTCACGGCTTCCTCGAATATGTCGACGGCATCGACTTCGCTCACAAGGTCGAAATGGGCATCCGGGACAATCGCTACAAGGCGATGGTGCCGATCGTCACCGGCGAGCTGCGCCTGAAGCGCCGCGTGCACCAGGCCGAGGCGCGCCATGCGCGCGCCCACACCAAGCGCAAGCTCAAGATCACGTTGCCCGGCGCCATGACGATCGCCGATACGATCGCCGACCGCTTCTACGGCGACAAGGTGAAGATGGCGATGGCCTTCGCCGGGCTCTTGAACGAAGAGGCGCGCGCGCTCGAGGCCGACGGCGTCGACGTTATTCAATTCGACGAGCCGGCGTTCAACGTCTTCATGAACGACGTCGCCGGCTGGGGCGTCGAAGCGCTGCATCGCGCCATCGACGGCCTGAAGTGCACCACCGCCGTCCACATCTGCTACGGCTACGGCATCAAGGCCAACATCGACTGGAAGAATGCGCTCGGCAGCGAGTGGCGCCAGTACGAGCAGATCTTCCCGGCGCTGGCGAAAAGCCGGATCGACCAGGTGTCGATCGAGGCCATCAACTCGCGCGTGCCGCTCAAGCTGATGAGCCTGCTCGACGGCAAGGACGTGTTGGTCGGCGTCATTGACATCGCAACCGACAAAGTCGAGACGCCCGAGCAGATCGCCGGCGTCATCGGCGACGTCATGAAGCACGTGCCGAAGGAGCGCATCGTCTGCTGCACCAATTGCGGCATGGCGCCGATGCGCCGCGACGTCGCCGTCGCCAAGCTCGAGGCGCTCGGCAAGGGCGCCGCGCTGGCAAGAGAGAGGTACGCCTGAATCGCGTCCCGCACGCGATGCGAAGCGTAGCGCCGCATCGCAGATGCGGGACCCCGGTTCTTTTGCTAGACAATGATCGGGGTCCCGGGTCTGCAGCGCACCGCAATAAGCGCGTTTACGCGCGTCTTCGACGCGCTATGGTGCTGCGCCGCGCCCGGGACACGAAAACGTCGAGTCGACCCATGAACCGCCGTGAATCCGCCGCCCTGCCCTCGCCCTACTTCAAGGAGGAGCACGAGGCGCTGCGCGCGCAGATCCGCCGCTTCGTCGACAGCGAGATCAAGCCGCACGCGCTAAAGTGGGAAGAGCAAGGCTTCGTGCCGCGCGAGGTGCTGCGCCGCATGGGCGAGCTCGGCTTCCTCGGCATCCGCTATCCCGCCGAATATGGCGGGTCGGAGATGGACACGCTCGGGTCGGTGGTGCTGGCCGAGGAGCTCGGCCGCTCGACCTTCGGCGGCACCGCGATCACGGTGCTGGTCCACACCGACATGGCTTCGGTGCATCTCGCCAATGCCGGCTCGCCGGAGCTCAAGGAAAAATGGATGCCGGACATCGTCGCCGGCAAGGCGATCTGCGCCGTCGCCGTCACCGAGCCGGACGCCGGCTCCGACGTCAAGGGCATCCGCACCACGGCACGGCGCGATGGTGACCATTACATCCTCAACGGCGCCAAGATGTTCATCACCAATGGCGTCCACGCCGATCTCTATTTTGTCGCCGCCAAGACCAGCGCCGAGGCGCGGCCGTCGCAGTCCGTTTCGATGTTCCTGGTCGAGAAAGGCACGCCCGGCTTCCGCGTCAGCCGCGCGCTCGACAAGCACGGCTGGCGCTCGTCCGACACCGCCGAACTGGTGTTCGAGAACTGCCGCGTGCCGGCGGCGAACCTGCTCGGCGGGGAAGGCCAAGGCTTCTATGCGATCATGCGCAACTTCCAGAACGAGCGCACCGTGATCGGCGCAATGGCGATGGGCGAAGCGCAAGCTGCCATCGAATTGACGCTCGACTACGTAACGACGCGCAAGGCATTCGGCGCCACGCTCTACGACAAGCAGGCGATCCGCCAGCGGCTTGCCGAACTCGCAACCAAGGTCGAGGCCGGGCGGCAGCTCGTCTATTACGCCGGCTGGCTGGACGCGCAGGGCGTCGACTGCACGCGCGAAGTGTCGATGGTGAAGGCTTACTGCGGCGAGCTCGTCAACGAGGTCATGTACGACTGCGTGCAGTTCCACGGCGGCATGGGCTTCATGCGCGAGAGCACCATCGAGCGCATGGCGCGCGATGCCCGTGTCCAGGCCATCGGCGGCGGCGCCACCGAGGTGATGCTCGAGGAAGTCGCCAAGCGGCTGGTGCGCTGAAGTTTTTTCTCCTTCGCTTGACCAAGATCAACGGCGCTTCTCCCTTTCGTTGCAGTAATTGCTTTTGTTCGGCGCCTTATTCGCGCTTGGCAGGAGAACACCAATGAATGTCGGAACCGTCGATCGCATCGTGCGCATTATCGTCGGGCTGGCGCTGATCGCGTTCGCACTGGGCTACATCGCGCCGGGCACAACATGGAGTTGGGTGGGCTGGATCGGTGTCGTACCGATCCTCACCGCACTCTTTGCACGCTGCCCCGCTTACAGCCTGTTCGGCTTGTCGACGCGTTAGCGCGCCGCGCGGCCCATCACGTCCATCAGCTCCGCCACCTTGCGGCGCTGGTCGGCCTTGTTGCCCGACGCGATGGCGTGCTCGACGCAATGCGCGACGTGCTCGCGCAGGATCTCTTCCTCGACCCGCCGCAGCGCCGCGCGCACGGCGGAAATCTGGGTGACGATGTCGATGCAGTAGCGGTCGTCCTCGACCATGCGGCCGAGCCCGCGCACCTGGCCCTCGATCCGGTTCAGCCTTTTCAGCGTCGCCGTCTTGCTGTCCCTGCTCATGCCCGATATATACCCCCCTAGGGTATATATCGCAAGATGAGCACCATGAGTCACGGCCCCGCGCACGGCGATCACGACCATCATCACGGCGCGACAGACACGGGCGGCGTGATCGACCCGGTCTGCGGCATGACGGTCGACCCGCACACGACGCCGCACCGCTTCACCTCCTCCGGCCGTCCCTATTACTTCTGCTCCGCCGGCTGCCGGGCCAAATTCGCCGCCGATCCAGCGAAATATCTCGGCCCGCGCCAGCCGGAACCCGTCGTCACGGGTGCGATCTACACCTGCCCGATGCATCCGGAGGTCCGGCAGCAGGGTCCGGGCACCTGCCCGATCTGCGGCATGGCGCTCGAGCCCGAGCTCGTCGCCGCCGATATCGGCCCCAATCCCGAACTCATCGATATGACGCGCCGGTTCTGGATCGGGCTGGCGCTGGCGATCCCGGTCATGGTTGTCGAGATGAGCGGTCATTTCGGCGCGCACTGGTTCGCGCCGTCGACATCGAACCTGATCCAGTTCGTATTCGCCACGCCGGTCGTGCTGTGGGCCGGCTGGCCGTTTTTTGTGCGCGGCGGACAATCGCTGGTCTCGCGCAACCTCAACATGTTCACACTGATCGCGATGGGCACTGGGGTCGCCTACGTCTACAGCCTCGCCGCGACGTTCGCGCCCGGCATTTTTCCCGATGAATTCAGGATGCACGGGGCGCCCGCGGTCTATTTCGAGGCGGCGGCCATGATCACGGTGCTGGTGCTGGTCGGCCAGGTGCTCGAATTGCGCGCGCGCGAGGCGACATCGGGCGCGATCCGCGCGCTGCTCGATCTGGCGCCCAAGACCGCGCGGCGCATCGCCGATGACGGCAGCGACAGCGAGATCCCCTTGGAGTCCGTCGTCATCGGCGACAGATTGCGCGTGCGGCCGGGTGACAAGGTGCCGGTCGATGGCATCCTGCTTGAAGGCCATTCGACTGTCGACGAGTCGATGGTGACGGGTGAATCGATGCCGGTCAGCAAAAGCGAAGGCGCCAAGGTGATCGGTGGCACGCTGAACCGGAGCGGCAGCTTCATCATGCGCGCCGACAAGGTCGGCCGTGACACCCTACTGTCGCAGATCGTGCAGATGGTGGCGGCCGCGCAAAGGAGCCGCGCGCCGATCCAGCGTCTTGCCGACCAGGTGTCATCCTGGTTCGTGCCGCTGGTGGTCCTGTGCGCGCTCGCTGCGTTCGCCGCATGGGCCGTGTTCGGGCCGGAACCGCGCTTCGCCTATGCCCTCGTCGCCGCCGTCAGCGTGCTCATCATCGCCTGCCCCTGCGCGCTGGGACTGGCGACGCCGATGTCGATCATGGTTGGCGTCGGCCGTGGCGCCCACGCCGGCGTGCTGATCCGCAACGCCGAGGCGCTCGAGCGCATGGAGAAGGTCGACACGCTGGTGATCGACAAGACCGGCACGCTCACCGCCGGAAGGCCCGCCGTCAGCAGCGTCGTTCCGGCTGCCGCCTTTGACGAGACGCAAGTGCTTCAGCTTGCCGCCAGTCTCGAGCGCGGCAGCGAGCATCCGCTCGCCGAAGCCGTCGTCACCGCCGCCGAACGGCGCGGCCTCACCTTGCTAAAGGTGCGTGGCTTCAGCGCCGCCGCGGGGAAAGGCGTGATCGGCATGGCCGGCGGCAAGCGCCTGGTGCTCGGCAATGCCGAATACCTGCGTGAATTGGGCATCGACACGGCAATATTGAGCGCCGCCGCCGAGGTGGCCCGGCACGGCGGCGCCACCGCAGTGTTCCTCGCCGTCGACGGCAAGACCGCCGGCATGATCGCGATGGCCGATCCCATCAAGGAGACGACACCGGCCGCGCTCAAGGCGCTCGCCGCAGCCGGGCTGCGCGTCGTCATGCTCACCGGCGACAACAGGACCACGGCGCAAGTCATCGCTCAGACGCTCGGCATCGCCGAGGTCGAAGCCGGCGTGCTGCCCGACCGCAAGGCCGATGTCGTCGCGAAGCTGCGCGGCGAAGGCCGTGTCGTCGCCATGGCGGGCGATGGCATCAACGACGCTCCCGCCCTCGCCGCCGCCGATGTCGGCATCGCCATGGGCACCGGCTCCGACGTCGCCATCGAGAGCGCCGGCGTCACGCTCATCAAGGGCGACCTCACCGGCATCGTGCGCGCCCGCGCGCTGTCGAAGGCCGCGATGCGCAACATCCGGCAGAACCTGTTCTTCGCCTTCATCTACAATGCGGCCGGCGTGCCGATCGCGGGCGGCATCCTCTACCCGGCATTCGGTCTGCTGCTGTCGCCGGTGTTCGCGGCGGCGGCGATGGCGCTGTCGTCGGTCAGCGTCGTGGGCAATGCGCTGCGCTTGCGGCGCGTGCGTCTGGATTAGCGTGCCGGCTTGCCAGCCGCCGCTTTGGCCGCGCACTTCTTGTCGGCCTCCTCGCGGCGCACATCCTTGAGCTCGCCGAGATTCGAATAATAGTCGGGCTCGTAGACCGTCGCGGCGACCAGGTTTCCTCCCTCGCCCGCCCGCGCCCGTGCGATCAGCCTCGTCAGTTCAACGTCGCGTTGCACGAACTTCGCTTCGGCCTCGGCAAGCTGCTGGCAGTCATAGAGCACGTATTTTCCCGGCGCGACGAAGGCGTCCTCGGGATGCGCGCCGCCAGCGCAGGCGGCAAGCGCGAGGCAGAGCACAACGGGAAGAGGACGAAACGGGCTCACCGGGAACTCGATGCTTGGCGCAGGCGGAGAATCCCACGCGCTGACCCACCGACTCCTAGAAGATTTTAGCGGCTCCGCCTAGCGCAGATCGTGAGCACCGCCGCAAAGGCGGACCGCTCGTGGCGGATTTGTGTTTTTTTATCATGTTTGCATCTTCCCGGCGCGGTGCGGATTTTTATTTTGCGGCTTGTTTATTTTGCCGCGGCGGCCAGCAATGGCACACTCGCCGCGACACGTCCGCGAGCGGTCCAATCGCCATGATGCGTCTTTTCCTGCTCATTGCCTTTGTCATCCCGGCCCTCGTCCATGCCCAGACTGCCGACGTGAAAGATGTCGGGCCCGTCGATTTGTCCGAATTTGACTGCACGACGATTGTTGAGAGCCAGCTTCTGCATCAGGTCTGTTACGACGAGGCGCACCGTTACCTGATCGCCAGGATCGGCGACGACTATTACGACAATTGCAGCGTGAAGCCGGACGAGGTCGACGGTCTCATCGAATCCGGCAATGTCGTTGCCTTCTACAATCAACGGATCAGGGCTCATCACAAGTGCTCGGCCGGTCAGCACCAGAAGCTGAAAGCAGCGTTTTCCAACAAGGCTGTTGGCGGCAAGGAGCCCTGACAGCACGCTCCTTATCGGATGGCAGGCCGATTTATACGCCAGTTTTACTTGCCCGCGCCCGGTATCGTGACAGTCTGACGGCGTGCGTATCGTCGTCCTTTCGGGCTGGCGATATTTCTCCAGACTGACAGAGAGCCGTCCGTCGCGGCTCTCTCTTTGTTCGTGAGAAGGGACAATGAATAACGGGCTCGCGATCATCGGCGTGGCGCTGGCAGCAGCCGGTGCGTCGATGATTCAGTTTGCGCGCCCTTCGCGCGGCAAACCAGGCTGGTTCAAGGAGCCGACCGTGCTGGGCGAGATGTACGTGACGGCGTCGGTCGCGGCATTTGTCATGGGCTCGACGGCCATCGGCGCCGCCGCCCACGGCCATTAGGCGGAACCGATGAGCGCGACAGACCGTCTCGAGCTTGTTGTGCTGGCTTTGGCGTTTCTGTGCGCCGGTGGCGTCATGGCATCCTATGATTTTGTGCGAGCGCGCGCCGGCCGGCCGATCGCCGGCGGACGTGACGCCGTCCAGCTCTACTGGATCACGTATCTCGCAATGGTCGTGCTCGCCATCACGAGCGCACTTGCCGCAATCATCCGGTAATCCCGTGGAAGCAGAGGCCGCTCAGATGGCTTCCGCGCGTCCGATCACAGCTTCCCCAGCCAGACTCGACAAATCTTTCCGTTCGCGGGGATGACAATAGCCTGTGGCAATTCCGCTCCTGCGCCGCAGCGCCCGGCTGACTGCACCTCTTTCAGATCGATCGATACATTGCGGCCGATCGTCACCTTGATCCGGTCGGGTTCACTCGGGTTGAGAGATGTGTCGGTGACGACCGTCGCACCATCGGCGCCGGACCACTGCGATTCCCCGTCGTCGCGCGACACGTCCACCGAGCACGTGTAGCTTGGCTTGCCCGGCAGGCCGCACCAGATGACGTCGACCTCGACCCGGCTCACAGCTTTATCGGTCATTGTGACCCTCGCCTCGCCCGAGGCGCAGCGAGCCTTTACCTCAAATTCGCAGCGGCGGACCGTCTGATCTGCGGCGCTGGCGGCGTGTGACAGCACGATCGCCATCGGAAGAAGAGCGAGATATTTGAGATGCGTCATCGGCGCACATTCCTCGCGGCGCGGCCACACGCAACGATGCAATCAAAATGCATCGACGCGACCAAGGAGATTGCGCGTGCATATTATCCCGGCCCAACAGATCTGAATAAGTAGCGCCCACGGACGAACCTGAACGCCACGGAGTGACCTCCGTGGCGTTCAGGCGATACCGTCTTGCCGACCCATGCGCGTCAGAAGCAGCGCATCAGTAGCAGCCGCAGCCACCCCCGTAATAGTACGGCGCGACGACCGGACTGGCGATCACGCCGGGCCCATACCATCCACCGATCAGGCCACGCCCGTACCATCCGCGGCCGTAATAATACGGCTGGTAGTAGGGGCTGCCGTAGTAGCCGGCACCGCCGTAACCGCCATAATAACTGTTACCGCCACCGTAGTAGGCACCGCCGTAATACCCGCCACGATAATAGTGAGGACCATAGTAGCCGCCGTGGTAATAGCCTCGAGCGTAATAACGGCCACCGGCATAATAACGATGGCCATAATAACGATGATGATAGTAACGACCCGCATAATAGGGCCGATAAGGACGAGCGTGATAGACCGTCGCGTGATGAACGGGGCGATGATAATAACCGGTGCGATACTGCGCTTGCGCAGGATTTGAAACGGCGGCGACGGCCAACATCGCACAAATCAGCGACCACTTCTTCAACATCAAAACCTCCTGCGCCTCATATGGGCATCCTTTACAATTCTCGCGCAAATCGTGGCGGCCGGCAAATGAACAGGCGTCCTTCAAACCTTTTCGACGCTTCATCTGCAAAGTAACCTGAACAGGAAAGGTTACCGGGGAGAACGGTCGAGAAAAAAAGAGCCTCGGTAGCGTGAGGCCCGGGGCTCTTTAAGGCAGGAGTTGTGCATAGGGGATGCACCTCATGCAGCAACCACATCGTTGCACTCTGGCAGCTATGCCAAGTTGATCTAAATCAAGTTGCTATAACGCTCTGGCACAGCGTGAAATTATAGCGTCAGCGCATTATCGGCCATCTAGCTTCGACCGCCCGTGCATCGCTTCATAATTGCTTGCCGGCTTCAAAAGGACCGGGGGATATGTGAGTGGTGCGGACGGAGGGACTCGAACCCTCACGGAGTTACCTCCAAGGGATTTTAAGTCCCTTGCGTCTACCATTTCGCCACGTCCGCGGGTCTTCGGTGTCCGCACGCGCGGACACCGTTCCGGCGCGGGCGGACGAAACACTCAGCCCGGTAATAACTCGCCCCAGACTTCGTCCCAGTCCTTGCCCGACGCGTCGGTGACGCGGCCGTCTTTCTCGAAGAACTTGTTCGGGATCTGGAAGATCGCAATGAAGGTGCCGCCGGTCGGGCTCCACGCCGTGTGGCGGCTGCCCGCCGGACGCCAGACGAAATCGCCCGCCCTCACCTCGGTGCCTGTATCGGGACCCTCCTTGTCGACCAGCGAGCCTTCGAGCACGTAGGTCTGCTCGACCAGCACGTGCTCATGGTCGGGCAGGACGGCGCCGGGCGCCATGCGCATCAGCATGGTGGCAAGCCCGCTCTTCGGGTCGAACATCAGCGTCTTCGCCTCGCAGCCGGCAAAGCGCGTCTTCTGCCACGGCATGTCCTCGGCCCTGACGACGCGCGACAGCAGATCGGGATTGACGGACGCCTGTTGCGCAGTCGCAGCCGGGCTCATGATCGTTCCTCCCTCTTGCTGGCGTCGAGCATAACTCATTCCGGTGCCGCTGGCTTCAGTCCCCGCCGGCGCGGATCGGCGGCTGGAACGCGAGGCCGGTATCCCAGGGGAAATAAATCCAGGTGTCCTGCGACACTTCGGTGACGAAGGTGTCGACCATCGGCCGGCCGAGTGGCTTGGCGTAGACCGTGGCAAAATGCGCCTGCGGCAGAATCTGGCGCACCACCTTGGCGGTCTTTCCGGTATCGACGAGGTCGTCGACGATCAGCACGCCCCGTCCGCCGGTCGCGACGATGGCCGGCGCGACCTCCTTGATGAGCCTGATCTCGCCCTGGTTCTTGTAGTCGTGATAGCTCGCGACGCAGACAGTTTCGATCGTGCGCGTGTTGAGCTCGCGCGCGACGATCGCCGCCGGCACCAGCCCGCCGCGCGTGATGCAGACGATGCTGTCGAACGGGCCGGACTCATGCAGCCGCCACGCCAGCGCACGGGAGTCGCGATGAAACTGATCCCATGACACGGGAAAAATCTTGTCCGGGCTCGGCGTCCTGCTCTCGTTCATCTCGTCGAATCCTATCGCGCGGCCGCCATCTGCGCCCGCACTTTGGCGAGCATGGCTTCCACCGCCTCCTTCGCCGCCGCGATCTTCTGCGGGTCGCGGCCGCGCACGACGATGTTGGTGTTCGGCCCGCTCTTCTCGTCGAAGAACGGATAGCTGCCGATCATCACGTCCGGATGCGCTTTGGCGACCTCGCCAAGCTCGGTGCCGACGTCGCCCTCGCGGGCATCGGCGCGGATGGTCTCCGACATCATCTTTGCGCCGGTCTTGAGGTCGGGGGCGACGGCGTCGAGCATCGCCTGCATGATCGTGGGCACGCCGGCCATGGTGATGACATTGCCGATCCAGAAGCCCGGCGCGCCGGACACCTTGTTCGGCACCAGCTTGGCGCCGGCGGGAATGCGCGCCATGCGCTTGCGCGCCTCGTTCATCTCGCCGCCCATCCGGGCGACACGCTCGCCGATGATGCGCAGCGCTTCGGGATGATAATCGATCGTCACGCCGAACGCCTTGGCAACGCAGTCGGCAGTGATGTCGTCATGGGTTGGCCCGATGCCGCCGGTGGTGAAAACATAGGTATGGGCCGAGCGCAGCGCGTTGAGCGCGCCGACAATGGCGTCCTGATCGTCGGCGACGACCCGGACTTCCTTCAGATCGATGCCGATGTTCGTCAGATATTCGGCGATGTAGCCGATGTTCTTGTCCTTGGTCCGGCCGGACAGGATCTCGTCGCCAATCACCAGAATTGCGGCCGTCACGGTTTGGGGCTGTGATGTCGTCATGACGCGCTTCTTGTGGCCGGTTTGCCGGTGACCGGCAAGCCGCAGGACGGCGAGCTCCACATGTGCTCATGACGCCAGATGAACAGCCGTCCTGCCATGGTCGCAATACCGAATATTATTCGATAAATCAAAGACTTGCCTTGAAGCTCCCGGCCCCTCCAGATGGACCGCCTTGAGGGATACCTGACACCCGTTCAGAGACATGCCTGACACTGCTGCCGAGAGGCAGGGAGGTCGGCGTCAAGCCGGGCTCGCTGCCGCCGTATCACGATGCGCTCAAACCTCGGAGCCAGCTTGCCGCTCGATCTGCCGGCCGTCCGCCGCGGCATGTTTAACGGGAGTTAAATGACCGGATCGAGCCCGGTGAGCCGTCTATTCAGGACCGTGCGAACGCCGGTTCGGCGCGTTGCGCGCCGCACACATGAATACGCCATGGTGGCTGTACCGGTCGGAAAACCGACTTTAATTTTATCAATTTACCTGCAATTAATGGCAATCACGGGTTTGCCAGCAGAATCCCGAGAAAACAGCGTTTCGCAATCTTTGCCGCCTAGCTTGCCGCCACAACTGAGGGAAGGCGGAAAGGGGCAGGACGTTGCAGGCCAATCGCCCGCGCGTATTCGAGCACCAATACACCAGTTGGGACCGCGCGCGGTTGAGCGTCGTGGTGCCGATCGGTGTTATCGTCGCTGTCGCGATCGTCTGCATCGTTGTCGCCGTGCTGTCGTCGGCACAGCGCGCGGACGGGCTCGCGAAGCTTCATGAATCGCAACTGCTTCGCCGCGCGCTGAACGATCGCGCCGAACAGGTCCTGCGCCAGGTCGAAACCGTCGCAACGAGCCAGGCCGCAATCCGAAATATCCGCGTGCAATACGACCCGAAATGGGTCGGCTCGCAGATCGAGAGCCGTCTCCACGATTACTTCGACCATGACGTCATCATGGTCTTTGACGGGCAGGACAACCTGATCACGTCGTATGCCGGCAACGGAACCGACGATCCTGCCCGAGCCGGCGCCATGACGGCTTCGACGCGATCGCTGGTGCGCTACCTGCACGGCCGAGACGATACGCCCCCCAACATCATCAAGATCGACCATCAGCCAGCGGCCCGGGACAGCATGCCCACGCGGGCTGCGACAATCGGCGGTTACGCCGGAGAGCCGGCCATCTTCGCCGCCGTTGCCGTTGGACCCATGCCGAATATTGCGCCGGGACTCGACAACCGGGCGCCGGTCGTGATGGCAGTCAAGCTGATCGACGACTCCATGCTCGCGAGCATCGGCTCGCAGCTCCGGTTGAAGAACCTTCGCAAACTCGGCAATGCTGAACACGCGTCGGCAGCCGACGGCGATCTCAAGCTGACCGGCAGCGGCGGCACGACGCTCGCACGGCTGGTCTGGACACCAAAGCAACCAGGCGCCGAGATCGTCAATAACGTCTGGCCCTATATCGCCGTGGCCATGGCCGGGTTCGCCCTGCTCGCGGCCTTCGTGCTGCGTTACATGCGCCGCACCGCCGTTGCCATCGCCGCCGGCGAGACGCGGCTGCGTCACCTCGCGATGCACGATCCGCTCTGCGGCCTGCCGAACCGCATCTTCTTCAGCGAGCGGCTCGAGGCCGTGATCGACCAGGTCAAGAACGGCAGCTCGACCGCCGCCGTGTTCTACATCGACCTCGACCACTTCAAGGAGGTCAACGACACGCTCGGCCATCCGGTCGGCGACGAACTAATCCGTAACGTCACGATCCGCCTGTCGCGGGCGCTGCGCGGCGACGACCTCGTCGCGCGGCTGGGCGGCGACGAGTTTGCCGTGATTTCCAGCACCGGGCCCGATCAGGCCAAGATGCTGCAGATCGCGCAGCGCATTATCACCACGCTGTGCGCGCCCTATTCGATCAGCAAGCAGACCATCGTCATCGGCGCCTCGATAGGCATCGCCATCGTCGACAAGAACTGCGGCGGCGCTGCCGACGTCATGCGCTACGCCGACATGGCGCTCTATCGCGCCAAGAACGAGGGCCGCAACCGCGCCTGCGTCTACGACGCGGTGATGGACGCCGACCTCTCGAAACGCAAGATGCTCGAGATCGACCTGCGGCGCTCGATCGAGGCGAACAATCTCAATCTGCTGTATCAGCCGCTGGTCAACGCCAGTGGCGAGAAAACGATCGGCGTCGAGGCGCTGTGCCGCTGGACTCATCCGACCCTCGGCGAAATCTCACCGGCGGAGTTCATTCCGATCGCCGAGCACAGCGGGCTGATCATCGAGCTCGGCGAATGGGTGTTGCGCCGCGCCTGTGTCGATGGCCTGGCATGGTCCGGCATCTCCGTTGCCGTCAACGTCTCCGCCCTGCAGTTCCGCCGCACGGACTTCGTCGACATGGTCGAGCGCGTGCTCGACGAGACCAAGTTCGACCCGTCGCGCCTCGAACTCGAGGTCACCGAAAGCACGCTGATCGGCAATGTCGAAATCGCCGAGGCAGCGATGCGCCGCCTCAAGGCGCTCGGCGTACGGCTCGCGCTCGACGACTTCGGTACCGGTTATTCGAGCCTGATGTATCTGCGCCGCTTCCCGTTCGACAAGCTCAAGATCGACCGCAGCTTCGTCATCGCGATCGAGAAGGCCACAGAGGCTGCCGCTATCGTGCACGCCATCGTCAGCCTCGGCCGCGGTCTCGGCATGAAGGTGACTGCCGAAGGCGTCGAAACCGCGGACCAGCAACTGTTCCTGCGGGCCGCCGGCGTTCATTCGATGCAGGGCTATCGGTTTGGCCGCGCCGTATCCACCGCCGAGATCACGGCGCGCATCGCATCGGCCAACGCGCATCGCCGCAGCGAGCCGACTGCGCTCGCCGGCTAACGCCCGCCCGTTCAAAAAGAATCTCGACGCTCGACGCAAGCTCGATCGATGCCGGCCCGCGCAGCCGTCATTGTTCCGGCAGGGATGGCGCGTGACAGACTTTATGATATTGGCGAGCGACACCAACGGAGGGCCGTTCCATGGCTGGGTCACTGAAGGTCGCTATCGTCACAGGCGCGGGCACGGGTGTCGGCCGAGCCGCCGCGCTCAATCTGATGAAGACCGGCTTTACGGTTGTCCTGGTCGGACGCCGCAAGGAGAAGCTCGACGACGTCGCCAAGGAAGGGGCGGCCGCCGGCGGCAAGAGTCTCGCATTTCCTGCGGATCTGAAAGATCCGGCTGCGATCAAGGCGCTTTTTGCCAAGGTAAAACAGGAATTTGGCCGCCTTGACGTGCTGTTCAACAATGCCGGCATGGGCGCGCCGGCGGTGCCGCTCGAGGATTTACCGGCCGAAAAGTGGCGCGAGGTCGTCGATGTGAACCTCACCGCGCCGTTCCTGTGCGCGCAGGAAGCCTTCCGCATCATGAAAGATCAGAAGCCGCAGGGCGGCCGCATCATCAACAACGGCTCGATCTCGGCACACACGCCGCGGCCGCTCAGCGTCGCCTATACCTCGACCAAGCACGCCATCACCGGCCTGACAAAATCACTGTCGCTCGATGGCCGCGTCTATAACATCGCGGCGGGCCAGATCGACATCGGCAATGCCGCGACGCCGATGACGGAACGCATGGTTCAAGGCGAAGGCGTGCTGCAGCCGGACGGCCACAAGATGATCGAGCCGCGCATGGACGCCGATCATGTCGGCCAGGCGGTCGCCTACATGGCCGGTCTGCCGCTCGAATCGAATGTTCTGTTCATGACGGTGATGGCGACGAAAATGCCGTTCGTCGGCCGCGGTTAGCCGGCCAACATCATGGACGCGCTGCACGAGTGGCACGAGTTCTATTTCATGCTCGGCAGCTCGTCGGCTGCGCTGGTGGCCTTGTTGTTTGTCGCGATTTCGATCGGTGTCGGCTTTTACACCGATCGAAATATCGCGGCGACGCGGACGTTCGTCAGCCCCGTCGTGATCCATTTCACGACGATTCTGTTCGTCGCCGCGATTGCGCTGACCCCGGACCACGCGGCGCCGCTGTCGATTCCCGCGCTCGGCGTCATTGGCATCGCCGGCTGCTGTGTCAGCCTCGTGACGACGAGTCATGTCTTCGACTTCAGGACGCAAGGCGAAATCACGCGGTTCGATCACTTCGCCTATGGATTGCTCCCGGCAATGGCCTATGTCGGATTTACGGCATCCGCCATTCTGCTGTGGACGCGGTGGGTTTGGGCGCCGGAGCTTCTGGCCGTGTCGGTGCTCATGCTTCTTCTGGTCAACATCCGCAACGCATGGGACCTGATGCTGTCTGTCGTGCGCCGTCAGGGCCGGCGCGAAACGGAAAAGCGCAAGAAAGCCAATTAGCCGACGAGACTGACCACGACTTTGGTCCCAGCCCTGACCTTGCCGAGCGCCTTCACGCTGCCGACGGCCTTGGCGAAGATGTTGCACGGGCTGGCGAGACGCGTTTCATCGCCCTGGCTGATTGGAGTCCGCCCGAAGCCGATGGCAATCGCCGGACCCTGCGGCCAGTAGGCGATTTCGCCGGGCGTCACCACGGCGCGGGCATCCGCTTCACGCGGGACATTGAGCGGAATATCGAAATAGACTTCCTCGCCCCACGTCAGAACCGACGATGTGACGGGCAAGATTTCGGCGACCGCTTTCGCCGTCGGCGTGTCGAGCAGTTCGGCGTCAAGCATCAGATCGCCAAACGAGAACCGAATTCGCGGCATGAGTCCCTCGTGACAAGATATCGCCCTGCATTTGGCATTGTGATGAACCCCGGAACGATAACAAGCATGCGACGTCCCGGTTTCAACATGTGGCTGGCCGCCTTGGCCATGATGGCCGCGCTGCCTTGCGCCGTCTCAGCGCAGGCGAAGACGATCCGCATCGTCGCATTCGGTGACAGCGCGACCTATGGCTATCTGGTCGCGCATAACGATGCGTTTTCGGCCCAGCTTCAGCGCGCGCTACGCGCCAAAGGCTACGATGTGACTGTCGCCAACAAGGGCATGAATGGCGATACCACGGCCGGCGCCCTGCGCCGCTTCGATGACGCCATCGGTCCCGGCACGGATATCGCCATCGTCGAATTCGGCACCAACGACCTGCGTTTGCGCGTGCCGCGCCAGCGCATCGACGCCAATCTGTCGGCGATCATCAGGAGCCTGAAGGCGCGCCGCATCGAGGTGATCATCGCCGGGCTCGGCAGTCTCGACCTGTCAGCCGTCGCCAGAGCGAATGGCGTGGCATACGCACAATGGACATTGCCGCCCGGCCGGTACCACGCCCGCGACCACGCGCATTTCAACGCGAACGGCTACCGCATCATCGTTTCGCGAATGATGCCGCTCGTCGAAGCGGCGATCGCACGCCGCCGCTAAACCTCAAACGGTCAGTGCAGCCGGAACACGCCGCCGACGGCGCGAAATTCCGCGGGCTTGATCAGCTTCTGGTGTGCGACCTCGATGGAGTGCAGCGGACCTTCCAGTTCGTCTTCCCAGAACCTTAGAAACTTCGACAATTCGGGAAATTCGGGAAACAGGTCGTAGGCCTGCCAGACGTAGCTTTGCAGCAGCCAGCGATGATCGGGGCGGCGATACAGGATGTGCGCGGTCGTCAGTCCGAAGCCGTTGATCTGCTTTTCGAAATCCGTCGAAACCATCATGCCCTCCGTGAATCGGACAGTCAGTTTCCAGTCTTGGCTCCGGGCATTTCAAGCCAAAACATTGAACAAACTGTTTAAAATCAATGCGTTAGCAGCAGTGTACCAGCGCGGCTAACAGTTGCCCGCGTGTTGCGGCAGAGACTTAACGGGATAATCCGGACGGCCGTTCCGACCCTCGATAATCCTTTGAAAGAAAGAAAGAATTTCTCGCATTAACTAAATTTTTCAATTATTGGCACTCCCCCTATTTGAGTGCTAAAAAATTTCTGCTGGCCCCTTGCGGGCCAAAAAGCCGCCACCCATGTCGCGGCACAGAAGCCGGATGGGGAACCAGCCGGCTTCCTGTTCAATCAATTCGAAGCAAGCTTCAGGAGGATCACATGAAGTTTCGTCCGCTTCACGACCGCGTCGTCGTCAAGCGCATCGATGCCGAGGAGAAGACCGCCGGCGGCATCATCATCCCCGACACCGCCAAGGAAAAACCGTCCCAGGGTGAGATCGTCGCCGTCGGCCCCGGTGGCCGCGACGAGTCGGGCAAGCTGATCCCGATCGACCTCAAGGTCGGCGATACCGTTCTGTTCGGCAAATGGTCGGGCACCGAAGTGAAGATCGACGGCCAGGATCTCCTGATCATGAAGGAGTCCGACGTGATGGGCGTCATCGAGGGCGGCTCGGCCGCCAAGAAGAAGGCCGCTTAAGGCCTTCATTTTTTGAATCAAAGGAACACCAACAATGGCTGCCAAAGACGTCAAATTCTCGGTTGACGCACGCGAGCGCATGCTGCGTGGCGTCGACATCCTCGCCAACGCGGTGAAGGTCACGCTCGGCCCGAAGGGCCGCAACGTCGTGCTCGACAAATCGTTCGGCGCGCCACGCATCACCAAGGACGGCGTCACCGTCGCCAAGGAGATCGAGCTCGAGGACAAGTTCGAGAACATGGGTGCGCAGATGGTGCGCGAAGTCGCCTCGAAGTCTTCGGACCTCGCCGGTGACGGCACCACCACCGCCACCGTTCTGGCCCAGGCGATCGTGCGCGAAGGCGCCAAATCGGTCGCCGCCGGCATGAACCCGATGGACCTCAAGCGCGGCATCGACCTCGCGGTCGAAGCCGTTGTCGAGCACCTCAAGGAGAACTCGAAAAAGGTCACCTCGAACGACGAGATCGCCCAGGTCGGCACCATTTCGGCCAACGGCGACAAGGAAATCGGCGATTACCTCGCCAAGGCGATGCAGAAGGTCGGCAACGAGGGCGTCATCACGGTGGAAGAGGCCAAGAGCCTCGAGACCGAGCTCGACGTCGTCGAAGGCATGCAGTTCGACCGCGGCTACATCTCGCCCTACTTTGTCACCAACGCCGACAAGATGCGGGTCGAGATGGAAGACCCCTACATCCTCATTTACGAGAAGAAGCTGTCGGGCCTGCAGGAGCTCCTGCCGCTGCTCGAGTCGGTCGTGCAGACCGGCAAGCCGCTGCTGATCGTGGCCGAGGACGTCGAGGGCGAGGCTCTGGCCACGCTCGTCGTCAACAAGCTGCGCGGCGGCCTCAAGGTCGCGGCCGTCAAGGCGCCGGGCTTCGGCGACCGCCGCAAGGCCATGCTGCAGGACATCGCGATCCTGACCGGCGGTCAGGCGATCTCGGAAGACCTCGGCATCAAGCTTGAGAACGTCACGATCAACATGCTCGGCCGGGCCAAGAAGGTCACGATCGACAAGGAAAACACCACGATCGTGCACGGCGCCGGCAAAAAGGCCGACATCGAGGCCCGCGTTGCCCAGATCAAGCAGCAGATCGAGGAAACCACCTCCGACTACGACCGTGAGAAGCTCCAGGAGCGTCTGGCCAAGCTCGCGGGCGGCGTCGCGGTGATCCGCGTCGGTGGCGCCACCGAGGTCGAGGTGAAGGAACGCAAGGATCGCGTCGACGACGCGATGCATGCGACCCGCGCCGCGGTCGAAGAAGGCATCGTTCCGGGCGGCGGCGTTGCGCTGCTGCGCGCGATCGACGCCCTCAAGAAGGTCCGCACGCAGAACGACGACCAGAAGACCGGCGTCGAGATCGTGCGCAAGGCGCTGCAGTCCCCGGCCCGTCAGATCGCCAGCAACGCTGGCGAAGACGGCTCGGTGATCGTCGGCAAGATGCTCGAGAAGGACCAGTATTCGTACGGCTTCGACGCGCAGTCGGGCGAGTACGGCAACATGCTCTCGAAGGGCATCATCGACCCGACCAAGGTGGTGCGCGCTGCTCTGCAGAACGCCGCTTCGGTCGCCGGCCTCCTGATCACGACCGAGGCCATGGTCGCTGAAATGCCGAAGAAGAAGGAAGCGGCTGCGCCAGCCATGCCGGGCGGCGGCATGGACTTCTAAGCGCTGCGCCGTTCCGGCCGCAGTGCAACGCCAAGCGATGCACTGCGGATCGGGGGTCCGCCAAACATGAAAAGGGCCGCGCAAGCGGCCCTTTTTTATTCGCGACGATCAGTTGTTTCAGGTGAGGACGTCGAGCAACGATGTCTGCATTTTGTCGTCTGCTTCGAGGACGCGCGCATTGGCCTTGAAAGCGGCTTGCGCTAGCAGTATTTGCGTCAGCTCTTGCGCGAGAGCGACACTGGACGGCGCGGCCGCCTGCCCGGCGACGATGGTTGAGACTTGCGATAGCGCAGGCACGATAGTCGTCGCCGTGCCGCCGTCCGCCAACGACACCTGCTCGACCCGGTGCGGCGTATAGCCGGGCGTCGACACATTGGCGATATCGGCCGCAGCCACGCTCAACCGCTGCGCGGCGGCATTCAATCCCGATCGTGAAATGGACGATACTCGGCTCATCATGGCCTCTTGGCGGCCATTGGATACACGGTCTGCCGAAACACAGTGTTGCGCCGCAGGGTCGTATTCTGGCGTCGGGACTCACCTGCCATTAACCAGACACGCCCGCCACGCGGCCTCCCCTGCCATGCCGGCCTGTCACGCCGACCCTGAATTCGTCGTAATCGGGTCGCATTTGGCGCGACCCGCTTCTAAACTCCCTCCATGGCAGCATCAAAAAGCGGCCGGATTTATTCCGGCATCGGCGGCTGGACCTATGAGCCCTGGCGCGGCGTTTTTTATCCCAAGGGCCTCCCCCATTCGCAGGAGCTCAAATACGCCGGCAGCCGCCTGACCTCGATCGAGGTCAACGGCACCTTCTACGGCACCATGAAGCCGGCCTCGTTCCGCAAATGGGCGAGCGAGGTTCCCGACGGTTTTGTGTTCTCGCTCAAGGGGCCGCGTTTTGCCGTCAACCGGCGGGTGCTCAGCGAGGCGGGCGACTCGATCAAGCGCTTCCTCGGCTCCGGCGTCACCGAGCTTGGGCCAAAGCTCGGCCCCTTGCTCTGGCAATTCGCGCCCTACAAGAAATTCGACGAGGCGGACTTCGGCAGCTTCCTTGAGCTGCTGCCGCAGACCTATGACGGCCATGCGTTGCGTCACGTCGTCGAGGTGCGGCACGACAGCTTCAAGGTTCCCGCCTTCATCGCGCTGCTGCGCAAATTCGACATCGCGGTCGTGTTCGCCGAGCACGAGACCTATCCCGCGATTGCCGACGTCACAACGGACTTCGTCTATGCCCGCCTTCAGAAAGGCGACGAGAAGCTCAAGACGGGGTATCCGCCCAAGGCGCTCGATGCCTGGGCGAAACGCGCCAAGACCTGGGCCGCGGGCGGTAGTCCGGCGGACCTGCCCCGCGTCGACAAGACAGCGCCCCCGAAAAATCCGCGCGACGTCTTCATTTATTTCATCCACGAAGCCAAGGTTTGCGCACCGGCAGCGGCGATGGCGCTGATTGAACGGCTGACATGAGCACGCACTTCGACACCATCGTGATCGGGCTGGGCGCCTTCGGTTCGGCGACGATCTATCAACTCGCCAAGCGCGGGCGCGCCGTGATGGGCATCGACCGCTATGCGCCGCCGCATACTTTCGGATCGACACATGGCGACACCCGCATCACCCGCCTCGCCTGCGGCGAAGGCCCGATGTATACCGCGACGGCGCGGCGCTCGCATGAGATCTGGCGCGATATCGAGCGGCAGACCGAAAAACAGCTGCTCGTCCAGAATGGCATGTTGCTGATCTCCGGCGCCGGCCGGCGTGCCGCCGCACACGGCAAGGACGATTTCCTCGGCAACACGATCGATGTCGCGCGGCATAACGGCGTCGCGCATGAGACGCTATCCGACGCCGACATCCGCCGCCGTTTTCCTGCCTTCAATATCGGCGACGGCGACCGTGGTTATTTCGAGCCCGGAGCCGGGTTCGTGTTTCCGGAAGACTGCGTCGCAACACAACTGAAGCTCTCCGTCCCGCTTGGCGCGCAAATCCGGATCGGCGAAACCGTGACGCGGATCGAGCCGCGCGGCGGCAAGGTCGAAGTGACGACCGATCGTGGTCTCTATACCGCCACCAACGCCGTCCTCTCGGCCGGGCCCTGGCTCCCGCAACTGCTGCCGCAGCGCAAATCGCTGTTCACGATCCGTCGTCAGGTGCTGACCTGGTTCGCCATCGACGGCGCCGTGATGCCACTCGCGCAGTACAGGCCCGAAAAATTCCCGGTGTTCTACTGGCAGGTGCCGCGGCGGCAGGCGATCTACGGCTTTCCGTGGATCGGCGACGGCGAGCCGGCGGTGAAGCTCGCGGCCGAACAATACGACTTCGAGACAACACCCGACACAGTCGATCGCAACGTCTCGGAACAAGAAATCCGGGACATGCATCACGACTACATTGCCGGTTTCTTCCCCGGCGTCAGCGACCGCTGCGTGAAATCGGCCGTCTGCCTCTACACCTGCGTCGACGATGCCCGATTCATTGTCGACAGGTTGCCCGGCCAGCCGCAAATCATCGTCGCCTCGCCGTGCTCGGGCCATGGCTTCAAGCATTCCGCGGCTATCGGCGAGGCACTGGCCGAGATGGCGTGCGGCCATGCGCCGACAAAAGTGTCGCTCGACGCGTTCCGGTTTGAAACGGAGGCGGCATGAGCAAGCGCGCGAAAACGGCGGCGCTGTTCACGATCGGCTATGAGCGGGCCAAGCAGCCGGCCGTGTTCGATGAACTCAGGCAGGCCAAGGTCGACGTCCTGGTCGATGTGCGTGCCGTTACCGCCTCGCGGCGGCCCGGCTTCTCCAAGCGGCAACTCGCCGCCGCTCTCGACGAGCATGGCATCGCCTACGTTCATCTGCAGAAGCTCGGCACGCCGGCGGAAGGCCGCCAGGCGGCGCGGGCCGACGATATCAAGGCGCTCTGGCGCATCTTCGACAAGCACATGAAGAGCGCACCGGCGCAGGCGCAACTCGACGAGCTCGTCGGCCTCGTCAAGACCGGCAAGCGAATCTGCGTAATGTGCTACTGCCGCGACGCCAGCACATGCCACCGCAGCCACATCACGGCAGCGGTCAAAGACCGCGTTCGGGTAACGGTCGAGGATCTCGTTCCACCGTTGTTCTGAGCTATTCGGCCGGCTGGATGGCCGTATTGCGCTGCTCGATGTTGGAGATCAGCACCACGAGCATCACCGTCGCCAGGAACATCAGGAACGCGATCGCGGCGTTGACGCCAAGCACCATGCCGAATCCGTTTGCCTTGTGCAGCAACGAAATGATGGCAATCGCCGTGCCGGCGCTGATGAACAGCGTGAAATAACGTACGGCATAGACACGGCCGCGCCAGGCGTCGGCGGTGTAGCGCGCGAGGATCATGTCGTTGACTGTGACCTGCGCATAGATCGCGGCGACCGCGACGGCGAGCGCGACGAGCAGCGGAAAGCCGGTCGCAGAGGCCGCCCACAGGTTGCCGATGAAGCCGAGCAAGGTCACGGCGGCGAAGATGATGTGCGGCGCAACCCATTCAACCAGCCGGCCGACGATGAGCTGCGCCAACCCGCCACAGACCAGCACCGCCGTCGCGATGCTGCCGACCAGGGCCAGTGGCACGTTGTCTGTCATCCCTTCATCGACGATCTTCGGCAATGCGATCGTCAGCACGTTGAAGACGAGCCCGGCACTGATCGCGATGATCAGAAACAGGCCGAACACCATCACCGCGAGCTTCGGCGTCAGCGGCACGGACGGCTTCGATACCCGACTCTTGGCGTGGTGCCGGTCGTCCGGCGTCATCGACAGATAGACGATGCCCGTGACGATGCAGAGCGCGGCAGGGAGAAGAAATGCGAAACGCCAGCCGAGCCACGTCGCGAGCGCGGCGCTGACGCCGGCGGCGAGCGACACGCCAAGATTGCCGCACACGCCGTTGAAGGCCAGCGTGCGACCGCGCGCGCCCGACGCCTCGATCAGCATCGCCATGCCGACCGGATGATAGATCGCAGCGAACATGCCGAGCGCGAACATCGCAACGGCGAGCGCAGCCAGATTGGGCGCAAGCGCCGCGCCGATCATTGCCAGGCCGCAGCCGACATAGAACAGCACCATCATGTTGCGGCGGCTCCAGCGGTCGGCGAGCCAGCCTGCCGGCAGCGAAAACACGCCGAACGCGACGAAAGCGGCGCTCGAGAGCGCGATCATCTCGCTGTACGGCCGGCCATAAATGACATCGAGGCCGATGACGACCGTCGGGTAGATCAGCAGCACGAAATGATCGATCGCATGCGCCCAGTTCAGAAAGACGATGGAGCGGCGGCGTTCAGCGTCGGTTTGCGCGGTCATTGGCAGTCCAATGTCGGAATCAGTCCACCAATCATATAGTCCTTGCCTTTTGGCGATGTTCGGACGATTTTCATCGTGTTTGGGCCAAGGAGGCGCGGATGGCCGCAAAGCCCGTTTACCGCCGGAATCTCGATGATTCCCCTCGCCGGGTCGCAGCGATGGCGACCTCCAACGAGGCCGGCCACATCCTCCCGCTGCATATGCACCGGCGCGGCCAGTTGCTTTACGCCGTCTCGGGGGTCATGCGCGTCGAGACCGAGCAGGCCGCCTGGATCGTTGCGCCAGCGCGCGGCCTGTGGCTGCCGCCGCGATGGCCGCACAGCGTCGCCATGCGCAGCCGGGTCGAGATGCGCACGATCTATATTGCTCCGGAGACCTGTAACACGCTGCCCGAACAGCCATTGCTGGTCGAAATATCGGGACTTCTTCGTGAACTGATCCTCGCTCTTCTCGATGAGCCCGTCGCCTATGACGAGGCCGGACGCGGCGGCAAGGTCGCCCAGCTTATCCTCGACGAGCTGGCCCGGCTGCGGGAACGCCCGCTCGACGTGCCGATGCCGCGCGATCCGCGGGCGCTGCGCGTCGCCCGCGCCCTGCTCGACAATTGCCGCGACGACCGCGATCTCGACCGTTTCGCGGAGGCGGCCGGCGCCAGCCGGCGTACCCTGGCCCGGCTGTTTCGAAGTGAAACCGGTCTCGGTTTCGCCGAATGGCGGGCACGGTTGCGCGCCATCGACGGGCTCGCCCGTCTCGCCAACGGCGCGTCGGTTGCCGAGACGGCCCGCGCCGTCGGCTACGCCAGTCCGAGCGCCTTCTCGGCCATGATCCGCCGCACGCTCGGCAGCGCGCCCCGGCAGATCGCGCGGCCCAGGCCGCCAGAGTCGACTCGCCCCCTCTGACACGCTTTAGTTGCAACCGGTGCTCCCGGCGTCCGTTACGGAGCACCGTGGTGGCGTGGTGGCGTCATGGGGCTTGGGGCAAAGGCGGTGATCGCCTTCACCGTCTTGTGCGTAAGTGCCTGTTCTGCATCCGCGGATTCATTCGAGTCCGGCGACCGCTTTCTGTTTTTCTCCGGGACCGATCTCTGGCGTAACGGCGGCTTCCTGCACGGCGGCCTGCTGTGGTCGCCGGGCGGCTTGGACCGCCAGGGCTTCGTGCTCAAGTCGCTGATCTCCGGCGGCACGTACCAATACACATCCGGCTCGCTCGGCGGCGCCACCGTCAGAGGCCGGGAATTTGTTGCATTGCTGATGCCCGGCTGGCGCTTCAAATGGGGCACGACCGAGATCGATGTCTATGCCGGGCTCGACGCCGAGGACCATCGCCTGAGTCCCGACGATCCGGGCAGTTCGCTTCGCGGCACCGATGTCGGCGTGCGGGTGGCGGCCGATTACTGGACGGAACCCAGCCAGGGCACGATGCTGCAACTCAACGGCTCGTTATCCAGCATCGAGAACAGCTACTCGGCGCATGCCGCCTTCGGATGGCGCGTGTTCGAGCGCTTCTATCTGGGGCCGGAGATCGCGCGATTTTCCTCCGGCGACTACAGCCAGAACCGTGTCGGCGTTCAGCTCACGTCACTTCGCGTCGGCCTTTGCGAATGGTCCGCCGCAGTCGGCTGGGTCAACGATTCCGACAGCCGGTCGGGCGCCTATGTGCGGTTCGGGATGTTCACGCGTCGCTAATCCAGCGTGCGGCGGAAGCGTGTCACCGCGATTGTCATCGCCACCAGCATCAGAACGAACAGCGCGATGGTATCGTAACGCAGATCGGGCAGTGTCGAGCCTTTGAGCATGATCGCGCGCACGATCCGCAGGTAATGCGTGAGCGGCAGACACTCGCCGACCCATTGCGCCCATTGCGGCATGCCGGAAAACGGAAACATGAATCCCGACAGCAAAATATTGGGCAGGAAGAACATGAAGGACATCTGGATCGCCTGGAGCTGGTTTTGCGCGACCGTCGAGAACGTGTAGCCGATCGACAGATTGGTCGCGATGAACAGCGTGCTGAGAACCGCGAGCAGCAACAGGCTCCCAAAGATCGGCACGTCGAACAAGGCGATGCCGATGCCGATAATCAGCGCGGCCTGGACAAAGCCGACGACAATGTAGGGAATGATCTTGCCGAGCATGATTTCGAACGGCGAAATCGGCATCGCCAGCAGGCTCTCCATCGTACCGCGCTCGATCTCGCGGGTGACGGACAATGCTGTGAAGATCAGCATGGTCATGGTGAGGATGGTGCCGACAAGACCCGGCACGATGTTGAGCTGGGTCGTTCCGGCCGGGTTGTAGCGCGCGTGAATCTCGACGTTGAATGGCGTCGTGATGCTCGACGCCATCACATCCCGGTCGTGGCTCAACGCGGATTGGACCAATGGCCCCAATGCACTGACGGCCGAGCCCGACGCGACGGGATCCGTGGCATCGGCGATGACGAGCAGCGACGGATTGTCGCCACGCCGCACCGCACGCTCGAACCCGGCCGGGATTTCGACTGCAAACAGAACGGTGCCGGACGCCAGCAAATGATCGACCTCGGCTTCCGTGCGTGGCAACTGGGTCACCTTGAAGTAGCGGGTGTTCTTCATCGCCGCGAGGATCGAGCGGCCAAGGTCGGTGTGCTCCTGCAACAGCACCGCAGTCGGCAGGTTGCGTGGCGTCGTGTTGATCGCGTAGCCGAACACCAGAAGCTGGACAAGCGGGATCATCACGATCATCGCGAATGAGATGCGATCGCGCCGGAGCTGGATGAATTCCTTCAGCAGCATCGCATAGGTGCGGCGCCACAGGCCGCCGCCCTTGAGAGGCGGCGCCGTCGAATGCGGCATTACTTCACTCACGGCGCCCTCATTGGAAATTGTCCTGTGCGCGGCTCATCAAGTCGATGAACACGTCCTCGAGCGACGCCGACGCCTTCGCGACATCGATGCCCGGCTGCTGACGGTAAGGCGCCAGAGCACGCTCGAGCGCAGCGGCGTCGCGGCTGGCGACATGGAGGCTGTTGCCGAACGGCGCCACCATGTCGACGCCGGGCGCGTGCGCCAGTTCGTCCGTCAACCGGGTCATCATGGCGCTGTCGCGGCTCGTCAGCGTATAGGTTGTCAGATGCGCCGCCGTGATCACCTCGTCGACCGTGCCGGTCGCGAGCAGGTTGCCGTAAGCGATGTACGCGATCTCGTGGCAGCGCTCGGCTTCATCCATGTAATGGGTCGACACCAGCACCGTCAGGCCTTCGGCCGCGAGACCGTGAATCTCGTTCCAGAAGTCACGCCGTGCCTTGGGATCGACGCCGGCGGTCGGCTCGTCGAGCAGCAGAAGCTGCGGACTCGGCAAGGTGCAGGCACTGAGTGCCAACCGCTGCTTCCACCCGCCCGACAGTTCGCGCGCCAACTGGTTCCCGCGTCCGGCAAGACCGAGCCGGGCGATGGCGTCACGCGCCGCCTGCACGGGACGCGGAATCCCGTAAATGCGGGCGATGAATTCAAGATTCTCACGGACCGAAAGATCCTCATAGAGACTGAAGCGCTGCGTCATGTAGCCGACATGACGCTTGATCTGTCTCGCCTGCGTGCGGATGTCATAGCCGAGGCAGGTGCCGCGCCCGCTGTCCGGCGTCAACAGCCCGCACAGCATGCGGATTGTCGTGGTCTTGCCCGAACCGTTGGGCCCGAGAAAGCCGTAGATCATGCCGCGCCTGACCTGCATCGACAGGTCGCGCACCACGGCGCGCCCGTCGAATGTCTTGGTCAGATGCTCGACGTCAATAACGATATCGGAGGCCGGCGCGACGCCGGTTTGCACGTTCATCGCCTTACTCCGGCAACGTCACGCTGACCGGCTGACCGACCCGGAATTTGTCGGGATCGTCGGGCAGCGCCTCGATCAGGAAGACCAGCTTGGCGCGCTCCTCCAGGCTATAGATGACGGGCGGGGTGTATTCCGCGCTCAGCGAAATGAAATTGACCTTCGCGGTCAGCCCGGGAGCGCAGCCGTCGCAGGTGACCGCGACCGTTTGGCCAATCTTGATTTTCGGCAGCGTCGCCTGCGGCGCAAAGAAGCGAATCTTCAGATTTTGCGGCGGCAACAGCGCGACGACGCCGCGGCCCGCCGGCACCGTCTCGCCGACACGGAAATAAACCTGCTGGATGGAGCCATCGGCGGGGCTATAGACGCGGCGGCGCTCGAGCCGCGTCTCGGCGGCAGCGAGATTCGCCCTCGCCTGGCGCAGCGCGGCTTCGGCATCGTCGTAGGTCTTTTGCGTGCCGGCGGAGGTTTGCAGGAGCTGCTTGGCCCGCTCGAACGTCTGCTCCCCGTTCGTCACCGCCGCCTTGCGGACAGCCTCGTCCGCCTTTTGCAAATCGTCGTCGAGCACGAACAGCAGCTCGCCCTTCGCAACCTTGTCACCCTGCTCAACGTTCAGCTTTTCGATGCGTCCGGCTTCGTCCGGGCTGACGAAGACCATGTCGGCTTCGACCCAGCCTTGCAGTTGCCGCGGGTCGGTTTTACTGCATGCGGCAAGCGCCAGCGCAGCGGCCGCCATCAATGCCAAACGCCATGTCATGACCGTCTCCCGGCCGAGAGCAGAATGTCGAGATTGGCTTTCATCATCGCGCGCACGTCGATCGGTTCGTATTTGTCGAACAGGCCGGTCCAGATAACGGCGATCAGTCCCGGCGCCGCGAGAAGCTGCGGGTATTGCAGAACGATGTCCGGCAGCTCGCCGCGTGCCACCGCGCGCGACAAGAGCGCCCGCATGGCGGAAAGAATTCGCGACAGCACCTCGCGGTAATAGAATTCCGCCAGCTTCGGGAAGCGCCGCCCCTCGGCGATCATGAGGCGGATGACGTCACGGCGGCGCGTATTGAAGATATCCCGCACGAAGAACTCGACGAGCTGATCGCCCAGCACGCATATCGGGACATCGGCATCGCGCAATTGCTCGAGCGAACCGACGACAGGCGTCAGCATGCTGCGGATCAGTTCCTGAAACAGCGTGTCCTTGTCGCGAAAGTAGAGATAGATCGTGCCCTTGGCGACGCCGGCGCGCCTTGCAACGTCGTCGAGCCGGGCGGCGGCAAATCCCTGGCTGGAAAATTCATCGAGCGCCGCCGACAGGATCGCGTCGCGCCGCTCGGCGCGCCGCACATCACCGGCTTCTGTCCGTCTGCCCGCCTTCACGTCCCGGCGCACTTTCACGTCTGGACGCGACCGCTTCGCCTTCGCCATCCTTCGCCTCTTTAATGATTGACTGACCGGTCAGTCATTTTATGGCACGAATGACGGCGCCACGCAAGCCTTTCAATTGCCCAGTCAATTCAGAAGGATAGCGCGGGGTTATTCAGCGGGATAGCGCCGCGATCAGCCTTTGGCGTCGCACAGGAAGGTGCGGATCACGCAATCCTTGCCGCCGGCCCGGTAGCAGCGCTTGAGGGCCTCGTTCTGCACCCGGCCGAGCCGCGGCCCGGACGCCGATCCGCTGGCGCCGCAAGGATTCGTGCCGTCGACGGCAAGCGCGGAGCAGCCTCGCCTCACCTGCGCGACGACCTTGCAGTCGCCACGGCACTGCTCCAGCGCGCTTTTCCGCGCCGCCTCGATGTTCACGAAGTCGTAGGCCTGCCCATAGGCGCCGCAGTGACCCGCAACGATGACGCCGGCAGCCTTGGCAGTGGCGAAGGTGACAACCACCAAGGTCGTGGTCGCCACAAGCAATGCCACGGCGACCAGCGCCGCCATTGCCGTGGTTCGTTCCCCCGCCCGTTCCATGCCGGAACTTAAGGGCCGAGTCGCAAAGGCGATCAACGATTCGAGTCAGGACGGCGGGAGATTTCCAGCTTGACCGGAACCGGCGACTCGACTCCGCAGTCGACGCTTAGCTCGCCTCGAGCGTTGCCTTGACCTGCGATAGCGCGTCGGGCGTATCGACGTCGGTGAGCGCCGCCCCCCCCTCGACCGGCACCTCGGCCACCGCTTCGGCCACGTTGCCGATCAGGTGCCGCGCGCCGACGTCGCCGCCGATCGCCATCAGGTCCGGGAAAAACCGGCGCGCCCACACCACCGGGTTGCCGCGCCGTCCCTCGATCGTTGGCACCACCACCAGCGCGCCGCGTTCGGGGTCGAATGCGTCGACGAGCTTGTCGATCAGGGAGGCGTCGACTTGCGGCATGTCGCCAAGGCAGACGATGGCGCCGTCCGCCTCGGACGGCACGGCGGCAATGCCGGTGCGCAGCGACGTGCCGAGGCCCTCGGCATAGTCTGGATTGTGCACGAAGCGCACATCGAGGTCCTTGAGCGCCGCCTCCACCTTCTCGCGCTGATGCCCGGTGACGACGATGACCGGCTTCGCCCGCGACGCCAGCGCCTGCTCGGCGGCGATGCGGACCAGCGGCCTGCCTCCGATCTCGGCGATCAGCTTGTTCATCGCGCCCATGCGGGTCGAGCGCCCGGCGGCCAGCACCACGGCGGCAATACGCTTGCCATGTTCCGGAACGGCGGCCTCGCGCGGTTGCGGCCGCGTCACGATTTCCATCAGCAGGCCGCCGACGCCCATGCCGGTGACGTCCTCGCGGCCGACCGGCAACCCGGCCAGCAGGCGCATCAGCACCCAGTCGAAGCCGTTTTCCTTCGGCGACCGCGCGCAGCCCGGCGCCCCCAGCACGGAAACGCCGCGCGCATGGCCGATCAGCAGCAGATTGCCGGGGTCGACCGGCATGCCGAAGTGATCGATGGTGCCGCCGACCGCCTCAAGTGCCGCCGGAATGACGTCGCGCCGGTCGGAGATGGCCGACGCGCCGAACACGACAACGAGCTCGGCGCCCTCACGCAGCACCTCGTCGATCGCCTTGGCGAGCGCTTCCTCGTCATGCGGCACGCGCCGCTCGGCGATGATCTTTGCGTCCGCCGGCGCGATGCGCTCGTTCATCACGCGGATCGTCTTGTCGATGACTTTCGGCGCGAGGCCGGGCAACAGCGTCGAGACGACGCCGAGCTTGCGGACCTTGTAGGGAGCGACGCGGATCACAGGCCTGGCCTTGGTGGCATGCGCCACCGCGCCGTCGCGCCCGGCGGCGGGAAGACCGAACGGAATGATCTTCACGGTCGCGATCATCTCGCCTTCGACAACCGGCTTGAAGGCCGGCAAGGTGGCGAGCGTCACGGCCTCATCGACGCGGTTGAGAGCGTCGATCGCGTTCTTGTCGACGACGAGAACACCGGCAACATCGGCAAACAAATTGCAGCGGCCCGTGAAGGCGCGATCGACCCGCACGCCCGGTCCCGACACGGCCACCGCGATATCCGCCGCTGCCTGATCCTCGCTGACGTCGCCCGGCTCGAGCCGGGCCACGACGATCTCGTCGATGCCGGCCGCCTTGAGCGCCGCGATCTCGCCGGGTCCGAGCAGCGTGCCCTTCTTGAGGACGAGCTTGTCCTTGCGGATCGAGTGAACCGCCGTCGCGCCGAGCGCGTCGTCAGGCCGGACCGCGCCGAATTTCATCGCTATATCCTCGTCATTCCGGGCCGCGAGCGCAGCGAGCGAACCCGGAATCCAGAACCAAACAAGGCATCACCACGTCCCTGGATTCCGGGTTCCGGCCTTCGGCCGGCCCCGGAATGACAAATGGTGCACATCATGCCGCCGCCGCCTCTTTCGGCTCCTGACGCAGCCGCGCCGTAATCTCGGCCATGATCGACACCGCGATCTCCGCCGGAGAGATGGCGCCGATATCGAGCCCGATCGGCGCGTGGAGACGAGCGAGATCGGCGTCGGTCAGGCCGGCCTCCTTCAGCCGCGTCACCCGCTTGGCATGGGTTTTCCGCGAGCCGAGCGCTCCAATATAGAAGCAGTCGCGCGCCAGCGCGTGCTTGAGCGCCGGGTCATCGATCTTCGGGTCGTGGGTTAGCGCCACGAAGGCCGTGTAACGGTCGACATTGAGCGGCGGCAACGCCACATCCGGCCATTCCGCGATCACCTTCAGGCCTGGAAAGCGCTCCGGTGTCGCAAAGGCGGTGCGTGGATCGACAATGGTGACGTCGTAGCCGAGCATCTGCCCGAGCGGCGCCAAAGTCTGCGAGATATGCACCGCCCCCATAATGACGAGCTGCGGCGAGGGTACGTGCACGGTGAAGAACGCCTTGCCTTGCGGCGTCTCTTCCATGCCGCTCTTGCCCATGCGGATGCGCTTCTCGATCAGCGCCCCGAGCGGATCCTTGGCGATCTCGGCGGCCGTCACGAGGCGCTGCTCGCCGCTGGCGATATCCGTCACCAGCACGACGGCCCGGCGGGCCGCACGCTCGGCATTGAGCTTATGAAGAACATCGAGTTTCATGTCTTAATTCCCGTCATTCCGGAAGCCGAGCGAAACGAAGCCATCCGGAATCCACAGTCTCGCCCGCATCGATGCATTCCGGGTTCGCCGCTTCGCGGCGCCCCGGAATGACTATGAAATTTTCTCGACATAGACGCGGATCGTGCCGCCGCATGACAATCCGACGTTCCATGCGGTTTCGTCGGCGACGCCGAATTCCAGCATCTTCGGTTTGCCGCTGTCGATCACGTCCATGGCTTCGGTCACCACGGCACCCTCGACGCAGCCGCCCGAGACGCTGCCGAGGAAATTGCCCTCATTGTCGATGACGAGATTGGAGCCGACCGGGCGCGGCGCCGAACCCCAGGTCTCGACCACCGTGGCGATCGCAACGTCGCGACCTTCCTTGCGCCAGTCTTCGGCGGCTTTGAGAATGTCTTCATCACGTGACAGCATTTTCATCTCCATTCTTTCGAGGTCACCCGCGGGCTTGACCCGCGGGTCCATCTTCAGATGGATTGCCGGGTCAAGCCCGGCAATAGCGCCGAATAATCAAGCCACCTGCTTCAACCAGTGCTTAGGATCGTAGTCCTTCGACGCCGATCCGGACAAGGCGCGAACCAGTTCCGACATCGATTCGAGATTGTGAATGGGGCGCAGTTCGTCGACGTAAGGCAGCATGGTCCGCACGCCGCGGGCACGCGCCTCGAAACCCTCGAAGCGCAGCAGCGGATTGAGCCAGATCAGCCGCCGGCACGAACGGTGCAGCCGGTCCATCTCGAACGCCAACGTGTCGTCGCCATCGCGCTCCAAGCCGTCGGTGATCAGGAGCACGACCGCCCCCTGCGTGAGCACGCGGCGCGCCCAGTACTTGTTGAAGGCATGCAGCGAGGACGCGATCCGCGTGCCGCCGGACCAGTCGAGCACGTGGCTCGAACAGGCCGCCAACGCCTCGTCCGGATCGCGCTCGCGCAGGGCGCGCGTCACGTTGGTCAATCGCGTGCCGAACAGCAACGTCGTCACGCGCTTGCGCGCGTCGGTGACGGCATGCAGAAAATGCAGGAATAACCGCGTGTATTGGCTCATCGAACCGGAAATATCGAGCAGCGCTACGATCGGCGGCTCCTTGAGCTTCGGACCAAGATATTTGAGGTCGATCACCGCGCCGCCGGCCTTGAGGCTCGAGCGCAATGTGCGTCGCATGTCGACGATATGGCCGCGCGGATGCGGCGCAAGGCGACGTGTACGCACCTGGTTGAGCGGCAGCACGAGCCTGGCGATCGCGTCCTTCGCCGCCGCGATCTCGGCGGCGCTCATCTGCGCGAAGTCCTTGCGCTGCAGCACGTCACGGTCCGACACCGTGAGCCGCATGTCGCTTTCGACCTCGTCCGCCTCCCGCTCTTTTTGCTTCAGCCCCTCGAACAACGCTTCCTGCACGCGCTGCGCGCCGGGTGGCGCCGGCTTCTCGGCCTGCGGCGGCGCTTGCGGCAACATCGCCGCAATCAACTTCTCGAGATAGGCGCGCTTGCGGAAGAACATGCGGAACGCCTGATCGAACAGGACCGAATGCTCGTGCCGCTTCACGAATACCGCGTGCAACGTCCAGTAGAAATCCTCGCGAGTCGAGATGCCCGCGGCGTCAACCGCCTCGACCGCGTCCAGCACCGAGCCCGGCCCGACCGGAATCCCCGCGGCGCGCAAGGCACGCGCGAAGTAGAGGATGTTGTCGGCGAGCGTGCCCTGTTCTTTCACCCGACAGTCTCCATCCGTTCGTCCTCGCGGAAGCGGGGACCCAGCTCTTTGACCAAAGAACTGGATTCCCGCTGGAGCCTGTGCTCGGGCGAGCCGAAGGCTCGATCCGAGTGCGGGAATGGGCGGAACAAATGACGTCCGCTTGTCCGCAAGTCTCACTCCGCCGCGCGCAAATCCGCTTTCGAGTCGTCGAGCAACTGCTTGATCTTGCCGTGATCGATGCGCGCGATGTCGTCCTGATATTTGAGCAGCACGCCGAGCGTGTCCGACACCGTCGCCGGATCGAGCGCGACCGCGTCAAGCTCGGTCAGCGCGCCGGCCCAGTCGAGCGTCTCGGCGACGCCGGGCTGCTTGAACAGATCTTCCTTGCGCAGCGCCTGCACGAAGGCAACCACCTGCTCGGACAGCTTCTTGCCGATGCCGGGCACCTTGGCACGCAGAATCTTCAATTCGCGCTCGGCCGACGGATAGCCGACCCAGTGGTAGAGGCAGCGCCGCTTGAGCGCGTCGTGCACCTCGCGCGTGCGGTTCGACGTGATGACGACGATCGGCGGATGCGCCGCCTTGATGGTGCCGAGCTCCGGCACCGTCACCTGGAAATCCGACAGCACTTCGAGCAGGAAGGCTTCAAACGCCTCGTCGGTGCGGTCGATCTCGTCGATGAGCAGCACCGGCGGACCGTCGGCGTCGGGCTCCAGCGCCTGCAACAGCGGCCGCTTGATCAGGAAGCGCTCGGAGAACACGTCGTGCTCGATGCGTTCGCGGTCACCCTCGCCTTCGGCTTCCGCCAGCCGGATCGCGATCATCTGTGCGCCGTAATTCCACTCATAGACGGCCGCCGCGACGTCGAGCCCCTCGTAACATTGCAGCCGGATCAGCTTGCGGCCGAGCGTCCTGGCCAGCACCTTGGCGATCTCGGTCTTGCCGACGCCCGCCTCGCCCTCGAGAAAGATCGGCCGCTGCATTTTCAGGGCGAGAAACAGAACCGTCGCCAATGAGCGGTCGGCCACGTAATCGGCTTCCGAGACAAGCTTGAGGGTGGCGTCGATCGAATGCGGCAGTGTCTTTTCAGTCATGCGCGGACTTTATCCCAGACTGGCGGCGTCCTACATGTGGGCCTTCGGGGCCCAAAAGGCCAGAGAGGCACGCCATGAACACCCATGCCGGCATTGCAAGTCAGGGAACGGGCGACAAGCCGCATTTTCCGGTCATCGACGCCGGGGTGCGCATCGGCCACGTCCATCTCAAGGTCGCGGACCTGCAGCGCGCGCTGGACTTCTATTGCGGCGTTCTGGGTTTCGAGCTGACCACCAGCCGTCCCGGCGCGGCCTTCATCTCGGCGGGCGGCTATCATCACCACATCGGGCTCAACACCTGGGAGAGCAAAGGCGGCTCGCCGCCGCCTCCCGGCAGCACCGGCCTTTATCACACCGCGATCCTCTATCCGTCACGCAAGCTGCTCGCCGAGGCGCTGAACCGCCTGATCGTCGCCCGCATCCCTCTCGAGGGCGCAAGCGACCACGGCGTCTCCGAGGCGCTCTATCTGCGCGACCCGGACGACAATGGTGTCGAGCTCTACCGCGACCGGCCGAAAGACGAATGGCCCAAGCGCCCGGACGGCGGCTTGCAGATGTTCACACGCCCGCTCGACCTGCACGATTTGCTGAAGGAGTTGGAGCGGTAACATCTCATGAGCGTCATGGCCGGGCTTGACCCGGCCATCCATCTTTTCTGGTCTGATGGATCACCGGATCACGGCGCCATAGCGCGCACACGCGCTCATGGCGCCGTGATCCGGTGATGACGGCCGGGGGATTACGCCGTCGCCTTCGCCAGCGCGCGACGCGCCAGCACGCCGACGAGATGCGCGCGATATTCGGCCGAGGCGTGAATGTCGCTGTTCATGCCGCTCGCCGGGATCGTCATGCCCTCGATCGACTTCGGCGAGAAGCGCTTCTTGAGCGCTTCCTCGAACGACTTGACGCGGAACACGCCGTTCGACCCGGCGCCGGTCACGGCGACGCGAATGTCCGAGCCGCGCTTCGAAACGAACACGCCGACCAGCGCGAAGCCCGAGGCCGGGTGCTTGAACTTCTCGTAGGCCGCCTTCTTGGCGATCGGAAACATCACCTTGGTGATGATCTCGTTCTCCTCGAGCGCGGTCGAGAACATGCCGGTGAAGAAATCGTCCGCCGCGATGCGGCGCTTGTTGGTGACGATGGTGGCGCCGAGACCGAGGCAGGCCGCCGGATAGTCGGCGTTCGGATCGTTGTTGGCGATCGAGCCGCCGATGGTGCCGCGGTTGCGCACCTGCGGGTCGCCGATCGCGCCCGGCACCATGGCGAGGCCCGGCAGCGCATCCTTGACAACCTGCGAGTTGGCGACGTCGGCGTGGCGCGTCAGCGCGCCGATCACGATCGAGCGGCCCTTGAGCTCGATGCCGGCGAGGTCTTCGCACGCATTCAGGTCGATGAGCGCCGACGGTTGCGCCAGGCGCTGCTTCATCACCGGGATCAGCGAGTGGCCGCCGGCCAGCAGCTTGGCGTCGGGATGCTTGGCCAGCAGATTGGCGGCCTGCCGCGCGGTGGTCGGACGAAAGTAAGAGAAGCTGTACATGATGGTCTCCGTTATTCCGCAGCCTGGCGCGCCGCATTGGCGCGCTGAAGCGCCGACCACACCGTCTGGGCGGTGGCCGGCATGCTGATCTGTTCGGTGCCGATGGCATCGGTGATGGCGTTGATGACGGCGGCCGGCGCCGCGATCGCGCCCGCCTCGCCGCAGCCCTTGATGCCGAGCGGGTTCGACGGCGACTTGGTCTCCGTCAGGCCGAGCTTGAACGACGGCAGGTCGTGCGCCCGCGGCATCGAGTAGTCCATGAACGAGCCGCTGACGAGCTGGCCGTCCTTGTCGTAGACCGCGCCCTCGAGCAGCGCCTGGCCGACCCCTTGCGCGATGCCGCCGTGCACCTGGCCCTCGACGATCATCGGGTTGATCACCGTGCCGAAGTCGTCGACCGCGGTCCAGTTCACGATTTCGGTGCGGCCGGTTTCGCTGTCGACTTCGACCTCGCAGATGTGGCATCCGGCTGGAAACGTGAAGTTGGTCGGATCGTAGAACGAGGTCTCCTTCAGCCCGGGCTCGAGCTCGGCGCCGGTGAATTTATGCGCGATATAGGCATTGAGCGCGACGTCGTCCCAGGCGGCCGACTTGTCGGTGCCGGCGACGGTGAACTTGCCGTCCTTGAACTCGATGTCGCCTTCGGACGCCTCCATCATGAAGGCCGCCACTTTCTTCGCCTTGGCGATCACCTTGTCGAGCGCCTGGGCGATGGCCGACATGCCGACGGCGCCGGAGCGCGAGCCGTAGGTGCCCATGCCGAACTGCACCTTGTCGGTGTCGCCGTGTAGGACCGAGATGTTCTCGAACGGGATGCCGAGCCGCTCCGACACGAGCTGTGCGAAGGTCGTTTCGTGGCCCTGCCCGTGCGCGTGCGAGCCGGTCAGCACTTCCACCGAACCGGTCGGGTTGACGCGCACCTCCGCGCTCTCCCACAGGCCAACGCCGGCGCCGAGCGAGCCGACCGCCTGTGACGGCGCGATGCCGCAGGCCTCGATATAGGTCGAATAGCCCAGCCCGCGCAGCTTGCCGTGGCGCGCGCTGTCGCGCTTGCGCTTGCCGAAACCCTTGACGTCGGCGAGCTCCATCGCCTTTTTCAGCGACGCGTTATAGTCGCCGGCGTCATAGGCCATGATGACCGGCGTCTGGTGCGGGAACTGCTTGATGAAGTTGCGCTTGCGCAGATCGGCCGGGTCAAGGCCCATCTCGCGCGCGCCGACCTCGACGAGACGCTCGACCACGAAGGTCGCCTCGGGACGGCCCGCGCCGCGATAGGCGTCGACGGGTACCGTGTTGGTATAGACGGCGTCGACCTCGCAGTAGATCTGCGGGATGCCGTACTGGCCCGACAACAGCGTGGCGTAGAGATAGGTCGGGATCGACGACGAGAACGTCGACATGTAGGCGCCGAGATTGGCGATGGTCTTGGCGCGCAGCGCCAGGATCTTGCCGTCGCCGTCGAACGCCATTTCGGCATGCGTGACGTGGTCGCGGCCGTGCGCGTCGGTGAGAAAGGCCTCGGAGCGCTCCGCCGTCCACTTCACCGGACGGCCGGTCTTGCGCGCCGCCCACAGGCAGACGACCTCCTCCGGATAGATGAAAATCTTGGAGCCGAAGCCGCCGCCGACATCCGGCGCGATGACGCGCAGCTTGTGCTCGGGCGCGATACCGACGAAGGCCGAGATCACCAGCCGCGCTACATGCGGGTTCTGCGACGTATTCCACAGCGTGAGGTTGTCGGTACCCGCATCGTATTCGGCGAGCGCCGCGCGCGGCTCGATCGCGTTCGGCACCAGCCGGTTGTTGACGATGTCGAGCCTGGTGACGTGCTTGGCGCCGCGGAAGGCGTCGCCAACCGCCTTCTCGTCGCCGAGGCTCCACTGGTAGATCGTGTTGTTGGGAATGTCGGCGTGGATCTGCGGCGCGTCCTTGGCCTGCGCCTTGGCCGGGTCGGCCACCGCCGGAAGCTCTTCGTAATCGACCTTGACCTTGTCCGCGGCGTCGCGGCCCTGCGCCCTCGTCTCGGCGATCACCACCGCGACGGCATCGCCGACGTGATTGACCTTGCCACTGGCGATCGCCGGGTGCGGCGCCATCTTCATCGGCGAGCCGTCCTTGGAATGGATCATCCAGCCGCAAATGAGGTTGCCGATCTTGTCGTTGGCGAGGTCGGCGCCGGTGAGGATCGCGACCACGCCCGGCATCCTGGCCGCTTCCGCGGTGTCGATGCGCTTGATTTTGGCGTGAGCGTGAGGAGAGCGGACGAAAACTGCGCGGGTCTCGCCAGGCCGCACGACGTCGTCGGTGTATTGGCCCTTGCCGGTAATGAAGCGGATGTCTTCCTTGCGGCGTACCGCCGCGCCGATCCCGGTCGCGGTCATTGGCGGACTCCTCCCGTTTCCTGGAAGCGTGAAGTGGCGTTCTCCCTTGCAGCTCCTACTTGGCCATGGCCCTGGCGCCGGCCGCGACCGCTTTGACGATGTTGTGATAGCCGGTGCAGCGGCAGATGTTGCCGTCGAGCTCCTCGCGGATCGTGTGCTCGTCGAGATCGTGGCCCTTGCGGCGAACGATATCGAGCGCGGACATGATCATGCCCGGCGTGCAATACCCGCACTGGAGCCCGTGGTTCTCACGGAAGGCCTCCTGCATCGGGTGAAGCTCCGTCGGCGACGGCGCGATGCCCTCGATGGTCGTGATGCTGGCGCCTTCCATCTGCAGCGCAAGCAGCGTGCACGACTTCATGGCGATGCCGTTGACGTGGACCACGCAGGCGCCGCACTGCGACGTGTCGCAGCCGACATGGGTACCGGTCAGACGGAGGTTCTCGCGCAGGAACTGCACCAGCAGGGTGCGTTCTTCGATATTGCCGGTGACGGGCTTGCCGTTCACCGTCATGGACACCTTCGGCATCTGACTTCCTCCCAATTCGGGCCATATGCCCGGATTTTGGCCTGAATCAAAAGCTGGACGGCCTTCCGACCTTAAAACCCGTCGGTTTTTCCACTTTCGAACCCGAATAACTCTGAACCTGACCCGTAGGGTGGGTCAAGGGCTTCAGAAATGGGGCCGGCAGCGGAGACAGTCGCGTATTTGCGGCAAGACTGCCGTTAGCCGCCGCTGACGGCCTTGGCAAAGTTGGCGAAGAAGTCATCGGCCATCTTCTTGGCCGCGCCATTGACGAGGCGTTGACCGAGCTGGGCGAGCTTGCCGCCGATCTGGGCTTCAACATTGTAGGTCAGCAGCGTGCCGCCGTCCTTGTCGGCCAGGGACACGGTGGCCCCGCCTTTGGCGAAGCCGGCGACGCCGCCGTCGCCCTCGCCGGAAATCTTGTAGCCGTTCGGCGGATCGAGATCGGTCAGATGCACATTGCCTTTGAAACGCGCCTTCACCGGCCCGATCTTGCTCACCGCGACCGCCTTGAATTCCGTGTCGGACAGCTTGTCGAGCTCTTCACAGCCGGGGATGCAGGCCTTCAGTACGTTGGCGTCGTTGAGCATGGCCCAGACGGTTTCCTTGGCAGCCGGAAGCTGGACCTCACCGGTCATTGTCATCGCCATATGCGCCACTCCTTATTCGGCAACGTAATCGGCAAACGCAGCGGTGGCTATCCCATCGCGCATCGGCACGCAATCCGGCGGGAAGTCTTGCCGCAATGCGCCCCCTGCATCGCTCACCGATCCGAGGAAGCGATCGAGATGACGCATCGCCCCGCTCGGCAGGTCGTGCAGTACCATCAAGGTCCCCCCTGCGGTCCCGGCATTGCGACAGCGCCCGGTCGACCCAATTGTCGGATCGTCCCAGTCGTAGGGAAAACGTCGAACACGCCTTGCACCGCCAGTTAGCGTCAGATCGAAGCGGTGCGGCGATGTCACGTCACTTTCTCTACGTGCGGCGTATTGGCGGACGTAAGGACCGGCTTTAGGGTGCCGTCAATAAAGCCTGGAGGAACACGACATGCCGATGATCGATGCCGATGGCTGCCCGCTCAATGTCGAGGTCGAGGGCCGCGACGATGCGCCCGTGCTGATGCTGTCGAACTCGCTCGGCACCGATCTGCATATGTGGGACCCGCAGATGCCGGAGTTCACCAGGCATTTTCGCGTGGTGCGCTACGACCGGCGCGGCCACGGCAAGTCCGCCGCGCCGCAAGGCCCCTACAGCTTCGAGCGCTTCGGCCGCGACATCCTTGCGATCATCGATGCCCTCAAGATCAGGACGATGAACTGGTGCGGCCTGTCGATGGGCGGCATGGACGGGCAATGGCTCGGCGCCAACGCGCGGGACCGGATCGAGAAGCTCGTCCTCGCCAACACCAACTTCTATTACGCCGACAAGGCGCCGTGGGCCGACCGCATCAAGTTCGTGCGCGAGAAAGGCCTCGCCGCGTTTGTCGACACCAACATGGCACGCTGGTTCACCAAAGGCTTCATCGAGCGCGCGCCGAAAGAAATCGACCGCATGAAGCAGATGTTCCTCGCCACCAATCGCGAGGGCTACGCGGCCTGTGTCGGGGCGATCCGCGACATGGATTTCCGCGCAACCAATCCCGGCATCACCGCGCCGACCTTGGTGATCGTCGGCGCGCAGGACCCGGCCACGCCGCCGGCGAATGGCGAGGAGATCGCCCGGCAGATCAAGGGCGCAAAGCTCGTCTCGCTCGACGCCGCGCACATCTCCAACGTCGAACAGCCGGCCGCTTTCACCAAGGCCGTGCTCGACTTCCTGAAGGCATGATCCGATGGACGGCAAGAACCGCTATGACAAGGGCCTGGCGCGGCGGCGCCAGGTGCTGGGCAACGCCTGGGTCGACCGCTCGCTCGAAAGGAAGAACGCGTTCAACGCGGAATTCCAGGAGCTCATCACCCGCTATGCCTGGGGCGAAATCTGGACCCGCCCGCACTTCGACGAACGCACCCGCCGCATCCTGGTGATCGGCTCGATGATCGCGCTCGGCCAATGGGACGAATTCCGCCTGCATGTCGGCGCGGCGCTGCGCGAAGGCGGCTTCACCGCGGACGACATCAAGGAAATCATCCTGCAGCAGGCGATCTACTGCGGCGTGCCCAAGGCCAACCACGCCTTCAAGGAAGCCGGCGAGCTGATCGCCGAACTCAAGGCGTAGCGGCGTTCGTCATCGTGGCTAAAAATACGGCCGGCGGATCGAGTTCCGCCGAACGAAAGCTTGAAAAGACCTGCCGCGAAAAATAGGCGTTACTGCCGCCAGGGCGTGAACCAGCCGCCGCTCGGCGCCAAAGCAACCGCAGCCGTCTTGCCACGCCCGGCGTCGAGAGGGTCCGCCTTGCGACGCTCTATGACCGTGGCCGCTGCCGCAATAGCGGCGAGCAAAAGCTGGATCGTCAAATCGCGGGTCAAATCGACGTTCTTCGACAGGATCGCCGGGACGAGCGCGACGATGCTGATGCCGACGGCAATCAGCAAACCGGTCTCAAGAATTTCATTCATCGGGTCGCTCCCGGTGAGGATCGCGCGGATACGATCGACGATATGCGCCACGCAAACACCGGCCACGGTCAACTTAAGGGCGCCAAGAAGTGCGGCGAGCTTCAGCAGGCCGCCGGGCGCGAGACCGAGGTAGCGGCCGATCTCGAACACCACCTGCGAGCGCCAAACATCCTCCAGACCGAACGTCGGCGACGTCAGAATTCGCAACGCATCGAAGCCCCAGAGCAGGGCAAAATAAATCGCGATCGCCAGGATCAAGGCGCTGATTGCCGTCGAAGCCCGTCCCATGAGCCGCCTCCTCTTGTACCCGTGCGGTTGCGTAACGGGCTTCGAGAGGAGCTTCAAAGCAATCCGTCGCTTTACCTTACCTGTTAAGGCCGATGCTTTTGGCCGGCCTCCCTGCGGAACCTCCAGCGCCCCGGCATCAATCAATGGCGGGTTCTGTTCCAAGGGGAGAACAGGCAAGGAGTGCTATTTATCGTTGCGGCCGCCCGGCGTGTCACTACCGATCGTCGCGCTGATCTGGACCTTCAACGGCCTCCACTAAACCTGCCACTCCAGTGCCGCCACCGCGGCGCACAAAACGCGCCGCGAGCAGCAGCTCCGAAAGCCGTGCTCGACATTGCGGATCGGACCTTCCCGTCCACACAAAGGATAACTTGAAAACACACGCCGCCTCGTTGCCGCCGTAACGTGGCCCTGTTAACAATCTTCTCCGGCCGTCAGCCGGGCGGCAGGGGGGACTGTTGCAATGAGGGCGCCCGTGGCATGGATGTTTTTGTCCAGCAACTAATCAACGGAATAACGCTCGGCTCGATCTACGGACTTATTGCCATCGGTTACACGATGGTTTTCGGCATTATCGGCATGGTGAACTTCGCCCACGGCGACGTGTTCATGGTGTCGGCCTTCATTGCTCTCATCGCCTTCCTGATCGTCACGACGTGGCTTGGCATCACCTCCGTGGCGCTCGCCATCTTCATCATGCTGATCGTCTCGATGGCGTTCACGTCGCTCATCAACTGGGCCATCGAGCGCGTCGCCTACCGGCCGCTGCGCGGCTCGTTCCGGCTCGCACCGCTGATCTCGGCGATCGGCATGTCGATCTTCCTGTCCAACTTCGTGCAAGTGACGCAAGGCCCGCGCAACAAGGCGATCCCGCCGATCATCCGCGGCGAGTTCATCCTGTCGGGCCATGACGCGTACACGGTGACGCTGTCCTACAAGCAGATCATCATCTGGGGCGTCACCGCCGTGCTGCTGGCGGCGTTCTGGTATCTCGTCGCCAAGACCTCGCTCGGCCGCGCCCAGCGCGCCTGCGAGCAGGATCAGAAAATGGCGGCGCTGGTCGGGATCGACGTCGATCGCACCATCGCCATGACCTTCGTGATCGCGGCGGCGCTCGCTGCCGTCGCCGGCACGATGTACGTGATGTACTACGGCGTGGTGAGCTTCTCGGACGGCTTCGTGCCGGGCGTGAAGGCCTTCACCGCCGCCGTGCTCGGCGGCATCGGCTCGCTTCCCGGTGCCGTTGTCGGAGGCATCCTGATCGGCCTCATCGAAACTTTGTGGTCGGCGTACTTCACCATTGACTACAAGGACGTCGCCGCCTTCTCGGTGCTGGCGATCACGCTGATCTTCCTGCCGCAAGGTCTGTTCGGCCGTCCCGACGTCGAAAAGGTCTGACATGACAGCGTCCGCGCGTCGCGAGCGGTCCGAGGTCGTCCACGCCTTGCGCGATGCGGGCATCACCGCCCTCATCTCGTTCGGGCTGTTTCTGCCGCTGGTCGGGCTCCTGACCATCACCAATATGAACAACGAGCTTCGGCTCACGACGCGGCTTCCGCTGCTTGTGATCTTTGTCGCGCTCATCGCCGGCGTTCGGTTGCTCGTGACGCTCGTCATCCGGCCGTGGGCGGAGCGCCGGCGCGCGCTGTCGACGCGCAAGCCGTTCAGTATCCCGCGCTCGTTCAGCCGCTGGTTCGTGCCGTTCGCGATCGGTTTCCTGGTCGTCTACCCGTTTATCTCGCTGGCCGCCGTCGGCTACAGCGGCTCGCTGAAGTGGATCGACAATTTCGGCATCCAGATCCTGATCTACGTGATGCTGGGCTGGGGCCTGAACATCGTGGTCGGCCTCGCCGGCCTGCTCGACCTCGGCTACGTCGCTTTCTACGCGGTCGGTGCCTACTCGTACGGCCTGCTCGCCAGTCACTTCGGCCTGTCGTTCTGGATCCTGCTGCCGCTCGCCGGAATTCTGTCGTCGTTCTGGGGCATCCTGCTCGGCTTCCCGGTACTGCGGCTGCGCGGCGACTACCTCGCCATCGTGACGCTGGCGTTCGGCGAAATCATCCGCATCGTGCTCGTCAATTGGGTCGATCTCACGAACGGCTATGCCGGCATCGCCGCGATCCCCCGGCCGACCTTCTTCGGCATCCCGTTCAACACCGACGACAACGGGTTCGCCGCCACGTTCCACCTGACGTTCTCGCCGACGCATCGCACGATTTTTCTTTACTATCTGATCCTCGGACTGGCGCTGCTGACCGGCTACGTCACGACCCGCCTGCGCCGCCTCCCGGTCGGCCGGGCGTGGGAAGCGCTGCGTGAAGACGAGATCGCCTGCCGTTCGCTCGGCATCAACACGACCAACACGAAGCTGACGGCATTCGCGATGGGTGCGATGTTTGCCGGTTTCGCCGGCTCGTTCTTCGCGGCGCGCCAGGGCTTCATCTCGCCGGAGAGCTTCACCTTCATCGAATCGGCGACGATCCTGTCGATCGTCGTGCTCGGCGGCATGGGCAGCCAGATCGGCGTCGCCATCGCCGCGGTCGCCATGATCGGCGGCACCGAGATCATGCGCGACATGGATTTCCTCAAGGCCATCTTCGGCGACACATTCGATCCGACCCAATACCGCATGCTGATTTTCGGCTTCGCGATGGTCCTGATCATGATCTGGAAGCCCCGCGGCCTGATCGCTAGCCGCGAGCCGTCGGTGTTCCTGAAAGAGCGCAAGACGATATCGTCCGAGCTGGTCAAGGAAGGGCACGGCTGATGGCGGGCGAGGCCATGCTCCGGGTCGAGCACCTCACGATGCGGTTCGGCGGCCTCGTCGCTGTCAACGATGTCTCATTCGAGGTCCATCGCGGCACCATCGCGGCGCTGATCGGCCCGAACGGCGCCGGCAAGACTACCGTGTTCAACTGCATCACCGGCTTCTACAAGCCGAGCGAGGGCCGCATCGCGCTTCAGCACGGCGATTCCAGCGCGTGGCAATCGCTCGACCAGCTCACCGACAGCGGCAAACGCGAGCGGCGTGATGCTAACGGCGCCTTGTTCCTGCTCGAGCGCATGCCCGACTATCTGGTCGCGCAGCGCGCCCGGGTCGCGCGCACGTTCCAGAACATCCGCCTTTTCTCCGGCATGACGGTGCTGGAAAACCTCATGGTCGCCCAGCACAACCCCTTGATGCTGGCGTCGGGCTACACCGTGCTCGGCGTGCTCGGATTTCCCGGCTACGCCGTGCGCGAATACGAAGCGGTCGAGAAGGCGCGCGGCTGGCTCGAGCGCCTCGAGCTGGTCGACCGCGCCGACGACCCCGCCGGCGATTTGCCGTACGGCGCCCAGCGGCGCCTCGAAATCGCGCGCGCGATGTGCACCGACCCGGTGCTGCTGTGTCTCGACGAGCCGGCCGCCGGCCTCAACGCGCATGAAAGCGCCGAGCTCAACGAATTGCTGTTGGCGATCCGCAAGGATTTCGGCACCACCATCCTGCTGATCGAGCACGACATGTCCGTGGTCATGGAGATTTCCGACCACATCGTGGTGCTCGACTATGGCGTCAAGATTTCCGACGGCACGCCGGAATTCGTGCGCAACGATCCGAAGGTGATCGGTGCCTATCTGGGCGTCGAGGACGACGAGGTCGCGGAAGTCGAGGCGGAGGTCGGACTGTGACTAACGCCTTGCTCAGCGTTCGCGGCGTCAAGACGTTCTACGGCCGTGTTATGGCCCTCAAGGGCGTCGACATGGACGTCAACGAGGGCGAGATCGTCACGCTGATCGGCGCCAACGGCGCCGGCAAGTCGACGCTGATGATGACGATCTGCGGCAACCCGCGCGCCCGCGAAGGCGCCGTCGTTTTCGATGGCGAGGACATCACGCAACTGCCGACCCACGAGATCGCGCGGCGCCGCCTCGCGCAGTCGCCGGAAGGCCGGCGCATCTTTTCGCGCATGACCGTTCTGGAAAATCTCCAGATGGGCGCGACGGTCTCGGACGAGACGGTGTTCGACCAGGACCTCGAGCGTGTCCTCGGACTGTTTCCGCGGCTCAAGGAGCGCATCGGCCAGCGCGGCGGCACGTTGTCCGGCGGCGAGCAGCAGATGCTGGCGATCGCCCGCGCGCTCATGAGCCGGCCGCGCCTCCTTCTGCTCGACGAGCCCTCGCTCGGCCTCGCGCCGCTGATCGTCAAACAGATTTTCGACGCCATCCGCATGCTCAATACCGAAGAGAAGCTCACGGTCTTCTTGGTCGAGCAGAATGCATTTCATGCGCTCAAGCTCGCGCATCGCGGCTATGTCATGGTCAACGGAAAGATCACGTTGAGCGGCACCGGAACGGAGCTGCTCGAGCGTCCGGAAGTCAAATCGGCCTATCTCGAGGGCGGGCGCTGATCATGGAAAACGCCGGTACAGCGTTCTCGATCTCCAACCTCCTCTACGAGGAAGGTTCGGCGGGCATCTTCCTGCTGGTCACCATCATCCTCGGCGGCGGCGCGGCCTGGCTGACCGGCCGCGCCATTGCCGGAACATGGCGGCCGCCCTGGCAGGTCGTCGTCTATTCGCTGCTGCTGGGTGGCGCCGTTCGTTTCATCCATATGGCGCTGTTCGGCGGCACGCTCCTGTCGCTCCATTATTACGCCGTCGATACGGCAATTTGCCTGCTGTTCGGCTATGCTGGCTTTCATGCGGCACGCGCCGCCCAGATGGCCCGTCAGTATGGCTGGCTGATCGAAAAGCACGGCGCGATGCGCTGGCGCCGCAAAACGCCTTGAGCTAGCATTGTTGACAGCTGGTTTGTCTCAATCTTCGACGACCCGCCCAATAAAGAGGGAGAGAACGGATGAAGCAGATTACGATGCTCGGCCTCGCGCTGGGCCTCAGTGTGGCGCTCGCGGGGACCGCCGCCGCACAAGTCAAGTTCGGTGTCGGCGGCCCGATCACCGGCGCCAACGCCACTTTCGGCGCGCAGCTCAAGAACGGTTCGCAGCAGGCGGTCGACGACATCAATGCCGCCGGCGGCATCAACGGTCAGAAGATCGAGCTGGAGTTCGGCGACGACGTCTCCGATCCGAAGCAGGCCGTCTCGGTCGCCAACAAGTTTGCCGCTGACGGCGTCAAATTCGTGGTCGGCCACTTCAACTCGGGCGCCTCGATCCCGGCCTCGACCGTGTATCAGGAGAACGGCATCCTCCAGATCACGCCAGCCTCGACCAATCCGCAATTCACCGAGCGCGGTCTGTGGAACGTGTTCCGGACCTGCGGCCGCGACGACCAGCAGGGCCAGGTCGCTGCCGCCTACATCCTCAAGCACTTCAAGGGCAAGAAGATCGCTGTCGTCCACGACAAGACCACATACGGCAAAGGTCTTGCTGACGAGACCATCAAGGGGCTCCAGAAGGGCGGCATGAAACCCGTGCTCTATGAAGGCATCAATGTCGGCGAGAAGGACTTCTCGGCGCTGGTGTCGAAGATCAAGCAGTCGAATGCCGACCTCGTCTATTGGGGCGGCCTGCACACCGAAGGCGGCCTGATCGTCCGCCAGATGCGCGACCAGGGCGTCAAGGCGCCGATGATGGGCGCTGACGGCATCACCACCGACGAGTTCGCCGCGGTCGGCGGCCCGGGCGTCGAAGGCACGCTGATGACCTTCGGCCCGGACCCGCGCAAGAACCCGGCGGCGAAGGACGTCGTGGCGAAATTCCGCGCCAAGAACTTCGAGCCGGAATCCTACACCCTGTACAGCTACGCGTCGGTGCAGGTGATGGCGGAGGCCGCCAAGGCCGCGAAGTCGAACGACCCCAAGAAGGTCGCGGCGGAAATTCATTCCGGCAAGAAGTTCAATACCGTGCTCGGCCCGCTGTCCTACACCAAGAAAGGTGACATCACGAAGCTCGACTACGTGATGTACATCTGGAAGAAGGACCCGAAGAGCGGCAAGATCACCTACTTCGAGTGCCCGAACAATGACTGCACCAAGGCTGGCTCGTAAGCCGCTGCGGACAGTCTGAAACGGTTGAAGCCCGCCCTCACCGGCGGGCTTCTTCTTTTTGGCGTTTTCGCATCAGCCGATTCTCGACAGCGCGGGAAACGTCTCGAGCAGCCAGGTGCTCAATGTGGTGATGGTACCGGTGAGAAAGGCGATGCCGGTCAGCACCAGCAATCCGCCCATGACCTGTTCGACACGATGCAGGTGTCGTTTGAAGCGTGTAAGAAAAGCCGCAAACGGCTCGACCGCCAGCGCCGCGATGACGAACGGCACGCCGAGCCCGAGCGAATAGAAGGCGAGCAGTCCCGCCCCTTTCGCCACGGTCTCCTCCGACGCCGCGACCGCCAGAATGGCGGCAAGGATCGGGCCGATGCACGGCGTCCAGCCGAATGCGAAGGCCAGCCCCATGACATAGGCGCCCCACAGGCCGACCGGGCGCGTCACCTGCATGCGTTTCTCGTTGTAGAGAAATGCCAGCCGCGTCACGCCAAGGAAGTGCAGTCCCATTACGATGATGGCGATGCCGGCGAGAATCGCGAGCGGTCCCGAATAGGTGCGGATCAGGCCGCCGATCACGCTGGCGCTGGCACCTAGCGCGACGAACACCGTCGAAAAGCCGAGAACGAACAGCAGCGCGGCAACTATGGTCTCCCGCCGCACCCGCGGCGGGCTTTCACGATCGGCAAGGCGCTCCAGCGAGGTGCCCGCGAGATAGACCAGGTACGGCGGCACCAGCGGCAAGACGCAAGGAGACAGGAAGCTCACGAGGCCGGCAAGAATTGCGGCAAAAATCGTCACATTCGAAGTCATGCGCCTTGATGCGCCGCCCGCCGCGCCGATGCAAGCATTGGCCTAGTGTCCCGAATCCGAAGTGGTTTGGTTTGGAAACCCGCTTGACGAGCTTGCTGCAAGGATGAAGCGGATTTCCGAACCACCACACCAGCGCATATCGCCGCAATGTGATCGAGCCGTGATAGAGTCGCGCCATGGCCCTTCGAAATCTCATCACCGATATCGCCGGAGTGACCGTCGGCCACGCCGAAGATCGCAAGCTCGCCTCCGGCGTCACCGTCGTGCTGTTCGATCGTCCGGCGGTCGCAAGTGTCGACGTGCGCGGTGGCGGCTCCGGCACGCGTGAGACCGCCCTGCTCGATCCGGCGCAAACTGTCGAAGGCATCGACGCGATTGCGTTGTCCGGCGGCTCGGCCTTCGGGCTCGACGCCGCGTCCGGCGTCCAGGCCCTGTTGCGCGAGCGCGGCCGCGGCTTTCACGTCCGAAGCGCGCTGGTGCCGATCGTGCCCGGCGCCATCCTGTTCGATCTGCTCAACGGCGGCGACAAGGACTGGGGGCAATACCCGCCCTATCGCGAGCTCGGCTACAGTGCGGCGCGCGGAGCCGGCGTCGACTTCGCGCTCGGCAGCGCCGGCGCTGGCCTCGGCGCAACCACCGCAAACCTCAAGGGCGGAGTCGGATCGGCGTCAGCCGTCACACCGGACGGCATCACCGTCGGCGCGGTCGCGGTCGTCAATGCCGTCGGCACGGCTGTCATCGGTGACGGACCGTATTTCTGGGCGGCGCCGTTCGAGCACGACGGCGAGTTCGGCAACCTCGGCCTTCCGGCCCGGCTGACCGAGCGCGATATCGCCATTCGCGCCAAGGGCGCGCCCGCGAGCGTGCCGGGCGAGAACACCACGCTCGCCGTGATCGCGACCGACGCCAAGTTGACCAAGGCGCAATGCCATCGCCTCGCCGTGATGGCTGCCGACGGCTACGCCCGCGCGCTCTATCCCGTGCATTCCCCGCTCGACGGCGACATCATTTTCGCGGCGTCGGCCGGCGACAAGCCACTGGCCGATCCACATTACGCCTTGGCCGAACTGGGGCTGCACGCGGGCAATGTCATGGCCCGCGCCGTCGCCCGCGGTGTCTATGAAGCCACGGCGCTGCCTTTTGCAGGCGCCCTGCCGTCGTGGAAGGATCAGTTCGGGCGGCGCTGAAACGCAACACCGCCGGCCGCGTTATGAAGGATGAGTGGAGGCGCGCGATGCCATCGTCCGTCATTGCAGCCATCGATTACGATGCCACCGTGTCGCGGCTGACCATCACCTTCGTCAGCGGCCGCATTTATGACTACTACGCGGTGCCTGCGGCGGTCGTGGATGCATTCCGGCACGCCGAGTCCAAGGGAGCATTTTTCAACGCGGAAATCCGCAACCGCTTCCCCAGTCGCGAGCGCAACATTGGCGCGGCCTAGAGAACATTGAAGTCTCTCCCGCCATTCCGGGGCGCGCTGAAGGCGCGAACCCGGAATCCAGTATTTTCATCGTCTTTTCGTGTCGCTGGATTCCGGTTGCCGCTACCGCGACGCCCGGAATGACAATCGAAGCGTCTCGGCAGTCCGCTAGAGAAACCGTTCGGCGCGATAGGGCGCTGGGTCGATATAGGGCACATCGCCTGCCATCATCTCGCCGATCAGGCGGCCCGTGGCCGGCCCCAGCGTCAGACCCCAATGGGCATGACCTGTCGCAAGCCATATCCCGGGCAGGCCCGGCGCCGGACCGATGGCGGGACGCGAATCCGGAAAACAGGGACGCGCGCCTTTCCAGGTCTTGTCGTCGGCGCGGCCGTCGATCGGGAACAGCGATGTCAGTCCCGGCATCAGGCGGTCGAACTGCATCGGCGTCGGCGCGTCGTCGCGCGGCGCGAACTCCGCGCCGGTCGTCACGCGCAGCCCCTGCTCCATCGGCGTGATGACGTAGCCATAGTTGGCGTCGAGCACGGGGCGCGACAGGCCGGAATTGCCGCGGCCGCGGAAGTGCCGGTGGTAGCCGCGCTTGATCGCCATCGGCAGCTTGAGCCCCAACGGCTCGAGCAGATCGGGCGACCACGGGCCGAGCGCGACGACCGCCGCCTCGCCGTCAATCGGCCCCTCGTCGGTCTCGACGCGCCAGAAGCCGCCGTTGCGATGCAGGCTGCGCGCGTCACCCCGGAGCAGGATGCCGCCGAGCGCCTCGAACCGCGTGAAATAGGCCTGCGTGACGCCGAGCGGATTGCTGATGCTCGCCGCCTTCGGCCAGAACATCGCATGCCTGAAGACGGGCGCGAGATCGGGCTCGAGCGCGCGGGCCCGATCGACGTCAACGACCTCGATCGGCACGCCGAAATCGGCCGCCACCGCCCGTTCGTTCGCCGTCGCGTCGAAGCTCTTGTCCCTGCGATAGACCTTGAGCCAGCCGGTTTTGCGCAGATAGCGCTCGGCGCCGGCGTCCTGCAGCAGCTTCTCGTGCTCCGGAATGGCGCTCGCGAACAGGGGCCGCGTGATGCGCGCGTGCTCAATCAATTTCTGGCCGCGCGTGTTGTCGCGAAAGGTCATGAGCCACGGCAGCACCTTCGGCAGGAACGACAGCTTGTAGTTCGCCTCCGGCGCCAGCTTGAGGCCGATGCGCAGCAGCGCCAGCGGATCGGACGGGAAGCTTGGCGGAAAGATGGTGTTGCCCTCGATGATGCCGGCGTTGCCGTAGGAGGTTTCCTCGCCCGGCCCGCCGCGGTCGACCAGCGCGACCGAGGATCCCCGCTTGGCCAGATGGAGCGCCACCGAGGTCCCCACCACACCGGCGCCGAGGACGATCACATTCACACGTGCCATGATTGATTGTCGCCCGCCCCATGCCAGCCCGCAATCTTTGCGGTAGTGGTAGTCTGGCCGAAAACCAGCCAGGTGCCTTCGTCCACATGCCCTTTGTCAACAGCCTGATGGCCGCACTCGCGTTTCTCGGCCGTCACGGGACGCTCGCGGTCGCGCTGTCGATCTTCATCGGCCTGTTCCTGCCGGCTCTGTCCGCGACCTTCAAGCCGATCCTCACCGAAACCATTATCGCTTTGCTGACGCTGGCGTTCCTGCGCGTGCAGCCGTCGGCGCTGACCGCGCTGGTGCGGCGGCCGGCTGTCGTCGTCGCCGCTGCCGTCTGGGTGATGCTGGTGCTGCCGCCGGCGGTCGCAATGCTGTTCGCCCTGCTTCACGTCAAGGCGGCGTCATCCGACCTTTACTTCATCCTCGTCCTGCAAAGCTGCGCGCCGGGCCTGATGTCGTCGCCAGCGCTGGCCGCGCTGATGGGACTCGACGTGGCGCTGACCGTCGCCGGGCTCGCCCTGAGCATGATCATCGCGCCGTTCAGCGCTAGTCTCTTCACGCATGTCTTTCTCGGCGCGTCGCTCATCGCGCCCTTTAGCCTCGGCGCCAAGCTGTTGCTGATGATCGGCGGCACGGCCGCCGCCGCGGCCCTGATCCGCTGGCTGGCCGGCAGCGCTCGTGTCGACGGCGCGGGTCAGGCCATCGACGGATTGAGCGTGATCGGCCTGTTCGTTTTTGCTGTTGCGGCGATGGACGGCGTCGCGGCGCATGCGCTGGCCGACCCCGTTCTCGTCATCGGGTTGACGGCGCTGAGCTTCGCCTTATCGCTTGGCGCGATCCTGGCGACGACGTTGCTCTTCCTGCCGGCCGGGCGTCATCGCGCCTTCGCGATCGGCCTGCTGGCCGGCAACCGCAATATCGGGCTGATGATGGCCGCGACCGGCTTTGCCGTGCCCGACCTGGTCTGGCTTTATTTCGCGCTGGCGCAGTTTCCGATCTACCTGCTGCCGATGCTGCTCAAGCCGGTCGCCCGGCGGCTTGAGCAGGCCGATCGCCCGGCGGTATCGGCTTAGAGCATTGCCATCACGGCCGCAGCGGCGAAGGGTTTCGCCAGCTCCGCAAGCTGCTGCAGACCCGTCATCAGCTCGTCGCCATCGTTGCTGCCTGCCGCGGCGACAGAAGTGCCTTGGGCCGGCGCGGTCGTCGATTGATTGGTCGTGCCGTCCGCATAGGTCGTAATCGTCGTGATCGATCCATCCGGATTGGTGACCGTTTCCGTCATCGTTCCCGAACTGCTGCTCGAACCGGGCTGCGACGCCGATCCACCGCCACCACTGGCCTGTGCGCCGCCAGACGTCGCAGCCCCAGCGGGGCCCGATTGCTCCTGGGCCGACAACAAAGCCAGGAACGTATTCGGATCGAACGAACTGGCCGAGGTGGCTGGCGTCGTGGCCGCCGCGTCGGCGGTGACCGACTTGACGGCTGAAGTCGCCGATCCGGTCAGGCTTTGCAGCAACTGCTCGATCGAATCGGAACCGGACGAGCCGTTCGCGCCGGTGAGCCAGGTCAATGGTTGAAACGACTGCGCGGACGCAGCCGCACCAATCGAAGCTGACATCACTTCAACTCCTCAATGCCGCTCGTCGCCCTGCGGCTGTTGCACCCGGCCTCCGCCGATGCAAGCCCCGCGCCACGCGAAAAAGTCAGGATTTCCGGGCGCTTTCAGGCCTCGAACGCGCCACCCTTCCCGGCGAATTTTCCGCAACCGGCAAAATCTGCCCGGCGCGGCCTTCTCCACACCGCTCGCGTTGCTCGCCCGTTCCCTGCGTGTTAGCGAACGGCCCGGAGACCCACATGCGCCCGCTGTTGATCGCCCCCTCGATCCTGTCCGCCGATTTCGCCAGACTCGGCGACGAGGTCCGCGCCGTCGAGGCGGCCGGCGCCGACTGGATCCACGTCGACGTCATGGACGGGCATTTCGTCCCCAACATCACGATCGGCCCCGACGTCGTGAAGGCGCTGCGGCCTGTCACGACAAAGCCGCTCGACGTCCACCTGATGATCTCGCCGTGCGACCCCTATCTCGAAGCCTTCGCCAAGGCCGGCGCCGACACCATCACCGTTCACGTCGAGGCCGGGCCGCACATTCACCGGTCGCTGCAGGCGATCCGCGCGCTCGGCAAGAAGGCGGGCGTGACCATGAATCCCGGCACGCCGGTCAGCAGCGTCGAACATGTCATCGACATCGTCGACCTCGTTCTCGTGATGTCGGTCAATCCCGGGTTCGGCGGCCAGACCTTCATCCCCTCGGCGCTCGACAAGATCCGCGACCTGCGCGCGATGGCGGGAGGACGGTCGATCGACATCGAGGTCGACGGCGGCATCACGCCGGACAATGCGGCAAGCGTCGTGCAAGCCGGCGCCAACGTGCTGGTCGCCGGCTCCGCCGTGTTCAGGGGCGGCAAGTACAAGGAGAACATCGCCGCGATCCGCATGGCCGGCGCCTCGGCGCGGGGAGAAGCGGCGTGATTGAATCCACCCTCATGGTGAGGAGCGCAGCGAAGCTGCGCGTCTCGAACCATGAGGCCTCATCCACCAATTTCGGGCTTGCCCGAGATTGGATTCTAGTTACGCAAGTCGCCCGAGTGCGACTTGCGATGACGCGCTCGTTGCACTGGCGCTCCTCAGAGTCTGACCGAGAATGATTCCGGGTTTTCAAACTCGTGTCCCGGGCGCAGCATTGCAAGTCGGATTCATCCGACTTGCACGTTCAAAGACGTGGCGAAAGTCGGATAAACCCGACTTTCGCTGTGAAACGAAGCACCGCAGAGCCGGGACCCCGGTTTCTTTATGTATCAACCGGGGTCCCGGCTCTGCGGTGCACCACTTCGCTACGCTTGTGCTGCACCGCGTCCGGGACACGTCATTGATTCTGACGGGCTCTTTTCAAGTCAGACTCTCCAGGATGAGGATTACCGTTGTGCGAGCAATATCATGATCCCCCGCTACTCCCGCCCCGACATGGCGGCGATCTGGTCGCCCGAAACCAAATTCCGCATCTGGTTCGAGATCGAGGCCCACGCCGCCAGCGCGATGGCCGAGCTCGGCATCATTCCGAAATCGGCCGCCGAGACGATCTGGGCCAAGGGCAACGCCGCGGCCTTCGACGTCGTGCGCATCGACGCCATCGAGGCCGAGGTCAAGCACGACGTCATCGCCTTCCTGACGCACCTGTCCGAAATCATCGGGCCGGATGCGCGCTTCGTCCACGCCGGCATGACGTCGTCCGACGTGCTCGACACCTGCCTCAATGTGCAACTCGTACGCGCCGCCGACATCCTGCTCGCCGACATTGACAAGGTGCTGGCCGCGCTCAAGCGCCGCGCCTTCGAATACAAGATGACGCCGACCATCGGCCGCTCGCACGGCATCCACGCCGAGCCGACCACGTTCGGCGTCAAGCTCGCTTACGCCTATGCCGAGTTCGCACGCAACAAGGCGCGGCTGCAATCGGCGCGCAAGGAGATCGCGACCTGCGCCATCTCCGGCGCGGTCGGCACCTTCGCACAGATCGACCCACGCATCGAGGAACACGTCGCCAAGGCGATGGGACTTTCGGTCGAGCCGGTGTCGACGCAGATCATCCCGCGCGACCGCCACGCCATGTTCTTCGCCACGCTCGGCGTTATCGCCTCGTCGATGGAGCGCGTCGCCATCGAGGTCCGCCACCTGCAGCGCACCGAGGTGCTGGAGGCCGAGGAGTTCTTCTCCGAGAAGCAGAAGGGCTCGTCGGCGATGCCGCACAAGCGCAACCCGGTGCTGACGGAAAACATCACCGGCCTCGCCCGCATGGTGCGCGGCTACGCGGTGCCGGCGATGGAGAACGTCGCGCTGTGGCACGAGCGCGACATCTCGCACTCCTCGGTCGAACGCATGATAGGCCCGGACGCCACCGTGACGCTCGACTTCGCGCTCAACCGGCTCGCTGGCGTCATCGACAAGCTCATCGTCTATCCGGCCAACATGCAGAAGAACCTCGACCGGCTCGGCGGCCTGATCCACTCGCAGCGCGTGCTGATCGCGCTGACGCAGAAGGGCGTCGCGCGCGAGGACGCCTATCGGCTGGTGCAGCGCAACGCCATGAAGGTGTGGGCCGGCGAAGGCGACTTCCTTACGTTCCTGAAGGCCGACCCCGACGTGACGGCGAAGCTGTCACCCAAAGAGCTCGAGGCCAATTTCGACCTCGGCTATCACCTCAAGCACGTCGATACGATCTTTAAACGCGTGTTCGGAACCGCCTAAGCGATGAAGATTACGGCAGTCTGCGATCCCATCGCTTTCGCCGAGCGTGGCTACGCCGTCTTTATTCATCGTATAGAACATCCAGCGGTCGCGTCAGACGGTGGCTTCACTGATTTGCCGAGTGAGCGCTTCTACACGCTACAGTCTTACACTCCCGCCGCCGATTATGTCCTGCGGATTGCATCCGCCACTATCCACTTCCCCAACGTCGTTGCCTGCGGCGGCACCTTGCTCGACGCTAATACGGCATACACAAACCTCGAGCATATGCGGCAAGACCCCGAGGCAATGCCGCTGCAGCGTACCGCCAATGGTTTCGCCCTGCCGGATGACCGCACGACATTTACCGCGACGAACGCCGCCTATCTGTCGGCCTTGCCGAATTATGCCGCCTGGCTGCTCGGCGAGTTGCCTAAGATTGGTCTCTATCGGAAATTCAGCCCGCCTAACGCGCCTCTCCTGCTGCACGGAACGCCACGCGACTTTCATTTTGATTCACTCGCGGCCTACGGAATTACGCGTGACCAGTTAATCTTGGTCGGCGCCGACACTCCGATTGCGGCCCGCAATGTATTGCTAGCCTCGCCCGGATACTTTCATCATATGCCGTCACCGGCCACGATCGAATTCCTGCGCAGGACCATGGCCCCGGCCAACCGCGAAGACGTCCGCAAAATCTATGTATCGCGTTCGCGCATCCGCAACCGCCGCATTCGTAACGAAACTCTCATGGAGCAGCATCTCCGCGATCGCGGCTACGAGATCGTGTTTCCCGAGAGTCTGAGCTTTCGCGACCAGACTACTCTTTTCAGCCGCGCCGACGTCATCATCGCGCCCTACGGGGCAGCACTCGCCAATCTCGCCTTCGTTAAACCGGATTGCAAGGTCATGATCGTGGCGACCAAATTTACCCTCGAGCACGCACGGTTGCTGGATATGCGAGGCATCCCATTCTTCCTGTTCGCCATATACCGCCGCAATTGGTTGCGTTACCTCGTACGGCGACAGCACCGCGAATACGTTACGCAGTACACTGTCGACCTACGGCGCTTCACCGAGGCCGTCGACCTGCTGGAACGTACGGGCGCGCCGGGCCACGACGGCGCCATCTTCAGGAGCTTCCGAAAGTTACGGCGTGACGCCGGTCAGGCGATGCGGCGCAGATAACCGTTCGGGCTGGCGGTGAAATTGTAACCGTAGAAATCGCAGTATGTTGCGTCGACCCTGTAGCGATCACCGTTCTTCGACAAGAATTCTGCAATCGCGACACCGGGGCCACCGCGATATTTGTGCGCGATCGCGGCATCGATAACATCACCGTCCTCGATCACCATGAAGTCGCCGGGCTTCGAGACGCGGTCGAAGAATTCCATTGCCGCCAGCGACGTCTCCGGAAAGTGCGCCGAATCTTCGACGAAGAGTACCGGATGACGCACATTTGCCAGCACGTCCGGCGTCAGTGTCTTTTCAAAGTGCAGCGCGTTGCCTTTTAGATAGCCCACGTTTGACCGCCGAATCGGTGGGTCGGGCGGGTTGAGATCGACGGAGATGACGCGGCCGTCGATGCCGTAGGTCTGCATCAGATCACCGAACCACAACGCGCTGCCGCCCATCTTCGAGCCGACCTCGATCACCGTCTGCGGCTTGATATCCCAGAACAAAAGCTGATACAGCGCGAGGTCGAACGGATTTTTCATCATCCGGATACCACGGTAGCTGTAGCGCGCGGCGCCGCGTTGGATTGAAACGACCGAACCAAATGACAGCGCGGACATCCATTTGCGATCGGGCGGGCGCTTGGGAATACGCCAAGCCTGGATGTGTCGACGCACCGAGCGCATCGCATACAGATAGGCTCTGCCTAGAGATTTGATCGCCTGCACTAAAAAGTCTCCTGCGCCGGACCGTTCCTTGTAGACCTTACGAATTTCGACACCCAAAAGCGTGTACTTGCGCACCTGACGCGACGAGCCGACGGCATAAATTGATGCCGAGAAAGCCACCTCCGCCGAGCACAGCGCCCACCCGAATCATCCTGGCGATCTACCCAAAAAGCCGCGCGGCAACATGCTCTGCCTCAGAACACATCATTTTCCTGACTTAGCACCCACTCCCCCTAGCCCGCAGGCCACGGCGCTGACAAGGCAGCGTTTTAGCGCCTTTTGGCAAAATCATTGCCATGCAGCAGGCGACATGGCTTGCTCGCCGGTAACCCGCGAATCTTCCTCATGGCTGACCCCGTCACGATCCTCGTCTTCGATTCCGGCCTTGGCGGTCTGACCGTGTTCCGCGAGATCGCGGCGGTGCGGCCCGGCGCGCGCACCGTCTATCTCGCCGACGACGAACGCTTCCCGTACGGCGACATTGCGGAAGCCGACTTGATCGCGCGCGTGCTCGAGGTGATCGGCCGCGCCATCAAGCGCCACCACCCCGACCTCGTCGTCATCGCCTGCAACACCGCTTCGACGCTCGCGCTCAGGGAATTGCGCGCCACCTTCACCGTGCCGTTCGTCGGCACGGTGCCGGCGGTCAAGCCGGCTTGCGCGCAGTCGAAGTCCGGGCGCGTCTCGGTGCTCGGCACCCGCGCCACCGTGACGCGCGAATATACGCGTGCGCTCATTCGCGAGTTCGCCAACGGTTGCGAGGTCGACCTGGTCGGCGCGGCGCGGCTGGCAACCTTCGCCGAGGCGCAGTTCAACGGCGCGCCGGCGTCCGATGCCGAGATCGCCGCCGAGATCGCGCCCTGCTTCGTCGATCGCGACGGCCGCCGCACCGACACGATCGTGCTCGCCTGCACGCACTATCCGCTCCTGCTCGACCGCTTCCGCGCCCTGGCGGCCTGGCCGGTGAACTGGATCGACCCCGCCCCGGCCATCGCCCGGCGGGTCGCAGAGCTCCTTCCCGTTCCCGCCTCGCCGGATGCCCTGCCGGCTCCGCAATTCGTCCTGACGTCGGGCCGCCAGCCGTCGGGCACCCTGATGGCCGCCCTGCGGGGCTTCGGTTTCGTTGCGGCTACGGAAAACGCCTGATTAGGCAAGACGTTACGGCTAGCCCCGGCATTTGACTTCGCGGCCCGATCCCCCTAAAACCCGCGCGCTTTCCCGATCGTCGGTAAAGTGTTTCGCACCCGTGGCCGGACCTTGCGCTTTCGAGGTCCAGCCTGTCGGTCACGCTCGTTTGGCGTGGCAAAGGAGGGCGCGGTTCCTCATCATTCGCAACGCAAGAGGACGCGATGACCAAGCGCCTGGAATCCAAGTACAAGCTCGACCGCCGGATGGGCCAAAACATCTGGGGTCGTCCGAAGAGCCCGGTGAACCGCCGTGAGTACGGCCCCGGCCAGCACGGCCAGCGCCGCAAGGGCAAGCTGTCCGACTACGGCGTGCAGCTCAAGGCCAAGCAGAAGCTGCGCGGCTACTACGCCAACATCTCCGAGAAGCAGTTCCGCGGCATCTACGCCGAAGCGATCCGCATGAAGGGCGACTCGGGCGCGCACATGATCGGCCTGCTCGAGCGCCGTCTCGACGCGCTGGTGTTCCGCGCCAAGTTCGTGCCGACCATGTTCGCCGCGCGCCAGTTCATCAATCACGGCCATGTCAAGGTGAACGGCAAACGCGTCAACATCGCAAGCTACCGCCTCAAGGTCGGCGACGTCGTCGAGATCAAGGAGAAGTCGAAGCAACTCGCGCTGGTGCTCGAGGCGCAGGCGCTCGCCGAGCGCGACGTGCCGGACTACATCGAGATCGACACCGGCAAGATGAGCGCGAAGCTCGCGCGCATTCCGGTGCTCGGCGACGTGCCCTACGCCGTGCAGATGGAGCCGCATCTGGTCGTCGAGTATTACTCGCGCTGACCGGACGATTCCGGACTCAATGCAACGCCCCGGCCCCGGCTGGGGCGTTTTGCTTTGCACGCGATTGTCCGCATTTTTGCTGGGCTCGCTGCGCCGCAATATGCGCAAACGCGGCTTCCGCGCTATTCATGGATGCGGTCCCCGAATCGGGGGACTCTCCAGGGAGCATCCGTATGAAAGGCATCGAAACGCTCAAAGAGTGGGTCGGCGCGTTGACGGAGTTGGGGCTGATGTTGCTGGCCCTCGCCATAGTGCTTGCCTTGCTGGTCGGCTCGAACATGCCGTTCTTCGGCGCGGTGACGAGCAACATCATGAGTTGGGTGAAAGATCTTGGCAGCAACGGCCTCGTTGGCCTGATCAGCATTGGGCTGATCCTCTGGTTGTTCTCGAACCGGAAGCTGGCCTGACGATCGCGTCCGGCTTCGGCCGAACGCCTGACGTCCGATGATCCGGTGGGGAGCCTCGCGCTCCCCGCCACTTCGACGAGAGACGCCGAGACAAAGCCATGAGAAAATTCGTGACGATCGCCAGGCAGGCGCTGTGGAGCTTCGTCGAGCTGGCCTTTCTCGCCGTGCTCGCGCTGATCCTGATCTCGATGCTGCTCGGCGAGGCCGCCGGTCCCTACGTGACCTCGGTGACGCAGAATGTCAGCAAGTTCGCCGCGTCCGCGAGCTCCGGCCTGCTGGGAATCGTGATCGTGCTGGCGCTGATTTATCTCGCCGCGCGGCGGCAGGGCTTGTCGAAGCCGTAATCAGTACGGCGCCGGCAGCACCAGCGCGAACAGTCCGGCCACCGCCGGCAGTGCCGCGGCGATGAAGCCGAGCTGCGCGCGACCGCGGGCGCGCAGCACAAAGCCGACGGCCGGCGCGGCAAGACACACGATGATGGCCGCGATCCAGGCGGCGATCACGGCCAGCCCGCCGTCGATGCTTTGGGAGCCGGAGCCGATGACAAGGCCGGACACCGTGATCAACAGCAGCGCGATGCCGAGATCGGCCACCGTCGCAACGATGAGGCCGATCAGCACCGTGCCCCGCGCCGCCGCCTCGCTCAGGCGGTGGCCTGCGACCTGATGCCCTTGTCCTTGAGCGTCTGCTGCAGCTCGCCGGCCTGGAACATCTCGCGCACGATGTCGCAGCCGCCGACGAACTCGCCCTTGATGTAGAGCTGGGGAATTGTCGGCCAGTTCGAGTATTGCTTGATGCCGTCACGCAATTCCGGCGACTCGAGCACGTTCAGCCCTTTGTAGGCGACGCCGAGATGATCGAGAATCTGCACGACCTGCCCGGAGAAGCCGCACTGCGGAAATTGCGGCGTGCCTTTCATGAAGAGCACGACGTCGTTGCTTTTCACTTCATTGTCGATGAACTGGCTGATGCTCATTGTCGTCCTGCTGGGTGCCGCGTGGGCCGCGCCGCGGCTCGATTGGCCCTGATCGCGATATATGTAGCCCAATTCGCCGTGTCAGCCCAAGGCTGGCGGTGAATTGTTCGAAACACCGGCCAATATTGGGGGATTTTGGCCTCGGGCTAGCCTTCCGGGGTCCCTGTTTGCAGCGCCAGGGCGTGCAGAACGCCGCCCATCTGCCCCTTGAGCGCGTTGTAGACGAGCTGGTGCTGCTGGACCCGCGACTTCCCCCGGAACGAGGGCGAAATCACCGTAGCCGCGTAGTGATCGCCGTCGCCCGCCAGATCGCGAATCGTCACCGTGGCGTCGGGAATGGTCGCCTTGATGAGGCGTTCGATTTCTCCGGCATCCATCGGCATGGTGGTCTCCGCGGGTCGCGACTCGTCTCGGGCAGCAAGAGCAGGATAACGGACTAACAAATTCAGCGAACTATGGGAGGTTTCTTTTCAGGTGACAATTCGCGGCGGCTCGATAGGGTTGCCCGGGGGAACTTTACTTATCCGGGGATCGGGGCATGCGAATATTCACCGTCGCCGCCGTCGCAATCATGTCAGCGGCCGCGGTCAGCGGCCCCGCCTTTGCCCAGATCACAGCGGCCCAGCAGAGCGCGCTGCGCGCCAATTGCCGCAGCGACTTCATGTCGAAATGCTCCGGCGTGACGCCGGGCGGCAAGGATGCCCTCGTCTGCCTGCAGAAGCACGTCGACACGCTGTCGGCCGGCTGCAAGGCGGCGGTCGAGCCGACGCTGCCGCACGCGGCGGCGCCACCTCCTCCCGCTCCGTCCAAGGCTGAAGCGCCGCCGCCGGCCGCGCCTGCGCCTGCCGCCGGAACCCAGCCGGCTGCGCCCCCGCCTGCAGCAGCCGCAGCGCCGCAAGCAGCGCCGCCACCACCGGCGCCCGCCGCAGCTGCCGCACCGCCGGCAAGTCCCAAGCCTGTAGCAACCAAGCCCGTAGCAACCCAGCCGACCGCAGCCGCGCCCGCCGCCGTCCCGACCGCGGCTCAACAAAGCGCGATGAAGGCGGCCTGCCGGTCCGATTTCATGTCGCACTGCGCCGGCGTCTCGCCCGGCGGCAAGGCGGCGCTCGCCTGTCTCCAGAAAAACGTCGCCGCGCTGTCGCCGCCCTGCAAGAGCGCCGTGGGCGCGACGATGCACGGCCCCGCCGTGGCGTCAGCGCCGCCCGCAGCAGCACCGCCACCGGTGCCCGGCGCTGCCGCGCCGACAACGCGCCAGATCAAAGCCATCAAATTCACCTGCCGCCGCGACTTCGCCCGTGACTGCCGCGGCGTCCCACCGGGCGGTCCCGAGGCCATCGCCTGCCTGCAGCGTCACATGCGGCAACTGAGTCCGAACTGCCGGACGTCGATGGCGGCCGTCGCCGATGAACTGCCGCCGCCGGGCGTCATGCCGCCTCCGCCAGCGGCCATCGCGCCGCCGCCGGAGACCAATCCGGTCGACGCCGCCGTGATGCTGCGGGCCTGCAAGCGGGACCTGATGCGGCACTGCCGCGACGTGCCGGTGGGCGGCGGCCAGAAGCTCGCCTGCCTCAACGCGAACCACGATCATCTGTCGTTCCGCTGCCGGGAAGCGATGAAGGTGACAGCGCCGCTGCGCTGAGGCCAAACGCCGTCTCTCGACAGTCCTGCCCCGCGAAAGCGGGGCATCCCGCACTCGAACGAGTCGGAATTCGACAACCAGTGTCGCCTTTACTGGATCACCCGCTGTCGCGGGTGATGACGCATGAGCTCCAAAGTCAAACCGTCGGCGCGACCTCGCCGGACATGAAGGCCGGCAGCCAGCCTTCGTGCAGCTTGCGCAGGTCGGCGACCGGCACCGGCATCTCGCCCGTAACGGCGAGCGCAGTGCCGCCCGTCACGCCGATGCGCATCGCCAGCAGCCCGGCCTCCTGGGCCTTCGCCAATAGGCCGTTCGCCTGCGCCGCAGACGCCGTGACGACATAGCGCGCCTGGTCCTCGCCGAACCAGTAAGCGTGCGCGGGAATATCGCCCGGCGCCGCGTCGAGCGCCGCGCCGATGCCGGACGCCATCGCCATCTCGGCCAGCGCGACCAGCAGGCCGCCGTCGGACAGGTCGTGCGCCGCGCTGACGGCGCCGCTCAGGATCAGGTCGCGGACGAAATCACCATTTTCCTTTTCCTCGACCAGATCGACCGGCGGCGGCGCGCCCTCTTCGCGCCCGCAGATATCGCGCAGATAGAGCGACTGGCCGAGCCAGCCCAGCGTCTCGCCGATCAGGATGATCGCCTCGCCCTCGCTCTTGAACGCGAGCGACACCGATTTCCGGAAGTCGGCGAGCACGCCGACGCCGCCGATCGAGGGGGTCGGCAGAATGGCGCGGCCGTTCGTCTCGTTGTAGAGCGAGACGTTGCCGGACACGACCGGAAAGTCGAGTGCCTTGCACGCCTCGGCGATGCCGCGCACGCAACCGACGAACTGGCCCATGATCTCCGGCCGTTCCGGGTTGCCGAAGTTGAGATTGTCGGTGATCGCCAGAGGCCGCGCGCCGACCGCGGTCAGGTTGCGCCAGCACTCGGCGACGGCCTGCTTGCCGCCCTCGAAGGGGTCGGCCTCGCAATAGCGCGGCGTCACGTCGGTCGTCAGGGCGAGCCCCTTCGGCCCGTCCGCGACGCGGATCACCGCGGCGTCGCCGCCTGGCCGCTGGACCGTGTTGCCGAGAATGATGTGGTCGTATTGCTCCCACACCCACCGCCGCGAGCACAGGTCCGGCGTCGCCAGCAGCATTTTCAACGCATCGGTCGTGCCGACCGGCGGCTCGACCGCCGTGGCGTCAACCGGCTTCGGCTTTTCGCCGAGAACGAACGGCCGCTTGTATTCCGGGGCCTGGTCGCCGAGCTCCTTGATCGGCAGGTCGGCCATGACGTCGCCGCCGTGCTTGACGATGAAGCGCATCGACGGCGTGGTGTGCCCGACGACGGCGAAGTCGAGGCCCCATTTGCGGAAGATCGCCTCGGCCTCATTCTCCTTCTCCGGCTTGAGCACCATGAGCATGCGCTCCTGGCTCTCGGACAGCATCATCTCGTAAGCGCTCATGCCCTCCTCGCGGCACGGCACCTTGTCGAGCTCAAGCGTGACGCCGAGATCGCCCTTGGCGCCCATCTCGACCGCCGAGCACGTCAAGCCCGCCGCGCCCATGTCCTGGATGGCGATGACGCAATCCCTGGCCATGATCTCGAGGCAGGCTTCCAGCAGCAGCTTCTCGGAAAACGGATCACCGACCTGCACGGTCGGCCGCTTGGCGTCGGAATCCTCGTCGAATTCGGCGGACGCCATCGACGCGCCATGGATGCCGTCGCGTCCCGTTTTCGAGCCGAGATAGACGATCGGCATGTTCACGCCGGACGCTGCCGCATAGAAGATCTTGTCGGCTTCGGCGATACCGACCGCCATCGCGTTGACGAGGTTGTTGCCGTCGTAGCGCGAATGGAAGCGCACCTGTCCGCCGACTGTCGGCACGCCGAACGAATTGCCGTAACCGCCGATGCCGGCGACCACGCCGGAGACGAGATGCCGGGTCTTCGGATGCGCCGGCGCCCCGAACGACAGCGCGTTGAGGCACGCCACCGGCCGCGCGCCCATGGTGAAGACGTCGCGCAGGATGCCGCCGACACCGGTCGCCGCGCCCTGGTAAGGCTCGATGTAGCTCGGGTGGTTGTGGCTCTCCATCTTGAAGACGCAGGCGAGCCCGTCGCCGATGTCGATGACCCCGGCGTTCTCGCCCGGCCCCTGAATCACCCACGGCGCCTTGGTCGGCAGCGTGCGCAGATGCACCTTCGACGATTTGTAGGAGCAGTGCTCGTTCCACATCGCCGAGAAGATGCCGAGCTCGGTCAGCGTCGGCGCGCGCCCGATCAGGTCGAGGATGCGCTGGTATTCGTCGGGCTTGAGCCCGTGCTCGGCGACAAGCTCCGGGGTGATGGGAGGTTCGTTGGGGATCACTGGCAAGTCCACGCGTTCCCTCTCCCCGCTTGCGGGGAGAGGGTGGCGAGCTTTCGAGCCTCTCGAAAGCGAGCCGGGTGAGGGGGCATCTCCGATGCGCACGAGAGGCCCCCTCACCCGGATTGCTTCGCAATCCGACCCCCGATCAAGTCGGGGCAAGCTCTCTCCCCGCAAGCGGGGAGAGGTAAAGCAGTCACGCCGCCTTCGCCAGATGATCCGTCAGACCGGCGAACAGGTCGTAGCCGTCGGTCGAGCCGATGGCGGCTTCGACGTGATTTTCAGGGTGCGGCATCATACCAAGCACGTTACCGCGCTCGTTGACGATGCCGGCGATCGCATTGATCGCGCCGTTGTGGTTCCAGTTCGGATCGACCATGCCGTCCGGCGACGAATAGCGGAAAACGACCCGCCCTTCGCCTTCAAGCCGCGCGATCGTCTCGCTGTCAGCGATGTAGTTGCCCTCGCCGTGCGCGACCGGCACCTTGATTACCTGCCCGGCATTGTAGCCGCGCGTGAACGGGCTGTTCGACGTCTCGACCCGCAGATATACGTCGCGGCAGATGAACCTGAGATTCTGGTTGCGCATCAGCACGCCCGGCAGCAGTCCGGCCTCGCAGGCAATCTGGAAGCCGTTGCACACCGCGAGCACCAGCCCGCCGCGGTCCGCGAATGTTCGCACCGCGTCCATCACCGGCGAGCGCGCCGCAATGGCGCCGCAGCGCAGATAGTCGCCGTAGGAAAACCCGCCGGGGATGACGACGAGGTCGGTGCCGGCGGGCAGTTCCGGCTCGGTGTGCCAGACCATCGCCGGCTCGCGGCCGGAAACGAGCCGCAGCGTGCGCGCCATGTCGCGCTCGCGATTGATGCCCGGGAAGACGAGAACGGCAGCTTTCATGGCGCCCCGAAAGGATCCGCGCGGCGAGTTCGTGCCGGCGCCCTGGTGCCTGACATATCCACTCGGCCGCCTGATTGCCAGTGTTAGCCTCGCCGGGAGTGCCGAAGCCCACCGCTAAACGCATAGGGCGACGGCCTTTTCATCGTAAACCCGGAATCCGGAGGTCACATCTGCGCGTGTATCCGGAATGACACGGACGACCGGACGCCGTTTAACCGAGAACCTCGACGCGATAGTTCTCGATCACCGTATTGGCGAGCAGCTTGTCGGCGGCCTGCTTGAGCAGCGCCTCGGTCTTGGCGCGGTCGCCACTTTCGACCTCGATGTCGAACACCTTGCCCTGCCGCACGCTGGCCACGCCCTCGACGCCGAGCGAGCGCAACGCGCCCTCGATCGCCTTGCCCTGCGGGTCGAGAACGCCGGATTTCAGCGTAACCGTGACGCGCGCCTTCATCGGGTGCGACCGTCAGCCCTTGACCAGAACCGGGCCGGTGCCGCGCGGCGGCTCGCCTTCGTTCATGATGCCGAGCCGCTTTGCGACCTCGGTATAGGCCTCGAGCAGGCCGCCGAGATCGCGGCGAAAACGGTCCTTGTCGAGCTTCTCGTTCGACTTGATGTCCCACAGCCGGCAACTGTCGGGCGAAATCTCGTCGGCGACGACGATGCGCATGACGTCGTTCTCCCACAGACGCCCGGCTTCCATCTTGAAGTCGACGAGGCGGATGCCAACGCCCAGGAACAGGCCCGACAGGAAGTCGTTGACGCGGATCGCCAGCGCCATGATGTCGTCGATTTCCTGCGGCGACGCCCAGCCGAACGCGGTGATGTGCTCTTCAGATACCATCGGGTCGCCGAGCTTGTCGTTCTTGTAATAGAACTCGATGATCGAGCGCGGCAGTTGCGTGCCTTCCTCGATGCCAAGCCGCGTCGCCAGCGAGCCCGCCGCGACGTTGCGCACCACGACCTCGAGCGGCACGATCTCGACCTCGCGGATCAACTGCTCGCGCATGTTGAGCCGGCGGATAAAATGCGTCGGTACGCCGATGTCGTTGAGGTGCTGGAAGACGTACTCGGAAATCCGGTTGTTCAGCACGCCTTTGCCTTCGATCACCTCATGCTTTTTCGCATTGAAGGCGGTGGCATCGTCCTTGAAGTGCTGAATCAGCGTTCCCGGCTCTGGGCCCTCATAGAGGACCTTGGCCTTGCCTTCATAGACACGGCGGCGGCGGCTCATGGGGGTGTACCGTGGTTTGTGAAAGTCCATCGGATTGCCGTGGCTCCTCTATCCGAAACGTCTTGCAAGATCCGCGGCGCGGAACCGGTCACTCGATGGGAATGCCCCCGGCTCCTGCCGGAAACTAGCCGAACACCACGGCGAGTACAATCGCAGCTCGCGCGCGTTGTCCACCCTCCATCCACCTTGCTCCACCCTCGCATTGCGGCGGCAATCGGGCGCGCGGCCATGTTGCCTTGACGCTATCCGGACGATATGCAAGGCGCAGGATCAACGTGCAAAAATCAGGGTCTTTCGAGGGCGGCATGACCACATTCAACAAACGCGAGGAAGGCTTCGAACAGAAGTTCGCGCACGACGAGGAATTGAGGTTCAAGGCGACGGCCCGCCGCAACAAGCTGCTCGGGCTGTGGGCGGCGGGAAAGCTCGGGCTGTCGGGCGCCGACGCCGAGGCCTACGCCAAGGCTATCGTGATGGCCGACTTCGAAGAACCCGGCGATAACGACGTCTTCCGCAAGCTTCGCAAGGACCTCGATGACAAGAAGGCTGCCGTCTCGGATATCGAGATCAGAAAGGCCATGAACGAGCTGATGGCGGCCGCGGTCGCACAAATCGAAGCGGGCAAATAGGGGACGTCCATGGCACTTCCGGGCTTTTCGCTCGCCGCGCGCCTCCGCGCCGGTGAAACGGTCTATACCGGCTGGTGCTCCCTCGCCTCGCCGATCATCGTCGAAATCGCCGCGCGCGAAGGCTTTGCGGCGGTCACGCTCGACGGCCAGCACGGCCTGTGGACGCCCGACGAGGTGCGGCTTGGCGTCGCTGCGATCCGTCAGGGCGGCGGCGCGCCGATCGTGCGAATCGCGCTCGAGGATTTCGGCAGCGCGTCCCGTGCCCTCGACTGGGGCGCCGAAGGCATCGTCGCGCCGATGATCAATAATGTCGCCGACGCCAGGCGCTTCGTCGGCGCCTGCAAGTTTCCACCGGTCGGCGAGCGCTCCTGGGGACCGCACCGCGCCATGATGCTGGCCGGCATTCCCGACATGAAGACCTATCTGCGCGACGCCAACGACAACGTCGTCACCATCGCGATGGTCGAGACGCAGGAGGCGATGGACAACCTCGACGCCATCGCCGCCGTGCCGGGCATCGACGTGCTGTTCGTCGGCCCTTCCGACCTGTCGATCACGCTGACCAAGGGCGCCGAGCTCGATCCGCATTCGAAAATCGTCGAGGCGGCGAACGACAAGGTGCTGGCCGCTTGCAAGAAGGCCGGCAAGATCGCCGGCCTCTATTGCGCCACCGCGGAGCGCGCGGTCGAGGTGAGCAAGCGCGGTTTCCGCTTCTGCGCCGTCGGCAACGACCTCGGCTTCATCCGCGCCGCCTACGCCAACGCCGCGAAGGTGACGAAGGCGGGCTGATTATCTTGAGCCTTTGTCATGGCCGGGCTTGACCCGGCCATCCCGATAAGGTGGACCATGCGTCTCTAGGCGGGATCACCGGGTCTCGCCTTCGGCGGCCCGGTGATGACAGAAAAAATTGTCTCAAGAGCCTCTGACACGTCCTGCTCGGCTTCGTTCGCATCAATCTGAACCACCCGATACCGGTGCGCCGCGAGCCACTCGCGCCGCGCGGCGCGTTGCCGCTGCGCCTCGCCGCCCTCCTCGCCCGACACCAATTCGATCACGCAGCGTAGCGGAAACGACACGAAGTCGACGATGTGCGGGCCGATCGGCGTCTGACGCTTGAAGCCGCGGCCGGCGAACCGCTTGTCGTTGACCAGGGCATCCCACAATTTGCGCTCGCCTTCCGTCGGATTGCGCCGCAACAGCTGGGCGAGGCCGCGCACCGGCGTGTGTTCGCCCGGCGTGCGCGGCGCGCCGCGCTCGTCGATCAGCGCGCGCAGCAATTCCGCCTGCTCGCCGTTGAGCACGCCGCCGCGCGCCGGCCCCTTCCGCCCCTGCGCCAGCCCCATGAAGATGCCGTGCAGCGTGCGGATGTCCTGCTCGGTCGGCGCCATGCGGTTGAAGATGTTGCGCAGGTTGACGCTCATGGTGCCGCGCTTCTCGTGCGGCCGGTAGAACTCGATGGCGTCGAGCTCACGGTCGAGATCGGCGAAGAACGCGTCGAGCTGCTGCTTGGGCGCCGGCGGCGACTTGTCGGGCATTGCAAATGGCAGCGCGCCGCCCGAGGTCAGCTTGAACCACTCGTAGGCGACGACCACCACCGCCTGCGCCAGGTTGAGCGACGCGAAGGCCGGATTGACCGGCAACGTCAGGATCGCGTCGGCGCGCGCCACCTCGTGGTTCTCGAGCCCGATGCGCTCGCGGCCAAAAATCAGCGCCACCGTTTCGCCCGCCGCCACCTTCGGCGCCACGATCGCCGCGGCCTGATCCGCGCCGACCACCGGCTTGGCCTGGTCGTGGTTGCGCGCCGTCGTCGCCAGCGCATAGGTGCAATCGGCCAGCGCGTCCGCCAGCGTGTCATAAAGCTGCGCGCCGTCGAGGACACGGTCGGCGCCCGCCGCCATCACCCGGGCGCGCGCGTTGGGCCAGCCCTGCACCGGCCTGACCAGCCGCAGCCGGCCGAGCCCGAAATTGGCCATGGCGCGCGCCGCCGCGCCGATGTTCTCGCCGAGCTGCGGCTCGACCAGGATGACGACCGGCCCCGGCCTCTCGACCCAGCGCTTGGTTTTATCGGTGCCCGAACCGGGCATGCGGTGCTCCTCGGCGGGCAAAGACCCATCGGGCAGCCCTGCCCAAGCCGGCCGTCTGCGTCAAGCGGGCGGCCGCCGACAAGGCTTTTACCGGCGGAGGGCGGATGCTATAGCGCGCCGACTCCCGTCGGCCGGATCCCCGGCTGGCGGTCTCCGCGCCGAGAACAATTCATTTGAGGGCCCGGGGGAAACGCCTTCCCCGCACCCATCGATGGTCAGTTTCCGGTCGGCCCCAACACGCACGGCGACCAGAGGTGCCAGCATGCCAAATCTCGAAATCGTTTGGACAAAGGTCGATGAAGCCCCGGCGCTCGCGACCTATTCCCTGCTGCCGATCGTCAAAGCCTTCGTCGGCGCGGCGGGCGTGTCGGTGACGCTGAAGGACATCTCGCTGGCTGGCCGCATCATCGCCGCCTTCCCCGAAAAGCTCACCCCGGCGCAACGGCTCAACGACGAGCTCACCGAGCTCGGTGCGCTCACGCTGCGGCCCGAGGCCAACATCATCAAGCTGCCCAACATCTCCGCCTCGATTCCGCAGCTCAAGGCGGCGATCAAGGAGTTGCAGGGCAAGGGTTACAACGTCCCGGACTACCCGGACAATGCGACGACGGACGCCGAGAAGGAGATCAAGGCGCGCTATGCCAAGGTGTTCGGCAGCGTCGTCAATCCGGTGCTGCGCGAGGGCAATTCCGACCGCCGCGCCGCCAGCGCCGTCAAGCAATACGCCCGCAGCAATCCACACAAGATGGGCGCCTGGAGCAAGGACTCCAAATCGCATGTGGCGACCATGCCGGCCGGTGATTACTACGGTTCGGAAGTCTCGACCGTCGTTCCGTCAGCGACCAATGCCCGCATCGAACTCGTTGGCAAGGATGGCGCCGTCACGGTGCTGAAGGCGAAAACGCCGATCCAGGCCGGCGAAATCATCGACGCGGCGGTGATGAGCCGCAAGGCGCTGCGCGCCTTCTTCGCCGCGCAGATCGAAGACGCGAAGAAGAAGGGCGTGTTGTTCTCGCTGCACGTCAAGGCGACCATGATGAAGATCGCCGATCCCATCATTTTCGGCCACGCCGTTTCCACCTTCTTCGCCGACGTGATCGAGAAGCACGCCGCGACGCTGAAGCGCCTCGGCGTCAACGTGAACAACGGCTTCGGTGACCTGCTGGCAAAGATCGAGACGCTGCCGGAAGCGGAGAAAAAGGCCATCAAGGACGACATCGCGGCCGAGTACGCCAAACGGCCGGGCCTCGCCATGGTCAATTCCGACAAGGGCATCACGAATCTGCACGTGCCGAGCGACGTCATCGTCGACGCGTCGATGCCGGCGATGATCCGCGAGTCCGGCCGCATGTGGGGTGCCGATGGCAAGCTGCATGACACCAAGGCCGTGATCCCGGATCGCGCCTACGCGACGTTGTATCAGGCTGTCATCGACGACTGTAAGGCGCACGGCGCGTTCGACCCCAAGACTATGGGCTCGGTTCCGAACGTCGGGCTGATGGCGCAGAAGGCCGAAGAATACGGCTCGCACGATAAGACGTTCGAAATTCCCGCGAACGGAACGGTCCGCGTCGTCGCCCAAGACGGCGAACAAGCCGGCAAGGTGCTGCTGGAGCGCCCGGTCGAGTCTGGCGATATCTTCCGGATGTGCGAACTCCGCGACGCGCCGGTGCAGGACTGGGTCAAGCTCGCGGTGCGCCGTGCGCGCCTCACCAACACCCCGGCGGTGTTCTGGCTCGACGCCAAGCGCGCCCATGACGCCCAGGTCATCGCCAAGGTCGAGACATATCTGAAGACCGAAGACACCAAGGGGCTCGACATCCGCATTCTGCCGCCGGTCGAGGCGATGAAGTTTTCGCTCGAGCGCATCCGCAAGGGTCAGGACACGATCTCGGTCACCGGCAACGTGCTGCGCGACTACCTGACCGATCTGTTCCCGATCATGGAGCTCGGCACCTCGGCCAAGATGCTGTCGATCGTTCCGCTGATGGCGGGCGGCGGCCTGTTCGAGACCGGCGCCGGCGGCTCGGCGCCCAAGCACGTGCAGCAATTCCAGCAGGAAGGCTATCTGCGTTGGGATTCGCTCGGCGAGTACCTCGCACTGGGCGCATCGCTCGAGCATCTGGCGCAGACCTACAAGAACGCCAAGGCGCAGGTGCTCGCCGAGACGCTCGACACGGCGATCGCCAAAATCCTCGACAACAACCGTTCGCCCGCCCGCAAGGTCGGCGAGCTCGACAATCGCGGCAGCCATTTCTACCTCGCCCTGTACTGGGCTCAGGCGCTCGCCGCGCAGACCAAGGACAAGGAGCTGCAAGCCCGCTTCAAGCCGCTGGCCGAGACGCTTGCCAGGAACGAGGCCAAGATCAATGGCGAACTGATCGCCGCGCAAAGCAAGCCGGTCGACACCGATGGTTACTACCTGCCCGATACCGCCAAAACGTCCGCTGCGATGCGGCCGAGCGCCACGCTGAACGCCGCGCTCGCCGCGCTCTGAGGCGGGCGCTCCAGGCTCTGCCGTCACCCGCGGGCTTGACCCGCGGGTCCATGAGCCCGCGCCGACGGATGCCAGGCTTATGTTTTGACGGCCGCGCCATGGATGGCCGGATCAAGTCCGGCCATGACGAACGAGAGCACGTCACGGCTGTTGCCGATGTCGCGTTTCAAAAGGTGGCTTCCTGAGATGGCGAAGATCAAGGTCAAAAATCCGGTCGTCGAGATGGACGGCGACGAGATGACGCGCATTATCTGGAAGCTCATCAAGGACAAGCTGATCCACCCCTATCTCGACATCGACCTGCTCTACTACGACCTGTCGATCCAGAAGCGCAACGAGACCGACGACCAGATCACCATCGACGCCGCCAACAAGACCCGGGAGGTCGGCGTCGCCGTCAAATGCGCCACCATCACGCCGGACGAAGGCCGCGTGAAAGAATTCGGCCTCAAGGAGATGTGGCGCTCGCCGAACGGCACGATCCGCAACATCCTCGGCGGCACCATCTTCCGCGAGCCGATCATTTGCCGGAATGTGCCGCGCCTCGTGCCCGGCTGGACCAAGCCGATCATCATCGGCCGTCACGCCTATGGCGACCAGTACCGCGCCACGGATTTCAAGTTCCCGACCGCCGGCAAGATCACCATCAGGTTCGAAGGCAGCGACGGCACGGTGATCGAGAAAGACGTGTTCAACGCGCCGGGGAGTGGCGTGACAATGGCGATGTACAATCTCGACTCGTCGATCCGCGATTTTGCCCGCGCCTCGATGAACTACGGCCTCGCCTGCGGCTATCCGGTCTACCTGTCCACCAAGAACACCATCCTGAAGCAATATGACGGCCGCTTCCTGGAGCTGTTTCAGGAGGTGTTCGACAAGGAATTCAAGGACCGGTTCGCCGAGAAGAAGCTCACCTACGAGCACCGCCTGATCGACGACATGGTCGCGTCGTCGCTGAAGTGGTCGGGCGGCTATGTCTGGGCTTGCAAGAACTACGACGGCGACGTGCAGTCGGATACGGTCGCACAAGGATTCGGCTCGCTCGGCCTGATGACCTCGGTGCTGATGACGCCGGATGGCAAGATCGTCGAGGCGGAAGCCGCGCACGGCACGGTGACGCGCCACTACCGCGAGTACCAGAAGGGCCGCGAGACTTCGACCAACTCGATCGCCTCGATCTTCGCCTGGACGCGCGGCCTCGCCCACCGCGCCAAACTCGACGACAACGCGCCGCTCGCGACCTTCGCGACCACGCTCGAGAAGGTCTGCGTCGACACCGTCGAAGCCGGGTTCATGACCAAGGACCTCGCGCTGCTCGTCGGTCCCGATCAGAAGTGGCTCACCACCACCGGCTTCCTCGACAAGGTCGACGAGACTCTCAAGGCGGCAATGGCGGCCTGAGCGTCTGCGCGCCGCGCAGACCCCAGTTACCCGGTAATGACAGCCGAGAGTGGGACGAGGTTCTCATCCGCTTCATCCTGGGGAGGTGGGCTAGAAATGGTTCCGGGTTTTCAATCTCGTGTCCCGGACGCGGTGCAGTGCGAGCCATAAGCGCGTTTTGCGCGCTTATGGCGAAGTGGTGCACCGCAGAGCCGGGACCCCGGTTGATACACAAAGAAAGCGGGATCCCGGGTCTGCAGCGCACCGCTAACGCGCTGCGCTGCGCCCGGGACACCAGCCATGTGCTGTCGTACGTGTATTGACAATATTCCTAATATGACTATAGTCACACAGTCCGATCCGTCAAAGGGCGTCATCTAGAGGCGTGCTGATGGCGGGACCGGATGCGGTGCCTGCGGGTGGGTTTCGCAAGCCCATCCCCGGGAGGCCCGGGACCCCGCCCGACGGGCATTATGACCCGTCCGCAGGGAGCCTGCTTAAGCCGGGAACCCATCAATTGGGTCCGGCGAAGCGCGGCCCCGGGTCTGCGGACAGGCTGCGGCCGTCCGCGAAGCCGCGAGGGAGCGCCGGACGGCGCGAGCCTCTTCGCCAGAGGCTCTCCGCATCGCAAGGTGCGGAAACCAAGACGTTGCGCCGCCCGGCGCTCCGTCCCCTTCGGCTTGAGACGGAGGGAGGAAGATGGAAAGACGACGCCCCCGCGTCGCTAACAACAGGGGCTGCGGAGCGTTGGCTGCGCGGGCTGTCTGAAAATCGAAGCGCGCGTCTGCCTCAATCCTCATGGTGGGAAGCGCCGCAGATGTCGGATTTGCCCGACATCTGCATGCTCACACGCTGCACTCACGCTCCTCAGAGTCTAACCGAAAATGATTCAGGGTTTTCAAACTCGTGTCCAGGGCGCGGCGCAGCGTGAAACGATGCGCTGCAGACCCGGGACACCGGTTTCTTTGTGGATCAATCGGGGTCCCGGCTCTGCGGTGCACCACGTCGCCATAGCGCGTCGAAGACGCGCGTAAACGCGCTTATGGTTCGTGCTGCACCGCGCCCGGGACACGCCGTTGATTTTGACGAGCTCTTTTCGAGTCAGACTGTCAGGATGAGGAGTAACTCCGCGAGAACGAGCAGAGTGTGTGTGTCGCGCCGTGCTTTAATTTTGGGCGTCATTGTTCGCGAAGGCGGGCGGTCCAGTACTCAACGCAATTGCCCCCTGAGAGATCGGCGTTTCGCGCTCTCAGAATGAGGAACGTTAAAGCCGGCGCTCCATGACATCGAACGGCGAGCGGCCCGGATCCTGTCCCTCTCCCGTCACGACGAAGCCGAATTTGGCGAAATAGGCCCGGTTGCCGGGCAAGCTCTTGCGCACGCGCAACAGCAGCTTCGGCAGGCCGCGCGCCCGCGCCTCGCGCTCGGCGGCCCGCATCAATGCCGCGCCGACGCCGCGGCGTCGCCATTGCGGGTGCGTCGCCATCCGCGTCAGATCAAGCGCGTCGTCTTTGACCGCGCAGAACACGCTGCCGACGAACTCGCCGTTCGCCATGGCGACGAAAACGACGCCGTCGCGCTGCCGCGCCGCGAGATCACCGGCGGTCTCGTGAAGCACGCTCGACGGCGGCTCGAAACCCGCAAACGCCGCGTGGACCAATGCCATGATGTCGCCCAAGCGGTCGCGCGAGGTCCAAGGCTGAACGATGACGTCGGGCGCGGCCATGATCAGGCCGGCGCCTTGGCGGGCTCCTCGCCTCGCCGCACCAGCATCCGCGCGACCAGCGCAGCAAGCGGCGTCAGCAGCATCGTCAGCGCGACGACGGCGATCGCCCCACTGGTCAGTTGCGGCGACACCAGGGTGCGCGCCTGCGCCAGCACGACAAAGGCAAATTCGCCGCCCTGCGCCAGCAGCAACGCTACCTCGATCGCCGTATCGCGCGGCACCTTGAAGGCGCGCGCAGCGCCGTAGAGGATGCCTGCCTTCACCGCCATCAGGGCCACGACGCCGAGCAGCACCCAGCCGATGTCGTGGACAACCGCCGCCAAATCGAGGCTGGTGCCGACGGTGATGAAGAAAATGCCGAGCATCAGGCCCTTGAACGGCTCGAGGTCGGTCTCGATGCGGTGCTTCGCCTCGCTCTCGCTCAGCAGCAGGCCGGCGAGAAACGCGCCGAGCGCGACCGAAAGCCCGGCCGCGGCGGTCGCCACCGAAAAGCCGACCAGGATGAGCAGCGTGATCGCCATGATGAGATCGCGGCTGCCGGTCTGCAGCGCCGACTTCACCAGCGGCCGCGCGACGAAGCGGCCGACCAGCATGATGGCAAACACCGCGCCGAGCGCTTCGGCGAACGGCAGGATGAGCTGCAGGATGTCGCCCTTGGCGCCGAACACCAGCAGGCCGACGATAAACATGATCGGCACCACCATCATGTCCTGCAGCAGCAGCACCGAGAGCGCGACGCGCCCGACCAGTTCGGCGGCCCGCCCCTGCTCGATCAGCAGTTGCATGACGATCGCGGTCGACGACAGCGCGAGGCACAGGCCGAGCACGAGGCCGGACGGCGGCACGGCGCCCGAGGCGCGCAGCGCCAGCCCGATCGCCAGTGTCGTGACCACGACCTGCGCGAGGCCGACGCCGAGCACGTAGCGGCGCAGCTCCCACAGCCGCTTGAACGACAGTTCGAGGCCGAGCAGGAACAGCAGCATCATGATGCCGAATTCGGCCATCGGCTCGCCGCGCTGCGGGTTGTCGAAGGTGACGTAGTGGACCCAGGGGTGATCGGCAGCGAAGCGGCCGAAGCCGTGCGGACCAAGCGCCACGCCGGCGACCAGGAAGCCGAGTACCGTGCCGATGCGCGCGCGGTAAAACAGCGGCACGATGACGCCGGCGACGACGAGGAAAATCAGGAAGCCTTTGAGAAGCGGCGCGTGCAGCACGATCGGCCCGTCGGTGAGGTTCCGGTTTCTTTGCCAGAACGCCGCACCGCCCGCAATCGGTTGCCGTCCCTATCGCACCTCTTCGCCGATAATGTCGCCGTGTGGCGACAGCATTTCGCCGCCAACGCGCTTTCCGACGACGTCCTTGACCCGGGATGCGATCCGCGGATCGCGTTGCATCAAGGTGTGCAGATCCTGGGCATCCAGCACCAGCAGGCTCGTTCGCGTCACCGCCCGGGCCGTCGCCGAGCGCCGCACCTTGCGCAGCACCGCCACCTCGCCGAAGAACTGGCCGACACCGAGCCGTATCCGGTCCTTCCCGAGTGCTATCTCAACCTCGCCTCCCGCAATGAAATACATCGAACGGGCCGGTTCACCCTGGCGCACGATGATCTCTCCGGGCTCTGCCAGCTGGGCACGCAGAAGCTGCATGATATTCGCGATTTCGGCCGCGTCGAGCTCTGCAAAGAGTGGCACGCGTGCAATCATCGACCAGGTGACGATAAAATCGCGACGATGAATCCGCTCGGCAAAAGCCGTTGCGATGATGCCAACCGGCAAGGCGATCATAATCAGGCCGAGAAAGATCGTCGCAGTTGCAATCACCTTGCCGGCGACGGTGATCGGCACCACGTCGCCATAGCCGATCGTCCCGAGCGTGACGATCGCCCACCACAATGCATCGGGGATCGTGCCAAACTTGTCCGATTGCACACCGCCCTCAACGGAATACATCAAGGCGGCCGCGATCAATGCAACGCCGATAAGAATGACGAAGCAGCCGAACAGCGCCCGTCGTTCCTGGTAGAGGACATCGAGCAGCGAGCGCATCGCGGTCGAGTAGCGCGCGACCTTCAGAAAACGCACGACACGGAAAACCAGAATGACACGCAACGGCCCGGAGACGAACAACGCCAGCCAAAACGGCAGCACGGCTACGAGGTCGACAATTCCAGAGAGACTGAGCGCATAGGCAGCCCGGGCGCGCAGCGCCGACATTTGGAGATACGGCGCGTGCTCGACAGCGCTCCAGAGCCGGAGCGCATACTCGGCTGTAAAAATGACGAGCGAAACGCATTCGATCAGATCGAACCAGACCGCGTAACGCGTTTCATAGGCCGGCACGGACTCCAGCGCGACCGCGACCAGATTGACGACGATCAGGCCCACCAACGCGTGATCGATCCAATAGCTGATACGGTCAGCCAGCGAACCTCCCTCGAGAATTTCGTAGGTCCGCCGCCGCCATCGCCGAATCGCCGTTTGTCGTTCGCGCGCCATCGGGTGCTATCCGTTCTGATAGCCGGCGCATCGCGCGGTCGCCTTGCGCTCGGTCAAACCCGGCCGATCGCCGCCTCGACCGCCTTGAGCGCCGCCTCGGCCTTGGCGCCGTCCGGGCCGCCGGCCTGAGCCATGTCGGGCCGGCCGCCGCCGCCCTTGCCGCCCAGCGCCTCGGCGCCCTTCCGCACCAGGTCGACCGCGGAGAAGCGCCCCGTCAGGTCGTTGGTGACGCCGACCACGATGCCGGCCTTGCCGTCCTCGGTCGTGCCGACAATTGCGACGACGCCGGAGCCGACCTGCTTCTTGCCCTCGTCGGCGAGACTGCGCAGGTCCTTGAGGTCAATGCCGGACACCGCCCGCACCATCAGCTTGACGCCGGCGACGTCACGCACCGCCTCGGCGCCATCGGCCTTGCCGCCGCCGCCCATCGCCAGCTTGCGCCGGGCGTCGGAAAGGTCGCGCTCGAGCTTCCTGCGCTCGTCGACCAGCGCCGACACGCGCGCCGGCAGCTCGTCGAGCGGCGTCTTGAGCTCGGCCGCCACCGACTTGGCAAGCTCGACCTGCTTGTGCGCGCTCTTGCGCGCCGCCCGGCCGGTCAGCGCTTCGATGCGGCGCACGCCGGCGGCGACGCCGCTCTCGCCGACGATCGAGACAAGGCCGATGTCGCCGGTGCGCCGCACATGGGTGCCGCCGCACAGTTCAACCGACCAACCCATTGTATTGCCCAAAGAGCCGGACGACGGCTCGCCCATCGACACGACGCGAACCTCGTCGCCGTATTTCTCGCCGAACAGCGCCCGGGCGCCCGACGCGATGGCGTCGTCGACCGCCATCAGGCGTGTCGTGACCGGCGCGTTCTGCAGCACGATGTCGTTGGCGATGTCCTCGACGCGTTCCAGCTCGTCCGCCGTGATCGGCTTGGGATGCGAAATGTCGAAGCGCAGCCGCTCGGGCGACACCAGCGAGCCCTTCTGCGCGACATGGTCGCCGAGCACCTGACGCAGCGCCTCGTGAAGCAGATGCGTCGCCGAATGGTTGCTGCGGATGGCGCCGCGGCGCCCGTGGTCGACGTCGAGGAGAAGCGGATCGCCGACCGCCACCGAGCCTTTGACGACCTTGACGGCATGGGCGAACACGTCGCCCGCCTTCTTGTGGGTATCGGTGACCTCGAGCGAGACGCCGTCGCGGCGCATCTCGCCGGTGTCGCCGACCTGACCGCCGCTCTCGCCGTAGAACGGCGTCTGGTTGAGCACGATCTCGCCGATATCGCCGGCCTTGAGCTCCTGAACCGGCTGGCCGCCCTTCACCAGCGCGGTGACCACGCCTTCCGCGGTTTCGGTCTCATAGCCGAGGAATTCGGTGGCGCCGACCTTATCGCGCAGCGCGAACCAGACGGCGTCGGTCGCCGCCTCGCCCGAGCCCGACCACGATGCCCGCGCCTTTTCGCGCTGGCGCTCCATCGCATCCTCGAACGCGGACAGGTCGACCGAGATGCCGCGCGACTTGAGCGCGTCCTGCGTCAGGTCGAGCGGGAAGCCGTAGGTATCGTAGAGCGTGAAGGCGGTCTCGCCGTCGAACATGTCACCCGTCTTGAGCGACTTCGAGGCGTCGTCCAGGATCGAGAGGCCGCGCGCCAAGGTCTTGCGGAAGCGGGTTTCCTCGAGCTTCAGCGTCTCGGTGATCAGCGCTTCGGCGCGCACGAGCTCGGGATAGGCCTGCCCCATCTCGCGCACCAGCACCGGCACGAGCCGCCACATCAGCGGCTCCCGGGCGCCGAGCAATTCGGCGTGGCGCATGCCGCGCCGCATGATGCGGCGGAGTACGTAGCCGCGCCCCTCGTTCGACGGCAGCACGCCGTCGGCGATCAGGAACGCCGAGGCGCGCAGGTGATCGGCGATGACGCGGTGCGACGCCTTCTGCGGGCCGTCGGCCGGCACCTTGGTCAGCTCGGCGATGGCGCCGATCAGGGCGCGGAACAGGTCAATTGCGTAGTTGTCGTGCGTGCCCTGCAGCACGGCGGCAATGCGCTCGAGACCCATGCCGGTGTCGATCGAGGGCCGCGGCAGGTCGATGCGCCTGCCGCCGTCCTGCTGCTCGAACTGCATGAAGACGAGATTCCAGATCTCGATGAAGCGGTCGCCGTCGGCATCCGGCGAGCCGGGCGGACCGCCCGGAATATGCGCGCCGTGATCGTAGAAGATTTCCGAGCAGGGGCCGCACGGGCCGGTGTCGCCCATCGCCCAGAAATTGTCGCTGCCGGCGATGCGCACGATCTTGTGGTCCGGCAGGCCGGCGATCTTCTTCCACAGGTTGAAGGCGACGTCGTCATCGACGTAGACGGTCGCCATCAGCCTCTCGGCCGGCAGGCCAAACTCCTTGGTGACGAGATTCCAGGCGAGTTCGATCGCGACGTCCTTGAAGTAGTCGCCGAACGAGAAGTTGCCCAGCATCTCGAAGAAGGTGTGATGCCGCGCGGTGTAGCCGACATTGTCGAGGTCGTTGTGCTTGCCGCCGGCGCGCACGCATTTCTGCGCCGTCACCGCCCGCGAATAGGGCCGTTTCTCGAGGCCGGTGAAGACGTTCTTGAACTGCACCATGCCGGCATTGGTGAACATCAGGCTGGGATCGTTGCGCGGCACCAAAGGCGACGACGCCACCGGCTGATGGCCGTTCCTGGCGAAATAGTCGATGAAATGCGACCGGATGTCGTTGACGCCGCTCATGATACGTTTCTTGGCACGCTACTGCCCGCCCCCACGCCCGCCATGACGCCGACTGGGGCTAAATCCCCGCCGAACCTGATATTTCTTGGGCTTCTATGTAGCGACGGGGGCTGGGTAAGTCCAGAAAGGGCCGCAGCCGGACCCCGCGCCGCGAGCGTCACCGGTTGTTCCGGCTCGATACCGGCACCCTGAAGAGGACCGCTGTCGTCCACCCCAAACGCACATCGCCCCCGTCCTCGGTGGCGGCCGCTTTACGCAGCCGGGTGCCGACGGGGGCGATACGCGCGACTTGGGTAATCGACTTGGGTAATGCTCGAACTAGTCGGCCGTTTCGATCGGGCTGGGTCCGTGACAGACCACGCGGCGGCGATCGGTCCAGCTTCCGCCGAGCAGGTCGCGTGCGTCCTGCTCGGTTCCGTCCGACACAGTGACGACGTCCCGGCTTTCTCCGGTGATCGTATCCTTGAGAAAGAAGCGCTGACGCCGCCCGTTCACCGGTCAGGCCTCGGCTGCCTCGTCGTCATCCGAGTCGGTTTCCTTCTCGCCGGTGAGGATCGCTTCCTCGATCAGTCCGGCATTCTGCCGGACGGACGCTTCGATCTTGGCGGCGACGTCCGGGTTGTCCTTGAGAAACTGCTTGGCGTTCTCGCGGCCCTGGCCGATGCGCTGACTGTCGTAGGAGAACCAGGCGCCGGACTTTTCGACCACGCCGGCCTTGACGCCGAAGTCGAGCAATTCGCCGGTCTTCGACACGCCCTCGCCGTACATGATGTCGAACTCGACCTGCTTGAACGGCGGCGCCAGCTTGTTCTTGACCACCTTGACGCGGGTCTGGTTGCCGACCACTTCGTCGCGCTCCTTGATCGCGCCGATGCGGCGGATGTCGAGGCGCACCGAAGCATAGAACTTGAGCGCGTTGCCGCCCGACGTCGTCTCCGGCGAGCCGTACATCACGCCGATCTTCATGCGGATCTGGTTGATGAAGATCACCATGGTCCGCGACTTGTTGATCGAGGCGGTCAGCTTGCGCAGCGCCTGGCTCATCAGGCGCGCCTGGCTGCCGGGCTGCACGTCGCCCATCTCGCCTTCGAGCTCGGAGCGCGGCACCAGTGCCGCCACCGAATCGACGACCAGCACGTCAATCGCCCCGGAGCGCACCAAAGTGTCGGCGATTTCGAGCGCCTGCTCGCCGGCGTCCGGCTGCGAGATCAGAAGATCGTCGACATTGACGCCGAGCTTGCGGGCATAGACCGGATCGAGCGCGTGCTCGGCGTCAACGAAGGCGCAAATGCCGCCCTTCTTCTGCGCCTCGGCAATGGTGTGGAGCGCGAGCGTCGTCTTGCCGGACGACTCCGGCCCGTAAATCTCGACAACCCGGCCGCGCGGCAGGCCGCCGACGCCGAGCGCGATGTCGAGACCGAGCGACCCGGTGGAGATGGCTTCCACCTCCATCGTCTTGTCGTTCTTGCCGAGCCGCATGACCGAGCCCTTGCCGAACTGCCGCTCGATCTGGGAGAGCGCCGCCGACAGGGCCTTCGACTTGTCCATGGTTGATCCTTCAACGACACGCAAAGCAGGCTGACTCATGTAGCGCTCCTTATGGCGGGATTCGACGTTGCAACAAACCTCGGCGGGCCCCGGCCGGGCCGGAATCGACGACAAAGACAATGTACTCTATTTGTTCTATGTTCGCAATATGTTCTTTTTGGAGATATGGGTACTGGCCTGTTTTGACCTTAGTGGGCTGATTTGGATTTGGCAGCGGCTTCGTTTCAAAGCGCGCCAAAGGCTCGCTTCATCTAGTTCCTGTAACCGGCGGAACTTAGGCGAACTGCGCGATCAGAATGGCGACGACCGCCAGATAGCACAGGGCGGAAAAGATAATGCCGACATAGGCGCCGGCCTGCTCGGCGGCGGTCGGTTCATTGATCAGCGGCATGGCAGGGCCCCGTTGCGGCTGGCGACATCGTCCCGCCGATAAACCACGCCGGAGCGGCGAAGTCTCGTCAAAAAGCAAGGACAATTCGGCTTTTTTCGCACCGTTATCGCCGGGCACGGACCGCGAGCCGGCCGGCTTGATGCAAAAAAGTGATGGGACCGGCCCCGGTCCGCCCTGCTACATTGACGCCTGGTTCGGGCGACAATCGAATTGCGGATCATTGTCATGCCGATGTCCGGTCCGACCAACGGCGTTGTTTGCAAGCGCTGCAAACAGCCGATCAAGCTCGATCACACCGACCGCCTCGCCGAGGAATTCTCGCTAGCCTGCCCGCATTGCGGCCACCGCACCTTCTACCGCGACAAGGAGATCAAGCCGCTCGGCGGGGAGAAGTGACGGCGCGCGGATGCGGCCGGCGCCGCGGCTCCGTATAATGGAGGCATGACCGACCGGGCCACGACCGACCTGTTGCCGCTGGCGCGAGCCGCCTCGCCGATCCGCCCCGCCTATTTCGCCGCCGCGGCGGTGGCGCTCGGCGTGATGGTGATCGCGATCCTGTCGCCCAGCCTGTGGTTCCTCAACTGGCTGCACGTGATGAGCGGCACGCTGTGGACCGGCATCGACCTGTTCATGGGCTTCGTGATCGGCCCGCTGATCCGCACCCTGCCCTTCGAGATGCGGCGGGCCTGGATCGCGGGCATCATCCCGCGCATGACGGTGCTGATGCCGACCTTGTCGATCGTCACCTCGACCGCCGGCTGGTTCCTCGCCCAGCGGCTCGGCTTCCTCGATCTCGGCTACCCGGGCTTCTACTGGGTGATCGCGGCGCTCGCGATCATCACGGTGCTCACCGTGCAGGGCCTCGGCTACCTGTTGCCGACCAACCTGCGCATCTATTTCGAGATGCAGAAGCCGCAGCCGGACGGCGAGAAGATCGGCCGCTGGATGCGCACCTATGTCAAGGCCACCGCCGTGCAGGGCTGCTTCCAGGTCGCCATCATCGTGGTGATGGCGCGCTTCGCCACCGGGCTTTGATCGCAGGCGATCTCTTCACCGGACGACGCTTTGGTCGCCGTGCGCCGTCAACTCGGCAATCTTCTTCACGTGCGCCACCGACTCCCGGGCGCCAGCCGTCTTCGTCAGAAGGTCGAGTTCAGTATCATCGCTCTCGCGCACGGGTGTCAGCGCCGTGTCGCGATAACCGCGGGCACGCGCGCCCTGCCCGATCGAGATTTTGAGGGCGAACAACCGCGCCATCATCGCCACGATCGCAAGGTGTTTGGCAACCGTCTCGCCTGCCAGCCGCGTCCAGAACAATAAGGCCCATTCCCTCGGCATGCTTGGCCGCCGCTCGGAGCGCCGCTTCATCCGCAGGATTCCGCTTTGCAGCGGATGGACGTGTTCCAGCTCGACTGTCGTGGCGAAATTGACCAGGATCTTGATCAAACTGTTGACCGGCAAGCCGCTGGCGACGGCGCGCCGCAGCAGCGTCTCCATATGTCCTGGCGTGTAATAAGCCGACCACGCTTCGCGATAGATCGCCTCCCACTGTGCCTTCGTCATCAGCGGATGTGCGGCACAGACGTGCTCGACGTCGTAGCGGTTGAGGTCCGCCTCCATCGCGGCACCCTTTTTCCAGAGACTCTGATGGTCTTCGGACCCGGGCAGCGGCGTCAGGCAAAAGAATTCGATGACGTCGAGCGGCAGCTCTTTCTGGATGATGGCGATATCGCGCCGAATGGTTTCCGGCGTGTCCGACGGGAATCCGAGGATATAGCCGGCCAGCGTGATGATGCCCTGGGCCTTCCAGGCCAGAAGCATCCGCCTGTATTCGGTAATCTTGTTCTGCCGCTTCTTTGCGGCGGCGAGATTGTCCGGATTGATATTCTCGAGCCCGATGAAGACGCGCGTGACGCCGGCGCGTTTCGCTTTCTCGATGAAATTCGGAATTTTATGGCACAGCGTGTCGACCTGTATCATCAGGCCGAGGGGAATTTTATCGCGCTCCCGGAGCTCTATCAGGCGATCGAAGATCGCCTCCCACTCCCGGTTACGCGCAAAGTTGTCGTCCGTGATAAAAAACTTGTGGATGCCTTGCGCCCAGTTGAGGCGAACCAAGGCCTCCACGTCGTCCGGGCTGCGATAACGCGATTGCCGTCCCTGGACGTTGATGATGGTGCAAAACGAGCACTGATAGGGGCAACCGCGCCCCGCGTCGAAGCTTGAACTCAGGCCCAGCGTCCTTTCGACGTACTGCTTCGGCAGGAAAGGCGCCGGCGTCCCTTCCATGCCGGGCAAATCCTTCATGAAGTCATAGAGCGGCGCGAGCCTTCGCGCCGCGGCGTCGATCAAGACCTGGTCGAAGCGTCCCTCGGCCTCTCCCGCGAACATCGAGATCCCCATGTCGCGGCAAGCATCCAGGCCGACGGCATGCCCGTCCAGCATGGACAGACACCCCGAAACGTGAAAGCCGCCAATGATCACGGGAATATTCGCTGCCCGGAAGGGCCGCGCGATATCGAGCGCGCGTGGATATTGATTGGACTGAACGCCAACAAGCCCAACCAGCCCGAAGTTCGCATGGCGCTTCAACCGGTCGAGCAGCGCCTGAAAATCCACATAGGTATTCGTTTCGTCGATGACGGTAATGTCGATTTCGACATCGGCGCCCAGCACGCGACGGTTTGCGCAGTCAGCCGCGATCCCATAGACCGCCGCCAGTGAATTTGACGGAATCATTGCCCGCCACCAACGGATGACGTACCCGTCATCGTCGTAGTGCGATGGCTTGATCAGAATGAGCTGGAAGCGCCGCGCTAGGTTCGCTTGAATGGCCAACTGAACCACCTTTGCTCAAGGGCTCCTGCCGGGATCCATGTCAAGCGACACAACCCATCAGGATCCGGCCGATCTTGACCTGGATCGCTTCGGCTTCGAGTCGACTTGCGCGGATTCGCGCGCAAGCCGTTCGGCGCGCAGCCGTTCCGTATTCCGGGCCAGACGCTCCGATCGGGCTTGATATTCCCTCATCGCGGCTTTTCCGTCAGCGGCTTGCCAGGCAAGGCGCGTCGCCCTGTCTTCGGGATTCGGCTTCTTCGTCATCATACCTCATGTTGATCGATTGACGAAAACAACACAAAGGCCCCGCGTCCGGCATGCAGACGCAGGGCACCAACCCAATAACCCCGCCAGTACATCCGTGGTCGAGGTAATCCGGCTGTCAGATGGCGCGCTTACGCGGCGCGCAAGTTCTCGGCCGACGCCTTGCCGGTTTTCCGGTTGTCGACGACATCGAAGGCAATCTTTTGGCCTTCGTTCAGGTTCGACATTCCCGCACGTTCAACGGCGCTGATGTGAACGAACACATCCTTGCTGCCGTCATCCGGCTGAATGAAACCGAAACCCTTTTGGGTATTGAACCACTTCACGGTGCCTTGTGGCATAACTGGCCTTTTTCATAACGAAATTGAATTCACACTACCAAAGCAGTGCCATTTAGCTCGAATTAAGGAGAATTTCGTCAGTCAAGGCGCGCAAAGAAACGCGGCGAGGCCAAGTCATTCGGCCGAAAATCGATGGGCGTACATACGCTCTGTGCGATGAATTTGCAAGGTGCGGACGACAGCGATCGTCCTGCACCGGCGTTGCGGCCGTATCGTCGTTGCGTTACGGCGCGATTTCAATTGACTTGGGACGCGGATCATGTCCGCTTGCAGTCATGGACGCCGAACTCTCGCTGAGATGCCCCGTCGTCGCGGGCTGCGCCGTTCAAGACAGCTACGATGTGATCTACCGTGGCCACCAGGTCGGCCACATCATGCGCGACACGGCGTCTTCGAACGGACAATGGTCGTGGGGCAATTCACGGATGCCCAACGAACTCGGCGATCACGGTCATGCGGCAACTTTCGAGGAAGCAAAGGCCGCTTTCCTCGCCGCATGGCTGAAGCCCGGTGATCCGCTCACGCGTTTTTACCGGTTGCGGGAAAGACTGGGTCGAGCACCGGACTCGGCAGCGATCAAGCCGCGGACCGGGTTGATTGCGTGGGACGAGCCCATCACGGCAAAGACATAGTCCGCCACGCGACAGATGCCCCTCGCAAGCAAGGACGCGCAGGGGACGGCACCTCAGAACCGGACGGCGACGCCGATCTTCGGCTCGTTTTATTTCGAACTCGAATTCGTGGTTCGCTCGGACATGAGCCGGACCGATTAAGGAGAAAATGAGAGTCTTTGTGCGCGACAACAATGTCGATCAGGCGCTTCGTGTTCTCAAAAAGAGGATGCAGCGAGAAGGAATCTTCCGCGAGCTCAAGAAGCGCCGCTTCTATGAAAAACCATCGGAACAGACCGCCCGCGAAAAAGGCGAAGCCGTCCGGCGTGCGCGCAAGATGGCCCGGAAGGCTGCAATCCGCGAAGGCATTATTGCCCCACCGCGCAAGAAACTCGATGCGAACGGCAAGCCGATCGCCGCGCGCCGCCACACAACGAGGGCATAGCTCATGCGTCTTTACATCTTCAGATCACAGGAGACCGGTCTTCGCGCTTTTTCCGGCGATGCCGAAGGCAAGTCTTTGCCGAAGCAATTCGAACCCTGGGTATCCGACGGTGTCGTCGAGTCCGGACGACAGCCGCCGCACAATCTTTCCCGGATGAAGATCGAGTCGGCGGTGAAGGTTGTCGGCTTCCAGCTCTGGCGCGTGCCAGGCGAAAAATCGAAATAATCAACGCTGCGCTACGAGCCAGCGAGATCCAAAGTTCGCGAGCCCGGTACATGGCCAATCAGGCCATGCTGCGGCAATGCCTGTCTCCCGATGCGCGCAGCCGGAAGATCGGCTGCCAGATGCGCACCTTCATCGAGGCGAGCGCCATGCAGAGCCGTTAAAGCAGCCCCAGCTTCCATGCCACGATCGGAACCACGATGACGATTCCGATCACGATGCCCAGCAATTTCAGCTTCAAGGCGCGCTTTGCGTTGTCGTCCATCCGCTCCCGCCCGGTCGAGCACAGACTCTCGCTGTTCGGAAGGCGCGCCCGAAATAAAAGCGCCATTAAAAGCGCGCCGGACACTCAAGACTGACCAGACGGTCGCGATGCCGTCAGACGCCGAGATAGCGCTGCAGCAGGCCCGGCTGGGCCTTGAGCTCGGACGCCGGGCCTTCGTGCGCGATATGGCCGTTGTTGATGATGTAGACGCGCCGGGCCAGCGCCAAGGTCGCCGCCAGGTTCTGCTCGACCAGCACGATGGTCTGGCCGGATTCGGCCAGTTGCCGGCACGCCTTCATCAGGTCCTGCACGATGACGGGCGCGAGACCCTCGAACGGCTCGTCAAGCAGGATGATCTTGGGATCGCGAACGAGCGCGCGCGCGATGGCCAGCATCTGCTGCTCGCCGCCGGACAAATCGGTGCCGCGGCTGGTGCGCCGCTCCCTGAGCCGCGGAAACATCGCGTAGATGCGGTCGAGCGGCCATTTGTTGTCGGCGGTGAGCCCGGCAAGGATGATGTTTTCCTCGACGTTGAGGCTGCCGAAGATGCGGCGGTCCTCATGGACAAGCTGCATGCCGAGCCGCGCGATGCTGTGCGCCTTCTGTCCGGCGAGCTCGACGCCGTCGAGCTTGACGCTGCCGGCGCGGGGCGTGACGACGCCCATCAGGCTCTTGAGCGTCGTGCTCTTGCCGGCGCCGTTGCGGCCGAGCAGCGCCACCACTTCGTTCTTCTCGACGCGCAGTCCCACGTCGAACAGGATGTGGCTGTCGCCGTAATAGCTGTTGAGGCCGTTGACTTCGAGCAGGCTCATTCGGCGGCCTCGCTGTGCATGCCGCCGAGGTAGGCTTCCTGCACCTTGGCGTTGCTCTTGATCTCGTCGGGCGTGCCTTCGACCAGCACGCGGCCCTCCTGCAGCACGGTGACCTCGCCGACCATCTCGAACAGCGAATCCATGTCGTGATCGATGACGATCATGGTGCGGCCCTTGGCGATCGACTTGAGCAGCGCCACCGTCTCAACGCGCTCGCTCGGGCTCATGCCGGCGAGCGGTTCGTCGAGCAGCAGCAGGCTCGGCGACGTCGCCAGCGCCAGGCCGATCTCGAGGCGGCGTTTCTCGCCATAGGCCAGTTGCGCGACGGGCGTATTCAGCCGCGCCGTCAGGTTCACGAGCTCGGCGGTCCGTTCCACCTGTTCCTGTAGCCCGGGGATGTTCCTGGGATTGCGGAACAGGTCGAGCTTGAGCTTGCCGCGGATCTCGCCGAGCGCGGCGATCATCAGGTTCTGCCGCACCGTCAGCCGGTTGAACAACTGGTTGATCTGGTAGCTCTTGGTCAGGCCGAGCTGGCAGACATCGGTCACGCTCATGCCGGTGATGTCCTTGCCCTCGAACACGATCTGGCCGGCGGTCGGCTGAACCTCGCAGGTCAGCATCTTGAAGAAGGTGCTCTTGCCGGCACCGTTCGGCCCGATGATGCCGCGCAGCTCGCCGTGGTTGACCGTGAAGTCGATATCGCTGTTGGCGAGCAGGCCGCCGTAGCGCTTGGTCAGGCCGGTCGCCCGCAGGATCGGGCCGGCGCTGTGGTCGGACGGCCGGTGCTTGGCCGGCATCATCTCGGACGGCGGAAGATGCACAACCTGCGGCGATGCTGCGGCGGGCGCGACTTCTTTCGCCGGCTCGGATTCCTTGCCCCGCTTCGCCAGCGCGTAGAGATCGACGATGGCGCCGACGATGCCGCGGCGCAGGAACACCACGAGCAGCACGAACACCACGCCGAGCACCAGCTTCCATGTCGCGCCGAGATGCAACGTGTTCTGGAAGAAGTCCGACAAATAGAGCCAGACGGTCGCGCCGATCAGGGGGCCGAACAGCGTGCCGGCGCCGCCGATGGCGGTCTGCATCACAAGCTGGCCGGACGTGTCGAACATGAAGGCGTCAGGCGGCATAAAGCCTTGCATGACGCCGAGCAGGCCGCCGGCGAACCCGGCATAGGCGGCGGCAACCACGAAAGCGGTGAGCTTGTAGCCGTGGATGTTGTGGCCCAAGGCCTGGGCGCGCAGCGGGTTGTCGCGGATCGCGGACAGGATCGCGCCGACCGGCGAGCGCACGATGCGCAGCGCAATCACGAGGCCGATGAAATACCAGAACGCGAAAAAGGTATACATCGACCAGTCGGTATCGAACTTCAGCGTCGTGAAGCCGAGGTCGAAGCTCGGTTGCGGCACGCCCGGCAGGCCGTTCTCGCCGCCGGTGAAGGCCGACAGCGGATTGAACTCGACGAAAAAGAACACCTCGGCGATGGCCACGGTGATCATCGCGAAATAGATGCCGGTCCGCTTCAACGCGATCAGCCCGACCAGATAGCCGACGACGGCGGCGACGACGGTGCCGAGCACGATCGAGGCCATCACATAGGACGAGAACATCGACGTCTGGGTCAGCAGATAGGCGGCAAACATGCCGCCGGTGCCGAAGAAGGCGGATTGGCCGAATGACAGAAGGCCGGTGTAACCGAACAGGAGGTCGAAGCCGATGCCGAACAGGCCCCAGATCAGGATGCGGTTGATCGTGGTCGGCGAGAAGCCGAGATGCGGCAGGACGAACGGCACGGCGATCAGGCCGATGGCCGTGAGCGCTTCAACCAGAAAAGGGCGTTGCTTCAGCATCGGGCACCCGTGCTCATTCGCGGCCGGCGGTGCCGAGCAATCCGTACGGACGCAGCACCAGCACGAGGGTCATCGCCACGAACAGCATCACGTAAGCGTAACCGGGGTTGAACATGGAGGTGATGCTGATGATCTCGCCGGCGATCAGGCCGCCCAGAACGGCGCCGGGAAACGAGCCGACGCCGCCGATCACGACCACCACGAAGGTCTGCACCAGGATCGCCTCCCCGACGTCCGGCGCGATCGACACGACCGGCGCGTTGACGATGCCGGCAAAGCCCGCCGCCATGGCGCCTATGCCGAACACCAGCATGAACACCTTGTAGACGTCGATGCCGAGCGAATCGACCATCACCGAGTCCTCGATGCCGGCGCGCACGATCATGCCGATGCGCGTGCGATACAGCACGAAGTAAAGGGCGAGCAGCGCGATGGCGACGATGCCGAGCAGCGCGATGCGGTAGGTCGGATAGAACATGAAGCCGAGGTTGGTGATGCCGACCAGGGACGGCGGCGGCGGCACGGCTTTCGACAGGCTGCCGAAGAAGAAGCGCACCGCCTCGACGAACACGATGCCGAGGCCGAAGGTGACCAGAAGCTGGTCTTCGTGCGGCCGGGCGTAGAAATAGCGGATGATCACCCGCTCCACCACGACGCCGACCAGCATAACGAACAGCGACCCGGCGATCACCGCGGCGATGAACGAGCCGGTATAGGTGTAGGCGACCCAGCCGGCGTAGCCGCCGAGCATGAACATCGCGCCGTGCGCGAGGTTGAGCACGCCCAGGGTGCCGTAGATGATGGTCAGGCCCGACGAGATCAATGCCAGCAGCGCGCCCAGCACGAGCCCGTTGAAGCATTGCGAGATGAAATTGCCCCAGTTGATCACTTGTCGAGTCTCGAATTAAGCGGCGTGTCCCGGGCGCAGCGCAGCATCACTTGATGATGCGCCGCCGACCCGGGACCCCGATTGATTGCCGGAAACCGGAACCCCGCACCTGCGATGCACCACTCCGTGATGCACCGCGTGCGGGGAACAGGCAAGATCAGGTGTAGTCGCCGAGCTTGCAACCGAACGCATCCGGCTTCTGCATGAGCGGCGCGCCCGGGACGACCTCGAGGACCTCCCAGTAATCCTCCTTGTTCCTCATGTCCTTCGGCGCCTTGCCGCGCACGATGATGACCGGGCGAACCAGCTGGTGGTCTTCGGGACGGAAGTGGACCTCGCCGACCGTCGAGTCGAAGGTCTCGCCTTTCTCGTACTGCTTGATGACGTCCGGCGGATAGAAGCTGCCCGCCTCCGACACCATGCGCGCCCAGATCGCGAACGACATATAGGAGTTGTTGGCGCCCCATTCCGGCCGATAGCCGAACTTCTTGTTGAACGACTCGACGAACATTTTCGCGAGCGGATACTTGTCCTCGAGCGTCCACCAGAAGTCGGTGGCCGCGTAGACGCCTTCGGTGAGCTCCGGACCCACTTCCTTGGCGAGGAACGGGATCTGGTACGGAATGACCAGCTTCATCTTCGGGATGAGGCCGAACTGCTTGGCCTGCTGTGTCGACAGCACCGCGTCGCGACCCCAGTTCACGTTGACGATGAACTCGGCGCCGGAGTTGGCGATGTTAGTCAGGTACTGCGAGAAGTCCTGGGTGCCGAGCGGCGACACCTGGTTCGTCACCATGGTCCAGCCGGCGTTCTGGATGAGATAGTCGCTCACCGACTTGGTGACGGTGTGGCCGTAGGTATAGTCCGGCGTCATGAACGCCGCTTTCCTGTTCTTGCCGAAATTCTTCACCAGCACCGGGCCGATCGCGTTGGCCGCGGTCTCGCCGTAGAAGTTCTGGCGGAAGCCGTAGCGCACGCAGTCCTTGCCGGTGGTGTCGTTCGAGCCGGAGATGCCGGTGACGTAAAGCACCTTCTCGCGCTGCGCGAACTTGTTGAGCGCCACCGCGACCGCCGACGAGGTCGAGCCGGTCATCAGGATGATCTTGTTCTGGTTGATGAAGGTCTGGATCTCCTGCACCGCCTGGTTCGGCTTGGCACCGGAGTCGGCAACGAGCAGGTTCACCTTCTTGCCGAGCAAGCCCTTGGTGACCTTCGGCGCGATCTTCTTCATCAGCGGGTCGCCGTTGTTGATGTGCTCAACGGCCAGTTGCCAGCCCTTGAGCTCGTCTTCGCCCTGCACCGCGTAAGTGCCGGTGCGCGGAACAGCGGCGGCGACATTGACCGTGTCGCCCTGCGAGCCGGCCGGCCAGGTGCCGATCGGCGGCTTGTCGGCAGCGAACACCGGGACCATAAAGCCCGGCATAAGCATCGACGAACCCATGAGGCCGGCGCCGGCCTGCAGAACGCGGCGGCGCGAGAGGCCATTGTTGTCGGATTTGTCGTTCGAAGATGTCATCTCAGAAATCCTCCCTGTGGGATTGTTTCGAGCCGCCCCCTGCGACTCTCGTTGCTTGAACGGGACATGCCCCTCCGCGTCACGCAGGCAGGCGCGGACGGAATTGTGCCGTGGCGAATAAGTTGGCGCTTCCTCCTGCTATGTTTTTTATCGTCCGCGCCGGGGCGAACGTTATGGGTCACACTTTATGTGTGATGATTACAAAGCGGAACGCGCAATCGCGTGAGACGCATTACACTTTCGTCGCAGACGCAGGAGCCTTGCCACGGTCCATCCGAGGCCGTCGTTGCCCGGCGATTGGCGCTGACTATCGCGGAATATCCACAACCGGCAGTCGGTAGAGCCCTTTTCGAGCTGATCCCTGCTTTGTCCTCAAAAAAGTAGCGGGCGCCGCTCGGCGCCCGCTTTCATTACAAATCCGTAACGATTCTGGATCAGTGGCAGACCAGGTGCCAGTGGCCGTACGGACCCCGAGTCCACCAACACGGCCAGGACGGAGACACGTTACGGACGCAATGGCCGTGCGGCCCGTGATGGAAACCACGACCACACCCCCCGGCAACCTGCATCGCCTCTCCGCCGACCGAAGCCGCCGGCTGGGCCGATGTCGGGACGGCCTGCGCGCTCACATTGAACAAGGCCGCTGCGGCAAAAGCGGCAGCAACCAGAAACCCCTTCATCATGATCGTGATCCCCTCATTGTCGGCCGCACATGGCCGCCTTGCGTTGCCCGCCCGCAAACCGGGCGAGCCTGAAACGCGGCGATTGTCATCCGCCGATGTGACAATGCAATGGGGGCGGCGCGCACTCCGGCAAAATATCTTTTCCAATGACGCCGGTGGCCATTCAGCGAGCGTTCAGTCTCGGGCGGCGATCCGGACTCCAGCGACACGACGATAACAAGCCGGCTTCCGGGTTCGCTTTCAGTACGTCCCGAAATAACGGAACGGGCTTTTTCAACCTGCTAACCGAGGTTGAGCTCCTTGAAGAAATCGTTGCCCTTGTCGTCGATGACGATGAAGGCCGGGAAGTCCTCGACCTCGATGCGCCACACCGCCTCCATGCCGAGCTCGGGATATTCGAGCACCTCAACCTTCTTGATGGCGTGCTGGGCAAGGTTCGCCGCCGAACCGCCGATCGAGGCGAGATAGAAGCCGCCGTGTTTTTTGCAGGCGTCGCGCACCTGCGCCGAGCGGTTGCCCTTGGCGACCGAAATCATCGAGCCGCCGGCCGCCTGGAACTGGTCGACATAGGAGTCCATGCGTCCCGCCGTGGTCGGCCCGAACGAACCGGAGGCGTAGCCGGCCGGCGTCTTGGCGGGACCGGCGTAATAGACCGGGTGGTTCTTGAAATAATCGGGCAGCCCCTGCCCGCTCTCGAGCCGCTCGCGCAACTTGGCGTGCGCGATGTCGCGCGCCACGATCATCGGCCCGGTTAGCGACAGCCGTGTCTTCACCGGATAGCGCGAGAGCTGCGCCAGGATGTCCTTCATCGGCTTGTTGAGGTCGACCTTGACGACCTCGCCACTCATCTTCTCCTGATCGATCTCCGGTAGGTACTGCACTGGATTGTGCTCGAGCTCCTCGAGGAACACGCCGTCCTTCGTGATCTTGCCGAGCGCCTGGCGGTCGGCCGAGCATGACACGCCGAGCCCGATCGGCAGCGACGCGCCGTGGCGCGGCAGACGGATGACGCGCACGTCGTGGCAGAAATACTTGCCGCCGAATTGCGCGCCGACGCCGGTCGCCTGCGTCATCTTCAGCACCTCCGCCTCCATGTCGAGATCGCGGAAGGCGTGGCCGTCCTCCGAGCCTGTGGTCGGCAAGGTGTCGAGATATTTGGTCGAGGCGAGCTTGACCGTCTTCATCGTCAGCTCAGCCGAGGTGCCGCCGATGACGATAGCGAGGTGGTATGGCGGGCACGCGGCGGTGCCGAGCGTCAGGATCTTTTCCTTGAGGAACGCCAGCATGCGGTCGTGCGTCAGGATCGACGGTGTCGCCTGGAACAGGAACGACTTGTTGGCCGAGCCACCGCCTTTGGCGATGAACAGGAATTTGTAGGCGTCGTCACCCTCGGCATAGATCTCGACCTGAGCCGGCATGTTCGATTTGGTGTTCTTCTCCTCGAACATCGAGATCGGCGCGAGCTGCGAGTAGCGCAGGTTGCGCTTGAGGTACGAGTCGCGCGCGCCCTCGGCGAGCGCGCCCTCGTCGGAGCCATCGGTGAAGACGAGCCGGCCCTTCTTGCCCATGATGATCGCGGTGCCGGTGTCCTGGCACATCGGCAGCACGCCGCCGGCCGCGATGTTGGCGTTCTTGAGCAGATCGTAGGCGACAAACTTGTCGTTATCGGTGGCCTGCGGGTCGTCGATGATCGCGCGCAACTGCTTGAGGTGCGCCGGCCGCAGCAAATGATTGATGTCATTGAACGCTGCCTCGGCCAAGGTACGCATCGCGTCGCGCTCGACCACGATCATCTCCTGCCCCGCCACCTTCTCGACGCGCACGCCGCCATTGGCGAGCGGCTTGCCGTCCGCGCCCACGACGTCGATCTTGCGATATGTGGTCTCGTCCTTGCCGAGTGGAAACAGCGGCGTGTGCTTATAGGGCGGCAGGGGATTAGAGACAGGGGCATTCATTCTGAGGCTCTTGTTTCATGTACTATCGTAGTTCTAACCTAGAGACACTTTGTCAGAAAGCGCGACATCCAATGGCGGATCAGGCACCGTTCTCGTTACATATCTTTGTGGCTGACGGCGATCCCGCGTAGCCGCATTTCTCGGCCTCATGGTGAGGAGCGCCGCGCAGCGGCGCGTCTCGAACCATGAGGCCGCCGCCCCATCCTTCGAGACGGACGCTTCGCGCCCTCCTCAGGATGAGGCGGATTAAGCTTGCGCGGCACCAGCGTGTCCGGCGGCGGCAGAAAATCATCGATCACGCGCACACGGCCGATGTCACCCGCCGTGTATTTAACGGTTCTGTTGCTCATAAATCGCCTTCCCCTCGGAAGTATCCTCCGACGTTCACCGCGTCCCCAGAAACCCACGCAATCGTTGCGCAACGGCGCGCGCTGCCGTCTTGTCGAGACGACCAAGGCGTCGATCGATCCGGCCGGGATCGATGCAGGCGATCTTCGCGGACCGCACCACGGACGGCGCCGGCAAACCGGCACGCTTGAGCTCGGTGATGGTGACGTCGCCCGGCCACGGCTCGTTGGCCGCGCTCGTCACCATCGCAACCCAGATGACGCCCAACGCGGCAAACCTGTGGTTAGAAATAACGAGCGCCGGCCGCCGCTTTTCGGCGAGCCGGTCGGCATAGGGAAACGGAACGACGACGACATCAAAGGGATCGAACCGCGAGGCTGCTCCGCGGCTAGAGCTTGGCATAGGCCTTCTCGTCGGCCTCTCCCGCCCATTCGGAGAATGCAGCGAACGGATCGTCGCCTTCGCCGGCCGTCATCTTGTCGAGCAGAACTCCCTCGTCCGTAAGGCGGTAACGCAGCGTATCACCGGCCTTGAGGTCGAGCCGCTCGCGCACCGCGCGCGGAATGACGGTTTGGCTCTTTACCGAAACCTTGGAAAAGAGGGTCGGCTTTTTCGATAGGACGGTCATGATAGTAAGATAGCTTACCGTCTTACCGGCGGCAAGCTTACCCCGAGAGACTTCAGTTTCACCCCGCCCGGTGCAGGTCGCGCACCAGGTCGCCGATGCGCGAAATGCCGCGGGTGATCTCGCGCTCGGCCGCGTCAAGCGCGTTGCGCTCGCACTCGTCGGCGGCCCTGAGGAAACGCTCGCGGGCGAAGTCGAGCTGCGAGCGTTCGGCGAGCGCCCGGCACTCGCGGGCGCGGGCGCGCCAGTGCTGGCTCTCGGGCACGAGGCCAGGCGAAGGAACGGGTACGGGGGCGTCGGTCGGCATGATGCACTAACCGCGCCAGCCAATTTCCGTTCCAATGATGCCGCCCTCTCCGTGCCCGGACTTGATCCGGGCATTCCTGAGGACCTGCCGCAAGGCCCGGACTTGCGGACATGCTTCATGGATCGCCGGGTCAAGCCCGGCAATGACGCCGAGTGTAGCAATGACGCCGGGTGTAGGCGTGCGCCGGTCCCGATCACGCGGCCGGAACAAGGCAGCGATCAGAACGGCCACAGCGTCTGGACCGCTGCGCGCAGCGCCGGCGCGATAATGACGCCGACGAAGAAGGCGACCACGGTGGCAACGATGACGACGGCGCGCTGGCGGGGTGACATGGATTTTCTCTACACCGCCTGCAGGCGACAACGCCGGCCCGCGTGTGGACAGTCCGGTTGACTTCGACGCACCTTGTCCATTATCCGCAACCCTTCAGTTCGGACTCAGCCTTTTTTCCGCATGCCCACCAGACCTTTTCGCATCGCCAAGTCGCCCACCGGCTTCGGCCTGTTCGCCACCCGCGAGATCAAGAAGAAGACCCGGATCGCGGAGTACAAGGGCCCGCGGGTGCCCAACGACGTCGCCGAGAAGATGGAAAACCGCGGCAACCGCTATTTGTTCGAGGTCAACGGCAAGGTGACGGTGGACGGCACGCCCCGATACAACGTCGCGCGCTACTTCAACCACTCCTGCAACCCGAACGCGGAACCCATCATCTACCGCAAGCGCATCTTCATCCGCGCGCTGCGCCGCATCAAGCCGGGCGAGGAGATCACCTATCACTACGGCATGGACTACCTGCGCAACGTGATCGGCATCTCGAACTGCAAGTGCGGCCGCTGCCGCCGCCGCAAGGCGCGCAAGGCCCGCGAGCGCTACGCCGCCGCGAAGCGCGCGCTGGCGCGCAAATCCGCGCGGAGACCGGGCGTGAAACTGAACGGGGGCAAACCGGCCGCGGCGCGACGTTCGAAGGCGCGAAAGTCGCGCTAGTTGCGCTCTTGCGCACCGCCTCATCCGCCGGGCTAGACTGACGCGCGTCCGCCGCGCCTCGCGGCTTCTCCCCGATCCCACGCAAGGACATGCCAAAGGACACGCTATGAGCCTGAACATCCGCCGCGTCGTCACCGGCCACGACAAGAACGGCAAGGCCGTCGTCAAGATCGACGAGGTCGGCACCGCGATCAGGCAGGCCCGCCCCGGCGCGCAATTTATCGAGCTGTGGTCGACCGCCGGCGGCTTTCCGGTCGACAACGACGGCTTCGCCGATCCGGTCGGCAACACGATCGGCACCTCGATCGACAACGGCACGGTGTTCCGCGTGGTGAAGTTCGATCCCGGCGTCGCGCCGCGCAATCACCGCACCGACTCGATCGACTACGGCGTCGTCATCTCCGGCGAGATCGACATGGTGCTCGACGACGGGGTCATCGTCCATCTCAAGGCCGGCGACTGCCTGGTGCAGCGCGGCACCGTCCACGACTGGATCAACAAGGGGCCGGAGCCGTGCCTCATCGCCTTCAGCCTGATCGCGGCCAAGCCGGTCGAGATCGGCGGCAAGCGCCTCGACGCGCACGGCTAGGTTCTGCCGTTCCGGACGAACGCCACCGAGAGCCGGGAATCTAACCATCCAATTCCGGATAATGCCGGAAGATGCCGCTCTCGTTGAAGGGAATGCGGCGTTCGGACTCGAGATAGCGCCTGATGTTCGGCCGCGCGGCGACGCGGTCATGCACCTCGACAAGACGCGGCACCTTCTTCTCGATGCGCGTCATCGCCTTCGGGAACGCGTAGCGCAAGCCGGCGACGAGCTGGAACATCGACAGGTCGGCATAAGTGAGCCGCCGCCCGGTCAGGAACGGACCGCCGGATGTCCGGATCACTGTCTCGAAATAACCGAGATATTTCGGCACCCGCTCCTCGATATAGTGCCCGGTGAAGCGCTTCGCCTCCGGCTTCTGATCCTCGTAATAGAGGCTCGACGCGATCGGATGATGGGTGTCGTGGATCTCCTTGACGAAGTCGGTGACCGTCAACTGGAGCTGATGCACCCACAGCCGCCCGGCCTCGGGCTTCGGCGCGAGGCCATGGCGCGGCCCGAGATAGAGCAGGATATTGGCGACCTGCGCGATGACGAGCTTGCCGGCCTTGAGGAACGGCGGCGCGAAGGGCGGCGTCTTCACGCCCTCGCCCGCCATCATCCGCATCATCGCGCCGGTGCCGCGCTCGCGCGCGGCATCAACATAATTCGCGCCGGCCTCTTCCAGCGCCAACCGCACGAATTCGCCGCGGCCCTGAATGCCGGGCCAGTAATAGAGTTCGTAACGCATGGCTGGACCCGCGAGTTGCCAGAGCGCCAACTCAAGCAACCGGCGGGGCCGGCGGCAAGTTCAAAACGGGGCCCGGAAAAGTCAGCCCGCCTGGATCAGGCGGACCGGCGCCTCGGTCGAGGACGCGCTGCGCTCGCCGACGGTGCAGTTTCGTCCAGCCGCCTTGGCCTCATAGAGGCGGCGGTCGGCGACCGCGAATACCGCGTCGTAGTCCGGCGCGTCATGGGCGCGGCTGGCGATGCCGATGCTGACCGTGACGCTGCCGGTGTTATTGTCGACATCGGCGGCGATGCGCCGGCGGATGCGCTCACCCAGCGCCAGCGCCTGTTCCGGCGAGATGCCCTCGGCGATGACGACGAACTCCTCGCCGCCGAACCGGAACAGCAAGTCGTTGGAGCGGATTGCCGCGCCGATGTTGCGGCAGATGCGCTTGAGCGCAACGTCGCCGGCGGCGTGGCCGAAACGGTCGTTGAAGTCCTTGAAATGATCGACGTCGACCAGCAGCAGGCTGATCGGGCGATCCTGCGCTGTCGCCTGCTCGATCGCCTCGCGGCCGCGGCTCTCGAGAAAGCCGCGGTCGAGCGCGCCGGTCAGCGCGTCGACCCCGGTGCGCGCCAGCAGATCCTCGTAGCGTTCGCGATAGGTCAGCGTCTCGAACACGTCGGCGAGATGTGGCACGTGCCGGCGATCGGCGCTCGGCTCCCAGTACCGCAGATAGGCCCAGACCATCACGCTATAGAGCGCGACAGCGCCCATCTTGGCGATCCAGCCGCCGATCAGCACCGGCCAGCCCGCGCCGGTCAGCACGTGAAGCCCGGCAAAGAAGGCGAACTGGTCAAACGACATGACGAGCGCGCTAACCAGCGTCACCCGCGCATAGAGGCGGTCGCCGAGCCACGCGCGCGACTGCTCGTAGAGAATGATGATGAGTAGGCAGTCGAAGTAGAGCACCGCGGTGCCCCACACCATCAGCGAGCCCATCTCGTCGAGGAAGCCGAAATCCGCGGCGCGCCCTTGCGCCAGATCCACCACGAAGTGGTGGCGCATCACGAAGGCCAGCGCGAACAGCAGCACGTTGCCGATCAGGAGACCGTAGATCGGCTGCCGCACCACCTTGGCGTCTTCGCGCATGTAGAGCAGCAGCAACATCATCAGCTTGCCGGTGAACAGCACCGTCGAGCCTGGCGAGGTGATGATGCCGAACGGCAAATCGACGTAGAGGATGCTGGCGAGATAGGTCTCGAGGAAGTGCATCACCCCGAGCGCGCAGAAGAACGGGCCGAGGCCGAGCCGGTGGCGGAAGCGCAGCAGCGTGCTGAGCACGGCGAAATAGATGACGGCGTCGCCGGCCAGCAGCATCACGTTGGCAAATTCGGACATTCGGGCCGACCTGCGGCCGGGAATCGGCCTGTCGTGCCGTCATTAAACCGTCAGCTCGTCGTCAAATCGTTAACAAGGGGTTTTCGCGGCATTAAAGTTCCGCGCAGTCCCATCAACGAAAACGACGCGCCACTCCGACCAGCCGGTCAGTTCACCGCGAAACAGTAGAACAGGCCGTCGCCTCCCGTACTGCGCAAATCGGCCTGCGAGCAGCCGCCATCCGGACCGCGCGAGGGATGCGACGAGTTCCACGACTGCGCCGCCTCGGAGTTGTCGAGCCCGTGCCGGTCGATATGGCCGAGCATGGCGGAGCCCTGCGTGCTGCTCGTCCAGTTCTTGCAAGTCCTGTCCTGCTCGGCCGGGAAGGCGCGGCCGTCCGGCGTCGAGCCGGTCAGCGCGTCGTGGCGATTCGGCTTGTCGCCGAAGCCGTTGATGACGTCGCCTTTCTCGGACAGCGCCGTCTGCTTGGTGAGATTGTTGCTGGCGCTGTGCAGGTCGTCGACGCTTCTGGCAATGACCACGCCTTTGGCATTCTGCCAGGGCCCTTTGCCGATGCGATCGCGCGCGTTCACCGCGCCGTCACCCTGCGTGCTGAGATAGGCGTGCCATGTGGCGGCCGTGGCCCCCGCCGCCTTGGCGAGCGACTGGCAATGCGCATCGGCGCCGGCGAGGCCGCCGAGATCGGCGCCCTTGCCGAGGCCGGTACTGGTGACAAAGAATGTCATCGAAGCCTGCTGCGCCATGACACCCGCTCCGGGCGCAAGCATCGCGGCCGCCAGCGCCAGCACTGTGCGCTTGAACATAGGTGACGTCTCCCCTTTGCGGCGGCATGATTGCCGCGGCTGATTGCGAGACTCTAACCCGCAGCCTCGCGTATTATTCCTGTGGCGTGATGCCGTCATCCGGCGGCAACAAAAAACCCGGCGTCGCCGCCGGGTTTCGTTGCAATTCCGCACGCGGCCGATCAGGCCGACTGGATATTGCCCGCGGCCTGCTTGCCGCGCTCGGTGATGATGTCGTAGCTGACTTTCTGGCCTTCCATCAGGCTGCGCATGCCGGCGCGCTCGACGGCGCTGATATGAACGAACACGTCCTTGGACCCATCGTCCGGACGAATGAAGCCGTAGCCTTTTTGAGTATTGAAGAACTTCACAGTACCGATAGCCATCGGTTTTCCTTTCACGCTTCTGTTGGACGCCCCTCGCTCTCAGGGACGGCAACTGTCTCAGTTTTGGGGATTTCACTTGAGCGCAGCCCAAAACCGGGAGCGTGGCAGCAAGTTAAGGCCGAAAACCAGGTTGCGACCGGCCAGATAGCCAAAAACCGCAAAAACGTCAATGGTTACGGGGATATCACGGCCGCAATGGCCCTCATCGGCTTCAGTAATTGGTAATGAGCGGTCACTAATATCCCAACAAAACCGCACAATGCAGAACTTAACCCCCGGCAGACATTAACCCCCGGTCAACTTCCTTTCCCATGTCACACGAACAACGAAAGAAGACCCGGCGGCAGATGAAATACAACGCCTGGTTCGGAACGGAAGACGGTGGGCTGCAGGGCTGCGTCGTCGTCGATATCTCGGAGACCGGTGCACGCCTGCGTGCCGAGAACGCCGACGCCGTTCCGGTCGACTTTGTTCTGCTGCTGTCCAAGCGCGGCGCGCCTCGGCGCTATTGCCATGTCGTCTGGCGCGGCCACGATCAGATCGGCGTCGAGTTTGAAAACCCGAAAGGCATCAGGCCGCAGGATTTCAAGGTGCCGAGCATCATCCCCGACGATGACGGAAACGCGGAGGACAGCGGCGAGACGGGAACCGACTCGGTCGTCGAAGCCGCCGCTCCGACTGACGCTCCTACCGACGCTCCTGCCGACGCCGACGCGGCTGCCGAACCGGCCTGACGGGTTTCTTCGCCAATAAAACGCCTTTGCATCTTCACCGCGCCGCCACAGGCGCAGTGGAACGTTCGTCTTTGCCGCCGATTGGTCCGACGTTCGCATCGCCAATCCAGCGAACAGCGGAGGTCAATCATGGTGATCAACAAGAAGGCCATTCTTTCTATCGTCGCCGCCGGCGCACTGGCGATCGGCGTAACGGCAGCGCCAAGACCCGCGCATGCGTTCTGGTGGGTCGCGCCAGCGATCGCGGCCGGCGTTGTCGGCGGCGTCGCAGTCGGCGCGGCCGCCACCAACACAGCCTATGCCGACGGCTACTACGGCCCACCCGCTTACGTACCCGCTCCGGCGGGAACGGTCTACGTGCAGCCAACCGTCGGCTGCCACTGGGCTCGCGTTCAGGGAGCTGACGGATACTGGCATCGAACGCGCGTCTGTCCGTAGCGCCAGCCGGCGAACGCCGCGGCACAGAGCCGCGGCGTTCGGCGTCTATGACGCCATCGCCTGTTTCACGGCGGCGACGAGTTGCTTGAGCGTGAACGGCTTGGCGAGAAAGTCCGGCATCTTGCCTTCCGGCACGCTCTTGGCGAACGCGTCTTCGGCGTAGCCCGACACGAAGATGAACTTGATGCGCGGATCGCGCCGCCGCAGTTCCTTGAGCAGCGCAGGACCGTCCATCTCGGGCATCACGACATCCGATACGACGAGATCGATGCCGCCGCCGTGTTCATCCATCAGCGCGACGGCTTCGACGCCGTTGGCCGCCTCGAGCACGGTATAGCCGCGCGACGCCAGACCGCGCGCATTCAAGGCGCGAAGCCCATCTTCGTCCTCGACCAGCAGGATGGTGCCATGGCCGGTAAGATCGGCATTGGCCGCGCGCGCGGCCTCCTCCGCCGCCGAGAGCGCGTTGGCGATGGCCGGCGCTTCCGCGCTCGACAGATGCCGGACCGGCTGCTCGCCCGGAACGTAACGCGGCAGGAAGATACGGAACGTGGTGCGGCCGGGCTCCGAGTCCGCATAGATGAAGCCGCCGGTCTGCTTGACGATGCCATAGACGGTCGAGAGGCCGAGACCCGTTCCCTTGCCGACCTCCTTGGTCGAGAAGAACGGCTCGAAAATCTTGTCGATGATGGTGTCCGGGATTCCCGTTCCGCTGTCGGTCACTTCGAGCAGCACGTAGTCGGCCTGCGGCATGCCCTTGTAGGCGTATTTCACGCTGTCGCCGGCGCCGACATTGGCCGTGCGCAGGCTGAGCCGCCCGCCATCGGGCATCGCGTCGCGCGCGTTAACGGCAAGATTGACGACCACCTGCTCGAACTGGGACAGGTCGGCCAGCACCGGCCACAGATCGCGGCCGTGCTGGACGTCGAGCGTCACCTTCTCGCCGATCAGCCGCTTCAGCAGCATGCCGATGTCGGACAGCGTCTCGGTCAGGTCGAGCACCTGCGGCCGCAGCGTCTGCTTGCGCGAGAACGCCAGGAGCTGGCGCACCAGCGCCGCCGCCCGGTTGGCGTTCTGCTTGATTTGCATGATGTCCTGGAACGACGGATCGGTCGGCTTGTGCGCGTTGAGCAGGAAGTCGGTCGCCATCATGATGGCGGAGAGCACGTTGTTGAAATCGTGGGCGATGCCGCCGGCGAGCTGGCCGACCGATTCCATCTTCTGCTGCTGGTTGATCCGCGTCTCGAGCGCACGCTGCGTCGTCGTCTCGAGCACGTAGACGATCGCCGCCTCGCCGTCGCCCTCCTCGACCGCGAGCGCGAAAAAGGTCGCCCAGCGTTCTCCCGCTCCGGCGAGCGCGGCCTCGACCGGCGCGATGTCGCTCTGCCCTTCGGCGGCCTTGCGGATCGCGCCTTCGAGCGCGGCGCGATTGGCTTCGGCGACGACGCCGAGGATGGAGCGATGCTCTCCGAGCTGGCCGGCGAACATGCTGGCGAAGCGCGGATTCTCCCGCGCGACACGGCCGGTCTTGTCGACGGTGGCAATCGCCATCGGCGTGTTGTGGAAGAACCGCATGAACCGGACATCGACGTCCCGCTGCGTCGACGCGCCGCTCTCGTCGCGACTGTGCAGCAGCACCAAGGTGCGCGAGGCGCCCGGCTCGCCATCGGCGCCGTAGGCGACCTTGTGAACGAGACGCACCGGCACCGGCTTGCCGGTCCGCGTCTTGAGATCGAGGTCGATCCGGTCGGTCTTGACCTCGCCCGGCCCGGCGGCACGCGAAGTGAGCAGCGCGGCGCCGTCGCCGGCCACGATGTCGTCGATCGTCAATCCGCCTGAGCCGACGCTGGCGAGGTCATAGTCGAGCCAGCCGGCCAGCGTGGCGTTGAGGTAAACCACCGCGCCGCTCGCATCGACGGAGAAGAAGCCGGCCGGCGCGTGGTCGAGATAATCGACGGCGTGCTGCAATTCCTGGAAGACGTTCTCGTGCCGCTCGCGCTCGCGGCTGATGTCGGCGACGGACCACACGGTGTCCCTGGCGTGCCTGCCTTCGCCGCCGAGCGGACGGACCCGCAGCCGCAGCCAGCGGCCGATCTCGCCGGCCGCGCCGCCGACGCGGACTTCCTCCTGCAGCCGCTTGCCCTCGCGCGCCGCGTTGAGCAGCCGGTAGATCGCCTCGGACACGTCGGGATTGCCGATGAAGGCGCGCTCGATCGGGCGCACATCGTTGGCGTCGGACGTGCCGGTCAGATCGAGATAGGCGCTGTTGGCGTAGATGACGCGGCCGCCAGGCTCCGTGACGACGATCGCGTCGGCCGCGTTGTCGGCGATGGCCCTGATGATGGCGTTGCCGCTCTCGCGCACGCCGATGCGGAGAATCCCCGAGGCCAGCGCGAACAGGCAAAACGTCCCGACCGTCGCGAGCACGGCGAGAAGCACAAAGACGTAGCGCTCCGACTGGTCCTTGCCGAGATAGAACAGGCCCGCCGCCGCGGCGACCAGGATGACGGCGACCGTCAGCACCCAGCCGACGCCGCCGGCCCGCGCGGCCTGGTCGGTCCGGTCGAAGACCGGCCGCTCCTCGCCGCGTTCGGGATCGTGGTGCGATGCTGTCATCGAGCGGAAAAGGCCGTGCTGCGCGCGATTCGTGGGCTTCTCAGTGCCTCACCCTGCCCGATTGGCGCAAGGGTTTCGAGGCTTTCGGCGCGTCATCCCCGATTTCGCGTGACATAAAGCGGGTCCTACCGCCGCGCCACCGCGCGGCGCAGGCGCATGACGTAGCTGATGACCTCGGCTACGGCCTTGTAGTGCTCCGCCGCGATCGGCTGGTCGATCTCGACGGTCGCGTGCAGGGCGCGGGCGAGCGGCGGGTTCTCGACCACCGGAACTCGGTGCTCCTCGGCGATCTCGCGGATCTTGAAGGCGATCGCGTCGACGCCCTTGGCGACGCAGAGCGGCGCGTCCATGCCGCGCTCGTATTGCAGGGCGACCGCGAAGTGGGTCGGGTTGGTGATGACGACCGTCGCCTTCGGCACCGCGGCCATCATGCGCTTGCGCATGCGGGTGGCCCGGATCTTCTTCATCTTGCCCTTGACGGCCGGATCACCCTCGCTTTCCTTGAACTCGTCCTTGAGCTCGCGGATCGTCATCTTCTGGCGCTCGTACCACTGGCGGTACTGGAACAGGTAATCGACCGCGGCGACGACCGCGAGCAGCGCCACGGTCGCGCCGAGAATCTTCAACGCCATCGTGCGCGTCAGCGCCAGGATCGCTTCCGGATCGCTCCACGTGATGCTTTCGAGCCGGTCGCGCTCGGGCCACAGCAGCGCCGCCATCACCGCGCCAAGCACGATGATTTTCACCAGCCCCTTGGCCAGATTGGCGATCGACTGTTTCGAGAACTGCCGCTTGGCGCCGGCCAGCGGCGAGATGCGGCTGAGCTTCGGCGCCAGCACCTCGGTGGTCCAGACCAGGCGGTGCTGGATGAGATTGCCGGCGAGCGCCGCAAGCGCGAGCAGGATAAACGGGATCGCCAAAGTGCCGATCAGCTCAAGGCCGATCTTTTGCGCGAGCCACATCAGCGCGCGGCCCTGCACGTCGATCTGGTAGGAATTCGCGACAAGCCCGCGCAACGTCGCGGTCAGCGCGTTGCCGACGCCGCCCGAGAACGAGACCAGCACCAGCGTGCCGCCGGCGATGATGAACCAGGTCGTGACCTCGGTGCTCTTGACGACGTCGCCGCGCTTGAGCGCCTCGTCGAGGCGCTTTTGCGTCGGGTCTTCTGTTCTTTGGCTGTTGTCCTGGTCTTCGGCCATCAGGCGTGCGGCGCCAGTTCGCTCAGGATGTTTTCAACATAGCCGGTGAACAGGCCCATCATCGCGCCGAGCACGATGACGAGCAGCAGAAGGCCGATCATGATCGTCAGCGGCAGGCCGACGAAAAACACCTGCATCTGCGGCATCAGCCGCGACAGCACGCCGAGGCCGAGATTGAACAGCAGGCCGAACACCAGGAACGGCGCCGACAGCTGGATGCCGATCTTGAAGGCCATCGCGATCGTCTGCGTGACGAGGTGCGCCATGTCGCCGACCATCGGCATCTCGCCGGGCTCGAACAGCGTGTAGCTGTCGTTGAGCGCCTCGATGATCAGAAGATGCAGGTCGGTGGCGAAGATCAGCGTGATGCCGAGCATCGCCAGGAAGTTGCCGATCAGCACGCCCTGCTCGTTCTGCGTCGGGTCGACCGCGGTGACGAAGCCGAGGCCGAGCTGCTGCGCGATCACGGTCCCCGCTACCTGCAGGGCCGAGATGGCGAGCCGCGCGGTGAGGCCGAGCAGGCCGCCGATGACGATCTCCTCGAACAGCATCTGCAGGACCGGCCCGATCGCCTGCAGGTCGATGTGGTAGGCGGCGCGATGCAGCGGCAGCAGGATCACGGCCAGCACCAGCGCGATGGACAGGCGCACGCGCGTCGGCATGGTCGCCTCGCCGATGCCCGGCAGCAGCATCACCATGGTGCCGACACGCGCGAAGACCAGAAGGAATGCGGCGGCGAGCGCGGGCAGAAATGAGACGTCGATCGTCATAGGAGACTCGAAGTCGACGGCGCGGCGCCCCCGCCGCGCTCAGGAACCGTGCGTGGCGATGCGGGCGGCGATGCTCAACATTTCGCCGTGCAGCTTTTCCGCCATGAAAGGCAGCGAGATCAGGAGCGTCACGAAGATGGCGAGGATCTTGGGCACGAACGAGATCGTCATTTCCTGGATCTGCGTCAGCGCCTGCAAAAGCGAGATCGCCACGCCGACCACGAGGCCGACGATCATCACCGGGCTCGCCACCCAGAGCAGCGTCATGATCGCCTCGCGGGCGATGTCGAGCACTTCCGAGCCGGTCATCGCTGCGCCTTCCGCCGTCAGATCGGCATCTTGAGGATGTCTTCGTAGGCCGCGATCACCTTGTCGCGGACCGCCACGACCGCGTTGATCGCGGTCTCGGTTTCGGCGACCGAGGTGACGACGTCGACCATGTTGCCCTGCCCTTTCGCCACGGCGACGCTCTGCATGTCCGACTTCTGGCCGGCGGCCTGCACGGCGTCGAACGCCTGCTTGAGGATCTGGCTGAAGCTCCCGGTTGTGCTGTCGCCCGGCTGCTTGGCGATTCCGGACGTGATCTTAGCGATGTTGGCATAGGCGCCGGCGGCGGTGAGCGGAGTGGCCATGAGCTTTTGTCCTCAGGTTTTGAGAATGTCGATGGTGCGCTGGAGCATGCGGCGCGTCGCGGTGATCAGGTTGATGTTCGCTTCGTAGGACCGCTGCGCCTCGCGCATGTCGGTAAGCTCGACCAGCGCGTTGACGTTCGGGTATTTGACCTCGCCCTTGGAATCGGCCGCCGGATTGCCCGGCTCGTATTTGAGCCGGAAGTCCGACTTGTCGGTGACGATGCGGCCGACCGAAACCTCGTTGACGCCGAGCTGCCGGTCGAACTCGCTCTTGAACGTCACCATTTTGCGCCGGTAGGGATCGCCGCCCGGCTTGGTCGCCGTCGAATCCGCGTTGGCGATATTCTGCGAGATCACACGCATGCGGCTCGCTTGCGCCCGCAGGCCGGACGCGGCGATCGCCATCGTTTTCATGAAGTCCATGACGCCTTTGCCTCTTTATATGACCGCCGGCGTCAGGGCTTGCCGAGCGCGGTTTTGATGAGATTGAGGCTGTGCGTGTAGAGCGTCGTCGCCGTCTGATAATCGAGTTGATTGGCCGCAACCTTCATCATCTCGTCTTCGAGGCTGACGGCGTTGCCGGTCGGCCGGATCTCGTAGCCGGACTGCTTGTGGCTCGCGAACGGCGACGAATCGAAGGAACCGGCGATGTGGCCGGGCTCGGTCTGCGCCAGCGACACCTGCTGGACCGGCGACGGCAAATTGTCCTCGAAGTTCGGTTCCACCAGATCGCGCGGCCGGTAGCCGGCGGTGTCCGCATTGGCCACATTCTCGGCGAGCACCTTCTGACGCGCCTGCTGCCATTCCATGCGGGTGCGCAACATCGACAGGATTGGAATATCGGAAAGCGCCATGACCAAATCCTCCGGGTCCGCCCCTTGGTGGTAGGCAGACTTTGCCGGGCTTATGGTTAATGGCTGGTAAAGTTTCCGCGGCTCCGAAAAGCCATATTCAGAGTCTGTTTACCGTCCCGGACGCCGGAAATACGGCACCGCAAAGAACGGCGGGCTATTTCGTTAACACTCTGTTAGTATTCCCGGCGGCAAATTGTGCCCACGGAATTAACCAATCGATTCCTTCGAGGCGGTTCCAGACGGCACTGGCGAAGCGTTGTTGCTTCGCACGATGTAAGGACGTACGAGAACTGCAATGCTTGAATTCTTGAATCAAAACGCCCCTTTGAAGTTCATTGTCGCCTTCGCCATCGTGCTGGGTCTGATCGCCTTGGCGGCCTGGCTGGTGCGCCGGTTCGGCGCCAATCGCCTCGGCAGCAGCGCGCGCGGCCGGCAGCCCCGCCTCGCCGTGATCGACGCGGCTTCGGTCGATGGCCGCCGCCGCCTCGTCCTGATCCGGCGCGACAATGTCGAGCACCTCGTGATGATCGGCGGTCCAACCGACGTCCTCATTGAGCCGAATATCGTGCGCGCCGTGCGCACCGATACGCGCGCCGGCGCCGAGAACAACGGTAACGGCGCCGCATGGCCGCTTCAGCCAGCGGCCGAGCCGACGCCGGTTGCGCCCGTGCAGCAGCGCGGCTATCGCGCGCCGTCCGCCGAAGAGACATGGATGCCACCCGAGCCGCCGGTGCGTGAGCCTGCGGTGCGCACTCGCCCCTCCGACGACCTCGTCGGCCTGGCGTCTGAGTTTAACGCCAAGCGCGGTCCCGCGCTCGATGGTCCGGCGCCGCCGCGCATGGCGCCGGCGAGCCCGCACGCACGCGAGCCGGCCGCCGTGCTGCCGCCAGTCCCGCCCGCGGCGGCGCAGACTGATCGCAACCTGGCCGAGATGGCGCAGCGTCTCGAAGCGGCACTCCGCCGTCCCGCCGCGGCCGAGCCGCACGCACCGGTGACCGATCCGCTCGCGGCATCTGCTTCTCCGTCCAAGCCGGCCGAAACGAAGATCGAGCCGAAAGTCGAGTTCAGGCCGGAACCGAAGCCGGAGCCTCGAATCGAGCCGAAGGCCGAAGCCAGGGTTGTCGAGCCCAAGGTTGAGCCCAAGCCGGCCAAGAATCCGTTCGAAAGCCTCGAAGAAGAGATGGCGAGCTTGCTCGGCCGTTCCGGGAAGTCTTAATGGCAGGCTGGTCCGGCCGCCGTGTTCGCCTCGCGGCGATCGCGGCCGGGGTAGTCGGTGCCGTTCTCGCGCTGATCGAGCCTGCGCTGGCGCAGGACGTTAGCATCAATTTCGGCCAGGGCAGCGGCCTGACCGAGCGCGTGGTCCAGTTGATCGCGCTGCTCACGGTGCTGTCGCTGGCGCCGTCCATTCTCATCATGATGACGTCGTTCACGCGCATCGTGGTTGTGCTGTCGCTCTTGCGCACCGCGCTCGGCACCGCCACCGCGCCGCCGAATGCCGTCATTATCTCCCTGGCGCTGTTCCTCACCGCCTTCGTGATGGGGCCGGCGCTGCAGCGCTCCTACGATGCCGGCATCAAGCCGCTGATCGCCAACCAGATCACGGTCGATCAGGCCTTCGAGCGCAGCTCGATGCCATTGCGCGCCTTCATGCAGAAGAACGTGCGCGAGAAGGATCTCAAGCTGTTCGTCGACATGGCGGGTGAAAAGCCGCCGGCCAATCCCCAGGACCTGTCGCTGCGGATCCTCGTGCCGGCGTTCATGATCTCCGAGCTCAAGCGCGCCTTCGAGATCGGCTTTCTGCTGTTCCTGCCGTTCCTCATCATCGACCTGGTCGTCGCGTCCGTGCTGATGTCGATGGGCATGATGATGCTGCCGCCGGTCGTGGTATCGCTGCCGTTCAAGCTGATCTTCTTCGTGCTGGTCGACGGCTGGAGTCTCGTGGCCGGATCGCTGATCCAGAGCTACGGCAGCTAACGGCGCGGCCGCACGATCGATCCCGTCGGACTCTTGTCGGGCTTGGCCTTGGCGGCGTTACCCGCCGGCACCGGCACTTTTGTGTCGCCCTTGGCCACCTGCTCTTTCGCCGGCCGGGTCTGCGGTGCCGAAGCCTGCGGCGCGACGGGATCGAGCGGCTTGTCCGGGTAGCGCTTGTTCATGTCGGCGAGGAAGGCGTCGAGCGTCTTCAAGCCGCTGACCGTCGCCGCCACCGCCTGAAATTCGCTCGAGCCGGGGCCGATCGGCGCGGTGACCACATCGAAGGCGTGGCGATCGGGGCCGTCCGCCATTTTCGGGCCGTAGCGCTCGCGCAGCCGGCTCAGGCTGAGCTGCTCGTCCGAGAGGGCGTAACCGATCGCCATGCGCAACACGTCCATGCGCTCGGCCGGATTAAGCGCGCCCGCCACTTCCCAGCGATGACCATGAAGCTTTTCGAGGGCTTCGGCCGCCTCGCGCCAGCGCTTCGCCGCCCACAACACGTCGGCGCGCAGGTGCTGGGCCTGCGGACTATCCATGTCTTCGATAATTTCGAGCGCGACCTCGTGGCGGCCGATTTCCGACATCGCGCGCGCCTCGAGCAGGAGCCGCTGGTCGCGCAGGTCCCCGGCGATATCCGACACGCGAGTCTTGTGGATCGCCGCCAGCGCCATGTCGGGCTTGCGATTCATCAGGTAGATCGTGGCGAGCTTGGCCGCGACCTGCGCGCGCGCCGCACCCTGCAGGCGATAATCGATCTGGTGCTGCAGCAGCTCGGCGGCCTGATCGAGCAGATCGACCGAAACCAGACGATCGGCCAGATGGCGGATCATTTCATCGCCGCGCCGCCCGATCGGCGTCAGTTCCCGGTAATCGTAGAAAAGACCCAACGCCTCGATCGGCGGCATCGTGGTGTCACCGCCGCCGAGGAACAGCTTGTCGAAGGTGTTGGCGGCTTCATCCTGAATCTGGCGCGTCATGTCGGAATTCGGATGCGCCAGCATCGCCGTCTTCATCACATGGAAGGCGTCGCGATACCGGTTTTCTTCCGTGTAATAGTGCGCGAGCAGCTTGAGCGCCTCCGCTTCGGTCGCGTCACCGCGCCAGTCGGTGGTCAGGTTTTCGAGCGCCGAAATCATGTCGTCGCGCTTGAGATCGCCGAGCTTGGCGCGCAGCACCAGCTCACGCAATTTTCCTTGCGCGGCGTCGCGGCGGTCGGTCGAGGCAGCCGCCAGCCGATACGATGCCAGCGCCTGGGAGTCGTGACCGAGCCCCTCCTGCAAACGGCCGGTCAAGACCTGCAGCGCCGGCGCAATGTCGCCGGGCGCGCCGAGCGTCTCGAAGACGTCGGCGATCGTCGAGGCGCCGGCGAAATCCTGCACGGCGATGTCGCACCGCATCTGCTCGAGCTTGACCCGGCGTTGCAGCTCGACCGGCAGCGCGTCGATGCCGGCGTCGACCGCCTTGAATTCGTCGCGCGCCTTGGCGCAGTCGCCTTCCGCGGCATGGGCCATCGCGCGCCAGATCGGCGCATCGCCGCTGTTGCCGACCTGCGGCTCCGCCAGCGCCTTGAGCGCGTCCTTCGGCCGCCCCATCAGCACGTCCGAAACGGACTTCAGGATCGAACCGGTCGGCGGATCGTTGTCGCGCTCGTCTTCGGTCGCGACCTGAAGCACGCCCTTGGCTTCGGGGATCAGGCCACGCGCGAGATAGAAGCGCGCGAGATCGAGCCGCGCCGCCAGACGCTTCTGTTCCGGGGCGTCGGCCGCGCGATTCATCAGGTCACTCTGGCGCTCTTCGAAGTTGGCGTGACGGTCGAAGCCCCAGGTCTGGTTGTCGAACACCAGCGGCTGGTATGACGCGGTTTTGGCATTGTCGCGGCGCGCGAGGCTCGCCGACGACAGCGACAGGCCGCCGGGCCGCGTCACGACGATCTTGTCCGCCGAAATCTCCGCCGTGACGTCATCGGCAAGCGGCTGGATGGCGACGCCCTGGATCGAGGCGAGCGCGCGCAGCTCGACGAAATCCTGCGTCTTGAGAAAGCCGCGCGCCGGCGCCAGCGCCGTCACGACGATCAGCCTGTCACCGACCGCCTTGTCCTTGATGACATGCAGATGCTGCGGACCCGCAAACGGAATCGTGATGCTCGAGCGGTCCTTGCCGACGATGCTGCGCGCGATCGCGATCGGCCTCGACGGCCGGACGACGGTGTCGCCGGTCAACAGCGTCCAGACTGGACCGTCGGGAATGAAGCTGAACAACGTGTCTTGCGCGAATTCGATCCGGAGAACGCTCGCGCCGTCGCCGGTGCGCTCGGCGGAGGCTGGGCCAATGGCCGGATGGTTGGCGAGAGCCGCGATGTTCAGCGCCGCGTCGGTGTCGAAGACGAGCCACAGCATCCTGCCGCGGCGGAACACCGCAGCGGGCGTCTTGTCGGCAAACGGGAAAACCACGCGCAGGCCCGTCCCTTCGGAGCGGGCCATGACCTTGATCTCACCGTCCGCGTTCTTCGGCGGCACGACGACGTTGGCGGCGCTGGCAGGATTCGCCTGAGCGTTTGACTGCGCTGCGGCCGCCGTCTCGGCCTTATGCCCGGCAGCGGGTGGCGGCGACGAGACGGCATCGGCCGGCTTCGGATGCACGAAGGCCGGCGCAACGTCGGGGGCGGGAGCCGTAGACGCCTTCGCCAATGCGCTGTCGTGATTCTCTCCGGCATCAACCGTCGGGGATGGCTGTGTGGGCGCAGCCTTCGCTGGTTCCACCTTCGAAACATCGAGTTTCGCCGGCGCGGATGGCAGCGGCTTGACGGCATCGGCGCGTGTCTGCGTGCCGGGGCGAGCCGGCGGCGTAGGCGTCTGACCGCCTTGTTCGCCGGCAGGCATCGTCACGCTCGGGATGGTCAGCGGCGGGGTGATGATGAGATCGCCCGATTTGCTCACCACCGCCGACGGCTGGCCTGCAGCCGCATGCGCCGAGTCGGGCGTCGCGATATCGATCATCACCGAACGATCGTCGCGGAACGACCGCACGGTCGGCTTGCCCTTGAGATGGAACGTAACCGACGCCGAGTCCGCGTTGCGGTCACTGTCGATGCGAACGACGCTCGACGGCAATGTCGCTTGCGCATCGGCGAGGTCGAGCTTGACCGGCCGGTTGAACCGCAACGTCATCGTGCCGCTGCCGCGCTCCGGCGCCGCGGTGACAGCGTCGGGAAGATCGAAGACGTAGCGGATGAAGGTCGGCTGGACGCCAACCTTGACGCGGATCGTCGGGTCCGGGTTGATCACCTGCTCGTTACGCAGCTTCAATTCCGCGTCGCGCGCGCGGCGCGCCAGCTCGTCGATCACGGTCTGCGGCAGGCCGGGCGGAAAACCTCTCCAGCCCGCGGGCATCATATCGACGTAGAGGCGCTCGGCCGCCGGAATGCTGTGCACCGTCACCTTCTGCGCCAGCGCGACGCGGATCGACATGCCGTCCGGGTCCAGCCGCGCGGCGCTGATATAGCCGGGCGCCATGCTGCCGAGCTTGTCGACCGGCACTGAAACCGGTTTCTCAAAAGCGATGATCAGAACGGAGCCGGATTGCTTGACGTGCACAGGCACTTCGGCCGCGAGCTTGATGAGAAGCCGCGCGTAGCCGCCATCGGTCGCGACGGTCGCTTCGCCGCTGACCGGATCGGCGCGCGACGGCGTGCCGAACAGCAGCGGCAGAAGCACAAGGGCGCAGGCCAGACGCGCGATCAGGCGGCCATAGCCGCCCCCTCGCCCACCGGCCGCTGCAACACCGAACCACATCCGCCCGTTCCCGCTACGCCACACAACCGATCGCTCCGGCAAACCGTCCGGTCAGCCGGAGCGCACGCGCTCAAGGTACGGATTGGCGTTTAATGTGGCCTTAACCCTGAAAAATCAGGGCGTCGGCTTGCCCTGGATCTGCGGCAGGGAATCCGTGGAATTGGCCACATGGGCGTCGTTGCGGCCGGCCAGCTCGACGGTCAGCCGCTCGGCGTTTTCCGACTTCATCTGGGCCAGGATGGCCGACATGGCCTGCGGCTTCATGTGGGTCGCCACCTCGACCAGGATCCGTTGATCCAGCCCGTCGAAGATGCGGGCGGCGTCTTTGGGCTTCATGGCCTCGTACATCGCCACGATCCCCTTGAAGCGATTGGCATTATCCTCGCTCCGCTTGGTCTCCGCCCCCTTGATCCTGGCTTCCATGCCCCGCAGCTCGGCGACCCGCGCTTCCAGGCGCTTTTCGGCGGCCTTGAGCAGGCTCTCGCGCATATCGAGCTCGCGGCTACGCTGGTCGAGCTGCTCGCGGCGACCTTGCAGGCTCGACAGAATGGCGCGTTCGCCGGCCGGCAAAGCGGGCTGGAGCGGCACCTCGACGCCCGGCATTTTCTGCGGTGGGGCCGGGACTTTTGCGGCCTCCTTCTTATCGTCTTTATTATTGTCCTTGGCGGCTTCGCCGCTCTTGGTGTCTTTGCCGTCTTTGGCGTCCTTCGACTCGTCCTTCTTCTTGTCGCCGCCGACCGAACCGGTGACGTCGCCGAAGTTGAACATTTCCTTCGCCCAAGGCTGCGGCGCCGCCTTCGGCTCCTCCCCGGCGTGGACGATCGGCGTGACGGGCGGAACGCTGGCCGCCGTCGTGATCTTGAGGCTGCCCTGATCGGCATTGGCCGCCATCCGCTCGCCGAGCGTATAGCCGCCGTTGAGGATCAGCCCGGACACCTTCAGCGCGAACAGGCACGCGGTGGCGACCAGCACCACCGGGATCAAGCGGACGTCGCGCAGAAAACCCATTCGGTGTCCTCAGGCGGCGAGCCCGTTCACCCTGGCGCGCGCGCGATCGGCGAAAGCCTGCGCCGCCGCGGCGACCTCGCGGGCATCCGGCGCCTCGGTCAGCTCGGCCGGCTTGGCCGCGCCGGTGATGCGGGCAAGCCGCGCCAGCAGGTCGCGGCCGGCGTGGAGATGCCCGTCGAGCCCTTGCGAGATGCGGTCCGCCTCGGCGAGACGCGCACCGAGATTCTGCTCGCCCTCGCGCATCGTCTCCTTGAGGCCGCCGATCGCGCGTTCCGCGACCTCGGTCGCGGTGACGAGCTCACCGATGGTCGCGCGCAGCGACTGCTCGTCAGCCCGCAGCAGCCGCAACTGCTTCGACAGCCGCACGCAGTAGAGGATCGTCAGCAGCAGCAGCACCGCCACCATGCTCTCGATCATGAATCCGAGTGTGTGACTCACTGTGCCTCCATCGGATTGGCTGAACCGTCGGCGTTCTCGAACATCGCCAATGTCGTGCGTGGCCGCCGCAGCGGCTTGTTGACACGCACGGCGACGCGATCGCCGACCTTGCCCATGCGCCCCTCTGTCATCGTCACGTCGCCGCAACGCACCTTGACGAGCGCGTCCGGCTTGAGCTCGAGCATCAGCGTGTCGCCGACGCTGAGCTCCATCATCCGCCGCAGCGGCAGCTTCGCCTCGTAGAGAACGGCGTCGACCGGCACGACCGCCTGGCCGATCTCGGTGGCGAGATGGCCCTCCCAGATCGGGTCGCGGCCAAACTTCTCGCCCATGAACATCTGCAGCAGCACGGCGCGGATCGGCTCGATCGTCGCGTAAGGCAGCAGCAGCTCGATGGTGCCGCCGCGGTCTTCCATGTCGATGCGCAGGCGCACCAGGATCGCGGCATTGGCCGGACGCGAGATCGCGGCAAAGCGCGGATTGGTCTCGAGCCGGTCGATGTTGAGCTTGACGGGCGACAGCGGACGGAACGCCAGCTCGGCGTCGGCCAGCACGATTTCGATCATCCGCTTGACCAGATTGGTCTCGATCGTCGTGTAGGGCCGGCCTTCGACGCGCACCGCGCCCTGGCCGCGGCGGCCGCCGAGCAGCACGTCGATGATCGAATAGATCAGGCCCGAATTGACGGTGCAGAGGCCGAAATTGTCCCACTCTTCCGCCTTGAACACGGCGAGGATCGCTGGCAGCGGGATCGAATTGAGATAATCGCCGAAGCGGACCGACGTGATGCGGTCGAGCGAGACCTCGACGTTGTCGGATGTGAAATTGCGCAGCGAGGTCGTCATCAACCGCACCAGGCGGTCGAAGACGATTTCGAGCATCGGCAGGCGCTCGTACGACACCATCGCCGAATCGATGATGGCGCGGATGCCCGAACGGTCGTTGAGCGAGATGTCGGCGAGACTGAAGCCGAGCAGGCTGTCGATCTCTTCCTGATTGAGGATGCGCTCGATGCCGCCCTTGCCGCCTTGCGCGAATTCCGAATTCTCGTCGACCATCGCCGCCCACTGCGCGGCGCTGGCGTCGTCTCCCGTCTGCGGCTCTGCTTGCGCTTCGGCCTGCGGCTCGGCGTCGTCAGGCGTCTCCGGCTTGGCGGCCTTGGCGTCGGCCTCCATCGCCTGGCCCCATTCCGCGGCGAGCGCGTCCTTGTCCATCTGGTCGTTGTCGGCCATGCGTCAGTGCCGGAAAGTCATTTCTACGGGTTGCGTCACTGGACGACGATTTCCTTGAACAGGACGGCGGTGATCTTGTTCGGCGCGACCGCAAGGTTGACGCGGCGCGTCAACTCCTCCTTGAGGCGGTACAGGCCAGCGGAACCGTCGAGATCGGTCGGGCGCAGCTCGCGCAGGTAAGTCTGGAAGGCGTCGACCAGCCGCGGCATCAGCGGATTGATCTTGTCGACCGCCTCCTTGCTCGGCAGTTCGAGCGTGATCTTGACCTTGAGATATTGCGTGCGGTCGCCGCCCGGATTCGACAGGTTGACGAGAACGTCCGGCATGTCGACGAAGGTCGCCGGCTTGGCGGCGGCCTCCTGGTGCTTCTCGCCGCCGTGGCTGAACAGGAATTTGTAGGCGGCGAAGCCTCCGCCCCCGACCACCACGAGCCCGGCGGCGGCGATGATCATCATTTTCTTCGAGAGAAACTTCGAAAGAAACGACGTCTTGGCCGTTGCCGGCTTCTCTTCGCCCTCTGCGGCTTCTTCCGGTTCTTCGTCAGCCTTCGGCTTCGGTGCCATGCGTCGAGAGTCCACTACCTGGTGATGGCGGAGCCGCACGGCTGACGAAAACGCGCCGCGGACGCGACCCCGGCGCCCCTTGCGGGAACCCTACGGCCCGTATGGTTAACAGATCATTGCAACCGGTAATTTTTGCCGGGCCGCCCCGGAAAACGGCGCACTTTTCCCGGTCATTCCAGCCGACTGCTTCTCATATCTATTTGAAATATAAAGACTTCTATCTCTGGCACGGCCCCTGCAAAGCACCCGCTGCCAAGGCTTGGGAGAGCCACGGCAAACCGTCCGAGACCGCGCCTGGGAGGGCGCGCGATCAGACGGCCGGAGGGGAGCACGATGGATAGCAACTCGTTGCTGATCGGACTGTCGCGTCAGGTCGCGCTCCAGCGCGAACTCGACGTCGTGTCCAACAACATCGCCAACATCAACACCACCGGTTTCAAGGCCGACAACTCGCTCTTCGAGGAGTACCTGTCGCCGACCGCGCGCACCGGCGCGCCGACCCAGAACAAGGTCAGCTTCGTCCTCGACCGCGGCATTTGGCACAACCTGTCGCAGGGCGCGACGCAGGAAACCGGCAATCCGCTCGACGTCGCCATCGACGGCAAGGGCTTCCTCGTCGTGCAGACGCCGAACGGCGAGCGCTACACGCGCAACGGCGCGATGCAGATCGGCCCGAACGGCGTCCTGCAGACGAGCGACGGCTATCCCGTGCTCGGCGATTCCGGACCGATCACCATCCAGCAGAACGACCGGCAGATTTCGATCAACGCCAACGGCACCGTCAGCGTGCGCGATGGCGACTCCATCCAGGACTCGCAGCGCGGCAAACTTCGCCTGGTGTCCTTCGACGACAGGCAGAGCCAGAACCTGACAAAGGAAGGCTCGAGCCTCTTTGCCGCGCCCAACGGCGTGACGCCGCAGCCGGACACGGCATCGCGGTTCGTCCAGGGCGCGATCGAGAAATCCAACGTCACCGGCGTGATCGAGATCACGCGCATGATCGAGATCACGCGCAATTACGACCAGGTGGCCGCGATGATGAAGCAGCAAGGCGACATGCGCAGCAGCGCGATCGACAAGCTGGCCGACGTTCAGTCCTGACGAGGAGATTAGGTCATGCGTGCACTCAATACCGCTGCGACCGGCATGATGGCCCAGGAGCTCAACGTCCAGGTCATCTCCAACAACATCGCGAACATGCGCACCACCGGCTACAAGAAGCAGCGCGCGGAATTCCAGGACCTGCTCTACGAGCACGTGCGCCGCATCGGCACGCAAACCTCCGACCAGGGCAACATCCTCCCGGTCGGCGTGGACCTCGGCTCCGGCGTCAAGACGGTCGGGACGCCGCGCATCATGACGCAAGGCACCTCGGTGCAGACCGGAGCCGAGCTGGACATGGCCATTCAGGGCGACGGCTTCTTCAAGATCCAGCTTCCCGACAGCACCTACGCCTACACGCGCGACGGCTCGTTCACGATGGACGCGCAAGGCCGCGTCGTCACCGCGGACGGCAACGTCGTGATGCCGGGCATCACCGTGCCGCAGAATGCGACCGGTCTGACGGTCAATTCCCAGGGCCAGGTCTCGGTGATACCGCAAGGCTCGACGACGCCTGTCGTGCTCGGGCAAGTCACGCTGACGCGGTTTGTGAACAAGGCCGGCCTGCTCTCGCTGGGCAACAACCTGTTCCAGGAGACGCCCGCCTCTGGAACGCCGCAGGACGGGCTGCCGGCCACCAACGGCGCCGGCTCCCTGCTGCAAGGCAGCCTCGAACAGTCGAACGTCGAGGCCGTCAGCGAAATCTCCGACCTGATCGCGGCGCAACGCGCCTACGAGATGAACGGCAAGGTCATCACCGCCGCCGACCAGATGCTGCAATCCACCACCGGCCTGATGCGCTGAGGTGCCGTCATGATGATGAGAATCGCGCTCGTCTGTTTCACCCTGATGCTCTCGGTGCAGGCCGTGCTTGGCGCCGAGTCCGGATTTCCGGCACTGCGGTCCGAGGCCACGGTGACGGGCGACGTCGTGCGGGTGGGAGATCTCGTCACCAACGCCGGCCCGATCGCCGACATCCCGATCTTCCGCGCGCCGGCGCTGGGCGAAACCGGCACCGTCAGCGCCGAGCAGGTGATCCAGGCCATCAAGCTCCACGCCATGATCCGCCTCGATCCGGGCAACGTCACCACCGTTACCGTGACGCGCGCCAGCCGCGCCATTCCGGCCAAGCAGATCGAGAGCGGGCTCGCCGCGACGATCGCCGCGACCTACAACCTCGGCAATCCGTCGCACGTTGCGATCACCTTCGACCGCCCGTTGCGCGGCGTGCAGGTCGAGCGGACCGTCACGGCGGCGCCGCAATTCGACGACGTCTATTACGACGAGCACACCACGCGCTTCAGCGCGGTCCTGTCGATCCCCGGCGCGCCGGGTTCGAAACGCACTTTGACCGGCACCGCGGTCGCGACCACCGAAGCCGTCGCGCTGACGCACCCCCTCGCCCGCGGCGACGTCATCACCATGGGCGCGATCACCTTGCAGCGCGTGCCCCGCAGCGAGGTTTCTGCCGACACGATCACCGACCCGGATCAGGTCATCGGCCTTGCCGCGCGCGTTCCGCTGGCGAACGGCGCGCTGCTGAGCGCCAACAAGCTGATGAAGCCGCGACTCGTCCAGCGCAGCGACACCGTGACGCTGATCTACCAGGTCCCGGGGGTCATGCTGTCGGTGCGCGGCAAGGCGCTCGACTCCGGCTCCGAAGGCGACCTTGTCGACGTCGTCAACATTCAGTCGAACCGCACCGTGCGCGGCACCATCGTCGGACCGGGCCAGGTTCGCGTCGCATCCCTTACTGCGCGCGTCGCCGTGCTGGCGCAGGCTTCAACCGTGGGCGCCGGCGCGTCCTTCGCGAAATGAAGAAGGCAAGGTCGATGATCAGTTTCAGGTTGTTGTGTTCGGTCAGCGCGGTGGCGCTGCTTGCCTCGGCGCTCGGCGGCTGCGCCGCCGTCGACAGGCTCAAGCATATCGGCGAGCCGCCGGCGCTGAGCGCCGTCGACAATCCAACCGCCCAGCCCGGTTACAAGCCGGTGCAGATGCCGATGCCGGCGCTGCAGCCGGCCGCCTACAATCCGAACTCGCTATGGCGAAGCGGCGCGCGCGCCTTCTTCAAGGACCAGCGCGCCCATCAGGTCGGCGACATCCTCACGGTAAAGGTGAACTTCTCGGACACCGCCAACATCTCGAACGAGACGCAACGCAGCCGCGCCAACAAGGACGATTCCGGCTTCGACAATTTCTTCGGCCAGAAGGGCATTTTCAGCATCCCTGTGCCCGGCCGCATCTTTACCGGCGACTCGACCATGTCGAGCGACGGCAAGGGCTCGGTGCAGCGGCAGGAAGCTTTGTCGACCAACGTCGCCGCCGTCGTCACGCAAGTGCTGCCGAACGGCAACCTGGTGATCGAGGGCAAGCAGGAAATCCGCGTCAATCTCGAGATTCGCGAGCTCGTGGTCGGCGGCATCGTGCGGCCCGAGGACATCGAGAGCGACAACACCATCGATTCCAGCAAGATCGCGCAGGCCCGCATCGCCTACGGCGGCCGCGGCCAGATCAGCGACGTGCAACAGCCGCGTTACGGCCAGCAGGTGCTCGACGTGCTGTTGCCCTTCTGACGGGAGACCCGAGCCGGTCGTCAGTGGTCAGGGTCACGGACCCGAGGCGGCTGATTACCGACGAACGGCTCGCGAGCTCCCACGTCGTTTCCGTTGCGCGCGAACGGAAATGACGGCAACGACGCGGTCTCCGGCATGCTCCCCCGCCGGAGGCCGCGTCTTCATTTGTTTTCAGCCTGCCGGAAAGTCAGTCGTCGCGGTAGACGCGCTCGCGGCGCTCGTGGCGCTCCTGCGCCTCGACCGACAAGGTCGCAATCGGTCGCGCTTCGAGCCGGCGCAGCGAGATGGGTTCGCCGGTTTCCTCGCAATAGCCGTAGGTGCCGTCCTCGATGCGGCCGAGCGCCTCGTCGATCTTGGAGATCAGCTTGCGCTGGCGGTCGCGGGCGCGAAGCTCGATAGCGCGGTCGGTTTCGGAGGAGGCGCGGTCGGCGAGGTCGGGGTGGTTCTGGTTTTCTTCCTGGAGATGCTGGAGGGTTTCTTTGGCTTCCTTGAGGATCTCTTCCTTCCAGGCCAGCAGCTTGGCGCGGAAATATTCGCGCTGACGCTCGTTCATGAATGGCTCTTTTTCGGTTGGCCGGTAAGTCTTGGTCTTGGCCAGCATTTCCAGCAACTCCCACAGATCGGCAACAACGTCTCGTTTCTGGGTTTCTTGTTGGCGAGCGGACCCTCGCGCGTGGGCGGCTTATATACTGCCTGCCCCGTTCCCGACAATAACGGATTACGACCGGCAATAATGCCGATTGCGCTGTTTTTGCAGCAGCTTAGGTCAAGTCTTGGAGGTCAGCTTCGGCCGGCTTTTGCGAGTTCCACTTCGACTCGCAACTCGATCTCGGCAAGGACGGCGTCGAGCCCCGGATCGCCGGTGCTCCCTTTAAGCCCCTCGGCCGCCGACTTCAGGTTGCCGAGCGTCGAGGAATCCACCGTGCCGTCGAGCACGCTGATCTTGAGCCGTTCGAGGACATCGAGCGCCTTGCGGCCCTGCTTCACGGCGCGCTTGCGCCGTTCCGTCAGGTCCTCGACGCCCTGAAGCGCCAGCAGCGCATCCATCGACGCCACGCTCCGCAGCGCCGACGCCTGGGACGTGCCCGGCTTTTCATCGCTTTCGCTGAGCTGGAACGTGCCCGAGGCCGATCGGCGTGGCGCCGAAGGCGCAGCTTGAGTCGCCGTGCCGGTCAGTCCGTTGATGCGCATGATTGCCGCGTAGCTCCCCACGTCCCTTGCCGGGAACCCTGCGCCCGTATGGTTAATGCCGGGTAAAATTGCCCGGCAAAGATTGCCGCCATGGGGCCAAAGCTGCCGCGCCCGAGACCGGACAATCACGTCGGTCCGGATGAAAACCATCGATAAATCAATGGACTAGCAACACGCCACCGGTTGGCACGGCGCTCGCATTCATAATGGTGGTCCAGATTCATCGGGGGAGCAGTGATGAAGAGGACATTGCGAGCCGCTGTTGCGGCGATCCTGATCGCATGCGTGCCGGTGGGAGCCGGCGCGACGTCGCGCATCAAGGATCTCGCCAATGTCGAAGGTGTGCGCCAGAACCAGTTGATCGGCTACGGTCTCGTGGTCGGCCTCAACGGCACAGGCGACACCCTCAACAACATCCCCTTCACCAAGCAGTCGTTGACGGCGATGCTCGAGCGCCTCGGCGTCAACATCCGCGGCACGGCGCAACAGCAGAACCTGCGCACCGGCAACGTCGCCGCGGTGATGGTCACGGCCAACCTGCCGGCGTTCGGCACCCAGGGCACGCGCGTCGACGTCACCGTGTCGGCCATGGGCGACGCCAAGAGCCTCCAGGGCGGCACCCTCATCGTCACCCCGCTGCTCGGCGCCGATGGCAACGTCTACGCCGTCGCCCAGGGCTCGCTGGCGATCGCCGGCTTCGCCGCCGAGGGTGAAGCCGCCAAGGTCACGCGCGGCGTGCCGACCGTGGGGCGCATCTCGAACGGCGCGCTGATCGAGCGCGAGATCGACTTCCAGCTCAACCGCCTGAGCCAGCTTCGCCTCGCCTTGCGCAATCCCGACTTCACGACGGCCAAGCGCATCGCCATGGCGATCAACGATTACATCGGCGCGCCGACCGCCGAGCCGATCGACCCGGGCACCATCGTGATCACCGTGCCGCAGCAGTTCCGCGGCAACGTGGTGGCGCTGCTCACCGACATCGAACAGCTTCAGGTCGAGCCCGACCTGCCGGCCAAGATCGTGATCGACGAGCGCTCCGGCGTCATCGTCATGGGACGCGACGTCCGCGTGTCGACGGTCGCCGTCGCGCAGGGCAACCTCACCGTCGCCATCTCCGAGCAGCCGCAAGTCAGCCAACCGCAACCGTTTTCGGAAGGCGGCCAGACCGTGGTCGTGCCGCGCACGCAGGTCGGCGTGCGCGAGGACGGCAAGAAGCTCGCCATCGTCCACGACGGCGTGTCGCTGCAGCAGGTCGTCGACGGGCTGAATGCGCTGGGCATCGGCCCGCGCGACATGATCGCGATCCTGCAGGCCATCAAGGCCGCCGGCGCGATCCAGGCCGACATCGAGGTGATGTGATGGCTTCGACCGCGCCCGTTTCCATGCCGGTCATGAGCGCCGGCGACGCCATGGCGATGATCGGCACCAAATTGCCGAACGTCAAAGGCGCGATGACCGACGCCAAGGCCCGCGCCGCCGGCCAGGACTTCGAAGCGGTGTTCCTCAACTCCATGTTCCAGTCGATGTTCACCGATACCGACGGCGACGGCCCGATGGGCGGCAACGGCGCGACCGGAATCTGGCGCTCGTTCCTGACCGACGAATACGCCAGAACCTTCGCCAAGGCCGGCGGTGTCGGCATCGGCGACGAGGTCTATCGCATGCTGATTGCCAAGCAGGGTGCGCAATCATGATACCGCGCGCCGCGAAAACATCCGGCCGCCCGCCCATCGCCAGCGTCGGCGAGGGCGAGCAAGCGATGATCGATCTCGGCCGCATCATGGACAGTCTGCTCGACACCGTCGAACGCGAGACCATGCTGGTCCGTGACGGCCGCCTCGGCGACGCCTCGCAGCTTGAAGCGGCGAAATCCGAACTCGCCGGTCATTACCTCGCAGCGACCGAACGCCTCAAGGCGAACCGCGACTTCATCCGGACCAACCTGCCGGACGCTCTCGCCGCGCTCCGTCAGCGCCACGACACCTTTCATGCACTGCTGCAGATCAACCTGACCGTCCTCGCCACCGCCCACGCCGTGTCGGAAGGCATCGTTCGCGGCGTCTCCGACACCATCAACCGCACCCAGGTGCCCCAGACCTACGGCGCAACCGGCCGCGCAACCGCCGCGGCGCCGAAGAACCGCCAGCCGATCGCGATCAGCCGGTCGCTGTAACGCGCCCGGCCTAACTCGTGTCCCGGGCGCAGCGCAGCGTGAAACGATGCGCTGCGCCCGGGACCCCGCTTTCTTTACGTATCAACCGGGATCCCGGCTCTGCGGTGCACCACGTTGCCATAGCGAGGCTCTGATCCGCCTCATCCTGAGGAGCCGCGTGTGAGCGCGGCGTCTCGAAGGAGAGGCGGCCCGTGCATTGTGTACGCCGGGCCTCATGGTTCGAGACGCGCCACGCAAGTCGGCCTTGGCCGACTTGCGCATAACTCACCGATGTCGGGTAAACCCGACATCGGGGCGCTCCTCACCATGAGGATGATGCGCCTCCACTCACTCAGCGTCATGCCCGGGCTTGACCCACACTCTGCGTCATCACCGGGCCGGCGCGAGGCGCCGTGACCCGGTGATCCATGTAGCATCGCCAGATTACAGTGCCTCACGTAAGCCCGCGGTGGTCGAACGGCCTCATGGATCGCCGGGTCAAGTTTACGACCGGGCCGCGCTTCCGCGCGGACCCGGTTGCCCGGCGATGACGGCGGAGAATGGTGTGAGGCTCGCATCCGCCTCATCATGAGGAGGTGGGCTAGAAATGATTCCGAGTTTTCAAACTCGTGTCCCGGGCGCAGCGCAGCGCGGTAGCGGTGCGCTGCAGACCCGGGACCCCGGTTTCTTTGCAGTATAACCGGGGTCCCGGCTCTGCGGTGCATCACTTCGCTACGCTCGTGCTGCACCGCGTCCGGGACACGAGCCATGCGCTGCCGTACGCGTCTAGACAATATTCCTAGAAGGACACGAGTTTGAAAACCCGGAATCATTTCCGGCCAGACTATCGGGCGTTGCGCACCCTCCTCCGCACCTGCCCGCACTTTGCTCCGGATTGGCAATCCAGCTTGTCGAAAATCACCGGAGTATCAGGCCTTAATGGCAAAAACGCCGCGTTAGCCGGCCATTAACCATAGCGCTTAAAGCTTCCTTTTATTCCTTCATGCCATCGTCGCCGCGACCCTGGGTCTGAAAGACCCGAACGGGCCATGACGTCAATCTTCCGACCAGAAAGGTGATCGCTAATGTCTTCCGATATCACTCTGAGTTCAGGCGTTCGGCAGAACCTGCTTTCGCTGCAGAACACCGCCTCCCTGATGGCCCAGACCCAGAACCGCCTTGCCACCGGCAAGAAGGTCAACTCGGCCCTCGACAATCCGCTCAACTTCTTCACCTCACAGTCGTTGAGCTCGCGCGCCCACGACCTCAGCGGCCTGCTCGACTCGATGGGCAGCGCCATCCAGACCGTTCAGGCCGCCAGCAACGGCATCACCGCGATGACCGCGCTGGTGAAGCAGCTCCAGGCGACCGTTTCGTCGGCCCGCGGCGACACCACCCCAGCCGCCATCGCCCCCGGCAGCCTGACCGCCGGCACCAATACGTCTGCGCTCGGCGGCAAGCTGACGTTCAACCTCGGCGGCGGCACTTCGGTCTCGCTCGACACCTATAATCACGTCAACGCGACCGTCAGCACCGTGACGGCGGCGAGCGGCACCTACACGACCGACCTGTCGGCGAATGGCTTCTCGATCAACGATGGCACGACCAACACGGCCATCACGTTTGCTGCAGGCGACCTGACGCTTGCGGCGAAGATCACCAAGATCAACAGCCAGCTCGCCACGGCCGGCAACAACGTCCACGCCCAGGATGACGGCAACGGCAACCTGCAGCTCGTCAACAGCACCGGCAACACCATCACGGTGACCGAAGGCGCCGGCACGACCGCCGCGACACTCGGCTTCGGCGCGGGCAACACGACGTCGACCGACGGTTCAGCCGCGGTCAACACGGCGTTCACTGTCGATGAGCTCGTCTCGGCGATCAACAGCAACTCGATCCTGTCCGGCAAGGTTTCGGCCTCGAAGGACGCCACCACCGGCGCCCTGAAGCTGTCGAACCTGACCAACACCAACTTCACGGTCACCGGCACCAACGGCACCAACGTCACCGGTCTGTCGACCGACACGTCGACGTTGTCGGGCGGCACCGGCGCCTCGTTGAGCAGCGTTCGCCAGAGCCTGTTGAACCAGTTCAACAGCTTGGTCAGCCAGATCGACAAGACCGCGTTGGACTCGGGCTACAACGGCATCAACCTGCTCAACGGCGACAAGCTGCATGTGCAGTTCAATGAGACCAACACCAGCTCGATCGACGTTCAGGCGATCGACGGCAGCGGCAATGCCTTCGCGATCAACAGCACGAACCTGGGCATCAACGCCCAGACCACGTCGAACTTCGCGAGCAACACCACGCTGGACTCGCTCGCCTCGACCCTGACCACGGCGCTGACCACGCTCCGCAGCCAGGCCTCGGCGCTCGGTTCGCAGCTCTCCGTCGTGCAGACCCGTCAGGACTTCACGAAGAACATGATCAACACGCTGCAGACCGGCTCGGACAACCTGGTCCTCGCCGACACCAACGAGGAAGGCGCTAACATGCTGGCGTTGCAGACCCGCCAGAGCCTGTCGACCACGGCTCTGTCGCTCGCCTCGCAGGCCAACCAGAACGTGCTCCGCCTGTTCGGCTAAGCACCACGTTCGGTTCGAAACCGGCGGCGGGGCCAAAAGTCCCGCCGTTTTTTTACGTCCGGTTAACCGATTTGCCCCGATACCGGGGCGAGGTGGCGCCCATGTCGCTTCGTATCGAACTCAAGCCCGGCGAACGCATCCTGATTGGTGACTGCGTCATCACCAATTCGGACCAGCGTGCCTGCTTCGTCGTCGACGGCCGCGTCCCGATCCTGCGCGAGAAGGACATCATGACGGCGAAGGCCGCCAACACGCCGGCGCGGCGCATCTATCTCGCCGTGCAGCTGATGTACACCTCGCACGACCCGCGCCAGCATCACGACACCTACTTCGCGCTGTTGAAGGATTTTTTGCAGGCGGCCCCAAGTGCCCGTCCTGACGTGGAAATTATCAATAATCAAATCTTAAGCGGCGACCTGTACAAAGCTCTTAAAAGTACTCGCAAGTTGATCAAGTACGAACAGGAGCTTGTTGACAATGAACAACGCCGCTCGGCTCTACGGAAGCGTGGCAAAACAGATTTCCAGCCCGCGTGACCTGGAAGCCAGCCTTTTGCTCGAGGCCGCGGCGCGGCTTCAGGCGGTGCGTGACGACTGGAACGGCAAGCGCGGCAATCTGGACAACGCGCTGCGCTACAACCGCCGCCTCTGGACCATCTTCATGACCTCGGTGACCAGCACCGACAGTCCGCTGCCAATCGAGATCAAGCAGAACGTCGCCAATATCGGCCTGTTCGTCATGAAGCAGACCCTCGCGCTGATCGGCGACCCCAAGCCGGAGCGGCTCGGCTCGCTGATCAACATCAACCGCGAGATCGCCTCCGGCCTGTCGGCGCGCCCCTGAGCGCCGCCACGCAGCGAATAAAAAGAACCCCGGTCGCCCCGGGGTTTTTCATGTCGGCCGCCTGCGAAATTATTTGCCGAGGAAGTTGACCAGGCTGAGCTGCGACAACATCGCCGTGGTCTGCAAGGACGCCTGCAGGCTGGTCTGCAACGACAGGATCCGCACGCCGACTTCGTCCTGCGACACGCCTTCGATGTTATGCAGCATGTCGGTGAGCATGTTGCTGGTCTGCTGGTGACGGCTCTGCGCCGATTTCGACGCCGTCTGCGCTCGCGCCAGATCCGTCTCGATATCGCTGATCTTCTGCTGGCCAGGCCCGCCGTTGAGCGCCTGCGTCACGCGCGTGGTCAGCGCGGAGTAGGCGTCCTGCGCATTCGGGTCGCCGACCGAGAACGAGGCGGCCGCAAAAACGGCAATGCTCTGGATCGCGTTGCGCAGGCCATCCTCGTTGGCGCGCAGGCCGTAGCTGATCGAAAGCGAGGGGTCGATCTCGGCGGCGGCGGTCGAGCGCGCCGGCGCCGATCCGGCCTCGCCGAGATACCAGGTCACCGTGTCGGCGGCAGTGCCGTCCTTGAGCGCGGTCGCGGTATCGAATGGCGGACCGTCGACCCGCTGCGGCGGATGCGTGCTGTCGGTGTTGAAGAAATCCTTGGAAGCCCGCACCGCCGAGGCGGCGGTGAGGCTGGTCGCGCCGATCTGGACGACCGACGCCGCCAGCGCGTTCTTGAGATTCGTCGCGGTCTCGTCCGGCGTCGCGCCAATGAGGAATTGATTGCGGCCGGCCGGCGAGGTCGCGGTGGCCATCATCGTCAGATTCTGCGTCGTGCCGTCCGGCAGCGTGAAACCGATCGTGATCTGCTCGCCGGCGTTCGGATTCGCCGAGAAGTCGATGCCGACGCTGGCCGGCGGCGCCGACGGGCCGGTGACGGTGGCGTTCGACAAGGTCGAATTGACCGCGCCGATCTTCAATCCGAATGGCGACACGGCGTCTTCGGACACCGCAACCGACGTCGCCGTCGGATTCGTCAAGGTAAGGCGGCCCAATCCGTCGGCGCCGAGATCGGCCTGGTTGCGCTCGGACATGATCTGCTTGAGGCCGGCGCGGATGCCGTCGCCGTTAACGATGGTATTGGTGTCCGCCACCGCCGGCTGATCGGTCGCCGTCCCGGAAAACAGGTAGCGGTTGCCGACCTGCGTATTGAGCGACGACAGCAACTGGTCGAGCTGGGCGTAGGCGGTCTTCTGGTCCTGCGTCTGGCCGGTCCGGTCGATCTGGAACTGCCCGGAATTGGCCGCCTGTTTCACCGTGTTGACGGCGCTGTCGGCGCCCGTGAGGATTTGCTGGGCCGCGGCCAGGCGCACGCCGACGATCTTGATAGTGCTGTCATAGCTCGACAGCGCCGACTGCTGCGCGTGCAGGCTGAGGGCGATGCCGCGGTTGGTGCCGAGTCCGGCATAAGTCGTCGACTTCACGCCGCTGCCGAGCTGCCGCTGCAGATTGTCAAGCTGCGAGCGCATGCCGAGGATCGACTGCAGCATGGGGCTCGAGATCGATCCGATGTAGCTCACGGTCATGGCGGCCTCACATATTCAGCAGCTTGTCGATCATGTCCTTGACCGCCGACATCACCCGCGCGTTCGCCGAATAGGCGTTCTGAAGATTCAGTAGGTTGGTCATCTCGACGTCGATATTGACGCTTGAAGCATCCGTGAAACGCTGCTGCAGGTTCGACAGCACCACGTCCTGGCCTTGCTTGAGCGTCTGCGCGTTGCTGGCGGCTTCGCCCTGCTGGCTGATGACCTGCTGGACGAAATGGCCGAGCGTTCCGGTATAAGGCGACGCCAGCGTGCCGATGCCGGAATTCGGGTTGAAGGTCAGCGGCGCGTTCTGCAGTTGATTGAGAATGAAGTTCGGCCGTGTCGGATCGGCGGCGGCGGTGCCGGCCTGATAGGCGACCAGCAGCGACGGATCGGAAACGACCGCCGAATTGACCGCGATGCGGCCGGCGAGCCCCTGGCTTTGCGCGATAGTGCCGCTGAACGCGCCCGAATAGGGCGTCGCGCCGTCGAGGAACAGTGGCAGTTGCGCGCCGCCGCTGGACAACGACGTTACCGTCGTGGTGGCGCTCACGCCATTGACCGCGACACGGCCGCCGCTGCTGTCGTCGAGAAGTTCGAGCATCGTGCCCGACGGGTTCGATGACTGCAGGCCCGTGGTCGACAGCGCCTTGGCGATCTGGCTGAACACCGACGCCATGCCCTGGCTGAAATCGATGCCGACCACCTTGTCGTTCGGGTTGGCGGTTGCCGCGTCCGAAAGCGGCAGCGCCGAAGGAACGTCGATCCGCACCAGCGTCAGCGAACGCGGGGTATTCGTGAGCTTGTCGGTGTAACCGATGTTGATCGTGTTACCGGCGCTCAACGAACCGAGGTCGATGTCGAAGCCCGATTGCGCGCCCGACGTTACCGCCGTTCCGGCGGTCGTCTTGTCCGACAGGGCGGCCGCCATCGTCGAAGCGATCGCGTCGAGCTGGTTCTGCGCCTGGACCAGATCCTGGTCGCGCAGTTGCAGGTAAGCGGCGAGCTGCCCGGAGCGGATGGCGCTGGTCTGCACCAGATCGATCGGCGTGCCGTTTCCCGTCGTCAGCGTGATCGTGCCAACGCCGCGCTGGGTCGGGTCGCTGCTCCAGAGCGAGGTCGGGCTGACCGAGCCGCGCGCGTCGAAATTCAGCGTCGACGCCTTGTCGCCGGCGAGCTGGACACCCGAGTTGGTGAACACCGTGACCTGATTGTTCGGCCCGTGCAGGACGTTGATGTCCATGATCTGCGAGAGCTGATCGATGTAGCTGTCGCGCTGGTCCAGCATCGACGCCAGCGCCGCGTCGCTGGTGTTGCCGAGCACGCCGACCTGCCGGTTGAGATCGGCGATCTTCTGCATCGCGTTGTTGGCGGCGGCGACCGACGCGGCGATGCCGCTCTCGGCGTTCTGGCGCAGCGACTGGACGCCGGCCGACATCATGTTGAGCTGCTGGACCAGGAACTGGGCGCTGCTTACGACGCCGTTGCGCGCCGAGCTGTCGTCCGGGCTCGCGGCGAGCGCCTGGAGCGCCGAGGTAAAGCTGTTAAACGTGCTGTCCAGAGACGTATCCGACCCCGGCTGGCCGTAAATGTCCTGGAGCTGGCTGTAGAGCCGCGCCCGGATGTCGGCGTAGGACGCGCCGGCGTTCTCGGTCCGCAGCGCCTTCTGCACGTAGGTGTCGAGCTGGCGCTGCACGTCGCTGACCCGAACGCCGATATTCGCGCCGCTGCCGGCGGTCTGGACCTGGTCGACGGTCTTGCGGACGTAGCCGGCGGTGTTGGCGTTGGCGACGTTGCCGGCGACGATCGACAGCCCCGTCTGATTGGCCTTGAGGCCCGAGGCTGCCGTGGCGAGCGCCTGAGTCAAACCCATGGCGGATCCCTGCCGGTTCTACGCAACGCCGCGGCGCGTCACCGCAACATGTTCAGGAGGTCCTGAATCATGGTGTTGCTGGTGGTCACGACGCGGGTGTTGGCCGAGTAGGCCTGCTGGGTCACGATCAGCTTGGTGAATTCGTCGGCGATATCGACGTTCGAGCTCTCGAGCGACGAGCCGATGATCTTGCCGGGCGCGTTGTAGATGGCCGGCCCGGATTCCGCGGTCGCCGCGTAGGCGCCGCCATCCATCGCCTTGAGGTTATTGGCGCCGTTGAAATTCGCCAGCGTCACCTGCGCAAGGTTGAGCGTGCGGCCGTTCGAGTAGGTGCCGGTGATCTGTCCGCTGTTGCCGACCGCGATCGACTGCAACTGACCAGCCGAATAACCGTCCTGGGTCAATTGATTGACCTGCGCGGTGCCGTTCGGATCGGCGTATTGCGTCACGCCGCCGGTGCCGTGAACGAGCTTGAGCGTGCCGAGGTTCACGCCGTCGATCGTCACGTTATTGAGCGTGACGTTGTTGACCGGCGGATTCATCGAGCCGTTCGGCGCGAAGGTGTAGTCGACGCCGACGTTGGTCCAGGCCGGAGTCTGGCCGGCCGCCGACGAGTTCGACTGGTAGAACAGGTTCCAGGTGTCCTTGTGACCCGCGCCGAGGGACGAGGAATCGATCTTGGCCCAGCGCATCTGCACGTTCACGGCCGATCCGGAGACGTCATAGACCGTGACCGCGCCGCCGCTGAGCGACTCGTTGAGGAATGATGTGACGTCCGCGCCGATGACCGAGCCGCTCGATGGATAACCCGTGGTGGTTCTGACGCCGAAATTGCGTACAGCGACGTCGCCGCCGATCGTGATGATGTCGGTCGGGCCCGACGTCGCCGCGGTCACCGTCAGGTCGCCGGTATTGGGATCGACGGACGCGGTGCCGCCGGCCAGGCTGCCGAGGGCGGCATTGAGGTCGGCGATCGTCTCGATGTTGCCGGCGCCGAATTGTAACGTGAGCTGCGCATTGGCGCCGATCTGGATCGTCATTTGCTGACCATCGCCCACCGCGCCCTGCGTCAGCAGGTTGGTGGGATTCGTCGTGCCGACCGCGATGCCGAGATCGTTGAGGACGGCAAGGGTGCTGGTGTTGTCGATCTTGATGGCGGTCTTGGCGTCCGTGCTCTTGAGCTCGAGCTTGTTGCCGTTGAGGCCTGCCTGGACACCCGTCGTGCCGGTCTGCGCGTTGATCGCATTGACGATGGTGGTCGCGTTGTCACCGGCATTGACCGTGATCGGGGTGCCATTGATGCTCAGCGTGCCGGCGCTGGCGCTGAGCGACGACAGATCGGCCGAACCGTCGTAAAGCGCGACCGCGTCTTTCGACAGTGTCGCGCCGTCGCCGATGATCTTGGCGACCGCCGGCGCTCCGTTGACCGGATTGGCCTGAAAGTTCGCCGGATTAAGCAGCTCCGAGCCGGGCACGGTGGTGTCGTGATCCGGCGTCAGCGGGTAATTGGCGAGGTTGACCTGATAGTCGATTTCCGTCGTCGGCACGGCCGGCAGGAAGCCGTTCTTGAACTGCAGCAGTTGCGGCACGCTGCCGATCGTATTGCCGGTGGTCGGATCGACCGGAATGCCCGAGAGATAATAGCCCGCGCCGTTGACCAAATAGCCGCTCTTGTCGAGCTGGAAGTCGCCGCGCCGCGTATAGAGATCGACGCCGCCAAAACTCGGACTGCCGTCGGCGGTGCCGGACGGCTTCTGCACGACGAAGAAGCCCTGGCCGTTGATGGCCATGTAGGTCGGGATCGACGCCGGTTGCACGTCGCCGCCGACCGTCACCGTGCCGCGCGAGAACGAAATGACGCTGCCCGAAGTCTGCTGGCTCGGGATGTTGTCGGCGATCAGATCCTCGAAGCTAGTATCGGTTCGCTTGAATGCGGTGGTCTGAGAGTTCGCGATGTTGCCCGAAATATTCTCGAGGGCAAAAGACTGCGCTTTCATGCCGCTGACAGCCGACGTCAGCGCACCGAAGATACCCATGACCTGTTCTCCACAACGGCAGCCGACATGGCTGCAGACAAACCTGCAGCCATCCCATGGCAATCGTTGTGCCAACAGGAAAACAATAGATATCAACGGCCTAAAGGGCCGCGACAAGAGCTTGTCGCAGCCTTTTCTGCCTCATGCGGCAATTCTTGCCGACCTTATCGAACGATCGGCCTTGCAAGTTTAACGAACGACCAACCGTTACCAGGCGCGCTCGCCGGTCTGAATTTCGACGCCGCGTCCTGGACGCGGTGCAGCACGAGCCATCAGCGCGTTTACGCGCGTCTTCGACGCGCGATGGCGAAGTGGCGCACCGCGGAGCCGGGACAAGAACTTGAAAAGCCGGAATCATTTCCGGTCAGACTCTCATGAGCGCAAGGCCGCGCGGCGCTTGTCACGCCCGCCGTCCGCCGCCTAGTGTGGCTGAACATGCGAGGTTTCAATGCGTTTTGAAGGTACCCAGAACTACGTCGCGACCGACGATCTCAAGGTCGCGGTGAACGCCGCCATCACGCTCGAGCGGCCGCTACTCGTCAAAGGCGAGCCCGGCACCGGCAAGACCGTGCTGGCGCTCGAAGTGGCCAAGTCGATCGGCGCGCCGCTGATCGAATGGCACGTCAAGTCGACCACCAAGGCGCAGCAGGGCCTCTACGAATACGACGCGGTGTCGCGCCTGCGCGACAGCCAGCTCGGCGACGCCCGCGTGCAGGACATCCGCAACTACATCAAGCGCGGCAAATTGTGGGACGCCTTCGTCGCCGACGAGCGCCCGGTGCTGCTGATCGACGAGATCGACAAGGCCGACATCGAGTTTCCGAACGACCTGCTGCTCGAGCTCGATCGCATGGAATTCTTCGTCTACGAAACGGGTGAGACGGTGAAGGCGCGGCGGCGCCCCATCGTCGTGATCACGTCGAACAACGAAAAAGAGCTGCCGGACGCTTTCCTGCGCCGCTGCTTCTTCCACTACATCCGCTTTCCCGACGCCGACACGATGAACGCGATCGTCGAGGTGCACTACCCCGGCATCAAGCAACGCCTGGTCTCCGAAGCGCTGCGGCTGTTCTACGATATCCGCGACGTGCCGGGCCTGAAGAAGAAGCCGTCGACGTCCGAACTGCTCGACTGGCTCAAGCTGCTGATGGTCGAGGACATCGGTCCCGACATGCTGCGCGAGCGCGACCCCAAGAAGCTTATCCCGCCTCTGCATGGCGCGCTGCTCAAAAACGAGCAGGACGTGCACCTGTTCGAACGCCTCGCCTTCATGGGACGACGGGAGAGCCGGTGACGGGTCCCTAGCGTTCGTCACCGCGGCTCGATCCCGCGGCCGGCAACGGCTCCGGATCATGTCGCATCGGTGCCGCGCCGGACGACGGCACAGACGCATCGCGCTCGCCTGCCGCAAGCGGCGCAGCACCCAGCGCCGTTGCAAGTCGCTTGGCCTCGATGTGCGCGCTGCGCCGCTTGTGCGACCGTTCGCGATACCGCGACAGGCTTTGACGAAAGCCGTCGAACGGCTTGCCGGCGGCATAGAGTCCCTGCGCAATGGCACGAAACAGCTTGCCGCCGGCCCACACCAGTTCATAAGGCGCGAACAGACGCCAGGTCTGGTCGTTGTCGACGATGCCGCGCGCGACAAGATCGCCGGCAAGCGACGCCGTATTGAGGCCGTGGCGGCCGAACCCGCTCGTCACCCAGACGCCCGGTTCGATCTCGCCGATCTGCGGCATGTGATGCAGCGTGCGGCCCAGCGTGCCTGACCACAGGTCGGCGACCCGAATACTCCCGAGTTGCGGAAAGACGCGCTTCACGCTCGCTGTCAGGGCGCGCGCGAAGCGCCGCGGATCGGCACTCCACGTCGTCATGCAGCCCGACCACTGCAGCCGGTTGCCGTCGACGACGCGATAATGGTTGTCGAAACGGCGCGTGTCGGAGACAGCGCCGCGAAATCGCACGACGTCGGTGAGGCCCTCGATCGGCTCCGTGACCATCACATAGGTCGTGATCGGCATCAGTGTCGCGGCGAGCTTCGGCACCAGCGCGCCGAGCTGGACGTTGGCCGCCAGCACGACATGCCGCGCCCGCACCCGCGCCGACGGCGTCTGGACGCGCTTGAGAATGCCCGCCGGGTCGAGCTCGATCGCCGGCGTCTCCTCGAAGATGCGCGCCCCCAACGCTTCCGCCGAGCGCGCCAGGCCGAGCGCGTAGTTCAGCGGATGAAGATGAAACGCGCCGGGGTAATGAATCGCGCCGAAATATCGCTCGCTCGGCAAGACCTCGCGCACGCGCTCGACCGGCCAGGCCTCGACCTCGCCGCCCATCCAGCGCAGCCGTTCGACATAGGCGAGAAGCTCGTGCCAGTTGTCGGTCTTGGCGACGCGCAGCCATCCGGGCCCGATCTCGACGCCGGGCATCGCCGTCTCCGCGATCGTATGGCGGACATAGTCGACGCCGCGCTGGGACAGCGCCCAGAGTTCCTTGGCATGATCGAGTCCGATGCGCTCGACCATCGGATCGATCTCTTCGGAATAGCCCGGGAGCACGAAGCCGTTGCTGCGGCCGGAGGCCGCCGCGGCGATGCGGCCGGCCTCGAGCATGGCGACCGACCAGCCTCGCCGCGCCACCTCGCGCGCCGCGGTCAACCCGGCGAGCCCGCCGCCGATCACGCAGACGTCGACGTCGAGGTCGAAATTGAGCCGCGGCCGCTGCTCATCCGCGACCTGCGTCGTTTCGTACCAGGATGGACGTGGCCCCGAGGCGTTCATAAGTCACCGTCCGCCGGTCATAACCGGCGGCGTGGTAGAATGCCACCGTTTCACCGGAAGGATCCGATGCGCCGCCTGCTCCTGTTTCGCCATGCCAAGGCAGAACGCGCCGAAGCCGGCCAGAGCGACCTCGACCGCCCGCTCACCCGCCAGGGGCTGGAGGACGCCGAACTGATCGGCGCCTATATCGCGCGCCATGCCTTCGTGCCCGATACGGCAATCGTGTCGCCATCGGTCCGCACGCGAGAGACCTTCAGCCGCGCCGCGGCGGCCATGAAGCCCCCGCCCGTCCCGATCTTCGACCCCCGCGCCTATGACGCCTCGGCCTCCGCGCTGCTTCACGTTCTCAAGGGCCTGCCCGACGGGGCGCAGACAGTCATGCTGATCGGGCACAATCCGGGGCTGCATGAGCTCGCCCTGATGCTGGTCGGGACCGGCGATATCGAGACGCGCGAGCGGCTGCGCGAGAAATTTCCTACCGCGGCGCTGGCGATCGTCGACTTCCCGCTCGACAGTTGGGCCAAGCTCCATGCCAGCGCAGGCCGGCTTGAGCGTTGCATCGAACCCAAGCTGATTGCCCGCGCCACCCGGTGATCCGTCACGGCGCTCTCGCTTTCCGCAAAAACGTGCCACAATCGTCTGTCGGAGATGAAGCCCTGATAGGGAGTCTTGTGATGTACAAGAACATCCTGGTCCCGGTTGACCTTGCCGATACCAATCTCGCCAAGCCCGCGATCGACGCCGCGTTGTCGATGGCGCACTCATCCGGCGGCAACGTGCGTCTCGTCAATGTGATGCCGATGACGCCCGTGATGCTGGCCGAATATGTGCCGCCGGACTTCGACATACAGCAGCGCAAGTCGGCGGAAGACGCGCTCGCGATCATCACCGGCGAATGCGGCCTGGAGCCGAGCCGCGTCAGTGGCATCGTGCGCCAGGGTGGCATCTATCACGAGGTCCTCGAGGAAGCGGCGGCATTCAACGCCGATCTCATCGTGATGTCGTCGCATCGGCCGGCGATGCGCACGTATTTCCTCGGCTCGAATGCCGGCCATGTCGTGCGCTACGCCAAGTGCTCCGTGCTGGTGGTGCGGGATTAGCCATCCGGCATCAGCTCCGCCGGCAGCGCCTCCGGCGCATAAAGTCCCGGCCTGTTACGCCGAAAATAGGTGCCAAGCCGCCAGAGAAACACGGCGAGGAATCCGCCGATCAGAACGGCGGCCCCACCTGCCCCAGCCTGGATCGAGCGCGTAATGAGAGCCGCCGTCACCAGCGCGGTGGCGACGAAGACAACGATCCCTGCCCAGTAAAGCGGCGGATTCACCCCCTTGATGAAGGCGATGGGCGCGCCGGACGCCGCCAGGCGGCGGTGCAACTCGCCGATGAAGGCGCGATAGTCGCCGTCGAGCCGGGTCTGCTCCACCATGCTTTTCCAGGACGACGAAACGATCTGCAGCTTCGTGCCGTCCTTGGCCCAGACCTCCGCGACAAAGCGGTACGTCTGCAGAGTGGCCGGCCGGAACGACAACCGGACCTGCGTCACATCGCCATAGGGGACATGCCCGGACTTGCGGCCGGCGTCCCAGGCAATGGCCGCCGGCGTCAGGCGAAAGCTCCAGGTCGCGCCGAGCACGGATGGGCGGTACGCATAGCTCAGATCGGCCGGGTCGGATGGCAAGGCGGTCATGGCGGCGGCGTTTATGACAGGTCCATGCCGCGGGCGCGACTGTCGCAGGTCTGGCCGGCCGCTGCCGGCGTAAGTCCTCTTCGGTGGCGATGAGCGCACAGCCGTGTTTCCAACGCCGAGGATATCGCTTATCGTTAATGGGCTGAGGTCTGGTCGCGTACGGCTTGGGAGGCCGGGGGTAATGAGTAAATTGACGGATATTTTCGGCCGCAAAGGCGGGGATCTGGCGCCGCGGAACGGCAAACATGGCAACGGCGACGGCCTGCCAATCACCCTCGAGAGCTATTCCGACACCGGCGCGCGGATCGGCGAAGAAAACGAGGCGCTCCGCAATCTGCTGTTCGATACCGGCCGCAAGATCGGTGAACTGGACGAGCTCAAGTCTGCCTTCGACAAGATCGTCGCGCCGTTCAACAACACCCTGCGCGCGCTTGAGCAGGAAAAGTCGATCAATCTCAGCCTCAACGGCCAGCTCGCCGAAACTCGCACGGCTTACGACACGCTGCGCACGCAGTTCTATCAGATCGAAAAGAAGGCATCGCTGCTCGACAGCGAAAATAACCGGCTGCGCGAGGATCTCGAGCTGACGCGCGAAACGGTGCGCACACTCGAGAGCCACCGCAATGAGCTCAACGGCCAGATCTCGAACCAGCACGCCCAGATTGACGAGCTCGATCGGCAGCTCGCGCAGGAGAGCGGCCAGCGCCGCGCGCTCGCCGAGAACCGCACCGCTTTGAGCGGGCAGCTCGACGCCGCCGAGAAGCACATCGTCGAGCTCGAAGGAGAACTCGCCGCCGCGCGCGAGCGCGTTGCGCTGCTCGAAAACGAGACCAAGACCGCGCAGGTATCGATCGACCATTCGCTCGCCGAAATGTCGCGGCTGACGCGCCGTCTCACCGAGGCCGAAAACCTGCTGACCTCGACCCGCAACCAGCTCGCCAAGACCGAAGCCGGGGCGGCTGAGAGCCAGGCCGAGTGCATCAGGCTCTCCGCGGCGCTCGACGAGACACGTGAGCAGCACCACTCCGAGCGCAACACGCTGGCGATGAAAGTCGAGGCGCTCCAGTCGCGCGCGACGACGGCGGAGAAGCTGCTTGGCGAGGCCCGGCAGAACCTGATCGCCCGCACCGAGGAGGCCCGCGCCTTCGACCGCAAGGCAACCGAGGCCAGCATCACCCGTAACAGTGCCGAAAAGCGCATCGCCCAGATCGAGGCCGCCCATGACGCGCGCGAACGCGCCATCAAGGACCTCGAACAATCGCGGGCGGCGCTGGTCGAACGCGTCAATGCGCTGACCAAGACGCTGAAGTCGCGCGAAAGCGCCCTCGCCCGCGCCGAGGAACGCGTTCAATCGCTGACCGAGCGCGGCGGCCATCTCGAGGCCGACCTCCAGGTCGCGCGCAGCAGCGTCGAAAAGCGGGTCGAGGACCTCAACGCGTCGCTGCAGCGCGAGCGAATGGAGCGCGCGGTCGTCGAAGGCGCGCTCGAAGCCGCCCGCAAGGACAATTCGCGGCTGCAGAGCGAAGTCTCGATGATGCGTGCGGCGCTGCGGCGTGGCACGCCGGCTGAAACGGCAGAGGCTGCGCCGGCGGAAGAAGAGCCTGCGGCGCAGGCAGCGACCACGGCGAAGCCTCGCAAGAGCAAGGCGGCGGCCGCCGGTTCCGGCGAGAACGTCGAACCGATCGTCAAGTCCTGAGCCCTCGCCTAACGTGGCGGCTCAGTCTATATCGGGCGGTATGCGCAAGCTTATCCTCTATGTACCGCTCCTGGCTCTGCTGGCCGTGGCGTTATGGTTCGCCGGCCGCGCCTGGATCCGCTTCGGCGCGGCCGCAATTCCGGTTTACGGCCAGTTCGCCATCGCCGGCGGCATCTTCTTTTCGCTGATCGTCGGCTGCGGGCTGATGGCGTTGATGTTCTACAGCCACCGCCACGGGTATGACGACCTCAACGAAAAGGACCGCCGCAACGACGAAGAGCAGCGCTAGGCTAGCTGCCGTCGATCTTGTCCTGCAATTCAAGACTGATTTCCGCGCCGCCGGACAGACGGCGCGGCAGGATTATGATTACAGTCCCTGGCATCCACCGGCTCGCCTCGCATCAAGGGACCGCACCATGAGCAAGACCCTCGTCCAGGACCAGTTCGGCAAGACCGCCGCGCACTACCTCACCAGCAAGCCGCACGCGACGGGCAAGAGCCTCGGCCGCCTGGTCGAACTGACCGCGCCGCAGAAAGACTGGCGCATGCTCGACATCGCGACCGGCGGAGGCCACGTCGCCTATACCTTCGCGCCGCACGTCGCGCGCGTCTGGGCAACCGACATCACGCAGGAAATGCTCGATCAGGTGAAGGCGGAAGCGGCCAGACGCGGGCTCGCCAACATCCGGACCGCCTACGCCAAGGCCGAGGCCCTGCCGTTCGACGACGGCAGCTTCGATCTCGTCACCTGCCGCATCGCGCCGCACCACTTCGATTCCATTCCGGAATTTCTCGCCGAGGTCCATCGCGTGCTGAAACCGGGCGCCGTGTTCGCGCTGGTCGACAACGTGGTACCGGCGGGAAGCGTCGGCGATTACGTCAATGCGTTCGAGCGGCTGCGCGACCCGAGTCACCTGCGCGCCTGGACCATGCAGGAGTGGCGCGACGCGCTCAAAGCCGCCAGGCTCGCGGTCGAGCACGAAGAACAGATTTACAAGCAGATGGAGTTCAAGAGCTGGGCGCAGCGCTACGACGAGACGATGAAGGCGCTGCTGCGCGCCATGCTCACGCAGGTCACGCCGGACGTGAAGGCTGTGCTCGCACCCGACGGCAGCGGCGACAGCTTCACGTTTCGCCTGTGCGAAGGGCTATTTATCGCCCGCAAGGCGTAATGTCGGCATGACGCCACAGCTAGCGCCGCGGACGCACCTTGTGCCCGGCGCGGATAACCTTGGGCTGGGGCTGCGGGCCGTAGAGCGCGTCCCACTTCGGATTCCAGATGGCGTCGACGATGAGGCCGCCAACAATCGGCAGAACGCACGAGCCTTCCATGATCGCAACCTCGCGCGGAGTAAGCTGACGCTCGCGCACCACGGCCCCGGCAATAATCGGTGACAAGACCATGCAGCCCACCGTGGTGACGCCCCAGACGCCCCACCTGTAGCCGCTCGAGTGCTTGTTCCAGTTCCAGTCGAGCGCCGTCCAGTAGGCCAGGCTTGACGCAATGCCGGCGCCCAGCGAGACGGCCGCTACCCGTTGATCGACGTGGCGGGGTTGCCAGAAAGCGTCGGTGGCGTGAGCGGGGCCTGTCAGCGCGGCCGCGCAGGCCATGAGTGACGCGGCGGCGAAGGCAATACGGCGGGACATGATGGTTGGAACTCCTTGCAGGGACGAATGAGAAAACAAGAGGCTCGGAAGGCTGCTGGCTTTTAAGTCGACAGCGACGGGCCGGATTCCTGCCCGGCAACCGCCTGAGGGGTTAACATCATCGTCGCCCAATGTCTTCGCAGCGGGCCAGGACCGAGGCGGCGCGCCCGATCCAACATCTTGATTCCATGAAACTTATCGTCGTTTCAAGAGGCCGTTAACCGTTCGTTAACCTTCGTAAACCAGTTTGCCATTAGGATACTCGTAAACGTGATTCGGCGTCGCTTTTGCCGGGCGGATCGGCGCACCAAAGGATCACTGCGATGAGCAAGATTGCGGCTCTCCTCGCCCGCAAGCCCGCGACCGTCTCCGGCATCACGTTGAGCGGCGCGGATGACGCGGCCGAGGCCCCGCTCGATCTCGACGAGGAGCTGTTCTCGAGCGTCAGCACCCAGCTCGGATCGAACAACGAGTCGCTGCGCAACCTCCTGCTCAATGCCAACCACAAGATCGCCGAGCTCGACGGCATCAAGGAGTCGGTCGTCAAGCTGGTCGGTCCGGTCAGCAAGGCGCTGCGCGAATTCGAGACCGAAAAGGCCGACAAGATCAACTTGCAGGCCGCGCTGTCCAACACGCGCACCGCCTACGGCAAGTTGCGCAACGAGGTCAGCGAGCTCGAGAAGAAGTCCTCGAAGCTGGAACGCGAATGCGAACAGCTCCGCAAGGACCTGACCTTCGCCGACAACGCCGCCAAGGCGCTGGAGGCGATCCGCGGCGAACTCGGCATGGACATCGCCGCCAAGCGCGCGCAGATCACCGAGCTCGAAGGCCGCCTTAATCAGGAAACCGCCGAGACCAAGGCGTTGCGCGACGAGAATGACCGGCTCAAGACCCGCCAGTCGACCGTCGACAAGCATCTCGTCCAGGTCGAGGCCGAAATCAACGCGCTGCGCCAGAAGCTGGTGCTGACCGAGGACGAGAAACGCGCGCTGCAGACGGCGTTCGAGAAGACCTCGTCCGACGCGACCCGCCTCGCCCGCAAGCTCGCCGAAGTCGAGAACGCGCTGACCGGCATGCAATCACGGCTGCGCGGCACCGAAAGCAATCTCGCCGAAATGACCAGCGAGCGCGGTCGCCTCTCGGCCCAGCTTGAGGAGGCGACCGAGCGCCACGCCAGCGAGGTCGCCAAGCATCAGATGCGCTTCGACGCGCTGCAGGCGCGCGTCAACGCTACCGACCGTCTGCTGTCGGAAGCCCGCGACCAGGTTGCCCTGCGCAGCGAAGACGTGCGCATGCTGGAACGGCGGCTCAGCGACGCCTCGCTCGAGCGCGACACGCTGGCGACCCGCATCGCCGGACTGGAAAGCGACATGATGGAGCGCGAGAGCATCTTGCGCGAGGGCGAGGACAGCCGCAACGCGCTGCTCGAGCGCGCCAGCGCGCTGGCCAAGGCTTACAACACCAAGGAGGCCGAGCTGTCGCAGGCGCAGGAGACGATCCATACGCTCAACGAGCGGGTCGCCTTCATCGAGCAGCAGAATAGCCTCGGCAGGGCCAATACCGACAAGCAGATCGAGGATCTCAAGGAAGCGCTGCGGCGCGAGAAGGTCGAGCGCGCCGTGGTCGAAGGCGCGCTCGATGCCGCCCGCAAGGACTTTACCCGGCTGATGAAAGAATTGATGGCGCTCGAGCAACAGCGAGCAGCCCGCGACCTGCCGCCGGAATTGCGCTCCGCCAACGCTGCCTGACCTGTCTCACAGTCGCTGCAAAACGCCGGGGCAAAGCCCGGCGTTTTTGTTTTGACGCTTGATCTTGCGCAAGACCGGGACAATCCGCACGTTCAAGATCGAGGAGGCACCATGGGAGCCGTTGTCATGCCTTACGCCCGCAACGCCGATTTACCGCCTGCCGTGCGCAATCATCTCCCGGAACACGCGCAGGATATTTTCCGCGAGGCCTTCAACTCGGCTTACGACGACCACAGGACCGAGTCCGATGTCGAAGAGCGCTCGTTCCGCATCGCCTGGGCGGCGGTGAAGCGCGCCGGCTATGTCAAGCATGGCGACCACTGGGTGCGCGGCTAGCACCTTTTACCTAGTTTTACCGCGGGTTGTATTGACGTGCCGTTTTTGGCACACTATTTATTGCATGATCGACCGCGCGAAAAAGATAACGGGCCGTTTCTACAGGTCCGCTGGCGGACGAAGACCGGTCCGTGAATGGTTGCTTGCACTCTCCAAGAGCGACCGCCGCACGGCCGGAAAGGATATTCAGAAGGTCGAGTTCGGCTGGCCGATCGGAATGCCGTATTGCCGTCCACTCGGGCGCGGCTTGTGGGAAGTGCGCAGCGATCTTTCGGGCGGCCGCATCGCGCGGGTGATTTTCTGCATCGTCGGCGGCGAGATGGTGCTGCTGCACGGCTTCGAGAAGAAAAGTCAGAAGACGCCGACGCAAGACATCGAACTGGCGCTCAGGCGCAAGAAGGAGATCGAGCGATGAAAAAACCAAAAGCTCGCAAGAAAGGCGCGATCGACCGCAGTGAGACGTTCGACGAATTTCTCGCCGGCGAAGGCCTGCTCGCCGAGACCGAGGACCTGGCGATCAAGGAAATCATCGCCGATCAAATCAAGGTGGCGATGGACAAGAAAGGTCTGAGCAAGACCGCTATGGCCGCGCGAATGAAAACCAGCCGCCGCCAACTTGACCGTCTGCTCGATCCGGCGAACGGATCGGTGACGCTGACAACGCTGCGGCGCGCGGCGAGCGCGGTGGGACGGAATTTGCGGGTGGAGTTGGAGTGACCATGTCGGAAGCTGTAAGGCAACGCTCTCGTTCAGAACTAATTGCACACGCCGACGAAGCGCAGCGAATGGTTCCGAAACTTCCGACATCACCCCGTTATCATTGCAAGTACGGCCGCCCTTTCTGTGGCATATCGGTGACGCCGCGGATTACGAAGCGCTAAAGCGTGATGGCATTAGCTTCGATAGCCTGAGTTTTTGAAGTAGTTGGCGCATTCTTCGGGAGTGAAGGCGTCGAGAACCTGGCCGATGGCGGTGCAGACGGTTTCGACGGTTCGGGCGGCCGCCTTTCGAAGCAGATGCTTGAGCTTGGCAAAGACCTGCTCGATCGGGTTCAAATCGGGTGAGTATTTTGGCAGGAAGAACAGCTTGGCGCCGGCGGAGCGAATGAGCTGACGCACGACTTTGCCTTTGTGGCTGCCGAGATTGTCCATGACGACGACATCTCCGGGCCGAAGGGTGGGCCGCAGAACCTTCTCGACATAGGCCCGGAAGCTGGCGCCGTCGATCGGCCCCTCGATGAACCAGGGTGCATCGATCCGGTCATGGCGCAGGGCCGCAAGGAATGTCATGGTCTTCCAGCGACCATGAGGGACCTTGGCGAGAAGCCGTTGTCCTCGTGGCGCCCATCCCCGCAAGGGCGCCATATCGGTCCGGGTCCAGGTCTCGTCGATAAAAACCAGCCGCTCAGGTTCGACGCGCCCCTGATACTTTGTCCACCGGGCGCGCCGCCGCGCGACCTCGGGACGATCGCGTTCGCCAGCCACCATGCTTTTTTTTGAAGCTGAGCTTCTCGGCGTGCACGAAGTCCCACACAGAGTGGTAGTCAACCTTCAGACCGCGTCCGACAAGCTCGGCAACAAGCCCTCGCAAGGTGAAGTCGCTCTCTCTGATCCGGTGTTGCAACCACGCGGCATGTTCGCCCGAGATCGCCTTTGGCTTGTGACCGCCCATCTGGCCGGGTTCGATGCTGCCGGTCTCGTCCTCGCGCTTCGCCCAATTGATCGCCGTGCTGATCGCGACCCCAAACTGTCGAGCCGCTTGATTGCGGGACATGCCGCCCTTGATCGCCGCCACGACCCGCTTCCGAAGATCAAGAGAATAAGGAGCTCCCATCCATGCTGGCCTCCTTCCCAGCCAGCATGGTGAATCAGAATCCCGCTGATTTGGGAATCCCAAAACGATTCAACCTGACCCCATCCCGCTTTAGGTAATCAGGAAATTTTATTTCCAAGCTAAACATCCTCAGCGCACCAGCTCCCGCATCGCGCGATCGAGACCGTCGAGCGTGAGCGGATACATTCGCCCGCCCATGAGTTGCCGGATCAACCCAATCGAGTGCGTATAGTCCCACTCCTTCTCCGGCACCGGATTAAGCCAGACGCAGGCGGGGTAAGTGCGCGTCACCCGCTCCATCCATGCCGATCCCGCCTCGTCGTTGAAGTGCTCGACCGAGCCGCCGGGCGACATGATCTCGTAAGGTGACATCGAGGCGTCGCCGACGAACACCACCTTGTAGTCGTGCGGATAGGTGTGCAGCACGTCCCAGGTCGACGTATGCGCCTGGAAGCGGCGGCGGTTCTCCTTCCACACCTTCTCGTACAGGCAATTGTGGAAGTAGAAATGCTCCATGTGCTTGAACTCGGCGCGCGCCGCCGAGAACAGTTCCTCGGTCGCCTTGATGTGCCAGTCCATCGAGCCGCCGATGTCGAAGAACAGCAGCACCTTCACGGCGTTGTGCCGCTCCGGCCGCATCTGGATGTCGAGATAGCCCTTGTGCGCGGTGCCCTTGATGGTGCCGTCGAGATCAAGCTCGTCCGGCGCGCCGGTGCGCGCGAACTTGCGCAGGCGCCGCAGCGCCACCTTGATGGTGCGGGTGCCGAGCTCGACCTCGTCGTCGAGGTCCTTGAACTCGCGCTTGTCCCACACCTTGACGGCGCGGCGATGCGTGCTCTCGCCGCCGATGCGGATGCCTTCCGGGTTGTAGCCGGCATTGCCGAACGGCGACGTGCCGCCGGTGCCGATCCATTTGTTGCCGCCCTGGTGGCGGCCCTTCTGCTCGGCGAGCCGCTGCTTCAGGGTCTCGAGCAGCTTGTCGAGGCCGCCCATCGCCTGGATTTGTTTCTTCTCCTCCTCGGTGAGGTATTTGTCGGCCAGCTTGCGCAGCCACTCCTCCGGAATCTGCGCCTCGAGCCCTTCGTCGACCGTCTCCAGTCCCTTGAAGACATGGCCGAACACGCGGTCGAACTTGTCGAGATTGCGCTCGTCCTTCACCAGCGCGGCGCGCGACAGATAATAGAAATCCTCGACCCGGCGCGACGCCAGATCGGCCTCCATCGCCTGCATCAGCGTGAGATACTCGCGCAGCGTCACCGGAACGCCGGCATCCTTGAGCGCGCTGAAGAAGGTGACGAACATGTCCGCACCTTAGCCGGTCATCGCCGGGCTTGTCCCGGCGATCCCGATCCGGCGTGACACCTTTCAGACGGCCGGAACAAGCGGCCATGACGACGTGCAGATGCCCCTAGCCTGCGTCCCGCCGAGCCGCTAACAAGACTGGAACAATTATAAGAAGCGCCGGGGAGGATTCAGATGTTGCCGCGCGACCGCGCCCTGTGGGCGCTGGCGATCGTGCTGTGCCTTGTCTTGCTGATGGCCCCCGCGCTCTGGAACGGCTTCCCGCTGCTCGAATACGACACCGGCGGCTATCTGGCGCGCTGGTACGAGGGTTATCTTGTGCCGAGCCGGGCCGTCGCCTACGGCCTGCTGCTCAATGCCGGCTCCGGCCTGAATTTCTGGCCGGTGATCCTGCTGCAGTCGGCGCTGACGGTGTGGGTCGTCCACCTCCTGCTGCGCGCCCACGGCTACGGCCGCCCCCTGGTGCTGGTGAGCGTGATCGCGCCGATGTCGGTCGCAACCACGCTGCCCTGGCTCACCGCCATCCTGCTCACCGACATCTTCTGCGGGCTGAGCGTCATCGCCCTTTATCTGATCGTGCTGCGGCCGCAACACCTCGCCTCCACCGAACGCATCGGCCTCGTCGCGCTGATCGCGTTCGGCGTCGCCACGCACAGCGCGACCTTCGCGGTGGTCGGCGGGCTGATGATCTGCGCGGTGATCGCGCGCCTTGCCATCCGGCGCACCATCCCGCTCGCCGCGCTGGGCAGCGGTGCCGCCGCCGTCGCGCTCGGCGCGCTGCTGGTGTTCGCCGCCGATTTCGCCGTCAGCGGCCAATGGGCGTGGACGCCCGGCGGCTTCGCATTGTCGTTCGGCCGTATGCTCCAGGACGGCATCGTCACCCGTTATCTCGACGAGCACTGCCCCGATCCGCAGTTGCGGCTGTGCGCGCATCGCGCCGAGCTGCCGCTCGACGCCGACCGCTTTTTCTGGGCGAGCGATGTTTTCGACAAGCTCGGCCGCTTCGCCGGCCTCGGCAAGGAGATGGAGACGATCGCGCTGCGCAGCGTCGCCGCCTATCCGTGGATGCAGGTCAAGTCGGCTGCCGCCGATACCGCCGAGCAGATCGTCGCCGTGCACACCGGCGAAGGCGTCATCGCCCCGCTCTGGCACACGCAGGGCATCATGAAGCGCTACACGCCCTGGGTCGTGCCACAGATGAGCGCCGCCCGTCAGCAGCGCGGCGCGCTGTCGTTCACGGCGATCAATCGCCTGCACTATCCGCTGGCCCTTCTGGCGCTGGCCGCGCTGCCGCTGATCGTGCTGCTGCGGCGCAAGGCGTTTGCCGACAATCGCGACCTCGCCGTCGTCGTGCTGCTGGCCGTGCTCGGCAACGCGGCCGTCTGCGGCATCGTCGCCGATCCGCACGACCGCTATGGCGCGCGCATCGTCTGGCTCGCCAGCCTGACCGTTGCGATGGTCATTCTGCACGCTACCCGGCCGCCGAAATTCGATTAGGCCCGGGGCACGGTTCGTCATCGTGAAAGCGGTGGCCATAACCCTCGCCGCCTGCGTACGCGGCTGATAGGCTTCCGCCCCGCCCAACCGGAACAGCCGCCATGACCGAGCTCACGCCGACCGGAAAACTGCGGGTCGCCATCGCCATCGCCCCCGCGCCGTCCGCCCAGTTCGCCATCAAGGACGGCGACGGCTATCGCGGCGTCGCGGTCGATCTCGGCGCGGCGCTGGCAAAAAAACTCGGCGTGCCGGTCGAATACGTCGCGTTCAAGGGCTCGGGCGAGGTACAGGCCGCCGCCGCCGACAATAAATGGGACGTCGCCTTCATGCCGGTCGACGAGGAGCGCAAGAAGTTCGTCGATTTCGGCAACGCCTATCACGTGCTGGAGAGCACCTATCTCGTGGCGCCCGGCTCCGACGCGACGAAGGTCGGCGACGCCAACCGCGCCGGCTTCCGCATCGGCGGCATCGGCGGCACGGCGACGTTCCGCGCCTCGAACCGCACGGCGCCGAACGCCACGCACGTGACGTTCGAGTCCGCCGACCAGGCGGTGACGGCGCTCGCCGAGGGCAAGGTGAACGCCATTGCGTTCTCGCGCGAGTCGCTCACCGGCCTTGCAAAGAGGGTGCCCAGCTCACGCATCCTCGACGACGCCTTCATGAACTCGACGACCTCGATCGCCGTGCCGAAGGGCAAGCCGGAATCGGTCCGCATCGCCACCGAATTCATCGAGGAAGCCAAGGCCGCCGGCCTCGTACGCCAGGCCTTCGACGGCATGGGGCTGAAGAGCTCGCAGGTCGCGCCAGCCGGGATGAAATCTTAGCGCGCCTCCGGCGCATGGATGTGCTCCGGCCGGATGCCGAGCCCGATCAGTCGCGCCGGAATGCGGCGCAAGGCCGGGAAAATGCCGACCAGCCTGAAGATGAACGGCGCGCGCGGCCGCCGGTCGCTCGCCAGCACGCGGCTGATCAGCCGCTTCTGGATCGTCAACTGCATCCACTGGGTGAACTTCACGGGCAGCAGGCGGCGCTGCTCGACCGCATGAAGATCCGCCTCGGTGACGCGGCGCTCCTTCAGCGGCACCGCCAGGATGTTGGCCGCCGCCACCGCATCTTGCACTGCGAGGTTGATGCCGACACCGCCGACCGGCGACATCGCGTGCGCGGCATCGCCGATGCACAACACGCCCGGGCGATGCCATTGCCGCAGGCGGTCGACTTTCACGCTCAGGAGCTTGACGTCGTCCCAGCTTTCGATCTCGCCGATACGCCTCTTGAGAAAGGGCGACAGCGCCACGACGCGCTCACGAAAGGCGTCGAGCCCACGCGCCTTGACCTCGTCGATGCCGCCTTTCGGGATCACATAGGCGCACTGCCAGTAATCGCCGCGGTCGAGCATGACCAAAAGCACGCCCGCCTCGGCATGGCCGAACGTGTCGGCGTCGTCGGTCTTCTTGCGGCTGACGCGAAACCACAGCACGTCCATCGGCGCGCCGTAATCGTCGCCGCGCAGCCCGGCCTCTTCGCGCACCGTCGAATGGCGGCCGTCGCAGCCGACGACAAGGTCGGCGTAAATCTCCAGCTCCTTGCGCGGCATCGTGGCGCGCAGGCCGACGACGCGGCCGCGCCGTTCGATCAGCGCCGTCGCCTCGGCCTTCATGCGCAGGTCGAGCGTCTTGCCGAACGCCTTGGCCTTCTCGGCGAGGAAATTCAGGAAATCCCACTGCGGCATGAAGGCGACGAACTTGCAGCGCGTCGGCAGGTGGGTGAAGTCCGCCATGGTGATGCGGTCGTCGCCGATCTGCGCCGAGATCGTCTTCACCTTCTGGTGCGGCAGCTTGAGGAAATCCTTGAGCAGGTCGAGCTCGTGCATCAATTCGAGCGTTGACGGGTGGATCGTGTCGCCGCGAAAATCGCGCAGGAAGTCCATGTGCTTCTCCAGCACCACCACGTCGACGCCCGCCCGCGCCAGCAGATAGCCGAGCATCATGCCGGCCGGTCCCCCGCCAGCGATGCAGCATGTGGTCTCGATTTTTTCGACCGGCATTGCTCCTCCTTTACCTCGCCCCGCTTGCGGGGAGAGGTCGACTTCCAAGCGAGAGCGAGGAAGTCGGGTGAGGGGGCGTCGCCGTCGGCAATATACGAGTCCCCCCTCACCCGCCTCGCACCTATCGGCGCTCGGCACCCTCTCCCCGCAAGCGGGGCGAGGGGCTCACGCCACGCCCAGCTTCTTCTGCAGGCTGGTCGAGGACGTCGTGTACTGGAACACCTGGCGCTTGTTCGGGAACACGTAATGCGCGGCCTTGCGCGCCATCAGCGCGGCCTCATGGAAGCCGGACAGGATCAGCTTGAGCTTGCCGGGATAGGTGTTGATGTCGCCGATGGCGAAGATGCCCTTCTCGTTCGTCTCGAACGCCTCGGTGTCGACCGGGATCAGTTCCTCGTTGAGGCGCAGGCCCCAATTGGCGATCGGGCCGAGCTTCATGGTCAGGCCGAAGAACGGCAGCACGGCGTCGCAGGCAATCTCGAAATTCGAGCCGTCGTTGCGCTTGACGATGACCTTGGCGATCCGGCCGTCGGCGCCCTCGACCGAGGTCGCCTGTCCCATCACGAAGTCGATCTTGCCCTCGCCGACCAGCGCCATCATCTTGTTGACGCTGTCGGGCGCCGCGCGGAATTCGGAGCGGCGGTGCAGCAGCGTCAGGTGACTCGCGATCGGCGCGAGATTGAGCGTCCAGTCGAGCGCACTGTCGCCGCCGCCCGCGATCAGAACCCGCTTGCCGCGGAAGTCTTCCATGCGGCGCACGGCGTAGTGCACCGACTTTGCCTCGTAGGCCTCGATGCCGGGAATCGGGGGACGCTTGGGCTGGAACGAGCCGCCGCCGGCCGCGATGACGATCACCTTGGCCTCGAAAGTCTTGCCGCCGGTGGTCGTGACACGAAACAGCGGATCGCCGATGCGCTCGATCGTCTCCACCATCTCGTTGAGGTGGATCTTGGGATCGAACGGCGCGCTCTGCTTCGTCAGGCCGTCGACGAGCCCCTGCGCCGTGACGATCGGAAAGCCGGGGATATCGTAGATCGGCTTCTCGGGATAGAGCTCCGAGCACTGGCCGCCGGTCTTGTCGAGGATGTCGACCAGATGCGCCCTGACGTCGAGCAGCCCGAGCTCGAACACCGCGAACAGCCCGACCGGGCCCGCGCCGACAATCAATGCATCGGTCTTGATAGGGTCGCTCATGGAGGCATCACCTTTGGCGGCCTTCTAGCGGGTGGCGGACGGCGCGAAAAGGGGTAATAAACGGCCACGAAATGCAGGATATTTCCAGGCCAATGCAATCCGACTTCCCCGCGGACGGCAAGCGCGACCGGTCCCGCCCCACCCTCGCCCATTTTCCGCATCGGCTCGGCGACGTCGTGCGCTATCGCGACATGGACGTGCAGGGCCACGTCAACAACGCGCTTTATTCGACCTATTTCGAGAGCGGCCGGGTCGCCCTGCTGCGTGCGCCCGATCTGAGCACCGGCGTGCTCCACGGCACGTTCGCGCTGGTGCGTGCCGAAATCGAGTTCATGCGCGAACTGCGCTGGCCGGACGAGATCACGATCGGCTCGGGCATTGCCGAGTTTGGCAACCGCTCGTTCGTCATGCAGCAGGCGATCTTCCACGGCGAAGACTGCGCCGCCACGGCGCGAATGGTGCTGGTGCTAATGGATGAACAGACGCGCCGTCCGATCCCGCTGCCGCCCGACCTGATCGCGCGCTTGAGCCCCTACAAGCTGCAGACGCAATGACGGGCGGCGTCAAGCCTGCCGCTCGGGCGTCGTGACGACGAGACCGTCGAGTTCGTCGGTGACCTTGATCTGGCACGACAGCCGCGAGTTCGACCGCACGTCATAGCCGAAGTCCAGCATGTCCTCCTCCATCGGCGAGGGCTCGCCGGTCTTCTCGCGCCAGGCCTCGTCGACATAGACGTGGCAAGTCGCGCAGGCACAGGCGCCGCCGCACTCCGCCTCGATGCCGGGGATGTTGTTGCGGATCGCGGTTTCCATGACCGTTGCGCCGACTTCGGCGTCAACCGTGCGGGATGTTCCGCTCGCGTCGATATAGGTGATCTTGGGCATCGGTTCGGGGAAAAGCAGGGCTGAAGGCGTGCACCCTATATAGGGTCGCGTCTGTGTCCGCCACCCCGCAGGCCGTGCAGGTCAGTGCCGCCGCAGAATATGCTTGATGGCGATGCGCGCCTCGTCGAGCGCCGCGATCAGCCTCGGCAGGTCGGCCCGGCCGCCGACTTCGGCCGCGGCAGCCGCCTCGGCCACCCGCCATGCCCCGACGCCGCGCGCCGATCCCTTGAGCGCGTGCGCCAGCGCCGGCAGCGCCCTCGGCTCGGCGGCGGGCATGCGGTCGAGCATCGAAGCCGCCTGCTGGTCGAACAGGCCGAGCACCTCGCGCTCGAGCGAGGTGTCGCCGAAAGTCATCTGCCTGAGATGGGCGCGGTCGATCGGCCCGGCCTCCTGGCTGACCTCCCCCGCTGCCTCCGGCATGGTCCCGCTCCCGGTCTCTGACGTCGCCATCTTGGTAGGGTCGCAAACGGGTGCCAAAGACTGGTAAATGGCAAGCCGGGATCGGCAGCGTTAACCAACGTTAACGATGATGAAAAACACCTTACCGAAGCGGTTTTCTTTGTATTGCCAAGCCGATAGGATGGTTACGGGCATCAGACCGTAACGTCAAAGGCGGCTCTTCGGGCCGTAACCCGCTGTCCGCGCGCGTCGCGCGGCCCGCGCGTAGCAAGTGGTTCGGGCCGCGGCGTTCAGTCCGGCGTAATGACGAGGCGACGTGGGTATGGCGAAAAATCCTCAAAAAACCAGCGATCCGACCAGCGACGCCCTTGCAGCGATCGAAGACGCCCTGCGCGTCCGGGATCAGAATTCCGTCCCGCCCGTCCTGCCGCCGGAGAACCGCCGGGTGGCGCCCGGTCCGGCCGAGGATCTGTTTGAGGATACCGACGCCACCCCGACCATGCCCTGGAGCGGCGAGGAAGGGGTCCGACGCCCCGCCAATGACGACCGCGAGGCCATCGGCGCCATCATCCAGAGCCTGCAGCGTCGCCCGCCGCGCACGCCCTATCTGATCGCCAGCGCCGTCTCGGCGCTGTGGATCGTCGGCGCGCTCGCCTTCGCCTTTGTGTTCAAGACCAAGATCGTCGAGCTCGCCGCGGCTCCCGACCTCGGCGTTGCGTTTGTCACCGCTGCCGTCGCCGCCGTGCTGGTGCCGGTCGCCGTGTTTTTCACCCTCGCCCACACCATCCGCCGCACCCAGGAACTGCGTCTTGTCGCCCAGACCATGGCCGAGGTCGCCATGCGTCTCGCCGAGCCGGAAACCGCCGCCCGCGATGCCATCGTCAATGTCGGCCAGGCGATCCGCCGCGAAGTCACCGCGATGGGCGACGGCGTCGAGCGCGCGCTCGCCCGCGCCGCCGAGCTGGAAGCGCTGGTGCACAACGAGGTCTCCGCGCTCGAGCGCGCTTATAATGACAACGAGGTCCGTATCCGCGACCTGCTCGGCGAGCTGTCGAGCCAGCGCGAGACCCTGGTCGGCCAGGCCGAGCAGGTACGCAACGCCATCAGCGGCGTGCATCTCGGCCTGCAGCAGGACATCAATTCGGTCGGCGATCTGATCTCCGAGCGGGTCAGCGACGTGGCGCAGCGCGTCACCCGCTCGCTCACCGAAAAGGGCGAGCACATCACCCTCGCGCTCGGCCATGCCGGCGACGCCATGATCGAGGCCCTGTCGGAGCGCAGCAGCACGCTCCTCGGCCGCCTGGAGAACACCAGCAGCAGCGCGACCAGCGCGATCTCGTCGGCAACCGAAAAGTTGAGCGACAGTCTCACGGTCAAGACCGATATCATCCAGCAGGAATATGTCGCGCTCTCGGCACAGCTTCAGCAGATGATGACAAGGCGCCTCGACGAGGTGTCGCAAGAGTTCGCGCAGAAGACGGCCTCGATCATCGAGGCGATGTCGAGCCGCTCGCAGCAGATGACCGAGACGGTGTCAGACACGGGAGCCCGCGTCAGCGAACAGCTCGCCTCGCGCGCCGAGGCCATCAATACCGCGCTGCGCAACACCGGTGACTCGCTGGTGCGCGACCTCGACGTCCGCGGCAACGACGTTGTCGCCCGCGTCGAACAGACCGGCGCCCGTACCGCCGACGCGATCATCGCGCGCAGCAATACAATCGCCAACACATTCAGCGAGCAGGCCGCGATGCTGACGGCCGCGCTTGCGCACAACGGCAACGCCGTCAGCGAGATGCTGGCGACCCGGCTGCGGGCTTTCGACGAGACCTTCAACCGCAACGGCACCGAGCTCAGCGAGAAGATTTCGCGCGAATCGACGACCCTGGGCAATCTCATCATCCGTCACGTCACCGAGTTCGACCGCACGCTCAAGACCTACGGCAACGAACTGGTGGAGCGCCTCGGCCAGCGCACCCAGGATGTCGCCGAGGCGATGCGCAGCTATGTCGACGGCTTCGATCAACGCGTGACGACCCGCGCCGACGAAGTCAGCGGCACGCTCGACCAGCGTCTGACCCAGTTCGAGCAGCTCATGGGCGGCAAGATCGCGGACCTGTCGCAAACGCTCGTCAACGGCGGCAAGGACGTCGTCGCAGCGCTCGACCAGCGCATCACCGAGGCCGGCGAAACCATCAGCCGGCGCGGCGACGACGTCGCCGAGAAGATCGCGGCCAAGGCCGCGGAAATCGACGGCACGCTCGGCACTCGCGCCGGCGAAGTCGCCGAGCATCTCGACACGCGGATCGGCAGGTTCGAGGAGCTTCTCGTCGGCCGCGCCGAGGCCGTCACCAGCGAGCTTGAAACCCGCACCAGGGCAGCGGGCGACGCGCTCCAGGAACGTCTCGAGCACCTGAGCCAGGCCATTGTCGGCAACACCACGCGCGCCGAGCAGTCGCTCAACGTGCTGACCGCCTCGACGGCCGAGGCGATCCGCGTCAGCACCGGCCAGGCGGAGCGCACGCTGACCTCGCTGTCCGACAATGTCGGCACGTCACTCAAGCGCAACGCCGAGGACGTCGAGCACACCCTCACCGGCCTGAGCAATCAGGTCGCGGACAATTTCGTCAGCAAGGCCAATGAGATCACCGAAACGGTGACGCGCCAGACCAACGAGATGACGACGATCCTGTCCGACCGTACCGGCGGCGTGCTGGCGGCCATCGTCGAGAAGGGCCAGCAGTTCTCGGACGGTCTCGCCCGGGCCACCGAGCTTGCGGTCAACACCATCGAGCACAAGGGCCTTGCCTTCACCCAGTCGATGATGAGCAACAGCGAGGAAATCGCCCGCCTCATCAACTCGGCCGGCGAAGTCGCCAGCGGCACCGTCAACCGCACGCTCAACGAGCTGCAGACGGTCGCCTCGCAGGCGATCGAGCAGTCAAAGCAGACCGCCTCGGCCAGCGTCTCGGAGATGCTGGAGACGCACAACATGCTGCGGTCGGATTCGACCGCGCTCTACGAGCGGCTGCGCGAGGCCAACCTCCTGCTGCAGGAGGTGCTATCGGGCGCGCACGAGAACATGAGCTCGCTCGAGAACACCATGATGCTGCGCGTCTCGGATTTCGTCGGCGCCATGAAGGAGGTCACCGACGGCACCCAGAACGCCAGCCTCCAGGTCCAGCAGACGCTGGACCAGTTCCGCGACAATACAACGCGCATGGTCAAGGACCTCGGCTCGCTGACGCTGCAATTCGGGCAGCACGGCCGCGAGCTCAATCAGGCGATCGAGGCGCTCGACCGCAGCAACATGAGGACCGAAGACGCCGTCAACGAGCGCCGCGTCACGCTCGACTCGCTGATCTCGACCCTCGATATCCGCACCGACGATCTCGACCAGCGGCTCAAGCGTTTCGCCGGCTTGCTCGACGAGTCGCTGGAATCCGCCGGCGCCCGCGCCCGAGAAATCGCCCGCGTCGTCTCGGAATCGAGCGTCGAGAGCGCCCACGTCATCGCCGACCAGTTCGAACGCATGCGCGCCACCGCGGAAGGCGAACGCGAGCAGACCGTCGAGGCGATGCGCGCCGTTTACGAGCAGGCCACCGGCGAAAGCGACTCGCTGCTGCGCCAGGCCGCCGACCGCTTCGCCGACCTCATGCAGTCGATGAAGGCCATGGCGGCGGAAATGCAGGGCGAGCTCGACCGCACCCGCGAGGAGCTGCGCCGCGGCATCCTCGAACTGCCGCAGGAGACGGCGGAAAGCGCGATGCAGATGCGCCGTGTCCTGGTCGACCAGATCGAGGCCTTGGCCGAGCTTAACCGCATCGTTGCCCGCCACGGCCGCAGCCTGGAGCAGTCCGAGGCCTCGCCCCGCCGAGTGCCGCGCGACGACGCCCTCGCCTCGCCATCACGGGCCGAAACCACTCGCGCCGCGGCCCGGCCGGCCGTGACGACCTTCGCGCCGCCGTCGCGCGGCCGCGTTGCCCCGGCTTCGCCCGCGGCCAGCGAAGCCTCGGCGCAGGTCACCAAAGGCTGGCTGACCGAGCTCCTCAGCCGCGCGTCGCGCGAGCAAGAGGATGGCCGGCAGGACGACGAGACAGCGCGCCCGGCCACGCCGCCGCCGATGACGGTGCGCGCCGACGAGCGCATCCCGCGGCACACCATCGAGTCGCTGGATTCGCTGTCGGTCGACATCGCCCGCATGATCGACCATGACGCTGCCGTCGACCTGTGGGACCGCTACAAGCGCGGCGAGCGCAACGTCTTCACCCGGCGGCTCTATACGCTGCAGGGCCAGAAGGCGTTCGACGAGATCCGCGCCAAGTACCGCGGCGACCGCGAGTTCAGGCAGACCGTGGACCGCTATATCGGCGAGTTCGAGCGCCTGCTCGAGGATGTCTCGCGCGACGACCGCGGCCAGGTGGTGGCCCGCACCTATCTCACGTCGGAGACGGGCAAGGTCTATACCATGCTGGCCCACGCCTCCGGCCGGTTCGATCAGGGCTGAAGCGCATTGACCCGGCGACCCATCCTGGCACGCGTCGCGCCGTCCTTTTGAACCTGACCGAAAAGAGCCCGTCAAAATCAACGACGTGTCCCGGACGCGGTGCAACACAAGCCATCAGCGCGTTGACGCGCGTCTTCGACGCGCTATGGCGAAGTGGTGCACCGCAGAGCCGGGACCCCGGTTATACGCAAAGAAACCGGGATCCCGGGTCTGCAGCGCATCGTTTCACAGCGAAAGTCGGGTCTACCTGACTTTCGCCACGTCTTTGGAATGCGCAAGTCGGATGAATCCGACTTGCGATGCCGCGCCCGGGACACGAGCTTGAAAACCCGTAATCATTTCCAGCTAAGTTCTTTCTCTTTGGACGGCTATGCCCGGCAATGACATCCAGGGGATGCCGCTCCATCGAGAATCTGCCTACCTGCCGCCGCCGCCGAACAGCAGCCGGCTCGGATTCTTGTCGATGTTGTTGACGGTGCGGTCGACCGTCGAGAGCGTGCGCTGCAGGTCTTTCGATACCGCGTTGATCTGCCGGGTGCCGGTGGTGGTCAGCTCGTTGATGTTCTTGGTGATCGAATCCGTGCGCTTGTCGAGATTGTCGGCCAGCGTGTGAATCGAGTCGAGCGTGGCGTCGAGCTTGTCGGCGGTCGAGCCGTTGAGCTTGTCCGCCAATTCACGGATCGAATGGGCGGCATCGTTGAGATCGCCGCCCTTGCCGTTCTCGCCGCCGGTCAGGTTCTGAAGGCCGGCGAGGATGGCGTCGATCCGCTTCGAATTCTGCGCCAGCGCGCCGGTGAAAGTGTCGATATTGTTGAGCGTGCTGCGAAACGCCGCCCGATTCTCCTCGATGAAATCGTCGATGCGCGCCAGCACCTCGCGCGCGCCCTGCGTGACGTCCTGCGTCGAAGCCGGCGACGCCGACAGGGTCGGCGGGTTTTTCGCATTGCCGACGAGCGGCGGCTCGCCCGGGCTGCCGCCGGCGAGCGCCACCGCGGCGATGCCGGTCAAACCCTGGAACTCGACGCCGACGCGCGTGTCGGGCCGCAGCTTCACCGACTTGTCGATCGAGATGAGCGTCGACACTTCGTTCGGGTTGTCCGGCTCGAGAGTCAGGCCGGTCACCACGCCGACCTGAATGCCGTTGAATAGCACGGCGCTGCCGGTGCGCAGGCCCGATACGGGACTGTGGAACATCACGCGATAGACGGCGCGCTCGCCGCCGCCGCCGACATGCTGGAACCAATAGATGAAGCCGAACGCGACGACGATGACCGCGACGGTGAACAGGCCGATGAGCGTGTAATTCGCTTTGGTTTCCATCACGCAATACCCAACTTAAGCGTTCTGCATTTGCAGTCCCGCGCGAGAACGCTTGCCGCGGAAATAGGCTTTCAACCACGGATGCTCGGACTTGAGCATCGTCTCCATCGTGCCCGTGGCAATGATCTTGTGGTCGGCGAGGACCGCGATGCGGTCGCAGACCGTGTGCAGGCTGTCGAGGTCGTGGGTCACCATATACACGGTGAGGCCCAGCGTTTTCTGCAACGTCGCGATCAGATTATCGAACTCACCGGCGCCGATCGGGTCGAGACCGGAGGTCGGCTCGTCGAGGAACACGATTTCCGGGTCGAGTGCCAGCGCGCGCGCCAAGGCGACGCGCTTGGTCATGCCACCCGACAATTCCGACGGAAATTTGTCGCGCACGTCAGCGTGCAGGCCGACAAGTTCCAGCTTGGCGACCGTGATCTCGTCCATCAACCGCTGCGGAATCTTGAGATGTTCGCGGATCGGGAACTGGATGTTCTCGCGAACCGTCAGCGAGGAAAACAGCGCACCCTGCTGGAACAGCACGCCCCAGCGCCGTTCGACCGCGGCCCGCTCCTCCTCATTGGCGCGGGTCATGTCGGTGCCAAAGACCTCGATAGTGCCTTCACGCCGCGGCAGCAGGCCGATGATGGTGCGCATCAGCACCGACTTGCCGGCGCCCGAGCCGCCAACGAAGCCGAGAATCTCGCCGCGATAAACGTCGAGATCGACATGATCGAGAATGATGGTGTCGCGAAAGCCGACGACGACGTCGCGAACCTTGATGACTGCGTCTTTCTGCGTCGGGCCGCTTGCTGGCCGCTCGGTCAGGACATCGGTCATGTCACATCCCGATCGAGGCGAAGAAAATGGCGAAGATGCCGTCGAGCACGATCACCAGGAAGATCGATTCGACGACCGACGCCGTGGTCTGCAGGCCGAGCGATTCCGATGAGCCCTTGACCTCGAAGCCCTGCATGCAGGCGACGACGCCGATCACCAGCGCCATGAACGGCGCCTTGATCATGCCGACCTTGAAATGATCGATGGTGATAGCCTCGCGCAGGCGCTGCAGAAATACGTCGGGATCAATGCCGCCGTAGAGCCAGGCGATCAGGCCGCCGCCGTAGAGCGCGGCAAGCGAGCCGATAAAGGCGAGAATCGGCAAGCCGATCACCAACGCCAGCACGCGCGGCAGCACCAGCACCTCGATCGGATCGAAGCCCATGGTGCGCAGCGCGTCGATCTCCTCACGCATCTTCATGGCGCCGAGCTCGGCGGTGAAGGCCGAGCCGGAGCGACCCGCCACCATGATGGCGACGATGAGCACGCCGATCTCGCGCATCACCAGGATGCCGACCATGTCGACGACGTAGATATCGGCGCCGAACTTGCGAAAGTGAAAGATGCCCTGTTGCGCGATGATGCAGCCGATCAGGAACGTGATCAGGAGGATGATCGGAACCGCGCGCCACGCGACGTTGTCGAGGTGATGCACCATCGACGTGAAGCGGAAGCGCCGCGGATGAACGATGACGCGGCCGAGCGCCACGACGACAGCGCCGAGCATGTCGAGAACGGCGCGCAGCGAATGGAGCACCGTGACGAGAGTGATGCCGATTGATTCGAGGCCGTGCAGCACCGGATTCGGACTGGCCGGCTCCTTCCATTCGTCGAGAGTGACGCCGTGCATCTCGTCGACCAGGCCCTGGAAGGTCGCCGGCAGTCCGGTCACCTCGGTGTCGCAGCCGCGCGCCTTATACGTGCGCACCAGCCGCTCGAGCAGCCACGCGCCATACGTGTCGAAGGCGCGGATGTTGGCCATGTCGATGACGACGCGTTTGATGTCGACGTGGCCGCCGGCCTGAGACTCAATCGCGCCCTCAAGCGAGCGCGCGTGGCCTGCGGTCCAGTCCCCACTCGCCGACAGCGTTAACCGATCGCCATCGGCTCGGTCAGCCAATGCAGCCTGATCACTCACGCCAAAGCCTCGTTTCCGCGCAATGATATAGGGAGATTTACTATACTTGACCACAGGTCTCGAACACGACGAGGGTATGACAGACACCGAGCGAATATGGTTAACGCCCGTCCGATTTCTCTTACGGTTTCCGCAGAAAGCTGGCCGATTGCCGGCTCCTTCACGATCAGCCGCGGCGCAAAGACACAGGCCGAGGTCGTGGTCGTCGAACTTTTCGATGGCGTGGCACGTGGCCGTGGCGAATGTGTGCCCTACGCCCGCTACGGCGAAAGCGTGGCCAGCGTGATCGCCGCAATCGACGCTCAGCGCGGCGCCCTGGCCGCCGGCCTCGACCGCCCCGGCCTGCAGGATGCCATGCCGCCCGGCGCCGCGCGCAATGCGCTAGACTGCGCGTTCTGGGACATCGAGGCCAAACGAGCAAAAACCTCCGTCGCCGCCATGATCGGCGTCGCGCCTCCCCGTCCCCTCACCACCGCCTTCACGATCTCGCTTGGCCATCCCGAAGCCATGGCAAAGGCCGCGATGGATGCTGCGCAACGCCCCTTTCTCAAGATCAAGCTTGGCGGCGACGACAGGGATGGCGGCGATCCGGCGCGTATTGCGGCGATCCGGCGCGCCGTCCCGACTGCCGTCCTGATCGTCGATGCCAACGAGGGCTGGACCGCGAAGACACTGGAGCAAAATCTGGTGGCCTGCGCCGCCGCCAAAGTCTCGTTGATCGAACAACCGCTGCCCGCGGCGGATGACACCGCGCTTGCCGCCATTGCCCATCCGGTGCCGATCTGCGCCGACGAAAGCGCGCATGACCGCGCCTCGCTCGCCGGGCTCACCGCCCGCTACGACGCCGTCAACATCAAGCTCGACAAGACCGGCGGCCTCACCGAGGCGATCGCGATGGCGGACGACGCGAGGGCACGCGGCCTCGACATCATGGCGGGTTGCATGGTGGGAACTTCGCTGGCCATGGCGCCCGCGGTGCTGCTGGCGCAGCGCGCGCGCTACGTCGACCTCGACGGGCCGTTGTTGCTGGCGCGCGATCGCGCGCCGGGACTGCGCTATGACGGCAGCACCGTTTACCCGCCGGGCGCGGAACTGTGGGGTTGAGCGTGGATGGTATTCACGCTCTTAAGAGCTTCATTCAAATTTGAATCGTCATGCCTAATTGCGGCAATTCCAGCCGGCCCGGCATTTCCGGTTAATAAAGTCTTTCGAGCCCCTTCGACTTCGGTTACGCTTCGGCCAGCCGGACAGCACTAAGAGAAGCACCAAGAGAGTTGCAACCGGCGCGTAGGGGGATGGGGTCATGCATTACCGCGGTGCCGTTGCGGCTGCTCTGCTGGTCCTGTGCGGAGCAAACTCCGCGTCAGCTGCTACCGTGCGCATCTCCGAAGATCGCGGCGGGCAGATCGGGCAATATCTCCAGGCTTTCGCGGCGCTGCGCTCTTCCGGCGAGCGCGTCGTTATCGACGGCAGTTGCCTCTCCGCCTGCACCATGGTGCTCGGCCTTATTCCCCATGACCGCATCTGCGCCACGTCGCGCGCTCGCCTCGGCTTTCACGCGGCCTGGATGCCGGACGAAAACGGCAGGCCGGTGACGAGCCCGATGGGCACGCAGGCGCTGTGGAGCGTCTATCCAGCCAAGGTACGGCACTGGATCAACCGGCACGGCGGCCTGTCACGCACGATGATTTTCATGCAAGGCAGCGATTTGCACGGCATCGTGGCGAGTTGCGACTCGACGCGCACGGCGAGTGTGCAAAGCCATCGCTACTCACACCACCGCACGGCGTCGCATCATCCCGCGCGCTATTACACAGCAAGCGCAGCCAGCCCCGGCCGCTAGCGCCATCGCCGCGTAGGCCGACGGTCCGTACGCGGCATAGAGCCAGCCTGACAGCATCATCATGCCGGCGGTCGCGCCGCCGTTGGCAATGGAATAATAGGCTTGCGCCGTGGCGCGGCGGCCCCGCGGCGCCGCCTGCGCGATGAACCGCAGCACGCCGAGGTGCGCCGCGCCGAAACTGAAGGCGTGCAACACCTGGAGCATCGGCAGGATGGCCGCCGGCGGGTCGAGCGCCATCCCGGCCCATCGTACCGTCGCCATCGCGCCGCCGAACGTGACGAGCATCAGCGGTGTGATCGCCGGCGGCAGCCGCGCCGACAGCCAGAACAGCACCACTTCGGCGGCAACGCCGAGGCCCCACAGCGCCGCAATGGTCGTGCCGTCGAGTCCGCGCTGCGTCCAGGCCAAGGTCGAGAAGCCGTAATAGACGGCGTGGCTGCCCTGGATCAGGCTGGCGCCGGCGATCACCGTGAGAAAGAGCGGATCGCTCAGCGGCGCACGCGAACCGCCGCTCGTGCCGTCGGCGTGCGCGGCGTTGACCGGCTCGAGCGCGATGGCGGCAAGCAGCGACAGCGCGATCGCTCCGGCAATCAGCCAGATCAGATCGCGCGCCGGCATGACGTCGGCGGCGGCCCCGGCGAGAAACGATCCGGCGATGAAGGCCAGCGAGCCCCACAGCCGCACAGGGCCGTAGGCGCTGGGCCGACGCAGCCCGGTGAAGGCGTAGGTCTCGGCCAGCGGATTCGCGCAATTCCAGGCCGCCATCGCCAGCGCGACGATCAGCGTCAGCGCGACAAAGCCATCGGCGAAGGCGAGGATGACGGTGCCGGCGGTGGCCGCCACGAGCACGGCGATCATGGTGCCGCGGAGCGCGCCGGTGAGGTCCGCGATCCGCGCTGCCGCCGGAATGAGGACAATTCGCACCAGCATCGGCGAGGCCAGGACGATGCCGATCGCCGCGGCGTCGAGACCCTTGGCCTTGAGCCACAGCGGGAAAAACGGCAGTTGCACGCCGACGGTCGCGAACAAGGCCGCGTAAAGCGCGGCCAGCCGTGGCGCAAAACCGATGGACAGAGCCCGCATCGGGCCTCGCGAGCAAAACCGGGCGAATCAGAGCCCCGTCTTGATAGACTGGCGGCATCCGGAATGCACACCCGGCACGGAGCGGCGCGCGTGGTGCGGAATTTGGCGCAGGATTCAGCGCACGATCAGGCCGTCAGGCTGCACGACACACCCGGCGCCGGACCGGCGATCGACGCGGCGTTGTACGACGCGCTGTATGCCGCGCTATCGGCCAATGCGCGCGGACGCGCCTTCCTCGATGAGGTCGCGCGCCGCGCCCGCCAGGCCGACACGTCGGCTGCCCTTGCCGCGCTGGCGCGGATTGAGATGAAGCTCAACGCCTCGCTGGCGGCTCAGGCTGCCCCGGACGTGGCAGCGGCGCCGCCCGTGCCCAATGAGCCGGTCGCGGACTATTCGCTCGACGACGCGCCTGTGCCTTACGAGGCCGCCGACCACGAGGACGCCGACCCGCTGCCGGCGATCGAGGCGCAGCATCATGCGCCTGCCGAACCGGCCCCCGCGCCGGCCAGGCCCACCCTCGACCAATCGCCGCACGCCGACCTCATCGCGCAGGTGATGGCGCTGTCGCCGGAAGAACGGATCGCGCTGTTTTCGTAAAACAGACATTGTCATGCCCCGCGAAAGCGGGGCATCCAGTAATCACTGGCGCGCATGGAATACTGGATCGCCCGCTTTCGCGGGCGATGACATCTCATTATTGGATCAGGCCGCGATCAGCCGGTCGAACATGTCGGCGTCGACATTGCCACCCGACAGCACCGCGACCACAACCTTGCCCTTCACGTCGGGCCGGCCGGCCAGCAGCGCGGCGAGGCCGATGGCGCCGCCCGGCTCGACGACCAGCTTGAGCTCGCGGAACGCGAAGGCGACCGCGCGCGCCACTTCGGCGTCGCTTGCCGCGACGCCCTCGCCGATCAATTCGCGATTGATCGGGAACGTGATCTCGCCCGGCGTCTGCGTCATCAGCGCGTCGCAGATCGTGCCGCTCATCCTCGCGTTGGTCTCGCGCTTGCCGCTCCTGAACGAGCGAGCGGTGTCGTCGAAGCCTTCGGGCTCCGCCGTGTAGAACTTGGCATCCGGCACGCGCGACTTGACGCCGAGCGCGACGCCGGCGGCGAGCCCGCCACCCGAGGCGCCGATCACGACGACGTCCGGCTTCAATCCGAGCGCGGCCAGGTCCTCGACGATCTCGCGGCCGATGGTGCCCTGCCCGGCGATGATCATCGGATCGTCGTAAGGCGGCACCACGGTCGCGCCGCGCTCGCCGGCGATGCGGCGCGCGATGGCGGCGCGGTCTTCCTTGACGCGGTCGTACAGCACGACCTCGGCGCCGAGCGCCTTGGTGCGCTCGATCTTCGCCTTCGGCGCGTCCGACGGCATTACGATGACGGCGCGCAGGCCGAGGATCTGCGCCGCGGCGGCAACGCCCTGCGCGTGATTGCCGGACGAATACGCGACCACGCCGCCGGCCTTCTTGTCCGGCGCGATCTGCGCGATGCGGTTATAGGCGCCGCGAAACTTGAACGAGCCGGTGCGCTGGAGGATTTCAGCCTTGAGGAACACGCGGGCGCCGATGGCGGCATCGAGCACCGGCGAATTGATCAGCGGCGTGCGCACCGCCACGTCCTTGAGACGCGCCGCGGCGGCATCCACATCGGCGGCGGTCGGCGGGGCGACGGTTATGGCGGTCATGGCCGGGACGGTAGCGCCGGGAATTGAGACTGTCATCAGCCGCGAAGACGGATGACCCTGGTTTCGAAAAGAGCCCGTCAAAATCAACGACGTGTCCCGGACGCGGTGCAGCACGAGCCATCAGCGCGTTGACGCGCGCCTTCGACGCGCTATGGCGAAGTGGTGCACCGCAGAGCCAGGATCCCGGTTATACGCGAAGAAACCGGGATCCCGGGTCTGCAGCGCATCGTTTCACGGCGAAAGTCGGGTCTACCCGACTTTCGCAACGTCTTTGAAACGTGCAAGTCGGATGAATCCGACTTGCAATGCTGCGCCCGGGACACGCAAAAACATGCACCGCGTCCGGACACGAGCCCGACACATGCGAAAAAGAATTCAGTCAATCAACAATCGTGTTCAGCGACATGTGACCGGTCATTCGAGACCATACACCTTCGCGTTCCGGCAGCAGGCTGCCGATTGCATGTTCCGGGTGCGGCATACATTGCAGCGCGTCCCGGGCGCGGTGCAGCGTGCAACGCTGCTCCGCAGAACCGGGACCCCGCTTTGCACATAAGAATAGGAAGAAGAAACCGGGGTCCCGGCTCTGCGGGACATGAGCTTGAAAACCCGGAATCGCTTTCGGCGCGCACGACCGGCTGAACGGTCTTTCGCTCCGATTGCCGCCCGCAGGCGCCCCCCGCCTGCGGCGTTTTCATGCGCGCTTGACCCTCCCGCGGCATCCATGACACTGACGCGTCAACCGGGAGGGAACGCATGAATCTGGGCATTGCCGGCCGCAAGGCCATCGTCTGCGCCTCGAGCCGCGGCCTCGGCAAGGGCTGCGCCATGGCGCTCGCGGAGGCGGGTTGCGAGGTCGTGGTCAACGGTCGTGACGCCAAACGCACCGAGGCGACCGCCGCCGAGATCGCGGGCGCCACCGGCGCGCGCGTCATCCCGGTCCCCGCCGACGTCGGCACGCCGGAAGGCCAGGCCGCGCTGTTTGCCGCGTGCCCCTCGCCCGATATCCTGGTCAACAACAACGCCGGTCCGCCGTTTCGCGATTTCCGCGAGCTCAATCGCCAGCAGATGATCGACGGCGTGATCGCCAACATGATCGTGGCGATCGAGCTCATCCAGAAGGTGATCGACCCGATGACGGAGCGGAAGTTCGGCCGCATCGTCAACATCACCTCGTCCGCGGTGAAAGCGCCGCTCGCCGGGCTCGACCTGTCGTCAGGCGCCCGCGCCGGGCTGACCGCGTTCCTCGCCGGCGTCGCCCGCACGGTGGCCGACAAGAACGTCACCATCAATTTCCTGCTGCCCGGCGCATTCGAAACCGACCGCCTGCAGAGCAATCTCGAATCGAACGCGAAAAGATCCGGCAAATCCGTGCAGGAGGCCGCGGCCGCGCGATTGCAGACCATTCCCGCCAGGCGCTTCGGCTCGATCGAGGAATTCGGCGCGGCCTGCGCGTTCCTGTGCTCGGCACAAGCCGGCTACATCACCGGACAGAACGTTCTGCTCGACGGCGGCACCATTCCGACCGCGTTCTGACGCAAACGGAACGGACCTTCGTCCGCTCCGTCCGCTCCATTCCACTCTCGCCCGGTCTTTGCCTATTTCGTCGGCAGCACCGTGTGCGCCGTCTTCGGCGGTTCCCACAGCGACCAGCGCAGCGCCACCGTGACGATGTCGATATGCGAAGCGACAGTGCCAAAATAGGTGCCGAGCGCCGGATTGAAGCTCGGATTGCCGGGCGCGACCGCGATATTCGTGCCGCGCACGAACAAATGCGAGTACGCGATATCGAGCTTGAGCGTGTCGGTGATCGCCGTGGTCAACCCCGCCGACAGCCAGAACCGGTCGTTGTCCGGCAGCAGCGGAATGCGCACGTCGTCTGAGATCGGCGTGATTTCGTAACCGATGCCGCCGCGCACGGCGATCGTCGGCGTCCATTGGTATTCGGCGCCAAGCGAGAACAGCCAGCCGTCGCGATAGTTGAAATGGATGGCGACCGGCGAGCCGCCGACCAGCGCCGGTCCGCCGCCGCTGTTGACGTCCGAGGTGCCGATGCGACTCCAGTTCGCCCACTCGACCGTACCGAGCAGGGTCCATTGCGGCGACAAGACCTGACGAACGCCGAGGCTGACGGTATCGGGCAGCCTGAGCGTCGTCGACACCGGACCCGGCGTCGAGAAGGGAACTGCCGTGTTCAGCGTGCCGTCGATCTTCTGATCCATCTGCGAACGCCAGCCAAGGCCGATCGTCGTGCCCTTCACCGGCGTCAGCGTCACGCCGGCGGTGACGCCCCAGCCCCAGCCGTCGCCGCCGATACTGGAAGAAAGAAGGGTCGGACCTGGCAGCGTCACGCCCTGCGTCAGGCCGGCTTGTCCGTACTGCATCTGAATGCCGAAGCCGACGCTGATCCAGTCGTTGATGCGCCAGGCGATGCTCGGCGTGGCGTTGTAGGTGCGCAGGCTTGTGTTGCCCGAATAGTTGCGGCCGGCCCAGGCGTTGGGAAAGGTCACGCTCAAGCCGTACGGCGCGTTGAACGACATGCCGAGCCAGACATCGGGGTTAAGCTGGTACGACGCATAAAACGACGGCACCAGCGCCGACTCGGCGGTGTTGCCGGTGCCCCCCAGCGCAGCGAGCGTTCCACTGGTCGGCGTTTGCGCGGCATAGGGAAAGATGCCGGCGAAATCACCCTCGAACGAAAGCCCCGGCATCTGCGTCATCGTCGCCGGATTCCAGAACATCGCCGACAGTGCGCCGCCTGCCGCGATGCCGGCGTAGGCCGAGCCCATACCGTAAGCGCTCTGCTCGCGCACGGCAAAGCCGCCGGCATGAGCCTGCGACGTGAGCAGGGCAGCCGTGCCGCCGATCAGCAGCGCAAGGCGAAGATGACGTGATTGCATTGGATCCCCCAGATGCGCGCCTGACTCGCGCACACGAAGGGGATTGTTCTTGCTTCGCCGCAAAATTGCCATGCGCCGCGACGGGTCTTGCACCGTTCGCGCGTAAAAATCGTACGACTGTTGCCTGCGCGTCACGCTGCTATGTTGCAGCGCAGCATAAAATGAGCCTTGGCGAATAAGCCCGGAAACAAAGGAGTTTCACACGATCATCGGCGGCAACGATCGTGCAGCATTGAAGATTTTGCCGTCGTTACGCCGGAACTAGGCATCCGCCCGGCCGACGGCCGTGACGACAGTCTCCGGCAAAACTCGACGCCGAGCTGCTTTGGATTGCGCCACACCACGCGGCAGCGGCGCTTGAAATGATCGTACGCGACCAGCAGCGTGAACTCGTCGGGAATACCGATCTGATTCTGCACCTCGAGACACGCGCCTTGCGCGGACATGTTGCGCACGCGGCAATCGATCGTGCCGCCACGGTTGAAAGCGATATGGCCTGCCTTGAGCGTGCGATGCCGGTGCGCCCGGCGCCGGTCCGATTGTCGTCGATCCTCGACCGTCATCATCTTGTCCAGCCTCCTCCCCCAGCACCGGTCGCCCTGACAATGCCGGGAAAGACATGCGAGTTCGCCACTCATCGCCCACGGCGTCATCTATACGCCAACCGGTTTATGCAGTCGTGAAAATGAGAGAGGTTTTTTGGGCGCGGTGGTTTGCGCTTCGTTAACTGCATTGAGCCGCATGCCGGCTCGAAAAGCTGGCGCGTCCGGTTTGAATCCCTTGCGCGGCTGGTCTAGGCAGTCTGTTCTGGACCTGAATTTCCGGCGGGGACGACCCCGCCCGATTGCTCCAACCACCGGTGAGGACGACCTTGCCTTCGACCTTCGGAGGTCTGCAATGGCGTGGCTTCTGCTCTTTCTGGCGAGCCTGCTCGAAATCGGGTGGGCCGTCGGGCTGAAATACTCGGCCGGTTTGACGCGTCCACTCCCCGCAACACTGACGGTGGTGAGCATGATCGGCAGCATGGGCTTGCTCGGACTGTCGTTGCGAATGCTCCCCCTGGGGACGGCCTACGCGATCTGGACCGGCATCGGCACCGTCGGCACGGTCATCCTCGGCATCGTGCTGTTCGGCGAAGCTGCGACGGTCGTACGCCTCGGCTTCGTCGGCCTGATCGTCGTCGGGATGGTCGGCCTCAAGCTGGTCTCTCCGCAGTGACGGCAACCGCCGCAGGCCCGAGCTGTTACGGCTCTCACCAATAGGAATTAAGTCATATTATCGCCGCAATCGTCCGCCATCGTGGCCGCATCCCGTCCCTCGACGAGGGGCGCATCGCGATCGTCACGACGCGTGGGACGGGATGCGGTGGCTGCCGCAGGGCGCAAGACGAACGCCCGACGCGGCGGCGGTCCAAGCCGCGGTTTTCCCGGCCACCCGGCAGGTGGCCAGAGGGCGGTGAGGCGGGGCCGGTCATCCCGTTGCGGCGTCATATGCGCCGCGGCGACGAGGCTCCAAATCCGATCCGTCCGGGAGCGGTGGGAAATGAATGCCTGCCCACCGGGGTGACCGCGGAGCAAACCTCAAACACCGCGCGCGGGACGCCGGAGAAATGGCGGACTTGCGGTTCTAAACGACCTCGGCATGCCTCGTTGCCGCGAGGCGGCGAGGTCCGCGGGTCCGGCAGGACCCCGGCGTTCCGCGCGCCCTCGCATTTTCAGGGCGCGGAATGTGGAAGTCGGACGACGGCGCACCCGGCGCCGGTCAAAGAATACGGGCGATGGCGCGCGCCCGCAGCCTGGCCATCACGCGCCTTGCTCCCCGGCTCTCGTCGTCGCATGATCGCCGCGGACCTGCCTTTCCATTCCAACAACATCAACGGGAGTGAACAATGAAGCTTGTGCGTTACGGCGCGCCCGGCAGAGAGAAGCCCGGCATCGTCGATGCCGACGGCAAGATCCGCGACCTGTCGCGGGTGGTCAAAGACATCGACGGCGACATGCTGGCCTCGGGCGGCCTCGCCAAGATCAGGAAGGCCAACGTCAAGCGGCTCAAGCCGGTGGCCGGCCGGCCGCGGATCGGCGCCTGCGTCGGCAACGTGCGTAATTTTATCTGCATCGGCCTGAATTACTCGGATCACGCCGCCGAAACAGGGGCCCAGATCCCGAAAGAGCCGATCATCTTCTCCAAGCCGACCACCGCGGTGTGCGGCCCGAACGACGACACCATCATCCCGAAGGATTCGCTCAAGCTCGACTGGGAAGTCGAGCTCGGCATCGTCATCGGCAAGAAGGCGCGCTACCTGCCGAAGGAAAAGGCCAAGGACGCGATCGCCGGCTATTTCCTCGCCAACGACGTGTCGGAGCGCAATTTCCAGATCGAGCGCTCGGGCGGCCAATGGAACAAAGGCAAGGGTTGCGAGACCTTCGGCCCGATCGGGCCCTGGTTCGTCACGCGCGACGAGGTCAAGGACGTCAACAATCTCGACATGTGGCTCGACGTCAACGGCGAGAAGCGCCAGCGCGGCAACACCCGGACCATGATCTTCAACTGCGAATACCTGGTCTGGTACTGCTCGCAGTTCATGGTGCTCAATCCGGGCGACGTCATCATCACCGGCACGCCGCCGGGCGTCGGGCTGGGCATGAAGCCGACGCCGGTCTTCCTCAAGGAAGGCGACGTCGTCACGCTCGGCATCCAGGGCCTCGGCGAGCAGCGCCAGAAGATCGTGAAGGGGAAGTATTGATTGGGCTTCTCAGGATGAGGCGCTCAGATTGCTAACTCCACAAACAAAAACCCCGGGCTTGCGCCCGGGGTTTCGCATTCAACCGCCGACGAGCCTGTCAGAAGCGATAATTCAGGCCGGCACGGACGATCTGGGTCTTGTAGGTCACGTCGTCCGGAGACGCGCCGCAAGCCGCGTCGCACGACAGCTTGCCGAGGTCGGCATAAAGATACTCGGCCTTGATCGACCAGCGGCTATAGAGCGCGTATTCGAGACCGCCGCCCAGCGTCCAGCCGACCTTCCACTTCGATTCCGAGCCCGTCGCGCTGTTCGAGGCCTTGAGGTCGGCGAACGCCGCACCGCCGGTGATGTACGGCATGAAGTTGTTCCAGCCGGCATAGCCGATGCGGCCGCGCGCGGTGCCGAACCAGTCGGTCTTCAGTTCGCAGGTGCCGACGCCGCAGGCGTCGCTCTTGTGGATGTTGGCGTAATCGAGGTCGCCCTCGAGGCCCCACACCCAGTGGCCGGTCTGCAGGTTGTAGCCGAGCGTCACGCCGCCGAGGAATCCGTCGGGGCTCACGGAGGTGCCGGCCGGGAAGTCCCAGTTGCTCTTGCCGAAGCCATAGCCGGCGTTGAGACCGACGTAGAAGCCGGTCCACGAAAAGACGGGGGCGATGTAGGCCGGGGCCTTGTAGGGCTCGCCGAGGTCAGCCGCACGGGCCGCCAGCGGCGCCGCAAGCAACGCCAGCACGGCAATCCCGGATCGGATCAACTTGGAGGTCATGTGTCATCCTTCCGCGTGGTTTGAGTCATCGGGCGATCACGCGGAGATCCGCCCGGAGTCTAAATCCGTCGTACGCGCACGCGCGCACGACGACGACCCTGCACGGTTCGAGTTAAGGGATGGTTAAGGTTAACCGCGTCTGGCGTGGCGGCAGAACCGCCAACCGGGTGGATTGCCGCGCAGCATGGCATGCAAAGCCAGGCGGTATCTGGATTTTCAGCCGCGGCTTCGCTTAAGCCCGCGCGCCCAGCACGGCCTCGATCGAGATCGCCGACCACTTGGCCGTGCGGTCGCGGAACGCCAGATACGACGCATGGATTTTTCGGCTGACGTCGTCGTGCGTCGCGAGTTCACCGAGCACGTCAACCGACTGCGACTTCGCCGCACTGATCAGATCGTCGGGGAACGCGCGCAGCTTGACGCCGTGCTGCGTCGTGAGCACGCCGAGCGCTTCGGCGTTGAGCCGTTCCATCTCGGCGAGCGCATAATTCGCTTCCGCCGCGCAGGCATGCGTGACGATCGCCTTCCGTGTCGCATCGAGCGTCTGCCAGAGCTTGAGCGACACAATGCATTCGCCGGTGCCGTTCGGCTTGTTGAAACCCGGGTAATAATAGAACGGCGCGACGCGATAGAGACCGAGCGCGATGTCGGTGCCAGGGCCGACGAACTCCGCGGCGTCGAGCACGCCGGATTGCAGGCTGCTGAGAATTTCGCCGGGCGCCGTGGTCTGCGGCGTCGCGCCGAGCCGCCGGTAGATTTCGCCGCCGAGGCCGAGCGAGCGCAGCTTGAGCCCGCGCAATTCGCCAAGGCTGCCGATCTCGTGGCGGAACCAGCCGCCCATGCAGACGCCGGTGTTGCCGGCCATGAACGGCTTGACGCCGAACGGCGCATAGAGCTGGTCCCACAGGGCCTGGCCGCCGCCGGCATCGACCCACGACACATGTTCGCCGGGCGTCAGGCCGAACGGCACGGTCGTATAGAATGCGGCGGCCGGCATCTTGCCCTGCCAGTAGAACGCCGCGGTGTGACCGAGCTCGGCGACGCCCCCGCCGACCGCGCCGAGGACCTCGAAGGCCGGGACGATCTCGCCTGCGGCATAGACCGTGATGTCGATCGCGCCGTCCGACAGCTTCCGGATGCGGTTGGCGACACGCTCCGCCGACATGCCGGGGCCCGGCAGCCGCTTCGGCCACGACGTCACCATTCTCCACTGCACCGTCTTCGCCCGTGCAATCGCCGGCATGGCGATCGCGCCGAGAGCGGCGGCGGAGACGGCGGAACGGCGGGTGATTTTCATGGTCATCGAAGCCTCACCAGACAGCGTGGAAGTGATGCAACGGTCCGTGGCCGTGGCCGACATCGAGAGTGCCGGCTGCGGCGATCGCAGCGGTGACGTAGTCCTTGGCCTGCTGCACGGCGTTCGGCAAAGACTGGCCCTTGGCAAGACCCGCTGCGATCGCCGACGACAGCGTGCAGCCGGTCCCATGCGTGTTGCGTGTCGCGATGCGCGGCGCGGCAAACCTGCAAATGTCCCTCGTCTCGCGACTGACCAGCAGATCGACGCTCTCGCTGCCATTGCCATGACCGCCTTTGACGAGGACGTTACAGGCGCCTTCCGCAAGCAAATGGCGCGCCTGCAACTCCATGTCGTTCTCATCAAGCGTCGGCGCCGCGCCCGTAAGCGCCGCGGCTTCCGGCAGGTTTGGCGTGACGATCAAGGCGAGCGGAAACAGCCTCTCGCGCAACGCCGCAATCGCTTCCGGCGCAATCAGCCACGCGCCGGATGTCGCCACCATCACCGGATCGAGCACGACGTTCCGCGCCTTGTTGCGCTCGAGCGCACGCGCCACGGCCTCGATAGTCGCAACCCGCGACAGCATGCCGATCTTGACAGCGCCGACTGCAAGGTCGTCGCATACCGCGTCAATCTGCGCCTCGACGATATCCGGCGGCACGTCATGGATAGCGCGCACGCCCTGCGTGTTCTGCGCCGTGATCGCCGTGATGGCGGAAGCGCCGTAGACGCCGAGCGCGGCGAAGGTCTTGAGGTCGGCCTGGATTCCCGCGCCGCCGCTCGAATCCGAGCCCGCCACGGTCAGCGCAATCGCCGTCATCAGGCGCCTCGTTTGGCGACGACGCCGTCGACGAGCGTCCGCAAATCCTGCGCAGCCTGCTTCGGGTCCGGCGCCAGCGACAGCGCCGAGATCACCGCGACGCCGTCTGCGCCCGCAGTGATGACTCCGCCCGCATTGCCCGCATTGATGCCGGCGATGGCGCAGACCGGCATCTTCGGCGCGCGGCGGCGCACCGCGCGCAAAATCATCCTGAAGCCGTCGAGCCCGACCGGCGGGTCCGGGTTGTCCTTGGACTGGGTGACAAACACGCCGCCAATCGCGACGTAATCGAGGCTGTCGAGCGGCGCCGCCTCCGCTTGCTTCACCGACTTGAGACTCAAGCCGATGATTGCCTTCGGCCCGAGCAGACGGCGCGCGTCGCGAGCGTCCATATCGTCCCAGCCGACATGAACGCCGTCGGCTTTCGAGACGAGCGCGACGTCGACGCGATCGTTGATCAGGAGCGGCGCATGGCCGCCAAGTCCGGCCTTGATCTCCCGGGCCTCCTCGATCATCGCGCGAGTCGAGCCGGTCTTGTCGCGCAGTTGCACCAGCGTGACGCTACCCGCCATCAGCGCCGCGAGCTCGCCGAGCGTCCGGCCGCCGCGCTGCGCCGGATCAAGCAAGGCATAGACGCGGAGATCGACGGCGTTCACGACACCCTCGCCCGATCGATCAGCGCGGTTGCGTCGAGTTGATGCAAGGCGTCGATGAAATTGACCGCGAAGCTGCCCGGTCCTTGCGACCGTTCACCGGCCTGCTCTCCGGCAATGCCGAAGATCGTCATGGCGGCAAGACTCGCCTGCCAGCGATCGGCCTCGACGGCGAGACACGCGGCAACGAGCGCGGACGCGGCACAGCCCATCGCGGTGATCGCGGCCATGAGCGGATGTCCGTTGGTCAGCGTAACGCAACGGCGTCCGTCCGCGACCAAGTCGACGGCGCCCGACAATGTGACCGTCATGGTGTGTTCCGCGGCAAAGGCTGTAACGCGATCTGCCGTCGCGGGGACGCCGGCCAGCGCCTCGAACTCGGCCGCGTTGAGACGCATGGCCGCCGGGCCGCGGCCCATCAGATCGCGCGCGAGATTAGCCCGGAACGGCGAACGGTCGATCAACACCGGATCGAGCGCCCAGGGGCGCCCCGCTGTGACGGCCGCCGTCACGGCAAGGCCAATCGACCCTGCCCGTTCTCGGCCGAAGGTGCCGAGATTGATCAGGACCGCGTCGGCGCTGGCGGCAAAAGCGGCGACCTCCTCCGGAGAAACCGTCATCGATGGCTGGGCGCCGACCGCCAGGAGCACGTTGGCCGTGAAGTTCTGCGCCACCGTGTTGGTGATACAGTGCACGCGCGGCGAGGCGTCGCGCAGGCGCGACAGGACGGCAGCACTCGACTGCACGGCCGCGCGGTGGTCCAGAAGTGCGTGCATCTCATCTCCCTCCGCCGGCATGACCCGGATCAGGTTCGTTGGGTTGACCGGTATGGCCTCTCAGTCCGGCGGCGGCCGCCGGACACCCCACGAGATTGCAGGCCGAACCTAGTGCCCACGGAAAGCGAGCGCAAGTCGGCCTGCCGGTGGCCGCGGCCTCGTTGTCCTTGCCAGTCTCGCGTGTTTTTGCTGGATTGCGGCATCCGCCGAACCGTTGGCGCGGGTTTCGGCTACCCTGATGCGACGTCAGAAACGCGCCGGAGGCGTCATGATCCCGTTTTTCGTCCAGATCAAATGTCAGCTCGGCAAGTCCTACCAGGTTGCCAACAAGCTGGCTGAAGCCGAGATCGCGTCCGAGATCTATTCAACCGCGGGCGATTTCGATCTCCTGGTCAAGTTCTACGTCGACGCCACCACCGACATCGGACATTTCGTCAATGAAAAGGTCCAGACCATCCCCGGCATCCAGGACACCCGGACGATCATCACCTTCAAGGCCTTCCAGGCCTGAGCGTCACGCCGGCGTCGTCGGCTCGACCTCGCGAGCGCGCGCCAGGCCAAGCTGGCGTTCGCGCCAGATCACGAACAGGCCGGCTATCACGACAATGCCGGCGCCGAGCAATACGAGGATCGTCGGCACCTCGCCGAAGATCCAGTAGCCGAGCAACAGCGCCCACAGCATCGATGTATAGTCGAACGGCGCGATGACCGACGCGCTGGCATGGCGATAGCTTTCGGTCAGCAGGATGTGCGACAGCCCGCCGAGAACGCCGATCGACGCCAACGCGATAAAGTCGACCCATGCCGGTGTGCACCAGACGAACGGCAGGGTCAGCGCGCCGCCGATAGCGGTCACCAGCGAAAAATAGAACACGATCGAGGCCGTCGATTCGGTCTTGACCAGCCGCCGGGTCTGAATCACAGCCGCCGAGTTGGTGAAGGACGAAACGAGCGCGAGCAACGCGCCGGTCGCCGCCGCCGCGGTCGCCGCCGTATATTGCCTAACATCGAGGTTGGGAATCAGCATGACGATCACGCCCACGAAGCCGACCGCGACCGCCGACCAGCGATAGACACGCACCTTTTCCTTGAGGATCATGGCGGCAAGCGCAACGACCATCAGCGGCGACGCGAAGCTGATCGCCGTCACCTCAGCCAGCGGAATCCGAACAAGCGCGCCGAAGTTCGCGAACATCCCGACGGTGCTGATGAGGCCACGCAACAACTGGCCGAACGGCGCGCGCGTATAAACCGCCGCCGCGATCTGGCCGCGCCAGGCATAGACCACGAGAACAGGCAGGATACCGAACAGGCCGCGAAAGAAGACGATTTCACCAACCGGCGAGACATCGCCCATCAGGCGAACAAGCGCCGACATGATGGCGAACAGCAGCGTCGATATGAGCTTGAGACCGATCGCCCAGAATAGATTCATGCCGCCCGCAGTCCAGTCCGCCCGGCGCGAGCGGCCGGTACGATCATGCACGTTCCGTGGCGATTGAACAGCGCGGCCAGTGCAGAACCTACTTGACGGCTTGCGGCACGCCGGCGACCGGCGGCAGGGACTTGATATAGACCGCGATCGCCATGCGGTCGGCCTTGCTCAGCTGCGACGTGTCACGCACGACCTCAACCATCTCGCCGCCGACGCGGTCGGCGTCCGGCGTGTTGCCGTCTTCGAGCATGGAGGCGATGTCGTCGACCGACCAGTTCTTCAGCTTGAACTGGGTGATGTTCGGCACCCCGCCTTGCCCGCTCGGGCTCGGCCCGCCGGTAAAGCGCTTGCCGGCAACGATGCCACCCAGCGCATCGCGCGGACTGTGGCATTCGGCGCAGTGACCCGGGCCGTTGACCAGATAGGCGCCGCGATTCCACTGCGCGCTTTCTTTTGGGTCGGGATGCCACGGCGCGTCGCGCAGATAGAGGAGTTTCCACACGCCGACCAGCCGGCGCACGTTAAACGGAAACCGCAAGTTATGTCCGCGTACCTTGCCTTGAACTGCCGGCAGCGTCTTGAGATAGGCGAACAGGTCGCGCAAGTCGCCTACCGTCATGTTGCGGTAAGACGGATAGGGAAACGCTGGATACAGATGATCTCCATCCGGCGACGTGCCCTGCGTCATCGCCGTGACGAACTGCGCCTCGGTCCACGATCCAATGCCATCCTGTCGATCCGAAGAAATGTTCGGCACGTAGAACGTTCCGAAGGGAGAATTCAACGCGAGACCGCCGCCGAGCCGCGTACGGTCGTTCTGCTTCGGCACGGCATGGCATGACGAGCAGCCGCCGGCTAGGAACATCGTGCGTCCGTTATGAAGATCGACCGTATGCGCGCCTAGCGCGCTGGCCGGCACGGTCGCCGGCGTCGTTAGCCCCCACAAAGCAACGGCCGTCACCACGGCGACGGCCACGATCACACCGATCAGTTTACGCACCATCCGGCAGCTCCACGGCCGTCATCATGCCAGATGTGCCACGGAAAGAAACGCGGTGACGGGCACCTCGGCGGGCCAAAGAAACGGGATGGCTAGCGGCGCGAGAGCCGGTAGTCCTTATGACAATTGTCGCAGGCTTGGCCCACCACCGATACGGCAGTCTTGAGGTTCTCGACCGACTGTTGGGCCTTGTCGCGATTCTCGGCAACGGCTTTGCCGAACGCAGTTGCCTTCGCGTCGAAGTCGGCCTTGTTCTGCCATATCTTCGGCGATGCCCGGGTGTCGCCCTTGTCGGAGCCGGGCGGGAAAAGACCTGGCAGCTTCTGCGCCGTGTCGGCCCATTGCGAAAATGCGGCGTCGACCTTGGCGGCGTCGAACGGCGCCTGTCCCCGCATCATGGCGACGACCACTTTGGCGCCGCCGTCGTTTTGTTTCATGAGCGCTTTGCGGGCGGCAAGCGGATCGGTTTGGGCAACAACAGCAGAAGCAACAAGTGCAGCGGCAACGGCCGCGCCCGCGATTCCAAGACTTTTCATGAGTTCTCGAGGTCCAGTTTCAACGTCACGTGCGGCCGGCGAGGCCGCCGTGCTCCGGCGCTCTGACAACCCCGCGCCACGCGGCCCTATTCCGGCTCCGGGCTATCTTTCTACGCGTCCCGGGCCGCATGAATGGCGGACCAGACCTTCTGCGGCGTCGCCGGCATGTCGAGATCGCGGATTCTAAAGTTCCGCCACAGCGCGTCCAGAATCGCGTTCATCACCGCGGGACACGACCCGATGGCCCCCGCCTCGCCCGCGCCTTTCACGCCCAGGGGATTCGTGGCGCACGGCACGTTGTGCGTCTCGAAGGTAAAGGATGGCGAATCGGACGCGCGCGGCAACGCATAGTCCATCAGGCTCGCGCTCAGCAGTTGCCCGGAGGACGGATCGTAGACCGTGTCCTCCATCAGCGCCTGGCCGATGCCCTGCACGGCGCCGCCATGAATCTGGCCGGCCAGCATCAGCGGGTTGAGCGTCATGCCGAAATCGTCGACCACGACGTAATTGACGATCTCGACGCGGCCGGTGTCTTCGTCGATGTCGAGCTCGGCGATGTGGGTGCCGTTCGGATAGGTCGGCTCCTCCGGCGTCCACAAATCGGCGGCGGTGAGTTGATCCGCCCGCGCGCGCGAGGCCAGATCGGCAAAGGACACGACGCGGTCGGTGCCGGCGACGCGCACGGTTCCGGCGTCGATCTCGAGGTCAGCCGGCGACGCTTCGAGCGCATCCGCGGCGACGGTCTTGAGTTGATCGGCGAGCTTGCGCGTGGCGCTGGCAAGCGACGCGCCGCCGCACGGGATCGAGCTCGATCCGCCGGTGCCGCCGCCCGTCGCGATCTGGTCGGTGTCACCCTGGATCATATGCACGCGCTCGGGCGGCAGGCCGAGTTGATCGGCGACGAGTTGCGCATAGGCGGTGGCGTGGCCCTGCCCGGTCGACTGCGTGCCGATGATGACGGTGACGTCGCCCTTGCCGTCCATCTTCACCGTCGCGGTCTCGGGAGACGAAGCTCCGCAGGCCTCGATATAAGTCGAGATGCCGATGCCGCGCAGCTTGCCGCGCTTGCGCGCTGCCGCCGCGCGTTTCTTGAATCCGGCCCAGTCGATGATGTCCTGCGCGCGCGAAAGATGCGCGGCGAAATCGCCGGAGTCGTAAATCTTGCCGGTCGGCGTCTTGTACGGCATCGCCTTCGGCTTGATGAAGTTGCGCCGGCGCAGCACGTCGGGCGCGATATCGAGCTCGCGCGCAATGGTGTCGACCAGCCGCTCGATGACGTAAGCCGCCTCGGGACGCCCGGCGCCACGATAGGCGTCGACCGGCACGGTATTGGTATAGGCCGCGCGCAATTTCACGAACGCAGCCGGAATATCGTAGACGCCGGTCGCCATGCCGACGCCGAGCCACGGAATATAGGGCGCATAGCACGACAGATAGGCGCCCATGTCCGCGATAATATCGATGTCGAGAGCGAGGAACCTGCCCTTGTCGTCGAGCGCCATCCTGGCCGTGGTGATGTTGTCGCGGCCATGACTGTCGCTGAGGAAATGCTCGATGCGGTCGCCGATCCACTTCACCGGCTTGCGCAGTGCGCGGGCAGCGACCGCGGCCAGCGCGTATTCGCGATACGGAAACAGCTTGGTGCCGAAGCCACCGCCGACATCCGGCGTGACGACGCGCATCTTCTCCGGTGGTAGCTTGAGGACGTCGCCGCCGATAATGTCACGGATGATGTGCGGCCCCTGACTGCCGAGAGTCAGCGTGATGCGGTCGCCGTCATATTCCGCGACCACGCCGCGGGTATCCATGTAGTTCGTCACCAACCGCTGGTTGACGACCTTGACCGTCACGATCTTCGCCGCCTTGGCGAAAGCCTCCTTGGCCGCCTTCTCGTCGCCGAGCGAGGCGTCGAACGACAGGTTGCCGGGCCGGTCAGGCCACACCAGCGGCGCGCCCGGCGCCAGCGCAGCCTCGGCGCCGATCACGTGCGGCAGCGCCTGCCAGTCGATCGCGATTGCCTCGGCGGCATCCTTCGCTTGCGCCAGCGTGTCGGCGACCACGAAGGCGACGGCATCGCCGACATAGCGGACCTGCTTGTCCTCGAGAATCTTGTAGGGCGGAATCGGAATGTCGTCCCGGATCGTGCCTGGTGTCGGCAGGTTGCCGAGATCGACGGTGTCCTTCGCGGTCAGGACGAGACGAACGCCGGGCATCGCCCGAACGGCCGAAAGATCGCCGATGGTGAAGGTGGCGTTGGCATGTGGCGAGCGCACCACGACGGCGTGGAGCGAGCCGGCCGGGGCAAAGTCGGCGACGTAATGCCCGTCGCCGCGCAGCAGCGGGGCGTCCTCCTTGCGGCGAAGCGACTGGCCGACGCCGAATTTCGGATTACTGGCCATGCCCGGCTTGCGTCCCTGTCTGGTTGTGTCCCGTCCCGCGGCGCTCGAACCGCTGCGCGATCCAGCGCGTGACCACATAGAAGACCGGCGTGAAGATCAGGCCGAACGCGGTCACGCCGATCATGCCGGAAAAGACCGCCGTGCCAAGAGTCTGGCGCAGTTCCGCGCCGGCGCCGACGGCCCACACCAGCGGCACGACGCCAAAGATGAACGCCAGCGAGGTCATCAGGATGGGGCGGAACCGCAGATGCGCCGCTTCGATCGCCGCGCCGAACCGGTCCTTGCCCTGGTCTTCCTGCTGCTTGGCAAATTCCACGATCAGAATCGCGTTCTTGGCCGCGAGCGCGATCAGCACGACGAAGCCGACCTGGGTGAGGATGTTATTGTCGAAGTGCCGCAGCACGACGCCGATGATCGATGCGACGAGGCACATCGGCACGATCATGATGACGGCGAGCGGCATCGTCAGGCTCTCGAACTGCGCCGCCAGCACGAGAAAGACGAACACGACCGCGAGCACGAAGGCAAACATCGCGGTGTTGCCGGCCCTGATCTGCTGGAACGCCAGCGTCGTCCACTCATAGCCGAAACCCTCGGGCAGCGTCTGCGCCGCGAGCTTTTCCATGATCTGGATGGCCTGGCCTTGCGAATAGCCCGGCGCCGCGTTGCCGTCGAGCTCGGCCGCCGGATAGAGGTTATAGCGCGGCACGCGATACGGCCCGGAAATGTCCTTGACCGTCGTGAACGCGGCCAGCGGGACGGTTTCGCCCTGGCTGTTGCGCACGCGGATCTTGAGAACGTCGTCGCGATTCATCCTGTACTGGTCGTCCGCCTGCGCCACCACGCGGAACGTCTTGCCGAACAGGTTGAAGTCATTGACGTAAGCCGAGCCGAGATAAATCTGCAACGCGGCGAACACGTCCTGGACATTGACGCCCAGCAGTTGCGCCTTGGTCCGGTCGATGTCGAGATAAAGCTGCGGCGTCGAGTTTTCGAACAACGTGAAGACCTGCTGCAGGCCCGGGGTCTGCGCCGCCCGGCCCATCATGGCGTAGGCCGCCGCCTGCAAGGCCGCGGGCCCGCGTCCCTCGCGGTCCTCGATCATCATGCGGAAGCCGCCGGCATTGCCGACGCCGCGCACCGGCGGCGGCTGCACGGCGATCACGAGCGCCTCCTCGATCGAAGAAAACCGCTTGATCAGCTCGAGCTGGATGGCTTCCGCAGTCTGGTCCGGGTGACCGGCGCGCTCGTCGAACGGCTTGAGCGCGAAGAAGATGGCGCCGGCATTCGGCGCATTGGTGAAAGTCGCGCCGGAGAAGCCGACGATATTGACCGCGCCCTCGATGCCCGGCACGCCCTTCGACAGCTCGACCGCCTTGCGGTTGACCGCGTCGGTGCGTGATAACGAGGCGCCCGGCGGCAACTGAATCACGGCGATCAGATAGCCGGAATCGGTCTGCGGAATGAAGCCGATCGGCGTCTTGCGGAATTCATTGAGGCCGAACGCGAGAATGCCGGCGTAAACGACCAACATGATGACCGCGATGCGCACCACCTTGCTGGCCAATTTGCCGTAGCCGCGCGCAATCCAGTCGAAACCCCAATTGAACACGGCGAAGAATTTGTGGATCGGCTTGTTCCACCAACTCTCGCGCATCTCGCTATGTGGCTTCAGCAGCAACACGCACAGTGCCGGCGACAATGTCAACGAGCAGACCAGCGAGATGAATGCCGCGCCGGCGATGGTCAGCGCGAATTGCCGATAAAATTGGCCCGAAATCCCGGTGATAAACACCGACGGCACGAATACGGCGGCAAGCACCAGCGCGATCGCCACCAGCGCCGCGCCGACCTCGTCCATGCTTTTCCGCGCGGCGTCGCGCGGCAACAGGCCGGACGCGATATTACGCTCGACGTTCTCGACCACGACGATGGCGTCGTCGACCACGATGCCGACCGCGAGCACAAGCCCGAACAGCGACAGCGTGTTCAGCGTGAAGCCAAACAGCGCCATGATGAAGAAGGTACCGACCAGCGACACCGGAATCGCGATCAACGGGATGACCGCCGCGCGCCAGGTCTGCAGGAACAGGATGACGACCAGCACGACGAGGATGATGGCCTCGCCGATGGTATCCTGCACGGCTTCGACCGACTGCTTGATGAACTGGGTCGGGTCGTAGACGATCCGATAGGCGACGCCGGCAGGAAACTGCTTCGACAGTTGCGCCATCGTGTCGCGAATGGCCTGGGCCGTGGCCAGCGCGTTCGAGCCGGGACGCTGGAAGATGGCGATCGCCACGGCCGGATCGAGGTCGAGATAGGAATTCGACGAATAATCCTGCGCCGCAAGTTCAACGCGCGCGACGTCGCGCACACGCACCACTGCCTTGTCGGTCTTCTTGACGACAATATTGCCGAACTCCTCGGGATCCGTCAGGCGCCCTTGCGTCTGGACCGCGAGCTGAAAGGCGCCCGAATGGCTCACCGGCGGCTGGTCGAGCACGCCGGACGCGACCTGCACGTTCTGCGCAGCGAGCGCGCTGACGACGTCACTGGCGGTCATGTTGAGCGCCTGCAAGCGGTCGGGATCGAGCCAGATCCGCATCGAGTAGTCGCGGCTGCCGAACACGAGGATTGAGCCGACCCCGTCGACGCGGGTCAGGACGTCCTTGATGGCCAGCGTGGTGTAGTTCGAAACGAACAGCGAGTTGCGCGACTTGTCCGGCGAATAGAGGTGCACGACCATCATCAGGTCCGGCGAGCTCTTCGTAACCGTAACGCCGATGTTCTTGACCTCAGTCGGCAGGCGCGGCGTCGCAATCGCCACGCGGTTTTGCACCTGCACCTGCGCGATATCGAGATTGGTGCCGAGATCGAACGTCACGGCAATGGAGAAACGCCCGTCGGCCGTCGAGTTCGACGACACGTAGAGCATGTTCTCGACACCGTTGATCTGATCCTCGATCGGCGCGACGACGGTCTGCGCCACCACGTCGGCGCCCGCACCCGGATATTGCCCGCTGACGTTGACGACCGGCGGCGCGATCTCGGGAAACTGCGCAACCGGCAAGCGTGTGAACGACACCGCGCCCAGGATCACGAAGACGATCGAGACCACGGCGGCGAAGATCGGCCGATCGATGAAAAAATGCGAAATCCGCATGCCGCTACTTCGCCTGCTTTGCGGCGGCCGGCGGCGCCGGGGACTGGCCCTTCTCGTGCGGACTGACGACCATTCCCGGCCTCGCACGCATCAAGCCTTCGACGATGACCCTGTCGTTGGGCCCGATACCGTCCTTGATGACGCGAAGATTGTCTCTCGTCGCCTGGCCCAGCGTGACGTATTTCTGCGCAACCTTGTTGTCAGGGCCGACGACCAGCACGAACTTCCGCGTCTGCTCGGAACCGATGGCGGCATCGGGAATAAGAAGACCGTCATAGGGCATCGAGCCCGGAACGCGCACGCGCGCGAACATGCCGGGCGTGAACAAGCCGTTCGGGTTGGCGAAAACGCCGCGGCCGCGAATGGTGCCTGTCGACGGGTCGATCACGTTGTCGACGAAGTCCATGCGGCCAGTGTGATCGTAGTTGGGCTCGTCGATCAGCTTGAGCGCGATGGAAACCCCGGTGCCGCGGCTCGCGACGTCGGTGCCGCCCTCCTTGGCGACGCGCTCATAACGCAGGTAAGCCGCCTCGTCGAACGTGAACTCGAAACGGATCGGATCGATCGAGACGATCGTCGCGAGCAGCGTCGTGCTGCCCGAGGTCCCGCCGGTCACGAGGTTGCCGGGCGACACCCGGCGATCACCAATGCGGCCGTCCACCGGCGCGCGCAATTCGGTGTATTCGAGATCGAGCTGCGCCTGGTTGACGGCAGCCTGCGCGTTATCGAGAGAGGCCTGGGCGTTGCGATAAGCCTGAGCACGCTGGTCGAAAAGCTGCTCGGTGATCGTCTTGTCCTTGACGAGTTGTTGGCCACGATCGAAGTCCGACTTTGTAAAATCGAGATTCGACTTGGCCAGCGCCAGGGTCGCACGCGCCTGATCGAGAGCGTTCTGATACTGCCGCTTGTCGATCGTAAACAGCAGGTCGCCCTTCTTGACGATCTGCCCGTCCTTGAAATGCACGCCGTCGAGATAGCCGGACACCCGCGCGCGGATCTCAACCGAATCAACGGCGACAAAGCGCCCGACATATTCGTCGTAGTCGAACACGGTGCGTTTGATCGGCTGCGCCACCGTCACGCCCGGAGGAGGCGGCGGCTGGTGGCTCGCCTGCTTTTGCTCGCTGCAGGCGCCGAGAAGCGCCGCCAAGGCAAAGGCGGAACCCAGAATACGCACAGATCGCGGAATTCGGACGGGTGCGTCCACGACAGGTTCAGACATTCTTATCCTAGTGACTTGGTGATGCTCGTCCGGCCGGTTCCCCATAACGGCCGTCGGCAGATTAGTCCATGCGGCTGCATGGCCTATAGACTTTTGGTTGGAAATTAGCCGGTTGCCCCTTGTCGAAATGCTCTGAACCAGCCGCGACCCAACAGCGTGCCAACACAGATTCCATAGGTGACAGCGCCAACAAGAACGACGGCAGCCAGAACTGTCTCCTCCCTGAAGAACCGCCAAGTGCCGGTGTATGTGAGCAGCGGGAAACGAACCAGCAAGAGTACCGCCGCCAAAATAAATCCGGCAACGACCAATCTCGCCAGCGAATGTTGCAAACGTGCATCGATTCCGCCGTAGCCGGCGCGGCGCGCAAACCAGACCACAAGGCCGAAATTGATCCAGGCGCCGAGCGACGTCGCAAGCGCGAGGCCCACCTGCGCGAGCGGACCCATCAGCGCGACCTTCAGGGCAATATTCACCGCGGCGGCGATCAACGCCGCCTTCACTGGCGTCGCCGTATCTCCTCGCGCGTAGAACGCCGCCACCACGCTCCGGATCAAAACGAATGGCAGGAGCCCGACAGCATAAGCCGACAACGTCCGCGCGGCTGACAGCGCGTCGCCGGCCGTGAAGGCGCCCCTAACGAACAGGCCGCGCATGATGATGTCGGGCACCACGAAGAACGCGACGACACAGGGGATCGACAGCAGCAAGGTTAACTCGACGGCGCGGTTCTGTGCGTGAAGCGCGGCGTCCGCGTTGCCCAAGGCCAGGTGCCGCGACATTTCCGGCAGCACGACCGTACCGGCGGCAATGCCGATGACACCGATCGGCAACTGGTCGATGCGGTCGGCATAATAAAGCGCCGAGATCGCGCCGGCCGGCAGGAAGCTCGCGATGATGGTGTCGGCGAACAGCGCCAGTTGCACGCCGCCCGAGCCGACCGTCGCCGGGCCGAGGGCGCGAAAAAATTTACGCACGTCGACATCGAGCCGCGGCTTGCGCAACACCGGGAAGATGCCGGCGCGGCGCGTATCGCCGGCGAGCAGCAGATACTGCATCACGCCGGACGCCAGCACGCCCCAGGCCGCGGCATGGCCGGGCGTCGGAAACCACCAGGCGACGGCAAGCGCCATCACGATCGCGACGTTGAGGAAGATCGGCGCAGCAGCCGCGGCCGCGAAGCGGTGCAGCGCATTGAGCATGCCGCCGTACAGCGTGACCAGCGTGATGAGCAGCAGATAGGGAAACGTGATGCGCGTCAGCGTCACCGCCAGCGGATAGCGCTCGGGATCGTCGGACAGGCCGGGCGCCAGCACGTCGATGACCTGCGGCGTGAAGACGAGCGCGATCGCCAGCAGCACGATCTGGCTGATGAGCAGCAGCGTGAAGACGCGATCGGCAAAGATTTGCGCGCCGCCCGCTCCCTGCTGCTCGCGAATGCGCGCGTAGGACGGCACGAAGGCGGCGTTGAAGGCGCCTTCGGCGAAGATGGCGCGGAAATGGTTGGGCAGCCGCAGGGCGACGAAGAAGGCGTCGGCGGCGGGTCCCGCGCCGAGTACGGCGGCGAGAATGATGTCGCGGACGAAGCCGGTGATCCGCGACACCAGCGTGAAGCCGCCGACCGTCAGAATGCGCTCGATCATGGGTGCAACCGGCCGGATTCCACGTCAGGGTCGCGAACATTGTGGCGCGACGATAGCGATGGTCAGGCGTCCCAAACTGCCCTAAACGATTCGCCAAGGTCGACCATAATGCCACGCCAGGCCGCGCCATAGTCATGCCCGCTCCCATCGTCCCCGTCATCCTCGCGGGCGGCACGGGCACGCGGCTGTGGCCCCTCTCCCGCGACTCGATGCCCAAGCAGTTTCTGGCGTTTCAGGGCGCGCGGACGGCCTATCAGGACACGCTGCTGCGCGTGACCGCCCCCATGTTCGCGCCGCCGATCGTCGTCACCGGCGCCGATTTCCGGTTCATAGCCCGGCGCCAGGCCGACGAGGCTGGCGTCCATGCCCAGGTGGTCATCGAGCCGATGCGCCGTGATTCCGCTGCCGCCATCGCGGCGGGCACATTGATCGCCTGGGCGCATGACGCCAACGCCGTCGCCCTGGCGCTGGCCGCCGACCATATCATTCTCGATGCCGAAGCCTTCCGTGCGACGTGCGAAGCCGGGCTCGAAGCCGCCGAGGCCGGGCATATCGTGACGTTCGGAATGACACCGAACGCGCCGAAGACGGCCTACGGATACATTCGTCCCGGCGCAACGATCGGCGCGAGTGGCGCCTGCGAGGTCGAACGCTTCGTCGAGAAGCCGGATATTGCGACCGCGGAGCGTTGCGTCGCGGACGGCTATCTCTGGAATTCGGGAAACTTCCTGTTTCGCGCCGACGTGATGATTGAAGAAATGTCGCGACATCAGCCGGACGTCATCAGCGCTGTCGAAAACGCGATCAAACAGGCGACCAACGATCTCGGCTTCCTGCGTCTCGATGCCGATGCATTTGCGGCCGCGCCGCAGACATCCATCGACTACGCAGTGATGGAGAAGACCAACCGCGCCGCGGTCGTGCGTGGCGACTTCCGCTGGTCCGATATCGGAAGCTGGGACGCGCTCGCCGAAATCCTTCCCTCCGACCATGATCGCAATGTCGTGCGGGGCCCAGTCGTGCCGATCGACAGCACGGATTGCATCATCCACGCGAACGACCGTCTGATCGCGGCGGTCGGTGTTCAGAACCTCGTCATTGTCAGTACCGCCGACGCGGTGATGGTGGTGCCGCGCAGCCGCGCGCAGGAGGTCCGCGACCTCGTCGACCAGCTCAAGGAGCAGAAGCGGCCGGAGGCCGACACGCATCGCCGTATCGACCGGCCGTGGGGCTATTACGAGACGCTCGACGTCACCGACCGCTTCCAGGTCAAGCGCATCGTCGTCAACCCGGGCGGCATGCTGTCGCTGCAGATGCATCAGCATCGCGCCGAGCACTGGGTGGTCGTGCGCGGCACGGCCGATATTACGGTCGGCGAAGAAACCCGGATGCTCAATGAGAACCAGTCGCTCTATATCCCGAGCGGCACGGTCCATCGCCTCGCCAACACCGGCGCGACACCGCTCGAGCTGATCGAGGTACAGACCGGCAATTATCTCGGCGACGACGACATCGTCCGTCTCGACGACATTTACCGGCGCGACTAGGTTCGGCTATCCGGCCACGACGCGCGGCTGCTGACGCGCCGGGGCGGCGCGTTCCGACGATTCCGCAAGGCAGCGGATCGCGATGTCGAGACTGGCGACGCCCTGCTCGCCGGTGACCGGCGGCGCAGTGCCGGTGCGAACCGCGTGGATGAAGGCCGACAATTCGGTGCGCAGCGGCTCGTTGTGGCCGACCGAAAGATGGCGCATCGAGTAGCTGCCGTCCGGCTGGAAGCCGAAGCACTCGGTCACCTGCCGGGTGAGCAGATCGCCCATGATGTATTTCTTGCGCGTCGCGACGACGACGTTGCGCGCCTTGAATGGCGTCAGCCAGTTCGTGTTGATGTGCGCCAGCACGCCGGACGCCGTGCGGAACTGCAGCAGTGCGATGTCCTCGCGCTCGGCCACCGCGCTCGAGGTCTGCGGCTGCACTTCGGTAATCTCGGAATCCGTGAACCAGCGGATCAGATCGATGTCGTGCACCGCGAGGTCGATGACGACGCCGACCTTCGACATGCGCGGCGGGAATGGGCCGACCCGCGTGATCGCGATCGACAAAAGCTGCTCGCCCTTGATGGCGTCCTTGACGGCTTCGACCGCTGGATTGAAGCGCTCGACATGACCGATCATGAGCGTCACGCCCGCGCGCTTCGCCGCGGCGACGATCTCGCGGCCTTCCTCGACCGTCGAGGCGATCGGCTTCTCGACCAGAACGTGGAAGCCCCTGCCGATGCAGTGCAACGCCATCCGGTGATGCAGCTCGGTCGGCGCGGCGATCGTCACCGCGTCGGGCCTGGCCGCGAGCATCTCGTCGACGGTCGCGAACACTGGGCAGCCCACCGCGCTAGCCACGCGCTCGGCCTGTGCGCGGTCGGCATCGACGACGCCGGCGAGCTGTGCACCGGCGAGGCCGGCCAGAACGCGGGCATGGTTGCTGCCCATCACGCCGACGCCAATGACGCCGATGCGCAACGGACGATCCGATTCGCCGGTCACGTTGTTCCCCATGACTCCAACCCCGTCTCAAATTCGCCCTGACCTAGCACGCGGTCGTCACACTGGCGACAGACCCAAGGCGGCCGGCGAACACGTTTTTTGTCAAAGCCTTACAGCTTCAGTCCGCTTTGGCGCGAGCGCGCTTGACCATGGCCGTCGTTGAATAACCCGGCGCGAGTTCGACGAGAACGACCTCTCCGCCCTGGGCCTCGACGATCTCGTGCCCGACCACCTGCTCGCGCGTATAGTCGCCGCCCTTGACCAGAACCTTTGGCTTCACGCGGGCGATCAGCTTTTCCGGCGTGTCCTCCTCGAACACGACGACTAGATCGACCGCCTCGAGTGCCGCCAGAATCTCGGCGCGGGCATGCGCGTCCTGCACCGGACGATCCGCGCCCTTGAGGCGCTTCACCGACGCGTCGCTGTTGAGGCCGACCACCAGCCGGTCGCAGGCGCTGCGCGCGCCGGTCAGGACCTTGATGTGGCCGGGATGCAAGAGGTCGAAGCAGCCATTGGTGAAACCGATGCGCAGGTCCTGACTGCGCCATTCATCGAGGCGCTCGTCGAGCAGAGACCAGTCGAACAGAATTTTTTCTTCCGCGGCGAGCGACGCCGCCGGCAAGATGCGGGAGCGGAGTTCGGCCGGCGTCACGGCTGCCGTGCCGCGCTTGCCGACCACAACGGCAGCGGCGGCGTTGGCGGCGCGCATCGCGGACTCGAAATCGGCGCCGAGCGCCAGCATTGCCGCCAGTGTCGCCACCACGGTGTCGCCGGCGCCGGAGACGTCGCGGACCTTGACCGGATAGGCCGGCACATGGACCGGCGCGCCGTCCGCGGCAAGCGTCATGCCGGCTTCGCTGCGCGTCACCAGCACGGCACGGGCGCCCGTTGCCACGCGAAGCGCCGCAGCTGCGTCGGCCACCTCGGAATCGGTGACGGCATTGCGATGTGTCGCCTCGGACAGCTCCTTCTGGTTCGGCGTAATCAGCGTCGCGCCTTTATAGATGGAATAGTCGAGCCCTTTCGGATCGACCACGACTGGCTTGCCGGCCTTCGCCGCGGCGTCGATCACCGCGCGCACCACCTTCGGCGTCAGCGTGCCCTTGGCATAATCCGACAAAACCACCGCTCCCGCGCGCGGCAGCAGCTTCGTCACAGCCGCGATGATCGCGTTTTCCGATACGCCGTCGACATGCGAGGCAACTTCCCAATCGGCTCGCAGCAGATGCGTTGAGTGCCGCTCCGAGACGAAGCGCACCTTGCGCGTGGTTGGGCGGCTCTTGTCGACAACGAGATCGGCCTCGATCCGCGGCTCGGCTTTCAAGGCCGATTTCAGGGCGCGGCCGGTGTCGTCGTCGCCGACAACGCCGACGAACAGGCACCTGACGCCGAGCGAGGCGAGATTGCGCGCCACGTTGCCGGCGCCACCGATCATCAGTTCGCTGCGGCTCACCGCCAGGACCGGCGTCGCCGCTTCGGGCGAGATGCGCGAAACCTCGCCGTAGACGAAATCGTCCAGCATCAGGTCGCCGATGCACAGCACCGTCTGCTGGCCGAGCGCGGAGAGCTGTTTGTCGAAATCGAACATGGCTCAGTGATAGCGGTCCGGCCGGGCGAGATAGCGCGTGACGTATTGCGTCACCGCTTCCTCGAGCGGCGTGAAGCCGGCGTTGTATCCGGCGCGCCGCAGGTTCCCCATGTCGGCCTGGGTGAAGTACTGATACTGGCCGCGGATATTCTCGGGCATGTCGATGTATTCGATGTTGGGCGCGCGGCCGAGGGCGGCAAACATCGCCTCGATCATCTCGCGGAAGCTGCGCGCCTGGCCGGTGCCGGCATTGAAGATGCCGTTGACGGCCGTCGCATCGAGCAGCCAGCGCACCACGGCCACGGCGTCGTCGACATAGATGAAGTCGCGGCGCTGATCGCCATCGGCGATGCCGTCGCGATGCGACTTGAACAGCTTGACACTGCCGCCAACCCTGGCGCCGTCGAACACGCGCGCCAGCACGCTCATCATCTTGCCCTTGTGATACTCGTTAGGACCGAACACGTTGAAGAACTTCACGCCGGCCCAGTGCGGCGGCAGCGCCTCTTTCCTCTGCACGCGTTCCGATACGACCTGATCGAACAGGTGCTTGCTCAGGCCGTAGAGATTCATCGGCTTGAGCGTCTGCAACGCCTTCGGCGACCAGTCGTCGACGAAGCCCTGCGTGCCGTCACCGTAGGTCGCGGCGGACGACGCGTAGATGAACGGCGTGCGCGTGGCGGTGCACCAGTCGAGCAGCCGCAGCGACAGGCGGAAGTTCGTCTCCATCACCAGATCGCCATCGGTCGCGGTGGTATCGGAGATCGCGCCCATGTGAATGACGGCGTCGAGCTTGCGGCCGTCGAGCCATTTCGTCAGGCCGGCCGGCGGCACCACGTCGGCGAGCCGGCGCTTCTGCAGGTTGCGCCACTTGTCGTCGTCGCCGATGAAATCGTTGACGACGACGTCACTGCGCCCGGCCTTGTTGAGGCTCGCCACGATGTTCGAGCCGATGAAGCCGGCCCCGCCCGTCACCAGGATCATGCTGCTTTCCGCCTGCGGCGTCCGGCCCGCTTTTGCCCCAGACCGCGCGGGACCGCAACTTTCGGCGGGATTCGGGCTTAACCGGACCCGAAAGGCCACGCGGATAGGTTAAAAGTGGGCTCTGGACAGGCCGCCGCGCCGCACGCTAACCGCTCCCGTCAATGACCGAGATCGATCAAACGCCGGCCCCGATCCTGCTCGTGACCTATGTCTGGATCGGCGATTTCGTGCGCAGCCATTCGGTGGTGCGGGTGCTCAAGGAGCAGAACCCGGATCGCCCGATCGACATTCTGTCGTCGTCGCTGTGCGCGCCGCTGGCCGACTACATGCCCGGCGTGCGCAAAGCCATTGTCGCCGATTTCCCGCGCCGCAGCCTGCCGCTCGGGCTCTACCGCCAGCTCGCCGACCGTCTGCGCGACGAGTTCTATGTGCAGGCGATCGTGATGCTGCGCACCTGGAAATCGGCGCTGGCACCATGGCTCGCCAACATTCCGCTGCGCACCGGCTTCGTCGGCGAGATGCGATACGGATTGCTCAACGACATCCGTCGCGGCGAACGGGAGCTGCCGCGCATGATCGACCGCATGGGCGCATTGGCTTTATTGCCGGCCGAGCCGCTGCCGGCCGAATGGCCGTTGCCTCAACTCATGGTTCCCGCCGACGAGGTTGCGTCGTGGCGCACGTCACGCGGCCTCGCGCCGGACGGCCGCAAGGTGATCGCTTTCGCGCCCGGCGCCGTCGGTAAAGGCAAGGCATGGCCGGCCGGCCACTATGCCAAGCTCGCGTCTGCCCTCGCGAAAGACGGGCATATTGTCTGGGTGCTCGGTGGACCGAGCGAGACGGCGCTCGCTGCCGAGATCAAGGCCGCGGGCGGCGATGCCGTGCACGATCTTACCGGCAACGACCTGCGCAATGCCATCATCGCGCTGGCGGCAGCCGATGCTGCCGTGACGAATGACTCCGGCCTGATGCACGTCGCCGCCGCCATCGGCACGCCGACCATCGCGATCTTCGGCCCGACGAGTCCGTGGCACTGGAAGCCGCTCAATCCGGTGGCGGCGATCCTCGAGCCGCCGGGCGACGACGCCGCGAGCGAGCGGGCCCGCAAGGAGGGCAACGACGCCGTGGCGCATCGCAGAACAGCTGACGTTTCGGTCGAGACGGTGCTCGAGACAACACGGACAGTGCTGGCGCAACCGCGCTGAAAATCAGCGCAGCAAGTCGTCGAGCGCCGCGCGGACCTCGTCGAGCGACGGCGAGCTCCCCTTGGCGCCGACCACCGCGATCGGCCCCTGCCCGACCGGTCGCGTCAGCGCCGGCTCGCTGCCGGCGAAGATCGCGGCGAGCGGCACGCCGAGCGCCGCCGCCAGATGAACGAGGCCGGTGTCGACGCCGACGACGAATTCGGCCCCCGCAATCAGTTTCGCCATCTGATCGAGCGGCATGCGTTCCGCGACCCGCGCATGGTTGAGCGCATAGGCGATACGCTCGGCCCGCACCCGCTCACCGTCGTTGCCCCAGGGCAGGACGAGCTTGATGCCGCGGGATTCGATCAGGCGTCCGAGCGCGATCCAGCTCGCAACGGGCCACTCCTTTTCCGGGCGCGCGGTGGCGTGCAGCAGCACCGCGTAACGCTCGGTGCCGTCACGCAAGGCTGAACGATCGAGCCCGTAATCCGGAGCTCCGTCCGGCTCGTAGCCCAGCGCCTTGCCGGTCAGGATGCGGTTGCGATCGACCGCATGCAGGTCGCGCGACACCGTGTGCGTCACGTCATAGAAACGCGATGCCAGCGGCTCGCGAATGCTGCCGCGGTCATAGCCGTGCCGCGGTCCCAGCGCGCTCCTTGCGATCAAGGCGCTGCGGATCAGTCCCTGCGTATCGACAACGACATCGTAGCTGCGTTCGCGCAACTCACGCCGCCGCTCCGCGAACTCGCGCCAGGTCGTCCCCGAGGCCAGGGCGTGACGCCAGCGCCGCCACGCCACCGGAATGACGACGCCGGCCGCCGGATGCAACGCGACCAGCGGCGCATAAGCCTCCTCGACGAGCCAGGTGAAGCGGGCCTGCGGGAGACGGGCGCGTGCCTCGGTCAGCGCCGGCATCTGGTGGATGACGTCGCCCAGCGAGGAGGTCTTGATCACGAGAATGTCGGTCATGCTTAGTGTCGTGGTTTAGAAATTCGCTTCATTGCTTCTGCGAGTCCTTCAAGCGAATTTCTGAACCAAATGACACTAGAATCACGATTTGCGAGTGTCCTACGAATCCGAAGTTCGCTTTCGAAGATGCTGCAAAGTGTGGCGAACTTCGGATTCGGGACGCTAGCCGGCCGCGCCCATATACGCATCGTTAAGCATGACAGCTACATCCGGCTCCCTGTGGGCGCAACCTAAGCGCCTTTTTATCGGCACAAGGTTATGTCTTTCGAGGGATTTTGGGGGACCGCCATGACAATTCTGGTCACTGGTGGCGCCGGTTACATCGGCAGCCACATGGTTCATGCGCTCCACGACGCTGGCGAGGCCGTCGTGGTGCTGGACAATCTCTCGACCGGGTTCCGCTTCCTGCTGCCCGGCTCTGTTCCGATGGTCGTCGGCCACACCGGCGATCAGGAGCTCGCCGCCAAGATCATCGCCGACCACCGGGTCGATTCGATCATCCATTTCGCCGCCTCGATCGTGGTGCCGGAGTCGGTCGCCGATCCGCTTGGCTATTACCGCAACAACACGATCAACACCGCGCTGCTGCTGCAGGCCGCGGTCGCGGGCGGCGTCAAGAATTTCATCTTCTCGTCGACCGCCGCCGTCTACGGCAATCCAGAGTCGGTGCCGGTTTCGGAAAACGCGGCGACGAAGCCGATCTCGCCTTACGGCACGTCGAAGCTGATGTCCGAGATCATCCTTCACGACACCGCGAAAGCGCGCGGCCTCAAGTTCGTCATCCTGCGCTACTTCAATGTCGCCGGCGCCGATCCGCGCGGCCGCACCGGCCAGTCGACGCCGCAGGCGACGCATCTCATCAAGGTCGCCGCCGAGGTCGTCACCGGCAAGCGCGAGAAGATGAGCGTGTTCGGCACCGACTATCCGACGCCGGACGGCACCTGCGTGCGCGACTACATCCACGTCGCCGATCTGGCGCGCGCCCACTCGGCTGCGCTCGCATATCTGCGCCGCGGCGGCGACAACACCACCTTCAACTGCGGCTACGGCCACGGCTATTCGGTGATGGAGGTGCTCGACGCGACGCGACGCGTTGCCGGCCGCGACTTCCCGGTCGATTATGTCGGCCGCCGCGCCGGCGATCCGGCCGCGCTCGTCGCCGATGTCTCGCGCATCCAGTCCACCCTCGACTGGCGGCCGATCTACGACAACCTCGACACCATCGTGACCCATGCGCTGGCCTGGGAACGCCGGCTGCCCGGAAAAACGGTCGCACGCTAGCGGCGACAACGCCGATTTTCCCTGAGAAATCCATGACATCGCCGAATTTGGCTTGAAAAAGCCCGCCTGGACAGGCAAGGAACGCCAACTCGTGCGGCAATGACCACAAGGGCGCCGCACCGGATCACGGCATGAACAAGTTCCTCCTCCCGGCTTCGGCGGACAAACTCTACACCGCGTGGCCATTGATCCGGCGCCTCCTGAGCGAGGAAGGCACGAAACATTGGAAGTCGTACGCCTTCGCCTTTGCGCTGATGTCGATTTTCTCGGGCTGCACGGCGGCAATCCCGTGGCTGTTCGGTCAGGTCATCAACCAGGCGCAGGTCCATCGCAGCATGGACGGCGTCATTTTCGGCTCGGTCCTGATCTTCCTGCTGTTCGCGTTCAAGGGTCTGGCCGGTTACGGCCAGGCCGTCGTGCTGGCGCGGATCGCCAACAGCATCATCGGCGCCAAGCAGCGCGAGGTGTTCGCCAAGCTGCTTCACGAGAATCTCGGCTTCTTCTCGGATCGTCACTCGAGCGAGTTCATCACGCGCCTGACCGCGGGCGCCAGCGCGATCGCGCAAATCCTCAATCTCATGATCACCTCGATCGGCCGCGACCTCTTCTCGCTGGTCGGGCTTGCCGGAGTCATGATCTTCCAGGATCCGCTGATGTCGCTGTCGGCGATGATCATCGCCCCGCCCGCCTTGCTGCTGGTCCGCAAGCTGATCAAGAAGGTTCGCAAGATCGCGCGGGACCAGTACCACGGCAGCGCGCTGATCCTGGAGACCCTGCAGGAGACGCTGCACGGCATTCGCGTCGTCAAGGCGTTCACGCTCGAGGACACGATGCGCGAACGCTTCGACCGCTACGTCAATACCGTGCGCGGCCAGGCCAACAAGATGGCGCGCGTCGCCAATCGCACGAACCCCGTCATGGAAATGCTGGGCGGCCTCGCCCTGGCGCTCGTCAGCATTTACGGCGGCTATCGCACCGTCGTCGAGGGAATCGCGCCGGGCGAGTTCTTCTCGTTCATGGCGGCTTTCCTGATGGCTTACGAGCCGGCCAAGCGGCTGGCGCGCTTCAACATGGACCTCAATAACGGCCTGGTCGGCGCCCGGCTGATGCTGGAGATCATCGATACGCCGGCGACCGAGCCGGAGGACGCCGGCAAGCCGGCGCTGCGTCCGGCGATCGACCGCATCGAATTCTCCGGTGTGACGTTCGCCTATCGTGGCGAGGACGCCGTGCTGCGCGACATGTCGTTCGTCGCCGAGCCCGGCAAGATGACGGCGCTAGTCGGTCCGTCCGGCGGCGGCAAGTCCACGGTCTTCAATCTCCTGTTGCGCTTCTACGATCTGGCGAGCGGCGCGATCACCATCGGCGGCCAGAACATCGAAGCCGTGACGCGGCAGTCCCTGCGCCATCACATCGGCTATGTCGGACAGGATGCATTCCTGTTCCGCGGCACGATCCGCGACAACATCGCTTATGGCCGGCCGGGCGCGTCCGAAGCCGAAATCATGGCGGCTGCGAAGAACGCCTATGCCCACGATTTCATCATGTCATTGCCGCAGCAGTACGACACCGAGGTCGGCGAGCACGGCATGCAGCTTTCCGGCGGCCAGCGCCAGCGCGTCGCGATCGCGCGGGCGCTGATCAAGGATGCGCCGGTGATCCTGCTCGACGAGCCGACCGCCGCGCTCGATTCCGAATCCGAACTGCTGGTGCGCGAGGCGATCGCCCGGCTCTGCGAGAACCGCACCACCCTGGTGATCGCGCACCGCCTGCACACCATCGCGCACGCTGACCGCATTCACGTGGTCGAAGGCGGTCATGTCGTCGAGTCCGGCCGCCATGACGAGTTGCTGCGAAAAGGCGGCCGCTACGCCACGTTCTATCGGCTGCAGCTTCAGCAGCAGGAAATCCCCGAGCCGATAGCGGCGAACCTCTAGTCGCCGGGCGTTGACGCGCGGCCGACCCTTCGCTACTCCCCGCAATATTCCCACCCTCTTCTTATCAGGCCAGCACCGCAGATGACCGACAGCCGTTATGTGATCGTCCCTCCGCCGCAAGCCGCGATCGCGGTGGCCGGCACCGACAAGGTATTTCCCGTCCGCCGCATCTGGTGCGTGGGCCGCAATTATGTCGAGCACATTCGCGAGATGGGCCAGGACGAGCGGCTGCCGCCGTTCTATTTCGCCAAGCCGGCCGACGCGATCGTGCCGGACGGCGGCATCGTTCCGTATCCGCCGCTGACCAAGGACATGCATCACGAGGTCGAGTTGATCGTCGCGCTGAAGTCGGGCGGGCGCAATATCCCGGTCGTTAAGGCCAACGACTGCATCTACGGCTATGGCGTCGGCATCGACCTCACCCGCCGCGACCTGCAGATCGCCTCACGCGACCTCAAGCGGCCGTGGGAAATCGGCAAGGCCTTCGATCATTCGGCGCCGTGCGGCGCGCTCAGGCCCGCGAGCGAGATCGGCCATCCGGCCAAGGGGCGCATCATGCTCAAGGCCAACGGCCAGATGCGCCAGGACGGCAACCTCAACCAGATGATCTGGAACACGCCGGAGATCATCTCCAACCTGTCGGAGATGGTCGAGCTTGCGCCGGGCGACATCATCATGACCGGCACGCCGTCAGGCGTCGCCGCGACCGTCGTGGGCGACAAGCTCGAATGCGAGATCGAAGGCGTCGGCACGCTGACCGTCACGATCGGACCGCCGCTCAAGTAACCGACGGGGATCTGCTTTTCAGAAGTGTTCAAGGCCGCGGGCGAGGAACCCGCGGTCTTGTTGCCGTTAACACAATCGTAAAGCCGGGACCGCACAGTGCGCCGCAACCGGACGATTGCCATGACCGCGCCTCTCAGAGCCAAGCCCTACATGCACATTCCGAACGATCCGGAATCGATGGCCGCGCGCGTCATGCAGTTCGCGCCGGCGACCGACGCCGAGGCGCTCAAGATTTTGCGCCGCAGCTTTCCGGATTGTCCGCTGAGCGCTCGCGTCGCCGCGCTCGATTTCCTGATGCGCCGCCGGCCGCGCGTGTCCGCGCGGGCCTACAAGCCGAGATAAGCCTGCCGCACGCGATCGTCGGCGAGCAGCGCTTCGCCGGTGCCCGACAGCGTGATCCTGCCGTTCTCCAGCACGTAAGCCCGACTCGCCAGCCTGAGCGAGACGGCGACGTTCTGCTCGACCAGCACGCACGTCAAACCGTCGCGGTTGAGGTCGCGGATCGTCTTGAGCACGTCCTGCACGATGGCGGGGGCCAGCCCGAGCGACGGCTCGTCGAACATCACCAGTTCCGGCGCGCCCATCAGGCAGCGGCCGATGGCGAGCATCTGCTGCTCGCCGCCCGACAAGGTGCCGGCCGCCTGGGCGCTGCGCTCGGCGAGCCGCGGGAACATCGCGTAGACGCGGTCGCGATTCTGCGCCCTCGCGGCATGCGCGCGCGGCAGCATCGCTCCCGTCGCAAGATTGTCGGCGACCGACAGAGTCGGAAAGATCTGACGGCCTTCGGCGACCTGGCCGATGCCGAGATCGCACACCCGATGGCTCGGCAGACCGCCGATCGGCCTGCCGCGGAATTCGATACGGCCGGCGTGCGGCCTGTGCATCCCCGCGATGGTGCGGATGAGCGACGTCTTGCCGGCGCCGTTGGCGCCGACGATGGCGACGATGGCGCCCTCCTCGACCTCGAGTGACACGCCGTCGAGCGCCTGCGCGTCGCCATAGAAGACGTCGAGGTTCTCGACGCGGAGCATCACACGGTCTCCACGCCGAGATAGGATTCGATCACGGCCGGATCGCGCACCACGGCTTCAGGCGGGCCTTCGGCAATGGCGGCGCCGTGGTGCAGGACGAGGACGTGCGAGGCGAGCGCCATCACCGCACGCATCACGTGCTCGATCAGTAGAATGGTCATGCCGGTGGCGCGATTGATCTCGCGCAGCACCGCGACCATGCGGTCGGTTTCGGTCGGCCGAAGCCCCGCCATCACCTCGTCGAGCAGCAGCAGCTTCGGACCGGTCGCCAGCGCCCGCGCAACTTCGAGCCGCTTGCGGTCCGGCAGGGTCAGCGACGACGCGCGCCGCTGCCGCTTGTCGTAAAGATCGAGCTGGCGCAGCACCTCGTGCGCGCGGCTGCGTGCCGCATCGACGTCGGCCAGGCGCATCAGCGCGCCGACGATGACATTGTCTTCGACGCTGAGAGCCGGAAACGGCCGCACGATCTGGTACGTGCGCGCGATGCCGCGGCGGCAGACCTGGTCCGGTGTCAGGCCATCGAGCGGATCGCCGGCGAACGTCATGGCGCCGCCGTCGGTCGGGAAATCGCCCGCGATCAGGTTGAACAATGTCGTCTTGCCGGCGCCGTTCGGCCCGATGACGGCGAATATCGCGCCCTCCACCACCTCGAAGCTGACGCGATCGACCGCGACGAGGCCGCGGAATCGCTTGCTGACGCCTTCGACCTTGAGCAGCGCGCTCATCACGCCGCCTCCAGGCCGATCAGGCGCTTGAGCCAAGGCCACACGCCGTCCGGCCGCAGCGAAATGATGATCATCAGCGTCAGGCCATAGAACACCGCCTTCACGCCCGGCACGCCGATGCCGAGCTTGTCGGTCACGGCGATCAAGCCCTCGCCGAGCGGCGTCAGGATGAAGGCGCCGACGATCGGCCCGAAAACCGTGCCAAGGCCGCCGACGACGGGCCCCAGAATCATCTCGATCGAGCGGCTGATGTCGAAGGCCTGCGCCGGAAACAGGCTGTTGTAATAGAACGCCAGCATCACGCCGCCGACCGCGGTCATCGCCGCCGAGATCAGCACCGCGATCATCTTGGCGCGGAACACATCGATACCGAGCGCCATCGCCGCGCGCTGGTCCTCGCGGATTGCGACCCACTGGTAACCGAGTCGCGACCGCGCCAGCCACGCGGTCAGCGCGGTCGCCCCGCAGGCGAGCGCGAGGCTCAGATAGTAGAACAGCAGCGGACCGCCGCGCAGGTTCCACCATTCGTGGGCGCGCTTGGGCTCGTAGAGCAGGAACAGGCCGCCGGCGCCGCCGGTGAAGGCCATGTTATCGAAGGCGATGCGGGTGAACTCGGCGAAGGCAATCGTCAGCAGCGCGAAGTAGACGCCCTCGATGCCGAAGCGGAAGCCGAGCCAGCCGATCGCCGCCCCGAACGCCATGGCGACGGCAATCGCCGGAATGACGCCGAGCCACGGCCCGATGCCGAAATAAAACCACAGCAGCGCCGCGACGTAACCACCGAGCCCGGCATAGAGCGCATGGCCGAGCGACAATTGACCGGCATAGCCCATCATCAGGTTCCACGCCTGCCCGACCAGCGTGAAATAGAAGATCAGCACGAAGATCGAGATCAGATAACGGTCGAGCACCGCGGGCGCGATCAGCAGGGCCGCAAGCAGCGCCACGAGGACAACGCGGCCCCGCAGCGGGATCGGGTCCCACAGCCGCTTCATGCGCGCCGCCCCATCAGGCCCTGCGGCCGCAGCACGAGGATGAGCACAAGCAACGCGAACGAGAACATGCTCTTCATCGACGGCGCGAGGAAAAAGCTCGCCAAGGCTTCCGAGACGCCGATCAGCACCCCGCCGATCAGGGCGCCCGCCATCGAGCCGAGGCCGCCGATGATGACGATGACGAAGGCGAGCAAGGTGAAGGCCTGCGACAGCGCCGGGCTGGCGTCGGCGATCGTCACCATCAGCGCGCCGGCGGCGCCGACGCAGGCAAGGCCGAGGCCGAAGGTCAGCGCGTAGAGCCGTTTGACGTTGAGCCCGACCACGGCGGCGCCGGTCAGATTGTCAGCACAGGCGCGGATCGCGGTGCCCGTCGCGGTATAGCGGAAGAACGCGACCAGCGCCGCAGACACGACCAACGCACCGGCGGCGGCAAAGACGCGCGCCTTGTCGACGATGACCGGGCCGATCATGTAGCTGTCGAAGGAGTAGGACAGATTGGCCGGCCGCGCGTCAGGCCCGAAGATCATCAGCAGGCCGTTGACGATGATGATGCCGAGACCGACCAGCAGGATGAACTGCTCGTGCTCGGCGCGGCCGACGAAGCGGTTCACCAACGTGGCCTGCAGCAGATAGCCGATGCCGAAGAAGACGATCGCGATCGGCAGCAGCGAGATCAGCGGATCAAGGCCGAGCGTGACGAACAGCAGCCACGTCGCGTACATCGCCACCACGGCAAACTCGCCGTGGGCGAAATTGACGACGCGGACGATGCCGAAGATCACCGACAGGCCGAGCGCCATCAATCCGTAGACCAGGCCGGTCAGAACGCCCTGCACCAGCACGTTGAGAACGATGGCGACGGTCATCTTTTTTACCGCTCATTCCCGCAGAAACGGCAACGAGCGGATTCAGGATCCTTCACCTCACGTCCGCTGATGCCAGCCCGGCATCGGCAGCACCGGCTCGGCGGTCGCGACGTCGGCGGGCAGCGTGACGGTCGGCGTGCGGTTGCGGTTCTGCACCGCCGCCGACGGGATGCCGACGTTCTGGCCCTTGGCGTCGAACTTGATCGGCGGACCGATCATCACGTGATCGGCGATATTGGTGGCCCTGATCGCCTTCATCATCTCCGGCCCATTGGCGCTGCCGGCGGTCTTGAAGCCGGCGGCGGCGACCAGCAGCGCCTCGAACGTGAAGCCGACATTGAAGCACTCGACCGCGAAGCGGTATTTCGGATTTGCCGGCGCGTAGACCTTCTCCAGCGCCTGCGCCATCTGCGACTTCGGATTAGCCCACGGGATGTTGTAGATCGGGTAATCCGACAGCGGCCCGAGCGCCTGATAGAACTCCTCGTCGTAAAGCCCCGGCGAGCCGGGCGAGATGATGCCCTTCGGCTCGAAGCGCTGACGCACCATGTCGCGCACCAGCTTGATGGCGTCGGCGGCGCGCGTCACCACCAGCAGCAGATCGGGATTGAGCGAGCGCACCTTGGTGACCTCGACCGAGAGGTCCTGCGCCTTGGGATCGTAAGCGATCTCGTCGAGCAGTTTGAACGGCAGACCGGCGTGCGGGAAGATCGCGTCCATGGCGTGGCGCTGCGCGGTGCCGAACGTGTCGTTGGCGTGCAGGAACACCGCGGTCTTGGCGTCGAACTTGGTGGCGGCCAGCACGTCGTTGATCAGCTTCAGCCCGTTGGTCACCAGCATGCCGCCGGTCGGGAAGTTGCGGACCAGATATTGGTAGCCTTGCTCGGTGAGCTGCGGCGCGGCGGCGATGTTGACGACGAGCGGGATCTTGCGCTGCTCGCAGACCTGCGCGATCGACAGCGTCGAGGCGGAATCGAACGCGCCGACCACGGCCTGCGCGCCGTCATTGATGGCGCGCTCGGCCTGGGTCCGCGCGACGTCGGCGCTCGACTCGCAGTCGACATGCATCAGCTCGACCTTGTAGCCGTAATCCGCCAGCACCTTCGGCGCGACCAGCGCGCCGCGGTAGCAGCTCTGCCCGGCCTGGGCGAGATAACCCGAACGCGGCAGGATCACTGCGATCTTCAGGGCACTGCTTTGCGCGCGCACGATGTTGAACGGCGCAACGCCGGCGGCGAGGCCGGCGCCGAGCCCGGCGGTGACGGCGCGGCGCGTGAGATGACGGGACCGGATTGGACGGCTCATGGCGTACTCCCCTGACGGCCGGCGATTGGCCGCTTTTGCCGGCATTGTGACCGATTTTTACCGGGCGGCAACTCGCACACCATGATGCGGCCTATGCGGACAGCAAGCGCTCCACAGCCGCCGCGATAGCCAGCAGCCGGCGGTCCTGGCCGTTGCGCGCCATCAGCATCAGCCCGCACGGCAGACCGCTCCCCGGCATCGGCAGCGTGATGGCCGTGAGGTCGAAGAAATTGCCGATCGAGGTGTTGCGCAACACCTGCGCGTTGTTGCGCGCGAAGGTCCGCGGTTCCTCGCAGTCCGCGATCGTCGGCGCGGCAATCGGCACAGCCGGCATCGCCAGCACGTCGAAGCCCGAAAGCTGGTCGTCGAACGCCTTCACCAAGCGGGCCCGCTCGGTCAGCATCCAGCGGTAATCCTCGCCGGTAATGTCCTGCGCGCGCTCGAGCCGGTTGGCCAGCATCGGATCGATCTGGTTGCGGCCGCGGGCAAAGCGCTCACGATGCACGCGCCAGGCTTCGGCGGGAACGATGCCGCCCTTGGCGTTGACCGCGTCCATCTCCGCGAGCAGCGGCAGCGGCTCGTCATGCAGGCGCGCGCCGGCTTTCTCGAGCGCCCCGAGAGTGGAGGCAAAGCGCGGCCCGACCGTCTCGTCGAGTCCCTCGACCGGCCGGCCCTTGGCGACGCCGATGCGCAGGCCCGACAACGGCTCGGCCTCGAGCGGCTTCGGCCTCTTGTCGCCGGACATCACGGCATCGGCCAGCGCGCATTCGGCGACCGTGCGCGCCATCGGCCCGATCGAATCGAGCGTCTCCGAAAGGGGGAATGCGCCTTCGGTCGAGATGCGCCACTTGCTCGGCTTGAAGCCGACGATGCCGCACAGCGCCGCCGGGACCCGGGTCGAGCCGCCGGTGTCGCTGCCGATCGTGATCTCGCACATGCCGTCGGCCACCGCGACGGCGCCGCCGGAGCTCGAGCCGCCAGGGATGCGCGTGCGGTCGGCCGGATTGCCCGGCGTGCCGTAATGCGGATTGGCGCCGATGCCGGAGAAGGCGAACTCCGTCATGTTGGTGCGGCCGACGATCACGGCGCCTACCGAAAACAGCTTGCAGATCGCCGGCGCGTTCGACTCCGCGACCTTGCCTTCATCGGCGATCAGCTTCGACCCGGCGGCGGTGACCTCGCCGGCCATGTCGAACAGGTCCTTGATCGAAACGATAGCGCCGTCGAGCGGGCCAAGACTCTCGCCCTTGCGCGCGCGCTCGTCCGCCGCCGTCGCCTCCTTGCGCGCCCTGTCGCGATAGACCTTGAGCATCGCGCGGGCGCCCTCGCCTCGCGGATCGTCGATGCGCTCGAGCGCGACATCGAGTCGCTCGACGGCAGACTTGGCAGACATGGAACCTTCCTCGAGAGTTGGGCGTTTTATCGGGATCGAGACAGTGTGGACAGGAAGCTGGGAGATTACCATGCGTCATATCATGTTTGCGGCGGCTGCTGTGGCCGCGCTGACCGCAATTCCGGCGGGGGCGAATGCTCAGGGCAATGCCATCGGCGGCGCGATTGTTGGCGCCGGCGCAGGCGCCATCATTGGCGGCGCCGTGGGTGGCGGCAACGGGGCGGCAGCCGGAGCCGTGATCGGCGGCGTGACCGGCGCCGCGGTCGGCGCCCAGGCCGACGGCCGCTATTATTATGGCCATCGCTATTACCACCACCGGGAATGCTGGCGGAATCACTACGGCCATCTGCGCTGCCGGTATTACTGAGCCCTTTCAGGCATCCATTCAGGCGAGCGACGACGCCCCTGTTGTTAGCGACGCGGGGGCGTCGTCTTTCCATCTTCCTCCCTCCGTCTCAAGCCGAAGGGGACGGAGCGCCGGGCGGCGCAACGTCTTGGTTTCCGCACCTTGCGATGCGGAGAGCCTCTGGCGAAGAGGCTCGCGCCGTCCGGCGCTCCATCGCGGCTTCGCGGAAGGCCGCAGCCTGTCCGCAGACCCGGGGCCGCGCTTCGCCGGACTCCATTGATGATTGGGTTCCGGCTTAAGCAGGCTCCCTGCGGACGGGTCGTTATACCCGTCGGGCGGGGTCCCGGGCCTCCCGGGGATGGGCTTGCGAAACCCACCCGCAGGCACCGCATCCGGTCCCGCCATCAGCACGCCTCTAGATGACGCCCTTCGAGGGACCGGACTGTGTGACTATAGTCCTTGTAGGAATATTGTCAATATGTCTCCGACAGCGCATGGCTGGTGTCCCGGACGCGGTGCAGCACGAGCCATAAGCGCCCTTGCTCGCGCTATGGCGAAGTGGTGCACCGCAGAGCCGGGACCCCGGTTATACGCGAAGAAACACCGGGGTCCCGGGTCTGCAGCGCACCGCTAACGCGCTGCGCTGCGCCCGGGACACGTCGTTGATTTTGACGGGCTCTTTCCAGTCGGGCTGTCAAGACGAGGCGGATAAGGTCAGTCCTTATCTCCGCTGCTATTACTCGCGAAGACACGCGACTGCGCACTTCACCACATCTCCTCGAACGCGGTCGGCCGCCGCACCAGCTTCTGCTGCGCGGCGTAGCCCATGAGCAGTTCGAGGCAAGCGCGGTTGGCGTCCTTGCCGAACGGCGCAAGGTCCATTCCGTCAGCGCGCGGCGGCACGGTGCGCCGCGCGGCCTCGAGCAGACGATAGAGCTCCGCAACCGCGTCCGGACGCGCCCGCTTGAACTCGTCGGTGACGACGACCATGTGGTTGACCGGCACGAGCTTGTGCCTGGCGTACCAGTCCTGCGCCGCCTGCTCGGGATTCGGGATCACGCTCCTGAGCCGCGCGTCGTCCGGCATGGCGGCGCCGTAGATCGCGGCGTCGAGCTCGCCGCCGATCAGCATTTTCGTCATGTCGCCGGCACCGCGCGTCACGCCCGGCGGGTCGCCCGCCTCCGCCACATGGCCGTCCTCGAACGTCACCCACTGCACGGTGGAAAAATCCACGCCGTAGTCATTGGCAAGAATGCCGCGCAGCCACGCGCCGGTGGTCTGGCTCCACGAGCGCACGCCGATGCGCTTGCCGGGCAGATCCTTCGGCATCAGCGCGCCGCGCGCGGTATTGTACAGCATCGTGTGATGCTGGAAGCGCGCCAGCATCGCCGCCGGCAGCAACGTCAGACCCTTGGTCCAGTCCCTGGCCTGGAAATACGTCACGAGCGCCATCTCGCTCGCGTCGTAGGCGTGCTGGCGCACCATCGGCTTGAACGCCGTGTGCATCGGCTTGACCTCGACGAAGTCGAGCGTGAGCCAATCCGAGACGATCTCGCCGCGCTTGAGCGGCAGCGTATGGGGATAATCGCCGATGGCGATGCGCAAGGTAACCGGAGCCGGCATGAACGAACCTTCGTGGCGGGCGGCGTTGTGAACCGCCGCGGCGCCGAAGCTTGACCCGCCCCGATAAATTGTCAACAATCCGGTTAGCTAAACCGTTGGGGATACCAAACCGCTGGATAATGGCCAGACGCTCCGCCCGTCCCGACACCGCCTCCGGCATCACCGCGCGCCTGCGCGACGCGATCACGCGCGGCCGCCTGACGCCGAACGAGCGGCTGGTCGAGGCCGACTTGGCCGGCCGGTACGGCGTCAACCGCGCCCATGTCCGCACCGCGCTGGCGATGCTCGACCAGGAAGGCCTGGTGGTGCGCGAGCGCAACCGCGGCGCCCGGGTGCGCGCCATCAGCGACGCCGAGGCGCTGGAGATCGCGGAGACGCGCCTCGCCATCGAGGCGATGGTGGCGCGGCAGGCGGCGGCGCGCGTCACCGCGGCGGACCGCAAGACGCTGCGCACGATCGAAGCCGACATGTGCGCGGCGGTGGCCGGCGAAGACTATTCGCGCTTCTCCCGATGCAACGCGACGCTGCACGGCGAAATCCGCCGCATCGCCGGCAACTCCACCGCGGCGCGCATTCTCGACACGCTGAAATCCCATCTGGTGCGGCTGCAATACCGCGTCATTCTCCTGCCCGGCCGTCCGCAGACATCGCTCGCCGAGCATCGCGCCATCATCGGCGCGCTGTGCAAGGGCGACGCCGACGCGGCGGAAGCCGCCATGCGGCGGCATCTCACCAGCTTCACGCGCCTGCTCAAGCACGCCATCGCGGCCGCCGCTCATGGCGGCTTCTGACACACGAACAATGACATAAGGAGGACCCATGGCGGACCATAAGACCGGCCTCGTCATCACCGCGCACCCCGGCGACTTCGTCTGGCGCGCCGGCGGCGCCATCGCGCTGCATGCCAGGCGCAGCTACCGCATGAAGATCGTCTGCCTGTCGTTTGGCGAGCGCGGCGAGAGCCAGTTCGCCTGGAAAGAGCCCGGCGCGACGCTCGAGAAGGTGAAGGCCGGCCGCAAGGACGAGGCCGAACGCGCGGCGAAGCTGCTTGGCGCCGAGATCGAGTTCTTCGACTGCGGCGACTATCCGCTGCGCCTCACCGAGGCGCATTTCGACCGCATGGTCGACATCTACCGCGAGACCAATCCGGCCTTCGTGCTGACCCACGCGCTCGAAGACCCGTACAATTTCGACCATCCGAGCGCCGCGCATTTCGCGCAGGAGACGCGCGTGGTCGCGCAGGCGATGGGCCACAAGCCCGGCGCGAAATACAAATATTCCGCCCCGCCCGTGTACCTGTTCGAGCCGCACCAGCCCGAGCAGTGCAACTACAGGCCGAGCCTCATCCTCAAGATCGACGAGGTGTGGGAGCAGAAATACAGGGCGTTCGAAATTCTCGCCGCGCAGAAGCACCTCTGGCACTATTACGAGCGCGTCGCGCTCAATCGCGGCATCCAGGGCGCCCGCAACACCGGCGTGCCGATGACCTACGGCGAGGCCTATCAGGAAATCTTCCCGCGTGTCGCAATGGAGCTCGGATGACCCTGAAATTCTATTACGCGCCGCACACCTGCTCGCTCGCTTCGCATATTGCGCTCGAAGAAGCCGGTGCCGACTACGAGGCAATCCGCCTGAGCTTCGCCAACGAAGACCAGCGCAAGCCGGGCTATCTTAAAATCAATCCGAAAGCGCGGGTGCCGGCGCTGGTCACGCCGCGCGGCGTGCTGACAGAGACGCCGGCCCTCCTCGTCTACATTGCGCAGAGCTATCCGAAAGCGGGGCTCGCGCCGCTGGACGACCCGTTTGCCCTTGGAGAAATGCAGGCCTTCAACAGCTACCTGTGCTCGACGGTCCATATCGCGCATGCGCACCGCATGCGCTTCTATCGCTGGGCCGACGACCCGGCCGCGCACGAGGCGATGAAGAAAAAAGTGCCGCAGTCGGTCGGCGAGGCCTTCGCGCTGATCGAGAACGGCATGCTGCGCGGCCCCTGGGTCATGGGCGACACCTACTCGATCTGCGACATGTATCTTTTCACGCTGGCGCAGTGGCTTGAGGCCGACAGCGTCGACATCACGAAGCTGCCTCGGGTGATCGACCACCGCGCGCGGATGGCAGCGCGCCCCATAGTGCAGAAGGTCATCGCGGAAGAGACGCGCTGAAGGCCACCTTGTCATTTTGACCGGAGATTTCCCATGAAAACCGTCGTCGTCCGCAACATCAAACGCGCCGATGCCACGGCGCTTGCGACTTTCGAGAAGCTCGGCGCATCGACCGTGCACGAGGCGCTGGGCCGCTATCAGTTGATGAAACCCTATATGCGTCCAGTCTGGGCCGGCGCATCGATTGCGGGTCCTGCGGTCACCGTACTCGCTCAGCCTGGCGACAACTGGATGCTCCATGTCGCCATCGAGCAGTGCAAACCCGGCGATATCGTCGTGCTCGGCTGCACCGCCGACAACACCGACGGCATGATCGGCGACCTGATCGCCACATCGTTGAAAGCGCGCGGGGTGAAAGGCGTCGTCATGGACGCTGGCTGCCGTGACGTGGCGGCGCTCAAGGAGATGGGCTTCCCGATCTGGTCCCGCGCGATCTCCTCAAAAGGCACGGTCAAGTCTACCCTGGGCTCGGTGAACATCCCCGTGGTTTGCGCGGGCGTTTATGTCGAGCCTGGCGACGCGGTGGTGGCGGACGATGACGGCGTCGTGGTGGTGCCGAAGAAATATGTCGCCGAGACCGCGGCGAAGGCGCAGAAGCGCTTCGACGACGAGGACGCCAAGCGCAAGCGCCTCGCCGCCGGCGAGCTCGGCCTCGACATGTACAACATGCGTGAGCCGCTCAAGAAGGCCGGATTGATCTATGTCGACAATCCGGAGGACGTTTAGACAACAATCCGCGTGTGCTTGGGCCGTCATGGCCGGGCTTGTCCCGGCCATTCACGCCTTTAAAAGCAAGACGTGGATGCCCGGCACGAGGCCGGGCATGACGAAGGAAAGCCCCTGCAAGTCATGACCACCGAACCTAATATGGACATCGCCCATCTCGGCCATCTCGAGATGTTCACGCCGACATTCGAGAAGAGCGCGCGCTTCTTCATCGACGTCATGGGCATGACCCAGAGCGGCGAGAAAGGCGACAGCATCTATCTGCGCGCCTATGACGACTACGAGCGCTACACGCTCAAGCTCACCGCGTCGAAGAGCAACGGCATGGGCCATGTCGCCTATCGCTGCCGCTCGCCGCAGGCGCTAGAGCGCCGCGCCGCCGCGCTCAAGGGCTCCGGCTTCGACGTCGGCTGGACCGACGGCGACCTCGGCCACGGCAAGACCTTCGTCTGCAAGGACCCCGACGGCCACGTCATCGAGCTTTATTACGAGACCGAATGGTACGACCCGCCGCCGGACCAGAAGCCGGCGCTCAAGAACCAGGCGCAGAAATTCCCGGGGCGCGGCTGCAACGTGCGCCGCCTCGACCACTGGAACGGGCTTGCCGTCAACATCTCCGAGTGCCGCCAGTTCTTCGAGCACTATCTCGGCTTCCGCCTCACCGAGCGCATCGTCATGAACGACGGCAGCGAGGCCGGCATCTGGTTGACGGCGACCAACAAGTCGTACGACTTCGCCTATACGCGCGACCACACCGGCACGCCGGGCCGCTTCCACCACATCACCTACGCCTGCAACTCGCGCGAGGAGATCCTGCTGGCGGCCGACGTGTTCCTCGAGAACGGCATTTTCATCGAGACCGGCCCGCACAAGCACGCGATCCAGCAGACCTTCTTCCTCTACGTCTACGAGCCGGGCGGCAACCGCGTCGAGGTGGCGAACGCCAGCGCCAAGCTGATCCTCGCGCCGGACTGGAAGCCGATCACCTGGACCGAGGACGAGCGCAAGAAGGGACAGGCCTGGGGGCTCAAGACCATCGAGTCGTTCCACACCCACGGCACGCCGGTCGTCGCGCATAAATAGGAGTCAAGGCAGCTCGGCGTACTCACTCCCTCGAGGCGATCGCCGCGCGGCACCGGGAGATGGGCGCGATCGGCAAGGGGCCAAGCGTGCGCGAGGCGAACAAGAAAGGCCGCGTCGCGCTGCTGCAGACCGTCAGCGAGGCGAAGGCGAAACGTTAATTTCTATTCGTGCGTAGCCTTGTGCACGACTTGCCACGCCTTCATCTGCGCGATCTCCATCTCCTGCGCCTTGACGATGTCTTCGGCGAGTTTCCGGATCTGCGGATCCTTGCCGTACTGCAGCTCGACCTTGGCCATGTCGATCGCGCCTTGATGGTGCGGGATCATCATCATGACAAAATCCTTGTCGGCATCGCCGGTCATTGGCTGGTGCATGCCATCCATCATCTTCATGTCGGCATCCATCAACGCCTTTTGAGCCGCGCCATCATGGGCCGTGTGGTCCTGCGCCGCGATCGCGACCGGAAGCGCGATGAGCGCAGCCGCCGCGACAATGATTCGAATAGTCATGAGTCGCTCCCTTGAGTTGTCCGATAACCACGAAACAATTGCAGCGAAAAAAAGACGCATCTGTCCCGCACAGGCAAACGGGCCGCTGAGACTTCAGCGGCCCGTCGCAACACCCGGCACTGCGATATCGAGACCGACGCCGGCCCGCCAGCGCGCGCTATTTCTTGCGTGGCGGAATCTGGATGAACTCCGCGAGCTGCTCCTTGGTCAGGGGCTTCTCGAGGAATTTCAGCTTTACGGCGTCGCGCACCGCGCCGTCGAGATCGGCCATGTGATCGGTCTGCACCGTCGACTTCGGCTGGAATTCGGCGATGTTCTGATCGATGAACTCCATCGGCACGTGCGTCTTCTCGGAGTACATCTGCTTGGCCTTGGGATCCGAGTACATCCAGTCGATCGCCTCGCGATAGCCGTCGACGAAGCGCATGATGGCGTCGTGCTTCTCCTTCAGCGCGTTGGCGTTGACGATGATGGAGCGGACGGTCTGGCCCTTGAGCGAGGGCACGTCGCTGCCGCGGGCGATGATGCGGATCTTGCCTTCCTTCATTTCCTTGAGGCCGAACGGCGGCGCCGCCCAGCCGATCGTCACCTGGCCCGACATGACCGCCGTCAACGTCGGCGCCGGACTGCCGGTCTTGGTCGGCGTCGCCTTGGCGCCGAGCTCCTGCACGAACGCCAGCACGATATTGTTCGAGCTCGAGCCCGACGTCGAATAGGCGATGGTGTCGCTCGGCTTGGTGTCCTTCAGCGACTTGATCGGCGAGTCGGCCTTCACGTACCAGTACAGGTCGCTGGTGCCGGTGAAGGCCGGCAGCAGGATGCGCACCGGCGCGCCCTTCGAGAACGCGCGCATGGCGCCGGCGACGCCGACGCCCGCGCCGAGGTCGGCGCTGCCCGACACCACCGCCTGGATGGTCTCGCCGGCGCCCGAGCTGCCGGTCGCTTCGATGTTGAGGCCGTGCTTCTTGAAGATGCCCTCGGCCGCACCGAGCGTCGGCGCCTGGTTCTCCCAGTTGTTGATCTGGCCGATGACGATCTTCAGCGTGTCTTCGGCCGAAGCCGGGCCGGCGGCGAACGACAGCGCAGCCGCAAGAGCGAGCGCGGAGGCAGCAAGCCTCATGGTGTAATCCTCCCTTGTGTGATCCGGCCGCTCTTTCACGAGCGGCGGCCGGTTTGATGCAGTCCATTCAACACGAAACGGCATGGCGACGGAAGTGGACTGCCCCCCTGCCCATGCTAGCCACGCGGCTTCGGCAGCGAACCGGCTTTGTCGAGATGACGAGTCCAGAGCTCCCACGACCGTGACAGGCCGGTAGTGCCGGTCGCGAGATTGAAGGCGAGCTTGGCCTCGCCGGCCGACAACGGCCCGACCGCGCCCGCCGCCGCGGCGGCAATCTGGTATTGCGCGTTGAGATGCGAGAACACGCAGCGGAACACCACCTCGCGGACACCGGTGCCGACCGCAGTAACACCGTGGCGGTTCATGAGCACCATCCAGTGCTGGCCAAGACGCTTCGCCAAAGAGGCGCCCTCCTCGGGTTTCACCACCAGCAAATTGGTGTCGCCGAACTCGGCGCGCTGATCCCAGAACGGCGGATGCACGCCGCCGACCGCGCCGAGATGAAACACCGGGACGTAGTCGATGCCGGTGATGACCAGCGGCATGAAGGCGGGCGAGTGATGGTGGCAAACCGCCATGACATCGGGCCGGGCCTTGTAGATTTCGCCGTGGATCACGCGCTCGGAATATTGCGGGATGTCGGTCGCCTGCACCGGCGTGGAGTCGAGCGTGTACTCGATGAAGTCCTCCGGCTCGACCAGTTCCGGCGCGCGCGAACGCGACAGGAAATAGCGCTGCGGGTCGCTCGGGTGGCGTGCGCTGACGTGACCGAAGGCATCGAGCACGCCCTTGTCGGCGAGCATGCGGTTGGCGAGTGCAAGATCGTAGCGAAGGTCGGCAAGGGCATCGGCCACGGCATTTCCTCTCAGGCACGTTGATTGACGTTGGCCGCCTGGCGGCGGCGAAGCCGACTATAAATCAGCGCGGCAAGAGCCGTGCAACCGTGGGGCAGCGAGGTCACGGGCGGCGATCCCGCCGCGCCTATCCCTCTCCGTACCTCTGCCGACCTTCGGATCGACGGCAGGACGCGTCCCGCGGAAAACCGCCGGGCCGTTCCGCGGTCGCCTTGTTCGCGCTACAACGCGCTGGAAAGATCGGACCGGCATGGATTCGAACCTCGACAGCGATCTGACCGCCTCCCGGGACGACGCCGGGGACGTGCCCGCGCGCCATCGGGCGTGGCGCTGGCCGCTCTCGATGGTGTTCGCCGTGGTGCTGCACGGCGGGGCCCTCGCCGCCCTGGTCGCAACCTGGTCGTCTCCGCTCGACGACGCGATGGACGGCGCCCCGGCCGTGCTGGTCGAGCTTGCGCCGGTGACGGCCGCTCCGGCTGTCCGGGCGCCGGACCTCGCACCCGGCCCGCTCGCGGCCGACAGCGATGCGCAACAGGACCCCAAGCAGCCCGCGAAGCCGGCCGAGGCATCGACCGATCCGGCGACCGACGTCGCGAAACGTGACAAAACGGAAACCGAGCCAGCGAAAACCGACGCCGATACACTCACAGCGGGCGAGACGGCGAAGGCCGATGCGGCAGCCGACATGGCGAAGGCCGAGATGCCGCCGGTCCTCGTATCGGCGGCACCCGCCGATCCGGTGGTCCAGCCCGCGCCGGCCAAAACCGCTCAGGCGAAATCCGAGGAAGCGGCGCGCGCCGAGACGGAGCCGCCGTACAGGCCAAAACCACATCCGGCCTCGCGGACGGCGAGCCGCGCCAGCGCCCCGAGCAAGGCGGCCATGCACGCGCGCGCCTCCGCGCCGGCGCCGGGCGCCGGGCGCAGCGATTCCGCCGTGCCGACGTGGCGCTCCGAGCTGGTGGCGCGCCTCGAGCGCAGCAAGCGGTACCCGCCGGACGCGCATGGCGACGCAGGCGTCGCGCTGCTCGCCTTCAGCGTCGACCATCACGGCGAGGTGCACGGCGCGCGCATCGCCCGCAGCTCCGGCTCGGCCGCGCTCGATCGCGAGACCTTGTCGCTGCTGACGCGCGCGCGGCCCCTGCCGCCGCCGCCCGCGGAGCTCGCCAGCGCGCGCATCGCGGTGACGGTGCCGATCCGCTACGACGTGCGCTGAGAGTGTCGCACACCGCGCGGCCCGCGCCACCACCAACGGCCTGACACGGTCGCGATTTCCTGTGGACCTGCGGCCGGCGAGGTTCGGTTCACGCCGGCACGCTCGTACAATCGCGGCATGGCTGAAACCGGACGCTACCGCCGCGCGATCGACGCCCTGCTGACGCCGCGCGAGCGGCGGCTGTTCACGCGGCTCGATACGCCGCGCAAGATTCAGGATTATCTCGATTCACTCCCCGCCAATTTCGAGCTCGACGGCGACACCCATATGTCGCCGCGCCGCGTGATCGCGACGCGCGTCGCGCATTGCACCGAAGGCGCGCTGCTCGCCGCCGCGTGCCTCATCTACAACGGCCGGGACGCATTCCTGCTCGACCTGCGGTCGCTGCCGACCGACCAAGACCACGTCGTCACGCTGTTTCGCGAGCGCGGATATTGGGGCGCCATCAGCAAGACCAACCATGCCGTGCTGCGCTGGCGCGATCCGATCTACAAAAGCCCGCGCGAAGTGGCGATGTCCTACGCCCACGAATATTTCCTGCCGGGCGGCACGAAATCGCTACTATCATTCTCGAAGCCGTTCCGCCTCACCCGCTATGCGCCGAAGCGATGGGTGACGGCGGAGGAGAACCTCGACTGGCTGGTGATCGCGCTCGACGACTCGCCGCACATTCCGCTCGCGCCGCGCCGCATCCTCAGACGCCGCCGCCGCACCTCGCGCTTCGAGCGCGACGTGCTCGATCAGGCCGAATGGAAGAAGCCCCGTCAATCAACATGAAGGCCCGGACATGCGCCGTTCCAAGTTGACCCCGCCGCGCGCGCAGCCTTAAGTAACCGCGCCATGACAACACCCTGCATCATCACCGTCGCCATCACCGGATCCGTCCCCACCAAGAAGGACAACCCGGCGGTCCCCATCACCGTCTCCGAGCAGGTCGAATCGACGCAGGCCTCGTTCGAGGCCGGCGCCACGCTCGCGCATTGCCACGTCCGCAACGACGACGGCACCACGACGTCCGACCCGGAGAGGTTCGGCCGGCTGGTCGAGGGGCTGAGGAAGCACTGCCCCGGCATGATCATCCAGCTCTCGACCGGCGGGCGTTCCGGCACCGGCCGCGAGCGCGGCGGCATGCTGCCGCTGTCGCCCGACATGGCCTCGCTGTCGACCGGCTCGTGCAACTTCCCGACGCGCGTCTATGAAAATTCGCCGGAGCTGGTCGACTGGCTGGCGTCCGAGATGGTCAAATATGATGTCAAGCCGGAGATCGAGGCCTTCGATCTGTCGATGATCTTCCAGGCCGTGAAGATGGAGAAGGACGGCAAGATCAAGGGGCCGCTGCACGTCCAGTTCGTCATGGGCGTGAAGAACGCCATGCCGGTCGACAAGGACACGTTCGACTTCTACGTCGCGACGCTCAAGCGCCTGGCGCCGGACGCGACCTGGACCGGCGCCGGCATCGGCGCGGGCCAGTTGATGCTCAACCGCTGGAGCCTCGAAGCCGGCGGCCATTGCCGCACCGGCCTCGAGGACAATATCCGCTGGAACAAGGAGAAGCTCGCGCCGTCGAACGCCGCCCTCGTCAAGCGCGTCGCCGACCTGTGCGCCGAATACGGCCGCCATCCAGCCTCGGTCGCCGAGGCGCGCAAGCTGCTCCATCTCAAGGCGGCGGCGTAAGCGAGCCATTCAAGTACGGCTCGCTCCCTCTCCCGCTTGCGGGAGAGGTAAAGCGCGGGCCCGCCTCAATCCGGAAAAAACTCGGGGCGGGCGCGGCGCTTGATCTCCTGTCCCGCCGCGGTGCCGATGCGTTCGGCATCGCCGCGGCGGCCTTGCCTCTCGATCTCATGCGCGGCGCGGCCGTCCGGCGTCGCGATCAGGCCGCGGAAGGCGATGCTGTCGCCGTCGACCGTTGCATGCGCGGCAATCGGCGTCTTGCAGGTGCCGTCGAGCACGGCAAGAAACGCACGCTCCAGCGTGACGGCGGCCGCCGTATCGGCGTGATCGATGCGCGCCAGCCGTTCGTTGGTGCTGTCGTCGTCTGCCCGCGTTTCGATCGCAATCGCGCCCTGCCCGCCGGCCGGCAGGAACTCAGCCTCGCTCATGACGCGCGTGGCATGATGACCGAGCCCGAGACGCTTCAACCCGGCGACCGCGAGGATCGTCGCGTCCGCTTCGCCTTGTTCGAGCTTGCGCAGCCGCGTTTCGACATTGCCGCGCAGCGGCACGATCCTGAGGTCCGGCCGCAGCCGCAGCGCGATGGCCTGCCGCCGCGGCGAGCTGGTGCCGAGGCTGGCGCCGCGCGGCAACGCGGCGAGGCTCGCCGCCTTGCGGCTGAGAAACGCGTCGCGCACATCCTCGCGCTCGAGATAGGCGGCGAGCCTGAGGCCCGGCGGCATCAGCGAGGGCACGTCCTTGGCCGAGTGCACGGCGAGATCGATCGCGCCGGCGAGCAACGCCTCCTCGATCTCCTTGGTAAACAGCCCCTTGCCGCCGGCGTCGGCCAATGGGCGGTCCTGAATCCTGTCGCCGGTGGTGCGGATCACCGCGATCGCGATGTCGTCCGGCGCGATGCCGTGCGCCGCCGCCAGCCGGTCGCGCACCGCGTGCGCCTGATACATCGCCAGCGGGCTGCCGCGCGTTCCGATCCGGAGCCAGGGCGCCATCGCGTCTATCCTCGCACGCGGGCCAGCATGCGCTCGACATGCGCAATGGGCGTGTCGGGCAGGATGCCGTGGCCGAGGTTGAAAATGAACGGGCCGCCGCCTAACACGGCCTTCACGTCATCGACGGCGCGGTCGAGCGCGTCGCCGCCGCCGCGCAGCACCTCGGGATCGAGATTGCCCTGCACGGCCACCTTCGACTGAATCTCCTTGCGGGCAAACTCGCGGTCGATCGCGGTTTCGAGGCTCACCGCATCGACGCCGGTTTCGGCGACGTAGCGCGGGATATTCCGCCCGGCGCCGCGCGGAAAGCCGATGATCCTCGTGCCCGGCCGCGCCGCCCTCACCCGCGCGACCAGCGCCTTGGTCGGCTGCACGCACCAGCGTTCGAAGTCATCGCCGCGAAGCGAGCCGGCCCAGGTGTCGAAGATTTGCAGGCACTCGGCTCCGGCATCGAGCTGGCCGACGAGATAACGCGCCGAGGCGTCGACGAGTTTGTCGAGCAGCGCCGCGAACGCTTCGGGATGGCTTGCGGCGAAGCTCTTGGCCGGCGCCTGATCCGGCGTGCCGCGTCCGGCGATCATGTAGGTCGCGACGGTCCACGGCGCGCCGCAGAAGCCGATCAGCGCGACGGCTGGCGGCAGCTCGGCCTTCACGCGCCGCACCGTCTCGTAGACCGGCGACAGCGTCTTGTCGTCCACCGCTGACGCCAGGCGGTTGAGGTCGCCGGCGCGCGACAGCGGCGGCAGGCGCGGCCCCTCGCCTTCGACGAAGCTGACGGTCTGCCCGAGCGCGTGCGGGATGACGAGGATGTCGGAGAACAGGATCGCGGCGTCGAAGCCGAAGCGGCGGACCGGCTGCAGCGTGACCTCGGCGGCGAGCGCGGGATCGAAGCACAGGCCGAGGAAGCTGCCGGCCCTGGCCCGAAGCGCGCGGTATTCCGGCAGATAGCGGCCGGCCTGCCGCATCATCCAGACCGGCGGCGGCGTTCTCGTCTTGCGGGACAGGACATCCAGGATCGGCTTGGTCACGCGCACAGCGGCGCGAGATCCGGCCGCCCTCAATCATCGTCATTCGGATGCCGAGACCTACGATGCCGCGCCGCGGCGGGCAACCCGGCGCGCGGTACGCCCGCAGGCCTCGCTCAGGTCGAGATTTGCCCGTTGTAATCCCGTGTTGCCGCCTGCGACCTGCTTCGCCGCCGGCTCCAGATCCAGACCCCGGCGGCCAGCAGAATGACGCTGCCGATCGCGGCAGGGATAAGCTGTCCGATCATCAAGAGAATACCGGCAGCGAGAAGCAGAGCGCGCGGCACCGCCCCGATGGGGCCGAACAAGTAACCTTCCTGCGCGCTCACGAGTGCCGGCATGGCGATCACGGCGCAGGCGATGCCGAACACAATCTGCCCGACCGTTCCTATCAGCAGCAGCGCCGGGTTGTAGATGAAAACGAACGGAATCAGAAACGCGATGATCGCGAGACGGCAGCACTGCATCCCAATCTTGATGGGATTGGCGTTGGCAATCGTCGCCGCGGCAAAGGCGGCAACGGCGATCGGCGGCGTGATTGCCGACATCGACGCAAAATAAACGATGAACAGGTGGGCCTGAAGCATCGGAATATCGAGCGCCAGAAGCGCTGGCGCCGCGAGGACAGCAGCGAGTTCATAGACCGCCGGCGTCGGCATGCCCATGCCGAGCACGATCACGATGACCGTCGTGATGATGAGCGTCAGAAGACCGCTTCCGCTGGCGAGGATAAACAAGGCCGAGGAAATCTTTCCGGTGAGGTCGGTCATCGCCAACGTGCCGACGACGAGTCCCGCCACGGCGCAGGCGACGCCGATGCCGGTCATGCGCCGCGTGCCGTCGTCGAGCGCGCGCACCAGGGCCTTGCCGATCGCAGCCGGCTTGCGCAGGCGCCAGCACACGATCGGCACCAGGCTGGCCAGGGCGAGCGCAGCGGAGAACGACGGCCGGTCTTCGGTCAATACGAACCAGATCAGGATCACGATCGGAACAAAGTAGTACCAATCTCTTCGCACGACCCTGAACACCGACGGCGTGTCGGCCGTCGCGAGCGGCGTCAATCCGCTGTTTCGTGACCGGTAATCGACCGCGAGAAACACCGACATGTAATAGAGCAGCGCCGGCACGACCGCAGCGATGACGATGGCGCTGTAAGGAATGCCGGTGAAGTCGGCCATCAGGAACGCGGCGGACCCCATCACCGGCGGCAGCAGCGCGCCACCGGTCGAGGCGACAGCCTCGACCGCGCCGGCGTAGGTCGGCGTGAGGCCGGTGCGGATCATTAGCGGAATCGTGAACGACCCCGTCGTCACGACGTCGGCTGTCGGTGAGCCGGAGATCGAACCGTAGAGGCCGGACGACACCACCGCGACCTTGGCCGGCCCCCCGATCTGACGGCCGACGAGACTGTTCGCAAGATCGAAGAAGAAGTCTCCACCGCCAGCGATATCGAGCAGCGTGCCGAACGCGACGAAGGCGAACACCAGCAGCGCGGCAACGCCGAGCGCCGGACCGAACACGCCGTTGGTCGTATAGACGATCTGGTAGAGGACTTCGTCGAGGCTCAGGGGGCGATGCCAGAACGCACCCGAGAGATACTGGCCGAACACGCCATAGGCGAGAAAAGCCAGAACGACGGCGACCAGCGTGAAGCCGATGCAACGGCGTGTCGCCTCGAGCACCAGCGCGATCAGTACGATTCCTGCGATGCGGTCGACCGTGCTCAAATCGTCGATCATCGGCAGCAACTGATCGAATGCCGGCTGCATGATGATGAAGTAGACGGAGATCACCAGCGAACACAGCGCCGCCGCCCAAGAGAAGATCGAATGTCCGGTCGGCCGCGCGGGATTGCCAGTCGTGGTCAGGAACGCGATCGACAATATGGCGCCAATGAACCAGTCGAGCGCGATGCCGCGGTCGACATAAAATCCAAACGCCAGGAGAATGAAGAAGGCCGATGTCGCAATCGCGATCAGTGACACGAAACCAGAGCCGAGCCGGCCGAGCCGGCGTGGACGTCCCGGCGCCAGGAGTTGAATGAGCTTGGCGGACACGGCGTTCCTCTCGCCTTCTATCGCGAAAAACATGAAGGCGGCGGCATAACCGCCGCCTTCGGCGGTTGAGGCCTATTGGATGCCCGCGGCTTTGTACGCTTTCTTCGCGCCGGCGGCCAATTCAAGCGGCGCAACATCCGGCAGCGCCTTCTTGCCCATGCGTGCGAAGGATGGATAGGCCTTGGTCAGGTAGTCGAAGTGATCGAGCATCGCCTTGGTAATGGTTTCGGCCTCGGCGTCGGACATCTTGTCGGACGCAACCAGCACGACGTGACCGGTGACGGTGCCGACCGGCTCGGGTTCAAAGGCGTAGGTCTTGGCCGGAATAGTGACCGAAGTCGTCCCGATATCGCCGTTGATCTTGGCCTGCGTCGCGGCGGAGATCGGCAGCAGCTTCACTCCCATGTCATGCGACAGACGCTCAAGTTGCGCCGATGGGAACGCCAGCATGTTGAGGACGAGATCGACCTGGCCGTTCTTGAGCATGTCGAGGCCGCTGTTGAAATCGACATATTCGATGCGGCCACCGTTGGCGGCGATTGCCTTCGGCGACAGGCCCGCCGCGGTGAACACCGCTTCGCCGGCGATTGCCATCATCGTGCCGCGCTTGTTGAGCGCAATCCGAATCGGCTTGTTGGCTTTTGCGATGTCGTCGAGGTTCGCATAAGGCGAGTCCTTTCGCACCACAATCTGTACGGTGGCCTCGGGATCGAGCAGCGCGATAGCGCGAATGTTGGTGATCTTCTGCTTGAACGGCGGCGCGCCCTTGGAGGCACTGAGCGCCATCTGCGCATGCGTGATGCCAAGTTGCACCTTACCTTCCGACACAAGCTGGACATTCGCCGCGTCGCGGCCCGGCTCATAGGTGAATGACGAACCGGGCACCTGAAGACGGATGGTCTGGCCGATCGCCGCGCCCATGGCGCTCCACGCGCCGCCAACGGAACCGCCTGCGAGCGTGATCTTCAGCGAATCGGCCGAAGCGGCAACCGGGCCGCCGATCAGCACGGCGCTCACGCCGAACGCGAGAACGAGAGATTTCATGGATCGATGCATTGACGTTCCTCCGGAGTAATTGGCGTGGGCAGAATGACCGCACGCGCGGCTTGGCGCCTGACTTTCTGAACATCGTACCGTCCGCCGTGACGAATCGCGGCGATGGACGCGGCAAGGCTGAGCTTCGGCTTCGGCATGGCTGGAATTCCGTCCTACCGGCCCTCGCGCCGGCGTGGCCGGACGGTTCGGGCAAACTCATTTGCACACATATGATCGGCGGACTGACCGCTCGCCGTCAATGCCCGATTTAGCCTATATTTCCGGCATCAACAGCGTTTCCATTGACAAAGGGCCGCACGGCGATATCGTTTGTACACAAATGAATTAGCCAGTGGGCTGCCAGTGCTTTTTGCACCGCAAAAAACGGGACTGAGGTTCTATGCTTGATCATTACATGGTTGGCCGCCTGATCGATCTGTGGCTTGCCGAGGACATCGGCGCGTGCGATCTCACCTGCCAGGCGATGATCGCCGCCGACGCCAAGGGCACGTTCCGCATGAACGCGCGCGAGCCGCAGACAGTGGCGGGCGTCGACGTGGCCGCGATGGTGTTCCGTCATTACGACCCGACGCTCGATGTCAAGCTCACCGCCCGGGACGGCGACAAGGCCGTCAAGGGCACGCCGCTGATGACCATCAGCGGCAACGCCCGCAGCGTCCTCACCGCCGAACGCACCGCGCTCAATATCGTGCAGCATATGTCGGGCATTGCCACGCTCACCGCGCGATTTGTCGCAGAGATCGCCGGCACCAAGGCGAGACTGATCGACACCCGCAAGACGACGCCGGGCCTGCGCATGCTCGAGAAGCACGCCGTCATCTGCGGCGGCGGCGCCAATCACCGCCTCGGCCTCGATGGCGGCGTGATGATCAAGGATAACCACATCGTGGTGAGCGGCAGCATCGTTGCCGCGGTCGCCCGCGCCCGCGCCAGTATTCCCTCGCTGACCAAGATCGAGGTCGAATGCGACCGGCTCGAGCAGGTGCGCGAAGCGCTCGCCGCCAATGCCGACGTCATCATGCTGGACAATATGTCGCTCGACGACATGCGCGCCGCGGTGAAGCTGGTCGACGGCCGCGTGCCGCTGGAAGCCTCGGGCGGCGTGCGATTCGAGACGGTCCGCGGCATTGCCGAGACCGGCGTCGATTTCATCTCGACCAGCCGGATCACCCAGGCCGCGCCCGCCGTGGACATTGGTCTCGACGACGCCAACTGAGCGCTGCGATGCCTGCGGGCACGTTTTATCTCGTCGTCGGCCCAAGCGGCGTCGGCAAGGACACTTTGCTCGACGGCGCCCGTGCCGCGCTCAAGGACAACGAGCGTTTCGTATTCGCGCGGCGGACTATCACCCGCGCGGCCGATGCCGGCGATGAAGACCACGAGGCCGTCACGCCGGCGGAATTCGCCCGCCGCAAGCAGGCCGGCGCCTTCCTGCTGACTTGGCCGGCGCACGGGCTCGAATACGGGCTGTCCGCCTCGCTCGCCGAAGACCTGGCAAAAGGCCGCAACGTCGTGGCCAACGGCTCCCGCGCCACCATCGCCGAACTGGCAACGCGCGTGCCGCGTCTCGTGGTGATCGAAATCACCGCGCCGGCCGAGGTCGTAGCCATACGGCTGCGCGAACGCGGGCGCGAGACGGCCGACCAGATCGCCGGCCGACTCGCGCGCGCCACGCCGCCGCTACCGCTGCAGGTCGAGAAGATCACCGTCGTCAACGATACCGATGTCGCCACCGGCATCGCGCGGCTCGTCGCTGCCCTCGCCGCGCCGCGTCCCGGCCGGCTCAAGGTGCGGGCGTTGCCGATCGATAGCTGGCGCGACCATCTCGCCTACCTGCCGGCGCACGGAACGTCGGTCATCGCGGCGGATTTCCTCGGCCCGCAGCGGGTCGAGATTTCCGGCAACGGCTGCAGCATCCGCGCCGCCGTCCATGTCATCGACGACAAGGCGCTGCTCAAGCCCGACGAGATCGGCCTGTCGCGCAGCGCCTTCGAGGCGCTCGGCCTGCCGGACGGCACGACGGTCTATATTGAGCGCACCCCTTCCCCGGAGAGCGCCGCCGCGCTTCGCGCCAAGCTGCGCGGCGACGAGCTCGACGACGGCCAGATCCGCCGCCTGATCGGCGACATCGTCGACGGCCGCTATCCGGACCGCGAGGTGGCGGCATTCCTCGTCGCGGCGACGCGCGGCCTCACGGACCGGGAGGTCGTGGCGCTGGCCCGCGCCCGCGTCGACTTCGCCGAGAAGATCGCCTGGGACGAAAAGATCGTCGTCGACAAGCATTCGATGGGCGGCATTCCCGGCAGCCGCATCACCATGATCGTGGTGCCGCTGGTGGCGGCGCACGGGCTGACCATCCCGAAGACCTCCTCGCGCGCCATCACCTCCGCCGCCGGCACCGCCGACGCGATGGAAACCGTGGCGCGCGTCGACCTCACCGTCGCCGACGTCAAGCGCGTGGTCGCGCAGGCACGCGGCTGCATCGCCTGGAACGGCCGGCTCAATCACTCCGCGGTCGACGACGTGATGAACGCCATCACGCGGCCGCTCGGGCTCGATTCGACGCGCTGGTCGGTGGCCTCGATCCTGTCGAAGAAGCTGGCCGCTGGCTCGACCCACGTCATCATCGACCTGCCCTACGGGCCGCAGGCCAAGTCGAAAACGCGCGAAGAGGCGCGAGAGCTCGCCACCCTGTTCGAGCGCATCGGCCAGGGTCTCGGCCTCACCGTCGAGGCCCACGTCACCGACGGCACCAGGCCAGTCGGCCGCGGCGTCGGGCCGGCGCTCGAGGTGCGCGACGTCCTCGCGGTGCTCGACAACGACCCGGCCGCGCCGGCTGACCTGCGCGACAAGGCGCTGTTCTTCGCCGGGCGCATCCTCACCTGGGATCCGGCGCTCGGCGGCGAGGAGAATGCGTGGCAGCGCGCCGCCGAGCTGCTGACGTCAGGCGCCGGACGTGACGCCCTCGATCGCATCGTCGAAGCACAAGGCCGCCGCACGCCGCCGGTGCAGCCCGGCTCGTTCACGCGCGCGGTGAAGGCGGAACGCTCCGGCATCGTCCGGTCGATCGACGGCTGGGCCATTGCCGGCATCGCCCGCAGCGCCGGCGCGCCCGGCGATCAAAGCGCCGGGCTCGATCTCCTGCGCGGCGTCGGCGACAGCGTTCGCGCCGGCGACACGCTCTACGTGATCCATGCCGGATCGGACGCGGACGTTGCCCGCGCCCACGCGCTGGCCAAGAAGACTAGCGGCTATCTGATCGACGGCTGACCGGGACCTAGCGGCCCCTGCCCTGCGCCGCAGCCCAAGCCCAGCCTGAGCGGACCACGAGCGTCGCCAGCACGACCTTCACGGTTTCCGACAGCACGAAGGGCAGCACCCCCAGCATCCAGGCCTTGGCGGGGCCGATCAGGGTCGCGAGCCAGCCATAGCCGGGCAGGAAAATAACGGCGGTGCCGATCAGCATGGCGATAAACGTCTTCGGCATGGAGCGGTCCCAGCCCCGGGCGCCGAAGTAGCCGACGATAACGCTCGCCGCCAGCATGCCGGCGAGATAGCCGCCGGTCGGGCCCATCATATAGGCAAGGCCGAGGCCCTGCTCCGGAGTGCCGGAGAACACCGGCAGGCCGACCGCGCCCTCGATCAGATAGGCAAAAAACGTGCTGCCCGCGATCACCGGGCCGCAGCTCATTGCAATGACGAGCACCACGAAGGTCTGCATCGTCATCGGCACGGGCCAGAACGGCACATGGACCTTGGCCGATAGCGTGAGCAGCAGCGTGCCAAACAGAACCGTCGCCACTTTTCCGAGAGTCGACGAAACGAAGCCTGGAGACAGCGTCGCGATGAGATTTTGATTCATGGTGAGGGGTCGTTTGTTGTCCAATCCGGGATGTGGTCGACCGTCATTGTAGGCGGAAGCCACCCCGCTTACGAGAGGACGCGCGGCGATTCAAGCCCTGACACCCGCCGCGGGTCCGCATACCCTGCGCCATTTCATTGAATTCACACGCAAAACGCCAGCTAGCTTTCGAAGCGGGTCGCGCCGCGCCGGCTGGTATCGATCGGCAATTCCATGAAGACCGGCTGATGGGCCCGCTGGGTGCAGGCCTGGCGCGGACACAGATGGCAGTTGATGCCGATGTGAGCGAACATCCGCTCGTCCTCGAGATTGTAGGCTGCCGCGTAGCGCAGCTTCTTGGCGTATTGCAGCTCGCAGCCAAGCGCGATGGACAGACGATGGTCCTGCGTCTCGAGATTGATCGCGGGACGCTCCGCGCTGCGGCTGATGGTGAAGAAGCGCGAGCCGTCCGGCAATTCGACGAACTGCGGCAGGATGATGCCGGGCGTGCGGAACGCCAGATGCACGTTCCAGACCGGACAGGCGCCGCCGTACTCGGCGAGGTGGAACGACGTCGAATTGAAGCGCTTGGTGACGTTGCCGGCCTTGTCGACGCGCAGGAAGAAGAATGGCACGCCCTGCGCCCCCGGACGCTGCATCGTCGTCAGGCGATGGCAGGTCTGCTCGATCGAGACCGCGAACCGCAAGGCGATGCGGTCGATGTCGTAGGCCGTGCTCTCGGCCATCGCGAGAAACGGCTCGTAGGGCATCAGGAACGCGGCGGCGAAATAGTTGGCGAGCTCGACGTGGCAGCGCGCCCGGTTCGAGCCGGTGCTCAGGCCGCTGTCGGCGGTGATCTGCTCGAGCAAATCCTGAAACTCGACGAGACAGAGCACATGCGCAAGCTGGAACACCTGGTTGGGGTGATCGAGCGCCTCGGAGAGCTCCACCGATCGTGACTCGCGGTCGTAGACGCGCAACGCGCGTGTCATTTCCTCGGCCGGCCGGCGACGCACCGTGATGCCATGCACCTTGGCGAGACGCGTCTTGAGCACGCCATAGACGTCGTCGGTATCGCACGGTTCGATCATCCGCAGCCGCTCAGCCGCAATCTCGAGCGAATGAAAGTAATTCGAATGGTCCCGGAAGAAGTCGTGGATGACGGCCTCGGCCGACGACGCCATCAGCCCTTCGGGCAGGCGGCCCGCGCCCTGGCGCATGATGCGCTCGAGCGTGGTGCGATGAATGTCGTAAAGCTTGAGGAATTGCTCGACGAGGCGCGGGGCATGATCGAGCGCGCCACGCAACTCGACGATGTCCGGTACCGCTCCCGAAAACATCGGATCCTTGATGACGCTGCGCAGTTCGGCGAGCTGATTGGAGGTTTCGTCGCGCACAAGATCGCGCCAATCGACCTTGTAATGGTCGGCCAGCGCCATCAGCAGCCGGACCGACAGGCTGCGCTGATTGTTCTCGAGCAGATTGACGTAACCCGGACTGATGCCGAGCACCGCGGCCATCTCGGCCTGGGTCTGATGGTGCTCGCGCCTGAGCTGGCGCAGTTGCGAGCCGACAAATGTCTTGGCCATGGCCGGGTATGCCTGATGTTTACAACACAACAAATAGTACGAATATGTATGCAAACTGACAACACAGATACCTTATTTTGAATGCGGAATGGTCGCCTAGGGTGTTAGGTCCCGACTCACGGGCCAGCGTCGGAATCGACTGTCCGGCAACAAAGTCAGGGAGACCCGCATGATTTACCGGATTCTCGTCCTCGGCGCGTCGTATGGCTCCTTGTTCGCCACCAAGTGCCTGATGGCGGACCACGATGTGACGCTGGTCTGCCGCGCGCCAACCGCCGAGCTGATCAACGCCAAAGGCACCGAGGTCCGCCTTCCGCCCAAGGGCGATGCCGCCCCCCTCGCGATCCGGTCCGCCGACCTGCCGGGAACGCTCGACGCCACGACGCCCGAATTCGCCGACCCGTCGGCCTACGACCTCGCCGTGCTCGCGATGCAGGAGCCGCAGTATGCCCACCCCGCGATGCGCGGCGTGCTCACGCGCATCGCGGAAACGGGCATTCCCTGCCTGTCGCTGATGAACATGCCGCCGCTGCCCTATCTCAGGCGCATCCCGGCGATCGACGCCATGACGGCTGAAGCCGCCTGCAACAATGCGCGCGTCTGGGACCGCTTCGATCCCGAGAAGATGACGCTGTGCTCGCCCGACCCGCAGGCGGTCCGCCCGGCCGGCGAGCCGGCCAACGTGTTGCGCGTCGGCCTCGCCACCAACTTCAAGACCGCCTCCTACGCAGCCGCCGAAGACACCGAAATCCTCACTCGATTGGCGGATGACATCGACGCTGTCCGCATCGACGGCCGCGACGTGCCGGTCAAGCTGCGCGTCCACGATTCGCCGTTCGTGCCGTTCGCGAAATGGCCGATGCTGCTGACAGGCAACTATCGCTGCATCACACCCGGCGCGCCCGTTTCGATACGCGAAGCCGTGCACGGCAACGTCGCGCTGTCGCGCCAGATCTATGACTGTGTCGCCTCGATCGTGCGGCGGCTCGGCGCCTCGGCGGACGACCTCGTGCCATTCGACAAATATGCGGCCGCGGCCGAGAAGCTGACCAATCCGTCGTCGGTCGCCCGCGCAATGGCCGCCGGCGCGTCCGCGGTCGAACGCGTCGACCGCCTGGTGCAGATCGTCGGCCGCCAGTTCGGCATCACGCATGCCGCGATCGACAGGACGGTCGCGCTGGTCGACGCGACCATCGAAGTGAACCGGCTGCGGGTCGCCTAGCCGGATATCCCGATCACCCCACCTTCCTCACGACTGTTCACGCCGGAGACTGCAATGCCAGGTTTCAAAGGACTCTTCGTTCCAGGCCCCACCAACATGCCCTTCCGCATCCGCCAGGCGATGGATGTGGCTTTGGAAGATCATCGTGCGCCGGACTTTCCGGAATTCGTCCGGCCGCTGCTCGCCGACCTGAAGAAGATTTTCCAGACCACGACCGGCCAGGTCATCATCTTCCCGAGCTCCGGCACCGGCGGCTGGGAATCGGCCATCACCAACACGCTGTCGGTCGGCGATACGGTGCTGGCCTCGGTATACGGCCAGTTCTGCTATCTCTGGGTCGAGCTCTGCAAACGCTTTGGCCTCAACGTCGATACGATCGAAGCCGAATGGGGCACCGGCGTGCCTCTCGACCGGTATCGCGCCCGTCTCGAAGCGGACAAGACCCACAAGATCAAGGCCGTTCTCGTCACGCACAACGAAACCGCCACCGGCGTGACCTCGGACGTCGCCGCCGTGCGCCGTATTCTCGACGATCTCAAGCATCCGGCGCTGTTGTTCGTCGACGGCGTCAGCTCGATCGCCGCGATCGACTTCCGCATGGACGAGTGGGGCGTCGACGTCGCCGTCACCGGCTCGCAGAAGGGTTTCATGATGCCGACCGGCCTGGCCATTCTCTGCGTCAGCGAGAAGGCGCTCAAGGCCGCCGAGACCGCCAAGCTGCCGCGCGGTTTCTTCGACTACAAGGACATGATGAAGTCGAACGCGCAAGGCTATTTCCCCTATACGCCGGCGGCGACGCTGCTGCGCGGCCTGCGCGCCTCGGTCGACATGCTGCTGGAAGAAGGCCTGCCGAACGTGTTCGCCCGCCATCACCGGCTCGCCGGCGCGGTGCGCGCCGCCGTTCACGCCTGGGGACTCACCTGCTGCGCGGCGGCGCCGCAATGGTATTCCGACACGGTGACTGCGGTGGTCGTGCCGAAGGGCATCGCCGCCAACGAGGTCATCAAGACCGCCTACAACCGCTACGACCTGTCGCTCGGCGGCGGCCTGAACAAGGTGGCCGGCAAGGTGTTCCGCATCGGCCACCTCGGCTGGCTCAACGAAATCATGGTGCTGCAGGCGCTCGGTGGCGTCGAGCTGGCGATGCGCGACACCGGCATTGCGTTCGAGCCAGGCTCGGGCGTCGGCGCCGCGGTGCGCCATCTCTCGCGCGCCGATGAATCGATGCGCGTCGCCGCCGAATAGACTGACGATAAATCTGAAAACGGGCAGACCCGCACGCGGGCCTGCCCGTCCGCTTTTTAGTGCGCGGCTTCGTGTCGTCCGCGACGCGCTTCGCGCCACGCCACTAGACGCTGAACCAGAACGAAGAACAGCGGCACGAAGAAGATCGCCAGGATCGTGCCGGTGACCATGCCGCCGATCACGCCGGTGCCGATGTCGTTCTGGCTGCCGGCGCCGGCGCTGGTCGCGACCGCCAATGGCGCAACGCCCGCAATGAACGCAAGCGATGTCATCAAGATCGGGCGCAGGCGCAGCCGCGACGCCTCGAGCGCGGCGGCAAACGCGCCCTCGCCGCGCCGGACCGCCATCTCGGCGAATTCCACGATCAGGATAGCGTTCTTCGCGGACAGGCCCATCGTGGTCAGCAGGCCGACCTGGAAGAAGACGTCATTCTCGAGTCCGCGCAAGCTCGCTGCGGCCAGTGCGCCGACGACGCCGAGCGGCAGCACCAGCAGCACCGAAAACGGCACCGACCAGCTCTCGTAGAGCGCGGCAAGGCACAGGAACACCACAAGAATGGAGATCGCGTAGAGCGCCGGCGCTTGCGCCCCCGACAACCGTTCCTGAAACGACAGCCCGGTCCACTCGAAGCCCGTGCCCAGCGGCAGCTTGGCCGCGAGGCTCTCCATCTCGTTCATTGCGGTGCCGGAGCTTTGCCCCGGCGCCGCCGAGCCCTGGATTTCCAGCGCGGGGAAACCGTTATAGCGCTGCAGCGACGACGGCCCGACGGTCCACGATGTCTTGGCGAAGGCCGAGAACGGCACCATGCTGCCCGACGCATTGCGGACGTACCACTTGTCGAGATCGCTCGGCAGCATGCGGTAGGGCGCATCGCCCTGCATGTACACGCGCTTGACGCGGCCGCGGTCGATGAAGTCGTTGATGAACGTGCCGGCCCAGGCAGCCGTCAGCGTCGTGTTGACGTCGGCCAGCGACAGGCCAAGCGCCGTCGCCTGCCCGCTATCGACATTGACGTGGAGCTGCGGCGTATCCGGCAACGAGTTCGGACGTACCGCGAACAGCTTGGGATTTTTCGCCGCCATGGCCAGCAACTGGCCCTGCGCCTTCACCAGCCCCTCGTGGCCGAGATTGCCGTGGTCCTCCAGCTCGAAATCGAAACCCTGAGACTGACCGAGACCCGGCACGGAGGGCGGGATCAACGCAAACACCTGCGCGTCGCGAATTTTGGAGAAGGCCACCATCGCGCGCTGCACGATCGCCGGCGCGCGGTTTCGCGCGCCCGAACGCTCGCTCCAATCCTTCAGCAGGATAAAGCCGAGGCCCACATTCTGCCCGGAGCCGGCGAAGCTGAAGCCCGAGACGACAAACATGTCCGCCACGTTGGCCTTCTCGTCGGTCAGAAAGTGATGCTCGACCTCCCGGGCCACCGCGAGCGTCCGCGATTGCTCGGCGCCGACCGGCAGCGTGAACATCACGATGACATAGCCCTGATCCTCCTCCGGCAAAAAGCCGGTCGGCAGCCTCAGGAACAGCAGGCCCATGATGCCGATCACGATCACATAGATCGCGATCGGCCCCCAGGGACGCAGCACAACGCGGTTGAGCAGGCGCCGGTATCCGTTCGTGGCGCGCGTGAAATTGCGGTTGAACCAGGTGAAGAAACGGCCATGCGCGTGATCCTCGCCGCGGCGGACCGGCGTAAGCAGGGTGGCGCACAGGGTCGGCGTCAGCACCAGCGCGACCAGGATCGACAGCACCATCGCCGAGACGATGGTGACCGAGAACTGCCGGTAAATGACCCCGGTCGAGCCGCCGAAGAAGGCCATCGGCAGGAACACCGCCGACAGCACCATGGCGATGCCGATCAAGGCGCCGGTGATCTCCGTCATCGATTTGCGCGTCGCCTCGCGCGGGCTCAGCCCCTCCTCGCGCATGATGCGCTCGACGTTCTCGACCACGACGATGGCGTCGTCGACCAGCAGGCCGATCGCCAGCACCAGTGCGAACATCGTCAGTACGTTGATCGAATAGCCGAACGCGGCGAGAACGCCGAACGTGCCGAGCAGCACGACCGGAATGGTGACGGCCGGAATGAGCGTGGCGCGCCACGTCTGCAGGAACACGAACATGACGACGACCACCAGCCCGATCGCCTCGAACAGGGTCTCGACCACGTCCTTGATCGACAACCGGACGAACGTCGTGGTGTCGACGGGATAGGCCACTTCCATGCCCGGCGGCACGCTGCTCATCAGTTGCGAAACGCGCGCCTTCACGGCGTCGGCCGTGGTCAGCGCGTTGGCGCCAGGAGCGAGCTGGATGGCGATGCCCGCCGCGGGGTAGCCGTCGAAGCGCGTGAGCACGCTGTAATTCTCAGCGCCCAATTCGACCCTGGCGACATCGCCCAGCTTGACGGTGGCGCCGCTGGTCTCGGTCTTGAGGATGATGTTGCGGAATTGATCCGGCGTGCTCAAGCGCGAGCCGGCCGTCACGGTGGCGTTGAGCTGCTGGGCCTTCACCGAAGGCTGGCTGCCGAGCTCACCGGCCGCGACCTGAACATTCTGGGCCTCGATGGCGGACGCGACGTCACCCGGTGTCAGGCTGTAGTCGCGCAGCTTGAACGGATCGAGCCAGATGCGCATGGCGTATTGCGACCCGAACACGTGGACGTCGCCGACGCCCTGCACGCGCGCCAGCGGATCCTGCAGCTTGCTGGTCAGGTAGTCGGAGATGTCGACGTTGGTGTATTGGCCCGTCCTGCAGTAGAGCGCGACGACCATCAGGAAGTTGGTGCGCGCCTTCGTTACCGTGACGCCGAGCTGCGTCACTTCCTGCGGCAGCAGCGGCGTCGCCTGCTGCAACTTGTTCTGCACCTGCACCTGCGCAATGTCGGCATTCGTGCCCGGCGCAAAGGTGACGGTGATGGTCGCGTTGCCGGCGGAGTCGCTCGACGACGAGAAGTAAAGGAGGTTGTCGAGGCCGGTAAGCTGCTGCTCGATCACCTGGGTGACCGAGTTTTCCAGCGTCTGCGCCGAAGCGCCCGGGTAGGTCGCGCGGATGTTGATCGAGGGCGGCGCGATTTCGGGATATTGCTCGATCGGCAGAGTCACGACCGCCAGCGCGCCGGCCAGCATGATGACGATCGCGATGACCCAGGCAAAGACCGGCCGATCGATGAAGAAACGGGACATCGGCCGCTCAGTTCTCCGGTCCGGTATTGGCCGCCGTCTTCTTCGACCCGTCGAGCATTGCCGCCACCGGATTGACGAGAGCGCCTTGCCGGATCTTCTGCGTGCCCTCGACGATGATCCGGTCGCCGTCCTCGAGGCCCGACGTCACCAGCCAGTCGTTTCCGACGGTGCGGCTCACCTGCAGGGTGCGCAACTCCGCCTTGTTGTCCTTGCCGACCACCCATGCCGTCGGCTCGCCCTTGGTGTTGCGGATGATGCCCTGCTGCGGCGCCAGCAATGCGTTAGGATCGACGCCCTCGGCGACGATGGCCCGCACATAGAGGCCCGGAAGCAGCAGGTGATGGGGATTCGGAAACAACGCCCGCAGCGTCACCGCGCCCGTCGCTGGATCGACGGTGACGTCGGTGAATTGCAGCTTGCCTTCTTCCGCGTAACGCGATCCGTCGGGTAGAATTAAGGACACCTTGGCCGTCGCTGGAGCGTCGCCGTTGATCCGGCCGCGCGCGATCTCCTGCCGTAGCGCGAGCAACTGCGTGCTCGACTGTGCGATGTCGACATACATCGGATCGAGCGTCTGGACGGTCGTCAGCGCCGTCGTCTGGTTCGCGGTGACCAGCGCGCCCTTGGTGACGGTCGAGATGCCGGCGCGGCCGCTGATCGGGGCCGTCACTTTCGTGTAGGCGAGATTGATCCGCGCCGTTTCGAGGTTCGCCGTCTGCTGCTGGACGGCCGCCTGCGCCTGCTCGTAGGCGGCCTGCGCGTTGTCGTTGTCCTGGCGGCTGATCGCGTTCGTGGCGACGAGCCTGGCGTCGCGCTCGGCCAGCGACTTGGCGCTCATCAGCGTCGCCTGCGCGCTCGCGAGCGCCGCCTTGGCATTGTCGAACGCCGCCTGATAGAGCGACGGATCGATCTGATACATCGTCTGCCCGGCCTTGACCTCGCTGCCCTGGACGAACAGCACGTCGCGGATGATGCCGTTGACTTGCGGCCGCACGTCGGAGATCGCAAACGGGCTGGTGCGGCCGGGCAATTCCGCCGTCAGCGTCACCGGCCTGGCGTGAATTGTCACAACGCCGACCTCGATTGCCGGCATTTGCGCTTGTTTGTGGCTGTTCTGGTTGTCGCACCCGCCTAATGCGAGCGCAAATACCGACAGAGGAAGTAGCCAGGTAAATCCATGGAATCGCACGAAATCCACCAAAATGAGAGAAGCGTCTGTCGCGGTTCGGTTCTCAACGCCGGAATCCGACGAGACGTCCATATCCATCTTTTACTTTTATCGTCGTCTCGGTGCCTCCGATATGTGGCGAAGCTGCGGCCTTATGCCCAACTCATCGCACAATCTGGCCGGAATTGATCCGACAATCGGATGACTGGCGCCATCCGTCAGCTTTGGCGTCTCACCAGCGCGGCGCTGCCGGCGCTCGTCAGCCTTCACGCGCCGGCACTGACGCCGTCCCATTTTCACGATTGTCTTTCTGCTGACCGCGATCGTCCCCGCACCCTCCATCCCAGGCTACGTCTTGCCGAGAAGCGATGACGCACCGGTGCGATCGGCCGCCCGAAATCTGCTGCCGGCACCGACCCGCAGGATTGATGGCTTGAAAGCAGGCTGAATGTCAGTCGCCCGATCCGGACATAAACTCACGGACCACGGTGCGAGCGATGATCGACACATCCAGCGCCAGCGACCAGGTCTCGATGTAGCGCAGATCGCGATCGAGCCGCTCGATCGCCGATAGCGAGATCGCCGTGCTGCCGCGATAGCCGGATACTTGCGCCAGGCCAGTGATGCCCGGCCGCATGTTGTGGCGCTGGAAATAGTAAGGCGTCAGTTCCTCGTAGAGCATGCCGCCGGCCAGCATGCCCGGCACGTGCGGCCGCGGGCCAACCAGCGACATGTCGCCCTTGAAGACGTTGATGAGCTGCGGCAGCTCGTCGAGACTCGACTTGCGCAGGACGCGACCGAGCGGCGTGATGCGCGGATCGTCAGCCGTCGTCTGCCTGGTGCCGCGGCTATCGCCCAGATGCACGTACATCGTCCGGAATTTATAAATCCAGAACCGGCGATTGTGATAGCCGTAACGCTTCTGCCGGAAGAAAACGGGGCCTGGAGACGTGAGCTTGATCGTGGCGGCGATCAACAGCAGCAGCGGCAAAAACAGCAGAAGGCCGATGCCCGATCCGACGAGATCGATCCCCCGCTTCGTCGCCAGCAACAGCGCCGACGGCTCGTGCCGCGCAAATCGGCTGGCACGATAGCGATACGATGTGCGGGAGCGACGCCGCTTGCGTCCGAATGGAATTTGAAACGTCGAACGCGCGTCGTCCGGCTGACGGTACCGTTCGAATGGGACGGAGATGCCGAAGGCCATGGTCGCTCCTCTTGACAGAACTCGTGCTCGATCCGATCGCAACTTACTCGCCCGGCATCGCGTAGCTACGCTAGCTGACATTGTGAAGACATTTGGACGACACCATCTCATGAATTGCGTTATTTTTGCGCAAGGTCGATGCATGACGCGGCACGACGACGAGCACGGTCGAAAAAACGCAAATCGTTTTTTTGAACGTTTTATCGAGCAGCGTGCCAGGCGTTGCACCGGACGCGACATGCGCCGCGGGTTCTTCTTATTGAATGTTGTCGTCTGGGTGATGTTTGCGCTGGTTGCCTGGCGGCTCTTCGCCTAACGTTTGCCAAGAAATTTTGAAAACCTTTCTAGCTGCTGGAACTAATCATCGGCCTCGCGCTTGTATTGAATGGCCGGAGCTTTGCATACGCGAGCACGGCGTCTTGTTTTGTGCGTTTTCCCGGGGGGATGAGTATGCCTTTACGTCATGGCGGTACCCTTCTGTTTCGCTCCATTATGTGCCTGTTGTTTGCGATTATGCTCGCCGGATGCAGCGCGACCGGCCAGCCGCAGTCGGAAAGTGCCGAGTTGGCGAGCTACGCGCGCGCTGTTCCGATCCGGGGTTCCGATGGGCCTTATTTGCTTGGTCCCGGCGACCACGTGCACATTAGAGCCTATGACGACACCAACCTGACCGGCGACTATGAGGTCAACAGCGCGGGCTATGTGTCTGTTCCGCTCATCGGCCAGGTCAAGGCTGCGGGATTGACCACGCGCCAGCTCGAGAATGCGATCGTCGCGCGCATGAAGGGCCGTATCGCGCAGGATCCGAAAATCAACGTCGAGATCGCCACCTACGCGTCGTTCTATATCTTCGGCGAAGTGAAGAAGGCTGGCGTGTATCCGTTCCAGCCCGGCCTGACGGTGGCTGACGCCGTGGCGACGGCGGGCGGCCTCACCTATCGCGCCAACGAGGATTCGATCGTGGTGCAGCACGCCGGCGCCAGGACGCAGCAGGTCGTGCCGCTGAATGTGCCGGTAAAAATCTATCCTGGCGACAATATCCGCGTCAGCGAGCGCATTTTTTGACGATCCTCAGCCTGTTGTCGGTTTCGACCAACAGCCGGAAGGCCTGCCGCCCCGTGGCTCCGTGGGCGGGCTGGATGCTGTTGGCGGCGCTTCTTCTCGGCGCTGTGGCGTCACCGATCGACGCGCACGCACAGGTGATCACGACATCGCCGCCGCACGTCGTCATGCCGCCGTGGAATGCGCAGCAAATCTTCCAGCCGCACCCCTGGCCGGACCTGACCGACCCCGATTCAAAGGACCTGGTTGCGCCGGAAGACACGCCGGTCAAGACGCGCGTCTATCCTGACTACAAGGCGCGCGGCATCCGGGCCGGCGACTGGATGTTCGACCCCTCGGTCACTGCCGGCACCTTGTTCGACAGCAATGTCTATTCGGCGCCGTCGAACCCGCAAAGCGACCTGGCAGCACGCCTTGGCGCAGCTTTCGACGCCCATACCCTGTGGGATCGTCACGGCCTCGACCTCCAGCTCTGGGCGCAATCGCTGCTTTACGCCCATCATCCGGGATTGAACGAGAACGACGTGTCGTTCAGGGGCACCGGCCATTTCGACATCGACCACGCCACCCAACTCCTCGGTACGTTCCAGGCCGCCTATCTGCACGATCAGGTCGGAACGTTGACCTCGCCGACCAATGCAATCGAACCGACCCCTTACGGCTTTCTCTCGGGCGATGTCACCTTGCGCAGAGAGTTCGGGCGCTTCACGGGCTCCGCCGGGGTCCGCACCGACGCCTATGACTACGGGCAGACGCTCGCCCAGAACGGCTCGATCATCAATCAGGATGCGCGCGACGGTCAGATCTATACGGCCTACAGCCGTGTCGATTACGCCCTCTCGGACAAGACCGCCCTGTTTACGGCGTACGAACACAACTGGCGCAATCTGCGCGGCACGCCGACGGAATCGCTGTCGTCATACGGTGATCGCGTGCTCGCTGGCATCGACGTCGAGCTCACGCACCTCATCAAAGGTGAATTTGCCGGCGGTTATCAGCGCCAGCATTTCTACTCCCAGCAGATCGGCGACATTTCCGGGCCGGCGTGGCGCGCCATCGTCACATGGAGCCCATCGCGGCGCATGGACGTGCACTTCAATTACGAGCAGATCGTCACCGAAGCCTCCGACACCAGCCTGACCGGCATCTTTGCCAAGGCGGCGATCGCCGGCATCGATTACGAGCTGCGGCCCAACGTGGTCCTGTCAACCGCGGCGTTCTATGAGAAAGACGACTTCAAGGGCGAGCCGCGCAAGGACGACGTCTATGGCGTCGATGCGCAGATCAAATATCTGATGAACCGGGTCACGTCGCTCTCCCTGCACTACCGGTACACCAAGCGCGACAGCAACATCCCGGCCGATAGCTTCGACAAGCATGAAATCGGACTGGGCGTGACCGCGCGCTTCTGACGATCAGCTGGAACGCCCTGCCGCGGCGGAAGGCCGCGCACGCGGGCTCTTGCCTCGCCCGGTCAGCCCCTCATAGGCGGCGACGAGCTTCTCCGCCTCGCGGTCCCAACTGAACGATCGCGCGGCGCGGCGTACCGCCTCCTCCGCGCAGGCGTGGCGCAGATCGGCGTCCGACATCAGCGCGTCGCAGGCGGCGGCCAGATCGACGGGCGCGCGGCCCGAGGCGTAGACGCCCGCCCCGCCAAGCAATCGCCGCGTTTCGGTGAGTGGATAGGCGACGCTCGGAATGCCGAGCGCGCTGTATTCGAACACCTTGTTCATGCTGATCTTGTCGTTATAGGCATTCACCGGGTCGGGAATGATGCCGATGTCGAACGCACTGAGGTGCCGCAACAATGCCTCGCCGCTCAGATAACCCGTAAAGGTCACGACGTCATCCAAGCCGCGTTCGGCCGCCAGCGCGCGGGCCGACGCGAGCGCCGGCCCGTCGCCGACGATGACCGCCTGAAAGTCGATGCGGCCTCTGCGGACCAGCTCGTCGACCGCCAGCACCATGTGATCGACGCCGTCCTGATCGCCGATCACGCCGACATAGCCGAGCACGAAAGCCTTGCCCTTGCGGACGGCGGCATCGGGCTCGACCCGCCTGATCCGGGACTTGTCCGGCACGCTATAGACGGTCACGACGTCCTCAGGCCGCTTGCGGCCGCGCGAGATCGCGATGTCGCGGTAGGTATCGTTCGCCGAAATGACCAGATCGGCGGTTGCGAACGTCAGCCGTTCGAACAGCAGCAGCAGCCGGTGAAACAGACCGCGCCGTCCGAACTTGGCCTCGAACAGCTCCGGATTGACGTCGTGATGATCGAACACGAACCGTTTGCCGAACATCTTGAACGGCAATGCGGCCAGGAAGATCAGGTCAGGCGGGTTGCAGGCCTGAATCACGTCGAAACCTCGCTCGCGCGCTACCTTGAGCAGGAGGCGGAACTCATGAAACAGCGCGGCGCCGTATTCGACGCCGAAGGCAAGCTTGCCCCGCGCCTCAAGCGGCAGCGGATGACGGTAAATCGCAATGCCGTCGAGCATTTCGAACCGCTGCGGGTGCCGCTCATTGGCCGGACAAATGACCGACACCTGCCATCCGGCGCGCTTGAGCGCCTGCGCCTCCTGCCAGACGCGGCGGTCGAACGGAACTGGCAGGTTTTCGACGACAATAACGCATGACCGTTCAGCCATCAGACTTACCCCAGGATCTTGGGCCGCAGCCGTTTCAGAATGAGGCAATGCGACGCGGCCGCAGCGCGGCACCGACGGCACGCACGAACGCCGCCGCCGGCAACTGCCGGCTCAGCACAAGCCAGACACCGACGAGGAGCTTGCGGACCAGTTCGATACCGATTCGCATTTCGCGGCTGGCATGACGTGCGATCGCGATGAGACCGCCGCGGTAATATTTCGCCCGAAGCCGCGGGTTCTTGTCGCGGTGACCGATTACCTCAGCCGGCAGATAGAGCGAAAGGCCGCTTCGGACGTGGGCGTTGAGCGCAAATTCGGTATCCTCTCCGCCGTCGGTCGGCGTTCCGACGCCCAGGCTCTCGTCGAACACCATGCCGGACTTCACGATCCGTCCACGCACGAACATCGTGTTCGAGGATGCCTGCCGGACCACATCACGCGCCGTGGCGATCCTGGGAGCCGGTGCGCGCTCGATACCCGCCGGGGTCGATGAGTAGCGGCAGAACCACAGATCGAGCCGCGGCGACAATGCAAATGTTTGCGTCACGTGCTCGAGCACGCCGTCGGGATACCAGCAATCGTCGTCGGGAAAGGCAACGATCGTCGAATCGCCGATCAGGCCCGACGACAATGCCTCGGCCAGCAAGACATTGCGGGCCACAGAGAGCGACACGCGACCGTCGATCGACGCGGCGCGGACGAAACGCGGAAAAGATTCGTTGAGTGATTGACGCCATTGCTGCGGGCAGCGTTGCAGCAACAGCAGCATCGAAACGTCCATATCGGGGCGCGCGATCTTCGCATGCTCGACCGAACGCAGCATCCGGCCGAGAACGCGCGACCGGCCCGAGCCGACATCAGATGTCGAGACGAGAACGACGTTCATCGGAGACCTCGAAGCGCATGCGTCGTCATTCGCTTGTCCGGCCTCAGGGTCGCCTCCCACGTGTCACGGCTTTTTGCCCGCTTAAGCGAGCGCGATTGATCCATTCTTTTGTGAAGACATTAGGGCCGCGATGCGAAACTCATATGCATCACGTCGCTCGCACGCTGCATTGGAACAATTCGAGTGACGCAACGCGCTTCGGTGACCGGCAAGCGTCACAAATTGGAACTTTGTCGCGCACTGCTGTCTCGAAATGTGCCACGCCGCGCGTAGACAGTGAGGGATTGTCATAAAGATCAAACATGCTTCACCTCCATCGTCCGGTCGCAATTCATTTGTGCACTGCAGGAACTGATCGTGCGTCATCGTGTTGAGAGCGGGATACGGAGTGCGGCCTCGAACTTGCAACATCGTCTGTCGTAGAGAGCAGCGCGATTCGACGCAGGACCTAAATCTAATTTTTGACGGTGCGGCACGCGCCGGCCACCAATCAGGAGTGCAACGGTGATGTTGGGCGACCGTATCAGCGCAACCTCGTCTTCGAGCGACCCGCTTTCACACGATCGTCACGACTCAAAAATTATACAGCAACGACAGCAATCCATTTTCTCGAACGTGAGACGCCTCCTCTCTTTCAATTTCGAGCAGCAACAGGTGGCCGTCCATGCTTCAGCCCCTCTCTGATCAGCGCAAAGCCTTGATCGATGCCGCGGCCTCGATGCCGGCAAGCGACATCGAGAATTATTCGGCGCATGTGCGTGAAATCCTGCTGATCCTGCGCCGGCATATCTGGGTGATCGTCAGCACGATGGCGATCGTCATCGTCGTCGCCGTGCTGTTCGTTCAGCTCGTGACGCCACGCTATACCGCAACGGCGACGGTTCTGATCGACCCGCAGCGCAGCAACGCCGTCGACACAGGCAACAAGCCGCAGACCATATCGAGTACGTCGAGCGACGACTCCATGATCAACAGCCAGGTTCTCCTGTTGCAGTCGGTTTCGGTCTTGCAGCGCGTGGTCAACAAGCTCGATCTTGCCCACGATCCCGAATTCGGCCCGCACGAGACCTTGCTCACGCCGATCAAGCGGCTGCTGGCACCACCGCAGCCGCCGGCGCCCGGCCTCAGCGCCGACGACATCGCGAAGGCCCAGGCGCTCCAGTTCCTGTCGGACAAGCGCCTTACCGTTCAGCGCGACGGCACGAGCTTCGTCATCGACGTCAACGTCATTTCTGAAGATCCCGCCAAGGCCGCTAAAATCGCCAATGCCATCGTCGATTCGTATTTCTACGAACAGGTTCGGAGCAAGTACGACACCACGAAGATCGCCGCTTCCTGGTTCAATCAGCAGCTTGACGAGCTCAAGTCCAAGGTTCTGGCCTCGGACAGGGCCGTCGAGGAGTTCCGCGCCAAAAATAACCTGACCGCCACGCAAGGCGTCACGGTGAACGATCAGCAACTCCAGGACCTCAACAACAAGCTGATCGACGCCCACGTCCAGACGGCCGAAGCCCGCGCTAAGTTCGAACAGGTCGAGAACATCATCAAGACTCACGCCGATCCCGGCATGCTCGATCAGGCGCTGTCGTCGGACGTGATCGCGCGGCTGCGGCAGCAGTATGCGGATGTCGTCAAGAACCAGGCCGACGTCTCCAGCAAGTTCGGACCGCAACATCCGCTCGTGGTGAACGCCCGAGCCCAGGTGAAAGCCACCCAAAAGCTGATCGACCAGGAGGTCCATCGCATCCTCGAGGCGACGCGACAGGCCTATCAGGTGGCCCAATCGCGCGAAGATGCGCTGCGGACCAGCCTCGGCAATCTCAAGAACGTGTCGAATCAATCCGGCATCGAACAGGTCCGGCTGCGGGAGCTGCAGCGCGAAGCCGACGCCAACCGCACGCTCTATGAGACCTTCCTCGCCCGCTACAAGGAAACCAACGCGCAGGAGAGCCTCGACCTGCCGAACTCACGCATGGTTTCGAAGGCGGACATCCCGGTCCAGCCATCCTTCCCGAAGACAACGCTCATTCTGGCTTTTGCCGGCGTTCTGGGATTGGGCTTCGGCTGCGTATTGGCCTTCGGTGTTGATTACATCGACCGCCGCGTAAAGTCGCTTCACCAGGCCGAAGTCATCACCGGGACACCGACATTGGCGGCGATTCCTCTGGTCGGGCCGCGTGAATTGTCGAGTCGTGCAAGCCGCGGCCGGCAGGAGTTGAGCGGCTACGATCCCGGCGCGCCGCAACTGCTGCCACCCTCGATGCAACCGCCCTTGATGCGTTACGTCCTCGAGGAACCGACGTCGATGTTCGCAGAATCGGTCCGGGCCGTCCGTTTGTCGCTGCAGCGCGCGGCGCGCAACGCGCCGGTCAAATCGGTGATGGTGACGTCGTCGATCGACGGCGAAGGCAAGACGACACTCGCGGTCAATCTGGCGCAGTCGCTTGCCGCCATCGGCCTCAAAACCATTCTGGTCGAAGGCGACCTGCGCAACCCCGAGATGTCGCGTTCGCTGTGTCCTCGCGCCACTATCGGGGCGATCGAAGTCGCGACCGGCGAGGCCCGCTTCCGCGATGCCTTGCTCATGGATCGCGTCACGGGACTGACCATACTGCCGTCGCCGCCGAAAGATCGCGATCCGGACATTAGCGAGTTCATCTTCTCCAATGCGATGCGGGCCATGCTCGATCAGCTCCAGCAGGAATTCGAGTACGTCGTCATCGACGCGCCGCCTCTGGTTCCGCTGGTCGACGCGCGCGCCCTCGCCGACCTGGCCGACCGCATCGTGCTGGCGATCCGCTGGGATAGCACGCCGCGCGACGTCGTCGCCCAGGCGATCGAGACGCTGATGCCGGCGTACGAGCACCTGCTCGGCACGGTGCTGACCCGCGTCGATATGCAGCGGCTGCGCCTGTACGACTACTACCGCAGTTCGCCCTACGTCATGCCCTACTCGTATCTCGGCCAGCCGCGCATCGGGCGGGCGTCGTGAGGGTGGCGCGCCGATGAAGCCCCTGCTTGCCCTGGCGCTGCTATCGCTCCTGGCCACGCCAGCTCTGGCCGAAAGCTGCACCAAGAGCCGCGATTACATTCTGGAAGGCCTGGCCGGCGATCTGCCCAAGCCGGGCCGCATCTATCAGGACCTGTTCAAGGACTGCATGGAAGTCCTGACCTTTTCCAACGTGAAGGATGCCTACGTCCTCAAGGACGGCGGCATCGCCATCGATCCGCGGCGTAACGGCCTCGCCGCAACGGCCTCGACGCTGGCGCGGTTCTGCGAGCGATTTCCCAATGGCACGGCGCGCTTCTTCACCCGCAACGAACAGAGCAATCCGCATACCGTCGGGCTCGTCGTGATGATGTCGTCCGCGGGTGCGGTGCCTTGCGCCAAAATCCGCGGCAATTGACACATAACGGAGATCACGATGGGCAGCGTCTATGCGAGGCTTGAAGCCGGATTATCCGCCGTCCGCTTGAGCCGGCTGGCGCGCGCCGTAAAACGGCAGCGTTTGACCTACCTGTCCTACGCCAAATTGCTCCGCCTCGAAGAGGCATTGGACAGGGTCGTGTCTGGGCAAGTCGATGGACACTTTCTGGAGTTCGGCGTCGCGCTCGGCGGCTCTGCCATCCTCATTGCCGAGGCTGCCACGCGGGCGCGGCAGCCATTTGTCGGCTTCGACGTGTTCGGAATGATTCCTCCACCCGCATCCGAAAAGGACGATGCAATATCGAAAGCGCGCTATCAAACGATCGCCAATGGCAGCGCCACAGGCATCGGTGGCGATCTCTACTACGGCTACCGCACGTCGCTTTACGACGACGTCGTCACTGCATTCCGCCGCAATGGCTTCGTGGTTGACAGCAAGGCTATCACGCTGGTCAAGGGCCTGTTCGAGGACACCTGGCCGACTGCCAGCGTCAGCTCCGTCGCTTTCTGCCACATCGATTGCGACTGGTACGACCCGGTGTGGTTCTGTCTCAAGCAGGTCGCGCCCCGGCTGGCGGCAAACGGCAGCATTCTGCTCGACGACTACCATGACTATGGCGGGTGCCGCCGCGCCACCGATGAATTCCTCGATGCTCATCCGGACTTCGAGCTGTCAGACGGCCCCAACGTCGCGCTGCGCCGCCGCGGCAATATATCGTCCCTGCGCCCGCCTGAGCGGGCCGTCGCCGCCGGGTGAAGCGGAATGGCAACGCCAAGCCTGAACAAGCTGCTATGGCTGCGGCGGCAGATCGTCCACGCCAAGTGGCTCTATTATACCCGTGTCTGGGGCATGGACATCCACCGGACCGCGTCCTTCTCTCTCAGCGTCCGGTTCGACAAGACTTATCCGAAGGGCGTCCACATCGGCGCGTGGAGCTACATCGCGTTCGAGACCGCAATCCTGTCGCATGACATGACGCGGGGCCTTTATCTTCACACGCGGATCGGCGAGCGCTGCTTCATCGGCGCGCGCAGCATGATCCTTCCCGGCGTGACAATCGGCGACGAGTGCGTGGTCGGGTCCGGCAGCGTCGTCACCAAGGATGTGCCGCCGCGTTCCGTCGTGGCAGGAAATCCGGCAACCATCATCCGGCAAAATATCGTCGTCGGAGCCTTCGGCCGCTTCGCGACCGCCGAGGAAACCAAATCGCGGCTCGCCGCGGCGGGGGCGTTCGACTGACGATGACGCCGCTGTTCCTGATCCAGAGTCACAAAAGTCCTGCGCAGGTCGCGCGACTTGTGCGTGTTTTGCGCGAGGGTTGCCCGAACAGCGTTGTCCTGGTCAGCCACGACTTTCGCGTCAGCGATCTTCCGGCCGCGATGACTCGCGAGGACGCCAGCGTTCACGTCATCGAAGGGCGCGGCGGACGCGGAGATTTCGAGATCGTCGATGCCTATCTCGCGGCCTTGCGCTGGCTGCGTGACAACAGGATCGAATATGACTGGGTGACCAATCTCAGCGGCCAGGACTATCCGGTCGCCTCCCTCTCCGGTTTCACCGCAGATTTATTGCGCGCGCGGCACGACGGCTACCTGCACCATTTCGACGCCTTGATTCAGGATTCGCGCGAAATGACGCCGATGGCCTGGCCCGCCGGCCATGGCCGTGACCGTTACCTCTATCAATACAGGAAAATCAAACAAACCTTCGGCAAGGCGGAACGCGCCGCCTTCCGGATTCCGCGGATCGTGATCGAACGCATGAGCGATCGGTACCGCTTCAACACAGCCTACGGGCTTCTGGCCGGCCGGCGCGCCTGTGTGACACCCTTCTCGGAAACGTTCCGCTGCTATGCCGGAAGCTATTGGCACACGGTGCGTCGCCGCTGCGCCGATTATCTCATCGACTTCACCGGCGCTCATCCGGAGGTTGTCACGTACCTACGCAGCGTGCTGGTGCCGGACGAGTGCTTCGTGCAGACGATCCTCGCCAACAACCCGGACTTTCACTTCGTCAACGACAACCGGCGTTATTATGACATGAGCGGTTCCCGCCTTGGGCACCCGAAGGTGATGACGGAAGACGACCTGCCGCAATTTATCGGGAAAAACTACGTGTTCGCGCGCAAATTTGAGCCGGGCAGCGGATCAAGGCTGTTCGACACGCTGGACCGCCTCGCGCGCGGCGAGCCTGCTTCAGCAGGACGAGAACGCCTTCAGGCCGACGCCCTGAGCTGACGGACATCGCCCGCCAATTGCCGCAACAGGCGCATGGCCGGGCGATCGATCAGCGCCAGAGCCAGCGCATAAACGACGACACCGGCCGATACCTCGGCGATCAGGCGCTGGACCGCCCCGGTGTCGCGCAATGCGGCCGAGGCGGCATAGACGGCGCACGCCATAACCGCTGCCGCGATGATCGGCCGGATCGAGGCCCCGAACTGCCGCGCGGGTGAAATGCCGAGGTAGCGGTCGATCGCGTAGAAACTCCACGGCACGCCGATGATATGCCGTGTAATCCAGGCCAGACCGATCACCATAAGCCCCTGACCGCCCGTCAGAGCGCCGGCGAGAACCGTCACGGCGCAGGCCAACGTCGCGTAAAAGACGAGACCGCCCTGCTTGCCGCGCGCCCGCAATGCCGGTCCGACCAGCATCCGCGGGAAGGAAATCACCCAGCCGATCGCTGCGATCTCGCTGACGATGGCGGCAGGCGCCCATTTCGCGGAAAACACGGTTCCGATCAGATCCGGCATCACCAGAGCGAGGCCGGTGAAAATCGGCGCTGCCGCCATCGTGATCAGCCGCGTCGCCTTGAGGAAGGCATCCGACGGATCGCGGCCCGAGCGCTCGAGCGCAGCGAAAAATGCCAGGCCGAACCGGATCGAGAAAGTCTGCACGAGGTTGGCCGTCTCGTCGATCAGGCGTTGCGCGAACTGAAAGAAACCAAGGATGGTGGGACCATGGATGTACCCCAGCACCAGCCAGAACACGCGAGGCATCATCCCCCACAGTAATCGCTCGAGGCTGAATGCTGCGCCGAACGTCACGAGCCGGCGGAACTCCATGGGGCTGAAGCGCGGCCGCGGCCAGCGCGCCATCATCGGCGCGATCGTGACAAGGCTGGCGCAGGAGCCGACGAGCGTGCCCAGCACCAATGCCCAGGCGCCGAACTTGAAGAAAGCGAACACGGCGGTGGCGGCGATCATGGCGACGCGGCTTGCGGTCATTCGCACTGTGACGGCGGAGGCCCGTAATTTGCGCATGAACAATCCGGTCGGGATCGCCACAAGCGCATTGACCGGCAGGATCAGCGCGGCCACCTCGAGCAACGGCGCGACCTGCGGCTCGCCGTAGAACCGGGCGATCGGCCCCGCAAACAGATAGCAACAGGCTGCGGCAGCCAGCGCCAGCACGAACACGGTCGTGAAGGCTGTATCGGAGACGAGCGTGTCGCTCGACCTCGCGCCGACCAGGGCCTCGACCATGCCGAGCCCGGCGACGATCTCGATCACGCCGACCACGGAGAGCGCGATGGTCGCCTGCCCCACCTCCGCGGGCTCGAGAAACCACGCCAGCACGAACGTCAAGGCCAGGCCGGCGAGGCCGTTGACGACGCTCTCGGCGACGGTCCAGGGAACCGCCCGGATCACCTGATGCTTCAGCCGTTTCGACACCGGCGCGCTTTCCAGATTCGGGACAGCATGACGATCATTCGGCGGCCTGCTTGACCGCGTCCGGCTCGATCAGCGGCGTGTCCCCGAGCCAAAGCTGCACGTAGCGATGCAGCTTGCCATAAGTTCCCTCGCCGTAGCGCACGTCCTTGGACATCAGCGCGCCGAGGATGAGCCCGTGGAGGCGGTCGGTATCGATGGTCCGATACGGCCGAAAGACGTCGACCGCCCGCCGGATCAGCCGATCGCGATAAATGCGCCAGAGCTGATAATTCGGCACCGCGTGGCGCAACGGATTGTCGATCGTCTGCCACTTGCGCAAGGCCCGCAGCGAGAAGGTCGAGAGCCGGCCGTTGAGATCGGCCCAATCGAATTCTGCATCCGCTGTCGAAGCCGCGCGCCGGCTTTCCCGGTCGCGCCGCCGCAACACCAGGGTGCCGGATTCCCGGCCGTCCGATGCCAAACCACGGCTGCCCCACAACTGATGCGCCATATCGGGCATGATGTCGCCGGCGCCGCCCATGTCGTCTTGCACGAAGCGCAGCGATTCGGCGTCACGGGCGAACACGAACAGGTTCTTGTGCGCGCCGAACAGGCGAGCTGCCCGCGCACGCTCCCGCGCGCTGCCGAAATGAATCGACTGCGGCAGGATCACGATCGGCGTGTCGGGGTAACGCTGAATGATCGTTTCACGAAATGACTGAAATTCGGGCCAGAGATCGCCGAAATTCCCGCCGCCATGCAAGGCCAGCGTACAGCCCTCGCGAAGCAACAGCCGGTCCAGGCTGGCGATTGACGGCTTCAGCACGAAGGCGGACTCGTCGGCCTGCCCGCGCCGGCTGAAATCGTGGATGCTGAATCGCCCGCGGACATCGTAGCCATAGTCGGCGAGGAACGCATCGGCGCCCTGGTGGATCAGCAGATCCCCGACGTTGTCGTGCACCGGATAGTCCAGGTAAACGAGCGGCCGTCCGACCGGCATGACGGACGTGATCCGGCTCAGCCGCTGCTTGAGCTGCGTCATCAGCTGATGATGGCAACGAAAATTATCGGGCGAGCGCGCTTCAGCCAACGCAGCCTCCCGATGCGGACGTCGCTGTCACGGTTCGAAGAAAGCCGAACGATGGCCGCGAGTTCGAGCCGTTGAAAGTTCCAACCGCTCGTTTGGGCATCAGGCCTCTCTCTCGATCGATCAAAAACCACATCTGTCCGCAATCCGACATAGTGACAACAAATTCGGCGCTAGGCTCAGGCTAGTCGCGCCGTTCCAACGCTCCATTTGTCGCGGAACACACCGACGTTTTTGAGGCAAACAACTCACACGCATGAAATGTGAATGACAGAGCGACAGTGGATGATCGACGGCGCAAGGTCGCCGGCGCTGCGAACGGTGTCACTCGCAGCCGGGGTGACCGCACTCTATGGCACCGCAGCGTTTGCGATTTTTTCACTGCCGCTCCGCGCGGACGATGTCCATGCGGTCGTGCTGCTTGCGGCAACGCCGCTTCTGCTAATCGGCCTTTATGTTGTGGCCAATGGCGTACTCGGCGACCGGCTATTCGGTGCGCTGACGGCGATCGTCTACATTTTCATCGCCGCAGCGGTGTTCCGCGTACGCGATTACGATGATAAATCGATAGATCTTCAGGTCGCCGCCAAACTGGCTGCATTTGGAATCATCTTTATCACCAATACGATCTTTTTCAGTTTTGCCTTGCGCCGTATCCGCCTACCACGCCTGTTCTTCATCTGGCTGGTTTTCTTTTGCGCCCTGATCGTATGCTCGCTTTACGCCGTGAAGCTGAGCTTTGCGCTTACCTGCACTATCCTGTTCCTGTTCTGCTATCTCTATGCCGTCTACATGACGATGTGGCTGTCACGGCTGACTGCGATCCAGGTCATGATGGCGGCGGCGCTGCTGCTCTGTGTCGGCTCGATCTTCGTTTACTATGCGATCCCCTCGATCGGCGTCATGCAGGCGTGGACGCCCGAAGCCGGATTCGGCGAGATCGGGCGCATGAAGGGTCTGACCGGCTCGGCGAACGGCATCGGCTTCATCGCCGCGTTCGCACTTCTGCTCTCGGTTCTTTATTTCCGCTCCTTCGGCACAGTCGGCAAGCTGCTGGCCGTTGGCCTCGTGCCAAGCGCATTGGCCTGCCTGATACTGAGCGACAATCGCAGCTCGATGATCGCAGTCGTTGCCTCGATCTGGCTCAGCGTCGTGTTCCGGCGTCATGTCAGCGCTAAACTGCTCGTCAGCGTGACGCTCGGGCTCATCGGCGTTGCGGTCCTCGCCGCATTCCCGGATCAAATCTTCGCCATGCTGTCGCGCTCGGGCAATCCGGAGGAAATCACCAGCGTCACCGGCCGCTCGGCGATCTGGTCCGTGGTCATCCAGATGTGGCTACAGCGGCCGCTGTACGGCTATGGCTATACCTCGGCGCTGGCGATCCTACCGCTCGATCCAAGGCTGTTTCACGTCGCCGCCCATGCCCATAACATGTATCTCGAGCTGCTGTTCGCAGGCGGCCTGATCCTGCTCGCGGTATTCCTGTTCGCCGTCGTGCAGACGGTTCTGGCGATTATCCGGCTTCGCGCGGTCAACGAGGCGGCGCTGCTGTTCTTCTTCATGCTACGCGGCCTGACCGAAGCGACGCCCTTCAGCGGCATGGTCGGCTTCAGCAGTCTCGCCTTTACGCTGACCGTCGCGCTGGTCATCGCACAGCTTGCGGCGGCACGTCGGTTCGCAACCGTACCTGCGCGGCGGTTCAGCCTGGCCGGCGCCGTTCCAATGCCGCAACAATCGCCTTCGTGACCGCCTTGGGCCTCAAGGCATCGTCGAACGGCAACCCCCTGTTGACAAGGCCCTGCTGCCGCAGCGCCGGCGTGGTCCGCCAGGAATAGCGGTCCGACAGGCCCCACGACACAATACCCTCCACCGCAGGTTCCTGCAGCGCGACGTCGAGATAGCGCCTCACTTCGTCGGCGACGCGCGTATCACGAATATTCAGCGGCATCTTGAGATCGCCCTCGCGGACGTCGAGTTCAGTGATGGTGATCCGGACGCCATGGGACGCAAGATCACGCAGAAAAGTGCTCAATGCGGTCTCGGAAAACGGCGAGCCATCGAGCCGCAAATGTCCCTGGATGCCGATGCCGTCGAGCGGTACTTTTTCTGTCTTGAGGGTATCGACGAGCCGCAACAATGCCGCGCGACGGGCACGTTCAACCGATCCGTCATAATCGACGCCATACTCGTTGATATAGAGCCGCATGCCAGGCGCGGCCTCGCGCGCCAGTGTGAGAGAGAGCGGAATGTAATCCGGGCCGAACGCCTTAAGGAACGGGCTCGCTCGCAAGCCATCGTCGCGACCATCGTTGGGCTCGATCACTTCATTAAGCACGTCCCAGTGGATGAACCGGCTGTCGCCGTAGCGGTGCAACATCGCCGCGATATGCGTTGCGACCGCGTCCCATCCACCCGGCTGGCCCAAGATATCCTTCGCCCATTCGGGAATGCTCCTGTGCCAGATCAGGGTGTGGCCGCGAAGCTTGAGGCCGTGTTCGGAAGCAAACCGCACGATCGCATCGGCCTGCGCGAAGTTCGGCTTGCCGCGATGCTTTTCAATCGCTGCCCATTTCATTTCCCATTCCGGCACAATGACGGCGCATTGCTCGGCAACCAAATCGGCGAACGTGGCATCGCGCGCGAGTTCCATATGCTGCACGGCCGCGCCCCAGAATAACTCATGCGTCTGCGCTGCCTTTTTTAGCGTCAGATCGGCGGCACGGCTGCGCATCGGAACAGCGATGCCAGCGGCCAGCACGCTCCCGAACACGCCCGTCAAGAAATCACGCCGTGGTAATGCCGCGCTCATCGTCTCGCCGCCTTGGCGCCTCAAATCCCGCATAGCACCATGACCGGCAATCGTCCGACGCCTCTGCGGCATTCGCGTGGCGACAGTCATCGAACCATCGGGAGCGTAGCGCACTCGCATGAAGTTCATTTTCGCCTGCGTGATCGTTGCGATCGGCGTTCCGTGCCATGCGCAGAACGCGGCCTGTCACCATCCAGACGCACTCGGCACCTCGCGTATCCTCAAGATCAATACGAAGGATACCGTCGGCATCGGCCACGGGTTTCCGGCGCTCGGTCTTGCGCATCGGGAAATCATTCTGACTTTCGACGATGGCCCAATGCCGGACACCACGCCCCAGATTCTCGACACGCTGGCGAAGGACTGCATCCAGGCAACATTCTTCATGATCGGCAAACGTGCCGATGCTCATCCGGAACTGGTCAAGCGGGTGAAAGACGCCGGCCATTCGATCGGCAGTCACTCCTATACCCATCGCGAGCTCAACAAGCTGCCTTACGAGGACGCCGCGCAAGACATCGAGCATGGCTTTGACGCGGTCGAAAAAGCGGAGTTCGGTTCAGTCGAGAACCGCCCGCGTCTCGTGCGTTTTCCCGGTTTCAAATCGACGCCTGAACTGGTCGACTTCGTGCATTCCCATGACGGCACGGTCGTGAATACCAACATGAGCCCCGCCGACTGGCGCGGCCAGCCCGCGCCTGCGACGTTCGATCGTCTCAAGGCATTACTTGACCGACAGGATCGCGGCATCATTCTGCTGCACGACAGTCAGAAGAACACCGTGGTGCTGTTGCCGATGATCATTGCCGAACTCAAAGCCCGGCATATGCGGATCGTTCACCTCGAAGTCGAGTGACCGTCAATTCGGAGACGTCCGGTCTCCGCCGTGTCGATCTTTCCATCGGCATCGACGGAAACGCCGTATCGCTCTCTCGCCGCCAGCGGCGTCACTTTCTCGTTCCAGACATCGCGGGCTACGGCTTCGGGATCACGCTTGAAGGGGTCGCCGTGACCGCCCCCGCCGGCCTGATGATGGGTCAGCAAATCACCGCGTCGCACGGTCATCGTCACCTTGCCGGGAATAGCGCGCTTCGCTTCATCCTCGCCGAGCCAGTTGCCGGCCGGCGCGCCGCGATCGCCGCCATCGAGGCCGTAGGGCGCAAAGCGCAGGCGGTCGGCTCGTAATTGCATCACCGCTTCGTCAGCGAGCAAGCGATACGACCGGCGCAAGGCAAGCCCGCCGCGAAAGCGGCCTGCCCCGCCGGAATCCGGGACGAGCGCGTAGTCCTCAATTCTCACCGGATGCTGACGCTCCAGAACCTCGACCGGCGTGTTCGAGAGATTCTGCGACGGGTTGGTAATCGCCTCGATGCCGTCCTGGTCCGGCCGGCCGCCCCAGCATCCGCTGATCATGTCCACGATAATGAAGGGGCGATTGTCCGGATGACGCCCGCCCAAACAAACGACGGTGTTGCCGCCTTCCCCCGCAGCGGGGATGACGTGCGGCACGATCTGTGCGAGCGCGCCAAACATCGTATCCATGACGCGATAGCCGGTCAGCGCCCGCGCCGCGACCGGGGCCGGCGCGATCGGATTGAGGACGCTGCCTTCCGGTGCCGAAACCTGGATGCAGCGGAACACGCCGGCGTTGTTCGGGATATCGCCGCGCAGCGCGCACCGGACGCTCAGAAACGTATTCGATTTGGTAAATGACAACGTCGAGTTGATCGCGGCGCGCACTTGCCTGGACGAGCCGCTCCAGTCGACGTTCAACGTGCCGTTGCCGCGCACGGTGATGGCAACAGAAAGCGGAACCGGATCATCCGACAGCCCGTCACTGTCGATATAATCGGTAAAGCGATAGGTCCCCTCAGGCCACGTCGCGATTTCGGCATGCGCCATTCGTTCCGCGTAATCCAAAAGCGCAGCCAGATACGATCGCATCATCGGCGCGTCGTAGCGGGACACGAGCTTGCCGATTTCCCGTGCGCCGACCCGACAGGCTGCATATTGCGCCCGCAGATCGCCGATAACACGGTCAGGTACGCGGACGTTGAGTCCGATCAGGGCCTCCAGCGTCTCGTCGATTGCGCCGCGATGAAACAGCTTAAGCGGCGGGATACGAAGCCCTTCTTGATAAATCTCGGTGCTGTCGGCGGCGTTCGATCCTGGGACCCGGCCGCCGACGTCGGTGTGGTGACAGATGACCACTGACCAGGCGAGAATCTCGCCGCCATCGAAGATCGGATAAAACATGAAGATATCGGGCAGATGCATGCCGCCTGAATAAGGGTCGTTCATGATGACGGCATCGCCGTCCGCGAGCTGGCCACCCCATTTCGCCTGCACGGCCGCCATCGCCTCGGGAATGGCGCCGAGGTGTTGGGCAATGGTCTTGGCCTGCGCCACCATTTCGCCCTTGGCGTCGCAAATAGCGGCCGAGTAATCCATCACGTCCTTGACGATCTCGGATCGCGCCGTGCGGATGACGGTGTAGGCGACCTCGTCGACGATCGCATCCATCGCGTTCTTGATAACGGCGAAGGTGATCGGATCGTCGAGCGCGTATGGTGCTTCAGCCATGGCTATTCCATATCGATCGCGATGCAACCGCCGCCCGCCGCCCGCGCGGTGCAACGCGGCGGGACGACCACCGTCGTGTCATAGCTCTCGATGACGGCAGGACCAGCAATCGGTCCCTGCTCCACTGCCGACCGCGGCACGAGACGCGTCGGAATCCGCGGCGACCCGCGCCCGAATGTCACCATTCGCTCGCCGCTCTCTCCGGCCAGCGCACGCGCATCGAGACTCAGGTTGCCAAATACCAGCCGGCTGGTAGCGGTGCCGATCGCGGAAAGCCGCAGGTTGACAAGCTCGATCGGCTCGCCTTCGGCGACGTAGCCGAACGTCTCGAAATACAGGCGTTCGAAAGCATTATTCAAAGCAGTGGCGTCGTAGGCGTCCGCGATCGGAACGGTAATTTGCGACGACTGGCCGGCATAGCGCACGTCGGCGGCGTAACGGAATTGCACTGCGTCGCGGTTATATCCTTCCCCGGCAAGCGCCGCGCGTCCCTCATCCGCTATGTTCCGCATCGCACTCTGGACAGCGTCGCCCGGAACATTGGCCAGAAGGGTGAGAAATGGCCGGACGAACTCGTGCATCGATTCCGCGGCCAGCATGCCTGCGGCGGAAAATACCCCGGACACCGGACTGATAACGACACGCCGGATACCGAGAAGCTGAGCCACATCGACAGCGTGCAAAGGTCCGCCGCCGCCGAACGCCATCAAGGCAAGGTCGCGCGGATCTTTGCCGCGCTCGATCGTGACCGCCCTTATAGCGCGCGCCATGTTGACGTTGGCGACTTGCCGGATGCCGTGTGCTGCATCCTCAATTGTGAGGCCAAGCGGCCGTGCAATGTGATTGTCGACGGCCAAGCGCGACAATTCCGCGTTCACGGCCAGCGAGCCACCGGCCAATCCGCGTGGATTGAGAAAACCCAACACCATATTGGCGTCGGTCACGGTCGGCCGCTCGGTGCCCCGTCCATAGCATGCAGGTCCGGGATCCCCACCGGCGCTCTCCGGACCGACCACCAGAAGACCGCCGGCATCGATTCGCGCAATCGACCCACCGCCCGACCCGACTTCGGCGATATCGATCGAAGGCACCTTCAGCATGTATCCCGCGCCTTTGACGAAGCGCGACGGAGTCGAGATGCCGTCCCGAAACTCATATTCCGTGACCACCTGGGGCTCGCCCGCTTCGACGATCGCGGCTTTGGCGGTCGTTCCCCCCATGTCGAAGACGATGAGATTGTCCGATCCGATCGCAGGGCCCAGCCGAGCCGCGCCGGTCACACCACCGGCCGGACCGGAGCCGACCGCATACACCGGCCGCTCCCTCGCGGTAAGCAGCCCGACCATGCCGCCATTCGATGCCATCACCTGAACCGGCGCGTTGAGACCGATCCTCGAGAGCCTCTCCGTCAGCCTGGACAGATATCCCCGCATGGCGGGCAACAGATAGGCATTCACCACGGCCGTCGACGTGCGCTCGTATTCCTTGATCTCGGGCAAGACTTCACAGGACGCCGTGACGAGCAGCGACGGCGCATATCCACGAAGAATATCCGCGGTGCGGCGCTCGTGAGCATCGTTCACATACGAATTGATGAAGCAGATGGCGACCGCTTCGACGCCTTCCTTCAGAAATTTGTCTGCGGCGCGCCGGACCGACGATTCATCAAGAGGCGCAACGACCCCTCCGTCCGCGCCGATCCGTTCGATGACTTCAAGGCGCCACCGGCGCGGCACCAGCGGCTCCGGTTTTCGCCAGGCGAGATTGAACATGTCGGGCGTGCGGATGCGGCCGATCTCGAGCACGTCACGAAAACCGCGCGTGGTCAGAAGGCCTGTGCGCGCGCCGATTTTTTGCAGGATCGTGTTGGACGCGACCGTCGTGCCGTGCACGACTTCGGCAATGTCGCTTGGACGGACACCTGCCTCACGCAAGATCGAGGCGATGCCCGCAACGACTCCTTCTCCTGGATCGTCCGGCGTGGTTGTCGTCTTGTTGACGTAGATGCGGCCGTCGGACAGCGCCAAAACGACGTCGGTAAAGGTCCCGCCGACATCGACTCCAATTCTTGAGCTCGCACGCCCAGACGGCGCCGCTGAATTCATGCCACCTTGAGTCCTGTAGCCCCGACGCACGATCCTCAGCAAGCGCTGTCAAAACACGTCATGCCCGCTCGTCCTGCAGCCTAGTGGAACTTTTGCCTCTGGCCAAGATATGAAGCCGCCGCTGTCCTTGTGCTCCCGTCCTATTCCTCGGGGAGATTCAGCAACGCCGCCGCGTTCGACCCGATCAGTTTTCGGATGTCAGTCCCGGGAATCTGCAAGCCGAGCAGAATTTCGACAATCGCGCGATACCCGTCGACCGGACGCGGCGACCCCACCAGCCCGAGATCGGAACATAACAAGGTCCGATCGACGCCCGCAACTTCGATGAGATGCGCCAGCTTGTCCGGCTCGTATTTCTTCGAGCGACCTTCAACGAACATGCAGATCGAATGCTCCATGAAGGCGCCGAGCGACACCAATCCGCGAATGTCGTCGTCGCTGCAGCCGACGACGTAAGTGGGATGGTTGACGATCATCTTTTTGACCCCGCGCCGGCGCGCTTCCTCAAACACAAGAAAAAGCTCTCCGGCCGGCAGGTGGCCGCCAGCCAGGATGATGTCGGCCTCCGCAATCAGGTCGAGGACCTGCTTGGTCGCATCGCTGACCTCCCCGTTCGCGTCGAGCGCGCTGAGAGGGATCGGGTCAAGCATCTTCTGCGAGGTTTTTGGAAACGACTTCGCCTGCCCAGACGCCTGCGCGATATGATTTTCGGCCGACAGGGTCGGCATCCAGACAATCTTCGCGCCGAGTTTGGCGGCGTGATCGACGGCGTGCGGATTGATGCCGCCGACCGCGTTGTTCAACGCAATCCCCGAGAAAAGCCGCACGCCGGTATCGGGAAACAGCTTCTCCAAAAGAATCGCGTGAGCCGTGCCGAGATAGAAGTGATCCTTGTAAACCAGCGCGCGAAACCCGGCCGCTGCACAGTCCATCATGGCTTCGTGATGGTCGAGGATGCGCGGCATCGCGGCTGGGCCGCTATGGCAATGCAGATCGACCGCGCCGACGAGGAGCCTGTCCACCTCCTCCTTGCGATGACCGTTGCTGGAAACGGCTGTTTGCGCCTGTTGCATGAATATCTCCTTTTCTGCCGTTTACATCGGGCCTAATCAGCTCACGCCGCCATCGACGATGAATGTCCGGCCCGTGAGCCAGCCGGCGTCAGGCGATGCCAGGAACAGGGCGACGCCCGAGATATCGTCAGGCTGACCGATACGCCCGAGCGGCGTCATCGCGACAATGCTTGAACCGCGCTCAACCAGGGTTTTCGCCGTCATATCCGTCTCGATGACGCCGGGTGCAATCGTATTGACGGTGATGCCGCGCGGGCCAAACTCCTTGGCGAGAGCATGTGAAAGCGCCGCGACCGCAGCCTTGGATGCCGCATAGATGGAGCTTTTCGGAATCGGCCGCGTGGCAAGGCCGGATGAGAAATTGATGATGCGGCCCCCAGGCGCGGTCAAATGCGGCAGCGCCGCCTGGGTAACGGAAACGGTGCCCAGAACGTTGGTATCGAAGATCCGGTGAAAGAAATCAGAATCGCTCGTCTCGAAAGACCGGTGTTCCGAGACGCCGGCGCAGTTCACCAGGACGTCGATATGGCCAAAGCGCGCGACGACTTGCTCAACCATCTCCCGAGCGGCCGCGGGGCTCGCAACGTCCCCAGCAAAAGCGGCGCCCTCAGCCCCCGTCGCCGCAATACCGTCAAGCACAGTTTTAGCTGAACTCTCGCTACGACAGCCGATAGCGACGCGACCGCCAATCGACGCAAAACGCTTCGCGATGGCCGCCCCGATGCCGCGCGATCCGCCGGTGACAAGCACGACCTTGCCGCTCAACGGATGCGCGCCGGATGCGTTCAGATGGCCGTCAGTCATGCTCTATTTCCCTGATATAAATTGCCTTGCGCGCGTCAAATCGCCGGCGCACGGCCCTGCGACCTCGCGCAGACGGGCTTGCCATTGCCGCAGATAGGCTTCGCGGCCTTCGGCATCGACGCGTGGCGCCGCGTAAGCGACAAAGGGTTCGAGCGCATCCATGCCGAGATACTCGATCATCAAACGTTGCGCCGGCCACAGCACCGTATGGATGTCGCCGAAAACGCCGTCGGCGGAAAACCGCTGCCGTGTCCCACCGGTGCTGAGGCAAAGGAGACCGCGCTTGCCGGGAAAGAACCCGCTGTCGAAGCGGCGTCCCTCCGCGTAGGCAAAGCCGAAGGCAAGCACCCGATCGAACCAGCCTTTCAGAATGGCCGGCATGCCGCCCCACCAGATGGGATAGAGCCAGACGATAAGGTCCGCTTTCAGAAAGCGTTGCTGTTCGCGCACAAGATCGGAAGCAAAGCCTTGTGCCTCCTGCGCATGGGCCTGCTCAGTCTGATAGTGAAAGCGCGTCACATCCGCGACGGACGTGAAGTCGTGCCGTCCTGCCACGGGATTGAAATTTTCGGCGTAAAGATCGGAAACCTCGACAGTGTGGCCGGCCTGTCGAAGCGCAGCAACACCGGCGTCTTTCAGCGCGCCCGTAAAAGAGGTCGGCTCCGGATGCGCGTAAACAAACAACGCGTGCATCACCAGTCTCCTGCGAAGAATGGCATTGCCGTCGGTCAGGCTCGTTTGGCGAGGCCGCCGAACAGGCCTTTCGGGAAAAACAGGAGGACGATCAGCAGAACGGTGAGCGCGATAACGTTCTTGTAACCGGCACCGAATACGACGATCGCAGCCGATTGCACGACGCCGAGCAGGATGCCTCCCGCGAGCGCGGCCGGCGCGCTGCCGAACCCGCCGATGATCGCCGCGATGAAGCCGCTGACTCCGAACGGGCCATCGATGCTGTAAGACGTGTATTGCATCGGCGTGATCAGGATGCCGGCGGCGGCGCCGAGAGCCGCGCTCAACGCAAACGACAGCACCAGCATGGAGCCGACCGGTATGCCGAGCAGCGCCGCCGCCTCGCGATTCTGCGAGCAGGCGCGCAACGCCCGGCCGACGCGTGTCTTGTTGAAAAACAGGGTCAGCAACCCGACCATGAGCGCGCCACAACCGAGCACCCAAAACAACTGGTAGCCGATGGCGACTTGGCCGATCTTGAGCGGACCGCCGGACGTAAACTCCGGATAGGTGCGCGGTTGATCGCCTAGCGTCAGGATCACGATCTGCTCGATCAGCAGTTGCACTGCGAGCGTCGCCAGGATGATGGCGAACATCGGTGCCTTGCGTTTCCACATCGGTCTGATGACTGCGATCTGCACAAGCACACCGACTACAGCGACCAGCGCGATGCTGATCGCAGCCGCCAGCGCCAGCGGCAACTTCATGCCCACGAGAAAGCTGTACGCGAACATGCCGCCAAGCATCACGAACACGCCTTGCGCGAAGTTCACGATGCCGCTTGCGTTGTAAATAACGCAGAACCCGATCGCGATGAGGCCGTAGACCAGCCCGATGCCGACGCCATTGACGAGGCTTTGAATGAGCTCAATCGCGCTAGGCATCCGTGGTCTCCGTGCCGAGATAGGCGGCGATCACGTCAGGATGCCGCTTGATTTCATCGGGGGTGCCCTCGGCGATTTTGCAACCGAAATCGAGCACGGCGATCCGGTGCGCGATCCGTGTCACCAGCCCGACGTCGTGCTCGATCAGAAGCACGGTGACGCCGCGCGCGTTGATCTGCTGGATGACGGCGGCGAGCGCGTCGGTCTCGTGAGCGTTGAGGCCCGCGGCCGGCTCGTCGAGCAGCAGCAGGCGCGGCTCCGCGGCCATGGCGCGCGCGACCTCAAGCAACCGCTGCTGCCCATAAGGCAGCAACTCGGCGCTCATTTTCGCTTGTGCGCCGAGACCGACGAAGCCGAGCAGCTCGTGCGCCTTCGCGCGCAGTTCCGCCTCCTGCCGGCGCAGCCAGGGAGGCCGCACCAGCGCCGAGCCGACCCCGCCGCGCGTCCGCAGATGACATCCGACTTCGACATTCTCGGCCACGGACATGCCCTGGAACATCTGAACGAGCTGAAAGGTCCGTATCAGTCCCATCGCAGCAATCTTGTCCTGCCGCATCCTGGTGACGTCCGTGCCGGCGAACTCGATCGTCCCCGCCGTCGGCGCAAGAAAGCCCGACACCATGTTGAAAAATGTCGTCTTGCCGGCGCCGTTCGGTCCGATGACGGCAAACAGGCTGCCTTCCGGGACATCCAGGCTGATGTCGTTGTTGGCGGTCAATCCGGAGAAGCGTTTGGTCAGATTGCGCACCGAAAGAAACGCCATGGCTCAGCTCCCCGCGCCCGGCTCGGCAACGCGCGACCGGCCGAGCCCCCCCAGTGCAGACAAGCCCTTCGGCACATAGATGAGCATCACGATCAGGGCCAAGGCATAGGCGATGTCCTGAAAACGGCCAGTGCTGCGCACGATCTCCGGCAGCAGCGAGGCGATGATGGCGCCGACCGCCGGGCCGAGCACGGTGCCGACACCACCCACGTAAAGCATCGTGAATGTCACGACGACCATCTGCAGCCCGAACACTTCCGGGCTGATGAAGCCGACCACATGCGCGAACAGCGATCCTGACGCCGAAGCGTACAGGGCGGCAATGACGAATGCAGCGAGCTTGTATCGCGCGACGTTGATGCCAAGGGCGGCGGCGCCCAACTCGCTGGTCGAGATCGCCCGCAGCGCGCGGCCGAAGCGGGAATTCCGCAGCCGGCCGGAAACCCAAAGGCCGAACAGCAGGATCACCATCAGGCAGACGAGCTTCATGCGCTCGTCCTCGATCGTGAACGGGCCGATGCCGAGCGGCGGAATGCCGGAGTAGCCCATGTAGCCCTGGGTCACGCTCGTCCATTGCACCGAAATATCGTAGGTGATGAGACCGAGAGCAAAGGTCGCCATCGCCAGATAGTGACCGCGCAGGCGCAGCGTCGGGTAGCCGACGATAACCGAGGCAATGCCGGCGATCGCCATTGATGCGATGAGAGCGAAGACGGGCTCCCAGCCGAACTGGACGCACAAGACAGCGGTGCCGTAGCCGCCAAGTGCCGCGAAGGCATTCTGGCCGAACGAAGCTTGCCCGGTATAGCCCATGAAAAAATTCAGACCGATGCAGAACACGCCATAGATCATCGCGAGTTGCATGACCGTCAGCAGATAACCGCCCCGAACAAAGACGAAAGCGAACAGCAGCGCGAAGAAGATCGCGCCACCGACGGCGAAATAGCCGTAACGGCCGAGCCTAGTGAAAATAGTATCGCGCGAGGTCATGGTGCGATTTGATCTCGTTCGCGGGCAATTCCGCCCGAACGCTGCCCGAAGAAAGAACATAAACACGCCGCGCAAGCTTGAGCGCGAGCGGAGCCTTTTGCTCGACCAGAAGAATGCCGAGACCGTTACGGTTGAGCTCGCCCAACGTATCGAGAATCTCCGCCGCGACCTTGGGCGCGAGGCCGAGCGACGGTTCGTCGAGCATCAGAAGCTTGGGGCCCGCCATCAACGCGCGCCCGACGGCAAGCATCTGCTGCTCGCCACCAGACATGGACGCTGCGACCTGGCTCGCCCGTTCGCGCAATCTCGGAAACAGGCCGAACACCTGCTCGAAACGACCCTCGACCTTTTCTATCTCACTGCCAAGATTGTAGGCGCCAAGCAGCAGGTTTTCGTACACGGTCATTTCACCGAACAGGCCCCGGCCCTCCTGCACCATGATGATGCCGAGCTTGGCGAGACGGTGCGTCGACAGGCCGGAGATGTTTTGCCCCTTGAAGCTGACGCGTCCCTGGCTGGCGACGAGCCGGGAAATGGCGCGGAGAAGCGTTGTTTTCCCCGCGCCATTCGGTCCGAGCACAGTGACGAACTCACCTTCCTCAACGCGAAGATCGACGGGCTTCAGGGCCGCGACATGGCCGTAGCTTGCTGAAAGCCCCTCGACTTCGATCAGGGACGGCATCGGGCAATCCGCCGGCGTCATTTCTTGAACGCGATCTTGCCGTTCACGACATGAGCCATCTGATACGGATTTTTCGTCACGCCAACGTGCTGGGTAGCCGAAAAGTCATAGGAGGCACCGGCGCCGTCGTAGGGGCCGATCTTTTCGAACGCGTCACGAACGGCCTCTCCGTCGGTCGTCTTGGCCGTCTTCATCGCCTCGACCATCATCATGAGAGAATCCCACGCACGCGACGACTGTGCCGGATCGATATCGCCATACTTGGCCTTCATCCGCTTGAAAAACTCGTCCGCGGCGGCGCGGGTCTTCGGGTTGGTGATGACGCTTGGATCGTCCTGCGCGACCTGAATGAGCGGCGCGGGAAACATGAACTGCTCTCCGAGGATTTTTCCGGCCGAGAGAACGAGATCACGCTCGTTGATGCTCGACATCAGCAGAAGCTTGTTGAGACCGAGTTGCTTGATGTTGTTCGCCGTCGTAATCACGGCGTTGCCCTGGCCAATCATGATGATCGCGCCAGCGCCCGCCGAGTTGATACGGCCGATCTGAACGCTGAAATCCGAGTCTTCCTGCTGATAGGACTCGTTGGCGACCACGTCGATGCCGTAATTCTTGGCTTCCGCCACGGCGATATTACGCATGATCATGCCGTAGGGACTCGGGTCGCCCAGAATGCCTACCTTACGAATATCGGTCTTGTTCTTCAGATATTCGTAGCGCGCGTCGACTTCAAACTTGGGCGGCGGCAGGAAGCTGAAGGCCCATTTCTGCTCGTCGGGCAGGCGCGGCAGAATTGAGCACAAAAACATCGGCAGCTTGGCCTTGCTGACGAAGCTCGCCGCAGCGAAATTGCCGGCGGAGATGCAGCCGCTGTCGAAGGCGACCGCCTTGTCCTCGCTCATCATCTTTCGATAGACGACTACGGCCTGTTGCGGCGTCGACTTGTTGTCCTCGTAGACCAGCTTCAACTTCTTGCCGAGCACGCCGCCTTTCTCGTTGACGGCGTCGATTGCAATCATCAGCCCGTCACGCCAATGGCCATCCGTGATCGAGCCATACCCTGTCAGGCCCAGCGATGAGCCAATGACAATATCCTGCGCCGAGGCCGGCAGTGCGGGCGTCACCGCCAGCAATGCAGCCAAAACGAGTATTTTACGTGGTCCCATCATTTCCTCCCTTAATTGATGGATTATGTCGATTGTCTTGAGCAGATCAGGCGCGCGCTACTCCCACCTTATCGCGAACGTCGCGTAAGCCGGCAGCGGCGGCTTGGCGCAGGAACCCCTGATCCGACGATAGCACGAAGACCGAAGCGCCGAGCGTGTTGAGCCACGCAGCTTCGGTTGCGTTCCCGACGTAGACGCTGATAGGTTTCTTAGCCTTACGCGCGGCTTCCGCGATGCGCTCGACCGCGCGACGAACCTCCGGCGGATCCTTCGAGTCGTCGCCAAAGGCCGCAGTCAGATCGCCTCTCCCGATGAACAGGGAGTCGACGCCATCGACGGCGGCAATCGCATCGATGTCATCGAGGGCAACTGGATCCTCGATTTGCGCAACGAAGACCATTCGCGCGTCCGAGTCCGCAATATGTTGCCACATCGGCACGGCCGTGTAGCGGCCCGCTCGCGTACTGGTCGCAAAGCCGCGGCTACCTCCGCGATACCGGAACATCGCCGCAATCTCGTGGGCCTGGGCCGCGCTCTTGACGTGCGGCACGAGCGCGCCAGCCGCTCCGCAATCGAGGACCGAGAGAAGGGCGTCGGCGCCCGGAACGCGAACCAGCGCCGGAACGTCATGCGCTTTTGCGGCGAGCAAAGCGATATCGCTCGTCGTGCGGTCGAACGGGGCATGCTCCTGATCGATGACGACGAAGTCGTAGCCAAGATCGCCGAGAATCTCGGTCGCGTGACTGGTCGGAGTCTTGAGGAATGCACCGACAAGCTTGTCGCCGGCGTGCATCCGTTGCCGGAAGGTGGAAACAGCGTTCATCCTTGACGGTCCTTTGCCGTTTGCGGTGTCCCTGCCGGTCATGGCATCGGATAGTCGTTGGCATTCAGAATCCAGCCTGGCTTCTGCGAGAAGTCGAGCCGCGGCGGACAGAAAATGTCGACGAGCTGATTGAAGCCGCTGCCGCACGCCTCGGTCGTGTGGATCGACGGCGGCGGGATAACGCAGATGGACGGCGTCTTGCAGAGCTCGTGATCATCGGCACGCCAGTTCTTTTTGTTGACTACCCACGGCCACCGCAGATGATGTATGAAGTCACCCTCAACCGCGAGCGAGCATTGCTCGAAATCGTCGTGATGGTGAGGCGATAGCTTGGTCGCATCGCGCGGCCCGTGATAGCCGTCGAGATAGTTCACCATGATGGTCGTGCAGCGCCAGATTCGACCAAAGCGGCCGGGTTCCGGCGGGACATCGAGGCTGTAGATGCGCAGCTTGAAGCCATCTTTCGGCGTAGGCCAATCCTGCAACGGAGCGACGTAGGGCTTCGCTTGGGCATAAGAGCCGGCATTCGAGCATTTCGCCGCGAGATCGGCCGAACGCGTCGTGAAGATACGATAGATGCGCCCTGGCTCGACGATCTTGATGCTCGAGCGGCCGGGCGGCACAAACGCCAAATGACGGCCATTCACCCGCCGGGTGCCGTCCACGGTGGTGATTTCGACCGCGACGTCGGGGTCGGAAAGCAGGACCGCGTACTCATCGGGCTGATCCTCTCGGACAAGCACCCCATCTTTCTTGCCCTCGGTGTAGACAAAGACGAAATTCTGGCCGCGGCCGTACCAGCTCCTGCCCGCCGGGCCGTCTTCCTGTGGCGGTTCTTCGTAGAACCGGAGGTATTCAGCCGGGCCGAACGGGCCTGTGAGCGCCGCTTTCGTCGCTGCCGGAGCAAGCTTGGCCCGCGGGTCGGTTGCGTCATACATTCACAATCTCCCTAAACTCTCATTCTTGGCCGGCGGCGCAAAGCTTGCTGACCCGTCAATTCTTTGCCGGTTCGGAACGGGCGGCAGCGACATCCGCGTCGATGCCGAGCGCACGCGCTGCATTGGTCGAGACCATCTTGCGGATGTCCTCGTCATCGTAGCCGAGATCCATGCAGAGCTTGATGCCCCTGCGGAATCCTTCAAGCGGACTGAACGTACCAACCTGACCGAGGTCCGAGCAGAGAATCGTCTTGTCAGGGCCGGCTGCGTCGATCTGCTTGCGAAGATCCTCCTCCTCACAGCTCTTGAATTTGCTGCCATTGAGGAACATGCACAGCGAATGCTCGACGAAAGCGCCCATTGTCGCGATGCCCTTCACGTCGTTCAGCGAGGCATCGACAATGTCTTCCGGGTGCGTAAAGACGAGGCGCTTGACGCCGCGGCGCTGCGCTTCCTCGAACACTATCCATGTCTCGCTGACATGGAGATGGCCGCTGGCCAGGACCATGTCGTTCTTGGCGACGATATCAAGAATCTCCTTGGCGTCGTCACGCACCGACTTGTCGTCGTTGAGAACCTTGACCGGCGTCACCGGCCGCATCCTGTCGGTCGAGGCCGGATGCGTCCATTGTGCCTGAGCCTGCCAGCGCAAATGGTTTTCCGCAGCGAGCGTCGGCAACCAGACAATCTTGCCGCCGAGCGCCGCGGTGTGCTCGACCGCGTAAGGATTAAGGCCGCCCACCACATTGTTGAGCACAATGCTCGAATAGATCCTCGTCTTGAGTTCCGGGAAGTGCTTCCTGATCAGGGCGGCAGTCATGACGCCGCTGTAGTCGTGATCCTTGGTCACCACCGCGGCGAAGCCCGCCTGCGACGCCTGCTGCAGCAATTCAACGTGGTCCACGCCGCGCGCCGCGATCGACGGCCCGCTATGAACGTGAGGATCAATTGCGCCCTTCAGCAACGCATCGATGCGCCGCTCGACGTGAGCATTAGATGGCCCTGCCATGTCCTCCTCACGGTTTCAAAATCGCCCTCATCGCCCGGCTTGAAACCAGTTGTTCGCGAGGACAAAACAGTGTTTCATGCAAGCGTAATGGAGGTCCGAGTGGAATGTCAAACGAAAGTCACCTGACATCATGGCACGGATGGGCGCCCCTGCAGCGCTGTTTCGCGCTCGCGAACGGTGAAGCCGCGACGGTATGAGCAATCCGGAATCAGGCGGCGTGCGCTCCGTCCAGCTCGTGATCGACGTGCTGGAAACAGTCGCATTTTCCGCCGATGAACTAGGCGTGACGCAGATCGCGCAGCGGTTGAACGTCACCAAAGGATCAGTGCATCGGCACCTTCAGACGCTCGTCGAACGAGGCTACCTGGCGCAAAACTCATCGACGGCGCGCTACACGATCGGGCCGAAAAGCCGGCTGCTCGCCAAACATGCGCCAGATACGGATGTGGCGAATTTGGCCGAAGGTCCGATGCGGCAACTGCGCGACGCGCTCGATCAACCTGTCGTGCTCTCTGAAATGACGCCGCGTGGCGTGCTGGTTCTGGCCAAGCTGCCGAGCACGTCCCCGATCGAGATCGGGGTGCGCCCAGGCAGCGAACTCGCCTTTCATGCCTCGGCTCAGGGCAAGCTGATGCTCGCTTTCGCCCCTCGCCCGTTCCGGGATCGCATCCTCAGCCGGCCTCTTCAGCGTTTCACCGAAAAGACCCTGGTGTCCCCCCGCAAGATTGAACATGAGCTGCGGGAGATCGTTCGTCTCGGTTATGCTTCGGCGCCCGAAGAGGTCGCCCTGGGGCTCAATGCAGTCGCCGCCCCCATCTTCGACGCACGCAACGTCTGCGTCGCCGCAATCGCTATTGTCGGCCTGATTCAGTTTCTGCCCGAAAAGCCGAGGCAGTCCGACGTCACTCTTCTCGCGGAAGCTGCGAGGCAAATCTCCCGCAAGCTTGGTCACGGGCGCAACGCAGACAGGCCGTCAACGTCCGGGCGGACAACCCGATCCGCGCGCTGATCGCGACGATCTTTAAATTTCGGCAACGTATTTTTTCCAGTTGTCCGTTCGCAATGGCATTTCGGCGAATGTCTTCCGCCGATCAGCCGCAAGCCCGACAAGACCGCCTGCCGTTAATCCCTTGCGTTGCAGGTAAGCCTCGATGTCGGCTAACGCCGACGCGATCACAGGCGAGCCGCGCAGCATCACGGCCGATGCCATCTCCACCGCGGCAGCGCCAGCCAGCATCATACGGACGACATCGAGGCCATTGCGGGCGCCATTCGTAGCAATCAGCGGCTTGTCCGGCCCAAGCTGCTGTCTCGACAAGGCAAGCCAGTAACACGTCAGCGGGAGACTCCAGTAGCCACCGACCCCCAGAGCGGTTCCCAGAAACGGCTGCATTGTTTCAATGTCGGGAATAAGCCCGAGCAGCCGGCCAGCCATCACGACCGCCTCGCCGCCTGCACGGAAGGCTGCGTCGGCGAGGTCAGGAACACGCTCGCTTTGTCCGGTGATCTTGACCCAGAGCGGAATTTTGATGGCTGCACGCACCATGGACACGATATTGAGGACTCGTTCGGGCTCGAGCTCGGTCGACACAACGCCTCTTGCCTGGCTGGCATAAGGTGTCCCGATATTGAGCTCGAGCACACGCAAACCGGTCTGTTCGACCTGCTTCGCCATCGCGACGGTCCGATCGATATCGGCGACGATCAGGCTCGCGACCACGCAGGCATCCATCATCTTTGCTTCGCGATCGAGTTGTGCCGCCTGATCGAGCCAGGCGTCGAAGCGCTGCGGTGTCAGCCCGGAGCGGCACGCAATGAAGGCGGTGGACGGGGCATCCGGCGTCCAGGCAATCTCACGCCATGTATCGTCGAGCAGCATGTATTCGGCCCTCTGAAGCTGATCCCGGCCGCGCTCCGTTTCGTTCGTTGATTTGACGACCACGGCAGCCGCGCCGGCGCGCAACATGCGGCGAATGCCGTCCGGCTCTATGAGGTGCTCGGCAGATCCGGCAATGATTGGATTTTTCAGAGAGATCGTGCCGACGGTGACGGCTAAACGAGACATTCTTCGCGTACTTTCTGCAACAGCGTGGCGTGTGCTGGATCGATATCAAGCAAGCGTGGTGATCGCCAACCAGCAAATAAAAAAGAGTGACGAGTATCGTATTCGGCGAGGGCCAGCGCCTCAAGCATTCGCCGGCAACGAACCCTATCTCTGGAGGATCAGTGATGCGCCGCGGGCGCCCAAGGCATCAGCAGCCGCTCAGCCAGGACCACCGCTAGAAAAAGCACAATTCCGAGCACGCTCAACCAAACAAGCGCGGCCCAGGCCAACGGCCCGTCTAACTGTGAATTCGCCGAGAGCAGCAGGTTGCCGAGGCCGTTGACCGATCCGACGAACTCTCCGATGACGGCGCCGATCACGGCGAGGGTGACCGCCACTTTTGCGCCGGAGAAGATGAACGGCAGCGCCGCGGGGAACTGGACCTTCCAGAAGGTCTGCCAGCGTGACGCCTTTAGCGAGCGGGCCAGTTCCATCAGCCCGGCCGGCGTCGCCTGCAAGCCTGTCGCGGTATCGACCACGATTGGAAAGAACGCGACCAGGAATGCGATCGCCAGCTTTGATTGCATCCCCAGGCCAAACCAGACCAGGATGATGGGTGCAATCGCCACCTTCGGCACAGATTGGGTCGCGATCAGGATCGGATAGAGCGCCAGGTTGAGAATGCGCGAATTCACGACGCAAACCGCTAGTGGAATGCCGATGACGACGGCCAGCGCAAATCCGTACAGACTTTCGAGCGTCGTCGGCACCGTTTCACGCAATAGCAAATCGGATCTTTGCCAAGACACCTGCAGGATATCCGCCGGGCTCGGCAGCACGATCTTGCTGACGTGCGCGAACTCGACGTAGCCCTGCCACAGAATCACGATCACGCAAAAGCCGACAAGCGGATAGATCAACCGATGCGCCGACCCGGTCATTGCGTGATTCCCAGAGCGCGGCCGGCGCGATGCTCGAGCTCCGTAAACTCCGCGGAATAACGAATCTCGGCTGACCGTGGATAGGCCAGAGATACATCAATGTAGTCAGCGATGACTGCCGGCCGCTTGGAGAAGACGACCACCACATCCGACAGATAGACGGCCTCGGCGATACTGTGCGTCACGAACATGATGGTGGCACTCGTCTTCGCGCGGATATCGAGCAGAAGATCCTGCATCTCCATGCGTGTGAGCTCATCGAGCGCGCCGAACGGCTCGTCCATCAGCAGCAGTTTTGGCTCGTGCACAAGCGCACGGCAAAGCGCAACACGCTGCTGCATTCCGCCCGATAGCTGGGCGGGATAGTAGTCCTCAAATCCTTCGAGACCGACAAGCTTGAGGAGGTCTCTTGCCCGCCGCCTGACTCCCGCACCGGTATCGCCTCTCAACTCCATTGGAAACAGAACGTTCTTCAGCACGGTTCGCCATGGCATGAGGTTCGGCTGCTGGAACGCCATTCCGAAATCAGCGTGCGGCTCGGTGACGTCGTGTCCATTGATCTGGATGACGCCGCTGCTGGCGCGGATCAGACCGCCTGCGATCTTGAGAAATGTTGTCTTGCCGCACCCGCTCGGACCCAACAGGCTCACAAACGATCCGGCTTTGAGGTCGAACGAGATATCCTCGATTGCCACGAAGTTCGTATGCGCGGAAAGCCGAAATTGCTGACGGACATTCCTGAAATGGCCGAACGTCGGAGCGGCGTCGGGCTGACGCCGCCCCGGAGGTTGATTGGACTGCTCCATTATTGTCGTTACGTCAGGGCTTAATCGGCGTCGCGGGCAGGAAGCCTGTCGCGTAGAGGTCCGTCGCGGCCGGCGGCTTGGCGCCAACGCCGACGTATTTCACCATGAAGTCGAGGCTCGATTTCATCTCAGCGGGGTCGAACGAGCCAAGACCGTGCTTCTCGACATATGGCGTGACGGCGAGATTCTTGACGACGCCGAGCTCGGCGACGCTCTTAGCTGGATCAAGGGTCGGGACGAACTTCACCTGGTCCTCGGCGGCCTTCTTTGGGTTTCTAAGCGCGAATTGCCACCCGCGCAGGCTCGCGTGCACAAAGCGCTTCACGAGGTCATGGTTCTTCGCCAGATAGTCGTCGGCAGCCACGATACCGTTCGAGTACAGCGTCAATCCGTGATCGGCGAGCAAGAAGGTCCTCAACTGCGCGCCCTTCGCTTTCGCAGCAGCCTCCAGACCCGGCTTCGACATGACGAAGAACTCGATGGCGGGAACCTGGCCCGACAGGAGTGCCGTCGCGCGCGCGGGCGGCGCCACGTTGGAGATCGTGAGCTTGTTCGGATCAAGCCCATGCTGGGCCATGAATCCGGCGATCACTTTCGGGGTGAAGCTGCCGGCCCCGCTGCCGAGCGTGAGACCCTCGAGCTGCTTTGCCTGGGTCACGTTAGCGCCCGTGTTCAGACTGAAGATCGCGTAAGGCGCCTTCTCGTAGTTGACTGCAACCATCTTCACCTTTGCACCGTTGGCGCGAGCAAGCACGAGGCTCGGCACGTCGGTGAAGCCTAGCTGTGCCGTGCCGGCCTCGATCGCCTGGATCGTCTGCGCCGTGCCTTGCGACGGGATGATCGAAACGTCGAGCCCCTCCTCCTTGTAGAAGCCTTCGGCCACCGCCGCATACCAGGGCGCGTGCCGGCCCAGTGGGATGAAGTCGAGCGAGAACGTGATCTTCGTCAGCGGCTTGTCTTCCGCCGCAGCCGGCCGCGGCAGCGCCGAGACCAACGTCAACGCTGAGAGTGCGGTCAATATCAGTCCGTTCACGCGCGCCATCGTGCTTCTCCCTGCTTCGTTCCCCAGGTCAGGACATCCTGTCCCAAAGACATCCTGCCACCCGCACTCTCGAAGGGTCAATAGATTTTCGAAAATCTATTTGATTGCCGTTTTTATCTGTCGTATCCAGATGACCGGTCGCCGGAGCCGGCGGCCGTCTCTTCAGGAACCGCAATGTCGTCCTCGCTCGCCAAGTCCAATTCTCAAACCTTGAATGCGTCGGTCCTGTCTCAACTTCGCTCCGACATCATCACGTGCCGGCTGATGCCGAATGAACGGCTGCGCGTCGAAGCCCTGCGCGAGCGTTACGGCATGGGGACGAGCCCGATCCGCGAGGCGCTGATGCGGCTTGAAGCGGAAGGCCTGGTTGAGCTCGAACAAAACAAGGGCTTTCGCGTTTCCGAGGTATCACAGGCCAGCTTGCGTGACTTGATGCGCACGCGCATCGAAATCGAGACGATCGCGCTACGTTGGTCGTTGGAAAACGGCGGCGTCGAGTGGGAAGCCAATCTGCTCGGCGCTTTTCATCGCCTGTCCCGGCAAACCAAGATCGATCGGGTCAATTCGGATGCCATCAGCGGGGCCTGGAGCCGTGAGCACGCCGACTTTCACGCAGCGCTGGTCGCGGCCTGCGGCTCTCCAACAATGATGGCGATCCGAGCGCGGTTGTTTGAACAGGCAGATCGCTACGTTGCGCTCTCGATCATGTCGAATGGTCCGCTGCGCGATGACGTCGGTGAGCACAAGCAACTGATGCGCGCCGCGCTCAATCGCGAGGTCGAGAAGGCGATCGAGCTCAACCGCCTGCATATCATGCGAACTCTCGACAAGGTCGCCGCCTCGCTCGCAGCCGGCAAGGCGATTGGCGAGAACCACATGACCGGCCGGAAACGGACGCCATGAGCGTACAGGACCACAACGGTCCGCATGTTGTTGTTGCGTCCGAGCTCATCGGCTTCGTGGCCCGCCTGTTTGCCGCCGTCGGCCTGCCGTCTGACGCCGCCGCTGAGGTCGCGAGTGGCCTCGTCGAAGCCGATCTCGAAGGCCTGCCGTCGCACGGCGTAATGCTGGCCGACATGTATATCTCGCGCCTGCGTCAGGGCTCGGTGTCACGGGAACTGGGTGCCGCCGTTGTTTCGGAACACGACGGAGCGGTCGTGCTCGACGCCGGCCACGCGCTTGGACAGCTCACCGGCCGCCAAGCGATGACGATGGCGATCGAGAAGAGCCGGCAATTTGGCGCCGGCATTGTGTCCGTGCGGCACGGCTTTCATTTCGGGACGGCCGGACGCTATGCGCAACAAGCAGCGCAATTCGGCTGCATCGGCATCGTCATGTGTAACACGCGGCCGCTCATGCCGGCGCCGGGCGGCGCCGAGCGCGTCGTCGGCAACAATCCGTTCGCGATCGCGCTGCCGACGGCCGGCGACATCCCTGTCGTTCTCGATATGGCGACGAGCGAGGCCGCGATGGGCAAAATTCGCATGGCCGAAAAGGCCGGAGAACCGATTCCGCCGACGTGGGCCGTGACCCAAAACGGGCAACCGACGACCAACCCGTCGGAAGCGATTGCCGGGATGCTACTCCCGGCCGGCGGCGCCAAAGGCTTTGGCCTTTCGTTTATGATCGACTTGATGTGCGGGCTACTCTCGCAGGGCGCATTCGGCTCGCAAGTCCGCCCGCTCTACGGCGACCCTCGCCTCCCCTACGATTGCTCGCACATGTTCATCGCGGTCGACGTCGCGCACTTTTGCGACGTCGACGGGTTTCGTCAAAGTGTCGCAAGTGCCGCAGAACGCATCCGAACCGGAAAGCGGGCGCCCGGCGTGGACCGGTTGTTCGCGCCGGGCGAGCCGGAATGGCGGCGACGGCAGCGCGCGAACGGAAAAATTCTGCTCGATCCTGCCGTTGCCACGATGCTGAAGACACTCGCCGACGAGCTGGGCGTTCCCGGCTATCCGTTCCTGAATATGACGAAGGAAAACGGCAATGCCTAAAGTGCAAATCAAAAGCCCCAAGCTGCGTCAGCCGAACGGCATATTCTCCCACGCCACGACCATCGAGGCGACCGGCCGATTCGTCTTCATTTCCGGTATGACCGCGCGCCGGCCTGACGGAAGCATCGCCGGCATCGGCGACATTACGGAGCAGACGCGGCAGGTCTGCGAAAACATCAAAGCGGCGGTCGAAGCCGCCGGAGGCACACTTGACGATGTCTGCCGGGTCGACGTCTACGTGCGCAACATGGAACACTTCGACGCAATTCATAAGGTGCGGGCGCAGTATTTCAAGGAGCCCCTCCCCGCCTCGACCATGGTCGAGATCAACAAGATGACCTCTCCGGACTACCTGATTGAAATCAATGCCATCGCCGTCATTCCCTGATCTGGATCACTCGCATGGACGATAAATTCGGACTCAAAGCGGCTGCGGATCGCGGCATCCGATTGCGTGATATTGGTGACCGGATTCTGCTCGAGAACGAGTTCATCCGGGTTTGGGAGGTAAAGCTGGAACCGGGAGAAACTCTCGGCTTCCACATTCACTATCATCCCTACCTCGTTCTTTCGCTCGGCGGCGGCGCCAACGAGATCGAAACGATCTCGGGAAAAAAGATCGCAACCGACGAGCCGGCCGGCTCCTGCGTCTTCATCAATGAGATGCGCGAGGTGCACCGGCTGACCAACAAATCGAATGTGACTTACCTCTCCCGGTTGATCGAGATGAAGTCCGTCACATGGACTGCAACCTGATGCACCTGGCACTCCAACCGTCGCAACGAAGCGAAAGCGAACACCGATCGAGACTAAAATGACACAGCTTCCCAACGGCGCTCCCAATCTGCAGGAACTCCTCATCCAGTCGGAAACCATGCCGTGGCGCGAAAAATCGCTTAAGGGCATTCACGAAAAAATGCTTTGGCGCAACGAAGAGACGGGTGCCTCGATCGCGCTCATCAAGTTCGACGCGGGCGCCGGCATTCCCAAGCCGCACTACCATTCATCGAACCAGTTCATGTTTTGCCTGAAGGGCAAGTATGAATACACATCGACCGGGGTCGTGCTGACTCCGGGATGCTTCTACTGCAATCCGAAAGGCAACGTGCACGGGCCGGCCCTGGCGCGCGAAGAAACTGTCGTCGTCGAGATCTACGATGGCCCTCACTATCCGCATAAGCCAGAATGGTACACGGATGAGCGCGACGCGCATTGAAACGCGGCGGACTATCCGCCTCGCTTCGGTCTTTTAGTGACTCAGACAGGAATCACCCATGCGGACCATTGCCGTTGAAGAGCATTTCGCCACTCCCGCTTTCGTTCAAGGGCCGGGCAAACAGTTTTTCGAACGGTTCAAAAACATGGGCCCTCGTGGCGCCCAGATTGCCGAACGTCTTTTCGAGACGGGCGACAAGCGCGTCGCCGAGATGGATGCTGCTGGCGTCGACATGCAGATACTCTCGCTCAACTCTCCTGGCGTGGAGCAGGCGGAGCCTGCCGAAGCCGTCGCTTGCGCTCGCGACGCGAACGACTTTCTCGCCGACACGGTGAGGCAGCATGCCGCTCGCTTTGCCGGTCTGGCCTCGTTGCCGATTCAAGCTCCCGAAGAGGCTGCAAAAGAGCTTGAGCGATGTGTCCGGCGCTTGGGCTTCAAAGGTACGAACATCAACGGCCACACACGCGGTCACTACCTGGACGATCCCTTCTTTGCACCGGTCCTCGACTGTGCGGTTGCACTGGATGTTCCGATCTATCTGCACCCGACCGTGCCTCACAAACCGGTGGCTGACGCCCTTTACGGCGGCTTCGCGCCATCCGTCAGCGGTGTGCTCGCCAGTTCCGGATGGGGCTGGCACATCGAAACCGCCATCCATCTCCTGCGCATGATTCTCGGCGGGGTATTCGACCGGCATCCCAAATTGCAGATCGTCATCGGTCATATGGGCGAAGCCATTCCGTTCATGCTGCCCAGGCTGAACCGGAATCTGTCACCTCAACTGACCGAGCTTTCGCGCCCATTCAGCGACTACCTGCGGCAGAACGTGCATTACACATTCGGCGGCTTCAACTTCACGCCGACGTTTCTCAACCTGTTACTGGAGATCGGGGTCGACCGGATCATGTTCTCGGTGGACTATCCGTACGGCTCGATGGAAGAGGCCATGAGCTTCCTGCGCCATCTTCCTGTCAACGAATTGGACCGAGAGCGGATCGCGCATGGTAACGCGGAGAACCTGTTCAAACTTTGATCGCCTGCGCGGCGGTGAGTCTGTTGATGCCAATTAAGTGCTTCTTAAGTGCATCCTGCAGGCATTCCTGATCTTTGCATAGATTGATCGGCATCCATAAATATAGGCACCGTAAATACAGACATACGGTCGGTCGCGTGTCTGCAAGCGACCAATTGTTTTTCCTTCATGGAACCATGCTATAAGGAATGGATAGAGAGTTGGAGAAACGCCATGAAATCGCTCATTGCCGGCTGTATCGTCGCTATTGTCATCGCGTTCATCGGGGTTTTCGTCCTCGACAGTGTGCAAAAGCCGGCTGATCAGGCTTTTGCCACGTCTAGCGTTCGCCTCTAAAGGCTCGTTAGTTTCCAAACGGCATTGCCACGCCACTGCAAACCTGCAGTGGCACGATCGAATCTAATATCGAGCTATCTGCGTTGCAGCCCCCGGCAACAGCCGGGCCAACCTTGGCGCTCAGTGTTGTCCTAGGGCGACCGCAATACCATTCGATCATTCGGCCGGCGCTGTGCGAGTCGAGCGTTCCGTGCCTTCGGACATCACTTGCTCATACCAGAGATCGTGATGCTCCTTGGCCCAATTCGCATCGACCGCGCCGTCATACATCCCCTCGAAAGCACCTTCCATACCGACCGTCCCGATGTAGATGTGGCCGAGGATCATGGCGATGAACAAGACGCCGATGATGCCGTGGAAAACCTCGGCGGTTTCCATATTGCTGATGGTCATGCCGCCATAGAACGGGAACATCAGCAGATAGCCGGAGATCATCATGGCCGCACCAGCAATAACGACAGCCCAGAAAAGCAGCTTCTGACCGGCATTAAACTTGTACGCATGAGTGTGCGCGTCTTGCTTCTTGCTGAACATGCCGCCGCCGCGCTTGAGCCATTCAATATCGACCGCTCTTGGAAAATTCCTGCCGACCCACATGATGAACATCAGGACGACCCCGAGCGTGAACGCGAAGCTAATGAAATTATGCGCGTACTTGGCCCACTGCGACCAGGTGCTGAATGTCTCCGAGCCGTCGCCGGCAGCGAAAATCGCGCGCCCAAACGTCACGTTCAAGCCCGTGATTGCCAGCACAACAAATGCGCTCGCCGTCAGCCAATGCACGAACCGTTCGAAAGCGCCGAAACGCACGATGGTCCGTCCCGAGCGGCCCTTGGTCAGCGGAATCTTGCCGCGCCACAGATAGAACAGCACCAGCACGACAAGTACGCCGATAATGGCAATGCCCCCGATCCACTTCAGCGTCGCGGTGTGAAACGTCTGCCATTCGCGTCCGGCCGGATGCTCGATCACATATGACTTCTTGTCAGGTATCGTACCCAGACCCTGAATTGTCTTGAACTGGTTTAACAGTTGCTGCTCGCTGGTCGCGGCATTCGGCGCGTTCTGTTGCGCAGTGCTTGACCCGGCCAGAACGGTCACCAGCAAGAGCGCAAGTGCGAGCACCCCTGTCAGCAAGCGAATATGCGCGAAAAGCTTTGCCATGGCGTCCCTCGTTAAATTCTTCCTGAGCCTTGTTGATTGTGAACGGCGGTGCCCGGCAAATTTAGGCACCGCCCAATCGCATCAGGTCGCAATCGTCTCGTAATAGGCCGTTTTCCAGCCCCAGGCTCCGGAGCCGTAGCCACGCTTGGCGACGCGCTCCTTGTAGATTTGCGCGATGACATCGCCATCGCCGGCCAGCAGCGACTTGGTCGAACACATCTCGGCACAAAGCGGCAGCTTGCCTTCAGCGAGGCGATTGGCGCCATATTTCTCGTATTCCGCCTTGCTGCCATCAGGCTCCGGACCGCCCGCGCAGAAAGTGCATTTGTCCATCTTGCCGCGGGAGCCGAAGTTGCCGAGCTTTGGATATTGCGGGGCGCCAAACGGGCAAGCGTAGAAGCAATAGCCGCAGCCAATGCACAGATCCTTGTTGTGCAGCACCACGGCATCTGCGGTCGTGTAGAAGCAATTTACCGGGCAGACCGCCGCGCAAGGTGCATCAGTGCAGTGCATGCAGGCCATTGATACCGACCGCTCACCGGCCTTGCCGTCGTTGAGCGTGACGACGCGGCGGCGGTTGATGCCCCACGGTACGTTGTTTTCGTTTTTACAGGCCGTGACGCAGGCGTTGCACTCGATGCAGCGGTCCGCATCACAAAGAAATTTCATGCGTGCCATGGAGGCTTCTCCTTAGGCTGCCGTAATCTGACAGAGCGTGACCTTCGGTTCCTGCATCCCAGTTGCCGGGTCGTAACCGTAAGTCGTGATGGTGTTGGCGCTTTCGCCAAGCACGATCGGATCGGCGTCCTTCGGATAGTTGGCGCGCAAATCCTGACCCTCGTACCAGCCGCCGAAATGGAAGGGCATCCAGGCGACTCCCTTGCCGACACGCGGCGTGACCAACGCCCTCACTTTCGCCTTCGAGCCGTTCTCGGCGCCGGTCACCCAAACCCAAGCGCCGTTCTTGATACCTCGGTCGCCGGCATCGGTGGGATTGATTTCGATGAACATGTCCTGCTGCAGCTCAGCGAGCCATTTGTTCGAGCGAGTCTCTTCGCCACCCCCCTCGTATTCCACCAAACGTCCCGATGAGAGAATAAGCGGGAATTGCTTGGCGATGCCCTTATCGACCGCCGTCTTCTGCACCGTAAACCCGATGTTCGGCAGCCGGAACTGCTTGGCGTCGGGCAGCGTCGGGTACTTCTGTACGAGTTCGACGCGCGGCGTATAGATCGGCTCGCGATGCACCGGGATCGGATCCGGCAGGCCGAAAGCATTCATCCGCGCCTTGCCGTTGCCGTACGGTACGCAGCCGTGCTTCATCGCCACGCGCTGGATGCCACCCGACAGATCAGTTGACCATGATACCGTATCCGGATTGGTCGGGTTCACCTTATTGATCACGGCCGTTTCGGCTTCGGTAAGGTCCTTGTCCCAGCCAAGCTTCTTCAGCACGGCCAAAGTGAACTCGGGATAGCCGTCCTTGATCTCCGAGCCTTCGGAATAGACGCCGTCAGCCAAAAGGCTGACCTTGCGGGTTGTGCCGTCGGGTAGCTTCTCTTCACGCTCAAGACCGAAGCGCGGACGGAAGGTGCCGCCGCCGTCCATCACCGAGCGGAAAGGCGCATAGAGCAACGGCGTGCCTGGATGCTTGACCTCGGGCGAGCCCCAGCAGGGCCAAGGCAGACCGTAATAGTCGCCGCCGACCTCCGGTGTATCCTTCGGCGCCCGCGTCGTGACGAGGTCGAACGCCGCCTGGTGCCGCATGTGCGCCTTCAGCCGCTCCGGCGACTGGCCGCAATAGCCAGTCGACCATGAGCCGCGGTTGATCTCGCGCAGGATGTCCTCCGCCGAGGGCAGATTGTTCTCGACCTTGATGTTCTTGAACATCTTGTCGGCAAACCCGAGCTTCTTGGCGACGAGATACATGACCTCGAGGTCATCTTTCGACTCGAAGATCGGCTTCACAATCTGCTCGCCCCATTGCAACTGACGCCCGGTGGCAACGCGCGAGCCCTTGCATTCAAACTGCGTCGCAACAGGCAAGAGGTAAGTGCCATCCTTACGCCCGGCCTGCACCGACAACGAAGCCCAGGTTGTGGGATGCGGGTCGGCGATGACCAGCAGTTCGAGAGCCTTCAACGCCTTCATCGATTCAGGGATACGGGTAATCGAGTTGCTGGCATGCCCCTGCACGAACATCGCGCGGACATTGTCTTTTTGCGCGACCTGATCCTTCGGCAGCAGAACCGCGTCGAACCAGCGCGTCAGCGGGATGCCGGGCGTATTCATCGCTTTCTTGTCATCGAAACGCGACACGAACCAGTCGAAATCGGTCTCCCAGACTCGCGCCCAATGGTGCCAGGCCGCATCAGTCAGGCCGTAGTAGAACGGCAGCGTCACGATATCGAGGCCGACATCGGTGGCGCCCTGCACGTTGTCGTGGCCGCGCAGAATATTAGCGCCGGTGCCCTGCTTTCCAATATTGCCGGTCATCAGCAACGCAATGCAACTCGCACGCACGTTGGCGGTACCGACCGAGTGCTGGGTCTGGCCCATGCACCAGATGATCGTCGCCGGCTTCTCCGTAGCGAACATCTTGGCGATGCGCTCCATCTGAGCGCCCGGTACGCCGCTGACACGCTCGCATTCCTCCGGATTCCACTTCTCAACTTCCTTACGAAGATCCTCGAAGCCGTAGACACGCTGCCTGATAAACTCCTTGTCTTCCCAGCCATTCTTGAGGATATGCCACATCATTCCGTACAGCACCGGGATGTCGGTGCCGGGGCGGAAACGGGCGTATTCTGTCGCGTGCGCGGCCGTACGCGTCATGCGCGGATCGAATACGATAAAGTTGCCTTTGTTCAGCTCCTTCGACTCGAGCATGTGCTGCATGCCGACCGGATGTGCTTCGGCGGCGTTGCTGCCGATGAAGATCATCGTCTTCGCCTTGCGCATGTCGTTGAGGTTATTCGTCATCGCGCCGTAGCCCCACGTGTTGGCCACGCCGGTGACGGTCGTCGAATGACAGATGCGCGCCTGATGGTCGGTATTGTTGGTGCCCCAATAAGCGCCCAACTTGCGGAACCAGTAGGACGCTTCATTGGTCATCTTGGCCGAGCCCATCCAGTAGACCGAGTCCGCGCCCGACTTCTGCCGGATATCCAGCAACTTGTTGCCGATTTCGTCGATCGCCTGGTCCCACTTGATACGGGTCCATTGGCCGTTGACGAGCTTCATCGGATATTTCAAGCGGCGCTCGCCGCTAACCAGCTCGCGCACCGATGCGCCCTTGGCGCAGTGGGAGCCGCGGTTGATCGGAGAATCCCAGCTCGGTTCCTGGCCGACCCACACATCCTTCACGACTTCAGCCGTCACGGTGCAGCCAACCGCGCAATGCGTGCAGATGCTCTTTTTGATCGTTGCGCCCGACGTCAGCGGACCGGCCTCGGCCGCGTCGGCCTTGCGAACGGTCGTCAGTGGCAAGCTGCCGACCGCCGCCAACCCGCCGGCGACCAGGCCGGAGCGGTACAGGAAACTCCGGCGATCGAGACCGGTACCTCTTTGTCCCGCAAGCGCCGTAAGCGAGCCGCGCGTTACGTGACGTTTTGATTTTTTGACCAGCACGACGTACCTCCTTCAGCGCGGATAGTTGTTAACACGGTAGTACGCTTTTACGTCGGCCGAATCAGCCTTGTACCTCGCCTTCCGCCGCTCGTCAGAGCTGTTTTTGGTCTGCGCATGACCTTCGCTGGCGAATGCGACAGACGTGGTCGCCGCGGCGGCCCCGACTCCAAGCACGCGCAAGAAGTCGCGACGAACGATCTTACCGTTACCCTTCGTTTTCATCGCCAGTCCTCCTCAAAGTTTCTTGCGAATTCACCAGCACACGCACTGATCATGATGGAAGCGCGAACGCCGCCGTTTCAATATCGATAAAGACTCTTCCGACTGTACCGACGCGTCTGTAAAAGTCGGCGGCCTCGGCCCGCTCCAGATCGGCGAAAAATCGGCCGATCCAGGGCACCATATGTTTTTCGAAGATACCGTGCTGCGCATTATCAGGCGATGGCAGGTCGCCGCGGGCCATTCCGGCCATGATCTCACATAAAATGCCAGCGTGATCTTCCGGCTCGGCGACCTTGTTGGCGCGCTCGATGCCAATCTGCGCAAGATCTTCGCGCAGGCTCGCCAATGGACGCTCGTGCAAGAACCCGGTCAGATAGTACGAGGCATAAGGAAGCAGTTCACCGCGGCCTACGCCGATGAACAGGTCGAAGAACTCCTGCTCCACTTTGCGGACAAACGTGCAGCGCGCAGCATCGGCCAGTTCGATTTGCGCGAGGCCCAACGGACTCGCGTCTCCCCGCAGACTTGCGATTCGATCGAGCAGTTTCTCGTCCGGAGCTTGCGTGAGCAGAGCACCGAGCAATCCGTAAATACGCGCGCGCGCCAAATCGACGTCGCCCGTGACATCGCCGGTACTCGTAAAAAGATCTGGACGCAGAACGGTCCGCGTCACGCCCGTCGCGGCTTCGACAGCAAGCACCCGTTCGGACGGAATGCGTTTCCAATTAGAGACTGAGGGCTGGGCAATTCCGATGCGTCGGGCGAGTTCGGTCACTCCGCCGGCGGCCTTGATCGCTTCCTCAAGCCCTCGGTCCATGTTGATGCCCAACCAGGCCCCGGCACTTCTGGCTCGTACCGCTTCCGTAGCGGCACCGGCAGAACCTGACCGAAACCAACGACATTAATTTCGAACAATTAAAAACTAGCGGCAAGCAACCCACGAGGCAATAGCGTAAGGCTATGGATGGTATTTAGTCGCGGCTTTGTGACGAGTGAGTTCGTCACGAGTCCGAATTATTTTGCGTCACATTATGTGTCTCTTGCACTGCAACATTTTCTGTAACGGACCGCACGTCGTGTTCAGCGACTTCATCCGGGGGATCAGGAACAGGATCAGCGACGTTCGCGGGAGAAGATACACCGCATGATTGCGCGGATTGCTGTTCTTCGACCTTTTCGTTTCGTTTCTTTTCCCCGTCGTGCCCACCGAAAGTCTGTGTCACGAGTTGAGCGGCTTCCTCTACAGAGATCGTCCCGAATCCCGGCACGGCATCGGGATTATTGAAGTCCCAACCATTCTCAACAAGGCCGACGAAATCACGGATTGCCGGGTCGCTAGACCACGCGCGACGAAGTGCCGCACGGCTCAAGTCCGCTGGCACGCCCGGTTTCAAAAAAGCACGGATATCCGTTTCAGCCGTAATCGAGTCGATCGAAGGCAACTCGGCGAGAACGTTCGACTCCACCTCCTGGCGGTCGATGGTGCCCTGATCTGTCGGCAAGCCTTCGTGATCCGAAGACGTCGTGCTGCTGGCCTGCTCTGACTCCTCGTGGATTACATCAGAAGATTCCGCCCGTGCGTCACCCTTGCGACGCGACCATCGTGCCAGGAAATTCTCGCGCTCATCCTTCATTTCAGCCGCTCCGGCTTGTGCCATCCCATGGCTTCGAGATTGGCGCGGTCACGCTTGCGCTTGCTGAATGCCCGCTCGACGTAATATTCCGCCACGAAACGATCAACGTGCGCGTGAATTAAGTCGAGCATCGGCAGGGTCTCGGTGATGATGCCTGCTGCCGACGCAAACGCCTCGCCTTCGGCGGGATCGACGGTTGCATTCGGGGAACCATAAGGTGGGTCGCCGCCTGTCTCCTGCAACGAGACCCAGACCAGTGGTGACTCCATCATCAGATTATCCCGGTAATTTGACACCTCGGTTCGATAAAGCTCGATGACCGCTTCGCCGACGTAAAACGTCGCACGCTCACCGTCGTCGGTCAGTTTGGTCCACGCTGCTGTATCGGGTGCGCCGAGCAAGATACTGGCAGGTCGCCAGATGGTATCCGCCCACGGGCCGTTCGTTTTTCTGCGCTCCGCAACGATGCCGAGCGGAATTGTGACCAGCGGCTGAATAACTCTCACGCGACCGCCTCCGCACTCTTGATCGGCAAGCCGGCGACGAGGTTCTGCGGTTTCATACGGATGACGCCATCTGCCGTCATGGCAAGGATTGCGTATACCGGCTCGCCGTGGGCTCGCTCCAGCAAGGGCATGGTGTCGTTGAACGTGAGTCGGAACAGCCCGACTATTCTTTGAGCCGCCGCTTCATCCAGCACACCGGCGTTCCACGCGAGATCGCCGATGCGTGTGCCCTCGGCATCGAGTCCGACATACCAAACAAAGCTGGCTTCCCGCAGTTCCCTCAAAACTTCGATCTCGACATCGATACCGAGCAGATGGGAGATCCAGCGTGTCATTACCGTTGCTAACGCAGACAGGCCGGAGCGGCCACCAGTCAAGTCGATCGCCATGTCAAAGCGGTCACTGCGTGCCCAATAGCTCTCAGCGTTTTCCGGGGTGAGCACGTCGATCGCGGCCTGCGCCGGGATGCCGAGCATCGAGACAAGCGGCGACGCCGGCATCTGCCCAATGCCGCCAATGACTTCTTCATCGGCGGCAATCAAGCTTCCATCATGCAACGTGGTCCGCTGCGGCCGGAAGAATAGCTCCGCGGCGCGCAGCACCTCAGGCTCGCTGCAGCGTTCGAGCGCATTGCGCAGGATCACGTGGACCAACTGGTTGATAAACAATGGTGGGGTCGCGCCAACCCCTTTACGGATGAGGTCGACGTACGCCGACTCGAGTGTTTTGTGCTTCAGCAGATGGTCGCGAAACGCCAGCAACAAGGCCCAGTTTTCGCGCGCATCGGGATCGGTAATCGCCGCAACCTCGGCGCTTTCGACCGGTCGGCGCGGTGCGGTATGCAATGCCCGATAGAGCGTGCGCTCGGCCGTGCAGGCATCAGGCGGCGGAACAACCTCGGGACGCGCGAGGTAGACTTTCAAGAATTCATCGGTGACGACAAGTCCACCGCCCTCGTCACGGTCGAGTAAATGATGACCGCAGGACAGCCAGAAATCCCTCATTTGCGCTCTTGCCCTGCGAGCCCGACAAGATCGATATCCTCGCCCGGTTCGCTGTCGCCTTCGACTTCAATGAACGAGAACGCGCGGGCCGGCGCCGCTCCGGCACGCGGACGTAATGTCCGAAACGTTTCGCGAATATCACCTTCTTCAACGCTGCGGTGCACGGCGATCAGTGTGTCCTTGTCATGCTCGGCCAGCGACTCCGCGAACGCAACCTCCTCTTCTGCCGCCTCCCTTGCCTTCTCGATATTCGGCGCACCGAAATGCTCGTACAGTTGGCGCGCCAGCAGATCGACCGCCGCGGCGCGATCACCGTCGCCGGCATCGACAATCTGCACAAGAGTCGACCAACCGAGCGACGACAGGCCAAGAAATCCGCTACGAAACGCTGTACGTTCGCGGCCGTTCAGCATCGACGGGTCACTGTTCCAGAATACGAATGCACCCGACACCGCCCACTCGCCCTGCTCGGCGGCCCGTTCAAAGACGAAAGTATCCGAACGATCGAGGCGGATGGTGCGCAGCAGCTTCATACCGACATCCTGATTCCGCCGGTGGTCTGATCTAACCAAGATGGGTTCACCAGTGCTTGCATGAAGTCGTGCCGCTTAATTTTATCGGACACGACTGGTCTGACTCGTAGATCACCATTGTCTGCCAGCTCCCGGCGAATTCCACTGACTCTCGCCATTCGCGACAGATAAAGCTTCGCGACGGTGGCAAAGCCTTCATGCTGCATGGTGTGAATGATCAGCAGAAGATGACGGGCAAAAGTTTCGATGAGCGCTTGAACTGTCGACTCGTCAAAGCCTTCCTCATCAAGCGAGGTAACCTGCGGATACAGACCCGACTCGACGCCGCCTGAAGAGGCCGTCCGGATCATTGCGCCAAATACGAGCCAGTGTGGCATGTCGCGTTCACGCGTACCCTGCGGCCAAGCAAGCCGTCCGCCGCCGACCAACCCGCCATTGACGGTCAACGCATCAGGCCAGTGAATCTCGACCGGCATTTCCGGCGGCGCGTGCGCTGCGAGCGCTTCTGCCGTAGCCGCCATGCCGGCATAGAACGCCAGCCTCGCACTCCTCAGAGGCTCCGTCGGCTCCAACACCACCGCGAATTCGGCAAGATCAAAGCGTCCGACATGGACCAGCGTGCCAGCCCCCATTTCGCCAGCGATCATCTGGGCGTGTGCAAATGCATCACCCAGTTCCCTCAGCCGTACCGGCGTAAATAGCGGCGGCAGCGTCAACTCGGCTTGCAACTCGGAGCGAATGCGGGTTTGCGGCGGCATTCCAAAAGGCCGTTCACGTCTTCAGTTTCAGAACTGATATGATTATAGAGTATGATCTATCGAGGCCAATCCCATAGCTCAGTGACCGTACGAAGCGGCGGCTGGGCGGCGCGATAACGAGAGTGCCTTGATGGCAGATCGTCCCCGCAAAGTGCTGATTTGCTCGTGTGAAGACACGATGCCGCTGGATGCGTCCGCAGTCGCCAGCGTCTGCCCTGGCGCCGACATCGTCAGCGGCCGATATCTGTGCCGCGCGGAACTCGAACGGTTCACTGCAGCATCGGCAAGCGCCGGGGACATCATTGTCGCCTGCACGCAGGAAGCGCCGCTATTTAACGAAGTGGCCGGCGAATCCGAAAAACCACCGGCACTCACGTTCGTCAATATTCGAGAGACTGCCGGCTGGTCGAACGACGCCAAGAGCGCCGCCCCCAAGATGGCGGCCCTCATTGCCGCAGCCGCGGAGCCGATGCCACAGCATCGGCTTGTCACTCTCGAAAGTAGCGGCCGAATCGTCATCTACGCACACGATGCCAGCGCAATCGAAACGGCGGAACTCATCAAAGATGCGCTCGACGTCACGGTGCTGTTCAAGTCTAACGCGGATATTCCGCCACCGCGCGTCACGAACTTTCCTGTCTTCAAAGGTACCGTACGCTCGGCTAAAGGCCATCTTGGCGCCTTTGAACTCATAGTCGATAACCAGGCTTCCGCCGCACCTTCCTCTCGCGAGTCGCTCACATTTGGGCCGCCTGCCAAGGAAGCGACGTTGAGTAGCGATCTTCTGCTCGACATTTCCGGCGGTCCACCGCTCTTTCCGGCGGCCGACCTGCGCGAAGGTTATCTGCGTGCAGACCCCGGTGATCCATCAGCCGTGTTGCGCGCCCTGCTGAAGGCGCGCGATCTGGTCGGAACGTTCGAAAAACCGCAGTACATCAACTTTACAGAGTCATTGTGCGCGCATTCTCGCTCGCAGCGTGTCGGCTGTCATCGCTGCCTTGATCTGTGCCCAACAGGCGCCATCACGCCGAATGGCGACCATATTGCGATCAATGCGGAGGTCTGCGCCGGCTGTGGCCAGTGTGCCGCCGCCTGTCCGACCGGCGCCGCCGCCTACGCACTGCCAAGCGCCGATGCATTGATGCGCAAAATACGAACGCTCCTGAGCGCTTATCGCAACGCTGGAGGTAAGGCTCCTGTCCTTCTCCTTCACGATGAAGAGCACGGGGGCGCGTTGATCGACGCGCTGGCGCGGCATGGCGACGGCCTGCCTGCTAACGTCCTCCCGCTTGCCGTGAACGAAAGCACGCAGGTCGGTCTTGAGGTTGTCAGCGCGGCTTTTGCCTACGGCGCATGCGCGGTACGTTTTCTGCTGCGAGCCAAACCACGCCATGATGTGACGGGTTTGCGCAATACGCTGGCCTGGGCGACTCCTATTCTCACTGGTCTCGGCTTTGCTGTTGAGTGCATCGATACAATCGAAACGAACGATCCATTCGTTCTCGGCGAGGCCTTGCGTACCTTGCCAAGGCTCGCTGCAACGGACCGGCCCGCAACCTTCATGGCCGTGGGAGGCAAACGCGACGTCATGCGCCTCGCCTTGCGCGAACTCTACGCGGTCGCGCCCGCGCCGGTCGACGTCATCTCGCTTCCTGCTGGCGCACCGTTCGGCACGATTGAAGTCAATATCGAGGGCTGCACGCTATGCCTGTCGTGCGTCTCGGCCTGTCCGACTGGCGCGTTATCGGACGACCCCGAGCGGCCAATGTTACGCTTCGCCGAGGATGCCTGCGTCCAGTGCGGGCTCTGCAAGGCAACCTGTCCGGAGAAAGTGATCAGCCTGAAGCCACAGATCAATTTCCATGCCGCCACGTCATCCGCACGCATCATCAAGCAGGAAGAGCCCTTCCTGTGCATCCGCTGCGGCACGCCATTCGGCGTCAAGAGCTCGGTCGAACGCGTCTATGCACAGCTCGAAGGCAAGCACTGGATGTTCACGGATTCCAGGCAACGTCTCGACGCCATCAAAATGTGCGCGGATTGCCGGGTCGCCGTGATGGCCGAGGACAATTTCGATCCGCTTGCCGGCTCGCCGCGGCCAGCCGTCCGCACCAGCGACGACTACCTGCGCGAGCGGGAAGCCAACAAGGCTGACGGCCAGAGCTAAGTCTCAATTTTTTTGAACGCGTTCTATTTCGTCGCCGTCGCGCGCGCGAGAAAGTCGACCAGTGCCCGACGGTCCTCTTCGGATGAAATTTTCTGTTCCGGCATTTTGGTTCCCGGCGTGTAAACCATCGGACCGACCTCGAACATCTTTGCAATCGTCTTCTTTGACCAGACAATATTCATGTGCTTGAGCGCCTCGGAATAACGATAGTTCGGCAACGTCGCAATCTTACGACCCATCACGCCGGCAAGATTTGGCCCAGCCTTATTGTCCTCGTCCGGCTGCAGGGCATGACAAGCGACGCAGGCGCGAAAGACACGCGCACCGGGGTCGTTTGCGTAAGCCGCCAGCGGATCGTTTGGAGCATCTACGACCGCTGAATCAATGGGCTCGCCGGTCATCGCGTCCCACTGCCGGATCACGCCATCGGTGCCACCGGTGACGAGTCTCTTGTTGTCAGGAAAGAATGCTACCGACCAGACCGGCAGACCCGGACCAACCAGCGTACGGAGCAATTTATGCTCGCGTCGGTCGATCACGCCGACCGAACCGCGAATGCCGGCGGCTGCAATCAGATGTCCATCGGAAGAAGCCGCCAGTGCAATCACTGGCGCGGGTGAGGCGCTAACTGAAGCAATGATGTCACCCTGCGCCGAAATGAAATAGATCTTGCCGTCGGCGCCGGCTGTCACGATCTCGCCGTCTGGCTCAACAACCACCGAGTTGAGCGGCGTCGGTAAATTACAGACAATCGGCGCGGATGCACCGTCGATCGGCCAGATGCGTAATGTCTCATCATAACCTGCGCTCACTAGCGCGCGGCTGTCCGGAGTAAAGGCTACGCCGTTGACGTTCTGCGAGTGCCCTTCGAGAACGCGACGCTCGCCGGCGACGAGCGGCCATAGCCTGATCGTATGGTCCCACGATGCGGAAGCAAGCCACTTGCCATCGGGCGAAGCGGCAAGCGACACAACCGGGGCAGAATGCCCTTCGAAAACGGTGTCTGGCTGCTGCTTGCTAGGAGTCCATAAGGCAACCTTGCCTTCCGCGCCCGCTGTAGCAACACGTCCATCCTGCAGCCAAGTCACCGCGTTCACCGCGCCATCGTGATAGCGCATAACCTGAAGCGCGACGTTGCGAGTGAGTGACCAGCGGATCGCCGATGTATCGAAGCTGCCAGAGACTACGCTCTTGCCGTCAGATGAGATGGCGACAGCCCGCACCGGTCCACCGTGACCACGCAACTGAGCGTGCGCGTGCCCGATAGAGGCAAGCGACAGGGCCGCAGCGAGAAGCAAACGATTGAACACCATCGTCATCGGCCGCCAAACAATAGCAAAGTCGATGTCGCCGGCGCGGCTGACGTCGATCACTTTATCGATCTTGTCGTTACACGACGCGCGGCGCCCGGCATTCAGCATCCAACGCATGCAGTGAACCCCGAACTGCACCTCCGGCAGGCTGAACAGGAATTAAGTCGGGGAACTACCAAGCAATCGAGGAGAAGGAGCATCGCATTCTGAAAAAGCAGTTCTGATGCTTAAAAAATTAAAAATGATGCTTGACATATCACATATGTGCTTTCAAATTTGTCGTATCCGGAATTGCTCCATAATGATTACAGGTCCGCAACTTCGAGCAGCCCGTGCGCTGCTGGGTATCGATCAGCGCGAACTAGCGCAGCGCTGCGGACTGTCTCTTCCGACTATCCAGCGTATGGAGGCATCGGACGGCGTCGTGCGCGGCAACGTCGATTCGCTCATGAAGCTCGTCAATGCGCTGGCGGACAACGGCATCGAATTGATCGGTGAAAGTGCCACCAGCACAGGCGGCGGCCGCGGTGTTCGACTCAAAGAGGGCGGGTCGTGACCGTCATCTACGCGCTCTACGGTATTGCCGCGCTTCTATTGCTGGCGCCGGTCGTCGCCTTGCTTGGCGGCCTGCCACGCATCAGCGATATACTTTACGGCTCGGTCCTTGTGGTCGCCGCGGCGCTTTGCGCGTTCGGTCTCAATGGTCTGCTTCTGCCGGCCCAATCGTCGACGGTGGTGTTGCCGCTCGGGCTCCCTTGGCTCGGCGCCCACTTTCATGTTGATGCGCTGTCGTCATTTTTCATTGTCGTCGTCAATCTCGGCGGCGTAACGGCGAGCCTGTTTGCACTCGGCTATGGCCGTCACGAGAGCGAACCCCGGCGCGTACTACCGTTCTACCCAGCCTATCTCGCCGGCATGAACCTTGTGCTGCTCGCGAATGATGCCTTCAGCTTTCTGGTGTCGTGGGAGTTCATGTCGCTGACGTCATGGGCACTGGTGATCGCACACCACCGCGAACCGGGGACGTTGCGCGCCGGTTACGTCTATCTGCTGATGGCCGGCTTCGGCACGCTCGCACTGTTGCTCGCCTTCGGCCTGCTGGCCGGGCCGGCCGGTCACTACGATTTCGACTCGATGCATAACGCGCATCTCACGGTGGGGCTTGCCGCGCTCGTTCTAGTGCTGGCGCTGATCGGCACGGGCTCAAAGGCCGGTCTTGTGCCACTGCACGTTTGGCTGCCGCTCGCGCATCCCGCCGCGCCAAGTCACGTCTCCGGCCTGATGAGTGGCGTGATGACCAAGGTCGCAATCTACGGCTTCATTCGAATCGTATTCGACCTTCTCGGCACGCCCGACTGGTGGTGGAGCTTGCCGATCCTGGGTCTCGGCGGCATCACTGCCACACTCGGCGTGCTTTACGCCCTGATGCAAAACGATCTTAAACGCGTGCTTGCCTATAGCACTATCGAAAACATCGGTATCATTTTTGCTGCGCTTGGCCTCGCACTGGCGTTCAAAGCCGAAGATATGCCGACCGCCGCCGCGCTCGCCTTCACCGCCGGCCTATTCCATGTCTTCAATCATTCTCTATTCAAGAGCCTCTTGTTCTTCGGTGCCGGTGCCGTATTGACCACAACCAACACGCGCGACATCGAGCAGCTCGGTGGGCTGATCCACCGCATGCCGCAGACCGCATTAGCGTTTCTGATCGGCTGCGCGGCGATCTCGGCACTGCCGCCGTTTAACGGCTTCGTGTCCGAATGGCTCGTGTTTCAAGCCATCCTGCAAAGCCCGCAGGTTGCGTCGTGGGGCCTTAAGCTCATCGTGCCGGCAGTTGGCGCGCTGCTGGCGCTTTCCGCGGCGCTGGCCGCAACCTGCTTTGTACGCGCCTTCGGTATCAGCTTTCTCGGTCGGGCGCGGACGGCGGCCGCTAGCAATGCGGAAGAGGTCGACGTCAGTTCACTTGCTGCGATGTATGTCCTCGCCGCGCTCTGCCTCATGGCCGGCACTATCCCCGGGCTGTTCATCGACACCTTGGCACCGATAAGCCACGCGCTGGTTGGCAGTATGATGCCGCACCAGACGGGGCTTGAATGGCTGACCATCGTGCCGATCGCGGAGAGCCGCAGTTCCTATAACGGCCTGCTTGTCTTCGTATTCGTGACACTGTCGGGTTCGATCGGCGCTTTCGCCATCCACCGGCTCGCTTCCGACCGGTTACGGCGCGGCCCGGCCTGGGATTGCGGCTATCCCGACGCAAGTCCGGCAACGCAATACACGGCATCGGGCTTTGCCCAGCCGATCCGCCGTGTGTTCGGCGCCAGTATATTCCAAGCACGCGAAACCAGTGTCATGCCGGGGCCCGGCTCCATCGCGCCGGCGACGCTGGCGGTATCGCTGCGCGATCCCATCTGGGACAGCATCTTCACGCCAGTCGCGAGTTTCGTCAGCTTCATCGCTGATCGGCTCAATATCCTCCAGTTCCTCACCATCCGCCGCTATCTGTCGCTGGTAATGGCGGCATTGGTGTTGTTGTTGCTGATGCTAGCGATATGGCCCTAATTCACGACTTCGCCTTGCAAGGCGTGCAGATGCTGTTGGCGCTGGTGCTCAGCCCCCTGCTTACTGGTTTCGTGCGCAAAGTGAAGGCTCGGCTACTGCGCCGACAAGGGGCGTCGGTATTGCAACCCTATCGTGACCTGTTGCGGCTGCTGCGCAAGGACGTCGTGCTGGCGCAAAACGCATCGTGGCTGTTCCGCGTCATTCCTTACATCGTGTTCGCAGCGACATGGGTTGCCGCCTCGCTCGTGCCGACCTTCCGCAGTGGCCTGATGTTTTCCTGGTCGGCCGATCTGATCGCGATTATCGCGCTGCTCGGCAGCGCGCGATTCTTTCTTGCGCTCGCCGGCCTCGATATCGGCACCGGCTTCGGCGGTATTGGTTCAAGCCGCGAGATGATGATCGCATCGCTCGCCGAGCCAGCGATGATGATGATCATGTTCACGCTCGCGTTGATCGCCGGCTCGACGCAGTTATCGACCATGGCCTCTTTCATGAACTCAAGCGCAGTTGGCCTTCGCGTATCGCTGGGGCTCTGCCTGATCGCACTCATCATCATCGCAATCGCCGAGAATGCCCGTATCCCTGTTGACAATCCGGCGACCCATCTCGAGCTCACAATGGTCCATGAGGCGATGGTTCTGGAGTATTCCGGACGGCACCTGGCGCTGATCGAGTTCTCAGCAGCGCTTAAGCTCCTGCTCTATATCTCGCTCATTGCCTGCTTATTTATACCGTGGGGCATCGCACCAGCCGACGCCTCGCCGCAGCCCCTGCTCGTTGGAATAGCAACCTATGTCGCGAAGCTCACGGTACTTGGAGCGCTGCTCGCGATATTCGAGACGGTGATCGCAAAGATGCGTGTGTTTCGCGTTCCGGAATTCCTCGGCGCCGCGTTGATGCTTGCCTTGCTCGCGACCCTGCTGCGCTTCGTATCGAGGACTTTCTAGTGAGCAGCCTGAGCTTCGACATCGCTCATCTTCTAGCTGGCGGGCTTGTTTTAGTGAGCTTTCTGGAACTCTATCAGGACCGCCTGCTAGCCTTGATCAATATTTTCGCAACTCACGCCGTTGTCCTTGCACTGTCGGTCGCTTGGCAGGCCGACATCCAGCATGCGCCGCATCTCTACATTACCGCCCTGATCGCCCTGCTATTCAAGGCCATCGCCATCCCGGTCGCGCTGCGTCGGATTGTGGTCAAACTCAGCATACATCGCGAAATTGAAACCGTGGTCGGCGTTGGTTTCACGATGTTGTTCGGTATCGGTCTCGTCGCCTTGTCAATGGTCGTGATGTTGCGGGTGACCCCTGGCGCCGATCCTCTGGCGCGCGAGGACCTTGCCTTTTCCCTATCTGTGGTTCTGCTCGGTCTCCTGATGATGGTGACACGTCGCAATGCCGTCAGCCAAGTGATCGGATTCATGTCTTTGGAGAACGGCCTGGTGTTGGCAGCAACAGGCGCCAAAGGTATGCCGCTGGTCGTTGAAATCAGCATCGCGTTCTCGGTCCTGATCGCATTCATTGTAATAGGCATCTTTCTCTTCCGTATTCGCGAGCGATTCGACACGGTCGATATGCAGGCTCTCGACCGATTTCGCGGAGAGCGGCGATGATCAACGGACTGACCGACATCCTCCTGATACCAGCCCTGACAGCCGCGCTCCTCGCCGCTCTGCCCGGCTACCGGATGACAGCGCGGATCAACGTATTCGCGGCCTTCATCACCTTCGCGGTCTCGTGTTCGCTGTTCGTTGTGCAGCCACTACCCGGCCAATACCTGCTGGTCGACGACCTCAACAAGGTTTTCATCGTCCTGACGACCTTCATTGGCTTCACCACCAGCGTGTTCAGCGCCAGCTACATCGGCCATGAGATCGAAAACGGACGGCTGAAGCCGAATTTCGTGCGTTTCTATCATGCGATGTACCAGGCACTAATGTTCGCAATGAACCTGGCGCTGGTCGCAAACAATATTGGCCTGATGTGGGTCGCGATCGAACTTGCCACTCTGACCACCGTACTCATGGTTGGCATTTATCGAACACATGAGGCGCTGGAGGCTGCCTGGAAATACTTCATCCTTGGCAGCGTTGGTATTGCACTCGCCTTGTTCGGCACCATCCTCGTTTACATGGCGGCTCGACCGGTGATCGGCGAAGGACTCGACGCCATGACCTGGACCGTACTTCTTACCAAGGCCGACAAATTTGATGCGGCACTGCTTAATGTCGCATTCGTATTTCTGCTTCTCGGTTACGGCACGAAGATCGGTCTTGCGCCGTTGCATGCCTGGCTACCCGACGCACATGCCGAAGGCCCCACGCCTATCTCGGCTGTTCTTTCTGGCTTGCTCCTTAACGTGGCGCTGTACGCGCTCCTGCGCTTCAAGATTCTGCTTGCAATTAATCCGGCGGCGGTCGCACCAGGCCCATTGATGGTGGCGATGGGTCTCATTTCCTGTGTGTTCGCCTCTTTCATGTTGTACCGACGTCGAGACATCAAGCGAATGTTCGCTTATTCCTCCATCGAGCATATGGGCATCATCGTGTTTGCCTTCGGCATGGGCGGCGCACTCGCCAACTTCGCAGCCCTTCTGCACATGACAATGCATTCATTGACAAAATCAGCGATCTTTTTTGCCGTTGGTCATGTCTCACAGATCAAGGGCACGCAAAAGATCGCTGACATTGGCGGCCTGACCGTTACTAATCCCGTGCTCGGCTGGGGCCTTGTGCTCGGCGTCGTTGCAATCGCCGGACTGCCGCCTCTGGGCGTCTTCACGAGTGAATTCCTCGTCGTAAGCTCGACCTTTGCCCGTCAGCCAGGACTAGCGATCATTCTGACGACCGCCATCCTGGTCGCTCTCGGGGGGCTTTTCCTGCGCCTTAACGCCGTTGTCTTTGGTGCACCGCGTGGGACTACGGCATCGTCGCAGGCATCTTACCTGCCAATGTTTGTCCATCTCGCGATTGTGCTGGTTGTCGGAATTTACATACCACCGATGCTCGTCGCTGGATTCGAGAACGTAGCACGCCTGCTAGGATGATCATGACTGCGGTACGTCAGGTAGTATCGGATGCGATCTGGAACACGGCTATTGAGTGGCTAGCCGAGGGCGAGACTACGCTGCTTGGACTTTGGGGCGATGCGCCGAACGTCCACATGGCGATCCTCGACGATGGCGCTATCTCTATTCTTACGTACGCATGCAGAGATGGATGCTATCCGAGTGTTGGCGCGAGGCATCCTCCTGCCATCCGGCTGGAGCGCGCGATCCATGACCTTTACGAGCTTGAGGCAACCGGTTCGCCTGATCCGCGGCCGTGGCTAGATCTGGGCTTTTGGGACATCGCACATCCGCTCGGCGATAAAGTGCCGGCGAAACCGCCAACCCCGTATGTATTTCTCCCAACCGAAGGCGAAGGTTTGCATCAGACCCCCGTTGGTCCGGTGCACGCCGGCATCATCGAGCCTGGCCATTTCCGGTTAACCGTCAATGGCGAACATGTGGTCCGCCTCGAGCAACGGCTCGGTTGGACCCACAAAGGCATAGAATCGCTGATCGCTAGGGCATCCCTTGACCAAGCGACAAGGCTTGCGGGCCGCATCTCAGGCGATAGCACGGTTGCTTACGCTCTTGCATTTGCCCGCGCCGTAGAAGCGGCAGCCGGCACCGAGGCACCGCCACGTGCAGTTTACTTGCGGGGGCTGATGGCCGAGCTTGAGCGAGTTGCCAACCATCTCGGTGATATCGGCGCAATCTGCAACGACGCCTCCTTCCCTTTAATGCTGGCACAATGCGGTGTGTTGCGTGAGCGCGTGTTGCGTGTGTCCGAGCTCTGCTTCGGCCATCGTCTGATGATGGATGGAGTTGTCCCTGGTGGCGTCGCCCGAGACATCGAGCCGGGAGGCACCGACGCAACTCGTTTCCTGGTCGCGGAAATCAGGCGCGTATTTCCGCGTCTCATCGAGCTTTACGATAATACGGCATCGCTGCAGGATCGCACCGTTACAACCGGTATTGTAAAACCCGAGTATGCACGGCAGTTCGGCACCGGCGGCTTTATCGGCCGAGCGTCCGGCCGAAGCTTTGATGCCCGGCGTAACATGCCTTATCCGCCTTACGACAAACTATCTTTCGACATACCCGTGCTCGACGCTGGCGACGTCAATGCTCGGGTTTGGATCCGAATTCGTGAGGTCGAACAAAGCCTCACGCTGATCGACCAATGCCTCGATGCCTTGCCGGCAGGTCCGATTAGCATTCCCCTTAATAAGCCAAAGAATGGCGAAGGCATTGCGTTGGTTGAGGCCTTCCGGGGCGATGTGCTGGTGTGGCTCAGATTCGGTCCTGACGGCTCGATCGAACGATGCCATTTCCGTGACGCATCGTGGTTCCAATGGCCTCTGCTCGAAACTGCCGTCGAAGGCAACATCGTTGCCGACTTCCCCCTCTGCAACAAGTCTTTCAACTGCTCCTATTCGGGGCATGATCTGTAGCCATGCGACGAATTCTACTCGAAAACCTCACGCATGGCCCGCTGACCGAACGGGTGCCCGTCACTGACGAGGCTGCGCTCGCCGAACTCGCGAAGACTGTCGATCGTGCCGCACGTGCCCGGCTCGGACGCTCTTTATCAATCCGCCATGTCGACGCAGGTTCGTGTAACGGCTGTGAATTGGAAATTCATGCACTTAGTAATGCGTTCTATGACCTGGAGCGGCTTGGCTTGCGATTTGTCGCTTCACCTCGCCACGCCGACGTACTGACAGTGACGGGGCCCGTTACGAAGAATATGCGCCAAGCATTATTGCGCACTTACGATGCAATGCCGGATCCCAAATGGGTGGTCGCCCTGGGAACTTGCGCAATCGATGGCGGTATTTTTGCTGGCAGCTACGCGATCGCCGGCGGCGTGAACAACGTTGTCGCTGTCGATCTGCACATTCCCGGCTGTCCACCATCACCAACGCAAATTCTGAGCGGACTTCTTGCTTTGTTAAACCATAACAGCAAAGACTCTACGAAAGTCTCATAAGTCGGGGCACATATGCTGCAGCTCTACCGACGCAAGCGCCAATGTACTGCGAGGTAGTAGGCTGCGAGGCCGCGAAAGGGCTTGAAAGGAGCAAGCTTCCGCTTGAGTTGGGCAGCAGTCAAACGCCGACCATGCGCGAAGTAGTGACCAAGGACTCGCTGCAGTCCCACATCGCCGGCGGGCAAGGCGTCGGGCCGGCCAAAGCCACGCGACAGCATATAGTCTGCCGACCACTCGCCAAATCCGCGGATTGCCAACAGTTCTTCGCGAATGTGGTCTTCGCGCTTTCGTTCGAGTGCGTCGAAATCCAAGGCACCTTGGATCACGCTTGAGGCTAATTCCTTCACGTATTCAGCCTTACGGTGAGAAAGCCCACAGTGCTGGAGCTCCTCAAGTGAGGCCGCGGCAAGGATCTCCGCCGACGGAAAGCGCAACTGGCCGCCCGACCTCGCTCCGAAGCGGCTTATCAGCCGGTTACGGATGTGAAAGGCAGCCGCGAGCGATAGTTGCTGTTCGGTTATGGCAATGATTGCCATCTCGAAGAGAGTAGCAGGACACAGAGGCTTTAATCCTGTCAGCGACGACACAACCGGACGCATGATCGGATTAACGATCGCAAGCCGATAAAACGGCTGAAGGTCGAGGTCAGACCACACAAGCCGTTTCGTAATTTTTTTCAATGATGCTTCATCGATCTCCGGAATCGAAGATGCGCGAACACTGAATAGTTGTCGAGGCGCTTGTGAGATAGAGACAACTGCAGGCATGCCGTCAATGTCAACTGCCACCCTGAATACATCAGGCGCTCGTGCAATCGGAAGAAAGCTTGCAGCCCCGGCAAGCGAAAGTCGTAAATTGAACGGCCCTCTGACTCGTATTAGGAGCATGGTTTACCGGTGCATACTGCGGATCGAATGGAATTTTTGGCTAACCTGCTTTCATCCGCTTCCGCCTGGAAGGAATGTGATCACGCAAACGGAACGAGCGCCAGACGATCACGAAACGCGAAGCCTTCGCCAAACGAATGGAGCAAATAAGAGGGACCAAGCCTGAAAGTCACCAGCTTTGATTGTCAGTGCTCGTGGCCGTAGGAGTCGCGGTGATTGATCTACATCAAGATCGATTTTTGCAATCGGTGCAATGTTTTTGGATTAGTGAGGAGAAGTACGTTGTCTTTGCAGACGCTTCTCAACCTTTTGATCGCCAAGCCGCTGCGCATGATCGTTGGTCGTTACCGATCGGCCACATTTGAATGTAGCGATTGCGACCGGGTTCAGCGCTGTGGCTCGGCTCCGAGCGAGATATGCTGGGTCAAGGCAGCACATATAGCTGGTGGATGGCGACGCCCCTTTCCGTTATATGCCGCCGGGCTAGGGGCGGCGCTTAAATCGACAATCGGCGGCAATCAACCAGACAGATAGCGCACGGCCGAGGGGGCGCTACAACGCCTCGACGTGCTCCGGCAAGAGCAGGCCGTCTCGAGCGGCACGTCGCTCGCCGCATAGCCACAGGCCCAGTCGGCGTTGCCGTTTTGCTTGAGCCACTCGTTGCCGCGCGAGCCGATCCGCGGCGAATTCCTTACATCCTTTCACATTCAAATAGCCCTGCCATTGGCGGATGACTCATCCATCACATAGTATCCGATTGAAAGAGCTTGTATTTCTTCTTCGGCATACCGGTCCTTCTTGATGCCAAAAGACATACCTCAAGTCGGGCCATTTCAACGGGGATGGCTCGCTTCAGATTGCGGCCGGCAGAAGTTGGTCCAGTATGTCTTTCTTCCTCGATCGCCATATGATGCCCTTTCCGTACCCATCATCAACACGGTCCGGCCGCACCCATCGTTACAGTAGACTACCGACCCCGCAAACATCATCGCCAAAATCGTCGCATGTGGATCGGAGCGAGGCTAAACAGTAGTCTCTATCCCGCTGGCCCAAAATATCCGTCAGGTCAGTCGGGCGCAGAGCATTCGGGAACGTGAGCCAGAACCGTCATAGGCAAAACGCCTTGTTCAGGCGCCATTCACACGTGAAGTCGTGTGCTCCAAGATGGTTCGTTGAGGAGTTGAGGCTGTGATGAAGAAGCTGTTGTTCGCAATTCTGCTTCTCCTATTGGTTGCACCTGTTGACGCGTTCGCTGCTGAACATCGCATCGCACTCGTAATTGGTAATGCGAACTACGCGACCGGGGCGCTTCCAACCCCCGCCAACGATGCTGGCCTGATAGCGCAAACGCTTCAAGCGGGCGGCTTTGACGTAACCGGTGCGCGTGATCTCAACCAGGAGTCACTTCGTCAGGCGTTCCGGGATTTTTTGAATAAGGCCACCGCCTCGGGACCGGATACGGTCGCTTACATCTACCTGTCAGGGTATGGCCTGCAGCTTGAAGGTGAAAACTACTTCGCACCGGTTGATGCGCAGATCGCTTCCGATGCAAACGTGCCTTCCGAAGCGCTGAGGCTGTCTGACTATCTGAAGCCGCTCGCCGCCCTGCACCTGAAGGCGAGCATCGTGGTCCTCGACCTCGCGAGGGCTAATCCGTACGCGAAGAGCGGTACGCCCCTGACTGGCGGGTTGGCGCTTGTTGAACCCGATCCAAACACCTTGATTGCCTTTAATGCTGCGCCGGGTACCGTTGGTCCCAACGAAGCAGGTCCGTACTCTGCTTATGCACAAGCACTTGCTGAAATCTCCCGGGAAGGGGGAGTGGGGATTGATGAGGTCTTCACCCGCGTCCGCCTGCGCGTCAATCAGCTTACAAACGGCGCGGAAGTCCCCTGGCAAAGCGCCAAGCTCGATACACCACTCTATCTCTTCGACAAAGCCCCCGACGCTCCGCCGCCAGCGGTCAGTCCTGAACAAACCTCTTCAATTCGCACCAAGCCCATTCGTGATTTCGATGCCCGCGATGCCTATCTGGCGGCTCTCGATCGCGACACATTGCAGGGCTATCTCGACTTTGTTGCTGCGTTTCCGAGCGACCCGATGGTGCCGCGCGTGCGCGCCATCATTGCGGCGCGGCGCGAAGCCATAACCTGGCGGCGGACACGCAATTTCGATACTCCGCGCGCGTATTGGTCTTATCTCCGACGCTACCCGCGTGGTGCGCATTCGTACGATGCCAGGCGCAGATTGAGGGAGCTTGCGGCTGCCCTTGAACCGCCGCCCAGTTTTGACGTCATCGAATATGATGTGCCGCCGCCACCGCCGGACGAGATCGTCTATGTCGAGCGGCCCGTCCTCGTCTTCGACGATCCAGACTTTGACTTTGAGCCGCCGCCACCGCCGCCGGTGATCTTCTTGCCGCCGCCACCAGTGTATTTCGTTGATCTGCCGCCGCCGCCACCGCCTCTGATCGCATTCATGCTGCCGATGCCAGAGTATCGGCCGATCCCTGTTTGGGTAACACCGCCGCCGCAGATCGCGCCGCCGCCAGCCAACATCATCTATAATAACGTCCACAACACGGTGGTGATCAACAACACCACCAATATGGTCACGATCACCAATCCGCAGGGGCAGACGCGAACCGTGGCTCCGGCCGTTGCCGCCGCATCCTTGAACAGAACGGGCAACTCGGCGCCCGTCGCGCGCACGACTGCACCCTCCGGAGCTGGCAAGATTGCAGCAGGTGTTGCCACAGCCGCGGTACTTGCACCTTCACTGCCGCCGTCAGTGGCGAAGAAGGCTGCGAGGATCCCTAACCCGAAGCCTGTCGCGCCGGCGAAACCGCTCGCGCCCGGCCATGTTCTGCGGGTGCAATCAACCGCGCCGGCAGTTTCGCCGTCTGTCACAGGGCCATCCGCTTCGCCCTCGAAAATTCAAATGGCTCCAAACGCGCCAGCTAAGCCTGTGCCAACTGCCCCGGGCAAATCTCAATTGGGAAAGCCGCTGCCTGGTGCTCCTGGAGCGCGAGGCCTGCCGCCCGTAGGCTCCAAGGTGCCACCGGCTTCTCCGCAAAAAAAAGGTGCGCCTGCGACATCACAGGTACCGAACGCAGGGGCGCCGCCGGCAAGCGTGGCCCCAAAATCAAATACGCCGCCCGCGGCAACACCAGCACCTGCGCATAGGCCTGGCGCAGCCAACCGAGTGACTCCTTCGCCAGTCGTTCCGGCAGCGAAGACCAAACCGGCTCCCACGCTGACTGAACCGCACGGCTCCTCAGTCCCGGTTCGTCATGCGCCTCAGAGCACCCGCCGGCAGCCGCCACCGACACATCAGGGTACACGGGTTGCCCCTACGCATGCTCCGCCGCAAGCGAGGCCTGTAGCTCCGCAGCGAGCCCACCCCGTTGCACCAAAACCCGCTACACACCCTGTCGCCCCGTCGCAAGCCCATCCTGTTGCGCCAAAACCGGCTGCGTCACAAATCAGGCGTCCAGCTGCTCCGCCGGCGACCCGACCTGTTCCCCCGCAGGTTAGACCGGCTGCGCCAGCGAAGCCCAAGCCTGCTCAGAGAGGTTGTGTGTTGCCGAACGGTAAGCCATGTCCGCCGAGATAGCTCACTAAGTGACAGCAGCCGTGAAGACGATCGGTATTTCGAGTTGGTAGTTCTCGAAGTCGGCAAGCGATCGACGGCGGGCGCGAAGGCAGACAGTCATCCTTTCACGCGCAGGACTGAAATCGAAGAAAATACGCGCAGATTGTCCGCACAAATCGTGCCTTTGCGACAGAAACCGCGGGCTCTTGGTTCGACCCGGAATGAATGGTGGTGGACGCAGTCCATCTCTAACTGGTCTCCGCTCCTAGAATTCCCTGCTAACAGGGAAAAGAACAGGGAATTTCAGTTTTACAGATGAAAAATGGCGTCCAAATCAATAAGAAAGCCCAGCATTCATGAGAGCTTTTATGAAAATTCTCTACGAAAAATAACAGGGAATGATTTTCAAAGAACAGGGAAGTTGAATACGGAAACAGAGAATTTCGCGTACGAGCAAGGCGGTCAGGCTGAGTTCTCAGGCATAGGCTTGAGGACATTGCGAGTGCCTTCGCATCCCAGGCATGGGCCGCCCGCTGCTGGCTCCAATCCGCTTAAAAGAGGCGTGGCGGGCTACCAGTCAGCTATGGAACCTTTTGGCTTTCTCGTCATTGTGTTTGCCGGGAAGGCGGAATTCGCCCGGCGCAAAATCTTCCACGCATCGCATTGGCAACGATAAGCCATTGAAATTATGATGCTTTTAAAACATCGGCGGGCTGATCAGGGGAAACCGCGATGCAGCGAGATACCGGGGTTTCGCGCAAGCAAAAGGCGCGTCTCAATGGTTTGCCCCAACCTCCCACGCCAACCGACGGCATCTTTCATCACGATCTTCTGACCGCATTGCAGGCCGTACGAAGCGGTAATTTCGCGGTCCGTCTTCCCGGAAATCTCTCCGGAATCGAAGGCAAAATCTCCGACCTATTTAATGAGATCGTCGAGGCCAACCAGCGTATTGCCACCCAGCTCGAACGAGTCGGTGAGGTCGTCGGCCGCGAAGGCAAGACCCGCCAGCGCGTCAAGTTCGGCCTCTCCAGCGGCGCCTGGGGCGAGATGGAAGGCTCTCTCAATACCCTGATCGACGACCTAGTCTGGCCGACCACCGAAGTGACTCGCGCCATCACCGCTGTGGCGCAAGGTGACCTGCTCAAGACCGTGCCGCTCGACGTCGAGGGCCGGCCGCTGCGCGGCGAGTTCCTGCGCTCGGCCACCATCGTCAACACGATGATCAAGCAGCTCGGCGTCTTCACCTCGGAAGTCACCCGCGTCGCGCGCGAGGTCGGCACCGAGGGCAAGCTCGGTGGCCAGGCGCAAGTCTCGGAAGTGTCCGGCGTGTGGAAAGATCTGACCGAGAGCGTCAACCAGATGGCGAACAACCTGACCGCTCAGGTCCGCAACATCGCCGAGGTGACGATCGCGGTCGCCTCCGGTGACTTGTCCAAGAAGATCACGGTCGACGTGCGCGGCGAGATTCTTCAGCTCAAGGAAGCCATCAACACGATGGTGGATCAGCTTCGCTCGTTCGCCTCGGAGGTGACGCGCGTCGCGCGCGAGGTCGGCACCGAGGGCAAGCTCGGCGGCCAGGCGATCGTGCCCGGCGTCGCTGGCACCTGGAAGGATCTCACCGACAACGTCAATCTGCTGGCCGGTAACCTCACCACTCAGGTTCGTAATATCGCCGAGGTCACCACCGCGGTGGCGCAAGGCGACCTGTCACGCAAGATCACCGTCGACGTTAAAGGCGAAGTCCTCGAGCTGAAGAACACCATCAACACGATGGTGGACCAGCTCAACGCATTCGCCGGCGAGGTGACGCGCGTCGCCCGCGAGGTCGGCACCGACGGTAAGCTGGGCGGCCAGGCCAACGTGCCGGGCGTCGGCGGCACTTGGAAAGACCTCACCGACAACGTCAACCTGCTGGCCGGTAACCTCACCACGCAAGTCCGCAACATCGCTGAGGTGACCACCGCGGTGGCACAAGGCGACTTGTCGCGCAAGATCACCGTGGACGTAAAGGGTGAAGTGCTCGAACTGAAAAATACCATCAATACAATGGTGGATCAGCTCAACGCATTCGCGGGCGAAGTCACCCGCGTGGCTCGCGAGGTTGGTACTGAAGGCCGGCTCGGCGGTCAGGCCAACGTGCCAGGCGTCGGCGGCACCTGGAAAGATCTCACCGACAACGTCAACCTGCTGGCCGGGAACCTCACCACGCAGGTTCGTAATATCGCCGAGGTCACCACCGCGGTGGCACAAGGTGACTTGTCGCGCAAGATCACCGTCGACGTGAAGGGCGAAATTCTCGAACTGAAAAACACCATTAACACGATGGTGGATCAGCTCAACGCTTTCGCCGGCGAAGTGACACGTGTCGCCCGCGAAGTTGGCACCGAAGGCAAGCTCGGCGGTCAGGCTCAAGTGCCGGGCGTCGCCGGCACCTGGAAGGATCTCACCGACAACGTCAACCTGCTGGCCGGCAACCTCACCACGCAGGTTCGTAATATCGCCGAGGTCACCACCGCGGTGGCACAAGGCGACTTGTCGCGCAAGATCACCGTCGACGTGAAGGGCGAAATTCTCGAACTGAAAAACACCATTAACACGATGGTGGATCAGCTCAACGCTTTCGCCGGCGAAGTGACACGTGTCGCCCGCGAAGTTGGCACCGAAGGCAAGCTCGGCGGTCAGGCTCAAGTGCCGGGCGTCGCCGGCACCTGGAAGGATCTCACCGACAACGTCAACTTCATGGCATCGAACCTCACGGCGCAGGTTCGCAATATCGCCGAAGTAGCGACCGCGATCGCCAACGGCGACTTGTCGAAGAAGATCACGGTCGACGTACGTGGCGAGTTGCTTCTGCTCAAGGATACGCTCAACACCATGGTCGAGCAGCTGCGCTCGTTCGCCGGCGAGGTAACGCGCGTGGCGCGCGAGGTCGGCACCGACGGCCGCCTCGGTGGTCAGGCCGTCGTGCCGGGCGTTGCCGGCACCTGGAAGGACTTGACCGACAACGTTAACCAGCTCGCCAGTAACCTGACCACGCAAGTCCGCAACATCGCAGAAGTGACCACTGCCGTGGCGCGCGGCGACCTGTCGCGCAAAATCACCGTCGACGTAAAGGGCGAGATTCTCGCGCTGAAAGAAACCATCAACACGATGGTGGATCAGCTCAACGCCTTCGCCGGCGAAGTAACCCGCGTCGCCCGCGAAGTCGGTACCGAAGGCAAACTGGGCGGTCAGGCCAATGTGCCCGGCGTCGGCGGAACATGGAAAGACCTGACCGATACCGTGAACGTAATGGCCGCTAACCTTACGGAGCAAGTTCGCGGCATCGTCAAGGTCGTGACCGCGGTGGCGAACGGCGACCTGACGCAGAACTTAACCGTGCAGTCGAAAGGTGAAGTCGCGGCACTCGCCGACACGATCAACAACATGACACGCACACTAGCAATCTTCGCCGATCAGGTGACGTCAGTGGCGCGCGAGGTCGGCGTCGAGGGCCAGCTCGGTGGCCAGGCCGAAGTGCCAGGCGCGGCCGGTACCTGGAAGGATCTCACCGGCAACGTCAACCTGCTGGCAGCAAACCTGACCACCCAGGTGCGCGCCATCGCAGAAGTAGCGACCGCGGTGACCAAGGGCGACCTGACGCAGTCGATTCAAGTCGATGCGCGTGGCGAGGTGGCCGAGCTCAAAGACAATATCAATACGATGATCAATAATCTCCGTCTCACGACGGACCGTAACACCGAACAAGACTGGTTGAAGACCAACCTCGCCCGCTTTACCAACATGCTGCAAGGCCAGCGAGAATTGAAGACCGTCGGCCGACTGCTACTCTCCGAATTGACCCAGCTTGTCAATGCGCAGCAAGGCGTGATCTATCAGGCCGCCAATGAGGGAAAACTGCATCTGCTGTCGGCCTATGCCAATGACGGCCGTGTCAGCCACCCGGACGTACTGGCGCTCGGTCAGGGTTTGATCGGTCAATGTGCGCTGGAGAAGCGGCGCTTCCTGCTGACAGACGTGCCAGCCGACACCGTATCGATCGGTTCGGCTTTATTTAAGACAGTGCCGCAGAACGTCATCGTGCTGCCGGTGCTATTCGAAGATCGGGTCAAGGCGGTTATCGAACTCGCCTCGACCACAAACCTGACGACACTGCAGGTCAGCTTCCTCGAACAGCTCACCAGCAGCATCGGCATCGTTCTTAACTCGATCGAAGCGACGATGCAGACGGAAGGCTTGCTGCAACAGTCGCAGACTCTTGCGGCTGAGTTGCAGACGCAACAGAAAGAATTGCAGCAGACCAACGATCAGCTTGAGCAGAAGGCTCAGCAGCTCGCCGAACGCAACGTGGAGGTTGAAGCGAAGAACCAGGAAATCGAGCAAGCTCGCCGGGCAGTGGAAGAGAAGGCCAGTGAGCTCGCTCTCACCTCGAAATACAAGTCCGAGTTTCTGGCGAACATGTCGCATGAGTTGCGTACGCCGCTCAACTCGATCCTGATTCTCGGCCAGCAGCTTGTTGAGAACCACGATCAGAACCTGACCGCCAAGCAGGTTGAATTCGCCCGCACCATCCACGGTGCCGGCACCGACCTGCTCAATCTCATCACCGACATTCTCGATCTATCAAAGATCGAATCCGGCACCGTCACCGTCGAAGCGGAAGAAGTCTTCCTCACAGACGTGCTCGATAGTGTGGCGCGGCCGTTCCGCCACGAAGCGGACAACAAGCAGTTATCGTTCGACGTCAGCATCGATGCGAACCTGCAGCGGACGATGACAACCGATTCGAAGCGTCTCCAGCAGGTATTGAAGAATCTGCTGTCGAACGCCTTCAAGTTCACTCAAACTGGTAGCATCAAGCTTGGGGTCCGGCCGGTCGTCGAGGGCTGGAGCCCGTATCACGCAACCCTGAGCAAGGTGCCGGACGTGGTCGCCTTCACGGTGTCGGATACGGGCATCGGCATCGCGCCGGAAAAGCAGAAGATCATCTTCGAGGCGTTCCAACAGGCCGACGCTTCGACCAGCCGCAAATACGGCGGCACGGGCCTTGGCCTCGCGATCAGCCGCGAATTATCGGGGCTGCTCGGTGGTGAAATCCAGTTGCGCAGCAAACCCGGCGAAGGCAGCACGTTCACGCTCTATTTGCCACTACACTATGTCGGCTCGGCAATCGCTGCACCCGTAGCGCCGCGGGAGCAGCCAGTAGCGCCTGCCATCGGTCCGGCCGTACCGCCAGCGCCGGTAATAGAGCACGCGGCCGAGCAAATTCCGGACGACCGGATGGCCCTCGAACCGGGAGATTCGATCTTGCTGATCGTCGAGGACGATCCGCACTACGGACGTATCCTGGTCGATTTGGCGCGCGACAACGGCTTTAAGGCAGTCGTTGCCCGTCGCGGCACCGATGCGATCAACCTGGCCAAGCAGTATCAGCCGACCGCCATATCGCTCGACGTCTTCCTGCCTGACATGTTGGGCTGGACTGTACTGAACCAGCTTAAGCAGAACCCCCTCACCAGGCACATCCCGGTGTTGGTGGTGACGCTCGATGAGGACCGTCAGCACGCGCTCGCGCGCGGCGCATTTTCATTCGTCAGCAAGCCGGGCACTCCCGAAGGCGTCAGCGCCGCATTGAATCGCATCAAAGGCTACGCTTTAGCCGGCCGCCGGCGCTTACTGGTCGTCGAAGACAATGCTGCCGAACGCACGAGCATCACCGAACTGTTGGCGCATGACGACATCGACATTGTCGCCAGCGAAACCGGAGAACAAGCGTTGAAGATCCTGCGCAGCCGACCGTGCGACTGCGTCGTGCTCGATCTGCACTTGCCTGATATGTCCGGCTTCGAGGTGTTGGAAAGGATCAAGGATGATGCTGCCATTACCGATGTGCCGGTCGTAGTCTTCACCGGACGAGAGCTGTCGGCCGAGGAGGACGCGCGACTTCACACCATGGCACGCAGCATCGTGGTGAAGGGCGTGGAGTCGCCCGAACGATTACTCGACGAGACTGCGCTGTTCCTGCATCGCGCCATCGCCAACTTGCCGGCCGACAAGCAGCGCATGCTAGAGCGTCTCAACAGCTCCGACGAAGACCTGATTGATCGCACGGTTCTTCTGGTCGACGATGATGCCCGCAACATCTTCGCGCTCTCAAGCGTGCTCGAACGCCGTGGCATGAAAGTACTGACCGCAACGACCGGCAGCGAGGCGATCGATCATGTCACCAAAAATTCCGACATCAGCATCGTGCTGATGGATATCATGATGCCGCAGATGGACGGCTATCAGACAATGGCAGCAATCCGCGAGGATCCGCAATTTCGTCGGCTGCCGATCATCGCGCTCACGGCCAAGGCGATGAAGGGCGATCGCGAAAAATGCCTCGAAGCCGGGGCTTCCGACTATCTCGCTAAACCGGTCAATACCGAACAACTGCTGTCCGCTTTACGAATATGGCTGCATAGGTAGACTGTGCCCATGTCGACTAACGACAGGCTAAATATCCTGCTGGTGGACGACCAACCCGGCAAATTGCTGACTTACGAAACGATTCTGGCCAGCATGGATGAGAACATCCTGAAGGCAAGCTCCGGCCGCGAAGCGCTTGAACACCTTCTGAAAAGTGACGTCGCGGTGATGTTGATTGACGTCTGCATGCCGGATCTTAACGGCTTTCAGCTTGCCGCGATGATCCGTGATCACCCGCGCTTTCGACAAACCGCAATCATTTTCATTTCGGCTATCTTTTTGAGTGATCTCGACAGTTTGCGTGGCTACGAAATGGGTGCCGTGGACTACGTATCGGTCCCGATCGTGCCCGAGGTATTACGCGCCAAGGTGAGAGTATTCACCGAGCTTTATCGTAAAACACGACAGCTTGAGCAGCTTAACCAGGAGTTGGAGGCACGGGTCGCGGCGAGGACAATAGAGCTCGAGGAAGCTAATCGTAAGCTGCGAGAAAGCGAAGAGCGCCGCAGTCAGGCCTTGGCGGCCGGACAAATGGGTTCATGGGAATGGGACATCGAAACTGGCAATTATTTCTGGGATGACGGCCAAAAACTGATTTTCGGCGTCAAGGATGACTTCATTGCAAGCACGGAGAACGTGTGCGCGATCATCCACCACGATGACCGAGAAGCCTACCTTCAAGCCCTCGACGACATCGCCACGGGCAGATCATCCCGGCAATTCGAATTTCGCCTCGGCCGGGCGAGCGGGCCTGTGAAATGGTGCTTTGCGAGCGCTGCTGCGACAAATGAACGGGACGGTAAAGTGCGCCGCGTCAGCGGCGTGACATTCGATATCACCGAGCGCAAGAACGCTGAAGAGCGCCAGAAGCTGCTCGCCGATGAGGTCGATCATCGCGCAAGAAACACGTTGGCGGTTGTACAATCTATTCTGCGCTTGTCGCGAGCCAACAATATTTCCGACTATGTAAATTTAGTTGAAGGCCGAATCTACGCATTATCACGCGCGCACAATCTATTGTCGAGATCACGCTGGCTCGGCGCCTCATTGCTTGGCTTGTTCGAGGAAGAGCTCACACCCTATCGCGCTGCAGACAAAATCACGTTGGATGGTCCCGACGTCACTCTTCGCCCAGAAGTCGCTCAATCATTGGCACTTGCCATCCATGAGTTGTCGACAAATGCAGCTAAATATGGCGCGCTCTCGACGCTGGAGGGACGTTTAGCGGTGCGATGGGCTGTTTACGGAAACAACCTCACCATCGATTGGCGAGAAATAAGTGGACCACCAGTCCGTCCGCCGGAGCGACGCGGATTCGGATCCGATATTCTGCTGAGTAGCGTCGAAAAACAACTCAACGCTGTAGTAGAAATGGATTGGAATCCGCTTGGACTTTGTTGCAACATCACCGTACCGGTCGACACCGGCATCGAAGTAATCGCTACGGCGATCGCCTGACCGTTTGAAAAATGCAACCGAGTTTGATCACCCTTATGGGAGCAATGCCGAAACAACCTACGGAATAAAGAACAAGGTGCGAGACAGTGGATGATATAATCCCTCCCGACGTTCGGGAGTTTATAATCAAACATATCGATACGGTTTCTGAGCTTGAAGCGTTATTGATCTTGCGTGCGAACCCCGACGAGTATTGGGGTCAGGACCGTCTCGCCGCGCGAGTTTATGTGTCGGAACGCGAAATTGCCGAGATGCTGAAACGATTCATGACACAGGCATTTCTTGAACGCAAAGAGGGACAATACCGCTACAATCGAAACGCGCCTGCCGACCGTATAATAAACGATCTCGCACGATGCTACGCGTCGCATTTGATCCCGATCACGAATATGATTCATGGCAAGCCGCGCAGCATGCGCAGTTTTTCCGATGCGTTCAAATTGAGAAGAGACCCATGACCGCCGTTACTATCTACGGCGCCTGCATGCTGACCGCTCTCTTGTGCGCAATTTTTCTTTTCCGCGCTTATCGGCGTTCCCATCATCGTTTACTGATGTGGAGTGGACTGTGCTTCGCTGGACTCACCTTAAATAATCTCATCCTCATACTCGACAAGCTTGTGTTTATCGATGTCGATCTCTCGATCCTACGTAGCGCAACGGCCTTGTTTGCAATGGCCGTTTTGCTTTGGGGCTTGATTTGGGATGCGGAATGATGATGACAATTAATGCAGCCCTTATTGGAGCAGCCGCGATGGCGGCGCTTACGGTCGCCTCAATTTTCTTGCGATTTTGGACACGAAGCGGCGATCTACTATTCTTGTTATTCGGGATTGCCTTCGGCATCGATGCAGTTATGCGCTTTGTTTTAAGTTTCAGCGCGTACCCTGCCGAAAATGAGCCGTTCTATTACCTGCCCCGTTTAGTTTCCTACGGATTGATCGTTATCGCCATCCTCTACAAGAATAAGCGGCAAACAGAAAGGGCGTCAAAAAATAACGACATGAATAGCGCGACGAAGTAAACCTTTCCAATCGCCTCGTGGTTGCCAGAAAGCGTAAGCTAGTTCCCAGACCTGAAAGCCGAGCTTTTCGCGTTTCCCGGCGGACGGCATGACGATCAATGCGACTCCATAAGCCAGGCACTGAGCCAACCGGCTGTTATCCGATGGGATCTGGTTGGCCCTAAGCTGATGGAGGAAATCCGTCGCACGCCACCGTATCAACCACCTAGCTACGATGACGCTTATGTCTTTCATCGTGAAAATATCTGAATTGTGATCGCCTCAAAAGAGGCGGTTGTGTTGCTGAGTCACGATGGCGCAGTCAGGCTATCGTGACAAAGCTGGAAACTCTACCCGTCGGCAAAGGCCAAAAAGACCATCCGCTGTGCGATCTATACCCGGGTCTCAACCGACCAAGGCCTTGAGCAGGACTTCAACTCGCTCGATGCTCAGTATGACGCCTCGCAGGCCTATATCTGGAGCCAGGCGCACGCTGGCTGAACCTTAATCCGAGCCAAGTATGACGACGGCGGCTACTCAGGCGGCAATACCGATCGCCCGGCCCTGCAGCGCCTGCTGGCAGATGTCCGGGCGGGCAAGATCGATGTGATCGTCGTCTACAAGGTCGATCGGCTCACGCGCTCTCTGGCCGATTTCGCGAAGCTCGTTGAGTTGTTCGACCAATACAGCGTCTCGTTCGTGTCGGTTACCCAACAGTTCAATACCACGACCTCGATGGGGCGTTTGACGCTCAATGTGCTGCTGTCATTTGCTCAATTCGAGCGCGAGGTGACCTCCGAGCGCATCCGTGACAAGATCGCTGCCTCGAAGCGGAAAGGTCTGTGGGTTGGCGGCAATTTGCCTCTCGGCTACGCCCTCAAGGACCGCAAGCTGACGATAGTCCCCAAGGAGGCAGAGCTGGTCCGCAGCATTTACCGGCAATATCTCAAACTCGGCAGCATCGATCGCTTGGCTGCCGAGCTTCGCGGCCGAGGGATACTCACGAGACGGCGCACTTATAAGAGCGGCCGAACTGTCGGCGGCGCGCCGTTTACGAGGGGAGCGCTATCCTACTTGCTGCGTAACCGGTTCTATATCGGCGAGGTCGTCTACAAAGGCGAAGTGCTTCCGGGGTCTCAGCCTGCTCTGCTATCCCGAGATCTGTTCGATACCGTCCAGGCCAAGCTTGCCGAACAACTCAACAATCATAGCCGCCGCCGAGCCAGATCCGACGCTCCACTTATCGGCACGATATTCGATGATCGCGGCACCTTGATGGGACCGAGCCACACGCGCAAGAAAGGCCGCCAATATCGGTATTACATCTCGTCGTGCCTGCTGCAGGGACGCAAGGAACTGACTGGGTCCATTCATCGTGTCCCGGCGGCCAAAGTTGAAGCCATTATTGCTTCAGCACTTAGACAACAGATAAAGCCGACTTCCAATCTGGACGACAGCGCCCTGATCCGCGGCTGGGTCGACCGCGTCGACGTCCATAAGGCTGAGCTCATCGTCTCAATCAAGCGTCAAGCTGGGTCTAAGGTCCTTTCAAAGATCCGTATTCCTTGGAAGAAGCCGTCTTCAAAACAAAAACGCGAAATCCTCCTGCCGTCACACTCAACGAATGGCACCGCTCTTCGACCCATTCGCAGCGACGCGCGCGATAGACTGATCAAGGCAATCGCGCGAGGACGCCTATGGCTCAATGAGCTTGTCACTGGGGCCATTACTGACGTTATTGAAATTGCCGTTCGCGAGCGCCGTAGCGTTCGCTCTGTCAACATGACTATCTCGCTGAGCTTCCTCGCGCCGAGCCTCATCAAAGCCACGATCGAGGGCACCTTGCCGCGCGGTATTGGTTACGCCCGGCTCGGCGAACTGCCGGCAGAATGGCCTGAACAATACCGGGCTATTGGACTCGCGCCACAAACCTAGCAGTGCATCCAGGAAACGGAATTCTGGCCCGCAGAGACTGACGGGCACAATTCTGCCCCTCCGCGAATCCACCGAGCGCAGAGACTGAAATCGAAGAAAATAAGTGCAGATTGCCCGCGGATATCGTGCCGTTTCCGCAGAGACGGCGGGCTCTAGGTTCGATCCGGAATGAATGGTGGGCGCACCAGGGCTCGAACCTGGGACCCGCTGATTAAGAGTCAGCTGCTCTACCAACTGAGCTATGCGCCCGGATTGCCGTCCGCAGGCTAGCCTGCGAAAGCGCCGGTCGTTTAGCAAACGGCTGGGGGAGTGTCCAGCGCAACTCGCCACAAGATGACCGGGTCCGGAAGAAGAAAAAGCCGCCGGCTGTGGAGGCCGGCGGCTCTCACGAGCGGGCGTCTCGGTCGGGAGCGGCCCTGCTCACTGTCCTGCTACTGGGGCTTCGGCTGGTCCGGACCGCCCTGCGGTCCGCTGGGGCCGCGCTTCATTTCCCCATGGTGCCGGCCGTGATGGCGAAAATGATCGCGCGTGCCGATCCGGATCAGCATCGCAAAGCGACGCTTCTGGGCATCGTTCAGACTCTGATAGAGCGGCTGCGCCGCGTCGGCGATCGACTTCAGCGAAGTGCCGGTCTGCGTCATCGTCTCGCCGCGCAATTTCAAGCGGTCGATGATGTCTTTCGGCTTCTCGGCGCTGGCACGCGCCGCGAAACGTTCCGAACGCATCTTCGCATTGTCGCGCAGTGCCGTCTCAAGCGCCGGCCAGTTTTTCTCCTGGTCGGGAGTGAGTTCGAGTCCGGCCTTGAGCGCGGCGATCCGTGCGTCCGTGAACGCGCTGATGTCCTCGGCGGTCGGCCGCCAGTGATGCAGTCCCTTGTGATCGTCGCCGCTCTGCTGCGCGTAGACCATCGAGCCGCTGGCAATCACGAGCGCTGTCGCCGCCGCCGCAACTGTCTTCAACATAGCCACCTCCAATGGCGTTTCTGATGAAGCACATGTTGGCGTGCGCCGTGCCGCTTACAAGTTAAACGTTTGATAGGTAGGTGTACGCGCGTTCAGTCAGATGTACGGCCGTTCATCTGTATATTCGTTCATCTCGCGGCCGCGCCGGTGGCGACGCGCCAATAACAAAGCGTCGCACCGTACGGCGCGACGCTTTCCCCTCTCCGCATTTTTGATTCAGTAAAGCGCAGCAAGAACAGGCCCAAGTCCCATTTCGTAGCAAAGCGATACGGCATCCTGCTTCTGCCGTTCATCGAGAACGCGAACAAGCGGACGCGCCGCCGCCCCGATGCGGGCGATCGTCTGCGCGTCGAGTGCGACAGCCTTGATGCGCTGGAAAAGACCGTCGACTTGCATCTGGTCATGGGCCAACTTGCGCAACGCAGCCTCGACCGGCGGCCAGTACGCCTGCTGTTGTGGTGTTAATTTGAGGACACTTTTGATCCGAGGAATGTCAATCCGGGATTGTGACGTTGTGACCTCGAAAGCATTGGCGGCTACCGTCAAGCCGGACGCGACGCCCCATAACGCAAGCACGACAACGCTCGCGCGCAGCACACATCTCATCGTTTGGAAGTTCCTCTATCTCGATAATGCCGGAGTCGCTTGCGGTTACGCGCAAAATCAGCCGCCACGACGGGCAAATTGTGAGCGAAATGTGATTTTTGGATTCTACTGGAACGAAGTCATGGGATGTAAAATGAAACCGCGCGCCTCACGGCGCGCGGTGGAAAAAGTCGCAATGAAGAGGCTTAGCCGGCGTCGGTCGAATGAATGCGCCGTTCGGCACGGCTGCCCTGCCCTTTGCGGCTGGTCAGCTTGTTGAGCGCACCCAGATAGGCTTTGGCTGACGCGACCAAGGTATCCGGATCGGCGCCTTTCGACGTCACGGCACGGCCGTCTTGCGACAGGCGGACCGACACCTCAGCTTGCGCGTCGGTGCCTTCGGTCACCGCGTGCACCTGGTAAAGCTCGAGCTTGGCCTCGTGCGGAACCAGCGCATGGATCGCGTTGAAGATCGCATCCACCGGTCCGTTGCCTGTCGACTGTGTCGTGACGTGCTTGCCGTCGATGTCGAGCGATAGGGTCGCGGTCTGCGGCCCCATGGTTCCGGCGATGACCGTCAAGGACATGATCTTGATACGATCGTGCGCCGTCGCGATCTCCTCGTCGACCAGCGCCTCGATATCCTCATCATAGATCTGCTTCTTGCGGTCGGCCAAAGCCTTGAACCGCACGAAGGCGTCCTTAAGCTGATTGTCGGATAATTGGTAACCGAGTTCTTCCAGCTTGTGCTGGAAGGCATGGCTGCCGGAGTGCTTGCCCATCACCAGCGAGGTCTGTTTCACGCCAACCGATTCCGGCGTCATGATCTCATAGGTCTGCGCGTTCTTGAGCATGCCGTCCTGATGGATGCCGCTCTCGTGTGCGAAAGCGTTCCGACCGACGATCGCCTTGTTGTATTGCACCGGGAATGACGTCGCGGCCGACACGAGCTTCGAGGCTCGCGTCAGCATCGTGGCGTCGATATTGGTGACGAACGGGAACTTGTCGTTCCGCGTCTTGATCGCCATCACGACTTCTTCGAGCGCGGCATTGCCAGCCCGTTCTCCGATTCCGTTGATGGTACACTCGATCTGGCGCGCGCCGCCCATGCAGCCGGCCAATGAATTGGCGACCGCCATGCCGAGATCGTTATGGCAATGGGTCGAGAAGCGCGCTTTGTCGGAATTCGGCACATTCTCGCGCACGCGCTTGAAGAGATCAAAGTACTCTTCGGGCGTCGTGTAACCGACCGTGTCCGGGATGTTGATCGTCGTGGCACCGGCATTGATCGCCGCCTCGACACAGCGGCATAGAAACTCGAACTCGGTCCGCGTGCCGTCTTCCGACGACCATTCGACGTCGTCGGTGTGCGAGCGCGCGCGGGTCACCTGCGCGATCACCATCTCATAGACCTCGTGCGGCTCTTTCTGGAGCTTGTATTTCATGTGCACCGGCGAGGTGGACAGGAACGTATGGATGCGCTTGCGCGCAGCCGGCTTGATCGCCTCGGCGCAGCGGTCGATGTCCTTGAACGCGGCGCGCGAGAGGCCGCATACGACTGCATTCTTGGTGCGCTTGGCGATCTCGTGAACGGCGGCAAAATCACCGTCCGACGCGATCGGGAAGCCAGCCTCGATGATGTCGACGCCCATCGTGTCGAGCAGCTCGGCGACCTCAAGCTTCTCTTCGTGGGTCATGGTGGCGCCGGGGCATTGCTCGCCGTCGCGCAATGTGGTGTCGAAAATAACGACGCGGTCCTTTGTGGACGAAGCGGTCGTGCTCATTGGGAAAATCCTTTTGCTCTGCTCATGCGCCGGCGGGCGCTCTCTGGGTCTGGCCTCATCGTCCCCCGAGTGCCCAGGCACAGATGCCCAGCCGGCCCTCAGGGGCGTCTAAGAAGCAGAAGCGAGCCGAGAATGAGGGTGGCATCCGGTGCGGTCTGGGAGACCGCCCGGTCGATCGCGCAGAACTGCAAGCGCGTCGTGATCATCTGCCTCAAAACCCTCGTCTTTGACGACCAGTGTCGCGGAATCGGATGAAGCCCGCGTTAACCGCCGTCAGGCTGGCGACGTTCTAACGGAGGGGCGGCGCCTGATGCAAGACAGGAATAGGTCAGCACTGCTGTCCGGATGGAAGGGGCGACCAATTGGACTATTCGACGCTGGGGCCCCGCGCCCTGATAGGGCTTGGCAAATTCACGCTGGCGCTGGCGGTGCTGCTGTTTCTGCCGGCGTGGTCGTTCAATTACTGGCAGGGCTGGCTCTACCTCATCGTGTTCTGCGGCTGCTGCCTGATCGCGACCGTTTATTTTCTGCTGACCGACCCGGCATTGGTGCAACGGCGACTGTCGGCGGGACCCGCCGCGGAGAACGAGCCCTCACAGCAGGTCATCATGGGCATCGCGTCGGCCGGCTTCCTACTGCTGATCGTGATCCCCGGCCTCGATCACCATTGGCACTGGTCCGATGTGCCGGCATGGCTGGTGATCGTCAGCAATATCCTGGTGGCGTTGAGCTTTTTCCTGATCGTGCTGGTGCTGCGGCAGAACAGCTACGCCGCCTCGACAATCCAGGTCGAGACCGGGCAGCCCGTCATATCAAGCGGCGCTTACAGGATCGTGCGGCATCCGATGTATGCCGCGGCACTGCCGATGTTCGTCTTCACGCCACCGGCGCTCGGCTCCTACTGGGGATTGCTCGCCGTCGGCATCATTCTGCCGGCGATACTTTGGCGCCTGCTCGACGAGGAGAGCTATCTGATCCGCCATTTGCCGGGCTACGTCGAGTATTGTTCGCGAACCCGATTCAGACTGATCCCCGGCGTGTGGTGACGCTTACTTCTCAGCCTCGAGCGCCTTGCGAGCCTCGTTTATGCGCTCGCGCGCGGCATCGCCGGCATCCGGATACTCCAGCTTGAGCCGCTCCAGCGCATCGACCACGGCCGCCGCCACCACCAACCGGCTGAACCACTTGTGATCGCCCGGCACGACATACCAGGGCGCGTCATCCGTCGAGGTGGAGCGGATCGCGTCTTCGTAGGCTTCCATGTATTTCGGCCACAGCTTGCGCTCGGCGAGGTCGCCAGCCGAAAATTTCCAATGCTTGGTGGGATCATTGAGACGATCGAGAAGCCGCTTGCGCTGCTCGTCACGCGAAATGTTGAGGAAAAACTTGAGCACGCACGTTCCATTACGCGCGAGGTTCCGCTCGAAGTTACGGATGCTTTCGAAGCGCTGCTTCCAGATATTGGCGCCGAGCAGGTTCTCGGGGATTTGCGCGCTCGCCAGATACTCGGGGTGCACCCGCACCACGAGAACGTCCTCGTAATAAGAGCGGTTGAAGATGCCGACGCGACCGCGCCCCGGCAGGCGCCGCCCCGCCCGCCACAAAAAATTGTGACTCAACTCCTCATCGCTCGGCTGCTTGAACGGATGCACTTCGCAGCCTTGCGGATTGATCGCCGTCATGACGTGCTTGATGACGCCATCCTTGCCGGCGGCATCCATCGCCTGGAGGACGATCAGGACCGACCATTGGTCCTGCGCATAGAGCTTCTCCTGAACCGCCTCCAGCCTCTTGAGACCGTCGGCCAGCATGTCCTTGGCGTTGGATTTGCCGATATCGAGCCCGCACGTTTCCTTGCTATCATGGTCGGACAGCCTGAACTTGTCAGGCTTGTCGATACGGAAACGCCCGGCGATGTCGGCCAGCTTCATGGGTACAGTCCAGCGCAGCGGTTTCCACTTGGCAAGGGGCGATCAGATCCAGCGAGCCCTGAAGAAGGCGGCCACATAATCCGGCATTGACGGCGCGAGATCCTCGGGGCCGCGCACGAGGTGGATGGCAGCAAGCTCGTCGTCACCGCCGTCCTGCAGGAAACGAAGCACGCACGCCTTGAGCTCCTCACCCGGCCAGGGCGCGCGCACGATCTTGAAGACAACGAGCCTCGATCGTCCCTCGATGACCGTCCAGCCCGGCTCGTCAGAAAATTGGGCAATATCTAGACCGGTCTCTTCGCGCAGTTCGCGGCCGAGGCTGTAAGCAAGATCGACCTTTCCGCCGCGCACGTCCTCAAGACCGGGCGTGCCGCATGGGAAATAGACCCTCCCGGCGTTGGCGGTGTGCGCGGCCATCTCGCCGAGCAGAAAGGCGCCGTCGCTCGCGACGACAACAGCCGAGGCGAAGCAATCCATCACGCCGGCATCCGGCCTGCCCCAATCGAGCCAGGCCCGGAAACTCGCGTAGTCGGTTTCGAGGAAGGTGCCGGACGCTATGCCGGCGTTCAAAGACCAATCATTCAGGATCAAGACGCGGCCGTTCCAGAGCCGCGGATTGGCACGCTGCGTTTCTGCGAAGTGCGCGTCGATCTCGACACGGCGGTCGTCGGCAAATGCCCATCGTCTCGGTTCGAAACGAAAATCCAGCGCATCGGCATGCAGAACCTTCATGCCTCGATCGTGCCCTCGCAGATGACGACCGCGCCGCCCCCGATCGTGCCCCGCGTCAGACGTCCGGCCGTCATGGTCAGCGTCAGATCGATCTGGCTTGGCCGGCCCATCTCGTAGCCCTGCTCGATGCGGAAGCGGTGCGTACCGTTCTTGAGGCTCGCTTGCTCCGCCAACAGCCCGCCAAAAGCGGCAACGGCGGACCCGGTTGCTGGGTCCTCGGCAATGCCCATCTTCGGCGCGAACATGCGCGCGTGGAAGTCGTGGCCGGGTTCGGCAACCTCGCGGCAGACCAGATAGGCCTTACCCGGCCCGCCGGCGCCGAATGTGTCATCGAACCGCGCTGGATCGGGACGCGCTTTCGCCATTGCCGCCAGACTCTTCACCGGCACAAAGACAAACGGCACTCCGGCCGACCACCGGCCGGCCCTCAGGTCGCCGCCGATATCGGACGGCGCGAGGCCGAGCGCAGCTGCCGTCGCCTCAGGCCCGGGCACCTCGCCCGCCCGCGCCGGCAGTTGCGGCAGCGTGAACGTCGCCTCGCCGCTATCGGCATCACGCAACGCGACTTCGCACGGCACGGGGCCGACTTTCTCCTCCACGACGAAGGCCTGCTTCGGCCCGCCCGATGACCGCGCCAGCGCGACCGCGGCGCCGACCGTGGGATGCCCAGCGAATGGTAGTTCATTCGCGGGCGTGAAGATGCGCAACGCGGCACGGTGCGATGCACTGTCCGGCGGCGACACGAACACAGTCTCCGGATAATTGAACTCGCGCGCGAGCGTCTGCATCGTCGCGGTGTCAAGCCCTTCGGCGTCGAACACCGCCGCCAACGGATTGCCGCTGAACCGTTTCAGCGTGAAGACATCGAGCGTCACGTAGCGCCTGCGCATAGGACCCTCTCAAGCCGACGCGCCAAGCGGCTCGGCCGCGAACACCTGGCCTGGCGCCACGATCTCCTCCTGCGCTGCGACCAGCAGAATCTCGCGGGAACCGGCCTCGACCGTCTTCGACAACACGCCGAAGATGGACGACGCTGCTTTTGACAGCGCCGAACCAACGTTACCGTCCCGCAGATAATGAGCGAAAAATAGGGCCGCGATGGCATCACCGGCGCCGTTGACGCTGATCGGCAGCTTCGGCGTGCGCACCCGGACGCGTCCCTGCTCATCCGATGCCAGCAGGTCGATGGCGTTCTCGGGCGTGTCCTCGGTCTGCAACGATGTCACCATGATGGCGCGCGGCCCCATGGCGTGCAGCTTGTCGATGGCCGAAAGGGCCTGCGCCAGGGTGCGGCTCTCGCCGCCGGTGAGGTAATCGAGCTCGAACTGGTTGGGCGTGACGACATCGGCCACCGGAATCGCCTTCGCTCTGAAAAACTCCGGCACACCCTGGCGCACGAACACGCCCTGCCCGACATCGCCGATCACCGGATCGCAGCAATATTGCGCTGACGGATTGGCAACCTTGACGTGGCTGACCGCGTCGAGGATGGCATTGCCAATCTCGGCCGAACCGGCATAGCCGGACAGAACGCCGTGACACTCGCCGAGCACGCCGCAATCGGTGATGCCTTGCACCAGCTCGCGGATCATGTCGCCGTCGAACACGCGGCCGGTCCATTTGCCGTAGCCGGTGTGGTTGGAGAATTGCACGGTGTTGATGGGCCAGACCTCGATACCGAGCCGCTGCAAGGGAAACACCGCCGCCGCATTGCCGACATGGCCGTAGGCGACCTGCGACTGGATGGACATCAAGTTCATGATCGCAGTCTCATGAAAAGCTGTGGCCGGGACAAGGCCCGGCCACAGATAGGTCTTGCGTGTGAGCGGCCCGGACTACATGCCCTTGGCGGCCTCGACGAACTTGTTGGTGTAGGTCTTCGACAGATCGATGTGCGCGTTCTTCACGGCCGGCGACGACTGCGAGAACACGTCGAGAACGGCCTGCGCTCCCTTCGGGTCCATCTTGCCATCGCTGGAATACATCGGCAGCGTGTTCTTGAGCGCGGCGATATAGGTCGCCTTGTCCTTGCCGACATATTCCGGCGGCATCTTGTCAGCGATCTCTTCCGGCGTGTGCGAGTGGATCCATTTCAGCGTGGCGAGGATCGCATTGGTCATGCCCTGCACTTCTTTGGGATGCGCCGCGATCCACTCCGCCTTGGTATAGAGCGCGCCGCCCGGATATTCGCCACCGAACACCGCGAGCGTATCCTTCTGCGAGCGGGTATCGCTCAGGATACGCAGGTCCTTGTACTTTGCGGCCAGGATCGTCACCGCCGGATCGAGCATGACCGCGGCGTCGATCTCGCCCTGCTCCATCGCCGCCACGGCGCTGCCGCCGAGGCCGACGCCAATGACGCCGACCGCGTTCGGATCGACGCCGTTCTTGCTCAACAGGTATTTCAGGAAGAAGTCGGTCGAGGAGCCCGGCGCCGAGACGCCGACCTTCTTGCCGGCCAAATCCCTGACCGACTTGATCGCGTCATTGTGCTTCGGCGACACCACAAGGACGAGGCCCGGAAAGCGGTCGTAGACCACGAAGGACTGCAAATGCTGGCCCTTGGCGGCGAGATTGACGCAATGATCGAAATAGCCGGACACCACGTCGGCCGAGCCGCCGACCACCGCCTTGAGCGATTCCGAGCCGCCCTTGAAGGCCACGAGTTCGACGTCGACGCCGGCCTTCTTGTATTCGCCGAGCTGGTTGGCCAGCACGGTCGGCAGGTAGCACAGGCACGACGCGCCGCCGATCGCCAGCGTCACCTTGTCGGCCATCGCCATGCCGGATGACAGCATAAACGCCGCCAGCGCAATCGCCAGACGGCTGAACAGACTCGTCATAGAACGCCTCCCTTGCAGTTCGCGGCCGTGCCGGCCGTGTTTGGCCGGCACCATAAGGCAGCCCGCCAATTCTGCCTAGGGTCGGGCATCTGCCGGCGCGGGGCGCCAGACCAGCAAACGCTTTTCGATCACGCTGACCAGCGCGTCGATGACGATGACGAATGCCGCCAGCACGAACATGCCGGCGAAAACGCCGCCGACGTCGAACACACCTTCGGCTTGCTGGATGAGATAGCCGAGCCCCGCCGCCGAGCCGAGGTATTCGCCGACCACCGCTCCGACGACGGCGAAACCCACCGAGGTGTGCAGCGACGAGAACATCCATGACAGCGCCGACGGCCAATAGACATGACGCATGAGCTGGCCCTCGTTCATGCCGAGCATGCGTGCATTGGCGAGCACTGTCGTGCTGACCTCCTTGATGCCCTGATAGACATTGAAGAACACGATGAAGAACACCAGCGTGACGCCGAGCGCGACCTTCGACCAGATGCCGAGTCCCAGCCACAGCGTGAAGATCGGCGCCAGCACGACGCGCGGCAGCGCGTTGGCCATCTTGACGTAGGGGTCGAACACCGCCGCGGTGCGCGGCTGGCGCGCGAACCAGAACCCCACCAAGACGCCGCCGATCGAGCCGATCACGAAGGCGAGAATCGATTCCCACAGGGTGACCCACAGATGCTTCCAGATCACGCCGCTGACGAACCAGGCGACGATCTGTTTCACCACGTCGACGGGCGTCGAGAAGAAGAACGGCGGCAGCAGGATGTGGCCGAAGACAGGATAGGTGGTCAGCACATACCAGGCGCCGATCGAGACGACGGTGACGAGGACTTGCAGCGAGAGAAGCGTGAGACGCGACATCACGCCGCCCCCGCTTGCGCGTAGCCCTTGACCACTTCGGCCTTGAGCATTTGCCAGATCTCGCGGTGCAATGCGTGGAACGCGGCGTCGAGCTTGATCTCGCCGATGTCGCGCGGCCGCTGCAGCGCGACTGTCCAGTCTCCGATGATGCGCGCCGCCGGTCCCGCCGACATGATGACGACGCGGTCCGACAGCGCGATCGCTTCCTCGAGATCGTGGGTAACGAACAGCACCGCCTTGCGGTCTGCGCTCCATAGATCGAGCAGCAGGTTGCCCATGATCTGGCGCGTCTGCGCGTCGAGCGGACCGAACGGCTCGTCCATCAGCAGGATCTTCGGATCGCGAATCAGAACCTGGGCGAGGCCGACGCGCTTGCGCTGGCCGCCCGACAGCATGTGCGGATAACGGTCGCCGAACGCGCCGAGCCCGACGCGCGACAGCCATTGCAGCGCATCCGCTCGCGCTTTCTGGCGCGGCACACCCGCCGTTTCCGGGCCGATGGCGACGTTCTCGATGGCGGTCTTCCACGGAAACAGGGCGTCGGCCTGAAACAGATAACCGGCGCGCCGGTTAAGGCCGTCGAGAGCGCTTCCATAAATCGAGACGCCGCCGGCGACCGGAGAAATCAATCCGGCGGTGGCGTTGAGCAGCGTGGACTTGCCGCAGCCGGTTGGGCCGACAATCGAGACGAACTCGCCGTCGGCGACCTTGAGATTGGCCCCGGTGACGGCGCGATATTCGCCGCCTCCGACCAGACGGAAAGCGATATCGACGTCAGACAGCTCGACGGCCGGGACCATCTTCCCCTGCACTCCCCGCGTCCGAGTCGTCGCGCCCGGCCGACGACGGCCAACCTAACGACTTGCAGCGCCGACGCAAGCAGCGGGTCGTCAGTCGCGGTCTTCGTTGCCCCGATTGTCGGGGCCGGCGCCGCCGCCCTTGAGCTCGTTGGCGCGCGCTTTCGTCATCTCCAGCGTGCAGGATGCCGCGTTGATGAGCGCGATCGTGCCCTCGCCCAGCGCGTAATACATGCAATTGGCGTCGCGGTACTGGATCCAGAGCCGCTGCGCGGTGCGAAGCTGCTCGCGCTGCCTCGGCGCGGCATCTTTCAGCGCCGCCTGATAGGCCGCGTTGAGCTCGCGGTCCCAGTGCTCAGCCTGCTTGTTCAGGCAAGCGACGATCTCCGGCGTCGAGACGCCGCAGGTGTCGCCCGGATCGCCCTGCGCGCCCGCGTGAGCGGAAACGGCCGCCCCGAGAAGGGCGGCCGCTGCCATGGCGATCCGGACGATCATCGCACGCTCAGTTCTTGCTCTTGTCGACCAGCGCGCGCTCCTTGATCCACGGCATCATGTCGCGCAGCTTGGCGCCGATCTGCTCGGCCTGGTGCTCGGCGAGCTTGGCGCGGGTCGCCTTGAACGAGGTCTGGTTGACCTTGTTCTCCAGCATCCAGTCGCGCGTGAAGCGGCCCGACTGGATGTCGTCGAGGATGCGCTTCATCTCGGCGCGGGTCTCCTTGGTGATGACGCGCGGGCCCGAGACATACTCGCCGTATTCGGCGGTGTTCGACACCGAGTAGTTCATGTTGGCGATGCCGCCTTCATAGATCAGGTCGACGATCAGCTTCATCTCGTGGATGCACTCGAAGTAGGCCATCTCCGGCGCGTATCCCGCCTCGCACAAGGTATCGAAGCCCGCCTTCATCAGTTCGACCACGCCGCCGCACAGCACCGCCTGCTCGCCGAACAGGTCGGTCTCGCATTCCTCTTTGAACGTGGTCTCGATGATGCCGGCGCGGCCGCCGCCGATCGCCGAGGCGTAGCTGAGGCCGAGGTCATGGGCATTGCCCGAGGCATCCTGGTGGATCGCCAGCAGGCACGGCACGCCGGCGCCGCGCTGATACTCCGAGCGGACGGTATGGCCGGGACCCTTCGGCGCCACCATCAGCACGTCGATGCCTTTGCCCGGCTCGATCAGGTTGAAGTGCACGTTGAGGCCGTGAGCGAACATGATCGCCGTACCTTCCTTGAGATTCTTGACGATGTGATCGCGCCAGATGTCGCCCTGCAGTTCGTCCGGGGTCAGCATCATCATCACGTCGGCCCACTTGGCGGCCTCGGCAACCTCCATGACCTTGAATTTCTCGGCCTCGGCCTTCTTCACGCCGGCCGACGTCTTGCGCAACGCCACCACGACGTCCTTGACGCCGCTGTCGCGCAGGTTGAGCGCGTGGGCGTGGCCCTGGCTGCCGTAGCCGACGATGGCGACCTTCTTGCCCTTGATCAGATTGAGGTCGGCGTCCCGGTCATAATAAACACGCATCGTACTGTTCCTGGTTAGGCGTCTTTCCCTGACGAAAGCGCTGAGAATTGAGCAGAGGTCCCGGCCCCCGGGATGTGCCGGGATGCTTCTAAGGCTCCAGTGGCACAGGGACAAGCCCGGATTGGAGCCAAGGCGTTCGACGGCAGTATGCCCATCACACCACGATCGGGATAACGGTCGCAGCCAGGAGGATTGCCATCGCGATGTTGAACATGCGGGCATGGCGCGGCTCGCACAGCAGGCGCCGCAACGCCACCCCGAAGCCCGCCCAGGTCGCGGTCGACAGCACGGTCGCGACCGCAAAGACGACGAGGACGATGGCGAAGTCGTAGCGTTCGTGACCCGGACGCATGTAGACGGCGATGCCGCTGAGGGCCGCGACGACCGCCTTCGGATTGACCCACTGGAAGGCTACGGCCTGCAGGAAGGTCATCGGGCGGCCGGGCGTCTCGGTGGCCTCTTCTTTCAGCTTTGCTGTGCCGACCTTCCACGCCAAATAAAGCATGTAGGCCGCGCCGGCGACCTTGAGCGCGAGCTGAAGCGCCGGTACCGCCGCAAACACGACTCCGAGACCGGCCGCGAACGCCGCCAGCAGCACGACGAAGCCGATATCGACGCCGAGCAGATGCGGAATCGTCCGCGTGAAACCGAAGTTGACGCCCGAGGCCGTCAGCAGAATATTGTTCGGACCCGGCGTGAACGCCATGATGACGGCGAACACGGTAAGGGCCAGCAGCACATCGAACGGCATGGTTGTCGCCCGTTACATCGCCTCCGGGCCGCGCATGATGGCGGCGATGCCGGTGCGCGACACCTCGACCAGGCCGAGCGGCAGCATCAGCGCGACGAACTGCTCGATCTTGTCGCTCTTACCGGTGATCTCGAACACGAAGCTCTGGTTAGTGGCGTCGATGACGCGGGCGCGGAATGCATCGGCGAGGCGCAGCGCCTCGACGCGGTTCTCGCCCGTGCCCCTCACCTTCACCATTGCCAATTCGCGCTCGATGGCGGCGCCGGCCATCGTCATGTCGACGACGCGGTGGACCGGAACGAGACGATCAAGCTGATTCTTGATCTGCTCGATCACCATCGGCGTGCCGGTCGTGACGATGGTGATCAACGACAGGTGCTTGGCGTGCTCGGTCTCCGACACCGTCAGCGACTCGATGTTGTAGCCGCGACCGGAGAACAGGCCGATGACGCGCGCGAGAACGCCCGGCTCGTTATCGACCAGCACCGACAGCGTATGGGTCTCGGGTTTCTCCGCGGTCGGCGCCGTCGGATAATGTGTCGTGGTCGACGTGATGGTTTGCGCGTTCATTAGACCAGCACCTTGCCTTCCTCGCCGATCGCCTCGTCGAGCTTTTCGGCGGCGTCACCGAGGATCATTTCATTGTGGGCGCGGCCCGACGGGATCATCGGGAAGCAGTTTTCCTTGGGGTCGACCACGCAGTCGAACAGCACCGGCCGGTCGATGCCGATCATCTCCTTGATGGCGTGGTCGAGGTCACCGGGCTTTTCGCAGCGGATGCCGGTCGCGTGCATGGCCTCGGCCAGCTTGACGAAATCGGGCAGCGCCTCGCTGTAGCTCTCGGCATAGCGGCCGCCGTGCAGCAATTCCTGCCACTGCCGCACCATGCCCATGTACTTATTGTTGAGGATGAAGATCTTGATCGGCAGACGGTATTGCACCGCCGTCGACAATTCCTGCATCGTCATCTGCACCGAGGCTTCGCCGGCGATATCGATAACCAGCGACTTCGGATGCGCAAGCTGCACGCCAACCGAGGCCGGCAAGCCATAGCCCATGGTGCCGAGGCCTCCGGAGGTCATCCAGCGGTTCGGCTCCTGGAAGCCGTAAAGCTGCGCCGCCCACATCTGGTGCTGGCCGACCTCGGTGGTGATGTAGACGTCCTTGTCCCTGGTCAGCGCGTAGAGCCGCTCGATGGCGTATTGTGGCTTGATCACCTCGTTCGACGGCCGGTAGGCGAGTGACTTGCGCGCACGCCACTTGTCGATCTGCTTCCACCAGTCGCCGAGCGCCTTCTTGTCGGTCTTGGCGCCGCTGGCGCGCCACACTGTCAACATGTCCTCGAGCACGGTGGCACAATCGCCGACGATCGGGATGTCGACCTTGACGTTCTTGTTGATCGACGACGGGTCGATGTCGATGTGGATCTTTTTCGAGCCGGGCGAGAAGGCGTCGAGACGGCCGGTGATGCGGTCGTCGAAGCGCGCGCCGATGCACACCATGACGTCGCAATCGTGCATCGTCATGTTGGCCTCGAGCGTGCCGTGCATGCCGAGCATCCCGAGCCATTGCGGGTCGGCCGACGGGAACGCGCCGAGCCCCATCAGCGTCGAGGTCACCGGGAAGCCGGTCAGCCTGGCGAGCTCACGCAGCTTCTGGCTGGCGGCCTTGCCCGAATTGATGACGCCGCCGCCGGTGTAGAGCACCGGGCGGCGCGCCCGCGCCATCAGCTCGACCGCCGCCTTGATCTTATCGGCATCGCCCTTGACTTTCGGGCGATAGCCGCGATGCGGGAATTCGGTCGGCTTGGCATAGGCGCCGCGCGCGAACTGCACGTCCTTGGGAATGTCGATCACCACCGGGCCGGGCCGGCCGCTCGCCGCGATGTGGAACGCCTCATGCAGCGCGCGCGGCAGGTCGGCGATGTTCTTCACCAGATAGTTGTGCTTGGTGCACGGCCGCGTGATGCCGACGGTATCGGCCTCCTGGAACGCATCGTTGCCGATGAGATGGGTCGGCACCTGGCCGGTGATGCAGACGATCGGGATCGAATCCATCAGCGCGTCGGTGAGGCCGGTGACGGCGTTGGTCGCGCCCGGGCCCGAGGTGACGAGCACGCAGCCGACCTTGCCGGTCGAGCGCGCGTAGCCCTCGGCGGCATGGACCGCGCCCTGCTCGTGACGGACGAGGACGTGGCGCACCTTGTCCTGCTGGAACAGCGCGTCGTAGATCGGCAGCACCGCGCCGCCGGGGTAGCCGAACAGGTGCTTCACGCCCTGATCGGCGAGCGCCTCGATCACCATTTCGGCGCCTGTCATGTCCTTGCTCATGTCCTTCGTCCTTCCCACCGTTCCGTCGCCCGCTTCAGCCAATAAAAAAGGCCCGCGAGGGGCCATGTCCGGATGCGTCCATCGGTCGGCGGGTCATGCCCGCCCCGGCCGCATCCGAACCCTAAGTACGATAATAATGTTGCGCGACATTGCTTCTGTCCGAACTTTCGTTGCGAGCTTATAGAGGCCGCAACGGGAAGGGTCAAGCACCCTTGTAGGCAACAATCGTCCTGCCCGCCCGCGTCGTCAAGCCTGAGTGCAGGCCAAAAGCGCGGTTTCGGCCGCGGCCGGGTCCAGCCAGCGCCATCCGGGCATCTGGTTGCGAAACCAGGTGTGCTGCCGCTTGGCATAGCGGCGGGTGTCCATTACCGCGCCGGCCATCGCTTCGTCGCGGCCGATTTCGCCTTTGAGATGCCGGATCAGCCACGGCACGCCATGGGCCTTCATGGCCGGCAGCAGCGGGTCGAGATGGCGCGCCGCCAGCGCACCGACCTCGTCAAGAGCGCCGTCGTCAAGCATCGCCGCGAACCGCGCCTCGATGCGCGCCACCAAATCCTGCCGCTCGACTGTTAGAAATACCTTCGCCGCCGTTGCCGGATCGACCAGCGGCGTCATGCCGTCGCGATGCCACGCCGGCAGCGGCCGCCCCGTCGCCTTGAACACTTCGAGCGCGCGAGCGATGCGCGAACCGTCTTTCGGCCTAATGCGCGACGCAGATTCAGGATCAAGCCGCGCCAGCTCGTCATAGAGCGACGCGATACCCTCCGCCGCCAGCCGCGCGCGTACCTCATCGCGAACGTCTTTTGGCGTCGGCGGCACCGACGCGAGGCCTTCAAGCAATGTCTTGAAATAAAGACCCGTGCCGCCGACGACGATCGGCCGCTTGCCTTGTACGCGGGCTTCGGCCAGAGCATCGGCGACGTCCTTGATCCAGCGGCCGACCGAATAATTCTCCGCGGCGTCGACGTGACCGAACAGCCGGTGCGGAACGCGCCTTTCCTCCGCCACTGTCGGCCGCGCCGTGATGACGCGCAGATCGCGATAGACCTGCATCGAGTCCGCATTGATGACGACGCCGCCGGTACGCTCGGCCAGCCGGATCGCCAGCGCCGACTTGCCGCTCGCGGTCGGCCCTGCGATAAGCACCGCGCCTGCGGCACCCGGCAAGCCGCCATCGGTTGATCCATGACTCATGTCGCGACGTTCATAGCTCAAGAAGGCGCGCTTGCGTCAGCCGCGGTCGACCGCGCGCGCGTCGAATTGCCCAGCGCCGGCGTGCCAGACTGGCTTGCGGCCGGCACCGCAGCCGATGTCCCGTTTACCGCAGATGCCGGAGCCGACCAACGCGAAATCACCGATCGCCTGCGCGCCGCGGCGGACGACGCGATCGACGTCGTCGTGCAGCCGCGGGCGCATCGGCGCAAGAAGCTTTTTCTCGCGGACATGGATTCCACCATGATCGGTCAGGAATGCATCGACGAGTTGGCCGACTACGTGGGCCTCAAGGCTCACGTCGCCGCGATTACCGAGCGCGCGATGCGTGGCGAGATTGCCTTCGAGCCGGCATTGCGCGAGCGTGTCGCCCTGCTCGAAGGCCTGCCGGTGTCGGTGATCGACGAGGTGCTGCGCGATCGCATCCGGCTGACGCCCGGGGCGCGCGCCCTCGTCAACACGATGCGCGCCAACGGCGCCCATACGTGCCTGGTGTCCGGCGGCTTCACGCTTTTCACCGACCGGGTCGCGGCGATGATCGGCTTCGACGGCTCCCGCGCCAACCGGCTGACCGTCCTCGACGGCCATAAGCTCGACGGCCGCGTCGCCGAGCCGATCTTCGGCCGTGACGGCAAGCGCGCTGCGCTGATCGAGCTGCGGCAGGATTTCGGTCTCGCGAAAGACGCCACGATGGCGGTCGGCGACGGCGCCAACGATCTCGACATGATCGCCGAGGCGGGGCTCGGGGTTGCCTACCACGCCAAGCCGAAAGTGGCCGCGGCGGCGGCGGCGCGCATCGAGCATTGCGACCTCACGGCCCTGCTCTATGCGCAGGGCTATCGCAAGGACGAGTTCGCGGCCTGACGTTATTGCAGATTGAGCGCGACAAACGTGGTGTCGCCCTTGCCGTTGGCGACCAGGAACACCGCGCTCTTTTTGCCCTCTTTCTTGAGCTGCTCGATCCGCGCATGCAAATCGGCCGCCGTTGTGACCGGCTGCTGCTGGATGGAGACGATGACCGTTCCCGGCTGCAGGTTCTTCTCCGCCGCCGCTGAATTGGCCTCGACGTCGGTGATGACGACGCCCTTGACCTTGGCCTGGATGTTGAAGCGCTTGCGCAGCGCGTCGGTCATGTCCGACAGTTCGAGACCCAGCGTCTTCTTTACCGGCCTGGCGTCCGGCTGATCCGGCTTCTTTTCGGCGGTCTTGCTGTCGTCATCCTCCAGCCGCGCAATCTTGACCGTCTTGGTCTGTTCCTTGCCTCCGCGGATGACCACGACATCGACATCCTTGCCGACCGGCGTGTCAGCGACGATACGCGGCAAGTCGCGCATCTCCTTCACGTCCTTGCTGTCGAACTTGACGATCACGTCACCTGGCTCGATGCCGGCTGACTTCGCCGGACCTTTGTCGTCAAGGCCGGCGACCAGCGCGCCGCGCGCCGGCGTGATGTTGAGGCTGTCGGCGATCTCCGGCGTCACCGGCTGGATGCGCACGCCGAGCCAGCCGCGCCGCACTTCGCCGAACTGGCGCAACTGATTGATGACGCCAACCACCGTCTTCGACGGCACGGCGAAGCCGATGCCGATCGAGCCGCCGGACGGCGAGATGATCGCGGTGTTGACGCCAATCACTTCGCCGTTGAGGTTGAACAGCGGCCCGCCGGAGTTGCCGCGATTGATCGCAGCGTCGGTCTGGATGTAGTTGTCGTAAGGGCCGGAATTAATGTCGCGGTTACGCGCCGAGACGATGCCTGCGGTCACCGTGCCGCCGAGGCTGAACGGATTCCCGATCGCGATCACCCATTCGCCGAGGCGCAGTTTGTCGCTGTCGCCGAATTTAACGGCCTTGAGCGGCTTGTCCGATTGAACCTTGAGCAGCGCGAGGTCGGCTTTCTTGTCGCGGCCGACAATGGTGGCCTTGAGGTTCGTGCCGTCATTGAGAATGACGGTGACCTCGTCGGCGTCGGCGATCACATGATTGTTCGTCACCACGAAACCCGCCGGATCGATAATGAAGCCGGAACCCAGCGAGTTGACGCGGCGGGTCGGGGGCTCGCCGCTCTGCCCTTTGCGGTTCTTCAGGAGTTCGTCGAGGAATTTCTCCATCGGCGAACCGGGCGGCAGATCCGGCATCTGGCCTTCCTCGACCGATACCGTCTGCCTGGTGGAGATATTGACCACCGCGTCGATCACCGATTCCGCGACGTCGGCGATCGCGTCGGGGCCGCGCGCCTGCGCCGGCGCCGTCAGGGCCGGCCAAGTAATTGCCGCCGCTGCAAAAATCGCAAATACCGTTCGTCGCGCCGAGGTGGCCAAACGGTCACAGAGGAACGCCATGGGCGTCGATTCTCCTGAGGGTGTTGGCGGACAGTGCCTTCGTCCGCCCGTGCATTCAAGCTGCCGCGCCCGATGATCGCGCGAGAGTGAACAGCCTTCGGCTTCTTTCTGACGACTGAATTTTGTTCAAATCAGGTCAGCCGCGGACCAGCCAGACCACGACCAGGCCGATGATCGCCGAGCCGATGCCGATCAGGCGCAAATGCGGGTCCGAGGTGTCGAGAACCGAGGCCACGGCCTTTTTTGCGGCGTTCGGAAACGCCGCAAAGACCAGCCCTTCAATAACAAACACCAGTCCGAGGGCGGCCAGGAAATCCGACATGCCGGCTCCGGTCTTATTGGGCCGGAGCTGCGGGTTTCGCCGGAGCCGGCGGCGCCGGCATTCCACCCTTGCCGCTCGGGTCGCCGAAGTACCTGAAGAAGTTGCCGTCCGGCCGGATCACCATCCGCGTGTCGTTCGCCTTCAGGCCGTTCTCATAGGCCTGCATCGAACGATAGAACGCGAAAAAGTCACGATCACGATTGTAGGCATCGGCAAAGATCTGGTTGCGCTGGGCATCGCCCTCGCCGCGGATCTGCTCGGCCTTGGCGGTCGCCTCGGCGATCAGCACCGTCACCTCACGGTCGGCACGGGAGCGGATTTCCTGGGCGCGCTGCGCGCCCTGTGCGCGCCACTCGGCCGCTTCGCGCTGACGTTCCGTCTGCATGCGCTGGTATACCGCCTGGCTGTTCTGCTCCGGCAGATCGGCGCGGCGGATGCGAACGTCGACGACCTGGATGCCGTAGTTCGTCGAATCCTTGTCGAGCAGATCGCGGATACGCGACATCAACTCGGCCCGCTGGTCACGCACGACTTCCGTGAAGGTCGCCTCGCCGAGCACGCGGCGCAGCGACGAGTTCAGCAGGATGGCAAGCTGCGAATTGGCGCCGTCGATCGAGCCGAGCGTCTGGTAGAAGCGCAGCGGATCCTTGATGCGGTAACGCGCGAAGGCGTCGACGACGAGGCGCTTCTGGTCGGAGGCGATCACTTCCTGCGCCGGCGCCTCGAGGTCGAGGATGCGGCGGTCGATCCGGATTACCGTATCGACGAAAGGCAGCTTGAAGTGCAGACCGGAGTCGCTGACGACGCGGACCGGCTTGCCGAGCCGCACCACCAGCGCCTGCTGGGTCTGGTAGACCGTGAACAGCGAACTGTAGCCGGCCACGAGCGCGGCCAGAACGATGACGAGCAGAACGCCGCCAAAAAATCCGAGCTTCATTGGCGCGCTCCACCCTGCTGCGAGCCGCCGTTAGTGCCGCTCTTTGGACTACTGCTGCCGGTCGAAGGCGCAACGGGATTGAGCCCGGTCAACGGCAGATACGGCACGACGCCGGTGCCCTGGCCGTTGCCGGCGTCCAGGATGACCTTGTTGGTCGACCCCAGCACCCGCTCCATGGTCTCGAGATACATGCGCTCGCGCGTCACGTCCGGCGCCTTCTTGTATTGCTCGTAGATCTGAAGGAAGCGCGACGTCTGGCCGTTCGCATCGGCGACCGTCTGCTGGCGGTACGCTTCGGCCGACTGGGTGATCTGCGCGACCTTGCCGCGCGCCTCGGGCACGACACGGTTGGCGTAGGTCTGTGCTTCGTTCTGCGCGCGCTCGTAGTCGATGCGCGCGGCCTGCACGTCGCGGAAGGCGTCGATGACCTGCTGCGGCGGATCGACCTTTTGCATCTGCACCTGCGTGATCGTGATGCCGGCGTTGTAGTGATCGAGCGTCTTCTGCATCAGATCCTGGACCGCGGCCTCGATGGTCTGCCGCGCGCCGGTCAGAATCGGCTGGATTTCCGAACGCCCAACCACCTCGCGCATCGCGCTCTCGGCGATGGCTTTGACGGTGCCTTCGGGATTCTGGATGTTGAACAGGAAGTCGCCGACGCCATTCGGTTTCACTTTCCACAGCACCGAGAAGTCGACGTCGACGATGTTCTCGTCGCCGGTCAGCATCAGGCTTTCCTGTGGCACGTCGCGCGCGCTGCTACCACGGCGCGAATCGTCGATCGTGCGGGTGCCGATATCGATCTTGTTGACGCGCAGGGCGCGCGGCGTCAGCACGGTCTCGATCGGATAAGGCAGATGATAGTTGAGGCCCGGCTGCACCTCGCGCACGACCTTGCCGAAGCGCAGCACGACACCGAGCTCGTCGGGCTCGACCCGGAAGAAACCGGAGAAGCCCCAGAGCGCGACGGCTGCGAGGACCAGAAGCGCGAAGCCCTTGCCGCCGAGATTGCCGCCCGGCAGGACGCCGCGCAGCTTGTCCTGGCCGCGGCGCAGAATCTCCTCGAGATCGGGCGGCTTCGGACCTTGTTGTTGGGGACCCGATCCCCATGGGCCGCGGGGGCCTGATCCCCACGGTCCGCCACCCTGATTGCTCCAAGGCATTGAAATCGTTCTCCTGGCGCTGTTCCCCCGGCCGGTTTGGCCGCGCCTGCATTGGGCTGGGTTATAGGCGAGCCGGCCAAGAGTGACAACGCAACGCGTTGACGACCTTTGTGACGTTTCGCCGCTCTTTCAGCGCCTTACATAGGTGGCGACGGCAAAGGCGGAAGTGTCCTTCGGGCCCGCGGGGTGCTCGCGCCGCGACACCTCCCGCCATGTCTGCGGATCGATGTCGGGAAAATAGGCGTCGCCTTCCGGCAAGGCATGAACATGGGTGATCTCGAGCCGGTCCGCCCGCGGCATCAAGGCCGCAAAGATATCGCCGCCGCCGATCACCATGATCTCGTCGACCTTGCGCTTTTCAGCGTCGGCGCGCGCGGTCGCCAGCGCCGCATCGATGCTCATGGCCAGGACGACCCCGGGCGCGGTCCTGTGCAAAGCCCGGGTCACGACGATGGTGGTGCGCTGGTCGAGCGCGCGGCCGATCGATTCGAACGTCTTGCGGCCCATAACGATCGGACGGTTGAGCGTGAGGCCGCGGAAGTGCTGGAGATCCGACGAGAGGTGCCACGGCAACGCGCCGCGATTGCCGATGACGTTGTTCTCGCCGATGGCGGCGACCATCACGATCTTCATCAGTCAACCGCTCCGTCCGGCAAATTGCACCAGCGCGTCATCCGTCATCCGGCAGATGCGCCAGTCATCGAGCACGCGCGCGCCGATGCTGCGGTAGAAATTGATCGCCGGCGTATTCCAGTCGAGCACCGCCCATTCGAAGCGCACGTAACCATTGTCGACGCAGCGCTTCGCCAGACTGCGCATCAGCGCCTTACCGAGACCGCGGCCGCGAAACGCCGGACGCACGAACAGGTCCTCGAGATAGAGGCCGTGACGGCCGCGGAACGAGGAATAGTTCAGAAACCACATGGCAAAGCCGGCCGCCTGGCCGTCCGCCTCCGCGATGTCGCAAAACAGACGAGGCTGCGGGCCAAACAGCGCCGCCGCGATCTGCTCCGGACCCGCATCGACCTGATGCGACAGGCGCTCATAGTCCGCCAGCTCCCTGACCAACGCGAAGATCGAAGACGTGTCGCCGGGAGCCGCCGCGCGGATCGTGACGTTCACACCGCCACCGCGGCTTTGATGTGCGGATGCGGGTCGTATCCCGTCAGGCTGAAATCCTCGTAGCGAAACGAGAAGATGTTGTTGACCGCCGGGTTCAATGTCATGGTCGGCAACGCGCGCGGCGCGCGAGAGAGCTGCAGGCGCGCCTGCTCGATATGATTGAGATAAAGATGCGTGTCGCCGCCGGTCCAGATGAAGTCGCCCGGCCTGTAGCCGGTCACCTGCGCCACCATCATCGTCAGCAGCGCATAGGACGCGATGTTGAACGGCACGCCGAGGAAGACGTCGGCCGAGCGCTGATAGAGCTGGCACGACAGCTTGCCGTTCGCGACGTAGAACTGGAACAGGCAGTGGCATGGCGGCAGCGCCATCTTTTCGACGTCGGCCGGATTCCACGCCGTCACGATCAAGCGCCGCGAATCCGGATTGCGCCTGATCATCGCGATCACGTTGCCGATCTGGTCGATGGTCTGGCCGTCCTTGGCCGGCCACGAGCGCCATTGATGGCCGTAGACTGGGCCAAGGTCGCCGCGCTCGTCGGCCCACTCGTCCCAGATGCGGACGCCGTGTTCGTTGAGATACTTGATGTTGGTGTCGCCGGCGAGGAACCAGAGCAACTCGTGGACGATCGACTTGAGATGCAGCTTCTTGGTGGTCAGCAACGGGAAGCCGTCGGCCAGGTTGAAGCGCATCTGATGGCCGAACACCGACAGCGTGCCGGTGCCGGTGCGGTCGTGCTTTTCCGCGCCGTCGGCAAGAATGTGTTCCAGCAGGTCTTGGTACTGGCGCATCGGCTCGTCCCGCTCCGACTCGCTAGATTGTGCATTCTACATCGTCCGGCAACCCCGGCGCGCCCGGATATCACCGTAAATCGGGGGTTCCGGGGTCTCGCGGCCATGGGCGGGACACCTGGCCCGCGCTAGACTGCCTGTCTTTCCGGGGGGAATTCATGTCGGTATTCAACGACCACAACCTGATTGCCCGCATCCTTCTGACCATCCCGACGCTCGGCTACGGCGCGCTCACGATCGTCGCCGACTTCAACGCCACCCACGCCACCAACCCTGCCTGGACGCCGCACGCGCGCTTTCACGTGGTCTGGCAGATCTCGAGCTACATCGGCGTCGGACTGCTCGCGCTGGTGCTGATCTGGAGTCCCGGGCCGCTCGCGCCTGAGCGGCTCTACCTCGCCGGCGCCCTGGCCACGCTCGTTTATATCGGTTTCTTCGCTGCCCTGTTCATGATGCCGGTCTATGGCGGCGGCGCTTACGATGCTAACGGTTATCAGCCGTTCAAGGCGCCGGTCCCGCTGATCGCGCCGCGCTGGGACGCCAACATCACGGCATTCAGCGTGCAGATCGTCTTCCTCGTCGCGGGCCTTCTGTTCGTCGCGCGACCGGCGTGACCCGCCGGCTAGAGAAAGCCCGCGAGTCCGATCGCGCCGGCAATCGCGAACGCCCACAGCGGGTTGATCCTGGTGAAATAAGCGATTGTCGCGGTCGCCGCCGTCACGGCAAACGCCATCAAGCTGTGATCGGCCGCTCGCGTCACGACGAACGCGCTCGCAGCCATCAGCCCGAGCGTCACCGGCACCAGGCCGCTCTGGATGGCGGCACGCCAGCGCGCGCCCTTGAAGCGGTCCCAGATACGCGTGACGGCGAAGGCGAGCAGGCAGGTGGGCCCCGTCATTGCCGCGATCGCGACCAGGCCGCCGAGCACCCCGGCGACGTGATAGCCGATCAGCGCGACGATGATGACATTGGGACCCGGCGTGATCTGCGCCATGGCGTAGGTGTCGGCAAACTGCCGGTCCGTCATCCAGTGCATGACCTCGACCGCGAGGCGATGCATCTCGGGGATCGCGACATTGGCGCCGCCGACCGCGAAGATCGACAGCACCGCGAAATTGACGGCGAGGATCCACAGCACGTTGCCGGGATTCACGGCCACACCCACGCGATGGCGATGCTGACAGGCGCAAGCACGGCGATCACCCACGGCAGTGGAAACTGCAAAAGGCCGATGGCGACGAAGGCAACGGCGGCAACGGCCGGCCCGACAATCGCACCCGAGCGAAACAGCGGCAGCAGCATCTTGGCGACCGTCGCGACCAGAAGGCCGACCGCGGCCGCGGCAACGCCAGTCAGGGCGTGGCCGAAGGCCGGCACATCGCCGTAATAGAAATAAAACAGGCCGAGCAGCATCACGATGGCGACCGGCGGCGCCATCAGACCGATCAGCGCAACGAAAGCCCCCGCCGCTCCGCCAAATCGCGAGCCGAACACCACCGAGAAGTTGACGACATTCGGGCCCGGCAGGAATTGCGACAGCGAAAACGCCTCGTTGAATTCGTCGGGAGTCATCCAGCCCTTGCGGTCGACGATCATCCGCCGCGCCCATGGCAGGGCGCCGCCGAAGCCGGACAGCGAAACGCCGACGAAGGCGGAGAACAACTCTGTGAGGCTGGGCCGGTGGGCGGGGGTCGTTTCGGACGGCGTCATATGCGTCGGCACCAATACCCCGGCGCGGAATCCTGTACTATTCGGAATCGGCGAAATCCACCCATGCATACGGCAGCGGATCGCCCCCCGACCGGCCGAAACCGGCGGTTCCGGGCCGATCCCCAGCCCGGTCTTTTTTCGTCAACGGTTGGCGCTTATATTCCCGGTGCCGGAGCAATCCGGCTATGGCGATAAATGGGCGTCGTAATAAACCTTTCGGACCCGGGGGCAGTACCCGGCGGCTCCACCAAAGCCCGGCGGGAACGGGTTTCGGCGGGGCCGAACTAGGATCGACGAGGGCGTAAAAGGCGTACTTTCGCTCGGCATGGTACCGCCGATATCGGGCCAATTTCATAGTTGCCAACGACAACTATGCTCCGGTTGCTCAGGCTGCGTAAGGCAGTCTGAAAGACCGACTTAAAGCCCTGACGGGTTAAGCTCCGTCAGGCGGGGTTCGGAGGCACCTGGCAACAGAAGCCTCCACTTCAATCTTTCTGCCTTCTGGCCTGCCGCCATGTCGGAAAATGCCTATATCTTGGGGTGAAGTGGCGTCCGGGTGCGTTTCATCGTCCGGCGCGGTACCATCCGGGCCCGAATCTCGAAAAGCCGAGCGGCATGCCAGATCAAATCCGTTATGACCTGCTAACCCAGCAAGCGCTGCGCGGTGTCGTCCACAACGTCCTCGCCGACGCGGCCAGGAAAGGTCTGCCAGGCGACCATCACTTCTACATCTCGTTCGACACGACCGCGGACGGCGTGCGGCTGTCGCAGCGCCTGCGCAGCCAGTATCCGGAGGAGATGACGATCATCCTCCAGCACCAGTTCTGGGACCTTTCGGTTGACGACGACCACTTCGAGGTCGGCCTCTCCTTCGGCGGAGTGCCCGAGAAGCTGAGCATCCCTTTCGCGGCCATCAACGGCTTCTTCGATCCCTCGGTGCAATTCGGGTTGCAGTTCGAAACGGTCGGCGAAGGTCAGGACAACGCGGTGCCTGCCGCTACCATCGAAACCAAGCCGGCCGCCGCCGAGCCCAAGAAGAAAACGCCGACCCGCAGCTCCGTTCCCGCCGTGGCCTCCGCCAATACGTCAGAACCTGCTCCGGCCGAACCCGACAAGCCGGCGGGCGGCGCCGAAGTGGTGCGTCTCGACCGCTTCCGCAAGAAGTAATTCGCGCCGGCTCGCTCGCGCGGGCGCGCCGGTGCAGGCAAGCGTGAGATCGTCATGGCGAAGCGGCGCACCGCATCCTCTTCGAAGAAGAAGACCCGCACCGAGAGCGACAGCTTCGGCCCGCTCGAGATCGAAGACGATAAGCTGTGGGGTGCGCAGACCGAGCGCTCCCGCAACAATTTTCGCATCGGCACCGAGCGCATGCCGCTGCCGGTCATCCATGCGCTCGGCATCGTCAAGCGTGCCGCCGCCGAGGTGAACCTCGAGCTCGGCTCGCTCGACAAGAAACGCGCCGACGCGATCGCCAAGGTCGCGCGAGAAGTGGCCAACGGTGCGCTCGACGAGCATTTTCCGCTGGTCGTCTGGCAGACCGGCTCCGGCACCCAGACCAACATGAACGTCAACGAAGTAATCGCTAACCGCGCGAACGTGGCGCTCGGCGGCAAGCTCGGCGCCAAATCGCCGGTCCACCCGAACGATCATGTCAACATGAGCCAGTCGTCGAACGACAGCTTCCCGACGGCCATGCACATCGCCGCCGCGATGGAGATCGCTTATCTGCTCGATCCGGCGCTGGCGCATCTGCAGGACGCGCTCGCCCGCAAGGCCAGGCAATTCGCCGGCATCGTCAAGATCGGCCGCACCCATACGATGGACGCGACGCCGCTGACGCTCGGCCAGGAATTCTCCGGTTACGCCGCTCAGGTATACTCGAGCATCCGGCGGCTGCGGCTCGGCCTCAAGGAGCTCTATCCTCTGGCGCAGGGCGGCACCGCAGTCGGCACTGGTCTCAACTCGAAAAAGAAATTCGCCCGGCTTTTCGCCAGACGCGTCGCGGCGATCACCCGCCTGCCGTTTGTCAGCGCCGACAACAAGTTCGAGCACATGGCCGGGCACGACGCCTATGTTTTCGCGCACGGCGCCATCGTGTCGGCGGCGACCGCCCTCTTCAAGATTGCCAACGATATCCGCCTGCTCGGCTCCGGCCCGCGCTCGGGGCTCGGCGAGCTGATGCTGCCTGAAAACGAGCCCGGCTCGTCGATCATGCCCGGCAAGGTCAATCCGACGCAGACCGAGGCGCTGACCATGGTGTGCACCAAGGTGTTCGGCAACCACACCACGATTACCGTCGCCGGCAGCCAGGGCCATTTCGAGCTCAATGTCTACAAGCCCGTGCTGGCCTATTGCATGCTGGAATCAATCCGCATCCTCGCCGATGCCGCGCGCTCGTTCGCAGACAATTGCGTGGCCGGCATCGAGGCCAACACGGTGCGCATCACCGAGCTGATGGAGAAGTCGCTGATGCTGGTGACGGCGCTGTCGCCGCATATCGGCTACGACCAGGCCACCAAGATCGCCAAGGAAGCGCACGCCAACGGCACGACCTTGCGCGAGGAGGCGATCCGGCTCGGTTACGTCTCCGGCAGGGACTTCGATCGCTGGGTGCGGCCGGACAAGATGATCGGACCGGAGTGATGGCCGAGATCGTCAACCTGCGGCTCGCCCGCAAGCGCGCCAAACGTCAGGCCGAGGAGGACCGCGCCGGCGCACAGCGGCTGGCGCATGGCATCCGCAAGAGCGAGCGCGAACTCATCAAGGCGCGAAACGACAAGGCGGCACGGGATATCGACGGCCACAAACTGCGCGAGGGAGAGCCGGAGTGAGCGGGCGCGTTCTCAAGCGCTCGATCATGATCGACGGCCACAGAACCAGCGTCAGTCTCGAAGACGAATTCTGGACCGCGATGAAATCCATCGCGGGCCTGCGCAACGTGACCTTGACGGATTTGATCGCATCGATCGACCGCAGACGCGGCGACGGCAACCTGTCGTCGGCGATCCGCGTTTTCGTGCTCGCGCACTATCGCGACGGCAAGACCTGAGAGTTTGGACTCGAAAAGAGTTCGTCAAAATCAACGACGTGTCCCGGACGCGGTGCAGCACGAGCCATAAGCGCGTTACGCGCGTCTTCGATGCGCTATGGCGAAGTGGTGCACCGCAGAGCCGGGACCCCGGTTATACGCAAAGAAACCGGGATCCCGGGTCTGCAGCGCACCGTTTCGCTTCGCTCTACGCTGCGCTGCGCCCGGGACACGAGTTTGAAAACCCGAAAATATTTCCGGTCAGACTCTAAGGATTGATCGACGCGCCGCCGTGCGGCGGGGCGGGCTGCGGCAGGATATTGATCGGCGCCGGCAAGGACGGCGCGCGCTCGGTGCGATGCGGCGCAGACTTCTTCGGAGCCTGTACTTCTTTCGATTTCGACGGAATAGCGTGCGGGGCAACTGCCGGTGCAGGCTCGGGCTTTGCCGGCGCAACCGAAGGCGCCGACGGCAGCGGCGGCACTTCCGCGGCTTTAGCAGCCTCCAGGGCGCGCCGTTTCGCTTCAGCCTCTTCGAGCCGCTTCGATTCCCGGTCGACGGCCCGCAAGGTCAGCCATCCGGTCAGCGCCGAGACGTCGACGGTCTTGTCGGGCGACGCGACCGGGCCGCGCAATGCGACGTAGATGTCGGGCTGCGTGCCGGCCGCCGTGTCGGCGCCGGTCAGCACAAGACGGGCGTCGATCCGTCCATTGGTGAGATCGAGCACGCCTTCGGCGCTGATGTCGGCGCCCTCGCCTTTCGCCTGCACCTTGTCGAGCCGGATCTGGCCTGCGCTCACCGACAACGTGCTTTCGGCGGTCTTTACCTGCAACTGGCCGCTCTCGAGCGCGCGCGACGTCAGAGTCTCGATCTTGGGCGCTTCGATCGCCAGCCCGTTGTCGACCGCGTGCGTGATCGCGGCGAAGGCACGCGGGTCGAGGCCCGCCAACTGGCCGCCGGTCAAGGAGACCGTTCCATTGCCGTGCAGCGAGCCGATCAACGCGACCGGACTGCGCCCGCTGCCCTCGGCGGAAAGCGTCAAGCTGAGCCGCCCCGTGATCGGCGGCCGCGCCGCCGGCGGCAGCAGCGCCGCGACGTCGGCTTTGTCGATTGTCAGCTTGCCGCTCGCGGTGACACCGTCGGGCGCGTGCGTGAATGTGACATTGCCGCTGAACGTGCCGCCCGCGACGGCGCCGCTCATCTTGTCGAGCGCCAGTTCGTCGCCGCCAAGCCGCACGGCGGCACGGAAGTCGCGCGCCGCGAGCGCGGGCGTCAAACCGGCGCGGCGCGCGGTGACGTCGATGGTGCCCCGGTAGTCCGGCAGTGCGCCGTCGTGGAACGCATCGGCCGACCAGCCCCACGCGTTGCCCGATGCCGGCGGCATCGGCGGAAAACCGACGGCGAGCGCCGTCAGCGACGCGAGATCAATGGTCCCGGCGTCGAGGGCGCCGGAAATCTGCCGTTCCGCCAGTTTCATCGTGAGATGACCGTGCACCTGCGTTCCGGCAATCATACCGTCGATGCCGGCGAGGTTCAGCGTATCGCCATCAAGCGCGACATCCGCCCCGCCCGATAGCGGCGCCGTCGAGGACGGCAAAGTCAGCGCCGCCTTGCCGAGAGTGACCTTCAATGCGAGCTTCGGATCCCGACCCGACGCGACTTCGGCCGTGCCGTTTGCGGTCGCGTCCAGGCCGTCAGCCGTCATGGCGCCGGCGACATGCCATTCGCCGAGCGCAGGACCGGCGGCCTTGAAGACGACGCTGCCGGGCTTCTTCCCGACCGTCAGGGTTTTGCCGGCACCGAACAGCGAAGCGAGAACGCTGCCGTCGTCGGCGTCGAGCCGCCCGTCGATCTTGATCGCGGCATCCGCCGGCGCCTTCGGGTCGCCGTGCGCGGCACCGTTGAAGGCCACGCGCACGACGCCGGCGGTCCCGTTGACCGCGACCGTGGCGGTGTTCGACGTGTCGGCGATCGACAGGCTGGCGTGCAGTTTCGCCGGTACCAGCGAGGGCAGCGCGCTGCGCAAGCGATCCGCCACGCCGGGCACGAAACGCGCGAGCAGCGTATTGACACCGCCGAGATCGCGCGCGTCGAGATCGAGCGTGAGGTCGCCATGGGGCGATGGCGTGAGCGCGATCCGGCCCTTGGCGTCGATATTGGCGCCGCCGAAGTTGTCGACGGTCAGGCGTTCGATGTCGAGCCCGTTGTCGCCGTACTGCAGTTGCGCCACGGTCTTGCCAGCCTCGTAGCCGGCGAAGCTGGCGCGGCCGATATCGAGCGCGAGCGACACCTTGCTGGGCCGCTCCACGGTCGAGCCGGCGCTCACGGCCTTGACGAAGGCATTGGCGGCGTCGAGATCGAGCTCCGGCGCGCTCAGGCTGGCGTCGACCGTGCCGCCGGTCTTGCCGCTGCCGAACGTATAGATGAAGCGGCCGGACACCGCGCCGCGGTCGAAATTGGCGGCGAGTTGCTCGATCGCGATCTTCTCGTTGCTCAGCGTGACATCGCCGCGCACGCGCAGCGGCCGCGGCGGCGTCTTCGGCGCGTTCTTGCGGCCCTCGAGCCAGGCGGCCAGCGCATTCGGATTGACGGCTTTGACTTCTGCCGGCCCGCGGAACACGGCGCCGGAATTTTCAAATTCGAGCCGGCCGCTCAGCCGCACGTCGGTGAAGCCCGGCGCGCGGAATTCAAAGCGGTCGAGCGTCCAGCCGCCCGCCGCGGTCGAGATGTCGCCGCGCACGTTCTGCACATCGGCGCCGCCGAGCGTCACGGTGTCGATGCCGAGCCCGATCTGGATCGGGATCGTGGGCTTGAACGCCTGTCCGGCAAGGCTCACGAGACGCCGCAACGTCACGGCCGGCGGCGCGTGCTGCGCCTCGTCCTCGCCGGCCAGCCTGTCGAAATCGACCTGCTGCGCCGACAGCACGCCGCCGAAGCGCGGCTGCGCGCCGAACTTCAGCTCGGCCGTGCCGCTGAGCTTGAGCGCGTTGGCGTCCGAGCCGTACTGGAAGTTGACCTGCTCCATCAGCGCCGACGCGGGTGTCAGCTTGAGCTTGCCGCCCAGCTTCCACGGCGGCGTCACCGGACCGGACGCGGTGCGGGTCGCCAGCCCGACCGGCCGCGACAGGCTCCAGGTGCCCTGGAACTGCGGCTTGGCCGCCTTGGCCGACAGCGTGCCGTCGGCTTCGACAGTGAGCGGCGTGCTGACCGGGTCGACGTTGAGATGCAGACGCATGGCGCCGTCGCTCACCCGCCCGGTCGAGAGGCGGAACGGATAGAGCGCGCCGCCGACGGTCGCGGCGCCCTCGCCCTTGATCGGACCGATCAGCGAACTGAGGCTGCCGTTGAACCAGACCTTGTCGGCTTCCAGCGTCTTGCCGCTCGAGGCGTCGCTCACGACCACGGTGCCGCCGGTGATGCCGAGTCGCTCGATCGACAGCGCGTCGGGGTCGAAGTTGAAGGCCAAGGCAGGCCCGGTCATCGCGCCGGACTTGTCGATCGCGATGTGAATCCGCGGCGACGCGATCTGGACGTCCGAGGCATGCCATTGGCCGCGCATCAGCGGCCCGAGCGCGAACTCAAGTGACACCGAGCCGGCGCGCGCGGCCTGGGCACCGTCGCCGATCTTGACGCCATACATGGTCAGGCGCGGCGACGGCAGCAGCTTCGCCTCGATGTCGCCCTTGACGTGAATGTCGAGACCGACGAGGCGGCTCGCCTCCTTCTCGAACACCGAGCGATAGGCGCCCCAGTCGATGAAGAACGGCCCGACCAAGGCCGCCACCAGCGCCAGGATCAGCGCGACTGCAAGAGTGAGCAGTGTCGTCTGCAAAAACGTACTCCCACGCTAGTACCGCCGATTTGAAGTCCCCGCATCACTTTCGGCAGTCTCATGACAGGGGCTTCAAATCGAAAGCGATACTAGAATCATAGTTTTGCTAGTACCCTTTGCTTTCCGAGGTTCGGAAAGACACATGTTGCGACGTATCACGAACTTCGGAAAGCAAAGGGTACTAGGCCGCCGCCCGCGCGAATATGGGACCGATTGGCGGAAAGGTTACGCCATTTGCCCCGGCATGGCGGCAAGTTTTTGACGCGGCGTTTTGGACGGCGTCAGACCGCCGGGATGATCTTGCCGGGATTCATGATGTCCTGCGGATCAAGCGCCCGCTTGATCGCCGCCATCGCCGCCAGCGCCGGCTTGCCGTACTCGGCCTCGAGATACTTCATCTTGCCCTGCCCGACGCCGTGCTCGCCGGTGCAGGTTCCGTCCATCGACAACGCGCGCTCGATCAGCCGCTGATTGAGCGCCTTGGCGCGCTTGACCTCGTCGGCGTCGGTCATGTCGACCAGCATGGTCAGATGGAAGTTGCCGTCGCCGACGTGGCCGACGATCGGCGCCACGATGCGGCTCTCGGCGATATCGGCCTGCGTCTGCGTGACGCACTCGGCCAGCCGCGAGATCGGCACGCAGACGTCGGTCGCGATCATCTGTGAGCCCGGCCGCAGCGCGAAGTTGGAGAACGCGGCGTGATGGCGCGCGTCCCACAATCGGGTGCGCTCCTCCTGCCGGGTGGTCCACTGGAACGGGCCGCCGCCGAACTCGGCCGCGATTTCGCCGAACCGCTCCGACTGCTCGGCGACCGAGGCCTCGGTGCCGTGGAATTCGACGAACAGCATCGGCATTTCGGCGAGGCCGAGCTTGGAGTGCAGGTTGATCGCCCGCACCTGCAGCGCGTCGAGCAGTTCAATGCGCGCGATCGGAATGCCGGTCTGAATGGTCTGGATCGCGGTGTTGCAGCAGGCCTCGACCGACGGAAACGGGCAGACGCCGCCCGAGATCGCCTCGGGAATGCCGGCCAGCCGCAGCGTCAGCTCGACGATGACGCCGAGCGTGCCCTCCGAGCCGACGATGAGCCGCGTCAGGTCGTAGCCCGCCGACGTCTTCTTGGCGCGATGCGCCGTCGTCATGATCTCGCCGCTGGCGAGCACGACTTTCAGCGCCAGCACATTGTCCTTCATCGTGCCGTAGCGCACGGCGTTGGTGCCGGAGGCGCGGGTCGCAGCCATGCCGCCGAGCGAGGCGTCGGCGCCGGGGTCGATCGGGAAGAACACGCCGCTCGAGCGCAGGTAATCGTTGAGCGCCTTGCGGGTGATGCCCGGCTGGATCACGCAGTCGAGGTCCTCGGCGTGCACCGCCAGCACTTTATTCATGTCGCGGAAATCGATGGAGACGCCGCCGCGCGGCGCATTGACGTGGCCCTCGAGCGACGAGCCTGTGCCGAAGGGGATGACCGGCGTGCCGTTGGCGGCGCAGATGCGCACGATCTGCTGCACGTCCTCGACCGACTGCGGAAACACCACGGCATCCGGCGGCTGGCTCGGCAGCCAGGTCACGGTATTGCCGTGCTGCTCGCGCACCGCGCGCGACGTCACGACGCGGTTGCCGAAGGCGGCGGCAAGGGCTTGCACGGTCTTTTCAACGCCGGCGCCACCCGTGGGGGCGGAACCCGGCTCTTTTACGTCAGCTTTCATCGTCTTCCCGAACAGGTTCAGAGGTGCGCGCACGTTAGCAAAAGGACCGAGGGGACGGCAAAATCGTCTCTTGCCAGCCCCTCTCCCGCTCAAGATTTGCGGAACGGCAGCAGCATGCCGACCCGCTCGCGATAGCGGCGATAGTCGTCCCCGAATTGCGTAACGAGGTCCCGTTCCTCCAGCGCAATCCCTACGAAAATATAGGCGGTCGTTACTGCGGCAAAAAGGAGGTGACCGGCGGTCATAACCGGCGTCGACCAGAAGGCGATGATGAAACCGAGATAGATTGGATGACGTACCGCTTTGTAGAGAAGCGGCGTCTTGAAGACCGGTGGAGTCATGCCGCGGCCACGCAGATTGTTGGCAACCTGATGCAGCCCGAACAGCTCGAAATGGTTGATCAGGAACGTACTGAACAGCACCAGGAACCAGCCGACAAACGAGAATCCCGTCAGCCCGGCCACCAGCGGCGGACTGGTAACGCGCCAGACAACCTGCGGAATCGGCCGCCACTGCCACAGCAGCAACATCAAGGCGAGAGTCGCGAACAGCACATAAGTGCTGCGCTCGACCGGCGGCGGCGCGAAACGCGTCCACCAGCGCTTGAAACCCCGTCGCGCCATGACACTGTGCTGAACTGCGAATATCGACATCAGCGCCAGATCGATGACGAGCGCCGTTATGGCGGGAGTCTGCGGGCCGGTATCGATCGTCTTCGGCGCGACGAGGCCCGATACGAAACCGATGACATACAGAAACGTCACGAAAAAGAGAGCATAGACAGCGATGCCATAGAGCAGCGCGACAAGCCGGCCGAGCATTGTCCCGGCCGTGCGGCGGTCTTGCACAAGATGTGTCATGACGACGTCCTCCTGATGGACGAATCTGGATGCACGTCCGCAGCCCCCGGCGCTTTGAGCCGCGCTTGATTTGCCCTTGAGAACCGCTTGATTTGCTGCCGCCTTTTGACGGCGGCGGCTCCGCGCTACACTCGAACGAAGGCAACCTTTCCAGGTGCAAGGTGCTGTTTTTCTTCAACGATTATGCTCTGGACACCGACCGCCGCGAGCTCCGTGCCGCCGGCAGGCTCGTGGCGCTGGAGCCGCAGGTGTTCGACCTCCTCGTCCATCTGCTGGAGAACAGCGGCCGCGTCGTCAGCAAGGACGATCTCATCGCGTCGGTCTGGAAAGGCCGCATCGTTTCCGACTCGACGCTGGACAGCCGCATCAACGCCGCGCGCAAGGCGGTCGGCGACAGCGGCGGCGCGCAGAGGCTCATCCGCACCATCCCGCGCAAGGGGTTCCGCTTTATCGGCGAGGTTCGGCGCGGGGAAGAGCCGGCCGAGGTCGGCACAATTCGCCCGCCGATCGCCGACAAGCAGCGAATCTCGTTTTGTCACAGCGATCGCGGCGTCAACATCGCCTACGCGACGGTCGGCAGCGGCCCGGCGCTGCTGAAAGCGGCCAACTGGCTCAACCATCTCGAATACGATTGGGATAGTCCGCTATGGTCGCCGCTGCTGCGGCATCTCGCCGGACACGCGCAGCTCATCCGCTATGACTCACGGGCCAACGGCTTGTCAGACAAGGCTGTTGACGACATCTCCTTTTCCGCCTTCACCCGCGACTTCGACGCCGTCGCCGACGCGACTGGCATCGGCCGTTTTGCCATCCTTGGCATGTCCCAGGGCGCCGCCATCGCGATCGATTATGCCGTGCGCCATCCCGAGCGCGTGATGAAGTTGATCCTTCACGGCGCCTATGCCCAGGGCCGCAACAAATGCGGCTCCGTCGAGGAGCGGGAAAAGGCCGAGACGTTCCTCGGTTTGCTGCGGCATGGCTGGGGCGATCCGCATTCGGCCTTCATGCGCGCGTTCGCCTCCCTTTTCATTCCCAACGGATCACCGGAACAGATTCGCTGGTTCGCCGAGCTTCAACGCGTGACCACGACCGCCGATAATGCTGCCCGTATCCGGCGCGCCTGCGACGACATCGACGTGCTGGACCTGCTGCCGAGGGTGACCGCGCCGACTATCGTCCTGCATTGCCGTCACGACAACGTCGTCCCGCTGGAGCAAGGCCGCCTGATCGCCGCGGCGATCCCCAACGCGCGGCTTGTTACGCTCGAAAGCGAGAACCACGTGCCGTTGCCAGGTGAGCCGGCCTTCGACACATTCCTCGCCGAGATCGAATCGTTCCTCGGCGCCTGAACTCATGAGCGAAATCCCCGCCCCCGTCCTGTCCTCCGTGATGACCGTCGAGCCGCAATGGATCGACTACAACGGCCACCTCAACATGGCCTATTACAATGTGCTGTTCGACCGGGCCGTCGACGAGGTCTACGAGCTGCTCGGCATCGGGCCGACCTATCTCAAGCGCAGCGCCCACTCGACCATGACCGCCGAGGTTCATGTCCGCTACCTGCGCGAGATTCATGTCGATACGCCGGTGCGTGTCCGTTTCCAGTTGCTCGATTACGACGCCAAGCGGATGCACTATTTCGAGGAGCTCGTTCACGCCGACGAAGGCTGGCTGTCGGCGACATCCGAGAACATGACGCTGCATGTCGACATGACGGCAAAGAAAGTCGCACCATGGCCGGCCGACGTCATGGCACGGTTCGCGGCGATGAAGGACGCGCATGCGCGGCTGCCGGTCCCGGAAGGAGCCGGCCGCCGAATCGCGATGACGAAAAAGAACGGACTCCGCTAAATCAGTTCGTGCCCAACACAGGCGTGAGAAACTGCGCCCGCGCCAGTTCGGCAAAAGTGCCGCCCCGGTTCACAAGCTGATCGAAGGTGCCGGTTTCAACGATCCGGCCCTGCTCGAACACGAGGATGCGCGAAGCCCTGCGAACCGTGGCCAAACGATGGGCGATGACGAAGGTTGTCCGCCCCTTCATCACCTCGTCGAGCGCCGCCATCAGTAAGGTCTCGGTTGTCGCGTCGAGCGCGCTGGTCGCTTCGTCGAGAATGAGGATCGGCGGGTTTTTCAGGATTGCGCGCGCGATCGATAGGCGCTGGCGCTCGCCGCCCGAGAGCTGACGACCGCGCTCGCCGACCCTCGCCTCGAAGCCATCGGGCGCGCGCTCGATGAAATCGAGCGCCTGCGCCCGGGTGGCGGCCTGTCTCATTTCATCCAGCGTCGCATCCGGCTTGCCGACCCGCAAATTGTCGGCGATGGAGCGGTTGAACAGCAAGCCTTCCTGGAACACGACGCCGATCTGGCCGCGTAGCGACGCGATCCTGACATCGCGGATGTCGGTGCCGTCGACGGTGATCGCGCCGTGTTGCGGATCGAAGGCGCGATAGAGCAACGCCAGCGCCGTGCTCTTGCCGGCGCCGGTCGGGCCGACGAGCGCGACGACCTCGCCCGGCTCGGCGATAAAATTAAGATGCTCGACCGCCGGCCGGCGGTCATCGTAGTGAAACGTCACGTCCCGGAATTCGACCCGGCCGCGCACGTGAGACAGCGCCCTGGCGCCGCGCTTGTCCCGGATCGCCGGCACGGTGTCGAGCACGGCGAAGAATTCGCGCAATCGCGGCGCTTCCATGAAGACGCGGTTGACGAAGTTGACCGTACCCTGCAGACGGTCGATCAGCAGCGTCGCGAAACTCATGAAGGTGACGATCTCGCCGATCGTGGCGAGGCCCTGCCCGTTCAGCCATGCGCCGAGCGCGATGATGGCGAGAATGGTCAGCGTGGTCGACGCCCGCGTCAGCACCGAGACGACCGCCCACCACGACAGCACCGGGATTTGCGCCGCGAGTAGCTTGTCGATCACGGTGCGTAGGCCGCGCACCTCGGCGTCGATGCGTGCGAAGCTGTGCACCAGTGCGACGTTGCCGAGCGTGTCGGACGCGCGTTCGGCCAGTTCGGAATAGCGGTCCTCGACCAGCGACTGCAGATGCTCGGTCTTGCGCATCACAAAGGTTGTCAATCCCGCGAACACGGCGCAGAGCGCGATGAGCAGTAGCGACAGCCGCCAGTTCATCACGAGCGACAGCGGCAGCAGCACGAAGAATGAGACGAAGCCGGCGAGGTGGTCGCGGAAGAAGCCGATCCACAGGCCCCACAGCGAGTCCGTGCCCTGCAGCATCACCTTGAGCAGGCGGCCGGAATGCGTGGCGCCGTGGTAGGACAGCGGCAGCGTCAGCACGTGCTCGAAATATTCGGCGAGCACGCTCTGGCGGCGGCGGTGCGCCAGCTTGTCGGCGTAGAGCGCGACGAGCGTGCCGCACAGGATCGTGAACAGCGCGAAGCCGAGCCAGAGCAGCAGCAGCGTGGCGAGGCGCGATGCGTCGGGGCGGCCGTCGCCGCGGGTCAGGGTGTCGACGACCTTGCCGAACAGCACCGGCTCGGCGAATTGGGCGGCGGCGAGCGCGATGTTGGCGAGCGCGAGCGTCCAGGCCAAAGCGGCGTTCGGCTTGAGTAAGCCGAGGACACGGATATATAGCCCGAGCATCGACACACACCTGTGACCCGCGCCGGACGCTGGACCGGCCGTAATCGCTTGTAAAGCCGGGATAATTCGCGGCCTGCCTCTCGAATTGGCGGCGGCGCGATGCCATCTTCAGGCTCGAGGAATCAGACTTCTAAGAGCATGGCCGAGCCGAAACGACAGCTTGACGCTCCGATGCCGCCGCGCACCGCCGGCATCGCCGCGCGTGCGCTCGGCGCCCGTTCCGCAAGCTATCTCAATGACTTGAACCCCGAGCAACGCCAGGCCGTCGAGACGCTCGACGGGCCGGTGCTCGTGCTCGCGGGCGCCGGAACCGGCAAGACCCGGGTGCTGACGACCCGCATCGCCCACATCCTGAACATGGGCCGCGCCCGCCCGAACGAGATCCTTGCCGTCACTTTCACCAACAAGGCAGCGCGCGAGATGAAGGAGCGCGTCGGCCACATGGTCGGCCAGGTGATCGAGGGCATGCCGTGGATGGGCACGTTCCACTCGATCGGCGTGAAAATCCTGAGACGACACGCCGAGCTGGTTGGATTGAAGTCGAACTTCACGATCCTCGACACCGACGATCAAATTCGGCTGATCAAACAGCTCCTGGAAGTGGAGAAGCTCGACGACAAGCGCTGGCCTGCTCGGGTCTTCGCCGGCCTGCTCGACGGCTGGAAGAACCGCGGCCTGACGCCCGACAATGTTCCGGCCGGCGAGGCGGCGAGCTTCGGCAACGGCAAGGGCAAGAAGCTCTATGTCGCTTACCAGGAGCGGCTCAAGACGCTCAACGCCGCCGACTTCGGCGACCTGCTGCTTGAATGCATCCGCCTGTTCCGCGAGCACGCGCCGGTGCTGGCCGGCTTCCAGCGCCGCTTCAAATACATCCTGGTCGACGAGTACCAGGACACCAACGTCGCGCAATATCTGTGGCTGCGGCTCCTGTCGCAGGAGCCGGTGGCGGCGGCGCCCGCCTCATCGCGCACGGGCCTCGCCCTTCGAGACGCCGGCGTTCCGCCGGCTCCTCAGGGTGAGGAGTTGGAGAACGATCCGTTCGTTGCATTCGAGGAAGACGCCTCCCCTCATCCTGAGGAGGCGCAAAGCGCCGTCTCGAAGGATGAGGCCGTAGACGATAGCGGCCTCGGTGACTCGTTCGACGCGCCTCGGCAGATGGGCGGTGAGGTCGATCCGTTTGCAACGCCGTCTCCCTCGGCGTCATTGCCGGGCTTGACCCGGCAATCCATGCCGCCAGCGCAACATGGATCACCGGGTCACGACGCTTCGCGTCGGCCCGGTGATGACAGCGTGGTGAACGGGGAACGGCAAAGCGTCCACCGCAAGAACATCTGCTGCGTCGGCGACGACGACCAGTCGATCTACGGCTGGCGCGGCGCCGAGGTCGACAACATCCTGCGCTTCGAGCACGACTTCCCCGGCGCCACCGTGATCCGCCTCGAGCGCAACTACCGCTCGACAGGCCACATCCTCGCCGCCGCCTCGCATCTCATCGCCCACAACGAAGGCCGCCTCGGCAAGACATTGCGTACCGAGGACGAGCCCGGCGAAAAGGTCCACGTCACCGCCTGCTGGGACTCCGAGGAAGAGGCCCGCGCCGTCGGCGAGGAGATCGAGCAGCTCCAGCGCGACGCGCGCGAGGCCGGCCAGGAGGACGACGTGCTCGACGAGATCGCCATCCTGGTGCGCGCCTCGTTCCAGATGCGCGAGTTCGAGGACCGCTTCGTCACGCTCGGCCTGCCCTACCGCGTCATCGGCGGGCCTCGTTTCTACGAGCGCATGGAGATCCGCGACGCGCTCGCCTATCTGCGCGTCATCGCGCAGCCGGCCGACGACCTCGCCTTCGAGCGCATCGTCAACGTGCCCAAGCGCGGGCTCGGCGACGCCGCCGTGCAGATGCTGCACGACTACGCCCGCAAGAAGAAAATCCCGCTCACCGAGGTCGCGGCGCAGATCGTCGCCACCGACGAGATGAAGCCGAAACCGCGCAACGCGCTGCGCGACCTGATGGCGGCATTCGAGCGCTGGCGCAAGCAGAAGGACACGCTTCCGCACACCGAGCTGGCCGAGATCGTGCTCGACGAGTCGGGCTACACCGGCATGTGGCAGAAGGACCGCAGCGCCGACGCCGCCGGCCGCCTCGACAATCTCAAGGAGCTGGTGCGCTCCATGGAGGAGTTCGAGAACCTCAACGGCTTCCTCGAGCACATCTCGCTGGTGATGGATACCGAGAGCGCGGCGGAGGACGCGGTCAGCCTCATGACGTTGCATTCCGCCAAGGGGCTCGAATTCGACACCGTGTTCCTGCCCGGCTGGGAGGAAGGTGTGTTCCCGAACCAGCGCGCGCTCGACGAGCAGGGTCGCGCCGGGCTCGAGGAGGAGCGCCGCCTCGCCCATGTCGGCCTGACGCGCGCGCGCAAGCGCGCCCGCATCTATTTCGCCAGCAACCGGCGCATCCACGGGATGTGGACCTCGACCGTGCCGTCGCGCTTCCTCGACGAGTTGCCGGAGGCCGACGTCGAGGTAAAGGAAGCGCAAGGCGGTGCCGGCGGCTTCGGCATGTCCGGCTACGGCGCGGGTGGCTACGGCCGCAGCCGCTTCGACGACATGGCGTTCGGCTCGAACTATGCGACGCCGGGCTGGCAGCGGGCCCAGGCGCGGAAAGCGCGCGGCGAGGATGAGGACGGTTTCGACGAAACCGGCGCGCCACGGCCGCGGCGCGGCTACGGCGCTGGCAGCGCACCACGTTCGGGACGTGGGGGCCGCAGGTCCGAATTGAGCGAACCGGGCCAACTTACCTACGAGCCCGACCCCGACGCCGGCACCTACGATTCAACGGATCGCGCGGATTATTCCGACAACACATCTTCACCCTCCCCCTTGCGGGGAGGGTCGGCCGGCAAAGCCGGCCGGGGTGGGGGTCGAGCAAAACGAAGAACCCCGCTGACCATCGAAGGCGAGTTGGTGGCGAAATCGACCGGCACGGTGTCGGGCTTCGCGGTCGGCGACCGCGTGTTTCACCAGAAATTCGGCAACGGCAACGTCACGCTGGTGGACGGCAACAAGCTGACGATCCGCTTCGACAAGGCCGGCGAGAAGCGCGTAGTGGATAGCTTTGTGGAGCGGATGTGATTTGGCTCAGTTGTAGACGGGACAAAAAACTTATCGTTCGGGCCATTATACCTCTACCAAAAATAGTCTAATGGCTTGGGACGACGGACTGACTGGCGTAGCGAGAGCGATTGCCGCGACAAATAATTCGCCGCTATGCGATCAGAGACGAAATTCGTGCGCGGCAACTTGAGGTGCACAGTTTCTATCACGAAGAGGCATTCGAGACTGACGAAGCTCAAAAGGCCTTCAATCTGTTGGCGCTCTTAGCAAACCCAGACGATCGCGTAGCTTTGCGCTGGTGGCTTGGACACGAGAGCCCGTCCAAGCGAAGGAATGCGTACTCCCGCCTTCGATCACACTGCGAAACCTCTGGCCAATCGCCTAGAGAAGCCCTCGATGCATGTGTCGCCGGAACGCTTGTCCTCCCGAACACGACGAAACTTGTCGCTAAATATCGCGAACTCACTGCGACATGTGAAAGTCTTGAGGCACTTGAGCTTGCTGATCTGGTCGATACCTTGACACCAGCTAATAAAGACGAAGTGGCCGTTCTGCGTGAGGTGAGTACCCTAGCTTTAGAAGAGGCTACCGACGTTAGAGATTTGTACGAAGCAGTCCGCAGCGCGGTGACACAGCCATCTATTCCCGAAAAGGCTGACTATGTTCGCGTGATGAGTCTGCACAAAGCGAAGGGATTGACTAGCAAGATTGCGATTGTATCGGGCTGCGTTCAAGGCCTCGTACCTTTTGTCGATCAAGACGCGACACCTGCTGAGGCTCAGGCGATCCAACAAGAACAGCGACGCCTTTTTTTTGTTGCGATAACTCGCTGCACTGAAATTTTGATGATTTCGTCGTTCTTGAATATCCCCCGGCAGCTTGGTTGGAAGATCGGAGCTGTTGTTCCTCGCGGGCCAGGCGCTATTGGCAGAACAATTTCTAGTCCTTTTATTGCCGAGTTAGGGCCTACGGCGCCGCGGGCCAAAGCGGGCTCCGCGTGGGCTCAACGCGATTTTGACTGAGTGCGAGTGTTTCCGCCCATCTGCATCGCGAAGCATGAGATCGATAGTATATGTGCTGATCGGTTTAGCCGCCTTAGTATCGGCCACCCCCGTGTCCGCGCTCGACCTCAACGGCTATCGCACGCGGCACCGGATGCCGCGGCTCGCCTACTCGTAACATCTCGCCAGCAGCACCTATGAACAGGCGCGGCTGATGGCCGGGCGTGGCGAAATCGACCGCAAGGATTTCATCTGGCGTATCGAAGCATTTAATTGCGCAAATCGCGCAGGCGCAACGTGCGATGCCGGCGGGACGCATGCCGAGAACGTGCTGGTCGGCGGCGCCGACTAGGATCGCGTCATCCGCACCTAAGCGAAGTCGGCCGTCCATCGCCGCCACATGCTGCGCGGCGGTGTCACGAATTGAAATTCGTCACGCGGGGCTTCTCGCCATTGGTCGGCAGGGCCGCCGCCCTCACCCGCCGCTGAGCCCGATCACAAATACCCGATCAGCGCCCCGCCCGCGGCGCCCAGAGCGACGACGAGCCAGGGCGGCGTCCGCCACATGAACAGCAGCAGGAACGCGGCGACGGCGAGAGCGAAATCGTACGGCCCCGTAATTCCGGCGGTCCACACAGGATTGTAGAGCGCGGCCAGGAGAACGCCGACCACAGCCGCGTTGACGCCGCGGAGCGCGGACTGGACCCAGACGCGGCGCCGCAAGCTGTTCCAGAACGGAAGCACGCCGATGACGAGCAGGAACGATGGCAGGAAGATCGCGACAAGGCACAATGCGGCGCCGGTCCAGCCGTGCGGCTGCGGTCCCATGACGGCGCCGAGGTAAGCGGCGAAGGTGAACAGCGGCCCGGGCACGGCTTGCGCCGCGCCATAGCCGGCGAGGAAGGCGTCGTTCGTGACCCACCCCGGCGGAACGACGGACGCTTGCAGAAGCGGGAGAACCACATGGCCGCCGCCGAAGACGAGAGAGCCGGCGCGATAAAACGCATCGAACAGGTGAAGGCTCTGGCTTTGCACATTCGCGGCGAGCCACGGCAGGCCGGCGAGAAGGATGAAGAATAGCGCCAGCAGCACCGCGCCGGCACTGCGGCTCACGGCAACCGGCACATGAACGCTGCCTGCCGGGGCCGTCGTCCTTGCCGGCAGCGCCAGTCCGGCCATGCCTCCGAGGACGATCGCGCCGACCTGTCCGAACGTCGACGGCGCCACCAGCGCGATCGCAGCAGCGGCGGCCGCGACGGTCGCGCGCTCCCGGTCCGGCGCCAGCGAACGCATCATGCCGAGGACCGCCTGGGCGACAACGGCGACGGCAACGACTTTCAGCCCGTGCAGCCAGCCGGAGCCGCCGACGTCGCCGATCGCCCGGACGCCGTAGGCGAACAGCACCAGTGCGACCGCGGACGGCAGTGTAAAGCCGATCCAGGCCGCCAGCGCTCCGGCGTAGCCGGCCCGCAGGAGTCCGACCGCGATGCCGACCTGGCTGCTGGCAGGGCCTGGCAGGAACTGGCATAGAGCCACGAGATCGGCGTAGCTGGCCTCGTCGAGCCATTGCCGGCGGACAACGTACTCGTCCCGGAAATAACCGAGATGAGCGACAGGGCCGCCGAACGACGTCAGCCCAAGCTTGAGCGCGACCCGAAAGACTTCGGCCCAGCCGGATGAGGTCCTGCTGCTCGTATCGCCCGTCCGGGATTGCATCGACCTGACGCCCTTCGACCCATTCGCCGCCAGCCGCCAGATTAGAGGATCCGTCCTCAGCCGGCGACGCTGGCGCGCGGCAACAGCGCCGCCGACAGGCGTCTCAGCCTTATGCGCGACGCCTCATGAAGCGGTTTGTCGACGGTTTCATAAAAAACCCAGGACAGCGCAATCATCGCCACTAACGTTCCGGCGACCAAAAGCGCCGGATGAGCATGCCAGGCCAGATGGTTAAAGACCTCGTAGCCAATCGTCTGGTGAAGCAGATAGAGCGGATAGGTCAATCCACCGAGAGCCAGAACGGTTTGGCTGCCGACCGAGACGCGCGGCATGATGGCGAACAATGCAACGAAGGCCGGCGCCGCAAGCGCGAGCAAAGTCACGACGGAATGCGAGAGCTCGACACCGTGCGCACGGAGCCAATCGGAGTTTGCGTCGGCCTGAAAGGCGCCTAGCGCCACCGCACATGCGAGCAAGGCCACGGTTCTTATCTCACGCCGGGTCGTGAGCAGCATGTAGATGAGCATGCCGCTCGCAAAGAAGCCGCTGTAATTCGTGATCAAGAGCCGGCGAAGCCATTCCGATCCGACAAACAGCTCGTTTGTCCACGCGATGAGCAGCCAGAGGGCTATGGATTCATGCAGCCTCCGCTGGAAGAGACCAAGCCCCATCAGCACTGCAACGAGACCATAGAACGTGATCTCATAAACGATGGACCAGTACACCGAGTCGACGTATGCGCTCTTCAACAAAGGTGCAGCGATCAACCAGTTTGCGAACCACTGGCCGATCGACACTTCGATCTGCGGTTTCCCGAACAAGACAACCGAAAGAAAAGTGATCGTCATGCAGACCAGGAAGGTTGGATAAATCCGGGCGATCCGCGCGAGCACAAAGTCAGGCACCGTCCTGCCCGTCGCCGAACGGGCGATCACAAAACCACTGATCACGAAAAACAACGGCACGCCCAAATAGAAATATCGCGTGACAGGCGTGACCTCGGGCAGCGAGATCCACGTGAGCTCGAAGGCACCCGGGCCATGGAAGGTATAGTGATAGAGAACAATCAATATGGCCGCGGCGAAGCGAGCCAGGTCCAAACCCTCGAACCGGACGGTCGCAGTCTGCGTATGGGGCGATGGCTGGATCACGCGTGCAAAATTGCACGTATCGGATAGAGTCACACTTTAACATTCGCGTTTACGTTAAGATCGCCGCGAAGTTCAACCATCCGGTCCCATCGGCCCATGCGAATATGGCTCGCCGCAGCAGTGTCGGCCGCTGTTATTGCATCACCTGCGCTTGCGCTCGACCTCAACGGCTATCGCGCGCAGCACAAGATGCCGCGGCTCGCCTATTCGTCGCATCTCGCCGGCATCGCCTACGAACAGGCGCGGCTGATGGCCGGGCGCGGCCAGATCGACCACAAGGATTTCATCCGGCGCATCGGCTTTGCCGGCGGCACGCACGCCGAGAATGTGCTGGTCGGCTGCGCCGACCAGGATTGCGCCATCCGCACCTGGGCGAAGTCGGCGGGGCACCGCCGCAACATGCTGCGCGGCGACGTCTCGCACTACGGCATCGCGTCGGTGAAGAGTCATAATGGGCGGCGCTACTGGGCGCTGGAGCTGGGCAGCGAGTGACAGTGCAGGACTGTGCTTTGACAGCGGAGATATCTCCCCAGCGGGAGAGGTGAAGTGCGACCTGCGCCGCACTTGCCATCATCATGCCCGGCCTTGTGCCGGGCATCCACGCCTTTACAGTCATCCCCGCAGCAAGGCGTGGATGGCCGGATCAAGTCCGGCCATGACGGTCTTCGTTCAACTGTAATAATACATCGTCGCGGCCATGATCGCTGCGGCGACGCCCATCACCGCATAGACCGTGATCTTGAGCTGCATCGAAGCCATGACGGCCTCCCTGTGTCTTCGCGCGCGCCGTAGCGCAACGCGTTGCGTCCCCTCTTTGAACCACCGCCGACCGTTCAGGGCTGGCGCAGTCCTCAGTTTTTATGGCCGCGTGTCGGCGCAGCCTCGGCATGAGGATGACACAGAGCAGCCCAGCGCGGTAGCCGAAACACATCGCCACGGCGCGCCGGTGATAAACTTTGCTCGACCGGCCTCGCCGGGAAGCTGCTGCACGGAAGGGCGTTTCCCATGCTGAAACCCCTGATGATTGCAGGCGCCGCTGTCGTCAGCCTCCTCGTGTCCCGGGCGCGGCATCGCAAGTCGGATTCATCCGACTTACGCATTCTAAAGACGTGGCGAAAGTCGGGTAGACCCGACTTTCGCAGTGAAACGATGCGCTGCAGATCCGAGACCCCGATTTCTTTGCGAATAACCGGGGTCCCGGCTCTGCGGTGCACCACTTCGCCATAGGGCGTCGAAGACGCGCGTAAACGCGCTGATGGCTTGTGCTGCACCACGTCCGGGACACGCCGTTGATTTTGACGGGCTCTTTTCGAGTCAGACTCTAAGGAGACCTGAACGCTCTTGTGACCACCGCCGACTTGCGTCACGCGGCGGCGCCTGCTCCAATGGCCGCGTCAGTGGAGTACTGCGATGGCTGCCGTTCGCGCCCGCATGATCTCGATCGCCGCCGGCATGGCGGCGTGCCTGACGACCGCCGTATCGCCCGCATCCGCCGCACTGCTCATCACCGTCGACAAGACGACGCAGCACATGATCGTCGCGCAGGACGGCGTGCCGCTGTACGACTGGCCGGTGTCGACCGGACGGCGCGGCTACGACACGCCGTCGGGCCTGTTCCAACCGTTCCGCATGGAGGCCGATCACTTCAGCCGCGAGTGGGACGACGCGCCGATGCCGCACTCGATCTTCTTCACCCAGATCGGCCACGCCATCCATGGCAGCTTGGAGCGCAGGCATCTCGGCAGCGCTGCCTCGCACGGCTGCGTGCGGCTGTCGCCCGAGCACGCCGCGATTCTGTTCAAGCTGGTGCGCAAGGAAAAGATGGCGAACACGCGCGTGCTGCTGACTGGTGAGATTCCCGGCGGCCCCGGCAAGGAGCCGCACAGGCTCGGCGTCGATCCGTACGCCGCCGACGAGGCCCTCGTCGGCTGGCACCCGGCCGCGCCGGACGTCGAGGTCGCGCATGCGCCTGAGAAGCCGGCGGTGCGCGCGGCGAAGCGGAGTTCGCGGCCGGCGCGCAGTGCCCGGCGGTACGATCGCTACGATGGCAGCGACCGCTATGACCGTGGCCCGTTCGGCTTCGCCGACCTGTTCTTCTCGCGGGACGAAGACCGCTAGCCCCTCACGCTGGCGCGCACACCAGCAGCACCAAGCCAAGGCGTCGGCGCAGCGTTGGGCCGATCTGATCCATCGCCGAGGTCGTTACGCTCTGATGTGCGCGGTCATTTGCGCTAGGTCAAAAACCCGCAAGCCGCATCGTGGTTCTCTTTCAAGTGGCGGGGGCGACGATGCCCGCCAAGATGAACCGCATCATGAGTGCAACGACGGGCAGAGCTAAGCCGGGGAGCCGCGGCGGCGGTCAGTTCTTCCATGTCGAATTGCGGCCGTCCCGCGACTTCATCGGTTTCCGCGTCCAGGATGTCGGCAAGCCCGGCGGGGTTGAACGTGTCGCCGGGCTGCGAAAGAGCGGACGCTGGCAGACTGCAAAGTGGCTGATCGCCAAGACCGACGCGCATGTCGAGAGCGGCATCCTGGTCGGGGATACAGCCGGGACACGCAAACTGCTTTCCGGGCTGGGCTCTCCGGCCAAGCTCGTGCGCGGCGACCGCTTCCGCGCAACGCCGCACAGGAATATTCCGGACGGTAAAAAGCCGACTCCAGCGATACGGCATGCGCAGCAGGCCAACATTAAAAAGGTACTGGCGGCAGTTCGCAGGAAACGCGGAACGAAGCACCTCCGCTCCGCGTAAGCCTTCGAACAGGAGGTTCGGCATGATCCGCAAATTGGCGTCCGGCAAATACCGGCTTTATTCGCGCAAGAAAGATTCGAAGACGCACAAACGGCGCAACCTCGGCACCTTCGACACCAAGGCGGCGGCCGAAAAGCACGAACGCGAGGTGCAATATTTCAAACGGCACTGATGCAATTTGACCGGCGGCGGCCGGAACCGAATGCTCCTCGACGGCATTGATTGTTGGGCGGCGGGGCTCCGCGATCGGAGCCAAGTTTTCCGGAGTGTCGTGTTGTGTGGCACCGCGTGCGAAATCTCCTGGAACTGTCCCCTTCTCAAAGCCCGTCACTGTGGCTGCCCGCCGCAGCCTGCATGATCATTATCATCTTCGCGGCATCTCTGGCCCAGGCTTCGCCGGCCCGGGACGGCAGCTTGGTCGTGCTGGCGAAAAGCGACGTCTCGGGCACAATCGACCCGGCGCCGCCACCCCGTCATGCGACCGCCAAGGACAGCGTGTCGGAGAACGAGCAGGATATTCTGTCGGCTCCGCTCCCAGCGCCGATGTATCACGACCGTTACGATTTCTATCATCGCTACGATCACTATCGCCTGCCATCGCGCCTTGGGCCGCTCGACGACGGCATCGACTGAGTCATCTTGCTCATCCATTTTTCCCCGGCTGCAATAAGCCTCAAATCCGGCGTACTGGATAGCTCGCCAGGGCCACTTGACCCATTGATCCATTGATGTGCTTCCTGTGCGACACCCTTCGCCCACCGAGGGGGCCGAACACAGGGACAGGCTTTGGCTTCCAGGCCGCTCAAACCCGCCGATGACGCCCGTGACTTCCTTCGTTGCGCGCCTCCGTACCGATGAGCCGACGGCGCGGAAGCTCTCTACCGTCATCGAGGACCACTTCGGAGAAGACGCTGTCGTCGCCGCCTTCGAGACGGACGGCGGATGGGCGATCGAGGCTCATTTTGGTGATCCGCCCAATGAAAGCGGTTTGCGCGATATCGTCCGCGCCGAGGCCGGCGCGGACGCTGCGTCGTCGCTTCTCTTCGAGGCGGTCGAAGGCCGCGACTGGATCGCGGAGAGCCTCGCCGGGCTGACGCCCGTCAAGGCCGGACGCTTCCTCGTGCACGGCGCGCACGACCGCGGCCGCGTGCCGGTCAATGCCATCGGCATCGAGGTCGAGGCGGCGCTTGCTTTCGGCACCGGCCATCACGGCACCACGCGTGGCTGCCTGCTGGCGCTCGACGCGCTGCTTCGGCGCAAACCGCCGCGGCGCGTGCTCGACGTCGGCACCGGCACTGGCGTGCTGGCGATCGCCGCCGCCCTCGCCACGCATCGCCGTGTCCATGCCACCGATATCGATCCGGTCTCGGTGAGCGCCGCGGCCGGCAATGCACGGCTGAACCGCGCCGGCGCGCTGGTCGTGGCGAGACGCGCCGATGCGCAGCGCGTCGTGCCGTGGCCGGGACGCTTCGACCTCATCTTCGCCAACATCCTGCTCGGGCCGCTGACCCGCATGGCCGGTGGCTTGTGCCGTCGGCTCACGCCGGGCGGCACCATCGTCCTCTCCGGCTTGCTGCCGTCGCAGACCAACGCAGCGCGAAGCACTTATGCGGCGCACGGCCTGGTGCTGCAGCGGCGGATGCTGATCGAAGGCTGGGCAACATTGGTGATGCGCAGGCCGTGATCCGGCCCGCAAAAGAAAACCGCCCCGGCAAAGGTGGCCGGGGCGGCTGCTCAGAATCTGACTCGAAAAGAGCCCATCAAAATCAACGACGTGTCCCAGACACGGTGCAGCACGAGCCATCAGCGCGTTTACGGGCGTCTTCGACACGCTATAGCGAAGTGGTGCACCGCAGAGCCGGGACCCCGGTTATACGCAAAGAAACCGGGATCCCGGCTCTGCAGCGCATCGCTTCGCTCACGCTGCGCCCGGGACACGAGTTTTGAAAACCTGGAGTCATTTCCGGCCAGACTGTCAGGACAGTAGCTCAAAGGTCGGGCCTTAACGGCCGAACGGCAGCTCGCCTTGGCTGAACGTCTCGTCGACGTTCAGATGGCGGTACAGCGCCAGTTCGTGCTGCGCCTGCTTCAGGCGCGCATCCATGATCGCCTTCAAGGCGCGCGCGAAAAATCCCTTGCCCTTTCCGGCGGTCACACCGGCCGCGCTCGATCCGCCCAGCTTGCGGGCGGCGGCACGGGCAACACCATAAGTCACAGCAACCATCGGTTCTCTCCTTCGGAAGGTCGGGCTTGGAGCCCTCGCCTCAGTATTCCGGCCTGTTGCAATGCAACATAGTTGAGAGAGGTTGCTGGACCTACGCTTGCTTCTGCATAGGTCCAATGAAATCAGGCCTATAATTATCAAACTGTCACGGGACTCGCTGTCTCTACTGCGGCGAATTAATGCATTGCACAAACGGCCGTAGCGGCAATTTTGTTATCGGCTGGAGCCTGAAGCGGCCCTAACCATGTCGCTTCCTTTGTCCTCATTGCCAGGTCGACGCTGCAGCATGGCTGCGTTGCGGCGCAGGGAAGCGGCTCATAGAGTGCGCGCGCATGTTCGAGGCCCGCTTCCAGACCTTTGACGACCGGAACCAGCGCGGCGAGGTTGCCGCGCGCGTGGCGGCCCTGCGCGCCGAGTTGAAAAGGCGCGGCCTCGACGGCTTCATCGTGCCGCGCGCCGACCGCCAGCAGAACGAATACGTGCCGGCCAGCGAGGAGCGCCTGGCCTGGCTGACCGGATTCACCGGCTCGGCCGGCTGCGCGGTGGTGCTGACCGGCAAGGCGGCGTTGTTCGTCGACGGCCGCTACACCGTGCAGGCCGCCGAGCAGACCGACACCAAGGTGTTCACGCCGGCGCACCTCGTCGAGACGCCGCCGAACCAATGGCTCGAAGCCAATCTGAGCGCCGGCGCCCGGTTCGGCTACGACCCGTGGCTGCATACGCCCGACGGCGCCGACAAGCTCGAGCATGCCTGCAAGACGGCGGGCGCAACACTTGTCGCCGTCGGCGATAATCCGATCGACGCGCTGTGGAGCGACCGTCCGGCGCCGCCGTCCGCACCCGTCACCCTGCGCGCCGTCAAGCTCGCCGGCGAAGCCGCGCCGGCAAAGCTGGAGCGTATCCGCGCCGAACTCGGCAGGCTGCATGCCGACACGCTGCTGTTGTCCGATCCGCAGGCGGTAGCCTGGACTTTCAACATTCGCGGCGGCGATGTCGCGCACTCGCCCATCGCCCTCGCCTACGCGCTGGTGCCGCGCGAGCGCCGCGCCACGCTCTATATCGACGGCCGCAAACTCAACAACACCGTGCGCAGCGCGCTCGAGGAGTTGGCCGACGTGCGCGAGCCGGCGGCGATGACGGCCGATCTCGCTGCCGCGACAGGCAAGACCGTCCTGCTCGACCGCGCCAGCGCCGCGCAGGCGCTAGCCACGCTGATTGGCGACAACGGCGGCATCGTCAGCCGCGGCGCCGACCCGACCGCGCTGATGAAGGCGACGAAGAACCACGCCGAGATCGAGGGCATGCGCGCCGCGCACCGCCGCGACGGCATGGCGATGGCGAAATTCCTCGAATGGTTCGACCGCGAGGCGCCGGGCGGCCGTCTCAGCGAGATCGACGCGGTGGCGGCGCTGGAGACGTTCCGCCGCGAGACCGGCAAGCTCAAGGACATCTCGTTCCCGACCATCGCCGGCGCCGGGCCGAACGGCGCCATCGTGCACTATCGCGTCACGCGCGCGACCGACCGCAAGATCAGGCCGGGCGACCTGTTTCTCATCGACAGCGGCGCGCAATACGAGGACGGCACCACCGACATCACCCGCACGGTCATCGTCGGCGAGCCGACCGGCGAGATGCGCGACCGCTTCACCCGCGTGCTCAAGGGCCACATCGCCATCGCCACCGCGGTGTTTCCCGAAAACACCAGCGGCGCGCAGCTCGATTCCCTGGCGCGCCTGCCGCTGTGGCAGGCCGGACTCGACTTCGACCACGGCACCGGCCACGGCGTCGGCAGTTACCTGTCGGTGCACGAGGGGCCGGCGCGCATCTCCAAGCTCGGCACCGTGCCGCTGCGGCGCGGCATGATCCTGTCGAACGAACCCGGCTATTACAAAACCGCTGAATACGGCATCCGCATCGAAAACCTCGTGCTGGTGATCGCCGAGCCGACACCGGCCGGCGGCGAGAAACCGCTCAACGCCTTCGAGACTTTAAGTCTCGCGCCGATCGACCGCCGCCTGATCGACACCTCCATGCTGACCGCGAAGGAGCGTGCCTGGCTCGACAGCTATCATGGCCGGGTGATGGAAACGATCGGCCCGCTGGTGAATAAGGAAACGAAGAAGTGGTTGCAGCAGGCGACAAGGCCTCTCTGACGAGAACCTGTCTCAAAAATCGCCTGAAGCGCCTTCCGTATTGCGACCAGGGCTTCAATCTTCTAGCTTCTATTTAAAATTCGAACGCGGCTGGATATTTCGCACAATCACAAAAGGCCGTGGTGTCGCTCATGCATATCGGATCGCTCCTGTCACGGCACGCAAGGTACCGCCCGGATCATCCTTGCCTGATTTTCGAAGATCGACGCCTTACCTACAAAGAGTTCAACGGCGAGGTCAATCAGCTGGCCAATGCCCTGCTGAAAGCAGGACTAAGGAAGGGCGAGAAATTCGCGACGATTTTGCCGAACTGCCTCGAGCTCATGACGGCGTACTGGGCCGCTGCCAAAAGCGGCCTGGTCATCGTCCCTTGCAGTCCGCTTTTGCAAACGGCGGGGTTGGCTTCGCTGCTTCGGGACTCGGATGCGCGTCTCGTTATTGCCGACCCTTCGTTCGCGGAAACCTTGGCGGCAATCACCAATGAACTGCCCGATTTGCCAGCCGAGCGTCGCGTATTTGTCGGTCGTGGCGCATCCGGCTTCCCGACCTGCGAAGCATTGGTAGCCTCTGCGCCGGACACCGAACCGCCGGATGCCACTCTCGCTGGCTCGGACGACTACAATATAATGTACACGAGCGGCACGACCGGAGCGCCAAAGGGGATCGTTCACACTCATCTGATCCGTGCCATGTATTGTGTGCTGTTCGCCAATTCTTTCCGAATGTCGCCGGAAAGCGTTGTTCTCCATGCCGGTGCTATTGTCTTCAACGGAGCGATGCTCGACTTGATGCCTTGGATGTATGTCGGGGGCACTTACGTTCTTCACCCCATTTTCGATCCGGGAAGGGTCATCCATGAGATCGAGCGTGAAAAGGTCACGCACATGGTCGTGGTGCCGTCGCAAATCATCGCATTGCTTAATCATCCGGATTTTGACCCGGCCAAACTGGCCTCCCTGGAAATGATACTGAGCGTCGGCGCACCCCTCCTGCTTGAATACAAGAATCGCCTCAATGAGGCGCTGCCGCACCGCTTTTATGAACTATACGGCCTGACCGAAGGCTTCCTCACGATTCTGGATAGAGAGGACGCAAAGCGGAAAGCCGGGTCAGTCGGATGTCCGCCGCCGTTTTACGAAATGCGCATCCTTGACGAAAGCGGTCGAGAGTGCGGCCCCCGCGAAGTGGGCGAAATCTGCGGCCGAGGACCGATTATGATGAAAGGCTACTACAAGCGGCCAGACCTGACGGAGCAGGCAATCGTTGACGGCTGGTTGCGTTCCGGTGACATGGGATATGTGGATGAAGAGGGCTTTCTGTTTCTCGTCGACCGCAAGAAGGACATGATTATTTCCGGCGGCGTGAATGTCTACCCGAAGGACATTGAAGAGGTCATTGTCCAACATCCAGATGTGCGCGAGGCAGCCGTATTCGGTGTTCCGCATTCGAAATGGGGCGAGACACCGATAGCAGCCGTGGTGCTACGCGCTGATGCAACGTTGACGCAGCAAGAATTGCTCGATTGGGTCAATAAACGTGTTGGTGCGAAGTTTCAGCGCGTCAATGATATCGTCGTTCTTGATGACTTCCCGCGAAACGTGGCCGGCAAGACCCTAAAACGAAACTTGCGTGAGGCCTACTTGGCAGTGGCGAAAAAACCGGAACGCGCGGGCTGACTATGAAGTCAACTTCAACCACTCGTCTTCACTCAGCACCTTGACACCGAGCTTCTGCGCTTCCGTGAGCTTCGAGCCCGCACCCGGTCCCGCCACCACGTAATCTGTCTTCTTCGACACCGAGCCCGCTGCCTTGGCGCCGAGCCGCTCAGCCATGGCCTTGGCCTCGTCGCGCGTCATCTTCTCCAGCGAGCCGGTGAACACCACCGTCTTGCCAGCGACCGGGGAGTCCTTCTTCGGCTTCTCGGCGTCGATCACCGTCACCTCCCCGGTGAGGTTCTCGACAATACGCAGGTTGTGCTTTTCCTTGAAGTAGGCGCGCACGGCCTCGACCACGGTGTCGCCGATCTGGTCGATAGCATCCATCTCGGCAGCCGCCTCGGCGTCGCCTTTTGCGATCTTCAAGCCGGCGTCGTGAAATGCTTTCCACGAGCCGTAGGCACGGGCGAGTTGCAGCGCCGTGGTCTCGCCGACATGGCGAATGCCAAGTGCGTAGATGAAGCGTTCCAGCGCGATCTCGCGCCGCGCATCGATGGCCGCAAACAGGTTACGCACCGACACCTCGCCGAAGCCTTCCTCGGCCAGCAATTCCTTCCGGTGTTTCTTCTCCAGCGTGAAGATGTCGGCCGGCTCCTCGACCCACCGTTTCTCGAAGAACAGCGCGATCTGCTTCTCGCCGAGCCCGTCGATATCGAAGGCGCGCCGCGACACGAACAGCCGCAGATGCTCGGTCTTCTGGAATGGACAGGCGAACTCGCCGGTGCAGCGCGAGCGTGCGCCCTCCTCGCCGGTCGAGGTTTCCTCGCGCACCACCGGCGTCTTCAGCGGGCACGGGCAATGCGTGGGGAATTTGTACGGTTTGGCGGTCTTCGGCCGCTTGTCGATGACGACATCGACGACCTGCGGGATGACGTCACCGGCGCGCTGGATGACGACGGTGTCGCCGAGCCGCAGGTCCCGGCCCTCGCGCAACTCCTCGCCGTGGCCGCCGACGCCCCTGATGTAGTCCTCGTTGTGCAGTGTGACGTTCTGCACGATGACGCCGCCGACGCCGACCGGCTCGAGCTTGCCAACCGGGGTGAGCGCACCGGTGCGGCCGATCTGGATCTCAATGTCGCGCAACACCGTCGTAGCGCGCTCAGCCGGAAACTTGTGCGCGATGGCCCAGCGCGGCGAGCGCGACACGAAGCCGAGCCGCTGCTGCCAGTCGATGCGGTCGACCTTGTAGACGACGCCATCGATGTCGTAGTCGAGCCCGGCGCGCTCGTCGCCGATCCTGGCGTGGAACGCGATCAGTTCGTCCGCCGAGCGGCAGATTTTCGTCAGCGGGTTGGTCCTGAAGCCGCATCGCTCGAACCACCTGATCATGCCGGACTGCGTGTCTTCCGGCAGCTCGCTCATCTCGCCCCAGGCGTAGGCGAAGAAGCCGAGCGGGCGCGACGCTGTGACTCTGGGGTCCTTCTGCCGCAGCGAGCCTGCGGCAGAGTTGCGCGGGTTGGCGAAGATCTGCCCGCCTTCCTTCGCCTGCTGCTGGTTGAGCTTCAGGAAGGCCGACTTGGTCATGTAGACCTCGCCGCGCACCTCGCAGACCGGCGGGATATTCTTGCCTTTTAGTCTCTGCGGCACGTCTTCCAGCGTGCGGATATTGGCGGTGACGTCCTCGCCTTCGGCGCCGTCGCCGCGCGTCGCCGCGGTAACGAGCGCGCCGTTTTCGTAGCGCAACGACATCGACAGGCCGTCGATCTTCGGCTCGGCAGAAAACACAATCGGCTCGTCGTCACTGAGCTTGAGGAAGCGGCGGATGCGGCCGACGAAGTCGGTGACGTCCTGGTCGGCAAAGGCATTGTCGAGCGACAGCATCGGCACGGCATGGCGCACCTTGCGGAAGCCGCGCGCCGGCGCGGCGCCGACGCGCTTCGACGGCGAATCGGCGCGGACCAGCGCGGGAAAACGCGCCTCGATGGCGGCGTTGCGCTTGCGCAGCTCGTCGTACTCGGCGTCGGTCAACGTCGGCGCGTCTTCTTGATAGTAGCGCCGGTCGGCCGCGCCGATCTCCAGCGCCAGCCGCATCAGCTCCGCCCTGGCCTGCGCCTCGGTCAGCTTGTCGACGGCAATATCTGAGGGATCGCGTGACGCCATACGCGGCACTCTCTGTTAGCCCGCCGCCTTGATGAGGCGCTCGGCCGCAGCCCGCGCCTCGTTGGTGATCTCGGCGCCGGCCAGCATGCGGGCGATCTCCTCGCGGCGCTTGTCGGCGGCCACCTCGGCGACGCGAGTCGCCACCCGCTTGCCCTTGTCGAGCGCGTCCTTGCTGATGACGTAGTGGCGGTCGGCGCGCGCCGCCACCTGTGGCGCGTGCGTCACCGCCAGCACCTGGACGCCGCGGCCGAGGCTGCCGAGCCGCGTGCCGATGGCATCCGCCACCGCGCCGCCGACCCCGGTGTCGATCTCGTCGAATACCAAAGTGGGCGCCGAGCCGCGGTCGGCCAGCACCACCTTGAGTGCCAGCAGGAACCGCGCCAGTTCGCCGCCCGACGCCACCTTCATCAACGGGCCGGGGCGCGTGCCGGGATTGGTCTGCACCCAGAACTCGGCGCGATCAATGCCGTGCGGCCCGGCGGCATCCTCGCGCGACTCGAGCTCGGTCGAGAATTTGGCGCGCTCGAGCTTGAGCGGCTTGAGCTCGCCGTTGACGGCCTTGTCGAGCTTCGCCGCGACGGCCTTGCGCGATTTCGACAGCGCGAGCGCGGCGGCGCGATAATCGGCTTCGGCTTTGGCGACCGCGGCGTCCAGTTCCTTGAGCCTGTCTTCGCCGGCGTCGATCAGCGCGACGTCTTCGGCATATTTCTTCGCCAGCGTGGCAAGATCGTCGACCGGCACGTTGTACTTGCGCGCCGCAGCGCGCAGCGCGAACAGCCGCTCCTCGATGCGCTCGAGCTCGGCCGGATCGTGATCGGCGGCGCGCAACGCCGCCTCGAGATGAGCGCGCGTCTCCTCCAACGCGTTCAACGCCGCATCGAGCGACTTCACCGCCGGGTCGATCAGCGACGGCGCCTGGCTGCTGCGCCGCTCGAGCCGGCGGATCACGCCGGACAGCGGCGGCACCGGCGAATTGACGCCTGCAATGTGATCGTGCGCGTCGCGCAAATCAGCGGCGATCTTCTCGCCCGCCATCATCATGGCGCGGCGCTCGGCCAAGGCCGTCTCCTCGCCCGTCTCGGGCGCGAGCTTGGTCAATTCCTCGACCGCGTGGCGCAGATAATCGCTCTCGCGCCGCGCCCGCCCGACCTCGGCGCGATGCGTCTCGGCCGCCTCGGCGGCGAGGCGGCGCAGCTGCCAGAGCGCGCTCACCTTTTCCGCCGCGTCTTCGAGGCCGCCGAAGGCGTCGAGCAGGCGGCGATGCGTCGCCGCGTCGGTCAGCGCGCGATCGTCGTGCTGGCCGTGGATCTCGACCAGAGCCGCACCGAGTTCCCTGAGCACCTGAACGCTGACCGGCTGATCGTTGACGGTGGCGCGGGTGCGGCCGTCGGCGAACTGGACGCGGCGCAGGATCACCTCGCCATCGCTGTCGATGCCGGCCGCCTTGAGGATCGCGTGCACCGGATGCCGGCGGCCGAGCTCGAACGCGGCGATCACCTGGCCCTGCTCGGCGCCCTGACGCACCAAAGCCGCGTCGCCGCGCGCGCCGAGCGCCAGCGCGAAGGCATCGAGCAGGATCGACTTGCCGGCGCCGGTCTCGCCGGTGAGCACGGCGAGCCCCCTGGCGAAGTCGATGTCGAGCTTGTCGATCAGAACGATGTCACGGATCGAGAGCCGGGAAAGCATGTGGCTGGTCCAAACGCTGTCATGCCCGGCCTTGTGCCGGGCATCCACGCCTACTGACTGATTCTGGCATTCTCAAAGACGTGGATGGCCGGGGCAAGCGCGGCCATGACGCTGTGCAAAAGGTGCCGCTCAGCTCAACCCAATGCCCTTGAACGCCTTGCTGATCCAGGAGTTCGAGTCCTCGGCCGGCTCCTTGCCGCCGGACTTCACGAGCCGGTAGGCGTCCTTGTACCAGGTACTGTCCGGGAAATTGTGGCCCAGCACCGCCGCGGCGGTCTGCGCCTCGCCGACGATGCCGAGCGCCATATAGGCCTCCGTGAGGCGTTCCAGCGCCTCCTCGACCTCGCGCGTCGTCTGGTATTTCGTCACCACCACCTTGAAACGGTTGATGGCGCCGACATAGTCCTTCTTCTTGAGGTAGTAGCGGCCGATCATCATTTCTTTGCCGGCGAGCTGATCGCGCGCGACCTCGATCTTCTGCTTGGCGGCATTGGCGTATTCGGTGCCGGGATACTTGTTGATGATGTCCTGCAGCGCGGCGAGCGCCTTGTCGGTGTCGCCCTGGTCGCGCGTCACGTCCGGAATCTGATCGTAATAGGACGACGCGATCAGATATTGCGCATAGGACGCGTCGGGGCTGCCGGGATGCAGCGCGATGTAGCGCTGCGCGGTTGTGATGCAGTCCGCATATTTGCCGGCGGTGTAGTAGGAGTAAGCCGCCATGATGAGGCCTTTGCGGGCCCATTCCGAATAAGGCGCTTCCTGATCGACGTCCTCGAACTTCTTGGCGGCGTCGGCCGGCCGGTTCTTCACGTTGAGGAGGTACAGGCCCTCGTTATAGAGTTTGTCGGCCGGCTGATCGGGCACCGGCTTGTCCTTGCCGAACAGTTTGAAATCGCTGCAGCCGCCGACCGCCGCGCCGAGCAGCACCACGGTCATCACGACGCGGGCGCCGGCGCGCCACTTGCGTACGAGATCCACTCCCACCACCGCCATCAATTGCCCCGGGTCCGCGCTGATCTATCTGAAAACGTGAGGGCGCGCCAATGCCAGTGCGCGTTTAGCCGCAACATCCCGGCTGCATTAAGGCGGGGAAAACCCAGTCTTTCAGGACACTTCCGGGCCGTAAGCCGGAGCGACCAGGCCGCCCACCGGCTCGGCATGGCCCCGGGAGCGCGGGGCCGCGGCCTGGGCATCGACGAGGCGCCACGCCGTCGGATCGGCCATCAAGGCCGAGAGCACCGCGTAATTGAGGCGATGACCGCCGCGATAGCTGCGGTAGGCGGCCAGCAGCGGCGCGCCGGCCAGCGCGAGGTCGCCGAGCGCGTCGAGCATCTTGTGCCGCACGAATTCGTCCGAATAGCGCAGCCCCGCCGGATTGAGCACGCCGTCGTCGGTGACCACCACGGTGTTCTCGAACGACGCACCGAGCGCGTAGCCCGCGCTCCACAGCTTGGCGACGTCGCGCATGAAGCCGAAGGTGCGCGCCTTGGCGATCTCGCGGCGGAAGGTCGCCGGATCGATATCGAGCGCGCAGGTCTGGCGGCCGATGACCTTGTTGGAGAAGTCGATCTCGGCCTCGATGCGGAAGCCGCGCGCATAGGGCCGCAACTCGGCGCTACCTTCGCCTTTTGCGACCCGGATCGGCTTGAGCACCTCGATGAACCGGCGCGGCGCATTCAGCGTGGCGAGGCCGGCCTGGTCGATCGCGGCGACGAAAGGCTCGGCGCTGCCGTCCATGATCGGCACTTCCGAGCCGTCGATCTCGACGATCGCATTGTCGACGCCGCAGCCGCGCAGCGCGGCCAGCACATGCTCGGCAGTCGAGCACAGCGGCCCCGACGAATCGCCGAGAACGGTGGCGAAATCGGTCGCCGTCACCGCGCGAACGTCGGCGCGGATTTCGCGCTCGGGTTGATCGGCCGTTGCGGTGCGGACAAACGTAATGCCGCTGTCGGCATCGGCGGGATGCAACGTGAGAGTCGCGGACAACCCCGAATGAACACCGACACCGAACACGGCTACGTGGTCACGAAGCGTCGTTTGCTTGGCGACTCTGAACATTCAACCCCTTCCGCGGCAGGCCCGCTCCGGCGAACCAACCGCGCGCCCCATGATCAGGCCCTATTCAGGCCTTCGTCTTGCCCACGTTCCCGGTCTCGCCACAGCGCAGGAAAAAAGCCGGAAACGCCAAAGCCCCTTATGCCCCCGCAACTTAGGCCTCGCGACACCCGCTTCCAACTCACGTTGTCTTACCAACTATTACCCTTTTTCGCCGCAATTGCTGCGACTTGGCGTTTCGTCACGGTGAAGGCCGCTTACGATCGGCGGCCGCGCGGGGAAGACAAGATCGGCGTTATAGAAAATAATGTAAGATCAATGAGTTAATAAAAATAGCGGCGCGCCCCTCAGAAAAAGGGAGCGCGCCGCCGGTTCCAGACTAGTTGGCCTGGCGGCGGAGGAACGCCGGGATTTCGAGCTGATCCTCCTCCGGAGAGTTGTGGACAGGTGCCGGACGGCCATGCGGGTCCAGACCTTGGGGGGCCTGCCGGGGCGCGTATTGCGACACCTGCTGCGGCGCCGGGGCCGGCCGCACCGGCCGCCTGACCTGAGGCACCGGGGCCGGTTCCGCCGCGGCGGTATGCGGCAGGTCCGGCATTTCGTCCTTGCGGCCGAGGCCGACGGCGGCCAGACGCTGCATCAGCGACATCCGGCGTTTCTCCGGATGGTCCGCCGGCAATTCGCCGCGCTGAGCCTTGATCTCGTTCTGGGCCGGGATCGGCAGTTCGTCGATTCGCGGCATCCGCACCGGCGTCAGCGGGCGCTCCGCGGCCGGCGGAATGAAGGTGCGGGCCGGCGGCAGTTCGACGACCGGCTCTTCGGCCGGCGTCTCGAACAGCGACGGCTTGATGGCCGGCATCGGACGGATGGCGACCTCTTCGAGCGCCGCGGCAACCGCTGCATGAGCGGCTTCGGCAGCGGCGGGAGCCGGCGCATGTACCGGCGCGGGCGCCGGAGCGGCGGCGGGAGCCGGAGCCTCACGCGCGACGCGATCGGCGTGGCGACGCGCCTCGTTGCGGATCTTGTTGGTGATTTCGGCGGCGCGAGTCTCCGCCGGGGTCGGACGTTGCGCCACGCCGGCGTTGTCGATGCCGGTGGCGACGACGGACACGCGGATGATGCCCTCGAGGCTTTCGTCGAAGGTGGCGCCGACGATGATGTTGGCGTCCTGATCGACCTCGCCGCGAATGCGGGTGGCCGCCTCGTCGACTTCGTACAGCGTCAGGTCCTTGCCGCCTGTGATCGAGATCAGGAGACCCTTGGCGCCCTTCATCGAGGCGTCGTCGATCAGCGGGTTGGCGATCGCCGCCTCGGCGGCGGTCAGCGCGCGCTTCTCGCCCGACGCTTCGCCGGTGCCCATCATCGCCTTGCCCATCTCCTTCATCACCGCGCGCACGTCGGCGAAGTCGAGATTGATGAGGCCTTCCTTGACCATCAGGTCGGTGATGCAGGCGACGCCCGAGTAGAGCACCTGGTCGGCCATCGCGAAGGCGTCGGCGAAGGTGGTCTTCTCGTTGGCGACCCGGAACAGGTTCTGGTTCGGGATGATGAGCAGCGTGTCGACGTGCTTCTGCAGCTCGGCGATGCCGGCTTCGGCGAAGCGCATGCGGCGCGCGCCCTCGAACTGGAACGGCTTGGTGACGACGCCGACCGTGAGGATGTTGAGTTCCCGCGCCACGCGGGCGACGACCGGCGCCGCGCCGGTGCCGGTGCCGCCGCCCATGCCGGCGGTGACGAACACCATGTGCGCGCCGGTGAGGTGATCGCGGATTTCGTCCATGGTCTCCTCGGCCGCGGCGCGGCCGACTTCCGGCTGCGAACCGGCGCCGAGGCCCTCGGTGACCTGCGAGCCCATCTGGATGATGCGCTCGGCCTTCGACATGGTCAGCGCCTGCGCGTCGGTGTTGGCCACCACGAAGTCGACGCCCTGAAGGCCCGCCGTGATCATGTTGTTGACGGCATTGCCGCCAGCGCCGCCAACTCCGAACACGGTGATACGCGGTTTCATTTCGCGAATATCCGGGATCTTCAGATTGATGCTCATCAGTTGCCTCTCTTGTCGCGCCGGCCGCCACCGGCGCTGGTGATTTCTCTCAGGTCAGAAGCTCTCTCGCAGCCACTGGCCGACCTTCGCCATGTAGCCGCCGGTTCCTGTCATCAGATGCCGCGTCTTGCGCGGTTCGAAGTGTTCGAGATGCGCCGCCTGCGGGTAGATCAGCAGGCCGGCCGCGGCTGCGAAGGCCGGACCTTTCGCCGATTCCGGCAGGCCGGACAGGCCAAGCGGGCGGCCGATGCGCACCGCGCGCCCGAGCACCCGCGTCGCCAGCTCGGTAAGTCCGACAAGCTGGCTCGCGCCGCCGGTCAGCAGCACGCGCGCCCGCGGCTCGGCCGCGAACGGCGACGCCGCCAGGCGATCGCGCACCATCTCGAGAATCTCTTCAACGCGAGGCTTGATCATCTGCACGAGCGTCTCCCGGGAGACGAACTGCGGCGGCTCGCGGTCATCGTCCCCGACCGGCGGGACCGTAATCATGTCACGGTCGTCGGCACCGCCCGTGAAAACAGTGCCATAAAACGTTTTGATTCGCTCAGCGTCGCTGATCCTCGCGTTGAGGCCGCGCGCCAGATCCATCGTGACGTGCTGGCCGCCAAGCGCGAAGCCGTCGGCGTGAATGAAACGGCCACCCGAGAATACGGCGATCGTCGTGGTTCCGGCGCCCATGTCGACGACGGCGGCGCCGAGGTCGGCCTCGTCGTCGGCGAGCGCCGACAGGCCGGCGGCGTAAGGCGACGCCACCATGGCCTCGACCTCGAGGTGACTGCGCTCCACCGTCAGCATCAGGTTGCGGGCCGCGGCGGCGTCCGCCGTGACCATGTGCATGTCGACGCCGAACCGGCTGCCGACCATGCCGCGCGGGTTGCGGATGCCGCGCGAGGCGTCGAGCGCATAGCCGATCGGCAGCGAATGGAGAACGGCGCGCCCTTCCCGCACGGTATGGCGGCTGGTCGCGGCGAGCACGCGCGCGATGTCGCCGTCGCGCACCGCGCTGTCGTTGAGATCGACGCTGGCGTTGAACAGCTCGGAGGTCAGCCGGCCGCCCGACAGCGACACGACAACCGATTCAAGCTGGACCCCGGCCCGGCTCTCGGCGCTGTCGATCGCATGACGGATCATCTCTTCGGCGGCAACCAGATCGACCACCGCGCCGGCCTTCATGCCGCGCGCGGCGGTATGGCCGAAGCCCATCACCTGCACGCCGTGGCTGCGGCGGCGCAGAACGTCCTGCGGCGGCGCCGGCGCGAGCCGCGCCACCAGGCACACCACCTTGCTGGTGCCGATGTCGAGCGCAGCGACCACCGCGCTCTTGCGCGGCGACACCGGTTTCATCTTCGGAGTGAGGCCGAAGTGCAGCACGGTCATGCCTCCCTCCGCGTCATTCCGGGGCGCGAGCACTCGAACGCGTTTACGCGCGTCTTCGACGCGCGATGGCGAGCGAACCCGGAATCCAGCAACGCACACCACCGTCGCTGGATTCCGGGTCCGGCGCTGCGCGCCGTCCCGGAATGACAAAATAAGAAGGCGAAAAGCACGGTCATGCCTCGTTGCCCTTCTTTTTGGGCTTCTTCAGCAAGTTCTTCATCGCTTCGGCGCGGGCCGCGGCGGCGTCATCCGACAGACGCACGGTGACGCGATCCGACAAACGCAGATCGACGACGGTGATGTCGCGCGACAGCAGCTTCTTGTCGCGGTCGAGATCGATGAGCGTCTGCAGCGCGCGATCGACGCCGCTATCCGGCAGCTTGATATCGACGCCGCTGTCGAGCCGCACGTTCCAGCGGCGGTCGGCGACCAGCACGGCCGCATTCATCGCGCTGCGGATCGCCGGATAGCGATCGAGCATGGCGAGGAAGCCGCGCGCCTGCTTGGCGGCGCCGTCGCCGACGACGAGCGGCAGCTTGCGGAAACGATTGCCGGTGAAGTCCTCGAGCACGGTGCCGTCGTCGGAGATCACCGCGACGCGGCCGTCCTTTTGCCACAGCGCCAGCGGCTTGCGTTCGGTGATGCTGATGTGCAGGCGGCCGGGATAAAGCTTGAGCACCGTGGCGTCAGCGATCCACGGATTGCTCATGAGGTCGCGACGCGCGCTCGCGGCATCGAGGCAAAGCAACGACGATTCATCGCCGACTCCGGCGGCGGCCAGCACCTGATTGCGCGTGAGTTGGTGTTCGCCGCTCAACGCGACGGAGGTGACGCGGAAGCCGGCGCTGTCGGAGACGCGATCGCAGGCGCGATGCAACTCGGCGGCGATCTCGGGCCCGTGATGGCCGGCCGCGATGCCGTAGCCGATGCTGGCGGCGACGACCATCGCCGCGGCGATCGAGCCGGCGCCGCGCGGAATATCGAGGTCGAGCAGCGGAACGACACGGCGGCGAACGAAGCGCTTGAACCGGCGCGCGCGTCCCGATGCCTCCAGCCAGTCCGGCCGGGTCAGCGGTTGAGCGAAGCGTCCCTGAAGGTCCATCGCAGGCTTTCGTGCGCAAATCCGGTTCGACACGCGCAAACGCGCAGCAGCCTCGCAGCAAGGCGCCACCTGCCAGTCTTGGGAGGATTTGGTAAATGATGAGTAAATATTTACCGATCGGGAACGAAGATTACCGGCGAATGTCGCTTTCGCTCACGGCCCAGCGAAGCGGTGAGCGAATTGACGGCGCGGACCTGAGCCGGGCCGCGGGTCAGGGGGGTTATTAGGTAAGCACCGGCTTACCTCTCCCCGCGGGCGGGGAGAGGTCGGGACGACTAAGCGCCAGCTTTGTCGTCCCGGGTGAGGGGGTCGTGCAAGGCCGCAACGATCTGCTCCAGAACTCCTTCGACGTTGCCAAGGACATCGTTATTCCAGAAACGCAGGACCGTGTATCCACGACATTGCAGCCATTCAGTGCGAGTAATGTCATCCTGATTTTCGGCGTGCTGACCGCCATCGACCTCAACGATGAGTCTTTGTTCGCGACAGGCAAAGTCAACAATGAAGGGACCGATCGACGCTTGGCGCACGAACTTGAAGCCGCCGAGTGTACGCGATCGCAGCCGGTTCCAAAGCTTTACTTCGGCAATCGTCGAATCCCGTCGCAAGCGACGAACGACTTTTGTTCGGATTGGTTTGGCGCCACGCATACGGTGATCCCCCTCACCCGGCGCCTTCGGCGCCGACCTCTCCCCGCGTGCGGGGAGAGGTATAGGACCGTATTACCGCCCGAGCGAGGCGTCCTCGACCATCCAGCGCACCAGCTCCGGGAACGGCCGGCCGGCGTGAACCGCCAGATCGGGCACCAGCGAGGTCTGCGCCATGCCGGGCTGGGTGTTCACCTCGAGACAGACCAGCCCCTTTGTCCCTTCGAGGCTGTCGTCGTAACGGAAGTCGGCGCGCGATACGCCACGGCAGCCGAGCGCCTTGTGCGCCGCCACCGACAGCCGGCGCACCTCCTCGTAGACCTGTGGCGGGATCGGCGCCGGCAGCAGATGCTTGGAGCCGCCGGGGGCGTATTTCGACTCGTAGTCGTAGAACTTCGTCGTCGGCACGATCTCGATGACACCGAGCGCCTCGTCGCCCATGACGCCGCAGGTCAATTCCTTGCCGGGGATGTAGGGTTCGACCAGCACCATCTCGCCGAACGGCCAGTCCGGCCGTGTCAGTTCCTGCGGCGGATGCGTCATGTCCTCGCGCACGATGAAGACACCGACGCTCGAGCCCTCCGCCACCGGCTTGATGACATAGGGCACCGCGATCAGGTGGCGCCTGGCCGCCTCCATGCGGGTCGCAACGAGCCCGCCCGGCACCGGCACGCCGGCGGCGCGCAGCACGCTCTTGGCGATATCCTTTTGTATGGCCAGCGCCGACGCCAGCACGCCGGAATGCGAATAGGGAATGCCGAGAATCTCCAGCATGCCCTGCAACGTGCCGTCCTCGCCGGGACGGCCGTGCAGGATGTTGAGCGCCACGTCCGGCTTGAGGTCGCGCAAGGTGAACGCGATGTCGCGGGTGACGTCGACGCGGCTGACCCTGTAGACGCCGAGGCTGTCGAGCGCATCGGCGCAGGCCTTGCCGGACCACAGCGACACCTCGCGTTCGGCCGACCAGCCGCCCATGAGGACGGCGACGTGTTTCTTGCCGCTCACGTGACCTCCGTCATGCCGATGGCAGCGCCGCGAATCAAGCCTTACAATCGCCTATTCTAAGGGGATGTCCAGTATTCGCGCCGCCGCCGTTTGGTCCCCGGCGCGGGACATGATTCAAGCATGACTCAGACATGATCCAGGCTTGGCTCGACTCGCCGACGCCCGTGCTGTTCGTGACGCTGGCGGCGTTCTACGCCGTGACCGGGACGATCATCGCCTTAGTGGTCTTCGGCCGCATCTTCAAACCGCTGACCAGCCGCGTCGAAGGCGTGGCGCCGGCTTATTTCGGCGTTGTCAGCATCCTGTTCGCGCTGCTGACCGGCTTCCTCGCCAGCGACATCAGCGACCGCAACCGCCAGGCGGCGCGCGCGGTGCAAGCGGAAGCCGGCGCGCTGCGCAACGTCTTCACGCTGAGCGTCGCCGCGGCCGCCGACATGCACCACATCCGCGCGGCGTGGCGGGCCTATGTCGAAAGCGTCGTCAACGACGACTGGCCGGCGATGGCGCGCGGCGAGATGTCGGCCACAACCGACCACGCCTACGATCAGCTGCTGCGCGAGGTCGCCGATCCGGGGATCACGTCGACGTCCGGCGCCGCCGTTCAGAATGCTTTGCTGAGCGAGATGGTGCGCGTCGGCACGGCGCGCTCCGACCGCAGCACGCTCGCCAACGACCGCACCAACGACATCAAGTGGATCATGGTGCTGCTGCTCGGTGTCATGACGCAGGTCGGCATCGGCGTCGTGCATCTGCAGAAACGCGGCGCCCACATCGCCGCGCTGGCGATCTTTTCGACCGCCGCGGTGGTCGCGCTCGGCCTCGTCGCCCTGCAGGAATCGCCGTTCGAAGGGCCGGTCGAGATCAGCCCGGCGCCGTTCCAGGCGCTGCTCAAGCTCGGCGGCCCGGGCGGGTAGCCGTTCTTCCCTCTCCCGTTCACGGGAGAGGGTGGCGAGCGCCGGTTGGCGCGAGCCGGGTGAGGGCGTTTCGGTGATAAAGCAAAGACCCCACACCCCGACCCTCTCCCGCAAGCGGGAGAGGGAGCGCTCCATGCCCGCGGCGGTGCTGCGCCTGAATCTCACTCAAGCTAACCCGCAACGCCGATCCGCTTGATCTCCCACTCGAGCGTGATGCCCGACTGCGCCTTGACGCGCTCGCGCACGGTCTCGCCCAGCGTCTCGATGTCGGCGGCCGTGGCGGCGCCGCGATTGATCAGGAAGTTGCAATGCAACTCCGACACCTGCGCGCCGCCGACGACGAGGCCGCGGCAGCCGGCGGCGTCGATCAGTTGCCAGGCCTTGTGGCCCGGCGGATTCTTGAAGGTCGAGCCGCCGGTGCGGCTCTTGATCGGCTGCGTCGCCTCGCGCGCCTCGGTGATCTTGTCCATCTCGGCGGCGATCACAGCCTTGTCGCCCGCTTTGCCCTCGAACAAAGCGGACGTGAAGATGACGTCGTCCGGCACGCCGCTGTGACGATACGAGAAGCCCATCTCGGCATTGGTGAAGGTACGCAGGTCGCCGCCACGCGTCACCGCATTGGCGAGCACGAGCACATCCTTCGTTTCGCCGCCATAGGCGCCGGCGTTCATGCGCAGCGCGCCGCCGACGGCGCCGGGCACGCCGCGATAGAACGACAGGCCGGCGATGCCGGCATCCGCCGCGGCGCGCGCCACCTTGACGTCCGGCACCGCGGCGCCGGCAAGGACGCGCGTGCCTTCGGCGCTGACCTCGTTGAAGCCGCGGCCGAGCCGGATCGTCACGCCGGGCACGCCGCCGTCACGCACGATGAGGTTCGAGCCGAGCCCGATCGCCTGCACGGGAAGGTCGGACGGCAGCTTGCCGAGGACGTAGGCGAGATCGTCCTCGCTGTCCGGCATGAACAGCACCTGCGCCGGCCCGCCGACGCGAAACCACGTGACATCGGCGAGCGGCTGGTTGGCGACCAGCCGGCCGGCAAGCCGCGGCATCAGCGCCTTCAGCTTCGGGACGATATCGGGGAAGGTCATGCTTTGTCTCTGTCGTCACCGGGCATAGCACGTCGACGACGGGCGTGAACGCCCTTATGTCCCGGTAACCCCGCTGAGGAAAAGTGCGTCCTTGATCGGGATGGCCGGGACAAGCCCGGCCATGACGGGCTATTGAATGCGACTGCGAAATCAACCTACCCCAATACCGCAAGCTCACCCGGCAGCGCGGCGGCCCATTGCGTGATGTTGCCGGCGCCGAGCAGCACGACGAAGTCGCCGGGCCTGGCCAGGCCCTTGACGATGCCGGCCAGTTGCTCCGGTCCGTCGAGCGCGATGACCTGGCGGTGGCCCCGCGCGCGCAAGGCTTCGACCAGGCTGTCGCGGTCGGCACCCTCGATCGGCGCCTCGCCGGCCGGATAGACGTTGGCGACGATGACGGCGTCGGCGTCGTTGAAGCAGGTCGAGAACGGCTCGAACAGGCTCTTGAGCCGCGTGTAGCGGTGCGGCTGCACCACGGCGATCACCTGCCCCTTGGTCGACTCGCGCGCCGCCCTGAGCACCGCCGCGATCTCGACCGGGTGGTGACCGTAGTCGTCGATGATGACCGCGCCGTTCCATTCGCCGACGCGCGTGAAGCGGCGCTTGACGCCGCCGAACTTGCCGAGCGCGGCGCGGATCTTGTCGTCGGCAATGCCGAGCTCGTGCGCGACCGCGACAGCCGACGTCGCGTTGAGCGCGTTGTGGCGGCCCGGCATCGGCAGCGCGAGGTCGCGCACGCGATGCACCTCCTTGCCGTCGCGGTCGCGGAACACGACCGCGAAGCGCTGGGTGCCGCCGTCGTTGACGAGATCGACGAGCCGCACGTCGGCCTGCGCGTTCTCGCCGTAGGTGATGATGCGCCGGTCGGTGATGCGGCCGACCAGGCGCTGCACGATCGGATGGTCGGTGCACATGACGGCGAAGCCGTAGAACGGCACGTTGCCGACGAAGTCGACAAAGGCGTCCTGCACCGCGGCGAAGGTCTTGAAGTGATCGAGATGCTCGGCATCGACATTGGTGACGATGGCGACGTCGGCCGGCAGCTTGAGGAACGTGCCGTCGGACTCGTCGGCCTCGACCACCATCCAGTCGCCGGCGCCGAGGCGGGCGTTGGTGCCGTAGGCGTTGATGATGCCGCCGTTGATGACGGTCGGATCGAAGCCGGCGGCGTCGAGCAGGGTCGCGACCATCGAGGTCGTCGTGGTCTTGCCGTGCGTGCCGGCGATGGCGACGCAGCTTTTCAGCCGCATCAGCTCGGCGAGCATCTCGGCGCGCCGCACCACCGGCAGGCGCAGCGCCCGCGCCGCCACCAGTTCCGGATTGTCCGGCCTGATCGCCGACGACACGACCACGACGTCGGCGCCGTCGAGGTTCTCCGCCTTGTGGCCGATATGGACGGTCACGCCCTTGTCGCGCAGCCGCTTGACGTTGCCGCTGTCGGCGGCGTCGGAGCCGGTCACCGTATAACCGAGATTGACCAGCACCTCGGCGATGCCGCTCATGCCGATGCCGCCGATGCCGACGAAATGCACCGGGCCGATGTCGCGCGGCAGTTTCATGGGTTTTGACGCCCCCTCTTGTCCCGGATCAGCGGTGCACCGTTACACGCTGCGCCGCATCCGGGACACGAGTCAGTATTCGGCGTCAAGCCCCAGCGACTTCAGCACCAACAGCGCGAGCCACCAGGCGCGCCGGCAGGCCCGGGACACGAGTCCGGGAAATCCAGTATTCTTTTCGGCCAGACTCCAAGGTTTCCAAGGTTGCGGAGGACCACCGCCATGCCTGCAAAGCCGTCAAAACGCCGCGCCGCCAGCCTGAAGCGTTTCAAGGTCGGCGATCACGTCAGCTGGAACTCCGAGGCGGGCCGGGTCAGCGGCAGGATCATCCGCGTTCACACCGGCGACGTGAACTACAAGGGCTACATCCACCACGCCAGCGAGGACGAGCCGCAATACGAGATCAAGAGCGACAAGACCGATCACGTCGCCTTGCACAAGGGCGCGGTGCTCCGCCTGATCCGCTGACGCCGAAACGGGATGATGTCGCAGCCAAATCGACGGCGTGTCCCGGACGCGGTGCAGCACGAACCAGAAGCGCGGTCATGCGCTTCTGGTGATGTGGTGCTCCGCAGAGCCGGGACCCCGGTTTCTTCATCCTCGCGCACACAATTCAAATGAAGCGGGGTCCCGGTTCTGCGGAGCAGCGCCATAAGCGCGTTTACGCTCGTCTTCGACGCGCTATGGCGCTGCACCGCGCCCGGGACACGAGCCTGAAAATCTGCAGTCCTTTCCGGGCCAAACGCTTGGATGAGGAAAAACGGCTGTGCTTGAAACAAGCGGCGCGTTAAGACACGAACATGGCACTGCCGTTCTACACCATCGGCCACTCCACCCGCAGCATCGAGGACTTCGTCGCGCTGCTGAGGGAGGCCGGGGTCCGCGTTGTCGTCGATGTGCGCACGATCCCGCGGTCGCGCACCAATCCGCAATACAACGCCGACGTGCTGCCGCAGACGCTGTCGGACTTCCAGATCGGCTACGAGCACATCGCGGCGCTCGGCGGCCTGCGCGGCCACAAGGCCGCGATCCCGGCCGAGGTCAACGGCTTCTGGGAGAACCAGAGCTTTCACAACTATGCCGACTACGCCATGAGCGAGAGCTTTCGCATCGGATTGTCGCGGCTGCGCGACATCGGCCACGCGACGACCTGCGCGACGATGTGCGCCGAGGCGGTCTGGTGGCGTTGTCACCGGCGGATCATCGCCGACTATCTGATCGCGGCTGGCGAAACCGTCTTCCACATTCTGGCGCAGAACCGCATCGACCCGGCGCGCATGACGGAGGGAGCGCGGCCCGGACCCGACGGCTCGCTGGTCTATCCGGCGGCAACTTGAGAGCTTGCCCGGACAGTCAGGCTTGAATTGAGCGTCGTGTCCCGGACGCGGTGCAGCACGAAGTGATGCACCGCAGAGCCGGGACCCCGGTTTCTTCATCATCGCGCACACAATTCACATGAAGCGGGGTCCCGGTTCTGCGGAGCAGCGCTACAAGCGCGTTTACGCGCGTCTTCGACGCGCTATAGCGCTGCACCGCGCCCGGGACACGAGCAGCATCCGGTATCAAATCCCCGCCGTTTTCAGCACCAACGCCGCGAGCCGTTCGGCCGCATCGAGAGTGCCGATGCCTTTCGCCACGGCGGCCATGCCGGCGAGCGTATCGGGCGAGGCGGCGAGCCGCGTGATCTCCGCCGCCAGACGTTCAGGCGAAAAATCCTTCTGCTCCATGACGACGGCGCCGCCCGCCTTCTCGAGCACCCGCGCGTTGCCGAGCTGATCCTGGTCGAGCGCGCCGGGCAGCGGCACAAGGATCGCCGGCCGGCCGATGGCGGACAGCTCGGCGACCGTCGAGGCCCCCGAGCGCGCGATCACCAGATGGCTGTGCGCGATGCGCGCCGGCAGGTCCGTAAAGAACGGCGCGACCTCGGCCGTCACGCCGGCTTTCTCATAGTCGCCGGCAACGCGCGCCCGATCCTCGCCGCGCGCCTGCTGCACGATAACGAGCCGCGCGCGCAACGCCGGATCGAGCATGGCGATTGCGTCCGGCACGATGTCGGCCATCACCCGCGCGCCCTGGCTGCCGCCGAAGATGACGAGCTTGAGCGGTCCGCCCGGCTGCGGCGCGTCGTAGGGCGTGCTCGCCGCCGCGATCACATTGGGCCGCACCGGATTACCGGTCACGGTCACCTTCGGCCTGAACGCCTCGGGCAACAGCCGCACCTCGGGAACGCTCGCGGCGATGGCGTCGACCCGCGCGGCCAATGCGCGGTTGGCGCGGCCCATCACCGCGTTCTGCTCGTGCAGCACCGCCGGGATGCCGCGCATCGCCGCGGCGAACAAAGGCGGCAAGGTCGGATAGCCGCCGAAGCCGACCACGACGGCCGGTTTCAGACGGCCGAGCACGAGCCACGCCTTGGCCAGGCCGTAGGTCAGGACCGCGATCGTCTTCGCGTAGTCGAGCGGGCTTGAGCCGCGCAATGTGCTGCTCGGAATGACGTGGGTGGACTCGGCGGGAAAATCGCCGCCGTAGCCGGCGACGCGCTCGTCGGTCGCCAGCGCGACGCGCACGCCGCGCGCCTTCAGCGCGACCGCGAGGGCCTGGGCGGGAAAGAGGTGCCCGCCGGTTCCGCCCGCGGCGAGAAGGACGAGGGGTTTGTTCTCCGGCATCGTGACAATCGCTGCCTTCACCCTCCCCCTTGTGGGGAGGGTCGACCGCCAAAGGCGGTCGGGGTGGGGGTCCATCGAGGAAGACAGCTACCCCCCTCCCCAACCCTCCCCCACAAGGGGGGAGGGAGAAGAGAGCAGCGACGCTTCATGTCGAGGCCGGCAGCGGCTCCGGCGCCAGGAGCGCCGAGCGCGGCTGCTCGCGCGTGAGCGCCAGTAGCATGCCCATGGTGAAGGCGATCGCCAGCATCGACGAACCGCCATAGGAAATGAACGGCAGCGTCATGCCCTTGGCCGGAATGAGCCGCAGGTTGACCGACATGTTGATGGCCGACTGCAGGCCGATCAGCATGGCGAGGCCGGACGCGGCGAAGCGCGTGAAGGCGTCGTCGTTGCGCAGCGCGCGCAGCAGCGCGCGGATGACGATGAAGGCGAACAGCGCCGCGATGACGAGGCAGAGCGCGACGCCGAATTCCTCCGCCGCGACCGAATAGACGAAATCGGTATGGCTCTCCGGCAGGATGCGCTTGACGGTGCCCTCGCCCGGGCCGCGGCCGAACCAGCCGCCGCGCATGAACGACTCCGTGGCGATGTCGATATTGAACGTGTCGCCCGACGACGGGTCGAGGAAGCGCTGAATGCGGCGCGCGACGTGCGGCACGGTGTAATACGCCGTCGTCAACCCGATCGCGGCGCTCATCGCCAGGCCGAACACCCAGACGACGCGCATGCCGGCCATGAAGAACAGCGCGCCCCACACCAGCAGCACCAGCATGGTCTGGCCGAAATCCGGCTGCATCACCAGCAGCGCGACGACGACCACCAGCAGGCTGAGCGCGATGGCGTTGGCCGGCATCTCGGGCCGGCGCGCGGATTCGGCGAACAGCCACGAGATGATGATGACGAACGATGGCTTGAGAAACTCGGACGGCTGGATGTTCAGGCCTGCGATCACCAGCCAGCGCCGCGCGCCCTTGATCTCGGCGCCGAAGTGCGGCGTCGCCGCCACCATCAGCAGGCTGACGACGAAGACGAACAGCGACAGGTGTCTGATCTGGCGCGGATTGAGGAACGACACGCCGAGCATCACGGCGACGGTCGGGAACAGGAAGACGATCTGCCGGTCGACGAAGTAGAACGGGTCGAGGCCGAGCCGAGCGGCCACCGGCGGCGACGCGGCAAGCGACAGCACGACGCCGATCAGCAGCAGCGCGCCGACCGCGGCCAGCGTCAGTTGATCGACCGTCCACCACCATTCGCCGAACGGCGTGCGTTGCGCGCGCGAAACCATGGAATCCCCGTCCCGGCACCGTGCCGCGTTACGGTTGACGAAGGATTAACTCCCGCTGGTATGGCCCGCGAAAAGGGCATCCGCCCTCACCCGCCCTCGCTCCGCTCGGGCACCCTCTCCCGTAAACGGGAGAGGGACAGATCGATTCGCCGAAAGGCACGGACTACTCCCTCTCCCGCTTGCGGGAGAGGGTTGGGGTGAGGGCATGCTGAATTTCCTCAAGCACGCCATCCCGATTGGAGAGCACATCGTTGTTCCAGAAGCGAAGGACACGCCATCCTTCCGCGGCCAGGAAAGCGCCGCGTTTGAGGTCACCGGCACTCTCGACATGCTGGCCACCGTCGAGTTCGATGACGAGCCGCTGCTGGATCGAGGCAAAGTCCGCAATGTAAAGCCCGATCGGCACTTGTCGGCGGAATTTTGCGCGACCCAGCCGGCGGTCTCGTAATAAAAACCACATCGCGCGCTCCGCGTCGGTCGCATTGCGCCGCAGTCTGCGCGCTATGTCTCGCTTTTGTCCGTTACGCATTCCCTCACCCACCCTCGCTCGGCTTCGCCTCTGCTCGGGCACCCTCTCCTGCAAGCGGGAGAGGGACAGCGTGCCACTGTCACGGGCGATGGAATAGTAACGAGTCAGCTTTTCGGCACCACTCCCGGCAGGCCGAGCACGATGTCGCGGAACGCGGCGCCGCGGACCTCGAAATTTTTGTACTGGTCGAACGAGGCGCAGGCCGGCGACAGCAACACGACCGGCTCGGCGGCGTCCGAAGCCGCGGCATCGCGGCTGGCGGCCTCGACCGCCGCCGGCATCGCGCCGCTGATCTCGTACGGCACTTTCCCTTCGAGCGTCGCGGCGAACTCCTGCGCCGCCTCGCCGATCAGGTAGGCCTTGCGGATGCGCGGGAAATATTCGGCGAGCGGGGTGATGCCGCCGGTCTTCGGCTTGCCCCCGGCGATCCAGAAAATGTCGTGGAACGAGGCCAGCGCCCGCGCCGCGGAGTCGGCATTGGTCGCCTTGGAATCGTTGATGTAGAGACTCTTGCCGCGCCGCCCGACCTCCTCCATGCGATGCGGCAGGCCGGGAAACGTCGTCAGCGCCTGCTGGATCGCCGCCGGGTCGAGGCCGAAGCGGCGCGCCACGGCGATCGCCGCCGCCGCGTTCTGCGCGTTGTGGGCGCCGCGCAGCGAGCCGATGCCGGCAAGCTGCGCCACCACGTCTGTCTTGCCGCCCGACGCATGCACGATGCGGGAGCCGTCGGCGTAATAGCCGTCGCGCAGGGGATGCGTCGCGGAAATCTGCACGACCGGCCGCCCGGCGCCGGCGACGCGCTCGGCTGCGGCGCGCGACCAGGCGTCATCGACGCCGACGATCGCCACGCCGCCCGGCTCGACCGCCGCCGGCACGAGCGCCTTCAACGCGGCGTAATTCTCCATCGTGCCGTGGCGGTCAAGGTGATCCGCCGAGATATTGAGGAGGACGCCGACGGTCGGCTTGAGCGACGGCGCGAGATCGACCTGGTAGGACGACACCTCGATGACGTAGACGCGGTCCTGTGCGAGCGGCGCGAGGGCGAGGATCGGCACGCCGATATTACCGCCCATCTGCACGTCGAGCCCGGCGCTGCGCAGCAGATGCGCGGTGAGCGCCGTGGTGGTCGACTTGCCGTTGGTGCCGGTGATGGCGACAAACGGGCAGCCGAAACCCGACGCGCCGCGCTCGCGGCAGAACAGCTCGATGTCGCCGATCACCTCGACGTCGTTGTCGCGCGCCTTGTCAACCACCCAGTGCGGCTTCGGATGGGTGAGCGGCACGCCCGGCGCCAGCACCAGCGCGGCGACGCCGCTCCAGTCCGTCGCGCGCAGGTCGTTGGTGGGAAGCCCGGCGGCTTTGGCGTCTTCGATACGCGCGGCGGAATCGTCGAAGCACACGACTGTGGCGCCGCCCGCCTGCAACGCCCTGGCGCTGGCCAGCCCGGAGCCGCCGAGGCCGAACACCGCGACGGTCCTGCCGGCAAAGACGGTGACCGGGATCATCGCAGCTTGAGCGAGGCGAGCCCGGCGAGCGCCAGCACCACGGCGACGATCCAGAACCGGATCACGATCTGCGGCTCGGTCCAGCCGAGCTGCTCGTAGTGATGATGGATCGGCGCCATCTTGAACACGCGCTTGCCGGTGAGCTTGAATGACACCACCTGCACGATCACCGATACCGCCTCGAGCACGAACAGGCCGCCGATCACGGCGAGCACGATCTCGTGCTTGACCGCGACCGCGACGGTGCCGAGCAGGCCGCCGAGCGCCAGCGAGCCGGTGTCGCCCATGAAGATCGAAGCCGGCGGCGCGTTGAACCACAGGAATCCCAGGCCGGCGCCGATCATGGCGCCGCACACCACGGCGAGCTCGCCGGTGCCGGCGACGTAATGGATCTGCAGGTATTCGGCGAACACCGCGTTGCCGGCGAGATATGAGATCAGCCCGAAGCTCGCCGCTGCGATCATCACCGGCACGATGGCGAGGCCGTCGAGGCCGTCGGTCAGGTTCACGGCATTGCCGGCGCCGACGATGACGAAGGTGCCGAGCACGAAGAAGAACAGGCCGAGGTCGAACACCATGTCCTTGAAGAACGGGAACACCAGCGACGTCGCGATCGGCGGCCGGCTCAGCTTCGCCATGACGATGACGGCGACCAGCGCGACCACCGCCTCGATGGCGAGCCGCGTCTTGCCGGAGATGCCGGCATGCGTCTGCTTCGTCACCTTGAGGTAGTCGTCGTAGAAGCCGATCAGCCCGAAGCACAGCGTCACGCCGAGCACGATCCAGACATAGGGGTTGAGCGGGTTCGCCCACAGCACGGTCGAGACCAGAAGCCCGGACAGGATCATCAGCCCGCCCATGGTCGGCGTGCCGATCTTGGTGACGAGATGCGACTGCGGCCCGTCGGTGCGGATCGGCTGGCCCTTGCCCTGCCGCACCCGCAGCATGTCGATGATCGGCCCGCCGAACAGGAACACGAACACCAGCGCGGTCACGATCGCGCCGCCGGTGCGGAAGGTGATGTAACGGAAGACGTTGAGGAAGGAGAGCTTGTCGGACAGCTCGGTCAGCCAGTAGAACATATCGAGCCTTGGCGGTCGCCCGCGCCAGTTCTGATTCGGCGCAGCATAGCAGGGGACGCTTTCCGGTGCTTCATGGGCGGCGGGCCGCGGGCTTGTCAAATCGCTCCGAAAGAGTCCGGTTTCGCGGGTTTACAAAAACCGCTCGTCCCCGCGAAAGCAGGGACCCCGGGGGCGGAAAAGACAGACGGTTCAATACAGCCCTGGATTCCCGCTTGCGCGGGAATGAGCGGAGCATGATTCAGCGCTCCTCGGATAAGGCCAACCCGATGACGATGCCTACTCCGCCGGCACGGCCGCCTGCGGCGGGAAGCGCTTCTCCAGCGCCCGCACCACGGGGCCCAGCTTCGAGCCGTTCGACCCTTTGACCATGATGGCGTCGCCCGGCTGCAGCGCGCCGAGCACGTCCGGTTCCAGTTCGGCCGCCGTCCCGGCGTAACCGCCGCGGCGCGAGGCCGGCACGGCGTCATAAAGGTGGCGCATCAGCGGCCCGGCACAGAACACGAGGTCGATGCCGGCGCCGGTCACGGCCTGCGCCAGCTCGCGGTGCAGCCGCTCGCCCTCGGCGCCAAGCTCGAGCATGTCGCCGAGCACGGCGATGCGGCGGCCGCGCGGCCCGAGCTCGGCCTGGCCGAGCAGCGCGATGGCGGCGCGCATCGACGCCGGATTGGCGTTGTAGCTCTCGTCGATCAGCAGCGCGCTGCCGCCCGGCACCGTCAGCGTCAGCCGCGCGCCGCGGCCCGCCGCCGGCTGCAGCTTCGCCAGAGCGAGCGCGGCAAGCGCGATATCCGCGCCGGCGAGCGTCGCCGCCGCCAGCACCGCGAGCGAGTTCTGCACGAGATGGCGGCCCGGCGCGCCGAGCTTGTAGGCAACGTCGTGGCCGAGAATATCGGCGTGCACGCAGGAGCAGTCCGGCTTGAGCGCGACCTTGACGAGCCGCGCGTCGGCGCCGTCGCGTTCGCCGAACGAGACGATGCGCGACACGCCCGCCGCCCGCACCGCGCGAACGAGATGATCGTACAGCGGGTTGTCGCGGTTGAGCACCGCCGCGCCGTCCGGCTCGAGGCCGAGGAAGATCTCCGCCTTGGCGTCGGCGATCTTGTCGAGCGTGCCGAAGAATTCGAGATGCACCGGCTCGACCGCGGTGACGATGGCGACGTGCGGGCGCACCATCCTCGTCAGCGGCGTGATCTCGCCGGCATGGTTCATGCCGATCTCGAACACCGCGTACCTCACGCCGGCCGGACAGCGCGCCAGCGACAGCGGCACGCCCCAGTGATTGTTGTAGGACGCCGTCGAGGCGTGCGTCGGCCCGTCGGCGGCGAGCGCCAGCCGCAGCGCCTCCTTGGTCGAGGTCTTGCCGACCGAGCCGGTCACCGCGATGACCCTCGCCTGCGTGCGGGCCCGCGCGGCGCGCGCCAGGTCGCGCAGGCCGTCGAGCACGTCGTCGACGATCAGCAGCGGCGCATCCGGGAAGTCGGCGGCGCGGACACGCGACACCACCGCGACGCCGGCGCCGGCATCGAGCGCCGCCTTGACGAAGTCGTGGCCGTCACGGGCATCGCCTTTGATGGCGAAGAAGGCGTCGCCGGCGTCGAGATTGCGGCTGTCGATCGACAGGCCGTCGACCGACTGCGGCAGCGCGCCACGCCTCTCGGCGCGCATCGCCTTCGCCATGTCCGCGATGGTCCAAAGCGGGGTCATGTCGTTTCTCGTGTCCCGGACGCGGCGCAGCGTACAACGCTGCGCCGCAGAGCCGGGACCCCGGTTCCGTCTTTAAGCTGGGTCCCGGGTCTGCAGCGCACCACGAAGACGTGCTGCGCTGCGCCCGGGGCACGATGCCGAAATCCGCTCACTCCTTCGTCTCCCTCAGCGCCGCCGCGACGACGTCCTGGTCCTGGAACGGCAGCACCGTGTCGCCGACAATCTGCCCGCTTTCGTGACCCTTGCCCGCGATCAACAGCACGTCGCCCTTCTGCAGCATGGCGACACCGGCGCGAATCGCCGCGGCGCGGTCGCCGATCTCGGTGGCGCCGGGCGCGGCGACGAGAATCTCGGCACGGATCGTCGCCGGATTTTCGCCCCGCGGATTGTCGTCGGTGACGATGACGCGGTCGGCCTTCTTCGTGGCGATGCCGCCCATCAGCGGACGCTTGCCCTTGTCGCGATCGCCGCCGCAGCCGAACACGACGATGAGCCGCCCGGCAGCGTAAGGCCGCAGCGCGTCGAGCGCCTTGGCGAGCGCGTCAGGCTTGTGCGCATAGTCGACGAAGATCGGCGCGCCGTTGCGCGTGCCGGTGAGTTCGAGACGGCCGCGCGCGCCGGCGAGCGTTTCGAGCGCCGCAAAGACCTTGTCCGCGGCGCTGCCGGTCGCGATGGCGAGGCCCGCGGCGACCGCCGCATTTTGCACCTGGAACGCGCCAACCAGCGGCAACCGCACGACGTAATCGCGGCCGCCGTGGCGCAGGGTGACGCGTTGCGCGAAACCCTCGACGCGGCCGTCGACGAGCCGGATGTCCCCGCCGCGCTCGCCGACCGTGAAGAGTTTCAGTCCCCGCTTGCGCGCGGCGTCGATGACCGGCGCCGCGTAACAATCGTCGACGTCGATGACCGCCGCGCCGCCCGGCCGCACCAGCGCCTCGAACAGCCGCAGCTTGGCGGCGAGATAGGCCTCGATGGTCGGGTGATAGTCGAGATGATCGCGCGACAGGTTGGTGAAGGCGCCGGCGGCGACGCGCACGCCGTCGAGGCGATGCTGGTCGAGGCCGTGCGACGACGCCTCGAGCGCGAGATGGGTCACACCCTCGCCTGCCAGGGCATCGAGCGTGCGATGCAGCTCGACCGGATCGGGCGTCGTCAGCGAGCCGTACACTTCGCCCTTGGGCGAGGTGACGCCGATGGTGCCGACGCTCGCCGCGGCGCAACCGAGCGCCGTCCAGATTTGCCGTGTGAACGAGGCGACCGACGTCTTGCCGCTGGTGCCGGTCACCGCCGCGATGGTCGCCGGCTGGCGCGGATAGAGCGCCGCGGCGGCCAGCGCCAGCGCGCGGCGCACATTGGCGACCTCGATGAAAACGGTCTGCGCCGGCAGGCCGGCAACGGGATGCTCCGCGGCGACCGCGACCGCGCCGGCCTCGACGGCGGCCTGCGCGAATTGCGCGCCGTCCGCCCTGACGCCCGGAACGGCGAAGAACACGAAGCCCGGCCGCACCTTGCGGCTGTCGAAGGCAATGCCGGAGACGGCGACGTTGGCAATGCCGGCCGCAAGCTGCTGTTCGGGAAAGAGCTCAGTGAGTGTCATATCGCCTTGCATCTATGCACCGCTCATTCCCGCGAAAGCGGGAATCCAGGGTGACAGGCTGCAAGCAAGCGAGGCTGGGTCCCCGCTTCCGCGGGGACGAGCGGGGAAATGGCAGACGCTCATAGGCCATCCGCTACCGCCTGGCTGCGCCTGTCGGGCGACCTCTCCCGCATACGGGAGAGGTGAAGCATCGATTCCCGCTTTGGTGGAGCGAGCGGAGATTGGGCAGACGCTCATGGGCCATCCGCTACCGGCTCGCTGTGGCTTTTGCGAGGATGAGCTGGTCCGCGGTCGGCAAATCGAAGCGCGGCTCGATATCGAGCAGCGGCGCGATGCGCTCGATCAGCTTGGCCGCGGTCGGCGCCGAATTCCAGCCGGCGGTGGCAAAGCCGTGGGTCTCCGGCAACGGCTTCGGCTCATCCAGCATGATGAGCACGAGGTATTTCGGCTGGTCGGCCGGCAGGATGCCGATGAAGTCGGTCAGCAGCCGCTTCTTGGCGTAGTGACCGTTGATGACCTTTTCCGCGGTGCCGGTCTTGCCGCCGACGTAATAGCCGGGAACGTTGGCCTTGGTGCCGGTGCCCTGCTCGGCGTTGAGGCGCATCAGGTAGCGCATCTCGCGGCTGGTCTCGGGCTTGATGACCTGCTTGGCGAGTTGCAGCGCGTCCTCGCGGCTGCGCTTGAGGAAGGTCGGCGGGATCAGGAGGCCGCCGTTGATCATGGCGGCGGCGCCCATCACCGCCTGCAGCGGCGCGACCGACAGGCCGTGGCCAAAAGCGATCGTCACGGTGTTCAACTCGCCCCAGTTCTTCGGCACGATCGGCTCGGCGCTTTCCGGCAGCTCGGTGCGCAGCCGGTCGAGCTGGCCGATCTTCTTGAGGAAGGCCTTGTGCGCGGGCACGCCCATTGCCAGCGCGATGCGCGCCGCGCCGATGTTCGACGAATATTTGAAAATCTCCGGGATCGACAGCGCGCGATGCATCGGCTCGTAGTCGTGGATGGCGAAGCGGCCGTACTGCAGCGGATGCGAGGCGTCGAAGGTCGACGCCAACGTCATCTTGCCGGAATCGAGGCCCATCGCCACCGTGAGGATCTTGAAGGTCGACCCCATCTCGTAGACGCCGGTGGTCATGCGGTTGATGCGGGTCGGGTCGTTGGCCTCGCGCGGATTGTTGGGGTCGTAGTCGGGCTCCGACACCAGCGCGACGATCTCGCCGGTGTTGACGTTGAGCACGACGCCCGAAGCGGCCAGCGCCTTGAATTTCTCGCGCGCCTTGACCAGCTCGTCGCGCAGCGCGAACTGCACGCGCAGGTCCAGCGCCAGGTTGACCGGCTGCTGCAGGCGGTCGGTCGCGAGCCCCGCCATGTGCAGCGCGGCGAGCCCCTGCCCGTCGAGCCACTTCTCCATGCCGGCGATGCCCTGGTTGTCGATGTTCACCAGGCCGATGACGTGCGACACCGTCGGCCCGTTCGGATAGACGCGCCGGTTCTCGGGCAGGAAGCCGATGCCGGGAATGCCGAGGCGATGGATTTCCTTCTGCTGCACGGGCGTGATCTCGCGGCGCAGCCAGACGAAGCCGCGCTTCGAGCTCAAGCGCTCGCGCAATTCCTTGGCGTCGAGATCGGGCAGCGTCGCTGTGAGCTGCTCGACGGCGTCTTCGACGTCGATGATCTTGCGCGGCTCGGCGTAGAGCGACGGTGCCTTGATGTCGGTCGCCAGGATTTCGCCGTTGCGGTCGAGGATATCGGGCCGCGCCGTCGCCACCGCGTCCTGCCCGACCGTATGGCGCTGGGTGTGCTCCTCGCTGACCACGGCGAAACCGACCAGCCGCGCGGCGATGACGCCGTAGATGACGGCGAAGCCGACGATGGCGAGGCCGAGACGTGCCTTGGTCTTCAGTGTGCGGTCGACGTCCTTGCCGTACAGCAGGCGGCTACACAACCGCTGCCAGCGGTTTTGCGCGGATTTGGGGGGAAGCGCGGCGCTCGTCATCGCGCCCCCGCCGCCGGGATGCTGCCGGTCGTCTCGCCGCTATCGATCATGGCGCCGATCGGATCGTCGGCCGCCGCCGGCGGCTTGGGCGGACGCGGCGGCAGACGGTCGAAGGTGCCGAACTGCGTCGACTGGATCGGCTGCAGCGACAGGTGGCGCTGCGCCAGCGCCTCGAGCCGCGACGGCGTGTCGAGCTTGGACCAATCGGCGCGCAGCAGCGCGATCCTGTCGCGCTCGTGGCGGATCTCGTTGCGCAGCTTGGCGACGCGCTCGGCCTGCAGCGTCGAGTCGAACTTGATCTTGTAGACCACCGAGGCCGCCGCGATCAGCGTCGCGATCACCATGATGTTGACGAGGCGCATCATGTCAGGCGCCCCTCATCACGTCGGCGAGCGACGGCAGATCGGGCAGCAGGTCCGGCATGGTAGCGCGCGGCGCGGCGCCGGTGCGCGCGGCGGCGCGCAGCTTGGCGCTGCGGGCGCGCGGATTGGCGGCGATCTCCCCGGCGTCCGGCGTCACCACGCGGCGCGTCAGCACGGTGAAGGTCGGCGTGGCGCGGCGGACTTCCGGCGCGTGGCGCGAGCCGCCGCGCGTCTCGCCGCGGTCGGCGAGGAACGTCTTGACGATGCGGTCCTCGAGCGAATGGAACGACACAACGACGAGGCGGCCGTCCGGCGCGAGCAGCCGCTCGGACGCGGCGAGCGCCGCGACAAGCTCGCCGAGCTCGTCGTTGACGAACATGCGCAGCGCCTGGAACGTGCGCGTCGCCGGATGGATGTCGCCCGGCTTGCCGCGCACGACGGAGGCGACGATGTCGGCCAGCGCTTTCGTCGTGGTGATCGGCGCCTCGGCGCGGCGCCGGACGATGGCGCGGGCGATGGCGCGCGACTGTCGCTCCTCGCCGAGCCGGTAGATGATGTCGGCGAGGCTGCGCTCGCTGGCCCGCGCCACCACGTCGGCGGCGCTCGGGCCGTCCGGCCCCATGCGCATGTCGAGCGGGCCGTCGTTGCGGAACGAGAAGCCGCGCTCGGCGCGGTCGAGCTGCATCGACGACACGCCGAGGTCGAACACGATGCCGTCGACAGGTACGAAACCTTGCGCGAAGCCCCGCGCGGCGTCCTCGATCTCCGAGAAGCGGCTCTCGACCAGCGTGAGCCTGCCGTCCGACGCCTCGACCAGACCGTAGCCGGCGGCGATCGCCGATCGATCGCGATCAAGGCCGAGCACGCGCCCGGACAATGGTCCGAGCAATGGCCCGAACTTGGCGATAATCAGCTTCGTATAGCCGCCGTTCCCGAACGTGGCGTCGATGTAGCGGCCGTCCGGCCGCACGTTGAGGGCGTCGACCGCCTGGCGGCCGAGCACGGGAATGTGGGGAGCAGGTCCGCCGGCAACGGCCGGGACGCCGTTGCCGCTCCCCATCATTCCCGCGCTCCGGGCGCGTCCCGCGCCGTCTGTGAGCCGAGCCGTTGCTTGAGCGCACGCACCTTGTCGGTGGCCTCCGCGAGCTCCGCGCGAAACCGGTCCGGTTCCCAGATCTGAAATTTGTGGCCGAGGCCCACGAACGCCACGCGGTCCGTGATTCCGGCATGGCTCTTGAGCGTTTCGGACAGCATCACCCGTCCCTCGCCGTCGATCTTCAACGTCTCGCTGGTGCCATAGAGCGCGATCGCCAGTTGCTCCCGCTCGTCCGAGAACGGCGCGTAGCGCGTGGTCAAATGCTCGATCTCCGCCATCAGCGCATTCCCGCCGGCGTCGATCGCCGGACGATCCAGAGCCGGGTAGCAATAAAGGCCGTCGAAGCCATCGCGGTTCAGCACCGAGCGAAATTGAGCCGGAATCGACACGCGGCCCTTGGCGTCGAGCCGCAACACCACGTTGGAAACAAAGCGGTCCATCGGCCGCACCTGACGCCCACGCATACCGGAACCGCGCCACGCAAGCCGGTCCTGACCGGCCTACGCCTGAACGGGCCGATGCCGGACGAACCCGGCAGCGGTGGCGATCCCGGCAGAACTCCGGGCCGCTATGGCTTTCGCCTCGGGCCTCTTGAGCGCTCCAAGATAGATCGTGGGATATCATGGGTATTTATGGGCGTCAATGGAACGAGTTCGCTGCAGCTCCCCACCCGAAGCCGCCGCGAAGCGATGCGCGATCCGCATTAAGACGCCCTTAAGTTTAAGGATTTGTTGCCGGATTCAGCCGCCGGGGACGGAACTTGGGCGGCGGCCACAGTTCCGCGGAACGGCGGCAGGAGTCGTGGGTTGCCGTTGCGGAGGGAGGAAACCGAACCAACCAACGAACTACTCTGGAGGCCACATGATGAAACAGCTTCTGATTGGCGTCGCGCTTGGTGCGCTGACGCTGTCGGCCGCGCAGGCTCAGTCCACCCCGCCGACCGGCGGTTCGAAGGCGCCGGCGGCCCAGACCCAGACCATGCCGAACAACAGCTCGTCGCCAAGCACCAAATCTGGCTCATCGTCGACGAGTTCGTCGAGTAGCTCGAGCTCGGGGATGCAGCAGAATGCGAGCGCGGATCACGTGATCACTTCGCAGCAGCCCGACCAGTGGCTGGCGTCGAAGTTCAAGGGCACTACCGTGCTCGGCCCCGACAACAAGTCGATCGGCGACGTCTCCGACATTCTGTTCGACAAGGACGGCAAGATCGAAGCCTATGTCGTGAGCGTCGGCGGCTTCCTCGGCATGGGCGCGAAGGACGTCGCGCTGGCGCCGGCCTCATTCGAGGTCGTGCCGGGCACCAACAACGCGAGCCCGAAGCTGAAGTTGTCGATGAGCAAGGACCAGCTCAAGGAAGCCCAGAACTTCGAGCCCTACAAGGCGCCGCAGGCGACAACGACCGGCTCGGGCGCTCCGTCGGCCGGCGGCATGGGCGCTCACCCGTCGCCGTTGAGCTCTCCCAAGGGCAAGTAAAGCTGTCTCTCGAGTATCGAAGGCCCGCGTTTCGGCGCGGGCCTTTCTTCACATCCTTCACGTCGGCTCGCGCGTTGATATCGACTCGCGGGCTCCTTATAGGTGGCGCCGGAATGCAGTGGTCCCCCATGGCCGAACGGCCCGCCTTCATGGCTGAAACCTACATCGCCGCCGACGTCGTCTCCTCGTCGAATTTCGACGAGCGGATCGGCGCTGCGCCCGACATGATTCTGTTGCACTACACCGGCATGCAGGACGGACAAGCGGCGCTGAAACGGCTGTGCGCACCGGACAGCAAGGTTTCGGCGCACTACGTCGTGTTCGAGGACGGCCATACCGTGCAATGCGTGCTGGAAGGCAAGCGCGCCTGGCACGCCGGCGCATCGTCCTGGGCCGGAGAGACCGACATCAACTCGCGCTCGATCGGGATTGAGATCGTCAATCCCGGACACGAGTTCGGCTATCCGAAATTTCCCCTGCGCCAGATCGCGGCCGTGATCGCGCTGTGCCGCTCGATCATGACGCGTCATACAATTCCGGCCGACCGTGTGCTCGGCCATTCGGACGTTGCCCCGTCACGCAAGCAGGATCCCGGCGAGAAATTCCCGTGGGAGTTGTTGCACGAGTCGAATGTCGGCCACTGGGTGCGCCCGGCACCGCTGTCGAGCGAAGGCCCGAGCCTCAAGCTCGGCGAAACCAGCGAGGCCGTGCGCCACATGCAGCGGCGGCTTCGCGATTACGGCTACGGTGTCGATGACACCGGCAGCTACGGCGAGGAGACCCGGATTGTGGTCGCGGCGTTCCAGCGTCACTTCCGTCCCGAGCGCATTGACGGTGTCGCCGACGCCTCGACCTTGCTGACGCTGCGGGCTCTTCTCGATACGCGCCCGCCGCCGCTGGGGTGAGTACCGCAGCAAGCAGCGAACTCACTTTACGAGTCGTTCCTCAATGAAAGAAAATGGGCGCCGCATCCAACACAAGCGTCGTCATCGCCCGCGCAAGCGGGTGATCCAGTAAACGTCGGCAGGATGTTGCTGAAGGTCCAGCGCAGCGTCACGTCGTCGAACTTGCCGATCTGCGCGATGGTGTCGCCCTGCTTGCGGCCGATCTGGCGCGTATAAATCTGCTGGATCGGATCGCTCCGGCGCTGCGGCTGCGGCAGGGCGACGATGCCGTGTCGGCCATCGCCTATGAGTGCGGCTTCAACGACCTGGCGACCTTCAACGGCCGCTTCGCGCGAGTGATGGGCGCGACGCCGACCGCCTATCGCGCCAGACGCCAGGGCGCGCTCGAGAACTTCTCGAACAGGAAATCGAGAAACACGGCGCACCGCGGCAGGCGCTGACGGCCGACAGGATAGATCGCCGACAATGGAAACGGCTCGACGTGATGCACGTCGGCCAGCACGGTGACGAGTTCGCCGCTGCGCAGCGCGCCACTGACGATCGCCTCCGACAACCGGACGAGGCCGGCGCCTTCGATCGCGAGCCGCAGCGCCGCCTCGGCGTCGTCCGTCATGACGCGCGGCCGGACCTCGACGACGTCGACGCCGCCGCGCACGTCGAACGGCCAGCGGTTGAGCCCCCGCCCCATCACCGTGACGCAATCGTGCTGCCGCAAGTCCGATGGCGATTTCGGCGTGCCGCGCCTGTCGAGATAGGCCGGCGATGCGCAGATCAGGCGATGCAGGTCGGCGATCTTGCGCAGCGTGAACGGCCCTTCGGGAATATGACCGGAGCGCACGCCGATATCGGTCTGCTCCTCGATCAGATCGACCAGGCGGTCGGTGATCGAAAGCTCGATGTTGATCTCGGGATACCGGGCGAGAAACTCGGCAATCGAGGGCGCGAGAACGTGGAGGCCGAATGCCGTGCCGGCGTTGACGCGCAGCAGGCCTCGTGGTGCGCCGCGCAGCCGCGTCACTTCCGCTTCGGCTTCCTCGACATCGGCGACGATGCGGCGCGACCGCGCCAGGAACGCCTCGCCTTCGGCGGTGAGCGCGAGCCGCCGCGTGCTGCGAAGCAGGAGCTTGGCGCCGAGCCGGTCCTCAAGCCTGGACATCAATTTGGACACCGCCGAAGGCGTCAGCCCGAGTTCCTCGGCGGCCGCCGAAAAGCTGCCACGATCCATGACTTTCACGAAGACGTGGAGATCCGAGGTGCGATCCATTTTTGTATGATTTCCAGTCGCTTAATAAGCCGGACAGAATCTATCTGTGCCTTATCGTCATGAATATATGTCTAAATGAACACATTATCATTTTCAATGATCGGAATATTGTGCACCCAGGACATAGGAACTGATCGAGCGAGATTTCAAAGGAGACGGCCATGAGCGCCATGCAGGACTTCTACGTTGCCCCGGTTTCGGTCGAAGCCACGATTGCCAAGGCGCAGGCCGACCGTTCGCTGGTTCTGGCCGCGATGATCCGCTCGCTGCCGGCCAAGTGCTCGCGCCTCGTCGCTTCGCTGCAAGCGAATGGCTGATCCTCTTCATTCAATCCAAGCCTCCTGAACCTCCCAGAGGCTGCCTCGACGGGCCGGACTGCAAATTATAGTCCGGCCCAATTTTTTACTGGTCCGGAACGGTGGTCCTTGACCGGGACGCATCTGCACCCCATTCCTGTCTCGTCAGTCGGCCGGACGGCCGCTCCGGCCAACGCCGAAAGGCGGCCGGGGAGGAAAGTCCGGGCTCCATGGACAAACGATGCCGGATAACGTCCGGCGAGGTCCGGTCTTTCGGGAGCGGGCTTCAGGGACAGTGCCACAGAGACGATACCGCTTCCCCACCCCCGACCCTCCCCGCTTGCGGGGAGGGATGAAGGGTAGGGCAGCAAGGGTGAAAAGGTGCGGTAAGAGCGCACCGCGCTGGCGGCAACGTCGGCGGCAGGGCAAACTCCATCGGGAGCAAGACCGAATAGGAACGGCGTGGGCTCACGCCCGGTCAGTCCGGACCAGCCGTTCGGGTAGGTTGCTGAAGGCGCCGGGCAACCGGCGTCGCAGATGAATGGCCGTCACGCTCGCGGCGCGAGTCGCGGGCCATACAGAACCCGGCTTACAGGCCGGCTGATACGTCGATAGGGGCGCCCGGCGGAGAACCCGCAGGGCGCCCCGCCATTTTGGTACGCCTGCCGAGTTGTCATTGTCCGCGTTTTTCAAGGATGTCATTGCCCGCGGAAGCGGACAATCCAGTCGACGCAGGCGCCAGTCGAATCGAACAACGTCAGAACACACGGCAGCCTTCCCCTGTACTGGATCACCCGCTTCCGCGGGTGATGACGGCCTGCTAATCGTTTTGCTCCTCATGCCCTCCCCCCACAAAAATCTCGGCGTCGCGCTCGGTCTCGCCGGTGTCCTGTGCTTCGCCAGCACGGCCCCGGTGACCCGGCTGGCGGTCCGCTGGTTCGATCCGGTGTTCCTGACGATGGCGCGCGCGACCATCGCCGGCTTCATCGCGCTCACCGTCGTCATCGTGATGAAGCGCAAGCCGCCGCGGCGCGAACTGTGGCCGAAATTCATGGTCCTCGCCTTTTGCGTGATCTTCGCCTACCCGGTGCTGCTCGCACTGGCGCTGCGCACGGTGCCGGCGTCGCACGGCGGCGTCGTGCTCGGCATCGTCCCGCTGGCGATTGCCGCGATGGCCGCCCTGCTGGGCTACGAACGGCCGAGCGCGGGATTCTGGATCGTCAGCGCGCTCGGCGCGGCGACCGTGATCGGCTTCGTGCTCCGTCACGGCGAGGCCGGCACGATCGGCAGCGGCGATCTGATCCTGCTCGTCGCCGTTGTCGCCGGCGCGCTAGCGTACACCCTGTCCGGCCATCTCAGCACCGGCATGCCGGGCTGGGAGGTGATCAGTTGGCAGCTCGCCATCTTCCTGCCGGTCACGCTCGGCGCAACGATCTGGCTGTGGCCGTCGCATGTCGCAGAGGTGCCGCCGCAGGCCTGGGGCGCGCTCCTGTGGGTCGCCCTGATCAGCCAGTATTTCTCGTTCGTCCTCTACAACGCGGCGATGGCCATGGGCGGCGTCGCGCGGATCGGACAACTGATGCTGCTGCAGCCGTTCGTCATCGTCGCGCTCTCGGTGCCGATCAACGGCGAGCGTCTCGACCTTGAGACGATTCTGTTCGCGGCGGCTGTTGTCGCCGCCGTCGTCGTCGGCCAGCGCATGCGCGTGAAACGCAGCTAGAGCCGTTTCGCTTTTGATGAAAATGAGACTCGTCATGGCCGGGCTTGACCCGGCAATCCATCCTTTTGAGATGATTCATCTTTTTCGATAGATGCGCGGTCAAGCCCGCGCTTGACGATTCCGAGTAAACCTGAACCGCTTTAGCGATCTATGCCATCGCGACATTACCGATGATCTCGTCATGGCCGGGCTTGTTGTACGGCCTTGAGAGATACCTGACACCCGTTCGGAGACATGCCTGACACTGCCGCCGAGAGGCAGGGAGGTCGGGATGACATGGCGGGAGGTATCGGTGGCGGATCAGCGTCGGGAGTTCGTGATGCTGGCCTCACTTGAGGGAGCGAACGTGTCAGCGCTGTGCGCGCGCTTTGGGATCAGCCGGCAGACGGGTCATCTGTGGCTGCGGCGGTTCGCGGCAGGAGAAAGCAATTTTGCGGACCGCTCGCGGCGGCCACTGCAGAGCCCTCGGCGGCTTGCGGGGGAGCTCGAAGCGCGCATTCTTGCGGTGCGCGACGCGCATCCGGCCTGGGGGGCGCGCAAGATCGCGGCGGTTTTGCAGCGGAACGGAATCGTGCCACCGTCGGCCTCGACCGTCCATGCGGTGCTGTCGCGTCATGGCCGCATCGCGGTGGATAGTCCCGGCCGTGCCTATGGAGGCTTCGAGCGCACAGCGCCGAATGCGCTGTGGCAAATGGATTTCAAGGGACGCGTGCGGCTCGGCAGCGGTGCCTGGCTGCATCCTCTGACGATCATCGATGATCATTCGCGCTTTGCTGTGGGGCTTGCAGCCTGTGCCGACCAGCAGACGCAGACGGTCCAAGCGCATCTGGAGCGGGTTTTGCGCCGCCACGGCCTGCCCCATGCCATCTATGTCGACAACGGATCGCCTTGGGGCGGTGGAAAGCCCGGCCAATGGACACCCCTGCGGCTGTGGCTGCTCAAGCTCGGCATCGCCATCATCCACAGCACACCGTATCATCCGCAAGGACGCGGCAAGAACGAACGCTTCCATCGCAGCCTTGCCGCCGAGGTACTCGCGCTCGTACAACTGCAAGGGTTCGATGATGCGCAAGCCGCTTTCGATCACTGGCGTCATGTCTACAATCGCCAGCGGCCGCATCAATCGCTCGGCTTCACGACACCCGCTGAGCACTACCGACCGTCAAGGCGAAGCTTCCCCGAGACACTGCCGGTTCCCCGCTACGATCAAGGTGAGATCGTCCGCCGCGTCGGCAAGACCAAGGCCTATGTGTCCTTTCACAACAGGCTCTGGAAAGTACCGGACGCCTTTTGCGGGGAATATCTCGCTATCCGGCCTCGCCTGCCTGATGGATGCTTCGCCATCTGCTTCGGAGCCCACGAAATCGCTTCCTTCGATCTTAACTGTCCGCGTTCCTCCCAAATGGCGTAAAGCATCTCTCCGAACACCTGTCAGGGATGTCCTCGGGCTTTACACTTGTCCCGGCCATGACAGCAAACGCCAGGGTGGTGGTGCCGGCCACCCTACACCTTCACAAAACAAATCGGGCGCCCACAGGGCGCCCGATCCATCTGCGACATTCGTGGCGGTTACATCTTCTTGTAGGCCGCGATCACCTCTTCGCCCTGCTTGCCGGCCTTCTTGAGCCAGTCGGCGGTGAGCTGCTCGCCGATCTTCTTGAAGCCGGCTGCGAGCTCGGGGCTCGGCGGCAGCACTTTCATGCCGTGCGCCTTGAGTTGGTCGAGATACCAGGAGCTTTTCTGTTCCCACATCTTCCAGCCGCGAACCTCGGCCTCCGCCGCGGCCTTGAGCACGGCTTCCTGCGTCGGCTTGTCCAGCGAGGCGAAGGCGGCCTTGTTGACGAAGGTGATGTTCTTCGGAATCCACGCCCGCGTGTCGTAGAAGTGGTTGAGCGACTCCCACACCTTGCTGTCGTAGCCGGTGCCGCCGGACGAGATGAAGGAATTGACGACGCCGGTCGCCAGCGCCTGCGGCAGGTCGGCGGCCTGCACAGTCACCGATTGGGCTCCGACGGCCTCGCCGATCTTCGCGGTTCCGACGTTATAGGCGCGCCACTTGAGGCCCTTCATGTCGGCAATCGTATTAAGGTCCTTGTTGACGTAGATGCCCTGCGGCGCCCAGGGCACCGCGAACAACACCATCAAGCCCTGCTTGTCGAGCTTGTTGACGATCGCCGGCTTCGACGCCTCCCACAGCTTCTTGGCTTGCGGAAAGCTCGTGGCGAGGAACGGAATGACGTCGATGCCGAACATCGGGTCTTCGTTCTCGTGGATGGAGATCAGCACCTCGCCGACCTGGGCCTGGCCGGTCTGCACCGCGCGCTTGATATCCGGCGCCTTGAACAGCGACGCGCCCGGATGAACGGTGATGACAAGCTTGCCGTTGGTCGCCTTCTCCACGTCCTTGGCGAACTGGATCAGGTTGACGCTGTGCGGATTGTCGGCCGGATACGCGGCCGGCAAATCCCATTTGGTCTGGGCCAGCGCCGGCGTGGCGGCGGCCGCCGCTACCACGACAGCCGCGGCAAACAGGGACTGCAGTTTTTTCATGAATCGCCCTCTTCTGTTGAGTTGACGCTACGTGATCGGACTGGCGCCGAGCGTACCACCTATCCTTGCGGAAAGACGAGATGCGGCAGCACCATGACGATTTGGGGATATTCGGTGATGATGAAGACCGCCGCCAGCAACAGCAGGAAGAACGGGAATGCCGCGCGGGCCACGGTCCATGTATCGCGCCCGCTCATGCTCTGCAGCACGAACAGGTTGAAGCCGACCGGCGGCGTGATCTGCGCCATCTCGACGTGAATGACGAGGTAGACGCCGAACCAGACCAGATCGAGGCCGGCCTGCTGGATCATCGGCAGCACCACCACCATGGTCAGCACGATCATCGAGATACCGTCGATCAGGCAGCCGAGGATGATGTACATGATCGACAGGTAGAGCGCGAGCATGCCCGGGGTGAGATGCTGTCCCTTCACCCATTCGGCCAGCGCGGCGGGAATGCCGGTGTAGGCCATCGCCGCCGTGCAATAGGCGGCACCTGCAAGGATCAGCATGATCATGCAGGTAAGCCGCGTCGTGCTCATGACGCTTTCGACGAACGTCTTGCGCGTCAGCGTGCCGCTCCACCAGGCGAGGATCAGCGAGCCGGCGACGCCCCATGCCGCGCATTCGGTCGCGGTGGCAAAGCCGAGCACCAGCGACAGGAACACGGCGAGGATCAGCAGCAGGCACGGCACCAGCTTGGTCGACTGCTTGAGCTTGGCCCCGAACGCCATCGGCGGGTCGCGCGGCGGAATGCGGTTTGGATAAAGCAGCGACCAGCCGATGATGTAGCCGGAATAGAGCGCCATCACGAGCAGGCCCGGCAGGAAGCCGCCGAGAAAGACCTGCAGCACCGACACGTTGGCGGTGACGGCGTAGACGACCATCGGAATCGACGGCGGAATGAGAAGGCCGAGCGTTCCGGATCCGGCCAGCGAGCCGAGGCTCAGACTCTTGTCGTAGCCGCGCTTGTCGAGCTCGGGCAGCGCGATCTTGCCGATCGTCGCGCAGGTCGCGGCGGACGAGCCGGACACCGCCGCGAAGATGCCGCAGCCGATGACGTTCACATGGACGAGCCGTCCCGGCAGCCATTGCAGCCACGGCGACAGGCCGCGGAACATCTCTTCGGAGAGCCGCGTGCGGAACAGGATCTCTCCCATCCAGATGAACAGCGGCAGCGCCGCCAGCGTCCACGACGCGCTGGCGCTCCATACGCTGGTGGCCAGCACCTGCCCGACCGGCACGCTGGTCGTGAGAACCATAGCCAGCAGGCCGACGAGGCCGAGACCGACCGCGATCCAGACGCCGCTGGCGAGAACGACGATCAGAAAGCCGAGCAGGATGACCGAGAGATCGACGAGACCCATGTGCATCAGCCCGCGCCTCCCGATGCCACGCGCTCGACGAACTCGTCCGGCGTCGCTGGTGGCTCCTTCTCGTAGGATGGCTTGTTCCCGCGCAACACGTTGATCAACTCGTCGACGACCGCGATCGATAGAATGATCAGCCCGCCACAGTAGCCGAGCTGCGGAATCCACAGCGGCACCGCGACCACGCCCTGCGCCATGTCGTTGAAGATGTAGGAATCATAGGTCATGACCGTCGCCTGCCACGAAAAGTAGATCGTGAAGGCGCCCGCCACGACGAGCGTGAAAATCTCGATGGCCCGGCGCCTCTCTCCCGTGAAACGTTCGAGAATGATGCCGACGCGAATGATCTCGCCCTTCTTGAACGTATGAGCGAGGCCGAGGAACGACATCGCGCACATCGCCCACGAGGCGAAATCGTCGCCGGCCGGGATGTTCAATCCGAACTGCCGGCCGACCGACATGTACATCATGATCCCGAAGATCACGACGAGCAGGAAGCCCGCGGCATATCCTGCGTAGAGGTAAAGGGTATCCAAAGCCCTGCGCATCGTGCCCCCGAAGTTGACCTCAGTCCGCGGTGCCGACGGGCCGCCGGAGTGAGGATTTGTATGCCGTGGCTGTCATGGCTTTCATCTACAGACTCGCGGCGGCCCGCGCCGCCTGATCGTAATGACCGGACATCGCCCGCATCAGCGCCGCCACTTCAGAAAGACGTTGCGGGTCGCTGCCCGAACTGCGGACCGGCGAAACCAGAAGCCGCTCGCGCAGCCTGGTGTAAGCGCGGATCACGTCCTCGCCCTTTTTCGTCAGGCTGACGGTCTTCTCGTTGCCGCTGCGGCCCGACGTCACCAGCCCGAGGGTCTCCAGCTTCTTCACCGAATAGGTGACGAGATGGGTGTCCTCGACGCTCAGGACCAGGCAGATGTCGGCCAGCCGCTTCGCCTTGTCACGATGCGCGATGGTGTGGACAACGAGGACGTCGAGCGGGGAGAGGTCCGGCACGCCGGCCGCCGCCATGCAGCGGACCATCCAGCGGTTGAAGGCGTGGCCGAGCAGAATGAGGCCGAATTCCATCTCGGAGAGCGCCGGCAGCGCCCCGGCGGCCAGATGGGCCGACGATACAATCGGCGCCCCGCTCCGTTCGACGGATTTTCCAGCACGCGATGGTCCGGCCATAATCACGTTCCCCGGGGGCAGGCTATCGCACCATGACAAACTGTCAACGATTTGTTGACGAAATGCCACCGCGAATTTACGGTGCGCGAAACGGAGCGAACGGAGATTGAGGGGCGATGGCGAGGGCGGCGGATCGGACGCTTTGGGACTTCTGGATCGACCGCGGCGGCACATTCACCGACATCGTCGGCCGCCGGCCGGATGGCGCGCTGGTGGCGCACAAGCTGCTCTCCGAGAACCCCGAAGCCTATGCGGATGCCGCCGTCCAGGGCATCCGCGACCTGCTCGGCCTCGCGCCCGGCGAGCCCATTCCGCCCGGCAAGATCGGTGCCGTGAAGATGGGTACCACGGTCGCGACCAATGCCCTGCTCGAGCGCAAGGGCGAGCGCACGCTGCTCGTTACTACCAAAGGCTTCCGCGACGCGCTCAAGATCGGCTACCAGGCGCGGCCGAAGATTTTCGCGCGGCACATCGTCAAGCCCGACATGCTGTTCGACGAGGTGCTCGAGGTCGACGAGCGCGTGCGCGCGGACGGCACGGTCGAGCGCGCGCCCGACGTCGCGGCGGTTCGCGCCGGCCTGCAGCGCGCCTACGACGCGGGCTTCCGCGCCGTCGCCATTGTCTTCATGCACGCCTACAGCCACCCGGCGCACGAGAGCGAGGTCGCCGCCATCGCGCGCGAGGTCGGCTTTCCGCAGGTCTCGGTCAGCCACGAGGTCTCGCCGCTCATCAAGCTGGTCGGGCGCGGCGACACCACCGTCGTCGATGCCTATCTGTCGCCGATCCTGCGGCGCTACGTGGCGCAGGTCGACGAGGACCTCGACTCGAAGCGCTCCAATGCCCGCCTCATGTTCATGATGTCGTCGGGTGGCCTCACCGCCGCCGAGCTGTTCCAGGGCAAGGATGCAATCCTGTCCGGCCCTGCCGGCGGTGTGGTCGGCATGGCGCAGACCGGACGCGAGGCCGGCGCCGACCGCCTGATCGGTTTCGACATGGGCGGCACCTCGACCGACGTCTCGCACTACGACGGCGAATACGAACGCGCCTTCGAGACGGAGGTCGCCGGCGTGCGCATGCGCGCGCCGATGATGCTGATCCATACCGTCGCCGCCGGCGGCGGTTCGATTCTGCACTACGACGGCGCGCGCTTCCGCGTCGGTCCGGATTCCGCCGGCGCCAATCCCGGCCCGAAATGCTACCGCCGCGGCGGCCCTCTCGCCGTCACCGACGCCAACGTGATGCTCGGCAAGCTGATGCCGGAGTTCTTCCCGAAGATTTTCGGGCCGCACCAGGATCAACCGCTCGACGCCGGCGCCGTGAAGGCCGCCTTCTCCGATCTCGCCAGGGAGGTCGGCGACAAGACGCCGGAAGAGATCGCTGACGGTTTCGTCAAGATCGCCGTCGAGAACATGGCGAACGCGATCAAGAAGATTTCCGTGCAGCGCGGCTACGACGTGACGCGCTACATGCTCAACTGCTTCGGCGGCGCCGGCGGCCAGCATGCCTGCCTCGTCGCCGACGCGCTCGGCATGACGAAGGTGCTGATCCACCCGTTCTCGTCGCTGCTGTCGGCCTACGGCATGGGCCTCGCCGACATTCGCGCCACCCGCCAGCAGGCGATCGAGCAGCCCTTCGGCGCGAAGTCGCTCGCCGCCCTGAAGACGATCGGCGGCAGGCTCGGCAAGGACGTCAAGGCCGAAGTCGCCGGTCAGGGCGTACCTTCCGCGAAAATCAAGGTCATCACCCGCGCCCATATCCGCTACGCCGGCACCGACACCGCCCTGGTGGTCACTGCCGGATCGCTTGCCGCGATGAAGCGGCTGTTCGAGCGGGCCCACAAGGCCCAGTTCGGCTTCATCGACCGCAGCAAGCAGCTCGTGATCGAGGCCGTTTCGGTCGAAGCGGTCGGCGGCGGCGCGACCTTTCGCGAGCGCGCCGGCAAGACGTCGCGCGCCAGGCTGCCGAAGCCGGCCAGACACACCCGCTTTTTCTCGGATGGCCGCTGGCACAACGCCAATGTCTATACGCGCGACCAGCTCAGGCGCGGCGCCAAGGTGAAAGGCCCGGCCATCCTCATCGAGCCTCATCAGACCATCGTGATTGAGCCAGGCTGGCAGGCTGCACTGACGGCGAAGAACCATCTCGTGCTGACACGCGTCGTCAAGCTCAAGCGCACCCACGCCATCGGCACGCATGCCGATCCGGTGATGCTCGAAGTGTTCAACAACCTGTTCATGTCGATCGCCGAGCAGATGGGCGTGTCGCTGCAGAACACCGCCTACTCCGTCAACATCAAGGAGCGGCTCGACTTCTCCTGCGCGGTGTTCGCGCATGACGGCACCTTGGTCGCCAACGCGCCGCACATGCCGGTGCATCTCGGCTCGATGGACCGCGCCGTCGAGACCATCATCCGCGAGAACAAGGGGCGGATCGCGCCCGGCGACGTCTATGCGATCAACGCTCCCTACAACGGCGGCACGCACCTGCCCGACATCACCGTGTGCACGCCGGTGTTCGACGACAAAAAGAAGAAGAACATCCTGTTCTGGGTGGCGTCGCGCGGACATCACGCCGATGTCGGCGGCATCTCGCCCGGATCGATGTCGCCCAACGCGACAACGATCGAGCAGGAAGGCGTGCTGTTCGACAATTTCAAGCTGGTCGACCGCGGCAAATTCCGCGAGAAGGAACTGATGGCGGCGCTCACCGGCGCAAAGTATCCGGCCCGCAATCCGGTCCAGAACGTCAACGATCTCAAGGCGCAGATTGCCGCCAACGAGAAGGGCGTCGCCGAATTGCGCAAGATGGTGACGCATTTCACCATGCCGGTGGTGAAGGCCTACATGCGGCATGTGCAGGACAACGCCGCCGAGAGCGTGCGGCGCGTGCTCGACCGCCTGCACGATAGCGAATTCGCCTACGAGATGGATCAGGGCACCGTCATCAAGGTGAAGATCACGGTCGACAAGGCGAAGCGCGAGGCAACCGTCGACTTCACCGGTACCTCGCCGCAGCAGCCGACCAACTTCAACGCGCCGGAACCGGTGGCGCGCGCCGCGGTGCTCTACGTGTTCCGCGTCATGGTCGACGACGATATTCCGATGAACGCCGGCTGCCTGCGGCCGATCAACATCGTCATCCCGAAGAAGTCGATGCTGTCGCCGGAATATCCGGCCGCGGTCGTCGCCGGCAACGTCGAGACCTCGCAGGCCGTCACCGACACGTTGTTCGGCGCGCTCGGCGCACTGGCCGGCGCGCAGGGCACGATGAACAATCTCAACTTCGGCAACGAGCGCTATCAGTATTACGAGACGATCTGCTCGGGTTCGCCAGCCGGTCCGGGCTTCAACGGCACCGACGCCGTGCACACCCACATGACCAACACCCGCCTCACCGACCCGGAGATCCTGGAATTCCGCTACCCGGTGGTGCTGGAGGATTTCCACATCCGCAAGGGCTCCGGCGGCAAGGGCAAATGGCACGCCGGCGACGGCATCCGCCGCACCATCCACTTCCTCGAACGCATGGAATGCACGATCCTGTCCGGCCATCGCCGCGTGCCGCCGTTCGGACTGGCGGGCGGCTCGTCCGGCCAGGTCGGCGAGAACTGGGCGCGGCGCAAGGACGGCCGCCTCGAGCGCCTCGAAGGCTGCGACGCCACCTGGATCGACGCCGGCGAGGCGATCGTGATCCAGACGCCGACCGCAGGTGGATACGGAAAGCCCGACTGAATCTCTGCTTATGCCCCCTAATGCCCGCCGGCACCCGCGGCGACCGGCGCCGGCTTGCGCATTAGCACGCCGAGGCCTGCCAGCACGAGAAACAATACGGTCAGCATCAGGAAGACGTCGGCAAAGCTCATCACCACGGCCTGCTGGCGCACGAGACCCATCATCTGCTTGAGCGCCTTGAGCTGCGCATCGGAACCCGGCAGCGCCTGCGCCATGTGCGACAGCGCTTCGGTCGCGGGGACGCGCGCCCAGTTGATCGACTCGTGCAGCCGCGCGAGGTGCAGATCGAGCCGGTCGTTGATCTGCGTATTGATGACGGCGAGGCCGATGGCGCCGCCGAGGTTGCGCGTCAGGTTGAACAGTCCGGAGGCGTTCTTGACGCGGTCCGGCGGCAGCGTGCCGAGCGCGGTGTTCGTCACCGGCACGATGGCGAACATCAGGCCGATGCCGCGGAAAATCTGCGGCCAGAAGATTTCCCAGAAGTCCCAATCGGTCGTGACCGACGACATCTGCCAGGTGCCGATGGCGAACAGGATGAAGCCACCGATCAGCGCGTAGCGCGGATCGAAGCGCTGGCTGACCTGTCCTGCGATCGGCGCCGTAGCGAACATGGCGATGCCCGACACGAACATCGTGTCGCCGATCATCTGCGCGTTGTAGCCGCGCACCTCGGCGAGATAGACCGGATAGAGATAGGTCAGCCCGTACAGCCCGATGCCGAGCACGAACGAGAACATGCTGCCGATGGCGAAGTTGCGGTTGACGAAGGCGCTGAGGTCGACGATGGGCGCCTTCGCCGTCAGGACGCGCCAGAAGAAGACGACCGCCGACACAGCGGACACCACCGCCATCATGGCGATCGCCTGATCGTCGAACCAGTCCTTGCGCGGTCCCTCCTCCAGCACGTATTCGAGCGCGCCGAGGAAACCGGCCATGCTGATGAGGCCCCACCAGTCGAAGTTCTCGAGCAGCGAATAATCCGGCTGGTCGAAGTCGACGAGCGCCAGCATCGCGACCGTGACGGCGATGCCGGGCACGATGTTGATGAAGAACAGCCAGTGCCAGGACAACGCTTCGGTGACGTAGCCGCCGATCGTCGGCCCGATCGTGGGGGCAAGCGTTGCGATCAAGCCGATGATCGGGGCTACGAACTTCTGCCGCGAGCCGGGAAAGATCAGATAGGCCGAGGCGAAGACTGTCGGCACCATGCCGCCGCCGATGAAACCCTGCAGCGCGCGCCACAGGATGATTTCATTGATCGACGACGAGAACCCGCACATCACGCTGGCGAGCGTGAAGCCGGCGGCCGCGACCGAGAACACGGTCCGCGTACCAAGCGCGCGCGACAGGAAGCCGGACAGCGGAATGGCGATAACCTCGGCGACCAGATACGAGGTCTGCACCCAGGGAATCTCGTCGGCGGAGGCCGACAGGCCGGCCTGAATTTCCGACAGCGAGGCCGACACGATCTGGATGTCCAGGATCGCCATAAACATGCCGAAGCACATCACCACGAAGGCGACGACCTTGGTGCGATCCAGCGGCTCGAGCCGTGCCGCGCTTCCGGCACCACCTGTCGGGGAACGGGCGGAGGCCGGAAGCGCGTCGGCGGTGGTGGCTGTACTCATGACACCACCGGACTAGCGAACGTTAGAGGACTCGGCGGCTTGCGCCGCGAACGACAGCGGATTGGATGCAAGCGCCGTCGGCTTGGTGTTGACGTTGACGATTACCGACATGCCGGGCCGCAGCAGCCGCTTGTCCATCACGTCCTCGGGCAGCTTGATGCGCACTGCGAGACGCTGGACGATCTTGGTGAAGTTGCCGGTCGCGTTGTCGGGCGGCAGCAGCGAGAACACCGAGCCCGAGGCCGGCGACACGCTGGCGACGGTACCCTTGATGTCGTGGTCGGGCAGCGCGTCGACGCTGACCGTCACCGGCTGGCCGGGACGCAGGCCCTGAAGCTGGGTCTCCTTGAAGTTGGCGTCGATATAGACGTTGTTCAGCGGCACCAGCGCCGCGAGCCGCTGGCCCGGTTGCACGTAATCGCCAACCTGCATCGCCCGGTTGCCGAGCACGCCATCGATCGGCGCGCGGATTTCGGTGAACGACAGGTCGCGCTCGGCCTTGGCCTCGGCGGTCTGCAATTCCTTGAGCGTGCGGCTTGCTTCCTGCTGCTGCGCCTTCAGGACTTCGACATTGGCCTGCGCGGCTTCGACCGCCGCCTTGGCGTTGGCAACGCCGGCGACCGCCTGATCGCGCGAGGCTTGCGCCTGCTCCAGAGTCTGCTGGCTGGCGAATTCCTTGGTGGCGAGCGCCTTCTGGCGAACGAGCTCGGACTGCGCGCGGGTTTCGGCGGCCTGCGCCGAAACGAGCTGCGCCCGAGCCTGATCGACCAGCGCTTCCTGCGCCGGAATCTGGCGGCCGATGCGCTCGACCGTCGCCTGCTGCGTCGCGACCTTGTCGCGCGCCGATTCAAGCGCGAGCTTGTAGTCGCCGTTGTCGATGCGGGCTATCACCTCACCGGCATGGACGAATTTGTTGTCGGCGGCGTCGATCGACGCGATATAGCCGGACACCTTGGCGGCCAGCGTGGTCGCGTCGGCATGCACATAGGCGTCGTCGGTCGAGACGATGTAACGGCCGACGGTGAGATAGTCGTAGCCGAACCAGGCAACGCCGATGAGCGCCAGCACGCCCACGCCCTGCAGGACGCGCTTGCGGTTCGCCTTGAGCGCGCCGCCGAGCTTCACCTTGGCGGACGGGGCCGGCGTATTCGGCGCGCGGTCCTGCACAGGCTCGGCCTCGGTGGGCTCGGCCGGACCCGGTTCAACGATCCGCGCCTCGACCGGACCCGGCTCGGCGGATATGGAAGAACTGCTGTGGATTTCCTTGGCTTGCTCAGCCGAGATGGGGACGAGGGACAGGCGGGAGATGTCCCCGCTCTTGGGTCCTGTTTTGGCGCGCTGTAACATAGGCGCAGCTCCCTTTTTGACCGAACGGTTCGGTCAGATACTCGTGCTGCAGTGCAATGTCAATAATGACCGAACGGTTCGGTCATTGAATTTTTGTGATGAATGGGCCATATGTTGCTTATGGCAAGCAGGAGAATCGGGCCGGCATCGCTTTGTTGACCCCGACAGGGTGATGGAGAGAGCAATGAGCGAAACAGTGGTTCTGGACCGGCCTGCGGATGGTGCCGAAGACAGTGCCAAACGGCGCCAGATCGTCGAAGGCGCCCGCTCGGTGTTCCTCGCCCGCGGCTTCGACGCCGCCAGCATGGCCGATATCGCCAAGGAGGCCGGGGTCTCCAAAGGCACGCTCTACGTGTACTTCACCAACAAGGAACAGTTGTTCGCCGAGATCGTGAAGCTCGAATGCGCCACCCATGCCGAAGGTGCGTTCGAACTCGATCCGGGCAACCCCGACGTTGAAACCGCCCTCATTCGCCTTGGCACCAATTTCGTAGGCTTTCTCTGCACGCCGGAAAAAGCCGCCTCGCTGCGTGTGGTCATCGGCATCGCCGAGCGCAAGCCCGAGATTGGCCAGGTGTTCTACGAAACCGGCCCCGCCTTCGGCGTTGCGCGCCTGCGCGATTATCTCGAGGCCCAGGTCAAGGCGGGCGTTCTCAAGATCGAGGATTGCGAAGTTGCGGCGTCACAGTTCCTCGACTCCTGCCAATCCACGCTGTTCAAGCCGGTGCTGTTCAACTTCGGCCCGCCGCCCACGCCCGACCAGGTTCGGCGCGTGGTAACCATCGCAGTGCGTACATTTCTCGCCGCTTACCGCGCGAAATAGCCGTACTTTTCGAGCATCGCGTTAAGCATGCTGCGTCCGCGCTCTTGCGGAAAGAGGGCTGCATGCAAGATTCAGTCTATGCGCATTGTGTTCATCATTCTTGCCCTCGGCGCCCTCACCGCGCCGGCGCTGGCCAACGACTACCCGGTGTCGGGGCGATGGGGTGTGACTCCCGATGCGCAGCAAGGCGCGATCGACTGCGCCGGCAAGCGTGTGATCGACTTCGAGGGCAATCAGCGCAGGGATTCGAACGGCGGCGTGCCCGCCTATCGCAACGAGTCGGTGACGAATGTCGACGGCAATTACCGCATTGTCGACCAGTTCACGACCGGCCAGATTTCCAACGGGCGCACGAATTACACGCTGCGCCAGGTCGACAACGATCGCCTGGAAATGACGCAGCAGAACGGCACGACGCTGACGCTGCAGCGCTGCCGATAGCGTTCAGCTTCGCGCGATGATCTCGCGCTCACCGCGATAGACGGCGGCGTTACCGGCAAGCCGTTTCGGCGCGCGGCGGAGAAGAATCGACGGCCGCCGTGTCTTGATCGCATTGCGGCGCCGGCGGCGCTGGCAGACCGGCTTCACCCGCACCTGACCGATCCGTTCGAACGGCTCATATAGCCCGCCGTCACCGTCGGTGACGAGCAGCGGCAGGCCCAGCACATAACCCCACGTGCGCCACTCGGCGGCCACTTCGTGACCGTCGGGCGCGACGTAGAGTTCGAGCGCCAGCCCAGGATCCTTGTGTTCGAGAACGACGGCCGTCGCGGCGATGCCGGCCGCGTCCGGCGGCAGCATGCGGATGGCGACGCCGCGATAGGCCGACAGCGGAAGATTGACCGCCATGCGCATGCCGCGCACGGCCCGCCGGACCACGACGCGGTCCCGCGTCAGCACGACGTCGCGTAGCCGGCTGTCCGCAGCCGCATCGCGTGCCGAAAAACGCACCGGCAGGGCGAACGGGTCGAGCCGCATCGCGCGGCCCGACCCGTCGGGCATTCCGCCACTCATCTGACGCCTCGAAACTCTCCCGCGCCGAACTTTTTTGCCCGGTCGCAGGAGGATCATCGCAGAGAGGCTGCGGAATTGGCTTAAGGTTCTCGGTTAAGACTTGGTACCGGGCCACTCTTCGGCCCGCATGATTGACGGGGCGTTGCCGGACATGTTTGACGAGACCTTGCCGCGATCCGTTCAAATGCCGCGGCTCCGTTCATCGCCGGTTGATTTGCCGGAACTTGTCGTTATCTGAAAGACCTCATGCGTCCTGCCCAGAAGACCTCCCTGTTCGATCAATCCACGCTCGGCGAGCTGGCCGACCGCCTCGTTACGCAGGCGAAACGCGCCGGCGCCGATGCAGCCGATGCAGTCGCGGTGCGTTCGGTGTCGCTATCGGTCGAAGTGCGCGATGGCGCCGTCGAAGAAAGCGAGCGCGCCGAGGGCGACGATCTCGGCCTGCGTGTCTTCATCGGCAGGCGCCAGGCCATCGCATCGACCAACGACATGTCGTCTTCAGCGATCTCGGCGCTGGTCGAGCGTGCTGTGGCGATGGCGAAGGTCGCGCCTGAAGACAGGTTCGCCGGCCTTGCCGACGCCAACCTGCTGACGCACGATATTCCCGATCTCGATTTGCTCGATCCTGATTTGCCGTCCGTCGCCGCGCTCGAAGCGCAGGCGCGCGCCGCGGAGGAGGCCGGCCTTGCCGTGAAAGGCGTGTCGAAATCCGGCGGCGCATCGGCCAGCGCCGGCATCGGCGGCATGGTGCTGGCGACCAGCACCGGATTTCACGGCTCCTATCTCGGCTCGAGCCATGGCCTCTCGATGACGGCCATCGCCGGCGAGGGCACCGGCATGGAGCGCGATTACGATTACTCGTCGGCGCCGCACGCCGCCGACCTCGACAGCCCAGACAAGATCGGCCGCACCGCCGGCGAGCGCGCCGCGGCGCGGCTCAACCCGCGCAAGGTCACGACCCGCAAGGTGCCGGTCGTGTTCGATCCGCGTATCGCCGGCAGCATCGTCTCGCATCTCGCCAACGCGGCGAATGGCGCGGCGGTCGCGCGCAAGACCAGCTTCCTCAAGGACAAGCTCGGCCAGAAGCTGTTCGCCGGCGGCATCTGCATCGTCGACGATCCGTTGCGGCGGCGCGGCCTGCGTTCGCGGCCGTTCGACGGCGAGGGGGTGCGCGGCGAAAAGATCAACCTCGTCGATGACGGCGTACTGCAGACCTGGCTGCTCGACAGCGCCAGCGCCCGCGAACTCGGCCTTGTCACCAACGGCCGCGCCGCGCGCGGCGTGTCGTCGGCGCCGTCACCCGGCACGACCAACCTGCATCTCGAGCCCGGCACGCCGACGCCCGACGAACTGATCGCCGATATCAAGGACGGCTTCTACGTCACCGACCTCATCGGCAGCGGCGTCAACGGCGTGACCGGCGACTACAGCCGCGGCGCTTCGGGCTTCTGGATCGAGAACGGCAAGCGCGTCTATCCCGTCAGCGAGATGACGATTGCCGGGCATCTGTTCGATATCTTCCGCAGTCTGACGCCCGCCAACGATCTGACGTTCCGCTTCGGCGTCAATGCGCCGACCTTGCGGTTCGAGGGCCTGACCGTTGCCGGTCAGTGATCCGCTCCGCGACCGGCTCGCCATCATCGTCCGCGAGGCGGGCGCGATGGCACTGACCGCCTCGAAGGGCGATCTCAAGCGCTGGATCAAGGATGGCAACTCGCCGGTCAGCGAAGCCGACATCGCCGTCAACGATTTCCTCGCCGCGCGATTGCCGCCGTTGCGGCCGGGCGCCGGCTGGCTCTCCGAAGAAACCGAAGACGATCTCCGCCGCACCGACGCCGGCGAAGTCTGGGTGGTCGATCCGATCGACGGCACGCGGGCCTACCTCGACGGCCGTCCGGACTGGGCCATCTCGATTGCCTTGGTGGAACAGGGCCGGCCCTCGCTGGCGGCGCTCTACGCGCCGGTCACGGACGAATTGTTTCTCGCGGTGCGGGGCGGCGGCGCGACGCTCAACGGCGCATCCATTGTCGCCACGTCCGGCGAGGGTCTCGACGGCGCGCGCATTGCCGGTCCCAAGCGTCAGCTCGACCTGCTGTCGCGGCTCAATCCCGGCGTACAGCCGCAGCCGAAAATCCACTCCCTCGCCATGCGGCTGGCCCGGGTCGGTTCCGGCGCGCTCGACGGCGCCTTCGCGTCCCGTAACAGCCATGACTGGGACCTTGCCGCCGCCGACCTTTTGGTGCACGAAGCCGGCGGCGCGATGACCGATCTCGCCGGCCAGGTTCTGACCTATAACGAGACCGAGACCAGGCACAGTGCGTTGCTTGCCGCCGGACCGGGCCGCCACGGTGCGCTGATCGATCTCATCCGCGACCGCTGCGCCGAATTCGCGTAACGTTTCCAGTCCGCCGGGAAGCCTCTTTTCAAGGATCGTCCGTCATGCCCGATACCTCTGGCCGGCAACTGCTCCATCTCGTCTTCGGCGGCGAACTGGTCGAGCCCGGCAGCACCGAGTTCAGGAGTCTCGACAACCTCGATCTCGTTGGAATGTATCCAAACTATGCCAGCGCATACGCGGCGTGGAAGGCAAAGGCTCAGCAGACGGTCGACAACGCGCACATGCGTTATTTCATCGTTCATCTCCACCGCCTGCTCGATCCCGCCGCCACGCCGGAGAAGACGCGTTAACGGAGCGTCCATGCGGCTGGTCAAGCGTCTGGGACGGCAGCGATGGGCTCAGGTGGCGTTGGGCGTCTCCGGCGCGCAATACCTGCGCTTCGTCAGGGCCACCAACCGCCTGATCCTCGAGCCGGCCGACTTTTATGAGCGCATCGCCGACGACCTCCCGGTCATCGTCGCGATGTGGCATGGTCAGCACGCGCTGATGTCGTTCATGCGGCGGCCGGAGCACCACGCCAAGGCGCTGATCTCGCGCCATCGCGACGGTGAAATCCAGTCGATCGCGCTCAACGCGCTCGGCGTGCAAACCATCCGCGGTTCGGGCGACCACCGCGGCGACTTTCATCGCAAAGGCGGCGTCGGCGCGTTCCGCGAGATGCTGAACGCGCTTGCCGAGGGCCACAGCATGGTGCTGACCGCAGACGTGCCGAAGATTGCCCGCGTGTGCGGACAGGGCATCGTCAAGCTCGCCGCGATGTCGGAACGGCCGATCTATCCGGTCGCGGTCACCACCAGCCGCCGCATCGAGTTTCGCGACAGTTGGGATCGCGGCGTGCTCAACTTGCCGTTCGGCCGCATGGCGGCGGTCGCCGGCGACCTGGTGCGCGTGCCGCCCGAAGCGGACGATGCGGCGCTCGAAGCGGCGCGGCTGGCCGTCGAAACCGGACTGAACCGCGCGACCGCCCGCGCCTACGAACTGGTGGACGGTCTCCGTGGCTAGGCGCCTGCCGCTGTCGCTCCGCCTGTACCGGTTCCTCTGGGGCATCGCCGCGCCATTGACGCCGCTGCTGTTCCAGCGGCGGCTGCGGCGCGGCAAGGAAATCAAGGAGCGCTTGCCCGAGCGGCGCGGCCTGCCCGGTTTCGAACGACCGCCCGGGCCGCTGATCTGGATCCACACCGCGAGCGTCGGCGAGATCACCAGCGTCTTCGGCCTGATCGAGCGCGTCCACGCCCAGAACATCAATCTGCTGGTGACCTCCGGCACGGTCACCTCGGCCGCGCTCGCGGCGCAACGGCTGCCGCGCCGCGTGATCCACCAGTTCGTGCCGCTCGATGCGCCGCGCTATGTCCGGCGCTTCCTCAACCACTGGCAGCCGGACCTCGCGCTCCTCGTCGAATCGGAGCTGTGGCCGAACCTCATCGTCGAAGGCGCCGCGCGGTCGATGCCGCTCATCCTCGTCAACGGCCGCCTGTCCGAATCCTCGTTCCGCCGCTGGCGCCGGTTTCCGCGAACGGCCGCCGCCGTGCTCGACCGGCTCGATCTGTGTCTCGCCCGCACGCCAGCCGACGCGGAGCGTTTCGCCGCGCTCAATGCTCCGCGCGTCATCACGACCGGCAACCTGAAATTCGACGTGCCGCCGCCGCCGGTCGCAACCGACAAGCTCAATGCGCTTCGCGCCGCCGCGGCGACCCGACCCGTGATCGGCGCCGCCTCCACTCATCCGGGCGAAGAGACGATCGTTCTCGAGGCCCACCGGCTGCTGCGCGCGCGCACACAGAATCTGTTGACGGTGATCGCGCCGCGCCACCCCGACCGCGGGCCGGACATCGCCGCGATGGCCGCCGCCGCCGGATTGAAGCCGGCGTTGCGCTCGCGTGGGCAACTGCCGGGGCCGGGAGTCGACATCTATATCGCCGACACCATCGGCGAACTCGGCCTGCTCTACGCCTTCGTGCCGATCGTCTTCATCGGCGGCTCGCTCGTCCGCCACGGCGGGCAAAATCCGATCGAGGCCGCAAAGCTCGGCTCGGCGATCATGCACGGGCCGCACGTCGGCAATTTCAGCGAGATCTACGGCGCGCTCGATACCATCAACGGCGCCGGTCTGGTCGCCGACGCGGAGACGCTCGCCGACCTCGCCTATGCGTGGCTGCGCGATCCGGCCGGACGCAAGGCCGCGGCCGAGGCCGCGCACAACACCGTGATGGCGCTCGGCGGCGCGCTCAATCGCACGCTGCAGACGCTCGACCCCTATTTGATGCAGTTGCGCCTCGGGCAGCGCGCCGGATTCGGAGGCGACCGTGCGTGATCCCGCATTCTGGTGGCGGCCGCCAGGCCTCGCCGCCGGGCTGCTGGCGCCCGTTGCCGCGATCTACGGCGCGGTCACCGGCGCGCGCATGGCGCGGCCCGGACACCGCGCCACAGTGCCGGTCATCTGCGTCGGCAACTTCACGCTGGGCGGCAGCGGCAAGACGCCAGTCGCCATCGCTATCGCCGCCCTGCTCCAGTCCGCAGGCCATTCTCCGGCTTTGCTGAGCCGCGGCTACGGCGGATCGCTCGCTGGACCCGTGACCGTCGACCCGCAGTCTCATACGGCAGCGCAGGTCGGTGACGAAGCGCTGCTGCTCGCACAGGCCGCGCCGACGATCGTCGCGCGCGACCGTGTCGCGGGTACCGCGGCAGCAGCCGCCTCGGGGGCGGACGTCATCGTGATGGACGACGGGCTGCAAAACCCGTCGCTCGCCAAGACGCTCAGCATCGCGGTGATCGACGGCATACACGGCATCGGCAATGGCCGCGTGTTTCCCGCCGGTCCGCTGCGCGCGCCGCTCGCGGCGCAGCTCGGCAACAGTGACGCCCTGCTGGTGATCGGCGATGCAGCGGGCGCCCACGCCGTCATCGCCAGCGCACAGACACGCGGCCTGCCCGTCTTTCATGGCCGGCTTGTGCCCGACGCCGCCGCGGTTGGCGCGCTCGCAGGCCGCAAGGTGCTGGCCTTCGCCGGCATCGGACATCCCGACAAGTTTTTCCGGACACTGGCGGACGCCGGGCTCGAGATCGGCGACCGCCTCGCCTTTGCCGACCATCATCCTTACACGGCGGAGGAAGCCGCCGGTCTCATCATGCGCGCGGAACATGAAGGCTGGCGGCTCGTCACCACGGCGAAGGACCACGCGCGTCTGACGGGCAACCCCGCTCTCGCCGCGCTAGCGAGTCGCGCTCACGTCGTGCCCGTGCGGCTTGTCGTCGAGGACGACGCGCCGTGGCGCGCGCTGGTGCTCAAGGTGCTGGTTTGATCAGGCGCCGGGGAAACGCTGTGCCACTGCTTCCGGCGACGCGTAGGCTTCCTGCCGCTCGACGCTCCAGTACTTCAACTCTTCGAGCGGAATAGCAGCGCCGGTCACGGCGCAACGCACGAACGCGCCCGGTTTGACGACGCGGAAATCGCCGTCGAGATACTTGATCTCGGCTTCGCCGCTCATCGGCGAGGGTCGATCGGAACGATACAGCACGGGCAAGTCTCCTCACCGAACGGCGCGATGAGCATCAAACATAGTCGCTTCGCGGCCGAAACGGAACCTCGCATCGCGCCGGATTGCCGCAGCCCTCTTAGGCCGGAACCTTGCCGCATTTGCACGCGTTGGTCTTGCGACGAGGGCGGACACAACGTGAGGAGCGGCGATGCGCAAATTCGTGATTGCGGCAGCTTTGGCGGCGGGTTTCTCCGCCGCAGGCGCGATGACGCCGGTTCAGGCCATGACGATAACCGCGCCGGCGGGATTGTCCGATGCGGCCAGTACGACAAATAACGTCACCCAGGCACGCTACGTTTGCCGTCGCTGGTGGGCATATGGACGCTGGCACCGCCGCTGCTATTGGCACCCGGACTACTATCACCACTATCACCACTGGCACCATCGTTACTGGCGTCATCATCACTGGGACTATTACTGATCAACCGAACAGATTGCCTTGACCGCCATCGCTCCCGCCGCCGCGGCGGGAGCGGCGGCGCACCGGCGCAAGCGGCGCGGCGGCCAGCGTTTCGCCCGCGGTGGCGCGGACGCGGCCGTCGGCAAGCTCGATCTCAAGACGCATCGGCGGCGTGATCGCGGCAGCGCTCCGCAACGGCTTGCCGGCCTCGTCGCGCACCAGCGCATAACCGCGCTTGAGCACTTCGCGATAGGAAAACGCTGCGAGCAGCCGCTCGGCGCGCTCCAGCCGCGCATAACGCTGGTCGAGCTGCGTGTCGATGCTGCGCTGGACGCGGCCGAAGAGCGTCGCCGTGCGATCGCGTTCACGCGCGATGCGCGCGCGATAGGCCTGCGCATTCGCGCTGACACCGGTTCGCAGCCGGTGCGCCAGCGCCTCGAACCGGTCGCGGCGACGTGCCATCAGCGTGCGCACCGCTTGCGGCGACAGGCGGCCGGCAATGCGCAAATATTGCGTGTGATGAAGCTGCGCGTTGGCAAGCAACGCGCGCGGCAACCGCTCGGCGCAGGCGTCGAGCCGCTGCCGCGGACCCGCCAGCACATCGTCCGCACCCGGCAACGCGCGCGACAGCAGAGTGAGCTCCTTGCGCCGCTGGTCGAGGCCGCGGCGCCAGCACGCCAGCTTGCGATCGGTCAAAGCCGAAATCTGCGACAGCAATTCGCTGCGCACCGGCACGGCGAACTCGGCCGCCGCGGTCGGCGTCGGTGCACGCTGGTCGGCGACGAAATCGATCAGCGTGAAGTCTGTCTCGTGGCCGACCGCCGAGATCAGCGGGATCATGCTCTCGGACGCCGCGAGCACGACGATCTCTTCATTGAACGACCACAGGTCCTCGAGCGAACCGCCGCCGCGCGCCACGATGATGAGGTCGGGCCGCCGGATCGGACCTCCGCCGTCGAGACGGTTGAAACCGGCGATCGCGTTAGCGACTTCCGCCGCCGAGGTCTCGCCCTGCACGCGCACCGGCCACACCAGCACGTGACGCGGGAAGCGGTCCGACAGGCGATGCAGGATATCGCGGATCACGGCGCCGGTCGGCGACGTCACGACTCCAATCACCTCCGGCAGGAACGGCAGCAACTGCTTGCGCGCGGCGTCGAACAGTCCGGCGGCGGCGAATTTCTTCTTGCGCTCCTCGAGGAGCTTCATCAGCGCGCCGATGCCGGCCATCTCCAGCGTCTCGACGACGATCTGATACTTCGACGAGCCGGGGAACGTGGTCAGCCGGCCGGAGACGATGACGTCAAGACCTTCCTCCGGCTTGATCCGCATCCGGCCGAAGGTGCCCTTCCAGATCACGGCCTCGAGCACCGCCTTGTCGTCCTTGAGGCGGAAATAGCAGTGGCCGGACGGCGAGGCGCCGCGAAATCCCGAAATCTCGCCGCGCACCCGGACATAGCCGAACGCCTCCTCGACCGTGCGCTTGAGCGCCGCCGACAGATCGGAGACCGACCATTCCACAACATTATCGAGCGCGGCTTCGGACATCGAACGCGAATCCCTTGCGGTGCCGGTGGGCATGCTACACAACTGCCCTGGTGGAGTGGATTTGACATTCGCTACCCCGTTTGCGGCGGGTTCGTTTAGCGAATGTCAAATCTAAAACTCCACTAGAAACCTATATTTACTAGTGGTCCTTTGATTCCAACATTCGCAAAGAAGGCTGCCGAAGTGGGATGCGAATGTTAGAATTGGACCACTAGCATGAACATTCTCCTGCTCGGCTCGGGCGGCCGCGAACACGCGCTGGCCTGGGCCCTCTCCGCCAGCCCGCTCACCGCCCGGCTGATCTGCGCGCCGGGCAACGCCGGCATTGCGCAGATCGCCGAATGTGTAGCGCTCGATGTCGGCAACCATGAGGCGGTGATCGCCTTCTGCAGGCAGAATGCGGTCGACTTCGTGGTGATCGGGCCGGAAGCGCCTTTGGTTGCCGGGCTGGTCGACGATCTCGAAGCGGCCGGCATCAAGGCGTTTGGCCCGAGCCAGTGGGCAGCCCGCCTCGAAGGCTCGAAGGGCTTCACCAAGGACCTGTGCAAGGCCAATAACATCCCGACCGCCGCCTACCAGCGCTTCAAGCAGGCCGGCCCCGCAAAAGAGTACGTGCGCGCCAAAGGTGCGCCGATCGTGGTCAAGGCCGACGGCCTCGCCGCCGGCAAGGGCGTCGTGGTGGCCGAGACCGTGGCCGAAGCCGAGGCGGCCATCGACATGATGTTCGGCAGCGGCCCCGGCGGCGCGCCCGCAAGTACGCCAACAAGTACTCCAGCTTGGGAGATCGTGATCGAGGATTGTCTCGTCGGCGAGGAAGCCTCGTTCTTCGCGCTGTGCGACGGCGAGACGGCGTTGCCGCTGGCGTCGGCGCAGGATCACAAGCGCGCGTTCGATGGCGACAAGGGTCCGAATACCGGCGGCATGGGCGCTTATTCGCCGGCGCCGGTGATGACCGACGAGATCACGCGCCGCACGATGGACGAGATCGTCACTCCGACGTTACGCGCCATGAAAGCCATCGGCGCGCCATACAAAGGCGTGCTGTTCGCCGGGCTGATGATCACCGCGCAAGGCCCGCAGCTCATCGAATACAACGTGCGGTTCGGCGATCCGGAATGCCAGGTGCTGATGCTGCGCCTGATGTCGGACCTGCTGCCGGCGCTGATCGCGGCGCGCGACGGCCAGCTCAGAAATTTCGATCTGCGCTGGTATCCGCGCGCGGCGCTCACTGTGGTGATGGCGGCGAACGGTTATCCCGGAGACTATGAAAAAGGCAGCGTCATCGGCGGACTCGCGCAAGCGGCCGGATTGCCGGACGTCGAAATCTTCCATGCGGGCACCAAGCTGAGCGACGGCAAGATCGTCGCCAACGGCGGCCGCGTGCTCGACGTATGCGGAACCGGTTCAACAATCCGTGAGGCGCAGCAGCGTGCCTACGCGGCTATCGACGCCATCGACTGGCCCGGCGGCTTCTGCCGCCGCGACATCGGCTGGCGCGCCATCGCGCGCGACATAGCCAAGCGATAAATTCTTTATCTCGCAGGATGATGCGTATGGCGCATACGCATCCGTGCAGCCGAGCACGATCGTGATCGAGAATGGCCCGTACGCTGGCGCCGATCCGGATCCGAACGTGCGCCTGATGCTGCGCCGGCGCCGAAGTATGACCGAACGGTGCCGGTTCCGCCGCATCAGACGAAAGACCGATCATGGCACGCATGCAAATGCGCGCCTGTCGGTCTGTGTTCCGATTCCTAGGTGTCGGCGGGGCGCAACGAACCTGGAGAGAGTGACATGAGAACAGTTTTTGCAGCAGTTGCACTGACGGCCATGACTGCCGCGCCGGCGCTGGCGCAAAGTGACTATTTAGCGCCGCGAGCGGCCGCGCCGGGCTACGTCATGCAGGATGAGGGCTATGGCGCTTATGCCTATGCGCCGGGTTCGGCCGTGGCAGGCTGGCAAACCGGCGTGGTCTTCCAGAACGGCCGCTACGCCGGCGCCGATCCGGATCCCACCGTCCGCATACAGCTCGAGCAGCAGGCCGACACCAATTTCAACCGCTAAAGGCCGCGCGATCTTCCGCGAGGCCCGGTCCGAGTCCCTCGGGCCGGGCTTTGCTTTTTTGCGGGACGCCGCTAGGTCTTGAGGCATGACCTCGATCGACCGGCAGAGCGCGTTTTCCGGCACCAAGGATGTGGCGGCGGCGCTGCGCATCGATGCCGCAAGGCTGCAGGATTATCTCGCGCGTCACATCGGCGGCTTCGCCGGCCCGCTGACGATCCGGCAATTCAAGGGCGGCCAGTCCAACCCGACCTACCTGCTCGAGACGCCGGCGCGGCGCTACGTGCTGCGCCGCAAGCCGCCCGGCAAGCTGTTGCCGTCGGCGCATGCGGTCGACCGCGAATACCGCGTCATCCGCGCGCTGTTCGCACAAGGCTTCCCGGTCGCCGAGCCGCTCGTCTATTGCGACGACGACAGCATCACCGGCACGGCGTTCTACGTGATGGCGTTCGCGGACGGCCGCGTGTTCTGGGAGCCGCAAATGCCGGGCTCGTCGCCAGCCGAGCGCGCGGCGGTCTACGACGCGATGAACGAGACTCTGGCGCGGCTGCATTGCTACGATCCGCAGGCGATCGGACTCGGCGATTTCGGCAAGGGCGAGAACTACGTCGCGCGCCAGATCGCGCGTTGGTCGAAGCAATACCGCGCCTCCGAGACCGAAAAGATCGATGACATGGAGCGGCTGATCGAATGGCTGCCGCAGCACGTGCCGCCCTCGCCCGCGACGCGGCTCGTTCACGGCGACTACCGGCTCGACAATCTCATCCTCGAAGCCGATGCGCCGAAGGTCCGTGCGGTGCTCGACTGGGAGCTGTCGACGCTCGGCGATCCGCTGGCGGACTTCTCTTATCATCTGATGGCGTGGCACATGCCGTCGACCGAGAGCAGCGCCGGCACCGCGACCTTGATCGGTCATGACCTCAAGGCGCTCGGCATTCCGGCGATGAGCGACTATGCCGACGCCTATCGCGCCCGCACCGGGCTCGATCCGCGGCCTTATCTGCCGGTCTATCTCGCCTACAACTTCTTCCGCATCGCCGCGATCCTGCAGGGCATCATCGGCCGCGTGCGCGACGGCACGGCGACGTCGGAGTTCGCGCCGGCCAAGGCCGGCATGATCCGGCCGTTGGCGGCGACCGCGTGGCAGTTCGCGCTCTCTGCGGACCGATAGCACCCAACTGTCTACACTCGGGCATCATTGCCGGGCTTGACCCGACAATCCATCAAGGCGCGTGCACCGCGTCTCATCGTTTTGCCTGAAAGAAATCCCGCAGCAAATCGCCAGCCTCACCCTCGCCGATGCCACCGTAGACCTCCGGCCGGTGATGGCAGGTCGGCGCCGAGAAAAATCGTACACCGTTGTCGACCGCCCCGCCCTTCGGATCCGCGGCGCCGTAATAGAGTCGCCGGATTCGGGCGAACGACGAGGCCGCCGCGCACATGGCGCAGGGCTCGAGCGTGACGTAGAGGTCGCAGTCGGTCAGCCGCTCGCTGCCGAGCTTCGCCGCCGCCGCCCGGATCGCCAGCAGCTCGGCATGTGCTGTGGGATCGCGGTCGGCCAAAGTCCGGTTGCCGGCCTTTGCCACCACCTCGCCGCCGCGCACGATGACGGCACCGACCGGCACCTCGCCGCGCGCCGCCGCGGCGCGGGCCTCATCGAGCGCGATGGTCATGAAATTCATGAATTGTCATGGCCGGGCTTGTTGTAAAGCCCGAGGACATCCCTGACAGGTGTTCGGAGAGATGCTTTACGCCATTTGGGAGGAACGCGGACAGTTAAGATCGAAGGAAGCGATTTCGTGGGCTCCGAAGCAGATGGCGAAGCATCCATCAGGCAGGCGAGGCCGGATAGCGAGATATTCCCCGCAAAAGGCGTCCGGTACTTTCCAGAGCCTGTTGTGAAAGGACACATAGGCCTTGGTCTTGCCGACGCGGCGGACGATCTCACCTTGATCGTAGCGGGGAACCGGCAGTGTCTCGGGGAAGCTTCGCCTTGACGGTCGGTAGTGCTCAGCGGGTGTCGTGAAGCCGAGCGATTGATGCGGCCGCTGGCGATTGTAGACATGACGCCAGTGATCGAAAGCGGCTTGCGCATCATCGAACCCTTGCAGTTGTACGAGCGCGAGTACCTCGGCGGCAAGGCTGCGATGGAAGCGTTCGTTCTTGCCGCGTCCTTGCGGATGATACGGTGTGCTGTGGATGATGGCGATGCCGAGCTTGAGCAGCCACAGCCGCAGGGGTGTCCATTGGCCGGGCTTTCCACCGCCCCAAGGCGATCCGTTGTCGACATAGATGGCATGGGGCAGGCCGTGGCGGCGCAAAACCCGCTCCAGATGCGCTTGGACCGTCTGCGTCTGCTGGTCGGCACAGGCTGCAAGCCCCACAGCAAAGCGCGAATGATCATCGATGATCGTCAGAGGATGCAGCCAGGCACCGCTGCCGAGCCGCACGCGTCCCTTGAAATCCATTTGCCACAGCGCATTCGGCGCTGTGCGCTCGAAGCCTCCATAGGCACGGCCGGGACTATCCACCGCGATGCGGCCATGACGCGACAGCACCGCATGGACGGTCGAGGCCGACGGTGGCACGATTCCGTTCCGCTGCAAAACCGCCGCGATCTTGCGCGCCCCCCAGGCCGGATGCGCGTCGCGCACCGCAAGAATGCGCGCTTCGAGCTCCCCCGCAAGCCGCCGAGGGCTCTGCAGTGGCCGCCGCGAGCGGTCCGCAAAATTGCTTTCTCCTGCCGCGAACCGCCGCAGCCACAGATGACCCGTCTGCCGGCTGATCCCAAAGCGCGCGCACAGCGCTGACACGTTCGCTCCCTCAAGTGAGGCCAGCATCACGAACTCCCGACGCTGATCCGCCACCGATACCTCCCGCCATGTCATCCCGACCTCCCTGCCTCTCGGCGGCAGTGTCAGGCATGTCTCCGAACGGGTGTCAGGTATCTCTCAAGGCCGTACACTTGTCCCGGCCATCCACGTCTTTTATGCGGCTCCGTGTATAAAGGCGTGAATGCCCGGCACAAGGTTTATGCCCGGGCCGGTCGAAGGCCGGACCCGGGTGCCGCCCATGGCTGGTACAGGTATAAATGACGAACCCACATCAGGGCGAACGCATTGCCAAGGTGATGGCCCGCGCCGGGCTGGCCTCGCGCCGCGAGGCCGAGGCTTGGATCGCGGCCGGTCGAGTCAGCGTCAACGGCCAGCCGATTTCGTCGCCCGCGCTCAACGTCACGCCCGCCGACAAGATCACCATCGACGGCGCGCCGCTGCGCCAGCGCGAGCGCGCGCGGCTATTCCTCTATCACAAGCCGCGCGGCCTGGTGACGACGCATTCCGACCCGCAGGGCCGCCCGACCATCTTCGCCGCGCTGCCGAAAAACCTGCCGCGCCTCATCAGCGTCGGCCGGCTCGACCTCAACACCGAGGGGCTGATCCTGCTCACCAACGACGGCGGACTGGCGCGCACGCTCGAACTGCCGCAGACGGCCTGGCTGCGGCGCTATCGCGTGCGCGCGCTCGGCCGCGTCACGCAGGACGCGCTCGACAGATTGCGCAACGGCGTCACCGTGAAAGGCGTGCGCTACGGCCCGGTCGAGGCGACGTTCGACCGCGAGCAAGGCGCCAATGTCTGGCTCACCATTGGCATCCGCGAAGGCAAGAACCGCGAGGTGCGCAACGTGCTCGAGCATCTCGGCCTCAAGGTGAACCGGCTGATCCGCATCGCGTTCGGGCCGTTCGAGCTCGGCGCGCTGGAGCGCGGCGACGTGCAGGAGCTGACCACCGACGTTATCCGGACGGCGCTCGGCGACCTTGCCGCGGGCGTCGATCTCGAAGGCCTGGTGCTCGAGCATGATGATACCCTCACCCTTTGCGCCGCAGGGCGGCGCTCTTCCCTCTCCCGCAAGGCGGGAGAGGGTGGCGAGCGGCCGACGCTCTCGCGAAAAACGCCACCCGATTTCCACCGCGAGCCGGGTGAGGGCCAATTCGCGAAAACGAGAAGCAAAAAGCCACGCCGCGACCGCAGCGGCGGGCCGCGGCCGTCACGGCCCAAACCGTCGAGCAAGCCCGCGCCGCGGGGCGAGCGCTGATGCGCGTGGTCGGCGGCCGCCTGCGTTCGCGCCCGATCGCGGGCCCGAAGTCCCACGGCATCCGGCCGACCGCCGACCGGCTGCGCGAGTCGCTGTTCAACATCCTGATGCACGGCTACGGCAATCCGGTCACCGGCGCGCGCGTGCTCGACCTGTTCGCCGGCACCGGTGCGCTCGGCATCGAGGCGATCTCGCGCGGCGCGGCCTATGTGCTGTTCATCGACGATGCCGCCGAGGCGCGCGCGCTGCTGCGCGACAACACGCAGACGCTCGGCCTCGCCGGCGTCTCCCGTATCTTCCGCCGCGACGCCACCAGACTCGGCCCCTGTCATCCGGTCGAGCCGTTCACGTTGGCATTTCTCGATCCGCCCTATGGCAAGGGTCTCGCCGGGCAGGCGCTCGCCTCCATGCGCGACGGCGGCTGGCTGGTGCCAGGCTTGATTGCCGTCGTTGAGGAGGCGACGGACGCCGCGTTCAAGGCACCTGACGGCTACGAGGAGCTGGAGCGGCGAACGTACGACGATACCGAGTTGGTGTTTTTGAGATACGGCATCTGACTACATTCGGACGTCATCGCCGAACTTGACCCGGCGATCCATCGTGATTTGCCGCATCTGCGGGCTTACGAAAAGCAACCTGTTCGGTCGCCCATCATGGATGCCTGGGTCATAAGGGCGTTTACGCCCGTCTTTGACGGGCTATGCCCGGGCATGACACGGAGAATGTGACACCGCCGAAGAAAGATCACCGCCGCCCAAACAACCTCTCGATATCGCCAAGCTTCAATTCGACATAAGTCGGCCGGCCGTGGTTGCACTGGCCGGAATTCGGCACGGCTTCCATCTCGCGCAGCAGCGCGTTCATCTCCTCCGGCTTGAGACGGCGGCCGGCGCGTACCGAGCCGTGGCACGCCATGGTCGCCGCGACATACATCAGCCGCCGCTCGAGCGGCAGCGCCTCATCCCACTCCGCCATGTGCTCGGCCAGGTCGCGCAGCAGCGCCTGCGCATCGATCTCGCCCAGCAACGACGGCGTCTCGCGCACCGCCACCGCGCCCGGTCCGAACGGCTCGATCAGCAGGCCGAAGCGCGTCAGCTCGCCGGCGCGCGCGGTCAGGCGCGCGACGTCGGCGGCGTCGAGTTCGACGATCTCCGGGATCAGCAGAATCTGTCGCGCCACCCCGGTCTTGTCGAGCGCCGCCTTCATGCGCTCATAGACGATGCGCTCGTGCGCGGCATGCTGGTCGACGATGACGAGGCCGTCCGTAGTCTGGGCGACGATGTAGGTCTCGTGGATCTGCGCCCGCGCCGCGCCGAGCGGCCGCGCGATCAGGTCCGGCTGCGGCGCGAAGGTCTCGACGCGCACATCGGCGGCCGGCGCGCCGGTATCGAACACCGCCTGCGCGACCTCGGCCAGTCCGGGGCCGCCTCGCTGCGGCGCATAGGGCGCGACATACGGGCGCCGCGGCTGGCCGAGCGGCCGGAACGCGGCGATGGTCGCGGCGCGGCCCGCCTCGCGCTGCAGCGCGAGCTTGAGCGCGCTGACGATCAGCCCGCGCACCAGCCCGCCGTCGCGGAAGCGCACCTCGGTCTTGGCCGGGTGCACGTTGACGTCGACCTCGCGCGCGTCGAGCGTCACGAACAGCGCCAGCGCCGGATAGCGGTCACGCGGCAGGTAGTCGGCGTAGGCGGCGCGCACCGCGCCGAGCAGCAGCTTGTCGCGCACCGGGCGGCCGTTGACGAACAGGTACTGCGACAGCGAATTCGCCTTCGAGTAGGTCGGCAGCCCGGCATAGCCCGAAATCCGCGCACCCTCGCGCTCGCCGCTCACCGCGATGGCGTTGGCGCGGAAATCGGAGCCGAGCGCATCGCCGAGACGCGCCAGTTGGGCCTCATCGCCCTCGCGCCCGTTCCACGTCACCGGCGCGCGCTCCTCGCCCGCCAGCGTGAACGTGACGTCGGGGCGGCTCATGGCGAGACGCCGCACCACGTCGCGCACCGTTTCGCCTTCGGTGCGGTCGGTCTTGAGGAATTTCAGCCGCGCCGGCGTCGCGTAGAACAGGTCGCGCACCTCGACGCTGGTGCCCTGCGCCAGCGCGGCAGGCCTGACCGCCGACTTGGCGCCGCCCTCGACACCGATCGACCACGCGTGCGGTTCGCTCGCGTGCCGCGTCGTGATGGTCAGCCGCCCCGCCGCGCCGATCGACGGCAGAGCCTCGCCGCGAAAGCCGAGCGTGCGGATCGCCAGCAGGTCCTCGTCGTCGAGCTTCGAGGTGGCGTGGCGCTCGACCGCCAGCGCGAGATCGGCACGCGTCATGCCGGCGCCGTCGTCGGTGATGCGGATCAGCCGCCGGCCACCGCCATCGGTCAGCACGTCGATGCGGCGCGCCCCGGCGTCGAGCGCGTTCTCGACCAGCTCCTTCACGACGCTCGCCGGCCGCTCGATCACCTCGCCGGCGGCGATGCGGTTGACGACGGCTTCGGACAGTTGGCGGACGGGCATCCAGTTTCTCTCACCTCTTCCGCAAGCGGGAGAGGAACGTGACGATTCGAACGGATTTTATCGCTTTGCCAGCAAAGACGGCGAGGTGAAAGGCCACATTGCCCCCGCTATCCCTCTCTCCGCCCCATCCTGACAGTCTGACTCGAAATGATTCCGTCAAAATCAACGACGTGTCCCGGACGCGGTGCAGCACGAGCCATCAGCGCGTTTACACGCGTCTCCGACGCGCTATGGCGAAGTGGTGCACCGCAGAGCCGGGACCCCGGTTATATGCAAAGAAATCGGGGTCCCGGGTCTGCAGCGCATCGTTTCGCTTCGCTCACGCTGCGCTGCGCCCGGGACACGAGCTTGAAAACTCAGAATCATTTCCGGTCAGACTCTCAGGAGTGGGCGAAGCCCGCACCTCCTCACCGTGAAGCCAAATGACGTTTGCACGCGCTCGGCCGGGACGACAGCATCAGTCGTAACCGGCACGTCCCGATCGGAACTTCTTGATCTCCCCGCGCCGCTTCTTGCCTTCGAGCCGGCGCTTCTTCTCGGCCTTCGGCACCCTGGTGGCGCGCCGCACCTGCGGACGCACCGCGGCCTGGCGGATCATCTCGAACAGTCGCTCGCGCGCCTCGGCGCGGTTGCGGTCCTGCGAGCGGTGCTGCTGCGCGATGATGACAATGACGCCGTCCTTGGTCAGGCGGCTGCCGGCGATCTTCATCAGCCGGACGGCGACGTCGTTCGGCAGCGACGGCGAGTGGCGCGCGTCGAAACGCAACTGCACCGCCGACGACACCTTGTTGACGTTCTGCCCGCCCGGTCCCGACGAGCGCACGAACGACTCGACCAGCTCGGAGTCGTCGATCGAGATGGTGTCGGTTATCTGAATCACAACAGTCATGGCCGGGCTTGACCCGGCCATCCCGCTTAGAATGGCACTGCGTCCCTTATCGAGATCGCCGGGTCAAGCCCGGCAATGACAGGCTGGGTCAACCGCCTGGCTGGTCCACGCCTTCGGCAAACACCAGGGTCCGGTCCAGCGCGCCGGCCCGGTATTTGAGCGCTTCGGCATAGTCCGGCGAAGCGTACCATTGCCGCGCGCGCTGCATCGACGGAAACTCGACGACGATGAATTGCTTGTCCTGGTCGCGCTCGCCTTCGATCAACTCGAGCGCGCCGGAGCGAACCAGATAGCGGCCGCCGTACTTATCGATACTGGCGCTCGCCAGCGCGCGATAATGCGCGATCAGGTCCTCGTCGAGAATCTTGACCTCGGAAATGACATAGGCCGGCACAGCGCGCTCACTCCGTCGAAACAACGCCCTTCGGCTCGCCGGCGACCGTCACCAGCATGCCGTCGCCGAACAGCCGCTTGGCGACGCGCCTGGCATCGTCGAGCGTGACGGCGTCGATCATGCCCTCGCGCTTGTCGATGTAGTCGATGCCAAGATCGTCGAGCTGGATCTGGACGAGCTGGGCCGCGATCTTCGACGACGTGTCGAGGCCGAGCGCGTAAGCGCCCTTGAGGTAGGACTTCGCCTTAGCCAGTTCCTCGGCGGTCGGGCCTTCGGCGGCCATGCGCTTCGTTTCGCTCTCGATGATCTTGATGGCGTCGCCGGTGCGGTCGGCCCGCGTCGCCGTCCCGCCGAGAAGGATCGCCGTGTTGCGCAGCCAGACCAGGTTTTCGCTGACGCCGTAGGCGAGGCCACGCTTCTCGCGCACCTCGCGGTAGAGCCGTGACGAGAAGCTGCCGCCGCCAAGAATGTGATTGACGATGTAGCCGGCCATGAAGTCCGGATCGTGACGGGCGAGGCCCGGACTGCCGAAATCGACCACGGCCTGCGGCACGTCGACCTTGGTGACGAGCGTCTTGCCGAGGCCCTGCATCGCGACCTGCGGCACCGGCCGCAGGTCGCTTGCCGCCGGCAGGCTGGCGAACGCCTTGTCGATCAGCTTGCCGGCCGTGGCGGCGTCGACGTCGCCGACAATGGCAATCTTGAGCGCGTTGCGGGCAAAAACGCGCCGGACGTAATCGTGCATGTCGCCGCCGGCAATGCGCTGAATGGTATCGGCCTCGCCCTCGATCGGTGGGCCGTAGGGATGGCCCGGGAACGCCGTGCGCCACCACAGCTTGCCGGCGATCTCGTTCGGGCTCGTGCTGGCGCGGCGGATATTGGACAGCTCCTGCATGCGCACGCGCTCGATGGCATCGGCGTCGAAGCGCGGCGACGCCAACGCGAGATGCAGTAGGCCGAAGGCCTCATCGCGGTGCTCGGTGAGCGCGCGCAGACTGCCCGTGAAGTAGTCGCGGCTGACGCGGAAGTTCATCTCGATGGCGTGATTTTCCAGGCGCTCGTGAAACGTCTTGCTGTCGAGATTGCCGGCGCCCTCGTCGAGCATGTCGGAGACGAAATTGGCGAGGCCCGCCTTCTCCGCCGGGTCCTGCGCCGAGCCGCCGCTGAAGGCGTAAGCCATGGCGACGAGCGGCGTCGCACTCTCATGCACGAGCCAGGCCTCGATGCCGGACGGGCTGACGATGCGCTGGATCGTCATCGCCTGGGCCGGCGCGACCCATGCGGCGACAAGGCCGAGGAATGCGACGAGCAGCAGCTTGCGGATCATGTGCGCTTGTCCGGCTTGGCGGCGGCCGCGGCTGCCGCCGGCGCCTTGACGAGATAGCCGGTGACCGACCGTTTCTTTTGGAGCCAGCGCTGCGCCGCCTGCTGCACCTGTTGCGCGGTGACCCGCCTGATGCGCGCCGGCCAGCCGGCAACGTCCTCGATCTTGCCGCCGGTCGTGAGCACGGTGCCGTACCAGCGCGCCAGCGCGATCTGGCTGTCGGCTGCATAGATGGCGTCGGCGATGAGCCGCGTCTTGGCCCGTTCCAGCTCCTGCGCCGTCACGCCGTCCGCGGCGATAGCAGTGATCACCTCGTCGATCTGCTTCTCGAGATCGGGCAGCGCGACGCCTGGCGCCGGAACGCCGTAGACGCCGAACGACGTCATGTCGAGCGCGTTGCTGTCGTACCAGGCGCTGGCGGCGACCGCGCTTTTCTTGCCGACGACCAGCGCCGTGTAGAGCCGGCTGTTGGCGCCGTGGCCGAGGATATGCGCAAGAACCTCGAGCGCCTCAGACACGCCGGCCCTGGCGGTCGCGAACGACGGCACCAGATAGCTGCGGGTCAGCAACGGCTGCTCGACCCGCGGATCAGCCAAAGTCAGCGCGCGGGCGGCGACCGGCGGCGGCTCGGTCGGGCGGATGCGCGGCGCGAACTCGTGCGTCTTCGGAACCTTGCCATAGGTGTCGCGTGCATCGACCAGCACCGCATCGGGATCGACGTCGCCGGCGACCACGACGATGGCGTTGTTCGGCGCATAATACTTCCTGTAGAACGCCAGCGCGTCATTGCGCGTAAGCTGCTCCATTTCGTGGCGCCAGCCGATGACCGGCTTGTGATACGGCTCGTTGAGATAGAGCGCGGCGTCGATCTGTTCGCCGAGCTTGGCGCGCGGATTATTGTCGATGCGCTGGTTGCGCTCCTCGAGGATGACGTCGCGCTCCGGCAGCACGACCTGATCGGTGAGGACGAGGCCGGTCATGCGGTCAGCCTCGAAGTCCATCATCTCCTTGAGGTACTGCTTCGGCACCCGCTGGTAGTAACCGGTGTAATCCTGCGAGGTGAAGGCGTTCTCCTGGCCGCCGATGGTGGCGACGACCTGCGAGAACTTGCCGGCCGGATTTTTCTTCGTGCCCTTGAACATCAGATGCTCGAGGAAATGGGCGATGCCGGACTTGCCCGGCACCTCGTCGGCGGCGCCGACCTTGTACCAGATCATGTGCGTGATGATTGGCGCGCGGTGGTCGGGGATGACGACGAGGTCGAGGCCGTTGTCGAGCGTGAAATGGGAAACCTTCGGGCCTTGCGTCTGTGCCAGCGCCAGCCCGCCGGCCAAAAGCCACGCCAGCAGCGCGGCACAGAGACGCGCAGCCGTTCCGACGGAGAAGGACATCGGCGTGTTGTTGGCCACTGAAGGCGTCAGGAAGGACAACCCGTTCCGCGCCCGCTAGTGAGTCATGTGGTAGTCGTCGCGATCCTTGGACAGGCTTGACGCCGTCGGATGCCACGCCTTGCTGCCGATCGCGTAAGGCTGGTTCGGCGACGGCGTCTGGTAGCCGGCCGGAGGATCGATCAGGCTGGTGCGGTCCGGCTCGCCGGTGAAGGTCGCCGTCTCGCTCTCTTTCTTCGACCCGAAGATCGTGCTGAACAGGCCGCCTTTCGGGGCGCCGAGTTCGGCGGCGCTCAGCGGCAATCCCTTATCGTCGACCGTCCGGCCATCCGGCCGTCCCTTGCCATAGGCCCGTCCCTTTTCAAGCTCCGACGGCAGTAAAGGCAGCCGCTCGTTGTCCATGCGCTGGCTGCTCGTCAGCCCGGCGCTGTCCTTCTGCATCGCCCTGATGGCGTTTTCCTGCCGCGTCTCGGGGTCGACCGGCCAGTTCGGATTGTTGACAGCCGCGCTCTGCGGCGCCGGCAGATTGTTGTCGGGCGGAATCACCAAAGGCGAGCGCTGGCGGTAATCGATACCCGGGCCGCCGCCGCGCGTCAGGCCCAGCCCGGTCATGATGCTGTCGATCAGCTTCTCGTCCGGCGCCAGCTCCTCGGCGCGCGCCGGCAGAGTGGCGAGCAGCACGGTCCCGACAAGGCCGGCCAGCGCGACGTGGCGCGCGAGACGAGTTCCGCACTGATTCCGTTCACGCATGGCACTGTTCCCGAAAGGCCCACTATTCCAGAGGCTTGTCCGGCCGGATCAGGGCGCTTTTGCGGCACGGCCTGGAAACAGGGATTCATACAGCAGGCCGACCACACCGGCAACGATCGCGACATCCGCGAGGTTAAAAACGTACCAGTAGAAGCGCCACGACGCGGTTTCGACGTGAAACAGCACGAAATCGGCCACCCAGCCGTAAGCCAGCCGGTCGATAGCGTTGCCGAGAGCCCCGCCGATAATCAGCCCGAGCGACAGCGCGGTGAGGCGCGAGGCCGCACGCGTCAGCCAAACCGCGAGCGCGATGACGGCGGCCGCCTTGATCCCCAGCAGCACCCATTGCCCGACCGGCCCGCTCTGCTGGAACAGGCCGTAGCTGATGCCGGTGTTGCGCGTCAGCACGAAGTCGACGAACGGCATGACGTGGACGGTGCCGCGCGCCGCGAGCTGATAGACGAACAGCAGGTAGAGCTTGCTGGCCTGGTCGATCAGCGCCGTGACGGCGGCGACCGCGATGCCGAAGCGGAGGAGCGGACCGGCTAAGCTCACCATGATGTCGTCCCCGCGAAGGCGGGGACCCATACGCCGTGTTCTATCGATTCAATAACGGCGTCAAATCCTGCCATTCGAGATTGTCTTCTTCGATCAGCCGGATCTTCCAATCTCGATTCCACTTCTTCAACTGCTTTTCGCGGGAGATGGCGTCTTCAGCATTCTCGTATGGTTCGACGTAAACGAGTCGATGCACCTTATACGCCTTCACGAATTCAGAGCCTACGCCAAGCCGATGTTGCTCCATTCTTTTGCTGATATTATTCGTCACACCAATGTACAGTGTGCCGTAGCGTTTGCTGGCAAGAATGTAGACGTAATAGGCCACTTCTAGTCTCTCACGCTTGTGGTTATGGGTCCCCGCTTTCGCGGGGACGACAGCAATCGCTATCCGTCACCTTTTACACCGCCGCCTTCTTCATCGTCTCCCATTCGCGCAGCGCCTTCGCGTCGCGCGGCGTCACGTCGGGGAATTGCGGGTCGGCGCCGACGTCGGCGGTGATCTTCCACGAGCGCGCGCACTTCCTGCCCTCGGCGAGGTTCGGCACCACGGCGACGCCACTCACGTCCGGCAGCCGGAACGCACCTTCTGGTCCTTCTTGCGGGCCCTCGCCTTCGACCAGAGTCGCCGCCGAGGTGATGCACACCTCGGCGAGATCAACGTCGACCACCGCCTCGTAGATCTCGCGGTTCGAGACATGGATGATCGGATGCGCCTCGAGCGAGGAGCCGATGCGCTTCTGCGCGCGCTCGATCTCCAGCGCGCCGGTGACGACGCGGCGCACGATGCGCACCTTGCGCCATTTCTCCGCCAGCGCGTCGTCGCGCCATTCCGCCGGGACATGAGCGAACAACTGGAGATGCACCGACTCCGCGTCCGCGCCGTAGCGCGCCATCCACGACTCCTCCGCCGTGAAGCAAAGCAGCGGTGCCAGCCACGTCACTGTGCACTTGAACAGGTGGTCGATCACCGTCAGCGCCGCCTTGCGCGTCAGCGACGAATACGGGTCGCAATAGAGCGCGTCCTTGCGGATGTCAAAGTAGAAAGCAGACAAGTCTGCCGTCATGAACGCCGCCACCGCGGCGAAGATGCGCTTGTAGTCGAACTCCTCGTAGGCCTTGCGCACCTGACCATCCAGTTCGGCCAGCCGGTGCAGCATCAGCCGCTCCAGCTCCGGCATCTTCGCAGGCGCGACGCGCTCGTCCTCGTGGAAGTGCGCCAGGCTGCCGAGCATCCAGCGGATGGTGTTGCGCAGCTTGCGGTAGGTATCGGCCGTGGTCTTCAAAATCTCGGGGCCGATGCGCAGATCGTCGGAATAGTCCGACGCGCACACCCACATGCGCAAAATGTCGGCGCCGGACTGCTTGATGACGTCCTGCGGCACCACGACATTGCCGAGCGATTTCGACATCTTGCGGCCGTCCTCGGCCATGACGAAGCCGTGCGTCAGCACAATGTCGAACGGCGCGCGGCCGCGCGTGCCGCAGCTTTCGAGCAGCGACGAATGAAACCAGCCGCGATGCTGGTCGGAGCCCTCGAGATACATCACTGTGTCCGGTCCGCCGTCGGCCTTGCGGTTGATCGTGCCGAACTGCGGGAAGTGCTTGGGGTCCTCCAGCACGAAGGCGTGCGTCGAGCCCGAGTCGAACCAGACGTCGAGAATATCGTCGACCTTCTGCCACGGCTCGTTGGCGCGCTTGCCAAGGAAGCGCTCGCGCGCACCCTCCTTGTACCAGGCGTCGGCGCCCTCGGCGGTGAAGGCGTCGATGATGCGGGCCTCGACCTCGGGGTCCTGCAGGATCTCGACCGAGCCGTCGCCCTTGTCCCGGACGAACACCGCGATCGGCACGCCCCAGGCGCGCTGGCGCGAGATCACCCAGTCCGGCCGCGACTCGATCATGCCGGTGATGCGGTTCTCGCCCTGCGGCGGCACCCAGCGAGTCACCGAAATCGCGTTGAGCGCGAGTTGACGCAGCGTATGACCACTGGCCGCAGCCTGCTCCCCTCCCCCTTGTGGGGAGGGTGAAAGAGGCGCCACGCCCTCGACCGGCTTGTCCATCGCGATGAACCACTGCGGCGTGTTGCGGAAGATGACCGGTTTCTTCGAGCGCCACGAGTGCGGATACTGGTGCTTGAGGCGGCCGCGCGCGACCAGCATGCCGGACTCGATCAGCGCCTTGATCACCGCCTCGTTGGCGTCGCCCTTCTCGCCCTTGTCGGTGAGCACGCGCTTGCCGGTGAAGCCCGGCGCCTGCGCGGTGAACGCGCCGTTCTCGTCGACAGTGTAAGGGATCGCGGTGTTGATACCGCGCGCCTCGAGCGCGCGCGCATTCGCGGTCCAGACCTCGAAGTCCTCGCGGCCATGTCCCGGCGCGGTGTGCACGAAGCCGGTGCCGGCATCGTCGGTCACGTGCTCGCCGGCGAGCAGCGGCACGTCGAAATCGTAGCCGCCCATTTTCTTGAGCGGATGCGTGCAAACAGTGCTGTCCAGTTCTGAATTGGTGACTAAGCGAATGCGCCTAAAGCCCGTGACCTTCGCTTGCTTTAGAACTTCGTCGATTAGCTTGTCTGCAAGGATCAGCCTCTCGCCGGAGCGCAGCCAATTTCCCTCGGGGGCGCCGGTAATAAGGACTAGCGAGTAGCCAACTCTCGGGGAGAACGAGATCGCGCGATTGCCGGGAAGCGTCCATGGGGTAGTGGTCCAAATCACCACTGCCGCCCCGGATAATTTAGCTTCCGACCCGTCGATATCCGAAAGGATGGCCTTCTGTTGCGCGATTGAATCTTTTTCGGCTCTGGTATCGTACGATTTGACAGGAAACTTCACCCACACCGTATCGGACGTGTAATCCTCGTACTCCACTTCGGCCTCGGCCAAAGCCGTCTTCTCCACCACGCTCCACATCACCGGCTTCGAGCCGCGGTACAAAGTCCCGTTCGCCGCGAACTTCATCAGCTCGCGTGCGATCTGCGCTTCGGCCGGAAAGCTCATCGTCGTGTAGGGATGCGCCCAGTCGCCCTCGACGCCGAGCCGCTTGAACTCCTCGCGCTGCACGTTGAGCCAGTGCGTCGCGTAGGCGCGGCACTCCTGGCGGAACGCGATCATCGCCGCGGAGTTCTTGAGGTCCGGCTTGCTCTTGCCCTTGGAGCGGTAGTTTTCTTCCTCGATCTTCCACTCGATCGGCAGGCCGTGGCAGTCCCAGCCCGGAACGTAGTTTGAATCGAAACCCAGCATCTGCTGGCTGCGCGTCACCACGTCCTTGAGCACCTTGTTCAGCGCGGTGCCGATGTGGATGTTGCCGTTGGCGTAAGGCGGGCCGTCGTGCAGGATGAACTTCGGCCGGCCCTTCGCCTTCTCGCGCATCGCGGAATAGATGTGCTGCCGCTCCCAGCGCTTGAGGATTTCCGGCTCGCGCTGCGGCAGGCCCGCGCGCATCGGAAAATCGGTCTGCGGCAGGAACAGAGTCTCGCTGTAGTCTCGGACGGCGTCGGTCATTGTGGGCCTTGGAAGTCGGGTGGCGGCGAAGGCGAACGGTCCCGGTCTTGCGCCTGACCGGAGGTCAGACGGAAGCCGGGCTGCTAATCCCGATGATCGGCCGGAAGGCCGCGCGGATGCGATCGCAAGCCACCATGGGCCGTGGTCCTAACACGCCCGGCACAGGCAGGAAAAGGGCCGGTTCGCGGGGCGCCGGGCCGAAGAATGGGAGGGGCTCTCATCCGCGTCATCCTGAGAGCTTGGCCGAAAAGAGCCGGATGTTCATGCTCGTGTCCCGGGCGCAGCGCAGCGCGTTAGCGGTGCGCTAGGCGTCATGCCCGGGCTTGACCCGGGCATCCATAATGCTTCGCTCCACATGCGGGCTTACGTAAGGCGGCACTCGTTACACGGCCCCATGGATCGCCGGGTCAAGTTTACGACCGGGCCGCGCTTCCGCGCGGACCCGGTTGCCCGGCGATGACGGCGGAGGGTGAGGCGAGACTCTCATCCGCCTCATCCTGAGGAGCCGCGCACGCATCAGCGCGCTTACGCGCGTCTTTGACGCGCTATGGCGCGGCGTCTCGAAGAAGAGGCAGCCCGTGCATTGTGTACGCCGAGGCCTCATGGTTCGAGACGCGCCTTCGGCGCTCCTCACCATGAGGAGATGGGCTTGATTGGCATCTCTTGACAATATTCCTAATATGACTATAGTCACACAGTCCGGTCCCTCGAAGGGCGTCATCTAGAGGCGTGCTGATGGCGGGGCCGGATGCGGTGCCTGCGGGTGGGTTTCGCAAGCCCATCCCCGGGAGGCCCGGGACCCCGCCCGACGGGCATGACGACCCGTCCGCAGGGAGCCTGCTTAAGCCGGGACTCCAAATTGTCCTGGCGAAGCGCGGCCCCGGGTCTGCGGACAGGCTGCGGCCTTCCGCGAAGCCGCGATGGAGCGCCGGACGGCGCGAGCCTCTTCGCCAGAGGCTCTCCGCATCGCAAGGTGCGGAAACCAAGGCGTTGCGCCGCCCGGCGCTCCGTCCCCTTCGTCTTGAGACGAAGGGAGGAAAAGGAAGGACGACGCCCCCGCGTCGCTAACAACAGGGGCTGCGGAGCGTTGGCTGTGTGGGCTGTTTGAAAATCGAAGCGCGCATCTGCCTCAATCCTCAGAGTCTGACTCGAAACGAGCCCGTCAAAATCAAGGATGTGTCCCGGACGCGGTGCAGCACGAGCCATCAGCGCGTTTACGCGCGTCTTCGACGCGCCATGGCGAAGTGGTACATCGCAGAGCCGGGACCTCGGTTAACCCGCGAAGAAACACCGGGGTCCCGGTTCTGCAGCGCACCGCTAACGCGCTGCGCTGCGCCCGGGACACGGGTTTGAAAACCCGGAATCATTTCCAGTCAGACTGTCAGGATGAGGAGCAACTCCGCCGGAACGAGGCGGCGCGCTAAATGTCGCCCAACTTCGGAAACGCATCCGGCATGCGCGCCAGGGCTTCGCGCGCGCGCGCGCTGTCGGCAACCATACGCAGCTTGAGATCCTCGATGTCGTCGAACGTCTCCTCGCCGCGCAGCCAGGCGATGAAGGCGACGTCGATGCGCCGGCCGTAGAGGTCGCCGTCGAAATCGAACAGGAACGTCTCGAGCAACGGCGCGCCGTTGTCGAACATCGGCCGCCGCCCGAAACTGGCGACGCCGTCGACGCGTCTAACGCCGATGCCCACGCGCACCGCGTAGATGCCGTGCTTGAGGCCGCAGGCCGGGTCGAGCCTCAGGTTGGCAGTCGGGAAGCCGAGCTCGCGGCCGCGCTTGGCGCCATGCACCACCTCGCCCGACACGAACCACGGCGCGCCGAGCAGTTCCGCCGCCTCGATCACCTTGCCCTGAGCGAGCGCGGCGCGGATGGCGCCGGACGACACCGGCCGGCCCTCGTCCTCGAGCTTCGGCACGATGTCGACGGCAAAGCCGAGTCGCTCGCCCCGCTCCTTCAGGAGGACGGGCGAACCGCCGCGGTTCTTGCCGAAGTGGAAGTCGAAGCCGATCGTCGCGCCGCCGATGCCGAACCGGCCGACAAGGATGTCGCCGATGAAGTCTTCGGCCGTGGTCGACGCCAGCGCGGCGTCGAAGGTCATCACGATGGCGCCGTCGAGGCCGGTCGCGGCCAGCAGCCGCAGCCGCGCGTCGCCGTCGCTGAGCCGGAACAGCGGCACGTTGGGCTGGAAGAATTGCCGAGGATGCGGGCTGAAGGTTAACGCCGCGGCCGGCCGGCCGAGGCTCGCTGCCCGCTGCTGTGCCGCGGCGATGACGGCGCGGTGTCCCTTGTGCACGCCGTCGAAATTGCCGATGGCAACGACCGCGCCCTTGAGACCGGCCGGCGCGTCGTCGTGACCGACCAGAAACGGCTTCAAGACGGATACTTTCTCACTCATGGCCGAGAGATCGGGAGCGCTATTTGGCCGGGACCGTGTCGATTTGTGATGCGCTCGTCAAGCGACGCCGCACAAGGGTTACCAAATCCTTACTCCATTGAGATCGATTAACTCCGCGTTCAATCCAGTTTGGTAGTCAGCGGGCGTTCCGATTGAGACGGAGGCCCGCAGGGGCAAGCGAAAATGGCTGTGAACATGTCCATGCCGATTCTCGTGGTCGACGATTACGGCACGATGGTCCGCATCATTCACAATCTTCTGCGCCAGCTCGGCTTCGAGGACGTCGACGAGGCCAATGACGGCGAGGCGGCGCTGAAGAAGATGCACGGCCGCAATTACGGCCTGGTGATCTCCGACTGGAACATGGAGCCGATGACCGGCTACGATCTGCTCAAGCAGGTGCGGTCCGACCCGGCGATCGGCACGACGCCGTTCATCATGGTCACGGCGGAATCGAAGACCGAGAACGTCATCGCCGCCAAGAAGGCGGGCGTGAACAACTACATCGTCAAGCCGTTCAACGCCGAAACGCTGCGTGCCAAGATCGAGGCCGTGTTCCGCGATCCCGGCAAGGTCGCCTGATCACCACGACAGCTTTCGCATGACAGCCCGCGGCGGCCGCTCGGCGGCTGTGAAGGCCGCCTGCAACGCGGCGGCATCGGGATCGTCGCGCGTGCCGAAATCGACGGCGTGAATGCCTGACGTGATAAAGAGAAAATCGATGCCGACTGCGTTGGCGCCGGCAAGGTCGGTACGCAGAGAATCACCGATCGCCAGCACGCGATTGAGCGGCGGCATCTTGCCCTTCACTCGCGACAGCGCCAGGTCGTAGATCGGCCGGTACGGCTTGCCGGCATAGAGCACCTCGCCGCCCATCGACTGGTAGAGGTCGGCGATGGCCCCCGCGCAATAGACGAGCTCGTGGCCGCGTTCGACCACGACGTCGGGATTGCCGCACACCATGAACAAGCGGCGCGTCAGCATCGTCTCGAGCCGGCTGCGGTAATCCTCCGGCGTTTCCGCGGTGTCGTCGAACAGGCCGGTGCAGACGACGTAGTCCGCCGTTTCGAGCGGCGCGAAACGCACGTCGAAGCCGTGGAACACCGGCAGGTCACGCGGCGGGCCGATGTGAAACACGCTCTGGCCTGCCCGCTCGGCGAGAACGGCGCGGGTGACGTCGCCCGAACTGACGATGTCGTCCCAAGCCTCGCGTGACACGCGCAGATGGTCGAGCTGCGCGATCACGGATTCGCGCGGGCGCGGCGCGTTGGTGATGAGGACGACGCGGCCGCCCTGCGTGCGGAAGCGGGCGAGCGCGTCGCAGGCCTCGGCGGTCGCCGCGACGCCGTTATGGACGACGCCCCAGACGTCCGACAGCACGACGCCGTAATCCGGCGTCAGCGCGGAAAAATGCGACGTGATCGGGACGGTATCCGCGGGCATGCTGTTGACGCGTTCTGCCGCGCTATCTATCGCCGCGCCGCGGCGGCGACCAATTCGAGGCTGCCTTCGCTGACGATGCTGGAGGCCGGCAGATCGGCCGGCGGTTCCGCCGACGGCGCCGACGATTGCAGCGCCTCGGCCCGCACCGGGCGCGGCGGCGAGAACAGGAAGCCCTGGCCGAACCGCACATCATAGTCGAGCAAGTCGACCACCATGCTCTCGCTCTCGATGCGCTCGCCGATCAGATCGATGCCGTTGCGGCCGAGAAGGTCGGCGAGGTCCTCGGGATGAATGTCGGTTTGCGCGCCCGCGCCGCGGCCGAGGAGCAGCTTGGCCGGCGTCTTGACGAAGCGGAACGAGCGCTCGGTGAGCCAGCGCGGCTCGATGCGCAGGTCCGTCACGGTGTCCATCGAGAAGCGGAAGCCGCGCTCAGCGAGCGCCGCCAGCGCCTCCTCCTCGATCGGGCCGAAATTGCGCACCGCCGCCTGACCGAATTCGAACACCAGGTTCGGCGCCAGCGCGCGGTTGGCCTCCATGAACTCGAGCACTTGCGGGAAATAGGTGCCGTCGGACAAGGTGCGACCGCTGACGTTGCAGAACAGGCCGACTTCGCGGTTCTTGAGCTGCAGCCGGCGCATCACCTGGACGCAGCGGAACAGCAGCAGGTTGTCGATCTTCGGCATCAGGCCGGCGGCTTCGGCTTGCTCGATGAAGTCGGCGGCCGGAATGATGTCGCCGTCCTCGGTGCGCAAGCGCGACACCGCCTCGTAGAAACGCACCTTGCGCTGCGGCAGCGTCACGATCGGCTGCAGATAGAGATCGATCCGGCTACTCTCGACCGCGTTGGCGATCAAGGTGACGACCGCGTCGCGGCTCAGGCCGGCGAAGCGGCGCGGCAAACCGGGCGACGGCGCGGCCGCGGCAGGCGCCGCAGTTTCGGCGGCCGGTTTCGCTGGTGCGGACGGCATGGCAACGGCATCGGCCGGCGAAAGGCTGGCGGGCGGCGGCACCGGCGCGTTGCCGTCCACCGCGATGCGCCGGTAAAGCTCGGTCTCGTGCGCCGCGACCGTTTCGGCGAGCTGCTTGACCAGCGTGCCGAGTTCGCTGAGCTCGGTAGCGACCGGATCGGTGCCGCCGCGCGGCCGGTCGCCGCGGCCCTCGGCCGCGTGGACGCGGCGGCCGATCTCGACGACCTGACGCGCCAGATCGCCGGTGGCGCGCGACAGCTCGGCGATCTGGTCGCCGACCACGCGGCGGTCGCGCAGCCGGTTCGACACCGTGTTGAACAGCATCATCACGATCAGCGCCGACAGCGCCGCGATGGCGGACACCGGCGGCGTCATGTGCAGGCCGAGAAAGAGCATCGCGCCGATCGAGCCGGCGATGAGCACCATGCAGATCGCGATGAAGATGGCGCTGATGCGTACCATAACGGTCCTCGCCGGCCTGAGCCGGCGCTGATTCGGGTCCCTCGGACCCAATGTCCATGAGGCTGCGCCGAGGCGCAACCTCCAAGACCCGTCATAGTAACGGCTTTTTGGCCCTCCGGACCGCCTCAGGCCACTTGCCGGATCAGGCTCGCCAGCTTGTCGAAGATTTCCCCGATCTGGGCTTCCGTCACGGTCAGCGGCGGCGTCACCGCCAGCGTGTCGCCGGCGGTGCGGACCATGATGCCCTGCTCGTGGAACCCTTTCTCCATCGCGTCGAAGCCGCGCCGGCCGACGGCGTCAGGCTTCGAGGCGAGATCGACCGCCGCGGTCAGTCCGACCTGACGGATGTCGAGCACGTTCGGCAGGCCCTTGAGGCTCATCGCCGCATCCGCCCATTTCGCTTCGAGCTTGTTGGCGCGGGCGAACAGGTCCTCGTCGCGATAGAGGTCGAGCGCGGCAAGACCGGCGGCGCAGGCGAGCGGATGCGCCGAATAGGTGTAGCCATGGAATAGCTCCACCATGTAGTCGGGGCCTTTCATGAAGGCGTCGTAGATGCCCTTGCGCGCGATGACGCCGCCCATCGGCACGCTGCCGGAGGTCACGCCCTTGGCGAAGCAGATCATGTCTGGGATGACGCCGTAGCGCTCCGCCGCGAAGGCGTGGCCGAGCCGGCCGAAACCGGTGATGACCTCGTCGAAGATCAGCAGGATGTTGTGCTTGTCGCAGATCTGACGGAGCCGCTTCAGGTAGCCCTTCGGCGCGGGCAGCACGCCGGTCGAGCCCGCCATCGGCTCGACGATCACCGCCGCGATGTTCGACGCGCTGTGCAACGTGACAAGATTTTCCAGATCGTCGGCCAGATGCGCGCCCCATTCCGGCTCGCCTTTGGTGAAGGCCTGCTCGGCGCGGTTATAGGTGTGCGGCAGATGGTCGACGCCGGTCAGCAAGCCGCCAAAGAACTTGCGGTTGTTGACCATGCCGCCGACCGAGATGCCGCCGAAGCCGACGCCGTGATAGCCGCGCTCACGGCCGATCAGGCGGGTGCGCTGGCCCTCGCCTTTCACGTTCCAGTAGGCGAGCGCGATCTTGAGCGCGGTATCGGTCGCCTCGGAACCTGAGTTGCAGAAGAACACGTGATCGAGGTCGCCGGGCGCGAGCGCCGCGATGCGCGCCGCCAGTTCGAACGACTTCGGGTGGCCGTACTGGAAGCTCGGCGAGAAATCGAGCTCGGCGGCCTGAGCCTGGATCGCCGCGACGATCGAGTCGCGATTGTGGCCGGCGTTGGTGCACCACAGGCCGGCGCAGGCATCCAGCACCTGCTTTCCCTCCGGCGTGTAGTAATACATGTCCTTGGCGCGTGAGATCATGCGCGGCCGCGCCTTGAAGGCCCGGTTCGAGGTGAACGGCATCCAGAACGGCTCGAGGTCGTTCGGGACAGTGGTGCGAAACTGGGTAGCAGCCGATGTCGGGGACATGTGTTTAATTCCTTCGTCATGCCTCGCGAAAGCGGGGCATCCAGTAAACGCCAGCAGCTCGGTGAGCCTCCACGCCTGAGAATACTGGATTATCCGCTTTCGCGGATAATGACAAAAGAGAGTGTGGCTGCTACGCCCGGTCATGGCCGGGCTTGACCCGGCCATCCCGATCAGGTGAGCAGTGCGTCCCTAAGCGAGATCACCGGGACAAGTCCGGTGATGACAGCATCACACCATGACTGACAAAAAACCCAACAAGTTGAAGGCTCGCCTGCCGCGCGGCCTGGCCGACCGCGGCCCGGCCGAGATCGCGGCGACGCGCGAGATGGTCGAGACCATCCGGCAAACCTTCGAGCGTTACGGCTTCGAGCCGGTCGAGACGCCGGCCATCGAATACACCGACGCGCTCGGTAAATTCCTGCCCGACCAGGACCGGCCCAACGAAGGCGTGTTCTCGTTCCAGGACGACGACGAGCAGTGGCTGTCGCTGCGCTATGACCTCACCGCGCCGCTGGCGCGCTACGTCGCCGAGCGCATCGGCACCGAGCACATCGTGCTGCCCTACCGCAGCTACCGCGCCGGCTACGTGTTCCGCAACGAGAAACCAGGCCCCGGCCGCTTCCGCCAGTTCATGCAGTTCGACGCCGACACGGTCGGCTCGGCCTCGATGGCCGCCGACGCGGAGATGTGCATGCTCGCCGCCGACACGATGGAAGCGCTTGGCATTCCGCGCGGCTCGTATGTGGTGAAGGTGAACAACCGCAAGGTGCTCGATGGTGTGATGGAGGCGATCGGACTTGGCGGAGAGGAGAATGCAGGAAGAAGACTCACAGTTCTTCGTGCCATCGATAAGGCTGACAAATTTCCAATCCAAGAGATAAGAAAGCTCTTGGGCGAAGGACGCTGGGATGGAGGCGAGGTCGGCAAAGGTGATTTTACGAAAGGCGCGTTTCTTACATCCGGAGAAATAGATACGATACTGGCGTTTTTGCAGACGGGCGTGGCCGCGCAAACAAAGGCTATACGAGATACCGCGCGCGCTTCGCTTCGGTCGTCACTCTTCTCAGACATCGATGATCTTGATGATGACGACTTGAGCGATCTCGAAGTTGGCCCTCTCCAACTTCGAGCCGGGAATAGACCGAGAGACACATTTGCAGCCTTGGCAAATCAAGAGATCGACAACAAGGCTTTTGTCGAGGGGGTTGAGGAGCTGAAGGCAATCTCTGATCTAGTACGACGCTCCGGTTTTGGGACGAAAAGAATTAAAATTGATACCTCCGTCGTCCGCGGTCTCGAGTATTATACCGGCCCTGTCTTCGAGGTCGAACTCACATTTGAAATCAATGATGAGAAAGGCCGCCCTGTCCGCTTCGGCTCGGTCGGCGGCGGCGGGCGTTACGACGGCCTCGTGTCGCGCTTTCGCGGCGAGACGGTGCCGGCGACCGGCTTCTCGATCGGCGTGTCGCGGCTGCAGGCCGCGCTGTCGCTGATCGGCAAACTCGGCGACAACAAGGTTCAAGGCCCGGTCGTCGTCACGGTGTTCGACAAGGACCGCATCGCCGACTACCAGGCGATGGTGACGCAGCTTCGCAATGCCCCTATTAATGCAGAAAAACCCGAAGGACCAAAAATTCGCGCCGAGCTCTATCTCGGCAACCCGAAGAACCTCGGCAACCAGCTCAAATATGCCGACAAGCGCAACGCGCCCTGCGTCATCATCCAGGGCGGCAACGAGAAGGCGAAAGGCGAGGTCACCATCAAGGACCTGACGCTCGGCGCCGCCCTCGCGGCGCAGGAGAAAGGCCGCGACGAATACCTGCAGAAGCAAACGCAAGCGCAGCGCACCGTGCCGCAGGCCGACCTTGTCAAGGAGGTCCAGACGATCCTCGCCCGCCGCTCCTGAGAGCCTGGTCGGAAACAATTCCGAGCTTTCAAGCTCGTGTCCCGGGCGCAGCGCAGCGTAAAACGATGCGCTGCAGACCCGGGACCCCGGTTTCTTCGCGGATAACAGGGGTCCCGGCTCTGCGGTGCACCACTTCGCTACGCTTGTGCTGCACCGCGTCCGGGACACGCAGCACGCGAGCGAGGCGCCGTGCCGGCCGCGAGAGAAAAAAGCGCCGGTTCCCGGAACGAAGCTCCATTTCGGGCATTGGATGGGGCGCCATCTCACCGAAGGCACCTGTCGTGAATCGTTGGGGGTTCCCTGTTCCAGTTCAAATACAGCGCCACACCGGCTGGCGCTTCGCCAAGCCTGCTCTTGCCAAGCCTATCCTTGGCCAAGCCTGAGCCTTGCGAAAAGCCTGCCACGGCGCCGGACCAAAACAGCAAAGTGCGGATCGCCGCCGCGGACTCATTTTCGCCGGCGCTGCACCTTGCGCACCCGCCTGAGCGATCAACGCGCCGGCATTCTTGCCTGGCCCGCCGTGTGCCATAGAACTGAAGGAGATCGATCGGCCCGCTGATGGTCCAGTTCACATCTCTTGCGGGAGACGGCCTGACCCTGACGCCACCCCGCTCCGCATAGGCCGCGTAGGAGGCGGCGACAATCTCGCGAGTGACCGGGTCCTCATTCGGTCCATGAAACCCCGGTCGCATTGAAAACCTATTACTTTACAATGGCTTATTTGTTATCAAAATCGGCTATAAAGCGATCAGCAGCGCCTCAGGGCGGACGTTTTGTTAACGACGCCGGCGATTAGGCGGAGCGGTTAAGGGCGTCGGGCAAACGTCGTCGAATCCTTAAGTCCTGCATGCTAAAGGGCGGCCACGTTTAAGAAAAAAGCCACAGGGACGGCATGAACGCAGGCAGCCCTAGCGCCGGGATCACCGACGCGCGTGCAGACGCGCTGGCGTCGGCTTATGAGCGCGCCGGCTACGCCCGCGTCGCGCCGGCCCTGCTGCAACCGGCCGAGCCGTTCCTCGATTTGTCCGGCGAGGACATCCGCCGCCGGATGTTCCTGACGACCGCTCCGGGCGGCGGCGAATTCTGCCTGCGGCCTGACCTGACGATTCCGGTCGCGCGCGACTACCTCGCCTCGCCCGCCGCCGGCACGCCGGCAAACTTCTGCTATCTCGGCCCGGTGTTCCGTTATCGCGCCGAAGGCAATGCCGAATTCCTCCAGCTCGGCATCGAATCCTTCGGCCGCAACGACCGGGCTGCCGCCGATGCCGAGATGCTCGCGCTCGCACTCGAGGCGACGACGCAATACGGCATGGCAAAGCCGGCGATCCAGACCGGCGATGTCGCGCTGTTCGCGACGCTGATCGAGGCGCTCGATCTCGCGCCGGCCTGGAAGCGGCGCCTGATCAAGGACTTCAACCGCAAGACCAATCTCGCGCAGGACCTCGACCGCCTCGTGCTCGGCGGCACCAATGGGCGGCCGGAATACCAGGGCGTGCTTGCCGCCCTCGCCGGTTCCGATCCCAAGGGCGCGCATGCTGTCGTGACCGATCTGCTGTCGATCGCCGGCATCACCGCAGTCGGCGGCCGTTCCGTCGCCGAAATCGCGGACCGCTTCCTCGAGCAGGCCGCGCTCGGCGCCAGCACGCGGCTGCCGAAAGATGTGCGCGCCTTGATCGAGCGCTTCCTCACCATCGCCGGTGATCCCGACAGCGCCGCGGCGGCGCTGCGCGCGCTGACGAGCGACGCCAATATCGCGCTCGAGCCGGCGCTCGATGTGTTCGAGAGCCGCACCGGATTTCTCGCGGCGCGCGGCGTTGACGTCGAGCGCATCCAGTTCTCGACCGCCTTCGGCCGCGGTTTCGATTACTACACCGGCTTCGTGTTCGAGCTCACCGATCCGGCACGCACAGGTGATCCGCTGCTGGCCGGCGGCCGCTACGACGGGCTGCTGACGCGGCTCGGCAGTCCGTCGCCGATCGCCGCCGTGGGCTTTGCCGCCTGGATCGAACGCCTGGTGATTTACGGAGGCGTCGCATGAGCGCGCCGCTCGTCGTCGCCGTTCCGGCCAAGGGCCGCCTGCAGGAGAATGCCGAGGCCTTCTTCGCCCGCGCCGGATTGCCGCTGGTGAAGCCGCGCGGCGTGCGCGACTACCGCGGCACCGTCAGCGGACTCGACGGCGTCGAGATCGCTTATCTCTCGGCGTCCGAAATCACCAGCCAGCTCGCCGCCGGCGCCGTGCATCTGGGCGTGACCGGCGAGGACCTCGTGCGCGAGATGATCCCGGATGCCGGCAAGCGCGTCGTGCTGATCGAGCCGCTCGGCTTCGGCTATGCCAATGTGGTCGTCGCCGTGCCGCAGGCGTGGATCGACGTGCGCACGATGGCCGACGTCGACGACGTCGCAACCGCGTTCCGCCAGCATCACGGCAGAAAGATGCGGGTCGCCACCAAATATGTGAACCTGACCCGCGATTTCTTCTCGCAGCACGGCGTCATCGACTACCGCATCGTCGAGAGTTCCGGCGCAACCGAGGGAGCGCCGGCTGCCGGCACCGCCGAGATGATCGTCGACATCACCACGACCGGCACGACGCTCGCTGCCAACGGCCTCAAGATTGTCGAGGACGGCACCATGCTGCGCTCGCAGGCCAACCTGGTGGCCTCACGCGCCGCAAGCTGGGGCGAAACGGAGAAGAGCCTGACGCGCGTCATCCTCGACCGGATCGCGGCGCAGGCTCGCGCCCGCGCCTACCGCGAGGTCCGCGCGCGCTTTGGCGGAATGAACGACGCGCTGGTCGCCGAGATAAAGGAAAGGTTCAACGTCGCGACGCCGTTCGGCGCGCCGACGTCGTCGGGCATGATCACGCTGCACTGCCCGCCCGATCAGGTTTATGCCCTGACCAGCTTCCTGCGCGACAAGGGCGCCGAAGCGGTCGCCGTGGCCGATCTCGACTACGTGTTCTCGCGCGACAATCCGCTCTACGCGAAGCTCGAAGCCGCGCTCTGAAGCGCGCCGCCCCCCTTCAAAACGTCACGCGTCTGATTTAACGACCGTTTGTGCGCGAACGTTCCTGTTCGTGTGGTGAAAACTGTTTGCGGCTACGATCACTCTTTTTTGGATTCAATTTATGCGCGGAACCTTGCCGGGCCACGCCAAAATCTCCATCATCGCCAATATCGATCCGGACCCTGTCGGCGAAGGACCGCGCAAATGCGGGCCGTCGCCGCCGAAGATCGGTACACGTAAAACAAGCGGGGCGACAGGGAGAGACATTGATGACTTCGCTTACGCGCATTTCTGCGCCACGCCTGCCTTTGCTCGCAGGCGCACTTCTGGCCTCGGTCTTCGGCCTCGGCCTTGCCGGTCCGGCGCACGCCCTCGGCACGATCAAGATCGGCGTCATTGGCGAGGACGCCGCAGTGGCCGGCACCTCGATCACCAAGGCCGCTCAACTGGCGGCTGACGAGATCAACGCCAAGGGCGGCATCAAGGGCCACAAGGTGGAGGTCATCACCTATGACGACCACTCCTCCGCGGCCGACGCCGTGCGCGCCTTTCAGCGCGCCGTCAATCAGGACAAGGTCGACGCCGTCATCGCCAGCTACATCAGCGAGGTGGCGCTGGCCATCGAGCCGTGGTCGGCGCGCCTGAAAAAGGTCTGGATCACGCCGGGCGCAGCCTCGACCGACATCTCCAAGCACGTCCACGACGACTACGCGCACTACAAGTACACGTTCCACGGCTGGCTGACTTCGGCCTTCATCGCGCAGTCGATCTGCGACTTCTCGAAGGACACCCTGGTCAAGGACTTCCACATGAAGTCCTCGGTGGTGATGAGCGAAGACGCCGCGTGGACCACGCCGCTCGACGCGCGCTATCTCAAGTGTCTACCGGAATCCGGCCTGAAGGTGCTCGATCATATCCGCTTCAATCCGGACACGACCGACTTCACACCGATCTACAACAAGATCGAGGGTGAGCATCCGGACGTGATCATCACCGGCATCAGCCACGTCGGCGTGCAGCCGACCGTGCAATGGCACGATCAGCGCGTCCCGATCGCGATGGCCGGCCAGAGTTCGCAGGCGACCACCTCGACGTTCTGGAAGGACACCAACGGCGCGGCCGAGGGCGTCATCACGGCGACGGCGGCAGGCCCCGGCGTGGCGATCACGCCGAAGACCATTCCGTTCATCGAGGCCTACCAGAAGAAATATGGCGCGACGCCGGCCTACAGCGGCTTCTCCGCTTATGACGACGTCTACATGCTCGCCGATGCCATTGCCGCCGCGAACTCCAGCGACGGCGACAAGATCGTCGAACAGATGGAAAAGACCGACTACGTCGGAACCATCGGCCGCGTGCAGTTCTACGAAAAGGGCAATCAATACGCGCACGCGATGAAGTACGGCACGAATTACGTCTCGGGCACCTTCATCCAGTGGCAGAACGGCAAGCAGGTGACCGTGTGGCCGACCAACGTGGCCAACGCGAAGATCAAGTTCCCCGACTTCGTGAAACTGCCGGAGCAGCACGCCGCCAAGTAGCGGACAGGCTCTGATTCAAAAATGGGCCGTGACCGGAAGCTTGCTCCGGCCACGGCCCTTGCTTGATCGATGCCGGTATGCGCCCGGCTCTGCCGGAGAGACGGGGACCTTTCGATGGTTGCTTTGCAAATTCTGATCGATGGCTTTGCCATCAGCTCGCTCTACGCGCTCGGCGCGATGGGCTTCACGCTGATCTTCGGCGTGTCCGGCGTGCTCAATCTCTCGCACGGCGGCATCATGGTCATCGCCGCGGTGATAGGCTGGCTCGCCGCCGGCGATCTCGGTCTCGGCGTCTACCTCGGCACGCTCGTCGGCGTCATCGCCGGACTGATCGCCGCCTATGTCACCTATTTCGTCGTGATCCTCCCAATTCAGCGCTCGAAAGCCATTCCGCGCGACGAGAACGAGATCTTCATCCTCACCGGCACGTTGCTCTGGGGCATCATGATCCAGGTCGGGCTGGCCTACCTGTTCACCGACAATCCCGTCACGATGCGCCCGCTGATCGACGGCGTCACCTACATCGCCGGCGTGCGCGTGCCGAAGAACGAGATCATGATCGCGGTCATTTGCTGGGTCGTGATCGGCCTGCTCTGGCTTCTGGTTAACCGCACTCCGGCAGGCAAGAGGCTCCTCGCGGCGTCGATCAACCCGCGCGGCCTCACGCTCCTCGGCTTCGACCTGTCGCGCATCTATTTCTTCGTCTGGGGCATCTACGGCCTGCTCGCCGGCGTCGCCGGCGTTCTGCTCGCCTCGTTTCTCGGCGTCAGCTCCGCCAGCGCCGGCCAGCTTACCGCCAGCGCCTTCTCGATCGTCGTGCTCGGCGGCCTCGGCAGCGTGTCCGGCTCGCTGGTCGCGGCCTACATCGTCGGCTACCTCGAAACCATGACGGCTTATCTGATCGAGCCGACCCTGCGCCCCATACCGGCACTGCTGCTGCTGGTGCTTGTCATCTACGTGCGGCCGCAAGGCATCCTGGGCCGGCGTTAAGGAGACAGACATGCAAAAACTGCTCCGGTCGCCGTTGCTGTGGATCGCCGTTGTCGTCGTCATCGTCGCGGCGTCGCTGCCGTTGTGGATGTCGGCCTATCTGCTGGGCATCCTGACGGCCGCCTACTATTTCGGCGTGTTCTCCATGGCATGGGACCTGTTGTTCGGCTTCGCCGGCGAGGTCAATTTCGGCCCGACGTTCCTGATCGGGCTTGGCGCCTACACCGCCGCCATCCTCGACAATCAGCTCGGACCGCCGATCTTCGTCTGCGTGATCGCCGGCGCCGCCGTCGCCGTGATCGGCGGGCTGGCGCTGGCAGTGCCGGCCCTGCGGCTCAGTGGACCTTATTTCGGCCTCGTCACTTTGGTCGCCGTTCTGTTGCTGCAGAATGCCATCGTGATTTTCGCGCACTGGACCGGCGGCGAGATCGGCATGACGGTGCCCGACGTGCTGTCGATCGACACCAACGAGAACTACTGGTACGCCCTCGTCTTTCTTGTCGTCAGCGCGATCCTGCTGTTTGGCCTGTCCCGGTCGCCGGTCGGCCTCATTCTGCAGGCGAGCGGCCAGGACAAGATCGAGGCGCAGGCGCTCGGCTTCAACGTGACGAAGCACAAGATCGCGGCGTTCTGCATCAGCGCGCTGTTTTCCGGCGTCGCCGGCGCCATGCTTATCTTTTACCTTGGCGCGACATCGGTCGACACCGTGATCGACATCTCGATCGGCGTGCAGGTGATCATCGCCGCGGTGCTCGGCGGACGCCGCACCATCCTCGGCGCGGCACTCGGCGCGATCTTCCTGATCCTGGCGACGGAGTTCCTGCGGCCACTCGGCCAGCTCAACACCTTCGTCGTCTCCGCGGTCGCGCTGGCCGTCATCCTGTTCTTCCCTGACGGCCTGCTGGGCTACGTGCTGCGCTCGGGAGAACGCGAATGAACGCGCCGGTTCGTCTCAAGGTCGACAATCTGTCGAAGCGTTACGGCGGCCTCGTCGCTGTCAAGAACGTCTCGCTCGAACTGCGTGCCGGCGAAATTCTTGGCCTCATCGGCCCCAACGGTTCCGGCAAATCGACGGTGATGAAGCTCATGATGGGCATCGAGCCGTGCAGCGGCGGCACCATCACCCTCGACGGCGCCGATATCACGCGCTGGCCGTCGCACCGGGTCGCCCGCGCCGGCGTCGGCATCGTGTTCCAGCACTCACGTCCTCTGCATCGCCAGACCGTGCTGGAGAACATCAAGCTGGCGCTGCTGCCGGATTCGCTGATCCGGCTGTTCGCCGACCGCGACGTCGATACCCGCGCCCGTGCCATCGCCGACCGCGTCGGCCTCAGCGCGGTCGTCAACCGGCATCCGTCGACCTTGCCGTTTGCGGACCTGCGGCGCATGGAAATGGCCAAGGCCATCGCCCGCAACCCGCAGGTGGTGCTGGTCGATGAACCGTTCGCCGGGCTAACCATGTCGGAGGTCGCGGCGTTCTCGGATCTCATTCGCGGCTTTCGCGACGAAGGCCGCGCCGTGCTGCTCGTCGACCATAACGTCAAGAGCGTCGCGGCGCTGGTCGACCGAGTGTTCGCCATGTATCTCGGCGAGCGCATCGCCGAAGGCACCGCCGATGAGGTGATGCGCAATCCGACCGTGCGGCGCGTCTATCTCGGCGGCGAAATCACCGCATCGAACAAGCGGAACGAAGCGGCGGCGGCCAAGCCACCGCTGTTGAAAGTCGACGACGTCAGCGTCTTTTACGGCAAGGCCCAGGCGCTCGATAAAGTCGGCATTCACGTCGGCCAGGGCGAGTTCGTTTCCATCGTCGGCCTCAACGGCGCCGGCAAGACGACCTTGTTCAACGCCATGTCCGGCCTCGTGCCTTACTCCGGCAAGATCGAATTTGACGGCCGCAACCTGAACGAGCTGACCGCCGGCGGCATCGCCCGCTTCGGCCTGGTGCAGTGCCCGGAGAGTCGCGAACTGTTCGGCGACATGAGCGTCGAGGAAAATCTCGATCTCGGCGGCCAACACCTGACGCCCGCGCGCCGCCACGAGCAACTCGACTGGCTGCTCGAACTGTTCCCGATCCTGCGTGAACGGCGCACCCAGGCGTCCCGCACATTGTCCGGGGGCGAGCAGCAGATGCTGGCGATCGCGCGCGCCCTGATGATGGACCCGAAACTCCTGATCCTCGACGAGCCGACGCTCGGCCTTGCACCGGTCATTCTCGAACAACTTGGCCGGGCGCTGGAACGGCTGCGCGAGAAATCGCCGGTCACCATCCTTCTCGGCGAGCAGAACGTCACGTTCGCATTACCGCATGCCGACCGCGTCTACGTGCTCGAACATGCGCGCATCGTCTGGGAGGGCGATCCGGTGCGCTTCGCCAGGGAGATGGGAACCGGCTATCTGTGACCGCCTCGCGGCGGCGCCGGTCAGGCGCCGCCGCGGCGGAATACCAGGAAGTGCGACAGCGAGAAGTTGACGGCGAAACTTGCGCCGATCGCCAGCACCTTGCCGGCCAGAACCGCGCGGTCGATGTCAAGGCCGGCGAAACGCTCGAGCAGGTCGGACGCGGCATACACGGTCACGGTATTGGCGACGAAACCGGCCACCTGCGAGAGCGCAAAGCCGAAATAGGTCCTGAGGCCGAGCTTGCGCCCCGACTCGGCGGCGAACGTGATCTGCGAGTTCATCACGTAGGAACCCGTCATCGCGACGGCCCACGAGATCATGTTGGCGACGATGATCGGCAGATTCAGCACGTAGAAGCCGAACGAGAACACGCCGAAATCGACGGCCGAGTTCACCAGCCCGACGAGGCCGAAACTCAGCGCCTTGATCATCATCGGCCTGGCGTCCGCAACCCGCGCGCGCAGGCCCGATTCGGGTGATTTGCCGCCCTGTTTCATCGCGCCGGGACTTACCACGTTCGTTTCGCCGCGCCGAGAGGCCAAAGTCGGGGCGCGACAGCATGCGGCAGTTTGGCTATATGTGCGCCGGGATAAGATATCCGGCCGGATCACGATGAAAGCGCCTCGCGCCACTCCGAAAAAGACCGCCCACAGCCGCGCCGGCGCGGGCCTATCGATTGTCATCCCTGCCTACAACGAGGCCTACGGGCTGCCAGGCCTGCACGATCGCATCGCCGCCGTGGCACGCAAACTGCACGCCGAGCGCGGCCTCGCCGTCGAGACGGTCTATATCGACGACGGTTCCAGTGATGCGACCTTCCGCGTCGCCAGCGACCTGCCTGCCGACGGATTCGACGTTCAAGCCGTGGCGCTGTCGCGCAACTTCGGCAAGGAAGCCGCCCTGCTCGCCGGCCTCGAGCATGCCCGTTACGACGCCGTGATGTTCATGGACGCCGACGGGCAGCATCCGCCAGAACTGATCGAAACGCTGGTGTCGCGCTGGCTCGATGACGGCTACGACGTCGTCTACACCGCCAAGGTGCATCGGGAAAACGAGCCGTGGCAATACCGGTTCGGCGTCAACTGGTTCTACGCCATGGTGAACTGGGGCTCGAAGCACAAGATCCCCGACGACGCCGGCGACTTTCGGCTGCTGTCGCCGCGCGCCACGCAGGCGCTCAAGCGGCTCCCCGAGCGCAACCGCTTCCTCAAGGGCCTGTCGACCTGGATCGGCTACCGGCAGATCCGCGTCGACTACGAGCCGGCCGCGCGCGTCCACGGCAAGAGCAGTTGGAGCTTCTGGACGCTGCTGCTGCTCTCGATCGAAGGCCTCACCTCGTTCTCGGTGGCGCCGCTGCGCGTCGCCAGCTTGCTCGGCATCCTGCTCGCGCTCGGCGCGCTCCTGTTCGGCATCGAGGTGCTGGTCGAGACCTTCCTGTTCGGCCGCGACGTGCCCGGCTATCCCTCGCTCGTCGTCGGCATGATGATCATCGGCGGCGTGCAGCTCGTGATGATCGGTGTGCTCGGCGAATACATCGGCAAGATGCTGTCGGAGACCAAGCAGCGGCCGGCCTATTTCGTCGCAGAACACCTCACCAAGACGGCGGACCACGAGAAAGCCTCACCGCCCGAATCCCGCGCGGCCGAGTAACCCTGCCGATGCGGCGGATCACGCTGTGCGCCGACGATTACGGACTATCCCCGGGCGTGAGCCGCGGCATCCGCGACCTGATCGCGCGCGGGCGGCTCAATGCCACATCGGTGATGACGGCCGCGCCGTCGTTCAATCAGGACGAGGCCGACGCGTTGATGCGCATCGCCGGCAAGGCCGCGATCGGCCTCCATGTGACGTTGACCGCACCCTTTCGCCCGCTGTTTCCCACTTTCGCGCCGCTCCGTGACGGCGCCTTCCCAAAACTGCCGGCGCTGCTCGGCCTCGCGACGGCACGGCGGCTCAACCGGGACACCGTCTATCGCGAAGTCACCGCGCAGCTTCAGGCCTTCGCCAGGCATTTCGGCCGCATGCCGGACTACGTCGACGGTCACCAGCACGTGCAGTTGTTTCCGCAAATCCGCGATGCCTTTCTCCGCGCCGTCATCGAACGTGCGCCGAACGCGTGGGTGCGGCAATGCGGGCGCTTCAGCGGCCAGCCGCGCGGACTGGCCGACCGCAAGGCCCTGCTGCTCGACGTTCTGAGCCTGCGCTTCCGCCGCAAGGCGCAGCGCCTCGGCGTTCCGTTCAACCCGGCGTTTGCAGGGACCTATAATTTCGGCGCAGCCGGAGACTTTTCGCGTTTGTTCGCGTCGTTCCTCGACGGGCTGCCGGACGGCGGCCTCGTCATGTGCCACCCCGGCTTCGCCGACGACGAGCTCAAGCGTGTCGATCCGCTGACGACGCAGCGCGAGTGCGAGTTCGCCTTCTTTGCCGGCGACGATTTTCCGCGCCTGCTCGCCGAACGCGGCTTCACGCTCGGCTAGGTCACATCACGACGACCTTGGTGCCGACCGGAACGCGGTTGTAGAGATCGATCACGTCGGCGTTGCGCAAGCGGATGCAGCCCGACGACACGTTGTGCCCGATCGTCCAGTCCTCGTTGGTGCCGTGGATACGGTAAAGCGTCGAGCCGATGTAGAGCGCGCGCGCGCCGAGCGGATTACGCGGACCGCCTTCCATGAAGCGCGGCAGATAGGGCTGCCGCTCCAGCATCTCCTTAGGCGGCACCCAGCTCGGCCATTCCTTCTTGGCCGTGATCGTATGTACGCCCGACCAGGTGAAGCCGGGGCGGCCGACGCCGATGCCGTAGCGCATCGCCTTGCCGTCGGCTTCGACCAGATAGAGGAACTTGTGCGGCGTATCGATCACGATCGTGCCGGGCGCCTCCTTGGTGTCGTAGGCGACCTGCTGACGCTGATAGCGCGGGTCGACGGGCATCGGCGCCTGCGGCACTGGCTGGGGCGCGGTGCCGATCCTCGGATCGGCGTTGGCATAGATCGGGCGTGGCGGCGCAGGCTGTGGCGGCACCGCCTGCGGCATCGCAACGACCGGGCTGCCCTGGTTGTCGCCGAACAGGAACTGGATAAAGCCGCCGCCGAGATCGGATCGCGGCCGGGGTTGCACCGGCGCCACGACAACCATGCGAGGCGCTGCATAAGGCCCCTGCTGGATCGGAACCTGATAGGTCTGCGCAAAAGCCGGAGCCGCCGCCATCAGCGCCCCGGCCAGAACTGCGAAATAACGCACCATCACCACTCTCACCGCTTCTTACCCCGTAAATGGACTACACGGCGAAAGCGGTACCGATCCGTAAACCATGCGGCCGTTATGCGAACGACATCGCCGCGTGACTCCCGGTTCGTCGGATCAGCGTTTATTTTGGGTAAAACCGCGGCGGTCATGGTAAACGCCGCGTTGACGAAACGCGCAACGGGACGTTAATCGCCGCAGGCTAGGACTCGCCCGGACAGAGGTGGGGTTTCCGTGCAGCGTAAAGTGTTTCGCGTCGAGCAGATGCTGACGCCGTCGCGATCGCGTCAGAGGACGGCGCCGCAGCCGACCACCGCGTCAAAGGCTGCACCGCACGATCTCGACGTCGTCCGCGACACAATCCGGCGCAGCGAAGCCGAACTCGCGTCTCTCTATCACGACACCCGTCTGCCGCGGTTGCGGGAGGAGCTCGGCGCCGCCATCGCCGGCATGGCGGACGCAACTCAGAAAATCCTCGGCTGCGCCGAAGCGATCGACGAAAAGGCGCGCGCGCTGTCGTCGCAGATCAAGGGCGACTTCGGGCGAGGTCTCACGCAGGACGTTCTCGATCTCGTGACCCGCATCTACGAGGCGAGCAATTTCCAGGACATCGCCGGCCAGCGCATCTCCAAGGCCATGGCCGCGCTGACCGCTATCGAGCAGCAGATCGGCCAGCTCTGCGACATCTGGGGCGGCGTCCCCTCGCCGCAGCGCGCCGCGATCACCACCGAGGCGGCGTTGCTCAACGGACCGAAACTCGCGGGCGACGGCGGCCACGCCGACCAGAGCGACATCGACCGGATGTTTTCCTGACTGTCACGACGGACGGCGGATCAGCACGAAGCAGACCAGCCCGGTTGCAGCGAAGGCCGCCGCAAGACCAAGCGCCATCGAATCCGACAGCTTCTCGACCACCAGCGCCATCGCCAGCGGCGCCGCCGCCTGCATCAACTGGAACGGCCCCGCGAGACGGCCGATCAGCCGGCCGTAGCCGACCGGACCGAACAGGGCGAGCGGCAGCGCGCCCCGGGTAATGGTGACGAGGCCATTGGCGCCGCCGAACATCAAGGCGAACGCCGCGGCCGCCGGTACGGTGAAGCCGAACACCGCCAGCATGACGAAGGCACAAAGCAGAACGCCGAGAGCGAACCGCGCCACCCACAGCGGATGAATGTCGCGGCCGAACGCGAACTCGACCAGCCGCGCGCCGACCTGGGCCGGACCGAACAGCGCGCCGATCCACACGACCGTGCCGGCGTCGATGCCTTCGCGCGTGAAAATCGCCAGCAGATGCGCGGCAAGCCCCGACGGCACGAAGGCATAGGCCGTGAAGGCTGACGCCACCAGAAGAAAGGCCGCTCTCGTCGGCGGTAGGACCGTCGCCGGTTTGCGATCCGGCGTCTCCGGCGGCGGCGCAAGGAGAGCGCGGTGACGAGGCAGCACGAAGGCGTGCAGCGGCGCCGAAACTAGGGCCAGCACGGCGGCGTAAGCGAGATAAGCTCCGCGCCAGCCTATTGTTTCCAGCAGAACATGCGTGACCGGCCAACTCACCGTCGAGGCAAAGCCGCCGACAAGCGTCAGCGCCGTGATGGGCCGCCGCGCCGCCGCGCCAAAGATGCGGCCGAGCGTGGCGAAGGCCGAGTCGTAAAGGTTCGCCGCCATCGCCGCGCCGAGCAGCATCCACACCGCGACATACATGACCGGGTGAGCGGCGACGGTGATCAGCGCCAGGCCGAGCGCACCAGCCAGAGAGCCGACCGTCATCACCACGTGACCGCCAAGCCGGTCGATGGTCCGGCCGACATAAGGCGAAATCAGGCCGGAGATCAGCAGACCGACGGAGAAGCCGCCCATCGCGAAGGCGATGCTCCAGCCGCGCTCCTTCGCGATCAGCGGCAGGATCAGGACGGGCGTGTAGTAGATGCAGCCCCAGGACACGATCTGGGTGATACCGAGCACCGGGACGGCGCGCCACGGTTCCTGCAGAAGTGTCTTCGCCGGACTCACGGCGCGCACGCTAGCACGGCCGCGCCGATTGCGACGCGGCCGTCAGCCATGCGGCGGCGTTATTGCTTCGGCGGCGCCGGTGGCTTGGGCTTCGCGGCCGGCTTGCGCCGGGCCGACGGCTTCTTGCCGCCTTCGGCGCCGCAGCGCACGTAGACCATCGTGCCGTAACGACCCTGAACCTCTTGATCCATCCAGCGCAGGATCAGGATGCGGCCATCGAACTGCTCCACCTCGCGGTCGTCTGAGCTGCCTGGCGGCTCGTCCTTCGGGCCAACGTAGTTCTTGCCCCCCGGCGCGCCCTTGACGGTGAGTTCCGACGGCTGCGCCTGGTCGGCGAGGTGCATCATGATGCCGCCGGTCGGCCCCGGCGTGATCACATAAGGATTGCGGCACTGGTTGCGCGCGGCCGCTTCGGTGCGGTCGCGGTCTTCCGGCTTGTGATAGGCGGCGAGACCCCATTTGCCGACGAGATCGAGCGGCGAGAATGACGGCGGCAGCGTCGGCACCACCGGCGGCGCGGCCGGTTGCGGCGGCTCGGCTTGCTGACTGGCGCAGCCTGCAACCAAAGTCGCAACTGCGACCAGCGTGACGCAAAGAAGACTGGACCGGCGCAAAATGACCTCCCCGACGCGATGACAAACGACTTTGCGGGTCGCAAGGGCCGAGCGCAAGCACGGTTGTCACTTTTCGCCACGGCGTTGCCCAGCGTCCTCAGCTTGACTCCCCGGGCGCAAGTCCCTATTTCCCAGTGGCCTTTAGCACTCTCCTATATGGACTGCTAAAGGCTTATGAAATCGACGTTTTCCCCGCACGTTTCGCGTGCCCGCCGGAGTACCAGAGAGATGGCCAAGACCAAATTCCGCCCGCTGCATGACCGTGTCGTCGTGCGCCGCATCGCCGCCGAAGAGAAGACCAAAGGCGGCATCATCATCCCCGACACCGCGCAGGAAAAGCCGCAGCAGGGCGAAGTCATTGCCGTCGGACCGGGCGGCCGCGACGAAGCCGGCAAGCTCATCCCGATCGACATCAAGGTCGGCGACACGGTGCTGTTCGGCAAATGGTCGGGCAACGAGATCAAGCTCGACGGCGAGGAGCTCCTCATCATGAAGGAGTCCGACATCATGGGCGTGATCGCCTAAGTCTCCCCAGAAACACGTTTGGAGTAATTTGAAATGGCTGCCAAAGACGTCAAATTTTCCGGCGACGCACGCGAGCGCATGCTGCGTGGCGTCGACATCCTCGCCAACGCGGTGAAGGTCACGCTCGGCCCGAAGGGCCGCAACGTCGTGCTCGACAAGTCGTTCGGCGCGCCACGCATCACCAAGGACGGCGTCACCGTCGCCAAGGAGATCGAGCTCGAGGACAAGTTCGAGAATATGGGCGCGCAGATGGTGCGCGAGGTCGCGTCCAAGACCAACGATCTCGCCGGTGACGGCACCACCACCGCGACCGTGCTGGCCCAGGCGATCGTGCGCGAAGGCGCCAAGTCGGTCGCCGCCGGCATGAACCCGATGGATCTGCGCCGCGGCGTCGACATCGCCGTCAATGCGGTGATCAAGGACATCGAGAAGCGCGCCAAGAAGGTGTCGTCGAGCTCGGAAGTCGCTCAGGTCGGCACGATCTCGGCGAACGGCGACAGCACGATCGGCAAGATGATCGCCCAGGCGATGCAGAAGGTCGGCAACGAGGGCGTCATCACCGTCGAGGAAGCCAAGGCGCTCGACACCGAGGTCGACATCGTCGAAGGCATGCAGTTCGACCGCGGCTACATCTCGCCCTACTTCATCACCAACGCCGAGAAGATGATCGCCGAGCTCGAGGATGCCTATATCCTCCTGCACGAGAAGAAGCTCTCCGGCCTGCAGACCATGCTGCCGCTGCTCGAGGCGGTCGTGCAATCGGGCAAGCCGCTCGTCGTCATTTCGGAAGACGTCGAAGGCGAGGCCATCGCGGCGCTCGTCGTCAACAAGCTGCGTGGCGGCCTCAAGGTCGCGGCCGTCAAGGCACCGGGCTTCGGCGACCGCCGCAAGGCCATGCTCGAGGACATCGCGATCCTCACCGGCGGCCAGCTCATCTCCGATGAGCTCGGCATGAAGCTCGAGAACGTCACGCTCAACATGCTCGGCCGCGCCAAGAAGGTGCTAATCGAGAAGGAGAAGACGACGATCGTGCACGGCGCCGGCAAGAAGGCCGACATCGAGGCCCGCATCGCCCAGATCAAGCAGCAGATCGACGAGACCACGTCGGACTACGACCGCGAGAAGCTCCAGGAGCGCCTGGCCAAGCTTGCGGGCGGCGTCGCCGTGATCAAGGTCGGCGGCGCGACCGAAATCGAGGTCAAGGAGAAGAAGGACCGCGTCGAGGACGCGCTCAACGCGACCCGCGCCGCGGTGCAGGAAGGTATCGTTCCGGGCGGCGGCGTCGCGCTGCTGCGCGCCAAGAAGACGGTCGGCCGTCTCTCCAACGACAATCCGGACGTCCAGGCCGGCATCAACATCGTCCTCAAGGCGCTCGAGGCGCCGGCCCGCCAGATCGCGGAGAACGCCGGTGTCGAGGGCTCGATCGTGGTCGGCAAGATCATGGAGGAGAAGTCGGAGACGTTCGGCTTCAATGCCCAAGACGAGAAATATGTCGATATGGTCGACGCCGGCATCATCGACCCGGCCAAGGTGGTGCGCACCGCGCTGCAGGACGCCGCGTCGATCGCCGGCCTGTTGATCACCACCGAGGCGATGGTCGCCGAGCTGCCGAGGGAGCCGGCGCCGGCCATGCCGCCGGGCGGCGGCATGGGTGGAATGGGCGGCATGGGCTTCTAAAACCGCTCCGCCCTGCAAGACGTCGAGGGGGTCGCCGTTTGGCGGCCCCCTTTTCGTTTGCAGACGCCGTGGACCGCCTCGTGGCCCGGTATGTTGCTTAGAGTCCCGCCCCGACCTCGGCCGAGAGCCAGCGCGCCACGCGCATCAGTCTGGCGTCGTCGCCCGGCGCGCAGACCAGTTGCACGCCGAGCGGCATGCCGTCCTCGCCTTTGAGCAGCGGCAATGTCAGCGACGGCAGACCGGTCAGCGACCACAGCGAATTGAACGCCGGATTGCCGGTCGCTTCGCCCTTCGGCGCCACGCCCGGAGTGGCCGGTGTCAGGATCGCATCGTAATCCGCAAGGATACGGCCGAGGCCTGCGCGATAGCGCATGCGGTTGTCCTGCGCCGCGAGATAGCGCAAGGCCGGCGTTGCCGCGCCCTCGGCCAGCAGTTCGCGCAGTTGCTCGCTCGAATCCGACTCCCGTCCGCTGGACACGATCTCGCCGAACTGCCGCGCCATGTCCGCCGCCATGACGACGCGGTGGTCGACCCACGCTTTCGCGAAGCTGTCATCGAGATCGACCGTTTCGGCGCCGACGCGGCGCGCCAGGTCCTCGACCGCGCGGCGCGCTTCGAGGTCCGCCTTGTCCCAGACCTGGGTGCGCACAAAGGCGAGACGCCGCGGCTTCGGCTCAGCCTCAACGGCGTCCTCGAAATCGGGCGGTGCGCCCGGCCGGCTGTCCGGATCGTTGGCGTCGAAGCCGGCCAAAATCCCGAGGATCAGCGCGGCATCGGCCAGCGAGCGCGCGAAAACGCCAACATGATCAAGCGTGCGCGACAGCAGCAGGCAGCCGTGACGCGAGTTGAGCCCATGACTCGGCTTGACGCCGATAACGCCGCAGAACGCCGCCGGCCGGATCACCGAGCCGTTGGTTTGTGTGCCTATGGCGAGCGGCACCATCTGCGCAGCGACAGCGGCGGCCGAGCCGGACGACGAGCCGCCGGGCGTGCGTGACGGGTCGTGCGGATTGCGCGTCGCGCCTGGATGGAAATAGGCGAATTCGGTGGTCACCGTCTTGCCGAGGATCACGGCGCCTGCGGCGCGTAGCCGTGCAACCGCGGCGGCATCCCGCGCCAGCCGCCGGCCCTTCATCAGGGGCGAGCCGCATTCAGTCGGAAAATCGAAGGTATCGAACACGTCCTTGATCGCGACAGGAACGCCATGGAGTGGGCCGGTCACATGCCCCCGTACCTGGTGCTCGTCGAGCGCGCGCGCCTGTTCGAGCGCGTAGTCGGAATCGAGATGGGTGAAAGCATGAACCTTCGGCTCAAGCGCGGCGATGCGGTCGAGGCAGGCTCTGGTATAGTCCTCGGCGGACAGATGCCCCCTGGCGATCTGGACGGCCGCCTCGGCGGCGGATAGGGCGATCAGGTCGGTCATGGCGCTTCCCGGCTTCCCGTCGCGTTTCATTACTTAAATTTCACGAGCCCGCAAGGAATGGACGGACTAGCAACGGCTTCGACTCGGCGCCCGCCGCCCTAATACGCCATTTGATTGGCCGATTCGATTGCCACCCATAATGTGACATCCCAGCACCTTGCTCGATCGCGGAAAACGACGCGGTCGCGGCGCCACAGGAGATCACCGTGACCGGCTTCTTCGCTACCCTTGCCACCATCTGGCGGCTCGCCATTCCCTATTTCAAATCCGAGGACCGCTGGCCGGGCGGCATTCTGCTCGCCGCCGTCGTCTCGATCGAGCTGGCGATCGTCGGCATCAACGTGCTGCTCAACCAGTGGAACAACACTTTTTACAACGCCCTGCAGCAGAAGAACTGGGCGACCTTCATCTATCAGCTTGAGTACTTCTGCGTGCTGGCGGCGATCTACATCGTGCTTGCCGTCTACCAGCTCTATCTCAATCAGTGGCTGGTTATCCGCTGGCGGCGCTGGATGACAAAGGTCTATCTCGAGCGCTGGCTCAACGGCCCCAACCACTACCGCATGCAGTTGCTTGGCGACGCCGCCGACAACCCGGACCAGCGCATCGCCGAAGACATCAACTCGTTCATCGGCGGCGGGCCAGCAGCCGGCGGCGTTTTGCCAATCGGTCTCGGCCTGCTGAACTCGATCGTTACGCTGATCTCGTTCGCCTTCATCCTGTGGAGCTTGTCGAACGCGGCGCCGCTGACCCTGTTCGGCACCACCATCGCAATTCCCGGCTACCTGTTCTGGGTCGCGCTGGTTTACGCATTCGTCGGCACGATCCTCACGCATCTCATCGGCCGCGCCCTCATCCGGCTCAACTTCATGCAGCAGCGCTATGAGGCCGACTTCCGCTTCAATCTGGTGCGCGTGCGCGAGAACTCGGAGCAGATCGCCCTGCTCGAGGGCGAGGATGCCGAACGCGAGCGGCTGCTCAGCCGCTTCTCCAGCATCGTGAGCAACTGGATCGCGATCATGTTGCGCCAGAAGAAGCTGACCTTCCTGACCGCCGGCTATTCGCAGGTGTCGTCGGTGTTTCCTTTCATCGTCGTCAGCCCGGCCTATTTCGCCGGCGCGGTGCAGCTCGGCGGCCTGATGCAGACGGCATCCGCCTTCAACAGCGTGCAAGGCGCCTTGTCGTTCTTCATCACGGCGTATCGCTCGCTTGCCGAGTGGCGCGCGGTGATCGAGCGTCTCGATGGCTTCGACAAATCGATCGAGCTCGCCGAGGCCGCCGCCGTCACAGCGCCGGTCATCGCGCATAAGACCGTGGATGCAAAGGCGGTCACGGTTGACGACCTCGCCGTCCGCCTGCCCACCGGTACGCCGCTGGTCGCGGCTGACGATCTCGCCTTTTCTGGCGCCGAACACGTCCTGGTTACCGGACCGTCCGGATCCGGCAAATCCACCTTGTTCCGCGCAATGGCCGGCATCTGGCCGTTCGGCTCCGGCACCGTCGCCATTCCGAAAAACGCCAAGGTCATGATGCTGCCGCAGCGGCCGTATTTCCCGATCGCGCCGCTCGGCGCCGCGGTGATCTATCCCGCGGAGCCGGGCGCGATCGACGAGACCCGGATCGTCGAAGCCATCACCGCGGTCGGGCTGCCCGCGCTGGTCGCACGTATCGGCGAGGAAGCGCACTGGAACCGCATGCTGTCGCTCGGCGAGCAGCAGCGTCTCGGCATCGCGCGCGCTATCCTGTATCAGCCGGACTTCCTGTTCCTCGACGAGGCCACCGCCTCGCTCGACGAACCGTCGGAGGCCGCGCTCTATCGGCTGCTCGACGAGCGGCTGAAAAATACCGCCATCATCTCGATCGGCCACCGCGGCACGCTCAAGGCGTTCCACGACCGTCAGTTGACGCTGAACCGCAACGGCACGCAGTTCGAAGTCCGCGAGGCGGCGAGCGCGCAGCCGGCGGCCTAGGTCACATACTCATAAATAGGATTCCGTTTTTTGGCGAACCGTGATTCAAAGCTCCAGCGATGGAGGTTTGAATGGCCCGTTTTGATCTGACGGATTTCGAATGGTCTGTGATAGCGCCGCTGTTGCCGAACAAGGTGCGGGGCGTGAAGCGGGTGGACGACCGGCGGGTGCTCAACGGGATATTCTGGCGGCTGCGCACCGGCGCGCCTTGGGCGGATATCCCCGAGCGCTACGGTCCGTACACGACCTGCGTGAACCGCTTCAACCGTTGGCGCAAGGCAGGCGTCTGGGATCGCATCCTGCAGGCGGTTTCGAAGGCTTACGACGGCACGCTGCAGATGATCGACTCGTCGTCGATCCGAGTGCATCAGCACGCCGCCAACGGTCAAAAAAAGCGGCGCGATCCCGTTGCATGGGTCGCTCGCGGGGCGGGCTGACCACCAAAATCCATGCCCTTGTCGATGCCTGCGGACTGCCAATCCTGCTGAAGATCACCGAGGGCCAGGCGCATGACGGGCGCAGCGCAAACGGCATGCTGGGTTCGCTGGGCCGAGGCGACATCTTGCTGGCCGACCGCGGCTACGACTCCGACGCCCTGCGGCTGGAGCTTGCCACACGCGGCGCATGCGCCAATGTCAAGCTCATGCCCAACCGGGTGAACTTGCCGCCGTTCAACAAGAGGCTCTATCGCAAGCGCAATCTCGTCGAGCGCTTCTTCAACAAGCTTAAGCATTTTCGAGCCGTCGCAACCCGCTACGATAAGCGCGACGACAACTATCTCGCATCCATCAAACTCGCATCTATACGAATTTGGATGCGTTTTAATGAGTCGATGACCTAGGCCGATGCCGGACATTCGGCGGCGATCCGGTCCGGACCGCCGCCCGATTGATGTCAGACCCGAATACGGAGCCGCGTTACTTGATCGCCGAGAGGGCCGTGTCGAACTTGAGCATGGCGACGAACTTGCCTTCGCAAGCATCCTTGCCCGCATTGCCGGCGCCGCCGACAAAGCAGATCGCATTGCCGCCGCTGGCGACCGAACCGCTGGTGTTCGTACCCCAGTAACGAAGGTCGAGCGTGAAGACCTTGTAGTTGATATCGAAACCGACGTCCCAGTAGGTATAGCTCTGCACGCCGAGCGTGGTGTTCGGACCCGAGCCGTACCACTGGCGCCCGATCTCCGGGTTGATCGAAAGATTCACGTCGGCAATCGGATGCCACGGCAGCGTGATGACCGCATTGGCCGAATAGTAGCCGGCATTGCCGTTGCCGAGCCACGGACCCGCGATGTTGTACTTGTTGTTGAAGTCGTTGCCGCCGTCGACGATGGCGCCGATCGTCAGCCAGTCCGCGACCTTGTACGACGGCTTGGCGTAGAATTCGGTGTAATCGCCGAAGCCGTTCGCGGTGCTGTCGGGATACTGGTAGTTCACGATACCGACATCGAGGCCGAAGTTGCCCCACGAGAAACGGGCGCCTGCGGTGATATCGAACTCCGCGTTCGCGAAGGACGAGTAGAGGCTCGAGCCCCACACGCCCGTATAGAGCGTGAGCCAGTCGGCCGGCTTGAAATCGAGCTCGGTATAACCCTGGATGGCCGGCTTGTGCGCCGACTGCGAGACGCCGCGCAGAATGTAATCGGACGTGAAGGCAACCCCGAACAGCACATCCCACTGGCTCGGCGCCGGCGCGGCGACGGCCGGCTTGGCCTTGACCGGCACATCCGCGGCGACAACCGGCGCGGCTGCCAAGCCGGCGAATACAGCGACCGCGGACAAAACGACGTTCTTCATTGACCCTGCCCCCTTTGCAGTTCGACCGGATTGCCGGTCTGCACGTGCTCATCGCCAGGGCGTACGGAGCTTGCGTCGTGATGACGACTCGCAGTCGGCCCGCGCGCCACGCGACGTGCATGACGCGGCCAATGTCCGAAGGGACTCGAACAGCGGCAAGACGAAAACAATGGCAATTGCTGCCTTATTAGGCGAAACGGTCTCTTGCCGACGACGCGCCGTCACATTGAATTGCGGGTGTGATCGGAAAAGCACAATTGCCTTGAACGCGAATCCTCAACCGTCAAAGCCGGATTGCCGTGAAACGATTCGCACAAGGAAAACGGCGAGGCCCGGTGGGGCCCCGCCGTACTGCAATCCCTGCGGAACCTTCAGGCCGCGGCTTTCTTGCGGTTTGCCTCGAGCCGGCTGTCCACCAGCGCCACGATCTGATCGACTACCGGATTGCTCATGCCCTTCTGGCGGGCGATGAGCTGCACCAGCTTGTCGGCGCGTTCGATGTTCGGGGCGCCATTCTGCAGCGCGCGCGCCGCCGAGGCCGGCCGGGTCAGGCTTTCCGCCGCCGCGGCGTATTTCTCGAACGGCACGAGATCGTTGGGATTGGCGCCGAGCTTGACGCACAGGTCGAACACGAAGTTGTAGACCGAGCGCGACTCCTCGAGGTTCGAGTGCACGGCCTCCTGCGCGGTGCGCATGCCGTCCTTGGTGATGCAGCGGTAGTTGCCGGCAAGCAGCATCGCCCACTTGGCGAGCGGCACGAAAATCGAATCGTAGACCCGCAGCTTGACCGGCAGCTCGATCCTGCTGCCGTCGCCCGGATCGAACCGCACGGCGTCGATGTCCTTCTCGATCTGGCGCAGGATCGCGGTCTGCTGATCGTTGTCAAAGCGCGCCACCTTGAAGTTGGTCGGCAGCGTGACCTGAAGCACGTTGACCTTCTCGTCCGGCGGACGCACCGCCTGCGGATCGGGGCTGCACAGCGTGATGGCGCCGGGCTCGAAATTGTCCCACACGGTCGGATCGGTATAGGCGGGCTTGAGCGCTTCGGCGTCGAGGCCGGGGATGCGCTTCATGTAGGCGAGCGGCGGCATGTTCATGATCGACATGCACGGCACTTTCGACTTCGCCACCGCGTCAAGCAGTTCGCGCACGCCCGGCGAGCGGTACTGCGGCTCCTGCATCGCCAGGCCGACCAGATCGTAATCCTTGGGATTGACGCCGGCGGCGCCGCCCGCCGTTACCTTGCCCGGCAGCTTGCGGGAATCGAGGATGACGGGGTCCTTGCGGCCGCGCACCGGCAGGCGCACGCGAAAGCCCTCGGCATTGATGAGATCGGCTTCCGCCGGCAGGCAGACGTGATGGATCCTGTGGCCGCCGAACAGCATCTTCGAGGCGAGCAACGAGCCGTAGGCTGCGCCCATGATGAGAATGTTGTACGGCATGCAAGTTCCTCCTTGTGGCGCTTGAACGCGCCTGGGTCGCGCCCCGTTGTTGCGCCGGATGCTATTCGCCTCGCCCCGCCGATGCAACGCGACCGGAATGCGAGCACTGGCAAGGCGTTAGCACGTGCGAAAGGAGCAGTGCAGGCAAGCGCCATCGCCCCTGTTGTTGGCTGCGCGGGGGTACGCCGTTTCTTTTCCCCGCCTCCGCGGGGACAAGCCTTTTCCCTTCGCGAAAGAGCGAAGGGAATGGAGCGCCGAGCGGCGCACCATCGGGACTCCTGGCGAGAGGAGTCCCACACGCCTGGCGAGGCGTGCCGTGCATCTGGCGAGATGCACACGCCCCTCGGCGCTCCATCGCGGCTTCGCGGAAGGCCGCAGCCTGTCCGCAGACCCAGGGCCGCGCTTCGCCAGGACAATTTGGGTCCCGGCTTAAGCAGGCTCCCTGCGGACGGGTCGTCATGCCCGTCGGGCGGGGTCCCGGGCCTCCCGGGGATGGGCTTGCGAAACCCACCCGCAGGCACCGCATCCGGCCCCGCCATCAGCACGCCTCTAGATGGCGCCCTTCGAGGGACCGGACCGTGTGACTATAGTCCTCTTAGGAATATTGTCAAGAGATAGGCAAGCCCATCTCCTCATGGTGAGGAGCGCCCCGATGTCGGGTTTACCCGACATCGGTGAGTTATGCGCAAGTCGGCCAAGGCCGACTTGCGTGGCGCGTCTCGAACCATGAGGCCCGGCGTACACAATGCACGGGCCGCCTCTCCTTCGAGACGCCGCGCTCGCGCGGCTCCTCAGGATGAGGCGGTGTGGGGCCGCGAACCGTTCTCTGACTGTCATCGCCGGGCAACCGGGTCCGCGCGGAAGCGCGGCCCGGTCGTAAACTTGACCCGGCGATCCATGAGGCCGTGTAACAAGTGCCGCCTTACGTAAGCCCGCGTGTGGAGCGATGCCTCATGGATGCCCGGGTCAAGCCCGGGCATGACGTCCGAGTGTATTGCTGCCAAACGGGATCACCGGACCAGCCCAGATACGAGACCGAGAATGTAAAAGCGCCTTGATCCTCATGGTGAGGAGCGCCGCAGGCGCGTCTCGAACCATGAGGCCCCGGCCGAAAAGAGCCCGTCAAGATCAACGACGTGTCCCGGACGCGGTGCAGCACGAGCCATAAGCGCCCTTGCTCGCGCTATGGCGAAGTGATGCACCGCAGAGCCGGGACCCCGGTTATACTGTAAAGAAACCGGGATCCCGGGTCTGCAGCGCACCGTTTCACGCTGCGCTGCGCCCGGGACACGAGTTTGGAAACCCGGAATCATTTCCGGTCAGATTGTCAGGATGCGGCGGATGAAGGCCTCGCCTCATCCGCCATCATCGCCAATTCACGCGATCAGCGGATAGGCCGGAATGGTGAGGAACGGAACGAACTCCTTGCCGAGCACGAGCTGGCGGAACAGCTTCTCCGCCTCTGCGAAGCGGCCGCCGCTGAAATGACGCGCGCCGACCTCGTCCTTGATCCTGAGTATCTCCTCGTGCATGGCGCGCTCGAAAAAGGCGCGCGAGCAGGTCATGCCGGTGTCGAGCACGGCGCCGTATCTGAGCCACTGCCAGATCTGCGCGCGCGAGATTTCCGCCGTCGCCGCGTCCTCCATCAGATGATAGATCGGCACCGCGCCACGGCCGCCGAGCCAGGCCTCCAGATACTGCACGCCGACGCGAATGTTGAGGCGGAAGCCCTCCTCCGTCCTCGTGCCGTCATGGATGCGCAGCAGGTCGTCGCGCGTGACATTGACGTCCTCGCGCAGCCTGTCGAGCTGGTTCGGCTGCGGCATCAGCCGGTCGAACACGTCCTTCGCCACCGGCACCAGATCGGGATGCGCGACCCAGGTGCCGTCATAGCCCTCGCCGACCTCGCGCTCCTTGTCCTCGCGCACCTTGGCGAAGGCGGCGCCGTTCGCCGCCTCGTCGCCCTTGATCGGGATCTGCGCGGCCATGCCGCCCATCGCGAACGCGCCGCGGCGATGGCAGGTCTTCACCAGCAGGTCGGCATAGGCGCCAAGGAATGCCTTGCCCATTACCATCTGCGAGCGGTCGGGCAGGATGAAACCCGGATGTTTCGCGAAAGTCTTGATGAAGGAGAAGATGTAGTCCCAGCGCCCGGCATTCATGCCGGCGATGTGCTCGCGCAGCTCCCACAGGATCTCGTCCATCTCGAACGCCGCCGGCAGCGTCTCGATCAGGACCGTCGCCTTGACGGTGCCGGGCCAGACGTTGATGTGCTTCTGCGCGAACAGGAACACGTCGTTCCATAGCCGCGCCTCGGCGTGGCTCTCGATCTTCGGCAGATAAAAGTAAGGCCCGCTGCCGCTGTAGATCTGCTTCTGCGCGTTGTGGAAGAAGTAGAGGCCGAAGTCGAACAGCGAGGCCGACATCGGCTCGCCGTCGACCGTGAGGTGCACCTCGTCGAGATGCCAGCCGCGCGGCCGCACGATCAGCACGGCGCGGATCAGGCCGACATCGTAGCGTTTCCTGCTTTGCGGATCGGTGAAGCCGATCTCACCGGCCCAGTAGTCGCGCAGGTTGATCTGGCCTTCGACGACGTTCGTCCAGGTCGGCGAATTGGCGTCCTCGAAGTCCGCCATGTAGTGGGTCGCGCCGGAATTGAGCGCGTTGACGATCATTTTGCGGTCGACCGGGCCAGTGATCTCGACGCGCCGGTTCTGCAGATCGTCGGGGATCGGCGCGACCGTCCAGTTGCCGGCGCGGATCGCCGCCGTCTCCGGCAGGAAATCCGGCAGCGCGCCTTCGTCATAACGGCGCTGCTTCTCTATGCGCGCGGCGAGCAGTTGCTTGCGCACCGGCTCGAAGGTCCGGTGCAACGCGCCGAGGAAGGCCAGCGCCTCCGGTGTGAAAATCTCCTCGTAGCGTGGGCCGAGATGGCCGCGCACCACGACCCCGGCTTCGATCGGCAGAGGCGGCTGCGGCGCAACATCAGGCGCGGGCTTCGGCTTTGGCTTCGACTGGAGCTTCCAGGGCGGACGTGGCTTCTTTGATCTGGCCGCTACCGCGGCCAGCGTCTTCTCGCGGTCCTTGTCGATGACCGGCTTGGCAGCGGGGCGCCTGGCCTTCGCTCGCGGCGCAGCCTGGCGCGCAGCTTTGGCCGGGCGCTTCGATGCCGCCTTCGAAGCCGACTGCGCCGCCGGCTTGCGCGTCACCTTCGCTGGCTTGCGCCCCGCGACCCGACTATTGGCTCTTGTCTTCTTGCTGGTCCGGCGGCGACTGGCCATCCGATGGAACGCCCCCGGCCGGTCAGCGGAACAGCTTGAGGAGGCTTTCGAAGAAGCCGGCTTTGGCGGGCTTTTGTTCCGGCGCGGCCTTCTCTTTCGCCGCGGGCGGCGTCTTGCTCTTGCTCACGACCCTGTCCGGCGCCGCCTTGCTCGGCATCGTCTTCGGCGCAGCCTTCGCCGCCGCCTTGCCTCGCGCGGCGTTGTCCGGCGCGGCCTTGCCCGGCCCGCTCTTTCCCTTCGCGGTTTTTTCTTTCGCTTTCGTCGCTTTGGCCATCATGCTCCTCCCACCAGCTCGCTGGTTGCCTGACGCGTGTCCGCGGCGGACGCAGCCGATTGACCAAACTCGACTCCCGCCAACGCGTCCGGCAGCGGACCGCCCGTCGCCCAATCGATCAGCTCGACGGTATGCACAACCGGGACATCCGCCGCTGACCCGATCTGCATGATGCAGCCGATATTTCCGGCGGCGATCACATCCGGGCCGACCGACCTGATGTGCGCGACCTTGCGGTCGCGCAGCGCATTCGCAAGGTGCGGCTGGAGGATATTGTAGGTGCCCGCCGAGCCGCAGCACAAATGTGATTCGGGAACCTCTTTTACAATGAAACCCAGCCTGGACAGCAATTCTTTCGGCTGGCGGACGACTTTCTGGCCGTGCTGCAGCGAACAGGCGGCGTGATAGGCCACCGTCAGCGCCGGCGCCTGCGAGGCCGGCAGGTCCAGCTTGGCCAGATACTCGCTGATATCGAGCGTCAGCGCCGAGACCTTGGCCGCCTTGGCGGCATAGGCGTCGTCGGTGCGCAGCATGAAGCCGTAGTCCTTGATGGTGGTGCCGCAGCCCGACACGTTGACCAGGATGGCGTCGAGGCCCTTGTTGTCTCCCTGGCCGTCGATCTCGCGCGTCCAGGCGTCGATGTTGTTGCGGGCCTGCGCCAACGCCTCGCTCTCACGGCCCATGTGATGCACCAGCGAGCCGCAGCACGCCTCGCCCGCCGCGATGACGACCTCGACGCCGAGCCGGTTGAGCAGCCGGATGGTCGCCTCGTGCGTCGACGGCGACAGCACCGGCGCGACGCAGCCGTTGAGCAGCGCGACGCGGCCGCGCCTGACGCCCTGCGCCGGATAGACCGTGCCGGTGCGGTCCTGCGGCGGCGCGATCCTGCCGCGCGGGGTGAGTCGCAGCATCGCGGCGACGCGGCTAAGGCCGACGGCGCCGAACAGCGGCGCGAACGGGCGCGCGATCAGGCCGGCGACCAGCGCCAGGCGGAATTTCGACGGATAAGGCAGCGTCCGCGCCAGCAGGCCGCGCAGCGCGCGATCGAACAGCGGGCGCTTGTAGGTCTTCTCGATATGCTCGCGGGCATGATCGACGAGATGCATGTAATGGACGCCCGCTGGACACGTCGTCATGCAAGCGAGGCAGGACAGGCAGCGGTCGATGTGCTTGACGACGTCGCGGGTCGCGTCGCGCGAATTCTCCAGCATGTCCTTGATGAGGTAGATGCGGCCGCGCGGCGAATCGAGCTCGTCGCCGAGCGTGACATAGGTCGGGCAGGTCGCGGTGCAGAAGCCGCAATGCACGCAGGCGCGCAGGATCTTCTCGGATTCCGCGGTCTGCGGATCGGCCAGTTGCGCGAGGGTGAAGCTGGTCTGCATCGGTCTAAACCTCGCACGCGCCAGAAAAAATCGATGTCGTCCCGGGCGGGCGCAAGCGAGGCCCGGGACTCATACGCCGCGCCCTCTCGATAGGGCACGGCGTATGAGTCCCCGCTTTCGCGGGGACGACACCGGGAGATATGACACGGTCAAACACCATCACACCCCCGCATACATGCGGCCCGGATTGAGCACGCCCTTGGGATCGAAGCTGTCTTTGATGCGCTTGCCGAGCGCGGCGAGGCCCGGCGCCTGCGGCTCGAACACCTCGGCGCTGGCGCGCACCGCAGCCGCCGCACGGATCAGGGTGGCGTGGCCGCCAGCCGCGGCGACCGCGCCGCGGATCGCGGCGGAGTCCGGCTCGTCGGCGAACGGCATCGCGCTCCAGATCAGGCCGCCGCCCCAGTCGTAGACCATCTGCGCCGCCGGCGTGATCGCCGCTGCAACCTTGTGCGCCTCTCCCGGCGTCACCGAGACGCGCCACAGCGGCCGCGCCGCATTGTCGCCGGCGGCGAACGGCCGGACATCGCGGATGTCGCGCCATAACGCCTGCGATTGCGCTTGCGTCAGCACCGCGCGCTCGCCGTACGGCTTCATCAGCGTGCTGAGCGCCTCGCTGCGGTGCGCGACCGACGGCGCGAAGCCTTCGAGGCGCAGCACGGTGGCCGCACGCGCGTCGGGCAAGACGCCGAAATGCGACGTGACGTGATCGGGCAGATGCGCCGCGCCAGACACGTCGAACGGCGAGCCGAGCGCCGCCGCCATCGCCCTGGCGGCCTGCGCGTCGTCGAGGCCATGGACGACGATGCTCGCCTCGGTCTCGGCTTTCGGCAGCACCTTGACCGTGACCTCGGTCATCGCCGCCAGCGTGCCCCACGAGCCCGCCAGCACCTTGCACAGGTCGTAGCCGGTGACGTTCTTCACCACGCGGCCGCCGGACTTGATGCTGTCGCCGCGGCCGGTGACGCCGTGCACGCCGAGGAAGTGGTCGCGTGCGGCGCCGGCCTTGATGCGGCGCGGACCGGAGAGATTCGTGGCGATGACGCCACCGATGGTGCCTTCGCCCGCCGCGCCGCCGAGCAACGGCCCGTAATCCGCCGGCTCGAACGCCAGCTCCTGATGACGGCTCGCCAGTAGCGCCTCGATCTCGGCGATCGGCGTTCCGGCTTTGGCGGAGAGGATCAATTCGTCCGGCTCGTAGAGCGTGACGCCCGAAAGGTCCGACAGGTCGAGCGTCAGGTCGGTCTGGCCCGGCCGGCCGATAGCGCGCTTCGAGCCGCGGCCGACGACCTCGAGCGGCGTTCCGTTGCCGAGCGCGAAGCGCACGGCCTCCTCGACGTCCCTGGCGTCACGCGGCTTGAGGGTGTCGGCCATGGCCGGTCAGAACCGCGGAATGTCGGGAAACGGCAGCCTGCCGCCCGAGACGTGCATGCGGCCGAGCTCGGCGCAGCGATGCAGCGTGGGAAACACCTTGCCCGGATTGAGCAGCCCCTTCTCGTCGAAGGCGCATTTGACGCGCTGCTGCTGGTCGAGATCGGTCTCGGAGAACATCGCCGGCATCAGGTCGCGCTTCTCGACCCCGACGCCGTGCTCGCCGGTGAGCACGCCGCCGACCTCGACGCACAGCGTGAGGATTTCGGCGCCGAACGCCTCGGCCTTCTCGATCTCGCCCGGAACGTTGGCGTCGTAGAGAATGAGCGGATGCAGGTTGCCGTCGCCGGCATGGAACACGTTGGCGACGCGCAAGCCGTAACGCCGCGACATCTCCTTCATCTTCTCGAGCACCAGCGGCAGCTTGCCGCGCGGAATGGTGCCGTCCATGCAGTAATAGTCCGGCGAGATGCGGCCGACCGCCGGAAACGCCGCCTTGCGCCCGGCCCAGAACAGCAGGCGCTGCTCCTCCGACTGCGACACCTGGCACGACACCGCGCCACACGCCTTGGCGATGGCCTCGACGCGGCCGCACAGGTGATCGACCTCCGGCCCCGGGCCGTCGAGCTCGACGATCAGCAGCGCCTCGACATCGAGCGGATAGCCGGCGTGGACGAAGTCCTCGGCGGCGCGGATGGCTGGCCGGTCCATCATCTCCATGCCGCCGGGAATGATGCCGGCGCCGATGATGGCGCCGACGCAGGCGCCGGCATCTTCCGAGCGCGGGAAGCCGACCATCAGCGCGCGCACCGTCTCGGGCTTCCGGAGGATGCGCACCGTCACCTCGGTGACGATGCCGAGTAGGCCCTCCGAGCCGGTGACGACGCCGAGCAGGTCATAGCCCGGCGCGTCGAGATGCTTGCCGCCGAGGCGGATTATTTCGCCGTTCATCAGCACCATCTCGCAGCCGAGCACGTTGTTGGTGGTCATGCCGTATTTGAGGCAATGCACGCCGCCGGAATTCTCGGCGATGTTGCCGCCGATGGTGCAGGCGATCTGCGAGGACGGATCGGGCGCGTAGTAGAAGCCCTCGTGCGCCACCGCGGCTGACACCGCGAGATTGGTGACGCCGGGCTCGACCACCGCGACGCGGTTGTCGAAATCGACCTCGCGCACGCGGTTGAATTTCGCCATGCCGAGCAGCACGCCGTCTTCGAGCGGCAGCGCGCCGCCCGACAGCGAGGTGCCGGCGCCACGCGGCACCACCTTGATGCCTTCGTCGTAGCAGTATTTCAGGACCTGCGAGACCTGCTGCGTCGTCTCCGGCAGCACCACGACCATCGGAAGCTGCCGGTACGCGGTCAGCCCGTCGGACTCGTAGGGCCGCATCTCGCGCTCGCCCGCGATCACGCCCTCGCCCGGCACGATGGCGGACAAAGCGGCAACGATGCGGGCGCGGCGGGCCAGCACGTTGCGGTCGGGTTCGGGCATCTTCATCGGCAATCCCAGGCGGTCGCGGCAAACGAAACAGGTTGACACATAGCTCTTACAACGCCATCGAAAAAGAGCCGGGCGACGGCATCATGACCAATGTCATATTCAGAGGAGGGAATACATGTTGATCCGGACGGCCGTCCTTGCCGCAGCTTTTGCCGTTTCGACTATAGCGGCCCACGCCGAGGATGTGTCGGCGGGCGAGCAATCGTTCAAGAAATGCTTTCCCTGCCATTCGATCGGCGAAGGTGCCAAAAACAAGGTCGGGCCGGAGCTCAACGGCCTCGACGGCCGCCATTCCGGCACCGCGCCGGGTTACCATTATTCGGACGCCAACCTGAAGTCCGGCATCACCTGGAACAAGAAGCAGTTCCTCGAATACATCAAGGGTCCGCAAGCCAAGATTCCCGGCACCAAGATGACTTTCCCCGGCATCAAGAACGAGAAGGAAGCCGAGAACCTTTGGGCCTATTTGTCGCAGTTCGACGCCAACGGCAAAAAGAAATAGGCTCTCCCGAGGTTGACCTCGATCAAGGCTATCTGTGCGGTCATGCTGTTTTTAGAGACAGTATATAGCAGCCCTCGGGAGAAGAGGAATGATCAAGGACCTCATCGTCAGTCTGAGCGTCGGTGACGGCATCACTGACAAAGCCGGCCCCTACGCGATCTCCATCGCGGAGGCTTTCGAGGCCCACGTGCTCGGAGTCGGCTTCGTTTACGACCCGGTCATTCCCGGCGCGGTCATGGGCGGCATCCCGCCCGAGTTCATCGAGTCCCAGCGCCGCGAGGCAGACGCCTTCGCCAGGAAGGCGCTGACCCAGTTCGAGCAGGCGGCGAAGCGCGCCGCCGTCTCGTACGAGACCTTGACGGCGAACGACAGCATCGGCGGCGCGACCGACAGGATAACGAGGCTGGCGCGCCGGTTTGACCTCGCCGTCGTTGGTCAGGCCGAGCCGGACCGCACGGCCGTCGAAGAGACGATCGCCGAAGGCGTCCTGTTCGGCGCGGGCAGACCGGTTGTCGTCGTTCCCTTCATCCAGAAGAAGGGCATCGATCTCGATCATGTCATGGTGTGCTGGGACGGCAGCCAGGCCGCGGCGCGCGCCATCGGCGATGCGATGCCGTTTCTGAAACAGGCCAGGCAGGTCGAGATCGTGATCGTCGGCAACGATCCCGGCAAGAAAGACGAAATTCCGGGCGTCGATCTCGGCAAGCATCTGGCGCGACACGGCCTCAAGGTCGATGTGAAGCGGCTGACCGCGCCGGACCTCGATGTCACCAACACGCTCCTGTCCTATGCCGCCGATTCCGACACCACGTTCATGGTCATGGGCGGCTATGGCCATTCGCGGCTGCGGGAGTTCGTGCTGGGCGGCGCGACGCGCGGCATTCTGTCGTCGATGACGGTGCCGACGCTGATGTCGCATTGACGGCGGCTCCACCGGTCTGGACCGGAACATTGCGCGACGGCGCGCGCGTGACGATTCGTCCGCTCACGCCGGCTGACGCTGCACTTTATCCGGACTTCTTCGCCCACGTGACGGCGGACGACCTGCGATTACGGTTCTTCGCGCCGATCGCAACGCTGACGCCGGAGATGATCGCGCATTTCACCCATTACGATCCGGCCAAAGCCATGGCCTTCATCGCCATCGGCGGCAACGGCGAGATGCTCGGCGTCGCCCGGCTGCACGACGATCCCGACGGCAAAGGCGGCGAATTCGCCGTGCTGGTCCGCTCGTCGCTCAAGGGCCACGGCCTCGGCTGGCTGCTCATGCAGCACATCATCGACTACGCCAGGCGGAAGGGTCTTGCGAGCGTGCACGGCGAAGTGCTCAGCGAGAACCTGACCATGCTGCAGATGTGCAGGGAGCTCGGCTTCGGCATCGCCGACGACGCCGGCGAGGCCGGAGTCAAGCGTGCGACGCTGAAGCTTGGGCTCGCGTGACATTCCGACGCCTCGATTCGACTTGATATCATCCCGCTCAGTCGCGGCGGCCGAGAGGAAGCTGGGCCACCAGCCCGAACGCGCGGGCATCGCCGACGCCGAGCGCGCGCAGGCAGAGCAAGGTGGCGGTCTGCACCGCCTCGCGCGTCTTCGCCGGATCGTCATCGACAGCCGGGGCCATCGGACCGATCAAGCCTTCGAGCAGCGCGCCGACGATAGCCGGCGCGGCGATCGTCACGTCCTGCCCGGGCAGATATCCGCGCACGATCGCGACCCGCATGCGCTGCTGCAATTCATCCGACAGCGCGGCCCGGAAATCCCGACGCGCCGCGTCGGCTTCCGGCTCGGCCGGCTCCGCCATCACCGCCCAGGCCAGCTTGCGCTCGCTCATGGCCCGCGCCGCGAACGTGGCGATCGCGGCCGCCAGCGCCGACAGCGGGCCGGGCGCAGCGCCGGCCGCCGCGCGCATGGCGTCGAGCTCACGCTCGGCGACGTCGGCGATAAGCTGGGAGACGAGATCGGCCTTGGCCGGGAAATAGCGATAGACCGTGCCGGTCGCGATGCCGGCGCGCCCGGCGACCGGGATGATCTGGACCGCCGCCATGCCGCCCCGCGCCGCCTCGATCCGCGCGGCGTCGAGGATAGCCTGTTCGCGGGCGGCGAGCCGCCGGATGACACTTTCGGTACGGCGATAGGGCATGTCGAACGAATGAATGTCAATTCACTCGATTCGAGGCAAGCTGGACGCGCGTCCCGGACGTAGCGCAGCGCGAACCGAAGTGACGCCGTGCGCGCTGCAGAACCGGGATCCGGTTTCTTTGTCGCTAGACCGACAATTCCAAGCTATGAATCTTTCCAAAGGCCATAAAAAGGATGACGATCCTTCCATGGCAACGCCTGCTCTAATTGTCCGGCAAGTTGAAACAAAAGTCCCTCCTTGCCGAAGCCCGCACCGAACATCATCCCGATCGGAAGTCCGTCGCGCGAACTGTGCAGCGGAAGGCTGATCGCCGGCAGCCCGGACGCATTGTAGATTGAATTGAACCGATAGAGCTCAGAGAAACGTTTGACGAGTAGCTCCACGTTCGCGGTATTTGAATCGAGGTATCCCACAAGTGGCGCTACGTCACTCATCGTCGGTGTCAGCCAAATATCGCGAGTTTCAAAGAAGGCAGCAAACGATCGGCTGACAGAGTTGACCTTCTTCAATGCTGCAGCAAGCTGAACTGCGCTCAATTGGCTGCCCTGCTCAAGTAGAGCAAGGTTGGCTCGTTCCATTGTCTCCACTGTCGGCGATACACCTATTTCCTTTTCACGTTGGATCACCAGCTCAGCGAGCGCGCAAGCAGCAATGCTACCCATCGCTTCACCCATCAAGGCAGCATCCCATTTAGGCGATGCTTCTTCAATGTCGTGTCCCAACTGTTCCAGCAGCCGTGCTGTCACAATGATCGCGTGGCGCGTCTCCTCGGCAAACGCTTTTGTGTCAAGCCAATCCGTGGCAAAGCCGATTCGTAATCGGCCCGGTTTTCGCGTGACTGCCGCAAGATATGGCTGGGTGGGCGGATCTATGCTGTACGGATCGCCCGCGATAAAACCAGCCGTATAATCAAGAATCGCTGCTGAATCGCGGACTGATCGGCTGACGACATGTTGGGTCCCCAAACCACTCCAATGCTCTCCAGCGTCCGGCGCATACGAAATACGGCCGCGGGTCGGCTTCAAACCAACTAGGCCGCACCACGATGCCGGCCCTCGAATTGATCCGCCGGCATCGGTCGCGTGCGCCGCCGGCACAATGCCTGCTGCGACGGCAGCTGCCGATCCGCCACTTGAAATACCGGGAATTCGTTTCAGGTCCCACGGATTGTGCAGACGGCCATTGGCGGCATTCTCCGCCGAGCAAGAGCTTCCGCATTCCGAGCAGTTCGTTTTGCCGATGATGGCAAATCCCGCCTTCTTATACCGACGCACAATCTCGCTGTCGTAATTCCGCGTATAACCTTTGAAGTAGCGGCTGCCATACTCAGTGGGCACGCCAGAGAGACTAACGCTGGTGTCTTTGAGCAAGAACGGCACGCCGTAGAGAGGCCCGTCTGGATCGGCCTCGCGGACGGCGGCGGTAGCAGCATCGCGTCGCACCATGGCCACGGCATTGAGCACGGGATTGAGGCGCTCAATTGCCTTTAAGGCGCAATCGGTCAGTTCTGCCGACGACACGTCTCCTCGCCGCACCAGTTCGGAGAGATCGAGCGCGTCGTACTCCCGGTATTGCTCGAGCGTCATCGCCATTGATGAGAATCAGAGTATCTTTGAAAGAAAGGCGCTCAGTCTTTTATCGGCCCGGTGGTCGAAGAATTCGCGTGGCGGAGCGATGTGGAGCAGCGTGCCTCCATCCATAAACCCGACGCGGTCTGCAACCTCCCGTGCAAAGCCCATCTCATGCGTCGCCACCAACATCGTGATCCCCGTATGGGCGAGTTCGCGCATGACCTGCAATACCTCCTGAACCATCTCGGGGTCGAGAGATGACGTTGGCTCGTCGAACAGCAAGACCTGTGGCTCTACGGCCAGAGCGCGGGCGATTGCGACGCGCTGCTGTTGCCCGCCTGACAATTGACCAGGATATTTGTCGATCTGATCGACGATTCCGACTCGACGCAAAAGGCGTTCGGCCCGCCCGTTGGCCTCCACCCACGAGAGTCCGCGCGAACGGACTGGCGCAAGCGCGACGTTTCGTCGTACGGTCATATGCGGAAAGAGGTTAAAACTCTGAAAAACCATGCCCACCTCGCGGCGGACTTCCAATATCTGCCGGTGTGTCCCTGGCAAATCGACATCCCCAATCCTTATGCGTCCGTCATCGAACGACTCAAGTCCGTTCAGAGTGCGAAGGAGCGTCGACTTACCGCTGCCGGATGGCCCAATGATGCAAACAACTTCGCCGCGCGCGGCACTCAGCGACACACCTTTAAGTGCTTCAAAAGCGCCGTAAAATTTGCGTACGTTCTCGCAAACGATGAAAGGTGCGGAGCTTTCGCCAGAGGGGCTCGCTATTGGTCGGCTTGACATCATCGATGCCTTGCCGAAAGACGCTGCTCTTGAAACTGAACCGCTGCACTAAGCGGCAAGATCAGCATAAAGTATATGATGGCGGTGACGGTCAGGAACTCGAAGTAGTGAAACGTTTGTCCGCCAAGGACATTCGCACGATAGAATAGCTCCTCTACGCCAAGAGCCGACACCAGCGCTGAATTCTTGATCAGGATCGTCACGATTCCGAGGGTCGGAGGGATCATGATCCGCAACGCTTGCGGCACCAACACGTCCCATAGCAGCCAGAAGGGGGGCAGCCCAAGCGCGCGAGCCGCTTCAATTTGTCCGCGGGGAATAGCTTGAATTCCGGCGCGAAAGATTTCCGCAAGGTAGGCGCCCGAAGGAATAGCGAGAGCGATCGCGCCGGTTTCGAATGCGGTCAATTTGGTATTGAGAATGAGAGGACTGCAATAGTAAAGCCAAAAGATGATAATTGGCTCGGGAAGCGCTCGAAAAATACTGACATAGTCTGCGCTGATCCGGCGCACGACGGGGCTACCCAGAAGCATGCCAGCACAGATCAACACGCCGATTACACCAGCAAAAAACAGCGAGAGAATCACGATTACAATCGTAAGCCGTAGCCCATAAAGAAGAGACGGTAAATTTTGCCAAACGATTTGAGTATCAAACGACATTTTCAGATTCGCTTTGTCTCGAATAGATTTTCGAGGCGGAACGTCAGCCAACTGAGCGAATAGCCAAGCACCAGATAGACGAAAGCAACAAAAGTGAAGGTCTCGATCGGTTTAAAGGTATAATTGCTGATCCGCGTTGCCACCGTCGTTAGTTCGCCGACCGAAAGTAACGCGAGGACTGAACTGGCCTTGAAATAGCCGAGCGCGATATTGGCCAGCGGCGGAATGATGATTCTAAAGGCTTGCGGGAGAATAATATCGAGCCATTTGCGCGCGGTAGTAAAGCCTAGGGCATCGGCGGCATCCCACTGACCTTTTGGAATGGCTTGAACTCCCGCACGCACCGCATCGGTTAGATAGGCGCTCGACTGGAGCGCCATCGCTATGAACCCGCTTTCGAACACCGAAGTTGATATACCCGTGACGACCGGCAGCGCAAAGTGAATCCAAAACAGCGCAACAACGAGAGGAACGTCGCGCAACACCTCGACATAGAAGACAATGATCCAGCGCAAAGGCGCATAGCGTACATTAGCCAGCAAGGCGAAGATGATCGCTAAGATGAGACCAAGCAGCAGCGATGCAAAGGTGATCCAGACGGTATTAACGAGACCTTCGAAGAGCGCGACCCGATATTTGTATATGACCGTGAAGTCGAGATTCGAAACGAACGACCAATTCACGCCCCAAGCAAGCCAGGCAACGAGCCCTAGGCCGATAATAATGGGAAGGGATCGCGCGAACGCGGCACCAGCAGCAAGGCCCGAGGTACCTCGTCTTGCGATCCCCTTGTCGCTCACCATTGTCGGCCCATCCTCTTGCGTCGGGGAGGTGCCGCCCAAATCACTTGCTCCATTTCGTCAAAATGGCTTTCAGCTTGCCGCTCCCCTGAAGATCGAGAATTACGGAATTCAGCCAGTCGCGAAAAAAGTATTCGCGTGGTGGCACCGCGTAGGCGATCGAGGTATGGGTGAGCAAGTCATCGGAAAGCGCCCTCACCTTGACGTTCGGATTGGCCTTGAGGAAGGCCAAGTTGCCGTAATATCCGCCAGCGCCGGCATCGGCGCGTCCCGAGGCCATCTCAAGCAGAATGATGCCAGCTTGGTCCGCGGTTAATACTTTGACCGTCGCGTGTTTGAATAGCGCTTTTGCCACGCCAACTTCGAATCCGCCGGAGCGCACAACGATGGTCTTGCCTGGCTGGTCGAGATCCGCAACGGTCTTAGCCGTCGAGTTATCAGGCACGAAGATGCCGATGCCGTCAGTGGCGAAGGGCATTGTAAACGTCACCAGTTGAGCACGCGCCGGCGATATGTAGAGCCCAGCCCCTGAGAAATCACACTTTCCAGTCGTCATACTGGGGATGACTGTCGCCCACGTTGCGTCAACATGTTCGAGCTTCACCTTCAGTGTACCGGCAATTTCGTTGAGGATATCGACGTTGATACCCTCCCATTGGTTGGTGGCCGGATTCTTGACGTTCCAAGGCGCATAATCGACGTCGCAGACGCGCATGACGCCGCGGTCCTTAATTGTCTGTAAAAGATCGTCTTCCTTTGCTTGCGTGGTAAAAGACATCGCAACCGTGGCGATCAAGCACAAGACGCTACCCAAGACGGCCCTGCTTACTGTCATGACCTCCTCCTTTATCACCTTCGCTGATGATGATTATTTCCCCGCTACGCATTCAGCAATTCGCGAAGCGCGTCATTGATAAACTTAAGATCCTCGGGGCTTTGTGCCGGATTGCCAGCTCGGTGACCCCAAACTGAACGGATCGGCCTGAGCTGCGCGTTGGGCATTTGCTCCACTTCGCGAGAACTGGCATCGGCTGTGAAATAACAATCGGTCGTCGCGGGCATTACAAAGGCACGTGCTCGGATTGAGGCTAGTGCCTTCCCAATATCGCCGCCATATCGGCCGTTCTCGCTAATGTCCGCATGCTGCCAACTCCACCACATAGCCATCATATTGTTAGGATCGCGACGCAGCATGTTAGCATCCCAGGCCTTCACCAGAAATTCTTCGATGGTTTCGAACCCTAGCGTCTGATACACGCAGTCATGATAAAATCCTGGTGAAACTGCCCAAGCCGCATAGGCGCGGGCAACCGCACGGAGCCCGCGTTCGGGTTTGCCGTAGAAGCGCCCGTCACGAAATTCGGGATCCGCCGTGAGAGCCGACTTAAGGCTGTCGAGAAAAACATAATTATGCCCCGAGGTCTTTGCCGACGCGCAAATTGGCGCGACCCGCTCAACCATGTCAGGGAAAAGCGCCGCCCAATGGTAGGCCTGCTGACCGCCCATTGACCAGCCAACGACGAGCTTAAGCCTCGCTATTCCGAGCTCATCCGTTACCAGCCGATGCTGCTGCACGACGCTGTCGTATAGTGTCACATTGGGAAATCGCTCCTGCGCTTGCGCTGCCGCCGCGTTGCTCGGCGATATCGAGGCACCGTTGCCGAACATGTTCGGAATGATGATGAAATATTTGTTCGGGTCGAGTGCCATCTCGCTGCCGATCATCCATGCGATGTCACTATGGACTGCGCCAAACGGCGTATTAAAGACGATGGCATTAGATTTGTCGGCATTCAGCACGCCGTAAGTCTGATAGGCAAGAAACGCTCCGTCTAGGCGCTTGCCCGACTGCAATTTGACGTCGCCGAGTGCAAGGACTGAATGATCCGGCATGCTCGAGCACTAACGATGCTGTTGGGTTGTTGTCTGGCGAATTTGCTTCGCATCGAAATCGTTAAGTCCAGGGACAAGTGAAGTTGTGTACAGCTTGGTGAGATCGAGTTCACGGGGGATAATATTCGACTTCAGCAGGAATTCTTGCCAGGCACTCATTTCTGCCGATGGAATCGCACACCAACGTGAATCGGGGTCTGCGCTATCGATCCGCATCGGTTCAAGACACGCCTTAAGGACTTCGAGATCGTGTCTGAAAGTCTCCTCACGACCGGCTGCCGAAGGTCGCGTTTGCGGGAAAATATCCCACATCGCCCGGAGCGAAGCCTCCGGATCAGCAAAAGAAAACACAAGGCTCTTTTGAATAGCACGCAACGCCTTGGTCAGAATGTCTTTCTCGGCTGCGAGCTTATTCTCTGTTGTCCAATAGCAGGATGAGACGCGGATATGCTCAAGCAGTCGCGAACGAATATGGCGCAATTCTAGTCCTTGTGCGCGCGCGTCGCCGTCAGTCCAGTCCATAATGAAGAGTGCGTCCTCTTCGCCGCTCCGCAGAGGCGCAATCATGTCGGTTATTTTCATGCCGGACCCGTGCCAAGGCATCCAGGCGAAGGACCCCGGTTCAACGCCTTCGGCGGCCAAGGCCGCCTCGGCAAGAGGCTGAATATGCGGAAAATCGCAAGCAATTTTCTTCCCCTTAAGATCGGCCAGACGGCGAATGGGGCTTTCAGGAAGCACGGCAAAATAGCGATGGGCGCGGCGGGCTTTGCTGCCAACGGCAACCATCGGCAAGCCATTCGACCGCCCCATAAACCCGACGATGGTATTGAGGCACGCGATGTCACAGGCGCCCTCACAAAGACTGTGCGCAGTCGCGCCCGGCTCTCCGCCATAGAAGAACGAAAATTCAAGCCCTTCGTCGCGGTCAAACCCTTGGGCAATTGCGGGCATGAAATAGGCATAGGATGCCGTCATGCCCTCCGGAGTCGCAACGCCAACAACGAACTTCCTACGACTCACGACTTCCTCGCTTTTGGCAATTGGGTGCCAGTTTCTTCAATATCCATCCGATGCGCCGCCGCCCTTATCCGATCCGCATCAAAGCGATTGAAGTCATCAACAAACCGTAAGTCGCAGAAATCTTTTGGATCGCATTTGGCTTTCACAGCGCCACTTGCCAGCATGAAGTCCTGCCATTTACCGATCTCCGCCAGATCAATCGCTCCCCAGCGTGTATCTGGATCATCGCGGCCAATGCGAAAGGACTCCAGCCGTGCCTTCATAATTGCCAGATCGCGAAACAGTATGCGCTCCTCATTGCGCGGCACGGGCCGCGTGTCGGGTTCCTGCTTCCACATCAATCGAACGACTTTTTCGGCATCTTCGAGCCCAAATATTGTCGCTTTAGCAAGCGCACGTCCCGCTCCAACGATGCTCCTTCCCTCGCTCGCAAGAAAAGATTCAGAGACCCACAGGCATGACGACAGTCGGATGCGATCGAGAACTTTTGATGGAAGTCGTCTGAGCGGAAATCCCTCGGCGATGAAATCGCCATCGTTCCAATCGATTAAGAAGACAGCATCAATTTCGCCGCGCCGCAGCGGTTCGATCATAGTGCCGGTTTGCATGCCGCTGCCGTTCCAAGGAACCCACGCGTAATCTTTGGCGCTTACGCCTTCCGCGGCGAGGGCCGCTTCCGCCAGAGGCTGCAAATGCGAAAAATCACAAGCGATGCGTTTGCCCTTAAGATCGGCCAAAGAGTGAATGGCGCTGCCCGGCGGCACGGCAAACCAACGATGCGTTCGTCGTGCTTTGCCATAAACGGCTTTCATCGGCAGACCCTCTTGCCGGCCGAGCAGGCCCACCGTTGTATTAAGGGATGCAATGTCACATGCACCGCCGCACAGCGCACGCGCGGTGGCACCGGGTTCCTCGCCGTAATAAATCTTGAAACGGAGCCCCTCCTCACGATCAAAGCCGAGCGCTGAAGCAGCGCTGAAGTAACCGTTTGCCGCCGTCATACCGGGCGGCGTCGCGATTCCAATCACCAGTTCCTTCATGACCGTCTGTTGCTCTCGGATGAAATAGCGTTCAATCTAGACAGACTTCCTATACTAAGTATCAGAACAAGCATCTACTGAGCCGTCAAGCTTGTTTTTTAACAGCGCATGCAACAAATTCGAGTAATGCTTATTCAACGTCGAACTGTTGCGAAGGAACCGCTCTACCTGACAGTGAAGCTCGCGCTGCGCGAGCGCATTTTGGGCGGGACGTACGAGCAGGGACAAAAAATTCCCAGCGAAGCTGAACTGATGCGCGAATTCGCCGTCAGTGAAATCACCGTTCGTCGCGCGTTGCGCGAACTTAGAGTAGAAGGTCGGCTGGTAGGACGTCAGGGTGTCGGTGTATTCGTCGCCAGTCAGCCGCGTATATCGCGTTCATTGAAGCCCGATCATCCGATTTCGCTCGCGGACGAGATTAAGCGGGCGGGATTCAAGCCAGGAATTGTAGAGCTGGGCTTGGTGCTGGAATCCGGCGCTGCAAGCACCTTGAACGAACTCAATGTGAACGGTCGAAGCCTGATTTATCGGCATGAGAAGCTGATCTTGGCTGATGGCAATCCGATTTGCGTTGATGCCACCTATATGCCGCAAAAACTTGGCAAGTTGATTGGAAACGAGCTTAGCGGCGAATTTATCCTCCCAGTGCTCAAAAAACATAAAATCCACTATCAGGCTCTTGATTACCGTATCGAGGCCACCGCTGCAACGGAGCACGAGGCGGCGTCCCTTCGTATTGATGTCGGCGCGCCTCTCCTTAGCGTCCACTATTTTCCGGTTACAGCGAATGGACGCCGATTGTTGGCGGGCCATATGCTGGCACGCGCGGAATGGTTTTCCTTTCAATTCCAGGCGCCACCGGGTGTGTCGCGAAAGGTTCGATGAGTTAATATTGCTGCGGCGGCAGCCGCGCCTCGTTGCCTCCGAACTCGTCGCGTTGGATGTCGCCGATATCGAAGAGGCACCTGAAGGCCTGCGCGTAGCAACGAGTCGACATCGCTCCGTCGAGGCCCTGACAGCCTACGTCAGAGATCAGTCGTTGTTTGAAGACCATGCCGACACAGGACTTCTTTGACCGGTCGCAATCACCCTTGCCGGTGTCCAGAAATTCGCCCGTCGGGCTCAGCGTAACCATAGAAGCATTAAAAGTTCTGGTTTGCGGAGGCCGAGACTTCGACGATGCAGAGTTCATTTTTGCCGAATTGGATCGCCTGCTGCGCGTCTATGGGTTCGGTACAGTCATTGAGGGTGACGCTCGAGGCGTTGACCGCATTGCTGGCGCGTGGGCGCACTCTCGCGGTATCGATGTCACAGAATACCCAGCCGACTCGATAAGACGTTAAAGGCGATCCCGCACATCTACGACCAAAAGAGCGTAACCAGTTACATCCACGACGCTTCAGGCAGGCCCTTGCAGCGATGACACCTTCATCGTCGGAAAGTGGAGCCAGCCGCTTGAAAAGGAATCCTTCGGGAACATGATCCCATGACGCCTACCGTACGGCAGGCGTCATGGGATCAGCGCACGGTGTCAGGAAGATCGCGGCAACGACGACGGCGAACAACGGCGCCAGCAACGCGCAGCTGCGAGCTTTGTTTGGCTGGACCGACGATCAGATGCCTTCGCTCTACACGCGTGCCGCCGATCGCAGCCGGCTCTCCTTGGAGGCCGCGCACAAGCTGGCGAACGCAGAACGAACTCCTATTCCTGCACCTGGTTAGCCGATGCGGGCGTCAGAGCAAAAACACGGGCAAAAACAACGTCGAAAAAGGAAAGTGGTGCGGTCAAGAGCAGCAGGTCCTTACCCGGGGATGCCGACGGACCGAATGCCAACGACGGCTTCGTCTCATGCCCGCGGGACAGAGCCGAGCCCTTCGCGTTACTAGCTATCCGGCAAATGTCGGCCACCCGACTGGCGTGCGACGCCGCACGAGTTTTGACAAGCCGAGAATACGCGGTTCGGAAAACCGAGGACCAATGATCTGCAATCCGACCGGCAGTCCCGTGTTCGTCTTGCCACATGGGGCAGAGCCGGCTGGAAACCCAACTAGCGTCACCAGGAAGTTGGATGCGACCCAGTCGATATAATTTTCAAGGCGTTTACCACCGATCATATCAGGAAAGCTCTTCTCAATCGGGTAAGGTGTCACTGGCGCCGTCGGCGTCAGCAGAAAATCGTATCGCGATAAAACATCGCAAAATTTTTTCCAGATTTTCTCTCGTACTGTCTCCGCTTGCGCGATGTCTTCGACCGTCAGCTTCAAGCCGTCGCGAATATTGCCGGCAAGGTTAGGGCCGAATTCAGGCAACATCGGCAGCCGCTCAAGCTGCTGCCCCACCATCCATTGCCCTCGTAAAACCTTGTAGGCATCGATTCCCTCGGAAACATCGAAGACTATATCATCGACAATCGCACCCTCGTCTTCTAGACCCCGAGCCGCTATGCGGCAGAGATCGTCGACATCCGGATCAACGCCGAGGCCGGAAATATCGGAGACATAGGCAATGCGCACCCCCCTTGCGTTGTCCGTCCGCTCGACCTCGGCAAGCGCGCTTTGCCACGGTGGCGTTGCCGAGACTGGCCAGAATGGGTCAAGTCCAGTCATGCCATCGAGCATCAAGGCCGCATCTTCCGCTGATCGTGCCAGCGGCCCGTGCACTTGGCCGGCATCCCAAGGCAAACGCATTCCCTCGTTTGGAATAAGTCCACCGGTGGTACGAACACCGACAATGCCACAGAACGAAGCCGGGATGCGCACCGAACATCCGAAATCGGTGCCGTGCGCAATCGGTACCATTCCGCTCGCAACCGCAACCGCTGAGCCGCCGGACGAACCTGCCGGACTCAATTCCGGATTCCACGGATTGCGCGTGGCACCGAACAATTCATTGACGGTGTTGGCGCCCGTCGCGAATTCCGGCGTGTTGGTCTTGCCAAGGATGATGGCGCCGGCACGGCGCAAGCGCACGACCACCGCAGCATCCTCGGCCGGCACGAAATCCTTGTACAGCGGAGAACCATAGGTTGTCCGGATGCCGGCTGTCAGGGTGACATCCTTGATCACCACCGGGAGCCCGTGCAGCGGCCCGAGCGTTTCATGATTAAGAACGGCGGCCTCGGCGGCCTTTGCGGCTAAACGCGCCTTGTCTTCCGCCAGGGTGACAATCGCATTAAATTTCGGGTTCTGGACCGCGATGGTCTCGAGATGCGCATCAAGCACCTCGACAGGAGAGATGTCTCTCTGCTTGATACGGGTAGCCAACTCGACTGCGGAGGTGCGAGAGAGATTCATCATGAGGCTTCGGCACTCCGGTTTTCGGAGCAAAGTTTTTCGCAGCCTGCCGGAGCTGTCCAACAACAATTAATGATGCGGCTATCGGGCCGCCCGATGGCTATTCCCTGATTTGACCCTTGAACGGACGAGAAATGGCATCCCAGATCGAGCTTTGGATGGAGATCAGGCAGATCCGCTACGCGCTTGCTGTCGCCAGCGAACGCAGCTTCACCAAGGCCGCCAATCAGCTCAACATCACCCAGTCGGCGGTGTCCGAGCAAATCAAGCTGCTCGAGACCCGCATCGGATTTGACCTGTTTCGCCGGACCAGCCGGGGCATCGAACAGACTGAACGCGGCCGCATGTTTCTCTACGAGGCCGAACACGTCTTTTCCGACCTGATGAAGCTCGGCGATGTGGCCCGCCGCCTCAGCGGCGCCGATGTCGAATCCCTGGTGCTTGGGATGGGATCGGGCCTCGCCCCTGCGCTGATCCCGCGCCTGTTTCCGCGGGCGCCCTTTCCGTCAAATCTCCATCTGGAGATTCGAACCACGCCGACCCGGCTGGTTTTCGACGCGCTTTGCGAAGACAAGATTGATCTCGGGCTTGTGGTCGATGTCGGTCCGGACCGGGTGCCAACCGGTCTGGTGGGAACGCCGCTGCTCACGCTAGACCTCGCTCTGATCCTGCCCAAAGCCCATCCGCTCGCCGACCAGAATTACAAGATCGATATTACTGCGCTCGCCCAGGAGCCGATCATCATGAACGAGCTGTCCATCGGCTATGGCCAGATCGTGCATAAGATGTTCACGGATCTGGGCATCCAGCCCCGCATCCGCGCCATCGTCGATAATGTCGAGACCATCAAGATGATGGTTCAGACCGGCACCGGCATCGCGATCATCCCGACCGGCTCGGCCGACGACGCCATCAAGCTTGGCCTGATCGAGCAGCGCCCGATCGGCAATGCCGCAACAATGACGATCAGCGCCTATCACTCCCGGCAGGCTCTTTCCCGCCGCAAGAAAACCCTGATCAACTGGCTGCTACAACCGGCCAGCAAAGTATGATGGAGCCATGCGCTCCTTTAATTGGATTGCACGGTCATCTCTCGCGATGATAGCGCCGGCACCAGATTCTTGACCATGTGCGACGCTACAATCACGCGGCCGACCGAAAAGGCTTCGTGATTGCTATCGATCTCTTCCCGATCGTAGAGATAATTCACCATGATGCCGTGCGACTGCTTCAGGCCCTTGTCCGAAACATCCGCGCGAAAACAGATGTGCTCCAACCGCGCGCCGTTGCCGAGATGGAAACGCGCGACAGGATCGAGCGGCAATCCCTGCCGATTGCGGGCCCTGAGAAAATAATACGCTGCTGCGGCGCAGAGAGACTTTTCAACTTGCCCGCTTGCGTCATCGTCCCGCCACCAGCTCGGCCGATCGATCGTCGCCAGCGCTTTACGATCTGCTTCGCTCAAACACACGGACGAATCCGACGATCGTTCCTGCTTGAGCCAGGCTGCGAAGCCCGGGACCGGCGACAGCGTGACGAACGCGGAGAGCTGGGGGAAATCCTGGCTCACTTCCTCGACCACTTGTTTGATGAGGAAGTTTCCGAACGACACGCCGGCCAGCCCCTTCTGGCAGTTCGAGATCGAATAGAAAATCGCGGTCGTCAACTTATCGGCATCAGCCGGCCACCGCCCGGTTGACAGAATGGGCTCGATGGCGCCTGCAATCTCGGTATCGAGCGCAATCTCGATGAAGATCAGCGGCTCGTCGATCAACGCCGGATGGAAAAAGGCGTAACAGCGCCGATCCGGCGGATCGATGCGGCGGCGTAGGTCATCCCAGCTCCGGATTTCGTGGACGCATTCGTATTTGATGATCTTCTCGAGAATGTTGGCCGAAGTCGACCAGTCGATTCGGCGGAGCACGAGAAAGCCGCGATTGAACCACGACGCGAACAGGTGCACGAAATCCTGGTCGACGACGCGAAAATCAGTATGCTGCGGAAGCAGCGCCATGAGCTCCGCGCGCATCGCGACCAAGGCAGCAGTGCCCCCGGCAGCGAGATTGAGCCGGCGTAGAAGCTCGAGTCGTCGCGGCTCCGCCGCAAGATGTAATGCCGATGCCGTGGCATAGTCAGGCGCAGCGCGCCAGTCGCGAACTGCTCGCTCCAATCTGTGTGCATCCGGGCCAAACCCGTACACTAGCGCTTCGAAGAACGCCAATCGCCCCGCATCGTCCAGTGCTGCGTAACGGCGCAGGATCCTGGCCGAGAGCGCAACGCCGGATGCCTCGCCGCGGATGGAAATTAAATCGGCACAAAGTTCGGCAAGCGGCTTTTGATCGCCATCGACGAACGCCTTCGTATCGCGCTGACGCCCGAGCAGCCGGCGACCACGCCGAGCAATCGTCTGCATCAACTCTCCGAAGAAAGCACTCATCGGATATCCTGCAAGTCAATCGATGGCAGACCGAATTTGATACGAACCAACGGGCGGCGCAGCAGCCGCCCGTCAGCTATACAAGCGCGCGTTAAATCCGCTCGAGGATATAGAAGCCGCGCGACCGGTCGATCAGGTAGATCAAACCACGCGAGTCGTAGCAGACGTCATTGCTCTGCACGCGAGTGGCCCCTTCCGGCACCGGCGGCATGAACGAGGCGACCTGTTTCGGCGCATGCGGATTTGCGATATCGACGATCCGCAAGCCGCGCGCGAACCATGCGATCGGGATCTCGGTGCTGCGGATATCTTCGCAGAACTGATGCAGACCCGTGTAGTCCTGCTTCGGAGAGCCGTCTTCATCCTCGACCTGGAAACTCGCGAACGGAACTGGACGGGTTTCGTCGGTGATATCGACCAGCCACAGGAACGAGGGCGCCGTGGGCCCGGCCAGCCGGACGACGTCCTCATCCGCGACCAGCATGACCCGGCGGCCACGCAGCAGGAACGGCACGGGCAGTGCCGTGTGCGTCGGCCACGGGAACGGCGGACTCCAGTCGAGACCCGACACAAATTTCGGCTTGGTCATGTCATCGATGTTGAGAATGACAAAGCCGCCGTGCCAATAGCTGGTGTAGAGGCGATTACCGACACGCATCGGATGGTGACAGCGATGATCCGTTCCCTGCCAAGTCGGTATCTCTCCGCCTGCCGCCCATTGACCCGGCATCCACCACCGGCCGACCTCCTCCGGCTTGTCCGGCCTAGCAAAGTCGATGATCTGCACGATGTTGCCGAGATATCCGTCCATTTCCGGCGAGCCGTAAACATACCGCCCATCGAACGTGAAGCGATGCATGCCGCGTGTCCGCCACGTCGTAATGTGCTGCGGCTTGGAAGGAGTGGACACGTCGAAGACTTCCAAGCCCCCTTGGAAGTCTGGATCCTTGCGGCCAATCGGGAATACTTCCCGATTGACCAGCATCACGTCGTTCTCCACGCGGACTTTATGCGACAGAACACCTTCCGGTGTCTTCACCGCAGCAATGAGCCGCGGCTTCGACGGATCGCGGACGTCGACGATCGACGTTCCATTCGGCGGCTTGATATGACCGACATAAGCGGTGTTCTTGTTGACCACGATCTGCCCGCCGCCGGGGCAGTCGAAGTAACCGACGACACGCAATCCATCGATATGAGACATCAATCAAACTCCAGGACTTTCTGTTGTTAGCTTTGCGGCCGGCGGCACGCCACCTAGAACCACTTCTTGTCGAGCTTATCGAGGAAGCCTTCCTTCTTCAGATCGGCGAGTTGCTTGTTGATCTCCGCCATCAAAGCCGTATCTTCCTTGCGGGTATTGATGCCAACGTCGCTGTCGACCCAGACACCCGTAACTTTGAGCCCTTTCAGGCCTTTCATATTGTATTTGATCGACGGGAGTGGATTGACGACGGCCTCGACACGGCCGATCTCGAGATCCTTGAGCGCGAGGAGGATGGTGTCGTAGCTCTTCACCTCCTTCACGCCCTTCACCTGATCGCGCACAAAGCGCTCGCCGGATGTACCGATCTGGACGCCCACAATCTTGCCATCGAGGTCCGCCGGCTTGGCGATCGGCTGCCCGACCTTCATCGCAGCGCCGATGCCAGCATTATAGTACGGCATCGAGAATGCGATTTGCTGGGCACGCTCAGGCGTTTTGGTCAGGGCCGTAATCAGAAGATCGACGCGTTTCGATCGTAAGGCGGCAATAATTCCCTTGAAATCGATTTCTACCCACTGGATCTTAACGCCCATACGTCGAGCAATCTCCTCGCCCATATCGATATCAAAACCGGCAAGCTTGCCGGCTTCGTGATACTCAAAGGGGGCATAGGCGGCGGAAGTTCCGACAACCATGACTCCCGCCTTCTTGATCTTATCGAGTGTACTCTGAGCCGACGCTGGTTGAATGGCGGCAACGCTCAAGACCAACACGAATACACCAGCCAGCAATGTAGTCGGCCGAACAGACTTGATAATCCGAGACGATATTGATCGCATTTAGCTCCTCCCGTTATAATGTGAGATACACTTATTTTTGACCGAGCAGCCGCTTAGCTCCCCTGCCAATGCAGTCGGCGCTCGGTCACCGTTTCAGCAACGATACGTCCATTTTTTATGACGCAGACCCTATCGGCTTGCCGTGTAATTGCGTCGGCAGCGGACTCGGCATCAAGAATTACGAGATCACCGAGACACCCGGGCATCATGCCATAATCGTCGAGACGCAAGAGCTTTGCGGCATTGCGTGTCGGCATGGCGAATGCTTCTTCGACTTCCTCCGGCTGGCTGAGATGAGCGGCGTGCGCGGCGATCAGTGCGACTTCAAGAGAATCCGCGCGACCGAATGGATAGAACGTGTCCTTCACACAGTCCTGCCCAAACGATACATTCACGCCTGCCGCTAGCAACTCCTTAACGCGCGTGATGCCACGCCGGATCGGCTGCTTGTCGTGGCGGCCTTGGAGCATGAGATTGGTGGCGGGATTCATGATTATGTTCATCCTCGCCTCCTTGACTAGCTCGATCACGCGGGCAGCATAGTCGTCCGGATAGGCAGCCAACGCGCAGGTATGACCGGCGGTAACGCGGCCACGCCAACCGCGTTCGATCGCCGTCTTCGCGAACATTTCCAAAGTCCGCGCCTGCGGATTGTCGGTTTCGTCGACATGCATATCGACATCGGCATCGTGCTTTTGCGCGATATCGAAGATGATCCGGATATGATCGCGGCTATCGTCCGGCGACGCCTCGTTGAACGGCATGCCGCCGACCACATCGGCGCCCATTTCCATCGCCTCGTGCAGCAACTTCTCGGTTCCCGGATTCTTGAGGATACCCTCCTGCGGGAACGCGACGATCTCCAGATCGATCAGGTCGGCGTAGCGCCGCCGCGCCTCGAGCACCCCTTCAAGCGGGCGCAGCCCGCCGATATTGTCGACGTCCACATGTGAGCGCATGCGGGTGACACCATTGGCGACCGCCGAGCGTATGACGCGCCCAGCCCGCTCGACGATATCCTCGACGGTGTAACGCTTCTTGCGCTCCCAGATGATCTCGATCGCCTCGGACAGCGTGCCAGACACGTTGACGCGCACGTCCTCGTTGATGAGCGCCTTGTCGAGGTGGATATGCGGCTCGACAAAGCCCGGTATCGCCATCTTGCCCTTGGCATCGACGACGTGCGCACCATCCGCCACCTTCGCCGTACCGGCATCTACATAACGACCACCCCCAAAGGCAAAATCCTGCGGCTTGTCCTTGCCCCACGGGCGCGCATTCTTGACGATGAGATCGACGGGAGCCTGTTCAGTCATTGCTGTCACCCACGAAATCGGCCGAGGAAATTACGCAGCCGCTCGCTGCGCGGATTGCCGAAAATCTCCGACGGTGGACCCTGCTCGACGATTTCGCCGTCGGCCATAAACACCACGCGATCCGCCACCTCACGCGCGAACGCCATCTCGTGCGTGACGACGAACATGGTCATCCCGTCGCGGGCGAGACCCTTCATCACCCCAAGCACCTCGCCGACCAGTTCCGGGTCGAGCGCCGAGGTAACTTCATCGAACAGCATGACCTTCGGCTCCATCGCCAGCGCACGAGCGATAGCAACACGTTGCTGCTGACCGCCGGAAAGCTGCGAGGGATAGGCACTGGCCTTGTCAGCCAAGCCGACCTTGGCCAGCAGTTCACGCGCCTTGTCGCGTGCCTGCTGCGCGGGAATCTTGCGCACGCGCACCGGCGCCTCGATGATGTTCTCGGTCACGCTGAGATGCGGAAATAGGTTGAACTGCTGAAAGACGATGCCGATCGCGGTGCGCGTCGCGTTGAGCTTGTGATCGGCGACCTTGACCATGGAGCCGTCCGGCTTTTTCTCGTAGCCGACCAGCACGCCGTCGATCCAGACTTCGCCGGGACCGTAGGGCTCGAGGAAATTGAGGCAATTCAGCAGCGTGCTCTTTCCGGACCCGCTCGGGCCGATGACGCACACCACCTCGCCGGGCTCGACCGTCATGTCGATACCCTTGAGGACGTGGAGCGGGCCGTATGATTTGTGCAGTCCGGAGACGCGAATGAGATGCGACATGCTCACTTCCCCGTCTCACCGAACCACTTGACCTTGAGCGCATCGAGCTCGCCGTTGCCCTTCAGCTTCGCCAGGATGCGATTGACCTCTGCCAGCAAGGCCGTCTCACTCGGGTTCACGTTGATCCCGACCCAGCCGGCATCGTAAGTGCCTGTCACCCGCACCCGCTTGAAGTTTTTGTGAATGAGATATTGCAGCGGCGGCAGATTGCTGATGATCGCATCGATCCGGCCGATTTCAAGGTCGCGTAAAGCGAGCATCAGCGTGTCGTAGGTCTTGACCTCCTTGACGCCATTGACGCTGCGCGCCTCGCGCTCGCCGGTGGTGCCGAGCTCGGCGCCCAGTGTCAGGCCCGCCAGTTGATCCTTGGTCTTGAGATTGGTCCTGTCGTCACGGACGGCGATCGCCACCGCCGTATCGTAATAAGAAGAAGAGAAAGCCACCTGCTCGGCCCGCGCCGGCGTATACGTCATCGCCGAAATCAGCAGATCCACTTTTCCACTTTTCAGCGCCGGGATCAGCCCCTTGAAATCCACCACTAAGATGTTGGCCTTCACGCCCAGCTCGCGCGCGACGAGATTCGACAGATCGATATCGAAACCGACTAGCGTCGCGCCCTCCTTGAACTCAAACGGCGGATAAACGCCCGAATTGGCGATCTTCACCTCGCCCGCTTTCCTAATCTGCTCGAAGGTGTCCGCACGCGCGCCATCGATCGGAAGGCTAGAGAGAATAGCGGCCCCCATCAGCGCGACAGCCAATCCGAGCCTGCTCATTGACCATGTCGTCGGCATGCGTCCTCACATATATTTCTTCTGTTGGAAGGCACGGAACTCATCCGCTTCGCGCAACAACGTCTCTTCGTCGAACGTCTGTATTTTTCCGTTCCGCACCACCACCTGGCCGTCGATGACGACATGGCGGGCGCGACTCCCCGCTCCGGCGAACACGATCTGCCGGTGCACATCGTTAAGCGGATGCAGGCGCGGATCGTTCCCCTCGAATACGACAAGGTCGGCCTTCTGGCCGGGAACGATCTTGCCGACATCCTCCATGCCGAACCGTGCCGCCGCCACGCCGGTGGTCATGGCCAGGATATCGGGCGCGGTCGGACGCGGACTGACCCCGGACGTTCCAGGCAGCAGGCTCGCCAGCTTCATCACCTCTAGCATGCTCTGGCTGTCATTGCTGGCGGCACCATCGGCGCCGAGCGTCACGGCAATGCCGCGCTCCAGCATCTCCGGAATCGGAGCGACACCACTGCCGAGCCGTAGATTGCTCACGGGGTTGTGCACCACCGTGACATCATGGCCAGCGAGCAGGCTGAGATCCACGTCATCGACCCAGACGCAATGCGCCAGGCTCAACCGCCGGTCGAGCAGCCCTAAGGAATCAAGATGCCTGATGCTCGAATGACCGTAGATTCCATTCGCCTCATGGCGCTGCGATTGATTTTCGTCGACGTGCATCTGCATGAATAGATCACGGTCGGCGGCAATCCTCCCCACCCGCTGGAGAAGCTCGTCGGTGCAACGGTGCGGCGCCGAAGGCGCCAGCATGACCGTGATCAGGCTGTCGGGATCATGCCACGCGTCGATCGCAGCATCCAAAAGTTCGGAAATATCGCCACCCTTGTCCGTGACCCATGCGGGAACGGACCGGTCGCGCACCATGATGGCAACCGCGCAACGCATCCCGGCCTCGCGGTAGGCCGCGACGGCCGCCTCGACCGCGTCGAGCCGCATCGGCGTCTGCCGGAAATGATCGACCACCGCTGTGGTTCCCGAATGCAGCATCTCCGCGCAGCCGAGCAGCACGGCGACGCGAATCTGCTCCGGCGTCAGTTGATCGAGCGGCGGCCAGATGGCGTCGATCCAGTCCTCGTAGATGATGCGGTCGACGACACCGCGCGCCAGCGTCTCCGGCGAATGACAGTGCGAGTTCAAGAGCCCCGGCATGACGATGCCGCCGGATGCGTCGAGGATGTCGCCTCTGACGTCGCGGCCGCCGGCTAAGGCGATCCGCCCGCCCTCAACAACCACATTCTCCCGCATCAGCACTCGCGCCGACGCATCGAGCGTCGCAACGATGCCATTGGCTACGGTCAGCGGTATGTTGCGCATTACGGAGGTCACGGGATGGCGTACCGTTTTTCGAGGCGCGAGACGAACCAGATCATCGGCAGCGTCATCATCAGATAAATGAGGGCGACGCCGGCAAACGGGCTGAACGTGTTGGCCTTCCAGGTCATAACCTCGAGGCCGGACCGCAGCAGCTCGCTGAGAGCGATGGTCGAGACGAGCGCCGTATTCTTGAGCAGCGTGATCGACTCATTAGTGATCGGCGGCAGCACGCGGCGCACGACCTGCGGCAGGATAATCCGGCGCATCGCCAGGCCGTAGGACATGCCGAGCGAACGCGCCGCGCGCATCTGTCCCCGGTCAATCGACTGGATGCCGGCGCGGATGATCTCGGCCACATAGGCGGCGTTCGTCACCGCTAGCGCGATTACCGCGACGGTAAACGCGGAAAGCTGGAGGCCGGCAGATGGCAAGCCATAATAAAGGAACATCAGCGTGACCAGCAGTGGTATGCCGCGCATCGCGGTGGTATAAGCCGCTGCGAGTTTGCTGGTCACCGGATTGGCCGACACGCGGCCGAGCGCCACGATCAGGCCGAGCATCAGACCGATCGCCACCGAGATAATGGTGAGCTGAATGGTCAGCCAGGCGCCACCGAGGAGTGCGGGGATCGCTTCAACGAAAATATCCCACTGGAAATCCATAACCGCTCTCCGTTGGCCGGAACGCCGCTCCGATGTACGAGGCGGCGTCCCACCCGAATTGTTCCAACCCGGACGTCACTCGCCCGCGTCGATGATAGCAATAACCGGGCCACCGCCGTGCGGTCCCTGGTGCATGGCATCGACCGAGACGAACACGGCCGGATCGCCGATCGCCGCCGCGGCGACGCCGCCGACCGCCGCCTTGGAATGGCGATGGTGGTGCACGTCGGAATCGTCGAGCATGATCTGCCGACGGCCGCGCAGCTTGGCGCGGTGGTCCGCCTCGCACTTCATGAAGCAGTTGACCAGCTTGCCGTTGAGGTCGCTAGCGCGCGGCCGCTCCGGTAGCGAGAGCCCAGCATCGCGAATCGCGTCGTAGATGCCGTCGATGTCGAGCGCATCCTTCATCACGCTGTGGCCGATCTTGTAGCGGCCACCGACGCCCGCCTTGTTGCCGAGCAGCACGATCTGCGCGCAGTCGAGCTCAACACCCGACGAGCACGACGCCACCGAGGAATACAGATCGAGATTACGGCAGATCTCCTCTGCCTTCGGCATCGAAATCTCGCCGAGCGCGACGGCGACGCCGAGACCGGTGGTGCCGTTTGACACGCCCATCGACTCGTGCACCTCGCAGAACACGTCGTGGCCGCGCGACTGCGCATCCTGGATCGTGTCGATGGTCAGCAGCGGCGTTTTGGTCTGGACGTAATGCACGTCCTTCGGATCGGTGATGCCGGCATCCTTCATGGCGCGGCGCACGCCTTCCGCGACCTTCTCCACCATCGCCGGACGGCCGATGTCTTCCGGCAGTATCTGCGGGCTCAACGCCGTGCCGAGCACCAAGCGCGGCGCGGTGCCGCTACCCTTTTTCTTGGTGCGGGCGAATACCGTCGCATGCGGGGTGATCACGCCGTCGCAGCCACCGGACCACACCATTGGCACCTGACGGATCTCGTCCTCGCTGCGCGTGCCGTGCTTGGCTAGTACCGCTCGAAACGCCTGGTCGGCGAGAATGCGGGTGAAATCGTTGACGCCGCCGTTGCCTTCCGTTTTGCCGATAACGGCCACCACCTCGTCCGCCGCGAACTGACCCTTGCGGATGCACTCTTCCAGCCCGGAAGCGTCGGCAACACTCTTGATCTCAACCTTGGCAACTTCGATGGTCATTGTGCAATCCTGTTCCGTGAACAACATCGTCGTCGCGCGGTGCGCGCGGACGATCTCGAAGCCATCCTCAAAAGATATGGCACCATGTCCAACAATGTTTGCTTATGCCGGCATCGGTAAATCCGATCTAACGGAAGGACGGTTGGAGCTAGATAGGTTACGAAGCTTCGGCAAATCGAGGTGTTGCAGGGACAGGGCAGGAGCGTCTGCCTGCAAGGAAGCCGGAACACAGAGCAGACCTAGGTCATCGACTCATTAAAACGCATCCAAATTCGTATAGATGCGAGTTTGATGGATGCGAGATAGTTGTCGTCGCGCTTATCGTAGCGGGTTGCGACGGCTCGAAAATGCTTAAGCTTGTTGAAGAAGCGCTCGACGAGATTGCGCTTGCGATAGAGCCTCTTGTTGAACGGCGGCAAGTTCACCCGGTTGGGCATGAGCTTGACATTGGCGCATGCGCCGCGTGTGGCAAGCTCCAGCCGCAGGGCGTCGGAGTCGTAGCCGCGGTCGGCCAGCAAGATGTCGCCTCGGCCCAGCGAACCCAGCATGCCGTTTGCGCTGCGCCCGTCATGCGCCTGGCCCTCGGTGATCTTCAGCAGGATTGGCAGTCCGCAGGCATCGACAAGGGCATGGATTTTGGTGGTCAGCCCGCCCCGCGAGCGACCCATGCAACGGGATCGCGCCGCTTTTTTTGACCGTTGGCGGCGTGCTGATGCACTCGGATCGACGACGAGTCGATCATCTGCAGCGTGCCGTCGTAAGCCTTCGAAACCGCCTGCAGGATGCGATCCCAGACGCCTGCCTTGCGCCAACGGTTGAAGCGGTTCACGCAGGTCGTGTACGGACCGTAGCGCTCGGGGATATCCGCCCAAGGCGCGCCGGTGCGCAGCCGCCAGAATATCCCGTTGAGCACCCGCCGGTCGTCCACCCGCTTCACGCCCCGCACCTTGTTCGGCAACAGCGGCGCTATCACAGACCATTCGAAATCCGTCAGATCAAAACGGGCCATTCAAACCTCCATCGCTGGAGCTTTGAATCACGGTTCGCCAAAAAACGGAATCCTATTTATGAGTAGGTGACCTAGATCGTTTTTCGATGAAGAGAAGCCGTATCGTCGGACTTGGCAATGCGTCGACCCCAGGCCGCTCTTGAGTCCAAATTTTGCCCGGTTGACCACCGAGTGTTAGGTAAAACTTAGGTAAAGCGCTGCTCCGCGCCGAATTTTAGCCCATAAGTTATTGATTTCATTGGCGCTCCCTAGGGGACTCGAACCCCTGTTTTCGCCGTGAGAGGGCGACGTCCTGGGCCGCTAGACGAAGGGAGCGTTGGGCCACCCAATAGACGCGATCCGGCCCTCAGGCAAGCGGGCCTGCGGCCGCCGCCTCGCATGTCGCGGTCATGCCCGCCTTCGCGGGCGCGGGCTCCAGCGGGCATCCAAAGATACGGCTCGTTATCAGCCGCTCAGCGCCGCAGCATGCCGCCGAGCGTGCCGCGCACGATGGCGCGGCCGATGGTGCCGCCCATCGATCCGCCCAGAGACTTGCCGATGTCGGCGGCGACCTGCCCGGCCACGCGATTGGTCACCGAGCGCGTCACCTCGCGCGTGACGACCTGCCCGGTCGACAGCCGCGTGCCGCGCGGCACATTGGTGCCGAAGATCGTTCCCAGCACGCCGCCGATCTGGCCGAGCAACCCGCCACCCGCCGGCGTGTCACCCGGCGCGCCTGGCGCCGCTCCGGCGGGGGCCGCCTGCCCGGCGCGCGCCTTGAGCCTCTCGTAGGCCGATTCCGAATCGATCGCGGTGTCGTACTTGCCCTTGAGCGGACTCGCCGCGATGATGGCGCTGCGCTCGGCCGGCGTGATGGTGCCGAGCCGCGCCGACGGTGGCCGGATCGTCGTGCGCTGCACGACCGACGGCACGCCGTTGCCTTCGAGGAACGACACCAGCGCCTCGCCCTTGCCGAGCTCGGTGATGACCTGCGCGGTGTCGAGCTGCGGATTGGGGCGGAACGTGTCGGCCGCCGCCTTCACCGCCTTCTGGTCGCGCGGCGTGAAGGCGCGCAGCGCGTGCTGCACCCGATTGCCGAGCTGCGCCAGCACCGTGTCCGGCACGTCGAGCGGATTCTGCGTGGCGAAATAGACGCCGACGCCCTTCGAGCGGATGAGCCGCACCACCTGCTCGATCTTCTCGAGCAGCGCCTTCGGCGCGTCGTTGAACAGGAGGTGCGCCTCGTCGAAGAAGAACACCAGCTTCGGCTTGTCGGGATCACCGACCTCGGGCAGTTGCTCGAACAATTCCGACAGCATCCACAGCAGGAAGGTCGCGTAAAGCCGCGGATTGGCGATCAGTTTGTCGGCGGCGAGGATGTTGATCATGCCGCGGCCGTCGCGGTCGCGCTTCATGAAGTCGTTGATGTCGAGCGCCGGCTCGCCGAAGAACGACGTCGCGCCCTGGTTCTCCAGCACGAGCAACTGGCGCTGGATCGTGCCGACGGTGGCCGACGACACATTGCCGTACTGCTTCTGCAGGTCGGAGGCATTGTCGGCGACATAGCCGAGCATGGCGCGCAGATCCTTGAGATCGAGAATCGGCAGGCCTTGCTCGTCGGCGATGCGGAACGCGATGTTGAGCACGCCTTCCGCCGTATCGTTGAGGTCGAGCATGCGCGACAGCAGCAGCGGTCCCATCTCGGAAATCGTGGCGCGGATCGGATGGCCCTCGGCGCCGAACACGTCCCAGAACACCGTGGAGAACTGGTCGGGCTGGTAGGTCAGCCCTATCCCCTTGGCGCGGTCGACGAAGGCCGGCTTGGCCTCGCCGGCCTGGCTGATGCCGGACAGGTCGCCCTTGATATCGGCGGCGAATACCGGGACGCCGTTGGCGGCAAAGCCTTCGGCCATGACCTGCAGCGTCACCGTCTTGCCGGTGCCGGTCGCGCCGGTGATCAGGCCGTGCCGGTTGCCGAACCTGAGGTCCAGCACTTCGAATTTGCCGCTCTTGCCGACCACGATGCCGTTGGCCGGCGCCGGATCACTCGCGGCGCTTGCCGCCGGCTTTTGTGGCGCTTTCGCCATGACTGTCGCCCTCGTTTTACGCGTCAGACCCGGAAGAACAGCAAAATCCCGCCATTGGCAATGCGGCGCGAGCGCGCCCCGGGATGCGAGCGTGAAAATGAGGGTTCAGGCTACTGCGAGGGAACCAGCCGGATGCGCCCGATCGGCTTGAGCGTCTTCTGGTCGAAATTGAGAATTTCGGCGCCGCCCGGCGTCTCGATGGCGACCGTGATGCGGCCATCGTTGATGGCCGCCGACAGCACCTTGGCGCCAGCCGGCAGCGGCAGCGCGTCTTCGGTCGCGGCCGGCGCACTTTCCCCGGAGCGGGAAACGCGATAGCCGATGACGATCAGGACGATGGCGAGCACGGTGAAGGTCGTCGCCATGGTCACGATCATGAGCCGCTTGACGCGCGCGATCAGCGCGGCCGCCGTGGCATCGGGTTCGGGATTGGGACGGCCTTGGGGTTCACTCATTCGGCGACGATGGCTCACGCGCGGACGATCGAAACACTGGTTATCGCCGCCGAGGACGACGGCGCAAGGCTGGATCGCGTGCTCGCTGCCCGCATCCCGGCGCTATCACGCTCGCGGCTCAAGGCGCTGATCCTCGCCGGCGAGGTCGCGATCGACGGCCGCACGATCTGCGATCCGAGCGAGCGCGTCAAATCGGCGGCGGCGGTGACCGTGACGTTGCCGCCGCCGGAAGACGCCGCGCCGGCCGGCGAGGCCATCCCACTCGACGTCGTCTACGAGGACGATGACATCATCGTCATCGACAAGCCCGCCGGCCTCGTCGTTCACCCCGCCGCGGGCCACGCCAGCGGCACGCTGGTCAACGCGCTGATCGCCCACTGCGGCGACAGCCTGTCCGGCATCGGCGGCGTCAAGCGGCCCGGCATCGTGCACCGGCTCGACAAGGATACGTCGGGTCTGCTCGTGGTGGCGAAGAACGACCGGGCACACCGGGTGCTCGCCAGGCAATTCGCCGACCACGGCAGAACAGGGCCGCTCGACCGCGGCTATCTGGCCATTGTATGGGGCGCTCCCGACCGGCCGCGCGGCGCGGTCGAGGCCCCGATCGGCCGCCATCCGCAGTCGCGCGACAAACAGGCGATCCGCCGGGATGGCCGGCACGCCGTCACGCACTGGCAGGTTCTGGAGCGATATCAAGGCGTTGACGGCAAGCCGGTGGCCAGCCTGATCGAATGCCGGCTGGAAACCGGCCGGACCCACCAGATCAGGGTCCATATGGCCCATATCGGCCATCCGGTCATGGGCGATCCGGTCTATGCCACTGGATTCAGGACCAAATCCGCCCGTTTAACGCCCGCCGCCCAGGCTGCCCTGGCCGCTCTTGAACGGCAGGCTTTGCACGCCTATCTACTGGCCATTGAACACCCCATCACTGGAGAAACGCTGGAGTTCCAATCGGAACTGCCTGGCGATATTGCGCGTTTGCGACAAGATCTCGCAGGCGCGACAACGCTTGGCGGTACCGGGAAAAGCTCTTAGTGTACAGCAGGTTAGCGCAGGCAAGGAATGGTCACGGCGACGTGACGCGACCTCGCTTTCAAAGGCCGGCCGGCTCCGGTATGGTGCAACTGCGGCTTCGATTTCGCAGTCGCACAAGCGCGCCGTCGGCTCGGGGAGCGGCGGCGACAACCGCCTGCCGGATCGCCGGGGGCTTTAAGGAGGGCGCTATCATGGCCCGTGCAGCAACGCTGCCGATCTTCAAGACCGAATCCGGTCTCAGCCACTATCTCGATGAAATCCGCCGGTTCCCGATGTTGGAGCCGCAGGAAGAATACATGCTGGCCAAGCGCTGGCGCGAGCACGGCGACCGTGATGCAGCACACCGGCTCGTCACCAGCCATCTGCGTCTCGTCGCCAAGATCGCGATGGGTTATCGCGGCTACGGGTTGCCGATCTCGGAGGTCATCTCCGAAGGCAATGTCGGCCTGATGCAGGCGGTGAAGCGCTTCGAGCCGGAAAAGGGGTTCCGCCTCGCCACCTACGCGATGTGGTGGATCCGCGCCGCGATCCAGGAATACATCCTGCGCTCGTGGTCACTGGTCAAAATGGGCACGACTGCCAACCAGAAAAAGCTGTTCTTCAATCTGCGCAAGGCGAAGAGCCGCATCAATGCGCTTGAAGACGGCGACCTGCGCCCGGACCAAACCCAGATCATCGCCAAGCGCCTCGGCGTCACGGAGCAGGATGTCACCGACATGAACCGCCGGCTCGGCGGCGACGCGTCATTAAACGCGCCGATCCGCGACGACGGCGATTCCGGCGAATGGCAGGACTGGCTGGTCGATACCAGCCCGAGCCAGGAATCGATCCTCGAGGAAAGCGAGCAGTTCGATAACCGCCGCAAGGCTCTGACGGATGCCTTGGGCGTGCTGAACGACCGCGAGCGGCGCATCTTCCAGGCGCGCCGGCTGTCGGACGATCCGGTCACGCTCGAAGAGCTTGCCGACGAGTTCGGCGTGTCGCGCGAGCGCGTGCGCCAGATCGAAGTTCGCGCCTTCGAGAAAGTGCAAAAGGCCGTCAAGTCCGGCGTCGCCAGGATGGAAACTCCGGAGGCCGCCCAACCGGCGTTGCACTAGTTTCGCGCCGGAATGCATGAAAAGGCCTCGCTCCGGTGTTACCGGAGCGAGGCCTTCGATTTGAGGTGTCCCATCATGAATCGGATTCTTTGCTCGCTTCTCGCCGCCATTGTCGTCATTTGCACGGCGGCGGCCGCCCCGGCCGAGGATCGCAACCCGCCGAAACGGCACCACAAGTATCACCACACGACCCCCGCCGAGCCCGGCAGCCGCTATCCCGCGCTGGAGCCTTACCGGTCTCTTGGCTTCAAGGGCGAATACCCTGGCGACTGTGCGTACATGCGAGCCAATGGAACGTGCATGATCGACCTCGGCTACGGCCGCTGCGCACCTTGTTCTCTCATGGGGAGATAGCCGGCATGCCAACCGGCAGATTAGGACAATCTACAGTTTATTAGCCTACCCATCGCGTTTCAGAAAAACCTATTCAATTGAATGAGTTAAGTCAGATGATAATGTATTTCAATAAGTCATGAACAATAATCATGGCACAGTGATTATTTAACTTCTCTATCAGAGAACAACCCGCAGTTATAGTAAGTTGCAAGCAGGATTCGAGTCTGCCGATCTGACCGATGCGCCCCTTCGACCTTCTCATTGGTGAGCTCGAATCTGCCGTCGCCGAGGGCACGCAGGGCAAGCGCGTCGAAATCCTGCGGCGCGTCACCGATCTTTTCCTTGACCGGCCCGACCAGTTCAGCAGCCAACAGGTCGGCCTGTTCGGCGACGTCATGACTATCCTGATCAAGAAGGTCGAAACTAACGTTCTGGCCGAGCTCGGTGGCAAGCTCGCGCCGGTCGAGCAGGCGCCCTATTCCGTCGTCCGCAACCTGGCGCGGCACGACGAGATAGCGGTCGCGGGGCCGGTGCTCACCCGCTCCATCCTGCTTACCGAACAGGACCTGATCGAGATCGCCCAGACCAAGAGTCAGGCGCATCTTGGCGCAATCTCCGATCGCTCGCGGGTGTCGATGGCGGTTTCGGACGTGCTGGTCGAACGCGGCAACACGGACGTGTTGCGCCGCTTGTCGCGGAATGCCGGCGCTTCGTTCTCCGAGCGTGGCTTCGCCAGCATGGCAAATCGCGGCGCGCAAGACGAGCAGATCGCGACGAATCTCGGATCGCGTGTCGACGTACCCCCCCAGATTCTGCAAGACCTGATGGCGAAGGCGACCGAAACCGTCCGCCAGCGTTTGGCTGTCGTGATGTCGCCGAACAGTCAGGCAGCGATCGAAAAGACGTTCGCCACCGTCGCCAATCAGGTGATGATCGAGACCGCCGTCATACGCGATTTCCGCAAGGCGGAAGCGCTCGTCTCGGCGATGGAGCAGGCCAAGCAACTGACCGAAGACGCCATTGTCGAGTTCGCGAAAGCCGGCCGTTACGAGGAAATGGTCGCGGGCATCGCGCGACTCAATTCCGCGCCGGTCGACCTGATCGACAGTCTGATGCAGAGCCCGCGCTACGAAGGCGTTCTGGTCGCCTGCAAGGCTGGCGGCCTGCACTGGCCGACTCTCACCGCCATTCTGATGAATCGCTTCAATCAGTACCGGCCGTCGCAGTACGAGCTCGATACCGCGCGAAGTGATTTCATCAAATTGTCGACAGTCACTGCCCAGCGCATGCTGCGCTTCTGGCTGGTTCGCGGTAGCACCAAGCTGCGCGCTTAGGTCGCCGCACGCTCCGTCGGCATCAGATCGAAGCTTCTCAATCTGCCGAACCTCAAGACGTCGATCGTCACACCCCTGCCGATCCGGCTGTGGTCGAGCAAACGGATCATGTCATCGATCCCGGTGACCGGCTTGCCGTCGAGCCGCACGACGAGGTCACCCGACAGCAAGCCGGCCCGGCTCGCCGGTCCATCCTGATCGAGCGCCGTCAAGATGGCGCCACTACGGTTATCGAGTCCGGCCGCAATCGCATGGCGGCGCGGCACAGGCGCGGTCTGCGCCGCGACGCCGATATGCGAGCGCCGGACCCGGCCATGCATGATGATTTCGGACAGGACGTGGTTCGCGGTGTTCGACGCCACCGCGAAGCAGATGCCTTGCGCGCCCATGATGACCGCGGTGTTGATGCCGATCACCTCGCCGCGCGACGACACCAGTGGGCCGCCGGAGTTGCCGGGATTGAGCGCGGCGTCGGTCTGGATGACGTCCTCGATCATGCGGCCGGACGTCGCCCGCAGCGACCGGCCCAGCGCCGAGATGACGCCGGCCGTCACGGTCGACTCGAAGCCGAGCGGATTGCCGATAGCGATCGCTATCTGGCCGCGCCGCAGCGTCTTGGAGTCGCCAAGTGGCGCGTACGGAAAATGGCGGGACGCGTCGGCCCGCAACAACGCGAGGTCGGTATCCGGATCAATGCCGAGCACGCGCGCCTCGGTGCTGCGGCCTTCGATGTCGGAGAGGCGCAGCTCTCTAGCGCCGTTGACGACATGCGCGTTGGTCAGAACGAGCCCGTCGGGCGAAATGACGACGCCCGAGCCGGTGCCGCCGCGGCCGGCATGCGGGCCGGCGGCGCGCGTGTCGACACGCACGACGGCGGGCCCGACGCGATCGACGACCGAGGTGACCGCCCGCGAATAGGCGTCAAACAGCGCGTCATCATCGGGCGGCGGCGCTTCGGTATCGCCGGCAAGGCCGGATTCGAGCGTGTGAACGAGCGTGGTGTCGAGCATGGGACAAACGGGGTTTTCGGGTGAGAGCCGATATGTAGGCTCTGACCGCCGCCGTTAAAGTCCCGCCGTCCGGGCAGCAAGAGACGCCGCACACGGCGGCGTGATCGCGGCTACTCGCCCCAGGCGCGGAAGGCGTCAGTGAAGGCGCGCTCGCCCGGCGGGCCTTTCTCGATCGCCATGATCGCCCGTTTGCCGGTGTTGTAGACGATCGGCACGTCGAACCAGGGGCGCTCCTTGAGCAGCGCGATGTTGCGCTGCTTGTCGATGTCGGTCGAGTTGAGCCCGATCAGGAAGAAGTTGTTGGTGACCTTCACGGTGAGGCCGGCGAGAGGCACGCCGCGCGTCATCTCGTTCTGCTTCATCAGCACGCCCGGCACGTTCTGGATGCCGCCCTCGGCGAAGTCGGCCGGCAGCGTGAACATGATCTCGATGGTGTGGCTCGCCGGCAGCGCCTTGTCGGTGTTGCGGCGAAGCGTCCAGGTCATGCGCATCTTGCGCTCGGGAATCTCGACGTCGGCGCGCACCGCAAGCTCGGGCGACAATCCGGGACCCGGCGACACCGTGTCGGTGTGCCATACCACGGAGCCGACGTAGCGCTTGCCCTGCGGATTGTTCGGATCCTCCTCGAACAGCACGACCTTCTGCGCGACGTCGGCGGCCGGCGCGGCGGCCGGCTTGTTCTGCGACGATTGACCCTCCTGCGGCGTCACGCGGTCGGTGATCTTGGGCTGCGACGGCGACGGCGTCTCGGCCGTTTTCGGCGTTGTTGCGGGCTTCGAGCGTATCGACGTGAGCATCGCCACGGCCCGGTTGGCGAGCGCGACGACGTGCTGGCGCTGCCAATAGCCGACCGCGCCGACGCCGATCACCAGCGCGAGAATGACGAGCAGCGCCACCAGGCCGCGGTAGGACCGCGCACGCGCCGGATAAGGCTCGTCGTCGTCCGCCTCGTCTTCATGGCGCGCATGCGGCGGCTCGGAAGGCGGCGCAGGCGCGTCGTGCCCGGCGAACGGCGGGTGCTCATGGCGAGATTCGGCGTCAGCCGGCTTGTCCGCCGGCGACTCGTGCGCAGGATAGGAGGGCGGGAATGGCTCTGGTGCGGGCGCTGCCGGGCGCGGCGGCGGAACATCACGCGCCGGTTGTCCGGCCTGCGCCTGATCAAGCCCACCTTTCTCGGCCACGGTTTTGCGAAAGCCGCGCAGCGCCTCGGCGGCGAGGCTGGGCTTGGCCGGCGTCTCCGGTGCCTTGGCGGCGGCCTCCGCGTCGGCGCTGTGCTGCGCCGCCGCGGCTTCGTCTTCGACCGCGCGGATCGCGTCATCCAGCGACGCCTGCTCGGCGGCGATTGCGTCCTCCGGCAGCGGAGGATCGATGCCGCGCAGCTGCGCCATCAAAGCCGAGCGGGCTCGCTCGTACAGCACGCGGCGATTCTCCGCGGTGTTGCTCTCGAGGCCTGCGACGGCGCGCGCGATCAGCGGGGTATAGTCAGCCATTGCGAACCGATTCCGAAACGTCCTGTTGCCGCCGCCTCTTCAGCTCTCGAACGGGTTTTTCATCAGGATGGTGTCCTCGCGCTCGGGGCTTGTCGACAGCAGCGCAACGGGACAACCAACCAGTTCTTCCACCCGGCGTACATACTTGATGGCCTGCGCCGGCAACTGAGCCCAACTCCGGGCTTTCGCCGTCGCCTCCTGCCAGCCTTCGATCGTCTCGTAGATCGGCTCGACGCGGGCCTGGGCGCCTTCCCCCGCCGGAAGATAGTCGATTCTCGCTCCGTCGAGGCGATAACCCACGCAAACCTTGATCTCCGAAAATCCATCAAGGATATCGAGTTTGGTCAAAGCGAGGCCATCGATGCCGCTGGTCTGCACCGTCTGGCGCACCAGCACCGCATCGAACCAGCCGCAGCGGCGCGGCCGTCCGGTAACGACACCAAATTCGCGCCCGCGCGTCCCAAGCGTCCTGCCGATCTCGTTGTCCATCTGGTCGGTCGGAAACGGGCCGTTGCCGACGCGCGTCGTGTACGCCTTGCAGATGCCGAGAACGTAGTCGATCGCGCTTGGCCCGAGACCGGAGCCGGTCGCCGCCTGCGCCGCCACTGTATTGGACGAAGTGACGTACGGATAAGTTCCATGATCGATGTCGAGCAGCGCGCCCTGCGCGCCTTCGAACAGAATGCGCTTGCCCTCGCGCCTCTTGGCGTCGAGCAGCGACCATACCGAATCCATGTACGGCAGCACCTTGGGCGCGACCGCCGCGAGTCCGTCATAGAGCGCCTTCGCCTCGATCTCCGTCATGCCGAGGCCGCGCCGCAGCGCATTGTGATGCGCGAGCAGCCGCGCGATCTTGCCGTCGAGCGACGGCAGGTCGGCGAGATCCATCATACGGATGGCGCGGCGGCCGACCTTGTCCTCGTAGGCTGGTCCGATGCCGCGTCCGGTGGTGCCGATGGCGCCCTTGCCGGACGCCTGCTCGCGCGCGACGTCGAGCTCACGATGCAACGGCAGGATCAGCGTGGCGTTCTCGGCGATGCGCAGACTCTCGGGCGTGACATCGACGCCGAGCTTCTTCAAATTGCCGATCTCGGCGAGCAGCGCGTCGAGATCGACGACCACGCCATTGCCGATCACCGACAGCTTGCCCTCGCGGACGACGCCCGACGGCAGCAGCGAAAGCTTGTAGGTCTTGCCGTCAATGACGAGCGTGTGGCCGGCATTGTGGCCGCCCTGGAAGCGGACCACGATGTCCGCCTGCTCCGACAGCCAATCGACGATCTTGCCTTTGCCCTCGTCACCCCACTGGGCGCCGACCACCACGACGTTGGCCATTCACACGATCCTTGCGGTCCCGACATCCGTGCGCACAGGCCGGGCCGCAGGCCGGTCGGTGCACTTTCGGATAATGGATGATGCCCGCAGAGGCAAGGCAAACGGCCCGTTTAGCCGCCAAAATCCGGGCCATTTGGCCCGGATTTGGCGGTTAAATAGTCCTCAGAAGTGCAGCGGCTTGGCCTGCTGCACCTGCGGCAGCGCCCTGACGGCGGCAAGCACGCTCTCAGGAAGCTCGCCGTCGATCTCGATCAGCGCGATGGCGTTGCCGCCGGCGCTTTCGCGGCCGACATGGAAGGTGGCGATGTTGATGCCGGCCTCGCCGAGCGTCGACGAGAAGCGGCCGATGAACCCCGGCTTGTCGAGGTTGGTGATGTAGATCATCGACGGGCCGAACTCGGCGTCCATGCGGATGCCCTTGATGTTGACGATGCGCGGCCGGCCGTCGGCAAACACCGTGCCGGAGACATGGCGGGACTGCCGCTCAGTCGTCACCGTCACGGTGATCAGGCTCTCGTAATCGCCCTCGGCCTCGCGCGTCGTCTCCTCGACGACGATGCCCCGCTCCTTGGCGACGATCGGCGCGGAGACGACGTTGACGTCCTGCAGCATCGGACGCAACAGGCCGGCCAGCGCCGCCGACGTCAGCGCCTTGGTGTTCATGCCGGCGACCGCGCCCTCGTAGGTGATCCGGACCGTGCCGATCCCGGTTTCCGTGAGCTGCCCGGCGAACGAACCGAGTTTCTCGGCGAGCGCGATGAACGGCTTGAGCTTGGGCGCTTCCTCGGCGCTGATCGACGGGAAGTTCACCGCGTTCGAGATCGCGCCGCGCAACAGATAGTCCGACATCTGCTCGGCGACCTGCAGCGCGACGTTCTCCTGCGCCTCGGTGGTCGCGGCGCCGAGATGCGGCGTGCAGACGACGTTCGGGTGGCCGAACAACGGATTTTCGTTGGCGGGCTCGGTGGTGAACACATCGAAGGCAGCGCCAGCCACCTTGCCACTGTCGAGCGCGGCGCGCAGCGCCGTCTCGTCGACCAAACCGCCCCGCGCGCAGTTGATGATGCGTACGCCCTTTTTCATTTTCGCGATCGCGTTGGCGTCGATGATGTTGCGGGTCTTGTCCGTGAGCGGGGTGTGCAGGGTGATGAAGTCGGCTCGCTTGAACAGATCGTCGAGCTCGACTTTTTCGACGCCAAGGTTGACCGCCCGCTCCGGCGACAGGAACGGATCGTAGGCGATCACCTTCATCTTCAGGCCGATGGCGCGATCGGCGACGATCGAGCCAATGTTGCCGCAGCCGACCACGCCAAGCGTTTTTCCGGTGATCTCGACGCCCATGAAGCGGTTCTTTTCCCACTTGCCGGCCTGGGTCGATTGATCGGCCTGCGGGATCTGCCGCGCCAGAGCGAGCATCATGGTGATGGCATGCTCGGCGGTCGTGATCGAATTGCCGAACGGCGTATTCATCACGATGATGCCGCGCGCCGTCGCCGCCGGGATCTCGACATTGTCGACGCCGATGCCGGCGCGGCCGATCACCTTCAGGTTTTTGGCATTCGCCAGCATCTTGGCCGTGACCTTGGTCGCCGAGCGGATGGCAAGACCGTCGTAATTGCCGATGATCTCGGCCAACTTGTCCTTGTCCTTGCCGAGGTTGGGCTGGAAGTCGACCTCGACGCCGCGATCCTTGAAGATTTGCACGGCAGCCGGTGACAACGCGTCGGAGATGAGAACTTTAGGGGTCATTTCTGCCATCCATCGATTTCATTTTCGGGAGTCATCGTCCGCGAAAGCGGACGATCCAGTAATCGCTGTCGGGATTTTGAGCCGCGGCGCTTGCGATTACTGGATGCCCGCTTTCGCGGGCATGACAGCAATTATTCAGGCCGCCTTGGCGAGCGAGGCCTTGGCTTCGGCAAAGGCCCAATCGAGCCAGGGCAACAACGCCTCGACGTCGCGGGTCTCGACCGTGCAGCCGCACCAGATGCGCAGGCTGGGCGGCGCATCGCGATGATTGGCGATATCATAGGCCACGCCTTCCTTGTCGAGCAGCGCCTCGAGCTGCTTGACAAAAGCGAGCTGGGCCTCGGCCGGAAGTTTCGCCACCGCCGGATCGATCAGCTTGAGACAGACCGACGTGTTCGACGCAGCCGCCGGATTGGACGAGAGGTTCTCGATCCACGGCGTGCGCGCCACCCAGTCGCCGACCGCCTTCGCATTGGCATCGGCGCGGCCGCGGAGAGCCTTGAGGCCGCCGACCGATTTCGCCCAGGTGAGCGTGTCGAGATAATCCTCGACGCACAGCATCGACGGCGTGTTGAGCGTCTCGCCCGCGAACACACCCTCGTTGACCTTGCCGCCCTTGGTGATGCGGAAGATCTTCGGCATCGGCCAAGCCGGCTTGTAGGTCTCGAGCCGCTCGACGGCGCGCGGCGACAGGATCAGCATGCCGTGCGCGCCCTCGCCGCCCAGCGCCTTCTGCCAGGAGAAGGTAACGACATCGAGCTTGGGGAAGTCGAGGCCTTGCGCGAAGGCCGCCGACGTCGCGTCACAAATCGTCAGGCCCTTGCGGTCCGCCTTGATCCAGTCGGCATTGGGGACGCGCACGCCCGAGGTCGTGCCGTTCCAGGTAAAGACGACGTCGGTATCGCTGTCGACCTTCGTCAGGTCCGGCAGTTCGCCGTATGGCACCTTGAGGACGGTGACGTCCTTGAGCTTGAGCTGCTTCTCGACGTCGGTGATCCAGCCTTCGCCGAACGACTCCCAGGCCAGCATCGTGACGGGCCGGGCGCCGAGCAGCGACCACATCGCAAGCTCGACCGCGCCGGTATCGGACGCCGGCACGATGCCGATGCGGTAATCCGCCGGCACTTCCAGAATTTCGCGGGTCAGATCGATGGCGCGCTTGAGCTTCGCCTTGCCGACCTTCGATCGGTGCGAGCGCCCAAGAACCGCGTCAGTGAGGGCTTGGAGGCTCCAGCCCGGGCGCTTGGCGCAGGGGCCGGATGAAAAATGCGGGACAACCGGCCGCACGCCGGGCTTCGTCGTCGTCATGAGTCTACCCTTCCAGATAGGCGCCCCTCGGTGGGGAGGGGTTTCCCGCTGGCGGGCATACGCCTGAGCGGCGGCGCGGTCAACGCCGTCGTGAGCACGCTTGTCTTGAAAAAGAAAACGGGCGGCCGAAGCCGCCCGTAACGCTCCTGCCTAGCCGCGGCTTTGCAGCGGAGGCTGGTAGATCACCGGCGGCGGAGGCGGAGGCAACTCGCAGCACTCCCAGCGCAGACCGAGCATGAAATCGTTGGAATAGAGATCCTTGAATGTCAGGTCGGTGCCGCCACAGCCGCCGTTGCAGTCCACCGTCTCCTTGGCCTTGCCCAGGCTGAGGTAGCGATAGGTCAGGTCGACCTTGAAGGCGTTGGTAACGTTGTAGGTCACGCCAGCGTAGAGCGCCCAGGCGAAATTCCACGTGCTGGTGCCGCGGCCGACGCCGAAAGAGCTGCCGCCGCCGGCGACCGACGGACTAACGTCGTTGAAATCGGCGATCGAATTGACCGCGGCGCCGATGCCGACGCCGACGAACGGCGTGAAGCAGTCCCAGGTGCCGAGGTCGGCGTAGGCGTTCGCCAGAAACACCCACGATTTCAGGTTGCCTTGGTAGTTATCGACGTAAACCGGACCCGGAACAGCGGGCTGGTAATAGCCCAGCGCGGAGATCTGGGCCTTGGCACGATATTCGATGGTGCCATCGAACCGCAGCCAGTTGTTCCATTCGTAGCCGGCGCCGAAGCCGATGAAATAGGAATCGCTAACCGAATCCGACGCGAAGCCGCCGGTCGCCGGGACGTTGGTGACGTCCAGCGAATACGCCCCCATCATGCCGACGCCGATCTGGCCGCGCAGATACCACTTGCCGGCAAACTCGGGCGCGGGCTGGATAACGACCTGTTGCGGAGGCGGCATATAGGGCGGCGGCTGCGGATAATCCGCGGCTTGTGCGCTTGCGCCGAGCAGCATGAGCATGGTGGCGAGCGCCGGGACCGTCAGACGCGCACGAAACATTCGATCGTCCCTTCACAAAAGCGAATCACGGGTGACGCGCCTGTCTGCGCGTTCACGGGGACGATGGCAGCAAAACCTTAAGTGCCTCTTAACCGTATTTTTTAACGACGTTTTTTAATGATTTGTCGACCATGCGAAACCAGCAAAAAGGCGCCGCATCGCGTGGCGCCTGGTTAAGAGTTCCTTACTGCGCGACGTGCGCTCAACCTTCCTTGCTTCCTTGGGGCATGCGTCCTCGATGCCGGCGGCAGTTAGCGGTTCGGTGCGAGTTCAACAGCCGGCTATGCGGCCGCCGCTTGCGTGAGCGCGGCGCAGACATCATCCACGGCCGCCTCGACGACGAGCGGGTCGTCGCCCTCCGCCATCACGCGGATCACCGGCTCGGTTCCCGAGGGCCGCACGAGCAGGCGCCCGTTGCGGCCGAGCTTCTCCTGAGCATCGGCGATCGCCAGCCGTACATTGCTGCTTTCAAGAGGCTTACCGGCCTTGTAACGCACGTTTTTCAGCACCTGCGGCAGCGGCTCGAAGCGGTGGCAAACCTCCGACACCGCCCGATTTTGCGCCTTGATCACGGCCAGAACCTGCAGCGCGGCGACGAAGCCGTCACCCGTCGTCGCATAATCCGACAGGATGATGTGTCCAGACGGCTCACCTCCGACGTTGTAGCCGTTGGCGCGCATCTGCTCGAGAACGTAGCGGTCACCGACAGGCGTGCGCACGAGCTCCAGACCCAGACTCGCAAGGTGACGCTCGAGGCCGAGATTCGACATCACCGTTGCGACGATGCCCGGCCGTTGCAGCCGGTTATCCTGATGCCAACTGTCCGCGATCACTGCGAGCAACTGATCGCCGTCAACGACATGGCCCCGTTCGTCGACAATGATGACGCGGTCGGCGTCGCCGTCGAGCGCGATGCCGATATCGGCCCGGGTTTCGCGGACCTTGGCAACCATCGCGGCAATATCGGTCGAGCCGCATTCCTTGTTGATGTTGAAGCCGTTTGGCTCGACGCCAATCGAGATGACATCGGCGCCCAGTTCCCAAAGCGCCGCCGGCGCGACGCGATAGGCCGCGCCGTTGGCGCAATCGACGACAATGCGCATGCCTTCGAGATCGAGTGCGCGGGGCAGCGTGCGTTTGGCAAATTCGATGTAACGATCGTGGACGCCGTCGATACGCTTGGCCCGGCCGAGATCGGCGCTTCTCGCCAGGCGGGGGCCGAGATCGCCGTCGATCAACATTTCGATATTGCTCTCGACGTCGTCACCGAGCTTGTAACCGTCCGGTCCGAACAGCTTGATGCCGTTGTCGTCAAATGGATTATGAGATGCCGAAATCATGACGCCGAGATCGGCGCGCATCGAACGCGTCAACATGGCGACGGCGGGCGTCGGCATCGGGCCGAGCAGAAGGACATCCATCCCGACCGACGTAAAGCCGGCCACGAGCGCGGTCTCGATCATGTAGCCGGACAGCCGCGTGTCCTTGCCGATGACGACGCGATGACGATGCTCGCCGCGGCGAAACGTCAGGCCGGCGGCCTGGCCGACCTTCAGCGCAAGCTCAGGCGTGATCACGCGATTGGCGAGACCGCGGATGCCGTCGGTACCGAAATACTTGCGAACCATTATCCCCTGTGCCCAATCTCAAGCCCGAAACCGGGTTCTTCTATATAGAGGCAAGCGGCAGATTTACTTCAAAAATTCTGAGTAATCCTTACTTGCCGCCTTTAGCAGGCTGTTAGCCACAAAAGCGCCCGTCCCGCGGCGCTTCCACGGTCCTTCCGGCTGCCGGGCCGACGTGCTAGTCGAGGAACTCAGACCACCACGGCGCAATCTATGTCCATGAAAGACATCACCTGCATCGAGGACCTGCGGCAGGTCGCCCGGCGCAAGGTCCCGCGAGCCTTCTACGACTACGCTGACTCCGGATCGTACACAGAAAGCACGTACCGCGCGAACGTCGCCGACATGGAGGCGATCAAGCTGCGGCAGCGCGTGCTCGTCAATGTCGACAAGCGCGATACGTCGACGATGATGGTCGGAGAAAATGTGTCGGTCCCGGTCGCTTTGGCTCCTGTGGGACTGCTCGGGATGCAGCACGGCGACGGCGAGATTCTAGCCTGTCGCGCCGCGCAAGCCGCCGGTATCCCGTTCACGCTGTCGACAATGTCGATCTGCTCGATCGAAGATGTCGCCAAGGCCGTCGACAAGCCGTTCTGGTTTCAGGTCTACGTGATCCGCGATCGCGGTTTCATGCGCGAACTGATCGAGCGCGCGGCCAGTGCAAAATGTAGCGCGCTGGTGCTGACGGTCGATCTCCAAATCCTCGGCCAGCGCCACAAGGATCTCAAAAATGGCATGACGGTGCCGCCTGAAATCCGTCTCAAGAACGTCATCGACGTCGCCATGAAACCGCGATGGGCGTGGAGCGTGCTCAACGGCAAGCGCAAGACGTTCGGCAATCTCGCCGGCCACGTCAAAGGCATGGATAATGTCAATTCGCTGTCGCAATGGACGGCGCAGCAGTTCGATCCAACGCTGAACTGGCGCGACATCGAATGGGTCAAGAGTCTGTGGCCGGGCAAGCTGATCCTCAAGGGCATCATGGACGTCGAGGATGCGCGGATCGCCGCGACGACGGGCGCGCAGGCGCTGGTGTGCTCGAACCATGGCGGCCGGCAACTCGACGGGGCCGCGTCGTCGATCTCGATGCTGCCGCGGGTCGTCGATGCTGTCGGTGACCAGATCGAGGTGCTGTTCGACGGCGGCGTTCGCACCGGCATGGACATCGAGCGCGCCCTGGCGCTGGGCGCGAGCGGCTGCCTGATCGGCCGCGCTTATGCCTGGGGGCTCGGCGCGTACGGACAGGCCGGCGTCACCAAAGCCATCGAGGTTCTCAAGAAAGAGCTGGACGTCTCGATGGCGTTGACCGGCGTCTCGACCATCTCGGAAATCGGGCCCAATGTCCTGCTCGAGCCGCCGTTCGCCCAAGACGGAAAAACACCCAAGGCGGCACAACCGGCTGCACAACGGCGCCATTGATGGCACGGGAAGCTCCGCTGACACGCGCCGCGTTTCCGTTCAGTCTCGAAATCACGACGCGCTGGATGGACAACGACGTCTACGGCCACGTCAACAATGTCATCTACTATTCATTCTTCGACACGGTGGTGAACCGCTACCTGATCGACAATGGCGCACTCGACTTCGTCAAAGGCGCCGTGGTCGGTCTCGTCGTCGAAACGCAATGCAACTATTTCAAGCCGATCGCGTACCCGGATCGCGTCACGGCGGCGCTCTCGGTTGCGCATATCGGCAACAGCAGCGTGCGCTACCAAGTGGCCGTGTTCCGCAACGGCGACGATGACGCCGCGGCGCAAGGGCATTTTGTCCACGTTTATGTCGAGCGCGCAACCAGCCGTCCTGTCCCGCTGCCGAACGAGCTCAAACAAGCGCTTCTGAAGATCCAACGATGACCGTCAACCGCCGCGACTTTGTCTCCGGCGCCGCCGGCACAATCGTCCTTGCATTTTGCGAACGGGCGGATGCCACCGGCGACAAGCTGGCCGCGCTGGAGAAAACGGCTCGCGGACGGCTTGGGGTGACTATTCTTGATACGGCAACCGGCCGACGGTTGACCTATCGCGGAGCCGAGCGGTTTGCGCTGCTCAGCACGTGGAAGGTTCTGGCCACAGCCTGTGTTCTGGCGCGCGTCGACCGCGGTGAGGAACGTCTCGATCGCAAGATCGGATATGTGCAAGCGGATATTCTCTCCTATGCGCCGGTGACGAAGCTGCATGTGCCGGACGGCATGACGATCGGCGATCTCTGTGCCGCGGCGGTCGAACTCAGCGACAACACCGCCGGTAATCTCATTCTGCAAAGCTGCGACGGACCGGCCGGTCTGACGAAATGGCTCCGGTCCATAGGCGACGGCGTGACACGACTCGACCGCACGGAGCCGGCGCTGAATGAAGCGAAGCCCGGCGATCCTCGCGACACCACGACACCGGAGGCGATGGCGCAGACATTGAGCAAGTTGCTGACCGGCACTGTCCTGTCGCCGGCGTCGCGCCAACAACTCGCGGATTGGATGATCGCCGGAAAGACCGGTGGAGCGCGGCTTCGCGCCGGGCTCCCGGCCGGCTGGAAAGTCGGCGACAAGACCGGCACCAACGACACAGGCTGCGCCAACGATGTCGCCGTCGCCTGGCCGCCGCAACGTGCTCCGCTGATCATCGCGTCTTATCTCGCCGACTCGAGGGCGACGCCGCAACAGCGCGACGCTGTCCATGCCGAGGTTGCGCGCATCGCGGCGGCGTGGCGCTCCTGAGCGTTATCACATCCTTGAAAAATGGCGGTTGGTGGACTTGCGTAACAGGCCGTGTTGTCGCGTCGACCGTGATATGATCTCACTCTGCCCGGTAATGATGACATGACGAACGCCGCATCTGCCTTGATGCAGCAATTCCTCGCCTGGATCGACGAGGCGCCGCGGAGCTACGCCGATGCGGAAGCATGGCGGCGCAGTTGCCCGCATTTGTCGATCTGGGAGGACGCGATCAGCGGCGGTCTGGTTCGTTTCGAAGGCAGCTCGAACATGACCCGGTCGCGTCTCGTCCTGACGCCGGCAGGCATCAGCCAGCTTCAGAAGCATGATTACAGCTATCCTGCCCCTTGACCTCATCCAGGGCTTTGAGGAATCATAAGAACAAATAGTGAACATATGACGAGATCAGCCACGCGAACGTGGCTAATCCTTTGTCCCTCCAAAGACTTAGCTCATGCTCCAAGAGTTACGGCAAACACTGGCGGCGCTCGAACGGCCTTGCGGTCTGGAAGAAACGGCGAAACCCGTCTCCTTGGGCATTGCTCCAATCGATGCCGTGCTCGGCGGCGGCTTCGCCGTCGGGACGCTGCATGAAATCGCGGCGGCAAGCGAGCCGCATCTGGCTGCTTCCAGCGGGTTTGCTCTCACACTGGCAAAACGCCGCGGCGCCGTGGCCTGGATCGCGGAAGACATGGCAGCGCTTGAGAACGGCGCGCCGTGCGGCCTCGGACTCGACGAAACCGGATTCGATCCGCTCCGGCTGATCATCGTCAACACCGCGCATCAGCGCGATCTGTTCTGGGCAATGGAAGAAGCACTGCATTGTCCTGCCGTTGGCGCTGTGATCGGCGAATTACGGTCGCCCGGCATCGACATGGTGACGCTCAGGCGCTTGTCGCTCGCTGCAACAAAGCATGACGCGCTCGCCATTCTATTACGCAGCAGCCCTCCGGGCGATCTCTCGACGGCGGCGACACGCTGGATCGTCAACGCCGCCTCCTCTCATCCGCAATTCGGTCCTGGTCCACCGCGCATCGAGGCCCGCCTCACCCGCAACCGCCGCGGCCCGCTCGGTTCGTGGCTGCTGGAGTGGAATTCCTCCCATGAGCGTTTCAGTCTCGCGTCAACGCATTCTCAGCCTGTGGCTCGCCCGGCTTCCGACCGATCGGCTCGCGCGGTCGCATAGGAGCGCAACGCCAGCTGTCATCTATGGCAAGCGCGGCAACGCCGAACTGATCGTCACGCTCGACGAATGCGCGGAGAAACGTGGCCTTCACAGCGGACTCACGCTCGCACAAGCACGGGCAATGCACCCAAACCTCGTCGCAATCGAGGAAGATGCCGACGCCGATGAGAAGCTGCTCGACAGCATCGCCGACTGGAGCCTGCGTTATACGCCGCTGGTGGCCTGCGATCCGCCCAATGGACTGTTGCTCGACATCACCGGCTGCGCTCATCTTTACGGTGGTGAAGACCGGCTCGTGGCCGATCTCTCCGAACGGCTCACGCAAGCAGGCCTCGTCCATGAGATTGCCATTGCCGGAACGATCGGCGCCGCCTGGGCTGCGGCCCATTTCGGTAAGCCGGGATATCATGCCAATGGCCGGGAACTCTCTCTGCTCGCGCCCTTGCCACTCGCAGCCTTGCGGCTCGACGGGCACACCGTCGCATCTCTCGGCCGCGTTGGCCTGAAGCGGATCGGCGACATCGCCGGCCTGCCGCGCGCTCCGCTCACTGCGCGCTTTGGCGCAGGGCTCCTGCGCCAGCTCGATCGCGCGCTCGGCCGGGAGCTTGAACCGCTCACGCCGCGCCTGCCGGTTGCGCCGTATAGTGTCGAGCAGCGCTTCGCCGAACCGATCCTGCTTGAGGCCGACATCCTTTCAAGCGTCGGGCGCCTCGCCGCCCGGCTGAAATTGACGCTGGAGCGTCAAGGCGACGGCGCGAGACAACTCGAATTGACCCTGTTCCGGACCGACGGCGCCATACGCCGGATCAGCACCGGGACCTCACGCCCGTTGCGCGATCCAGCCGAAATTCGCGCCTTGTTCGTCGAGCGACTGGCGGCGCTTGCCGATGAATTCGATCCGGGTTTCGGTTTCGATGTGGCACGGCTTGCGGCTGTCGTTGCCGAACCCTGGCATGACGAGCAAAGCGGTCTTGCCGTCGACGCTCCCGGCCATGATGACAATGAAGCGTTGGCGCGTCTTGCCGATCGCCTCAGCGCCAGACTCGGGACGCAGCGCGTGCGCCGGCTGGTGGCGCGAGATAGCCACATTCCCGAGCTTGCCGTCACGGCCTTACCGGCACAAACGGTACATAACGATGTCAGTTGGAGCGCATTTCGCCGGCATCGCGCCGAGCATGGCCTCGGTCCGCGACCGTTACGAATGCTGATGCGGCCTGAACCGATCGAAGCGATGGCGGAGGTGCCGGATAGACCGCCATTGCGATTTCGCTGGCGGCGCGCGCTCCATGAAGTCGCAACAGCCGAAGGCCCCGAACGGATCGAAGGCACATGGTGGACAGCAACCGATGCCGCCGATTCCGCGCGCGACTATTTCCGCGTCGAAGACAAAAACGGGCTGCGCTTCTGGCTGTTTCGGGCCGGACTCTACCGCAACCTGTCAGAGGACGACTGGAAAGAACGCCGGTTTCCGAAGTGGTACATGCACGGGACATTCATGTGATGCGTTACGTCGAGTTCGCCTGTGCTTCGAATTTCTCGTTCCTGCGCGGCGCATCACATCCTGAAGAGCTGATGCTGCAGGCGCAGTCGATCGGACTTTCCGGCCTCGGCCTGTGCGACCGCAATTCGGTCGCCGGCGTGGTGCGCGCTCATCTCCTCAAGCGCGAGCAGAACCTGTCGCTACGCTACCATCCGGGCGCCCGGCTGGTGTTCAGCGACGGCACGCCGGATATCCTGGCCTATCCACGCGACCGCGCCGGTTGGAGCCGGCTGACCCGGCTGCTTACGCTCGGCAACTGTCGCGCCAAAAAGGGCGACTGTCTCCTCACGTTCGAGGATCTCGTCGCACATAGTTTCGGGCTCGAACTGATCGCCATGGGCGGCGATGCCGCATGTCTGAGGTCATTGCGCACGGCCATGCCGGGCCGCGTCCGCCTTGCCGCCTCGATGTTCTATCGCGGCCGCGACCATATGCGGCTTGCCAAGACTGCCGCATTGGCGCGGGACGTGCGAATACCGCTGATCGCCGTCAACGATGTGCTGTATCACCACCCCGACCGGCGGCCGCTCCAGGATGTTCTCACTTGCATTCGCGAGAAGCTTCTCATCGATCAAGTAGGCCGCAGACTGGAACTTAACGCCGAGCGTTTTCTCAAGCCTCCTGAGGACATGGCGCGATTGTTTCGCGATTATCCCGAGGCGATCGAGGAAACCGCTCGCCTGAGCGAAGTCCTGACCTTCTCGCTCAATCAACTCCGGTACGAGTACCCGGACGAAACCGTTCGAGGCTTCGCCACGCCTCAGGATGCACTGATTCAATTAACCTGTGCCGGAGCAAGACAACGCTATCCGGGCGGCATTCCCGATCCTGTCGCAAAGACACTCGACTACGAACTCGCTCTGATCGCCAAGGTCGAATACGCCCCTTACTTCCTGACGGTCTACGACATTGTCCAGTTTGCGCGTTCACAGGGCATCCTGTGTCAGGGACGCGGCTCGGCAGCGAATTCGACCGTATGCTTCTGTCTCGGCATCACGGAAGTGAACCCAAACGATGAAAACGTCGATCTGCTGTTTGAGCGCTTCATCTCGACCGAACGTAACGAACCGCCCGATATCGACGTCGACTTCGAGCACGAACGGCGCGAAGAGGTCATCCAGTACATCTACAGGAAATACGGCCAAGAGCGCGCCGGCATTGCCGCCACGGTGATCTGCTATCGTGGCCGGTCGGCGATTCGTGAAGTCGGCAAGGTGTTCGGATTGTCCGAGGACACGATCGGCGCCCTGTCCTCCTCGATCTGGGGCATGGGCGGCGGCACGGTCTCGAAGGACGCGATCAAACGCAGCGGCCTCGATATCGGCAGCCCGCGGATGCGCAAGATCGCGGCGCTGGCCCGCGAGATCGTCGGCTTTCCCCGCCACCTCTCCCAGCATGTCGGCGGTTTCGTCATCACCCGAAGCCGCCTCGACGAGGTCGTGCCGATCGGCAACGGCGCGATGCCGGACCGCACCTTCGTCGAATGGGACAAGGACGATCTCGACGCGCTCAATATTCTCAAGGTCGACGTGCTGGGCCTCGGCATGCTCACTTGCATCCGCAAGGCGTTGGCATTGGTCGACAAGCACTATCCGGACGAATGGAAAGGCAGGCGTCCCGATCTTTCGGTGATCCCAAAAGAAGAGAAATCCGTTTATGACATGCTGTCGCGCGCGGACTCGCTCGGCGTATTCCAGGTCGAAAGCCGCGCGCAGATGAGCATGCTGCCGCGATTGCGGCCCGAGAAATTCTACGACCTCGTTATCGAGGTGGCGATTGTGCGCCCCGGCCCGATCCAGGGCGACATGGTGCATCCTTATCTACGACGGCGGGATGGAATAGAAAAAGTCAAATATCCGTCGCAGGCATTGGAAGCCGTTTTGAAAAAGACGCTCGGCGTGCCGCTGTTCCAGGAACAGGCCATGAAGATCGCCATCGTCGCCGGCGGCTTCACGCCTGGTGAGGCTGATCAATTGCGCCGCGCGATGGCGACCTTCAAGCGCACCGGCACCATCGGCACGTTCCGCGACAAGATGATCAAAGGCATGCTGAAAAATGACTATCCGCGCGACTTTGCCGAACGCTGCTTCAAACAGATCGAAGGCTTCGGCGAATACGGCTTCCCGGAGAGCCACGCGGCGAGCTTCGCGCTTCTGGTCTATGCCTCGGCCTGGTTGAAGTGCCGCTATCCCGATGCTTTCGCCGCTGCGCTGCTCAACGCCCAGCCCATGGGCTTCTACTCCTCCGCGCAAATCGTGCGCGACGCGCGCGAGCATGGCGTCGAAGTCCGTGCGCCGGACATCAATCATTCCGATTGGGATGCGACTCTCGAGCCCGGTCCACGCGCCGCAGACCGCTTGCATCACCTGCACCGCAGCATGGCAAACGATATCCGCGCTACTCATGCCCTGCGGCTTGGATTTCGCGAGATCAAGGGGCTCAGTGAGGATGACAGCCGGCTGATCGCGGCCAAGCGGCGAACCGGTTACGATTCCGTGCGCGATGTCTGGCTGCGCACGGGCCTGCCGCCGCGCGTACTGGAACGGCTGGCCGATGCCGACGCGTTCCGCTCGCTCGGCCTGTCGCGCCGCGATGCATTGTGGGCGGCCAAGGCGCTGGGCCGGGTCGGCGATCGCGACGATAATCTTCCGCTGTTCATCGCTTCACCGGCAGCCACCTCATCATTTATCGATCATGAGCCAGATGTGGCGCTGCCGCCGATGCCGCTCGGCGAGGAAGTCGTCAACGACTATCGCTTCCTGCGCCTGTCGCTCAAGGCGCATCCGGTGCAATTTCTGCGCGACGATCTGCGGAAGTGCGGCGTGATGCGCAATGAGCTGCTGCGTACGACACCGTCCGGCACCTGGGTGAAGATTTCCGGCCTCGTCACCTGTCGTCAGCGGCCCGGCTCGGCGAATGGCGTCGTCTTCCTGACGATCGAGGACGAGAGCGCGGTCGCCAATGTGATCCTCTGGCAGAAAGTGTTCGAGCGGGTGCGCCCGGCCGTGCTTGGCGCGCGCCTCGTCACAGTTGCCGGTGTTATGCAGAACGAAGCCGGGGTCATCCATGTCGTTGCCGAACAGATCGAAGACCTCACCAATCTGCTGACGCGTCTGGCGCAAGACAGCCAAGGCCTCGATAGACATGGAATGTCGAGTCTTGCCGCCGATCTCGACGCTGCCGCGCGCGGCTCGGCGCATACGCCAAACCGCCGGGCCGGCTAACGCGAGATTGCGCCTCCCCACCCGACATTATTGATGCGATCAGCCTCGAGGATGCCGTCGGATTTCTTCCTGGCGCGCGGGAAACCCTGTCCCGTATAGAAAATTCCTGCTAGCCGCCATAAAGTGCCGCGGCTCATGCCCTGGCATCACATGAAAACAATCTTTATCGACTGCAACGACCAACTGGCTCCCGTCTGGCAAAGCGTCCTCAAGCCGGACGACCCGCCGATCGACGTCAACCGCAAGGCGTTTGCCAAAGAAGAGCTGCCAAAAATCATCCGCGGTTACGAAATCGCGATCGACGACCATTCCTACATGCCGACCGAGCTGGTCGCGCAGTGCCCGGAACTCAAGCACATCGTATTTCTCGGCACCGGGCCTGCGAGCTACATGAATGTGGGCGAGCTCGAGGCCCGCGGCATCAAGGTGCACATCATCAAGGGCTATGGCGACACCGCGGTCGCCGAGCACGCCATCGCCCTGATGTGGGCCTGCGCGCGCGACATCGCGCAAATGGACCGGGAGATCCGCAACGGCATCTGGACGCCACGCGAGGGGATGCAACTGCTCGGCAAGACGCTTGGCGTCATCGGCCTCGGCGGCATCGGACGCGAGGTCGCTCGCATCGGCCAGGGCATGGGCATGAACGTGATCGGCTGGAACCGCACCCGGCATGCCGACATCAAGGTGCCGCTGGTCGAACTCGACGACCTGCTGGCCCAAAGCGACGTCATCTCAATGAACCTGACGCTGGGCGACGAAACACGAGGCTTCCTGTCGCGCGAGCGCATCGGCCGCATGAAGAAAGGCGTGTTGTTCGTCAATACGGCCCGCGGCGCACTGGTTGACGAGGCCGCATTCATCGATGCCCTCACAAACGGCCATATCCGGCATGCCGGTCTCGACGTCTTCCATAACGAGCCGTTGAAGCCGGATCATCCGCTGGCGAAAATGAGCAACGTCACGCTGACCGCACATGCCGCGTTCCGCACGCTCGAAGCATCGCAGACCTTGCTGCGGCGCTCGATCGACATCGTGCGGCGGATTATCAGCTAGAACAGACCTCCGGTCGCGCCGCCATCGACGGCGATGGCGGTGCCCTGGATGTGCCGCGCCTTGGCGCTCGCGAGAAACACGGCGAGCTCGGCGACATCCTCTGGCTGGCCGATACGCCGTGTTCCGGTCCTGGTCAGCGATTCCTTGCGTACCTCCTCGGGCGTCTTGTTCTGCGCCTTGGCAAATTGCTCGAACAGCGTCACGACGCGATCCGTCTCGACCATGCCGGGATGGATGACATTCACATTGACGTCGTCGCGGTTGCCGAGCGCCGCAACGCCCTTCGAGAAATTGGCGAAGGCTGAATTGACGGAGCCGCCGATCAGAAACTCCGGGCCCGGTGTGCGCGCCGCCCCGCCGATGATATTGATGATGCTGCCGTGTGATGCTTTCAGCAGCGGCCAGAACAAGCGGGTCAGGCGGACGGCGGCAAAATACTTCAAAGCGAAGCCATCGATGAATGCCTCGTCGGGCAGCTCGAAGAAATTGCCGCCGCGCGTCGCACCCGCGTTATTGACGAGAACATCGCAGCGCTTGAAGCGGTCGTTGACCGCCTTGAACAAGGCCTCACAGCCAGCCAGAGTGCGCAGGTCCCCGGGAGCGATCATCGGCTCGAGACCGCCGGCTTTCACCACGGCTTTGGCGGCGTCGGACAGGTTGCCGGCGCTCGCGGCGGCGAGAACGCATTGCGCGCCTTCGCGGCCAAACGCCACGCCGATAGCCCGGCCAATGCCGCGGCTCCCGCCCGTGACGACAACAACCTTGCCTTGAAACTCCGCGGTCATTTCATCCTCCTTCGCCGGCTGCCGCATTGACGAGCCATCGTTCTCAGTCAGAATACGCCCAAACAAAAACCGACTGTCGAGGGGGAAAACGTGAAGCCGGCGCCATTCGCTTACGCTCGCGTGCGCTCGGTGGACGAGGCCGTCGCCCTTCTCGGCGAAACGGCCGAGGCAAAGGTCCTGGCCGGTGGGCAGAGCCTGATTGCAACGCTCAATATGCGGCTCTCCGCGCCGCCTCTGCTCGTCGACATCAATGGCATCGACGGGCTGGAAGGCATTGCCCACTCCGACGGCACGGTCACGATCGGAGCATTGACACGGCACGTCGAGGCCGAGCGGTCCGGCACCATCGCGGCCCACGCGCCATTGATCGCCCGTGCCATGCCGCACATTGCCCATCCGGCGATCCGCAATCGCGGCACCATCGGCGGCTCTATCGCACTTGCCGACCCGGCCGCCGAATTGCCGGCCTGCCTGCTCGCGCTCGGCGGCGATATCGACATCGCCGGCCCGGACGGCACGCGCACCGTCAAGGCCGATGATTTCTTCAGGGGCCTGTTCGAGACGGCGCTCGGTCCTTGCGACATCCTGACCGGAATTCGCATTCCTGCCGCAAGCAAGAATACGCGCATCGGCTTCGCCGAGCTGGCACGCCGGCACGGCGACTATGCAATCGTCGGTCTCGCAGCAGCGGCGCAAGGCGACGGCAAAGGATTGAAGAACGTGCGTCTCGCTTATTTCGGCGTCGGCTCGACGCCGCTGCGGCAGCCGAAGGCTGAATCCGCCCTGAGCAGCGAGCTCAACGGCAAGAGTATCGACGCCGCCATCGCCGCGCTCGACCTGGATCCGCCGGACGACGTGCAAGCCACCGGCGCTGTGAAGAAATACCTGGCCGGCGTTCTGCTGCGCCGTGTGATCAAGCAGCTCATGGAGCCGCTGCAATGAACGGACGCAATGTCGAAATCTCGTTGACCGTCAACGGCGAAACCGTCACTGAAAGCGTCGAGCCACGACGGACACTGGTTGACTTTTTGCGAGAAAATCTCGCGCTGACCGGCAGTCACGTTGGCTGCGAGCATGGCGTTTGCGGCGCTTGCACGGTTCGTCTCAACGGCGAGATCGTGCGCGGCTGCCTGATGCTCGCCGTGCAATGCAATGGCGCGAAAATAGAAACCATCGAAGGCGTCTCCGACAGCGGCGAGGTCGCGGACCTGCAGGACGCCTTTGAGAAGCGAAACGCGTTGCAGTGCGGCTTCTGCACGCCGGGAATGCTGCTCACGGCACAGGAGCTTTTGGCGCACAACAAGGCGCCGAGCCGGGATGCGATCCGCGAGCATATCTCCGGCAATTACTGCCGCTGCACCGGGTATCACTCCATCGTCGACGCCATCGAAGCCGTGGCGCAACAACGGGGAAGACGATGAACGCAGGGTCTTTCACCGTTCGTCCCCGCGCAAGCGGGGACCCAGTGCTTCAAGGCGTCAGGCCTTCGGCGAGATCGCGCCAGGTCGGATTTTCACCCTCAATTAATTCGAGCTTCCAAGTGCGATTCCATTTTTTGAGTTGCCGCTCTTCGTGTCCCTGGGTCCCCGCTTGCGCGGGGACGAACGGATAGTAACAGACCATGAAAATCGTCGACGACAATCCGTCCGCTCTCACCGCCCTCGACCGGCCGAACTCCTATATCGGCCGCGCCGTTCCCCGCCCGAACTTGCGGCGACTCACGCAAGGCCGCGGCCAGTACGTCAGCGATATCAGCCTGCCGCGCATGGCGCATGTCGCGTTCGTGCGCTCGCCGCATGCGCACGCCCGTATCGCGTCGATCAGGACCGAACGCGCAAAGAAAGCGCCCGGTGTCGCCGCCGTCGTGACGGGCGCGGACTTGGCCAAGATCATGACCCCCTGGGTCGGCGTCCTGACCCATCTGAAGGGCCTGAAATCTGCGCCACAATTTCCGATTGCGGTCGAACGCGCATGCTGGGCCGGCGAAGCCGTTTGCGCCGTCGTCGCGCGCAGCCGGGCCGAGGCGGAGGACGCCTGCGAGCTCATCGAGATCGACTATGAGCCGCTCCCGGCCGTGACAAATGCAGAGACCGCGGCCGATCCGGCAACGCCGGTCATCCATAAAGAACTCGGCGACAACATCTGCTTCGAGCGCACGCTCGACGCCGGCCACGTGGACGACGCCTTGGCGTCGTCCGATGCCGTGGTCGAAACGACGTTCGTATTCGGCCGCCACACCGGCGCCTGCAACGAGCCGCGTTCGATCGTCGCCGACTGGAACGAAGGCGAGCAGCGTCTCACGGTCTATCAGGGCACGCAGGCGCCGCACATGATGCAGAACCTGTATGCCAAGCATCTCGGCCTGGCCGAGCAGCAGGTGCGTGTCCTGACGAAGGACGTCGGCGGCTCGTTCGGCATCAAGGTGCACAGTTACGCCGACGAGATGGCGGCAGTCGCCATCTCGAAGCTGCTCAGGCGTCCCGTGAAATTCGTTGCCGACCGCATCGAAAGCTTCGTCACGGACATCCATGCCCGCGACCACCGCATCAAGGCGAAAATCGGCGTCAAAAAGGACGGTACCATCACCGCCTTCGAGATCGACGATCTCACCGGCGTCGGTCCCTATTCGGTCTATCCCCGCACCAGCGGCATCGAGGCCAACCAGGTCGTCAGCCTCGTCGGCGGTCCCTACACGACGCCGAACTATCGTGCCAAGGCGCGTGTCGTGTTCACGAACAAGAACGTGATGTCCCAATACCGCGCCGTCGGCCATCCGATCGCCGCGGCGGTGACCGAAGGTCTGGTCGAGCTGGCGGCCGCAAAGATCGGCATGGATCCGCTCGAAATTCGCCGCCGCAATCTGTACGCCGACGACGCCTATCCGGCGACCTCGGCCTCTGGCCTCAGATTCGAAAAGCTGTCGCATCACGAGTCGCTGGCGCACCTCGACGCCATGATGAATTACGCCGCGTTGCGGTCCGAACAAAAGCGGCTGCGCGAACAAGGCATCTATCGCGGCGTTGGTTTCGCGTCTTTCATCGAGGTCACCAATCCGTCGGCGGCATTCTACGGCGTCGGCGGTGCCCGGATTTCGTCGCAGGATGGCGCGACAATAAAGCTGGATGCCCAAGGCAATATCGGCGTGCACACCGGCGTCTCCGAGCAAGGCCAGGGCGCCGAGGCGGTCATCGCGCAAATTGCGGCATCCTCGTTCGGCGTGCCGATCGAGAAGGTGCGCGTCGTCATGGGCGACACCGACAACACGCCCTATGGCGGCGGCACCTGGGCGTCGCGCGCCACCGGCATCGGCGGCGAAGCTGCCTGGCAGGCCGGCAAGGCGCTGCGCGCCAACGTGCTCGCGCTCGCCGGGGCGATGCTCCAGGCCAGGCCCGACGCGCTCGACATCGTGAATGGCGCGGTGGTCGACAAGGGCACCGGCAACGAGCGCCTCAGTCTCGCCGAACTCGCGCGCGTCGCCTATTTCCGGCCCGATACCTTGCCGCCCGGAATTCAGGCCGAGTTAGTGGCGACCCGCCATTATGTGCCGCGCGCGTGGCCGTTCGCCTTCACCAACGGCGTGCAGGCCTCTTATCTCGAAGTGGACATCGAGACCGGCTTCGTCAAATTGCTCAAGCACTGGTGCGTCGAAGACTGCGGCACCGTCATCAATCCGCAACTCGTCAACGAGCAGGTGCGCGGCGGCATCGTGCAGGGCATCGGCGCTGCCCTTTTCGAGCAATGCCTCTACGACGAGCGCGGGCAACTCCTCAACGGCAACATGGCGGACTATCTGGTGCCGATGGCGGCGGAAATGCCTGACATAGAAGTTGGCCATGTCGTCTCGCCGACATCGGACAGCGAGCTTGGCGCCAAGGGTGCCGGCGAGGCTGGCACGGCCGGAGCGCCGGCGTGCGTCATGAACGCTCTCAATGATGCGTTACGGCCGCTTGGCGCGACACCGCTCACCGACATGCCGTTCACGCCGGACAAGATCCTGCGTGCCTTGGGCAAGGTTTGATCCTCATTCGAACCCGATCATCGTGCTGCGCGTGAGGGTCGACTTGGCCGCAAGCGAAGGCGCGTGGCCGAATGTATATACGGTGCTGAGATCGGCATAAGGATCGGCCGCCGACATCCCGTCGACGGGTGCGATCACATTCATTCCGCGCATGGCGGCTCCCATGGCGGTAAAAAGAACCGCGCCGTTGGACGCCGTTCCGGCAACAATAACAGTCGTGATGCCGCGCTCCTTGAGGATTTTTTCCAGATCGGTCCCGACGAATTTGTCCGGCCCTGACAGAACGTGCGGCTCGTTTACCTCCGGCGCGACATCCTTCATGACGTCGGACGTCGTGCTGTTCGGGACGATCGAATAGACAACCGTCGCGTGTGCGACGCGAGCGGACGCCAACAGCTTTTTGACCGCCGGAAGCGTCGCGACACAACGCGGCCGCGTGCCGCAGTTCCGGTTCAGGAAGTCGAGCATCAGCAGCGCGGTCGTCTTCGCGGGAACTGTGACTGACCTCAACATGGGCTTCGCCGGAGACTGGACGCTTGCCCACTCGTCGATGATGTCGGCCCGCGCGACAGAACCGCACAGGATCAAGACCAATGCGATGAGCAGCGATTTTGGCAACATGAAATTTCTCCTCAATCACAACGCCGCTTGAAGAAACACCACTGTCCAGCGCAATATTCGGCCAACAAACGTGGCCTTGCGATCATGGTCAAAGTGCGGTGCCAGCTTCAAGGCCTATGAGAACAAAGAAACGGGAAAAGGAAGCACCAATGAATATCAAGGTGGGTCGGGAGGCGGTCGCCGAGGCCTCAAAGAAGCTCTCGAACTGGGGCCGCTGGGGCAAGGACGACCAGATCGGCACGCTCAATCACGTCACGCCCGAAGACATTGTCAATGCCGCCAAATTGATCCGCACCGGCAAGGTGTTCGCGCTCGGCATTCCACTCGACAAGACGGGGCCGCAAAACGGCCTGTTCGGCGGGCGCTTCAACCCGATCCATCAGATGCTCGCCACCGGTACCGACGCCATCGCCGGTCAGCAGGACTGGAATAACCTGCGCTACGCCGACGATACACTCGTGCTTTGCGTTCAGGGCGCGACGCACTGGGATGCGCTCGGCCACATCTTCTACGAAGACAAGACCTACAACGGCCATGACGCCAAGCTGATCGATTCCCGGGGCCTCGGGGTCCTCGGCATCGAGCACTCCCGCGACAAGATGGTCGGCCGCGGCGTGCTGCTTGACGTCGCGCGTCACCGCGGCGTCGACTGGCTCAAGGATGGCGAAGGTATTTCCAATGACGAGTTGGACAAGGTCGCCAAGGACCAGAACGTCGAGATTCGCAAAGGCGACTTCGTCATCGTCCGCACCGGACAGATGGAGCGCTGCCTCAAGGAAGGCGACTGGGGCGGCTATGCCGGCGGCGATGCGCCCGGCGTGAAGTTCGAGAATTGCTACTGGTGCCAGGACAAGGAAATCGCCGCGATCTGCAGCGACACGTGGGGTGTCGAAGTCCGGCCGAACGAGTGCAAGGGCCCGAACGAGCCGAACCAGCCGTGGCACTGGGTGGTCATCCCGGCAATGGGCCTGTGCATGGGCGAGATGTTCTACCTCAAGGACCTTGCGACGGATTGCGCCGAAGATGGCGTCTATGAGTTCTTTTTCTGCGGCCCGCCGTTGATCATCACCGGGGGGACCGGTTCGCCGCTCAATCCCCAAGCGGTGAAATAGAACGTACGCGGTCAGGCGAAATTGGACAAAATCGCGGCCCTTGCCACGCTCAACCGCATCAAGTTGGGCGAAGTGAAATTGCCCCTCATGACGAGCTAAAGCGGTTCAGGTTTGCTCGGAATCGTCACGCGCGGGCTTGACCCGCGCATCTATCGAAAAAGATGAGTCATCTCAAAAGGATGGATTGCCGGGTCAAGTTTACGACCGGGCCGTGCTTCGCACGGACCCGGTTGCCCGGCAATGACGAGTCCCATTTTCATCAAAAGCGAAACGGCTCTAGGCGTAGATCTCCGGATTGATGCAGTTCGGCGGCCGGCGGCCCTCGATCACGGCAATCACGTTATCGACGACGACGTGCGCCATGCCTTCGCGCAGTTCGTACACGGCGCTTCCGAGATGCGGCGTCAGAACCACGTTCGGCATCGTCAGCAGCGCGGGCGCCACGCTGGGCTCGTTCTCGTATACGTCGAGTCCTGCGCCTGCGATCTTTTTCGTCTGAAGGGCTTCGACCAATGCCGCTTCCTCGATCACGGGGCCACGCGACGTATTGAGGATGAAAGCCGACGGCTTCATCAGCCCGAATTCCCGCGCTCCGATCAGATGCCGCGTGTCGGGTCCGAGTTGCGGATGCAAGGTGATGAAATCGGCTTCACGAAGCACATCATCGAGCGGCCTGTATGTCATGCCAAGGCGCCGCTCTTGCTCCTCGGGCACTCTGCGCGGGTCGGCATAAATGACGGTCATGCCGAAGCCCCCAGCGCGCCGCGCCATGGCCTGCCCGATCCGCCCTGCCCCGACGATGCCGAGCGTCTTTCCAGCAACGGCAGCGCCGGCAAGATGGTTCGACTGCGAGCCGGGGTAGCCGCCGCCGCGAAACAGTTTGTCGCCCTCGACGATCCGCCGCGCCACGGCGAGCAACAGGCCGAAACACAAGTCGGCCGTCGCGTCGGTCACGATGGCTGGAATGTTGGTCACGGGAATCTTGCGGCGCGTCGCCTCGGCGACGTCGATGTGGTCAGGCGTGATGACCATCGAATTGATCGCCCGCAGGTTCGGGTTCGCTGCGATCACGTCCTTGTCGATCCGGTCGTGCAGCAGCGACAACAGCACATCGCAACGCGCCACGCCGGCGCAGAGGTCGGCCTTCGAGATCAGTTTGCTGGAGTCGGCGTTTACTTCCACATCGGCCAGCGGCCGCAATCGCGCCAATGCGCTCTCGGCGATCGGTTGTGTGACGAAGATGCGAAGGCGGCTCATGACTTGATCTTTTCCCGGGCGCAACGCAGCGCGCCGCGGAGGAAGACATTTGTTCCCGGTGCAAAATCGTTGTGCGTTGCAGACCCGGGATCGTGACAAGCATCCGAGCTGGAACGGTCCCGGCTCAGTGGCGCAGCATTCCATGCTGCGCCGCGCCCGGGACAAGATTGGATAAGGCGGCTCATGGCTTGATGGCGGCGTTCACCTTCGGCAGCACCTTTTCGGCCAGCAGGATCATCGAGCGGCGGCCCAGTTCGCGATCGGTCCAGTCCTTGCCGGCATAAAGCAGCGTGCCGAAATCACCGACAGTGTCACGATATTCCAGGAGCTCGTCGGCGACCTTGTCCGGCGTGCCATAGGTGATCAGCGCATCGCACACCGAATCCAGCGTCACTTCGTCGTCCGGCTGGTCGCGTCGCGTCTTGAACAGCTCGATGCGGCCGTTCTTCTTCAGCTTGGTGAAAAGCTGGCTGTAGTAATAGCGGTACGGCCCGTTGGGGTCGGTCGCGTAAGCCTTCGCGGTCTTCTCGTCATCGGCGACAAAAACACTCTTGGCGACGCGCCAGTTGGCCGGATCGGCCTTGCGGCCCACACGCTCGCAACCTTCGACGTATTTCGGCCAGTGGCTCTTGACCCACATCGGCATCAGGAAGTTGGCCGAGATCGGATCCCAGCCGCGCGCCGCCGCCTCGGTGACGCCCTTCGAGAACGGCGCCACCGCGGTCACGACGATCGGCGGATGTGGCTTCTGCAGCGGCTTGGCGACGAAGCCCTGGCCGAGGTCCGGAATGAACTGCCGCTCGACGCTGATGGTCCAGAACTTGCCCTTGAGATTGTAGGGCGGCTCGCCGGCCCAGATCGCCAGCACCTGATTGATCGATTCCAGGAACATCGCGTTGCGGTCGGCATCGAGATTGCCGAAAATTTCCGCATCCGACAGCAGCCCGCCGGGGCTGATGCCGAAGATGAAACGGCCGTCGAGCAGGTGGTCAAGCATCGCGATCTGCGACGCGACCGTTGCCGGATGTGTGTTCGGCATATTGATCGTGCCGGTGCCGAGCTTGATGCGCTTGGTGGCCTCGATCAGCGTGGCGATGAACAACGCGCAGGACGTGATATTCTCGGCGCGGTCGGTGACGTGCTCTCCAACGTAGCCTTCGACGAAGCCGAGCTCGTCGGCGAGGATGAACGCCTCGCGATCTTCACGCAACGATTGCCGCCAATCCTTCTCGAGCGGATGGATCGGCATGGTGAAGAATCCAAGCTTCATATCGTCATCGTTCCTTGCTGCGTGTCCTGTTGACGTGTTGATAGCGCCCCCGGTCGGCCAAAGCGACTGCTTGTTGAAGCGTCTTTCAGAGGGTCAAACTTGAATGGTCACCGCGGCTTGATGCCCTTCACGGCGTTGGCGCGCGCCGTATAGGTCACGCGGCCGCTGCTATCCGCCGGCAAGCGTGCGCTCAGGCGCGTCTTGAAATCCGCCGCCTCGCGTGCGTCCAGCTTTGCCAGAAACGCCCCCGTGCTCGGCGACAGCATTGCGACTGTCCAAAAGTCTTCGAAGTCAGCAAAGGTTCGTGTCACCGCAATCGTGCGCGTCTCGACGGACTCGAGTCCCGCGTCTTGCCACAGCTTGCGCATGACGTCGGCACTGCCGGCGTCGGGGCTTGGCGGCAGCATCGGTGTCTTGCCGATGGCGCGCAGCTCGGCCTGCAACGGCGCCAGCGGGAAGCCGCCGCCCAGCAGATCCCAGGCATAGGCCGCGATCAAACCGCCGGGCCGCACGACCCGCGCCATTTCGGCCACGCCTCTGGCCGGATCGGGCACGAAGAAAATGACCAGCGCCATGGTCGCGGCATCGAAGCTGTCGGCGGCGAAAGGCAGCGCCTCGGCGCTTCCCAGGTGAAAAGTCGCAGCCTTGCCGACCGTCCGCGTCCGAGCAAAAGCAAGCTGCTGCTCGGACGGATCCACGCCATCGACCGAGACCGGGGCGCAACGCTCAAGCAACAGATCGGTGAAGGCGCCGCTGCCGCAGCCGACATCGACCCAGCGCAGGCCTTGTGCAGGCTTGAGCCAGTCGATGAACACGTCGCCGGCAAGCCGGCTCCAGACGCCCATGAAGCGCTCGTAGGCAGCGCCATCCTCAAAACGAATCTGGTTTTCGCTCATCGACAAGCCCTCGGGTCAGCATGGCGCAGGTACAAACCTTTCCCTCATCCTGAGGAGCGCTCCACAGGAGCGCGTCTCGAAGGATGAGGCCCGGATGTCGCTACGCCTCGGCCTCATGGTTCGAGACGCCGCCTTCGGCGGCTCCTCACCATGAGGAGGAAAACTACAAAGATGCCGGCGCACCCGGCTGCCTGAGCGGGTGGGCCCGCGCGAACGCATCATTCTGCCAGCACAGGTCGACGATGCGCTTCACCGTCGGATAGGGCGCGACGTCGCACTTGAAGTACGCGGCTCCGATCGCGTTCCCGGCCACGCAGATGTCGGCGACGGTGATGCGGTCGCCCTGGCAGTAGCGTCCGGTTTCTCCGGACCCGGACAGGAGCGCCTCGAGCGCCTTCAGCGACATGTCGTGCCAGTGACGACCCCAGGCGTTCAAGCCGGCGGCGTCGATCCTGTACTCATGCTCCAGATATTCGCGCACCCGCGGCACGATCAGCGGATGGGTATCGCAGGCGACGATCTGCGCCAGCGCGCGCACCCGCGCACGGGCCTTCGGCGCCTTCGGCAGCAGCGGTGGCTCGGGGTGTGTCTCGTCAAGATACTCCATGATGGCGAGCGACTCGAACAGCACGTTGCCGTCGTCCTCGACTAGCGCCGGAAGCGCCATCATCGGATTGATCTTGCGGAAGCTGTCTTCGCGCTGCCTGCCTTGCGGCAGATTGATGTCGATCACTTCGTCCGGGGCGATGCCCTTGAGGTTGAGCGCGCAGCGCACGCGGAACGCTGCGAGCGAGCGCCAGAACGAGAAGAATTTCATGCCTTCCTCCTCTGCTCCGTCATGATGGCGCGGCTTGTCCCGGCCATGGTCTCTGAAAGCTATTTCTTTCGCTTCGACCAATAGACCGACAGCGCGGCGCCGTCGGCCCCGCCCAACCCGTGTGCATTTGCTTCCTCGAAGCCGGCGAGCGCCATCTGGAGCGCCGGCAGCTCGATGCCTTTTTCCTTGGCAACCGCCAGCATCACCTTGATGTCCTTCACCGCATTGGAAATGCTGAATGTCGTCGGCCCCGGATCGCCGCCTTCCAGCATCGTCGCGATCATCGGCGCGCGCGTCTTGATGCCGTTGTTGGCGCCGCTGGTGTTGCTCAGGAGATCGACCAGCCGCTTGGGCTCGAAACCGAGATCGCGGCAAATCGCAAATGCCTCGCCATAGGCTTGCCAGCCGATCATCAGCGGCAGGTTCACCGCAAGCTTCATCTCGGCGCCGGCGCCGACGTCGCCGCAATGCTCGACGCGCTGGCACAGTTGCTCCAGCAACGGCCGCACGCGCGCGGCATCTTTTTCCGAGCAGCCCATCAGGCCGAGCAGCTTGCCTTGCCGCGCCGGGTTGACCGAACCGCCGACCGGGCAATCGATCAGCGACGCGCTCTTTGCCTTCACCTTTTCCGCCAATGAAACTTTCACCGACGGCAACTCGGTGCTCATCTCGACGAACATCTTGCCTTTCACATCGCCGGAGAGAAGACCGTTGCTGCCGTTGTAGACGGCGTCGATCGCCGACGCATCAGCAAGAATGGTGATCGTGACATCGCACGCAGCCGCCAGTTTCGCCGGATTTTCCGCGACTTTTGCCCCGGCCTGGACCAGCGCTAACGCCTTGCCGGGCGTGCGATTCCACACTGTCAAAGAATGACCGAGCTCGAGCAGGCGCGCTGACATGGCGGCGCCCATCTTGCCAAGACCGGCGAGTCCGACACGCATCTCAGTTCCTCCCGACTTTTTTGTTGCCGAGACGATAGGCGAACAAACATCGCCGCGGCAACAGCAACGCTCTCGACAGAGCCGCGAATGGCCGTCTAAATCGCTCGGTCACAACGCGGCGCAATCGGGAGAGCACGGATGGCTTCGGCCAAACGCAAGAAACACACTAAGAAGCACACCGTCGGCGTCATCGGCATGGGCATCATGGGCGGCTCGTTCGCCAGGAATCTCGCCGCTGCGGGCTGGCGCGTCATCGGTTACGATCCGAGCGCCACAGCGCGCCGCGCAGCGGCACGCGCCGGTGTCGAAATCGCGAAGAGCGCGGTTGATGTCGCGCGCGCCGCGCCCGTGATCCTGACGAGCCTGCCGAAGCCGCAGGCGCTTGCCGAAACCGCGCGGCTGATCGCACGCGCCAATTTGCCGAAGCGCACGATCGTCGAGATGAGCACCTTCGCTCTCGACGACAAGGAGGCGGCGCGCAAGGTGATCGAGAAGGCGGGACATACCATGCTCGACACGCCAGTAAGTGGCACCGGCGCGCAGGCCAAGGCTGGCGATCTCGTGTTCTACGCCAGCGGCGACAGCGCGGCGATCCGCAAGCTCAAGCCAATGTTCGAAGCGTTCGGCCGCCGCGTCTTCGATGTCGGCGCCTTCGGCAACGGCAGCCGCATGAAGTACGTCGCCAACCTGCTGGTGGCGATCAACAACGTCGCCAGCGCCGAGGCGATGGTGCTCGGCATGAAGTCCGGCCTGCCGCCGCAACTGATCTTCGATCTCATCACGGCGGGCGCCGGCAATTCGCGCGTGTTCGAATTGCGCGCGCCGATGATGGTGAAGGGCCGCTACGACGATGTCACGATGAAGATCGACGTCTGGCAAAAGGACATGGATGTGATCGGCGGCTTCGCCAGGAAGATCAAGGTCAAGACGCCGCTCTTCACCGCGACCGAGGCGGTTTACAAAAAGGCGATCAGGAACGGCCACGGCGCTGAGGACACCGCGGCGGTGTGCGCCGTGCTCGAACAGATGGCCGGATACAGGCGAGGTCAGGCAAAGAGCGCAAGATAATATCAGCCTCATCACCCGCGAAAGCGGGTGATCCAGTATCCAATGATCCCATGCTCGTAACGACCGTTGCCTTTACTGGATGCCCGCTTTCGCGGGCATGACATGAGAGGAAATCCGATGAGCTTACTCACCCAGCGCAGCGAAGTCCGCGACGGCAAGTCGTGTCAATTGCACATCGACTGGGACGTGCCCATCACGATGGATGACGGGCTGGTGCTGCGCGCCGACGTGTTCCGGCCGGTCAAAGAGGGTCGCTATCCGGTCATTCTGACTTACGGGCCCTACGCCAAGGGCCTTGCCTTCCAGGAGGGTTATCCGAGCGCGTGGCAGCGCATGGCCGACAAGCATCCGGATGTCACGGCGGGCTCGAGCAACCTCTACCAGAACTGGGAGGTGGTCGATCCGGAGAAATGGGTGCCGCACGATTATGTCTGCGTGCGGGTCGATTCCCGCGGCTGTGGTTGCTCGCCCGGCTATATCGATCACTTCTCGCCGCGCGAGACGAAAGACTATTACGACTGCATCGAGTGGGCCGGCGTGCAGCCGTGGTCGAACGGCAAGATCGGGCTCAACGGCATCTCCTATTACGGCATCAACCAGTGGCACGTCGCCTCGCTGCAGCCGCCGCACCTCGCCGCCATCTGCGTGTGGGAAGGCGCCGCCGACTGGTACCGCGACATGACACACCACGGCGGCATTCTCTCGACGTTCTGGGACAACTGGTACGACATGCAGGTCAAGACCGTGCAATACGGCGCCGGCGAGCGCGGCAGGCGCAGCCCCGTGCATGGCGAGCTGGTGTGCGGGCCCGAAATCCTGAGCGAGGAAGAGCTCGCGAACAACCGCTGCGCCTTCGGCCAGGAGATCAAATCGCATCCGCTCGACGACGATTACCACAAGGCCCGCTCGCCACGATGGGACAGGATCACGGTGCCGTTGTTCACCGCGGCAAACTGGGGCGGCCAGGGCCTGCACCCGCGCGGCAATTTCGAAGGCTTCGTGCGCGCCGCCTCGAAGCAGAAATGGCTCGAGGCGCATGGCATCGAGCACTGGACGCATTTCTACACGGACTATGGCCGCGAGCAGCAGCTCAGGTTCTTCGACAAGTTCCTGCACGGAAAAGATACCGGCTGGTCGAAGCAACCCAAGGTGCTGCTCAACATCCGCCATCCCGGCGAAAAATTCGTGCCGCGCGCCGAGAGCGAATGGCCGCTCAAGCGCACCCGATGGACGAAATTCTATCTCGACCCGGCGACGAAGGCGCTGACGACGAAGAAAACGAGCAAACACGCGAAGCTGCCGTACGAGGCGATGGGCGACGGCCTCACCTTCCTGACGCCGCCGCTCGACAAAGACACCGAGATCACCGGCCCATCGGCGCTCAAGCTGTTCGTGTCGTCGTCGACCCGCGACGCCGACATCTTCGCGGTGCTGCGCGTCTTCACCGGCGACATGAAGGAGATCGTGTTCCAGGGCGCCATCGATCCGCACACGCCGGTCGCGCAGGGCTGGCTGCGCGCCTCGCACCGCAAGCTCGACAAGAAACTGTCGAAGCCCTACCGCCCCTATCACACGCACGACGAGGAGCAGCCGCTGCGCAAGGGCCAGGTCGCCGAGCTCGACGTCGAGCTGTGGCCGACCTCGATCGTGGTGCCGGCCGGCTACCGCATCGCGCTGTCGATCCGCGGCAAGGACTACGAATACGGCGGCGGCTCGGGCGGCAAGCAGTCGAACTTCAAGAACGAGCTGACCGGTTGCGGCCCCTTCCTGCACAACGACCCGGTCAACCGCCCGCCGGCCATCTTCGACAACACGACCACGCTGCATTTCAGCAGCAACAAGGCGCCTTACCTGCTGCTCCCCGTCATCCCGCCGAAACCGTCAACACGCCGCCGCTAACGGCTCAACGAAAACGGACACCGCAATCATGTGGAACAAATACTCGGATACCGCCGCGCGCCAACACGGCAAGCCCGGGCGCGAGGTGCGCCCGAAGAGCGTGACGATCGACATGCACGCGCATGCCGGCGTGCCGGAAGCTGGAAAGTTCATCGCGCCGCATCTCGACGTCTCGACCATTCCGCTCGCACATTTCGCGTCGCAGGCCACGAAGGACCTGAACGCCAAGCAGGAGAGCGACATCCGCAGCCGCATGACCGCCTATGACGAGCGCCTCGCCGACATGGACCGCATGGGCGTCGACATGCAGTACGTGATGCCGGCACCGCCGCAGCTCTATCACACGGTCGCGCTCGAATATGCCGTTCCGGCGGCGCGCATGGTCAACGAAGGCATCGCAGCGTACTGCGCCAGGCACAAGGACCGCCTGATCCCCTGCGGCACGGTGCCGATGCAAGACGGCAACGAGGCGGCCAGGGAACTCGAATACGTCGTCAAGACATTGGGCTTCAAGGGCGTCGAGATCCTCACCAACGTCAACGGCCGCGAGCTGTCGGACCCGGCCTTCGAGCCGTTCTGGAAGAAGGCCGAGGAGCTCGGCGCGCTGGTCGCGATCCATCCCAACGGCTTCACCGAAGGCAAGCGCCTGTCGCGCTTCTATTTCAACAACGTCATCGGCAACCCGTTCGAGACGACGCTCGCCCTGCACTACCTGATCTTCGACGGCATGTTCGAGCGCTATCCCAAGCTCAAGGTGTTCGCGATGCATGGCGGCGGCTATCTCGGCGGCTATTCCGGCCGCATCGATCACGCCTGGGGCGCGCGCTCCGATTCCCACGGCGGCCTGCCGAAGCCGCCGGGATATTACCTGCGCAACAACGTGTTCTTCGACACGGTGGTGTTCACGCCGCTGCAGCTTGAATCGCTGGTCAAGACCTTCGGCGTCGGCCGCATTCTCATGGGCACTGACTTCCCGTTCGACATGATGGAAGCCGACCCGATCGGTCACGTCGCGTCGGTCGACATGCTCGACGATACGAGCCGAGCCGCGATCGACGGCGGCACGGCGAAAACATTGCTGGAATTGTAGTAATCAAGCCGTCATGGCCGGGCTTGTCCCGGCCATCCACGCATTTATTCGCTGTCATCATAAGGCGTGGATGCCCGGCACAAGGTTTATGCTCGGGCCGGCGAAGCCGGACCCGAGTGCCGGGCATGACGTGGAACCTGTGACAGTCATCGTCGTCAGTTCACGCATGCAGAAAATCGATCAGTGCCGTCTCGGCCAGCACCGCGCTGTTGGTGCTGTAACGCCCCGCCCGCGCCTCCTCCGCCTGCGTGCGCGTCGCCTGCAGGTAGGCGCCGAGATGACGGGCCCGCTCGATGATGCGCCGATTTTCCGGCAGCCGCGCCGCCTCGAAGGCCTTGAGCGCGGTGACGGCATCGTCATGCCGCGTTAAAGCGGCGGTCAACGCCGCCGCATCGTCCGCCGCCTTCGAAACGCCGGCGCCGACGTGCGGACGCGCCACGAAGGCCGCATCGCCGATCACCGCCACGCGTCCGAGCGCCATGTGCGGCGTCTCGATGTCGTAGATCGGCTGCAAGATCGGCTCGTGCATCAGATGCACGATCTGCCGGAATTGTGGCGCCAGCAGCCGCTCGGCGGCCGCGCGCATCTCCTCGAAGGCCTCGCGGCGTATCAGCGGCGGCGGGATCGAGATCGCGTGGGTCTTTCCGGTCTCGTCCGTCAGCAACCATTGCAGCTTGCCGTCCTCGTCGGCAGGGCGATACCAGATCACGTTATAGCGGCGATGACCGGGACGCAGATCGTTGTCGGGACCGGCGACGGGATAGCCGAGGAACTGCTCGCCCGGCGGCAAGCCGAAGGTCATGTCTCCGAACAAGGCCCGATGAGTCTCCGGCGGAAAATCGCTTTCGTTGAGCAGCGCGCGCCATGCCACGTAGCCGGCATAGAGCGGCGCGACATCCGGAAGCGCCTGCTGCCGCACCGTCGAGCGGATGCCATCGGCGCCGATCAGGATATCCGCTTCCCGAGTTTCACCGTCGGAAAAATGCGCCCTGACGGAGTGTTCGCCCTGCTCGAACGAGGCAAGGCTACGACCGCGATGATAAAACTCGCCCGGAAATGCATCGCGCATCAGGCGATAGACACGCTCCCACGCCGTCATCACCTGCGGGCACACCATCTCGTTGGCGACGGCGCCGGTGGCATCGAGAATTTTTCGTATTTTGACATCGACCCCGAGGTCGCGCGTATCGAGGCCCAGCGCGCCCAGCCGGGCAATAAGTTCCGGCTGCGCGACGATGCCGGCGCCGCGGCCCGAAAGCTCGGTTTCGACGCGTTCAAAAACGTCGACCGACCAGCCGACCCGGCGAAGTTCGAGCGCGGCCAACAACCCGCTCATCGAACCGCCGATCACAATGGCGGTCTTTCTGGCGCTGCGTTCCGCGCCTCGCGTGACGGCTTGCGGCAAAGCTTAACCTTTCTGTCCGGGCGTGGGTGTTATATATGAGACGAAAGCATTGCGGAGGAAAGTCATGACACTGACGATGCTCGACAAGGCGGCGGAGAAGAAGTCGACGTCGCAATGGCCCGCCGAGATCGCCGCGGAGTTCGAACGCGAGGCGAAAACTCCGAACCCTTGCGTCGGCTCCGAGCTGCTGTCCGAGAATGAGCGCACCCGCGTGTGGATCATCCGGCTCGCGCCCGGCGAGCGCATCGGCTTCCATCGCCACGTGCTCGACTATTTCTGGACGTCGGTGAGTGGCGGCTGCGGCCGGCAGCATGTGCACGACGGCACGACCGTCGAATACACCTACAAGCCCGGCGAGACCCGGCACGAGAGCTACGGCGCCGGTGAATTCAAGGTGCACGACCTCGAGAACCTGGGCGACCGCGAGCTGGTGTTCATGACCGTCGAATTCAAGGATAGCGCGAACAAGCCGCTGCCTTTGCCCACAGGGATGCGGGCAAGCGCCGCTGCCTGATCCCACTTCGGAGACATGACGCCGCCGGACCTCGCACCGGCGGCGTTTTTGTTTGCGCAAATCCGGGTTGTGCCGCTATCAAAGACTAGCCAAGCGAGCGTCCGTCCTGCACACTCGAATGTGCGCGGACGCAAGAATAAAGAATTCGCGGGGGATGGATATGCTGAAGGTGCCGCAGTGCGGCGTTGGGCTGAGGTCTAGATGGATCTGCAGCTAGACCTCCTGATCAATGCCATCATTGCCGGACTTCTGATCGGCGGCTTCTATGCCGCGGTGACGGCGGGCATTTCGATTTCGTTCGGCATGCTCGATATCGTCAATATTGCGCATCCCGCCTTCATCATCCTCGGCTCCTACATCGCCTATATCGTCAACGCCCGCCTCGGCATCGACCCGATCGTGACGAGTATCGTCATGCTGCCGGCGTTCTATGTGCTCGGCGCGGCGGTGTACCAGATTTATTATCAATCCTTCGAGAAGCGCGGACAGGAGTCGTTGCGAGGACTTGCCTTCTTTTTTGGCGTGCTGTTCGTCACCGAAGTCTGCTTGCTGCTCGTTTTCGGCGTCGATTATCGCTCGGTCAGCGCGCCCTACATCGGCTCCAGCATCAGCTTCGCGCACATGGAATTCCCGCTGCGCCTTCTGGTGCCCTGTGCGGTCTCGCTGGCGATGTTTGCCGCGCTGGAGATTTTCCTGTCGCGAACCTTCATCGGCCGCGCCGTCATGGCGGTGTCGCAGGACCCGCAGGCGCTGCGCCTGATGGCGGTCGATCCGACCCGGATCAAGCGCATCGCCTTCGGCATATCGATCGCCACGGCGTCCATGGCCGGCGCCTTCCTCATCATTATCCAGCCGGTAATCCCGTCGGTCGGGCGCGACTATATCGGCCGCATCTTCGCCATCTGTGTGCTCGGCGGCCTCGGCAGCCTGCCCGGAACGCTGATCGCCGCGCTGCTTCTCGGCGTGATCGAGAGCATCACGTCGGTGTTCTACGGCCCGTCCTGGGCACCCGCGGTTTCGTTCGGCATCCTGCTCCTGACGCTCGCCGTGCGTCCCTCGGGACTCCTGGGACGCTAGGCCGTGCGCACACCCGTTTTCATCCTCGTGCAGATCGCGATCGCGGCGGCGCTTTATTTTTCTCTGCGCGCCATCGGCAACGACTATCTCTTCTTCCTTGGCTACACGGTGCTTCAGTTCGTCGTGCTGGCCACGGCGTGGAATATCCTGGGCGGCTATTGCGGCTATGTGAACTTCGGATCGTCCGGATTCTTTGCCATCGGCGTCTATACGAGCGTGTTCCTGTACACGGTCGGGCAGAGCCTGGACGACCTGTTCCCGGCGAGCATCGCCGGGCCGCTGCACGCCATCTTTCCGCTGCCGGTGCCGGTCGATGTCGTGTTCGGCGGCATCGTTGCCGGCCTGGTCGGGCTCGGTACCGGCTATCTGACGCTGCGGCTGCGCGGCGTGTTCTTCGCCATCGCCACGCTGGCGCTTGCCATCGTGCTGCAAACCTTCGTGGTCAACTGGTCGTTCGTCGGCGGATCGCGCGGCGCCTACATTATCCCGCCAGACAAGGTGCCGGTCTTCGGACCCTATATCGAGTTCCTGTTCGCGCTGATGCTGGCGCTCGTCATCATCGCGCTGACCACGGCGCGGCTGATCGAGCGCTCGCGCCTCGGCGTCGGCTTCGCCACCATTCGCGACGACGAACTGGCGGCAGAGGCCTGCGGAGTGCCGACGTTGAAGCTCAAGCTGATCGCCACCGTTCTGTCCGGCGCGCTGATGGGCATGGCCGGCGCCCCCTTCCCCTTCTATATCGGCTATGTCGAGCCGGGCTCGGCGTTCGACCTGTCCTACGCCGTCAACTCCATCGCCATGCCGATGATCGGCGGCACGACGTCCTGGGTCGGCCCGATGATCGGCGCCTTGCTGCTCGGCACGCTGCAGCAGATCGCGACCGTGACGATCTCCTCGGCGGTGAACCTCCTGATCGTCGGCCTCTTGCTGATCGGCTTCGTCATCGTGGCGCCGAACGGCATCGTCGGCCTGTGGCAGGGCTGGATGCGCAAGAGGAGCCGGGCATGAGCGCGCCGCTGCTTCAGGTGTCGCAACTAGGCAAGCGCTTCGGCGGCTTCGTCGCGCTCGATGGCGTCGACCTCCAGGTCGCGCCGGGCGAGCGTGTCGGCCTGATCGGCCCGAACGGCTCCGGCAAGAGCACCCTGGTCAATTGCATCTGCGGCACGCTGCACAACGAGACCGGCAGCGTCACTTTCGCCGGCGAGACGGTGGACGGCATGGTCGCGCACGAGCGCACGCGCCGCGGCCTGGCGCGAAGCTTTCAACTGCCGCGGCCGTTCACCAGCATGACCGTCGCGGACAATATCCGCGTGCCGCTGCTCTACACGGTCGCGTTCCGCGTCGGCCATCACGTCACCGAGGCGGAGGCCGACGAGCGCTGCATGGAGTTGCTCAAGCTCGTCGCCCTTGACGGCAAGGCTGCGAAGAATCCGCGCGACCTGACCCAGGTCGAGATGCGCAAGCTCGAGCTGGCGCGCGCGATGGCCGCGGATCCCAAGCTCCTGATCGCGGACGAGTCGATGGCCGGCCTGTCCCATTCCGAAGTCGAGGACATCGTCGCGCTGCTGATCCGGCTCAATGAGAGCGGCATCACGATCATCATGATCGAACATCTCATGCGCGCGGTGATGGCGTTCTCGCAGCGTCTTGTCGTTCTGGTTTCAGGCAAGAAGATCGCCGACGGCAAGCCCGACGACGTGATCAAGGAACGCGAGGTCATTGGAGCCTATCTTGGCCAATAGCGGCAACAGCATCATCGTCGACGGCATCGACGCCGCCTATGGAGCCGTGCGCGTGCTCGAGGACGTGTCGCTGCGCGCCGGCGACGGCGAAACCGTCGTGCTGCTCGGCACCAACGGCAACGGCAAGAGCACGCTCATGAAGTGCATCATGGGCATGGTGCGGCCGAGCAAGGGCACGATCACCGCGCGGACCGATGGCCAGGAGCACGACCTGGTCGGTCTCACCACCGAGCAAATCGTCGACCTTGGCATCGCGCTGGTGCCGGAAGGCCGCCGGCTTTTCCCGCGCCAGACGGTCGAGGAAAACATGCTGCTGGGCGCCAGCCGGCGCAAGGCGCGCGCGCAGATCAAGGAGAACACCGAGTTCTGCTTCGAGGTGTTTCCGCGCCTCGCCGAGCGCAAGAACCAGCTCGCCGGCTCGATGAGCGGCGGCGAGCAGCAGATGCTGGCGCTGGCCCGCGCCCTGATGCTGAGCCCCCGTATCCTGCTGATCGACGAGCCGTCGGTCGGGCTGTCGCCGCTGCTGGTGAGCCGCACCATCGACGCCATCAAGCAGCTCAAGGACCACTACCAGCTCACGGTGCTGATGGCCGAGCAGAACTTCACCCAGGCCATCCGCATCGCCGATCGCGGCTATGTCATCGTTCACGGCAAGATCGCGTTCGAAGGCGGCTCGGCCGACGAGCTCAACAACAATCAGCTCATCCGCGAATTCTATCTCGGCCTCTAGCGCCGCCCGCGTTCGCGCCTGCAACGCAGATGCCCGCAACGAAAAAAAAGCGCCGCGGTCACCCGCGGCGCCTTCATTTTCGCTACGGCGGTCCCGCTTACTGGTGCGCCTTCTCGTAGGGATAGATTACCTTGCCGGTCGCCAGATTGCTGGGCGTCAGCACGGTCTGGTAGCTCATGCCGCGCCAGGTCTCGAGGTTCGCGTCCGGCTTGATGTCGTGATACTGCACCTGCAGCATCCGGCCGTCGGCCCACTCGCCCTTGGCGCCGAACTTGATCGGCCCCATGACGGTCTCGAACGTGTGCGACTTCAGGTAGGCAGCGATTTTGTTGTCATCGATGCTCTTGGAGCCCTTGATCGCATCGCCGAGAACCTGGAACTGGGCATAGCCCCAGCCGCCGAGATAATAGCCGAGCGGATCGACACCGGCCGTCTTGGCGCGCGCCTGGTATTCCTTGAAGAAGGCCTCGGTGCCCGGATACATCTCCTTCTTGTCCGGCACCCAGGTCTCGTAGTTCACGATGCCGTTGAGCTTGGTCTTGAGCTTGTCCTTGAAGACGAGCGCCTGCAGACCGACCATCGCGCCGCCAAACATCTTCGGCTTGAGGCCGATCTCGTTTGCCGCCTCGACGATGCCGACCGAGTCCGCCGGATAGGCGCAAACGACGACGAGGTCGGCATTGGCCGCCTTGAGCGCCTGCACGATCGGCGTGAAGTCGGAGGTCTTCGGGGGCGGCGGGTAGCTCTTGTCATAGACGATCTTGAAGCCGCCCTTCTTGGCGTTCTCGCGCGCGCCGTCGCAGGCGTTCTGCGAGAACTCGGCATCGGCATAGGCGAGCGCGACCGTGGTCGGCTTCGGCTTCTGCGCTTCCGCGACCTGGAAGAAGCCTTCGGTGAACGACGTCTTGGTGTTCGGTCCGGTCGGCAGGATCGAGAAGTATTTCGGGTATTTGAACTTGGAGTTCACGTCGAGCGCGAACAGGCTGATGTAGGTCTTGCCCTTGCGGATGACGACCGGCATCGCCGGCGCGTTCTGGTTGGTGGCGTAGCCGCCGACCACGAGGTCGACATGATCGACGTCCAGAAGCTTGGTGTAGATGCCCGGCACGGTGTCCGGCTTGCTCTGGTCGTCATAGTACTTGAGCTCGACTTGGCGGCCGAGCAGACCGCCCGCTTTGTTGACCTGATCACGCCAGATCTCGGCGCCGACGAGCGCCTGCTTGCCGTTCGGCGACAGGAAGCCGGTCAGCGACTGGCCAAAGCCGATCACGATCGGCTTCTTGTCCTGCGCCGATGCCGGAGCGATCACCGCGCCCGCCGCCATGGCAACCGCCGCGGCTGCGACCGGCGTGAGCGCCTTCAATCGAAGTTTATTGAGCATCCTTGGTCCTCCCGATTTGAAATGTTTTGCAGCATCTTATCCGCATCCGCTTGAAATACGCTAGTGGGGTCAGCCACATCCTGCCCACTCACGACCCACTCGAGCCGGGCGGAACGCCCTCCACCATGATGGTCTCGACCTCGCCGGCTCCGTGGCGCCGGAATGCCGCCGCACGTTCATATTCAGGCGACGTGAAGCAGGCCACGCCCTGCTCCAGCGTCGGAAATTCGATCACCACGAAGCGATGGAATTTGTCTGGACCTTCCATGATCTGAAAACGGCCGCCGCGCGCCAGCACTCTGCCGCCGAACTTGGCGAGAATGCCGGGCACGAGATCAGTGTATTTCTTGTATTCGGTGGGATCGTTGATCCTGGATCGCGCGACCCAATAAGCGGGCATTGCCATTCTCCGGTTTTGTCTGCACGGTTGTGATGAGGCGAGCCGACAGTCTCGCCCACCATCCGCATCAAACGGACCAATCGCCGGGAGGAGTCCTTGTCGCGACGCATCATCGACATTTCCGTGCCGCTCGAAAATGACGTTGCTGCCGATCCTCCCGGATACGGGCCGAAGATCGACTATCTCAACCACGAAGACACCGCGTCTGACATCCTCAAATTCTTCCCGGGACTGAAGAAAGAGGATTTACCGGACGGCGAAGGCTGGGGTTTTGAGTGGGTGAAATTATCGACGCACTGCACCACGCATCTCGACGCGCCATATCATTTTGCGTCGACGATGGACCACGGCAAACGCGCGGCCACGATCGACGAGATTCCGCTCGACTGGTGTTTCCAGCCCGGTGTGAAGCTCGACTTCCGTCGCTTCCCGGACGGCTACGTCGCGACGGCGGCCGACGTCGAAGCCGAGCTCAAGCGCATCGGCCACACGCTGTCTCCGCTCGAAATCGTCGTGGTCAATACCGCCGCTGGCGCCGCTTACGGCCAGCCCGATTATGTCTCGCGTGGCTGCGGCATGGGACGCGAGGCGACGCTCTATTTGCTGGAGCGCGGGGTGCGGGTGACCGGGACCGACGGCTGGAGCTGGGATGCGCCGTTCATCCACACGATGAAGCGCTACGCGGAAACCAGAAATCCTGATCTGATCTGGGAAGGCCACCGCGCCGGCCGGGAGATCGGCTACTGCCATATCGAGAAGCTGCACAATCTCGAGGAACTCCCCGCGGCCGGATTCACGGTGAGCTGCTTTCCGGTCAAGGTTCGCCGCGGCTCCGCGGGCTGGACACGGGCCGTCGCGATCTTTGACGCCTGACCGCGCCTCACATCCCCAACGCGGTCGGCAGCCACAGCGACAGCGCCGGCCAGTACGTCACGATGACGAGGAAGACGAGCATGGTCAGAAGCCAGGGCCAGACCGCGACCGTCAGCTCGGTAATGCCCATCCTGGCGATGCCCGAGGCGACATAGAGGTTGAGGCCGACCGGCGGGTGGCACAGCCCGACCTCCATGTTCACGGTGATCAGGATGCCGAAGTGGATCGGGTCGATGCCGAGCTGCTGCGCGACCGGATAGAGGATCGGCGCCATGATCAGGATGATCGAGGACGGCTCCATCACGTTGCCCGCCGCAAGCAGCAGGACGTTGACGAAGAGCAGGAACGCTACCCAGCCGAAACCTTGGTGGATCATCCACTCCGCCAGCGCATGCGGAATGTTTTCGAACGTCATCAGGAACGAGAACAGCACCGCGTTGGTGATGATGTAGAGCAGCATCGCCGAGAGGTTGGCCGACGCCAGCAGGACCTTCGGCACCTCGAGCAGCTTGAGGTCCTTGTAGACGAACACCGCGATGACGAAAGCATAAACGGCGCTCATCGCGGCCGCCTCCGTCGGCGTGAACAGGCCGGAATAAATGCCGCCGATGACGATGACGATCAGCAGCAGGCCCCAGACGGAATCGCGGAACGCCTTCATGCGCTCCGCGAACGAGGCTTTCGGCATGCGCGGGTAATCGTTCTTCCACGCCCGATAGAATGTGGTCGCGCCCAGCATCGAGGCCAGAACGAGGCCGGGAATGATGCCGGCGATGAACAGCTTGCCGACCGAGTTGTTGGTCGACACGGCGTAGAGCACCATCGGGATCGACGGCGGGATCAGGATGCCGAGCGAGCCCGAGGTCGTGACGACGCCGGCGCCGAACCGCTTCGGAAAGCCTTGCGCCACCATCGCCGGCAGCACCACCGAGCCGATCGCGACGACGGTCGCCGGCGACGATCCGGAGATCGCGGCAAACAGCGCGCAGGCGATGACCGAGGCCAGCGCCAGCCCGCCATACCAATGCCCGACCATCGCCGATGCAAATTTGATCATGCGGCGCGCGACTCCGCCGTGGGTCAGGAAATTGCCGGCGAGGATGAAGAACGGGATCGCCATGATCTCGAAATTCTCGATGCCGGTGAACAGCTTCAGCGCCACCGATTCCGTGCGCACGTCGGTCAACGTGAACATGAAGGTGAGCACGGTGAGGCCGAGCGCGATCGAGACAGGCATGCCGGTCAGCATCAGCGAGATCAACAGGCCGAATACGATCAGCACGCGCCCCGCCTGCGGCAGCACGACGAGATGGGCCGAATGCGCCAGGCAGACGGCGGCAATCAGGATGGGAGCCAGAATGAGGATAAGGCCGAGCGGCGTGATGCTCTGACGGGATGCCGGCCGCGGCGACACGCCGGCGGGATGCAGATCGGCGGCGCTTTCGACACCGTCGACGTGGGCCGCGTCGTGATGCGGCAACTGGCCGGTCCAGAAGAACCACCAGGCGACCTGCAGGAAGCGGTAGCACATCAGGCCGGAGCCGAGCGGCAGGGTCAGGTAGACGATCCACATCGGCGCTTCGAGATCGTTCGACTGCTGGCCGGTGGCATACATTTGCAGCACGAACGACAGGCCGAAGGTGGCGACGATGCCGGTGAACAGCGCTCCGCACAGCAGCGCGAACACGATCACGCGCTTGCGCGCGTTCTCGGGCAGGACATTGACCAGCACGTCGACGCCGACATGGATGCCGGTGCGCACGCCGTAAGCGGCGCCGAACTTCGCCATCCAGATGAACATGTAGATGCAAAGCTCCTGGGCCCATGACACGTCCCAGGACGCCAGCCAGCGATAAATCGCCATGAAGAACGGCGAAACGGCGCCGAAGCCGTGCGCGCTGGCCCAGCGCGAGATGTCGACCGACACCCCCGCGCCGTAGCGGTGGATCACGGCAATGAAGATTACCCCCGTCGCCGCAGCGATCAGGGTTGCGATCAACCACTCTTCAAGATGGTCGATCGCCCGATTGACGATTTTCAGCACGCCCGCCCCCTAGCGGCCGGTGCCTCAGTGCATTCCAAGAAGACGTGGCAGGAACAGCGTCAACTCCGGCCAGTATGTCACGACACCGAGGAACACCAACATTGTCACGAGCCACGGCCACACCGCGACTGCGAGATCAGTAATACGCATTCCTGCGATCATCGATGCGACATAAAGGTTGAGGCCGACAGGGGGGTGGCACAGGCCGACCTCCATGTTGACGTCGATGACGATGCCGAAGTGAACGAGGTCGATTCCGAGCTTTTTGGCGGCCGGCGCGAGGATCGGCGCCATGATCAGGATGATCGAGTTCGGCTCCATGAAGTTTCCGGCCGCCAGCAGCAAGATATTGACTAACAACAGGAATCCGAGCCAACCGAGGTGCTGCGCCAGGATCCAGTTGGCCAGCGCTGACGGGATGTTCTCGTTGGTCAGCACGAACGAGAACAGCACGGCGTTCGTGATGATGTAGAGCAGCATCGCGCTGGTATTGGCGGCGCGCAGCAGGACGCGGCCGACGTCGCGCAGCCGCAGCGCCTTGTAGACGAACACCGAAATCAAGAACGAATACACGGCAGCCATCGCGGCTGCCTCGGTCGCAGTGAAGATGCCGGAATAGATGCCGCCGATGATGATCACGACCAGCATCAGGCCCCAGACGCTCTCGCGGAACGCGACCCAGGTTTCCGCCCAGCTCGCCCTCGGCATCCGGGGATAGTTCCTCTTCTTGGCGAGAAACCAGGTCACCGTGCTCAGCATGATGGTCAGCAGGATGCCCGGCAGCAATCCCGCCACGAACAGGGCGCCGATCGAGGTATCCGTCGAGACCGCGTAGACGATCTTCGGAATCGACGGCAGCATCAGGATTCCGAGCGACCCCGCCACCGTGATGACGCCGGCGCCGAACCGCATTGGGTAACCGTGCCGCACCATCTCCGGCAGCACGATCGCGCCGATCGCGGCCACGGTCGCGACGCTCGATCCGCACACCAGCGCGAACATGGCGCACGCGACGATGCCGGCGAGGCCGAGGCCGCCGTGCCAGTGGCCGATCAGCGACACCGCGAAATTGATCATTCGGCGCGCGACGCCGCCGTGCGTCAGGAAGCCGCCGGCCAGAATGAAGAACGGAATCGCCATGATCTCGAAGCTCTCGAGACCGGTGAACAGCTTCATCGACACCGATTCGATCGGCACGTCGGTGAGGACGAAAACGAAGGTCAGAACGGTCAGGCCCAGCGCGATGGACACCGGCGTGCCGGTCACCATGAAGGACACAAGAAGAATGAACAGCGTCAGCGCGCGCAACGATGGCGGCAACGTGATGACGCCCATCTTCGAGGCGAAACAGATGGCGAGGATCAGGATCGGCGCCAGAATCAGCGTCCATTTCAGCGGGTTGGCCCACAGGCCGGACGCTGCTCCATGCGCCCGCTCGTCGAGATGAAGGTCGTCGGTTTCGGCGATGCCCTCGACCTGCGACTCGTTGTGATGCGGCAGTTCGCCGGTCCAGTAGTAGAACCAGGCGACCTGCAGGAAGCGGTAGCACATCAGGCCCGAGCCGAGCGGAATGGCCAGATAGACCAGCCACATCGGCGCTTCGAGGTCGTTCGACTGCTGGCCGGTCTTGAACATCTCGGCCACGAACGTGACGCCGAAGATCGCGATGCAGGCGGTAAAGAACGCGCCGCACAAGATGGCGAACAGGATCACGCCGCGCCGCTTTTCAGGCGGCAGCAGGTTGACCAGGATGTCGACGCCGACGTGGATGCCGGTGCGCACGCCGTAAGCGGCGCCGAACTTCGCCATCCAGATGAACATGAAAATGCAGAGTTCCTGCGCCCACGACACATCCATGCCGGCAAGCCAGCGATAGACGTCGCGAAGCATCTCCGGCACGACCGGAATATGATGAGCGACGGCCCATTTCGCGATGTCGATCGACAGCGCCGAGCCGTACCGGTGCAGGACCGCGGCAAAGATGAGCAGCGTGGCGGCCGCGATCAACGTGGCGATCAACCACTCTTCAAGATGGTCGATCGTCCGATTGACGAGTTTGAGCACCACTCACTTCCCCCCAGAAACTTGAAGCGGCCGGGAGTTTCCCCTTCTCCCGGCCGCCGTCATCGTTTGACCGATGATCAGTTCATCTTGATGTTGAGCTGCTGTGCCAGCAGATCGAGAACCTCCTGGCCGACGCGGCCCTTGGCCCAGGTATAGGTCGGCTGCATCGCCGTCTTCCACTCCTGCTTCTCGGCGTCCGTCAGGTAATGCAGCTTGGCCTTGCCTTTTTTCTTGATGGCGGCGAGGGCGTCCTCGTTCTCCTTGCGGGCGATCGAGTTGGTGTAGTCGGTCGCCTCGTCCATCGCCTTGGTGAGCTCGGTGCGAATATCGGCCGGCAGGCCGTTCCAGAACTTGGTGTTCACGATCACCGCGTACTGGAGGTGCGCGTGGTTCGAAACGGTGATGTCAGACTGCACCTCGTCGAACTTCTGCGTCAGGTAGTTCGACGGCGTGTTCTCGCAGCCGTCGACGACGCCGGTCTGCAGCGCCTGATAAACCTCGGAGAACGCCATGATCTGCGGGATCGAGCCGAGGATGCGGAAATAGCGGTCCGCGATCTTCGAGCCCGAAATGCGGACCTTGAGGCCCTGGAAGTCGGCCGGATGGATCAGCGGGCGATTGGCCGAAACCATGTGGAAGCCGTTGTCCCAGTAGGCGAGACCGGTGATGCCCTTGGTCTCAAGCTTCTTGAACAACCATTTGCCGACCTCGCCCTTCATGGCCTTGGCGTAGGTCTCGTCGTCCTTGAACAGCCACGGCAGGTCGAGCGCCTCGAATTCCTTCACGCCGAGCGGCGCGAACTTCGCGGTCGACGGCGCGAGCATCTGCACCGAGCCGAGCTGGAGCGCCTCGATCTCTTCCTTGTCCTTGTAGAGCGAAGAGTTCGGATAGACTTCGACCTTGACCTTGCCGTTGGTGTACTTCTCGGCAAGCTCCTTGAACTTCAGCGCGCCCTTGCCCTTCGGCGTGTCGTTCGCCACGACATGGCTGAACTTGATGACGATTGGCGACTGCGCGACCGCCGGCCCACCCACCACCATCATGCTCAGCACAAACGCCGCTGCGCCAAGCGCGAATACCACTTTTCTCATTTGCCTCTCCTCAGAGTTCCTCCCGATAGGCCGACCCGGCCCAACGGTCCACAAGCCTTATGGCGGCTTGCGGGAAGATCGGCAATCCTATGTTTTCCGGCAGGTGAAATCGAGACTTGACGGCGCCGCGGCACTGCCGTGGCCGTCCGCTATTTCTCGATCCAATCGGCGCATTTCGGCACTGCGGCATCGCTGCCCCAGGGCATGATAGGGACGCTGGAGGTCGAATTCTTCGGCGAGCCTTCGATCAGGCGGTCGCTGTAGACCATGTAAACCAGCACGTTCCGCTTGGTGTCGCAGCCGCGCACGATCTGCATCTTCTTGAAGAAGAGCGAACGGCGTTCGCGGAAGACGTCCTCGCCTTGCGAAAATTTCTTCTTGAACTTGATCGGGCCGATCTGCCGGCACGACAGCGAGATGTCGGAAACCTGTTCGGCAACGCCGATCCAGCCCTTGAAGCCGCCCTTCTCGGGCGCCGTGAAATGGCAGGCGACGCCCTCCACGTCGGGGTCGTCGATGCCATACACGGCGAGCTTGTCATTCGGGCTCAGCCATTTGAACACGGTCGAGCGCTTGAAGATGAGGTCGGGCTCGTCGGCCGCGTGCGCGGTAACGGAAAGCAGCGTGAGAGCGGCGGTCAGCAACACGACGAAATGGCGCACGGAAGCCTCCGGAGCGATGAACCTGTGCGGCGACATAGGCATGCTCAATGCGCCACAAAAGATGTTGTGCCGTAAAATAAGCTGGGACAATGTCCGGCCATGGCGCTCTGGCAGAACCTCCTTCACCTCTCCCTGATCCATATCCTCGTCGCGATGGTGCCGGGGCCAAACACGGTCATCGTCAGCCATTTCTCGGCGGCGGACTCCCGGCAAGCCGGGCTGAAGGCCGTCGCCGGCATCACCATGGGCTCCTTCGCCTGGGTGACACTCAGCCTGTTCGGCGTCGGCGTCGTCCTGCTGGAGGCGGGCGAAGTCTATCGCGCACTGCGCATCGCAGGCGCCGCCTATCTGGTTTTTGTCGGCCTGCGCATGCTGTGGTCGGCATGGTGGTCAACATGGCGCTTGAGCGCGGCATCGCCGGGCAAGCCCGCGCAGGCGCGGCGCTCGCCGGTGCTCGCCGGCCTGCTGACCAACCTCAGCAACCCCAAGTCGGCGGTGTTCTGGACCAGCGTATTCGTGCTGATCATGCCGCCGCACCCGCCGGCATGGTTCATGCTGGCGGCGATCGGCATCGCGGTCGGCCAGACGGCGCTATGGTATTCGCTGGTCGCGCTGTCTCTGTCGACGCCGCTGGCGCGCAACGGCTACGCGCGGCTGGCGCGCTGGATGGACGCCGTCGCCGGCATCGTGATGCTGGGACTGGGCCTCAAGCTCGCCGACGAGGTGCGTGCCGAGATCGCGGCGCGTCTGCCCTAGGCCCAGAGCCGCTCGTTCTCAAGCCCCTTGTAGAGATCGGCGACGTATTCGCCGTAACCGTTGAACAGCAGCGTCGGCCGGCGCTCGCCGGTGCCGATCAACTCCTCGCTGGCCTGGCTCCAGCGCGGATGCGGCACCTTCGGATTGACGTTGGCCCAGAAGCCGTATTCGGATGCCTGCAGCTTCTCCCATAGCCCGACCGGGCGCTTGTCGGTGAAGCTGAAGCGCACGATCGACTTGATCGACTTGAAGCCGTACTTCCACGGCACGGTGAGACGCAGCGGCGCGCCGTGCTGCTTCGACATCGGATGGCCGTAGGCGCCGGTGGCGAGGAAGGTCAGCTCGTTGGCGGCCTCCGCCATCGTCAGGCCTTCGACGTAAGGCCACGGATACCAGGGCTGACGTTGGCCCGGCGCAACGCTCGGATTCATGAACGTCTCCATGCGCACGAACTTGGCGCTGGCCAGCGGCTTCGCCATCGCCAGCAGCTTCGAGAACGGGAAGCCGGTCCAGGCGATGGCCATCGACCAAGCCTCGACGCAGCGATGGCGATAGTTGCGCTCCTCGAGTCCGATCTTGCGGATGAGATCGTCGATGCCGACGGTCTGCTCTTTCTCGACCATGCCGTCGATCTTGATCGTCCACGGCCGGATCGGCAGCGCCTGCGCCTGGCGCGCGACGTCCTTCGACGAATTGAACTCGTAGAAATTGTTGTAGTTGTCGTTGATCTTCTCGTCGGTGATCGGACGGTCGAGCGTGTAGGTTTCGTTGCGCTTTGCCGGATAGAGATCGGCGGTCGGGTCGGGAATCTTGTCGAGATCGGCGACCCGTTGTGCCAGCGCGGGCCCGGACAGCAGCGCGGCAGCGCCCGCTCCCGCCCCGGCCGCGAGCACGCCGCGGCGGCTGAAGACCAAAGGCTCCGGCGTCAGTTGGCTTTCGGGAATCTCCCAGCCGCGGCGGCGAATGACGTTCATCCACGATCTCCCAGAATGGCGCTCATGCCCTAGGCGCGGCGCCGCTCACTGGCAAGTCACGGATGCGGGAGCACTTGTCCCGGGCGCAGCGCAGCGCGCCTTCGCGGTGCGCTGCAGAACCGGGACCGTAGCGGCGGCGGTGGATGAGACGGTCCCGGGTCTGCGGTGCAGCACCTTGTGCCGCACCGCGCCCGGGACAAAACGGCTACTCCGCCGCCCGGCGCGCCGCGACGATCTGGTCCGCCGCGCGGCCGGTCAGTTCCGCCATATGATCGAACTTGAAAGTGAACGAGCCAACGCCGGCCGTCGCCGAGCGAAGCTCGATAATGAGGTCGCCGATCTCGGCCTCCGCCATCTGCGCGCGCACCGTGTCCCAGCCGGACCAGCCGTCACGCGTGTCGAAGCCGAGGATCTGGCCGCGGCGGCCCGACAGGATGGCGTTGATCTTGGCCGTCGCGTCGGTCGGGCAGACGATCTCGACCATGTAGATCGGCTCGAGCAGCACCGGCTGGCATTGCGGCAAGCCTTCGTTGATCGCGATGCGGCCGGCGGTACGGAACGCCATGTCGGAGGAGTCGACAGTGTGATAGGAGCCGTCGATCAGCGCGACGCTAAGGTCGACCACCGGAAAGCCGAGCGGCCCCTGCTTGAGCGCGTCGATCACGCCCTCCTCCACTGACGGGATGTAGTTGCGTGGCACCACGCCGCCGGTGATACGGTCCTCGAAGGTGAATCCCGAGCCGCGCGGCAGCGGCTTGATCTCGACCACGACGTCGCCGAACTGGCCATGACCGCCCGACTGCTTCTTGTGGCGGCCGCGCTGGGTAATCGGCTTGCGGATGGTTTCGCGGTAGCCGACGGTCGGCCGGCTCAACGTAATCGGCACGCCGTAGCGGTCGCCGAGCCGTTCGGCGGCGACGCGCAGATGCATCTCGCCCTGCCCCCACATCACGATTTCATGGATATCGGCGTTGTGCACGATCGAGATCGACGGGTCTTCCTCCGTCAGCTTTGTAAAAGCGGCGCCGAGCTTGACATCATCCTTGCGCTCCTTGGCGGCGATGGCGTTGGCGAGCACCGGCGGATAAGGCGTGACATCGACGACTGCCGCGTGCGGCTGTTTGCCGGTCGAGATGGTGTCGCCGGTCCTGGCGCCGTCGAGCTTGCCGAACGCCACCGTCTCGCCGGTCTGCGCCGGTCCGCGCTTGTCGGTGTGCTGGCCGATTAGCTTGAACACACCGGAGACGCGCCCGGCCTCACGTTCGGGCGTATTGAACACCGCGCCGTCGCCAGCCTGGCCCGCGAGCACGCGCACGACCGACATCTTGCCGCCGTGCGATGTGTGGAACGTCTTCATGACAACGGCGACCGCGTCCGCTCCACCATCGACGCCGAGCCGCTTCGCAGTCGTTTCGACGCCCGGCGTCTCGTGACGCAGCGCCTTCAGCAGGCGCAACACCCCGTTGGTGCGGGTGGCCACGCCCATCAGGACGGGAACGACCTGGCCGTCGCGTAATTCGCGGCCGAGATCGTCGAAGACCTTGTCGCGCGGCGGCTGGATGTCCTCGAGCAGTTGCGTCATCAGCTCGTCGTCGTGGTCGGCGAGCGTCTCCAGCATCGAGAACCGCGCCGTTTTCTCGCGGTCGAGCACGTCGCCCTTGAGTTCGATGATCTCCGACGGCGCAGACTCCTTGTAGACGAAGGCGCGCTCGAGCGCGAGATCGACGAAACCATTGATGATGTTGTCGTTGTTGAAGGTCGGCAGTTGCCGCGCCAGCAGCTTGCACCGCGAGGCAGGCTGCAACAGCGCCAGCGCGTCGTGAACGGACTGATCCGCCTTGTCGATCTTGTTGACGAACAGGAGATGCGGGATGCTGCGGTCCTCGAGCTCGCGCAAGATCAACTGAAGCTGCGGCAGTTTCTTGTCGTCGAGCTCGGAGACGACGACCGCGGCGTCGACCGCCGGCAAGGCCGCGCGCATGTCGTGCATGAACTCGATGGAACCCGGACAATCAATGAAGGTGTAATTGTCGCCCATGAAGTCGGTGGTGGCGACGGTGAGCTCAACGCTCATCTTGTGCTGGCGCGCCTCCTTGCTGGCGTCGCCGACAGTGGCGCCGGCTTCGACCGTGCCCTGACGCTGGATCGCGCCGGTGCGCGCCAAGATCGCCTCGAGGAGAGTCGTTTTGCCGCTTTGGAACGGCCCCACAAGCGCAATGCACCGGGGACCTCTAGCGCCGTTTTGCGCCATGCATACCTCCCTTGCCGGCCGGGAGGTCGGACCAGATACCCGGCCCTTTGCCGGTATCGTCTCAGCGAAAAGTGGCGGTGGCAAGTCTCGATTGCTGTTATGTCCGCCAGCGGGTCCGCGCAAAGCACGGCCCGAGCACAGGCTTCAGCGGGCATTCAGCAATCACGGGCGCTTGCACCCTTCGGCATGCAAAGGTTGGCCGCTTGCCCCGCGAACCGGAGACCCGGCAGCCGCTCAAGAAAATGAAGTGGATTCTCGCTGGAGCCTGTGCTCGGGCCGCGCGCAGCGCGGACCCGAGTGCGGGAATGAGCGGAGACGGAGACAAAGACCTTACTTCAAATTCCCGCAGAAGCGCTGGATGCGGCGGCAGGCTTCCTCGAGGTCCTCGGTTTTTGTCGCGTAGGAGATGCGGAACGCCGGGCCAAGGCCGAACGCCGTGCCCTGCACCACCGCGACTCCCTCGGCTTCCAGCAACTCGGTGACGAAGTCCTCGTCGGTGGCGATCTTCTTTCCTGTCGACGCGATCTTGCCGATCGTGCCCGCGCACGACGGATAGACATAGAACGCGCCTTCCGGCGTCGGGCACTTGATGCCGTTCGCCTGGTTGAGCATCGACACGACGAGGTCGCGCCGCTCCTTGAACACCTTGTTGTGCCTGGCGATGAAGTCCTGCGGGCCGTTGAGCGCCTCGACCGCCGCCCATTGCGACGCCGCCGCCGGGTTCGAGGTCGACTGTGACTGGATCATCGCCATCGCCTTGATGAGCGGCTCCGGACCGCCGGCGTAGCCGATGCGCCAGCCGGTCATGCAGTAAGCCTTCGAGGTGCCGTTGATGGTGAGCGTGCGCTCATAAAGCTTCGGCTCGACCTGCGCCGGCGTGAAGAACTCGAAGTCGTCGTAGACGAGATGCTCGTACATATCGTCCGTCATCACGTGGACATGCGGATGACGCACCAGCACGTCGGTCAACGCCTTGAGCTCGGCGCGGCTGTAGGCGCCGCCGGTCGGGTTCGACGGCGAATTGAGAAGAAACCACTTGGTCTTCGGCGTGATCGCCTTCTCGAGCTGCTCCGGCCTGATCTTGAAGCCGCTCTCCATCGAGCAGACGACCTCGACCGGCGTGCCGCCGGCGAGATTGACCATGTCGGGATAGCTGACCCAGTACGGCGCCGGGATGATGACCTCGTCGCCCGGGTTCAGCGTCGCGACGAATGCGTTGTACAACACCTGCTTGCCGCCGGTGCCGATGGTGACCTGCGACGGCTTGTAGTCGAGCCCGTTCTCGCGCTTGAACTTCGCCGCCACCGCCTGCTTGAGCTCGGCGATGCCGTCGACGTTGGTGTACTTCGAGGCGCGGCCCTCGCGGATCGCCTTGATCGCCGCTTCCTTGATGTTGTCCGGCGTGTCGAAGTCCGGCTCGCCGGCGCCGAGGCCGATGACGTTGCGTCCCGCCGCTTTCAGCGCGCGCGCTTTATCCGTCACCGCAATGGTCGGCGACGGCTTGATGCGCTTGAGATGGTCGGCGAGGAAAGCCACGGGAATCTCCTGCTCTTCGGGTTTTCGGGCGCGCCTGTCCTAGTCTTCGCGCCGTCGGACGGCAAGACGGAATGCGTGATAAGCCTATCAATCGCGTTGATACGCGGTCACGCCGGTGCCGTCAGCGTCGAAACCCCGCGAAGCCCGTGAACGGCGCTGGCGCGCCTTCACCGGCGGCCCGTTTGACCATCAGCAGGAAGATGGCGGCAAGCGAGAGGAAACCCAGGGGGAAACCCAACTCCCCGATCGGCCGGTCGAGGCATGGCGACAGCCAGCCCAGCGCCAGAATGGTCTTTTCCCATGGGTTGAAGCCGCGCTCGAAGCCGTGCGCGACGATGAGCGCCAGCGCCAGCCCGAAGGCGATGAAGTCGTAATCGAACACATAAGGCGACGACAACAGAGCACCGGTCAGCAACGCCGCGCCCTTGAGACGGAACGATACCGGACTGCGCCACATCCAGACACACGCAGTGAGAACGCCAAGCGTCACGACGGCCTGTGCGCCGTAGGCCAACGGCAGCGGTCCGCCCACCAGCCGTACCCACGAGAAGATGCTCTGGAATTTCCCGAACCCGGTGCTGCCAGCATCGAGCACGACCGACCCGGTCAGCGGAATGGAGGTCAGAAAGGCGTGCCAGATCGGCCAGCCCCACAACACGAGGGTTGCGCCGATGAAAAGCACCGCGGTCATCGTGGCGGCGGCAATCGCGCGCCAATAGCCGGCGGCGGCCAGAACGAACGGAATCAGCAGGCCGAATTGCGGCTTGTAGATCAGCAGGCCGAACAGCACGCCCGCTAGCACTTGCCGGCGCGGCAGTGCGACCACGCCGCCGCCCAGAAGCGCCGCAGTCAGGAATCCGGTTTGACCGTCACCGAAACAGACCAGCACGCCCGGAAAGCCGAGCGCGAACAGCAACGCCTGCGTCTGCGGCAGGATCCTGCGGAATACCGCAAGCGCCGCCAGCAGCGACGTCACCTGCCAGACGACCAGCGCAGGGACATACGGCAGCGCGGCCAGCGCCGCGACGACCAGCAGGAAGACCGGCGGATAGCTCCAGGGGTAGAACTGACCGATGCCGTGCGTCTGCCGTTGCATCGCCCAGTGCGCCTGCCAGTCGTAGGCGAGCGCGGCGTGACCGTCGAGCGCCATGCGCCCCGCCGTCCAGAAGCTGGAGAAGTCGGTGCCGAGCGGACGATTGAAGCGGTCGATGGTGCCGTGCGCGGTTGCGAACAGAAAGCCCAACGCCAGAACCGTGCCGGCCAGCATCACGGCCGCGGTGAACGTCATGCGCCCCCGCGTGAGCCACGCGCCGCTCGCCCAGACTCCCGGCGAGACAGCGGGCATCGAGCCGGCGCTCATTATTGCTCGCTGATGCAAACAGCGGACGGCAGGGCGCGATCGCCGACCAGAAGAGTCCCGGTGCCTGGAAGATCACGCGCCATCTGCGAGATGCCCTGGAAGACATCCAACAACACGCGAAATCTCTTAAGGAAGCCTGAAATGAACCGGGAAATGGCGTCTCATCTCATCGGCGCGGGATCGAACTCCCGGTCTTCGTGCCGCGCTTGTCGTGAGACAGCGGCCTGCCCCGTAAGCGGCCTATCGTTGTCGAAAAAAAGCTTTCACGCCCACCAGGATCGTGCGTGATATTTATCTCCGATATGACACGACAATGAGCGATTGTCGCTTCTTGCCGTCATTGAATTGCCGGGTTCGGCGGGCTTATCCGCGCCGTTCACGGCACGCGGACGAGGCCAGATGTACACGCTCTATTCGATGCAGCGGTCCGGCAACAGCTACAAGGTCCGCCTTGCGCTGGCGCAACTGGCCATTCCCTACCGCAAGGTCGAGATCGACATCCTGCAGGGCGAGAGCCGCACGCCCGAATTCCTGGCGATGAATCCGAGCGGGCATGTGCCGCTGCTCGAGGTCGAGCCCGGCCGCTATCTCGCCGAATCGAACGCGATCCTATGGTACGTCGCCGGCGGCACTACGCTGGCGCCGGACGACCGGATCGAACGCGCGCAGGCCATGCAGTGGATGTTCTTCGAGCAGCACAGTCTCGAGCCGAACATCGGCGCCGCTTATTTCTGGCTCAACCTGATCAAGGGCGGACGCGATCTCCAGACCCACGCGCTCGAGGATTGGATGGAACAAGGCTACGCCGCGCTTGGCGTGATGGAGAAACACCTCTCCGTGCACAGCTTCTTTGTCGGCAAACGCTACTCGATCGCCGACATCGCGCTCTATGCCTACAGCCATCTGGCGCATCTGTGCGACTTCGACCTCGCCGTCTTCCCGGCGACGCGCGCGTGGCTCGCCCGCATCGCGGCCGAGCCCGGCCACGTGCCGATCGACTGGCAGCCCGAAGCGGCTCTCGCCTGAAGCGTTAACGATTCGTTAACGCTCTTCCACGAGTTCGCCGCTTTCTTTGACACGATTTGCCGCACTGCCGCCCTCGGGCCGTCCGGTTCCTGCGCGATCCAATACCGTCATGGGGCAGCCGATTCGGCGCGGACGGATTTGAGGACGTGGGGTTTCCGGCATGACGACGTCACGACATGAAACAGGCTTTACGCCACGCCTGCCGCGCAGGAGTGGCAGGCGGCGCATTGTCACCGTGGCAGAACTCATCGCGACGGTGGCCCTGACGATCTCGACCCTGACGGTCGCCGCCGTGCTGTCCATCGGCGCCGCCCATGCATCGGCAGCCTCACCGGTGCCGCACCACGACTCGCTGTCGCACGTCATCGCGACAGTGGCCGGCGGCCTTGGCGGCTACGCCGCGTTGCGCGCGCTGCAGGAAGACTGACCGCTTCACATTCGCGTCAGCGCGGCTGCAACCTCTCGCCCTGCCCGGGCGTTTGCGTCAGCATGTTGCGCATGAAGCTCGTCCTGGCCGCCGCCCTCGCTTTTGTACCGGCACTCGCTGCGGCGCAGGAAACCTTTCCATCGTCCGCCGGACCGCTCCGGCTCGAGACCGTCGCCAAAGGCCTCGTTCACCCCTGGGCGCTGCAATTCCTGCCAGACGGCCGCATGCTGGCGACGGAACGGCCCGGCCGCATGCGCATCGTCGCCAAGGACGGCGCGCTGTCGCCGCCGCTCAAGGGCGTGCCGGAGGTTTCAGCCGGCGGCCAGGCCGGCCTGCTCGACGTCCGGCTCGACCGCAATTACGCGCAGAACCGCACGCTGTATTTCTGCTTCAACTATAACCGCGGCGGCGCGGTGGCGGTGGCGCGCGCCTTCCTCAACAGCGGCGCGCAGCCCGGCCTCGAGGATGTCTCCATCATCTTCCGTCAGAAGGGCGCCGGCGGCCCGGACAATGTCGCCTGCCGCATCGTGCAGGCGACAGACGGCAACCTGTTCGTCACGCTCGGCGATCATTTCCACGCCGCGGAGACGCAAAAGCTCGACAACCATCTCGGCAAGATCATCCGCATCACGCCGCGTGGCGAAGCGCCGCCGGACAACCCGTTCGTCAACAAAGCCGGCGCGTTGCCCGAGATCTGGGCCTACGGTCTGCGCAATGCGGAAGGCCTCGCCTTCAACCCGGCCGACGGCAAGCTCTGGGAGCAGGAGCACGGACCGATGGGCGGCGACGAGATCAACATCATCACCAAGGGCGCCAATTACGGCTGGGGCGTCGTCAGCTTCGGCGTCAATTACGACGGCACTCCGGTCGGCGCCGGTAAACGGCACGCCGCCGGCATGACCGATCCGGTCTGGCACTGGACACCGTCGATCGCGCCGTCCGGCATGGCCTTCGTCACAGGTGACTTGTTCCGCGGCTGGACAGGCAGCCTCGTCAATGGCGCGCTCAAGTTCAAGCTGATCTCGCGCCTCACGCTCGACGGCGACAAGGCGGTGAAGGAAGAACGCCTGCTGGAGAAGCTCAACGAGCGAATCCGCGACGTGCGCGAAGGAGCTGACGGCGCGCTCTATCTTCTCACCGACAATAAGGATGGCCGCATCCTGCGGCTGACGCCTGAGAAATAACGCCGCTCAAATCGGCGCGCGGAAGATGAAAAAGGCGCCTGACGCGATAAGCGCGAAGCCGACCACGTGATTCCATGTGATGCCTTGCCTGAGATAGAGCACGGAGAACACCGCGAAGACGGTAAGCGTCACCACCTCCTGAATGGTCTTGAGCTGCGCCGCGGAATACACCGCGCTGCCGATGCGGTTAGCCGGCACGGCCAGGCAGTATTCGATGAACGCCAAAACCCAACTGATCAGGATGACGGTGAAGAGCGGCACTTCCTTGAATCGCAAGTGCCAGTACCACGCCGTGGTCATGAACACGTTCGAGCCGATCAGCATCAGCACCGGCAAGACATAGGACGACGTCACAAAAGCGGGCATGTTCAAGACCTCATGGAATCGTTGCGCGGAACGATACGCGAAGCAGGCCATCGCCGTCGCGTGATTGTCCCTCAGCCGGTCGCCACCGTGTCACATGATTCGACCATTGACTGTCCCGGGCGCGGCACAGCGCGGTTTTTACGGCCCGGATACAACGAAACCGTGGTTCCGCGTGTCGGAACGCGCGACCGCGTGATACGTTACACAAAAATGGCGGGGAATTTTTCCGCCGCTCCGTGGAGTCTTCAATGCGTCATGTCCTGTTTGTGGTCGCGACCGTCGCTTTGATGGCCGCATCGGCGCACGCGCAAGCGCCGGGCAGCAACGGACCGCACAGCGATTCCGATATTCTCAAGCCCTACAAGCAGGTGACCGTGACCGCGGCACGGCCGGTCCAGGACGCAACGCTTGCGGCATTCCGCGCCAGAGTCGCTGCAGCGGCAAAGCAGAAGGACAAAGCCGCCCTCGCCACGCTCGTCATTGCCAAGGGCTTCTTCTGGGACCGCGACGGCAGCGATGCCGCCGACGCCAAGAAGTCGCCGATCGACAATCTGTCGGCCGCCATCGGCCTCGACAGCAAGGACGCCGCCGGCTGGGATATGCTCGCCGCCTTTAGCCAGGATCCGACCGGCTCGGCCAGCCCGGATCATCCGGGCGTCATCTGCGCGCCCGGCGATCCCTCGTTCGACGGCAACGAGATGCAGGCGCTGCTCGACGCGACCGGAAGCGATATCGTCGAATGGGGCTATCCGGTTCGCGACGGCGTCGAGGTCCGCGACACGCCGCAGGCCGGCGCGCCGGTCTCGATGAAGCTCGGCACGTATTTCGTGCGCGCAGCGCCCGACGCCAACGCCGCCGCCGCGGTCGGCGCCCTGCTGCGCATCGTCACGCCGGCCGGCAAATTCGGCTACGTCTCGATCGACGACATCGCGCCGCTCGGCAACGACCAGATCTGCTACGCCAAGGACGGCAACGACTGGAAGATCGGCGGCTATGTCGGCGCCGGCAGCGATAACGAATAACGGTGCTTCGAACGACCGCCGAGTCCTCCCGGCGCGAAATCAGGCGACCAATCAGGCGACCAGGCCGCGCATCGGCTTGACGTCGCCGCTGCCGGGAAACACGACGCTCGCCAGCACATGCTCATCGGACCGCAGGTGGTCCGCAAGAATACCCTTCATGACGGCGCGCACGTCGGTCGTCGGCTTGAGGTCGCGATTCTGGTAGAGCGCCGCGTCGCTCAGGCCCGGCCAGTCGGCCACGACCCTGCCACCCTTGAGGGCGCCGCCCGCCAGCAAGGCGACCGTCGCGGTGCCGTGATCGGTGCCGTCGGTGCCGTTGATGCGCGCGGTCCGCCCGAATTCGGTGACGACCGCCACCACGGTCTCGCTCCACGCCGCGCCCATGCCGTTTTCGATCGCGCCAAACGCGCCATCGAGCGCGCCGAGCAGCGCCGACAGCCGGCCGTGCGCGGCGCCTTCGTCCGCATGGGTATCCCAGCCGTCGAACGCCAGGGCGCCCACGCGCGGGCCGTCGGACCGCGCCATGAACTTCGCCGCCGCGCCCGCCGCCTCGGCGAAGTAGGCGCGCACCGCGGCGCCCGGCACGCCGGGCGTCGCCGCAATCTTGCGCGGCGTCATGCCCATGGCGTCGCCCTGCGCAATCGCCGTCAGCATGTTGCGCTCCTCCAGCGCCTTGGCGAGACCGGGGTCGGTATGCCGGTACAGGTCGAGCAGACGGTTCAGCGTGTCGCTGCCGGCCGGCGGCAGTTTCAACGGCGACCACGACACGACCGGGGCGGGGCCGCGCGCGATCAGCGGCGTCACCGGGCCGACCGCAAAGGCGTCGCGGCCCGCGACGCGGCTGGCCGGCGCCAGGGCCTGGCAGGCGCGATTGAGCCAGCCCGTGTCGCTCGCGCCCGGGGTGACGACGCCGCTTTCCAGAACGTCCTGGCCGTCGAAATGCGACCGCTCGCGGTACGACGTCGCGGCGGCATGAACGACGATCGCCTGCTTCACCTGATAGAGCCGGTAAAAATTCGGCATCGCCGGATTGAGCGCGAAGAACCCGTCGAGACCGAGCGCCGCATGGTCGCCGTCGAGGGTGAGCGCCTTGTCGCCGCGCAGCGCGATCCAGCCCGGGTCGCCCACTGGCGCCACGGTCGCCAGTCCGTCGAGCGCCCCGCGCAGGACGATGACGAGGAAGCGCGGGTCGCGGCCCTCGGCGTGCGCCAGCTTCGGCATGTAGGCCCAGGCGAACAGCGCGCCGGAGCCGAGCAGCATTTCGCGGCGGGTCGACAAATGCGGCTTGAACGGCATGGCTCTCTACCTTCGTTGGAATTCCGGCGACATCAGCAGAAGCGCGACGGCCTGCGGCCGGCTCTCGGCGCGGCCCAGCGCCTCCTTGGTGTCGGCCGACAGCAGCGCGCCGAATGTATCGTCGGCGACCACATCGGGATCGATCAGGTCCCCGGTGCGGCGCGCGAACTGGTTGGCGATGTCGAGCCGCTCGGCCAGCCCGTCCATCCAGGCGGCGCTGTTGTCGGAAAATCCGTTCGGAGCCGGCGGCCGCCACAGCGGCTCGCCGAGCAGATTCTGGCTCTGCACGATCGGCCTCACATTGGTCGGCGTGATGCCGGTCGCGCGCAGCGCGCCGACCATCCACTCCGCCGGCTTGCGCAGCTTCGCGCGCGGCGCATCGCGCGCTTCCAGCGCGGCGATCAGCGCCTTGCCGACCTCTTTCAGGTCGCCGCCGGTGTCGGAAAAGCGCCGGGCGAGGCGCTCGACCAGCGGCTGCGGCGGATCGTCGGCGACGAAGTGGCGCGCCAGCTTGGCGGCAATATGCCGGGCCGTCGCCGGATGATGCGCCAGCCGCAGCAGCACATCGCGGCCTTGCGCGAAGCCGCTGTCGGCATAGTCGCGGCCGATGACGTGTTGAACGCCGGGCTCGTGCAGGCGCTCGTTGAAGACGAACTCGCCGCCGTGCTCCGGGTTGCGCTTGAACGGAACCACGCTCCAGCCGGTGATGACCTTGGCGAAGTTCGTGACGTCCGTCTGCGAGTAGCCGGTGCGGACGCCGAGCGTATGCAGCTCGAGAATCTCGCGTGCGAGGTTTTCGTTGAGGCCCTTGCCGCTGCGGCGGCCGGCAACCGAGTCCGGGCCGATCGAGCGGACATTGTCGAGGTAGAACAGCATGGCCGGATGCGATTCGACCGCCAGCAGCATGTCGGCGAACGTGCCGGTGATATGAGGCCGGATCGCCTCGCGCTCGAACGCGCCGCACAGCGCGCGGACCGGGCCCTTGTCGGCCGAGACGCAGAAGTGGTTGGACCAGAACCAGACCAGCCGCTCGGCAAATCCGGTTTCCGCGTTCAGCGCGGCGTCGAGGCGCGCGCGGGCCTCCTCCAGATAAATCTGCTGCGGCACGCCCGCGCCCGGCTTGCGCTTCGGCGCCGGGGCCGCCGCCGTGTCTTGCGCCATGTCGTGCGCCATGTTCTGCGCCATCTCCGGCTTTGCCATGCCGCCGGATGGCGCCGGGGCTTGCCGGGCCTGAGCCGTGCGCTCGCTCTCCCGTGCGGCGCGTTCCTGAAGCCGCGCCGCCTTGCGCTCCTGGCGGAAGTCGAACGCGGCCCGCGCCGCCTCGCCGCCGCTCAATAGCTCGTGATTCTCGATCCGGCCGGCGTTCGGCGCCTCGAGCTCCGCCAGCAACGCGCCGCGCGGGTCTTTTGAAAATCGGGCCAGCACGCCCGGCTTCGGGGCGAAGCCGAACCGGTGCAACAGCGTCGCCGCTTCCGCTTTCGGATCGAGGGCCATCATCGACTCGCTTTGCCGTCGCCCCGCGACGTCACTGTGCGTGATCCTACGATTCGCACCTGAACGGTGGATGAGCGGCGGCGTGGCAAAGCCTTAACCGTGGTTGTTCCCGCCGCCGCAACCCTTCCGCCCGCAACGGATTCGCCCCATATTCCGGGCCCATGGCGAAATCCCCAGGCGGCCCCAGAAAGCCGAAAGACCCGGCCACGCGAGGCGCAGCCGGGCCAAAGCGCATCAAGCCGACGCGCGCCAAGGCGGCGCGGCCCGATGCGCCGCCGACGCCGGACGCGCTGGCCGACCTGCTCAATCCGGCCATCAAGCGCGGAACCGCGGGACTCGGCTCCGGAACCGGCAATAATTCAGGCTTGCAGCCGCCGCCCGACAATTCGTTCGACCGCCGCCGCCAGTTCTCGGAGCAGCACACCGCGCGCAAGTCGACGCGCGGCTTCGAGGAGGCGCGGCAGACCGATTTCGAAACGCAGGCCTCGGTGACCGGACTCGATCCGGCGCTCGCGAGGGAGCTTGGGCTTGGCGATGATGAGTCTTCACCCTCCCCTGACGCCTCTTCTCCCTCTCCCCGCTCGCGGGGAGAGGGTGGCGAGGACCGCAGGTCCGAGCCGGGTGAGGGGGAACGCGACGGTGACTCCCCCTCACCCGCCCGCGGGCGCTCCGCTCCTGCGGGCGACCTCTCCCCGCAAGCGGGGAGAGGTGAGAAAAAGCAAGGCCTCGACAAATACCGGCTGCCGAAGGCGGATCTGCCGAAGCCAGGTACTGGACTTGGCGCGCCGGGCGGCATGAGCGCGTTCGGCGGCATGGCCTCGCAGCTCTCGCTCGACCTGCTGCTGCGCGAGGGCCGGCCCGAATTGCGCGACCAGGTGTGGATGCCGCACCGCCCGCCGCGCCCGGAGAAGTCCGAAGGCGGCCGGCGCCTCGTCATCAAGTCCGACTTCGTGCCGAAGGGCGACCAACCCGCTGCCATCAAGGAGCTGGTCGAGGGCGTGAAGCGCCACGACCGCACGCAGGTCCTGCTCGGCGTGACCGGCAGCGGCAAGACCTTCACCATGGCCAAGGTGATCGAGGAGACGCAGCGCCCGGCGCTGGTGCTCGCGCCGAACAAGACGCTCGCGGCGCAGCTCTACGGCGAGTTCAAGTCGTTCTTCCCGGACAACGCGGTCGAGTACTTCGTCTCGTATTACGATTACTACCAGCCGGAAGCCTACGTCCCGCGCACCGACACCTATATCGAGAAGGAGTCCTCGATCAACGAGCAGATCGACCGCATGCGCCATTCGGCGACGCGCGCGCTGCTCGAACGCGACGACGTCATCATCGTCGCCTCGGTGTCGTGCATCTACGGCATCGGCTCGGTCGAGACCTATTCGGCCATGACCTTCACGCTCAAGCAGGGCGGCAAGATCGACCAGCGCCAGTTGCTCGCCGATCTGGTCGCGCTGCAATACAAGCGCACGCAGGGCGACTTCTTCCGCGGCTCGTTCCGCGTGCGCGGCGACACCGTCGACATCTTCCCGGCGCACTACGAGGACCGCGCCTGGCGCGTCCATCTGTTCGGCGACGAGATCGAGAAGATCGAGGAGTTCGACCCCCTCACCGGCCAGCACACCGACGAGCTGGAATTCGTCAAGATCTACGCCAACTCGCACTACGTCACGCCGCGGCCGACGCTGTTGCAGGCGATCGCCGGCATCAAGGCCGAGCTGAAGTGGCGACTCGAGCAACTGCATAACGCGGGACGCCTGCTCGAGGCGCAGCGGCTCGAGCAGCGCACGATGTACGACCTCGAGATGATGGAGGCGACCGGCAGCTGCGCCGGCATCGAGAACTATTCGCGCTATCTCACCGGCCGCAAGCCGGGCGAGCCGCCGCCGACTCTGTTCGAATACGTCCCGGACAACGCGCTCGTCTTCGCCGACGAGAGCCACGTCACCATCCCGCAGCTCGGCGGCATGTACCGCGGCGACTTCCGCCGCAAGGCGACGCTCGCCGAGTACGGCTTCCGCCTGCCCTCCTGCATGGACAACCGGCCGCTGCGCTTCGAGGAATGGGACGCGATGCGGCCGCAGACCGTCGGCGTCTCGGCGACGCCCGGCGCGTGGGAGATGGAAGAGGCCAAGGGCGTGTTCACCGAGCAGGTGATCCGCCCGACCGGCCTGATCGATCCGCCGGTCGAGGTGCGGCCCGCGCGCACCCAGGTCGACGACCTCGTCGGCGAGGTGCGGCAGGTCGCGGCCGCGGGCTACCGCGCGCTCGTCACCGTGCTGACCAAGCGCATGGCCGAGGACCTCACCGAGTACCTGCACGAGCAGGGCATCCGCGTGCGCTACATGCACTCCGACATCGACACGCTGGAGCGCATCGAGATCATTCGTGACTTAAGGCTCGGCGCGTTCGACGCGCTGGTCGGCATCAACCTGCTGCGCGAGGGCCTCGACATTCCGGAGTGCGCGCTGGTCGCCATTCTCGACGCCGACAAGGAAGGCTTCCTGCGCAGCGAGACGTCGCTGATCCAGACCATCGGCCGCGCCGCGCGCAACGTCGACTCCAAGGTGATCCTCTACGCCGACAACGTCACCGGCTCGATGCTGCGTGCGATGGAGGAGACCGAGCGCCGCCGCGAGAAGCAGATCGCCTATAACGAGGCCAACGGCATCACGCCGGAGAGCGTGCGCAAGGGCATCGGCGATATCCTCAACAGCGTGTACGAGCGCGACCACGTGCTGGTGTCGACCGGCGGCGCGGGCGCGCAGGCGGGAGAGTTCGAGGACGCCGCCACCATCGGCCATAATTTCGAGACGGTGATCGCCGATCTGGAGACGCGCATGCGCGAAGCCGCCGCCGACCTCGACTTCGAGGAGGCCGCGCGGCTGCGCGACGAGATCAAGCGGCTGCGCCAGACCGAGCTCGCCGTGGTCGACGACCCGACCGCCAAGCGCGTGATGCTGGCGCAGGATGCAAAGCTGCGGCGGGCGGTGAGCCCGAAGGGGCGCGGCGGCAACCAAAACGCCAGCGGCGCTTCTTCTTCACCCTCCCCCTTGCGGGGAGGGTCGCGTGGCGAAGCCACGCGGGGTGGGGGTCCAAGCGATCCTACGTCCCGCCCCCACAAACCTCACCTCGACGAAATGGGCATCGCTACCTGGCACGAGATGAAGCCGGCCTCTTCTCCCTCTCCCCGCTCGCGGGGAGAGGGTCGGGTTGAGGGGCCGAACGCGCGAAGCGCGTCTTCATCGGAGAATGACTCATCGCGTCCGCGCAAACCGTCGCTCGATGAAATGGGCCCCGGCGTGGAATCCGTGCCGGGCAAGCGCGGCGACGCCGACCGCTCCGGCCCGCGCTCCACCATGGGCCGCCCCGGCATGCGCGGCGGGTTCAAGCCGCGAAGACGATAATAACTTTTGTATCACGGCACGATACGACTCTTGATCTCTGTATCATGGAATGATACAGAGGATCCTGTGATCAAAAGCTTTCGTGATCGAAAAACCGAGGCTGTTTTTCGCGGCGAAAGCCCGAAAGGCGTCCCGTCCGATCTGGTGAGGATCGCGCGCCGCAAGCTTGGTTATCTCGATGCCGCCGTCGATCTGCATGACCTTCGGGTCCCGCCCGGCAACAAGCTCGAGGCCCTTACGGGCGACCGCCGGGGGCAACACTCGATCCGGATCAACGATCAGTTCCGCGTTTGCTTTCGCTGGACGCCGGACGGAGCCGCAGACGTTGAAATGACCGACTATCACTGAGGAGTGCCGCAATGCCCCGGAAACTGCCCCCGCTTCACCCCGGCGAAGTGCTGCGCGAGGAATTTCTCGCACCGCTGGGCCTTTCTCCCGGCGCTTTGGCCAAGGTCATGGGTGTGCCGCGCACGCGGGTCGAGCGCATCGCCGCCGAGACGACCGCTATCACCGCCGATACCGCGTTGCGTCTGAGCAAGGCACTCGGCACTTCGGCGCAGTTGTGGCTCAATTTGCAGAATCGCTACGACGTCGAGACGGCCGAGCGGACCATCGGCAAGGAGTTGGCCAAGATCGGCCGGATCAAGACCGACGCCGCGGCGTGAGCCTGACGATCGACGGCCCGCGCTCGACCACGGACCGCCGACATATGCGCAGGTTCAAGCCAAGAAGGCGTAGACTAACCGTACCAATAAAGGAGCCGCCCGATGACGAGCGACCCTCGTTAGTTCGGCACTGCGTTAAGCTTACATCGCTTTGTTATGCTTCGCACTATAGACTGCCGACACAGTGCTCTCGGCGAACTCGTAGGCGCTGAGGTTCTTGCCGACTTTCGGCGGATCCCAGTTCGCCATCTCGCGCAAGCTCTGGTTGGGGGATTCCGCGCGCCCTCACGCCACGCTCTTCTCTTTCGGCTTTACCACCAACTGCATGTCGAACGCGTCGAGCACCTTCATCGCGGTGGCGAGCTCGGGGTGGCCGTCGCTGCTGAGCGAGCGGTATAGGCCCTCGCGCGACAGGCCGGTTTCGCTGGCGATGCCGGTCATGCCCTTAGCGCGCGCCACGGTGCCGAGCGCCTCGGCGATGAATGTCTCGTCGCCGGTCTCGAAGGCCTCGCTCAGATAATCGGCAATGGCCTGCGGCGATTTGAGGTAATCGGCGGCGTCGAATTTCGATGCTTTGGCCATGGTCTTACTCCTCCAGATTGTCGGCGATCGTCTTCGCCCTGGCGATGTCCGTCTGCTGCGAACCCTTGTCGCCGCCGAGAAGAAACGTCACGGTGTCGCCTCTCTGCCGGTAATAGGCCCGGTATCCGGGTCCGTAGTCGATCCGCATCTCGCTGAGGCCGCCGCCGACAGGTGCCACGTCTCCCGGATTGCCGCCGGCCAGCCGTTGAATCCTGACAAGGACTTTCGCTCTTGCTCTGGTGTCGCGCAGTCCATCGAGCCACTTGTCGAATTCGGCAGTTTTTCTGATCTCTGCCATTTGTAGTTTATAAATTACAATCTGGCGGCGGTCCAGCGCAAACTTTTTCTTGACTTAATTCCTATAAGCCTATAGTCCTATCTCACCCATCCACCGAGGGCGTCGTCGCGAGACGTCACGATGGCGGGATGGGGTGCGGCCCTGCGGGCTGCGGCGCAACGTACGCCGCGCTCCCGGGCGGCTCCGGGGCTCCGCCCGGGCGGCACTACGACCGCCCCGCGAGGAGCTCGCTGGACTGGGACAGTCCGCCGCCGTTCGGCGGGCACGTCCCAGGAAGCGCGGCCCGGAGCCGAGCGGCCTCCTTCGGGATGCCGCGAGAGCCGCAGATGGAGCGCCGTGTGGCGAGCGTCCCGCGCACGGGACGCCGCGCCGCAAGGCGCAAGACCAAGGTGCGCCACACGGCGCTCCATCCCCTCGGATTTTGCGAGGGGCAATCGGAAAGGCGGGCGTACCCGGCGCCCTTCAAACAATACGGGCGCTGAGGCTTATCCTCATGGTGAGGAGCGCCGTCAGGCGCGTCTCGAACCATGAGGCCGCGTCTTCGCTTCGTCCTTCGAAACGCACCGCCAGCGCATTGAAGACGCGCGTGAACGCGCTAACGGCGTTGCTCCTAAGAGTCTGGGCGGAAAGGATTCCGGGTTTTCAGGCTCGTGTCCCGGGCGCAGCGCAGCGTGAAACGATGCGCTGCAGACCCGGGACCCCGGTTCCTTTGTATATAACCGGGGTCCCGGCTCTGCGGTGCACCACGGCGCTACGCTTGTGCTGCACCGCGTCCGGGACGCGCCGTTGATTTTGACGGGCTCTTTACGGCCGAGCTCCTCAGAATGAGGATCGCCCTCACCTTCTCGCCAGCCAGCGGTCGACGCTCCAGCGGCCCGGGCCGGCGACGAAGTAGATCAGGAAGCCGCCGATCATCGACATATTCTTCCAGAAGTTGGTGTCCTGCGCGCGGCGCAGCGCGGCGTCGGTGACGTCCCAATAGGCGTGCGAGCTGAAGCTGGCGACGATCGTGAACACGACCATCACCACCGCGACATAGCGCGTGGCGAAGCCGAGCACGACGAACAGGCCGCCGAAGAACTCGGCCGGCACCGCGATCCAGACCAGCCACGGCGCGAGGCCGCGCGGCGGATAGGTGGCGGCGACATGGGCGATGGCGAACAGTTTCGGGAAGCCGCTGCTCAGGTAGATCCAGCCGAGCATGATGCGGCCGATCAGCAACACGGCGTCGCTCGTGCTCACGGCGAGGCCGTCGGCCAGCGACAGCACGGAGTGCGAGCTGCGGGCGTCCCGGTTCACTGAGTTCAATGACACGTCGTCCCAATCCTGTTGCATCTTCCAGTACCAACACCCGGACACGCGAATACGTTCGCGATGTGGCGCGGCCACCTGGCTCCAACAAGGCAGGCCGCCGCGGCGTTCACAAACGATCTCGTGAAGCCGGGTTTACCGTGCGGTCCTTGTCACCGGTAACAGGCTGCGCCGGGACGACGGCCGAGCCGCGGGAAACCCTCTCGACTCTTCTTGGTTGCAAGTATAGGTTGTGGATACTTTCGCTGGGAAGCTGTCCATGACATTGCGACTCATCGTCGGCGCCGTCGTCGCGCTCGTGCCTGCCTGCGCGCTCGCGCAGACCATGAGCTGCGCCGCCTATCTCCAGGCCGACAAGAGAATGCAGGCGCAGATGAAGGGCGCAGTCTCGACCGGCGACCCGAGTGTCGACAGGCAGACCGCGGCCTTCGACAAGAAGCTCAAGGCCTATTGCCTCAAGCATCCGCGGGTCGGCGTCGACAAGGCGATGGAGATCGCGGCGGACTGATCCAGACGACGCCGCGCGTCACATCCGCGAGCCGGCCGGCTTGAGCGCGTCGTTGTCTGGAATCTTCTTGGCCTGCTGCGCCATCTCGAGGCACGTCAGCAGTTCGACATAACTCGCCGGCCCGCCGGTCCGCACCAGACCGGCGCAGCGCGATTGCTCCGTGCCGGTGAAGTCCTTCCATTTCTGCTTCAGGGTGTCGCGCGCGGCGTTCTCCTCGCTCATGCACGCGTCCTTGGTGCGGCCGTTGACGCCGCTTTGCGCCGCCGCGGCGCAACTGGAGTCGACATTCAGGTTCGGCGGCCGGTCCGACACCAGGATCAATTGCACGCCGAGCAGCATCGGGATCAGTGTCATCATCGGGGCTCTCCCCTTCCGCCATCGTTTTGCCGTACCGGAACCGGATGTGGAGCCGTGGTTCCACGGGGGCGACCGCGGCAGTACAGTCCGCACCGAATCGACAGAATGGATCGACACGCCATGATTGGCTTTTTCCCGGCTGCGGGCAAGGCGGCGGCTCTGGGCCTCGTTGTCACGATGGGCATCGCGCTGGCCGGCTGTTCGACAGCGCCGGGCGAAACGCCAAGGGCGGCAGCCCTCTCCTTTCCGGCTCCGGCATCCCGGCCGGCCGCGCCGGCGCAGACCGCGCAAGTCCAGGCCCAGCCGGACAAGCCGACGCTCAAGCCCTACGAAGCCAACGCGAAATGCTGGATGAAATACGACCAGAGCAAGGTCAGCCTCGACACCAAGGCCAAGCTGGTCGACAAGTGCGTCGACGACATCATGAGGGCGCAGGGCACGCCCGTCGCCGCGCCGCCGAAAAGCGCGACGCGCACCAAGCGCTGACAAGTCGCGGCAACCTCTTGCTGCGCGCGCGGCGATAGATCACCATCAAGCAGGCAACAGGAGAATCGGCCATGGCCAAAGGCCAGATGCGTCAGAGCAAGGAAAAGAAAAAACCGAAGGCGACCGACAAGCCGAAGCACGTGTCCGCTTACAAGGCGTCGATGCAGTCGTCGTCGGGCGCGCCCAAGAAATAGCCGGGCGCGATTTTAGGACTTTGGTAGCCATGCGCTGTTGACGGCGGTTGGCTGCGGCGCGGTGTTCTTAGCTTTGCCAAATTCTCGTGCGACACCATCGCCGCGAAAGTTTCGCGCGGGGACGGGATGGCGACACGGATCGCACGGTTTTTCAGGTTCGTGGCACTGGCGAGTATGGCCGCCGGCATGAGTTTCGGCGCGGCTCGCGCGCAAAGTTCCGTGCTTGGTTCCACGCCTGACGGTTCCCAGCCCGCCGCCATCGAGTCGAACGCCGCCGCCGGCGACGCCACCTCGCCGTCCACGCCTCCGCCGGATACCGTCGACGACCAGACCTTGGCGCGCGCCCTCGCCGTCGATCCATTCGGACTCTCGTCGCTGCACCAGCCCGCGCAACTGCAGCAGCCGAAATCGCTCGACGCCGACAAGACGTTCAAGTGGAACAAGGCCGACAATTCGGACGGCTCGACCAAGTATAGCGTCAACCACCCGCTGGCCGCGCCGTGGGCAGCGAGCGTCGGCGCCGACATCAGCGTTGCGCCGGCCGCCGATCCGTCGGCGCCGATCGACCCGACCTTGTACAATTCCGCCGGCGGCCCCGGCGCGGGCAGCGCCTATGCCAATGTCACCGTGCCCGATTTCGCCAAGGTCGAAGTGCGCGCCGAGCCCGCCAACGATCACGGCCGCGTCGCCGCGTCGCTGCAGCGCTCGATCCCGATCGGCAAATCGTTTTCGCTGGCAATGCAGAGCAGCGTCGGCCTAACCGAGAACGTCCGCACACCGGGCGCGCCCGATCCCGTCATCACCGGCACGACGCCGGTGCCGACGCAGGACCGGACCTTCGACACCGATCAGTCGGTGACGTTCAACGTGCTGCCGACCGGCACGTCGCTCCTCGCCGGCACCACCACCTTTACCGGCGATCCCATGATCCATCGCCGCGTCGGCGCCACCCAGAAAATCTACGGCCCGCTCAGCGTCACCGGCACTCTCACCGATCCCGGGCAGAGCACCGAAAGCAAGAGCATCAGCGCCGGCTTGAACTTCTCCTGGTGACAGCCGCCGCACTCGCGGCCCCCGCCTTCAAAGCGCCGCGACAACGCCCCAATCCCGTGCGGCAATCCGTCCATTGGGCGGGGTCATCGCGCGCGTTGCGCAACAGGAGAGGTGTTCATGACGGCGATCAAATCCGAACGGCCAGCCGCGACACGGCTGGGGGCGAACGGCGGCAACGACGCGGCAAGCGCGTCCGACCCCGGTTCGTTCGAAGGCGAGATCCGTGAGTTCATTCGCCGTGACGTGGCCGTCGTGCGCCGCGCCCAACAGCAGGCCGAGCCTGTCGAACCGGCTCAGGACGCCGCCGCCGAGCACGTCAATACGCTAGTGCGCCGCGTCACCGGTGGCTCGATGGAAGAGATCGACCGCGTGATCCTCGAATTGCAGGCGATCCGCGACATGCTGCGCAACGAAGGCGACCGCGTGACTCGCGAGGTGTCCGGCTTCGCCAGCCTCAATCATGCCGCCATCACGTCGATGCGCGTGATCGCCGACAGCCTGGTGCAATGGAAAAACGGCGCGGTGGTACGCCCTCAGAAGAATTGAAGATACGACAACGCGCTTGGGCCTCGCATGCAAGGCTCAAGCGTGCGCTTCCGCGCACCCCATAACGTCGCCGCCCCGGTAGGTTCCGGGGCGCGCGGCAGTTTCAGACGTGATCGAGCGTTAGTTGGCGGCCTTGCGCGGCAGCGGATAATCGGCGCTGTCGTAAAGCTTGCGAATCCCGTTGCCGTCGAAGCGCTGCTCTTCGACCTCGAGGTAGGCGCCCAAAAGCGAGTCCGCCGGCAGTTCCTCGATCGCGAAACGGATCGCCTCGGCGGCGGTATTGAAACGCTTGTAACCAATCGGGCGCCGGGTTTTGCGGCTACGGCTCGGAAACAATTCCGACGGGGCCCGGTAATTAATCATCGACATCTTATGCAGCTCCTTCCTCGCCAATATGGGGCTTGGGAGGCCGAAAATCCAGTCATGGCAGGCCCGCCGTCGCACCGCGCCAGGGGACGGGCTCACAGGGTAAATGACATGGCCGCGGCCCGGCTCTCGGCCGGGCCGCCTTTGCTATCGTCAAATGTCCGGTCAGTCGCCAACTTCGGCAACGATCTCGCTGGTCGCAGGGTCAACCAGCCAAGCACGATCATTGATGACCATGTACCGGTAGTTGCGGACCGCGGGCACCTCCTCCACGACGGTCTGCGGCACAGGGTAAAGCGTCACATCCTGCGGCACCCTCATGCCGACGCGGTACTCAACGGTAGCCGGCGCCTGGGCAACGGTGACCGCCGGGCGGTGACGGACAATCGTGCGATAGATCGTCTCGCGCTGAACCGGAGTGAGAACCAGCGGAGGCTGCGTCACCACGGTCTCGGTTTGCACCGGTTGCGTTACGATCGTGGTCTGGGCTTGCGCAGCGCCAGCAGCCAGCACTACCGCAAGCGCCGTCGCCATCGGGAATCCGTATTTCATCTTAAACCTCCTCACCTGCGTTGATCGCAGAAGGAAACGCGAACAGACGAATGACGTTCCGCAAAGTTCCAGCAGGAACAGTGGAACCAAGCGTCAGTTTTCGTTTCAAATTATGTTTTATGTCGCGCGTGCGGCAACAAGCGCGGGCCGCAGCGCCAGCGTCAGAGGTAGCGTTAAGAGAACGACGCATGCGACGACAAGCAGCACGTAAGATACACCGATCGCGTCGCCGAGCATACCGTACAGCGGCGGCGATACCGCGCCACCGCCGATAGTGCCGGTGTAGAAAATTCCGAACGCGCGCGAGTGGCGCGACGGCTCGACCAGATCCGGGACCGATCCGTAAAGAACCGACGACGTGCCGTTGAGCGCGACGCCGATCAGCGGCAACAGGGCCATCGCGCCATAAAGCGGTAACGGCAGAAGCGCAACAATGCCGGCCGCCGTCATGATCTCGGTGAGCCAGACCGCGGCGACCGTGCCGAGGCGCGCGCCGATGAAGCCGAAGACGAGTTTGCCGGCAGCGCCTCCCGCGAACACAAGTGTCAGCGCGAAACCGACGGCCGGAACAGAGGCGCCCTTGGCGGTCAGCACGAACGGCAGAAAGGTGAGAAACGCCATGCGCGTCGCGCTGTCGATGATGCCGACTGCAAGCAGCAGCGGGAAACCGAAATGACCCGCGCCGCGGCCGGCATTTTCCGAGACGTGTTTCGGCGAGGGCGGCACGGGCGCGAGCCGCGGCGCGAAGATAAATAGCGCGACGGCGGCGAGCAGGCCTGCGCTGCCGAGCAGCATCATGGTCTGACGCCAGGACAGCACCATCAGCAGTAGCGACGCCAGCGCCGGCACCGTCATCTTGCCGATATCGCCGGCGAAATTGTACGTGCCGAGCGCGGTGCGCGACCGTGCCCCGGTGAACGCGCGCGCGATCAGCGCCGAAGCAAGCGGGTGCTGCGTACTGGCGCCAAGACCGCTCACCAGCAACGCGAAGACCAGGATCGGCACACCCACACTGACCCCGGCGATGCAATAGCCAAAACCGGCCAGTGCGGTGCCGATGGCAAGCACAATCGGCAACCCGAAGCGTTCGGCGATCAGTGTGCTCGGCACCTGGAATGCCGCGAGCGTTCCGGAGAAAACCGTCTTGAGAAGCCCGAGTGCAGCGTAGCCCAATCCGAACTCGGCCTGCCAGAGCGGCAGCATCACGTAGATGAGGTCGGTATAGCCGTCATGCAGCGCATGCGCGCCGAAGGCGACGCCGGCGGCGCGGCGCTCGTCATGCTTGCTCGGCACACTGGCAAGCATCGCGGTCATGCCGCCTCTGGCCGGCGCTCGACGAAGATCGTGCTGTCGACCGAGATCACCATCTCACCGCGCTGGTTGACGCCGATGCCGCGCGTACTCAACAGACCCCACGCGGGCCGGCTCGCCGATGGCCGCACCTCGGTCACCTCGGTCGCATAGGCGATGGTGTCACCGACGTAAACCGGCTTGAGCCATTTGAGATCGCGGAAGCCGGGCGCCGGCCCGGTCGTCGCGACAGGCTCGCCCCGCCGTCGCATGTCGTCAGCCATGCGCTTGCGGTAATCGACCATCAGTCGCATCCAGACTGACGCCGTGTGCCAGCCCGATGCGCAAAGCGCCCCGAAGGGCGAACGCTCCGCTTCGCCCTCGTCGAGATGAAAACGCTGCGGATCATAGCGCCGCGCGAAAGCCTTGATGTCGTCGGTCTGGAATGTATGGCTGCCGAGTTCGTAGCGGTCGCCGACCTTGATATCGTCGAGGTATCTCAAGGCGCAGCCTCCGTGCCACGGCGGCCCATGATCATCGAGGCGGTCAACGCGGCAATCACTTCACCTTTATCGTCGAGCGCTTCCCACAGCATTTTGACGAAGCCGCGATCGAGGCGGCTCGACGAGGGCCGCGTCTCGAGGACGGTGCGGCGCAGTTTGAGCTGCGTGCCCGGTCGCAACGGCTTGAGCCATTTCACCTCGTCGACACCAGGCGCGCCCATCGACGTGGAATTCGCTGCGAAGCCGTCGACAGCCATGCGCATCATCAGGCAGCAGGTGTGCCATCCCGATGCCGCCAAACCACCGAGCATGGACTTGCGTCCAGCCTCCTCGTCGAGGTGCATGGGTTGCGGGTCGAATTCAGCGGCGAATGCAACGATCTCCTCGCGCGTAACCAGCCGCGGACCGTATTCCTCGACCGCGCCGGGCTGGAAGTCTTCGAAGTGGAGTTTTGACAAGCGCCCTCTCCGTCATGACCGGGCTTGTCCCGGTCACCCACGCCTAAATCTATAGAGAAAGACGTAGATGTCCGGCACAAGGGGGCGGGACAAGACCGCTGATATGTTCAGCCTTCATATCAGGTCGCAAACCTGAAATGCATCACGTCGCCGTCGGCAACAATATAATCCTTGCCCTCGAGCCGCATCTTGCCGGCGTCACGCGCCCCGGCTTCGCCGTTGCAGGCGATGTAATCGTCATAGCCGATGGTCTCGGCGCGAATAAAGCCGCGCTCAAAATCACTGTGGATCACGCCGGCCGCCTGAGGCGCACGCGAGCCCTGCGTGACGGTCCAGGCACGCGCCTCCTTCGGACCCACCGTAAAGAACGTGACGAGATGGAGCAGGTCATAGCCCGCACGAATGAGACGGTTGAGGCCCGGCTCCTTGAGCCCAACCGCCTCGAGATAGTCGGCCCGATCCTCGGATGGCAGCATGGCAATCTCGGATTCGATTTTGGCCGAAATGACCACGGCGACCGCGCCTTCCGCCTTGGCCCGCGCCTCAACCTGGGCCGAGTACGCGTTGCCCGTCGCCGCGGATCCCTCCTCGACGTTGCAGGCATAAAGCACCGGCGCCGAGGTCAGCAGACCGAGCGAGTGAAAAAGCTTTTCTTCCTCGGGCTTGCGCTCGAGCTGACGGGCCGGTCTGCCGTCGCGCAGCAGCACCAGCGCGCGCTTGACGAGATCGAGCGCCTCCCTGGCGTCCTTGTCGTTGCCCTTGGCCTTCTTCTCGAGAGTGTCGACGCGCTTCTCGAGGCTCTCGAGGTCGGCCAGCATCAGCTCGGTCTCGATGGTGTCGATGTCGGCCACCGGATCGATGCGGCCTTCGACGTGCGTGACGTCGTCGTCCTTGAAGCAGCGCACGACGTGCACGATGGCGTCGACTTCGCGGATGGTCGCGAGAAACTGGTTGCCGAGCCCCTCGCCTTTGGACGCGCCCTTCACGAGGCCGGCGATGTCGACGAAGCCGATGCGGGTCGGCACGATTTCGGCCGACCTGGCGATGGCGGCGAGCTTGTCGAGCCGCGGATCGGGCACGGCGATCTCGCCGAAATTCGGCTCGATGGTGCAGAACGGATAGTTCGCCGCCTGCGCCGCCGCGGTCTGCGTCAACGCGTTGAAGAGCGTCGATTTGCCGACATTCGGCAGGCCGACGATGCCGCACTTGAAGCCCATTGCAGATAATCCCTAACCCTCGGCGCCAGCGGCGCCGTTGAAACCCTTGGCCGCCATCGCGAGATGAACCTTGTTCTGGAAGCTCGCGTCATGTCCCTCGGCCAGCAGCGCCGCGTTGTCGGCCACCACATCGATCAAGGCCTCGAACAGCGGACGCTCGTCCTTGGCGAAATCCATCAGCACGTAGCGTTCGACCAGCGCCTTGTCGCCCGGATGACCGATGCCCATGCGCACGCGGCGATAGTCGTTGCCGACATGCGCCGTGATCGACCGCAGACCGTTATGACCGGCATTGCCGCCGCCGGTCTTCACCCGCAGCTTGCCGGGCGCCAGATCGAGCTCGTCGTGAAAAACGACGATGTCGCCGAGGCCGAGCTTGTAGAATTTCGCCGCCTCGCCGACCGCCCGTCCGGACTCGTTCATGTAGGTGCCCGGCAGCAGCAGCAGGACCTTCTCGCCGCCGAGATCGCCCTCGACCGCGACGCCCTGGAAGCGGCGGCGCCACGGCGAAATACCGTGCCGCCTGGCGATCGCCTGCAGCGCCATGAAACCGATGTTGTGACGATTGCCGGCATAACCCGGCCCGGGATTGCCGAGTCCGACAAAGAGCAGCATGGCGGGCCTTCGAGCGGCCCCGCGCGCCGCCACAAGCGGCGGCGCGCGAGCACCGGCTTACTTCTTGTCGGCCTTGGCCGCGCCGGCCGCAGGCGCGGCACCCGCAGCAGGAGCGGCAGCACCGGCAGCAGGGGCAGCACCCGGAGCGGCAGGCGCGCCGGCGGCGGGAGCAGCGGCACCCGCGGCAGGAGCGGCAGCCGCAGCAGCGGCGGCTTCGGCGGCGGCGCGCAGCTCTTCGGCGTAGCCCGACGGCGGCACGATGGTGACCAGCGTCAGGTCCGTGCTGCCGACCACCTTCACGTTGGGCGGGAGCTGGATGTCATGCATGTGCTTCGAGTAATTGATCTCGAGGCCGCTGATGTCGACTTCGATCGCTTCCGGAATCTGATCGGCCGGGCACGTCACCTCGATCGTGTGGTTGACGATGTTGACGGCGCCGCCGCGCTTCACGCCTGGCGACTGATCGGCGTTGCGCACGTGGATCGGAACGCGCACGCGGAGCGTCGAGCCCTCGGCGACGCGCATGAAATCGACGTGCAACGGAAGATCCTTGATCGCGTCGAGCTGGAAGTCGCGCGGGATCACGCGATGCTTCGCGCCGTCGACATCGAGATCGTAGAGCGTGGTGAGGAAGCGCCCGGCGTAAATGCGCTGACGCAGCTCGTTGTGCTCGAGCAGAACGAGCATCGGGGGCTTGTTGTCACCATAAATCACGCCCGGCACTTGGCCGGTGCGACGCGCTGCCCTGGCGGCCCCCTTGCCGCCTTTCGGACGCGCCGTCGCCTTCAGTTCTCTGACGGTCGCCATGACATCCTCATTTGTAACAATGGAAAAGGCGGCGTTGCGGCCGCCTCACGCCGCAGCATGCCTCCAGGGGTGCCGGGGGCTGCGGACGGCCGGGTTTATAGCGGTGCCGGCCACAAAGGGCAAGGAACGCAGGTCTTTGGAATTATTCGTCGTTTTTCGGCTTTTTCGCCGTCTTTTCGGCCAGCCTGGCCTCCAGCGCATCGATCCGGGCCTTGAGCGACTCGTTCTCCTCGCGCGCGAGCCGGGCCATTTCCTTGGCCGCCTCGAACTCCTCGCGCTGGACCACGTCGAGGTCGCGCAGGATTCGCTCGGCCTGCGTCCGGAACAGCGTGTCGAATTCCCGGCGCACGCCCTGGGCGACGCCGGCGGCGTCGTTCATCAGCCGCGCCATCTCATCGAAAATCCGGCCGGTGGTCTGGGTCATGGTGGTCTCCGCGCGACGTCCGTTAACAATGGCGATCCCGTCATGTCGCCGCAAGGGCGATCATGCTAGGCACGGCGCAGGGCGCGCCGATCCGAGCCAATACACATCATGCCGCTGTTCGTCATTCCCTTCCCCGCATTCGACCCCGTCCTGGTCCATATTGGGCCGCTGGCGATCCGCTGGTACGCGCTCGCCTACATCTTCGGCATCCTGCTCGGCTGGGTCTACGCCCGCACGATCATCCGCAACGGCACACTATGGGGCGGCAAGGCGCCGCTCACCGTCGAGCAGTTCGACGATTTCGTGCTGTGGGTCACGCTCGGCATCATCCTCGGCGGCCGCATCGGCTACGTGCTGTTCTACAACCTGCCGCTGTTCGCCGCGCACCCGCTGCAGATCCTCCAGCTCTGGAACGGCGGCATGTCGTTCCACGGCGGCTTTACAGGCTGCGTCATCGCCGTGGTCTTGTTCGCCCGCAGCCGCGGCATTCCGATCTTCTCGCTCGGCGACATCACCTGCGCCGTCGGGCCAATCGGCCTGTTCCTCGGCCGCATCGCCAATTTCATCAACGGCGAGCTGTGGGGCCGCCCGACCGACGTGCCGTGGGCGATGATCTTTCCGAGCGGCGGCCCCATCCCGCGCCATCCAAGCCAGCTCTACGAGGCGACCCTCGAGGGTCTGGTGCTGTTGATCATCCTCGGCATCCTGGTGCGATGCGGCGCGCTGAAGAAGCCGGGCACGATCGTCGGCTCGTTCGCCGTCTTTTATGCGCTGGCCCGCTGCTTCTGTGAGCTGTTTCGCGAGCCCGACATCCAGCTCGGCTTCCTGTGGGGCGGCACGACTATGGGACAGCTCTTGTCGATTCCCCTGTTCCTGTTCGGCATTGGCCTTATCATCTGGGCGCGGCGTCAGCCGCCCTTGCCGCAAACGGGCGATTCATGACGGAGTCGATGACGCCGCTGGACATTGAAATCCGCCGGCGCATCGACGCAGCCGGGCCGATGCCGGTCGGCCAATACATGGCGCTCTGCCTCGCCGATCCGCAACACGGCTACTACGTGACGCGCGATCCGCTCGGCGCCCGCGGCGATTTCACGACCGCGCCCGAGGTCAGCCAGATGTTCGGCGAACTGATCGGCCTGTGGGTCGTCGCGGTCTGGCACCAGATGGGCAAGCCGGAAAACGTGCGCATCGTCGAGCTCGGTCCCGGCCGCGGCACCATGATGAAAGACGCCCTGCGCGCGGCGAAGGTGATGCCCGGATTCCTCGATGCCGCCGTGCTGCATCTCGTCGAGATCAATCCGGTGCTCCAGGCGATTCAGGAGCAGACTTTGGCCGGCAGCCACGTCCCGCAGTTCTGGCACAAAACGCTGAACGAGGTGCCGCGCGGCCCGGCTATCGTCGTCGCCAACGAGTTCTTCGACGCCTTGCCGATCGATCAGGCCATCAAAATGACCGACGGCTGGCATCGCCGCACTATCGGCATCGGCGACGACGGCAACCTCAAATACGTCATCGACGAAGCGCCGCTTCCGCGCTTCGAAACGACGCTGCCTGCCGCGTTGCACGCGGCCGAAGACGGCGAGATTTTCGAATGGCGTTCGGACACGGAAACGATGGACCTCGGCCGCCGCCTCGCGCGCGATCCCGGCGCGGCACTGATCGTCGATTACGGACACAGCGAGAGCTCGACCGGCGATACGCTGCAGGCGGTGCGCGATCACGTTTTCGCCGATCCGCTCGCTGCGGCGGGCGAGGCGGATCTGACCGCCCACGTCGACTTCGAAGCCATGTCACGCACGCTCGAAGCGATGGGCACACAGGTTTACGGCCCGCTGGCACAGGCCGCATTTCTCAGCCGGCTCGGAATCGACAGCCGCGCCGCCAAGCTCAAGAGCGCCGGCAGCCGCGAGCAGGCGCATCAGATCGACTCGGCCATGGCACGCCTGACCGGCTTCGGCCGCACCGGCATGGGCTCGTTGTTCAAGGTCATCGCCTGCACGAACCCCTCGCTGCCGGTGCCGCCTGCTTTCGAGTCCTGAGTTACGGACACGGATGGCGATAGCCGTCGTAGCCCAGATAGGTGCCGCTCGCCGGATCGTAGGAGCGGAACCGCCGCTCGCAGTAACCAACCGCGTTGTGGTTCGCCGCGCCGGCAGCCATCGCACCGGCCGCCAGACCGAAGATCGTCCCGGCAACCCAGGCGCCAGAATCGTCGTTATCGTAATAGCCGTAGCGAGGGCCATAATAATAACGGCCACCATAATAACGGCCGCCGTTCCAGTAATGACCGCCACCATGCCAGCTTCCCGGATAGTGGCTGCCATGATGATAATGGCCGCCGCCGTGATGATGACGAGATTGCGCAGAAGCTGCGATCGGAGCAAATGCTGCCGCACCCATCGCGGCAGCGGCTATCGCGCTCTTGAGCAAACGAATATTCATGTCGTACTCCATTCCTTAATGACCGTTGGATTCCTTAATGACCGTTGGATTTCATCTAGGATGAATGTTCCGGGAACCAACGCTGAGTGACCGAAAATGTTGCAAGCGGACTCATTGCGAGCGTTGAAAGGCGTGCGCCACGGCTTCTTCACGCGCAGCGGCGGTGTGTCGCAGGGCGTTTATGCATCGCTCAACGGCGGCATCGGCTCGAGCGATGCGCCCGCCAACGTCGCCGAAAATCGAAGCCGCATGGCTGCCGCGCTCGGCGTCGCGCCCGATAAATTTCTCAGCGTGTATCAGGTGCACTCGCCCGACGTCGTGACCGTCGACCGGCCGTGGACGGGCGGCGAGCGTCCGCGCGCCGACGCGATGGTGACGAAACGGCCCGGCATCGCACTCGGCGTCTCGACGGCGGATTGCGGTCCGGCGCTGTTCGCGGACGCCGCGACGGGCGTGATCGGCGCGGCTCACTCCGGCTGGCGCGGCGCGTTGACCGGCGTTCTCGAAGCGACGATTGCCGCGATGGAAAATCTCGGAGCGCGGCGCGACAGCATTGCCGTCGCGCTCGGCCCAATGATCCGCCAGCCGAGCTATGAGGTCGGGCCCGAATTCGTCGCCCGGTTCATGGACGCCGACAGCGCCAACGAACGCTTCTTCGTGCCGAGCGCCCGCGAGGACCATGCGATGTTCGATCTTGCCGGTTATGCCGCATCAAGGCTGCGCGCCGCAGGTATCGCGCACATCGAGGATCTCGGACTGTGCACGTTTGCCGAGCCCGAGCGGTTCTATAGCTACCGGCGCAAGACATTGTTCGGCGAACCCGACTACGGGCGGCACATCAACGCGATCGCGCTGGAAGACTGACCGGCCCTCGCATGGAAGCTCCAGGCTCTGCCCACAATCCGCGGCTGGACTTGGCGCAAGGCTTTTGGCTACGGTGCCGCCGGGTCACCGTCTGAACATAAAGACGGGGCTGCAGGGGTCGTCCATGGGGTGGGGTTCAGGCCGGCGCGCCCGCGTCGCGGCCATTATCCGATATATTGCACCTGTCGCGGCGGCGCTTGCCGTCGCGGGCTGCAACACGGTCTCGCAACAATCTCCTGTCGCCGCCGCCCCGCATGGCGCAACCGTCGCCTTCGACTCGATCGACGGCCCGCCGCGCCACGTGTTCGACCGGCTGGTCAGCGACCTCAACACCGAAGCCCAGCGGCACCAGTTGGCGGTGATGTCTCGTGACGAGAGCGGCGCCGCGTATCGCGTTCGCGGTTACATGATCGCCGAAAACGCAGCCAGGCAGAGCGCCATCTCCTGGGTTTGGGATGTCTACGACCGCGACCATCAGCGCGTCCTGCGGCTCACCGGCGAGGACGTGATCGCCGGGTCGCACGCGGATGCCTGGCAAGCGGTTGACGACGCATCGGTTGCCAAGATCGCCAGCGACAGCATGGACCAGCTTGCCGCCTTTCTGACCTCGCCACAGGCCGAACCGAGCGCGGCGCCGATTCAGACCTCCTATTCCAACGACTCTCCGGAAGCGGCCGGCATCTTTCGGATCATGCAAGTCGACAACTCGGGGGCAAGCGCAGAAGCCGAGCCGGATTCGGTCCCGCTGCCGCACGCACGGCCGCGCTCCGCGCGCCTGACGGTGGCGGCGGCGCAGAATACCCGCTGAGCGGCGCAAAATGCTGCGGGACAGGCACGCGGACTCGTATTGCTCGCCCGATCCCGCCTTGTTATGACCTGCGCGCCTGCGGAACCTGAGGCGAGGATGGTGTGATGTCGGCCAAGAACGGAGCCATCAAGCTCGTTGCCGGCAATTCGAATCCCGTGCTGGCCCAGGGCATTGCCGACTATCTGAAAATGCCGCTGGCCAAGGCGGTCGTGCGCCGGTTCGCGGACATGGAGGTGTTCGTCGAAATCCAGGAAAACGTGCGCGGCGCGGATTGCTTCATCATCCAGTCGACATCGTTCCCGGCCAACGACCACCTGATGGAATTGCTGATCATCATCGACGCCCTGCGGCGCTCGTCGGCGCGGCGCATCACGGCGGTGATCCCGTATTTCGGCTACGCCCGGCAGGATCGCAAGCCCGGCCCACGCACGCCGATCTCGGCCAAGCTGGTCGCCAATCTCGTGACCCGCGCCGGCGCCGACCGCGTGATGACGCTCGATCTTCACGCCGGGCAGATTCAGGGCTTCTTCGACATCCCGACCGACAATCTCTATGCCTCACCCGTCATGGTGCGCGACATCCGCGAGCACTTCGAACTCGGCAACGTGATGGTCGTATCGCCCGACGTCGGCGGCGTGGTGCGCGCCCGCGGCCTGGCGAAGCGCATCAACGCGCCGCTCGCGATCATCGACAAGCGCCGCGAGCGGGCCGGCGAATCCGAAGTGATGAACGTGATCGGCGACGTCGCCGGTTATACCTGCGTGCTGGTCGACGACATCGTCGATTCCGGCGGCACGCTGGTCAACGCGGCCGACGCGCTGCTCGAGCACGGCGCCAAGGCGGTCTACGCCTACATCAGTCATGGCGTGTTGTCGGGCGGCGCCATCGCGCGTGTCTCCAAGTCGCGGCTGAAAGAGCTCGTCATCACCGACTCCATTCAGCCGACCAAGGACGTGCTCGCGGCCGGCAATATTCGCGTGCTGCCGATCGCGGCGCTAATCGGCGAAGCGATCGGGCGCACCGCCGCTGAAGAGTCGGTTTCCAGCCTGTTCGACTGAGTCCCTGCGGGGACTTTTCCACACAAGAGTCAATATGACAGCCGTTTGGCTGTGGACGGAGTGAGGGCACGGCGTTGATTCAGCGCCGCAAATCACGGCCCATTGTTTTCGCGCGGTGCGCTTTGGAGCCGCGAATCGATGAGGATATAGTCGCGTAGCCGCTGATTCGTTTTCGTGATTCGGTTCGCGGCCGAGGCATCCGTATCCCTTGTATCGAGCTTTGAACTTGGGCGCCGACTGCGTGCGTCCAGAGTGCGGTGGCGTGCGTTTTCTCCAGATTCTGGCGGCAAGGCGGAGACGACATGTCCCTCAATACTTACTCTTCGGATGAATCGCGGCTCAATCCTCTCGATGTGGTCGAGCGGCTCGCGGCCGTGCACGACTGGTCGTTCGAGCGCGCGAGCGAGGACGAGATCACCATCCTCGTCGCCGGCAAGTGGAGCGACTATCAGGTTTCCTACACCTGGATGGGCGACATCGAGGCGCTGCACCTGGCTTGCGCCTTCGATCTGCGGGTGCCGGAGCGCCGCCGCGCCGGCGTCCAGGAACTCATCTCGATGATCAACGAGCACATGTGGGTCGGCCATTTCGACCTGTGGGTGAACGAGGGCATGGTGATGTTCCGCCACGCGCTGGTGCTGAACGGTGGCGTCGAAGCCTCCGGCAAGCAGTGCGAGGCCCTGCTCGACAACGCCCTCGAGGCTTGCGAGCGCTATTTCAGTGCCTTCCAGTTCGTGGTCTGGGCCGGCAGGCCGGCCAAGGAAGCGCTCAGCGCCGCGATGTTCGAGACGTCCGGCGAGGCCTGAGACCTCGCGCGTGCGCCGTCTCGGCAACGCTCTTGTCATGCGCCACCGAAGCGAGGCATCCAATGACGGATGCCGGGCGCTCTCCCGGCAAGGCCTTCATCGAGGCGTCCGCCAAAGGGCGGTGACGGAGAAAGCGATGGCAGCGCGCAAGACATCGACCAGGCCGCTGGCGCCCTTCAAGGGCTCGCTCGTGCTGGTCGGCGCCGGCAAGATGGGCGGCGCCATGCTGGAAGGCTGGCTGGCGCGCGGCCTGCGGCCGAAGGCCGTCACCGTGCTCGATCTCAAGCCGAGCAAGCGTATCGAGGATCTCGCCAAGCGCGGCGTCGCGCTCAACACCGCTCCGAAAAAGACGAAAGCGTCAGTCATCGTCGTCGCGGTCAAGCCGCAAGATGCCGCCAGCACGCTGGCGTCGCTGGAGCAGTGGGCGGACGCATCCACGCTCGTCATCTCCATCATGGCCGGGCGCACCCTTGCTTTCCTCAAGGACGGATTTCCGGACGGTGCGCCGATCGTTCGGGCGATGCCGAACCTGCCGGCCTCGATCGGGCGCGGCATGACGGTGGCGGTCGGCAACCGCAAGGTCGGCGAGGCGCAACGCAAGATTGCGACCGAGCTGCTGGCGGCCTGCGGCGGCGTCGAATGGGTCAATGACGAGAAGCTGATCGACGCCGTCACCGCGGTCTCGGGGTCCGGGCCGGCCTATGTCTTCCTGCTCGCGGAAGCGCTTACTGCCGCGGCGGTCGCCGCCGGCCTGCCGGCCAAGCTCGCCGCCAGACTTGCGCGCGAAACGATCGCAGGATCGGGCGAGTTGATGCTGCGCTCCCCGCTCGACGCCGCGACCTTGCGCAAGAATGTGACCTCGCCCGGCGGCACCACCGCCGCGGCACTCGAGGTGTTGATGGGCCCCGGCGGCTTCGAGACGCTGATGACCACCGCCGTCGCCAAGGCGGCCCGCCGGTCGCGCGAACTGGCCGGCTAGCAGCCCTGCCGGCTGCCCTAGAACCGTCGCGATTTCGCACCTAGATTAAGGGTCTGCAGCCCGGAGGTCCGTCATGGCACGTAAACCGACGCGTTCAACCCGCCGCTCGAAATCCGGAGCCGCCGTACCGCCGCTATCCGGGACCGACCGGGAGAAAGCGATCGGCGCCCTCATGGCGCTGCTCGCACGGCATCCCTTCGAGGAGATTGGACTCGCGGAAGTCGCCGGCCGCGCCGGATTGTCGCTGTCGCAACTGCGCGCCGAGTTCGGTTCGGTGATGGCGATCCTCGGCGCCTTCACCAAGGACATCGACCGCAAGGTGCTCGATGCCGAGACCGACGAGCTCGAGGATGCGCCCGCCCGCGAGCGATTGTTCGACGTGCTGATGCGGCGCATCGAGGCGCTTGCGCCTTACAAGGATGCGATCCGCTCGCTGCTGAATTCGGCGCGCCACAATCCCGGCCTGGCGATGGCGCTCAACGGTATGGCGCTGCGCTCGCAGCGCTGGATGCTGACCGCCGCCGGCATCGACGCGAACGGCCCGCGCGGACTGCTGCGGATTCAGGGCACCGCGCTGCTGTTCGGCCGGGTGATGACGATCTGGACCGAAGACGATGACGAGAGTCTCGACCGGACGATGGCGGTGCTCGACCGCGGACTGGCCAGCGCCGAACGATGGTCGGGCCTCATGGACGACCTGTTCTGCATTCCGGCGATGCTGTGCCGCGGCGTCTCGCGCCGGCGCAGACGGCGTCCACTCGACGAGGGTCCGGCGGAAGCCGAGGCTGCCTGAGTCCTAGACCGGGATTCTAACCGTCGCCCGCAGTCCGCCGAGCGGGCTGTCGGTCAGCATGATGTCCCCGCCATGCGAGCGGGCGATGTCGCGTGCGATGGATAGTCCAAGCCCGCTGTTGCCTTCGTCCTGGTTGCGCGCATCGTCGAGCCGCAGGAACGGCTTGAATACCTCGTCACGCAAATTCGACGGAATGCCCGGGCCGTCGTCGTCGACGCTGACTGTCAGGTAGCGATGATCGCGATGGCCGGAGATCGACACCGTCTTGGCGAACCGCGCGGCGTTCGACACCAGATTGCCGAGACAGCGGCGGAACGCCGCCGGCCGCACCGTCACCATCGGTACGCCCGTGAAGACCACGGTCGCCCGATGCCCGCCGCGCTCGAGATCGACCCGCAGTTCCTCGAGGAATTGCGCCATGTTGACCGGCGCCGATGTCTCGCCGAGATCGCCGCGCGCGAACGACAGATAGGCCTCGACCATGCGCGCCATCTCGTCGACATCCTTCTTCATGGCGTCGATCTCGGGCCCCTCGCCGGCCAGCGCAAGCTCGAGCTTGAAGCGCGTCAGCACCGTGCGCAGGTCGTGCGACACGCCGGCCAGCATCGCCGTGCGCTGCTCGATGGTGCGCTCGATGCGATTCTTCATTTCGATGAAGGCTTGCGCCGCGCGCCGCACCTCGCGCGCGCCGCGCGGCTTGAAGTTCGGCACCTCCCGGCCCTTGCCGAAGCTCTCGGCAGCGTCGGCAAGGCGCTGGATCGGCCGTATCTGGTTGCGCAGGAAGATGATGGCGAAGAACAACAGCACCGCCGAGGTGCCGACCATCCACAGCAGGAAGATCTGCGAGTTCGACGCGTAAGCGGCGCTGCGCCGTGCGAATACCCGCATCACCGCATTATCGAGCCGGATGCGAATCTCGACCAGCGCCGACCGGCCGACCGTGTCGATCCAGTAAGGCCGGTTGATCTGCTTGCGCAATTCCCGCGACAGCGTCTCATCGAGCAGATTGAAGAACGGCTTCGGCCCCGGCGGCGGCATCTCGGAAAGCGGCAGGAAATCGACCTGCAGGTCGAGCCGGTCGCGGGCGATTTTCTTGATCCTCGCGAGATCGGCGTCCTGCGGATAGCTCTGATAGACGTCGATCAGCGCCGCGATGTCGGACACGACCGACGCCGACAGCTTGTGCGTCACGGTGTTCCAATGCCGCTCGAAGAAGACGTAGGCGATGACCGACTGCAGCACCACCATCGGCACGATCATGATGATGAGCGCGCGGGCATAGAGGCCCTTCGGCAGGACGGCGTTGAGCCACCGGCTGAAGGCGCGCCAGTAGTCGGCGACGCGCTCGAGGCCGGTGCGGATGGTGCGGACCGTGGCGATGCCGAAGTCGAGGCTGGTCATGACACGACCAGCCGATAGCCGATGCCGCGCACCGTCTGCACGAAGATGGGGTTGGCGGGATCGTTCTCGATCTTGCGGCGCAGCCTGTTGACCAGCACGTCGACCGCGCGCTCGCTCACGGCGCTGCCGTTGCCGGACAAATCGAGCCGCGACACGGTCTCGCCGGGCACCTTCGCCAGCATACGCAGCATCTCGCGTTCGCGGTCCGTCAGGCGGATCACCTCGTCGCCCTTTCGCAGCTCGCCGCGTCCGATATGAAAGACGAAGCCGCCGAAACGGACGGATTCGACAGGTGGTGGAGGCGCCGGCGGCTGCGCGCGCTTGAGGATATTGCCGATGCGCAGCGACAGCTCGCGCGGCTCGAACGGCTTGGCGAGATAGTCGTCGGCGCCCGCCTGCAGCCCTTCGATGCGATGATCGATCTCGTGGCGCGCCGTCAGCATCAGGATCGGCACGCCGGACGATGCGCGAATGGCGCGCGCCAGCTCGACGCCGCTCTCGCCCGGCATCATGACGTCGAGGATCAGGAGATCGAAACTCAGGCCGTCAAGCTTGGCCCGCGCGTGCTTGCCCGATTCCGCCGTGGTGACGCGATAACCCTCGCCGCTCAGAAAGCGGGACAACAGATCGCGAATGCGCCGGTCGTCGTCGACGATAAGGATGTGCGGCGCGTCGTCGATCAACGGCACGGTGTCTTTCGCGGTCGCGGCCATCGTCCTACTCGCGCTTCTGCAGATGATCTGCGCGCGCCATCAGCTTGAGCACTCCGCCCCGGTTCTCGTCGTCGATCATTGCGGCGAGAAAACGCCGCGCCGACTCATGGGCACCCGGCCCCAGCTCGCCGAAGGCGCGGCTGATGCGCTCGGTCTGCAGCAGCGCCATCTTCAGCGCCAGCGCCTCGCCTTTCGGAGTCACATAGAGAAGCCGCTGCCGGCGATCCGAAGCGCCCTCGCGCTGAAGCACGTAACCCTGATCGATCAGTTGCTTCAGCACCCGGCCGAGCGATTGCTTGGTGATGCGCAGGATGTCGAGCAGTTCGGCGACCTTCATGCCCGGGTTGCGATTGACGAAGTGCAGCACCCGGTGGTGCGCGCGGCCGAAGCCGAGCTTGCTCAGCACCTCGTCCGGATCGCCGACGAAGTCTCTGTAAGCAAAGAACAAAAGTTCGATGATGTCCCAGATCGGCGTCACCGGGGCGCCGGGTGACGGCACGCGCGAAGCGGATTTGACAGGGGACGAAGTATTTATGTCAGTCATATTGACATATTTTCGGCGTTTTGTTACAAAAAGCTCTAGTCAGGCGAAAGGATCGTACCGATACCGTATCGGCGGACTGCGCCGAAATTGGGTCCGGATCGGTCCTTTCATACCGGGTAGCAGCGGCCGACGCAAAGCATGGACGGCGCCGTCAAAAGCGCCTTTAACGCTTGGGGTTCGGACTGCTGCGTTCAGGAGGATCACATGGCTGCGCAATCTTACGACCGGCTCGACGGGGTCATCTGGTACGACGGCAAACTGGTGCCGTGGGAGAACGCCAACCTCCACGTCCTCACGCACGGCCTGCACTACGCGAGCTGCGTGTTCGAAGGCGAGCGCGCCTATGGCGGCCGCATCTTCAAGACCCGCGAGCACGCCGAACGCCTCAAACGCTCCGCGCAGGTGCTCGACTTCGAGATTCCGTTTTCGGTCGACGAGATCGTGAAGGCCAAGCAGCTTGTCGTCGACCAGAATGGCAAGAAGGACGCCTATGTCCGTCCAGTCGCCTGGCGCGGCTCCGAGATGATGGGCGTGTCGGCGCAGAACAACACGATCCATCTGGCGATCGCGTCGTGGGAATGGCCGAGCTATTTCGATCCGGAGCAGCGGCTCAAGGGCATCAAGCTCGATCTCGCCGAGTACCGCCGGCCCGATCCGAAGACCGCGCCCTGCCTCGCCAAAGCGGCCGGCCTCTACATGATCTGCACCATCTCCAAGCACCGCGCCGAGCGCCGCGGCTATGCCGACGCCATGATGCTGGACTGGCAGGGCCGCGTCGCCGAGTGCACCGGCGCCAACATCTTCTTCGTGAAGGACGGCAAGATCCACACGCCGATCGCCGACTGCTTCCTCGACGGCATCACGCGCCAGAGCGTGATCGAGCTCGCCAGGAAGCGCGGCGTCGAGGTGACCGAGCGGCGCATCATGCCGGAAGAGCTCTCCTCGTTCTCGGAGTGCTTCATCACCGGCAGCGCCGCCGAGGTGACCGCCGTGGCCGAGATCGGCGGCCAGTGGAATTTCACGCCGGGCCGCATCACCAAGCAGCTGATGGACGACTATACGGCGCTGGTGACCGGCAAGGCGACGGCCGAAGCCGCCTGAGCCGCCGCTCAGTACCGCTTCAGATTCTGCAGCAGAAGACCGGGCATGGAAAATGACCCGGTCTTCAGGCATCCTGTCACGCGCGACGCGCAGGTGCGCTTGCAGCCGGCGTCGCACTGCGGCTTGTTCGTGCAGACCTTGTAGGCCTCCCCGCATGTTCGTGGCTCCGCCGCACGCGTGACGCCGGTCGCGCCGGCAACGATCGACACAATCGCGATCGCGGTCAGGCCAAGGTATCTCATGATTTTTTCGTCTCCTCCTGCTCGTGCGGCCGCAGCAGGGTCACGTAGCGAACTCTGTTGGCCGCAAGAAATTGTTGCATCGGCTGGTCGAGCACGCGTCCGCGGCTCTCCGACGCGTGCCGCAACATGAACTCGCCTTTGGAACCGAACATCACCAAACCGGTGTGATAATAGTCGAGCGTACGCCGCTCCGACACGAAGCCGACGATGTCACCGTCGCGCAGCGTTCCCTGCTTCGCCATCAGCGTCGCGCGGGAAACGGCGGCGATATCGTAGATGCGGCGGCCCAACGCTCGCGGCGCGTCGAGCACTTTCCTGAGATCGGTAGGCGGGCCGAGACCGATCGGTTCGCAGACACCGCCGGCGACATTGCGCGCGCACCATGCCGCGAAGTCGTGATTGCGCTCGCGCCAGGCCACGACACCATCGCGATAACGGATCGCCTTCAGATTGATTTCAAACGACGCGATATCGCGCGAGCGGGCGGCCGCGAGCACGGTCTCGCAAAAGGTGACGCAATCGAAACGGTCGTCGCGGACGACGAACACTTCGGGCCGCTTCGGCCCGCCGATCAGGGTGTTGGCCTGATAGCGATGACCGAGCAGGCCGCGCGAGATCGATGACATCCGCGCCGAAATCGCCGGGAGATCACGCGCCCGCTCGATGAGGCCCGCGATGGCCCGTTCGCCCGCGAAACCGCGGCTTGAAAGCAGCGGACACAGCGCGGCTCCCGCCAGGGCGGTCATCGTCTGCCTGCGTGTCAAAGCCGAATCGGCAAAGCGCATGATGCCGAACCTAACGCGTCAATTTTCGCGCACCACCACAAGCCGGTCGGTGCCAGATTCCGCGCCCCACACCTCGCCGCGCCGCCCGAGCAATTGACGCACCGCCGCGCCGCGCCGGTTGCTCGGAAAGCTCTTGAACGTCTCGGTCACCGGATCGAAGCGGACCAAGGCATTGTTGGTGAAATCGCTGAGCCAGACCTTGTCGTGCTCGTCGACATAGACGGCATAGGCCGCCGGGTCCTTGCCGGGGAGATGCCAGGCCTTCCAGAGCTTGGTATTTGGATCGTAGCTGCCGACCTCGCCGGTGTTCCAGAAACTGACCCACAGGACGCCTTTGGAGTCGGACCAGATCCGCCGCGGCCCAACACCGGGCCTGGGCGGCGGCACCATCGCGGCATCGCCGCTCACGGTATCGATCTTGGCGATATGGTCACCCGTCAGCGACGCGTACCACACATCGCCTTTCGGCGTCGTCGCAATGCCGTAAGGGCCGACCCCTTTCGGCGCTTTCCAGGCATCGATCTTGCCGGTCGCCGGATCGACGCGGCCATAAATTCCGTTCTGGCCCGTGAACCACAGGATGCCCTTGGCATCGAAGGTTGCCGTGTTCAGGTTCGCATCCGAAAAATCGGCGGGCAGGAGAAACCGCTTGATCTTTCTGGTCGCGGGGTCGACGCGCACGATCGCGTTCTGTCCGCCGTCGGTCACCCAGGCGGCGCGATCCGGTCCGATGATGACGCCATGCGGCGCCGAATTGTCGCCGAGTTTGAGCTGGGACGTCTTGCCGGTTTTGGGATCGAGCACGCCGAGCGCGCCTTGCGCCTGCGCGGTGTACCAGACCCGGCCGTCGGGGCCCGGCGCGACATCGTGGGGATGCGCGCCTTCGGGGACACTGTAGTAGGACACCTGCGCCGCGCCAGCCGATTGAACCGTCAACGCCAGCGCGGCGATCGCGGCGATGACATGCGGCGTCATCGATCTATTCCGCCGCATCGCCGATCTTCGGCTTGCGCCAGCGCTCTGCGGCGGCATCGTCGGATTGCTTGGCCTCGACCCAGTTCCGGTCCCCCGCCTGCTCGACCTGTTTCCAGAACGGCGCGCGGGTCTTGAGGAAGTCCATGAGGAAGTCCGCCGCGGCAAACGCCGCTTCCCGATGCGACGACGCGGTGGCGACCAGGACGATGTCCTCGCCCGGCTCGATCCGGCCGTAGCGATGAATGACGGTGACGCCGAGCAGCGGCCAGCGTTGACTCGCTTCGGCGACGTGCCGCTCGATCTCGGCCTCCGCCATGCCCGGATAGTGCTCAAGCGTCAGCGCCGTGATCGGCTTGCCGTTCTCGTCGCCGCGGCAGATGCCGGTGAACGTCACCACGGCGCCAACATCGGTGCGGCCGCGCCTCAGCGCCGCCGCTTCGGCCGCCGCGTCAAACCTCTCTCTCTGGAGCCGGACCGTCGGTTGCATGCGGGCAATTTACTCCCGCGACGATCAATACGCTATCGCGTCAGCATGGGCGGCGTTCATCCGCCGGTCATCGGCGGGAAAAACGCGATTTCCCGCGCGCCGGCGATCGTTGCCGTGCGCCGGACGTGGCGCCGGTCGAGCGCGGTGCGGATCACATCGCGGTTTTCGAACGCGTAGGCGTATTCCTCGCCGCGTCCGGCGAGCCATGCCGTCAACTGATCGACCGTGCCGATGTCCGCCGGCAGGTCGAGTTCCTCGTCCGGCTTGCCGATCCGTTCCCGCACCCAGGCAAAATAACGCAAGGTCACGCGAGCCATGCCTAGTCCTCGATCAGGTGGTCGAGACCTGCGCGGAGATAGTCCCACCCGGTATAGAGCGTGAGCAGGGCCGACAACCACAGCAGGGTCAGGCCGACGATGCTGACATAGGGAAGAACCAGGTCGCCCGCACGGCCCGCCAGCAGAAAACCGATGGCGACGAGTTGCGCCCCGGTCTTCCATTTCGCGAGCTGGGTGACCGGAACGCTGACGCGCAGCTCGGCGAGAAATTCGCGCAGGCCCGACACCAGAATCTCGCGGCACAGGATGATGATCGCGGCCCACAGCGACCAGCCGGCGATCGTGCCGTCGACCGCCAGCATCAGCAGGCACGACGCGACCAGGAGCTTGTCGGCGATCGGATCGAGCATGCGGCCGAGCAGCGACTGCTGCTGCCAGGCGCGGGCGATATAGCCGTCGAGGAAATCCGTGACGCCGGCGGCGATGAAGATCGCCAACGCAACCCAGCGCAGCCACAAGCCGCCGTTGAGCAGCGCTTGCCAATAGAGACAGCCGACAACCGCCGGAACCGCGGCGATCCGCCCGTAAGTCAGCAGGTTCGGCAGGGCCAGAGGCCGGGATCGCATCTGCGACGTGCTCACGGAATTCATCGTCAACAGGAATACCCCTCGGCAGATTCCGTCAACCGGCGAAACGCCGCGATCCTCTTTATTGAATCGGCGGGCGCGGCAGGCGGCTCTTGCCGGGCTCCATCACGAAGGTCTGGTCCAACGAATACCACTCGCCTGTGACATCCGTGGCGGGAGCCGGACCGGTGTGCCGCCGGTAATCGCCGACCAGGGCGCGGGTCACGCCGAACTGCACGTCGGTTTCCAGCCGCGGATCGTCGTTCGAATAGATTTGGGAGATAAGTGTCTTGAAGCCGTCCTTGAAGATAAGGAAGTGGAGATGCGCCGGCCGGTAGTTGTGGCGGCCGGTCGCGCGCACCAGGTCGCCCACCGGGCCGTCGATCGGAATCGGATAGCCGGCCGGCTTGACGCTGCGGAACCAGAAGTGGCCGTCCTTGTCGGTGGTGAACTTGCCGCGCAGGTTCATGTCGGCCTGCTTCGGGTCCTGCTGCTCGTAGAAACCTTCCGGCGACGAGTGCCAGATGTCGACCTCGGCGCCTTCGATCGGCTTGCCGCTCTGATCCTTGACCCAGCAATTGACGAAGATCGCCGGGCCCGGCGTCGGCGAGCGGATGATGGTGCCGCCGTTCTCGGTACGCGGCGAATTCATGCGCCAGAACGGGCCGAGCAGATTGGCCGTCGTTTCGGTTTGGCCGTTATTGCCGTTATTAAGCAGGCAGATCAGCGACGAGAAGCCAAGCGAACCCGACATCAGCACGACTTCGTTATGGCTCGCATTGGTGCGCTGACCGAGCGCGGCGACATAGGCGACCGCCCTCTCGAATTCCTCCTCGGTCAGATGAACATCGCGCGCGAACGCGTGCAGATGCTTTACCAGCGCGATGAGAATCTCGCGCAGCCGCGAATCGGGGATGTTTTGAAACGCGTCGACGACGGCGTCGGTGACCTGTTCCTGCCGCTCGATGATCATGGCTTCCGTTCCGTTCAGTCCGATTGCAGGTCCGCCACCGGTAAAGGCGGCCACGACGAGGCGCTACGACGCCTTCTCGTGGAAGAAGTCATATATCTTCCGTGCCGTTTCCGCATTAATTCCAGGGACCTTCGACAGGTCCGGCAGCGAGGCGCGCTCGATCGCTTTCACAGTGCCAAAATGACGGAGCAGTGCGCGCTTGCGCGTCGGGCCGATGCCGGGAATCTCCTGCAGGCCGGCCTCCCGGATATCCTTCTTGCGCCGCGCCCGGTGCGAGCCGATCGCGAAGCGATGCGCCTCGTCGCGCAGGCGTTCGACGAAATAAAGCACGGGATCGCGCGGCGGCAGCCTGAAGGGAGTCTTGCCGGGAACAAAGAACGTCTCTCGGCCGGCATCGCGGTCCGGCCCCTTGGCGACTCCGACCAGCGGGATATCGGTCAGCCCCAGCTCCGCAAGCGTCTCCTGCGCCACCTTCACCTGTCCCTGCCCGCCGTCGATCAGCAGCAGGTCCGGCCACGGCGCGTCGTCGTCATGCGCAACGTCGACAGTAGCCGCTTCGGCCGCGGCGGCATCGGTGCTCAAGCGCGGGCTTTCGGCGATCAGCCGCTTGAACCGGCGCTGCAGCACCTCCCGCATCATGCCGTAGTCGTCGCCCGGCGTGATTTCCTGCGAGCGGATGTTGAACTTGCGGTACTGGTTCTTGCGGAAGCCTTCCGGCCCCGCCACCACCATGGCGCCGACCGGATTGGTGCCGGCGATGTGGCTGTTATCGTAAATTTCGATACGGCGCGGCGTACGCGGCAAGCCGAACGTCTCGGCCACCGATTTGAGCAGCCGCTCCTGCGACGACGTATCGGCGAGCCGCCGGCCCAGCGCCTCCCTGGCATTGGCCAGCGCGTGCGCGACGAGATCCTTGCGCTCGCCACGCACCGGCACGCTGACCTCGATCTTGCGGCCGGCTTTGGTCGTGAGCGCCTCGGCGAGCAGCGCGCGGTCTTCGAAGCCGTGCGAAACCAGAATGAGCCGCGGCGGCGGCTTGTCGTCGTAGAACTGGGCGAGGAACGCCGACAGCACCTCGCCCGGATCGAGCGAACGGTCCGCCTTCGGGAAATAGGCCCGGTTGCCCCAGTTCTGTCCGGTGCGAAAGAAAAACACCTCAACACAGGTATAGCCGCCGCTCTGATGCACGGCGAACACGTCCGCCTCCTCGACGTTGCGCGGGTTGATGTCCTGGTGCGACACGACCGCCGACAGCGCAGCAAGACGGTCGCGGTAAATCGCGGCGCGCTCGAAATCTTCGGCAGCCGACGCCCTGTCCATCTCTTCGGCGAGATCCTGCTTCACCGCCTGGCTGCGGCCCGACAGGAAGTCGTTGGCCTCGCGCACCAGTTCCTGATACGCCGTGAAGTCGATCTCGCGAGTGCACGGGGCCGAACACCGCTTGATCTGATACAGCAAGCACGGGCGCGTGCGCGCCTCGAAGAACGAATCCGAGCACGAGCGCAGCAGAAAGGCGCGCTGCAACGCGTTGATCGTGCGGTTGACCGCCCACACCGACGCGAACGGCCCGTAGTAGTTGCCCTTGCGCGAGCGCGCGCCGCGATGCTTGAGGATCTGTGGCGCCCAATGATCGGCGGTGATGAGAATGTACGGAAACGACTTGTCGTCGCGCAGCAGCACGTTGAAGCGCGGGCGCAGCCGCTTGATCAGGTTCGCCTCGAGCAGCAGCGCTTCGGTCTCGGTCGCGGTCGAGACGAATTCCATCGAGGATGTTGCCGCAACCATACGCATGATGCGCGTGTCGAGACCGGTCGGCCGCGCATAGGAGAGAACGCGCTTGCGGATGCTCTTGGCCTTGCCGACGTAAAGCACGTCGCCTTTGGCGTCGATCATGCGATAGACGCCGGGACCGGCCGGCGCGAGCTTGGCGAAACGCACGATCACCGCGCGGCCAGCGGCGACCGGAGAACCATCCGCGGGGCCGGCCTCTTCCTCGATCTCGGGCAGCGTCGCGGCCTCGTCCTCATCGGCGAGTTCGCTCTGGGGATCGATATCGGGGGCGTTCTTCTTTCCGTTCATGGCCGCACGAGAGCATCCTTGCCGATGCGCCTCATAGTAAATGGAGCGTGACCTCGCATGGTAAACGCCGGCGCCGTCACGCACGCGCCGGCTAATGTTTCTTTAGGGATAACGATAGCCGCCGCCAATGCCATCGTTAGCGATTCATAACCGTTTAACGTAAAAGGCCGGATAAACCCTCCACATGCTGGTCATCACGTCGTGGGCTCAAGCGCACGGCACAAGTCCGGCGAACCGACAAATTGTGCGTTTGCGTGCGTGGAGGGTGTGATGAAGAAGATTGTATGCGCGGTTGTCCTGTCGATCGCGATGGGCTCAGGCGCATTGGCGGCCGACCTCGGTGGTCCGTCCTATTATGCCCCGGCGCGCATCCCCGGCCCATACAGTTGGGCCGGCTGGTACCTCGGCGCCAATCTCGGCTACCAGTGGGGCTCGGTCTCCAATAGCTCCACCCATCCGTCCGGCATCGCCGGCGGCGCGCAGGGCGGCTACAACTGGCAGAACGGCCAGTTCGTGTACGGCATCGAAACCGACCTCGACATTTCGGGCGCCGACGACACCGTGTCGCCTTTCGAATTCTCCAATCCGTGGTGGGGCACGCTACGCGGCCGCGCCGGCTATGCCTGGAACAACTTCCTGTTCTACGGCACGCTCGGCGCCGCCTACGGCGAGGTCAAGGGACAGACGTTTGGCGTCAGCGAAAGCAAGACGCGTCTCGGCTGGGCGGCGGGACTCGGCGCCGAGGTCATGCTCAATCGGGCGTGGTCGGCGAAGGCCGAGTACATCTACATGGATCTCGGCAGCACCAATTATTCGATCACCGGCACCAGCAACGGCTACTGGTCGAACATGCTGCGGCTCGGCGTGAACTATCACTTCTGAGACATCGACGTTGTGTTCCGACTCAAAGCCCCCGGCATCGCGCCGGGGCTTTTGTTTTACGCAATCCGGGGGCTTTTGTTTTACGCAATAGAGCAATGAAAAACTGCGCGGGAACTTTTTGTGTCAACATTTCGTTCACCGTGGCGTGATCGGGAACTTCGTTGCCCAGGGGACACAACAATCTTGCCTCAACATCGCCTTACTGATTGTCGAGGAACGGATGGGAACGCGACGAGTTAGGTGTCCGAGTGCAAACGCGATGTCTGCGCCGTAGCGTTATTCAAGGGGAGAGGATCTCATGAAATCGATTCTTGTTGCGGGCGTCAGTGCTCTGGCTCTCGTTGTGACCTTCGGGGCTGCAAACGCGGCTGACATGCCGGTGCGGCAGACGATGCCGACGAAGGCGCCGGTCTATGTGCCGCCGCCCTTTACCTGGACCGGCGCCTATATCGGCTTGAACGGCGGCTACGGCTTCGGTGCCAATTCGACCTTTAGCGGCGGCACCGTTCCAGGCGGTTTTCACACCAGCGGCTGGCTGTTCGGCGGCACCCTCGGCTACAACTGGCAGACGGGTCCTGCGGTGTTCGGTGTCGAAGGTGATATCGACTGGGCCGACATCCATGGCAGCGGCATCTGCACCGGCTTCGCCTGCGAAACCAAGAACGACTGGCTCGGCACCGTTCGCGGCCGCCTCGGCTACAACGCCGGCCGCTGGATGCCCTATGTCACCGGCGGTCTGGCCTTCGGCGGCGTGAAGTCGTCAATCGACACATTCGGCGGGAGCAGCTCGACCAAGGCCGGCTGGACTCTGGGCGGCGGCGTCGAAGCGATGCTGTGGGGCCCGTGGTCGGCCAAGCTCGAGTACCTTTATGTCGATCTCGGCCATGTCAACGATATTCCGGGCACGGGCGGCACCAGCGCCGACTTCAAGACCAACATCATTCGCGCTGGCTTGAACTACCACTTCTAGGCTGAAGAGAGATTCCACACAGACTGCACGCCCCGGCCTTGCGGCCGGGGCGTTTCTTTTCCGGCGGTAGCTTCAGAGGTTGACTCGAAAAGAGCGCGTCAAGATCAACGACGTGTCCCGGACGCGGTGCAGCACAAGCCATAAGCGCGTTTACGCGCCTATGGCGAAGAGATGCACCGCAGAGCCGGGACCCCGGTTAACCCGCGAAGAAATACCGGGGTCCCGGCTCTGCAGCACACCGCTAACGCGCTGCGCTGCGCCCGGGACACGAGTTTGAAAAACCGGAATCATTTTCGGTCCGGCCTCAGGACTTCACGCGCGTTTGCTCAAACGCCGGCACTTGCGCCGCGAAGCGGTCGAGCCAGGCCACCAGCTTCGGATGATCCTTGCGCCACGTCCCTTCGAATCGCAGATCGCGATAACCGAGCATGCAGGCCAGAGCGATCTGGCCGACCGTCGGCGGCGCGTCGATCGGCGGCGGCGACGCTTCGAGGACCGCGAGGCCGCGCTGAATCTTGCCGGCCTGATTCTCGAGCCATTTCGGCTCGTGCTTTTCCTTGCTGCGGAACCGGCCCTCGTAAACGATGAGCAGGCAGGCGTCGCAGATGCCGTCGCATAGCGCCTGCAACTTCAGGGCGTCGAGCCGCGCTTTTTGATCGGCCGGAATGACCTTGCCGCCGCCGGCGCGATGATCGAGATAGTCGACGATCACCCGCGAGTCGTAATAGGCGGTGCCGTCCTCGACGATGAGCGTCGGAATTTTTCCGAGCGGATTTTGCTGACGCAGGACTTCGCCGGGATCGGTCGTATCGGCGTCGCGAATTTCGACATCGGTTTCGAGACCGAGCAGCTTGATGGCAATGCGCACCTTGCGCGCGAAGGGCGAGGCGGGCGCCGAACGAAGAATCATCATGGGAAGAATGACTCAATATGACAGGGTTGCCGGACGGGACGATCCCGCGGCTTGCACCTGCGAACCTAGATGATCGAACGGGCCAAGGCGACCCGCTCCAGCGCGGTCAACCGGTGATTACCAGATTGACCGCCTTGGGGCCTTTGCCCTTCTTGTCCGGTTCGACATCGAAGCTGATACGCTGCCCCTCGTTCAGCGACTTCAAGCCGGCCTGCTCGACGGCGGTGATATGAACGAACACGTCGCGCCCACCGTCATCCGGCTTGATGAAACCGTACCCGCGTTCCCCGTTGAAGAATTTCACGACACCAGTTTGCGCCATAGGGAAAAACTCCTCTCCCCGACTGCACGAGCCGCCAACCCCCACGGAAGACGGCGCGGCTGACATTCACGCACGGGGAAAGCATCGGCATTTTGCCTCAGTCACTCCGCCGGCCCCCATTTGCGGAGGCGGAACGCCTGCCAATCCGACAACGCTAGACCAACCGGAACTTTGGGGGAAGAAGATTAGCGCTGGACCGCCGTCTCGCCGGCGAGCCAATCGAGCGCCCACCTGCCCGGCCCGGCCTTGCCGAGAACAACGGCGAGACTTGGCAGTATTGCTGACAGATCGGCCTCGAGCGTCCACGGCGGATTGACGACGATCACGCCGGAGCCATTCAGACGGCTAGGGTCGCTCAACGGCGACACGATCAACTCGGCGCGCAGAATTTTCGGGATGCCGAGGCGCCGGAGCCGCTTCGCCAAGGCGTCCGGCTCAGGCCGTCCCTTGATCGGATACCAAAGCATATAGATGCCGGTCGACCAGCGGCGGTAAGCCGTTTCCAACCCTTTGGTCAGTCTGACGAAATCGCCATCCTGCTCATACGGCGGGTCGATCAGGACAAGCCCCCGCCGCTCGACCGGGGGCAGATGAGCGGCGAGCGCCGTCCAGCCGTCCGCTTCCAGCGCCTTGATCCGGCGATCGCCGCGAAGGTTGCGGCGCAACGCGGCGGCCGCCTTCGACTCGAGCTCGCAGGCGATCATGCGATCCTGGCTACGAAGCAGGCTGCGCACCAAGGCCGGCGAGCCGGGATAGATGCGGAGCGTGCCGGACAGGTTGAGGGCGGATACCGTGTCGAGATAGGCTGCCATCAGCGTGGCAACGGCCGCCGGCAGCGACGCGTCCCGCAGCCTGCCGATGCCGTCGCGCCATTCCGGATTGCGCTCGGCTTCCAGCCCAGCGAGATCGTACAGGCCGGCGCCCGCATGCGTGTCGATCACACGAAAGGCCGCCGGCTTGTCCCGCAGGTGAACGAGGATCCGGCACACGACGGCATGCTTGAACACGTCGGCAAAGTTACCGGCATGGAAGGCGTGCTGATAATTCAACGCGGGCTCCGGCAGGACGCAAATCCGGCGCGACATTACAGAGTCGACGCTCGTCCAACCAGCGCCGCCCTACCGATCGACGCCGCGCAGGCCGAAATGATCGCGTGCTTTCACGGTCCTGACCGTCGGTTCACAACGGCTGCTTATTGCAGCGACGCCTTCGGCGCTCGCACCGGCGGCATGACAACCGACTTGCTGCGGCAAAAGCTGCGCGACGTGCCGGTGCACGCGTGGAATGCGAGATCCTTGCCCATGCAAATGCGCACGCCGGTCAGCCGCTTGCCATCGCACACCACGTCGATCGCGTCGCGTTTCAGCCCCGGATTGGCGGCCACGAATGCCTCCGCCACCTGGTCCGGCTCGACAGTGATAGTCCGGTCGATCGACTGATACTGGGCGGGAATCTTGATGGCTTCGCGGGCCTTGCGAACGGTGCGGAAATACTCCCAGGCCGGCAGACCGCTGCAGGTCCCGTGACTGTCCCATTCGTGGAAGACGAGACGCGGGCTCGGCATCAGGTCGAGCATCGAGTCGACCAGGCTGCGCGGAATGCGCGGCGACGGCACCTGGCAGTTTTCCGGATAGCCGCGCGAGTATTGCGGCCAAAGTCCATGCACGACGAAGGAATACGGCCGCGGCCCGCACTGCGGATCGGGACGGCGATGGGCGTAGCGCTGCCGCGACACCTCGCAGAACGACGGCGACCAGGACAGCGCCAGCAAATAGTAATCGAACTTGCCCGGCTCATTTCTCGGCGTCTCGGCGGCTTCGGAGGCCTGGGCGACGACGGTTACGGCACTGTCCGCGGGCGCAGCGAATATCGGATAACCGGTGAGAACGACGAGAAGGACAGCAAACAAAACGGACGGGACGGACGGCAGACGCAACATGGACAACCCCCTACGGCCTGTCAGTCGGCGAACGCGCTCAGGCCGAAGCTAGACTAGAACATAACAAGAACATTATGGCAAGGCGGCGAGAAGGCCGCTCAGGGCCGTGCCATCTTGCAAGCGGGATTGTACGCCCAGTTGCGGTCGAGACCGACGACGCACCACTCGACGCCCCAGGTCGCGCCGATGATGCCACCGTCCTCGATGATCGAATAATCGACCCGGTGCTTGAGGCCGTCGCTCACGGTGGCGACCGCCGAGCAAAAGCGGCGCGGGATCGTCCCGTTGGCCCACGGGCTGAACGCGGTCTGCCGGACGTGCTCGAAGCCAACGATCTGCAAATTCGAATTCCAGAACCGGCTTTCCTTGGTCGCGAAGCGCGAGGCGATGGTATCGAGCGCCGCCTCGCATTCCGGCAGAACTGCATCGTAACGCGGACCTGAGAGCCAGAACTTCTTCTCGAGCCAGCTCGCCGCCGGCGCCGGCGCCGGCGTCACGGCGATGGTGAGCAACGCGGCGAGCACAGATCCCAGAACAACACGATGGAGCATGAATCATCTCTCCCGCCGGATCGGCGAACCAAACCTAGCACGGCGCGTTCCGGTTCGTCAGGCCTTGGCCACAGCTTTACGTCACATCGCCCTCGCATGGCTGACGGTTCCGCGGCATCATGCAGGCAAATCAGGTGATTCTGCCGATGGCACTGCGCACAACGATCCTGACAATGGCAGCCTTGATGCTGGCGGCATGCGCCGGCCCAGGTCCCGGTCTCACCGGCAACGACACGGGCGGCATCGTACCCTACGCGTCCGTCACGCGCGCGCAGGCCATGGCGATGGCCTCGGATCATTGCGCGCAATACGGCAAGGTCGCCTACGCCACCGCCGTCCATCCGCGTTATGGCGGTTATTACAGCTTTTCCTGCCGCCGCGACCGGCGCCGCGTCCACTGAGGCGGTCACCCCGCCCAGTCTCCCAGCACAGCCTGCACGAGGCCGAGCGCCGCCACGGCGGCCGTATCGGCACGAAGGATGCGTGGGCCAAGCGCGAGCCTGATTGTATTGGGACGCTTCTGCAACGCGGCCCGCTCGCGCTCGTCGAAGCCGCCTTCCGGGCCGATCAGCACGGCGAGCGGCACGCCGCGGCGCGCCGCTTGGGCGAGCGCCGCGACCGGATGGCGAACATCCGCCGACTCGTCGCAGAACACCAGCACGCGCTCGCTGGACAGGCTCCGGAGTATGGCGTCGAACGACCCCGGCTCGCCAACGTCCGGCAACGCCAGAATACCGCACTGCTGCGCCGCCTCGACGACATTCGCCCGCATCCGCTCCAGATTCACGCGCGTGACCTGCGTATGTTGCGTAATGACCGGCTGCAGCCTCGAAGCGCCGAGTTCCACGGCTTTCTGGATCATGTAGTCGAGCCGCGCGTGCTTGATCGGCGCAAACAGGTAATGCAGGTCACCGGGCTGCGGCTGCGGCCGGGCCTGTTGGCGCACCACGGCAAAGAGCGACCGCCTGCCTTCGACGGCGAGTTCGGCCTGCCATTCGCCGTCGCGGCCATTGAACAGCAGAACCCCGTCCCCGGTCCCGAGCCGCAGGACGGTGCGAAGGTAATTCGCCGCGTCGCCGCGGAGCGCGATCCGGCCTCCGCCCGTCAAAGGCTCATCGATGAACAAACGCGGCTGACGGAAGTCGTAATGAGGCATGGTCGTGGCGGATATGGATGCGGCGCCCTACGAAACGAACCCGGCCGCCGCAATTTGCCGCGTTCCCGTCGTATTCGACAGCTTGTAATACCCCGGAAAGTCCTTATGCCCCTAGCGCAAGACGCAGCGGAATATGGTATTCCGCCGGGACCGGACAGGGTTACCTGGATGCCTTCAACCTACCGTTCAATTCTTGTCGCGATCGCCCTCGGCGGACTGGCCAGTCCTGCCGCTGCACAGATTCTGCAGCCCGCCCCGTCGGCCGGATTCGGCGCGCCACCCGCCCAGCAGCAACAGCAGGAGCCGCCCTGCTTCAAGGATTTCAGCAAGCTGCGAACCGTGACGGAAACCCGGGCGAAAGCGGTGAAGGAGGCCGGCGATCGCCATGCGCCGCCCCAGGAGGCGTGCAAGCTGTTCAACAGCTTCATCGCCGCCGAGGCCAAGATGATCAAATACATCGAGGACAACGGAACGTGGTGCGGAATCCCGCCGCAGGTCCTCACGCAGATGAAGGAAGGCCACACCAAGGCCAGCGCAGTACGGACCCGGGTGTGCCAGCTCGCGGCGCGCGGTCCGGCGCGGCCCACCGCGCCGACTTTCAGCGACGCGCTTGGTACGCAGGTTCCCGACGCCAGCAACACGAAGACCGGCCGCGGCACCTACGATTCGCTGACCGGTTCGCCTCTGGCGCGATGACGACAAACGCCGGACGCGTCGCCGATGCGACCGGTAACTGGGTCGACGGGATAGCGCCGCCCTTTACGCGTCCGTTCCTGCGCCTGTCCCGGCTCGACCGCCCGATCGGCTCGTGGCTGCTGCTGCTGCCATGCTGGTGGTCGCTGGGCATCGCCGCGATGCGCGCCGGCCATCTGCCGAGCCTCTGGCACATCGTGCTCTTCTTCATCGGCGCATTCGCGATGCGCGGCGCGGGCTGCACCTGGAACGACCTGGTCGATCGCGAACTGGATGCCAAGGTCGAGCGGACGCGGTCGCGCCCGATTCCGTCCGGCCAGGTCACAGCCAGACAAGCCGCCGTCTTCATGGCCGCGCAGGCGCTCGTCGGCCTCGCGGTGCTGCTGCAGTTCAATCGCTTCACCGTCGTGTGCGGCTTCGCGTCGCTCGGCGTCGTCGCCATCTACCCGTTCATGAAGCGCATCACCTACTGGCCGCAGATCGTGCTCGGCCTCGCCTTCTCGTGGGGCGCGCTGATGGGCTGGCCCGCCACGTTCGCGAGCCTCGATTGGCCGGCGCTGGTGCTCTATGCCGGATCGATCGCCTGGGTGATCGGCTACGACACCATTTACGCCCACCAGGACCGCGAGGACGACGCACTGATCGGCGTGAAGTCGACCGCGCTGCTGTTCGGCGAGCGCACCCGACCGATGCTGGCGTCGTTCTACGCGCTGGCCGTCCTGTTGATCGGTCTGGCGGGCGCGATGGCTGGCGAACGCTGGATTTTCGCGATTGGGCTGCTGGCGTTTGCCGCGCATCTCGCCTGGCAGGTGGTCCGGCTCAATATTCACGATCCGGCCCATTGCCTGATGCTGTTCAAATCCAACCGGGATGCCGGTTTGCTGCTGTTTGCGGCCATGCTCGTCCAGGCGGCCCTTTAGCCACAAGGCTGCGACGAATAGTTCCCGCCTGGAACGAACTTGCCGTCCGTAAATTGTTTGAGAAACGCAAGGATTGATCCGGGATCTGAGGTGGGTGGGACTGTACTGATATCCGGCGGCGGCATCGCCGGACTGACTCTCGCCATTGAGCTGCACAACAACGGGTTCGATCCGGTGGTGATCGAGCGCGAGCCGGCGCTGCGCCGCGAAGGCTACATGATGGATTTTTTCGGCAGCGGCTGGGACGTTGCCGAGCGCATGGGCCTCCTCGAGCGGCTCCGCGCGATCCGGTATCCGATCGACGTCCTGCAATTCGTCGACGACCACGGCGCGGCCTGGCTCGATGTCCCGATCGGCCGGCTGCGCCATGCGCTTCGCGGCAAGTACATCTATCTGCGACGGCAGGACCTCGAACGGGTGCTCGCCGAGCGCGCGTCTGAGCTCGGGATTGAAATCCGCTACGGCACTTCGCTGCATTCGCTGGCCGGACAGAGCAACGGCGTACGCGCGACGTTTGTCGGCGGGCGCTCGGAGGACTTCGATCTCGTCATCGGCGCGGACGGAGTGCATTCGCGGGTCCGTTCGCTCGTATTCGGGCCGGAGAAGCAATTCGCCCGCTTTCTCGGCCTCTACGTCGCCGGGCTCCACGTACCGCAAGACGGTTATCCGCTTGGTCATGCCTGCAAGCTGTTCGAGGAGACGGACCGCGCCGCCTTCCTCTATCCGCTCGACGACAAGACCATGGACGCGACCTACATCTTCCGTCACGATCAGCGTAATTATGCCGGCGCGCGCACCCTGACGTTTTTGCGCGCGCAATATCGCGGCGGCGGGTGGATTTCGGAGAACGTGCTGCGGCAGCACCAGCCGGGCGAGCCGCTCTACTTCGACAGCGCGACGCAGATCGTCATGCCGGAATGGCACCGCGGCCGGGTCGCCTTGATCGGCGATGCTTGCGGCTGCCTGACGCTGCTCGCCGGCCAGGGCTCGCACATGGCGATGGCGGGCGCCTACGTGCTGGCGCGCGAACTCAAGCGGCACAGCGATCACGCCGACGCGTTCCGCGCCTATCAGGCGTTTCTCAAGCCGCACGTCGACAAGCGCCAGCGCGACGCGGCCCGTTTCTCAGGCTATTTCGTGCCGTCGCCCGGCTCGATACGATGGCTGCGCCATCTCACGATGAGGCTCCTGTTCAGCGCGGCGGGCTTGCGAACGCTGATGGGCTTTGTCGGCTCGCGGAGCGTCCTGACCGGCCACTACTGACCGGCGAATTTACTCGTCGAAATCGCCGTCGGCGCCGGCGACGGCGGCTTTCTGCGCCATCTGCCTGATCGAGCCGGTGATCAGCCGGTCGCCACGATGCGCGTACTTCGACTTCTGCGCCTGCCGAGCGGCGGCTACTTCGCCGGGAATGGCGGTCGGCCGGCACGGACGCCTGCCGCTGGCGCGCCGCATCAGGTCAACGTGAATGTGATTGTAGTGGTAGATGTTGTAACCCGGCGCCAGCACCGTCGTGAACGTGTCGCAGGCCGCGCCCTGCACGTCATGCAGAAAGCCGGACTCGTCCGGCGAGCCGTTCCAGCCGTCCTTGACCATGATCTTGCGGCCGTCGGCCAGAATGAAGCCGGCGATGTCGAGCGCGTTGCCGAAGGCGTGTTCGGAGATATGCGCGGTGCTCGAGCCGACCATGCCGCGGCACGAATAGGACGAGATCTGCTTGATCTCGACGACCGGCTGGTGGAACCACTTCATCGCGGCGGGCTGCACGCCGTCTGCGACCCATTTGTCGAGCGCCGAGACAATCGGACACGCCAGCGTCGCCGGCGGCGATAAAGCCGCTGTCACCGACCCCGCCGTCATCGGGCGCGCCGGACCAAGTTTCGGCAACTCATCGCGCGGCGGTGCATCCGGAGGCGTGCGATAGGTCTGGCGCGGCGCGCGACCGTCCGGCAGCACGGCGTCGTCGGGAATATCGTCCGATGCATCGGGCGCAGGCCCCGCCTGGGCCGGCGCAATATTTTGCGGCGCCGGATAGCGCGGATAGTCCGGTGCATTCGGCGGCGCGTAGGCCGGACGCTGCGGAGTTACACCGAACACATAATCGTCGATGCCGGCCCCCGGCGCAGCGGCCCGCCGCGCCGGCGCGATCTGCATCGGCGTGCCGCCATCGCTCGGCGGTGCCTGATAATAGGGACGCGAATTGATCGGCCATCGCGGCATCGACGCGCTCGGGATCGAGCCGGGCGGCCGGATGTCGTCGCTGTAGCCGACAACCGGCGATCCTTCCCCGAGCGCCGAAACCTTGAGCGGGAAATCGGCGCCGCACATGCCGGGTCCCTCGATCGGCGTGATCCGCACCGCGCCGGGATTGTTCTTGAGCGCGCCCGACTGGAGGCACTGCACCTCGGCGTCGTGGCGCCACTCGGCGCGTTCGCCGGCAAACTGGAACATGCGGCCGCAGCCGGCCAAGGCCGCCAGACCGGCCAATCCGATCAGGGACAAACGCGCACGCCACCGCATTCGGCGAAAATGCGAGGGCTGTCTTTAACGGTGTCTCAACCCTGCCGGCCGACCCGCGGTTATGGCTAAGGAATGGTTACACTGGTTACACTGTTCCGCGGCAACTCTGGCATGGCGTCACGCTGCTTTGCCGACGCGCGGACCGTAATTGAGAATCGGCGCCAGCCAGCGCTCGCACTCCTCGACACTCCAGCCTTTGCGCTTGGCATAGTCCTCGACCTGATCGCGCTCGACCTTGCCGACGCCGAAGTAGTGCGACTGCGGATGCCCGAAATAGAGACCGGACACCGACGCGCCGGGCCACATCGCAAAGCTCTCGGTCAGCGCGATGCCGGCTCGACGCGCGTCGAGCAGGCCGAACACGGTCGCCTTCTCGGTGTGGTCGGGCTGCGCCGGATAGCCGGGCGCCGGGCGGATGCCGCGATAGCCTTCGGCGATGAGGTCGGCGTTGCTGAGGTTCTCGTGCGGCTCGTAGCCCCAGAACTCCTTGCGCACGCGCTGATGCAGCCGTTCGGCGAAGGCTTCGGCCAGGCGGTCGGCCAGCGCCTTGCAGAGAATGGACGAATAGTCGTCATTGGCGCGCTTGAAGCGCTCTGCGATCTCATCCTCGCCGATGCCCGCGGTCACGGCGAAGGCGCCGATATAATCCGGCGTCCCGCGCGGCGCGACGAAATCGGCCAGCGCGACGTTGTGGCGGCCTTCGCGCTTCGAGAGCTGCTGACGCAGCGTATGCAGCGTCGCGATCGGCGCGCCGCGCGTCTCGTCGGCATAGACCAGAAGGTCGTCGCCCTCCCTGTTGGCGGGCCAGAACCCGACGACGCCGCCTGCCTTGAACCAGTTCTCTTCGACAATCCGCCGCAGCATCGACTGCGCATCGTCGTAGAGCGCGCGCGCCGCCTCGCCGAATTTCTTGTCGTCGAGGATCGCCGGGAATTTTCCCGACAGCTCCCAGGTCGAGAAGAACGGCGTCCAGTCGATGTAATCGATCAATTCCTTGACCGGATAGTTATCGAGCACGCGCGTGCCGAAGAAGTTCGGCGCCTGCGGCGTGTTGAGGCCGTCCCAGTCGAGCTTCAGCGCATTGTTGCGCGCCGCGGCGAGCGACAGCCGCGCCTTGTCGTCCTGGGCACGGGCGTGAGCCGCGGCAATGCGGGCGTACTCGGCCCGCGTTTCGTCGATATAGCCAGCGCGGGCCTCGCGCGACATCAGAGCTTGCGCGACGCCAACGGCGCGGCTCGCGTCGTTGACGTAGACCGCCTGGCCGCGCGTGTAGTTCGGATGGATTTTCACCGCAGTATGCACGCGGCTGGTGGTGGCGCCGCCGATCAGCAGCGGCACGTCGAAGCCTTGCCGCTCCATCTCGGCGGCGACCAGGCACATCTCGTCGAGCGACGGCGTGATGAGGCCGGACAGGCCGATGATGTCAGCGTCTTCCGCCTTGGCGGTCTCCAGGATCTTGGCCGCCGGCACCATCACGCCGAGATCGACCACCTGGTAATTGTTGCACTGGAGCACGACGCCGACGATGTTCTTGCCGATGTCGTGGACGTCGCCCTTCACCGTGGCCATCACGATCTTGCCGTTCGACGAACGCTCGACGGCTCCGCCTGCGGCTTGCCGCTCCAGCTTCTCTTTCTCCATGAACGGCATCAGGTAGGCGACCGCCTGCTTCATCACCCGCGCCGATTTCACGACCTGCGGCAGGAACATCTTGCCGGAGCCGAACAGGTCGCCGACGATGTTCATGCCATCCATCAGCGGGCCTTCGATGACGTCGAGCGGGCGCTTGGCGGCAAGTCGCGCTTCCTCGGTGTCGGCCTCGATGAAATCGGTGATGCCGTGCACCAGCGCGTGCGACAGCCGCTTGTTGACCGGCTGATCGCGCCAGGCGAGATCGGCCTCCTTGGTTTCCTGTCCCTTGCCCTGGAATTTCTGCGCCAGCGCCAGCAGACGCTCGCCTGCGTCCGGCCGCGTGTTGAGCACGACGTCCTCGCAGGCCGCGCGCAATTCCGGATCGAGGTCGTCGTAGACCGCCATTTGCCCGGCATTGACGATGCCCATGTCCATGCCGGCCTTGATGGCGTGATACAGGAACACCGAATGCATCGCCTGCCGCACCGGCTCGTTGCCGCGGAACGAGAACGACAGGTTCGAGACGCCGCCCGATATGTGCGCGTGCGGCAGCGCCGCGCGGATCTGGCGTGCCGCCTCGATGAAGGCGAGGCCGTAGCCGTTGTGCTCCTCGATGCCGGTCGCCACCGCGAAGATGTTGGGGTCGAAGATGATGTCTTCCGGCGGAAAGCCGACCTTGTCGACCAGCACGTCATAGGCGCGCTTGCAGATCGCGACCTTGCGCGCGAGCGTGTCGGCCTGGCCCTGCTCGTCGAACGCCATGACGACGACCGCCGCGCCGTAGCGGCGCACGATCCTGGCGTGATCGATGAAGGCCTGCTCGCCTTCCTTGAGCGAGATCGAATTCACCACCGGCTTGCCCTGCAGGCATTTCAGGCCGGTCTCGATCACCGAGAATTTCGACGAATCGACCATCACCGGAACGCGGGCGATGTCCGGCTCCGCCGCGATCAGGTTGAGGAAGGTCTTCATCGCCTCCTCGGAGTCGAGCAGGCCCTCGTCCATGTTGACGTCGATGATCTGCGCGCCGTTCTCGACCTGATCGCGCGCGATGGTCAGCGCCGCCGCATAGTCGCCGGCCGTCACCAGCTTGCGGAACTTGGCCGAGCCGGTGACGTTGGTGCGCTCGCCGACATTCACGAACGGGATTTCCGGCGTCAGCGTAAAGGCTTCGAGGCCCGACAGCCGCAGGTAGCGCGGCGGCGACGGCACCTTGCGCGGCGCCTTGCCTTCGACTGCCCTGGCGATGGCGGCGATATGCGCCGGCGTGGTGCCGCAGCAGCCGCCGACGACATTGACCAACCCGGCCGCGGCGAATTCGCCCAGCAACTCGGCCATCGCCTCCGGGCTCTCGTCATAGAGGCCGAATTCATTGGGCAAGCCGGCGTTCGGATAGGCGCAGACCAGCGTGTCGGCGACGCGGCCGATCTCGGCGATGTGCGCGCGCATTTCCCTGGCGCCGAGCGCGCAGTTCAGGCCGATCGTGAACGGCGCGGCGTGCCGCACCGCGTTCCAGAACGCCTCCGGCGTCTGGCCGGACAACAGGCGGCCCGAGCGGTCGGTGATAGTGCCGGAGATCATCACCGGCACGTCGATGCCGCGCGCCTCGGTGGCCTCCATGATCGCGAAGATCGCCGCCTTGGCGTTCAGCGTGTCGAAGATCGTCTCGATCAGCAGCAGGTCGGCGCCGCCGTCGAGCAGCGCGTCGGCCTGCTCGCGATAGGCGGCGCGAAGCTGGTCGAAGGTGATGGCGCGGAAGCCGGGATTGGCGACGTCGGGCGAGATCGACGCGGTGCGGTTGGTCGGGCCGAGCGCGCCGGCGACGAAGCGCGGCTTGCCGTCGTCCTTCTCCGCCTGGTCCGCAGCGGCCCGCGCGAGCCGTGCGCCCTCGCGGTTCAGCTCGCCGACCAGCTCCTCCATGCCGTAATCGGCTTGCGCGACAACGGTCGATGAAAATGTGTTGGTCGAGACGATGTCGGCGCCGGCGCGGAAATACGCGAGGTGAATGTCGTGCACCGCATCGGGCCGCGTCAGGTTGAGCAGATCGTTGTTGCCGCGCACCTCGCGGTTCCAGGCGTCGAAGCGCGCGCCGCGATAGCCTTCCTCGTCGAGCTTGAGCTGCTGGATCATGGTGCCCATTGCGCCGTCGAGCACGAGGATTCGCTCTTTCGCGGCCGCCGCGAGGACACTTCGGGCTTTACGATGGGACGGTGTGGGCATGACTTATGCTTGTGGTTGGATTTCCCACTCGGTGTGGGTCATCGAGGTGTTGACCGGCACGGGCCGCAGGCCGAGCAGGTGACAGATCGCGTAGACGAGGTCGGCGCGATTCATCGTGTAGAAGTGGAAGTCGGTGACGCCACGGTCGAGCAGGTCGATCACCTGCTCCGACGCCACCGCCGCCGCAATCAGCTTGCGCGTCGCTGGATCGTCGTCGAGACCTTCGAAGCGCTCGGCGAGCCATAGCGGCACCGAGGCGCCGCAGCGCTCGGCGAACACCGTCATCGACTTGAAATTCTGCACGGGAATGAGGCCCGGCACGATCGGGATATGGATGCCCCGCGCCCGCACGCGCTCGAGATAGCGGAAATAGAAATCGTTCTCGAAGAAAAACTGGGTGATGGCCCGTGTCGCGCCGGCGTCGACCTTGGCCTTGAGCATGTCGATGTCGGCTTCCATGGTCGGGCTGTCCGGATGCTTTTCCGGATAAGCCGACACTGATACCTCGATGTCCGGAAAGGCGCGCTTGATGCCGCCGACCAGATCAGCGGCATTCTTGTAGCCCTGCGGATGCGGCACATAACGCGCGCCGACGCCGCCGGACGGGTCGCCGCGCAGCGCCACGATGTGACGCACGCCCGCCTTGTGGTAGTCGCGCACGATGCCGTCGACGTCGTCGCGGGTCGCGGCGACGCAGGTCAGGTGCGCCGCCGGCGTCAGCGTCGATTCGGTCAGGATGCGCTTGACGGTGTTATGGGTGCGCTCGCGCGTCGTGCCGCCGGCGCCATAGGTTACCGAGACGAAATTCGGCGCGAGCGGCGCGAGGCGCTCGATCGAATTCCACAGCGTCTTCTCCATCTCCGGCGTCGCCGGCGGGAAGAACTCGAACGACACTCTCGTCTTGCGGCCGCTGTAATTGGCAAACCGGCTCGCACGCAGCGCTGACGTCATCACGCAACCTCGCGATTGGAGTTGGCGGCGACCAGCGCGCGCGGATCGCGCGCCAGCCACAGCGAGACCGCGATCTTGCCGTCGCGGCCGGGGGGCAAATTCTTGTGCAGCACCGGCTCGAGGCCGGCGGCGGTCATCCATTGCGTCACCATCTCGGGCGCGAAGCCGAGGCGGCGGTGCGCGTGTTGTTCGCGCAGGAATTCGAGTTCATGCGGCGCGAAGTCGACGACCAGCAGCGAGCCGCCCGGCTTCAGCACGCGCGCGGCTTCCCTGATGGCGCGGCCGCCGTCGTCGAGGAAGTGCAGCACCTGATGGATGATGACGGCGTCGAACGCATGGTCGGGCAGCGGCAGGTCGTAGATGTCGCCCTGCCGCACGCTGCAATTCTTCAGGCCGGCGCGCTCCAGCCGGTCGCGCGCCAGTAGCAGCATGTCGAGCGACAGGTCGAGGCCGAGGCCGCGCTCGATCCGCGGACCGAACAGTTCGAGCATGCGGCCGGTGCCGGTGCCGAGATCGAGCAGCGAGCGGAACGTATGGCCAGCCAGAGCGACCTGGATGGCGTCTTCGACCGCGGCATCGGCGACGTGAAGCTTGCGGATGCGGTCCCACTCGGCGGCATGTTCGCGGAAATATTTCTGCGCGGCGGCCGCGCGCCCGGCGCGCACCGACGCGAGCCGCTCGCGGTCGCGCGCGATGACGCGGTCGTTGGTCTTGAGTTGCGCCAGCAGCGCGTGCGCCAGTTCGGCGCCGCCGCCGCCCTCGGCGAGACGGAAGAACGCCCAGGTGCCCTCGCGGAAGCGCTGCACCAAGCCGGCCTCGGCCAGCAGCTTGAGATGACGCGAGATGCGCGGCTGCGACTGGTTGAGGATGTCGGTGAGGTCGGACACGGTAAGCTCCGCTTCCGCCACCAGCGCCAGAATGCGCAAGCGCGTGTCCTCGCCGGCTGCCTTGAGCGCCGCGTTGAGTTGATCGAAGCTGAGCCTGGTCGGATCTGCCATCGGCAGTACTCACGGTGGGGCGTGATCCCACTATATAAAGATATCTTTATCTCTCTATATCCGATCCAGGCGAGGATTACCAGTCAGGCCAGATTGGAATGTGGGCTTTGACCCGATCAGGTCCGCATTCAACCTATGCGATAAGCATGCCGGTTTGCGACCTTCTGTTATCCGTTGGCGCTGGCCGCCGCCTCGCCTAGCGTGCCGCCATGACCGATAACTCACGAACCGCCGATTTCGGCGTCTGGCCCGGCGAAATCACGGTGGATTTGCCGGACCACGCCGATGCCTCGCTCTACTTCATCGGCCGCATCCGCACGCCCTGGACGCGGCGCCAGGATTGCCCACGCAACTCGCGCGGCTCCGACGCAGTCTGCACGCTCGAGATCGATCCGCGCTGGGCGCCGGGGCTCAAGGATGTCGAAACCTGCTCCCACCTGATCGTGCTGTACTGGATGGACCGGTCGGACCGCCATCTCGTGCAGCAGAAGCCGCGTCATTCAACCGAACCGCGCGGCACCTTCGCGCTGCGGTCGCCGGCCCGGCCCAATCCGATCGCGTTGAGCGTCGTCAGGCTTCTCAAGATCGAAGGAAACAAGGCGTCCGTAGTCGGGCTTGATTGCCTCGACGGTACGCCGCTGCTCGACATCAAACCGTACTTTGCGTCGACCGACAGCGTGCCGGATGCGGTGGTCGGATGGCGCGTCGCTCAGGACGCAAAAACCCCAACGTAACGCGTGGAACCGCTTCCGGTTCCTCGCGCACAAAGAAATTTCTTGACGGCTCGCATAGTGGTGATCGGAACCGATGAACCTCCTCGGCCATTGCCTCGACGAAGGACTCGAGACGATCAGAGGGAGGGTTTCATGCGTAACTTCACCATCCCCGTGGCGCTTGCGCTGACAGCCGTAATCGGCCTCGGCAGCGCCCACGCACAGCAGTTTGCATTTTTGCAGCCACCGGCTGAGCAGCAACTCGCGCCGCAGGTCATGCCGCAAGCGCCGCAGGACCAATATCAGGATCAGTATCAAGATCAGGACAGCGTCGCGCCGCAGAATATGACTCCGGACGGCGCACCCGTGATCGGCGACGAAAACGCCGAATTGCCGCCGCGGCTGCAGCGCCAGATCGTGGCCTATGCCGGCCACGAGCCGGCCGGCACGATCATCGTCGATACGCCGCACACTTATCTCTACTACGTGCTCGGCGACGGCCATGCGATCCGCTACGGCATCGGCGTGGGGCGCGAAGGCTTCACCTGGTCGGGCGTGCGGAGCATCGCGCGCAAGGCCGAGTGGCCGGACTGGTATCCGCCGCAGTCGATGATCGCGCGGCAACCTTATCTGCCGCGCATGACCGCCGGCGGCCCCGGCAATCCGCTCGGCGCCCGTGCGCTCTATATCGGCGGCACCGAATACCGCATTCACGGCACCAACGATCCATCCTCGATCGGCAAGTTCATGTCGTCGGGCTGCATCCGCCTGACCAACGACAACATCATCGACCTGTACAATCGCGTTCAGATTGGCGCCAAGGTGGTCGTGCTTCCGAAAGATTCGACCGTGCAGATCGAACCGCCGCACGCGTCGCACCGGAACGCGCGGATCGAAACCGCCGGCCCGCGCCTTGCAACCTCGGCGCAGCAACCGTCGGGTCTTTACTAAACCATTCGTCAAAATCGAACGGCGCGCCAAAAAGGTCGGTTCCATGCCATGGAGCCGGCCTTTCGCCTTGCAACACGTCTCGCAATGTTGTGACGATGCGCCCGACGCACGGGCGCGTTATACTGTGTATGTTGGTGGTCGCGACTCGCCGGAGTCCGCAGACCAGCCTCGCAGAGACTGGCCTCCACCGGTCGCGGCCTCGAACCTGAAGACAGGGAGGTTCGCTTATGGCTCAGTCGCACATTCTCGTCGGCGCCGCCGCCGCGCCGCAACCCGTCATCCGCACCATCGGCACCGGCGATCTCAAGGCCGCGCTGCGCGACGGCTGGCAGGACTTCGCCGCCATGCCCAGCCACGCGATCTTCCTGGCGATCATCTATCCGATCGTCGGCATCGTCCTGCTTCAACTCACCTTTGGCTACGCGATTCTGCCGTTCCTGTTTCCGCTTGCCGCAGGCTTTGCGCTGATCGGCCCGATCGCTGCGCTCGGCCTTTATGAGTTGAGCCGCCGACGGGAAGCCGGACTCGATACGTCCGCCGGTCACGCGCTCGACGTGCTCCACTCGCCCTCGATCGGCGCCATCGCCGCTCTCGGCTGCCTGCTGGTCGCGATCTTCGTCGCCTGGCTCGCTTTGGCGCATGCGATCTACATCGCCAATTTCGGCTACGCGATGCCCGCGTCGTTCGACGCCTTCGTCTCGGATCTGCTGACGACGAACGCCGGCTGGACGCTGATCGTGGTCGGCAACATCGTCGGCTTCGTGTTCGCCGTCGTCGCGCTTACGCTCAGCGTGGTGTCGTTCCCGCTGCTGCTGGACCGCGAGGTCGGCGCCGCCACGGCGCTGACGACGTCGTTGCGGCTCGTCGCGAAGAATCCGCGCACCATGGCGCTGTGGGGCCTGATTGTCGCGGTGCTGCTGCTGATCGGGTCGATTCCAGCGTTCCTCGGTCTGGCCGTTGTCATTCCCGTGCTCGGCCATACCACCTGGCATCTCTATCGCCGCGCCATCGATGCGGGCGACAGCCCAAAGGCGGAGTTCCGCGAGCCGCGGCGCGAGAAACGCTACGCCGCCGATTTCCCCGCTTCGCTATTCAAGTAAGCCTTGCTGACTTGACGCTCATCGGGATTGGCAGAAATTGAGCGTCGTGAAATCCACGTGTGGGAGGTCTGCATGACGCCACCGGAGCAGAAAGCCGCATAACGCCGCGGATAGTTCGGACCGCGACGGAGCGGCACAACACACGAGCAAGAGCGCCTGCAGCGGAGTCCCCCGCGGGTCACAGTCAGTCAGGCAAGGCCCCACCTCACCCGCTCCACGGCGCTCTTTATTTTTGCCTGCGCCCGCGCTTAAGCTTCCCGCCTCACGCGGGAGCATGACGATGAAAATTGCGGTGATGGCGGCGGGCGCGGTCGGCGGCTATTTCGGAGCCCGGCTCGCGGCCGATGGGCACGATGTCTTCTTTATCGCGCGCGGCGCCCACCGCGACGCCATCCGCCGCAACGGCCTCAAGATCGAAAGCGTGCACGGCGACCTGCTGGTGCCGAAGCCGAACGTCACCGACGACCCGAACACCGTCGGCCCGGTCGATGTCGTGCTGTTCGCAGTCAAGCTGTGGGACACCGAGACGGCGGCCGCGCTGACGAAGCCGATGGCCGGGCCGCAGACGCGCATCATCACGGTGCAGAACGGCATCGATAGCGTCGGACGCCTGGCGCCGATCCTCGGCGCGGATCGCGTCGTCGGCGGTGTCGCCTATATCGCGACGACCATCGCGGCGCCCGGCGTCATCAGGCACACCAGCCAGTTCGCCACCCTGCATTACGGTCACGCCGACAAGCGCGCGGACGCGGTGCTCGACGCCTTCACCGCCGCCGGCAAGAAGGCGAAGTGCGACGTCGATATCTCGAAAGACATCAATGTCGAGCTCTGGCAGAAATTCGTGTTCCTCACCGCGCTGGCCGGCGCCACCGCGTCGCGCCGCGCGGCAATCGGCCCGATCGTGGCGACCGGGGATGGCCGCGCGTTCTTCCGCGCGCTCATGGACGAGGCGCGCGCCGTCGGCAAGGCCTCCGGCGTCGATGTCGGCGACGCATTCGTCGAGCAGCGCATGGACTTCGTGCTCAACAAGGTCGAGCCCGGCATGAAAGCCTCCATGGCGCACGATCTCGAAAAAGGCTACCGGCTCGAGCTCGACTGGCTCAACGGCAAGGTCGCCGAGCTCGGCGACAAATACGGCATCGATACCCCGGCAAGCGACGACGTCGTCGCCAAGCTCAGGGATTTCCGTCTCGGCAAGGCCGCCTGACGGCGGCGCGGCCGTTCGAGTGGTAAACAAGGGTTAACGCCGCGGCCTTACGCTGCCGCGGATGACCGAGCAATCGATCCGCAGCAACGTCAGGCCGTTTGCCGTTTCCGCGGCGATGCCATGGCTTGTGGGCGCGGGCGTCTATCTGCTGCTCCTCGCGCTGGCGCCCAAGCTCCTCAACGATCCCGACACCTACTGGCATGTCACGGTCGGCCGCTGGATTCTCGCGCACGGCACTGTTCCGACCGCCGACCCGTTCTCGTTCACGATGCACGACCGGCACTGGATCACCTTCGAGTGGCTGTCGGAGGTCGCCTATGCGGCGGCGCTGACGGTCGCCGGATGGCGCGGCGTCGCGATCCTCGCCGCGGCGGCCATCGCTCTCGCATTTGGCCTGCTCGCCCGCTTCCTGATGCGCCGGCTTCCTCCGGTCGCGGTGCTGCTCCTCATCGTGGCTTCGCTCGCGATACTGGCGCCGCATTTACTGGCGCGTCCGCACGTCCTGGTGCTGCCGGTCATGGTGGCGTGGGCGTCGGCGCTGGTGGATCGCATGGATCGCCGTGCCGGGCCTCCCTATGCCGCGCTTCCCCTTCTCGTACTCTGGGCCAACCTTCATGGCAGCGTGATCGTCGGCCTCGGACTGATCGGCCCGGCGGTGATCGAGGCGCTGCTGGACCCGCAACGTCAAGGCAAGCACTGGCGCATCGTCCGGCAGTGGACGCTGTTTGCGGGATTGGCCGTTGCCGCCGCCTGCATCACGCCTTACGGCGCGGGCCCGCTGCTCGCGCCTCTGAAGACGCTGGGCCTCGGCCACGCCCTGCAAACGATCATGGAGTGGCGGCCGCAGGATTTCAGCCGTCCCGGCGCGTTCGAACTCGTCCTGCTGCTTGGCATCTTCGCCCTGTCGCGCGGCGTGAGGCTGCCGCCGGTCCGCGCGCTGGTCCTGATCGGACTGTTGCACTTCGCTCTCGCCCAGACGCGCAATGCCGACCTTCTGGCGATGCTCGCGCCGTTCTATCTCGCGGCCCCGCTCGCTCTGCAATTCAAGCCGCGCAATCCGGCCGATGGCGCTCCGCGAGCGCCCGCCCATATTGTCGGTCTTGGCATCGCCGCGGTCGCGGCTTGCGCGACGATCGTCGCCTTGCGGCAGCCGATCGCGCCGGATGCGCGCATCACGCCGCAAGCGGCGGTCCAGGCCGCCGGCCTTGCCCACGCCGGGCCGGTCCTGAACGACTATGCCTTCGGTGGCTATCTCATTTACGCTGGCATCGCGCCGTTCATCGACGGCCGTGGCGAGCTCTACGGCGGACAATTTATCGAGCGCCAGAGCCGGGCCGTGTCCCTGGCAAACTTGCCGGACTTTCTGAAACTGCTCGATCAGTATCACATCGAGGCCACACTCCTGACGCCGGAGACGCCGGCGGTGGCCCTGCTCGATCGCCTGCCCGGCTGGCAGCGCGTCTACAGCGACGGCGTGGCGGTGGTGCACAAGCGGCGCATGGCCGCGCCGCGCGACGGCGGCTAAGCCCGTCCCCAGATCGCGTACTGTGCGCCGAGCGGCACATGCCGCAGCGCCGATTCGACCCGGCGCGCCACAGGCACTGCCGACGGGAACAGCAGGAAATAACGCGCTTCGATTTCGCACAGCCCAGCGTCGAGGAGCATTTGCCGCGTGCGGCCGGCGCGCAAAAGCACGGCGTCGCGGTCGAATTCACATCGCGACACCGCCAGGCGAGTCAGCGGATTGAACGGATTGTGCTCGATAATGCAGACTAGCCCGCCCGGCCTGACGACACGACGCATCTCCTGCACAAAAGACCGCCACCGCTCGGGCGCGACGTGGTGCAGCACGCAAATCGCCGTCGCCAGATCGAAGCAGGCGTCGTCGAACGGAAAGCGCTGCCCGTCGAAAGCCTCATAATCGGCGTCCGGGTTGTCGAGGCGCGCCCGCGCGATACTGTCCGCCGAGATGTCGATGCCGCTCAGGCGTCCGGCGACATTCCGCAGAAAGGGATGGAAGGCGCCGACGCCACAGCCAACGTCCAGCATGTTGGGTCTGTCGCAACCCGGCAGTGATGCGGCGACGACGTCGCGCAGCAAGTCGGCCTTGGCGCGGAGGAAGAAATCATGCGGCAATCCCGAAAAATCAATCGACGACTGAACGACCGTCGCGTAGCTGTCGCGATAGCTATCGAACAATTCGGACATGACCATCCTCGCCGGCGGCGCGGCCGATGGGGTGCGCGCCGTCTTCCGCCGGACGGTCAAATCCCATCCTTGCCGCGACGACGTAAAGCGGACGCCGTTTGACCTCCGTGTGAATGCGGCCGACATAGAGACCGACAATGCCTGTCATGAGCATGTTGATTCCGCACAGGAACGACACGATGACGATCGTCGACGACCAGCCGGTCACGAGATGGCTGTCGCTGCTCAGCCACAGCAGCACGACATAGCTGCCGTAGAGCAGCGCCATCCCCGACACAAACAATCCGCACCAGACCGCCAGACGCAGGGGCGCGTCGGAAAAGCCGAGCGCCGCGTTGAGCGCCAGGCGGACCATTCGCCACAGCGAATACTTGGTCGCGCCCGCCACCCGCTCGGCGCGGTGGAACGTGATTTCCGTTTGCCGGAAGCCGAGCCACGCCACCATGCCGCGCACGAACCGGTCCTGCTCCGGCATCTGGCGCAAGGCATCGAGAACCTTGCGATCGATCAGGCGAAAGTCGCCGACATTGGCGGGAATCGGCACCGAAGAGATCGCGCCGAGGACCTTGTAAAAGAGATGGGCGGTCGCGAGCTTGAACGGGCTTTCGCCGGCGCGCGAGAGACGGCGCGCGTACACGACGTCGAAGCCCTGCTTCCATTGCTCGATCATGCGGTCGACGACTTCCGGCGGATCCTGAAGATCGGCGTCCATGACGATGATCGCCGCGCCCTGCGCGGCATCCATGCCCGCCGTGATCGCGACCTGATGCCCGAAATTGCGTGAGAGGCCGAGATAGCGGCAGCGCGAATCGTCCTTGGCCAGCGCTTGCAGGACAACCGGGCCGGAATCGGTGCTGCCGTCGTCGACGAAGATCGCCTCGGCCGGTCCGTCCAGACGGTCCAGCAACAGCCGGACTCGCCGCAGCAGCACCGGCAGCGCGGCCTCTTCGTTGAAGACGGGAATGACGACGCTGTAGCGCACGGAGCTCGTTTTCATGGGCAAAGCCAGACGAAAAACGAGCCAACCTAGATCGGAGGTAGTTAAGACGGGCTTGCCGCTTTCCAACAGGCCGATTTCCGGCGGCCTGCCGCGCATTGACAGGAAAGCCGGCGACCTTAAATTCAGGCTATTCCGAGGGGTGCCCGGGTTCCGGGCTGAGAAAAACCCTTAGAACCTGATCCGGGTCATGCCGGCGAAGGGACAGGACATGCAGAAATCCTATTACATCGCGCGCCTGATCGGCCCGGTGCTGTGCACGGTCGGCATCGCGATGCTGGTCAATCCCGAAATCTACCGCCAGATCGCGCAGCAGTTCCTGGCGACTTCGGCCTTCCTCTACATCACCGGCGTGCTGTTGCTCACGGCCGGCCTGACCATCCTGAACGCCCATCCGCTGTGGACGCCGGACTGGCGCAGCCTCGTCACCCTGCTCGGCTGGATGGCGACCATAGCCGGCGTCTGGCGCATCCTGGCGCCGCAATACATCCCGTTCGTCGGCGGCGGCCTGATCGCGCACGAGCATTTCTTCATCGGTGTCGGCATCGTGTTGGTGGCGGCCGGCGGATTCCTCATCTTCAAAGGCTATGTCAGTAGCGCTGGGGCCATCGAACTGGAGACGCAACATGAATAAGCCCGTCACCTCCGCCGATCTCGTCACCCCGAAGGTCACGACCGGACCGCTGCCCGCCTCGCGCAAGGTCTACGTGTCGCCTGACGCTGCGCCGGACCTCAAGGTGCCGGTGCGCGAGATCGTTTTGTCGGAGACGGCCAAAGAACCGCCGCTGCCGGTCTATGACACCACCGGTCCCTATACCGACGACAATGTCGCGATCGACGTCGAGAAAGGCCTGAAGCGCACTCGCATCGCGTGGGTGAAGGAGCGCGGCGGCGTCGAGGAGTACGAGGGCCGCCCGATCCAGCCGGTCGACAACGGCAATGTCAGCGGCAAACATCTCGCGCGGAATTTCCCCAACACGCCGAAGCCATGGCGCGCTTCTGAGTCATTCCGGGGCGCGGCCGAAAGCCGCGAACCCGGAATCCAGACACAGGCGCTGGACTCGCATCTGGATTCCGGGTCCGGTGCTGCGCGCCGTCCCGGAATGACGGAGAACCACCCCCTCACGCAACTCGAATGGGCCCGCCGCGGCGTCGTCACCAAGGAGATGATCTACGTCGCCGAGCGCGAGAACCTCGGCCGGGCGAAGATGCTCGACCGCGCCAAGGCCGCGCTCGCCGACGGCGAGAGCTTCGGCGCGTCGGTGCCGGCCTTCATCACGCCGGAATTCGTGCGCGACGAGGTGGCGCGCGGCCGGGCGATCATCCCGTCGAACATCAACCACGCCGAGCTCGAGCCGATGATCATCGGCCGCAACTTCCTGGTGAAGATCAATGCCAATATCGGCAACTCGGCCGTCACCTCGTCGGTCGAGGAGGAAGTCGAGAAGATGGTGTGGGCGATCCGCTGGGGCGCCGACACGGTGATGGATCTCTCCACCGGCCGCAACATCCACAACACGCGCGAATGGATCCTGCGCAACTCGCCGGTGCCGATCGGCACCGTGCCGATCTACCAGGCGCTGGAGAAGGTCAACGGCGATCCCGTCAAGCTCGACTGGGAATGCTACAAGGACACTTTGATCGAGCAGTGCGAACAGGGCGTCGACTACTTCACCATCCACGCCGGCGTGCGGCTCGCCTACGTGCCGCTGACCGCCAATCGCGTCACCGGCATCGTGTCGCGCGGCGGCTCGATCATGGCCAAGTGGTGCCTGTCGCGGCACAAGGAGTCGTTCCTCTACGAGCGCTTCGACGAAATCTGCGACATCATGCGCAAGTATGACGTGTCGTTCTCGCTCGGCGACGGATTGCGGCCGGGCTCGATCGCCGACGCCAACGACCGCGCGCAGTTTGCCGAGTTGGAGACGCTCGGCGAGCTGACCAAGATCGCCTGGGACAAAGGCTGCCAGGTCATGATCGAGGGCCCCGGCCACGTGCCGATGCACAAGATCAAGATCAACATGGACAAGCAGCTCAAGGAGTGCGGCGAAGCGCCGTTCTACACGCTCGGGCCGCTGACCACCGACATCGCGCCGGGCTACGACCACATCACGTCGGGCATCGGCGCGGCGATGATCGGCTGGTTCGGCTGCGCCATGCTCTGCTACGTCACGCCGAAGGAGCACCTCGGCCTGCCCGACCGCGACGACGTCAAGCAGGGCGTCATCACCTACAAGATCGCGGCGCACGCGGCCGACCTGGCGAAGGGCCACCCGGCCGCGCAGTTGCGCGACGACGCGCTGTCCCGCGCGCGTTTCGACTTCCGCTGGGAGGACCAATTCAACCTCGGTCTCGATCCCGTCACCGCGCGCGAGTACCACGACGAGACGCTGCCGAAGGAGGCGCACAAGGTCGCGCATTTCTGCTCGATGTGCGGGCCGAAATTCTGCTCGATGAAGATCACGCAGGACGTGCGCGACTATGCCGCGACGTTGAATGAACGGGACGCCGGGATGGAGCAGATGTCGGAGAAGTTCAAGGCGCTCGGCAACGACGTCTATGTCGACGCCGAGAAGGTGAAGGAGAGCAACAAGGCGCTGTAGCGGTGCTGGAGATCATTATTCTTGCGGGGCCGAACGGCGGCCCGGAGCGCTGCCTCGCGCTTGCGGGAGAGGTAAAACGGACGCGCAGAATGACGGAGACAGCCGATGCGGCCGAAGCTTCTGCCTGCCATCGCACTCGCCCTTCTTCCCGCGCCGGCCTTCGCGTTCTCGATCGCGGTGAGCTGGGCCGGAACGAAAGCCTGCTTCGATCCGCAGTCGCCGGTGATCGCGCTCAAGGACGTGCCCGGCGGCACGGCGACGATTGCGTTTCACATGCAGGATGAGGATGCGCCGAACTTCCGGCACGGCGGCGGCACGGTTCGCTACATGGGGCAGACGTCGCTCGCCAAAGGCGCGTTCGCCTACAAGGACCCTGCCCGCCGTCGCCGCACCGCTATCACTGGACCGCGCAAGCGCGCGACGCGAATGGCAGGGTGCTGGGCCGCGCCGAGACGACGCTGACCTTCCCGCCGAGATAACGCCGACACCGATCCAATGCGCTTACGTGGTCATGGCCGCGCTGTCCCGGTCCCGATCAGGCAGCGCCGTGCGTGCCCGGGCCAGTATGCGCGACCACGCGACGTGCTCAGCAGTCGCGGCACAGTTGCGGCAACGGGCCGAGCGGATCGCTGACGCGCCGGCCGCTTTCCTCATGCCGCACCGCCGACGGCACGGTTTCGGCATTGGGCTGACGATGACCGACCGGCGCCTCGGCGGCCGCGCCGGTCGTCTGATGCGACGGCGGTTGATGACGCAGCGGCGCGGACGGCGCTGCCTGGTTCTGTTGCGCTGCGACGACGACGGGAACGAGAGCGGATAACGCAACAGCGATCACCGTGACTCGCATGGCGGCCTCCCGAACTATTTTTCTTTGTAATGGCAAATCCGGCGCGTGGTTCCACCAGCCACCCGCGTCATCGGCTCGTGGAGTTCGCAGCCGTCGTTGCCGCGATCAGGTTATTGGCCAGGGTCGCGGGATTTTTATTCCAGCCGTCGAGGCGGCAGTACCTGCATTTGTCGAGTACATCAGTCACTCGTTGGATAAAGTGACGTAAGTAACAACACTGCTTTTTCGTAATGTGGCTTCAAATTTTTTAGATGCGCTAGTCGCTTCGAAGGCGGGAGCAAATCTTCAGCTCCGACCCCCGCATATGCGGTTGCAATTCTTTGATCAGGCGTATCGATAACGTCAGGCGCTTTGAATTCTGATGTTAATTCCTCTATGGCCCCAAGCGGACGTCGAATTACAGCAAAATTTTCGTAGATATAACAAAACCATACGACGTACATTCGAACACGCCAATCAAGGACACTATTCGAAGGGGGTCCAGATATGTTTCTGAACCAGCGTGCCGTGCAGGCAGGGCGCTTTCATGAGGTGTTCTGGAAGCGGGATCGTCCGGGAGGCGGCGGCGCCGACAACTGCGCCGCCCCGCCCGGAGCCGGTTGTGGCCCGCGGGCCGGCGCGCATCGCGCCCAAGCCTTCGGACGATGTCCGCAGCCCGTTCGCGGGCGAACGGATTGGCCTTGCCGGCGGCGCGGTCCCCGCGCGCGTGCCTCGCAAGCACGCTCCCGGGCGGCCCGGGACCTCGCCCGTCGGGCATAACGACCCGTCCGTGAGGAGCTCACTTAACGCGAATGCCGCCGGCGCAACGCACCGGCTCGCTTCGCGGAAGCGCGACCCCGGGCTGAGCGTCGAGGCTTCGGCCTCACGCGAGAGCCGCCGTGGAGCGCCGGGAGGCGAGCGCGTCTTCGCCGGACGCGCGACACGCCTCACCAGCGTGTGTGGTCCCGCTCGCACCGGGACCGATGGTGCGCCGACCGGCGCTCCATGACCCTCGGCCTGCCGGCCGGGGAAACGGACGACGGGCGCCCCCGCGCCGGCCAGACAACGGGGGCGATGACGCATGCCTGCCATTATTCCTCATCCTGAGAGGTCTGGCCGGAAATGACTCCAGGTTTTCAAACTCGTGTCCCGGGCGCAGCGCAGCGTGAACGAAGCGAAACGATGCGCTGCAGACCCGGGATCCCGGTTTCTTTGCGTATAATCGGGGTCCCGGCTCTGCGGTGCACCATTTCGCCATAGTGCGTCGAAGGCGCGCGTCAACGCAGTGATGGCTCGTGCTGCACCGCGTCCGGGACACGGAGGCGGATACACGTGATGACAGCCGAACGTGGAACGCCGTTCGCACTACGGGATTTCCCGCGTTTGACAACCGCCTTCGCCTTGCCGACCATTGCCGCGACACGTCAACAAGATCGGGCACGACACCCATGGCCGACGACAACGAAAGCACGCTGCTTCTGGGCGACCTCGAGGACCGCATCGCGATGCTGCGCGACAACATCCGCCAGCTCATCGAGCAGGCTGCCGCGTCGTCCGGCGCCGGCGACGAAAGCCGCAACGCCGACCGCATCGCCGATCAGCAGGCGGAGCTCGACAAGCTCGTCAAGCAGCGCGACGCCATTCTGGCGAAGCGGACGTAAGGCGCGCGCAGACTCTGCCGCCGCTGCGTCGCGCCCGACGCGGACGCGCGGCGAAATTTGCCATTTGCAAAAACGAACGGCCGCGCGCCGAAGCACGCGAGCGCGCGGCCGTTCCCGTTTGAGCGGCGTCAGGCGTGAGTATGGGACGCCATGCCGGGCTGGGTGTTGAGGTCCCAGATCGCGAGGATGAAGGTTATCGCGCCGATGATGAGCGCGTTCCCCATCGCGGCGTGGCTGACGCTGTAATAACGCAGCACCCACGGCGAGATGAAGAGCAGCACCGCGGCGACGATGTTGATCCACTCCTCCCAGGGCTGGGCGCGGACCAGCGCGGCGATCGAGAATACGCCGATCACGATGGCGAGAATCCACGCCGTCCATGAGGCGGCAACGGATGCACCCGCCGTGGCCGGAGCAAACGACAGCGCCCACGGCGAAATGAACAGCCAAATGGCCAGAATGAGATTGACCCAATCCTGCCATTTGTTGGTAATGGCTCGGGTTTCAGGCATGACGGTCTCCTTTCGACAGACGTCTGAACGGGACCAGATCGGATCGCGGACTCTGGGCGCCGTCGCGCGGCCGGGAACCCGACGCCCGCGCTGATCCTTGCTCTCATAACGGGAAAGTGCCGGCAGTCGTTCAATCATGAACTGCAATTAACGTTCCGGCGCATCGCTCTCGCCGTCTGGCGTGGCGCATCCGAAAGGCTCCTCACGGGCATCATAGCCCGCTATCCTGTTCCGCAACCGAACCGGGAACCGCCGAAGGAATATCCATGACCGACTTGCTGAAAGGCCACATCGCCGCCGTCACCGGGGCTGCGTCCGGCATCGGCCGCGCCATCGCGCAGGGCTACGCCAGGGCAGGCGCCCGCGTCGTCGTGCTCGACATGAACGAAGCCGGCGCCGCCGAGGTCGCACAGGAGATCAAGGCGGCCGGCGGCGACGCGGCGGGCTTCGCGCTCGACGTGACGAAGCGCGACGACTGCTTCGCGATGGCGAAGAGGGTCGCCGACACGATCGGCGCCGTCTCGGTGCTGGTCAACAATGCCGGCATCAACCGGCGCAACCCGTTCGCCGGCGACGAGGCCGCCTTCCTCAAGGACTGGCAGGACATCATGGCGATCAACCTCAACGGCGTATTCAACGTCACGCACGCCTTCCTGCCGCAGTTGCGCGCCGCCAAGGGCCGCGTCGTCAATATCGGCTCGATCCAGTCGTTCCTGCACGTGCGCACGCCGAATTCGGCCGCCTATACGACGTCGAAGCATGGCGTGCTCGGCTTCACCAAGGCGCTCGCCGCCGAGCTCGGCAAGGACGGCGTGCGCGTCAACGCCATCGGCCCCGGGCTGATCGAGACGCCGCTCAACGCCGCGGTGCGCGTCAACAATCCGGCGCTGACCCAGATCTTCCTCGACCACACGCCGCTCGGCCGCGCCGGCAAGCCGGACGACATCGTCGGCCCGGCGGTCTTTCTGGCGTCGGACATGTCGTCCTACGTCACCGGCACCATCGTCATGGCGGACGGCGGCTACCGCACCATCTAGCGCGCAGCGAAAAGGGCGCGCGGCCTGCGCCACGCGCCCTTTCGCGGATCGGAGAAAACAGCCTACTTGAGGCCGAGCGCAAGACCGCTGAGATCAGCGGAGACGATCAAGCCGTTCTGCGTACCGGTCAGCGTCAGCACGGCGCCGTTCTGGTTGGTCAGCACCACAGCCTGCCCGCCGTGGATCGCCGCGATGCCCACGCCGGCCTGGGCGTAGACGCCGGCGATGTCGGACGGACGGCGGATGTGGGTGACGCGGCCGTTGAAGTGCGTCTCGGAGGCGCCGAAGGTGAAGCCATAGCTCAGGCCGCCAACGCTGAGCGGATAGTTGCGGCCGTGGAAGTGCAGGACGCCGCTGCCGGCCGAACCGCCGATCACGAAGCCGGCCTTGAAGATGCGGATGCTGACGGTGCCGCTATCGGCATAGGCCGCCGACGGGACGGCCACCGTCGTGACCGCCGCGCCGGTCAGCGCAGCGATGGCGACAAACAACGCACGAAATCCTGACGGAAACCGCATAGCAATATCCTCCTAAATGACAGGCAGCTTGGAACCGGACCCCCCGGCGGCGGGATGAAGCATTCCGACAATCCCCGAGGGGCGAAGCTGGTTCCATAGCAGCCCTGCATCGATTGGGGAACCGGTCTCTTGCGCCCTTGTCCGAGCCGGGTCACAAATTGCCGGTCTGGAAGGAGTTGCCGGTCTGGAGGGAGCCGCCATGAGCCATGTCACATACCGGATCGTGCGCCACGACGACGGCTGGGCCTACAAGGTCGGCGACGTCTTTTCCGAGCGTTTCAATACCCACGAACAGGCCCTGAAAGCCGCCCGGCGGGCCGCCGCCGAACAGCGGGTCGGCGGCCGCACCGAAACCATTGAATGGGAAGACGAAAGCGGCCAGTGGCACCGCGAGGTCGCCCGGGGCAGCGACCGGCCGGACACCGATGTCGAGGACGGCTGAAGCTGACGCCGGCGTCAGCGCTTGAACAGGCCCATGATGGAGGCCTTCGCCAAGGTCGCGAAGTGAAGGTTGAAGCCGACCACCGCGGCCGAGGTATCCGCGCCGACGTCGATCTTGTCCTTGCCGACGGCGAAGACCGTGAACAGATAGCGGTGCGGGTGGTCGCCCTCGGGCGGGCACGGGCCGCCGTAGCCGGGCTTGCCGAAATCGGTCCGCGTCATCAGCGACCCGGCCGGCATCCTGCCGCCGGCGCTCCCCGCCCCCGCCGCCAGCTCCGTCACGGTCGCCGGGATATTGACGACGAGCCAATGCCAGAAGCCGGAACCGGTTGGCGCGTCCGGGTCGTAGCAGGTGACGGCGAAGCTTTTGGTGCCATCCGGCGCGCCGCGCCATGCCAGATGCGGCGAGCTGTTGCCGCCGGCGCAGCCGAAACCGAAATCCGCCGACAGGATGTGCTCCTTCGGAAGGTAATCGCCGTCCTTGAAGCTGTTGCTGGTCACCGTGAAGGCCATCGCCGGTCTCCTCTCGTCAAGCGCCGCCTGCAGCGTAACGCGCGGAGCGGCAGCGGCAAGGCGGCCCCGCGCAAGACCCGAACGGACTCAGGTGTATTTCGGATCGCGCTCGAGCAGCTCGATCGAGATGCCCTGCGGCCCGCGGATGAAGCAGATCTTGATGCCCGGCCGCGGCGAATTCGGCTCCATCGTGAACTCGACGCCCTTGCTCTTGAGACCGGCCACGACAGCGTCGAGATTCTTCACGAACAGGCCGAAATGGTCGAGACCCTGATACGGAGTCTTCGGCGGCGCGTTGACGCCGTCTCCCGCGGCCACTGGCGCGATGAAGATGCTGGCGCCGCCGAGCTTGAGATCGACCCGCGGCTTACCCTGCTGCATCGTTCGGATCACTTGAGCGTCCAGAACCCGTTCGAACCAGACGGCGGTCGCCTCCGGATCGGGGCTGCGCAAATGGATGTGGTCCCAGGTGCAATCGAGCACGGCGTCTCTCCCGTTTTCCGAGTTCTGGCAGGGATCGGCTTTTAGCATACCGGCCGGGCGCGAGGCACGCGACACGGAAGCCGGCGGAAAATAAGTTCGGGACGCGGAAGCGCGTCTGGCCGGAGATCCGGGGCGGCGAGCGTTCGTCGCCCTCGTCCCGTTTGAGGCCCGGGCGCGAAATCTGCTTCGGCATGCAAACTCGGCAGCGTGGACACGCCCTCAAATGCCGGCTGCAGTCGCATTCGCCCCCGGAAAACGCCGCCAAATGCCGGCGTTTAAATTTCAACCGGCATTACAACGTAATGTTTACTGCGATCGGGTTAGGTGAACTGCCTCCGCGCGGAGCCTGACGTGGATTTTATCTCCAACGTTTCCTATTTCTGGACTCAGCTGAGCGGACTCTTGTTTTCGCTCGGATCGGAGTTTTCGTTCGCGTCGCTGGCCACCGCACTCGCGATCGCGACGGCGTATTACGCTTATAAGCGGATAGCGCATGGCCGGCGCGTGCGGCCGAGAACAATCCTGCGCGCGCTATTTCCGAAACACGTTGTCGCAAGTCCGTCGAGCTACACCGATCTGGGCTATCTCTACTTCAATCTCTTCGTTCTCAGCCTCGTCATCGGCTGGGGCGTGCTGACGTTCCAGACCGTCACGAACGGCATCGTCGGCGGCCTTGTTCGTATGTTCGGAGAACCGGGGCCGGCGCCGCTGCCAGACGTCGCTTCGCGCGCCGTCGTGACGGTCGTGCTGTTTCTGGCCTACGAGCTGGGATACTGGTTCAACCATTGGCTCAGCCATCGCGTCCCCGTCCTCTGGGAATTCCACAAGGTCCATCATTCGGCCGAGGTGCTGACGCCGCTGACAAACTTTCGCGTCCATCCGGTCTATACGTGGGTCTTCACCAACATTCTCGCTTTGGCGACAGCGATTGCCAGCGGCTTCACCCATTATTTTCTCGGCGAGACGACGAAAATATATGTGCTGTCGGACCACAACGTCATTCTGGTGTTCTTCATCTACGCCTACGTCCACCTGCAGCACACCAACATCTGGATCTCGTTCACTGGCTGGCTCGGCCGCATTTTCGTGAGCCCCGCGCATCATCAGATCCACCACTCGAACGACCCGAAGCATTTCAATCGCAACTTCGGCAGTTGCCTCGCTCTGTGGGACTGGATGTTCGGCACGCTCTATGTACCGGCCAGAGAACGGGAGAAGATCTCGTTCGGCGTCGAGCCGGACCAATATCCTGCGCATACCATCACCGGCGAACTGATCGCGCCGTTCATTCGCGCCTACAATCAGATTCGCGCACGGTTGCCGCAGTCGTCGCCGCGGCCCAAAAAGCAGACGACCTAGCGCCGCTTCTTTGCCGGGGCTTTCTTGGCGGCGGATTGCGATGCCGCCCGCGCACTCAGCTTCAACGCTTCGCGAAAATCGGCGCTGCGCCCGTACTTCCTGAGAAGATCGCGGAACGCCTCCTCGGTAATCTCCTGGATATCTTTCATCTGATCGCGAGCAAGCAGATCGATGGCGCCCCACGTTTCGCGGTCGAAGACGACGCGCTTGCCGACGCGATCCTCACCGTCTCTTGTCCGTTTTCGAGCCGCTTGCCTCGCCATCTTCGCCTCCATCGCTCTCGCCACGACAGTGGCACGCCGCCGCTGGCGCTGTCATTGCCGGTCATGGCGAGTAACGGTCATGGCGAGTAAGATGCCGCTCCGGGACGAATCATGAAGCGGCGCAAAGCAAGACAGGGGACGACTCTTGCAGCCGGGGGCATCGTCACGCGGCGCGGACGTCGGCCGTTGATCGCCGTCGTGCAGCGCCGCAAGGACAAGGCCTGGGTGCTGCCGAAGGGCAAGCTGAAGCGGCACGAGAAGGCTCTCGCCGCTGCGCGCCGCGAAGTCGTCGAGGAAACCGGCGAGAATGTCCGCGTCCGCGAATTCCTCGGCGCCACCTCGTACTGGGCTGGCGGCAAGCCGAAGGTGGTGCAGTTCTGGCGGATGCAGAGCACGGGCGGCGAGCCACGCAGGCTGATGCGCGACATCCGCGCCGTCGCATGGCTGCCGCTTAAGAAGGCGGTCGCACGGCTGAGCGAGCCGATCGAACGCGTGTTTCTGAGCGAGATCGGCCGGCAGGCGCTGAAACCGCGCCATAAGGCGGCGGCGAAGAAGCGGGCCTCCCGGAAAAAGGCCAGGCGCCGGACGCGCCGCTGATCGCAAGGCTGTGATCGGAACCGCCGGCTTTTTCCAAGCTCGAACAAGGCGTTCAGCCTCCATTCAGGCGCCAGGCGCGAACCTTCCGGTCAGGTTGGACGTTATAGGGTCGAGAGAACCCTCGACTAGGAGGTGTGTCATGTTGAAAACCCTGACCGGAATCGCAGCCGCCGCTGCCCTTGCCGTCGCGGGCCTGACTGCGGCGCCGCAGAAGGCAGAAGCCCATTGCTACGGCTGCGCCGTCGGCGCGGGCGTGATCGGCGGTCTTGCCGCCGGTGCGATCATCGGCTCGGCGATCGCGGGCCCGCACTATTACGATTACGGTTACGGCCCCGGCTACTATTATGCGCCAGCTCCGGCCTATTATTACGGGCCGCACTGCTGGTGGCACCGGCACTGGACGCCGTACGGCTGGCGGGCCGTGCGTGTCTGCCGCTAGATAGAGCACAGATGCCGAACCATGTTAAAAAGGCCCGGCTAACGCCGGGCTTTTTTCCGCCAACGACTGCGGCCAGAGTTTACAGCCCCAGAGTTTACAGCCCAAGTCCCGACACGTTAACAGTGCCAGTCCATCTCTGATTCTCAGCTTGCAGCGGCCATACCGGCCGAGACCGAAACGGGGGAGAACCCACATGCAGAAGGCTCTGATTGCTCTCGCGACAGTCGCCGCGGTTGCAGCCGGCACGTTGGCCGCGCCTGCCCCGGCGCAAGCGCGTTGCGATGGCTGCGCGATCGGCGCAGGCGTCATCGGCGGTCTCGCCGCCGGCGCGATCATCGGCGGCGCCATCGCCAACAGCCAGCCGCACTACTACGCGCCGGCCCCAGGCTACGTCGTCTACCAGGGCTACGGCGCGCCGTATCCGGTCGAGTGCCCCGGCGGTTACTGGGCGCGCCGGCCGGTCGCATTCGACGCCTATGGCCGTCCGATCCGCTGGAGCCGGCCGCGCTTTATCTGCCCTTGAGCAAGACGTAACGGCGGCGGATGGATCGGCCGATTTGAGCCTGATCATCCGCGAAGCCGGAGCTTACGAAATACCTCGTACAAAACGCCGTGGCCGCATGCCGCTGCCACGGCGTTGTCATTTCATCGCACCGAGCACCGCCGCACTCGGCCAGCAATCGACCTTCAGGCCCCGCGCCTTCTGGAACGCGCCGAGCGCCGAGCGCGTCAGCATCCCCGCCTTGCCGTCGATCTTGTCCTTGTAGAAGCCGAGCGTGGTCAGTCGCTTCTGCATCGCCTCGACGTCGCGCGTGCGCAGTTGCGATGTCTTGCCCCACGGCGCGACAAACGGCCCGCCACCGCCGATCAAATCGCTGAGATGGCCGACGAACAGCACGTAGAGGTCGGAGTAGTTGTATTCTTTGATGACGTAGTAGTTGGCCGGCGTGAGGAACGCCGGGCCGGTGGTGCCTTCCGGCATCAGCAGCGACGCCTCGATTGATAGATCGCGCGCCGAGAACGGCTGCCCGTCGGCGCGCCGCACGCCACGCGCCACCCATTGCCGGATCGTCAGTTTGTGTGCCGGCTCGGCAATGGTGCAATCGATGCTCGCCGGCACCTTGACCTCGAAAGCCCACGGCTCGCCGCGCTGCCAGCCTTTGCCGGCAAGCTGCTTCGCCGCCGACGCAAGCGCGTCAGGCACCGAATTCCAGATGTCGACCTTGCCGTCACCGTCGAAATCCGTGCCATACTTGTAGAATTCCGATGGCAGGAATTGCGTCAGCCCGACCGCGCCGCCCCAGGACGACCGCAATTCGCTGCGCGGCACACCGTCCTGCAGCATCTTGAGCGCGTGCGCGAACTCGTTGGCGAAGAACTCTCTGCGCCAGCCGGTATAGGCCTGGGTCGCAAGCACCTGCACCGCGTCGTGCGGCAACTTGTAGCGGCCATAATCGGTCTCGCGCGCCCAGATCGCCAGCACGACGTCGCCCGGTACGCCGATCTCGCGGGCGATGCGCGCCAGCGTATCGCGGTACTTCGCGCGCAGCATTTGGCCCTGCGCGGCGAGCCGTGCGAAGGTCGACTCCTTCAAATACTGCGAGGGCGTCAGCACGAACTCGGCCTGCGGCGGCGGCTTCTCCGGCCGCCCGGGAATGACGAGATCGGGCAGCGACAGGTCCGGTTCGAGGCCTTTGATCGCCGAATCGAACGTGGCGCGCGACACGCCGAGCCGCTCCGCCGCCGGCCACTGCGACTGCAGGAAGGCGTCGAATGCGGGATCGGCGAAAGCAGCGTGCGCGAACAGGAGGCAGAGCAGCACGCCACACGTCGCTGTTATCACCCGCGAAACCGGATGATCCGGCGATCGCAAGTACCCGAAGTATGGCCACCTCATTGGTTCCCGGAGGCCTCGCTTTCGCCGGCCATCGTTGGTGTGAGGCCGGCGGGACGAGAAGATGAGTTGCGGCAATGCGGCAGTCCTCTGGCGTCGCGCAAGATGACCGGCTCGCCGGCGGACATCGACATCGGCGGGACATCTCCGTTTCGCTGCGACTTATAGGCGATTCGGGCGAGGCATTTGTGGGGCGGCCGACGCCGCGCAAGGACGGGACACTGCGTCACTTTTATCGTCGCCTGGGGACGTGCCTCTCCGCCTACGTTCCCTTTGGTCCTGCAGCATGCTTTGCTGGGCGTGCCATTCACAGGGGGACCGACCCATGAGAAAAATTACTGCCGTGGCCATCGCTGTCGCCGGGCTTGTCGCCGCGCCGGGCGTCGCCTCGGCACAGGTGCTGTGCGCCATCCCGCTCCTCGTGATGGGCGCTTACACCGGCGCCACCGAGCATCGCGAGTTGACGCAGAAGGAGGCAATGTGGTGCGGCCTCTATCACGAAACGCAGCCGGCCAAGGAGGTCAAGGCCAAGCCGCACAAGACGATGAAGAAGACGAAGGCGCAGTAGGACGCGCAAGTCTTTCATCTGCCATATCGGGCTTGTCCCGGTGATGGCACTCGAGAACGCAGCGCATTCTTCGTCGAGATGGCCGGAGGCGCGGTCAGAACTGCTTTTCGAACACCGGGCCGAACATGGTGCCGTGCTTGGGACCGTCGAGGTCGTCGCGCAGGCCCGGCGCGCCGCTGCCGCCGATGCGCTGGTCCTGGTAGGGCGTGATCATCTGGCCGCCAACCGACCAGCCCTGCCCCATGTCGCGCTTGATGATCATCTTCGAGGTGCCGGTGAAGCCGTTGTCGTGATTGGTGATGGTGGCCGACCACGGGCTTTTGTCGATGTCGGGCAGCGGCTTCTTCTCCGGCTTTTTGCTTGTGTCGGCCTGCGCCAGCGCGGCCGCGGCATGCGCGGCGAACGCAATGGCAAGACCGACGGTCAGCAGCTTCTTCATGATGGCGCCCCGGCGAACGACAGGTCACGGCACCACGCCATTGTGGCGATTTGCTGATTAAAGTCGACCAGGCTTCGCCACCCCCCAGTGTCGCGCGCGGGCGTGACCCGCGCATCCATGATGACGTTCAGCATGAGCGCACCTTGCGCAAGGCCGAACAGTTACGCCGCCTTCATCGATTGCCGGGTCAAGCCCGGCAATGACAACGGAATGCCATCAGCGGCTGAACTTCTTGTACTTGAGCCGGTGCGGAATGATGCTGTCGGTGCCGAGCCGGCGCATCTTGTCCTTCTCGTAATCCTGGAAGTTCCCTTCGAACCATTCGACATGGCTGTCGCCCTCGAAAGCGAGGATGTGGGTGGCGATGCGGTCGAGGAACCAGCGGTCGTGGCTGATGATGACGGCGCAGCCGGCGAAGTCCTCCAGCGCCTCCTCGAGCGCACGCAGCGTCTCGACGTCGAGATCGTTGGTCGGCTCGTCAAGCAGCAGCAGGTTGGCGCCGGAGCGCAGCATCTTGGCGAGATGGACGCGGTTCCTTTCGCCGCCCGACAAGGCGCCGACTTTCTTCTGCTGGTCGGCGCCCTTGAAGTTGAACGACGACACGTAGGCGCGGGAGTTCACTTCCTTTTTGCCGAGCAGGATGATGTCCTGCCCGTTCGAGATCTCGTCCCACACCGTCTTGTTGCCGTCGAGCGCGTCGCGCGACTGGTCGACATACCCGAGCTTGACGCTGTCCCCGAAGGTGATGGAGCCGCCGTCCGGCTTCTCTTGGCCCGTAATCATGCGGAACAGGGTGGTCTTGCCGGCGCCGTTCGGGCCGATGACGCCGACGATGCCGCCCGGCGGCAGCTTGAAGGTGAGATCGTCGATCAGCAGGTTGTCGCCGAACCCCTTCTTGAGGCTCTGGAAGTCGACGACGTTGTTGCCGAGCCGCTCGGCCACCGGAATGATGATCTGCGCCACGGTATTGACCTTGGCGTTGGCAACCTTGAGCAGCTCCTCGTAGCGTTCGTAGCGCGCCTTCGACTTGGCCTGCCGCGCCTTGGGCGAGGAGTTGACCCATTCGGACTCCCTTTCAAGAGTCCTGCGCCGCGCCTCGTCCTCGCGGCCCTCCTGCTCCATCCTCTTTTGTTTCTGCGCGAGCCACGACGTGTAGTTGCCCTGGTACGGGATGCCGCGGCCATGATCGAGCTCGAGGATCCAGCCGGTGACGTTGTCGAGGAAGTAGCGGTCGTGGGTCACGATCAGGATCGCGCCCGGATAGTTGCGCAGATGGCCCTCCAGCCAGTTCACGCTTTCCGCGTCGAGATGGTTGGTCGGTTCGTCGAGCAGCAGCAAATCGGGCTGGTCGAGCAGCAGCCGGCACAACGCGACGCGACGCCGCTCGCCGCCCGACAACTTGGCGACCTCGGCGTCGTCCGGCGGGCAGCGCAGCGCGTCCATCGCCTGGTCGACCTGGCTGTCGAGGTCCCACAGATTCTTGGCGTCGATCTCGTCCTGCAGCCTGGCCATCTCGTCGGCCGTCTCGTCCGAGTAGTTCGACGCCAGCTCGTTGTAGCGGTCGAGCAGCGCCCTCTTGGCGGCGACGCCCTCCATGACGTTCTCGCGGACGGATTTCGAGGGGTCGAGCTGGGGCTCCTGCTCGAGGTAACCGACCCGGGCGCCCTCGGCGACCCAGCCCTCGCCGGTGAACTCGGTATCGATGCCGGCCATGATCTTGAGCAGGGTCGATTTGCCCGAGCCGTTGACCCCGAGCACGCCGATCTTGGCGTCCGGGTAGAACGACAAATTGATGTTATCGAGCACCTTGCGGGAAGGCGGATAGGTCTTGGTCAGACCCTGCATATGGTAGATGAATTGCCGGCCGTTCATTGAAACCCTCGGATTTGCCGAACAGCGCGCCGCCCCGCGCGGCCGCCGCACACGCCATGTTGCAAAACATGTCGGAAAGTCGCGCTGATGTAGCGAGCGGAACCCTTAAGGGCAAGCGCGCTGCGGCAACCAATTGGCAACGCTGTGAGGAAAGATTCCTCGAATAATCTGTTCGACACCCCGTCGCCACAAACGCCACCTTAATAAAACTCGAGTCAAATTCCCGGCGTGAACCTGGTCGCGTGGGGACGCGACACAGGAGTACGGGCGCCGACCCGAAGCGAAATCCATGGCGCCCGGTTCGGGAGTTTGTCATGGGCCGTGCGATTGCCCACATGTCCGCGTCGACCGCCACAGGCATCCTGACCGGGATTGCCAAGTTCTGGCTCGAATTCACCGCCCTCTTGTTCGACGGCTATCGCCCCGAGCGCCACTATATGCGTGGTCCCGGCCCCGCCTGGCGCGCCAAGTACGGCGACCCGGACGGGTCCGAAGCCGTTCTGGCCGCCGTTCGTCCCCGCGACAGCAGGGCCCTGGAGTCGGTCGCGCCGCGCCTGTAGCCCCGGATTCCCGCTTTCGCGTGAATGAGCGGAGTTGCCCGCCTTGTGATCGCTCCCGCGAGCGGCTTTAGTCCCGCCCGGGCAGGAACCACAAGGGACGGGACATGACCATCAGGGCCGCCATTCTCGACGACTACCAGAACGTCGCGCTCAAATTTGCCGACTGGTCCCCTGTCTCCAAGGACGTCGAACTCAAGGTCTTCACCAAACCCTTTGCCGGCCGGGACCAGGCGATCAAGGCTCTGCAAGGGTTTCCCATCGTGGTCGGCATGCGCGAGCGCACGCCCTTCCCGCGCCAGGTCATCGAGGCGCTGCCCGACCTCAAGCTGCTGATCACTACCGGCGCCCGCAACAATTCGTTCGACGTCGCCGCGGCCACCGCGCGCGGCGTCACCGTGTGCGGCACCCGCGCCACCGGCAATCCGACCACCGGCATCGTGTTCGGCCTGCTGCTCGAGCTGACCCGCCGCATCGGCTTCGAGAACGCCCGCATGAAGGCCGGCGAGCCGTGGCAAATCACCATCGGCAAGGACATCGAGGGCCTGACCTTGGGCATCGTCGGACTCGGCAAGCTCGGCCAGCGTGTCGCCGGCGTCGCCAAGGCCTTCGGCATGAATGTCATCGCCTGGAGCCAGAACCTGACGCCGGGGAAATGCCAGGAGGTGGGCGTCGGCTACGCGACGCGCGAGGAGCTGTTCGCGAAGGCGGACGTTGTCACCGTCCACCTCGTCCTGTCGGACCGTTCGCGCGGCCTCGTCACCGCCGCCGACATCGGCCGCATGAAGCCGGGCGCCTACCTCATCAACACCGCACGCGCGCCGATCGTCGACCAGGCCGCGCTGCTCAAGGCGCTGCAGGACAGGACGATCGCCGGCGCCGGGCTCGACGTGTTCGAGACCGAGCCGCTGCCGCTCGATCATCCCTACCGCAAGCTCGACAACGTCGTGCTGACGCCGCATCTCGGCTATGTCAGCGAGCAGAACTACCGCACCTATTTCGCCGACATCGTCGAAGACATCCGCGCCTTTCTCGACGGCAAGCCGGTACGCGTTATCGCCGCGAAATAGCCCCGGTTCCTTCGGGAACGGCATCCGGACCCGAAGTGTTTGCCTCCGGTCTCACAAGCAAGGAGGACCGTGATGAAGACCTTGATTGCGGCCGCGACGGCCGGAGCGTTTTTGATTGCCTCTGGTGCGGCGATGGCCGGAAGCGTGTCGGGTTCCATGCATACGGGTGCCAAAGCCGATACGCCGGGTATCCAGATGCAGAACAAGGGTTCTGTGAGAGGTACGACCGGAGCACCCGGCTATTCGTCCGGCCATCAGATGCAGACAAATGGTTCGGCGAACGGCTCGGTGGGCGCGTCAGGTTACGCGCCAGGTCGCGCGTCAGGTCACGTGAAGACCAATTCCGACATCAACGCCGGCGCGAAGGTCAAATAGCGCCACTGCACAACTCGTAACAGAAGGCCGCCGAACGGCGGTCTTCTGTTTAGCATCGCGGAGGAGACGATCTCTATGTCACTCATAAAACCCATCATCATCGCCATCACGACCGCGTCGGCGATGTCGTTTGGCCTGGCGGCTGCATCGGCTCAAAGCGCCTCATCGACCGACATGACAACCGTGAGCAGCCCGGCGACCACGACCCCGCACAAGCGGCATGTCGAGCGGCGTGTTCACCGCCGCTATACGACCGGTGTCGACCTGCACAGCGGCAGTCATGTGACTCCCTTGCCTGACAAGGACGAGCTGAATTCGAAAGCCTACATCGTCGACCACTAAGCGTCGGGCAACCCGACGATGGGGCGCTCCTCGTGTTACGCCTCGTTCGGCAGCGGTAGACCGCCGCTATTTCCTGATCCGCTTGAGCGGCCTGGCATCTTCCTTTTCACCACCGATCGGCGTGAAGCTTGGCGGGTCGCTGGCCGGGAAGCTGTCTTCGACCGCGATATCGACGCGGTCTTCGCGCTCTTTCACGTTGTCCTTGTCCTGATGCTGCGTCGGCTTTTTCTCGCGCCTGGTCATCGAACGCTCCGTCGGTGCTCTACTGCGAACCGCCGAAAGGCGCGGAAGTTCCGCCGAACTTCAGGCAGCATGTTCGAGCGCTTCGCGGCACCGCACGAGGTCGTCAACGAACATCCTGTATTGCTTGTGTTTATCGGCTTCGTCCTGGATGCGCAGCAGATAGGACGGATGGATGGTCGCCAGAAAGCGGCCGCCCGTCGCCATTGCGATAAAACGGCCGCGGATTTTTCCGACCGCCAGCGGCTTGCCGGCGATGCTGCGCACCGCCGTAGCGCCGAGCGCCACCACGATCTCCGGTTTCACCAGCGTCTTCTCGATGTCGAGCCACCAGTGGCAACGATCAATCTCATGGGCGTTAGGCCGCTTGTGTAGCCGTCGCTTGCCGCGCGGCTCGAATTTGAAATGCTTGACGGCATTGGTGACGAACACCAGCTTGCGATCGATACCCGCATCGGCGATAGCACGATCGAGCACGCGGCCCGCCGGCCCGACAAACGGCTTGCCGGCCAGGTCCTCCTGATCACCCGGCTGCTCCCCGACCATCATGATGCGGGCGTGTGCCGGACCCTCGCCCGGCACGACCTGCGTGGCGTTCTTGTAGAGCGGACAGCGCGTGCAGCCTGCTTCCGCTTCGCGCAGCGCCTTGAGAGACTGGATATCGGGGCGTTCGTCAGCCATGTCCCTGACAAGCAGCAAGCGAGGCGGCGGTTCCTGATCCCTCCTCGCTTGCAGGGAGGGTGACTGTGAGCGGTAGCGAGCAAGTCGGGTGGCGGAGCTTTGCAGGCTCTACATGACTCCACCCGGCTGCCTGTCAGCCGGCGACCTGCTGCCGCTCGGAGTGACCCTGCGAGGCGTGATAGCCGAACTCGGTCGACAGCGAGCGCGCCGCCTCCATGATGGTTTCGCGCATCAACGCAAGATGCTTGTCGTTGGCGCGCATGGTCGGCGTCGAGGCGCTGATCGCTCCAACCACGGCGCCGGCATGATCGCGGATCGCCGCGCCGATGCAGATCACGCCCGGCAGGTATTCCTCGCGGTCGACCGCGTAGCCGTCCCGGTGGACGGTGCGCAGCTCCTCGAAGAACTTGTCATGATCGACGATGGTGTTGTTGGTCCAGCGCTTGAGCGTCGGGCCGAGCACGCGGCGGACTTCGTCGTCTGGCAGCCAGGCCATGATCGCCTTGCCGCCGGCGGCGGCGTGCGGCGCGTCGTGGCGGCCGAGCTTGCCGGTGCCGACGCGCACCGCGTGCGTCGCTTCGCGCACCGAGAGCACGACGAGATTGTCGCCCTGCAACGTGACGAGATGCACGGTCTCGCCGGTCTTGCGGTTGATGTCCTCGAGATAGGCTTGGGCGCGGCGCGGCAGGTCGACCTGGAGACAGGCATGTCCGATGTAGAGGATGCGGCCGCCGAGCGCGTAATGACGGCGGCCCGGCACCTTGGCGACGAAGTTGCGCTTGATAAGCGTCGCCAGCAGGTGATGGCACGTCGAGATGTTGAGCCGGGTGCGGTTCGACAGCTCGGTGAGCGTCGCCTCGCCGCCCATGTCGGCGATCGTTTCGAGCAGCAGCAGCGCCCGGTCGACCGACTGGATACTGTGGCGGCTGGCCTTGCTGTCCTGCTCCTTGTTGTGACCGTTGACCGGAGCGTGCCCCCTTACGCCGGGGCCGGGCAAAACTTTTGCGTCCATTTTTGGTTTCCTCCGAGGCGCGAAGCAAAAAGGCGGAACAGGTCTGAGTCAAGGTGATTTCAGGATGGCGAAGCCTTATTTCATCTTCCGAAATGATGGGCAGCCCTGCGCCACCCCAACTCGACAGGCCGTGCAGGCAGCGGATACGGTGCGACCCCTCCATTGGCGTCGCCGGGGCGATGCCGGACACTGACGCCGGGCCAATGACCCTTTCGCAAAGTGCTGCCTCGACGCGGCCGATCTGGCTTTCGCTACTGCTGCTCTGGCTTGCCGGCAACGCCCTGCGGCTGACCATCCTGGCGGTGCCGCCCGTCATCCCGCTGATCCATGACGACCTGCACATGTCGGAAACGCAGGTCGGCATCCTCACCGGCCTGCCCTCGATGCTGCTCGCCTTCGCCGCAGTGCCAGGCTCGCTGCTGATCGCGCGGACCGGCATCACCGCCGCGCTGGTGACCGGTCTCGTCCTCACCGCGATCGGCGGCGCATTGCGCGGCGCGATCGACGACGTGTGGTGGCTCTATGCGATGACGATCGTGATGGCGGGAGGCGTCGCCATCATGCAGGTCAGCCTGCCGCCGACCGTGCGCGACTGGGCGCCGCAGCGTATCGGCTTTGCCACCGCGATCTACACCAACGGCTTGCTGATCGGCGAAATCATCCCGGTCGCATTGACTCTTCCGCTGATCGTGCCGCTCACCGGCACTTGGCAGCGCGCCTTCGCCTTCTGGAGCGTGCCGGTCGCGGCGATCGCGATCCTCATCCTGCTGCTGGCGCCCCGTGCCCATAGCGCCGCCGCAACGACCAAGCGGCGCTGGTGGCCGGACTGGAACGACCCGCTGATCTGGCGGCTTGGCATCATGCTGGGCACGGTCAACGCCATGTATTTCGGCACCAACGCCTTCCTGCCGGACTACCTGACGCGCACCGGACAGGCGGAATGGATCAGCCCGGCCCTGACAGCGCTCAATGTCGGCCAGCTCCCGGCCTCCATCGTTCTGCTCGCCTTCGCGGCCAAGCTCGAGCGCAAGCCGTGGCCATTCGTGCTGTGCGGCGTGCTGTGCCTGATCGCCACCGCCGGCATCATTTTCGGCACCGGCCTGTGGGTCGTGGCGGGCGCGGCCGCGATCGGATGCGCGGCGGCCGTCATTCTCATCCTGGCGTTGGCATTGCCGCCTTTGCTCGCGCCGCCGGACGACGTGCATCGAGTCACTGCCGCGATGTTCACGATCAGTTATAGTTGCGCGGTGATCGCGCCTGTGCTGAGCGGGCTGATCTGGGACGTCACCGGAATTCCCGCGACGGCCTTCGCGATGACGCTGCTGTGCGCCGTGCTGCTGATCATGCTGGCGCCGGCGATCGGCCACGTACAGCCGCGGAGAGATTAGCATGCGGGACATTCCGGTCGGCGCCACCGGCATCTACACCCAGAAGGTGACGGGCGCAGACCTCGCCAGCCAGTTCAAGGACACGGCGCTGCCGCCGGTGTTCGCGACGCCGATGATGATCCGCGCCATGGAAAACGCCGCGCTCAACGCGGTGCGCGACTATCTCGAGCCGGGTGAAAGCGCAGTCGGCACCGCGATCGATGTCCGTCATCTGGCGGCGACGCCGGTCGGATTGCAGGTGACCGCCACCGCGACCGTGACCAAGATCGAAGGCCGCAGGATCTGGTTCGACGTCAGCGCCCGCGACGACGTCGAGGACATCGGCGCCGGCACGCACGAGCGCATGGTGGTCGACCTGAAGCGGCTCGGCGCGCGGCTGGCGCAGAAGGCCGACCGCTAGTCAGCCGCTTTCGCCGCCATCGCCGTGACGGCGCGGCGGTCGCCTTTGCCGGTGCCGCCGACCGGCAGCGCATCGACGAAGTAGAATGCCTCCGGCACCTTGTAGCGCTCGGTGCGCTTGAGCAGCCATTCGCGTAATTCGACAGCGTCGACGCTGGCACCGTCGCGGCGCACGATGGCGGCATGCACGACCTCGCCCAACCGCTCGTCCGGCACGCCGGCGCAGAGCGCGGCGGCGACCGCAGGATGCTCGGCGATCAGGTTGTCGATCTCGAGCGGCGCGATCTTGGTGCCGCCGCGCGAGATGATCTCCTTGGCGCGGCCGATCAGTTGCACGAAGCCATCGGGCATTTCACGCGCGAGGTCGCCGGTCCTGTAGTAGCCGTCGGCGAACGATGCCGCTGTGAGCTCCCGCGCGTCGAGGAAGCCGAGCATGCCGAACGGCGACTTGATCTGCAGCTCGCCGTTCGGCGCGATGCGATACTCGACCTGCGGCGTAGCGCGGCCGATGCTGCCGAAGCCGTGCGGCGCGTCCGGCGGCGCGAGGCAGAAGTCGCAGGTGCCGGTTTCGGTCAGGCCGTAGAGATCGAAAATGCCGGCGCTGGAAAACTTCGTCATCGCCTGCGCGAGATGCGGCGGCAATACCTCGCCGCCGGTCATCATCATGCGCAACATGGGCGCCGGCGGCGGATCGAGCAGCAGCGCGCGATAGACCGATGGCACGGCGGCGAGCACGGTGGCGTCACGCAGGCCAATCGCCATCACATCGGGCGAAAACTTCGGCACCAACACCAGCCGCGCGCCTCTGGACAGCGTAAGCAGCATGACCCAAAGGCCGAAGATGAAGGTCATCTGCAACGGCAGCAGAACGACGTCGTCGCTGCGGAAGTTGAGAAGGCCGTCGAGCACCTTCAGCTTGGCCGCCATGCGGTCGTGGCCAACCACGGCGCCTTTCGGCACGCCGGTGGTGCCGGAGGTAAACATGATGAGCGCCGCGCCGGCGAGCAATGGGCGCGCCGGTGGCGGCGTTGGCGCTATCTCGTCGATGCGGTCGCCATTCACGAGGAAACGAGCGCGGCTCAAGTCTTCCAGCCGCGCAATCGTTGTTGACGCTGCAGAAACATGGACCGGCACCGCGATGGCACCGGCCCGCCAGATGCCGAGCAAAGCGCCGATATCGGCCGGTCGGTTGCCCATGCGCAGATGGACCGGCTCATCGGGCGTGGCGCCCTTAGCGCGCAGCGTCGTGGCGACGCGATCCGCCACCTTTAGGAGCTCAGCGCCGCTGCAACGCTCGGCAGCGGCGCTGCCGACCGGATGCGTCAGCGCCGTCAGCGCATCGCCCAGCCAGACTGCCAGCGCGCCGGTCATTTCCTGGCCGGAAAGCGGGCGTCGCGCCAGGCCAATGCGGCCTTGAGGCCGTCGCGCCGCGCGATCTCCATGAATGCGATCTTGTCGGGCGAGCCCGGCCCCTCGATGTCGAGATCGATGGCGAGCGCCTCCTCCAGCGCGTCGAGCATGTTCTGCGCCTCGAGCGCGCGGTTGATGGCACGCTTGGTCTGCTTGATGAGGTTGGGATCGACCGCGGCGATATGCTGTGCCATCGCCGTCACAGTGCTTTCGAGCTCGCCGTCCGGCACCACGCGATTGACCATGCCGATCTCGCGCGCCCGCGCCGCCGTCACCCGATCGTCACCGAGCATGATGATCTCCTTGGCGACCTTCGGCCCGGCCAGCCACGGCAGCAGCATGGCGACGATGCCGGCGCCGAACTTCAATTCCGGCTCGCCGAAGAACGCATCCTCGGTGGCGATGGTCATGTCGCAGGCCATCGCCATCTCGCAGGCGCCAGCAAGGCAAGGCCCGCGCACCGCTGCGATGGTCGGCAGCGGGCAATGCCAGAACCGCATGATGGTGTCGAAATCCTTGCGCAGCACCGCGCGCCACTGGTCGAAGCCGGTGGGTCGGCGCTCCATCTGTTCCTTGAGGTCGAAACCGGACGAGAACGCCTTGCCGGCGCCAGTGACAATGACGACGCGCGACCGGCCGTCGCACTCGATGTCGTCCATCGCCGCCTTGATCTCGTCGAGCATCTGCGCGTTGAGCGCGTTGGCGCGCTCCGGCCGCGACAGGATCAGCCGCGCGATCGCGTCGCGCCTCTCGACAACGATGGTCTTGAACTGGCTCACCGCCCGTTCTTCTTGCGCCAGGCCTGGAAGTCGACGGTGGTCTGCGGATCGGTCGCCGGATAGAGACCCACGATCGAGCGTCCTGCCAGCACCTGCTCAGTGACGAAGTCCTCGAAAGCCGTCATCTCGAAGGTTTCGTTGGCGATCTCATCGGCGATGCCGGCCGGGATCACCACCACGCCTTCGGCGTCGCCGACGATAACGTCGCCTGGCCAGACCGGCGCGTCGCCACACCCGATCGGCACGTTGATATCGACAGCCTGGTGCAGCGTCAGGTTGGTCGGAGCGGCCGGGCGGTTATGATAGGTTGGGATGCTGAGCCTGGCGATCTCCGGCGAGTCGCGAAACCCGCCGTCGGTGACGGCGCCCGCGACGCCCCGCTTCATCAAGCGCGCCACCAGAATCGAGCCGGCTGAGGCCGCGCGCGGGTCCTGACGGCTGTCGATCACCATCACCGCGCCGGGCGGGCATTCCTCCACCGCCTTGCGCTGCGGATGGTTACGGTCGGTGAACACCGTGATCGGGTTCAAGTCCTCACGGGCCGGGATGTAGCGCAGCGTAAAAGCTTCGCCGACCATGTTGCCGAAGCCCGGATTGAGCGGATGCACGTCCTGGATCATCTGCCGCCGCAGGCCGCGCTTGAACAGCGCGGTGGTGATGGTGGCGGTGCTGACGGTCTTCAGCTTGTCGCGGGTCGATGGACTCAGGCTCATGGCAACTCCGGAAGTCAGTGGGCCGCCTCGCGCTTGACGCGCGTGACGATCTGGGTCGGATCGACGAATTTCAGCGCAAGCAGCAGCCAGACGAGGGTCGTAATCATATAGATCACGGCCATGGCGTCTATCGACTGGTTCGAGCGCACGCCGGCCGAGCCGACGGCGTAATAGAGCGTCACGACAAGCGTCTGGCTATCGGGTCCGGCGGTGAAGAAGGTGAGCTCGAACATCGCGATGGTGCGCACCAGCACCAGCAGCAGCGCCGCGAGGATGCCCGGCGTGAGCAGCGGCACCAGCACGTGCATGAACAGGCGGCCGGTGCCGGCCCCGAACACGCGGGCCGCCGCTTCGATGCGCGGGTCGATCTGTTCGATGAATGGGATCATCACCAGCACGACGAATGGCACGGTCGGCACCAGGTTCGCCAGAATGACGCCCGACATGTTGCCGCCCAGATGCGCCTGATAGAGCACGGTGGCCAGCGGAATGCCGAAGGTAATGGGCGGGATCATCATCGGCAGCAAGAACAGCACGATGATGAGCGGCTTGCCCGGAAAATTGCGGCGCGCCAGCGCGTAGGCCGCCGGAACGCCGAGCAGGCCCGACAGCAGCACGACGGCGCCGACCACCTCAAAGGTGACGATGAGAACGTCACGGAGCTGGAACTCGTCCCACGCGGACTTGTACCAGTGCGTCGTGAAGGCGACCGGCAGCCATGAATTGAACCAGCGGGTGCCGAAAGAATCGACGGCGACCGCGGCGATGGTCGCAATGACGTTGACGATAAAGAAGATGACCAGCGCCCAGATCGCGATGGCCCACAGCCTCTCACCGATCGATTTGTCCTGGACCATCGGCTTCACCCTTTCCCGCCGCCGACGGCGCCGCGATAGAGCAAATTACGTCCCGCAAGGATCAGCAAGATCACAAAGAGTTGCGCGAAACCCATGATCATCGCGACCGCCGACGCCATCGAGTAATCGTATTGCTCGTAGGCCGCCTGATAGGCTGCGATCGAAATCACGCGCGTTTCGCCGGCCGGCGCGCCGAGCAGCACAGCGGACGGGAACACCGAGAAGGTCTGCACGAACGACAGGCAGAGATTGATCGCCAGCCCTTGCGCCAGCAGCGGCATGATGATGTGCCAAAATCGCGCGCGCGGCGGCGCGCCGAGCGTCGAGGCGGCCTGCTCGAGCGACGGGTCGATGCCGGTGACATAGGACAACGTCAGCAGGAAGGTGAACGGAAAGCCGGACATGATGAGCGACAGCATCACGCCCATGTAGTTGTGCACGAGCCGCACCTGGCCGATGCCGAAAAGCGCCAGCGTGCGGTTGAACCAGCCCTGCGGACCGAGATAGGTCAGCAGGCCCTCGGCGATCAGCACGGTGCCGAGCGTGATCGGCACCACCAGAATCGTCGTCAGGACACGGCGGCGCTGCAGACGCCGCACCCGCATCGCCACCGGGATCGAAAGAAACACGTTGATCAAGGTGGCCGGCACGGCGAGACGAAACGTCGTCCAGACCGTGTCGTAGAGGAACGGCTCGGAGAAGAACTTGCGATAGTTGGCGAGCCAGCCGCCCGCTTTCGGCTCGAACGACAGGATAAGACCGTAGAGGAACGGATAGACAAACAGCGCCAGCACGAACAGAACCGCGGGCACAGCGAGCAGCGTCACGCCGTCGAGATCACGCAACGCGAGACGGATGCGCAGCGGCGGGCGCTCCGGCGCGGCGGCGCCAATGGCCCGATCGGTCATGAGGCCGCTCCCGGATAGACGAGAACGCGTGCCGGATCGGCGGCAAGCCGTATGTTGTCGCCCTTGGCGACAAGCGTATCGGCCATGAAATAAAGCTCGGTACCGTCTCCGGTGCGGCCCGAACAATAGAAATTGCGGCCGTGATACTGCGCGGATTCCACCGTCACGGCGAGCGGCCCGCCCGCCTCCGCCTTCAGATCGTCGGGGCGGATCGCCACTATCGCTTGCCCGTTGACGGCGTTGCCGATTGGCGTGCCCGCAAACGCGGCGCCGCCAATCGTGACATTGACGGCATTGCCGCTGCGGGCGGCGCTCGACTTCACCAGATTGCGGTAGCCCATGAACTCGGCGACGTCGGCGTGCGCCGGGCTGGCGTAAAGCTCCTGCGGCGTGCCGACCTGGCGCACCGTGCCGTCGCGCATCACGACGATGCGGTCGGCGAGCGACAGCGCCTCCTCCTGGTCGTGCGTGACGTAGATGGTTGCCGACCCGATCAGGTCGTGGATACGGCGGATCTCGGCGCGCATTTCCAGCCGCAGCTTGGCGTCGAGGTTCGACAACGGCTCGTCCATCAGAACCAGCGGCGGCTCGATGACGATGGCGCGCGCGATGGCGACGCGCTGCTGCTGGCCGCCTGACAACTGGCCCGGCAACTTGTCGCCCTGATCGCCGAGCCGCACGATCGACAGCGCCTCGGTGACCTTACGGTCGATGTCGGACCTCGACACGCCCTGCATGGCGAGACCGAAACCGATATTCTTGCGCACGCTCATGTGCGGAAACAGCGCATAGTTCTGGAATACCATGCCGAAGCCGCGCTCTTCGGGCTTGCGCCGGTCGATGCGCGTGGAGTCGAGCCAGATGCTGCCGCCCGACAGCGTCAGCAGGCCGGCGAGGCAATTCAGCGCAGTCGACTTGCCACAGCCCGATGGGCCGAGCAGCGCGATGAACTCGCCGCGCTTGACGTTGAGCGTGACGCTCTTGAGCGCGTTGACGGTGCCAAAGCTCCGGCTCATTCCGTCGAGCCTGAGCTCGCGGAAATCGCGTGCGGCGATTGCCATGTCGACTGTACCTCCCGAACCGGCACGTCGGAGGCCGGCGGCCGTTGCCGCCAGCCTCTTTCTTGTGTGCCTATCTTACTTCTTTTTGGCGGCGCCGATCTGCTCGTCCCAGCGCGAGAACGCGTAGACGAGCTTGTCCGGCAGCAGCGGGATTTCCTGCGGATGCGAGGTGATCTCGTTGGCGTATTCGGCGCGGCCGTATTCCGCGATCACCTTCTGGCTCGAGGCCGGCGCCATCGACAGCGGCACGTCTTTCACGGCGGGGCCGGGATAGAAGTAACCGTCGTCATAGGTCATGGCCTGGGCCGGCTTCGACAGCATGTAGTTGAGGAAGTCGATCAGCACGTAGAGCTTGTCGTTCGACACGCCCTTCGGGATGCAGAGATAGTGCGCATCGAGGATCCAGTGGTAGCCCTTGAGGAAGAACACCTTGGCTTCCTTCGGCACCACGCCGAGCGCGCGCGGGTTGATGTCCCAACCCATCTGCGACGGGATCATGTCGCGCGAGCCCTCGCCGAGCTCCTTCATGGTCGGGCCGGTGCCGGCCGGATAGTATTCGACGTACTGGCCGAGCTCCTTCAGATACGACCAGGTCTTGTCCCAGCCGTTCTTGGGATCGTGCGGATCCTTGTCGCCGAGGATGTAGGGCAGCCCCATCATGAAGACGCGGCCCGGGCCGGAGTTGGCCGGACGCGCATACATGAAGCGGTTCGGGTTGGCCTTGGCCCAGGCGAGCAGGTCTTCGGCCGTCTCCGGCACCTTCTTCACCTTGTCCGGCATGTATTCCATCACCGGGCCGGCCGGGCAGAACACGATGCAGACGCCCTGGTTCGAGGCCAGCGCCTGCATCTTCTTGGCGCCGTCGAGATAGATGTCGTCGAGCTTGGGCAGCTTGGAGGCATATTCCGAGGCGATCGGAATCCATAGCTTCTGGTCGACGCCCGCCGACAACGCGTCGATGCCGGTCAGCACGCCGTCGATGTCGACGCGGCCGGCGTCCTGCTGCGCCTTGACCTTGCCCGGCAGTTCCGGCGCCGGCGCCTTTGAAAACGTGACGCGCGACACCAGTTTCGGATTCTTGTCGCGGTAGGCCTCGATCGCCTTCTGCGTCAGCGCAAGGTTGCCGGCGACGTCGACGAAGTTCAGCGACACCGGCGACTTCGGCGCGGCCAGGGTCTGCGCAAAGGCGCGCAGATCCATCGCCATCGTCCCGGCGATGCCCGCCACCACGGCGCGGCGTGTAGGTTTGAATGTCATCGTTCGTTCCTCCCCGGTTACGTTGGATTCGTCTGTTTCGGCTTCGATTATCTCGACCTGGATCGAAGGTATTGCCGCGGCGGCCGCCGCTTGCGCTGACCAGCCTTCTGGCGGTCGACGGGCCGCGGCGGCGGTTGCCCGTCCTGCTGGTCGGCGAAATAGTCCGTCTTTTCGCCGCGCAGCAATTCGATCGTGAAGAAGATGCCGCGCAGATGCGCGCGCATGGCATCGACCGCGCGCGGCGGATCGCGCGCCAGCACGGCGTCCACCACCGCCTGATGTTCGGCAAGGATGTTGGCCTGCTTGCGCGGGATCGTGATGGCGAGGAAGCGGACGCGATCCATTTGCGCCTTGGCGCTCTCGACGAAATGCCAGGCGCTCTCGTGGCCGGATATCTTCAGGAGCAGTCGGTGCATGTCCTCGTCGGCGCGGAAGAAGCGCTCGCGATCCTGCGGCCGCTGCAGCGAGCGCTGGCGGTCGATCACTGCCTTGAGCTGCCGGGCCTGACCGTCGTCGAGCCGCTCCGCCGCCTTGGCGACCGCGGCGCATTCGAGCGACTCCCGCACGAACTGGCTGTCGAACACGTCGCGCAATTCGATCGGCGCGACGAACGAGCCGTATTGCGGGAAGATCTCGACCAGCCCTTCTTCGGACAGCTTGATCATGGCCTCGCGCACCGGCGTGCGCGACACGCCGAACCGGGCCGCGAACTCCTGCTCGGACAGCACGGCGCGCGGCGTCAGCCGGCCGGTGATGATGTCCCGGCGCAGCACGGCGTGAATCTGCGCGCCGATGGTGGTGCGGCGCGCGATCGTATCGCGTGGCGGCGTGATGCTGTCGATGCGGGCGGGCCGCGAGCCCATCCCATCCTCCCGGTTCTTATTATTATGCTAGTATATTAGTATTGCGAACGCTGACAAGCGCGGCCGGAACCGGTCGCGGCGTCGCAGATGCCCGAGGCCGGCCTGGCCGCCTCAGGCTTTCGGCGACTCGTAGTTGAAGGCGAAATCCTCGGGCGGCGTCGGTCCCCAGAGGTAGAACGAATCCTCCGGGTCGTGGTCGCCCGCCTCCCACTCGTTCTCGCGCGCGATGTAGTCGATGTCGCAGGAATATTCCGAGTAGCTGCCCCACGGATCGCGCACATAGTGGAAGAAGTTGGAGCCGAGCACGTGACGGCCCAGCCCCCAGCCCTTCTGGTAACCCTTGGTCGCCATGTGCTGCGCGCCGAGGCCGATATCGCCGACCGAGCCGACGTCCCAGCTGCAGTGATGGAAGCCCGGCGAATCCGACTTGGCGAACGCCAGCAGATGGTGGTCGCTGCCATGGATGCCGTGCATGAAGGCAACGATATCGCGCGAGCGGTCGGACAGCTTGAGGCCAAGATTACGGCTGTAGAAGTCGATGGCAGCGCTGATATCGCTGGTGAAAATGAGCACGTGCGACAGCCGCCGCGGCCGGCCCTGCACGGCCTTGCGGCGCATCGGCGCGCTGGCGACGCCCGCCGGCGCGGCCGGCCACGTCACGTCCGACTTGGTGTCGGGCGAGCACTTCGCCGCGACCCTCACCTCGGTCAGCACATTGTCAAAGCCGTAGAACCAGAAGCCGTTGCTCTCGAAGCCCGGCGGCGCATCGATTAGCTTGATGCCGTTGCCTTCGATCCGCCGTTTGAGGCCGTCGATGTCCTCGGCATAGCAGCCGAACGATAAATGATGGATTTTCTTGGTCGGTCCCTCGATCACCGAGCCCCAGATGTGATCCTGGCCGAAGGTCTTGAGGCTTAGTGTGTTGTCCTTGCTGGACACATCGAGGCCGAACTCCTTGTAGAAGTTCTCCGCCACGGACCCGTCCGGCACGCTGAGCACGAACTGGTCGAGTGAATGAATGCCGAGATCGCCGCTTTTTGCCGTCGGCGCGATCCGTCCGCCAATCGCCGTCATTATGACCTCCCGAAATCGTTGCCGGAGATTAGGCCCGGCCTCGGCGTCCACTCAAGCACCGCGTGAGCCTCGGCGGGCGGGCCGGTGGGGCTCGCCCACCCTGCCCGCCGGGATTAGAATGTCATTTCCTCAAATACCATCAGGACGGGACCGGATTCCATGGACCGCATCGACTGCAAGATACTGGAAGCGCTGCAGAAGGACGCCACCGCGCCGGTCGCCGACATCGCCGCCCATGCCGGCCTGTCGGTATCGCCATGCTGGCGGCGCATCCAGAAGCTCGAGGCCGACGGCGTCATCCGGCGCCGCGTCGTTTTGGTCGACCCGGACAGGATCAACCTCGGCCTCACGGTCTTCGTCACCGTGCGAACCAGCCACCACAACGCCAAATGGGCGCAACAATTCTGCAAATCGGTGTCGCTCATTCCGGAGGTCATCGAGTTCTACCGCATGGCCGGGCGCGACGATTATCTGCTGCGCATCGTGGTGCCCAACATCCAGGCCTATGACGGCGTGTACAAGCGGCTGATCGAGACGGCGGAACTGCTCGATGTCACATCGAGCTTCGCCATGGAGACGATCAAATCGACCACCGCGCTGCCCTTGAAATACATCGAATCGTAATTGGCTCGGCGGCCAGCCCCCGATAATGAGATTTCCATAGAGAGCCATTTCGCGAAAATACTTTGCGCGACGGCCGCCTCGTACCTCCCACAACGCAAACCGCTGCCCGCGCCTGACGAGCACACTATGGCCGTTCGTCATGACGAAGGCGCAGTCACGTTCGTCATGACGAAGGCGCAGTCAAAGGAGCGGCGATGCCCCTGTTTTCCGACCACCCGGCCTCTGTCGGCGAGACCTATTGGCAGCACATGCGATCGGCATTCGGCTTCGGCGGTTGCATGATCGCCGGCGGTGTCGCCTGCCTGGCGCACGGCCTGCTGCCGTTCCTGTTCACCTCGACCGGATCGCGCACGGTCGCCGAGCTGCATGACCGCATGATTACGCACCGTAGCCGGGTGAAGCCGCTGAACCAATCCGCGTCGGTCGACGTGGCCTGCCTGGATCGATAGCGTTCCGGCTGGCCGGGACGTCACGCGCGTTGCATGCCTTTTGGCCAAGCGCGACGCACGGCCCCGACCAATCGCCGTTCCGGTTTGACAATCGCCGTGCGCCGATTATCGTTTGTATGCAAACGATATGTCCGGGGTTGAGCCACCATCATGAAGCCTGCGCCCTTTGTCCGTCACGCGCCGAAGACGCTCGATGAGGCGCTGAAGATCCTCGCCGAGGTCGCGCCGCAGGACGGCCGCATCCTCGCCGGCGGCCAGAGCCTGGTGCCGGTCATGGCGTTCCGCATGGCGCGCCCGGCCCATCTCGTCGACATCAACGAGGTCGCCGGTCTCGACAAGCTCGCGGTCGAGGACGGCAAGCTGATCGTCGGCGCGCGGGTGCGCCACGCCACCTTTCACAGGCCAGCAGCGCCCGGCCCGCTCGGCGCGCTGCTCGCCGTGGTCGTACGCAATATCGCGCATTACCCGATCCGCACGCGCGGCACGATGTGCGGCAGCCTCGCCAATGCCGATCCGGCATCCGAGTGGTGCCTGACTGCCGCGACGCTCGGCGCACAGATGGTGGCGAAGAGCGCGAGCGGCGAACGCGTGATTGCCGCAGACGACTTCTTCGAAGGCATCATGTCGACCGCGCTTGCCGAAGATGAGTTGCTCGCCGAAGTGCGCTTGCCGCTACTGCCGGACGGCACGAAATTCGGCTTCAATGAATTCAGCCGGCGCGCCGGCGATTTTGCGATGAGCGTCGCGCTCGCCGTCTACGAGATCAAGGACGGCAGGATCGCGTCGCCGCGCCTCGGCGTCGGCGGCGCCGAACCGCATCCGCGCCGCATCCCTGAAGCCGAAGCCGCGCTCGATGGCCAGGCGCCCGGCGACATGGCGTTCCGCGCCGCCGCCGAGGCGGCGGCCGCCGCCATCGATCCGCTCGAGGATGCCCAGACCGACGCCAGTTACCGCCGCGATCTCGTCCGCGCCGTGGTGCGCCGCGCGCTGGAGGCGAGCCTGTGACGGCGTTCCGGCAATCCGCTCATTTCCGCGCAAGCGGGAATCCAGAACCACAAGTTCCTGCGCAGCGAGATGTCACGCCGGGTCCCCGCTTTCGCGGGGACGAGCGGGATTTACGGAGGGCGCGATGAGCGCAGCCTCCCATTCCCGGGAAACCAAAGGCTCGGGCGTGAAATGGGTCGGTCGCGCCATGCGGCGCGTCGAAGATCCGACTCTCGTGACCGGACAGGGCCGCTTCACCGCCGATCTTCCCGCCGCGCATCACGTGCGCTTCGTGCGCAGCCCGGTCGCGGCCGGCGTCATCATCGGCATTACGCCGCCGCAAGGCGCGATGGTGTTCACCGGCAAGGACGTCGCCGGCATCAAGCCGATCACGCCGATGCTGCACAAGTTCAATTACAAGCCGCTCGGCCAGCCGATCCTGGCGCAAGGCGCGGCGTATTTCGTCGGCGAGATGATCGCCGCCGCCGTGGCGCCGACGCCGGCCGAGGCCGAGGATATCGCTGAGCAGACCGAAGTCTCGATCGAGGAGACCACGCCAGTGATCGACGCGCGCGCCGCGCTCGAACCCGGCGCACCGACGGTCCACAAGACGATCCCCGGCAATCTCATCGTCGAGGGCCGACTCAAGACCGACGGCTTCGACGGCGTGTGGGCTGGCGCCGCGCATCACGTCACGACGGACATCCGTTCGCATCGCCAGAACGCGACGCCGATGGAGGCGCGCGCCGGACATGCCGCCTATGATGCCGCGACTGGCCGTGTCACGCTGACCTGCACGACGCAGATGCCGCATCTGACGCGTACCGCCATCGCCGACCTGATCGGCATGCCGGAGAACGATCTGCGCGTCATCGCACCGGACGTCGGCGGCGGCTTCGGCCAGAAGATGTCGCTCGCCGCCGAATACGTCTTCCTGGTCTGGCTGGCGCGCAAGCTCAAAAGCTCGGTGTCATGGGTCGAGGACCGGCGCGAGAACCTGATCGCCTCGTTCCACAGCCGCGACCAGTACATCACGCTCAAGGGCGCGTTCGACGCCGACGGCAAATTGCTGGCGCTCGATGCCAACGTGCTCGCCAATACCGGCGCCTATTCCTGCTTCCCCAACACCTGCGCGGTCGAGCCGCTGATGGCGCTCGCGGAAATGCCGGGCCCGTACGACGTCAAGGCCTATGCCTGCGTGGCACGCGGCGCGGTGACCAACACCTGCACCATGGCGCCCTATCGCGGCGTGTCGCGGCCGATCATCACCTTCGCGCTCGAGCGGCTGATGGACAAGGCGGCGGCGGCTTGCAGACTCGATCCGGTCGAGATTCGCCGCCGCAACCTGGTGACGACGTTCCCGTACACTACCGCCGCGGGCCTGGTGCTCGATGAGGGCAGCTACCTCAAGACGCTCGACATGGCGGCCCAGGCCATCGACCTGCCGGCGTTCCGCGCGCGGCAGGCCGACGCGCGCAAGCGAGGCCGCTATCTTGGCGTCGGCTTCGCGCCGTTCTCCGAGCGCACCGGTTACGGCAGCCCGGCCTTCGCGGCGCGCGGCATGGGAATCACGCCGGGCTGGGAAACCGTCATCATCTCGGTCGATCCGGGCGGCTTCGTCGAGGCGAGGATCGGCTCGTCGCCGCACGGCCAGGGCCTGCGCACCACCCTTGCCCAGATCATCGCCGACGAGATCGGCGTCGCTCCCGACCGCATCAAGATCGTGCACGGCGACACCGACCGCGCGCCCTATGGTTGGGGCACCTTTGCCAGCCGCTCGCTGGTGATTTCCGGCGGCGCCAGCCTGATCGCGGCGCAGAAGGTGCGCGCCAAGCTGCAGAAGATCGCCGGCGACATGCTGGAGGCCGCGCCCGCCGACATCGTGCTGGAGAACGGCAACGCCACCGTCGCCGGCACCGACCGCACGCTCAGCATTGCCGAGCTGGCGCGCGAGGCCTACACGCAGACGCATCGCTTCAAGGGCGAAATCGAGCCTGGCCTGACCGAGAGCGGCACTTACGACCCGTCCGGCACGTTCTCGAATGCGTGCCACGCTGCCATCGTCGAGGTCGATATCGAGACCGGCAAGACGACGATCGAACAGTACGTGGTCGCGGAAGACGCCGGCGTTCTCATCAACCCGATGATCGCGGACGGCCAGGTGCACGGCGGCGTCGCCCAAGGCATCGGCAACGCGCTGCTGGAAGAGATCGTCTACGACGAGACCGGCAACCCGTTGTCGACCACCCTCGCCGACTACCTGCCGCCGACCTCTCACGAAATTCCACAGATCGAGCTTCATCACGCCGTCACGCCGTCGGTGAATTCCGTCACGAAGGCCAAGGGGCTCGGCGAAGGCGGCGGCATCGGCGCGCCGGGCGCGGTGATCAATGCGATCAACGATGCGCTGGCGCCGTTTGGTGTTCAGATCGACGAGATGCCAGCAACGCCGCAGCGCGTCCGCGCGGCTTTGCGCGCAGCGGAGACGGCGGCATGAAAAAATCACCAAGACTTCCGTTTCCCGCTCATTCCCGCGCAAGCGGGAATCCAGAGACGCAGCACGTGCCGCTCCTGGATCCCCGTTTTCGCGGAGACGAGCGGTCGGGTGAGTAGCGGCCATGTCAAAAAAACAACCTATCACGCTCAACATCAACAACCGTGATCACAAAATCGAAGTCGAGCCGCGCAAGACGCTGGTTGACGCGATCCGCGACGATTGCGGCCAGACCGGCACCCATATCGGCTGCGAACACGGTATTTGCGGCGCCTGCACCGTGCTGGTCGACGGCGAGCCGGTGCGCTCCTGCCTGATGTTCGCCGTGCAGGCCGACGGCAAGACGATCCGCACGGTCGAAGGCCTCGCCAACGGCGACGAGCTGCATCCGATGCAGAAGGCCTTCATGGATCACCACGGCCTGCAATGCGGCTTTTGCACGCCGGGCTTCCTGATGCTTGCGGTCGGCGTGCTCGAGCGCGAGCCGGACATCAGCGACGAGGATCTGCTCGACGTGCTGTCGTCGAACCTGTGCCGCTGCACCGGCTATCAGAACATCATCAAGGCGGTGCGCGCCGCCGCCGCCGAGATGCGTGGTCCGCGGTGAGCGCCGCACGATGAGCAAGGATGCGGGCGGCACGGTGATCGGCCGCTCGGTGCCGCGGCTCGAGGACAGGCCGCTGCTGACCGGGCAAGGCCGCTTCGCCGCCAACATCTCGTTTCCCGGACAACTGCACATGCGGGTCGTGCGCTCCGCGGTCGCGCACGGCAAACTGACAGGCCTCGACGCCAGCGCGGCATTGAACGTGCCGGGCGTCCATGCGGTCTGGACTGCAGCCGATGTCGCGCACATTCCGCCGATCGGATTCCGCCTCACCGGCCTCACCGAGCTCGAGCCATACCGGCAATATGTGCTGGCGCGCGACCGCGTGCGCTATGTCGGCGAGCCGGTCGCCGCGGTGTTCGCATCCGATCCCTACATCGCCGAGGACGCCGCCGATCTTGTCGACGTACGAACCGAAGACCTGCCGAGCATCATCGACGCGGCCGAGCAACCGGGCTTCTACGACGATGAACGTCGGACCGAACCGGCGATCATCCGCAAGGGCTATGGCGACGTCGACGCCGCCTTCGCCCAGGCGCAACATATTGTGGAGCTTGAGCTTTCCATCGGGCGGCACAGCGGCGTGCCGATCGAGACGCGCGGCGTCATCGCGACATACGACGAGGAGCGCGATGTTCTGGCGATGTACGGCGCCGCCAAGGTGCCGCACTGGAATCGCGACAGCATCGCCATGATGCTGGGGCGAAAACTCGAGACCGTTCAATTATTTGAGGGCCATGTCGGCGGCGGCTTCGGCATCCGCGGCGAGCTCTATCCGGAAGACCTGCTGGCCTGCGCCGCCGCGCTCAAATTCCGCAAGCCAGTCAAGTGGATAGAGGACCGGCGCGAGCACCTGATCGCCGCCAATCACTCGCGCCAGCAGCGCCATAAGATCCGGGCCGCTGTCGACGACCACGGCCGGATTCTCGGCCTCGACGACACGTTCTTCCACGACAACGGCGCCTACATGCGCACCCATGCGGCGACAGTGCCAGATCTTGCGGCGGCGATGCTGCCGGGCCCCTACATCGTGCCGGCGTATCGGGCGCACGGGCATATCCGGCTCACCAACAAGACGCCGTGCGGCACCTACCGGGCGCCCGGCCGCTACGAAAGCACGTTCGTGCGCGAGCGCCTGATGGACGCGATTGCGCAACGAATTCAAGTGGATCGCCTGGAAATTCGGCGCCGCAATCTGATCGCGAAAGAGCAGATGCCGTACGATGCGCGCACCGCGACGCTCGGCACCGACATCATCTACGACTCCGGCGACTACGCCGGGCTACTTCGGCGCGTCGATCGCCACTACGGCCTTGCGCGGGCCATTGCCCGGGCCGAACAACGCCGATCAACGGGCGTGCTCGCGGGTGTCGGCCTGGCGATGTTCGTCGAGAAGAGCGGGCTCGGTCCGTCCGACCTCGTGCGCATCACCCTCCATGCCGACGGCACCACCGAGGTCGTCACCGGCTCGGCCTCGGTTGGCCAGGGCATGGAGACGGCGATGGCGCAGATCTGCGCCGGCGCGCTCGGGATCGACTACGCCACCGTCCGCGTCATCCACGGTCAGACCGACCGCATCGAGCGTGGCGGTGGCGCCTATGCGTCGCGCGTCACGGTCATGACCGGCGAAGCCACCCATCGCGCCGCATGCGACCTGCGGGCCAAGGCGCTCGCCGCCGCGGCGCCGCTGATGCAGACGACGCCGGACCGGCTTACCATCGCCGGCGGCGTCATCACCCGCGTCAACGGCGGCGCCTCGATGCCGCTCGCCGAGCTCGCGCGCATCGTTTCGCTCACCGGCGAAGGGATCTTCGAGTACAAGCACATGGTCTATCCCTACGGCGTCCATATCGCCGAGGTGCTGGTCGATGCCGAGAGCGGCGGCGTCACCGTCGAGCGCTATTTCGTCGGCTACGACATCGGCCGCGCCGTCAACCCGATGCTGATCGAAGGCCAGATCGCCGGCGGCGTCGCCCAGGGCATCGGCGGGGCGCTCTATGAAGACTTCCGCTATGCCGAGAACGGCGAGCCGCTGTCGGTCAGCTTCGCCGACTACCTGATGCCGACCGCCCACGAGATTCCGCGGATCGAGCTGCTGCTGACCGAAGACGCGCCCTCGCCGCTCAACTCGCTCGGCCTCAAGGGCGCGGGCGAAGGCGGCGCCAACGCCGCCGGCGCGGCGATCGCATCCGCCGTCGACGACGCTATCGGCCTGCCGGGCGCGATCACCGAGCTCCCGATCACGCCGCAGCGGCTGAAGGCGCTGCTGCGCGGCCTGCCTCCGCACTGACCCAACGGCTCAGGCGCTATCGCAGATAGTTGGCGAGGTTGAGGCTCTGGACCTTCGAGATCGCCGCATACGAGGCGGTCAATTGTGCCTGGTATGTCGACAACTGCGCGGTGACCGCGGCGACGTCGACGCCTGTGAGGTTTCCCGCCACGGTCGTCATGTCCGACTTGAACTGCGTCTGCAGCGCGCTGGCGCTCTCGATCGCCGAGGATGCCTGGCCGACCTGAGCCTGCAGGCTACCAACGCTCTTCACCGCGTTCTCGGCCAAGGCCATCGCCTCGTTGACCGTCGCGCTGTTGAGCGAGCCGCTGCTGGCGATCAAATTGAGCGCGCGCAACCCCTGCTCGAAGGCCGAATTGTCGGCGGTTACGCCGTAGCTCACCACCTGGGTCGCCGAGACCCGGACTGATGCCGTTGCGCTGTCCCCCTGATAATAGCTCGTATCGGGAGACGACGGCGAGTAGGCGGGCGGATACACACTGCTCGAAAGATCGACCGGCGCGGTATCGACGCGCGAGCCGCTGAACAGGTAGCCGCCGGCATATTGGGTATTCAGCAGCGAACCCAGCTCCTGCATCATCTGCTTCGCCGAGGTCGTGATGCTTGAGGTGTCCGTCATCGACGAATTATAGGACGCCAGCGTGCTGCGAAACTGCGCCAGGATTGAACTGACGGAGCCCATCGTCGAGTACATCACCTGGATTTTGCTGTCCGCCGCCGTCGCGTTGTCGATGTAGCTCTGGGCCCGCGTCGTGGCGACCTGCAGATCGAGAACCTGGCGGGTCGTCGAGCCGAGCCCGCCGAACTCTGTCGATATCTGGCCGGACGCTTCCTGGAGCTGATCGTTCGCCATGACGCTCTGGGCGCGCAGGGCCGCATCAATCATCTGCTCGCTGATGGCAAAACTGGCAACACGCGGAATCATCGTCTCTCGCCTTATGCCGTCGACATCACGGTCATCAGCAGCGAGAACATCTGCTTGATGGTGGCGAGAACTTGGGCGCTGGCCTCATACTGGTTCTGCAGCGTGCTGATGCGCGACGTCTCCTGGTCGATGTTGACTCCCGTCTCGGACGACAGCGCGGAAGAATAAAATGACTGCGTGGTCTGCTTGTTGGTGTAATCCGACGATGCCGACGATGCCTTGCTCGCGACATCGGACACGATATTCGCGGCGTAGTCGGCAAAGGATGCCGAAACAGCCGCAAGCCCGCCGACCGCGGAGAACGAGGTCGATCCGGTCAGCGCATTATAGAGACCGTTCGTAACGGCCGATGAGCCCGGCGGCAGAACATTCGCCCCGGCCGTCAGAGTCGAGGATGAGTCGAGCGACGACGCCGGCAAAAGCGAGGCGTTGTTGAGGAGACTGGAGCGTACGGCGATATCGGCTGCGCTGCTTCCCGTAACGATGTCGTTGAGGCCCAGCCAGGCCGAGAGACCCTCCCCGCCTGGGCTTACGGCGCTCGTCATTTCGTTGATGGCCACGCCATATGACGCGCTCGAGCTTGTGATGGTCAAATTGCCGTTGCCGTTGATCGAGGCCGACAGGCCGGACACACCGTTGATCGCAGTCACCAGATCGCCAACCGTGGCGTAGCTCGACAGATTGAAGTCCTGATAGGATGACAGCTTGCCGGAGCTGTCGACGAGCGCGATCCTGAACGTCCCTATCCCGGACAGGGACGTGGACGGCGTGACGGTCGCCGTTCCGGTCAGGGTGGCTGGCGCCGGCGACGGCGTGCCCTGGTTCGCAACGCCGTTCACGGCCGTTTCGAGTTGCGTCGCAAGCTGATCGAGCTGCGCCTGCGCGTCCGGCAGCGTATTATCGCGCAGGTTGACCAGCGCGCCGATATTGCCCGACTTGATCTGCGAGGTCACGTCGATGCCGTTGACGGTAATTCCGCTAAAGCCGCCTGAGCCGCCGGGAATGTAGGTCGTCGCGGACGTCACGGTCGACGCCGGCGTATAGCTCAAACGATGAACGGTGGTATCGACCAGCGCTTGGCCGGACGGGGTGTAGACCTGAAGGCTGCCGCTTGACGTCGTAAAGTACTGGACATTCATCTGCGAGGCGACCGACTGCAGCGCGGTGTTGCGCTGATCCTCGAGGTCGCCGGTCGGCTGGCCTGCGGCCTTAGCCTGCTGGATCTGGATATTGAGGCTGCCGATCAGATTGAGCTGCTTGTTGACGGCGTCGACATCCGCGTTGATGTCCTTGTCGGCGTTCGACCGCTGGTTCTGAATACCGGCCGAGATGGAGCGCAATTGGGTCAGCGTCGAATCCAGCGCGCTAACGACGCTCGCCTTGGCGGTCGCGTCGCTTGGATTCGACGACAGCGAGGACAATGCGGATTCCAGGGACGCCAGCGTATTGGCGATCGACGTTCCGGTGCCGTTGGAGCCTGTCGTGGCGCCATAGAGCGCCTGCAGATTGTTCAGATAACTGTTGGTCGTGTTCGACGCGTCGAGGGCGGAAACCGAATCGATGAGTGACTTCAGCAACGCCTTGTCGATCGTGCTGCCGATCCCTGAGATGGCCGTGCCGGCGCCGGCGCCGGCGCTGACGACCGAAACCTGCTGGGCGGTCTTGGCGGTGTAGCCGGCCGTATCCGCGTTCGAAATGTTGGCGGAAGCGACCTCAAGCTGCACCTGAGTCGCCATCATTCCGCTCAGCGCGATATATGCGGCGCTGTTGATCGACACGGGAAGGACCGGCTAGGCGCGAACGTTGGCGACGTAGGACGAAATCGAGGGAGCCTGGGCATGACCCTTGGCGGAATAGGACGCCTCGGCCGCCATCTGCTCGCGGATCGCCATCATGACCGCGTTGATCCGCCGCTGACTTGCCTCGATCGCGGCACGCAGACTGGTGATGTTTTCCGTCATGATCGCCTGCAGCGTATTCAAACGCTCGATCAGCATGGCATGCAGCGCCTTGTCCGACGTGAAGATCGCCGAAGGCTCGGTGGCGACGGCGGCCGCCCAGGGCTGGAACAGCTCGGCGAGCTCGGCCTTGCGCTTGAAGGGAATGAGCTGGGAGGCCGGCCACCCTTTCCCGAGCAGCGTGTTCTCTTCCCGCGTGATCGCAATGAGCTCGTCGATCAGCGCAATGAGATCCTCGATGCGCCCCTGGTTGCCTTGCGTATTGGCGGCCGGATTCATGGCATTCTCCTATTCCGTTCACTCGGGTTGGCCCGCAGGCTTGTCAGCCGGTACGCAGCAGAAGCCTTGGTACGCAAAATCGAAGCCTGGAGCTCCTTGTCGAGCTCGATGGTTTTCCGTTTCAGCGCCGCGATCGCAGCAGCCAGGTCGGCGGCAAGGAGCCGGGCTCCCCGATCCGCCTTGCCCGCCGTGACCGCGGCTTGCGCGCGGGCGGCAAGACGGCGCAGCTGCCACAACGAGCGGTCCTCGCCCGGATCACCGCGTGTTGCCTTCATCAGCGACTGACGGCGCTCATGAGCGTGTCGTACATCTTGTTCACGGCGGTTATGACCTGAGCAGACGCCGAATAGGCCTGTTGCGCCGTCAACATCGTGCTGAATTCCTGGTTGGTATTGGTCGTGCTCGATTCCAGCTCGCTGCCGTAGACGGTGCCGGCACCGCCGGTGCCCGACGCCTGGATAATGGCGTTTCCGGATCGGGCGGTGGACTCGTAAAGCCCGTTGCTCTGCGCCTGGAGTTCGTCTGGCGATGAGAAGGTCGCGACCGGAACCTTGTAGATCGCGATGGTCTGGCCATTCGAATAGGTCGCGTTGACCAACCCGTTTGCGCCGACGGAAACCGAGCTCAGCTTACCGAACGCGAGACCGTCCGATGTAATGCTCGACACGCTGATCGCGGGCGTCGTCTGACCGGACGAAAACTGCGTCAGGCCATCCGTGCTGCTGGCCGTGCCGAGGTCGAGCGCGATGGTGCTGTTGGTCGCGCCATCGGTCCATCCCGAGATGGAAAACGTCGGCGGATTCGGCATCGTGGTCGCCAGCGAGCCGTCGCTGTTGAAGGTGATCGCAACGGTGCCGGAGCTTGTACCGGTCGGCGTCGCGGAGTTGGCCGACGATGTCGGATTGGCAAAGGCCGCGCTCCAGGCATTCGAGCCGGTTTTCGTCCACGTCACTTCAACCGTGTTGGACGCGCCCAGGCTGTCGTACACCGGAATCGAGGTCGTGAACGTCGCGCCGACAGCGGCGTCCGCCGGAAGGTTGGCCGAGATCGTCGCTTTCGTGGTCGCCGATCCACTGACCGTCGCGACATTGGTATTGACCGCCTCGAGGTTGCCGCCGTTGACAACGTTGCCCTGGGCGTCGGTCCGCCAGCCCATCAGATAGCTGCCTTTGTCGGTCAGATAACCGCTGCTATCGACCGTGAAGGCGCCGTTGCGCGTATACGACACCTGGCCACCGTTGAGCGCGCTTTCGACGATGAAAAAACCCTGCCCCTGGATAGCCATGTCGGTTGAGTTCGTGGTCGCCGCGAGCAGGCCCTGCTGCGTGATGTTGGCGCGACCATATACGGTGACGCCGCCGGAGGAGTACTGCGTGCTCCCCATGGCGTTCGTGACAAGGTCGTCGAACATTCCCATCGTGGTTTTGTAACCGGTGGTCGAGGAGTTCGCGAGGTTATCGCTGACCATGGCCAGAGCCTGGCTCTGTGCGCCGAGAGCGGAAATGGCAGACGATAATGCGCCCGAAAGACTCATGGATGTTCTCCAACCAAAATTACGAGTTTACGCTCACGAGGTCGCTGAGGTTGACGAGCTGTCCGTCAACGTCGAGTTGGGCCGTTCCGTTGGTGGTCGAGATGTCGTCGACCTTGCCGTTGAAGGTCGTGTAATTAAGAACGGAATTACCGGAGGTGTCCGTCGCGGTGACTTTGATCGTGTATTTTCCGCCATCGGCGAGTTGCGTCCCGCTCGACGTCTTTCCATTCCACGTGAAGGAATTCATGCCGGCGTTGGTCGGGCCGGTTCCCGACCACACGATGTTGCCCGAGGAGTCGGAGATCGTGATCTGCGCCGACGACGCGGTCGAGCTGAGATCATAGCCGAAGGTCGCCTGGCCGTTCGTCAGCGTGGCGGTGCTGCCTTTGGCCTCGACCGTGTGCCCGATGTAGTTCAGCGAATTGAGCGTCAACAAGCTGCCGAACGACGACAGCAATGAGTTGAAGTTGCTGTTGAGCGTCTGCTGCTCGTCGAAGTTCGCGTACTCGCTCATCTGGTTGACGAAATCGGTCGTGCTCGTCGGCTGGAGCGGATCCTGGTTCTTCAACTCGCTGACCAGCAGCGTCAGAAAGTCGGCCGAGCTGATGCCCGCCGACGCGGCGGCCGAACTGACCGCCGACGACATATTTGTGGAGGTTGCGGAAGTGACGTTCATGCCAGACTCGCCCGTTGAGGCGCCTGCAGACGCCCCTTATCCCGGCTCGAATTGTGCGAAGGTGATCAATCGTGCTCGTAGTCTTTAACGACGAGGCACGGAAAATCAGGCCAAGAATCTTGGGCGAAGAATCTCAGGCCAAGAAACTCAATTCAGGGACTTCGGAGCCGTCCGGCCGGGCTGAGACACGTGGCGGCCAGCTGGTGGCCGGCTGACGGGTTAGCGAGGCAACGGGCCGAAAATCGGGGAAATTCGCATTTTGGCCAACTTGCGCCTGTCGTCGAGCGAGAGACGCGAAATGCCGTCGGCAAAGATTCGATCGGCCTCGGCCTCCATTTTGGCGCGATCGGCCCGTTCGCCTTTCTTTTCCTCCAAAAAGGCGATTTTTGAAAAGCGGTCGGCGTTCAGGATCGTGACCAGCTGATCCCTGGAGGCCTTGAACGTGCTGCGGTTGTTCTCGAATACGGACCGCATGTCGTCGAACGTCTGGGTCATCATTTGCGACCCTTGATCGCTGAGCGTCCCCAAAATGCTCTCGACGAACCGGCCCGAATCCGGCGGCTCGCTCCACGACAGGCGGGAATGGCCTGCGATCCAGCCGGCCAGGAAGAGATTGGCCCCGATGGAGGCGACCAACAGCCAAGAGGTCAGGTGACGCCCTGCCGGCGAGCGCAGATCCATCGCATCCCCGTCTAAACCGCGAAAAAGCTAATCTTTCGCGTACCTTACATCGAGGACCGTGGCCATAAAATCATGAAAATCGACTTCGTTCAGGTCCAGCGCCTGCATGTTGTGTAAAACGCCGCAAGCGAGCCCGACCACAAAGCAAATGGACAAAAACGCGAGCCGCACCACGCGGCTCGAGGGCACCATCCAGGCCGGGAGAACACCCGACGCAGGCCCATCCGGCGTGCCGGACCTCGTCCCGGACTGCCCGTTTTCGATCGTCCTGGCGAAAATGGCGTCGCGCAGCCCCTGGGACGCAGGAGCGACCGGTGTCGTCATCAACTGGCGAAGGGCGACGGCCTCCTGCAGAAGCCGCCTTGCAACCTCGGATTCAGCCAGAAGCTGACGCGCGGCCGCCTGTTGAGCCGGCGGCCATCGCGACAAATCCTCGCCGAGGCGATCCAACAGGTCTTCGAATTCGACAATCGTCATCACTCGCCCCGCAACCGGCGCGAACGACCTTCCCGGCGTCAGTTGAAGCCGGACCTAATCAGACGGGAATTTTCGATGCAAGCCCGTGGCGGCGGTCAGCGGGCGCGGCAGGCTTAACGGCCGCGCATGCCCTTTTGCCCGGCTGTCGCCCTAACAAAGGACCAGGCGTCGCGAAGCTGAACCAGGCTGGCGATGATCCGGCCGTACCGCGCCGGGGCGTCGGGACGCCCGAACGAGCGGAGCGCGGCGATGATCAATGCGTTGTAGGTGCGAAACAGCCGGTCCGGCAGATCGCCGCCTTTGTCGAAATTCAGGCATTGGCTCAAGCCGCGCAAAATCTGCGTCGCCTTCATCAGATGATTGTGGCTTTCCTCGAAGCGCTTCGCTTCGCTGGCGGCGACCAGCTTTTCAATCGATGCAATCGCACCGTCGAGCAGCATCACGATGCCCGTCAGGGGAGATACCGCCATCGAAACGCTTCGGTAGGTTTGAGCAGCCTGGTACGCAACGGCATCCGACATGATTTACTTCTCTGGTAACGCGTTCAGTGTGTGCTCTTCTGATTCAGAAGCGCCTGAAGATAGTTCAGCGTCGTCGAAGCAGACGCAATTTCAGCCTGATATTTTGCATAGAGCGTCTGCAATTGTATCTGATAGGCCGATGCCGCCGACTGGATGTCGGAGACTTGCTGCGACAACGACGTGTCCTGTGTTTGCAGCCCTGAAATCAAGGTTTGAAGCGAGCCGTTCGTCGTATTGGACACAGACGTAGCCAGACTCTTGATCATCGATGCAATGCCGTTCGTGCCGGTCACGCTGATCGACTGCGATGTCGTGCCGGTATACTCGAAGGCAATACCGGAATATGCCGTTCCGGCATTCCCGATGATGGTGTCACCGACGATGGAAAACATCGAGCTGTCACCGCCGACCGACGCCGAAGCGAGGTTGCCGGACCCGTCAACAGTCACATCGAGAGTGAAGGACGACGGCGGCGAATCGCCGGCGGAGATCGTGAGCAGATTGCTGGATGATGCGGTGAGCTGGTTGGCCAGCAGCGACTCGACGCCCGAAAGCTTACTGGTCAGCGTCGATTGCAAGGTTGTCGTATCGAGTTGGAGGTCGTTGGAATTGTTGAATGACAGGCCGAGATCACTCATCGACAAGCCGCCGACGATCGAGCTTATGGCGAACTGGATTTGATCGCTCAGGCCGTTCATCGTGCTGTCGCCAAACAGGACGGCGCTCGACGAGGCCGTGCCGTCGGAATTGGTGGCTTGCTGCGACACCACATAATCCCGCAGCGCATTGTAGGCCGTGACGAAATTCTGCAGATCCGTCGTCATCGTGCTGGTGTCGGGACTCAGCGTGATATTGAGCGACGTTCCCGGCGGCGTGGCCTGGTATAAATGAAACGTCGTGTTGGTGAGGACGTCGCTGATATCGTTGGTATTGCGAGTCATCTGGATGCCGTCGAGCGTGAACTTCGCCGGCTGCGAGGTCTGCAGGACGTCGGTGAAGTTTCCGCTTCCGTCCGTGGCGCCGATCTTGTTGAGCACGTTGTCGCCGGAAACCGATGAGGTCACGATATTGGCATTGTCGTTCTGCGCAGTCAGGACCAGTTCGTACTGCCCGGCGCCAACCTGCAGGACCGACGCCTGAACGTTGGTCGTGCTTTCCTGCGCATTGATCGCGGCAGCAACGTCCTGCAACGACATCCCGCTTGTGACAGAAATGTTTGCCGTCGCGCCACCCGCGAGCCCGAGCGAAAACGTGCCAATGTAGCCCAGAGCGGACGTGTTGCTGGTGACGGTCGCGCTAGCGGCCTTTTGCGCCTGCGCAACCTGCTGAACTGTCAGCGTGTAGCTGCCGCTCGGAGCTCCGTTATTGACCGTCATGCCGAGAACGGCGGCAGGACTGACGTCACCCGTCGCCGTGATGGCCGCCGTCGCGGCGCTGAATGCGCTCGACGACAAAGAGCTCGTATTGGAGGTCGAAAACGGCCCTGCGGCGTTCGCCAGATTGCTCAGCAGGCTCTGCAGCTTCTGGTAAGCGGCGATCTTGGCCTGGTTGTTCGTGATCGATGTCTGGATCGTCGTCGCCGCGGCCAGCTTGGCGTCGACTTGCGACGTAATCAGCGCATTCCAGTCGATACTCGACAGATTGGTCGAGACGTTCGAGGTCAAGGCGGACGTCGGCGATGTCGAGCTCGAAGACGTAGCGGAGCTGACCGTCATCTATTTCCGTCTCTAAAAGCTATGGAGAGCCGGCTTTCGCCGGCTCTCCGATTACGCTTAGCCGAGCAGCTTCAGGAGATACTGCGGGATCTGGTTGGCTGCCGTTTCCGCGGCGACCGCGGCTTGTGTCTTCACTTCCGAAGACGACAGAGTCGCCTCTTCGGCGGCAACGTCGACGTCCGTGATCACCGACTTGGCCGACTGCAAGTTCTGCGTCTGCGTCGAGATTTCGTTGGCGCTGAAGTTGAACCGCGATTCCTGCGCGCCGATAGAGGCGCGAGCCGATGAAACCGTACCGATCGCGGTATCGAGAGCGGTGAGTGCGGAGTTCGCGCCCGTCTGGGTGCTGACATTGAGCGTACTGACACCGAGCGAACTCGCCGTCAGTGTCGACAGGGTCACCGTCACGGTATCGGTCGCCTTGGCGCCGACGAGCACCGAAACGCCCGACGAGAAAGCGCTGCTGCCGTCGAGCAGGCTCACGCCGCCGTACGACGTGCCGCCCGCGATCGTGCCGATTTCACTGATGAGCTGCGAAAATTCCGACTGGATGTAGCCGCGGCTGCTGTCGGTGACGGTGCCGGACGAAGCTTCCGACGCCAGCGTCTTCATGCGGGCCAGAATGTCGCTGATGTTCGAGGCGCCGCCGTCGGCGGTCTGCAGGATCGAGGTCGCCTGAGACGCATTGGTCGCAGCCTGCTGCAGGGTCGAAATGTCCGACGAGATGCTGGTCGAGATCGCGAGGCCGGCCGCATCATCGGAGGCTTTGGTGATGCGCGAGCCGCTCGACAGCTTCGACAGCGCGCTGGTCTCCTGCGCCGAGTTCATATTCAGGTAATACACCGCGGCATTGGCTGCCGTGTTCGTGGCAATCACGGGCATTGGATACTCCCTTTCCGCGGCGGCCAGCCGCGCCCCAATTAGACATGACGGAAGCTATCCCCCGTCCAACAGCTTGAACGGTCGGCATGCACGAAACCGGGCGCGCTAGTTCGGCGGACACGCGCTTATGGTTACGCGTCGGTAAACGTCTGCCTGATATCGCCCTCGTTATGCCGCAGGGCTTTCTTGAGCTGCTGGCGGCCCCGCTTGAGCAGAGACTCGACCGCCATCACCGTCGTTCCCATGATGTCGGCGATGTCCGCGTTCGACATGTCCTCGTGATACGAGAGGATTACGGCGATCCGCTGCTGCTCCGGAAGGGAATTCATGGCTTCGTCGAGCATCCCCGCAACTTCGCTCTGCTGCAGCGTGCTCATCGCGTCCGGCGTCAAATCGGCCGGCTCCGGCACCGCCTCGACGTCTTCGGTGCGCGGCCGCCGGCGCAGGTCGATGCAACGGTTCGTCACAACGCGATAAAGCCAGGTCGAGAACTTGGCCCGGCCTTGCTGATACTCGGCGCGACGGCTCCAGACCTTGAGAAACGTGTCCTGGACGACGTCTTCGGCATCGTCCCGACTCCCCAGAATGCGAAGGGCGAGGGCAAACATCCGATCGATGTGGCGTTCGACGAGAATGCGGAACGCGTTCTGATCGCCGAGAGCAAGGCGATCGAGAAGTTCGGCCTCCTCGTCCCGCGCCACGTCAACGCTGGGGGCGGCCGCGGGCGTGCTTATCCGGTCAGCCGGCCGTTCAGGCGCCGCATCCGCCGGTAACGCGATCGGCGCGAATGCATTAAGCGCTAAAGCCATGCTGATCTCCCGCCCAGACTGGCCCCACCGCCAGCTTTCAACACTTCAACGGGCAAGATCGGAATTCCGGGCGCACTTTTTTCTTTATTTTTCAGATACTTAGAAGGAAAGTTTTGCCTGTCCCCGGGCATTTTTTGCCCCTAGGCGATAGGCGCATAGTCAAGCCGCACGCGCTGAGCAGACGGCATCCGACAACCAACAAGGGGGTGAGGACAAACGCGGTGAACGCAAAACCGCAACAAAACCCGACGTTTAAGCTTACGCCGCAGCTCATACGCCGAAACCGGTGGGGGCTGCGGCGAAACGAGGCTGGCTGCCAAAACGCGAAACGAATCAATGGTATCGGCGCGGCACGATTCGCGCCAATTAAAAAAAAGATAACTTTTGGCGCGGATACGGCCGCAATCGGGGAAGCCTGAGGCCGCGCCTGATTTGGCGGCTTAGGCCGTTAAGGACAGGGCAACGCTCGAATGGCGCTCTGAATGACCATCGTGACTCAGGCGGCGGCTTCCCTGCCCTTGCCGCGGCTTAATCCCTCACCCCACCTCGCGATTTGCTCATTCGACATCTTCGATACGTTCCTGTTGAGAGCCTGCACGACGCCGGACGGCGTGTTCGAACGGGCGTTCGAACTCTCCCCCCTCAGCCTCAGCCATCCCCGCGCCGTCACCAGCTTCGTGCAGCACCGCATTGAAGCGGAGGCCCGCGCCCGCATTGCCAACTTCGAGAAGACGAAACGGCGCGAGATCTCCATCGACGAGGTCTACGCCCGATTTCCTTTTCGCCTGTTCGGACTCGATCGGTCGGCATTGCCCATCTTCGTGAACGCCGAACTCGCCGCCGAGCATGACCTCTGCCGCGTGAATTCCGAAATCCTCGCGCTCTACCAGAGCAACCGGCTATCGGGGGTCCGGACAGGTTTCATCTCTGACACGTATTGGCATAGCGACCAGATCGGATCCCTGTTGCGCAAGTGTGCGCCGGGTCTGACCTGGGACTTCCTCTACTGTTCGTGCGAGGCTGGGACGTCGAAATCCGAGGGCTTGTTCGACCGTTATCTGGCCGAGCAAGGCGTCGCCCCGGCGAATGCCTTGCACATCGGCGACAATGAAGGCGCCGACATCAAGCCGGCACAACGGCGCGGTGTGCGAACACGCCATTATCCGCAGGCGACACCCCAATTCGCGCAGCAACTGAACCGTGAAAGTGCGTTGGCCGGCATACTGGACTCGACAAAGAGCCAGCGGCTGGATCGCGGCTTTCGCACACTGCGCCGGCTCGCTGCCGCACGCGCGGCGCAAACGGGTCAAGCCCATACGATCGGTGTCTCGACACTCGGGCCGCTGATGTACGCGTTCGACCGGTTCGTGCAGGAGCAGGTCAAATGCATCCAGGCCGGTGGCGGACGCACCGCCATCGCGTTTCTCGGCCGCGACGGCTACCTGTCGCATGCCATCTGGCAGGATGCCGGCCGGGACGGCGGGCAGTATCTCGAGTTGAACCGTCGCATCAGTCTCATGGCATCGGCTGAAACCCTGACGCCGTTGGCCGACTTGCTCAAGACAATCCCGAAGATCGACGCCAAGACCTTCGGCGAGATCGTGAAATTCGAGAGCCCCGAGGTTGGCAAGTTTTTTGCGGGCAAGCCGTCAGGCGTCGCCAAAGGACCGGAGCTTGCGGACGCTTTGCCTCATCTGCTCAACAGAAAGCAGATTCGGCGTCAGGCCCAGGCGGTCCGCAACGAGCTTCTGGACTATCTGAGGAAGACGATCGCCAACTTCGACGCGATCACCGACCTGATCCTGGTCGATCTTGGCTATTCAGGCAGCATCCAGAAAGCGTTGCGGCGAGTCCTCGATTGCGAGAGAATCAAAACCCGGCTTCACGGCGTATATCTGCTGTCGCGCGATGAAGCCTTCGAAGAGATGGCGCCGAACGATACGGCAACCGGGTTCATTTCCGATCTTATCGTGACGCCCCATTTCAAGCGTGCGCTCACGCGCAATGTGTCGATTCTCGAACATTTGTGCTGCGCGCCCGTGAGCTCGGTAAGGAGCTACGCCAACGGCGCGGTCTGCCGTGAACCCGAGGTTCGTCAGCAGGGGCAAATCGAGGCGTGCGTGGCGGCGCAGGACGGAGCGCGAGCTTTTGCGAAATCCGCGCGTCAACTCGACGCTCAGCACGCGTTTGATCCTCTCGCCGACGTGGACAACGCCGCGCACTGGGCGGCTGTCATATTTGCCCGCCTTATCCTGCTGCCGAGTCCGGACGAGACCGCGTTTCTGGGTGCGTTCCTGCATGACGTCAATCTCGGCACGACGACGACGGCGCCGATGGTCGATGTCGAGGACGTCAAGCGCCAGCAAACGGCCTTGGGGCCCCTTATGTCGCTGACAACGCCGCCGCCGCCGATGTGGGTATCGGCTACATTCGCCAGCATCTCGCCGCTGCAGGCGTATCTCTACGCCCTCTTTGCGGCCAACCGGCTTGGGCACGGCATTTTCGGCGAGACCAGCCGCGGAACGATCAACGTCGGCCTTTTCAAGGCCGACGGGACGATGGCATTGGAGCCGGTGCCGATCTCCTGGAACGATTTCGGTCACTGGCGAGTCAGACTCGCCATGACAGCCACGATGCGGATCAACACCATTGTCGTGCCGCTTCACGCATTCGGGGCCGCAGGACTCCTCGACGGACCGGTGGTCCAGACGGGGACGACGTTGGCCGAGGCACAGACCTCGGTGGACGTTCGCAACTGGCCTGTAGACCGGCTGAGCTACTCCGGTGTCGAGCGGCACGGCCGCTCCTATCGCGTGACGGGAGAGGACCCCTGTCTGGTTCTCGATACGACCGCTGTCAAAGAGCCCATGACGGTCATTACATTCACGATCGAACCGTTTGCCGCGCCTGATTTCAGGGCCCAGACCGTTTAACGATCAGAGGCGTGTGTGCGTCGTGACCAAGCCTGAGCCTCGGCGCCACTTGGGTATCTCTTGTGACTCCGCAACTGGACGTGTTGAGGCTCACTCCTGCGCAGCGCCGGCATCTTGATTGGCTGACGATCCAGTTCGGTCCCCTCCAGTTTGTCGACCATCGCTCGCCTGTCGATGACGCTACCGGTGTCGTCGTCATCACCAAGCCTTCAAGGCCTATCGACGTCGGCCCGCTGTTGAGCGGCCTCAGCGAAAGGTCCGCCGTCGTCATTCCTTTCGGCGAGGACCCGGCCTTCGATTTCCTGAAATCGAAGCTCATCCCGCACGGCGTCATTTCACCATCCGGTTTCGACGGCCCGCATCAATTGTGGTGGGGAGGCGTGAGCGAAATCGATTTACGGCAAGAATCTCCGGCCGCTCCTCTCGTCGCGACCAGCTATCCCTACTGGTTCGACGAGCGGCCCGTCGCCACCTGGCGCGCGTCGGCAAAGCGCTTCAGATTGGATGCCAGGATCGACTATGCGAACGGCACCTCGGCGTTCGATAAAGTCGAATCGATCAACAAAATCTGGCGAAATGCCGACCGCGCCGTGCTCTGGCTCGATCCTCACGCCGCCCTTCGCCGCTCTCCCGAACTGATCGAGGCTCTCGCCTGCGACGTCGCATTCGTGCGCGGCAATGACGGGCGGGCACGGACCGGCGTTCTCTTCCTTGCCAAAACCCCGGCCACCGAGACGCTTCTGCGTGCGTGGCTCACGCTAGCCGAAGAATTCGGCGACCTGCCAGACGAGATTCTTTTTGACGAAGCATGGGCGCTGGTCTCGTCGCAGCAATCACTCTCGACGATCTGGCTGCCGCAATCCTACGACGTGGCGCACGGCGATCCAGACGCCGTCCTCGTGGCCGGAGATACGGCAAAGCGCGCCGATAGCGAGTGCGATATCGTTGCCGAAATCCGCGCCGCTCAAGCGGCGGGACGGATCGCGGCGCCGGCTCCTTACCTGATCGCCGACAGTCCTATCCAGTCCGACCGGACGGCCACCGTTCTGCTCTGCACCGATGCATTCGGCGACCAAAGCACGCTCATCGAGCGCCTCGAGGATGTCGGCACAGCATTCACGCGCAGCTGCGGCGGTTTCGGCCGGCTCGAGATCGTGATTTGCGAAGGCCGCGATGACGTCAAGCGAACGCTCGACGCCGCCGAGCAAGCCGGTTCGGCCGCGGTCATCGTCGAGCCCAGGTCCAGAATTCCTCTCACGTTTTTCAGCCGGCTTGGCGTGAAAAATTCCGGCGCAGAGCTGCCGTTTGTATCGAGTCTCGCGACCACGTCGCCGGTCACCGCGTTGAACCGTCCATTCCGGCAAAAGGGCTTCGGCGTTCATTCGCTGACCTGAGTCCCGGGCGGTCGAGTACCTGCGTCACCCGAATTTTCAAGCCATGAGGGCATGGCCATGTACGACATCGCGATCATCCTGGCGCCTCCAAGCCAGCATCAGGCGCTACGCGCCCTTCTCAAAGCGCACCGTAACGACCTGAATTTCATTCTCATTTCAGCGGCCGAGCACCTCGCCGCCATACCGGAAACCGTGCTCTCGCGCGCCCGCCTGATTGCTTTTGCAACGGACGTGATCGTTCCGGCATCCGTGCTCAAAGCCCTCGGCTACGGCGCCTATAATTTTCATCCGGGCCCGCCAAGCTACCCCGGCTGGGCTCCGGCGCATTTTGCGCTCTACGACGGCGCACGATGGTTCGGCGCGACCGCGCATCACATGGTCGAGCGCGTCGATGCCGGGCCGGTCGTCGGCGTCGAGAGCTTCGCGATGCCGGCCGGCATCTCCATTCGCGAACTTGAGCAGATCGCCTACATCCGCATGGCGCGCCTATTCTGGAGCCTTGCCAAGAGGCTGGTATCTCGCGAACCGCTCCCGGCACTCCCGGTCGCATGGGGCACGCGCCGCACGACCCGTCAGATGTACGTCCGGATGTGCGACATCCCCGCCGACATCGACAAGGCTGAACTGAACCGGCGCCTCGCCGCCTTCGACGACGATTTTCGCGGTATCCCTCTGACGGTGACCATCCACGGGGTAAAGTTCAAGCTGACGCCATCGGCCTCCCACCTCGATCAGCCTACCCGAGATGACGCCACTCAACGCGCAGCGGCCGGATAGCGGCCAAAGCGTTTTCGGCGAGCGCGAAAGGTGCCATTCTCGAAGACAATCTTCAGCGGTTATGGACGCCGAACATCAAGACCGTGAGGCAAGCCAAGAATTAACCTCGGTCGTTCTTGGCGTTTTCCATCCGAGTCATCCGGTGCAGGAGCACATCGAAACGGCGGGCGGCAACGGGGTCGGCTTGGCGCAGCGTCACATAAGCTTCGCCCGCGCGGCGGCACGCTTGCTCAACCTCGCCGGCTGCGGCCAGCGCCGTGATGCTTGCCAGCAGAATCTCGCACAGGCGTTTCACAGCAACGGAAACGTTCGGCGCGCCGGCAACCGCAGAAGCGGCGTTATCATTCATCGCCTTTATCCGATGCCGAAATGCGCTTTGGCGTCCGCACTCATCATCTCCGGACTCCAGCGCGGCTCATAGGTAAGCTGCACGTCGACGAGTTCGACGCCGGGTACGCCACTCGCAGCCTCGCCGGCGCCCGACTTCAGATAATTCGTCGCCGGGCACCCCGGGGTGGTCGTGGTCATGATGACACGGACCGTGCCACCGGACGCGACGACGTCGTAGACCAGACCGAGATCGACGATGTTGTAGCCGAGCTCCGGATCGATCACCTGCCGCAGCGCATCCTTGATGTGACCGGCGACCTCAGGATCGGTGCCTGGAGCGATGGACGACGCCGGAACTTCCTTGCGGAGCACCGGCGCTCCCGACATGAAATGCTCCATGATGACACCGAGGATCGCAGGCTTGAGACGCTGCCAGTCGCCTCCGGCTCGGGTAATCGTGATGAAATCCTTGCCAAGCGATACGGCCGCCACGCCCGGAATTGCAAACAGCCGCTCCGCGAGCGGCGATTGCGCCGCTTGCGCCTTGTCGTGCAGAGTCAGCGTACCGTCGGCCAGCACCTCGCGTCCGGGGAGGAATTTCAGCCGGGCCGCATCCGGCATCGCTTCGGTCTGAATGAACATGGCTCGCCCGGATCAAGCGGCGGCCCGACCCGCCGCACCGATACGCACCAGAATCCTGTAAGTCTTGCCGTCGGGTTCAAAATCGCCCCGCCAGGCATGACCCCGTTTCGCCAGTTCCGGAAGCAGGAAGACCGGCTCGCGGCACAGCAACGCGCAAAGTACGTCGCCCGCCTGCATTGCCTCTGTCGCAGCCAGAATTCGCACCATCGGCTCCGGCGGATCGAGATCACGATTGTCGAGCTGCTGCACGGGCTCGGGCCAGCTGGTGGTGTCGTCTGCCGGCGCAGCAGAAGCTGATTCGGCAGTCGAAGCGGCTTGCGCCGGGCGGAACACAACCTCCCAATCGCCGCCATCAAGTTCCTTCGCCTCGTAACTGAACCCCTTCGCCCCGAGCACGCTGAACAGCGGCACGGGCCTGAAGGTCGCCAGCAGCCGCAGCCCTTGTCCGGGAGCGAGCGCCGTCACGGTTTCCATGATTTGCTGAAATGGCTCGCCGCCAGCCCGCAAGGTTGGGCGGACGTCCAGGTCCACGAATGTGTCGGTCATCGGAGATCTCCCTTTCTCAATCAAGCGTGATAGGACAGCAGAAGGCGCGGTCGCTGCACGCCCAGCGGAAGACGGGATACCGCTTTCACATCGGCAAGGCGGCGAGTACGCACAAGCTCCGCGACGATGCCCCCGCTTGCGATCAGCATGGCCGCAGCGGTGATTTGGAAAACAAGAGCAGCACTGGCGAGGAGTGCGATGGTGCCGGTCCAAACTGCCAGAAAGTAAAGTACGAACCACTTGAGCGCCCGGGCCTCGGTCACGAGGTCCTGAACACGCGGCGTCGGCGCCTTGCCCAGCACCGGGCCATAACATTCAAGCCAGGTCAGAAACGCGACAATCTTGTAAAGCTGAGCCAGGCCGAGACCCGATAGCCAGCCAAACGCGATCAGGAACACGACCGCTCCGATATGGTCGGTCAAACGCCCAAGCGGGAGCAGAACGATGATCAGCGCAACCGACGCTGCAAGAGAAGCAAGCGCCAATGCCGCCATCCGGCTGTTAAGTTCAATGTGGCGGCGCTTGCGCGCCCGATAGAGATGAAGCACGTCACCGCCATAGAGCATCAATGCCATCAGCCCGACAGCAGCGGCCGCCAGCAGCACGAATTCGGGATCCTGGTCGAACAGGATTGTCAGAACCCCGCCTCCGATCGCCAGTACGAGCGCGGCCACACCTAAATAGAGGCAGCCTTTGGTGGTTCTCCCTTCAAGCTCCGGCGCCAGCATGAACATGGCGAGCAAGCGGTAGCTCACGCCCATCGCGGTAAAGCTGAGCCAGCCGCCGAGACCAGCGACGACATGAACAGGCAGACCGGCGCCGGTCAAAACCGCAAGCGGCCGATAGGTAACCGTCCCGCCGAACACGAGCGCAAAGATGATGCCGAGCCCAGCCGTCGCCGCCATGCAGGCGAGGCCTGCCACAACGAACCGCGACGCCAACGGTATCGTTTGCGCGGCAACGACGGTACGGCCAAGGTTCCACACCACCAAGGCAAAGCCTGAACCCAACAACACACCGGCCAGTGCAAAAGCTGGAATGTCCCGATCGACGTGTCCGGCCAGTTGCAGGAAGCCAATGATGAGCGCGGCAAGGCCTGCGATGAGCGATCCGAGGGCCGGCAGCGCCAGCCTGTCGCTATGGAGCGGCTGCACTACGAGAACCGGCACAAACTGAAGTAACGCACCACACATCAGGAGGCTGAGCCAACCGATTGCCACGATATGAACGAGAATCAACGTCTCGGGAGCCGCCTGCGCGGCAGCTGGAAAGCCGTAGCCGATCGTCATCAGGAATTCCGCAACAAGGAGCGCAACGAGCGCCGCTGCGAAATAGGACATCGTCCAACGCGAAAGTGAAACACCGACCATGGGAGTTTCCCGGAAGGTCCGCGCCGGCGCGTCAGGCCGGCGCAAACGCGAAGAGCGGACTCAGGCAGCCTTCGCCGGCTTGCCGATCTCGACTCGCCAAACTTCCGGACCACGTTCGAGATAAGTCCAGGAGAACTGCTTTGGATGCTCCGCTTCGAGTTGATAATAAAGCGGCTTGGGATCGTGATCGTTGACCAGAACGAACGACGAGCCCGGAGACAGTTCGTCGACGAGCTTGAAGATTTTTGCATGCCGCTGTGCGGGCACAAGAGTGCGCACATCGATCACATTGGACTTCGACGCCGGTGCAGCGTTCGTCATGAAACAACTCCTTGATGACCGGACTTTGAGGTCAGCAGGCGGGTGATGACGGTCTTTCTCGCCCGCCGTTTGCAGCGATGCGGCAATGACGTGTCGGGCAGGGCTTCCTTCGCGAAACGGCGCGCAAGCGCGCCTTCTCAATCGGATGCTCATCGCCCGCGCCTTCTGCGACATGTCAAGCTCGCGTCGCACATCATCGTCCTAAAACATATATTGTCAATATATCTTTTCGATAACCCGACCTGCGCCATCTGCGCAGACGACGAACCAGATCGCGTGGTGATCCATCGGTTATGACGGGAACATCATCCGACCCTATGTCGGCGCGACCGGAGACGAGCATCTCGCGCGCGTTATGCTCTGTGGAAATATGACGGTGCGGCAAAACTATTGCGCTAGCGCAAATCCTGCGAACCTGAAGCTGATAGCGTGCGCTCGCAACATCGACGAAAAGCCCTTTAATTCCAGCAAGCTAGGAATCGGAGACAATGCTCCCAATGCACGGCGGACGTCTGGCAGATCGTGCCGGCCGCATTGAGTTCATGTCGATCACAAGATTGACGCTTGGCCTGTGACCAGCGTTGACGCAAAATCCGAAATCGATGGTCCCTGGGCATGGAACTGTGCAGGGGTTTTGCAGAAGCAGGTTCACGTGCCATGTCCGAAATGGGAGCGCAAATGACAGGGCTGCGAAGCTGGTCAGTCCTGCTGATCACCACTTGGGCCTTCACCGTCTGCTTTGCCGTCTGGACGATGTTCGGCGTGACCGGCATCCCGATCCGGGCTCAATTCAATCTTGATTCGACGCAATTCGGTCTCCTGACCGCCACGCCCGTTCTCACCGGCGCGCTGTTTCGCCTTCCGCTCGGCATCTGGACTGATCGTTTCGGTGGCCGACGCATCATGCTTGTTCTCCTGCTTGGCTGCGCGGTGCCGGTCTGGGCCTCTGCTTATGCGACAGCGCTCTGGCAATTTCTCCTTCTGGGACTCGCGCTCGGTCTCGTCGGCGCCTCCTTCTCGGTCGGAACACCTTACGTCGCGCGCTTCTTTCCAAAGGAGCGCCGTGGTTTCGCAATGGGCTTTTTCGGCGCCGGCACGATCGGAGCTGCGCTCAACATGTTCGTTGCCCCTGCCCTCATCAACGCCTACAGTTGGCATACAGTGCCGAAAGTGTATGCCGCTGCGTTGGTCGCGACCGCGATATTATTCTGGATTTTCTCGGCGCCCGATCCAGCCCGCGCTGCCGCTTCATCTTCGATGATGCAGCAACTGAGCGTCCTGCGCGATCCGCGCGTTTGGAAATACTGCCAGTATTACTCGATCGTCTTCGGCGGCTTCACGGCGTTGTCCGTCTGGATGCCGCAATATTTCCGGTCCGAATACGGCTTTTCGATCACGCAAGCCGCGCTGCTTGCCGCATGCTTCGCATTGCCCGCCGGAGCGTTTCGTGCGCTCGGCGGCTGGCTGTCGGACCGCTTCGGCGCACATGCGGTGACCTGGTGGGTCCTGTGGGCGGCGTGGGTGTGCCTGTTTATCCTGTCATATCCCAAGACCGACCTCATCGTGCACACCATCCACGGGCCGGCGGGCTTCTCGATCGCGTTGCCCGACTGGCTATTCACTGCGCTGCTATTCGTTCTCGGCATGACCTTCGCCTTTGGAATGGCCTCGACCTTCAAATATATCGGCGATGACTTTCCGGAAAACATGGGCGCGGTCTCGGGTATCGTCGGCATGGCCGGCGGCCTCGGTGGCTTTTTTCTGCCGATCATGTTCGGTGTCATCCTCGACCAGCTCGGCATCAATTCAAGCTGCTTCATGCTGCTTTATGGCATCGTCTGGGTGTCGCTCATTCTCATCTACTTCACCGAAGTCCGTCACGCCCCGGCGATGGGAGAGACACCTTCCCGCCGGCCAAGCCAGCCCGTCGCCACCGCGAGCGGGGCCAGAGGAGCCGCAACATGAGCCATTTCCTCGAACGGATGACCTATCTCACCCGGCGGCGCGAACGCTTCGCGGATGGTCTCGGCGAGCTTCGTGACGAAGACCGCATGTGGGAAGAGGGATATCGGCAGCGCTGGCAGCACGACAAGATCGTGCGATCGACGCATGGCGTGAACTGCACCGGCTCATGCTCGTGGAAAATCTACGTCAAGAGCGGCGTGGTCACCTGGGAGACGCAGCAGACCGATTACCCGCGCACGCGTGCCGGCATGCCCAATCACGAACCGCGCGGCTGCTCCCGTGGCGCTTCGTATAGCTGGTATCTCTATAGCGCGAGCCGCATCAAATATCCGATGGTACGCGGCCGCCTGGTGAAGGCCTGGCGGGAGGCGCGCAAGACGTTGCCGCCTGTCGAAGCCTGGGCCTCGATCGCCGGCAATCCGGCAACGGCACAATCGTACAAGGAGATACGCGGCCGCGGCGGCTTCGTGCGCTCGACCTGGGAAGAAGCCAGTGAAATCGTAGCCGCCGCCAATATCCATACCATCAAGACGTTCGGCCCCGACCGTGTCGTCGGCTTCTCGCCGATTCCCGCGATGTCGATGGTATCCTATGCCTCCGGTTCGCGTTATCTGAGCCTGATCGGCGGCACGCTGCTGTCGTTCTACGACTGGTATTGCGATCTCCCGCCCTCAAGTCCGCAGACCTGGGGCGAGCAGACCGACGTGCCGGAATCCGCCGACTGGTACAATTCGGGTTACATCATCGCCTGGGGCTCGAATGTGCCGCAAACGCGCACGCCTGACGCGCATTTCTTCGTCGAGGCACGCTACAACGGCACCAAGGTGGTCGCGGTCACGCCGGATTATGCCGAAGTCACCAAGCTGTCTGACCTCTGGCTGCATCCCAAGCAGGGCACCGACGCCGCGCTCGCGATGGCGATGGGCCACGTCATCCTGAAAGACTTCTTCATCGACCGGCAGGTGCCGTATTTCCAGGATTACTGCCGACGTTATACCGACATGCCGATGCTGGTGCGGTTGCGCAAGGACGGCGACCGGTTCGTGCCGGACCGCTATGTGCGCCAAAGCGACCTTCCCGGCGCGCCGGCTTCCGACCGCGCGGCGTGGAAGACGATCGCCGTCAGCGAAGAGACCGGCAAGCTGGTCGTGCCGCAGGGTGCGGTCGGCTACCGGTGGCCGAAAGACGGCGACCCCGCCGGCCGCTGGAACCTCGAGGAAAAGGACGGCGAAACCGGCGAAGCCGTCCGGCTGGCACTGTCATTGCTCGATAGCCGCGATGCCGCCCTGCCCGTCGCCTTTCCATATTTCGGCGGCAGGCCACACGAGCATTTCCATGGCAACGATCAGGGCGGCGACGTGATCGTGCGCAACGTTCCGGTGCGGCGGATCAAGCTCGCCGACGGCGAAGCACACGTCGCGACGGTGTTCGATCTGCTTTGCGCCAACTACGGGATCGACCGCGGCCTCGGCGGCGCCTGTGCGAAAAGCTTCGACGACAATGTGCCGTATACGCCGGCTTGGCAGGAGCAGATCACCGGCGTGTCCGCCGCGCACGCCATCGACGTCGCGCGCGGCTTCGCGGAGAACGCGGAAAAGACCAAGGGCCGCTCGATGGTGATCATCGGTGCCGGCATGAACCATTGGTACCATCAGGACATGGGATACCGCAGCATCATCAACATGCTGATGATGTGCGGCACCGTCGGTATCTCGGGCGGCGGGTGGGCGCACTACGTCGGACAGGAGAAGCTGCGGCCACAGACCGGCTGGACGATGCTTGCCTTCGCGCTCGATTGGGTGCGTCCGCCACGACAAATGAACGGCACATCGTTCTTCTATGCCCACAGCGACCAGTGGCGCTATGAAAAGCTCGATGTCGCCGATTTGCTGTCGCCGCTTGCCGATCCCACGCCCTACCGCGGCAGCATCATCGACCTGAACGCCAAGGCCGAGCGCATGGGCTGGTTACCCTCAGCGCCGCAGCTTGCCTGCAATCCGCTGCACCTTGCGGCGGAAGCCGAGAAAGCCGGCAATCCGGTCAAGGAGCACGTCGTCGCCAGCCTCAAGTCCGGCCGGATCGCGATGGCCTGCGAGGATCCCGACAATCCGGTCAATTTTCCGCGCAACCTCTTCATCTGGCGCTCGAACCTGTTCGGCTCATCCGGCAAGGGGCACGAATATTTCCTGCGCCATTTCCTCGGCACCCGGCACGGCCTTCAAGGCAAAGACCTCGGAGAAATGGGCAGCGACAAGCCGCACGACGTTGCGTGGCGCGATCCCGCGCCCGAAGGCAAGCTAGACCTTGTCGTCACGCTCGACTTTCGCATGTCGACGAGTTGTCTCTATTCAGACGTCGTGCTGCCGACCGCGACCTGGTACGAGAAGAACGACCTCAACACCTCGGACATGCATCCCTTCATCCATCCACTGTCGGCGGCGGTGGACCCTGTCTGGGAATCGCGCAGCGACTGGGAAACCTACAAGACCATCGCCCGGAGGTTCTCGGAACTCGCGGCTGGCCATCTCGGCGTCGAGCGCGACGTGGTGCTGACGCCGATCCAGCATGATTCGCCGGGCGAACTGGCGCAGCCTTTCGAAGTGAAAGACTGGAAAAAAGGCGAATGCGACCTGATCCCCGGCGTCACCGCGCCGCAGATCACCGTGGTCGAACGTGACTATCCCAACACCTACCGCCGCTTTACCGCGCTCGGCCCGCTCGCCGACAAGCTTGGCAACGGCGGCAAAGGCATCGCCTGGGATACGAAAGACGAGGTGCGCGGGCTCGGCGCGCTCAACTATCGCGTCGTCGACGACGGGCCGACGCATGGGCGCCCCCGCATTGAGAGCGACATCGACGCTGCCGAGACTATTCTCTATCTCGCGCCCGAGACCAACGGCGAGGTTGCGGTCAAGGCATGGCAGGCCCTCGGCAAGATCACGGGGCGCGACCACACGCATCTCGCCGAAACGCGCGAGGACGAGAAAATCCGCTTCCGCGACATCCAGGCGCAGCCACGTAAGATCATCACGTCACCGACCTGGTCCGGCATCGAGAGCGAGCATGTCAGCTACAATGCAGGCTACACCAACGTCCACGAGTTGATCCCATGGCGTACGCTGACCGGACGCCAGCAATTCTACCAGGACCATCGCTGGTTCATCGATTTTGGCGAGGGATTTGCGGTCTACCGACCGCCAATCGACACCCGGACCGTCGGCGGCATGCTCGGAAGCCGCAGCAACGGCGAAAAGGAGATCGTGCTCAATTTCATCACGCCGCACCAGAAGTGGGGCATCCATTCGACCTATACCGACAACCTGATCATGCTCACGCTGTCGCGCGGCGGACCGATCGTCTGGCTGTCGGAAACTGACGCGAAAGCAGCCGGCATCGTCGACAACGACTGGATCGAATTGTTCAACACCAACGGCGCCATCGCCGCCCGCGCCGTCGTCAGTCAGCGCGTGCAGGCCGGAATGTGCATGATGTATCACGCGCAGGAGAAGATCGTGAACGTGCCTGGCTCGCAGATCACCGGCCAGCGCGGCGGCATCCACAATTCCGTGACACGCGCGGTATTGAAGCCGACGCATATGGTCGGCGGCTACGCCCACCTTTCCTACGGCTTTAATTATTACGGCACGGTTGGCTCGAACCGCGACGAGTTCGTCATCGTCCGCAAACTCGTCAAGATCGACTGGCTCGATCATTCCAATCCGGTCGATCGCGCCGTTGCAGGAGCCGCATCATGAAAATCCGCGCGCAAGTGGCGATGGTTCTCAACCTCGACAAGTGCATCGGCTGTCATACCTGCTCGGTCACCTGCAAGCAGGTGTGGACCTCACGTCAGGGCATGGAATACGCCTGGTTCAACAACGTCGAGACCAAGCCCGGCATCGGCTATCCCAAGGACTGGGAGAACCAAAAGCGCTGGCGCGGCGGCTGGGAGCGCAGAAAGAACGGCAAGATCGTGCCCAAACAAGGCGGACGACTCGCTGTGCTGGCGAAAATCTTTGCTAACCCGCACCTTCCTGAGATCGACGACTATTACGAGCCCTTCACCTTTGACTATGAGCATCTTCAGAAGGCACCGGAGCTTCCGACCGCGCCCGTAGCCCGGCCGTTGTCGCTCGTCACCGGCCGGCCGATGGAGAAGATCGAATGGGGTCCGAACTGGGAGGAAATTCTCGGCGGTGAATTCGACAAGCGCTCGCAGGACTATAATTTCGAGGCCGTGCAGAAGGACATCTACGGCCAGTTCGAAAACACCTTCATGATGTATCTGCCGCGGCTATGCGAACACTGCCTCAATCCCGCCTGCGTCGCCTCCTGCCCCTCCGGCGCGATCTACAAGCGGGAGGAAGACGGCATCGTCCTAATCGACCAGGATAAGTGCCGCGGCTGGCGCATGTGCGTGTCGGGCTGCCCTTATAAGAAGATTTATTACAACTGGACCTCGGGAAAGTCAGAGAAGTGCATTTTCTGCTATCCGCGCATCGAGGCCGGCCAGCCGACGGTGTGTTCGGAAACCTGCGTCGGCCGCATCCGCTATCTCGGAGTGCTGCTGTATGATGCCGACGGCATCGAAAAGGCGGCTTCCGTCGAAAACGAGCAGGACCTTTACGAGGCGCAGCTGAAGCTCTTCCTCGACCCGAACGACCCGGCGGTGGTGGAGCAGGCGCGCGCCGATGGCATAGACGACAACTGGATCGAGGCAGCGAGGCGCTCTCCCGCCTACAAGATGGCGGTAGACTGGAAGATCGCCTTCCCGCTTCACCCCGAATATCGCACGCTGCCGATGGTCTGGTACGTGCCGCCGCTATCGCCCATCCAGTCGCACGCCAATGTTGGCGCCATCGAGACGGTCGGCGAATTGCCCGACGTGCGCTCGTTGCGCATCCCGGTGCGCTATCTCGCCAACCTGCTGACCGCCGGGGCCGAGGAGCCAATCGTCAACGCGCTCGAACGCATGCTGGCGATGCGGATCTTCTTCCGCCAGCGCCAACTCGGCGAAGGTGACGGCGAGGCCGTACTGGCACAAGTCGGACTGTCGCAGGCGGAGGTCGAGGAGATGCACCGCTATCTCGCCATCGCCAACTACGAGGATCGCTTCGTCATCCCGACCAGACACCGTGAAGAGGCGGAAGATGCCTATGGGCTCAAGAACGCCTGCGGCTTCACTTTTGGCAACGGCTGCGATTTCGGACCTCCGCATTCGACCCTGTTCGGCGGCAAAATGGGACGGCGCAAGCTGACTCCTATCCGCGATCTGGACACCTGACGGAGGTTTCGATGCTGGTCTTCAGGGCCTTGAGCGCACTGTTGTCCTACCCCACAGCCGACATGCGTGCCGCGCTGCCTGAAATCGCCGAGGTCGTCGGCCAGTCACCACTGATCCTGCCGGCGCAGCAACGGGAGCTGCTCGGCTTGATCGACGAGATCGGCCACGGCGATCTGCTTACCGCCGAGGAGCGTTATGTCGACCTGTTCGACCGCGGCCGCGCGCTCTCTTTGCATCTGTTCGAGCATCTGCATGGCGATAGCCGCGATCGCGGCGAGGCCATGGTCGCGCTCAAACAGCTTTATGAGCGTGCGGGTTTCGACCTCTCGTCCCGCGAGCTTCCGGATTACTTGCCTGTCGTGCTCGAATATCTGAGCTGCCGCGACATGACCGAAGCTCGCGACATGCTCGCCGACTGCGCGCATATCCTCGCGGCCATCGGCCGTTCGCTACTGGCGCGGCAAAGCCGGTACGCCGCCGTGCTTCAGGCCCTCATCGTCATCGCTGGCGAGGCTCCGCTCGATCCGAGGAAGATTCCCGCCGTGAAAGAACGACTGGAAGCGATCGACCGCGACTGGGCCGAACGGCCGGCCTTTGAGGACGCGGGCGTTGCCGCGCCCGCTGCCGCGAAAACGGAGGCTCGATCATGCTGACCAACCCTTACGTCAATACGCTGCTGTTCGGCGTCTACCCGTACGTTTGCCTGGTCGTGCTGCTGATCGGCAGCCTGATCCGTTTCGACCGCGAGCCCTACACCTGGAAGAGCGATTCCTCGCAATTGCTGCGCAAGCGGCAACTTCGGCTGGGCTCGAACCTGTTCCATTATGGCGTGATTGTCGTCATCCTCGGTCATTTCGCCGGTTTCCTCGCGCCGCATTGGGCGGTGGACTGGGCTCTGACGCCGGTCGCTCATCAATTGCTTGCGATGGTGGTCGGCGGCATCGCCGGTTTCGTCGCCATCGTCGGGATGACGATCCTGCTGGCGCGCCGGCTCGGCGATCCACGCATCCGCCTCAACAGCCGTAAGTGGGACATTGCTGTCGCTTTCATGCTCTGGCTGCAACTGGCGCTTGGCTTGCTGACCGTGCCGCTGTCGGCCTTCCACATGGATGGCGCCCTGTTCGAAACGCTGACCACCTACGTCAAAGGCATCGTAACGTTCGACGGTGGTGTTGCGGCGCTGATGGTCGACGTGCCGGTCGTCTACAAAATGCATATCCTCCTCGGCTTCACGTTGTTCCTGGTGTCGCCGTTCACCCGGATGATCCACATCTGGAGCGGCGTGGGAGCGCTGTCCTACCTGTTCCGCCCCTACCAGATCGTGCGTACGCCCAAGACGCGGGCCGAGGAGCCGGTTCGGTCATGACCGTCACGGTCAACGGCGTCGCGGTCGCGGCCGGCGGTGACACAACGCCGGCCTTCGCGGCTACGCGCGAACTGTTGCGACAGCAAGCGGTCGCGCGCGAACTTCTCGACCGGAATGAGACCGATCAGAAGACCATCAACGACGCCATCGAAGCGCTGCTGACGCGCGAGGTGGAGACACCGGTTTCGACCGAGGCCGAGTGCCGCCGCTATTACGAGCAGCACCCGGATGAGTTCGAAAGCGGCGATCTGGTCCATGCACGCCACATCCTTTTTCAGGTGACGCCGCGGGTGAATGTCGCCGAGGTCCGGGCCCGCGCCGAGAGCACGCTAAACACGCTGTTGCGTGAGCCGGCGCGGTTCGCCGCGCTCGCCGCCGAATTGTCAAACTGTCCCTCCGGGCAGCACGGCGGCAACCTCGGACAGATCGGCCGCGGCGACACCGTTCCCGAATTCGAAAAGAGTCTATTCCGGCTGGGCCCGACCGGGCTGATCCGTGAGCTGATCAAGACTCGCTACGGCTTCCATATCGTTGCCGTGGACCGACGCATTCCGGGCACAAAGCTGCCGTTCGAACAGGTGCGGGAGCAGATCGCGGAGCGCCTGCAAACAGGCGTCGAGGAGAAAGCGCTCCGCCAGTACGTTCGTATCCTTGCCGGCAAAGCCGAGATTCGGGGCGTCGACCTCGACGGAGCCGAGACGCCGCTCATTCAATAAGAGCGGGTAGCGGAAAGACTGGAAGCGCCGTCCACGTCCTGCCCGTGGCACGGGGGAACTGCGGTGCCGTCGCGCCGGAGTCGCGCGGTGCAACGCGGCTCCCCTCGTACGGTGGTCCCTGTCGAGAATAGGGTGCCGAAAACCGTTGAAGAATCTCGTGGAGCGGCAGTTGCATCTACCATTACGGCTAGTCCGCTGTGGACACCGCGATCTCGCACGATATGCTTCGGTTCGCGGAGACAACTGAAGAGCTTTGAAACGACGACACGGACTTTTCTGCAATGCAATAGCATCGCATGGGAGCCGTGACTTTCAGAATTGCGAGCACACTGAACCTTTCAGGCGGGACGTCTGTGTTGTCGGATGGGGGTTCTGTGGGAAGCGGCACAAAATGGAGGGGGAGCGTTACACATGAAGACCGTTTATTCGAGCATCGCGGGCTTGCTCGCCGTTATCGCAATCGCCGGCGCACCGGCTGCCGCACTGGCTAGCAAGAGTAACGATACGCTGGTCTACGCATCCGACTCCGAGCCGGAAAATGTAAGCCCGTATCACAACAATCTGCGCGAGGGCGTTATCATCGCCCGGAACGTGTTCGACAACCTGATCTATCGCGATCCGGCGACCGGCAAATACATGCCGCAACTCGCCACACACTGGACCTGGGTCGATCCAACCACGCTCGATCTGACCATCCGCCAGGGAGTCACCTTCCACAATGGCGATCCGCTGACCGCCGACGACGTGGTCTTTACGCTCAATTACGTCGTGAGCCCGGACGCGAAGGTCGTCACCAAGCAGAACGTCGACTGGATCAAGAGCGCCGAGAAGATCGGCAACGATAAGGTCCGCATCCATCTCGTCGGTCCGTTCCCCGCGGCCATCGAATATCTCGCCGGTCCGATCCCGATCTATCCGGCCAACTACTTCAAGAAGGTTGGCCTCGACGGCTTCTCCAAGGCGCCGATCGGATCGGGCCCTTACAAGATCACGGCGGTCATTCCGGGCAAAGGCGTGAAAATGGAGAAGAACACGCACTACTGGAAAGGCAGCCCGCTCGGCCAGCCGTCGATCGGGAAGCTCGACTTCCGCGTCATCCCTGACGCCGAGACGCGTCTCGCCGAATTGATGACCGGCGGCGTCGACTGGATCTGGCGCGTGCCGAAGGACCAGGCGACGCAGTTGAAGTCCGCGCCGAACATCACGGTGCTCTCGGCTGAGACAATGCGCGTCGGCTTCCTGCAGTTCGACGCGCTCGGCCGCACGCCGGGCGCGGTGCCGTTCAAGGACCCGCGCGTCCGGCAGGCGGTCAGCTACGCGATCGACCGCAAGGCGATGATCGACAATCTCGTCGGCGGCGGCGCGCGAATCATGCACTCGGCCTGCTTCATCGACCAGTTCGGCTGCACCGACGAGGGCGTGCCGCGCTACGACTACAATCCGGCGAAGGCCAAGGAACTGCTCAAGGAGGCTGGCTATCCGAACGGCTTCAAGACCGAGATCTACGCCTATCGCGAACGCGAATACGCGGAAGCCGTGATCGGTTATCTGCGCGCGGTCGGCATCGATGCGCACCTGAACTATCTCAAATATGCGGCGATGCGCGATGCGCACCGCGCCGGCAAGACGCCGATCACGTTTCAGACCTGGGGCTCGTTCTCGGTCGCCGACGCCTCGGCCTTCACCGGCGTCTGGTTCAAGGGCGACGCGGACGATTCCTCGCACGACACCGAAATCCAGACCTTGCTGAAGGAGGCCGATACTTCGGTCGACACCGACAAGCGCCTGAAGACCTATCAGAAGGCGCTCAAGCTGATCGCCGAGAAGGCGTATTTATTCCCGCTGTTCTCCTATCCGGCGAACTACGCCTTCACCAGCGACCTGGTGTTCACCGCACAGCCGGACGAGTTGCCGCGCTTCTACGCGGCGCACTGGAAATAATCGTGCCCGGCGCGCCGCACGTCCGGCGCGCCGGTTCCTGCTCCGGGGAGTTCGCATGCTCTCGTTCACCTCGCAGCGGCTCGCGGTCGCGCTTTCGGTCGCGCTGACGGTGTCGATCGTCGCCTTTCTGCTGCTGCATCTTTCCGGCGATCTCGCCACCGCCATCGCCGGCCCGGAGGCAACCGCAGCGCAGATCGCCGAAATCCGCCACCAGTTTGGCCTCGACCGGCCGATGACGCTGCAATATCTCGATTGGCTGTGGCGCGCACTGCATTTCGATTTCGGCAATTCCTTCTATTACCGCGACACCGTGACCTCGCTGGTGGCCTCGCGCATGCCGGTGACGATGACGCTCGGCGCCATCTCGCTGATGCTGGCGCTCGTCATCGCCATCCCTCTGGGCGTGCTGGCGGCGGTCTACAGCGGCACGATCGTCGACCGGCTGGCGCTCGGCTTCTGCGTGCTCGGACAGGCGGTACCGGCATTCTGCCTTGGTCTCGGGCTGATCATCGTCTTCGCCGTGCACTTGCACTGGCTGCCGGTTTCGGGCACCGCAAGCTGGAAAAACTACATCATGCCGTCCGTCGCGCTCGGCTGGTACGCCGTACCTGCTGTGATGCGCCTGTCGCGTAACGGTATGCTCGAGGTCTTGTCGTCCGATTACATCCGCACCGCGCGCGCCAAGGGCTTGCGGCCGACCGTCGTCATCCTCAAGCACGCGTTGCGCAACGCCATCATTCCAGTGGTGGCGCTCGCCGCCGTCCAGTTCGGCTTCATGCTTGGCGGCTCGATCGTCATCGAGGCCGTCTTCAACATGCAAGGCCTCGGCTATCTCGCCTGGGAAGCGATCGCGCGCAACGATTTCCCCGTGGTACAGGCGGTGGTCTTGATCCTTGCCGTCATCTATGTGGCGCTGACTTTCCTCGCCGACGTCGCCAACGCCTTCCTCGATCCGCGGATCCGGCTGGCATGACGGTCGCCGCACCCGTCGATATCGGTACCGGGCTCGAAGCCCCGGCAGCGCCGCAGCGACGGCGCGCTGGCCTCCTGCGCCGCAGCTTCGGCCACAGCGGCCTCGTTCTCGGCGGTACGATGCTCGTCGCCATCATTGCGATCGCCCTTGCCGCGCCGCTGCTCGCGCCACACGATCCGTACAACCAGGACCTTGCCCATCGCCTCATCCCGCCGGTCTGGCAAGCGAAAGGAGGGTGGGATCACGCCCTCGGCACCGACAAGCTCGGCCGTGATTATCTGAGCCGCCTCATCTTCGGCGCGCGTATCTCGCTCCTCATTGGCACACTCACGGTGCTCATCTCCGGCACCATCGGCACCGTGATCGGCGTCTGCGCCGGCTATTTCGGCGGCCGGGTCGATGCCGTGTTGAGCTATATCGTCACGACGCGGCTGGCGCTGCCGGTCGTGCTGGTCGCGCTCGCCTCGGCGGCGCTGGTCGGTTCTTCGCTTCAAGGCGTCATCGTGGTGCTCGGACTCTTGCTTTGGGACCGTTTCGCGGTCGTCACACGCTCGGCAACCCAGCAGATCGCCCGCACCGATTACGTCGCCGCGGCGCGCGCCATCGGCTGCTCGACCTTGCGTATCCTCATCTCGGAAATCCTGCCGAACATCCTCAACGCGCTGATCGTCGTCGCCACGCTGGAAATGGCGCACGCGATCCTGCTCGAAGCCGCCCTCTCCTTCCTCGGTCTCGGCGTGCAACCGCCGCTGCCATCCTGGGGCTTGATGATCTCCGAGGGCAAGCAGTACATGTTCTTCAGCCCGTGGGTGATCGGTATTCCGGCGGCGGCGCTGGTCGCTCTCGTGCTCGCGATCAACCTCGTCGGCGACGGCCTCCGCGACGTCACCGCGCCCGAGAACCGGGGCTGATCGCGATGGCTCTGCTCGAGGTCGACAATCTCGCCGTCGATATCCCGCTCAGCGACGGCGTCCTGCACGCCGTCAGCGGCGTCTCCTTCAGCCTCGAACGCGGCGAGACGCTGGCCATCGTCGGCGAGAGCGGCTCCGGCAAATCGATGACGTCGCTGGCGCTGATGAATCTGTTGCCCAAGCGGGCCGTGCGCCGTGCGGATCGCCTTCTTTTCGACGGCATCGATCTCGTCACGGCGCCGGAAGCGCGCATGCGGGCGCTGCGCGGCAACCGCATGGCAATGATCTTCCAGGAGCCGATGACGTCGCTCAATCCGAGCTACACGATCGGCAACCAACTTGGCGAGGCGCTGCGTTGCCATCGCCCCGTGGCCCCCGCCGCCGCGCGCGACCGCGCCGTGCAGTTGCTGGAGAAGGTCGGCATCCCCGCCGCCGCCCGCCGCCTCAATCAGTACCCGCACCAGCTCTCCGGTGGCTTGCGTCAGCGCGTGATGATCGCCATGGCGCTGATGTGCGGCCCCGATCTCATCATCGCCGACGAGCCGACGACCGCGCTCGACGTCACGATCCAGGCGCAAATCCTGCATCTCCTCGCCGATCTCAAGAAGGAGTTCGGCATGGCGATGATCCTGATCAGCCACGATCTCGGCGTCGTCGCGCGAGTCGCCGACAAGGTCGCGGTGATGTATGCCGGCCGGGTGGTCGAGAGCGCCGGCGCGCAGTCATTGTTCCGGTCTCCGCGTCACCCCTATACGCGCGGCCTGTTGAACTGCATCCCGGTGCCGGGACGCACCGCGCCCGGCTCGCCGCTCGGCGCGATCCCCGGCCAGTTGCCGAACCTGATCGGCCCGCAGCACGGTTGCGCGTTCCGCGAACGCTGCGCCTTCGCCGCGCCGGAATGTGCCGGCGACATCCCGCTCGTCGTGACAGAGCCCGGTCATCTTGCGCGTTGCGTGCGTATCGACGCCCTGGAGGCGGCGGCATGAGCGAGACCCTGCTCGAGCTGCGCCACGTGACGCGTGTGTTCGACCTGTCGCAAGGCGTCTTCCGTCGCGTCGCGCGCCTGACCGCGGTCGCCGACGTCTCGCTGACGGTGAAGCGTGGCGAGGTGTTTGCGCTGGTCGGCGAAAGCGGCTCCGGCAAGACGACTTTGGCGAAGATGCTGCTCGGCCTCCTGCCGCCCAGCTCGGGTGAGATTCTCGTCGACGGCGCGCCGGTCACCGCGAAGGACCGCGTTGCCATCAGCCGCCGCGTGCAACCGATCTTCCAGGACCCCTATTCGTCGCTCAACCCGCGCAAATCGGTCGCGCAGTTGATCGCTCTGCCTTTGATCGTTCACGGCGTCGGCAACCGCGCTTCGCGCCGCGCCAAGGTAATGGAGATGCTCGATCTCGTCGGCCTGTCGCGCCGGCACTACGACGCCTATCCAGGCCAGCTCTCGGGTGGCCAGCGCCAGCGCGTGGCGATCGCCCGCGCCCTCATCCTGCGCCCGGAGGTTGTGATCTGCGACGAGCCGACCTCGGCGCTGGACGTGTCCGTGCAGGCGCAGATTCTCAATCTGCTGCTTGAGCTCAAGCGCGAGCTCGGGCTCACTTATTTCTTCATCAGCCACAATCTCGCGGTGGTCGAGCATCTCGCCGATCGCGTCGCAGTGATGTATCTCGGCCGCTTCGTCGAGGAGCGCAGCCGCGCCGGCCTGTTCGCGTCTCCACGCCATCCTTACACCCGCGCGCTGCTTGAATCGGTGCTCACGCCTGATCCCGATCTCGGCGTCCCGGATACCCGCATCGGCAATACGACGGCAGGCGGTGAATCCGGTTGCCCGTTCAACCCGCGCTGTCCGGATGCAATCGACATCTGCCACACCACACCGCCTGCCGTCCGCACCTTGCCGGACGGCTGGGCCACATGCCACCTCATCGCAGAAGAGGCCGTATCCGCATCATGAGCCACCAGGACGCCATTGCCAACGCCACCAAGTATTTCGACAGCGGCGCCTTCCGTGCCGAACTCGCGCGCCGTGTCGCTATGCCGACCGAAAGCCAGGGTGGCGGCAAGCTCGACGTGCTGCGCGCCTATCTCACCGAAGAGATCGTTCCGGCCGTCGAGAAGCTCGGCTTCACCACGCGTATATTCGACAATCCTTCAGCCGCGCACGGACCTTTTCTCATCGCCGAGCGGCACGAAGCCGACGCGCTGCCGACCGTGCTTACCTATGGCCACGGCGACGTCGTGTTCGGTCACGCCGAACAATGGCGCAAGGGGCTCGATCCCTGGCAGGTGATTGTCGAGGGTGACCGCTGGTACGGCCGCGGCACCGCCGACAACAAGGGGCAGCACACGATCAACATCGCCGCACTCGAACAAGTGATGGCGGCGCGTGGCGGCAAGCTCGGCTTCAACTGCAAGATATTGATCGAAATGGGCGAGGAAGCAGGCTCGCCGGGCCTGCGCGCCTTTGCCGCCGCGCAGACGAAGGCGCTCGCCGCCGACGTCCTGATCGGATCGGACGGACCACGCCTCTCGGCCGGACGCCCGACCGTATTCCTCGGGTCGCGCGGCGCGATGAATTTCGAAATGAGCGTCGATCTGCGCGCCGGCGGCCATCATTCCGGAAACTGGGGCGGTGTGCTCGCCAACGCCGGCACGCTGCTGGCGCACGCGATTGCCTGCCTCGTCGATGCCAGGGGTCAGATTCTGGTCGAGGCGCTCAAGCCGCAATTGCCGGCGCCGGTTCGGGCGGCACTCGCCGACATCACGCTGACGCAAGATCGCAACGACCCGGTGATCGATCCGGATTGGGGCGAGCCCGGCCTCACGCCCGCCGAGAAGGTCTACGGCTGGAACGCGCTGGAGGTTCTTGCCTTCGTCACAGGCACGCCGGAAGCGCCGGTCAACGCCATTCCACCCACGGCCAAGGCGACGATGCAGTTACGGTTTGTCGTCGGCACGGATCCCAATACGATCCTGCCGGCGGTCCGCGCCCACCTCGATACGCACGGACTGCAGCGCGTGACGGTGAAACCGGCGCGCATGGAAACCTTTACCGCGACACGGCTCGACCCGAACGACCCGTGGGTCGGTTGGGCGCTCGCCTCGATCGCAAAGACCACAGGCAAAAAGCCGGCGCTGCTGCCAAACCTCGGCGGCTCGCTGCCGAACGACGTCTTCGCCGACATTCTCGGCATGCCGACGGTGTGGGTGCCGCATTCCTATCCGTCGTGCTCGCAGCACGCGCCGGACGAGCATCTGCTCGCGCCTGTGGCGCGCGAGGCGCTGCAGATCATGGCCGGCCTGTTCTACGATCTCGGCGAAGACGGCTCCCGCATCGTCAAGGAGCGCAGCAAGTGAGCGACATAACCGGAGCCGTCCTCTCCTGGCTCGCGCCGCGCGCCGGCGAGATGGAAGCGCTGCTGCGCCGCCTTGTCGACATCGATTCCAACAGCTTCGACAAGGCCGGCACCGACGCCGTCGGCGACGCGATCATTGAGGTGCTCGCCGCGGACGGCATCGCGGTCGAGCGCATCCGGAAGCAGGGCTTCGGCGACGTGCTGCGCGCCGAAGTGCCGGGGAAGCAGGCGAACAGCTACGCCCTGATGATGGGGCACCGCGATACGGTGTTCAAAAAGGGCACCGTGGCGACGCGGGGCTATTCGCGCGATGGCAACCTCGCCTTCGGCCCCGGCGTCTGCGACATGAAGGCAGGTCTCGTCGCCAATATCTTCGCCCTGTGCGCGATCAAGGCGGCCGGCGGGCTCTCGTTTCCGGTCGTCGCGCTGTTCACCGCCGATGAGGAGATCGGCTCGCCCACCGGCCGCGCCGAGATCGAAACCGCCGCGCGCGGCGCGCGCGCCGTCTTCAACAGCGAGCCGGGCCGCGTCAGTGGCAACGTTGTGACCGGCCGCAAGGGCGGCGGCTCGTTCCACATCACGGTGAAAGGCCGCGCCGCGCATTCCGGCGTCAACCACAAGGACGGCGCCAGCGCCATCGAGGCGCTGGCACGCAAGATCGTGCGCCTGCACGCGCTGACGAATTACGACACCGGCATCACCACCAATGTCGGCGTCATCAAGGGCGGCAACACGCACAACACCGTCGCGCCCTGGGCCGAGGCCGAGCTCGATCTGCGCTTCGTCACGCTGGAGCAGCACGCGCGGATTGTGCCGGAGATCGAGAAAATCGTGCGCGCCGAAGACGTTCCCGGCACCTCAGCCGACATCAAGCCAGTTGCGATGTTCCTGCCGCTCGAACTGAAGCACTCGGAGGCACTGTTCGCGCTCTACAAGGATGCGGCAGCGCGTGTCGGCTTCACAGTCGACGGTGAATTCACCGGCGGCTGCGCCGATTCCGGTTTCACCGCTGCCCTCGGCGTGCCGACTCTCTGCGGCCTCGGCCCGGTTGGCGGCAAGGCACATACCGATGAGGAGTTCTGCCGGCTCGACACGCTCGTGCCGCGCACACAAGCGCTGGCGGCGACGATCTGCACGCTGACCTGACCTTAAGGCGAACGCTGAGGGTGGATGCCCCCCGTGATTGTCCCATCGGAGAAGCCGATACGCCAAAGCCATGACTTCAACTTGGATTATCAAGACTGAAGGTCTCGGAACGATCATCGTAGGCGAAGGCTTCAGCGAAGCGAGCCCACGCGACTACCGCCCGTAACGTGGACTCGGCCGCTTCCTCGGTCATATGGTCCTCAAGTTCGTCAATGAATCGACGCTTCGGTGCTTCGTGGCTAATCCGCTCCTGCAGGACTCGGCGGATGTGCGCCGCCAATGGTACATGGGCGAAAAGCTGCTTCTGGAAGAGCCTCTTGCGGTCGTCGACCCCTGCCTCAGCAAATTGCTTGCCGATCTCCGTCAATTGGATGTCGCCGCCTTCAATATCCGCGAAACGCAAAAGCTGAAGCCCCTCCGCCACCGGAAACAGATCGTCGACCTCCATTTGACGCGTGCTCGCGATCACCGGCAGGTCGGCGCGGCCGTTGTAAGGTGCACCGGCAACCGCCTCTATGAGACCGGCGAGCGTATTGGCTGAAACGCGCGGCAGTACCAGATCAATGCCTGAGAATGCGATCCGGTCCGTGCCACGCGTTGGTGCCGACCGCGCTGTCAACGCGACATAGCTGCGCTCGACCAAATCGCCGAAGGTCGGATCCATGCGGCTGCGTGGATGCGGCAAATCGACCCTGATTTCCTCGGCAATATGACCAGGATTGCGGGAAAACACGAGGATACGGTCGCACATCAGTACCGCTTCCTCGATATTATGCGTCACAAGCACAACGCCTTTGATCGGCAGGCGGCCATCGTTCCACAAGTCGAGGAAGTCGGTACGCAGCGTTTCCGCCGTCAGAACGTCAAGCGCCGAGAACGGCTCGTCCATCAAGAGAATATTCGGATGAACAACAAGCGCCCGGGCAAATCCGACGCGCTGTCGCATACCGCCGGACAACTCGCGTGGATAGGCGGATTCGTAACCGTCGAGACCGATCAGGTCGATGCCGGCAAGTGCGCGCTTGCGAATCTCCGCCTCCGGGAGGCCTAGCGCTTCCAGCCCAAGCTCGACGTTCTCGAGCACCGTCAGCCACGGGAACAACGCCGAGCTCTGAAATACCATCGAAATGCCGGGTGCCGGCCCTGTGACCGTGTGTCCCTGGTAGACGACGCTGCCTCTAACTGGGTGGGCCAGCCCGGCAATGAGCCGCAACAGCGTCGACTTGCCTGAACCAGATCGCCCGAGCAGCCCGATGATCTCACCTTCCTTCATGGTGAGATTGATGTCGTCGAGCACAAGCAAATCCTCACCGTCCGCCTTCGGAAAGGCCTGGCAACAAGAGCGGATTTCCAACAATGCGGCGCTCATGACTCTGGTCTCCTTATTCGAGCCGGAATTTGCGTTCGGCATACCGGTAGAGTGGCCGCCAGAAGATACGATTGATGACGACGACGTAGAGGCTCATTACCGCTACTCCCAGCACGATGCGGGGGAAGTCGCCGGCATCGGTGGCCTGCGCAATATAGGCGCCGAGGCCGTAAGCCTTCAGTTTGGTGCTGCCCCAGTTGGCGACCTCGGCCACGATACTCGCGTTCCACGAGCCGCCCGAGGCGGTAATGGCGCCGGTAACATAATAGGGAAATACGGCCGGGATCGCGACCCTCCTCCACCACAGCCAGCCGCGGACTTGCAGATTGGTGCTGACGTCACGCATCTCGGATGGAATCGACGCAGCCCCAGCAACAACGTTGAACAAGATGTACCACTGCGTGCCGAGAATCATCAGCGGGCTCAGCCATACGTTGGGATCGAGCTTGAGAGCCACAATCGCAGATACGGCAACGGGAAAGAGCACATTCGCCGGGAAAGCAGCGAGGAATTGCGCTATCGGCTGGACCCGTTGCGCGAGCCTCGGCCGCATGCCGATGATGATGCCGAGTGGAAGCCAGATGATCGTAGCAAGTGCAATCAACACAACAACGCGCGTAAGTGTCGCTAGTCCTAGGAGAAGCGCATCGCCAAATTCTGCGAGCGAGATATTACCTGAAATGAAGGTCACTACGCGCCATGCGACGTAGGCCACGAATGCTGCGACGCAGGCGGCCCAGATTCGATAGCCCCAGCGGCCGCCAAACTGCTTCAAAGAAGCTCGTTGCGTCGGCTCGAATTGCGATAGCTGGAAGCTACGCCGCCACAACCGGCCGAGCGGCGTGACCGCTGCCGCTACAATTCCTGAGCGGCGGAGCATGTCGAGCACCCATGACTGCGGGGGCACTACACCAGCCTGCTGTTCGAAACGGAAGCGGTCGGCCCAAGCTACCAGCGGGCGAAACAAGAGTTGGTCGTATAGCAAAATGACGACCAGCATCGCGACGATCGCCCAGAACACCGCGCTTAAATCTCTTAGCGCGATCGCTTGCGCGATGTAGGAGCCAATACCGGGCAGCGTCACCGTGGTGTTGCCAACGCTGATCGCCTCCGAAGCCACGACGAAAAACCAGCTTCCAGACATGGATACCATCATGTTCCAGATAAGCTGTGGCATCGCGAACGGGACTTCAACACGCCAAAACTGCATCCATCGCGACAGCCTGAACACGCGCGATGCCTCCAGTAGCTCCTCCGGTACGGTGCGCAGCGACTGGTAGAAGGAGAACGCCATGTTCCAGGCCTGACTGGTGAAAATCGCAAACACAGCCGCGAACTCCGCACCGAGCACGCGGCCTGGCGCAAGCGCCATAAAAAATACGACCGTGACCGAGATAAAGCCGAGGATCGGCACGGACTGCAGGATGTCGAGCAGCGGCACCAGCAACAACTCGGCGCGCTTGTTTTTGGCTGCCAAGGTCGCATAGGTGAAGGTAAAGACGAGCGATAGCACCAGCGCCACCAGCATGCGTAGCGTGGTGCGCGCTGCGTATTCCGGCAGTCGCGCCGGCGATAGCGATAGCGGCGTCGCCTGCAGTTCAGTCAGTGGCTGCAATAAGTGTCGGCTGGCTTCGCCGACGAATACGAGAAAGCCAAGGACAAGCAAAACAGCGAGTATGTCCCAACGCGTGAAGACACGTCGGCTCTGCTCGACAGAAATCGGAATTGTGCCACGCATGACTTAGTCACCCGCCGTTGACGCCTATCGAAAAGGACAGCCTCTAGCTGAGGGCGACCCGGATGCGGAGCCAGGACATTAGACCGTATTGCCAGCTTGTGGCAGGCGATTGCTGGCAACGCCGCCGGTCTTTGAGGATCGGCTGGCTCGGCGACCCAAGATAACGACACGCGGTCAGACCGGAGAAGACGGACGAGCGAGCCGCCTCGATCCAAAGCGGAGCGAGCCAGAGCGGAACGAGCCAGGAGATTGGCTCCCGTCGAAAGTGGCCGAATTCAGCGTTACGGCCGGCGGCAAAACGAATGTGTGCGAGCTTCATGGCTCACCTCCGGCAGGCCTCAAGCGACCCGTGGAGATGAGCGAGGATCAGGCCTAGCCCTAATCTCGATCAATCAACGAAATCGCTCGGGAGCGAGCTTGACGTAGTGGAAGCGCCGCGGAGTCGGCATGCCAACTGCCTTGGCGCGACTGGGGTAACTATCCATTGTGTTCCAACGCAGATTGTTCGGAGCGAACCTCTGAACGATTTTCGCCGTACGCTCGACTCAAACGACTGTCAAGGACAAATAGAAGAAGCGTGGGCAGTTAAAGCCGACAACCAACGGACCAGGAGGCAGCGGACAACTTCCTCGTACCGGCCTCGTCCACCTCCATGTCCCTTGTCTTAAATTAACCGGCCGCGAGAGATGCCAGACCGCGGGTATTGTCGAGTCGGTTCAGCGCAACTCGTCTGCGTTGCAGAACCAAGAACAAAAGGCGCCGTAATCCTCTATCCAATTATCAAAGGAGCTTTGCACGCGAATCCCTCGGTAAATAAACGGAAGATAAAAATTACTACTTTCAAATCGACTCTGCGGTAGCCGGTCTGTTACCGATTTGATCGGGCGACTCGACTTATTGCGATAGATCACAAAAGTAATTTTGTTCCATCTCGCGCAAGAGGCAGGCCCAAAATATCATGACAATCAGGGCTATATTATTCCTGACAAGTACCATCTTGTTTCAGGCCTCAGTTCGAACGACGGATTGGCAATATTGCCTGGCAATGTCGTACGGTGAACACATCGCCTATTTCTCAGCGCCGTTCATCGTAGCCGATAATTTGAGCCGGTCGGAAATAGCTTTCAGAGAGGCGCTTTCCGATTCCAACCGGCGCTTCGACGTTGTTCAATGCCCGCGCGCTGATGACAAAGCCAAAATCCTGCACATGCGTGAGCACGCAATCAATATTAATCAACAGGAAGGCAATCAAATCCTGCAAGTTGATTGGCCGAAATGAAATTTTGAGAGGCCGGATCATGATGGGCCCGCCGCTTACGCTCCAGCTTGGAGCAAGCATCAAACTAGATGCCGCCTTGCTGCTCAGTTGTTCAAGCCCAGAGTGCGGGAAATCGGTCAGGTGACGTCATATATATCGAACCAACCGTATCGAATCAGCCGGTCCGCTCAAAGATCGCCGCAATGCCCTGCCCACCGCCGATGCACATCGTGACCAAAGCGCGCCGACTCTTGCTGCGCGCAAGCTCGTAGATCGCCTTCAGCGTGTTGATCGCGCCGGTAGCACCGACGGGGTGGCCGAGCGAGATACCGCTGCCGTTCGGATTGACCTTGGCCGGATCGAACCGCAGCTCGCGCGCGACCGCACAGGCCTGTGCGGCAAAAGCCTCGTTGGATTCAATGACATCGATGTCCTCGATAGTCAGATTGGCTTTCTTCAGCGCCAGCTTGGTCGCCGGGATCGGACCTAGACCCATATAGAGCGGATCGACGCCGGCATGAGCATAACTCACGAGCCGCGCCATCGGCTTGAGGTCGAGCCGCTTCACCGCCATCTCGCTCGCCAGCACCACCGCGGCCGCGCCATCATTGATTCCGGAGGAATTGCCGGCGGTGACGCTACCGCCATCGCGCTTGAACACCGGCCGCAGGCCTTGGAAATCGCCAGCAGTGGCGTCATGCCGGACGTGCTCATCGGTATCGAACACCGTCGGCCCGCTGCGGCTCTTCACCTCGATGCTGAGAATCTGATCCTTGAACACGCCCGAGCGGACAGCGTTTGAGGCGCGTCGATGGCTCTCGAGCGCGAGCGCGTCCTGGTCTTCGCGGGTGATGTTATGGCGCGCAGCGATGTTTTCCGCTGTCACGCCCATCAGCACGCGGTGAAATGGATCGTTGAGCGCCCCGTCGAGAATATCGACGAGCGGCGCATCGCCCATCTTGGTGCCCCAGCGCACCGACGGCGCGTGGAACGGAGCCATGGACATATTCTCGGCCCCGCCCGCAACGGCGACGTCGCAGTCGCCGAGGCGGATGCCCTGCGCCGCGGAGACCACCGCCTGCAGACCGGAGCCGCACAGCCGATTGACCGTGAGTGCTGGCGTCTCGACCGGCAGGCCGGCCTCAATCGCTGCCACGCGCGAGATATACATGTCGCGGGGTCCCGTGTGCACGACCTGGCCGAATACGACGTGGCCCACCTCGGCCGCGGCGACGCCGGCGCGGCGCAGCGCCTCTGCCGTCACCTTTGCCGCTAGTTCGGTCGGCGGCACGGCTTTCAAACTGCCGCCGAAGGTGCCGATCGCCGTGCGCACGCCCGACACGACATAGACTTCGCTCATGACTGATCTCCCTAATTCTCACGACCGGCCGCCCCTGGCCGCCGCTCGTCATTTCCTAAAGGCAGGCGTCCGGAAAGGACGCCGCCATGTCATTGCCGGAGCGTACGAAGGCGAATTGCTGACGCGCCTTCGGTAACTCCGTCGCGAAGAAATAGCGGCAAGCATGGCGGCGGGTCTCGCGCATGGTGACCTTGTCGGCCGAGGCACGCGCCTGGTCGAGCCACAGCCAGGCTACGACGACATGGCCGAACGCCGAGAGAAACGCCGAAGCATTGTGTAGCGCCTTTTCGGCGCCCGCGGCGCGCAGCATCGCGACGGTCTCTTCCACCTCTGCCCAGGCAGCGCGCAGCGCCGCGCATTCGTCCGACAGTTCGTCGCCGCAGGCTACAAGCGTTGCGTCGATGCGTTCGCCCAGCAATGCCAGCGCGTCACCATTGCTGCGCAGGATCTTGCGACCGACAAGATCGATCGCCTGGATGCCATAGGTGCCTTCGTGGATCGGATTGAGACGATTGTCACGATAGACCTGCTCGACGTCGAAGTCGCGCGTATAGCCGTAGCCGCCATGGATCTGGATGGCGAGATCGTTTGCGGCGAGGCCGAACTCCGCCGGCCAGCTCTTGCCGACCGGTGTCAGAAGACCAAGTAATTGGCCTGTGGCATCGCGCTCGGCATCGCTTGCGGCGACGGCCTCCTCGTCGACCAGCCGCGCGCAATAGAGCACCAGCGCCAGCGCGCCCTCTGCATAGACCTTCTGCGTCAGCAACATGCGGCGCACGTCGGGATGCACGATGATCGGCGTCGGCGCGGAGTCCTTGCGCGCATTGACCGGCCGGCCTTGCGTGCGTTCACGCGCATAATCGAGTGCGTGACGATAGCCTCGGCAGGCGAGCGCGGCGGCGCCTACGCCGACGGCAATGCGGGCCTCGTTCATCATGCGGAACATGATGGCAAGACCCTGCCCAACCTCGCCGATGCGGAAGCCGATCGCGCCCGCCGCGCCGGCGGGCCGATGCCGCGTGCCCTCGCCAAAAGCGAGCAGACAATTGGCCGTGCCGCGATAGCCCATCTTGTGATTGAGCCCGGCCACCACGACGTCGTTAGCCTCGCCCAGACCGCCGTCCGCTGCCGGCAGCAGCTTCGGCACCGCGAACAACGATATACCAGCGAGCCCCGCGCCGAGCCGCCCGTCCTCGCCGAGCACCTTCGCGAGCACGAGATGCACGATGTTCTCACTGGCGTCCTGATCGCCGCCCGATATCCACATCTTGTTGCCGAACAGGCGATAGCGCGGCCCGAGCGCGATGTCCTCTCCGTCGGCGATCGCACGCGTCGTGATGTCGCCAAGCGACGAGCCCGCCTGCGGCTCCGACAGGCACATCGTGCCGAACCAGCGGCCTTCGATCTGCGGCCGCGCCAGTATCTCGATCTGCGCCGGCGTGCCGAAGGTAGCGAGCAGGCGTGCATTGGCGACCGTGAGCATCGGGTAGGCGGCGGTCGCGATATTCGCGGCCATGGTCATCGCCGTCGAGGCGGTATGAATCAGTATCGGGATCTGCGCGCCGCCGAGCGTCTGGTCAAACGAGGCCGCAAACAGGCCAGCTTTGGCGTAGATGTCGAGCGCGGCCTTGATCTCCGGCAACACGCGCACGGCCTCGCCGTCGAGGCGCGGCTCGACTCGGTCAGACCGCTTGTAATGCGGCGCGAAGTGCTCATCCCCCAAGCGCGCGCTGAGATCGAGCACGGCGTCGAAGGTTTCCCGACTGTGCTCGGCGAAGCGTGCCTGCCGGGTCAGTGCGTCGGCGATGAGCCAGTCATAGAGCAGAAAATCGAGCGTCGCACGGTCGATGAACGGCATTAGATCACCGAGGCGCCGCCATCGACGACGAGGATCTGGCCAGTGATATGCGCGGATGCGTCCGAGGCGAACAGCAGGGCCGCGCCCTTGAGGTCGTGTTCACCACCAAGCCGGCCGCGCGGCGTGCGCGCGATGAGGTCCTGCTCGAATGTCTCGAGCACGCCCTTGGTCATCTTCGACGGGAAATAGCCGGGCGCGATGGCATTGACGGTAATGCCGTAGCCGCCCCATTCCGCCGCCAGCGCGCGCGTCATGTTGACGACCCCGCCCTTGGTCGTGTTGTAGGCGATGGTGCCCGGCATGCGCGACGGGTGGCCCTTCAGGCCTTCGATCGAGGCGATATTGACGATGTGACCCTTGCCGGCCGGGATCATCGCCTTCTTGGCCGCAGCCTGCGACAACAGGAACGGCGTCGTGAGATTGAGTGCGACGACCTTGTCCCAGGCTTCGCGCGGATGGTCCTCAGCTGCCGCGCCCCAGGTGGTGCCGGCATTGTTGACCAGGATATCGAGGCGGCCGTGCCGCGCGAGCACCGCGTCGACGACTGATGCTGGTGCATCGGGCTTGCCGAGATCGACAGCGATCGCCGAGGCCGACATGCCGGCCCGCGTCAGGTGCGCCACCGCGGCGTCAAGCTCGTCCTGCTTGCGCGCGGTCAGCACCACTGTCGCCCCGAACTCGCCGAGCGCTTCCGCCATCCGCAGACCGAGCCCGCGCGAACCGCCGGTCACCAGCGCAACGCGGCCCGAAAGATCGAACAACCCTTTGAGACCACCGCTCATACCAAACCCACCGTCCTGTCGAATTCCGCAAAGCTGCGGCCGTCGCGTGCAAGCTCGGCAAGAAGCGGTGCCGGCGCCCAATTGTCATCGTGCTGCGCGTGCAGCGCCACCACCGCGTCGTGAATGCGCGAGAGGCCGACACTGTCAGCCCACGCCATCGGCCCGCCACGCCCGGCGGGGAAGCCCATGCCATAGACGTAGCAGAGGTCGATATCGCTCGATCGCTCGACGATGCCCTCGCCGAGCAGCCGCGCGCCCTCATTGATCAGCGCATAGAGCGTGCGGTCGAGGATCTCGTCGTCGCCGATGGTGCGACGCGTGATACCGAGGCGCTTCGCCTCCTCGACGATCATCTTTTCGACGTCCGGATCAGGCTCGGCCGAGCGCGGCCCCGACGGATAGCGATACCAGCCGGCACCGGACTTGCTGCCGAGGCGACCCCGCTCGCAGAGCAGGTCGGCTAGCCGCGAGTAGCGCATGTTGGCGGGCCAGTTCCGGAGTTGCCGCTGGCGGACGAACCAGGCGACATCCTGTCCGGCCATGTCGAGCATGGCGCAGGGACCCATTGCCAGACCGAACCCGATCAGCAGGCGGTCGATGTCCTGCGGCAGCGCACCCTCCTCCATCAGGCAGTCAACCTGCCTGAGATAAGGATAAAGCATCCGATTGGCGCAGAAGCCGTCGCAGACTCCGACCGTCACCCCCACCTTGCCGGTGCGTCTGGCGAGATCGATCACGGTCGCCAACACCGAGACGTCGGTCCTGGCACCGCGCACAATTTCGAGCAGGCGCATGACGTGCGCCGGACTGAAGAAATGCAGGCCGAGGACGTCCTGCGGCCGCTTGGTCGCAGCAGCGATGGCATTGACGTCGAGCGCGGAGGTATTGGTGGCGAGGATCGCGCCCGGCCTAGCGATGAGGTCGAGACGGGTAAAGATGTCGGTCTTGACCTCCATGTCCTCGAATACGGCCTCGATGACGAGGTCCGCCCGGCCAAGCGCCGCCAGGGCAGTCGCACCAACGATGCGGTCCTGCCGCGCCTTCACTTCGGCCTCCGTCAACGTGCCTTTGGCTCGTGCACGCTCGTAAACGTCGCGGATTCGCGCGAGGCCTTTCGCGAGGCCGGCCTCGTCGCGCTCCACCAGAGTCACGACGAAACCCGCATTGGCGAAGACGATGGCGATGCCACTGCCCATGGTGCCGGCGCCAATGACGCCGACACTCTCGATGACGCGGCGCGGCGTCGACGCATCAATCCCCGCAACGTGTAAGGCCGCCTTCTCTGCGCGCTTCAGATAAGCGGCGGCATCCCACCCGGAAGCCATCACCCTCGTCTCCCCAAAACTCAAAAAGATGTTCCGCGACGCGCCGCGCTGTCAGTTCCAGAGCTGCGCGTCCTTCCTGATCTCAATGCGCGCGATCTGGTCGATGTGCACTTCATCTGGCCCGTCGGCAAGCCGCAAAGTGCGCGCAAGCGACCATGCCGCGGCTAGGCCGAAGTCGGCGCTGACGCCGCCACCGCCGTGCACCTGGATGGCACGATCGAGCACCGCTTGCGCCATGCGCGGCGCCACCACCTTGATCATGGCGATCTCGGCACGAGCCGCCTTGTTGCCGACGGTATCCATCATGTACGCCGCCTTCAGCGTTAGTAGGCGCGCCTGATCGATCTCCATGCGGCTTAGCGCGATGGCTTCACGCAGCATGCCGTGCGATGCCATCGGCTTTCCGAAAACCTCCCGGCTCTTGGCCCGCGCCACCATGGATTCAAGCGCGCGCTCGGCGAGTCCAATCGCCCGCATGCAATGATGAATGCGACCTGGGCCGAGCCGCCCCTGCGCGATCTCGAAGCCGCGGCCTTCGCCGAGCAGCATGTTCGATGCCGGAACGCGCACGTTCTCGAAATTGACTTCCATGTGGCCATGCGGCGCATGGCCGTACCCGAACACGCTGAGCGGCCGCACCACGGTGACCCCTGGCGTATCCATCGGGATAAGAATCATGGACTGCTGCCGGTAGGGCTCGGCCGAAGGGTCGGACTTGCCCATGAAAATGAGGATCTTGCATCGGCGGTCGCCGGCTCCGGAGGTCCACCATTTGCGACCGTTGATGATGTAATGATCAGCGTCGCGTTCGATGCGCGACTGGATATTGCGCGCATCGGAGGAGGCAACGTCCGGCTCGGTCATGGCGAAGGCGGAGCGGATCTCGCCGGCGAGCAACGGCTCGAGCCATTGCCGCTTCTGGTCGTCGGTGCCGTAGCGCACCAGCACTTCCATGTTGCCGCTGTCCGGCGCCGAACAGTTGAACACCTCGGCGGCAATTGGAGAGCGGCCCATAATCTCGCACAACGGCGCGTATTCGAGATTTGTGAGCCCAGCGCCGTAGTCGCTCTCCGGCAGGAACAGGTTCCAGAGACCAGCCTTGCGCGCCTCGGCTTTCATGTCCTGCATGATCGCCGGCGTCGCCCAGGGATCGTCCTGCCGGGCGTGTTGCTCCTCATAAAGGCGCTCGTTCGGGTAGACGAATTCGCGCATGAAGGCATCGCAGCGGGCGATCAAGTCTTTGGTTTTCTGGGAATGTTCGAAATCCATCACCGCTCCCGACTCTTGCCTACTCTCGTTCTGACAGTGTACATTTTCTGTCCGACAGTTCAACAGTCCATTCATCCGACAATCTACCGTCCTAGCCAAACGGGACACGTGGGGGACTCTCAGCCGAATGACGTCCGACGTAACCGAGATCCGGGCCGGCCACGAATTTGAAGCGCGCCGGCTTGCGGATTTCCTCAGCCGCCACCTCGCCGGGTTTTCCGGCGCCCTCACAATCCGCCAGTTCCGCGGCGGGCAATCGAACCCGACGTTTCTGATTGAGACCGGCAGTGGCCGCTACGTGCTGCGTAAGAAGCCGCCGGGGCAGTTGCTACCCTCGGCGCACATGATCGAGCGCGAGTACCGCGTCATGCACGCGCTCGAAGGCACCGGGGTGCCGATCATCCGCACGCATCTCCTGTGCGAAGATGTCTCCGTCATCGGAACGCCGTTCTACTTGATGGACTTCGCCGAAGGCCGCGTTTTTCGAAATCCGGCGTTGCCGAACATGACGCCCGCCGAGCGCCGCGCGATCTATAACGCCATGGGCGAGGTCATGGCGAAGCTGCACGCAGTCGATTGGCGTGCGATCGGGCTCGAGAACTTCGGCAAGCCGAGCGGCTACGTTGCTCGTCAGATCGCACTGTGGACTCGGCAATACGAAGCGTCGAAGACACACGACATCCCGTCCTTTGACAAGCTTATCCGCTGGCTGCCGGCCAACATGCCGGCCGGCGAGCGGACCACGATCGCGCACGGTGACTTCCGGCTGGAGAACCTGATCTACGATCCGAGCGAGTCGCGCGTCATCGGCGTACTCGACTGGGAGCTTGCCGCGCTCGGCCATCCACTCGCCGACGTCGCCTACAATTGCATGATTTGGCACCTCGACCCATCGACGCCCAATCTCGGCGGCCTCGCCGGCCGGGACCTTGCCGCGCTCGGCATTCCGACCGAAGCCGAGTATCTGGCGAGCTACGCCGCGGCTGCGGGTCTACCGGAGATCGAGAACTATTCGTTCTTCCTTGCCTTTGCCTTCTTCCGTTTTGCGTCGATCGCGCAAGGCGTGTACGCGCGAGCGCTCGCCGGCAATGCCAGCGCGCCGAACGCGCTACAGGTGGGTTTGCTCGCCGCGCCGCTCGCCGATCTCGGCTGGAAGGCGGCGCAGAGCGTACTCCTGCAATGACAATAAAAAAGGCGGCCGGAATAAACCCGGCCGCCCCTCGATCGCGAGGATGTGCAAGCCCTATTTACTCGCCATCTTGCAGGTGACCGGCGGCGCTACATCCTTGGCGCTGACGGTCGTCTTGATCACCGGGCGCAACGTGCCGTCAACATCCTCCACCACGCCGAAATAGTTCGGCTTGAGGAGTTGGTGGTCTTCGGCGCGCATGACGAGCTTGCCCATAATGGTGTCGAAGGTGTGCCCCGGCATAGCCTTGGCGACATCCGCTGGCTTGACGCTGTTTGCCGCCTGAACCGCCTGGTAGATCACCTGCATGCCCATATAGGTCTCGCCTTCGAAGTTGGTCGGCGGCGACTTGTACTTGGCGACCCACGCTTTGACGAAGGCCTTGTTCTCCGGCGTGTCGAGCGTCGACGAGTAGTTGATGATGCCGTAGATGCCCTTGGCGGCGGCGCCGAGCGTCTTAACGGTGCCGTCGGTGGTAAAGCTAACGCCGGCGACCGTGATGGCGTCGGTCAGACCGAACTGCTTCGACTGTTGCGCGAAGTTAACGGCATCGCGACCGGCAAGCACGACCCACACGCCTTCAGCGCCGCTCTTCTTTACCTGCTCGATGTAAGGCGCGAAGTCGTTGATGTTGGCAGGTGTATAGAGCTCTGCCGTGACGGTTCCGCCGACCGACTTTACTGCCTCGGCGAATAATTTGCCCGAGCCGCGGCCCCAGGCGATGTCGGCAGCGACGATCGCCCACTTCTTCTCCTTGCGCTGCGCGAGCCACGGCTTGACCGTCGCCGCGTCCATAGCCGACTGGGTGTTGACGCGGAACACGCCCGGCACGCAATTAGCGCCGGTAAGCTCGTCGGCCTTGTTAATGGTCGAGACGTAGATCGAGCCCCAGCGTTCCATCAGCGGCGCGATGGCGAGCCCCTCACCCGACGCGATCAGGCCGGTGAGGATCGGATAGCCTTCCGACACGAGCTTCTCGCTCTGGCGGCGGGCGAGATCGGGCTTTGCCTCGGTGTCGTAGGACTTGATCTCGACCTTGTGGCCGGCGACGCCGCCATTGGCATTCGCCTCGTCGACGGCAAAGTGCACAGCGCGCATCACCTCCTCGCCGAGCGTTGCATAAGTGCCCGACAGATCGGTCGGCACGCCGATGCGCAGCGGATCGGCGGCATGCGCAGCGGTAGTGAGCACAGCGCCCGCAACCGCCGCGACGGCGCAAGCCTTCATTCCTTTCAACATTCCCAGTTCCTCCTTCTTGGTACCGCCGACGGCGGCGTTTTGTTGATCGATCTCACATCGATCACGTGACGTTCGTTCAGATGGCGATGTGTCGCTTCAACTCGTCCCTGCTGACGTCGTGAAGCGACCCGGACTCCGCCACGGCGCCCTTGGACAGCACGTAGAAACGCTGGGCAACGCGATGGATCAGGCTGATGTTCTGCTCGATGAGCAAGATTCCGATTCCGTCCTCGCCGAGCTTCACCAGCAAGGCGGCGAGTTCGTCGACGATGACGGGGGCGAGCCCTTCGCTCGGCTCGTCGAGAATGAGCAGATCGGGATTGGCCATCAGCGCTCGGCCAATCGCCAGCATCTGCTGCTGGCCGCCGCTGAGCGCGAGCCCCGGACTGCTGCGCCGCTCGCGCAGGATCGGGAACAGCGCCTGCACCTTGTCGAGCGACCATGGGCCCGGCCGGCGCGTCGCCGTGCCGAGCAGCAGGTTCTCTTCGACGGTCAGGCTCGGCAGGATACCGCGGCCCTGCATGACCACGGCGATGCCGTTCTGCGCCGCGATGTAGCCGCGCAAATCCTTCATTACCCGCCCATTCACGGCGATCTGGCCTTGCGCGATGCGCGTCATGCCGCACAGCGTGTTCACTACCGTCGTCTTGCCGACGCCGTTGCGGCCGACCAGCGCGACGCGCTCGCCACGATCGACAGCGAATGTCACCCCGTTGAGGATGCGGGCACGGCCGTACAGCGCGTGCACGTCGTTGAAAGCAAGCAGCGCCATCACGCCTCCGTGCCCAGATAGGCGGCGACTACGGTTGGGTCGGCGCGGATCTCGTCGCAGGTGCCCTCGCTCAGAGAACGGCCGAGATGCAATACGGTGACACGATCGCAGATCGAGAACACGACTTGCATGTCATGCTCGACGAGCAGCACGGTAACATGCCAGCGATTGGCAAGGTCGCGCAGGATGCGCGCGAGGCTGAGCGACTCCTCCATCGTCAGGCCGGCGGCAGGCTCGTCAAGCAGAAGTACCGTCGGCCGGCCGACCAGCGCAAGCGCAAGGTCGAGATGGCGCTGGTCGCCGTAGCTGATCTCCGCTGCGACCACGTCGGCCATTGCGGTCAGATGCAATTCATCCATCACCTCGTCGATGTCGGCGCCCGCGACAGCCCAGGATGCTACTCGCAATTGCTGTTCGACCGTCAATTCCGGGAAGATGTTGGTGCGCTGGAATGAGCGGGCCATGCCGCGGCGGCGGCGCTCCTGCGGCGTCAGATCGCTAATGTCCTCGCCGTTGAGCAGCACCTTGCCGCCGCGATTGGGGGCACGGCCCGACAGAACGTCGATCAGGGTCGACTTGCCGGCGCCGTTCGGCCCGATCAGGCCACGGATTTCGCCCTGCTTCACTGCTATGTCGACGCCATCGAGAGCGGCGAAGCCGCCGAAGCGCCGCGTCAAGCCCACCCCTTCGATCGCATACGCGCTCACCGCCCCCTCATCTTCCAAAGAGTAGCGGCGAGGCCGACGACGCCGCGCGGCATGGTCAGCGTGACGACGACGAGAATGATGCCGACAATCGCGGGCCAGTACTCGGCGAACTGACCCGCATAATCCTTAATGTAGAACAGCACCACGGCGCCGATCGCCGGGCCGATGATAAACTTCGCGCCGCCGATGATCGCCATGATCAAGGCGAAGCCGGAGACACTCCAGTGGAACATCTGCGGTGCGATATAGCCGTTGTAACAGGCTGACAGCACACCGGCGATCGCCGCAATAAAGGCGGCGATGGCGTAGACCAGTGCCCGCGGCAGCATTGTCGAGTAACCGAGAAAGCGTGCGCGCTCTTCGTTGTCGCGGATCGCCGCGGCGATCTGGCCGATACGGCTGCGTGCGAACAGCGCAAGTGCGAACAGTACCAAGACGAGAATGGTCCAGGCCAGCACCATCATAACCGCCGGATCCTGCAGGCCGCTTGCCGAAAGGCCGAACAGGTGCCGCGGCAGATTGAATGACATGCCGTCGTCGCCTTTGGCCAATTCGCGCCAGCGAAACACAACCTCGTAGAAGGCCTGGCCAACGGCCAGCGTGAGCATTGCATGCGCGACGCCGGTGATGCGGGCGATGACAAGGCCGAGCAGGAAGGCGACCAGCGTCGGCAGGATAATCGCGATCAGGACCGCCACCTCCGGGGCCACCCAGTGACGCGCGATCAGCACGCCGACCGAATAGCCACCGAGGCCGAAGAACGCCGCTTGGCCGAAGCTGACACGACCATTTTGCAAGATGAGGAAGCCGACGCTGGTCGCCAGTAACGCGTCAAACATCGCCTGCGCCAGGAGCGACATCGCGATCTTGGTCGGCACGAGCCACGGCAGCGCCACGCCGACCGCAAGCGCGACCGCCGTCGTGACGAACAGCGCCGCACCGGCGAGCGGCTTACGCCGCACCGTGGCCGCCGCCCCATGCGCGATCGTGCTCATGTGCGCGAACCCGCGAAGCCGGTCGGACGCCAGATCAGGATCGCGACCATCAGCAGGAATGGCAGCACCGTCGAGGCCCATGGCAGATAGACGGCGCCAAAATTATGAATCTGGCCGATGAGCAGCGCCGCGGCGAAGGCGCCGGCGAAGCTGCCGAGCCCGCCAATGACGACGACGATGAAGGAATCGATTAGGATATAGTTGCCCATGGTCGGCGACAGCGACAACAGCGGCCCTGCCACCACGCCCGAGAGGCCAGCCAGCGCGGTGCCGAGACCGACGACGATCAGGCTCAGCCGATCGACGTTAATACCCTGCATCGCGGTGACACGCGCATCGGTGCTGGCGGCGCGAATGTAAAGCCCGGTGCGCGTGTAACGCAGCCAGGCACTAAGCGACAGCGCCACGGCGACGCTGACGGCGATGACGAACAGCCGGTAGATCGGGAACGGCGAGCTCCCGATGTCAACCGTGCCGGCGAGCAGGCGCGGCACCGGATAGGTCAGGTAGGCCTTGCCCCAGATCGCCGTGACCGTGGTTTCGAGAATTAGCAAGATGCCGAAGGTCACCAGTACAGTGACGATGTGATCCTGCTTGCGCAACGTGCGGAACACGGCCGCGTCGAGCATGCAGCCAACGATGGCCATCGCCACCACCGAAACCAAGAGTCCGCCCCACCAATAGCCCATAGCGGCGACGGTGAAGCCGAGATAGGCCCCCACCATGAACAGCGAGCCATGCGCGAAATTGACCACCTCGCGCAGGCCGAAGATCAGGACCAGGCCGACTGCGAGCAGATAGAGCAGTCCGCCGTAGACGATGCCGTTGAGGATCTGGATGAACATGCTCTCACCCGGCCGTATAGCCACCATCGACGTAGATGGTCTGGCCGGTGACGTAGCTCGCCGCGGGTGACGCGAGGAACACCAGCACGCCGACGACGTCCTCGACCTCGCCGAGTCGGCCGATGGCGGAGCGCGACAGCACTTTTTCGTAAAGCTGCGGCTGCGTGCGAATCAGCTCACGATTGAGATCTGTGACGATGACGGTGGCGCCGATAGTGTTGACGGTAATGCCGTGCGGGCCGAGCTCGAAGGCCATCGCCGCACCGAAATTGGCAAGGCCTGCTTTGGTCGCGCTGTAGGCGGTGCGGTTCGCCATGCCACGGCCCGACAGGATCGAGCCCATGTTGATGATGCGGCCGCGCTTGCGCGCAGTCATCGGCTGCGCAAAGGCACGAGAGCACAGGAAGGCGCCGGTCAAATTGACCTCGAGCACGCGATGCCACTCGTCAAGCGTCGTATCGGCAAGCGTCTTCGGCGAGGTGATGCCGGCGTTATTGAACAGGATGTCGGCACTGCCCAGTTCGGCAACGACGCGGTCGCGCGCCGCCGCGACCATCGCTTCGTCGGTAACGTCGGCCTCGACGACGAGCGCGTGGCGGCCGGTCTTCTCGACAGCGGCGGCAGTCTCCTTCAGCTTTGCGACATTGCGGCCGACCAGCGCGAGATTGGCACCGGCTTCCGCCAACGCCACCGCGCCGCTGTGGCCGATGCCGCCACCGGCACCGGTGACCACTGCGACCTGACCTTTCAGGCTGAACCGCGCGTCGTGGGTCATGCTGTTCACATCGCCATCTGGCCGCCGTCGACCGGCAGGGCGACGCCGGTGATCATGCGGGCTTCATCGGATACCAAGAACAGCGCGGCCGCTGCCACGTCCTCCGGCTCGGGCATGCGCGCGAGCGGGATAGTGGCGCGGAAGCGCTTCATCGCCTCCTCGTGATCAGCGGCCATGCCAGGCAGGAATGCCTCTAGCATCGGCGTCGCCACCACTGTCGGACACAGCGCATTGACGCGGATGTTCTGCGGCGCGAGCTCGAGCGCGAGCGAGCGCACCAGACCGACGATGCCGTGTTTGGCCACAGTATAGAGCGAGAAATTCGGCTTGGCCTTGAGGCCTTGCAGTGACGAGGTATAGAGCAGCGAAGCACCGGCTGGATTGTGCCTCGCGCTCTCTTTCAGATAGGGCACCGCCGCGCGCGTCATCTGCATGACGCCGAACAGATTGATACGTAGCACGCGCTCGAGCGTGGCATCGTCCACCTTCTCGAACGGCCCGGTGAACGGGCCGCCGGCATTGTTATGCACAATATCGAGGCGACCGAACTTTTCGACGGCAAAAGCCGCAGCACGCGCGTCCTGCTCACTCGAGGTGTGATCGCAAGCGATGAATGCGGCGTTGGCGCCTATACTGTCAGCGACGGCACGACCGTGCACCTCGTCGATATCAGCGACGATAACCTTGGCGCCTTCAGCGGCGAAGCGCGCGGCCACCGCACGACCAAGCCCGGAGCCAGCGCCGGTGATGAGCGCCACCTTTCCAGCAAGCCGGCTCATGCCGCATGCTCCGTGTTGCCCGCCGGCATGGTGATGTTGATCAGCGCGGCGATGCGGCCGCGCAGATGGCGATACTGGCCAACGAGCAGCGCGTCGCCCGAGCCGCAGAGCGCGTCGGCATCTGCGAGCATGCGCAACAGGATGCGATGGTCGCGGGCGGCCTGATCCGCCGTATTTTCGAGCTTGCTCACGACGACGTCTCCTCTAGAGGCGATAGCCCTGTTGTCGCTCGTCCTTCCAGCGGCGGGCCTTGTAATTGAATTCTGGCAGTTCACTGCGGTCGCAGACGACAAGCGTCATCCACACATTGGTGCGCTCCTTGATCGTCGTGCGAACGCGCTCGACCAGGCGCGCCCGTGTCCCATCGTCAAGACCGGCGACTGCGTCTGTGAACGCAACCCGCACTTCAATCTCGGTCTTGCCATCGCTACTCGTGTAGACGCGGCCGGCGTATTCAGCGATCTCGCCGAACGAGAACACGGCAGCATCGATCGCCGACGGCCAGACATTATTGCCACGAATCTTGAGCATGTCGTCGAAGCGGCCGATTGTGCCGCACTCGATCGCGTTCCAGGCGCGGCCTGAGCCCGCATCGCGCCATGACATAAAGCGCGCGGCGTCCCCGGTGCGGAAGCGAATGACGGGTGAACCTTCGATCGACAAATTGGTGACGACCATTTCGCCGGTCTCGCCGGAAGCAACCGGCTCGAGAGTCTCCGGATGCACGACTTCGAACAGGGTCTCCCATTCGAACATGTGCATCAGGCCGCGGCCGCCGCTCGGCGAGAAAACGCCGTCGGCGCAGGTCGAAGCGCCGAAGCCGGCACATTGTGTTGAGCCGTACCCTTCCTGCAGACGGCAGCCCCACAGCGCCTCGATCCGCGTCGCCCATTCGAGCGGGTAACCCTCGGCGGCGATAAACAGCGTGCGCAGCATCGGGAAGGCGCGCTTCGGCTCCAACCCGCGGCGCAGCATCGCCTCAGTCAATGTGTGCAGGTAGTTGGTCGAAGCATAGATGAAATGTACCTCGCCAATGCGCTGCATCAGATCGATCTTGGCGTCGGTCGACAGCGCGCCACCGATATGAAAGGCGGTGGCGCCGATAATACGCAATCCTTCGCCAGGCCCCCAGCCGCCGGTGGTGAGCCCGCCGGCCGGCACGCAGTTAACCGCGATGTCGCCGGGGCGTAGCCCGGCGAGGAACCACGGTAATGCGTGCAGGTAGCCCTGCATGTGCACGTCGTGCTGACTTCGACCGTAAATTTCCTGCCCCTGCCCCGACGTACCGCCCGTCATATTGACCAGCGCGACCTCTTCGCGTGCAATGCCGAGCCGCCCACCGAACGGTGGCTGGCTCGTCTGGTCGGCGAGGAAGTCGGCCTTGTTCGAAAGCGGAAAGCGAGCGCGGAATTCATCGAGCGAAGCAAGCTTGGTCGGGTCGATACCGGCCTGCTGCATGCGCGCACGATAGTAGCTGCTGGTCGAATTGAGGCGGGTGAGTTGCTGGAGCAATTTGCGCAGTTGCAGTGCCTCAAGCTCCGCACGCGAGAGCGACGCCAACCGCGCGAGCCGCACCGAATCCACGAACGGACTGGCCGTCCTTTCAATGCCGACCTTGTTCGCGGGGGCAGTCATTGCCAGGCGGGCTCGAATAGTGGAAGCGTGATTTCGGGCGTAACTGTTCTGAAGATGACACGAACCGGCATGCCAGCGGTCACTTTTTCTGGCTCGACGCTGACGATGTTGCTGACGATGCGCACGCCCTCGTCGAGGTCGATCAACGACACAACGTAAGGGACATCCGTGGCGTAAACTTCGCGCGGCACCGGGTGGCGTACGACAATCCAGCTGAACACGCGACCGCGGCCCGTGCTTTCGATCCACTCGTGCTCAGCAGAATTGCACTTCGCACAATAGAAAGTCGGCGGGAATCGGCAGTGGCCGCAATTCGTGCAGCGCGGCAACATGAGCTTGCCGTCGCGGCAGGCTTGCCAGAACGGCTGAGTCTCGACATCGGCGACCGGAAGCGGTTTGGCGTAGGACATGGCGTCAGTTCCTCAGCACCAGGGCACTACCGCACGTCATTGCGCCGGCCGTAGTCAGACAGGTTTCGACGCCGGACACCTGGCGCACACCGGCCTCGCCGCGCAATTGCTGCACGGCTTCGACGACATGATTGAGGCCGTGGATGTAGCCTTCCGACAGCAGGCCGCCGTGCGTGTTGAGCGGCAATTCACCATTACAGGCGATGCGACCGCCCTGCACAAACGGCCCGCCCTCGCCTTCCTTGCAGAAGCCGAGACCTTCAAGCTGCATGATGATGCTGTAGGTGAAGCAGTCGTAGATCTGGGCGATGTCGATGTCGCCCGGGCCCATGCCGGCGCTACGCCAGAGATCGTCGGCGATGTATTTCGCGTAATTGTGCGAATGGTCAGGCCAGCGGATAGCGTCGAACAGGTCCTCGCCCTGGTTGGGGCCGCCGCCGTAGGCGCCGCCGGAGATATAGACAGGCTTGCGCTTCATGTCGCGGGCACGCTCGGCCGACGTGACGAGTACGGCGCAGGCACCGTCGGTCTCGAGGCAGATGTCGAGCATACGGAACGGTTCGACGATCATGCGCGAGGACATGTAGTCGTCCATCGAGATCGGCTCGCGCTGCATCGCGCGCTCGTTATTCTCGGCGTTCTTGCGAAAGGTGACGGCGATCTCACCGAGTTGCTCGGCATTAGTTCCATATTCGATCATGTGGCGGCGGCACCACATCGCCATCGCTTGCGGATAGGTAATCCAGCCGAACGGCGCTGTGAATTGCGTGATGCCGTAGGCCGCCAGATCGCGTCCGCCGCCGAGACGAAAGCCTGAGCGTCCGTTCATAGCGCGATAGCACAACACGGTCTCGGCGAGGCCCGCCTCGATCGCCGCAGCGGCGGTAAGCACGATCATGTTCGCGGCGTTTCCGCCACTCAGAAAATCATTGGCGTAGCGTGCCGCCGGCACGCCGATCTCTGTAGCAACTGAAATCGCCGGCACCGAATCGTTGAAATTGAACGAGACGAATCCGTCGACGTCAGCCACCTTCAGACCGGCGTCAGCAATGGCCTTGAGGCAGGCCTCTGAGGCCAGGCTGCGCACGGTACGGCCGGACTTCTTGGAGTAGTCTGTCCAGCCGATACCGGCGATCGCGTATTTATCCCGCAGGGCGTACATATATTTCCAACTTCCTTGACTCAGCGTGCGAACGCCGGCTTGCGCTTTTCCTTGAAGGCCATCAGACCCTCGGTCGCATCCGGTTCGGTGGTGGCGTAGCGATGAACGAATTCGATCTCCTGGCGCAGCCCCGTCGCGAGATCGGTAGCAAGCATCAGGTTGGCGAGATGCTTGGCGCCGCGCAGGCCGGCGCGACTCTTCTCACCGAGGCGCGCAACCAGCGCGACGGCAGCGGCATCTAGTTCGCCATCCGGCACGACCTCGTTGACGAGGCCGATCGCTTTTGCATCGGCGGCGCTCAGGAACTCGCCGGTCAACATGAGGTGCTTGGCGCGCAGGAGGCCTACCGCCCGCGGCAGGCGCTGCGAACCGCCGGCGCCGGGAAGCTGACCGAAGTTGAGATGACCGTCGCCGATTTTCGCCGACGCCGCGGCAAGAACGAGATCACAGGCCAGCAGCAATTCGAGTCCACCGGCAACGCAGACACCGTTGATCGCCGCGATGTAGATCTTGCTCGACACCTCGATTGCGTTGAGCATCGCAAAGAAGTCCTCGAGGAAAGCCGCGAACTTGTCGGGGTTTTGGTAGAGGTTGATGTAGCCATCGAGGTCGCCGCCTGCGGAGAAGCTGCGGCCGCGCCCGGTAATAATGACGGCATAGACCTCGGGCCTGGCCTCGATCGTCGCCACCGCCCCCTTCAGTTCCCGCACGGTCGCCCAATCGAGAGGATTGAGCTTGTCCGGCCGGGCGAGGGCGAGCCGTGCCCACGCTCCATGCCATTCCAGCTCGGTATTCGCCTCCCCGGCCATTCTTTAGTTTCCCAGAAAGCTGCTATATCTAGCCTGACTAGCCAACAGTCCGTTTGTCCGACAATTTTGAATAGAGTATCATTCGGCGCCCGATCGTCAAGGGACCACCGAATCGTGATTCAAAGGATCGGAGAGCCGGAGGAGCAGACCATTGCAGGACCATGAGTTCAGCCGGATCGAGCGCGCACCCGCCTACCGGCTGGTCTACAACGCGATCGAGCGGGAGATTTTGACGGGGCGACTCCGCGTCGGCAGTCCGCTGCCAGCGGAGTTGCAGCTCGCCGAGCAGTTCGGCGTCAACCGCTCAACCGTGCGTGAAGGCATCAGGCTCCTGGAACAGAGCGGACTCGTTGAGCGCGATGGCGGCAAAAGGCCGCGCATCTCAGTGCCGCACTATCTCGATCTCGCCTCATCGGCGAGCCGAGCGTTGATCCTGCACTCGGTGACCTTCCGCGAGCTGTGGGAGGCCTCGATGGTGGTCGAGCCGGCGATCGCCGAAAGCGCGGCACAGCATGTCAACGAAGCGGGGCTCGCGGAGCTCACCATCAATCTCGAGGCGATGGAAACAATGGTCGTGCGTCTCGAAGGTGGCGGCGATCCAGATCTTGAGGCGTTTGTGCAACTCGACCGCACCTTCCACGAGATTCTGGCCAAAGTCGCCGGCAATCGCGTGCTGGCGTTGGCCCATGAGCCTGTTACCTCGCTGTTTATCCCGACTGGCCAGATCATCCTGCCGCGACTGAAGACCTATCGCCGCGTCTTCGATGCACACCACCATATCTTCGATTGCCTCAAGGCCAAAGACGCCGCCAAGGCCCGCAGCTGGATGCACAAGCACATGGACGACTTCCGCCGCGCTTATGAACTGACTGAGCTATCACTTGATGCACCGCTCGATGCGGTCAGCCTAGGCATCTCTTAAAGCACGTCCAATCGCTAGTCGGACCCAACGCGGCCGCGCAAGACAGCAAGCCTGCCCTATTCCACACGCTGGCGTCGCGCCGAATGCTGCGGCCGAAGGACCATAATGACCCGGAAGCCGTGCTGGGGGCTATTTGTATCGCGCCGTCCAAGAACGTGACGCGTGACTAACGCGTCGATCGAGGGCGAAGGACAGCTCAATTATATCGGATCAAGCCCACTCGCTTCAGCAACATGCTTCCCGATTACTGCCGGAACTCACGCCTGGACAGTGCGAGCAATTGGCACAATTATTGGCGACCAGCGGCTAGTATCTAACTCGGGCCACTACAATGAGAACGTCAATTCCAGCGGCAAAAGTCAAATTAAAGCGTGCCTATGAGAAGCCCGCCACGACTGATGGCACGCGCATTCTCGTTGATCGGCTTTGGCCCAGGGGACTCAAGAAGGATACTGCGGCAATCGACCATTGGTTCAAGGATATCGCTCCCAGCACAGAACTGAGGAAATGGTTCGGGCATGACCCATCTCGATGGGATGAGTTTCGGAAGCGATATGTGGCAGAGTTGAGAAAGCACACTGAGCAGCTGGCCGAACTGAAAGAGCTTGCACGCAACGGACCGCTTACGCTCGTATATGCGGCCCATGACGAACTGCATAATGACGCGGTCGTTCTTCGAGATGTTCTGATACGCTAAACTAAAGAAATAGCTTCAGTACTACAATCATCCTGTCGCAACATCTGATTGCCAATGACGAACCAGTGCCCGTGACATTAGACTCAGCTCTCGTCCTATAGAGCAAACGTCATGATCACGCTTTATTGGATACAACGACCCATTCCAGTATGGTCCGGATCGCCTCTAAGGTTGGATCCTCTGCCCGACGTACTACGGTGAGAAGTTGAAACCAAAGGTCGTCGCCGCCGCGTTCGACAAATTCACGGATGGCACCGGCAGCAAAGCTGGCAGGCGTCATCGACACCGCAGCGGCCTGATGTCCAATCTCCTCAACGAGATCTGCATCCAGCTGCGACAGAACAGCCGTTGCAATTTCAGGCTGATCCAGTTTGGCAATAAGATCGCCGAACATCAAGGCAGACCGCCTCCCATTTCGCTATCGAACGTGTGTCACTCAATAGCAGTCTAACCTTTTGCACAAGCGGTGCAGCAAGGCGTTGAACTCGGTACAACGTCATTACATCACCCTGATGCGTCGGTGCACAAGTTCGTCCCGCTGGGCGGCACACACCTTCCAGATCGCCCGCCGCAGCCAAATGCCATGCGCTCGCGACAAGTAACTCGACTATAATCCTCATGCAAAAATAGATGGCGGGCACGCACTTCTGACGTGGCTACTCGACCGGTAGATTGACCTCACTGCGGGAACCAATAGCTTCACCTACCGAGCGGCTCGCCAAATTCCGAAGTGATTCGCCGAAGGCATCCCAGGACGTTGAACACGTTGGACATACGCAACAAGAGCGTCCGGTGTAGCGCACACGGAATCGATGAGTTTTTGGATCCTGGCGGAAAGAACCGGTCCGTTCATCACGTGCTGGTCTTCGCGATTGTCGCCCTCGCGTTGCTGATGATGTCGGTCGATACGACCATAGTAGCAACGGCGCTGGATACCTTGCAGCACGGGTTGCAGACGTCGATCAATTGGGCCGGCTGGACCATCACGGCCTACTCGTTTGGATTTGTGTTGATGCTGCCCATCAGCGGCAAGCTGAGCGGGCGGTATGGACACCGCAAAGTATTCCTTGCTTCAGTCGTCGTATTCACCGGAGCGTCGCTGTGCTGCGGGCTAGCTGATAATATTTATGTGCTCATCGCATTACGCGCGCTACAGGCAGCAGGCGGAGCAGGCATCACACCGTCAGCGACCGGAATCGTTGTGGATCACTTCGGTGGCGCGCGCGATCGCGCGGTCGGCTTGTTCGGTAGTATTTTCCCGATCGGTGCGATGATCGGGCCCATATTTGGCGGGTTGTTCGTATCGTATTGGACATGGCGGGGTATCTTTTTCGTCAACGTGCCAATTGGGCTGGCGGTAATTGTGTTGGCCCTCCACTACGTACCGAAGGATCGGCCAATAGGAGGAGCCCGCCCAAGAATGGACACCCCTGGTATGGTATTCCTCGGGAGCGGCCTGCTCGCCGGAATGCTCGCTGCCAGTTATCTGGGTGAAAAGAACGCGCACATATGGTCTTCTGCGTTCACGGTGCCCTTGGCCATCGCGATTGTCGCTCTATGGATGTTCTTCCGTCATATTGGTCACTCGGCGCAACCGTTCATTGCTCCACACCTGATCCACGGGCCGGGCTTCGGCGCGGTCAACCTGCTCAACGCACTGTATGGTGGTGGCACGGCCGGCATAGTGGCGCTCATTCCGCTGTACGCGGCCAACCGCTACGGCATCAACGCGCTCGATTCCGGTATACTGCTCATCGCCCAAGGGATCGCCGCAATTGTATTGTCAGCCACGGCTACGTGGGCACTACGGAGCACCGGTTACCGGCGACCGCTGTATGCCGGGGGCGTCGTGATCGCAATCGGGACACTGCTGCTGGCACTCTCCCCGCCAGCTGGCGTCCCGTCGTACGCTTGGCTGGCCGGTTCCGCCCTCCTCGTCGGCGCTGGCAGCGGAGCAATCAATCCGGCCAGCCGCAACGCCGGGCTGCAACTCGCGCCTGAGCAGTCGTCGACTCTTGCCGCACTACGAACGATGTCCCGGCAAATCGGGACAATTATCGCAATTTCGATAGCGACCGCGACCGTTGCTGGTGCAGATGACCCAGGCCGCAACCAAGCCTGGATCTATGCCATGGCAGCCCTGCTACTCGTTTCCGCATTACCACTGATCGCTCGCGTACCAGAGCACCATGGTTCATGGTAACATAATCGTAAGGCGATGTGCTCACCCGGGTTGCGGTCTGTCGCAATGAGATGCGTGGGTTACGCAAAGTATGAGTCTAATCGACAAAACCGAATAACCATGTCGATGCCAACTGGCACGCTGATAGATGCTTCATTGCCCTATTTTGACGATTACCACCGATAAGAATGCTTCGTCGCTACCTACCGAGCGGGCATACAGAGGCTATCATGACGCCATTGTTAAATATCTGAAGCATGTTCAGTCAGCCATTCTTTTCCGTCTCTTTACTTCCACTCGGCGAATAAACATCAGTGGGCTTCCGTTTCAACGCGTTTCGCGTTCGCATGATCTCGCTAATCACCGACAGGGCAATCTCTTCAGGAGAGCTTGCGAAGAGGTCGAGACCGGCCGGCGCGTGGATACATGCAATCCGATTACCGCCCGGATCGAATTCGCGGAGGTAGTCAAATATAAGCTGCGACCGCTTGTGGCTGGCGATAAGACCGATGTACGAGACATCGGTTTCTAGCAGTCGCCGCATCGATTGATGGTCCCCTTTATGTTGCGTAGCCACGACAACAAAATCATCGGCGGCAGGCGTGAGAGCCCGATAATTGTCATCGTTTGTCAGCAGTAAGCTCGCGTCGGGGTAGCGATCCAACGAGGCTTGAGGATCGTCGATCACGACTTCAAAATTCATCAAGGCAGCTAGATAGCAGAGACACTCGACAATGCGGCCGTGGCCCAGTATCCAGAGTCGCGGTCGGGGACGGACAGGGTCAACATAGACCTTCATTGCCCCGCCGCATGGCATTCCCGCCCCCAGAACTTCGTCGTTCAAGTCGAGAGCGACCAGTTGTCCCTCGCCGCTTTCAAGAGAATCAATTGCGGCCTGTGCAACCGTTGACTGCGCGCAACCGCCACCGACCCACCCGACAAGTATCGTACCTTCCTCATCGATCACGGCTTTCGATCCTACTGACGCAGATACGGATCCATCGGTCGCGATGACAGTGGCGAGAGCAAAGGGCTTACGGCGCCTAACCAAGTCCGCAGCACAGGACAGCACGTCCGCGTGAATCCGAAACCTGCTATCACTTAACAGGCGTGACGTACTCATTGGACTTACTTGCAGCGTGTCAGGCTTCATATCAGGCCTTCGCTGACGAGTGACATGATCTGCGGTGGCCTCCTACGCGGCGATTACTTGATCCGCGGCAGGGTCTCGAACTGATGGAACGGCGGCGGCGAGGACAGGGTCCACTCCAGCGTCGTCGCGCCGGCGCCCCACGGATTGTCGGCGGCCACCCGCTTCTTGGCGAAAGCCTCGATGACGCCGATGAAGAAGATGATCAGGCCGATGCCCGCGATGTAGGAGCCGTACGACGAGATTTCGTTCCAGCCGTGGAAGGCCTCCGGATAGTCGACCGTGCGGCGCGGCATGCCGGCGAGGCCGAGGAAGTGCATCGGGAAGAAGATCAGGTTCACGCCGACGAACATGACCCAGAAGTGCAGCTTGGCGATTGTCTCGTTGTACATGTAGCCGGACATCTTCGGGAACCAGTAGTACCAGCCCGCGAAGATGGCGAAGACGGCGCCGAGCGACAGCACGTAGTGGAAGTGGGCGATCACGTAGTAGGTATCGTGGAGCACGCGGTCGACGCCCGCGCTCGCCAGCACAACGCCGGTGACGCCGCCGATCGTAAATACAAAGATGAATCCGATCGCCCACAGCATCGGCGGGCGGAACTCGATCGACCCGCCCCACATCGTCGCGATCCACGAGAAGATCTTCACGCCGGTCGGCACCGCGATCACCATGCTAGCGACTGTGAAATAAGCCTGCGCGTCGATCGAGAGACCGACCGTGAACATGTGGTGCGCCCAGACCACGAAGCCGATGCCGCCGATTGCGACCATCGCGTAGGCCATGCCGAGGTAGCCGAACACCGGCTTCTTGCTGAACGTTGCCACAACCTGGCTAATGATGCCGAAGCCCGGCAGGATCATGATGTACACTTCGGGATGGCCGAAGAACCAGAACAGGTGCTGGTAGAGGATCGGGTCGCCGCCGCCTTCCGGCGCGAAGAAGGTCGTGCCGAAATTGCGGTCGGTCAGCAGCATGGTCAGCGCGCCGGCGAGCACCGGCAGCGAAAACAGCAGCATAAAGGCTGTTACCAACACCGCCCAGGCGAACAGCGGCATCTTGTGCAGAGTCATGCCGGGCGCGCGCATGTTGAAGATGGTGGTGATGAAGTTGATGGCGCCGAGGATCGACGAAGCGCCGGCGATGTGGATCGACAGGATCACGAAGTCGACCGCCGGGCCGGGGTGGCCCGATGTCGACAGCGGCGCGTACAGCGTCCACCCGGTGCCGGCGCCGAGCGAGCCCGGCTCGCCCTCGACGAACATCGAGATGATGAGCAGCGAGAACGAGGCCGGCAGCAGCCAGAACGAGATGTTGTTCATGCGCGGGAACGCCATGTCCGGCGCCCCGATCATCAGCGGCACGAACCAGTTGCCAAAGCCGCCGATCATCGCTGGCATCAGCGCAAAGAAGATCATGATCAGGCCATGACCGGTCACCAGCACGTTGTAGGCGTGTGGGCTGGAGAAGATTTGTAATCCCGGCTCCTGTAGCTCCATACGCATCAGAATCGAGAAGCAGCCGCCGACCAATCCGGCACAGACCGCGAACACGAGGTACATCGTCCCGATGTCCTTGTGATTGGTGGAGAACACATAGCGGCGCCAACCGTGAGGGTGGTGAGAAACCTCGTTGTCTACTTGTCCAGAAGCTACAGATGCCGACATGATTCATACCATTTCGATTTGAGCGGCTTGTTTCAGTTGTTCCTCTTCTCGACGGTTCCGGTCGTTCGCCTCCGTCACCGCCAATTTCCAGCCTGGATTGCGGGAGTCGCGATTGCGAATGAATGTCCAGAGATCGCTGGAGGTCGTCACGTGCACCGGATCGCCAGAGATCAGCGTCCCGGCGGGATTGTAGGTCGCCATGACGAGCTCGCTTTCAAACACAACCGTGATCCGCATTACGTCATTAAATACGCCGGCATCGACAATATCGGCGCGCGTCAGGCCAATGAATGTAAGCTCGAAATGCTCCGTCTCTGCTTCGCGGCGGGCAATTTCTTGCGCGAAGGTATCGTAGGCGCCTGTATCGAGCAGTTCTTTCAGAAGCTCGCAGTCACCTTGGGCGAAAGCAGCAAGTACTGTTTCGTAGACAATGCGGACACTATCAAGGAACCAGGTCGCATCGAAGGAAGGCTCCACACCACAAATGTCCGCAAGCTTCGACGCCAGGTTATCGTCGAACCTGTCAATTACAGGTTCTCGGACAACGCTGACGTTCCTGGCAGCATCCGATTTTCCAACGGTGGTACTTGCCAAACGATTGGACCAGCGGGATTCACGCTTTTCGAGGTCCTGCATCGCATTCCAAAGTACAGCGACGAGGAGAATGACAAGAGCGAGCCCATCGACATTCAGGTCCATGATGGCGATTCCGCTTTTCACGGTACTCACCTTGCGCCTCGGTCTGATAAGCAACAAATGAATTTAATTCGATATTGATAGCAATATTTCTGCTATAAAATTCAAACTGCGGTTGCGATGAGCAACGGATCAGCTTGGTCGCCAGGATTCTTATGGACATCGAACTCGCCCGAACCTTCCTGGAAATCGTCTCAACGCGCAGCTTCATTCGGGCCGCCGATCGCCTCAATGTGAGTCAGACTACGGTAAGCGCCAGAATCCGCTCGCTCGAACAACAGCTCGGTCGACCGCTCTTCGTCCGCAACAAGGCTGGAGCTTCACTAACGACAGCCGGCGAGCAGTTCCTGCGTTATGCACCGACGATTCTGCAGCTTTGGGAGCGCGCCCGCCATCAGGTCGCTATTCCGCCCGGACGCAGCGCAATCCTTGCAATTGGCGGTGAACTCAGTCTGTGGCATCCACTCATGCTCGAGTGGCTATTATGGATGCGGCGTTATGCCGCCGATGTGGCTCTGCGCGTTCAGGTGGGGCTGCCACAGGGCCTAGTGGACGAAGTCGCCGAGGGCGTCCTCGATATTGCAGTCACGTACGCTCCACAGAATAGGCCCGGGTTAAAGATCGAACAGTTGCTGGATGAGACGCTGGTTCTTGTGACAACTGACCCAACCGGATCGACGTCGCAGCCTTCGGACTATGTCTATGTCGATTGGGGACCGGGCTTCGCCTTTCATCATGGCCTGAGCTTGCCAGACATGACCAACCCCGGTCTGTTCGTCGGTCTCGGGCCACTTGCGCTGAGCTATATCGTCCAGGCCGGAGGGTCGGGATATTTCCGGACGCGCGCGGTGCAGCCTTATCTTGATACCGGCAGGCTCCATCTCGTTGCAGAAGCGCCGAGCTTTTCCTATCCGATTTATGCGGTGTTCTCGGCCGGGGCCGATGAGGCCTTAGTCAAGCAAGCTCTCGACGGACTCCGCGCGGTAGCAGCAGGTTGAGCGGAGAGCTAGTTCCGCGTCATGATGAGGAGCCAGACGAAGTCCGACGTCTTAAACCATGCAGCGGCCCGTTGTTACTCCGCCGCGATCTTCTGCGTGGCACCGGCTTTGGCCTTCACCACCACCTTGATGGCGTCCTCAACGCGATCCTTGGCATAGCGGATCGCGGTCGGCAGGTCGTCTAACGGGAAGGTGTGGGTGTGAATGAGCGTAGCGTCGAAACGTTTCTGCCGCATATAGGCCTCGGCACGGTGCGTGGCACTCTTGCCCTCGCCGCGGATGCCGTAGACGTAGATGTTGTTGCGCACGATATGCGCTACATCGACCGGCACTTCCTCATGGGCGAAGGCGGCAAGGCAGACCTTGCCTCCACGGTTGACCATGCGCACGGCGTCATTAATGGCTCTAGTCGCCGCCGAGCATTCGACAACGTAGTCGACGCCCCTACCACAGTTGAGCTTCCTCACCTCGGCGACCACGTCTGGCGTCTCGCGAATGTTAATGACGGCGTCGGCACCGAGCTTCTTGCCGATCTGCAGACGATTGTCGCGCGTACCGGTAAGGATCACCGGTTGGGCGCCCAGGGCCTTCGCAACCGCGACCGCCATCAAGCCGATCGGACCAGGGCCGGTGACGACCACGCTCTCGCCGGCGACAAGGCCGCCAAGCTCAGTCAGCGCATACATTGCGGTGCCGGCAGTGACGACGAGCGTGCCCTCTTCGTCGGTCATTTCGTCGTTAATCGCGACCAGCGTGTTGATGTTATTGACTTGGTATTCGCAGAAGCCGCCATCAGTGGTGAAACCATTGGCGCGATGGCCTTTGTCGACGTCGCCGTAATTGAGGCCGTAGTTGTGGCACGATGTATACATGCCCTCGCGGCAGCGCTTGCATTGACCGCAGCCGGCATGAATTTCGACCGCGACGCGCTGGCCGATTCTGTATTCGTCGACGCCCGGGCCGAGCGCTACCACCGTGCCCATGTATTCGTGGCCCGGCGTGAAGTTCTTGTTGAACGGCAGACCGCCCTGAATGGAGGCCGGCGGACCATGATAGATGATTTCAAGGTCGGTGGCGCAGATCGCAACAGCGTCGATACGCACCAGCACTTCTGCCCTCTTCGGCACCGGAACAGGCTTATCCTTGAGAGTAAGCTGCCCCGGATCACCGAGAACCCAGGCTCTCATCGTATCTGGAATCGGAAAGTCCTCACTGATCGTCACGCCTGCGGTGGCTTTCACGTTTCTCTCCCTTAAGAGCCTTTTGGAGCCTTGGTCGGCCTGATGGCCGCGCACGACCCGCCTCAAGATATGTCTCAGCAAGTACCGCGGTAACGTCAGGTGGTTCAAAGCTTATGAGCTTTTTCATGCCAGCCATTTCGGCAAAGTCCCTCAGGCGGTCAAGATTTTTCCAATAATCTCAAATTGATTTCGACATCATGGATTTTTTCATTGCGACGCAACATAGGGAACTTGTGCAATATGCTCGTGGGGAGACGAGCCGAATTTCCACTAATTGCTACACGGCGCGGCTGAATATCCTGTCGGATTGCGCGAGGTAGGCGTCGAAGGTCGAAGCGACGGTACGGACCAGCAAGCGGGCTTGGTCATTGACGAGGACTCGCGACCCGTCGAACCGCACGATGCCGTCGTTGGCGAGGGCGCGCAACCGCATTAGCGCCGATGCTAGATTACCAGATGTCACGCCGTGGCGAGCGCAGACCGCATCGACGTCGACCGCAAGATCACACATGAGTCGTTCGATTAGTTCGGCGCGCAAGGCATCGTCGGCGGTCAGGCGATATCCCTTCGCGGTCGCAAACTCGCCCTTCATCACACGTTCTGCGTAGCGGCCGAGCACGACGTCGTTCTGTACGTAGCCTTGCGGCAGACGGCCGATCGCCGAGGCCCCGAAACCGATCAGTGCTTCAGACGGATCGGTGGTATAGCCTTGGAAATTACGCCGCAGCCGTCCTTCAGCCTGTGCGAGCGTCATAGCATCGTCAGGTTTCGCGAAATGATCAAAGCCGATCCGCACATAGCCCGCGGCGACGAGCTTGCCCGCAATCGCCTCCGCCTGGTCGTAGCGTGCATCGCTGCCGGGTAGATCGACCTCATTGATCTTGCGCTGATGCTTCTTGAATTGAGGAACGTGTGCATAACCGAACACCGAGAAACGGTCAGGTTTCAGGTCGAGGCATTGCTGCACTGTGTCAATACAGGAGGTAACAGTTTGCAATGGCAGCCCATAGATCAGGTCAAAGTTTACGCCCTTCACCCCGGCGTTGCGCAACCCCTCGACAGCCACCGCAGTTGTGTCCACGCTTTGGACACGGTTAATCGCGTTCTGTACGCGTGGATCGAAGCTCTGTACGCCAAGGCTCGCACGGGTCACGCCGGCCTTGCCGAGTGCCGCCATCATCTCCGACGTCAGTGTGCGGGGGTCGATCTCAACCGCGATCTCGGCGCTGGGAATAATATTGAACGCCGTTTGCAGTCGCGTTGTCAGCGACAATAAAATGTCAGGTTCGACAACGGTCGGTGTGCCGCCGCCGAAGTGGACGTGATGGACGGCGAGAGATGGAGGCGCCTTACTCGCCACCAACTCGATTTCGCGGCGTAGGATGCTGACGTAGTCGCGGATTGGTTCATTCCGCCCTGCAATTGTCGTATGGCAGCCGCAATACCAGCACATTGAGCGACAGAACGGGACGTGGATATAGAGCGACGTTTTGAGCCCTGCCGGCAGTATCGCAAGCCAATGTTTGTAAGTGAGCGATGTGATCGCGGACGAAAACATTGGCGCTGTCGGGTAACTCGTATAGCGCGGCAGCCGTTCATCGAGGTAGTGTGCTAGCTCTCGGGTCATGATAGATCGGTCTACCTCTTCGATGTCGTGGCGCAAATTCGTGATCGGGCACATAGGCACGGAAATGCCACGCGCGTTATATGAATTCTGCGTAAATCAACGATCTTTGCGAAAGATCAAATATCGAAGATCACACGCACTCCGATCTGCCTGGGGCAAGTATGCCAATCGAAGTGTTGAGCTTCTTGAGATTGACAGGAAATTGAAATAATCGGCTGCCCAGCGATAATTGCTGGACCAATCACGCTAGCCTTTCTGAGGATAGACCGTCTGACGCACCGCCAGATGGGATTATTCGACTAGGTAGATGATCTCCAGGTTCTCGGTGTCGGACTGAACCCTTACATCCACCCTGTTTTCCCTAGACTGGACCAACTAGATAGAGATTACTGGCTTGGGGTATGTTGATCTAGACTGGATAAAGATCGCAATCTTTGTGATTTACGAGCGAGGTCATGCTTGAAGCACATAACTCATAACGATGCCGATCTTACAGCTTTTGGGAAGATTGTCGATGGAAAGGCAATTGCTGCAACGATACGTCAGAGTTTGAAATCACGAGTAAAAAAACTAAAAGAACAAAATGTTATCCCCGGCCTCGCAGTGATACTGGTCGGAGACAATCCGGCATCTGCGGTATATGTGCGTAACAAGCTGCGTTCCTGTGCGGAGTTAGGTATTGCCTCGTCAAAGTTTTTATTTCCCACCGACGCTAGTCCGCCAGACATCCTGCGGCTTATTGAAGATCTCAATGCGAACCCGGAAGTTCATGGCATTCTGGTGCAACTGCCACTCCCTCCGCATTTTAACGTCACCGATATTTTGGAAACGATTTCAGCAAGCAAAGATGTGGATGGATTCCACCTCTATAATGTGGGCGGTCTTGTTGTCGGCAACACCGTCTTCCCGCCCTGCACCCCATACGGCGTTGTAAAGCTCTTAGAGCACGAGCGCGTTCCAATCGAAGGTAAGAACGTCGTTGTTGTGGGCGCCAGCAACATTGTCGGCAAGCCGATGGCTCTAATGCTGATGCAAAAAGACGCGACGGTTTGCATCTGTCACGCCAAAACTCGAGATCTTGCCCAGTTCACTATCCTGGCGGACATCTTGGTCGTGGCTGCCGGATATCCGAAATTGATTCTTGCCCCCATGGTAAAGACTGGCGCTGTGGTTATCGATGTCGGGATTAATCGGTTGCCAACTGGTCAACTTGTCGGAGATGTCGACTTCGAGGAAGTTCGTAAAAAAGCAGCGCTCATCACACCCGTCCCCGGCGGGGTTGGCCCTATGACAGTGACGATGCTCCTGGAAAACACGATTTCAGCTGCCGAACGCAAGACGGCGAAAGCTGACTCAATATCGATATGAGGCACCTTGAGGTAACGGTGGCGGACGCACCCTTCTCCGATTCCCACCGGCGAATGCTTACAGCGAACCGCGGAAGACAAGGTTCGGGCAAACGAAGACAGGCGGGCTTCAGAGACCGGGTCTCGGCGCTCCCGTAGTCTCCGAGGTTCGGACGACGTTCCGCAAAACCTTCGGGAACCAAAAAGGAATTTCGCCCCTGGCAGCCGCTGAATGCTGGTTTAGCGATGAAGTTGGCTGAGGGAAAGGGATTCGAAGCCGCGATATGGCTGAGATGAAAACGATCCTTTCTCTCGAAATTCAGCAACAAGACTATCCATAAAGGACTGGCTTTCGGTCTCTAACAGAGCAGTACTGACGTCAGTTTCAAGCGCCAACCTTGCGCTTTGAGATCCTGCCCCGCCGGCTTGAATGCTGAGGTGGGGCTTCGGTGGTGCGGTGCCAGGCCGCTTCGTTCACCGGAGGACCTCGATGCCAAAATCTACGAAGAAAAAATGCGCTACCTTACCGAGGATTGCCGCTGCCGCGGCAACAGGCGCAACTTCATCTAAAAGCAAACCCCGTCCGGCCAAAACCGCGCAGCTCTCCAAACAATCTCGTGTCGTCGCGATGCTTCGCTCGCCGAAAGGTGCGACCATTGCAGCGATGATGAAGGCGACGGGCTGGCAACAACACTCGGTCAGAGGGTTCCTAGCTGGGGTTATTCGCAAGCGTCTCAAGTTGACGCTGAAGTCAGAGATGATCAGCGGTAATCGCGTTTATCACGTCGAACCCGCGAACATACCTACCAATCGAAGCAAATCTACCTGAGCATCGCGATATGGCTCGCGTCACAATCAATCAGACGCCGACCAGCCAAAAGTCTCTTGATGCTGAGATTGTGAGCCTGCGCGACCTCAGCTTCAAAGAGCTTAAGGCCCGGTGGCGAACCGTATTTCGGCGAGAAGCGCCCGCTCATGTCCCTCGTCATCTGCTGTTGCGAACCCTCGCCTACCGCCTACAGGTCAATGCCTTCGGCGATCTCGATGAGGACGCCAAGAAGGTTCTCGATCGAGCCGCTTCGTTGAACGGAGATCAAAGTCGAGAGGCCGATCTCAACCCGATGGCCACCAACATCCAGCAGGGCACGATCCTGTCCCGCGAGTGGAACGGTCGTATACACCGGGTCGCGGTGCTGGCCGGTGGCTTTGCCTGGAACGGCAAGACCTATCCGAGCCTCTCTAAGGTGGCCTTTGAGATCACCGGTACACGCTGGAACGGCCCCCGGTTCTTTGGCTTGCGGGACAAGACCGCTGCCATGTCGGGAGCCAGTTCATGAGGGTCCGTTCCAAAAAAAAGTCGGCTCGCTGTGCGATCTATACCCGCGTCTCGACCGATCAGAGCCTCGATCAGGACTTCAACTCACTCGACGCCCAATACGATGCCTCCCAGGCCTATATCCGGAGCCAGGCCCACGCCGGCTGGAACTTGATCCGGACCAAATACGATGACGGCGGCTTCTCGGGCGTCAATACAGACCGCCCTGCTCTTCAGCGCCTGCTGGATGACGTCCGGGCCAACAAGATCGATATCATCGTCGTCTACAAGGTGGACCGACTCACCCGGTCGCTCGCTGATTTCGCCAAACTGGTCGAGCTGTTCGACCAGCACAACGTCTCGTTCGTCTCGGTAAAGGGCCGCAGACGGCGGCGTTTTGGCGGATTCAGGGAAATTCATCGGCACGAGAAACTGCGTGGTGGGCCCGGGAGGACTCGAACCTCCAACCAGACCGTTATGAGCGGTCGGCTCTAACCATTGAGCTACGGGCCCTGCCGGCACCGTTCTAGCAAGATCGCACACAAGGGCAATCGCACTTCAAAAACACTGCGTCGGCTTACATTTTCAGCAGGCGCTTGGCGTTGCCGCTGGCGATCTTGACCTTGTCCTCGCCCGACAGCGGGATTCGTGACAGCCACTCGACGGCCGGGCGGTTGTCGATGACAAACGGCCAGTCGATCGCAAACAGCAGCCGGTCGACGCCCATCTCCATGACGCAGCACAGCAGCGCCGGATCCGAGAAGAAGCCGCTGGTGGTGAGCCAGAAGTTATTGGTGAAGATCTGGCGGAATTCGAGAGACTTCTGCCCCGGCCGCTTGAGCGAGCTGTCGATGCGCCACAGCAGGAACGGAAGCGTCTCGCCGAAGTGGCCGAGAATGATCTTGAGCTTCGGATGCTTCTCGAACACGCCGGACAGCACCAGGCGGATCGCCTGCGTCGCCGTGTCGATCGTGTAACCCCAGGCCGGGCGCACGACCAGCGGAAAGTCCTTCACATAGTCCTTGAGATAAATGTCGGTGATGCGTGGATCGGGCAGCGCCGGATGCAGATAGATCGGCACGTCGAGCGCTTCGGCACGTTCGAAGATCGGCCAGAATTTCCTGTCGTCGAGATACTCGCCGTTCGCGGTACCGTGAATCATCACGCCCTTGAAGCCGAGCCTGGTGACGGCGCGCTCCATCTCGTCTGCCGCGCCTTTGACGTCGGACGTCGGCAGCGCGGCAAAGCCGGCAAAGCGTTTCGGGTTGGCCGCAATCTGCGCCGCGAGCCGATCATTGACGGCCCGGGTCATCACCGCAGCCGTGTCAGCCGGCAGCTTCTGGGCCGACGGCGCGCCGTGCGACAGCACCTGAACGTCGACGCCGGCCGCATCCATCTCCTTGATGCGCAGGTCGGCGAAGTCATAGAGCCGCTTGTCGATCTCGCCGCCCTTGGGAGCCTCTAGACCTGTGAAAGTCCCGGCGAGTTCGGGGTCCCAATAATGTTCCTCGATGGCGATGATCGGGCAATGCGGGTTCGACAGCATGAAAGAGCCTCCGGAAACGGGAAAATGCGACTGACGTTCCTATCAATCGTCAGAGGGCGTGTCACGGCCCGGCAGATCGTGGGCCGTGACTCGCAATGCGTGTGCCGGCTTGCAAGCGCCAATGTCGAATTGCTTACCGACGCGAGTGCGACTCAGTTATGCATCAGCCGTGCTTCCGATACTGCGGACAACCTTTGTGGGCAGCGTGCTTGTCGTGCTGGCCCTCCTCGCCGGATTCGAAGCGCCGGTTCCGGCGCCGCGCATCGGCATTTCGGCGCCCGCACGAGGTCCGTTGATCGACGCCGGGACGCACCCGGAATGGTATCAATTTTATGTGCAGGCCGCCTATCGCCGCGCCGAAGAGCTCGACCGGCTGCGCGAGTTGCCATCGGCGCCGACCGTATTGAGTGTCGAGCCGCCTTCGGATGAAGTGCCTCCTCCCGCAGCTGCAGCCGGCATTCCTATCGCAGGCCTTCCCTCCGCTGCCGATCAGCCGGCGCCGCCGCCGTCAGATCCCGCAATCGGCGACATCACCAGCTCAATCGATGCGCCGTCGTCCGGCACGATGCAGGTTGACATCGGCGAAGCATCGTCGACCGAATTGCCATTGCGGGAGCGAGACATGACTCCGCCCGTGCAATCGCCGGCGACAATCAAGCCGGCACGAGAAAGCGGGCGCAAAGCGGCCAAACCGGTGCACGCAAAAACTGGAAGCCAGCGGAGCGCGAAGCAAGCCACCAAACAGAAACCGGCGCAACCTGGGGCCGCACCCGATCTCTTCACCGCATTATTTGGAAAGCCGGCAGGCGAACAACCAAAGCCGGCTCAGCCACACTAATGTGACAGCATCGCCTCGTCGGCAGTGGCCGTCTGTATGGATGTGTCGCTGACGAGCGTCGTCTTGGCGGGCCTGGCGCTCGGGGCCGGCTGCGTTTCCATCGCGAAGGCTTGGGTCGCTTGCGGATTCTTGATGCCGCGGTTCGGGTCGACGGCGTCAAGTACGCCCTTGCGCTTGGCGGCATAATAATAGCCGCCGGCATAGAGCGCGACGGCCCGGTCGGGATTGCCGCCCGCTACCTTGTACGCGTTGGCAAGATATCTCACCGCATAGGTCATGTTGGTATCGGCGTCGAGCAGACCGGCGGCATTGCCGCGATAGCCCATGCCGCGCGCGGTCGCAAGCTTGATCTGCATCAGGCCGTAATTGCCCTTGCTGACGACGCGCGGATTACCGCGGCTCTCGCGATGAATGACGCGACGGATCAGGGATTCCGGAATTCCATTAGCGGCCGCATGCTTGGCAACAAGGGCGTCGAGGCTTGCCTTGTTGCCGTTGGCGTCGATCGGCTGCGCATTGATCGGCGCGGCAAGCAACGCGCAACAGCTGGCGAACGCGATGGCGGTCAGGATTCGCATGATAAGCCCCCACTCGATGTGCGGAATGGGGCCGCTTGTCGGGGCGAAGTCCGGCGATAATGTGGCGCAAAAGTTCCAGTGCAGGCCGCGTCGATCAATACCGCGAGCGAATAAATCCTCTAAATGCCTGCAACACGGAGGATTTTCTCGCAAACAATCTGGGAGCGCGAATGGCCCAAGCGTGGATTAAAAGTTACACGCCCATGCCGGGCCGAAACCGCGATCCTAGAAATCGACGAACGGCGAGCGCCGGTGCGCCGCGCGCGCCATCTCCTGCGCGTCGGCGGACGCGTCAAGGACACCTTGCGTGACACGCACGACGGCGGCCAGCATCAGCTTCAGAACCGCCGGCAGGCGGACTGCAAATGTAAACATCGTTTCGTCTTTCGATTAGCCGCGGGTCAATACTGCGAATTCAGGAAGCGCTGCTCAATCACCCGCTCGGCGGTATCGGTCATCTTGCCGCCGCTGAGCGCCAGGTAGCGTGAGATCTCCAAATCGGCTTGATGATGGCGCGACACCACCATGGCGCGGAGCAGGCGCGACAACAAACCCGGCTTGGCCGGTTTGCCGGTCGCGACGCGCGCGTTCGGAGCGGAAAGCGCTGTGGAGAGGAAAGCCATGATCGCATCATCCTTTTCAGGTTCGACGATCCCAGAACGTTCCCTTTCTTGCTTTTGTTGCCCCGTAAATAGGAGGATTCGGCGGGAGTGAGCAGTCGCAATCCGACATAAATCCTATGCACGGAAGCATGCGCGCATTGCTGGCATGTCGCGGCGTCGTACTTGAAATGTCATGTCGCGTAGGCCGGCGGCGCGCATGATTCTTCCCCGGCTCGTTACATGCGGGCAGGACGGCGGCACAGGCGCAACGGCCTCACCGGTAACCTGTATTGGCTTTTTGGCCCTGCACGAGCCCCTCGCTCACGGGCATGTGTTGCATTGTGTAGTGCGCATCCCGCCATTCCTGCTTAAACCGCCCCCCAACCACGGGAGCACGCCATGATCTCGACCCGCCGCTTCGCCGTTGCCGCTATCGTTGCGTCGTTGGCCGGCTTTTCCGCGCTGCCGGCACGTGCCGACGGCATCGTGACGATCGCCCCGCCTTCGGCGGACGCGCCAGCATCCGGCGCGAGCCTCGAAACCGCCGTGCTGGCGGGCGGATGCTTCTGGGGCATCCAGGCCGTCTATCAGCACGTCAAGGGCGTCACCAATGCCGTGTCCGGTTATGCCGGCGGCACCGTGAAGAATCCCGATTATGAAACCGTATCGAGCGGAACGAGCGGCCATGCCGAATCCGTGAAGATCACATTCGATCCGCGCATCGTCTCCTACGGCAAGATCCTGCAAATCTTCTTCTCGGTTGCGCACAATCCGACCACGCTGGACCGTCAGGGCCCCGACGAGGGCACGCAGTACCGCTCGGAAATCTTTCCGCAGAGCGAGGCGCAGGCGACGATCGCGCGCGACTACATCGCACAGCTCGACGCCTCACATGCCTTCAAGTATCCGATCGTCACCAAGATCGGCACGGTCGGGACGCCATTCTATCCGGCCGAGTCCTATCATCAGGACTACGCGACGCTGCACCCATACGCGCCGTACATCGTGTTCAACGATGCACCGAAGATCGCCAATCTGAAAAAGACGTTCCCCGGGTTGTGGCGCGACAAGCCCGTCACGGTCGCGGCGGCTGGCGGGGTCGGCGGCTGAGCGTCACTTCGGAATCGGACGCGGCTTGCCGTTGTCGTCGACGGCGACGAAGGTGAAGTTCGCGTCCGTGACCTTCTCGTGGTGATAGGTCTGGAAGCGCCGCGCCCAGGCCTCGACGTGAATCTTCATGGACGTGCGGCCGATACCACCGACCTCGGTATAGACCTCGAGCACATCGCCGACCTTGACCGGGCGGATGAACTGGACACCGTCCATCGCCACCGTGACGACGCGGCCCCGCGCCCGCTCGACCCCGGCGATGCCGCCGGCCTGGTCCATGCGCGACAGCACCCAGCCGCCGAAGATGTCGCCGTTGGCATTGGTATCCGCCGGCATGGCGCTGATGCGCACGGTGAGCGCGCCGCGCGGCTGTTCGGTCCCGCTCACGCCGGCACCGCCTTGGCGAGATACTCGACCGCGGCGGCCGCGCCGTTCTTGCCGTGCGGGATGCCGAGCGCGGCAAGCCCCATCTCGACCACGCCCAGCGTGCCGAGGATCATCGGCGCGTTGACGTGGCCCATATGCGCGATGCGGAAGCCCCGGCCCTCGGACTTGCCGAGCGCCCGGCCGAGCACGACGCCGCATTTCTGCGCACAGTAATCGACCAGCGGCTGCGCGCTCTCGCCGCCGGTGGTGACGACCGCGGTCACCGTATCGCAGCGCTCATCCGGCTCGGAAATGTTGAAGGCGATGGCTTGGCCTTCCGACCAGACGTCGACCGCGCGCCGCGTCGCCTCCGCCAGCAGGCGGTGCCGCGCGAACACGTTCTCGAGTCCTTCGGCCAGGATCATGTCGAGCGCCGCGCGCAGGCCGAACAGCAGGTGCTCGGGCGGCGTGCCGCAATATTTGTGGTAGTGCACCTCGCCGTCGCGGAAGGTCCAGTCCCAGTACGGCGTGCGCATGCCGGCCTTCTTGTGCGCCGCGCGCGCCCGCGGCCCGGCCGCGGTGAAGCCGAGCCCCGGCGGCGTCATCAGTCCCTTCTGCGAGCCGGCCATGGCGACGTCGACGCCCCAGGCGTCCATCGCGAACGGCACGCAACCAAGCGAGGCCACCGTGTCGACCATCAGCAGCGCGTCGTGACCCGCCGCGCGGACCGCCGCGCCGATCGCCTCGATATCGTTGACGACGCCCGACGCCGTGTCGATCTGCGCCACCAGCAGCGCCTTGATCTCGCCTTTCGCGTCCTTCCGTAGCCGCGCCTCGACCGCCTCGGGCCGCACCGCGCGGCGGAAATCGCCGGGCAGCACCTCGACCTCGGCGCCGAGCATCTTCGCCGCGTCGCCCCAGCCGATGGCGAAGCGCCCGCTCTCGAGCACCAGCACCTTATCGCCGCGCGACAGCACGTTGGTGAGCGCGGCCTCCCAGGCGCCGTGGCCGTTGGCGGCGTAGATGTAGGTCTTGCCCGCGGTGCCGAAAATCGTCGACAGGTCGCGCAGCAGGCCGTCGGTCAGCGCCACCGCCGGACCGGCGTAGATGTCGATCGCCGGCCGCTGCATCGCCTGCAGCACGGCGTCGGGCATCACAGTCGGCCCCGGAATGGCGAGGAATTCACGGCCAGCAGCAACGGACATCGGCAACTCTCTGGATTTCGGACGACGCGCGGGATTGCACGCCTGTGCCTAGCACGTCCGGCTGCGCGTTCGGATCACGATTGTTGATGGGATTTATCAATGGACTGGGTCTGCGACGTTGCTGAGTGGCGCTGCGCCGGCTCCATTTTCCGCCGTCATGGCCGGGCTCGACCCGGCCATCCATGAGACGACGCGACATTGTCGGACTTTCGTAAGGTCGCTCTTCGCGGGAATTCGCGATGGATCACCGGGTCGTAGGCGTCCTTTAGGACGCCGTTCTTCGAACGGCTATGCCCGGTGATGACGCAGAAGGTACGTCATTGTTCGTGCCTCCGCCGACAAGCAGCCACGCGTCATCGCCCCCGTTGCTTGGACGGCGCGGGGGCGCCGGAAGTCCCTGTCGTCCCTTCCCCCGTTCTTTGTTCTCGCGAATTGGGCAAGCCCAAAGCGCGAAATAACGAGGGCGCGCGGAACGCCGGGTGTCAGCCACACCCGCGGCCCCGTGTGGATGAAAAAGCAAACCACACGAGATCAGTCACCACGGAGCGCCGACGGGACCGGCGTTCCGCGCGCGATGTGGCGGGACTTGCTTCGCGGACCCCGGTGGACATTGCTCCACCGCGTGCCGGCACCCGCGCCGGCGGGCCGCGACTTGGGCCCCGTCCGGAGCGCGCTCACGTCACGAGCGCGCTCCGGCCATCGCACGGCCGGACGGCTTTCGCCGTCTCGGCCTTCCCGCCCCGCGTCCGGCGACGCTGGCCTTACGCCCCTCGTTATCGGGGCGGGATTTCTTGACTATAATCCTATAGGAATAAATGTCAAGAGGACCCGGAGACCGCGTCTCGAGACGCCGCGCTGCGTTTATCGGGCCGCGCTTCGCGCGGACCCGTTTGGCGCAGCGCCTCAGGGTCTGACTCGAAAAGAGCCCGTCAGAATCAACGGCGTGTCCCGGACGCGGTGCAGCACGAGCCATCAGCGCGTTTACGCGCGTCTTCGACGCGCTATGGCGCCGTGGTGCACCGCAGAGCCGGGACCCCGGTTATATGGAATCATTTCCGGCCCAGCAGGATGAGGGCGGAGAAGCGGCGACGCGTGACGAGCCGCTACAGCCTGTCGCCGGCGCCGGGGTCGGCATCGGGCGTGCCGGTGGCGCCGGGCCGCGACCCGCCAGTGCCGCGATTGTCGGCCGGGCCGTCGGCACCCGGATGGCCCATGCCCATGCCGGGACTCGTGCCCGAACCCGTGCCCATGCCTGAACCTTTACCGTTAGTGCCGTCGCTGCCGTCCTCGTCATGCGACGGCGACGCGGCGCGCTTCATCGCCGCCAGCTCGCGCATCAGCCGGCCGGCGGCGCGGACGCAATCGTCGAGGCTCTGCTGCGGCGGGCAGCGGATGTCGACGCGGTCGCGGCCGTGCTGGAAGCGGAAGATGGCGCCCGCAAACGGCGGACGGCGCGGACCGCCCCCCATCATGTCCATCATCCAGCGACGCATGAGCGCGCCGTCACGATCGCGCCAGCCGTCGTGGCCGCGCTCCTCGTCACGGCCGCGGTCGCGATAGTCGCCGGAGTCGCTGTCATCGTCGGAGGCCGCGCCGGTGGTCTGCGGCCCACCGCTATAGCCGTTGCTGTTGCCGTCGCCGCTTTGCGCCAGCGCCGGCGAGACGGAACCGAAGGCCGCGGCCGACATCGCGACCGCGAGCGCCAGAGGAAGGAGTTTCATGTGTTCGCTCTCCCGGGTTGAGCCCCCGCGAGGAGCGAACGCCCACCCCACCGCCGCGTTCCTGCGCCGGAGAGAAGAAACAGCGTCCGGCGACTATCGCCAACGTGCCTTTACTGGATGCCTGCTTTCGCAGGCATGACAGCTGAGGGAGACGCTAAGCAATACCTTCACCGCGTCATGGCCGGGCTGGTCCCGGCCATCCCGATTCTTGAGGCAAGCCGTGTCAGCCTAAGCGAGATCGCCGGGACAAGCCCGGCGATGACGTGGAATTACCAGTTGTCGAGGAACGAGCACCCCCCGGATCAGCGCGTCGCACTGTCGGGGGGTTAAAGGCTTCCGCTCAGTTATCCAGGAAGGACCTGAGCTTGCGGGACCGCGAGGGGTGCTTCAATTTTCTGAGCGCCTTGGCCTCGATCTGGCGGATGCGCTCGCGCGTCACCGAGAACTGCTGGCCGACCTCCTCGAGCGTGTGGTCGGTGTTCATGCCGATGCCGAAGCGCATGCGCAGCACGCGCTCCTCGCGCGGCGTCAGCGAGGCGAGCACGCGCGTCGTGGTCTCGCGCAGGTTCGACTGGATCGCCGCGTCGATCGGCAGGATCGCGTTCTTGTCCTCGATGAAATCACCGAGGTGCGAATCCTCTTCATCACCGATCGGCGTCTCGAGCGACAGCGGCTCCTTGGCGATTTTCAGGACCTTGCGCACCTTCTCGAGCGGCATGCCGAGCTTCTCGGCGAGCTCCTCCGGGGTCGGCTCGCGGCCGATCTCGTTGAGCATCTGCCGCGAGGTTCGCACGATCTTGTTGATCGTCTCGATCATGTGCACCGGGATGCGGATGGTTCTTGCTTGATCCGCAATGCTGCGGGTGATGGCCTGGCGGATCCACCACGTCGCGTAGGTCGAGAACTTGTAGCCGCGGCGGTACTCGAACTTGTCGACCGCCTTCATCAGGCCGATGTTGCCTTCCTGGATGAGGTCGAGGAACTGCAGGCCGCGGTTGGTGTATTTCTTGGCGATGGAGATGACGAGGCGCAGGTTCGCCTCCACCATCTCCTTCTTGGCCTGGCGCGCCTCGCGCTCGCCCTTCTGCACCATGTGCACGATCTTGCGGAATTCCGCGATCTCGACGCCGGTCTGCTGCGCGAGCTCGTGCACCTGGGTGCGGATCTCCTTGATGCGATCCTTCTCCTTGGCGACGAAGCCCTTCCAGCCCCTGGCCGAGAGTTTCGACACGCGGTTGAGCCAGCGCGGGTCGAGCTCGTTGCCCATGTACTGCTTGAGGAAGTCCTCGCGCGCGCAGCCGTAGCTCTCGGCGAGCCGCATCAGGCGACCCTCGTTGGAGACGAGCTTGCGGTTGATGTCGTAGAGCTGATCGACCAGCGCGTCGATACGCTGCTGGTTCAGCCGCAGCTGCTTGATCTCGGCGATGATCTCTTCCTTGAGCTTCTTGTACTTGCGCTCCTGGTTCGGAGAGAGCGCGTCGCTCTTCAACTGGAACTGGATGTCCTGCTCCTGCAGGCGGCGCAGCTTCTTGAACTCGCTAGCAATCTTGTCGAACGACTCCATCACCTTCGGCTTCAGTTCGGCCTCGATGGCGGCGAGCGACAGGGAGTTCTCCATGTCGTCCTCGTCGTAATCGCTTTCGGCCGCGGTCTCGCCGGGATCCTTCGGCTCCTCGTCGTCGCCCGTCGGCTGCGTCGCCGGCGCCGCCTTGTAGGGCGGCTGCGCCTGCGGCGGCGGAGACGGCGGCACGACACGAAGCTGCGGCCCGCCGTTCGCGCCATTGCCGTTGGCGGCGCCGTTCAGCGGCTGGCCATCAGGGCCCAGCGCCGGCGGCTGCGCGTTCTTGGCGTCGGGACCGGCATAGGTGGCCTCGAGGTCGATGATATCGCGCAGGAAGATCTTTCCTTCGTTGAGCTCCTCGCGCCAGATGATGATGGCCTGGAAGGTGAGCGGGCTTTCGCACAGCCCCGCGATCATCGCCTCGCGGCCGGCCTCGATGCGTTTCGCGATCGCGATTTCGCCCTCGCGCGACAGCAGTTCGACCGAGCCCATCTCGCGCAGGTACATCCGCACCGGATCGTCGGTGCGCTCGGACGGCTCTTTCTTCTCGGTGGTGGCGAGCGACTTCGATTTCGTCTCGACGAGATCGGTGCCGACGTCCTCGTCGTCGTCATCCTCCTCGGCGTCGGCATCCTCGTCGTTGGCGTCTTCCTTCTCGACGACGTTGATGCCCATCTCGCTGAGCATCGCGTAGACGTCCTCGATCTGGTCGGACGACACCTCGCCCGACGGCATCACCTCGTTGATCTGGTCGATGGTGACGTAGCCGCGCTTCTTGGCGGCCTTGATCATCTTCTTGACGCCGGCGTCCGAGAGGTCGAGCAGCGGCAGCGGGGATTCCGGCGCGGCCTCGCCGTCCTTCTCCTCGTCCTTGTCCTTCGCCTGCGTCTTGCTCTTGGCGGCGGCGGCGAGCTTGCCCGTCTGGGCCTTCGCTGCTGCTTTGGGGGCGGATTTGGTTGCCGTCGCCTTCGTGGCCATCGCGCTCTCTTCCTTTGGCCCGCGTCGCGCCGCGCGCGGGACTAAACCAACACTCTATATGTACGTCCGGCCGGCTCGCGCCGGCGGTCTTCGCGCCGGACGACCCGGCGGCCACGGCCTCCCGGCCATGGCGAAAGGGGCCGCCCGAAACGGCAGCCCCGAATCAGCGGCTAGTTTGGGCGGGGCCCGCTTAAACCCCGATTAACCCTAGGCGATACGACCGATCATCCCGAGTCTCAAGACGATTCTGACGGGCCCATTCCGGCGCCCTAAAGGCTGCGCGCCGGCCGCCCCGACGACGCCCCGAAGCCCTCGATCAGCGCCTCGGTCCCCTCGGCCGCCGCAAGCCGCGCCTTGACGTCGCGAAGCCGCAGATAATTGGCCTCACTGCCGTCGGCGCCGAGCGCCTGCTCGGCCTCCTTGAGCTCCTTAAGTAGGGAATGCCAGTGCCGATGCAAGCCAACGAGCTGCTGCCAGGTCACCAGAACATCGGCCGGGGCGGCCTCCGGCCGGACCCCCCAGACGTCCGCCGTGGTGATCGAGCGGGTCAGCCGCTCCAGCGTCTCGCCGAAGCCGCGCCGGGTGAGTTCCGTCCGCAACGCCGCCGGATCCGGCGAGCCCGAATGACTCTCGCCGTCCTGCCCGCCGGTACCTCCCCCATGGGCGAACTCGTCGATGATCGCGTTTTTCAGCCGTTCGGCGTCGAGATGCCGGAACTCGAGGTGGCCGAGCTCCTCGACGTGGTCGTGCAGCAGCCACGGATGGTTGAGCGCCGCCTGCAGGATGAGGGCCTCGCGGCGCGGGATCGCGGTGCGGTGGCCGAGATAAAGCGGGCTCGCCGCCATCTGCTGGCTGACCACGGCATAGGGATTCTGGGTGTACGGCCCCGCCCTGCGGCCGCCAGCCACCACGCGCGGGCCGGACGCCCAGTTGCCCCGGTGCTCGCGCCGCTGCTGTGCGAAGCCGCGCGGGCCGGACCCGTAACTCTGTTGCGGCGCGAACAGCGCGCGCACCTTTTCGCCGAAATCCTGCCGGTAGTAGCGGCGCACGCTGTCGTCGACGATCGATGCCGTGATCTCGTTCATGCGCGCCTCGAGCGCGGCGCGCCGCTCCGGCGTATCGAACGACGTCGCCTCGGTCTCGCGCGCCCACAACACCTGCGCGAGCGGCCGCGCCGCCGCCAGCACCTCGGCGATCGCCTCGCGGCCGCCGGCGCGGAACAGGTCGTCAGGGTCCTGCCCTTCGGGCAGCATCGCAAAGCGCAGGCTCTTGCCGGGCTTCAACCGGGGCAGCGCCAGGTCGGCGGCGCGATAGGCGGCGCGGATGCCGGCCTTGTCGCCGTCGAAGCAGAGGATCGGCTCGTCGGCCATCTTCCAGACGAGGCCGAGTTGCTCGTCGGTCAGCGCGGTGCCGAGCGGCGCCACCGCGGCCGGATAACCGGCGCGCACCATCGCGATGACGTCGACATAGCCTTCGACCACGACGACGTCGGCGCCGTCGTGCGCCGCCTGCCGCGCCGCCGCGCCGTTGTAGAGATTGCTGCCCTTGTGAAAGAGCGTCGTCTCCGGCGAGTTGAGATACTTGGCCGGCGCGTCCTTCTCCAACGCGCGACCGCCGAACGCAACGATGCGCCCGCGCAAATCGGTGATCGGGAACATCACGCGATCGCGGAAGCGGTCGAACGGCACCGGAATGTCGTCGCCCGACACCAGCAGGCCGCACTCGACCATGTCCGGCACCGGCACGCCCTGATTGCCGAGAAACTCCTTCAACGCATGACGCTCGCCGCTGGCATAGCCGAGCCTGAACTTGAGCTGCACGGATGAATCGAGACCGCGGTCGGCGAGATAGCCGCGCGCCCGCGCGCCGCCGCGGCCGGCCAGCGTATCAGCGAAGTATTTGGCCGCGAGCTCCATCACGTCGTGGAGCGACTTGCGGTGCTTGTCGCGCGCCTCGTCCTCGCGCGAGACTTTGGGCAGCGGCATGCCCGCCATCTGCGCCAGGCGCTCGACGGCCTCTGGAAACGTCACGCCGTCGGTCAGCATCATGAAGTCGAAGATCGAGCCGTTCTTGCCCGACGAGAAATCGAACCACGCCTGCTTCTGGTCGTTGACGAAGAAGGACGGCGTCTTCTCCTTGTTGAACGGCGACAGCCCCTTCCATTCGCGTCCAGCGCGCGCGAGCTTGACGCGCTTGCCGACGACTTCCGAAACCGGAAGCCGGGCCTTCAGCTCTTCAAGAAATTCCGGCGAAAAGCGCATCAGTACGAATTCACGAGTCCGGATTCAGGGGTGTCGATTCGTGAGTCGCCCATCATAGGCCAGGCGGCGGGGAGATAGTGCGGCGAACGGCGCCCTGCCCGGACCGGCTTGGCTTTTGCGGCCTTTTCCTAGTTTTCCACACCCCTCCAGCCGCCAACCGGTTTGTCTGGCAAAAGTCAGCCGTCGTGACCGACGCGCTGTCTCTGCTGGTCTTCGGCGGACTGTTGACGATCGTCGCGATTGATCATGCGTCCGCCGACACCGAGCATATCAAGCCTGAGGCCCTGATTGCCATGCTCCACGACTTCGGCGTGCAGTAGCGGGCGGCGAAACACGCTTCCGCCGCCCACCGTTGCACTCACGCTGCCAGCGCGGGAGCCCAGGCATGCTCGGGGTAATATTGCCGCATCATGCGATCGGTATAGGCGACGAGATTCGGATAGCTCTCGGCGCGACGGCGCAGCGGCGACTCGAAGAACGGCGTGAGAATGCCCGCCATCATGCCGAACATCGTGGCATCGACGCCGGTCGGCTGCTCGCCCATCAGATACGGCTTGTCGCCGAGCAACGCGGAGAGCGCGAGCAATGAGCGGTCGCCGAGATCGAGAATCTCGTCGGCCGAATGCCGCGTCATGCCGACCTCGAAATAGCGGCGCGCGACCTTGGCAAGCGTGTCCTTGCGCAACTGATCGCGGATATGAGCGGGCGCATCGTCGAAGAAATGCGCCGGGCCGGCTTCGAAATTCGCCGGGATCATCCAGCGGGCATAGCCCGACGCCCAGTTGAAGTGATTCTCCAGCATGCGCTCGATCGCCCAGGCTTGCGCGCGCTCGGCGGCGGACAGCCCTTCATCCAGATCGACGCCGTACTTCTTCTCGATATGGGCGCGGATGAAGTGGGAGTCGGCGATCAGCCTGCCGCGGTCCTCGATGTAGGGAAGCTGGCCCTTGGGCGACATGTCCGGCATGGCCTTCTCCTTGCGATACGGCAGGCCGGCCATTTTCAAATGGACCTCGGTCTTGGTGCAGAACGGGCTGACCTCGGGAAGGCCAAAACCGGGGCCGAAGGCGAACAACTTGATCGGATTTGAGGGGGTCATGCGAGGGCTCATGGGATGTGTCTCCTTGATGGAGGCCTCTCCTACTGCCAAGCTCCTGCCAACATGGTGTCAGGAGCCAGCAGTTAGATCGAATTCACTGCGTCATCCCGAGGTGGAATTCTTGGACCTAAGCACTCATCGAGCGGCATTCCCCGCGCGCGGCGCGCCACGCTGTGGTGCGCCGCAGACGCGGATCCCGGTTCACTTGAAACAATCGGGGTTCCGGGTCGGCAGCGCAGCGTTTCACGCTGCACTGCGCCCGGGACACGAGATTGAATCGCCATGAGACGCGCCGACCGCCTGTTCCAGATCATCCAGATTTTGCGCCGCAGCCGGCAGCCGGTGACCGCCGACGCCATCGCGCGCGAGCTCGAAGTGTCGGTCCGCTCCGTCTACCGCGACGTCGCCGACCTGATCGGCCAGCGCGTGCCGATCCGTGGCGAGGCCGGTATCGGCTACGTGCTGGAGAACGGCTTCGATCTGCCGCCGCTGATGCTGACGTCCGACGAGATCGAGGCCGCCGTGCTCGGCGCGCAATGGGTGTCGCGCCGCGGCGACCCGGCGCTGTCGCGCGCCGCGCTCGACCTCATTGCCAAGATCGTCGCCTCGGTGCCGGAGAAGCTGCGGCCCTATGCGCTCGAGCCGTCCGGCGCGACGCCGCCGGCCTGGAAGAAAGAGCCGGACCACATCGACATGGCGCAGGTCCGCACGCAGATCCATGCCGGCCGCAAGATCGCGCTGCGCTATCGCGACGAGAACGGCCGCGAGACCGCGCGCACGATATGGCCGGTCGCCGTCGGCTATCTCGACACGGTGCGCCTGCTCATCGCCTGGTGCGAGCTGCGCAACGACTTCCGTCACTTCCGCACCGATCGCGTCATCGCCGCCGAATTCCTCGGCGAGCGCTATCCGGAGCGTCCGGCGACGCTGCGGCACAAATGGCGGCAGATGCTTGGCGTCGAGTCGCCAAGGGACACCTAACGGCGCGAGGCGCCGACATTGAACCACACTCCGCTCATTCCCGCGCAAGCGGGAATCCAGAGCAAGTTGAAATGCCCAGTATTTTGGCTCTGGGTCCCCGCTTCCGCGGGGACGAGCGGTGATTCAATGCAACCGGATCACGCACTAGCGGCGCGAGGCGCCGACGGACAACAACACCCCATCGCGCGGATGTGGCGCGATGGGGAGGAGATGAACGTCGACTCCGTCAGCGCTTGACGATGACGACCTCGAGATACTCGCCCGGCACCACCATCGTGCCGTCCTTGGCGACGTTCAGGCGGTCGATCAGCGCCGCGATGTCGGCGAGCATCGACGCCTGCGCGTCGGCCGGCAGCGCTGCGACCGCCTTGTGAACCGGGCCGTAATAGGTCTTGAACACGTCGATCCAGTGCTGCGCCGAGCGATAGCGGAACATGAAGTCGCGCGGCGGCGCTGCGATCGAGGCAGCGCCGGCGCCGAACAGCTCGCGCAGATGCGCGGGCGTGCCCCACAGCAGCGGCGACTTCACGCCGGCCGGCGGCGGCATATATTTGCCGATCACCTTGAACAACTGGCCGATGAAGCCTTCGGGCGTCCAGTTGGCGAGGCCGATCTTGCCGCCGGGCTTGCAGACGCGCATCATCTCCGATGCCGCCTTGGCCTGGTCCGGCGTGAACATCACGCCATAGGTCGACACCACGACGTCGAAGCTGTTGTCGGCAAACGGCAGCGCCTCGGCATCGGCTTCCTTGAAATCGATCGCCCAGCCTTCCGCCTCGGCGCGAATCCTGCCGCGCTTGAGCAGCGCGCCGACATAGTCGGTCGAGGTGACGCGGCACCAGCGCCGCGCCGCCGCGAGCGTGACGTTGCCGTTGCCGGCGGCGACATCGAGCACGCTTTGGCCGGCGCGCAAGTCGAGCGCCTCGCACAACGTCTCGCCGACGATCTGGAGCGTCGCGCCGACGACGGCATAGTCTCCGGACGACCACGCGCCCTGCTGACGGGTCTTGATGGCATTGAGGTCGACGGCCGGCGCTGAATCGGTCTTGCTCACTGCGACGTTCATGGGATGACCCCTTTTTTCCAGTGGGGAAACTGGCCGAGTTGAGCGCTCGCGGCAGGTCCGCGGCTATCCGTATTCCGCAATACAGTTCAAAATCCGCAGGATTTGCCGTAGAATATCTTTATCGGCGCTTTGAAGGCCGGGCACCATGGACAACGGGCGATTGTCGCAGTTCGACTTCGGCGGACTGATGAACCGCGCTCGCGAGGCGTTGCCGGCCGACCTCGCCCGCGCCGTCAAATGGATCAACTCCCATCTGTCGGAGCCGGTACGCATCGATATGCTGGCGCAGGTTGCCGGCGTGCCGCCGCGCACGCTTGAAGCCCACTTCCGCCAGTACCTCAACACGACGCCGCTCGGCTGGCTGCGCCGCATGCGGCTCGCCGCCGCGCGCCAGGCCTTGCTGACCTCCGGCGGCGCGGTCAGCGTGACCGCGGCGGCGACGCGGGCCGGATTCAGCCAGCTCGGACGCTTCTCCGGCGCCTATCGCGAGGCGTTCGGCGAATTGCCGTCGCAGACACGGCGGCGCGCGGGACAACACGGACCGCGCGGCGCTGGCGAGATCGACGACCGCGCCGTGCTGCTGACGTGGCGCGCGGTCACCGAGGCCTATCAGGTCGCGCCGGATAGTTGCAGCGCCGCGCTCGACGACGTCGCGCAGGCGCAGGAACTGGCGCCGCGCTACGGCCTCGCCAAGGCGCTGCAAGCCTGGTGCATCGGCCAGAGCGCGGTTCACAATTTCCATATGCAGGACTTGAACGCTCAAGGCGGCGGCCGTGCGCAGTCGATCGGCCTGGCGGCGGAAGCCGAAGCGCTCGCGCCCGATGACGCGCTGGCGCTGAGCCTGTGCAGCGGCGCGCTGACGCTAGCGCACCGCCTCGACGACGCCGATCGGCTGATCGAGCGCGCCATCGCAATGGACCCGTGGTCGGCGCTAATCTGGCTGCGGCGCGGCTGGATCTCGGCCTATAGCGGCGACAGCGACGCCGCGATCCGCGAGCTCGATCTGACGATGCGGCTGATGCCGTTCGAGCCGGTCCGCCATATCGTGCTGATCGGCATCGGCTGCGCGCATTTCGCCGCCGGCCGGTACGACCACGCCGCGCGCTGGGTCCGTGAAGGCGTGAAGGCGAACCCTGGCTCGTTCTGGGCCGAGCGCGTCGCCATCGCCGCGGCCGCCCATCTCGGCGCGCGCGGCGAGGCACGGCGCGGCGCACGCGCGCTGCTGCGCAAGGACCCCGACTTCACGATCGAGACGGCGCGCCGGGCATGGCCGGTGACGCCGGATTTCCGCGCGCGGCTGGGCGACGGCCTCGCGCTCGCCGGCGTGCCGCGCGCCTGAAACAGCGCGCGCGAATTGAAGTCGATTATGCCGGCTTGAGCGCGGAAAAACGTCCGCCGCCGAGCGCCGCTTCGTTCACCAGCGCGACGAAGCGCACGTAGCTTTCATAGAAGGCATCGTGTCCCGCCGCGGTCTTGGCCGCCTGCGCCTCGCCGCGCAGCTTGAGATACATCGCGAGACGTTCTTTCAGGATGGCAGCCCATTCGGCGGTGAGGTCCTGCGGCGGCTCGACGGCAAAGCCGCAGCTTTCGATCAGCGCGACATAGGCCGGCATGTCCATCTGGCTGGTGACGGCCATGCCCGCCCACATGAGCTTCGCGTCGGCGTCCGAGAACGGCTTGTGCGCCACCCAATCGGTGAAGGCGAGCCGGCCGCCGGGCTTGAGGATGCGATGCGCCTCGCGCAGCGCTCTTGCCTTGTCGGGGACGTGCAGGAAAGCCTCCTGGCTCAACACGGCATCGACGCTGCGGTCGGCGAGCGGCACCGCCATCACGTCGCCTTCGATGACGCGGACCTTGTCTTGCAGGCCGACGAGGCGGGTGAGTTCGTTGGCGCCTTTGACGCGCGCGGGCGTCAGCTCGATGCCGGTGACGTCGACGCCGTAATGCGTCGCGTAGTAGCGCGCCGGACCGGCGAGGCCGGCGCAGAAATCCGCAACCTTCCAGCCGGGCTGGAGCCGCGCGGCCTTCGCCAGCGCGTCGTTGGCGGCAAGGCCGCCGTAGTGATCCTGATCGTGCGGCAGCAACTCGTCCGGCGCGACATTGTCGAGGTTGCCGCGCGCCGTCATCAGCTTGGCGCGGATGATGTCGGCCGAGATCGGATGGCGCTCGTAGAAGTCGATGGCGGAGCGGATGGTCATGTTCCTTCAACCCTCATCCTGACAGCCTGACCGGAAATGATGCCGGGTTTTCAAGCTTGTGTCCCGGGCGCAGCGCAGCGTGAAACGATGCGCTGCAGACCCGGGATCCCGGTTTCTTGGTCACTAAAAACCGGGGTCCCGGCTCTGCGGTGCATCACTTTGCCATAGCGCGTCGAAGATGCGCTATGGCTCGTGCTGCACCGCGTCCGGGACACGTCGTTGATTTTGATGGGTCTTTTCGAGTCAGACTCTGAGGAGCCCGAGTCAACGGGTCCGCGCAAAGCGCTGCCCGATGATAAACTCCGCAAAGACGTCTCGAAGGATGAGGACCGAACAATGGCGTCACGGTTCGAGACGCACCACGCAAGTCGGGCCTGCCCGACTTGCGCAAGAATAGACCGATGTCGGGTAAACCCGACATCGGTGGCGCTCCTCACCATGAGGATCAGGAGCTCAGCTTCGCCTTCACCAGTCCCGACGCCTTGCCCATGTCCATCTGCCCGGCGTACCGGCCGCGCAAGAGGCCGATCACCTTGCCCATGTCCTTCATGCCGGCGGCGGCGCTCTCCTTGATCGCGGCGTCGATGGCGGCGGCCATCTCGGCGTCCGGCATCTGCTTCGGCAGGTAGCCGGAGATGATGGCGATCTCTTCTTCCTCCTGCTTCACCAGGTCGGCGCGACCGCCCTTCCTGTAGAGCTCGACCGACTCCTGGCGCTGCTTGATCATCTTCTGCAGGATCGTCAGCACTTCGGCGTCGCCGAGCGGCTTGCCCGTGGTGCGCGCCTCGATGTCGGCGTTCTTGAGCGTCGAATTGACCATGCGCAGCGTCGAGACGGCGCGCTCGTTCCTGGCCTTCATCGCCTCGGTCAGGGCCTTGTTGATGTCGTCGCGGAGCATGAAGTCTCTTTCCTGGAATGATTGTTGTTGCAGGCGGCAGGGCTATTTCACCTTGCCCATCTCCTTGAGCACCTCGTTGGCCGCCATGAACGCATCGAGGCCGGCCGGAATGCCGCAATAGGCGGTCGCGTGAATGAGGATTTCCTTGATCTCGTCGACGGTGACGCCGTTGGTGATGGCGCCGCGCACGTGCAGCTTGAGCTCGTGCACCCGGCCAAGCGCGGTCAGCATCGCGAGGTTGATCTTGCTGCGCGTCTTCTTGTCGAGCGTCGGCCGGCCCCAGGCATAGCCCCAGCCCCATTCGGTGGCGATGTGCTGGATCGCCATCGTGAATTCGTTGGCATTGTTGAGCGAGCTGTCGACGTAGTCGTCGCCCAGCACCTCGCGGCGCAGCTTGAGCCCGCGCTCGAACAGGTCGCCCATCGTTTCCTTGGGGTCGTGCTGATGGCCCATCGTGATGTCCCGCCGCCGGCTAGTTGATGCGCTGGTGGCCCTGGTTCTCGCCGAATGCTTCCTCGCGGTAAAGCCCGAGCGCGTGCATCACCGGCAAATCGTTGAAGCAGAACAGGCAGGCGTCGTCGGACGCCGAGGCGTTGCCGTGCTCGTGGAAGGCCCACGACGGCACGCAGAAGATGTCGTGGCGCTTCCAGTCGAAGCGCTTGCCGCCGATGATCGAATAGCCCTCGCCCTTGGCGACCTGATAGACCGACGAGCCGGTATGACGATGCGCGCGCGTCTTCTCGCCGGGACGCAGCATCTGCATCGAGGCGCCGATCGTCTGCATCACCGGGCCGCCGGTCTGCGGATTGACGTAATTCATCAGAACGCCGTCGAACGGCGAGCCGTCGGTCGCGCTAGCGTAGCGTGCGAGCGACTCGTAGGTCGGCTCCCACTCGTATTTGAGCAGCGGCGAATACTTCTTGTCCCAGTCGCTGCCGGCCGGCGCGAGACCCGGCCCGCCCCATGAGTTGGTGGCATCGTCGACCGGATAGCCGACCGGCTGCTGCATGTCGGGATGCACCTTGTAGAAGTTCGCCTCGAGCGCGTTGACGAGCGGGATGTCGAGCCCGTCCTGCCAGATGCATTCGGAGCCGGAGGCGTCGACGCCGTGCTCGTGCCACGAGCCGTTCGGCGTGAGCACGAAGTCGTTCTCGCCGAGCGTCATCTTGTGGCCGTCGACGATGGTGTAGGCGCCCCTGCCTTCCATGATGAAGCGCAGCGCCGAGGCCGAATGCTGGTGCGCCGAGGCGACCTCGCCCGGCTTCATCACCTGCAGGCCGGAATAGAGCCAGCCGACGGCGGCGGCGACATCGCGCCGGCCGGGATTGTTGAGATAGATGACGCGGCGGCCGGCCTTCTCCGGCGACACCAGCTCGAGCGAGCGCAGCACGTGGTCGCGCAGGTCGGCATAACGCCACAGCACCGGCTGCGACTCGGACTTCGGCTCCCACGGCTCGATCTTGTTGGCGACGGTCCACAACGCCGCGGCGTCGAATCGCTCGAGGTCGCCGTAATAGGCCGCGAGTTCCGGCGTATCCTCCACATTGGCCCGTCCGGCCACGTCTTCCCGGTAGTTTTCGCGCGCTGGACCGGTCATTCCCGCCTCCTTCATAACCACGGAGGAAAGGCCGGAACCGGCCCTTGCCTCGCCCGCCATAATACGCAAGTAAGTGGCCAGAGAAACCAACCATGCCCCAGCAGCAAACATCCGGCGGATGGGCTGAGCCCAAAGCCACCGCACTCCTGGTGCTGGCCGACGGAACCGTATTTGAAGGCGCCGGCCTCGGCGCCACCGGTCATGCCGTTGGCGAGGTCTGCTTCAACACGGCGATGACGGGCTACGAGGAAATCCTCACCGATCCGTCCTACGCCGGGCAGATCATCACCTTCACCTTCCCGCACATCGGCAATGTCGGCACCAACCGCGACGACATCGAAAGCGTGAACATGGCGGCGCGGCCGGGAGCCTGCGGCGTCATTCTTCATTCCGCGATCACCGCGCCGTCGAACTACCGCTCGGCCGAGCATCTCGACGCCTGGCTCAAGGCGCGCAACGTCATCGGCCTGTCCGGCATCGACACGCGGGCGCTGACGTCGCTGATCCGCGAGAAGGGCATGCCGAACGCGGTGATCGCGCACCAGCCATCCGGCACGTTCGATCTCGCCGCGCTCAAGACAGAAGCCGCGGCCTGGCCCGGCCTCGTCGGCATGGATCTCGTGCCGCAAGTCACGAGCGCGCAGCGTTTCTCCTGGGACGAGACGCCGTGGGAATGGGGCAAGGGCTACGGCAAGCAGACCGCGCCCGAATTCCACGTTGTCGCGGTCGACTACGGCATCAAGCGCAACATCCTGCGGCTGCTCGCCGGCGTCGGCTGCAAGGTCACGGTGGTGCCGGCGACGACGACGGCCGATGAGATCATGGCGCTGAAGCCGGACGGCGTGTTCCTGTCGAACGGCCCGGGCGATCCGGCCGAGACCGGCAAATATGCCGTGCCGGTCATCAAGCAGGTGATCGAGACCGGCACGCCGACCTTCGGCATCTGTCTTGGCCACCAGATGCTTGGCATCGCGGTCGGCGGCAAGACCGTGAAGATGCATCAGGGCCATCACGGCGCCAATCATCCGGTGAAGGACGTGACGACCGGCAAGGTCGAAATCACGTCGATGAACCACGGCTTCGCGCTCGACAAGGACTCGCTGCCGAAGAACGTCGAGCAGACGCACTTCTCGCTGTTCGACGGCTCGAACTGCGGCATCGCGCTGAGAGACAAGCCGGTGTTCTCGGTGCAGTACCACCCCGAGGCGTCGCCCGGCCCGCGCGATTCGCACTATCTGTTCATGCGCTTCGTCGACATGATGCGCGCCAACAAGGCCGGCAAGCAGCGCAAGATTGCTTAGCTCAAGCTATCCGCAAGCGGCACCAGCGATTCGAGCACGACGAGTGCGTCCGCCGTGCCATCCGCTTCCCCCTTTTCAAAATCATCTCCAGCCTGTCCCATCATGTTGGTGACATGCGCAAGGCAGAGCACCGATTGGCCGTTTGCGCGCGCGAAGGCGTAGAGCGCGGCCGCCTCCATTTCGACGGCGAGAATGCCTTCGGCGGCCGCCGCCTCTATCGCTTCAGCGGTTTCGCGAAACGGCGCGTCGGTCGTCCAGGTTGCGCCTGTGAAGACACGTTGTCCTGTATCGGCCAGGGCGCGCCTGGCTTTCGCGATGAGTCCCGCATCCGCTTCGGCATAGTCGGCGGGCGGCGCATAGTGATAACTCGTTCCCTCATCGCGCAGGGCACGGTCGATAATGACGAAATAAGGTGTCGGGCCGGATGAGGTTATTTGCCCTGATGAGGTCAGGCTAATGAGCAGTTGGCAACCCGAGGCGCACAACTCCTCGGCAATGAGCACTGCAAAGGAAGAGCCGACTGCACAGCCGATGATGCCGACGGTGCGGCCAGCGAGTGTGAAGACGTCAAGCTGCGTGTGATAGCAGGGCCATGCGTCGAAGCGTTTGGCGCGCCCATCCGCCCGCAAGCGGCGCACAATGTCGCCATCCGGGTCGAGAATACAGACGGGAGGCACCGGCACGTCCGGCAGCCCCTTTTGCCGCCGCGCCTCACGTAGCAAGGCGGCTGGCCGAAATATCGACGCAGCATTTGTCAGCTTCGTGCGCAGGATCGGCGGCTTCACGATGGAACCAAGCCGCGCCGAAAGACAATGCCGTAATGATAAGGCGGGAGCTCCACGATGCGTTCGAAGGCGAGCCCCCCGGCTTCGACAGATTGGCGCGTTTCCTGCGGACTCATGCGCAGTTCGGTTTTCGGGCCGCGCGGCTCGCGCAGCACGACCGTTTCTTCACGGGGGCGCTTATGCCAGTTGACGATAGCAAACACGCCTTGGTCTTTAAGGGTATTGCGAACGGCGCGCACAAGGCGCGCCCGATCGGGAACGCCATGAAAAACATTCGCCATGAAGATGAAGTCGGCAGGCGCCGCCAGCGAGGCGACGCTGAACGCGTCCCCAACGTTAAAGACGGCGTTCGACACGCCTGCTTTTTCGAGCCGCTGACGGGTGACCTCGACCAGCGCCGGGTCGATATCAATGGCGTTCACGCGCGCGGCGACGCGCGCCATTGGCAGTGTGAACCAGCCATCGCCGCAGCACAGATCCACGGCGCTGTCGCCGGTTTTGAGGCCAACGCGCGCGAGAACGTCCGCGGGATCAGGCCATAGCGTTTCCCACCAGCCGGTATTCGGCATCTCCGTCCCGACGAAGAATCCTTCAAGCCGGCTCATGGGGGCCTGTTGCAGGTGGTCATCGCCCTCGCGTATAGGGCCCGCCACGGATATGATTCAACTAGTCAGTTGAATGATCATTTTAGGAGAATGGTCTGTCAAGGATGAGCGCGAAGCCTGCCATCTATGAATCACTTGCCGAGGTGGCGCAGGCGCTGGGTCATGTGCACCGTCTCGAATTGCCGGAGCATCTCGCACGGGGCGAACGAACCGTTGAACAGCTTTCGGCGCGTCTCCCAACGGGAGAGGTTGCAGCGAGACATCGAAACCCATGAGCAACTGGATCGACTTCTACGATCTGCGCCACTCGCTCATCTACGTGAATGCGCGGCACCGCGACGTGCACTACCGGACGATCGCCGCCGGCATCCGCGATTACATCCCGTCGCCGACCGCCACTGTGATCGACTGGGGCTGCGGCGAAGCGACCTCCGCGGCGACGATCGCCGACGCGGCCGGGCATCTCACGATGGTCGAGGCGGCGCCCAATGTGCGCGGCGCGCTCAATGCGCGTTACGGCGCCAACAAGAAAATCTCCGTCCTGACGCCGGACGAAGCCGCCGCGCTGCCCGAGCATTCGGCGGACCTCATCATTCTGCATTCGGTCGCCCAATACCTGACACGGCAAGAGCTCGACGGCATGCTCGCGACGTTCCACCGCCTGCTCAAGCCCGGCGCGCTGCTCATCGTTGGTGACATCGTGCCGCCCGGTCTCGCCGCGCCGAAGGCGGCGCTGTCGCTGCTCAAGTTCGCCGCGCGCAACGGCTTCCTGTTCGCCGCCATCCGCGGCCTCATCCGCATCGCGCTGTCGGACTATCTCAAGCTCAACAAGAAGGTCGGGCTCACGCACTACAGCGAGGCCGACATGCTGGCGATATTGCGCTCCCACGGCTTTGTCGCCGCGCGCGCCGAAGAGAACATCGGCCACAACCAGTGGCGCATGACATTTCTGGCGCGGCCGGCATCAACCGGCCGTTAACCTGAAACGCCGGTTCGCCGCCCGATAAGTCCACGGCAAGGACTATTCCGCTATTCATGCGCCCGGCCCGGTGGCGGAGTGTTTACGCGGAGAACCCCGCAAGGTTCTCGAGCCAGGTTCAATTCCTGGCCGGGCCTCCAATCTTCTCTTCAGCCCGCGACATTTCGGCAGACACGCGCCTTCGGGCGAAAGCGCTCGCGCCGGCTTTAAGCCCGGCAGACAGAAACTCGCCGGAACCACCCTCGCGACTCGTCCGTTGTCTGGACATGAAACAGGCCTTCTCCGCTCTCGCCGTGGCAGCGGCGCTGCTGACCGTGCCGGCGCTCGCCCAGGGTCCCTTTCCCACGGCGCCAACGCAGCAGCAGCAAGAGCAGCAGCAGCAAGAGCAGAAGCCGCCGATCCCGCAACGCTCGGTGAAGATCACCGCCGAAGAGGGCTACGTCATCAAGGAGAACGTGAAGGACACCAAGCCGGCGGACGTGGCCGCGAAGGACATCGAGATCGGCGGCAAGGCGCCCGACGGTGTCGCGCTCCACGACTTCCCCGACTTCGTGCTGCAGAAGGTGTCGGCGGTCAAAGGCTTCAAATACTTCGTCACCAGCGACCGGCAGGTCGCCGTCGTCTCGTCCAATGGCCAGACCATTGCCGACCTCCTGAAATAAGAACGGCCGAATAAGGGGCCGCGACAAAGCCGCCTCGCTCCCTTTGGGACGGAGAGGCCGAGGCCCTTCCCTTTGCCCCCGATTCTGGTCTAAGCACCCCTCGCGCGGGGCCCGCCCCGCCGGGGGGGCCGAAAGCGCGCGAAAGCGCGCCCTTTTTTTGTCTGCCGATTGCCCGGAGCCGCATGCCGAAACGAACCGACCTGAAATCGATCCTCATCATTGGCGCCGGCCCGATCGTCATCGGCCAGGCCTGCGAATTCGACTATTCCGGCACCCAGGCCTGCAAGGCGCTCAAGGACGAGGGCTACCGGGTCATCCTGGTCAACTCCAATCCGGCGACCATCATGACCGATCCGGATCTGGCCGACGCCACCTATGTCGAGCCGATCACGCCGGAGATCGTCGCCAAGATCATCGAGAAGGAGCGGCCCGACGCGCTGCTGCCGACCATGGGCGGCCAGACCGCGCTCAACTGCGCGCTGTCGCTGCGCAAGATGGGCGTGCTCGACAAATTCAAGGTCGAGATGATCGGCGCCACCGCCGACGCCATCGACAAGGCGGAAGACCGCGAGCTGTTCCGCAACGCGATGACCAGGATCGGCCTGCCGACGCCGCATTCGCGCCAGATCAAGACGCTGCCGCAGGCGCTCGAAGCGCTCGAGGAGATCGGGCTGCCGGCCATCATCCGGCCGTCCTTCACGCTCGGAGGCACCGGCGGCGGCATCGCCTACAACAAGGCGGAGTTCATCGACATCGTCGAGCGCGGCATCGACGCCTCGCCGACCAACGAGGTGCTGATCGAGGAATCAGTGCTCGGCTGGAAAGAGTTCGAGATGGAGGTCGTCCGCGACAAGCGGGACAACTGCATCATCATCTGCTCGATCGAGAATGTCGACCCGATGGGCGTACACACCGGCGACTCGATTACCATCGCCCCGGCGCTGACGCTGACGGACAAAGAATACCAGATCATGCGCGACGCCTCGATCGCGGTGCTGCGCGAGATCGGCGTCGAGACCGGCGGCTCCAACGTCCAGTTCGCCATCAATCCGGAAGACGGCCGCCTCGTCGTCATCGAGATGAACCCGCGCGTGTCGCGCTCGTCGGCGCTGGCGTCGAAGGCGACCGGCTTCCCGATCGCCAAGGTCGCGGCCAAGCTCGCCGTCGGCTACACGCTCGACGAGATCGCCAACGACATCACCGGCGGCGCCACGCCGGCGTCGTTCGAGCCGACCATCGACTACGTCGTCACGAAAATCCCGCGCTTCGCGTTCGAGAAATTCCCCGGCGCGACGCCGGTGTTGACCACCGCGATGAAATCGGTCGGCGAGGCGATGGCCATCGGCCGCACTTTCCAGGAGTCGCTACAGAAGGCGCTGCGCTCTCTGGAGAGCGGCCTGTCCGGCCTCGACGAGATCGCCATCGAAGGCTTCGATCCGTCGAAAAGCGTCGACGACACTGACAACAAGAACGCGATCCGCGCCGCGCTCGGCACGCCGACGCCGGACCGGCTCCTGAAGGTGGCGCAGGCGATGCGGCTCGGAGCGCCCGACGATCTCATCTACAACGCCTGCCGGATCGACCGCTGGTTCCTGGCGCAACTGCGCGGAATCGTCGACACCGAAGCCGAGATCAAAGCCAAAGGTCTGCCGGCCGCGGCCGCGCCGTTCCGCAGGCTCAAGGCCATGGGCTTTTCCGACCGGCGGCTCGGCAAATTGACCGAGATAACGCCGGACGCCGTGACCGCGAAGCGTCACAAGCTCGGCGTGCGGCCGGTGTTCAAGCGCATCGACACCTGCGCCGCCGAATTCGCGTCGCCGACCGCCTACATGTATTCGACCTACGAGGCGCCGTTCGCCGGACCGCCGGTCAACGAGGCAAAGCCGTCCGGCAAGACGAAGGTCGCGATCCTCGGCGGCGGACCGAACCGCATCGGCCAGGGCATCGAGTTCGACTACTGCTGCTGCCACGCCGCCTTCGCGCTGAAGGAGGCCGGCTACGAAACCATCATGATCAACTGCAATCCGGAAACGGTGTCGACCGACTACGACACCTCGGATCGCCTGTATTTCGAGCCGCTGACCGCCGAAGACGTGATCGAAATCATGGATTGCGAGCGCTCGAACGGCACGCTGCACGGCGCGATCGTGCAATTCGGCGGCCAGACGCCGCTCAAGCTCGCCGGCGCGCTCGAGAAGGCCAAGGTGCCGATCCTCGGCACGTCGCCGGACGCGATCGACCTCGCGGAAGATCGCGACCGCTTCAAGCAACTGCTCAACAGGCTGAAGCTGCGCCAGCCGAAGAACGGCATCGCCACCAGCCCGGCGCACGCGCGCACCGTCGCCGACGAGATCGGCTATCCGGTGGTGATGCGGCCGTCGAACGTGCTCGGCGGCCGCGCCATGGAGATCGTGCGCGACAGCGCCCAGCTCGACCGCTACCTCGCGCGGCTGACGTCGGACCTCGACCGGCCGACCGAGCTTGTCGTGTCGAAGAAGAGCCCGCTGCTGATCGACCGCTATCTGTCCGACGCCATCGAGGTCGACGTCGACTGTCTCGCCGACGGCAAGGACACGTTCATCGCCGGCATCATGGAGCACATCGAGGAAGCCGGCATCCATTCCGGCGATTCGGCCTGCGCGCTACCGCCGTTCTCGCTCGACAAGACGACGATCGCCGAGCTCGAGCGGCAGACCCGCGCGCTCGCGCTGGCGCTCAAGGTCGGCGGCCTGATGAACGTGCAGTACGCCATCAAGGACAAGGACATCTATGTCCTCGAGGTAAACCCGCGTGCCTCGCGGACCGTGCCGTTCGTCGCCAAGGTGATCGGCCTGCCGATCGCCAAGATCGCGGCGCGCATCATGGCGGGCGAAAGCCTCGCCTCGTTCAAGCTGGCCCCGGTCAAGTACAAGCATCAGGCGGTCAAGGAAGCCGTGTTCCCGTTCGCCCGCTTCCCGGGCGTCGACACGCTGCTCGGGCCGGAGATGAAGTCGACCGGTGAGGTCATGGGCCTCGACCGCTCCTTCGACATCGCCTTCGCCAAGAGCCAGCTCGGCGGCGGCACCACCGTGCCGCGGTCGGGAACCGTCTTCGTCTCGGTGCGGGACGACGACAAGCCGCGGGTGCTCGAGGCCGTCCGGCTGCTGACCTCGCTGGGGTTCAAAGCCATCGCCACCTCCGGAACCCAGCGCTACCTGGCGGAACATGGAATCGAGGCGGCCAAAGTGAACAAGGTGCTGGAAGGCCGGCCCCATATCGTCGATGTCATCAAAAACGGCGGGGTTCAGCTCGTTTTCAACACAGTGGAGGGCTCAACGGCCCTGTCCGACAGCATTTCGCTGCGGCGGGAGGCCCTCTTGCATAAAGTGCCGTACTACACCACTCTTTCAGGCGCCGTCGCTGCGGCGCAGGGAATCAAGGCCTACCTTGGGGGCGACCTCGAGGTCAGGGCGCTGCAGAGCTACTTCAGCAACCACGCCTGAGCGGACCTTTTCGGCCGCCAGGGCGTTGGGGCGGCGGCGAATTGAGGCCGGACAGGCAAGATCGCGGTGCGGATGACCTCCCCCGCGGTCGGTGTTTTTTACGCCGGTCTCGTCGCGAAACGGACTCCGGATGGCGAAAACCCGCTGCCGGAGTCGAATTACGAATGCCTACCGGCATCTCGGATACCGGCAGGAAGGAGACGAGGAAATGGACAAGATTCCGATGACAGCGGCGGGTTACACCGCGCTCGAGACCGAGCTCAAGCACTGCCAGGCCGTCGAGCGTCCGCGCATCATCCAGCAGATCACCGAAGCGCGCACGCATGGCGACTTGTCGGAGAACGCCGAGTATCACGCCGCGAAGGAACAGCAATCGATCAACGAAGGCCGCATCGCCGAGCTCGAGGACAAGCTCGCGCGCGCCGACGTGATCGACGTCTCCAAGCTGTCCGGTGAAACCATCAAATTCGGCGCGACCGTCACGCTGATCGACGAGGACACCGAGGAGAAGAAGGTGTGGCAGATCGTCGGCGAGCCGGAAGCGGACGCCAAGGCCGGCAAGATCTCGATCACCTCGCCGCTGGCGCGCGCGTTGATCGGCAAAGCGAAGGGTGCCTCGATCGAGGTGAACACGCCCGGCGGCGCCAAGGCCTACGAAGTCAAGAAGGTGGAATGGCGCTGACGCCCTTTCCTCTCTCGAATGAATGGCCGGGCTCGTCCCGGCCATTTTTATTTTCGGGACAGCCGTAGTCAGCGCGCGGCGGCCGACGGCATCGCCCGCAGATAGAGCGCGATCAGGAGTCCCCCCGCCGCCGCGGCTGCGCCGATCAGGAACACGCTGCCATAACCGGCCCGGTCGGCGAGCAGCCCGGCCACAGGGCCGGTCAACCCGTAGGCAAGATCCTGAAAGGCGGCGTAGCCACCCAATGCCGTGCCGCGCAGATGCGGCTCGACGAGATGAATGACCTCCCGTCCCATCGCCGGAAAGATCATCGAGCAACCGAGCCCCGTCAGAAACGCACCGGCGAGCGCCACGGCTGGATCGGGTGCGCTCCAGATCATCACCTGCCCGACGGTCTCAACCGCAAGCGATCCGATTGCGACCGGCAGACCGCCGACACGATCCGGCAGGTGACCGAAGAGGACGCGAACGAGAACGAAACCACCGCCGAACGCCGTCAGGCCGAGCCCGGCATAGCTCCAGTGGCGGTCGAGAAAATAGAGCACGAAGAACGCGCCGATGGCTGCAAAGCCGATGCCCTGAAGTCCGACGATGAAGCCGTGCCGCCAAATCCTGCCGATCACGGACCAGAACGGCGGGCGCCTGGCGTCGGGATGCGTGGCGACACCGGCCATCCGCCAGATTCCGAGCAGGCTGAGGCCGGGCAGAAGCGCGCTGATCGCCATGGCGCCGGCAAAACCGAAACGGTCGAACAGCGCGAGGCCGATCGGGCCGCCGATAGCGAGCGCGCCGTAGATGGCGGCGCCGATCAGCGCCAGAACGCGCGACGAGTGGGCGGGACCGACGATGCCGACGCCCCAGGCGATCACGCCGACGCCGACCAGGCTCTCGCCGAGGCCGAGCAGCAGCCGGCCCGTCAGCAGAACGAGAAACGCCGGCAGAGGCGCATAAGAGAGAAGGCCCGCGAGCGATGTCGTCAGCGCTCCGGCCAGATAGAGCGCGAGCCCGCGTCTCACCGAGAGCTTGGCGCCGCGGCGATCCGACAGGACGCCGGCATATCCCCGCGTGACGATGGTGGAGAAAAAAGCGATGCCGACGCCAAGGCCCGCCCACACATTGCCGAGTCCGAGCCGCTCGGCCACGTAGACCGGTACGATCGGCAACGGCATGGCGACGCAAAGGTAGGAGAGAAAAAGAACGGCTGTCAGCAGCAGAAGGCGTCGCTGGCCGGGGTCGCGTGTCGATTGGAATGCCACGGCGTTCTCCAGGCTGTTCCCCGGCCGACGGAGTCGCGACGATACCACGTGTCATGCGAGCGTCCCCGCCGCGCTGCTTGCGCGATTACTCGCCGTCCATCGGCACCATCGCCGCGTCCTTGGAATTGCGCAGCGTCAGCGACGTCTTGACGTTGCGCACATGCGGCGCGGCGGTGAGCTTTTCGACGAAGGCCTGGAAGGTCTTGAGGTCTGGCGCGACGCACTTCAGCACGAAGTCAATCTCGCCCGACAGCATCCAGCATTCACGCACCAGAGACTGCGACCGCACGAATTTCTCGAAGGCCTGGAGATCGGGATCGGCCTGACTCGACAGGTGGACGAAGGCGAACACCACGACCTCGTATCCGAGCAGCTTCTCGTCGAGCAGCCCCCGGTAGCCCCTAATATAGCCGGCTTCCTCGAGCGCCCGGACCCGGCGCAGACAGGGTGGCGCCGAAATCCCGACCCGCCGGGCCAGTTCCACGTTGGTCATGCGGCCGTCGGCTTGAAGCTCCTTCAAGATCTTGCGGTCGATGGCATCGAGGCGGTGCAAGGCGAGAACTCCCCCAAATCCGGGAACATCCATACCGCGAAATAAAGTTACGCGAAAGATTATTGCGCATGGGTACCGCGGCAACATCCAGCCTGTTGGTCGCGGGGTTGCGTGTCTTGCATAGCTCCCAGAAAGACATATGTTGCCCGAGCATAAAGAACCGGCTGGTCCGGTCAGGGCCCCATCACGGGAGGCCTTCATTCGCCAGGGGGCGAATAACGCGATGTCCAAGACGATCCACGCCAAGGTGGTCATTATCGGCTCGGGGCCTGCGGGCTACACAGCCGCGATCTACGCCGCCCGCGCCATGCTCGAGCCCATCCTGCTGCAGGGCATCCAGCCTGGCGGCCAGCTCACCATCACCACCGACGTCGAGAACTATCCCGGCTATGCCGACGTCATCCAGGGCCCCTGGCTCATGGAGCAGATGCAGAAGCAGGCCGAGCATGTCGGCACCAGGATCATCACCGACACGGTGACAAAAGCCGAGCTCAACCAGCGTCCATTCCGCCTCACCTGCGACTCCGGCGACATCTATCTTGCCGAGGCGCTGATCATCGCGACCGGTGCGCAAGCGCGCTGGCTCGACCTGCCCTCCGAGCAGAAATTCAAAGGCTATGGCGTGTCGGCCTGCGCCACCTGCGACGGCTTCTTCTACCGCAACAAGAACGTTATCGTGGTCGGCGGCGGCAATACCGCGGTCGAGGAAGCGCTATTCCTCACCAACTTCGCCAGCAAGGTCACGGTGGTGCACCGGCGCGACAGCTTCCGCGCCGAGAAAATCCTGCAGGACCGCCTGTTCAAGCATCCGAAGATCGACGTGATCTGGGACACGACGCTTCACGACGTGGCGGGCGACGAGAACCCGCTCAAGGTGCGCACCGTCAAGCTCAAGAACGTGAAGACCGGCGCGGTCACCGAGAAGGCCGTCGACGGCGTCTTCATCGCCATCGGCCATTCGCCCTCCTCCGAGCTTTTCGCCGGCCAGATCGACATGAAGCCGTCCGGCTACATCGTCACCAGAGGCTATTCGACGGCAACGTCGGTGTCGGGCGTGTTCGCCGCCGGTGACGTCACCGACGAGATTTACCGGCAGGCCGTCACCGCCGCCGGGCAAGGCTGCATGGCGGCGCTCGAGGCGCAGAAATTTCTTCATGCGCAGGAGTCGCATCGCGCCGCGGCCGAATAGGCGCAAAGAGAACGATCATGGCCAACGGCACGACGATGGACTGGGACAAGCTGAAGGTGTTCCACGCCGCAGCGGAGGCGGGCTCCTTCACGCATGCGGGCGAGCGGCTCGGCCTGTCGCAGTCAGCGGTGTCGCGCCAGGTCTCGGCGCTTGAATCCGAGCTCTCGGTTTCGCTGTTTCACCGCCACGCGCGCGGCCTGATCCTCACCGAACAGGGCGAACTGCTCTACCGCACCGCGCACGAAGTCTTCATGAAGCTCGAGGCGGCGCGCACGAAGCTCACCGACAGCCGCGAGCGGCCGAACGGCGAGCTCAAGGTATCGACCACGCCGGGCATCGGTGTGGACTGGCTGACGCCCAAGCTCGGCGAATTCCTCGATCTCTATCCCGACATTCAGATCACGCTGATCACCTCGGAGGAAGAACTCGACCTCGCCATGCGCGAGGCCGACGTCGCCATTCGTCTGCGCCAACCGACGCAACCTGACCTCATCCAGCGCAAGCTGTTCTCGGTGCATTTTCACGCTTACGCGTCGCCGGATTATCTCAAACGCTTCGGCACGCCGCGCACGCACGAGGAGCTCGACAAACACCGCATCGTGCTGCTCGGCGGTCATGTGCCGCCGCATTTCCAGAACCGGCGCTTTCTGCTCGAAGCTGCCCGCGAGGGCAAAGGCGAGCGTACGCCAAGCTTCACGGTCAACAACGTGCTCGGCCTGCTGCGGGCCTGCCAGCGCGGCCTCGGCATCGCGATGCTTCCCGATTATCTCGTCGAGGAGAACGGCGGCCTCGTGCAGTTGTTCGGTGACGCGGAAGCGCTCGCGCTCGACGCATTCTTCGTCTACCCGGAAGAACTCAAGTCCGTGGCGCGCGTGCAGGTGTTTCGCGACTTCCTCGTCGCCAACGCGCAGCGCTGGAATTTCTAGCGGGTAAGTTTCAGCATAGCTGACATGCGGCGCGGTGCGTTGTTTGTGCGGCTTGGATGCGGTTATTGAAGATCGTCGCTGAGCACCGGGGTATCCTCCCAGAGTCACCGGTGTTCAGCAGTTCCCCTCTGGAAGACACCGGCCCCACGCCGGTTGACTAAGCCGGGCTCCCCTGTGGAGCCCGGTTTTTCTTTGACGCCGTCAAATGACGAACTGTCGCACCCGCGTCATGCCGGAGGTCCGTTCATCACAAATTGCGACGAAAGACGAACGGCGATAAAATTGTTTTTAATCTTCGAACAATAAGCGGCGCGCCAACGCCAAGATGCCAGGGGAAAGCTCATGTCTTACGTCACGGAAAAAAATCTCACCGATGTCGTTCTCAAACGCTGGGAAGACATTCCGGATCCGCGTCTGCGGGAAATAATGCAATCCCTCATCAAGCACCTGCATGCATTCGTGCGCGACATCGAACCGACCGGCGAGGAGTGGTTCAAGGCGATCGACTTCATCACCCGGACCGGCAAGATGTCCGACAACAAGCGGCAGGAGGTGATCCTGTTCTCGGACGTGACCGGCGTCAGCATGCTGGTCGACGCCATCAATCACCGCGTACCGACCGGCGCGACTCCGTCGACCGTCGAAGGGCCGTTCCACGTTGCCGATGCCCCGCATATCGAGCATGGCGGTAGCATGGCCGTGGGCGCGCCGGGCATTCCGACCTTTGTCACGGGGACTGTGCGGGGGCTCGACGGCAAGCCGATTGCGGGCGCGATTCTCGACCTGTGGCAGACCGACGGCGAGGGTTTATACGAGTCCCAGCGCGGCAGCGAGGAGCCGTGGATGAGGGGCATCTATCATTCCCAGGCCGACGGCAGCTATGCGGTCCGCACCGTGGCCCCGATCGCCTACACCATCCCGATGGATGGCACCGTAGGCGCGCTCATGGACAAGACTGAGATCAGTCATATGCGCCCGGCGCATATCCATTTCGCCGTCAGCGCCCCCGGCCACAAGGGGGTCGTCACCCACCTCTTCCGGAAGGGCGATCAGTACATCGAAACCGACGTGGTCTATGGCGTGAAGGAGCCCCTGATCGTGGAGTTCACGAAAAAGTCAGGAGGGAAGACGCCGACCGGGGAGGTGCTGAACGAGCCGTTCTACGAGGTGCACTACGACTTTGTGCTGCAAAAGGAGGCGGCTGCAAAAGCTGCCGCCTGACGCACCCGGGCCACTTTGCAATTAAGTCACACTGGCTGCCCTTTTGGGCAGCCTTTGTTGTTATTTGAGTAACTCGGCGGGACTATTAGCAAGTGAAAGTGTTATTGGTGAGACTCGCCAAGCATTAGTCCCAGTCGGGAGAACGTCCGTGCGGAAGTCACGTATTTCGTCGCTGTTGGCCGGTGCGGCCTTCGGCCTTGTGTTGGTTGCGTCAGCGCAGACCGCCCGGGCCGAAACCAAGGACGGCGCACAAGTTCCTGGTACCAGTCAGATTCCGCCGGCGGCCGCCCAAGACCCGAGCCCGGCGCAGGGCACGCCGGCAGCCGCCACTCCGGCCGCCGAAGCGAAAGTTCCCGCCGACACCAAGCCCGCCGATACGGCACAGGCGCCATCCGCCGAGACCAAGCCGGCAGAAGCCGCGGCTCCGGTTGAGCCAAAGGCAGCCGACACCGCCGCCAAGGCCACCGAGACCAAGGCCACAGAGACCAAGGCCACCGAGACCAAGGCGACTGAGGCCAAGCCGGACGAGAAAAAGCCCACCGACACCGCAGCAGCCCCTGCCGCCGCCAAGCCGGCCGATACGGCCTCGACGCCCGCTGCGACCAAGGCAGCCGATACTGCCTCGGCCCCTCAATCCAATCCTGATGCCAAGCCGGTCACCGAGGCCGCCAAGCCGGCGAGCGCAGACGATCTCGTGACGGCGAAGCTGCGCGATCTCACCGGCAGCAAGCTCGACCGCTACTTCCCGCGCAAGAACGAGCGCGCGGCGGTGGAGGCGTTCTACAAGGACCGCAATTTCGCGCCGTTCTGGATCGTCAATGGCGTCGAGAGCGACCGCGCCAAGGCCGCCGTCGCCTATCTCGGCCACGTCGACCGCGACGGCCTGGAGCCGTCGGATTATCCCGTGCCGGATTTCGCCGCCGCGACCGGCCCCGACGCGCAGGCCGATGCCGAACTCAAGCTGATGGCCTCGGTGATGACTTATGCGCGTCACGCACTTTACGGGCGCGTCGCCTGGAGCCGCGTCTCCGCTGACATCTTCTACAACTCGCCGAAGCCGGACGCGTCCGGCATCCTCAAGACTTTGGCCGAGTCGACCGACATGGCGGCGACCCTCGACGGCTTCGAGCCGCAATTCGCCGAATACAAGAAGCTCAAGGCCGCGCTGGCCGACGTCCGCAACAACGGCAAGGCCGACGAGAAGCAGCCGGAAGCCAAGGCGGCGCCGCGGGTCGTGATCCCGGAAGGCAAGATTTTGCGTCCGGGCATGAAAGATCCGCGCGTGACGCTGCTGCGCAAGCGGCTCGACGTCGGCAACGTCGACAACACGCTTTATGACGATGAGGTGCGCGACGCGGTGCGCGCGTTCCAGACCAGCGCCGATCTCGACGCCGACGGCAATGTCGGTCCCTTCACGGTGCGCGCGCTCAACGGCGAGAAGGCGCCCGAGGCTAAGAAGGCCGGCAGGACCGAGGACATCATCGTCGTCAACATGGAGCGCTGGCGCTGGCTGCCGCGCGACCTCGGCGAGAACCACGTCATCGTCAACATCCCGGATTACCGCCTGACGCTGTACCATGACGGCAGCGTCTATTGGTCGACCAAGATCGTGGTCGGCCAGCCAGCGAAGCCGACCCCGCTGATCACCGCGGAAATGAAGTTCATCACGGTCAACCCGACCTGGAACGTGCCGCCGTCGATCATCGAGAACGAATATCTGCCGGCGTTGCGCGAAGACCCGACCGCGCTCGACCGCATCGGCCTCAAGCTCGAAGAGGGACCGGACGGCACCGTCCGCATCTGGCAGCCGCCGGGAGCGGCCAACGCGCTCGGCCGCATCCGCTTCAACTTCCCCAACAAGTTCCTCGTCTATCAGCACGATACGCCGGACAAGTATCTGTTCGCGAAGGCCAAGCGCGCCTACAGCCATGGCTGCATGCGCGTTCAGGATCCCGTGACATACGCGGAGAAGCTGCTGTCGCTGACGTTGCCGCAGGAGCACTACACCGAGGCGCGCATCCAGAAGATGTACGGCGACAGCGAGATCAACATCAACTTCCCGCAGTCGAAGTTCATTCCGGTCCACATCACGTATCAGACCGCGTTCGTCGATCAGGATGGCAAGCTGCAATTGCGTGACGACGTTTACGGCCGCGACGCCAAGATGATCGCGATCCTCAAGGGCGAGCGCAAAGTGGCCGACATCCCGGTCGAGCGCCCGCCGAACTCCTCGGCCAAGCCGGTCCGCGTTCAGCCGGGCCTCTATGGCGGCGGTCCCCGCGACGACGGTCCCGGTAACTTCTTCCAGTGGATTTTCGGCGGTGGGCCGCGTGGCCCGTCCGGCCGGGTCATCACCTACCGCTAGACCACAGGCATTTTCGCGAACAAGGCGGCGGCTCTCGGGGCCGCCGTCTTCGTTTTGGGTGTGGCTGCCCCGCGCGCGCCGGATGACAAAAACATGCATTTTACGGTATGGGAAAGGCGAAATCGCGCCCCCGTGCCGCCTGTCAGGTGATTGATTTGACCGATTTTATTCCGGCCCACCCGCCCCGATTTACCGAGACGCCGTCGGCATGGCGCCGGCTTCAAGCCGGCCGCAAGAACTTCCTCGCCATGTGGGAGGAAGAGGCATTCGAGACCGACGTCAGCATGATCCGGATCCTGCTGCGTCAGGCCCTGCTCTGCAACAATCCCGAGTCGGTGCAGTACGCCTTCAGCATCAAGAACGAGAGCTTTGAGCGTAAATCGCCGCAGATGCGGTTCGCCTTGTCGCCGCTGCTGGGCGACGGCCTGTTCGTCAGCGACGGCGAAATCTGGCGCCAGCGCCGCAAGATCATCACGCCGATCGTGCACATCTCGCAGCTTGGCCGGTTCGCGCCGGCGATGATCGACGTCGCCAACGAAGCCAGCGAACGCTGGAGTGCGATGGATGGCCAAACCATCGACGTCCTGAACGAAACGGCGAAGATGACCGCCGAGATCATCTGCCGCGCCGTGTTCGGGCAAAAGCTCGGACACGATTTCGCATCGCAGATCGTCGACGGCTTCAGCGAATATCAGCGGCTGATCGACCAGATTGACCTGTTCGCCTGGTTGAGCATTCCCGACTGGGTGCCGCGGCGCAAGAATTGGGCGATCCAGAGCTCGGTCCAGCGCATCCACGCCGTGCTGACCGAGGTCATCGAGAAGTGCCGCATTCAGAAGGACAGTGGCGAATACGCCATCATCCACCGCCTGTTCGACGCCCGCGACGAAAGCGGCCGACCGCTGTCCGACGCCGCAATCCGTAATGAGATCGCCGTGCTGTTCATGGCCGGCCACGAGACCACGGCAAACAGCCTGACGTGGAGCTGGTACCTGATCTCGCAGGCGCCGGAGGTCGAGGCCAAGCTGCATTACGAGCTCGAGCGCGTGCTGGGCGGGCGGACGCCGACGCTGGCTGACGTGCCCGAACTGATCTATACGCGCGCGATCTTTGAGGAAGCGATGCGGCTCTATCCGCCGGTGCCGATCCTGCCGCGCGAAGCCCTGGTCGACGAGCAGTTCAAGACGCTGCGAATCCCGAAGGGCACGCTGGTGTTTGTCGTGCCGTGGCTGCTGCACCGTCACAAGAATCTGTGGGACAGACCGGACCATTTCGTGCCGGAGCGCTTCCTGCCGGACGCCGCAGCGAAAATCTCGAAGTTCGCCTATGTGCCGTTCAGCATCGGCCCGCGCGTCTGCGCCGGGCTGTCGTTCGGCCTGCACGAGGCCATTTTGTGCCTCGCGACGCTCGCCCAGCGTTTCACGCTGCGGCTGGCGAACGGACATGAGGTGATGCCGGTGTGCCGTTTGACGACACGGCCGGACGGCGGCATGCCGATGGTGCTGCAGACCCGCGAGCGCAAGACGATGGCGCCGACCGCTGTGCCGGATGCCGTGGCGGCCTGCCCCTATCACCATAATGCCTGAGACAGCGCCGCCGCTGCGCTGGCTGTTCGAGGATCCCGACCGCCGGTGTCAGGCGTTTCGCTACTGGTTTCGCGATCCTGTCGTCGGCACCGTCAATCTCGGTATCCACTACGGCATGCGCCTGCTGCCGATCGACGCCGCGTCATGGATCGGCGCGCATCTTGGTGCCTTCGCCAAATATCGCTACCCCGACAGCGATGCTCGCGCCCGCAAGCTCTGGATCAGGATCCGGCCGGAGGAGGCGGATGAGGTCGACGAAGCGATCGCCCGATTGTGGCGCAACGTCGGACGCACGATGGTGGAGTTTTCGGTTCTCGATCGCTTGTGGGACGAGGGACGGATCACGCTGGTCGGGAAGGAGAATGTCGAGGCGGCGCGCGCGGCGAACCGCCCGCTGATCGGCATCGGCCTGCATCTCGGCAACTGGGAAACGATCGGCCTGACGCTTGCGCATCTCGGCTTCGAGGGCGGCGTCATCTACATGCCGCCGGACAACCGGTTTGACCACGCCATCGCCAACGTGGCGCGCGGACGGATCGCCAGGAAAATCCTCGGCCAGAGCGTGCAGGAGGTCGCGATCAAGGCCCGGCCCAATGCCGCGGCCGAGGCGTTCCTGCTGCTGGCGCGGCAGAAAAAGCAGCTTCTCGTCTACGCCGACGAGCTGTCGCGCGGACGCGTGTGGGCGCCGGCATTCGGCCGCGAGCTTCGCATCAACGGCAACATCGGCAACATCGTGCGTCTCGCGCGGCTGACGAACGCCGTGGTCGTGCCGATCTATTGCGTGAGACTTGGCGAGACGGCGAATTTCCGCGTCATCGTGCTGCCCCCCATCGAACTGGCCAGGACGGAAGACCGTGACGCCGATATCGCGACGAACGTTGCCGCGATCGACAGGCTGATCACGCCGGTCATCCGCGACCATCTCGACCAGTGGTTCTTCGGGCTCGACTTCGAGTTCGACGGCTAGATTGTGATGTTGCGCGGGAATGAGCGGAGTGTGATTTGATCCGCGTGGTTCACACTCCAGGCTGGCGGCGCGGCAAGCCGTCCGAATTGTCATGAGAGCATGGTACAGGCGGGTGGGCTCGAACCACCGACCTCCGGTTCCACAGACCGGCGCTCTAACCAACTGAGCTACGCCTGCACATTCGGCGGCGGGAAACTAGGAGGCGAGCACCGGTTTGGCAAGCCGCCGTTCCCGCGCAAAAAGAAAGGCCCGGGCGAGCCGGGCCTTGATCGTATCGTCGCCGGAAAATCAGGCCGCCTTCTTCATCGCATTGGTGAAGCTGGTCTTGATCGGCTCCATGGTCTCGGTGCCGACCTTCTGCGCACAGGCGCCAAGATCCTTGGCCTGGGCCGTCAGCGTCTCGAACTGCTCGCGCATGTAGCCGGTCGACAGTTCGACGACCTCGGACAACGTCTTGGCGCCAAGCAGCGCGCCGAACAGGTCGAACGCGGCGTTGGTGTTGGCGCGGGCGTTCTCGACCACCTTGAGGCCGTAGTCGCAGGCGCCCTTGGAGGCCGTCGCGTAGGTGTCTTCCATCACATCGGTCGCCTCTTCGGCGACAGACTTGAATTTCTCATAGCCTTCCTTGGCCTGGGCGATGCCCTTCTCGGCCATCTCGCGGAATGCCGCCGGCATTTCCATGCTCGGCATCTCGAACTTCGGCATTTCAAACTTCGGAATCTCGAACTTGGGCAGTTCGAACTTCGGGGCCTCGACCTTCGAAGCCTCGAGGACGGGGGTCTTCGGCTTGGCTTTTGCAGCCGACGGGGTGGTTTCAGCCATGGCGTGCTTCCCTTGGACTTTAGACGGAATACTGATGTAGCCGCGCTACTCAAAACCGATCGCGGCTGGCGTATTGATGTCCCTAGCACAAGGATTGGTGCGTTGCAATAAAAATATTGCACTGCACAATAGGCACATAGCGGGCCTTCCCCTACTCGGGGGTTATCCCGTTCGACCCAAGCCCTCGCTCTGCCGGTATGTTGCCTAGCCGCCCGCCATTTTTGCGGTCTTCTGGCTCAACTCCTTGGCCTGCTCGGTCAGGGTGGCCATCTGCTGCTTCACATAGTCTGAATGCAGTTGCATGACCTCCTGGGCATCCTTGGCGCGCGCCAGGCGCTGCGCGAAGTCGAAGGAGCTGGCGATATTGTTTTCGGCATAGCGCATCGCGAGCTGGCCGATGTTCATGGCCTCGCTGCGGGCGCTGTTGGCGGTATTTTCCGCCGTCGCGACGGCGTGCCGGGCGGCCGCGATGTAACTGTCGAAGGCTTGCTTGGCCTGGGAAACGCTCTTCTCGACAAACGCGCGCATCTCTGGCGGAACTTCGAAATTCGGCATGTTCGTACTCATGACGTCCTCCTGGGCCGGCTCGTGCCCTCGCTGTAGCGGCCTTTTGCAATACTAACGCTATCCGAGGCCCGAGGGAGCAGCTGCGACAAAATTAACTGTACCGGCGGTTCGTGGTTAAAGAGCCGTTACCGCGCGTGGACGCTACGCAACCGCGGCCGTATTAAGTCTTTATTAGCCGTGATGCCGCGCACGAGGACCACGCGCACGAGGACCATGGGCGATACCGCAACCAAACTGACGAGCGACCCTCGCCTGCTCGCACACGCGCTGAGCCCGATGCCGGCGTGGCTGTGGAGCGCGGACGCATCGCGCCTTTACTGGGCCAACCCGGCGGGTGCCGCGCTGTTCGACGCGGCGAACCTCGACGCGCTCACGGCGCTCCGCTTCGACCGCGGTCACACCGCCGCCGCCCGGGTGGCGCGGCTCGCCGAAAGCTTGCCGGACAACGGCGCCTGGCGGCTCGAACGGCTGCGCGGCTTCGGCGGCGTGATCGGCAGTGCGCTGATGTGCCAATGCGCGCGCTTTGCGATGGCGGACGGCGCCCAAGCCGTGCTCGTCATCGCCGGCGAACGCGCCGGATTGAGCCTGCCGTTCGAGACCCGGCTGCAGCGGTTCCTTGCCGACGCGCCGGCGACGCTCGCGGCGTTCACGAGCGACGGCCGGCTCATCGCGGCCAATCCGGCCGCCGCGCCGCAGATCGACGGCATCGCGACGCTCGAGAGCATCGGCGCGCAGACACTCGGCGAACGGGCGATGCGCGAGGGCCGCGCCGAAGCCGTGACAAAGCTCGGCGCGACGGCACTCGATCGGGTCAATGCAGGCGATTCCCCGGTCCTGCTGCTGTCGCTCGCGCCCACGGGCGTCGATGCGGCAATACAGGAACCGGTTAGCGCCTCGCCGCCGGCTCAACCAACGCCGTCCACGCCGAGTAGCACGAGCGAACCGGCACGCTTGCGCTTCGTCTGGCAGATGGACGCGGCCAAAATCTTCACGATCGCCTCCGGCGATTTCGTGTCGCTGATCGGGCCGCAAAGCGCGGCCCTGCTCGGACGGCCGTGGGCCGACATTGCCGGCGAGGTCGATCCGGGCGGCCGCGTCGCCGCGGCGATTGCGAGCGGCACGACCTTCAGCAACATTGCGATCGGCTGGCCGATCGACGGCGAGCGCGTTGCCGTCGAGCTTTCGGGTGTCCCTACTTTCGACGCCGACCGGACGATCCAGGGCTATCGCGGCTTCGGCATCTGCCGCGTTGCCGCGCGCCTGCGGGACCTTGCGGCGCACCGTGCAGCAACGCCACCGCCTGCCGAGCCGGCCGCCGTGACTGGAACGCCACCCGCCGAGACGACGGCGCCGGTCGAACCGCAGGTAAAAGCCGAAAGCAGCAACGCGACCGTCGTGCCATTCCCGGCACCGGAGCGGCCGGCGCTCAACGAGAAGGAAGCGATCGCGTTCGACGAACTCGCGCGAACGCTCAGTGACCGGCTTAAGGGCACGACGCCGATCGCCGACGACGACTTCGGCGACCGCCACGAGCAGGCTGCTCATGCGATGTCCGAACCACCGGTACGGGCCGCCTCAACGCCGGCTCCGCCCGCGCGCCCGCCGGTCTCGTCCGAGAGTGAGTTGCCGATCGTCGACCGGCTGCCGCTCGGCATCCTGATCTACCGGCTCAACGACCTCATTTATGCCAACCGCGCCTTTCTCGACTGGACTGGTTACGCCAGCCTGCAGGCGCTGCGCGACGCCGGCGGCCTCGACAGCCTGTTCATCGAGAGCGCGCCGGACACCGATGGCAACGGCCACGGCAAGGCGCTGATCATCACGACGCCGGCCGGCAAGCAGATGCCGGTGCAGGGGCGCCTGTTCTCGACGCAATGGGCGGGCGAGAGCGCGCTGGTGCTGATGCTCAACACGGAGCCCGCGCCGCCGGCCAGCCGTGATCTCGAGCTGTCGGCGCGGCGCGCCGAAGTCGAGAACCGCGAGCTCAAGGCCGTTCTCGACACCGCGACCGACGGCATCGTGCTGCTCGACCGCGACCGCCGCATCCGGTCCGCCAACAGCAGCGCCCAGGCGCTGTTCGGCTTCGAGCCCGCCGAGTTCGCCGCGATGGTGCTCGACGAGCTGTTTCCGCCGGAGAGCAAACGTGCCGTGCTCGATTACTTCGACGGCATTGCGCGCGGCGGCAGCGCCGCCTTGCTCAATCCCGGCCTCGAAATCACCGGACGCGTTCGCGGCGGCGGCCTGGTGCCGTTGCATCTGTCGGTTGGGCCGATCGAAGGCGGCGCCAAATTCTGCGCCGTGTTCCGCGACATCACGGCCTGGAAGCGCACCGAGGAAGACCTCATCAACGCACGGCGTCAGGCCGAGAGCGCGTCCGCCGCAAAGTCGGATTTCCTCGCCAAGATCAGCCACGAGATCCGCACGCCGCTCAACGCCATCATCGGCTTCTCCGAGGTGATGATCGAAGAGCGCTTCGGCCCGATCGCCAACGACCGTTACCGGCAATACCTGCGCGACATCCATACCTCCGGCGAACACCTGATCTCGCTGCTCAACGAATTGCTCGACCTGTCGAAGATCGAGGCCGGCAAGCTCGATCTGACCTTCGGCGGCGTCAATCTCAACGACCTGACGCAGCAATGCGTCGCCATTATGCAGCAGCAGGCCAATCGCGAACGCGTCATCATCCGTTCCTCGCTCGCGGCCAACCTGCCGCAGATCGTCGCCGACGCCCGCTCGATCCGGCAGATCGTGCTCAACCTGCTGTCGAACTCGATAAAGTTCACCGGCGCGGGCGGACAGGTCATCGTGTCGACGGCGGTGACCGACAGCCGCGGCGTCGTGCTGCGCGTGCGCGATACCGGTGAAGGCATGAGCGACCAGGAGCTCAAGGCGGCGCTCGAGCCGTTCCGGCAACTGGCGACGGCCTCGCGCTGGGGCTCGAGCGGCACCGGGCTCGGCCTGCCCATCACCAAGACGCTGGCCGAGGCCAACCATGCCGTATTCAACATCAGCAGCACGGTGCATGACGGAACGCTGGTCGAGGTCTCCTTTCCGGCGTCACGCGTGCTGGCCTGACCGGGCGCGGCAAATCGTCTATTTCGTCCTCGCTGGGACTTCCGCTCCTGTTTGACGGCAGATCCGGGCCGTCCCGTCGCCGCGGCATGTGGCCTTGAAAGCGTCACAGATGCTGCCCAGGATTTGGCCAACGGAACAGCCGATGTATAATTTCAAGAATCGGCGCTGAATCATTGGAAAACCCCTCGTGAACGCAGTCACTGCCCTCAAACGGCTGGGCTTGGCGCTGGCCGCGCTGATCGTGATTGCATTCGGGTCGATCTGGGTCCTGTCGTTCTTCATATCGGTCGACGCCGTGCGCGAGCAGGCCAAGGCCGAGATTCGGGCGGCGACGGGCCTTGAACCTGTCTTTCGCGGACAATCCAGCGTCCGCCTGTTCCCGGCCGGCAGCGTGACTTTCCACGACGTGCTGCTTGCCGACGGCAAAAACTCGGCTCTGGTCGCCGAGCGGCTGGTCGCCAACCTGCGGTTCTTCCCCCTCCTGCTCGGGCACGTCGAAACCGCCGACGTCATGCTGGAGCATCCGACGATCACCGTCGACATCGAGCGCTCCGGCCACTCGAACTGGGCCACGCTGCTCGACCGTCTGGTGCGCGGCCGCGGTGACAAGCTTCACGCTCGGCAGCCGATTTTCTCGGCGGTACGCATTCAGGACGGCACGGTCATCCTGAACGACAAGACCAAGTCGTCGGTCGAGCGCTTCGATCACGTCAACATGTCTCTGGCGTGGCCGGGCATCTCGAAGAGCTTCGGCGCAACCGGACACTTCGACTGGCGCGGCGAGACGCTGGAGGGCAGCGTCACGCTGGCCGATTTCTCGGCGGCGCTGTCCGGCGCGGCGAGCGGCATCAAGCTGCGCCTGACCGGCCAGCACGGCAAGCTCGCGTTCGATGGCAACCTCAGCACGAAGCCGACACTCAAGATCAGTGGCGTCCTTGCCGCCGATTCTCCGTCGCTGCGCAAGACTCTTCTGTGGGCCGGCGCCAACGCACCGCCCGGCGGTGGCTTCGAAAAAGTTGCGATCAAGGCCGACACCAACGTCGTCGGCGGCACCGTCGCGTTATCGAACGTCAACATCGAGCTCGACCACAATCGCGCCGAAGGCGTGCTGACGTTCGCCTTCGACGGCCGGCGAACGCTGCAAGGGACGCTGGCGGCCGACATGCTCGATCTGCGGCCCTACGTCTCGGCAATCAAATTCGTCGACGCTGACCAGCGCGAGTGGAACGACGGGCACGTCTCGCTCGACGGCATGACCGGCTTCGACGTCGACCTGAGGCTGTCGGCGGCGACGGTGCTGCTGTCGAACGCCAAGCTCGGCCGCACGGCGATCGCCGCCAACCTTCGCGACGGCCAGCTTGTGCTAACCGTCGGTGAATCCCAGGCGTTCGGCGGCATCATCAAGGGCGCCATCACGCTCGGCGACATCGCGAACGGCCTGAACCTCAAGTCGCAATTGCAGTTCAGCGACGTCGATCTCGACAGTTGTCTCACGCAGCTCTTCAACCTGCGCAGGCTCGAGGGCAAGGGCAACATCTCGCTCGCGGTCAGCGGAACGGGCGACAGCATCCTCGGCGTCACCCGCACGCTCAACGGCACCGTCAATCTCGTCGGCACCGACGGCGCGCTGGTCGGCCTCAACGTCGAGCAATTGCTGCGGCGGCTCGAGCGGCGTCCGCTGTCCGGCGGCGCCGAATTGCATACCGGCCGCACGCCCTATCAGCGCATCGAGATCGGGCTCAACATCACCAACGGCAAGGTCACGGTCGACGATGTGAAGATCGAAGGCTCGGCGGTGCGTCTCGCGCTCGGCGGTTCGGCATCGATCCCCGCGCGCAACCTCAACCTGACCGGCACGGCCACGCTGCTGTCGGCGGCTACGGGCAACGACTTCGAGCTGCCGTTCGTCGTTCAGGGCTCGTGGGACGACCCGATCGTCCTGCCCGACGCACAGCTCCTGATCCGGCGTTCCGGCGCCGCCGCGCCGCTGCTCAACGCGGTGCGCGGGCACCTCAACCGCGACACCGTCCGTTCCGCGATCGAGCGCCTGACGGGACAGACCGGCGCGGCGCCCGCGCCGGCCGACACAGCGCCGCAGAAATAGCGGACCGGCTTCGCTAGCTGACGATGTCTTCCGCCCCGACCTTGCGCGGCTCGGGGCCATAATAATCGCCGATCTGCACGATCGCGCGCGGCTGCGCGACAATCGAGAGCAGACGATCCGCCAGCGCCTTGGCCGACACCGGCTTGGTGAGGAATTCGTTGACCCCGGCCCGCACCGCCTCAACGATGCGTTTGCGGTTGCCGTGGGCGCTCAGCATGATGATCGGGATGTCCGGCAGCGGGAACACGCCGGGCGACCGCACGATGCGCACGAATTCCATGCCGTTGAGCAGCGGCATCTCCCAGTCGAGGATCACGGCGGCCGGCGACACCTCGCGGATCACGTCGAGCCCCGCGAGACCGTCACCGGCCTCGTGAATGGTCTTGACGCCGATGTTGATCAGCAGGCTGCGCACCATCTTGCGCATGTAGGCATTGTCGTCGACTACCAGCACCGACAAATGCTGGAAGAGAGCATCGAGATGCTTGGTCTGCATTTCCGGAACGCGCGCCTCTCTTGCGGCGCGGATGTGATCATCATTCCATGAACGCCGGGTAAAGCCGGAAAGCTCGATTTTTACGGCTGTCCTTAGAGTCTGACTCGAAAAGGGCCCATCAAAATCAACGGCGTGTCCCGGACGCGGTGCAGCACAAGCCATAAGCGCGTTTACGCGCGTCTTCGACGCGCTATGGCGCCGTGGTTCACCGCAGAGCCAGGACCCCGGTTATATGCAAAGAAATCGGGGCCCCGGGTCTGCAGCGCATCACTTCGTGCTGCGCTGCAGACCCGGGGCACGAGCTTGAAAACCCGGAATCATTTTCGGTCACACTCTTAGAACTCCGACCGTGTGCGGCGCAGCGCCTGTCGCCAGCCTCGCCATTTGCGTTCGCGCTCGTCCTCGGACATCTGCGGCTCGAACCGGTGGTCGAGCCGCCACGTCCGGGCAAATTCATCAAGGTCCGGGCACAGCCCCGCGGCGCGGCTGGCGAGGTAGGCGGCGCCGAGCGACGTCGTCTCCAGAATCGCCGGCCGGTCGACCGGGCTTGCAAGAATGTCGGCAAGAAATTGCATCGTGTCGTCGCTCGCCGTCATGCCGCCGTCGACGCGCAACGCCGTCGCGGCGCGGCCGGCGGATGGCCAGTCGGCGTGCATAGCCTCGATGAGATCGCGGGTCTGATAGCCCACCGCCTCCAGGGTGGCGCGCGCCAGTTCGGCGGCGCCGCTGTTGCGCGTGAGGCCGAAAATCGCGCCGCGGGCGTTGGGATCCCACCATGGCGCGCCGAGACCGGTAAAGGCCGGCACCAGATAAACCTGCTCCGCCGGATCGGCGCGCCGCGCCAGCGCATCGAGCTCGCTCGATGCCGAAATGACGCCGAGCTTGTCGCGCAGCCATTGCACGGCCGCGCCGGCGATGAAGATCGAGCCTTCGAGGGCGTAGGTCCGCTTGCCGTCGAGCTGATAGGCGATGGTCGTCAGCAGCCGGTGACGCGAGGTCACACGCTCGGTGCCGGTGTTGAGGACAGCGAAGCATCCCGTGCCATAGGTGGACTTCACCATGCCCGGCCTGAAGCAGCCCTGTCCGACCGTCGCGGCCTGCTGGTCGCCGGCGCAGCCGAGAATGCGGATCGGCCCGCCGAACAGCGCCGGATCGGTCACGCCGAAATCGCCGGAACAGTCGCGCACCTCGGGCAGCAATGACCGGGGCACATTGAACAGCCGAAGCAGATCGCCGTCCCATGCGCCCCGTTCGATGTCGAACAGCAAGGTGCGCGCCGCGTTGGTCGCATCGGTGACGTGCGCGCGGCCGCCGGTGAGCCGCCACATCAGGAAGCTGTCGATGGTGCCGAATGCGAGCCTGTCCGCGGACGATCGCGCGCCCTCGATGTTGTCGAGCAGCCAGGCAATCTTGGTCGCCGAGAAATAAGGATCGAGCAACAGCCCGGTGCGCGCCGAAATCCGCGGCTCCTCGCGGCGCAACGTCTCGCACAGCGCCGCCGTGCGGCGGTCCTGCCAGACGATGGCGTTATAGAGCGGCTTACCGCTGTCGCGGTCCCACAGGACCGTCGTCTCACGCTGATTGGTGATGCCGATGCCGGCGATCTGCGGAGCGGTGTATCCGGCCTCCGCCATCGCTTCGCGCGCCGTCTCGACCGTCGCGGTCCAGATCGCTTCCGGATCGTGCTCGACCCAGCCGGGCGACGGAAATATCTGCGGCAATTCACGTTGTGCCGTGGCGCGAGGTACCAACGCCGCATCGAACACGGTTGCGCGCGTCGAGGTCGTCCCCTGATCGATGGCGATGAGCGCGCCGGCTGTCATGCCGCCTCGGATGCCATGAACTGCGCCAACGCATCGGCGTCCCTGGCCGACGCCCGCAATCCCGTCTTGGTGCGCCGCCAAAGGATATCTTCGGCAGACTGCGCCCATTCATTGCGCATGAGGTAACGCACTTCGGCGCCGGTAAGCCCACCAGCGAATGCCGGGCCGAGATCGGCGGGAGAGGCCGCGTCGCCCAGAATGCGTTCGAGACGCGTGCCATACGCGCGCACCATCCGCTCGGTCTGGATGGCATCGAGGAAGCTCCATCTCGCGCGCGCCTGCTCCACCTGCGCGTCGATCCGGTCGGGTGCAAAATCGCCACCCGGCAAATGCGACATCGCGGTCCACGGTGGACGAAGTTCGAAGACATGCGCAAGGCGCGCCAGCGCGGCTTCGGCCAGCCGGCGCGCCGTCGTGATCTTGCCGCCGTAAACGGTGAGCAGCGGCGCCCCGCCGGATTTTTCGTCGAGCGCCAGCGTGTAATCGCGCGTGACATCCTCGGGCTTCCTCGAGCCGTCGTCATGCAGCGAGCGAATCCCGGCGAACGCCCAAACCACGTCATCCGGCGCGATCGGCAGACGGAAATAGCGGTTCATCGCATCGCACAGGTACGAAATCTCGCCGCCATCGGGCGCCGGCGCGCCCACGTCGCCGATGAACTCCTCGTCCGTCGTGCCGATCAGCGTGAAGTCGCGCGCGAACGGCAGCGCGAAAAACACGCGGCCGTCCGGCGCCTGCAGCGTGTAGGCGCGGTCGTGATCGAACGTGCGCGGCACCACGATATGGCTGCCTTTGACGAGTCGGGCCGGATCGGCGAGCGGCACGCCCAGCACGCTCTCGGCCACCGGCGCAATCCATGGCCCGGTCGCGTTGACGAGGACGCGGGCGCTCGCGGTCTGACGCCGGCCGCGATTGTCGAGCGCAAGCTGCCATTCGCCCCGACGTTCGGCGCGCACGCAGCGGGTGCGGGTGCGGATGTCGGCACCGCGCTCTTTGGCGTCGAGCGCATTGAGGACAACGAGGCGGGCATCGTCGACCGAACAGTCGGAATATTCGAAGCCGTAGCGAACGCCGCCCTTGAGCGGGCGGGCGGCCGGATCCTGCGTGAGATCGACGGTCCTGGTCGGCGGCAGGATGTCGCGCGCGGCAAGGCGATCATAAACGAACAGGCCCGCCCGCAGGACCGCCGCTTCGAGAAAACCGCCGTGCGGCGGCAGCATGAAGCGCAACGGCCGCACGATATGCGGCGCCGTGCGCAGCAGCACCTCACGCTCCGCCAGCGCCTCATGCACCAGGCGGAAGGCGCGCTGGCGCAGGTAGCGCAGCCCGCCATGGATGATCTTGCTGGATGCCGACGATGTTCCGGATGCGAGATCGCCCTGCTCGACCAGAAGCACGCGCAAGCCACGGCCTGCCGCATCCCGCGCGATGGCGGTGCCGTTGATGCCGCCTCCCAGGATGGCGAGGTCGAATTCGGCCATGTGCTTGATTCGGTTTGTTCTTGGGCAGCATGATCGCCCGGGCCGGCGGCCTCAAGGCGGCCTCATCCCCGATGCCACAGAAATTATTGACGGTTGCCAACTGGCCCCGTGTTCGCCATATCGGGGCGTCACAAGGCTCCCGTCGCCCACCCCAGCGCGAAGCGCAATGCCATCCCCCCGCCTGCTCGTCATCGAAGGCAATAATCGCAAGACCATGGCCGAACATGTCGCCGCCGGCGGCATCGAGGCCAGCCAGGGCTACTCCAACCTGCTGCGCGAATTGCTGCCCGGCGCCATCGTCGACATCGCCTACCCGGCCGACACCACAGCGTTGCTGCCGGACGGCCAGGCGCTCGAAGGCTATGACGGCGTCGCCATCACCGGTTCGGGTCTCCACGTCTACGAAAGCAATCCCGAGGTGACCCGGCAAGTTGAACTGGTGCGCGCGGTGCTCGATGCTGGCACGCCGGTGTTCGGCTCCTGCTGGGGCCTGCAGGTCCTGACCACCGCCGCGGGCGGCACGGTGCGGCGCAATCCGCAGGGCCGCGAGATCGGCTTTGGCCGCGGCATCCGGCTCACCGATGTCGGCCGCAGGCATCCGATGTACGCCGGCAAGATGGACGTCTTCAACGCGCCGACGGTCCATCTCGACGAGGTCGTCACGCTGGCGCCGAACATGACGGTGCTTGCCAGCAACGCCGCGTCGACGGTGCAGAGCGCGGAGATCAAGACGCCAAAGGGCACCGCGTGGGGCGTGCAATATCACCCCGAATACCCGCTGCGCGAGGTCGCCGTCATCGTGCGGCGCATCGGGCCGCGGCTGATCGAGGAAGGCTTTTTCCTCAACACGGGCGACATCGGCGCCTTCGCCGAGGACCTCGACGCGCTCGGCAAGGATCCCGCCAACAAGCGGCTGGCCTGGCGGTACGGCATCAGCAAGAACGTGCTCGACAAGAAGCTGCGCGTCAGCGAAGTGGCGAACTGGATCGAGTTTCAGGTGCTGCCAACGCGCGTCAAGCGCGGGCGCGGATAATCGCGGCGACGGAACGGTTCCGCTGCGCCGTCCGTTAGAGTCACGGGAGGACGTGCATGGATTTCTCCAATCGCGATGTCGTTGTCACCGGCGGCACCGGCGCACTCGGCTCGGCGGTGGTCGGCCTTCTGCTCGAGGCCGGCGCGCGCTGCCACGTTCCCTATCTTCATGCCGCCGAGGCCGACCGCTTCAAGTACCGCAGCCACAAGGCGGTGACGCTCGTCCCGGACGTCAATCTGACCGAGGAAGCCGCGGTCGCACGCGTCTATGACCGCATCGGCACGCTGTGGGCGTCGATCCACATCGCCGGCGGCTTTGCCGCCGGCTCGGTCGCCGACACCGGCAAGGCGCAGTTGCTCGGACAGATCGAGACCAATCTCGTGTCGTGCTTCCTGTGCTGCCGGGCCGCCGTGAAGGCGATGGCTGGGAAAGGCGGCCGCATCGTCAACGTGGCGTCGCGGCAGGCGCTGGAATGGCGCACGGGCGCGGGGCTGTCGGCCTATACGGTGAGCAAGGCCGGCGTCGCGGCGCTGACCACGACCTTGGCCGAGGAAGTCGCCAAGGATGGCATCCTGGTCAACGCCGTCGCGCCGTCGATCATGGACACGCCGGCGAACCGCACCGCGATGCCGAAGGCCGATTTCGCGGCATGGCCCAAGACCGAAGAGGTCGCGGCGACCATCCAGTTCCTGGCCTCTCCCGGCAACATGGTGACGCGCGGCGGCATCGTGCCGGTTTACGGCAAGAGCTGACCAAGAGTTGACTATGCCGCCCTCACGAAGGCGAGGAGCCATACGCGCCGTGCCCGGCCGGGACGACACATTCAACCGGCGACTGGAACGAGCTCAAGCGGCGGCTGCGCCAGCCGCTGCACGGCCGGCGACGCGATCACGGTGCGGCCCTCGGCATAGGCCTCGTGGTTCTTTTCGATCTCGTCGAGATCGTAAAGATAGTTCACCATCAGCCCATCACCCTGCTCGATCGCGCGCTCGGACGTGTCGCCGAGCCAGTTGATGCGCTCGAGCCGGGCGCCATTGCCGAGATGAAAGCGGGCGACGGCGTCGACGGGCAAGCCGCGCTTGTTGCGCGCGCGCAGATAGTACCAGGCCGCGGCGCGCAGCATCGGCTCCCTGAGCTGATCGAACACGACCGGATCGGTCCACCAGAACGGGCGCTCAGCCAGCGACAGCGCGGCGCGGTCACCCGAAAGGATTGCGGGGGATGATTCCTGCGCCAGTTCGCTCTTGAGCCAGCGCGCGAAACCGACGACCGGCGACAGCGTGACGAACGTCGTCAGCTTCGGCAGCTCGCGGCTGATGTCCTCGACTACCTGCTTGATCAGGAAGTTGCCGAACGACACACCGGCGAGGCCGCGCTGGCAGTTCGAGATCGAATAGAACACCGCGACACGGGCCCGATCCGGCTCGACGAAGTTCTGGCGCGTGCTGGCGAGGATCGGCGCGATGGCGCCGGGAATCTCCCGATCGAGCGCGACCTCGACGAAGATGAGCGGATCGTCGGCCAGCGCCGGATGGAAGAAGGCGAAGCAGCGCCGGTCCGGCGGGTCGATGCGGCGGCGCAGGTCGTCCCAATCGCGGATCTCGTGCACGGCCTCGTAGCGGATGATCTTCTCGAGAATGTTGGCCGGCGTGGACCAGTCGATCCGGCGCAGCACCAGGAAGCCCCGGTTGAACCAGGACGAGAACAGATGGACAAAGTCGCTGTCGAGCGCCCGCAGGTCGTCGCGGCGGTTGAGCACATCCATCAACTGCTCGCGCATGCGCACCAGCGCCCGCGTGCCACCTGGCGCCAGGTTCAGCCGCCTGAACAGCTCCTGCCGGCGCGGTTCCGACGCGGCGTGAAGCTCGGCCGCCGTCGCATCACCCGGTTCCGTCTCCCAAGCCTTGATGGCGGCATCGAGCCGCGTCCGGTCGGGGCCGAACTTGGTCGCCAGCGATTCGAAAAAGGCGATGCGCGGGCCGACGGTCAGGTCGTTGTAGCGCGCCAGAATTTCGGTCGCGAGCGCGACACCGGACGCCTCGCCACGCCGCGACAGCAGATGATCGCACAGCTCGACCAGCGACTCGGACCGCATCGCGGCGTCGCCGCGGCGTTCGCGGCGCAGCAGCGCGCGTCCGCGGTCCGAGATCGTCTGGAGCAGGTCGCCGAAGAACGAGGTATTCATCGGCACGATCGTATCCTCCGCTACTTTCCAGGCCCCATCAGATGGTTAGGCAACCATGTGGCAATTTCCGGGAAGAAGCACAAGATAACGATCGCCAGCATCATGCAGATGACATAGGGCAGCGTGCCCCACATCACCTTGGCAAGCGGCACGTCCGGCGCGATCGCGTTGACGATATAGATATTCAGCCCGACCGGCGGGTGAATCAGGCCGATTTCCATGTTGATCGTCAGGATGACGCCGAACCAGATCGGGTCGAATCCGGCCGCCGTGATAATGGGCAGCAGGATCGGACTGGTCATCAGGATGATCGCGGCCGGCGGGATGAAGAAGCCGCTCACCAGCAGGAAGATATTGATGAGGAACATCAACACCCACTTGTTGGCGTGCATGTCGGCGATGCCCTGCGCCAGCGTCTGCGTCAGGTAAAGCGACGTCAGCATGTAGCCGAACAGCACCGCCGCCGCGATGATGGTGAGGATCATCACCGACTCGCGCAGCGTGTCGCGCAGGATGTGCCAGATCTGCTCGGGCTTGTAGAGCCGGTAGATGACGATGGCGAGGATCAGGCACAAGGCGGCGCCGACGCCTGCCGCCTCCGACGGCGTCGCGATGCCGCCGTACAGCGTGTACATAACGCCGAGGATGATGACGATGAAGGGCGCGATCTTCGGAACGGCCGAGAACTTCTGCCCCCACGAATAGCGGAATCCGGCGGCGTGAGATCTGAAGCCCTTGCGCCAAATCGCGAAAATCGTCCACAGCATGAACAGGCTGGTGAGCAGCAACCCCGGCAGGACGCCGGCGATGAACAGGCGACCGATCGAGGTTTCCGTCGCAATGCCGTAGAGAATGAACGTCACCGACGGCGGGATGAGAATGCCGAGCGTGCCGCCGGCGCAGATCGAGCCGGTCGCCACCTCGTCCGGATAGCCGCGGCGCCGCATCTCCGGGATGCCCATCTTGCCGATGGCGGCGCAGCAGGCCGGTGACGAGCCGGTCAGCGCCGCGAAGATCGCGCAGGCGCCGAGATTCGACACGACAAGGCCGCCCGGCAGGCGATAGAGCCAGCGATCGAGCGCCTCGTAGAGGTCCTTGCCGGCCGGCGACGAACCGATCGCCGCGCCCATCATCACGAACATCGGGATCGCGACCAGCGTGAAATCGTCGAGTCCGGACCACAGCGTCTCGGCAACGACGTGCAGGCTGCCCAATCCCTGGAAAATCACGAGGAACCCGACAGCAATGGCGCCGAGCCCGAACGCCACCGGAATGCCGGATACCAGCATCAGCAGCGTGACGACGAGAACGATCGCGCCTTCTGTTGTCGGGCTCATCCGGCGCCTCCCAGGGCCTGCTCGGCCTGAGCGCGCGCGACGTCCTCGGCGCTCTCCTTGTCCGTCATTCCGAACGGCGGCTCGCGACCGGTCACCAGCGCGATAATATCGACGATGTATTGGAGCGTGAGCAGGAACAGGCCGACCGGCATGGTCAGCAGCGGAATCCAGAGCCGCGATCGCCAGACCGTGTCCGACAACCAGCGCTCGCTATAGGCCTGGTACCAATAGGCCGAGCACAGCACAAACGCCACGGCGCAAAACGCGACCGCGACCAGGCTGGTCGCAAGCGCCAACCAGTAGCGCGCATTCGGGCCGATGTGCAGCGGCAGGATGTCGACGTTGACGTGGCCGCGCGTCATCAGAACGTACGGGCTGCTGATGAAGGTCGCGCCGACGATGGAATAGGTCACGATGTCGATCTGCCAGATCGTCGTGGCATCGAAGATATAACGCTCGATGACCATATCGCAGATGACGAGCACCGCGATGCCGACAAGCAGGGCACCGATGACGCCGGTGACGCGCGACAGGAACTTCACCGCCTGGATGAAGGAATCCATTTAGATTGTCCGATTATTCCCCATGGAAAAACCGGCGGCCGAGGCCGCCGGCTTCCCGCCTCTCGTTACTTCACCGCCAGAGCTTCGTCGATCAGCTTCTGGCCGTTCGGCACATCCTTTGCGAACTTGGCGAAGGAGCTCTTCTTGGCCAAAGCCATCCACGCATCGTACTCATCGTTGGTCAGCGTGACGACCTTGTCCTTGTGGTCCTCGAACTGCTTGATGGTCTCGTTATTCACCGCGCTCGCCTTGCCCTCGTAATAGGCCTGCGCTTTCTTGCCGGCGGCGATGATCGCATCCTGCTGCTTCTTGTTGAGCTTCTCGAAGTTCTTCTTCGACATCAGCACCGGCTCGTACATGAACCACAAGGCATTGTCGCCCGGCGCGGTCAGGCAGGTGGTGACCTCGTAGAGACGGGTCGAGCCGAACGTGCCGAGGCTGGTGTCGGTGGCGTCGATAACGCCGGTCTGGAACGCGTTATAGACCTCGTTGGAGGGCGGCGTGACGATGCTGGCGCCGGCCGCTTCCCACATCGCGGCGAAGGTCGGACCCGCGGCGCGGAACTTCATGCCCGCCAGATCCTTCGGATGCTGGATGCATTTGCCTTTTGCAGCCATGCCGCCGGCGAACCAGGCATCGGACAGCACGATCACGCCGTGCTTCTCGATCTCGGCGCGCATGTCCTTCATGAACTGGGAGTCGTTGATGCGCTTGGCGCGGTCCTGGTTGCGGATCAGTCCTGGCATCAGCGTGGCGCTGAAGGCCGGCACCTTGCCGCTGGCGTAGTCGAGCGGGAACAGCGCGATGTCGAGCTGGCCGTTGACCATCGCGTTCCACTGATCTTTCGGCTTGAACAGCGACGCGCCCGGATAAACTTGGACATTGATGCCAACGTTGGCGGCGCCGACGTCCTTGGCAATCATCTGCACCATGTCATCGCGGACGTCGCCCTTGCCACCCGGGAATTGGTGCGACGCACGCAACGTCACCTGCGCCTGGGCCGACGCCGTCATAACGACCGCAGTCGCGCAGGCAAGCAAAACGGTTGTCAGTTTCATCAGGTCTCCTCCCTCAAAATCCGTTTTTTGCAACGCGGTACGTTGCGTTTGTTTGATGCTGCCAGTCTAGCTGACCGGCAGCGTGTCGCGCCCCGGCAATCTTAACCAGCCGTGCGTCATGTTGCCATAGCACGACAGTCACCCACCCAAGTCAGCAAAGTCGGCATAGTCTGGCCAGAGCCGGATCACCTCTCTATAACCGCGCTGCAAAAAAGTCACTTGTTGAGGAGTTGTCCGAATGTCGAAGCCGTTGGCGGGCCTGCGTGTCCTCGAGCTTGCGCGCATCCTGGCGGGGCCGTGGGCCGGCCAGATCCTCGCCGACCTCGGCGCCGACGTCATCAAGGTCGAGCGCAAGGGCGCCGGCGACGACACTCGCGTCTGGGGCCCGCCCTTTGTCGAAGGCGTCGACGGCAAGCCGATCGGCTCCGCCTATTTTCACTCGGCCAATCGCGGCAAGCGGTCGATCGAGCTCGATTTCGAGGACCCTGAAGGCCAGCGGCTGGTCAGGAAGCTCGCGGCGCGCTCCGACGTGCTGATCGAGAACTTCAAGGTCGGCGGCCTCGCCAAGTTCGGTCTCGACTACAAGAGCCTCGCGCCCGAGTGCCCGCGCCTGATCTACTGCTCGGTCACCGGATTTGGCCAGGACGGGCCGTACGCCAAACGCGCCGGCTATGACCTGATGGCGCAGGGCATGGGCGGCGTCATGGACCTCACCGGCATGGCAGACGGCGAGCCGACCCGCATCGGCATCCCGATGTCGGACATCTTTACGGGCGTCTATTCGGTGGTCGGCATCCTCGCCGCCCTGCACGAGCGCGAGCGCACCGGCAAGGGCGCCCATGTCGACACTGCGCTGGTCGATTCCACCGTCGGCGTGCTGTCGAACCAGGCGCTGAACTATCTGGTGTCGGGCAACATTCCGAAGCGGATCGGCAACGCGCACGCCAACATCGTGCCGTATCAGGTGTTCCCGGTGTCGGACGGCTTCATCATCATCGCCACCGGCAATGACGGGCAGTACGCCAAGCTGTGCAACGTGCTCGGCGCGCCGGAGCTCGCCACCGATCCGCGCTACATCAACAATGTCGAGCGCCTCAAAAACCGCGCCGAGCTGATCGGCAAACTGTCGGCCCTGACGATCGCGATGTCGAGCAAGGACCTGCTCGGCAAGCTCGAGGCGCAATCGGTACCGGCCGGACCGATCAACAATCTCGAGCAGGTCTTCAACGACCCGCAGGTGGTCCATCGCGGCATGAAGCTGGAGAATCCGAGCAAGGCCGCCAAGGCCGGCGCGATTCCCGGCGTGCGCACGCCAATCGTCATCGACGGCTGGCGCGCAGCGTCCGGACGCCCCGCGCCGCTGCTCGGCGAGCATACGCAGGATATCCTCAAGGAGATCGGCGAGGCCTAGACCGAGCCCCTTCCCGTCGCCGCTTTCACTTTTCTGCCGTCTTGCGCCGCCCCAGCGACCCCCACTCCCAGAAGGCGACGATCAGCAGAATGACGGTCGTCATCGCCGACAGGGTGAGCGGGGTCACCGCTTGCGTCACGAGCGCGGTCAACGCCAGCAGGCCAAGGCCGATGAGATGCGAAAGCGGCAGGTTCGGCGCGGACAATCTCTTGAACAGCGTATTGCCGGCCAGATAGAGCGCCGGGCCGCCGATGACGGCCAGCGCGGTCGCCGGCTCGACACGCCCCGCCGGGTGATGCAGCACCAGCTCGTCGCCGACGGCGGCGACGATGATGCCGGCGACGATCAGGATATGCAGGTAGGTATAGCCGCTGCGCGCCAGCCGGCCGGGATCGCTCGACCTTGCGATATGCTCGCTCGAGCGTTCGGCGCCGATGTTGAAATAGATCGCCCACATCGCCACGCTGCCGGCAAAACCGGCGACAAACGCGGCGATAGCCTGCGCCGTCCACGACAGTTCGGCGAAATTGGCGCCCGTGATCAGGATCGATTCACCGAGCGCAATGATGACGAAAAGGCCGCAGCGCTCGGCAAGATGCCCGCCTTCGACCACCCAGTCCGCCGTGGTCGAGCGGCCGAGACCCGGAATGCGAAAACCGGCAGCCGGCGCCGTGGTCTCCAGCGCAACGGCGATGCCCCAGAGAACGAGCCGGTAAGGTCCCTCGGCCAGCGCCCCGATCAGCCAGAATGGCGCGTCGGCGAGATGCCAGAGCCCGATGCGGACGAAGTTGTAGAAATTCGATTCGTCGTGCCGCGCCAGCGCCCATAGCATGAACATGTTGCGCAGCGACTGCATGACGATGTAAGCGGCCGCAAAGGCGATGGCGCGATCCTCGAAGGCGCGCGGAATCGATGCTGACAGGACGAGGCCGACCAGCATCAGGACGAACAGCAGGACGCGAACGACCGGCTTGTCGGGATCGAGCCAGTTGGTGATCCAGGCCATGTCGACCCAGGTCCACCACATCGCCAGCAGCAGCACGGCGATCTGCACCGCGCCGAGCGCGGACAGGTTGTGCAGCAGGCCGTGCGAGAGCTGAGTGACCGCGAACACGAAGACCAGGTCGAAGAACAGCTCGACCGAGGTGACGCGGTGATGATCGTGTCCGTGCCGGACCCGGAGATAATTGCGTTGCGCTGAAAACATGGCTCGCTGCCGCCCGTGGTCACGGACGGTAATCGGCCTCAGGTCGTCCCTGCAACCTGCGGGAGCGCCCCCTCATGCCGCTGTTCCGCCGCGATTCCAGCCGCGGGCGCCCTCGCCGTAAATCTCGTGGCCGCCGTCAGTCACCACCACGGTGTCCTCGAGCTTGATGAAGCCGCGCGCCGGATGGCGCAGCGTCGTCTCGACCGATACCACCATGCCGCTCTCCAGCGGCTTGTCGCGATGCTCGGCCCGGTACGGTATCGGGCCGCGCTCGGTCAGCCGCGGCGCCTCGTGGCTGACGAGGCCCATGCCATGGGCGAGGAAATCCATGTGATTATGGTGCCTGGAGCGCGCCACCAGCGGCTCCGCCGCCGCGTAAAGCTCGCGGCCGAGCGCGCCGGGGCGGATCGCCTTGAACGCGGCGCGCTGGATCGCCTCGATCTCGCCGAGCAGATCGACCAGTTCGGCGTCCGGCTCGCCCTGGATCGCCATCCGGCAGATGTCGCCGATGTAGCCGTGATAGTTGCCGCCGGAATCCAGCGACAGGATATCGCCCTTTTCCCAGCGCTGCTCGGTCGGCGCGCGATTGAGGCTCGACCCCGCGGTGATGAGACAATACTCGAAGGTGAGGCCGCGGTTGACCTCCTCGCGGCGCAGCGCTTCGGCAAGCTCGCGCTTAGTCGCGCCCGGTCCATGCTTCGCGATGACCGCCTGCATCGACTCGATCACCGCGTCGGACGCGAACTTCAGCTTGCGCAGCTCGTCCGGCGTCTTCAGCGCACGCTGGCGGTCGAGCACGATGCTGGCGTCGACCAGCTCGGCGTCGGGAAATGCCGCGCGCAAGACGTTGGCAGCGTCGTACGGCAGGAAGCCGAACTCGGCGCCAATGCGGCGCGGCTTCAGGCCAACCTTCTTGATCATGTCGACTGCCATCTGCATCGCATCGGCGGAGCCGTTCGAGGCGGTGACGGTCTGCGGCGTCCACAGTGGATTGGCGTCGGTCTGCCATTTCTCGAGGCGATGGCCGACATAGCCCGCCTTGTCGGGCTGCCCTTTCGGATAGACCAGCACCGGCAGGTAGCGCGTGACCGCGGTCGCGTCCATGTAATCGAAGAAATCGGCGCGGTGGCCGCCGAGCAGGTATTGCACATTGTGCTTCGAGGTCGCGACGATGAGATCGATATTCTCGTCGTCCATCAGGCGATCGAGCCGGGTCCTGTCGAAGGGAATCCTGGCAGCGAGGTCCGCTTGTGGCGCCGGCGTCAGCATGATGCGTGTCCCAGTGTCCGGTTGGTGCCGATGATGGGCTGTCAGGCTAATCCTCCTCGCGCCTCGCGTCCAACGCCCGCGCCGCCGCAATTTTCAGTCGATGAATGTCAGCGGCCGCGCCACGGTTTCGAGCGGCTTGCGTTCCGCGGCAACGCCCCACCGCCATGCAATCAGCCCGCCCGCAATCATCAGGACGGCGCCCAGCAGATAGCCGCCAAACACGCTGTTACGCGAACCTGTATCGATGAGCCAGCCGAACAGCGCCGGACCGGCGATGCCGCCGACGCCGGTTCCGATCGCATAGAACACGGCGATGGCCAGAGCGCGCATTTCCAGCGGGAACGTCTCGCTCACCGTGAGATAGGCCGAGCTCGCCGCGGCCGACGCGAAAAAGAAGATCACCATCCAGCCGGCGGTTTGCGCCTGCGCGCTGATGAGGCCGCGCGCGAACAGATCACCGACTAGCGCAAGCAAGACGCCAGAGATGATGTAAGTCAGCGCGATCATCGGCCGCCGGCCCCAGATATCGAACAGACGGCCGAGAAAGACCGGGCCGGTGAAATTTCCGGCGGCGAACGGCAGCAGGTACCAGCCGACGGCATCGGCGCGCACGCCGTAGAAGTCGGTCAGCACCAACGCGTAGGTGAAGAAGATCGCGTTGTAGAAAAAAGCCTGCGCAGCCATCAGGCTCAGGCCGACCAGCGCGCGCGTGCGGTGCACGACAAATAAAGTGCGAAAGACGTCGGCCATCGGCGTCGCGCGGCGTGCATGGAGCTTCGCGCGCGGCAGACCGTCCGACGGCCACGGTCCGACGCCGGCGCGCGCTTCGATGCCGTCGACGATGCGCTCCGCCTCGGCGAGGCGCCCGTGTGTCATCAGCCAGCGCGGGCTTTCCGGAATCCACAGCCGCATGAAGAAGATCACGAGCGCGAGCGCGGCGCCGATCAGGAAAGCGAGACGCCAGCCGAGGTCGACGGGAAAAAGGCCGGTGTCGAGCAGCACCAGAGAGCCGAGCGCGCCGAGCGCCGCGCCGACCCAGAAGCTGCCATTGATGACGAGATCGGTCCAGCCGCGCACCCGCGCCGGCACCAGCTCCTGGATGGTCGAGTTGATCGCCGCATATTCGCCGCCGATGCCGGCGCCGGTGATGAAGCGGAAGGCGGCGAAACTCGCGACGTTCCAGGACAGCGCCGTCGCCGCCGTGGCGACAAGATAGACGCTCAACGTGATGAAGAATAATTTTTTGCGGCCGAGCCGGTCGGTGAGCCAACCGAAAAACAGCGCGCCGAGCACGGCGCCGGCGAGATAAGCGCTCGAGGCGAGGCCGATCTCGGTATTGCTGAAATGAAGCGCCGGGCTCTGCTTCAGCGCGCCCGACAGGGCGCCGGCCAGCGTCACTTCGAGGCCGTCGAGAATCCACGTGACGCCGAGCGCCACCACCACCAGCGTGTGGAAGCGGCTCCACGGCAGCCGGTCGAGCCGGGCTGGAATGGTCGTCTCGACGATGGGTTCGGCCGCCATGCGCCTGCCTCAACGCGCGGGCGTGGGCATCGTTCACCGGCGAGCCGGCCCGCGCCACCCATTGTCCACAGCGCGCCCGGCGCACGGCGATCAGCGTTTCTGGGCGGACCTGCGGGCTTTCGCGGGGCGGCGGCGAATTCGGGCCGCAGGGCCGATCGGGCGGCCGGCCGCGACTTCGTCGGCATTGCCGACCTCCTCGCAGATCAGGCAAACGGCCACAGCACGGCCATTGGCGACCTGAATCTGCGCCAACTCACAGCGGCAATATGAGCAGAGCAATGTGCGCATGAGCGCGCTCCTTATTGTGCTCCTTGCGCCGTATTGACGGCGACCGGATTATCCCGCAGCGATTCGTGTGGCGACATCAAGATCCCGCTCCCGACTGTCCGGCCGTTTCACCAATGGATTCCGACACCCTCCGCAGACTGCACTACGCCGCCGCGATCGCCATCGGCGTATTCGCGGCGATGGCGGTGCACATCCTGCTCACCGTGCTCGGCCTCGGCATCGACACCGTGCTGCGGGATGCGCGTCCGTCGAGCCATGCCGAATTCGTCTCGGCGCTGGCATGGTGGGCAATCGCCGCCACGGGATTCATCGGTGGCTGGGCCGCCGGCGCTTATCTGATCGCGGCGGCGCGCGAGCGCGACGCCGTGTACCGGCTCGCCCGGCGGTTCCTGATCGCGGTCGTCGTCGTGGTGTCGACTGCGGCGGGCCTGCTCAGCAAGACCGGCTCGGCGGCCGGCACAGTCGACGTCATCGCCAGCGGCACCGCGCTCGGCCTCGGCCTGATCTGTGCATTCTGCGGCGCCCGCTTCGCTTATCTCAACGCCGAGCAGGTGTAGCGCGAACCGGGCAAACGCCATCGTCCCTGTTGTTAGTGACGCGGGGGTGTCGTCCTTCCTTTCCCTGCCTCCGCGGGGACAAGCTTCTCCCTTCGGCCTTGGTCGAAGGGGATGGAGTGCCTATCGCGCACCATCGGGCCTTGTGGCGACGAGGCCCGCACGCCTGGTGAGGCGTGTCGCGCGCCTACGACAGGGCGATAGAAAAATCAGATGGCAGCGTGAATGGTCGCGAGACAGCACCGGGACAGACAATCGGCTTATGGAGTCACTCCTTGAGCGGCGCCATTTGCTGCGGATCGAGCTTGAGCCAAAGCGTATCGCCGACCTCGAAGACCTGCGACGGCATGGCGGCCACTTTCAGCCGAACGGCACTGTCCGCAGGAGAGACGATGTAGTCCCAGGATTCGCCAAGAAACACGCGTTCGATCACCCGGCCTTTCAGCCGAACCGGACTGTCCTCCGAGAACGGGCCGCGATCGAGCGAGATATTTTGCGGACGAACCGAAAACAACACCGGTCCATTCGCCTCGAGCCGCTCCTTCTCGAACAGATTGCGCGGCAGGTCGAAGCGATCGAACACGACCCGCTCGCCCTCGATCCGGCCTTCCAGGAAATTCGTGCGGCCGATGAAGCCGGCGACAAACCTTGTCTTCGGCCGCGTGTACAGCAGATACGGCGCCTCGATCTGTTCGAGCCGGCCGAGGTTCATGACCGCGATGCGATCGGACGTGACCATGGCCTCGCCCTGATCGTGCGTGACATAGACGGTGGTGAAATGGAATTTGTCGTGCAGCCGCCTGATCTCGAAACGCATCTCCTCGCGCAAATTGGCATCGAGGTTCGACAACGGCTCGTCGAGCAGCAGCACGCGCGGCTCGATCACCATCGCGCGGGCGAGCGCCACCCGCTGCTGCTGGCCGCCGGACAATTCGGCCGGGTAGCGGTCAGCAAGCGCTCCGAGTTTGACGGTATCGAGCATGGATTGAACTTTGCCGCGGATCGACTCGCGGTCGAAGCGGCGCAACTTCAGGCCGAAGGCCACGTTTTCCGCCACCGTCATGTTCGGCCAGATGGCGTAGCTCTGGAAGATCATGGACATCTGCCGTTTCTCGGGCGGCAGCGAGCCCTGCGGAGAAGAGATGACCGCGCCGTCCATGGCAATTGTGCCGCCGGTCGGGCGCACGAAGCCCGCAATCATCCGCAACGTCGTCGTTTTGCCGCAGCCGGAAGGCCCGAGCAGCGAAATGAACTCGCCCGGCGCGATGTCCAGGCTGAGCTGATCCACCGCCGTGAACGAGCCGTACACACAACTGAGCCGGTCCAGAGACAGGCGCGGGACACTCTTCGGCTCGGCGCCACTCATGATCGCCTCAACATAAAATCACGCCCTATGATCTTGTAGCCCAGCAGCACGATCAGGATTGTCGCGCCGAGAAGAAAGAACCCGAGCGCGGCCAGAATCTCGAAGCTGCCGTTCTCACTCAGGTCGAGCATCATGACGGAGATCACCCGCGTCTGAGCGCCGACCAGGAAGATCGCCGTGCTCAGCTCGCGCGTCGCGGGAATAAATACGAGCAACCAGGTGCCGAGCAGGCTCTTTTTAAGCACCGGAACGATCACGCGCGCGATCGCGCGCAGCCGCGTGCCGCCGAGAATACGGACAGCTTCCTCCATCTCGGGATTGAGCGCGCGCAGGCTCGCCGCGCAGTTGACATAGGCGATCGGCAGAAAGCGCGTGCTGTAACCGAGAATGAGGATGAGCGCCGTGCCGTAGAGAGCGACCGGAGGCGAAGCGAACGCCGCATAGAAGCCGATGCCGAGCACAATGCCGGGGATGACGAGCGGCGCCATGCACAACAAGCTGAGAATGGCCCCGCCAGGCATGAGCTTGCGGTTGACGACGTAGGCCGCAAGCAGAGCCAGGGCGACGGCAAGACAGCCTGCCGCCGCCGAATAGGTGAAGCTGTGGAGGATGGTCCGCCGCGCCCCCTCCTCCGCGAGCAGGCGATAGAAATTGTTGAAAGTCAGGTTGGCGAGGGTGAATCCCAGCCCCCACGCCTTGCTGAAGGCGGCCTTGGCCAGTGCGGCGTAAGGCAGGATCACGGCGAGAGAGACTACAAAGAGAGAATAACCGAGGATCGCCCAACGCCACGGTCCGAGCGGCGTCAGCGTGCGGCTTCCGCCCTTTCCGGTCAGCGCCACGTAGCTCCTGCGGCCGAGGACCGCCCGCTGGATCCAGAACAGCGCAAGCGTGATCGCGATCAACGGAATGGCATAGGCGGCCGCCACCTCCGCCCGCACCGGAAATTCGAAATACTGCCAGAGCTGCAGCGTCATGATCCGGATGCGCGCGGGCAGAGCGATAATGGCCGGTGTGCCGAACAAGGCCACGGTATCGAGGAAGACGACGATCGCCCCGCCCAGAATAGCCGGCGTCACCAGCGGCAGCGTGATGCGGAAGACGGTGTAGACGCTGCCGGCGCCCAGGATGTTCGCCGCTTCCTCCATCTCCGAGGAGACGCGGTCGAGCGCATCGGTCGTAAACACAAATATGTAGGGAAAGGCATACAACGCCGTGACAAGGGACAGGACGGGAAAGGTGTAAATGTCGATGAAGCCGCTGTGGCTGCCGGTGACCGCCATCCACGCGCGGTTGAGCCAGCCGGCATTCGGGCCGGCGAGCAGGATCCAGCCGATCGCGCCCAAATACGGCGGCGTGATAAACGCGCCGAGGATCAAAGCGCGCACGACGCTCTTGGCCGGCATGTCGGTGCGCGAGACGCCCCAGGCGATCGGCACCGCCATCAGGGCCGACAGCACGGTCACTTCGAGCGCATAGAGCAGGGAATTGCCCAGCGCCTCCAGATTCCGCATCCGGCCATAGGCGCTGACATAGTTATCGAATGTGAACGTGCCGGTGTCCGTCGCCTGCAGGCTGGAGATCAGCAGCCGCACCAGCGGCGTCGCCACCAGAAACAGCAGCGCGGCCGCCGCCAGGACCCAGATCAAGCTGGCCGGCTCAAAACGGCGGAGGCGCCCAAGCGGGCCGCGGTGCAGGGTTGCACCCTGCACCGGCGATTCTGCGACACTCATGATCCGCGTTCTTCTCGCGCAGGCTCAGTTTCCGAATGTGTCGCGCCATTTTTCCTTTATCTTCGGCAAGTCTTTTTCGATGTCCGCCAGTTTCGGCGACAACACCTTCATTTCGGCGAGCGGCTTGGCTCCCGGAGGTGGCGGCACGTCATCGCGCAAAGGCTGCTCGAAATTCTCCGCCAGGATTTTGGAATATTCCGGACCCGTCAGAAACTCCAGGAAGAGCTTGGCCGCATTGGGATGGTGAGAGCCCTTGAGAATGGCGGAGGGCGAAGGATCGATCAGCGCACCCGACGTCGGATAATTGACCGCCAACGGGTTTCCGCGCTTCGCGCTGCGGAAGGCAGTCGCAGGGTTACCGGGAGCAACCTCACGCTCGCCTGAATTCAGCACCGTAATAGGATCGTCCACCGAACGTCCGATGAGCGGGTTGAGCTTGTTGAGCTTCTCGAAATAGTCCCACCCGTACTTTTGCTGCATCGCAACGGTCCACACCCCGATGAGGCCGCTGTAGTTCGGACTGCCGAAGCCGATCTGATTTTTCCATTTCTCGTTCGTCAGGTCGGGCCAGTCCTTTGGAGCGTCCGCCGCACTGACCTTGCTCTTGTTGTAAACGAGCGCAACGATCCCAACCCAGCTCACATGATAAAAGCCGTTGGGATCAAGGTTACGAAGCACCTTCGACAACCCTTTTTCGTTCTCAGGAACGTATTTGAGGAGCAGATTCTTCCCTTCGAGATAGGCCATGTGGCTTTCGTCGGTGGACGTGAACACGTCCGACAGAACGTCGCCGGCCTTGAGATCCTGCAAGAGTCGCTGGAACGCGACCTGCGATGTCGTCTTGATCGCGTGAACGCTGACGCCCGGGTATTTCTCGCTGAAGGCTTTTCCCACCTCGTCGCAAATCTGCTGATTGAGGATGCCGGAATACCAGGTGAGTTGCCCTTCTTTCTTGGCAGCCTCGTAGAGTTGCTTGTCCTGACTGGTCTGGGCCATGGCCGGCGAAGCGAGCGCCAGCACCATCGCGGTCATGAGGAGCGGCGCCCCCCAGCGGAAACATAGTTTCATGCGAAACCTCCCAAATACCATTAGTTTTTTTGTGCGCGGCTTCCGCGCGGAATAGCGCCAGTAAGCGTCTCGCGGACGACAATGTCTGTCAACCGCCTCCGAATGTAGCGGCCTTCCAATCCTCATATGATCGCGGTGACGTCGAAGCGTCGCCGACACAAACGGGCTGCTATCATTGAATCAACTCCGCACCAACGATTGCGATAGTGTCAAATACGCCAAACCGATCCTCCTCATGGTGAGGAGCTCGCCGGAGCCAAAGCGTAGTTACGCGCGTCTTTGACGCACTATGGCGAAGGTGGGCGTCTCAAATCATGAAACCGCAGAGCGGGCAGCACATAAGCTGCCTCCCCTTCGACATGCATCGCTGCGTGATACTCCACAGGATGAGGCGAATGAGAGCCTCGCACCACGTCATTGTTGAGTGGCTGAATGCTGTCTTTAGGCGCTGGCCCGCTTGGGCGCGTTGCGGGCCTTGCGCTCGAAGAACAGCGCCTGGCTGATGACCGCCGACACCGTCGAGGGCTGGAACGGCTTGGCAATGAGGAACGCCGGCTCCGGGCGCTCCCCGGTCAGGAAACGTTCCGGATAGGCGGTGATGAAGATTACCGGCACCTCGAAGCTCTTGAGCAGGTCGTTGACGGCGTCGAGACCCGAGCTGCCGTCGGCCAACTGGATATCGGCGAGGATCAGGCCCGGCCGGCCGTTCCTGGTCAGTGCAATTGCCTCCGAGCGGGTACGCGCGACGCCGAATACGGTATGGCCGAGGCTCTCCACCAGCCCTTCGAGGTCCTTCGCGATCAGCGACTCGTCCTCGATGATGAGCACATCGGTCGCGATCTCGGCGGCCAGTTCGCGGCCGGACTCGGCTACATGCTCACGCAACTCGGCAACGTCGATGTCAAGAATTTGCGCGGCGTCGGATTCCGAAAAGCCCTCCAACGACATCAGCAGAAAGACCTGCCGCGGCAGGGGCATGATCCGGCTCAGGTGCTGATCGGCCGGCAGCGATACCGCCTTCGGCCCACCTTCGGTATTGAGGGAGACCGAGTTCCAAATCTTGCTGAACAGCCGGTACAGCGCGACCTTCGAGCTCGCCCCCGTCTTGGCCAGGCCTGGATCCTCGATCATGGCCTGGATGGTTGCCGCCACGTAGGCATCGCCCGAGGATTGGCTGCCGGTCAGGGCCCGCGCATAGCGCCGCAGGAGCGGCAAAAAGGCTGCAACTTGCTGGGACACTGACATGGATTCTCCTCCCCACTGCTGGACTTGGCTGCTCCCTAATGCCTATACCGGAAAAAAGTTCCAGTCTGCGGGAACGTATTGGACCAAATTGGGTTGAATTTGGAAGGCGTTATCCGGCCAATAGGGAAAATATTGGCTCGATTCGGTTGGGGCTTGCCGGCGGGGACGGATCAGATGGCCACAAAAGGCAACAAGCCAGGGGGGGCTTGGCACGAAGACGGCAAAATAGTGGACGGCAAAGTTGTGAGTTTGGGCCGCGACGTCCAGTTCAAGATCGGGCAGCATCTGCGCACCATGTACGACGAGGTCGTGAAGCAAGGCGTGCCGGATCAACTCAGCAATCTGCTGAGCCAGCTCGATTCCGCGAGCGAGGCGAAAAAGACCGACGACGACAAGTCAGCCGGCTGAACCCGGGCCCGCATCGGTTTCCTGAAGGCTGGCTGGCAGGTCCAGCACGAATTCGGTTCCCGGCGACAGGTCGTTGATGGTGAGCGTGCCGCCCAGCTGTCGCGCGGTGGCCGCAATCATGATGACGCCGAGCGAATCCGACTTGTCGATCTTGAAATCGGGCGGCAGACCGCGGCCGCGGTCGGCAAACCGGTAAACGAATCCGCCGTCCGGCTTGCGCTTGAGGCTGACCGTTACCGCTCCGACCTCGCCTTCGCCGTAAGCGTGCTTGATCGCATTCATGATCAGTTCGTGCGTCAGCATCGCCAGCGAGATCGCGTTGGTGCCCGACAGCATCAGCGGATCGACATCGACGTCGAGTTTGAGCTTGACCGGACCTTCATAGGCGTTGGCGCTTTCCGCGCCGATGAAGCGCAGCAGGCCGCCGACTTCGATCGTATCCACGACGTCGTTGTTGTAGAGGTGACGGTAGATAGTGCCGAGCGCGACGACGCGGTTGCGCGCGCTCGCGAGTTGTGCGCGGGTGTCCGCGGTCGTCTCGCTCTTGCGGCGCTGGATGTCGAACATGCTCGACAGCAGATTGAGACTGTTCATGACGCGGTGCTGAAGCTCGCGCAGCAGCAGCGCCTTCTGCGCCAGCAGATCGTCGACGTGAGCCGACATGCGCGTCAGCGACGCGCTCAACTGACCGAACTCCGCGGTTGATCTCAGGTCAGGGAATTTCACCAGCGAGTCGCCTGCCTCGCGCCGCCGCGCGACGTCGACAAGCGCGCGGATCGGACGCGTGATCAACAGATGCGTCGCGATCCAGGCGCCGGCGATCGCGAGGAAAATTGCCGCGAGCGCGGCGGCGAGATTGCGCGCCGCGAAGTTCCAGGAATCCGCCATCGCCGCGTCGCGATCGACCGCCACCATGACGCCGAGTCGGCCCGAACCGACTGAAACCGGCGCCACGCTGACAATTTGCGGGCGATTGGGGACAGCGTCGGATTCGAGCGATTCCGGAGCTTGCCAGTTCGCCTTCTTGAAAGCATCCGTTGCGATGGCGGCGGCTTCGTTGCGCCGGTCGGGAGGGAACGTCAGGACCAAGGCACCGTTGCGATCCACCACCATGATACGGTCGCGCGGATGCCACGGCAGCGAAACAAGGTCCTCGCCCATCCGGTTCGGATTGAGAACCAGCACGATGATGCCGGTCACAGTGCCGTCCGGCGATTTGTACGGCATCGACAGATGGATCGAGTCCTCGCCGGTGACCCGGCCTTTCGTGAAGGTGCCGATCGTGAATTTGCCGGTGTCGAGCGGCTCCTTGAAGTAAGAACGGTCGGTCACCTTCAGCCCGGGCGGGATCGGAATGGTCGAGCAGTGAAAGTTCCCGTTCGTGTCGACGATGGCGGCTTCACGATAGATCGGCAGGCTATCGACCACCGACTTGAAATAAGCCGTGCACGCGGCCTCGTCAGACGGCACGCCGGGAAACTTCGACATGATCGTCAGCGTATCCCGCGTATTGTTCATGACCTGGGTGACTTCGGTCGCCAGCAGCCGCGCGTCGGCGATCGCCGAGGCGTGCAGGTCGTCTTCGTGATGAATTTGCCAGCGCGCCGTGCTGATCATGACGAGCAGCAGCGGCGGCGTCATACCAATGCCGACAAGAATGGCCAAGCGCCGACGCAAGCTCATGCAGTATGATTCCCGCCCCTTGTCCAGCCCGGAGTGCGAAAAGCCTCTGGCCGCACTTAACTAAACGTCGCCAGGGCGTTCAAGTTCGCCCGGACGCAGCGAGCCGAGCGCCGCGAACACGAGAAGGCCGCCGATCAGCGAAATATGAAGCACCGCTTGGACCAGCGTCTCGTCCCGCGCCGCGCCTGTCATGTGCCAGAAATCGTTGCCGTAATAGACGGCAAGCACGCTGAAGATGATAAGGATGATCGCCATCGCGCGCGTGCCGACATTGAACGCAAGCAGCAGGCCGGCGGCCAGCTCAATCGCACCGGAAAACAGCGCCAGCATCTGCGGCGTCGACAACCCGACAAACGATTCGAGTTGCGCCGCGATGCCGGCCAACGCCGCCGGCAGCACGAATTTCTGCGAAAAGAAGTCGGCGCTCGCGGTGATGCTCATCAACCGCTGTAAACCTGAAAAAATAAAAAACAGAACAAAGACAAAACGTCCAATCGCGAAAATGACGGGCATGAGACTCCTTCGAATCACGGTCACCGGCACAAGAGCGCTCATCAGCACTATAAATCAGGCAGAAGGGCGGCCAAACCCGGATGCTACTACAGGTGGAACAATGCCTCATAACGCCGCGTAATCGATCGGCCCGGACCGATCAAGACGGCGCTCGATGCGGGGCATCGGATATTTCAATCCGCTTGCGCAGTTGAACATCACGACGCGCTCAGTACGCGACACACGCCCATCGACGAGACTCTGTTTGTAGGCCGCATAGGTCGCGCCACCCTCCGGGCACATCAGGAAACCTTCACGCCGCGCGACCTCGTTGACGGCGGCTTCAATGGCGTCGTCGGACACGGCGATGGCGAAGCCTCCGCTCTCGCGCACCGCGCGCAGAATGAGGAAATCGCCGACCGCCTGCGGCACGCGGATGCCGCTGGCGATGGTGTGCGCGTTCTCCCAGCGTGGCGCGTGCTCGACGCCGTCGTCGTAGGCCTTGACCATCGGCGCGCAACCCGCCGCCTGCACGGCGACCATGCGCGGCCGCTTGCTGCCGATGAAGCCGATTGCCTCCAGCTCGGCGAAGGCCTTCCACATGCCGATCAGGCCGGTGCCGCCGCCGGTCGGATAGAAGATGACATCGGGCACGTCCCAGCTGAGCTGCTCGGCGAGCTCGAGCCCCATCGTCTTCTTGCCTTCGATGCGATACGGCTCCTTGAGCGTCGAGGTGTCGAACCAGCCGACCTTGGCCTTGCCCTCGCCGACGATCTTGCCGCAATCGTCGATCAGCCCGTTGACGCGATAGACCGCCGCGCCCTGCAGGGCGATCTCACTGATATTCACTTCGGGCGTGTCGTCCGGACAGAAGATCGTGGTCCTGATGCCGGCGCGGCTGGCATAGGCGGCAAGCGCCGCCCCGGCATTGCCGTTGGTCGGCATCGCCATGTGTTCGATGCCGAGCGCCTTGGCCATCGACACCGCTAAAGCGAGGCCACGCGCCTTGAACGAGCCGGTCGGCAGCCGGCCTTCGTCCTTGACGACGATCTCGGCCCCGCCCAGCTCGCGCTCGAGCCGCGGCATCCGCACGAGTGGCGTCATCGCTTCGCCGAGGCTGACGATGTCCTTCACCTGCCGGACCGGCAGCAGTTCCCGGTAGCGCCAGAAGTCCGGCGGGCGCGCCGCCAGCGCATCCTTCGTCAGCGCCTTGCGGACGCCGCCGAGGTCGTAACGGACCAGCAGCGGCTTGCCGGCGCGCGACAAGTTGTGAACCCGGTCCGCCGGATAATGCTCGCCGGTCTGCGAGCATTCGAGATGGGTGACGAAGGTCGGGCGTTCGACGGTCAGGTTGTCATCGGCGCGCAAGGCAAGGCTCCGGCAGGCTGGGTCGCGCCGCGACTGTAGCGTCTTATTTCCAGGCGCGCCGCCCTTGTCTCGCCCCCGCCGTTCGGCGCATTCTCCGGCCGGACACGCCGGAGACTGAAATGGCCAGATCGTCGAAACCGAAGGGCAGCCTGCCGCTCAAGCAAAACACCAAGCTGCGGTCGCAGCTGTGGTTCGACAACCCCGACAATCCCGGCATGACCGCGCTCTATCTGGAGCGCTACCTCAATTACGGCCTGACCCAGAAGGAGCTGCGTTCCGGCAAGCCGATCGTCGGCATCGCCCAGACTGGCTCGGACCTGTCGCCCTGCAACCGCCATCACCTGGAACTCGCCGCGCGCGTGCGCGAGGGCATCCGCAGCGTCGGCGGCATCGCCTTCGAATTTCCGGTGCACCCGATCCAGGAGACCGGCAAGCGACCGACCGCGGCGCTCGACCGCAACCTCGCCTATCTCGGCCTCGTCGAGGTGCTGTACGGCTATCCGCTCGACGGCGTCGTGCTGATGACCGGCTGCGACAAGACCACGCCGGCCTGCCTGATGGCGGCGGCGACCGTGAACACGCCGGCAATCGTGCTGTGCGGCGGCCCCATGCTCAACGGCTGGTGGAAGGGCGAGCGCTGCGGCTCCGGCATGGCGATCTGGAAGGCGCGCGAGGAGCTCGCCGCCGGCCGCATTGACGACAAGGAATTCATCGACATCGCCGCGGCGAGCGCGCCGTCGGCCGGGCATTGCAACACGATGGGCACCGCCTCGACCATGAATGCGCTGGCCGAGGCGCTCGGCATGACGCTGCCCGGTTGCGCCGCCATCCCCGCGCCCTACCGCGAGCGCGGCCAGATCGCTTACGAGACCGGCGTGCGCGCCGTCGAGATCGTGCGCGAGAACTTGCGGCCATCCGACATCCTCACGCGCAAGGCATTCGAGAACGCCATCGTCGCCAATTCGGCGATCGGCGGCTCGACCAACGCGCCGATCCACATCAACGCCATCGCGCGGCACATCGGCGTCAAGCTCACGATCGAGGACTGGGAGAAGGTCGGCCTCGACGTGCCGCTGCTCGTCAACATGCAGCCGGCCGGCAAATATCTCGGCGAGGAGTATTTCCGCGCCGGCGGCCTGCCCGCGGTGATGAACGAATTGCGCAAGGCCGGCCGCATCCACGACGACGCGCTGACCATCAACGGCAAGACCATGGGCGACAACGTGCGCCGCGCCCATGCGCAGGATGCCGACGTCATCAAGCCGTACAAGGCGCCGCTGAAGAAGGCGGCCGGCTTCAAGGTGCTCAAGGGCAACCTGTTCGACTCGGCGATCATGAAGACCAGCGTGATCTCTGAGGACTTCCGCGCCCGCTTCCTGTCCAACCCGAAGGACCCCGAAGCCTTCGAGGGCCGCGCCGTCGTGTTCGATGGACCGGAGGACTACCACCACCGCATCGAGGATCCCTCGCTCAAGATCGACGAATACACGCTGCTGTTCATCCGCGGCGCCGGGCCGATCGGCTATCCGGGCTCGGCCGAGGTCGTGAACATGCAGCCGCCGGCGGCGCTCATCAAAAGAAGCATCACGTCGCTGCCCTGCATCGGCGACGGCCGCCAGTCCGGCACCTCGGGCTCACCCTCGATTCTCAACGCCTCGCCGGAAGCCGCCGACGGCGGCGGCCTGGCGCTGCTGCAGACCGGCGACCGGGTCCGCATCGACCTGCGCAAGGGCACCGCCAACATCCTGATTTCGAAAGCCGAATACGATCGGCGCCGCGCCGCTTTGCAGCGCCGCGGCGGCTACGGCTATCCGCAGAGCCAGACGCCGTGGCAAGAAATCCAGCGCGGCATGGTCGACCAGCTCGCCGAGGGCATGGTGCTCAAGCCGGCCGTCAAATACCAGCGCGTCGCGCAGAAATCCGTGCCGCGCGACAACCACTAAACGGATTCAGACACGCGCCCCATTCCGCTCATCCCCGCGAAAGCGGGCATCCAGAGCCAAAAAAGAAAGAACTGGATTCCCGCTTACGCGGGAATGAGCGGGAGAGAATCGAACCAACCTCGAACTATTTGGAGCTAGGAAAATGGCAGGACGCTTGAAGGGCAAGGTCGCGGTCGTCACGGCGGCCGGGCAAGGCATCGGCCACGCCATCGCGGAAGCGTTCGTCGCGGAAGGCGCCACGGTGATCGCCACCGACCTCGACGCCGGCAAGCTCAAGGGCCTGCGCAAGGCCAAGACCGCGGCGCTCGACGTGCGCTCGACCGACGCGATCAATGCGCTCGCCAAATCCGTCATCAAGGAGTTCGGCGCGCCCGACGTGCTGACGAACTGTGCCGGCTATGTGCATCAGGGCACGGTGCTCGACTGCTCCGAGCAGGACTGGGACTTCTCGTTCGACCTCAACGTCAAGTCAATTCACCGCATGCTGCGCGCCTTCCTGCCGGTGATGCTCAAGAACGGCGGCGGCTCGATCATCAACATCGCGTCGGTGGCGTCGTCGCTGCGCGGGCTGCCGAACCGCTACGTCTACGGCGCGACCAAGGCGGCGGTAATCGGCCTGACCAAGGCCGTCGCCGCCGACTACGTGCGCAAGGGCATCCGCGCCAACGCGATCTGCCCCGGCACCATCCAGTCGCCGTCGCTCGACGACCGCGTGTCGATCAACGCCAGGACGAGCGGCAAGCCGCTCAAGGCGGTGCGGCAGGACTTCATTGACCGCCAGCCGATCGGCCGGCTCGGCACGCCGGAGGAAATCGCCGCCGGCGCCGTGTTCCTGGCCTCCGACGAGTCGTCCTACTACACCGGGCAGACGCTCCAGATCGACGGCGGTATGACGACGTAAGCACTATTCAACGAACGTCCCCTGCGCGCGGCGCAGCACGAAGCAAAGCGAAGTGATGCGATGCGCCCGGGACGCGGTATATCACTCAGCACGCTGCCTGAAAGCGCTCGATGCAGGTCCGAATGACCTCGTCGCCGGAGCGCTTCCACCAGTTGTCGCGCGAGAAGATCTCGACCTCGGTCCAGCCGCGATAGCCGGCCTTCTCGACCCAGCCGCGAATGCGCGGCAGATCAATGACGCCGTCGCCCATCATGCCGCGATCCAACAGAAGATCGGTGGTCGGAACCAGCCAATCGCAGACGTGATACGCCAATATCTGCCCGCCCTTCCCGGCGCGCGCGATCTGCGCTTCGAGCTGCGGATCCCACCACACATGGTAGGCGTCGATGGCGACGCCGGTCCCCTTGCCCAGCGTGTCGCTGAGATCGAGCGCCTGGGCGAGCGTCGAGAGCACCGAGCGGTCGCCGGCATACATCGGATGTAGCGGCTCGAGCGCCAGCGGCATGTTGCAGGCGCGCGCGTGCTGCAGGATCGCGGCAAAGCCGTCGGCCACCATCTGCCGCGCCGCGCCGATATCGCGCGAACCCTTCGGCAGGCCGCCGACGACATAAACGACGCACTCGGCGCCGATCGTCACCGCCTCGTCGATGCAGCGCAGGTTGTCGTCGATCGCGGCCTGACGGCCCGCGGCGTCCGCCGCCGTGAACATGCCGCCGCGGCAATAGCCGGACACAGCGAGACCGGCGTCCTTGATGGCGCGCGCCGCGGCGTCGAGACCGACCTTGGCGACCTGATCGCGCCAGGGATCGACGCAGCGAATGCCGTGGCGCACGCAGGCTTCGACGGCCTTACACAGGTTCCATTGCTCGCGCACGGTGGCGAGATTGAGCGACAGGCCCTTGCCGAGCATCAGGCGATTCCGTTCATCGCGAGCAGGCTCGACATGCGCGCCGCCGCCTTGTCCGGGTCGTGCAGCACGCGTGCCTTGTCGGCGAGCCGGAACAGCTCGGCGAGATGCAGGATCGAGCGCGCGCTCTGCTGGCCGCCGACCATGATGAAGTGATCCTGCAGCCCGTTGAGCCAGGCGAGGAACACGACGCCGGTCTTGTAGAAGCGGGTCGGCGCCTTGAAGATGTGGCGCGACAGCGGCACCGTCGGCTCGAGGATGCCGTGGAAGCCCTGCCGGTCGCCGGCGGTCAGCCGCGCGAGACCGACGGACGCGGCCGGGGCGATAGCGTCGAAGATGCCGAGCAGCGCGTCGGAATAGCCGTCCTCGTCGCCAGCGATCAACTCGGCATAGTTGAAGTCGTCGCCGGTATACATGCGCACGCCGGCCGGCAGACGGCGGCGCATCTCGATCTCCTTCTCCTTCGACAGCAGCGACATCTTGATGCCGTCGATCTTCGCGGCATGCTCGGTGAGGATGGCGAGGCAGTTGTCCATCGCCCTGGCGTGGTCCGGCGCGCCCCAGTAGCCGTCCAGCGCCGGGTCGAACATCTCGCCGAGCCAGTGGATGATGACGGGCTCCTTCACCTGACGAAGGATGCGGCCATAGACCTTGGCGTAATCGGCCGGGCTTTTGGCCGCGGCGGCCAAGGCGCGGCTCGCCATCACGACGAGCTTGCCGCCCAGCGCCTCGATGGCCTCGATCTGCTCCTCGTAGGCCCGGACAATGTCGTCGATCGTGACGCCAGCGCCCGGATCGAGGTGATCAGTGCCGACACCGCAGCAAATCCGGGCGGCGGAGCGGCTCTTGGCTGCCTCCAGCGCGCGCCGGATCAGTTCCCTGGCACCACTCCAGTCGAGCCCGCCGCCGCGCTGCGCCGTGTCCATCGCCTCGGCGACGCCGAGGCCGAGATCCCAGAGATAATGACGGAACGCGATGGTGCGCTCCCAGTCGACCGCGGCGTCGAGCCAGGGATCGTTGTCAGCCAGCGGATCGGCCACGACGTGCGCGGCCGCGTAGGCGATGCGGTTAAACGCCGGCGCGTTTCCTTTTGGAATCTCGATCGGCTCGCCGGTCGCGTAGCGCTCGGTCTTTCCGCTCGCGGTCGGCAGGGAGAGCGTGGCCATTATTTCGCTCCGTGCCCGCGCTCCCCTCCCCCCACGCAGCGAAGCGGAGTGGTGAGGAAGGTAAAGGAAAAGGCACCCGGCATAGATTTTCTCATAGCTTGACCTCCGGCACGTCGAGCCAGCGCCGCTCGACCCAGCTCTTGAGGCCAAGCTCGGCGAGCTGCACGCCCTTGACGCCCTCGACGAGATCGAATTTCCACGGCGTGCCGGCAACGACGTGGCGGATGAAATCCTCCCACTGTACCTTGAAGCCATTGTCGTAGGCGATGGTGTCGGGCACCTCCTCCCACTGCGAGAAGAAGTTCATGGTCTGCGGCACGTCCGGATTCCAGATCGGCCGCGGCATGTTCACGCGCGACTGCGTCCAGCATTTGGTCAGCCCCGCCACCGCTGAGCCGAGCACGCCGTCGACCTGGAAGGTGACGAGATCGTCGCGGCGCACGCGCACGCACCACGACGAGTTGATGTGGGCGACCACGCCGCCTTCGAGCTCGAATGTCGCGTAGGCCGCATCGTCGGCGTCGGCGTCATAGACCTTGCCGCTCTCGTCGACGCGCTTCGGAATATGCGTGGCGCCGAGGCAGCTCACCGCCTTGACCTTGCCGAACAGGTTGTCGAGCACGTAGCGCCAGTGGCACAGCATATCGAGGATGATACCGCCACCGTCGTTCTTGCGGTAATTCCAGCTCGGCCGCTGTGGCGTCGGGCCCCAATCGCCCTCGATGACCCAGTAGCCGAACTCGCCGCGCACGGCGAGCATGCGGCCGAAGAAGCCGGCATCGCGCAACATCGCGATCTTGCGCAGGCCGGGTAGGAACAGCTTGTCCTGCACCACGCCGTTCTTGATCTTCTTGGCCTTGGCGGCCTTGGCCGCCTTCAGCGCCTTCTCGTAGGTGTCGGCGATCGGTTTCTCGCAGTAGACGTGTTTGCCCTTGTCGATGGCCTGCTCGAGCAGGAGGGGCCGCATCGCCGTGGTGGCGGCGTCGAAGAACAGCTCGTCGTCCGGATTGTCGAGCGCTTTGTTGAGGTCGGTCGACCAGCGCTCGATGCCATATTGCCGCGCCAGCGCCTCGACCTTCTCGGCGTTGCGGCCGATCAGGACCGGGGCGGGCATGACGCGGTCGCCGTTCGGCAGCGTCACGCCGCCGGCGGCGCGGATCGCCACGATCGAGCGCACCAGATGCTGGTTAGTGCCCATGCGGCCGGTGACGCCGTTCATGATGATGCCAAGACGGCGGGTGCTCACGATGCAGTCTCCTTGAGGTGATGCAAATGTTCGGATGGGCCGACGCGGCCGGGCGGTACGCGAGAGGCGAAGCCCGGCGCGTTCAGTGAAGCGATTGGCAGCGCCCCGTCATGGACGGCGAGACGGACGGTATCGCCCGCCCGCTCGTAGAGATCGGGATGCGCCGACAGGAACGCCTGCGCCTCGGCGGCCGGCGTGTTGGCGAAGCCGTCGACGTAATGATGGCCGTTGCGCTCGGCGTGGGTGACGCCGTGGAACGCAACCAGCGCCGTGTCCTGCTGCACGGCAAGTCCAGCCTGGCACGTCAGGTCTTCGGCGGTGATGAAGAAGGTCTCGCCGCCCTTGCTCCATTGCGCGGCGCGCGCGCCGTTGAGCAGCGACTTGTAGAGCCCCTTGCAGGATTTCGACGACACGCCGCGATAGCCGAGCGCTCTGGCGCGCGGGAAGGCGTCGGTGCTGTCGTCGGCCTCGTCGATGATGAAGTCGAGGCCCCGCGCCAGCGCGCCGAGCGGGAATTTCCATGTCAGGTCGCGGTGAAACGGCTGCTCGATGTACAGGATGCGCCGCGCCATCGCGGCAAGCGCCGGATCGCCGTGCAGGGTTTCCACCAAAGCGCGAAGATCGTCGAGGCTGGTGTATTGCTCGTTGGCGTCGGCGCTAGCGCGGTAGTCGAGGTTGCCCAGCAGCCCGGAGATTTCGACAAGACGTGCGCGGTCCTTGTCCGGTTCGCCACAGAACTTGATCTTGAAATAGCGGCAGCCGTGCCGGTCGACCGCCTCGCGGATGGAAGCGGCAGTATCGAGCATGCCGATGGTGTGGCGGACGGCGACCGAGGTCGCCGGCTTGCGGCTCGTCAGGAAGCCGCCGATCGCGGCGTCGTCGAGATCGGGGGTGAGCCGCGCGTCGAGACCGGCGATGTTGTCGCGCAGCCCGGTGAAGACATCGATGCCGAGCGCGCGCAGCAACGCGTCGAGCACGGCCTTGTCGATTTCGGCCGGGCCGAAGACCGCCGCGAGCGGCGGGATGCCCTCCTTCGCGCACGCCGCGACGACGCGACCGGCCGATGCGGCATGCAGGCCGAAGGCCGTCAAAGGCTCGCCCGCGGCGAGATAGATCTCGCGCGCCAAGACACCAGAGCGGCGAAGCTGGTCGACAGTCTCGTCAGCCGAAAGGTCCGGGTCCTTGTTGAACCACTTCGGCACCAATAGCTCGGCGGTGGCGCCAATGCTGCGGCCCCTGCCCTCGACGTCGATCTCGACATGGACAAAAAGCTGTGCCGCCTCGCCGACCGTCACGGCGCCGAAGCGGAACGGTGTCACGAATGGCACGCACCGCTCCGCGAACGAAATGTCCCTGACGGTCAGCCGTGGCGTCATGACTCAGTCGATGCCTGAGTCGGAAAAATGCGCGCGGATTTTCTGGGTGAGCTCGGCGAACGCCGGGTTCGACAGCAGGTCGAGCGTGCGCGGCCGCGGCAGGTCGATGTCATAGACCGCAGCGACGGTGCCGGGCCGCGGCGTCATCACCAGAACGCGGTCGGCCAGGAACACGGCTTCCGGAATCGAGTGCGTGATCAGGAATACGGTCTTGCCGGTTTCGCGCTGGATGCGCTGCAGCTCGACGTTCATGCGCTCGCGCGTCATGGCGTCGAGCGCGCCGAACGGCTCGTCCATCAGCATGATCTTGGGGTCGTGCACCAGCGCGCGGCAGATCGAGACGCGCTGCTGCATGCCGCCGGACAATTGCCATGGATACTTCTTCTCGAAGCCTTCGAGGCCGACCAGCTTGAGCAGGTCGAGTGCCCGCTGCCGGTACTCCTCGGCCGGCAGGCCCTTGACCTCGACCGGCATCATCACGTTGCCGAGCACGCGCCGCCACGGCAGCAGCAGCGCACTCTGGAACACGATGCCGACGTCGCGATACGGCTTGGTGACGACGTGGCCCTGCACGCGGATCTCGCCGCCGCTCGGCGGCAGCAGGCCCGCGATCATCTTCAGCAGCGTCGTCTTGCCGCAGCCCGACGGGCCGACGACGACGATGAACTCGCCCTCGTTGATCGTGAAATCGACCGGCTTAAGCGAGGGAATCTCGCCGTCGGGGCTGACATAGGTCTTGCTGACGCCGTCGAGCTCGATCACGGGCGACGCCGCGGCCGCGGATGAAACCACCCGCAACCTCGACGCCGCCGATGCCGTGCGTTGTACCACTGCCTGTGTCCGCCTGCGTTACGAGCCGGACTTCGGCAGGTAGGCGTTGGTGTAGTAGCCCTTGTAATCGGCCTTCGCCTTGGCATCGAGGCCGCCGTACTCCACCATCACGTCGACCGTGTCCTTCATGTTCTCGTCGCTGACGCGCAGCGGCTGCTTCGACTTGCCGGTCGGATCCTTGTAGAGCGGGATCGTCAGCTCGAAGCCCTGGGTCAGCGTGTCGATCTTGCCGCCCTTCGGGTTGGCGTTGAGGATCGCCTGCGCCGCATCCTTCGGATGCTTCGACGCCTCCTCGATCGACTTGGTCGCCGCCGCGAGGAAGCGCCGGGCCAGATCCTCATGACCCTTCAGCCAGTCCTTGTTCACGATGATGCCGGACGACACCAGGTTGACGCCGTAATCGGAGAACTTGATCGGATAGACGTCCTTGCCGGTCGCGTCCTTGATCTTCATGCTCTGGTCCATGACGTAACCGAGTAGCAGATCGGCGCGGCCGTTGATGACGGCGTTGAGCTTGGTGGTCGCGTCGCCCGACACGGTCTTGAAGTCGCTGTCCTTGAGACCGACCTTCTTGAGGAACAGCGGCCAGATCTGCGACATCGAATCGCCGGGCGTGGTCGCGACGGTCTTGCCCTTGATGTCTTCCGGCTTGCGGATGTTCTTGTCGGCGAAGCCCATCACCGACATCGGATTGGTCTGCAGCGCGACGCCGACCGCCTCGACCGGGGCGCCCTTCACCGCCGCGCGCATCATGGTCGGCACGTCGACATAGCCGAACTGCACGTCACCACTGCCGGCCGCAACGACCTGCGTCACGGTCGCCGAGCCGCGACCTTCCTGGATGTTGAGGTCGATGCCGGCGTCTTTGAAATAGCCCTTTTCCTTGCCGTAGTAGAACGGCGCGTGCTCACCATAGACGTACCAGTTGAGCATCAGCGTGACCTTGTCGGTCGCCATCGCTGGGCCCGCGATCATGATCGCGACGATCATCAGAAGCAGCCGTTTCATTCCATTCTCCTCCTTGAAACCACTTTCGCCGTCCGGGATTCCGGCGACTCAGGACCCCCGTCTCAGGACCCCATGACCAGGTCGGCGCGCTGGCTGGCGTGCCACGGAATCACCAGCCGCTCGATGACGTCCAGAATCCAGAACAGGATCACGCCAATCAGCGCAAGAATGACGAGCGCGGCGAACATCGTCGGCAATTCGAAATTTCCGATCGAGCGCTGCAGCACGAAGCCGATGCCCGAATTCGAGCCGACGAATTCGCCGACCACTGCACCAACCACGGCGAGCGTGATCGACACCTTGAGGCCCGAGAAAATCGCCGGCATGGCGTGCGGCAGGCTGATCATGCGGAACATCTGCAGCCGGCTCGCTTCCATGGCGCGCGCCAGGTCGGCCATGTCGGGCTCGACCGACTTGAAGCCCTGCACCGCCGAGACGACGACCGGAAAGAAGCCGAGCATCACAGCCGATAGCACCTTCGGGAACAGGCCGAAACCGAACCAGACGACGAACAGCGGCGCGATCGCGATCTTCGGCACCGACTGCGAGAAAACGAGAAGCGGATAGACGTAGCTCTCGACCGTGCGCGAGCCGGCGATCAGCATGGCGCAGAGAATTCCGAACACGGCGGACAGCAGGAAGCCGTAGATCGTCGCGAGGGTGGTCGGCACCGCCTGCCCCAGCAGCTCGGGACCGTCGTTCCACAGCGTGACCAAAACGTCCTTCGGCGCCGGAATCTGGTACGGCGGGATGTGGAAGATGCGGATCGTGAGGTCCCACGCCACGATCATCAGGACGAGGAACAGCACGGGGCGCAGCCACGCCGACGTGACCACGCGCTGAACGGCACCTGTACGCGAAGCAGGCATGTCGACTCCCGGACGCAGCCCGCCTTGACGGCGATGTTAGATTTTAACCCGTTGGTTAAATTCTACGCCCGGAGCCTTGTCAAGTGAAGCCGGTGTCGCAGGGCTGATCGCCGCGACCAGCAGGTCTGTCATATGAACAAGGCGCTCGTCCCTGGCGCCCTGCTCGAGCAGGTCGCGCCCGAAGATGGTTCCCAGCGTCGCGCTGTTGGATTGATAGAAATAACAAAGGCCTGCGATCGAAATGTAGAGCTGCACCGGGTCGATACCGGGCCTCACGTCGCCGCTCTTCTCGCCGCGCTGCAGGATCTCGGCGATCGATGCGACGAAAGGCGAATGCATGTCCTTGACCTTGCGCGATTTCTTCAGATAGCGCGCGCGGTGCAGGTTCTCCTCGTTGAGCAGCGCGAGGAACTCGGGATTGTCGATGTAATACTGCCAGGTGAAGGCAAGAAGCCGGGCGATGGCGTCGCGCGGGCCGAGCGCTTCGAGATTGAGGCGGCGTTCGGCAACGCGGATGCGCTCATAGGTCGCTTCGAGAATGGCGAGATACAGCGCCTCCTTGTCACCGACGTGATAGTAGATCATCCGCTTGTTGGCGCCGGCCGCCTTGGCGATGCGATCGATGCGGGCGCCACCGAGACCGTGACGCGCGAATTCCGCCATTGCGGCGTCGAGAATGCGCTGCCGCATGCCCTGCGGATCGCGCTGCCAGCCTGACTGCCGTTTCGACGGCTTTGCCGCCCGTTCGACTGCCCGCTTTATCGCCCGCTTGGGCGATTTCGGTTTTGCGCGCACGCGACGTTTCTGTGCCGGCATCGTCAGCACGTCTCTCCCCTTGAAGCAGCGATCGGACCGCTGCGAGCAGGACCAGCGGTTGTCGACCGTAGCCGATATTGTTAAAGTCGATCTCGCATTATCGCAACTGCAGGGCCAGCCGCAGCAGCGAGCCTTTTAGCCAACTTCAACCTAGCCGGGGACGCCGAAATGGCAAAAATGAAGGGCGCCGACCTCATCACCGAGTATCTCGTCGCCAGCAAGATTCCGTACGTGTTCGGCATCTGCGGCCACGGCAACGTCGGCATGCTCGACTCGCTCCACGCCGCCCGCGACCGCATCACGATGATCTCGCCGCGCCACGAGCAGGTCGCCGCCCACATGGCCGACGCCTATTTCCGTGTCCGCCACGAGCCGGTGGCGACGCTGACCTCGTGCGGCCCCGGCTCCTGCAACATCGTCATGCCGCTGCAGGTCGCGCTGTCGGATTCCTCCGCAGTGTTCGCGATTACTGCCAATGTGCCGACCTCGCAGTTCAACCGCTCACCGTTCCAGGAAATCAACAAGCACTACCAGGCCGACTTTCCGAACATCATCCGTCCCGTCGTGAAGCGGAGCTGGCAGCCGACCCGCGTCGACATGCTGCCGCTCGCCATGCGCCAGGCCATGACGACGATGCTGTCGGGCCGCCCGGGGCCGGTGAACGTCGACGTCCCCTTCAACGTCTTCCAGGAGGAGGACGACGTCGACATGCCGCCGCCCTCGCCGCCGCTCAACGCGCAGCGCAGCGGCGCTTCGCCCGACGAAATTTCCGTGTGCGCCGACATAATCCTCAAGGCCGAGCGGCCGGTCATCTTTATCGGCCACGGCGTGACGTTGTCGGAAGCCTCGCGCGAGCTCACCGAGCTCGTGCACCGCCTGCAAATCCCGGTGATCTCGTCGCCGAACGGCATGGGCTGCCTCGACATGACCGACCCGCTGTCGCTCGGCTTCATCGGCCGCAACGGCGCCTATCCGGCCAACGAGGCAGGGCGGCGCGCCGACGTTGTCATCGCCATCGGCGCGCGGTTCGACGACCGCTCGGCGTCGTCGTGGCTGCCCGGCTATTCGTGGAATTTCCCGTCGACCAAGTTGATCCACGTCGACCTCGACCCGGCCGAGCTGGGCCGCAACTATCCGCCGGACATCGGCCTGTTCGCCGACGCCCGCACCTTCCTGCGACAGATGCTGGCCGAGATCGAACGCCGCGGCGCCAAAGGCGACCGGACCAGAGCATGGATCGCCGACATCAAGACGTGGCAGGCTGAATGGGAGAAGTTCGTCAGGCCGAATTTCGACATTCACGCCTCGCCGATCCGGCCCGAGCGCATCGTCGCAGACTGCCAGACCGTGCTGCCGCCGGACGCCATCCTCGCCTGCGACGTCGGCGTCAATCACAACTGGTACATGCAGTTCTGGAAGGCGCGGCAACCGCAGACGATGCTCAATTCATGGGGCTTCTCCGGCATGGGCTTCGGCGCCGCCGGCGCGCTCGGCGCCAAGCTCGCCGCGCCGGACAGGCCCGTGGTCGCGATCGCCGGCGACGGCTGCTTCACCATGGTGCCGCACGTGCTGTGCACCGCGGTCGAATACAACATCCCGGTGGTCTGGGTGATCTGGAACAATTTCGGCTGGGTCTCGATTCGCGACATCCAGCTCGGCATGTTCGGCGGCCGCGAGCTCGGCACCATGTTCCACGAAGGGCCGAACCGGAAGCCGTACAATCCCGACTTCGCCGCCTGGGCGCGCGCCGCCGGCGTCGAGGCGGCGACCGTCACCCGGTCGCAGGACTTCAAGACCGCGCTCGAGCATGCCGTGAAATCCAACAAGCCGTATCTGCTCGACGTCCATGTTGACGCCGAGGTGCGGCCGCCGGCGACCGGCGCCTGGCAATTGCCGCCGACTCCCTACAAGGAGCCGGTGTTCGGCCAGCGTTACGTGCCTGACCTCGCGCCGGCGAAGTGAGGCGCGCCATGGCCGACACCCGCAAGGCGTTCATCCGCCATATCGCCGAGGTGAAATGGCTGCAGTTTCCCAATCACTTCGGCAGCGCGCTGTCGAAGCCGCTGGTAATGCCGGATACCGCGCAGTCGAAACATCTCGACTATCGGATATCGATGTACCAGCCGAAGGCCTATGTCGCAAAACATAGCCACACGGTGCAGGAGCAGGTCTATCATGTGCTCGAAGGCGAAGGCCTGATGACGGTCGGCGACGAAGAACGTGTCGTGCGCAAGCACGATTTCATTTTCCTGCCGCCGGGCGTCGAGCACGCCATCGAGAATACGGGCACCAGCGACCTGATCTTCATTGTGGTGACGTCGCCGGTGACCGATGATGCGGTTTCGGAATGACAGGGGGCGAACGGTGAGAGGTTCGACGAAACAACGCGCCGTGGCGCGTGCGAAGCCATGGCCGCCACGTGCGGCGGCGCGTGGCGTAACCCGCAACGGCGCGGTCGGTCAGCGTGGCGGCGTGCAATCGCTCGGCCGCGCCTTCTCGATTCTCGAGGAGATCGCGCGCAACCGCGCCGGCATCGGCCTCGCCGAACTGAGCAAGCGCGTCGGCCTGCACAACAGCACCACCTTCCATCTCGTGAAGACGATGGTGTCGCTCGGCTACGTCCGGCAACTGCCCGACACCAAGCGTTACCGGATCGGGCGGCCGCTGTTCGCGCTCGCCGCGAGCGCGCTCGACGAGATCGAAATGACCTCGCTGGCGACGCCGATCCTCGAGCAACTGTCGGAGGACAGCGGCGAGAGCGCGCATTTCGCGGTGCGTCTCGGCGATTCCATCGTGACCCTGGCGCGCACGAGCGGTCCCGGCGCCTTTCAGCTCGCCGACCGCGCCGGATCGATCCGGCCGGCGCATTGCACCGCGCTCGGCAAGGTGATGCTCGCCGCGCTGCAGCCGGAGCAGCTCGAACGCTTCCTCGCGCATGCCGATCTCAAGCCCCACACGCCGAAGTCGATTACTTCGCCAGATCGGCTGCGGCGCGAGATTGCCGACGTCGGCAAAGCCGGCCTCGCCGTCGATAACGGCGAGTTCGACCCCGAGGTCCACTGCGTGGCTGTCCCAGTCCATGATTTCAGCGGGCAAGCCATTGGATCAATTGGTATTTCTGCTCCAGTCTGGCGGAGCGGCGAGGCCTTGACCGAGAAGCGAATCCGGCTGGCACGCGACGCCGCCGAGCGCCTGTCGGCCGAGTTCGGCTATGCTGGCGGCTCGTTGCCGAAGGCTGCCGAATAGGGAGACAAGCGACATGCCGCGCCACAAGACCTACGTCCCGCACGGCGTCATCCCGGCCGTCCTGCTACCGTTCGATCACGACCTCGCCATCGACGAGGCGAGCTTTCGCAGCCATCTCCGCGACGTCACGGCGGTCGAGGGCCTGTCGGCGATCACCGTCAACGCCCATTCGACGGAAGTCAGCTCCTGCAGCTTCGACGAGCAGCGCCGCGTCCTCGACATCGCGCAGGACGAGGTCGGCAGCCGCATTCCGCTGATCAACGGCGTCTGGGCCGACGGTAGCCTCGAGGCGGCGCGGATCGCGCGCATGGCGGAGCAAGGCGGCGCCTCGGCGCTTCTCGTCTTCCCGCCCGCTCCGTTCACGCTCGGTCAATCACCCGGCATGGCGATCGCGCACTTCAAGCGCATTGCCGACGCCACCGACCTGCCGCTGATCGCGTTCCAGTATCCGCTCGCCGGCGGCCAAGGCTATCCGAAGGATACGCTGCTGCGTCTCGTCGACGAAGTGCCGACCATTCGCGCCATCAAGGACTGGATCAACAATGTGCCGCACCACGAATGGCACATCCGCACGCTGCAGAGCCTGCCGCGTCCCGTCAACGTCCTGACCACGCACAGCTCGTGGCTGTTCTCGTCGCTCGTGCTCGGCTGCAACGGCCTTCTGTCCGGCTCCGGCAGTGTGATCGCCGATCTGCAGGCCAAGCTGTTCCGCGCGGTGAAGGCCAACAACCTCGAGGAGGCGCGGCGGCTCAACGACCGCATCGCCGCGACGGCGCGCGTATTCTACGCCGACCCGTTCGTCGACATGCATAATCGCATGAAGGAAGCGCTGCTGCTCATGGGCAAGCTGCCGCGCGCCGTGGTGCGGCCGCCGCTGGTCAAGCTCGGCCGCGACGAGATTGCGGCCATCCGTGACGCGCTGATCGAGGCCGGGTTGCTGCCGAAGGACGCGGCGCGCGACGCCGCGTAAGCGGCCTACAACACCGCAAACTCGGTGTTGCGCCGGTCCGTCACCAGCATGCTGCCGGGGTAATGCGTGATGCAGAACTCCGGCTTCACCGTCGCGATCACCGACTGGGGCGTGACACCACACGCCCAGAATACCGGCAGTTCGTCGTCGCGCACCTCGACGGCGTCGCCATAATCCGGCTTCATCACATCCGCGATGCCGATCAGCTCCGGCTTGCCGATATGCACGGGCGCGCCGTGCACCGCCGGAAATCGTGTCGTGATCTGGACCGCGCGGATCGCGTTCGCCGGCGTCATCGGCCGCATCGACACCACCATCGGGCCGTGGAACGGATCGGCGGCCGCGGTCGCGATCGACGTGCGGTACATCGGCACATTGCAGCCGCGCGCGATGTGCCGCAACTCGATGCCCTCGGCCATCAGCGCCTCTTCAAACGAGAACGAGCAGCCGAGTACGAAGCTGACGAGGTCGTCGCGCCAGACGCCGTTGAGATCGTCGGGCTCGGCGACGAGCTCGCCGTTCTTCCAGACCCGATAGCGTGGGATGTCGGTGCGGATATCGAGGTCCTCGCCCAACTCCGGAATCCGCCAGTCGCCAGGCGCCGACACGCCGATTAGCGGACAGGGCTTCGGGTTGCGCTGGCAAAACCGCATGAAATCCGGAGCCAGAGCGCGCGGCAGAACGGCGAGGTTGCCCTGCACGTAACCCGGCGCGAGCCCCGCGGTCGGGCCGCGATGCAAGCCGTCGCGGATCGCCTGCCGGGCACCGCGTCCGGTGTCCGTGTTCGGCTCGGTGCGACGAATCGGAGCAACCGTCATGGCATGGCCCTCGCGTCCGGAACACTACCATCCCTCACGCCGTCGTGCAGCGCCGGAACGCCGTGTCCTGTATCCGACGATGTGAGTTGCGATGCGTCAATATGAAAAATGCGGTTGAAGTTTGCCGCAAGATCGCGTTTGCTTAGGCACACCAAGAACCCGCAAAGGGTCGAGGGGAGGATGCAATGCTTGCGTTGCACTGCAGCGCGTGCGGATTTCCAATCTGTGTCGGTAGCCGCGCTCGTAATCGCGCGGGGCTGGACGCGCTTCACATGACCACCTGACTGCAAATACCGCCCGCGCATCCGCGCGGGCGTGGCTTTTCGCCGCCGGCGAACCGAGGGAGGACGAGTGATGACCGAAAAATGGAAAGACGAAGCATGGGCGCAGGACATCTGGTACAGCGGCAAGGTCACCCGGCGTAAGCTCGTCGGTTATGGCGCCGGCGCAATCGGCGCGATGATGCTGGTGCCGGCGCCGTGGCGCGCGGCGTTCGGCGCTGCGAAGCCGTACAAGATCGGCTCCGAGCAGCCACTGTCCGGCCCGGGCGCGATCGGCGGCAAGACGGCGGTGGTCGGCCTGCAAATGTCGGCGGACCGCATCAACGCCAACGGCGGCATCAACGGGCGCCCGGTGCAACTGGTGCTGGTCGACGACGAATCCAAGCCCGACGTCGGCCGGCGCAAGTCGCAAAAACTGGTCGAGGAAGACGACATCGACGTTCACGTCGGCGGCTTCCTCTCCAACATCTGCCTCGCCTGCATGCCGGTGTGGCAGGAGGCAAAGATCGTCAACATGATCACGGTGTGCCTCGACACTACGCTCACCACGACCCACTGCAACCGCTACACCTTCCGTCTCCACGATTACGCCCCGGCGCAGGCCGTCGCATTCGGTCCCTTGCTCGCCAAGATGGGCAAGAAGTGGCACATCGCCTACGCCGACTACGCGTGGGGCCAGGCGACGCGTGACGCCTATGCCGAGGAGATCAAGAAAAACGGCGGCGAAGTCGTCGGCATGACCGGCATTCCGCTCGGCACGCCGGACATGACGCCGTTCCTGTCGAAGATTTCCGGCAACTTCGACGGCCTGTTCAGCATCTTCTTCGGCAAGGATGGCGTGACCATCATCAACCAGGCTTATGATCTCGGCCTGAGCAAAAAATACAAGATGGCCGGCGACGGCTCCATCACCGAGCCGACCAACCTTCCGGCCCAAGGCAGCAAGGTCGACGGCTTTGTCGCCATCAACCGTTACATCCCGATCTTCCAGGGCCCGCTCGACACGCCGTACAACAAGAAGTTCGTCGAGGACGCGAAGAAGCGGCTGATCGCGGTCGATCCGAGCGGACCCGCGCCCGACAAGTACGTGCAGTCGAACTACGAGGCGCTCAACGCGATGAAGATCGCGATGGAGAAGGCCAAGTTCGAAGGCCGCAAGGACACCGACAAGCTGATCGGCGCGCTCGAGGGCCTCGAGGTCAAGCTCGGCTACGACTTCCCACAAGGCGACAAGACGCTGCGCAAGGCCGACCATCAGGCGTTCCTGACCGAAATGATCTTCGAGGTCCGGAACGGCGGCTACAAGCTCTTGGAAGCGGTGCCGAAGGACAAGACGCTGGTGCCGCCGGCCTGCAAATTCACGGCGTAATCGCGCGTGGATCAAGCAACGCAAATGCGCTCCCCGGCCGATCGCCGGGGAGCCGCGCCTGCCCCCATTTTGCAAATCGAGGGGCTGACGGTGCGTTTCGGCGGCCTGACCGCTCTGAACGACGTCAATTTCTCGGTCATGCCGGGCGAAGTGCGAGCCATCATCGGCCCCAACGGCGCCGGCAAGAGCACCTTCTTCAATTGCGTGACCGGCGTGCTGCGTCCAACCTCGGGACGCATCGTCTTCGACGGCAAGAACATCACCGGCCGGCCGTCGAACGAGGTATCGCAGCGCGGCATTGCCCGCTCCTACCAGATCACCAATATCCTGCCGAACGCGACGGTGTTCGAGAACGTCCGCGTCGCCGCGCAATCGCGCCGGCATGCCTGGAGCATGTTGCGCGATCGCGGCTCATTCAACGACCTTAATGAGAAAGCGGAGAGCGCACTCAATCAAGTCGGCCTGCTGCCGAAGGCGCAGGAGCTCGCGGCAAACTTGTCGCACGGCGAGCAGCGCAACCTGGAGATCGGCATCGCGCTTGCGACCGAGCCGAAGCTGCTTTGCCTCGACGAACCGACCGCCGGCATGAGCGCCGCTGAAACGCACGACACGATCGAGTTGGTGCGGCGCATCGCCAGCAACCTGACGATCCTCATCGTCGAGCACGACATGCCGCTGGTCATGGAGCTGGCGACCAGGATCACTGTATTCCACTATGGGGAGGTGCTGGCGGACGGCTCTCCGGCCGAAATCCGGGACAATTCTCGCGTCCAGGAGGTCTATCTCAAGACATGAGCGACCAGACCGCCGAGCCTCTGGTGAAGGTCGACGGCCTTCACACCTATTACGGCAAAAGCCACATCCTCCACGGCGTCTCGCTGACGGTCGGGCACGGCGAGGTCGTCGGCCTGCTCGGCCGCAACGGCGTCGGCAAGAGCACGACGCTCAAGACGATTATCGGTCTCGTCGACGCCGCGCAGGGCAGCATCCTTTTCGAAGGCCGCTCGATCGCGAAGATGCCGCCGCACAAGCTCGCGCAGATCGGCATCGGCTACGTTCCCGAAGACCGCCGCATCTTCAGGCTGCTGACGGTCATGGAAAACCTGCGTACCGGACTCGATCGCACTGGCGTCACCGAAGCCCGCAAGAAAGAGCTGCTCGACAAGGCATTCTCCTATTTCCCGCGCCTCGCCGAGCGCCGCAACCAGGCGGGCGGCACCCTGTCCGGCGGCGAGCAGCAGATGCTGGCAATCGCCCGCGCCATGATGCTCGAACCGAAGATCATCCTGCTTGACGAGCCGACCGAGGGTCTGATGCCGCGCATGGTGTCGCAGATCCGCAACATCGTCGACGTTCTGCACAAGGAGGGCGTCGCCATTCTTCTGGTCGAGCAGAACGTGCCGCTGACGCTGGAGGCCAGCCAGCGCATCTACGTCATGGAGAAAGGCGAGGTGCGCCACCACTGCGCGGCGTCGGAGATCAGCGTCGATCATCCGGTCATCAAGCAGTACCTGGGGGTTTGACGATGGACGCCATCGCCCACTTTTTCGGCGCCATCCCGTTCGAGCTGCTGCTCATTCAGACGGTGAACGGCATCGTCACTGGGATGATCCTGGCGCTGGTTGCCTCCGGGCTGACGCTGATCTTCGGCATCATGGACGTCGTGAACTTCGCGCACGGCGAGCTGTTCATGATCGGCGCCTATATCGGCGTGGTCGTGCTGGCCACCACCGGCAATTTCTGGCTGGCTCTGGTCATTTCCACCCTGCTCGTCGGCCTGCTCGGCGCGGCGATGCAGATCCTGACGCTGCGGCCGCTCATCGGCCGCGACCCGCTTACGACGATCCTCGCCACCTTCGGCATATCGTTGATCCTACAGAATTACGCGCTGTGGCAGTTCGGGCCAACCTCGCGCAAGCTGCCGGAGCCGATCACCTCCTCGTTCACGCTGTTCTATCTGCAATACCCCTGGTACCGGATCGTCATCACGGTCATCTCGGCCGCGATCATCGGCAGCTTCTGGGCGTTCCTTAAATACAGCAAATTCGGCGTCTGGATTCGCGCAACCACGCAGGATCGCGTGATGGCCCAGGCCATGGGCATTCCGGTGCCCTGGGTCTACACTGGCGTGTTCGCGCTGGGCGCAGCGATGGCCGGGGCGAGCGGCATGCTGTTCGGCCCGCTCGGCAGCATCAATCACACGATGGGGCTCGACTGGGTCCTCAAGGCGTTCATCGTCGTCGTGGTCGGCGGCATGGGCAATCTCGGCGGCTCGATCGTGGCTGCGATCTTCATCAGCCTGCTCGAGGCCTATGCCGCGATCTGGGTCAGCCCGGCGCAGGCGGTGATCGTCTCGTTCATCGTTCTTATTCTCACGCTCCTGTTCCGTCCCACCGGCCTGTTCGTATCGATATCCAAATGACCCTCGCCTCGCTCGATAGAATTTCGCCGCGCAAGGGCAGACTGAGCCACACTACCGTCTTCTGGATGGTGTTCGCGGTCATCATGGCGCTGCTCGTCATCGCGCCGTTCGTTCTGCCGGTGTTCTGGCTGAAATTCCTGACAGAAATCCTGATCTGGGGCCTGCTCGCCATGTCATCCGATCTCCTGCTCGGATACACGGGCCTGATCTCGTTCGGCCACTCCGTCTTTTTCGGCCTCGGCATGTACGGCGCCGCCGGCGCGCTGCTGCACAGTCATCCGGCCAATCTGTGGCTCGCCATCCTGTGCGGGCTTGCCGGCGCCGGAGGCGCGGCATTGTTTGTCGCCTACTTCTCGACACGGCTGCGCGACGTCTATTTCGCCATCACCACGCTGATCTTTGCGCAGATTTTCTATGTCATCATCTTCACGTGGACCTCGGTCACCGGCGGCGAGAACGGCCTGATCTTCTCGCGGCCGCACTTCGCCATTCCATTCCTGGTCGATTTCAAATTCGACCGCTACACCATGCACTGGTTCGTGCTGGCGCTGGTCGCCGGCTCCTACGTGCTGCTGCGGCGGATCACCCGGTCGCCGTTCGGCATGGTGTTGCAGTCGATCCGCGAGAACGAGGCGCGCACGCGCGCCATCGGCTATCCGGTCGATCGCTACAAGATCGTGGCGGTGATGCTGTCGGGCCTGTTCGCGGGACTGGCTGGCGTGCTCTACGCCGTCCAGAACGAATTCGCGGCGCCCGATTTCGTCTTTTTCATCACATCGGGCGACACCATCATCTTCAACGTGATGGGCGGCATCGGCACCCTGGTCGGGCCGATCGTGGGCGCCGGCTTCTTCCAGTTGCTGCGCGAGTTGCTGTCGCGGCTGTTCGGCGATCAGTTTCCCTATCTGATCCCGGTCGGCATGGTCTTCATCGTCATGATCATCTTCCTGCCCCAGGGCTTGATGGGCTGGGCGCGACGCTGGCTGAATCAGTAACCGGCCCAGCCCATGGCTTAAGCTATTGTAATAATGATCGATTTTATTGAAACAATCGTTTCAATTATTCCTCTTTGAAACAGCCGATACAAGCGCTAGCCTTTTCATACCATGAACCTGCCGTCATTCAGCCATCGGCTTCGCGCCGGCTTCGACTCGTTCTCGCCGCAACTGCGCGAGGCGGCGCGCTGGATGATCGATCATCCCGACGATGTCGCCTTGCTGTCGACGCGCGAGCAGGCGCGGCGCGCCGGCGTTACGCCGGCGACGATGACCCGCCTGGCGCAGCGCCTCGGCCTCGCCGGCTACGACCATGTCCGCAAGATCTACGCCGACGCGGTGCGCGGGCGGCCGGACAGTTACCGCGGCCGCGCCGAGGAATTACTGGTTCGCCGCGAGCGCGAAGGCGACGCCGCGCTGGTCCAGGACATTTTTGCGTCGCTTGCCCAGCACCTCCACAATCTGTCGTCGCCGGCCGCCGTCGAGCGGTTTACTGCGGCGGCCGATGCAATCGCCGCGGCCGACCATGTCTATTGTCTCGGCCTGCGCTCGAGCTTCTCGGTCGCCTACATGTTTCACTACGTGCGCTCGCTGTTCGGCTCGCGCTCCGTGCTGGTCGACGGCGCGGGATCGACCGGAATCGACGCCTTGCGCGGCATCGGCCGCGACGACGTCCTGCTGGTCGTGTCGGTGAAGCCCTATGTGCGCCAGTCGATCGACGCGGCGGCCTTCGCCAGGGAGTGCGGCGCGCGCATCGTCGCCGTGACCGACAGCGACATGTCGCCTCTCGTCTCCGTCAGCGACCATGCGATTCTCGTGCGCACGGAAACGCCGTCGTTCTTCCACACGATGGCGCCGGCTTTCGCCGCGGTCGAATGCCTCGCCGCTCTGGTGGCCGCACGCCGCGGGCCGACCGCCCTCGCCGCGCTCGAGAGCAGCGAACGGCAGCTCGACACGTTCGGCATTTACCTCATCCCGCGCACGAAAGGATCGCAGCGCCCATGACTCACGTGCTGCACCGGGCCATCAACCACGACTATCCGTTCGCCGCTTCGGGCCAGGGCATTTTCATTCGCGACCGGGACGGCAAGGACTACATCGACGCATCGAGCGGCGCGGCGGTCTCGTGCCTCGGCCACTCGCATCCTGACATCATCGCCGCCATGCGGGCGCAACTCGACACGCTGGAGTACGCCCACACCAGCTTTTTCACGACGCAGGTTGCCGAAGAGCTGGCCGACGATCTCGCCGCTCACGCGCCGAAGGGGCTCGGACACGTCTTCTACGTCAGCGGCGGCTCGGAGGCGGTCGAAGCCGCGCTCAAGCTGGCGCGGCAATATTTCGTCGAGAAAGGCGAGCCGCAACGTCGGCATCTCATTTCGCGGCGGCAGAGCTATCACGGCATCACGGCGGGGGCGTTGTCGGTGAGTGGCCGCGACCGGCAGCGCAAGCCGTTTGCGCCGCTGCTGATCGAAACGCATCACGTCTCGCCGGTCTACGAATACCGCGAGAAGCGCGCCGGCGAGACGCCACAGGCCTACGCCGAGCGCCTCGCGCAGGAACTCGAAGCCAAGATCGAAGAGCTTGGCGGCGATACCGTGATGGCCTTCGTCGCCGAGCCGGTGGTCGGCGCGACCCTCGGGGCGGTGCCGGCGGTCGACGGCTATTTTCGGCGCGTCCGCGACATCTGCGACCGCCACGGCATCCTGCTTATCCTCGACGAGGTGATGTGCGGCATGGGACGGACCGGCACGCTCTATGCCTGCGAGCAGGAGAGCATCACGCCGGACATCGTCGCCATCGCCAAAGGTCTCGGCGGCGGCTATGCGCCGATCGGCGCCATCCTGCTGCAAGACCGCATCTTCGATGCCGTGGCTACGGGGTCCGGCGCCTTCTCGCACAGCCACACCTATACGGGCCATCCGCTGGCCTGCGCCGCCGCGCTCGCCGTGCAGCGCGTGATGCGGCGCGACAACCTGCTCGCCAATGTGCGCCAGCAGGGCGCATATTTCATGCGACGCCTGCAGGAGCGGTTCGGCAACCATCCGTTCGTCGGCGACGTCCGGGGCCGCGGCCTGTTCCTCGGCATCGAGCTGGTCGCCGATCGCGGCACCAAGGAGCCATTCGACCCGGCGCATAAGCTGTATGCGCGCATCAAGTCGGAAGCGATGGCGCGCGGCCTGCTGGTGTACCCGATGGGTGGAACCGTGGATGGCGTGCGCGGCGATCACGTTCTGCTGGCGCCGCCGTTCATCGTCGACGCAGCGGCGGTCGACCAGATCGTCGACCGCCTGGGAGAAGCAATCGATGCGGCAACGGCCGTTGCATCAAAATGAGGATGGAGGACCTCAACATACCCGACAGAAATCTCGAGAGTTCTTAACGTTCGTCACTCGCGTTCAACATCAAGAAGCAAACCACACGGGGGTTTAGATGAAAGCACACACCGTTCTGCGTTCCGGAATCGCGGCGTTCGCGATGCTGGCTGTCGTTCCGTTCAGCGGGCCGGCGGCCGCGCAGCAGAAATTCGTCACCATCGGCACCGGCGGCGTCACCGGCGTCTACTATGCGGTCGGCGGCGCCGTCTGCCGGCTGATGAACAAGGATCGCGCCAAGACCGGCATCCGCTGCTCGGTCGAATCGACCGGCGGCTCGGTATTCAACGCCAACGCCATCAAGTCCGGCGAGCTCGAGTTCGGCATGGCGCAGTCCGACATCCAGTACAATGCGGTGCACGGCGAGGCCCAGTTCAAGGGCAAGGCCGACCCCGACCTTCGCGCGGTCTATTCGGTGCATCCGGAGCCGTTCACGGTGCTGGCGCGCAAGGAAGCTGGCGTGACGAAGTTCGAGGACTTCAAGGGCAAGCGCTTCAACGTCGGCAATCCCGGCTCGGGCACGGCGGCATCGATGGACGAATTACTGAAGGCGATGCACTGGACCAGGGCTGACTTCTCGATGGCCGGCGAGCTGAAGGCCGACGAGCAGGGCACTGCGCTGTGCGACAACAAGATCGACGGCTTCTTCTATGGCGTCGGCCATCCATCGGCCGCGATCCAGGACCCGACCACGGCCTGCGGCGCCAAGCTGATCCCGCTGACTGGACCGGCCGTCGACTCGCTGTTGAAGGCGCACTCGTACTACGCGGTCGCAACCATCCCGGGTGGCATGTATGCCAATAATCCGAATCCGACGACCACTTATGGCGTGCTCGCCACCATGATCACGTCGGCGAAGGTGCCGGACCAGGTGGTCTACGATCTCGTCAAGGCGACGTTCGACAACTTCGACGAGTTCAAGAAGCTGCACCCGGCCTTCGCCCACCTCGATCCGAAGCACATGATCAAGGACGGCCTGTCGGCGCCGCTGCATCCGGGCGCAATCAAGTACTACAAAGAAAAGGGCTGGATGTAAGGCTCACGATGGGGCGGCGGGCAACGCCGCCCCATTTCGCATCAGGGGGACCAAATGGCTGACAACAAGAATGCGACCGCGACGCGCGAAGCGCTCGACGAAATGGTCGCCGCCGTCGACACCGGTGGACGCAAGCCAAGCGGCATCACCAAACGGCTCGTCTTCATCGCGGCACTGGCCTGGGCGCTGTTCCAGCTCTGGTACGCGTCGCCCCTGCCCTATGACCTCAACTTCGGCGTCGTCAACGATGGACAGGCTCGTATCATTCACCTTTCCTTCGCGTTCTTCCTCGCCTTTGCAACCTTCCCGGCTTTCAAGTCGTCGCCACGCGCCTACGTGCCAATCACCGACTGGCTGCTGATCGTGCTCGGCCTGTGCTCGAGCCTCTATCTGCTGGTCTTCTATAACGATATCGCCCTGCGCCCTGGCCTGCCCACCACGCCCGATATCGTCGTTTCAGTCATCGGCGTGCTGCTGCTGCTGGAAGCGGCCCGGCGCGCGGTCGGCCCGGCGCTCGCGATCATCGCCGCGATCATGCTGCTCTATATCTTCGCCGGTCCCTGGCTGCCGGGACTGATGGCGCACAAGGGCGCGACCTTGTCACGCGTCGCGTCGCAGATGTGGCTGACCTCCGAAGGCATCTTCGGCGTCGCGCTCGGCGTCTCCACCAACGTGGTCTTCTTCTTCGTGCTGTTCGGCAGTCTGCTGGAGAAAGCAGGCGCCGGCAATTATTTCATCCAACTCGCCTTCTCGATGCTCGGCACGTTTCGCGGCGGGCCGGCCAAGGCCGGCGTGGTTGCTTCCGGCATGACCGGCATGATTTCCGGCTCGTCGATCGCCAACACCGTCACCACCGGCACCTTTACCATCCCGCTGATGAAGCGCGTCGGGTACTCCGCCGTAAAAGCGGGTGCGATCGAATGCGCCGCCGGCGTCAACGGCCAGTTGATGCCACCGGTGATGGGCGCCGCCGCGTTCCTGATCGCGGAATATGTCGGCATCAGCTACGCCGAGGTGGTCAAGCATGCGTTTCTTCCGGCGTTCCTGACCTACGGTGCGCTGTTCTACATTGTCGACATCGAGGCGGCGAAAGCCGGAATGCGCGGACTGCCGCGCGCCGGCACCGGCTCGATCAGTCATGCACTGCTGCGCGCTATCATGACGATCTGCGGCATCATCGTGCTCAGCGGGATCGTTTACTTCGCGATCGGCTGGATCAAGGTCGTGTTCGGCGAATCTGCCGGGCTGGTGCTCGGCGCCCTGCTGATCGCGGCCTATCTCGGCCTGATGCGATACAAGGCGGCCTATCCCGACTTGCCGGAAGACGACCTCACCAAGGCGATCGTCAAGGTGCCGCATTTCTTCGCGACCGCGCGCACCGGCTTGCACTTTCTGCTGCCGGTCGTCGTGCTGATCTGGTGCCTGATGGTCGAGGAACTGTCGCCGGGCCTGTCGGCGTTCTGGAGCACGGTGTTCCTGATCGCCATCATCATCACGCAGCGGCCGATCATCGCCTATTTCCGCGGCGAAAAGGAATTCCTGACGCCGGCGCGCCGCGGCGGGAGCGAACTCATCAGCGCGTTCGAAGGCGCGGCCCGCAACATGACCTCGGTCGGCATCGCGACCGCGGCGGCCGGCATCATCGTCGGTACGGTGGCGCTGACCGGCATCGGCCTGGTGATGACCGAGATCGTCGAGACCGCGTCAGGCGGCAACCTGATGATCATGCTGCTCCTCACGGCGTTCATCTGCCTGCTGCTCGGCATCGGCATGCCGACCACCGCGAATTACATCGTGGTGGCGACGCTGATGGCGCCGGTGCTGGTCGAGGTCGCCGCGCAAAACGATCTCGCGGTGCCGCTGGTCGCCGTTCACATGTTCGTCTTCTATTTCGGCCTGATGGCCGACGTGCACCCGCCGGTCGGCCTGGCCGCTTACGCCGCGGCGGCGATCTCCGGCGCCGATCCGATCAAGACCGGACTGCAGGGCTTCTGGTACGAGATCCGGACCGGGCTGCTGCCGTTCATCTTCATCTTCAATACCGAGCTGCTGCTGATCGACGTCGGCGGCGCCGTCAATTTCTTCCTTGTCGTCGTCTGCTCGATCGTCGCGATGGGCTGCTTCGTCGCGGCGACCCAGAACTGGCTCACCACGCGCAACCGCTGGTACGAGAACATCGCGCTGCTGCTGATCTGCTTCACGCTGTTCCGTCCCGGCTTCTGGCTCGACCGACTCGAGGCGCCGTTCATCCCCCAACCGGCTTCGGAGCTATTAAAGGTCGCGGAATCGCTTCCGGCCGAGCGGACGCTGCGCTTCCGCGTCGAGAGTCAGTCGCGCGCCGGCGCGGACGTGGAGAAGCTGGTGCGGCTCACGATGCGCGGGGCCGGCAGCGGCCGTGAACGCCTGCAACGCGCCGGGATGGGCATCGCTGCAACAGGCAACGACACCATGGTGCAGACCGTCAAGTTCGGCAGTGAAGCGGCCAAATACGGCCTCGCCCCCGGCGATCGCGTAACGGCGGTGCTGATCCCGGCCGAACGACCGAGCCGATACTGGTTCGCGATCCCCGGTTTCTTGCTGCTGGCCATTATCGTGCTGCTGCAGCGCCGCCGGAAACGTCAACTGAAGCCCGCCTTGGCGACCTGAGCCCGACCCGTCAGGCGGCGCGGACGCGCGGCTTGAGGTCGCGCAGCAGCGCCGGGACCTCGGAGACCGGGCGCGGCTCACTAAACAGGTAGCCCTGCGCCTGCGTGCAGCCTTCGGCCTTGAGGATGTCGAGCTGCTCCTGCGTCTCGACGCCTTCGGCCGTCGTCGTCATGCCGAGGCTGGCGCCGAGCCGCGTGACAGCGCGGATAATGGCGACGCAATCGCTTTCTTCCTTGCCGAGCTCGTTGATGAACGACCGGTCGATCTTGATCTTGTCGAACGGAAAGCTGCGCAGATAGCTCAGCGATGAATATCCGGTGCCGAAGTCGTCCATGCAGATGCGGACGCCAAGCTGGCGGATGTCGTGCAGCGCATTAAGCACCGACTGGTCGTCCTGCAGGAGCACGGTCTCGGTGATCTCAAGCTCGAGGCGCGTCGCCGGCAGGCCCGAATGGGCCAGCGCCGACACGACGGACAAGGCCAACATCGGATTGCGGAACTGTGCCGCCGATAGGTTGACGGCAACCGACAGCTTGACCGGCCACCGCGTCGCGTCGTGGCAAGCCTGCTTGAGCACCCAGTCGCCGAGCGGCCCGATCAATCCGATATCTTCGGCGACGGGGATAAATTTGTCCGGCGCCACAACGCCACGCTCCGGATGGTTCCATCGCAGCAGAGCCTCGAAGCCGGCCACCTGTCCCGTCGCCAGACTGATCAGCGGCTGGTAGTAGAGCTCGAACTGATCGGCCACCAGTGCCTTGCGCAAATCGAGCTCCAGCCGGCGGCGCTCCTGCATCTGCGCATCCATCTCGGGCTGGAAGAAGCAATACGTGCTGCGACCCTCGGCCTTGGCGCGATAGAGCGCCATGTCCGCGTTGCGCAGAAGCTGATCAGGCTCATGGCCATCGGCTGGCGCTAGTGCAATGCCGACGCTGGTGCCGATGTTGACCTGATGGCTATGCACATCGAACGTCTCGGACAGCGCCTCGATGATTTTACCGGCAAGCTCGGTCGCGTCGGTTGGGCGCGCGCCCATCTGAACGATCGCGAACTCGTCGCCGCCGAGACGCGCGACCGTGTCGACGCCACGCACCACCCGCTGCAACCGCTCGGTCACGGCGCACAGCAGCGCATCGCCGACCGAGTGGCCCAGCGAGTCGTTGACGCTCTTGAACCGGTCGAGATCGAGGAACAGCACGGCAAGGTGCTCGCCCTGGTCCAGGGCCTGCTGCATGCGGTCCCGGAACAGCACCCGGTTCGGTAAGTTGGTCAGGGCGTCGTGTCGCGCCATGTGCATGATCTGGGCTTCGGCCTGGCGGCGCTCCGTGACGTCCTCGTAGGTCGCAACCCAGCGGCCGTCGACCGTTGAGCTCTGGAAGCACGAGATGACCCGGCCATTGTCGAGCTCGAACATGTAGGCGCCCGAGCCTTTTTCGTGGCCCTTCTCGCGCTGGTCGTTGAGCAATTGCTCGCCGGTCTTGCCGGAGTGATTGATCGAGGCGCTGACCTCGAGCACTTCCCGGTAGGTCATGCCGTTCCTGATGCGGTGGCGCGGCAGGCCGAAAATCTCGAAGAAGCGGCTGTTGACGACCTGGAGCCTGTCTTCGCTGTCGTACAGGCACAACCCCTGCGACATGTTCTCCAGCGCCGCGTCGAGCAGAACGTTGGTCTCGCGGACCTTCGCCTCCTGCCCTTTGGGTGCGCTGATGTCGCTACAGAACACGATATAGCCGCCGTCCCGGGTCGGGCTGCGGCTAATGCGCAACCAACGCCCGTCCGGCAACTTCATTTCGGACGTGGCGTGCAGCGCGTCATCGGAGCGCGTCAGCATCTCGCGCACATCTGGACAATTGCGCAGCACGGGCTCAATCTGCTCGACCATGACGCCGGGTTTCAACAGTTCGGCCGGAAGGGCGAGGTAATCAGCCGCCTTCGCATTGGCCAGAACGATCCAGTCGTTGGCGTCGACCACGATAACGCCTTCCTGGGACGATTGAAGCGCATCGGCCAGCCGCGCCTGGGCTGAACGCCGCTGCGCGACCTCGCGATCCATCATGGCCTTGATGTTGTTGCGCATCACACCCATTGAGCAGAGCAGCGCGCCCAGTTCGTCGGTGCCGCCCGAGGGAACCACCACGTCGAGCTTTCCCGCCGCGATCCGCTCGGCGATCGTCGAGGCGGACGCCAGCGGTCCGACGATGCGGCGCGACAGCGCCCAGGCGACCAGCGCCGACAGCAGGATGGCAAGCGCCGTACCGGCAATATTGAATTTGATGTCGCGGGAGACCGACGCGCGCGCCAGTTGCCGGTAAATGAAGCCGTCGCCTGCCGTATAGTTGACCAGGAGATCGATCTGCTCGTCCACCTTCGCCGAATACTGGTCGAGCGTTTCCCAGTTGACGTCAAGCTTCGTGCCGTCGATCAGCCGGCCACGGATGCGCATCCAGGCGTCCACCGCTTCCTGCACCTTGGCCGCGGCCAACGCGGCGCGCGGCGACTGCGAGCGCTGCGAAGCGATGTTCAGGTCATCGGTCAGCGTCTTGTTGAGCTGGTCGATGTTTTTGCCGAGCTTTTCGCGCATCGGCTCGTCGGTGGCGATCCATTGCCGCGCGAAGGCGGCGCGCATCTGCGCGAAATCGGTCGCCGCGGCGCGGGCATAGTTGATCGACATCAGCGATTCATCGAAGGTCTTGTCGACCAGCACACCGGCGTCGCGAATGCCATATGCCGCGTAGCCGCCGAGCGAGGCCGTAATCACGCTCATGATCGTGAACGCGACCAGGATCCGCCCACGCACCGCCAGGAAAAACGATCGCGCGCGCGTCATCGCGCTGCGCCACGGCGGCACGCGGGAGACCAGCGACGCAATCGGCCCGGACAACATACGCTTGAACAGACACCCTGTTTTTACGGATTCTGCTTAGCTTGAAGCGTGTTAAGGGCGCTTGAGCGATGCGGGCCAACCTGCGCTGTTCGTTAACGCCGCCTTAACCGCTCAAGCCCACCGTGTCCGGGCAGAGGCGCAGACCGGAACGCCTATAACCGGCCGCCGATCGGCGAGACCTTAAGATGCGGTTTACCATCCGGCGGGAGCGCAACACCCTGGCTTTGGCGGCTCTCGCGTTTGCGCTTGGCGGAACCGCGGCCGTAGTTGTCAGCGGTTCGATCGCCGCCATGGCACAGACGATGCCGATGATTTCGCAGAAGGGGCGCGAATTCCGCCCGGGCGACGTCTCGATCGCGAAAGGCGGCAGCATCATGATCGTCAACGACGATGGCGACCTGCGCCATCACGCCTATATCGACACCGACAATTTCAAATTCGATTCAGGCGATCAGGAGCCCGGCAGCAAGACCGTTATCACCTTCCCGCTCGCCGGAGATTTTGACGTTCTCTGCGCCATTCACCCGAAGATGCATCTGACCGTGCACGTCAAGTAGGCTAGGCGATCGACGTCCCGAACAGGAGGGCGTGGCCGGCGTAGTAGAGCGTCAGGAACGTCGCGAGCGCCGTCGCGTAGGCCGCGGGAACGAGCCACGACCGGCGGACCAGCGAGACCTCGGTGGGGGCGTCGTCAGAAATCGCGCCGAGCAGCACGACGACAATCAGCGCGTGACCGATCAGGTCGATCTTGCCAAATTCGAATACAGCGCTGATGAACATTGCGGTCAGGATCGTCGCGCCGACGCGACGCACCAGAGGCGTCCACACCAGCGCAAATGCGAGAGCGAATTCCACGGCGCCTGCAGCGCGCATGAAGAATTCCGCCGAGAAGCCGGCCGTCATATCCGGGTGCTGGATGAAAAGCGGGAACGACCATTGCGGATATGCCCACTTTTCGATCGACGCCCACATCAATGTGATTCCTGCGGACCAACGCACCACGTCAAGCGCGCGGTAGCCAAAAAACGTCGTCTGCAGGCCGACGAGCGCCAGATAGAGTGCGACGCCAAGGAAGATCGGATAGTCGGCAAGATGGAAAACGCCATAATTCCAGACGCCGACGGCAAAGATGACGAAAATCCCGGCCGCGCCGAGTGGCATGGTCCGCCGCGACAACATGCTGGCGGCGACGCCAAGCTGAATAGCGCCGATCAGGCTCGAGTCGGTCTTCAGCTCCGGGGTCAGCAGCACGCCGCCGAGGCCCCAGATCGCGATGAAAAAAAACGCCGTGCACGCACGGAAGATGATCTCGATATTGTCGCGGATATAGGCCGTCGCGCGATCCAAAGAACGCACCATCGCGGCGCCAACCGGCGTGCTTTCCAGCAGCGCCCCGGCCGCAAGGGTGAGCACCGACATGCCGAAGAGAAGCTCGAAATCCGGGCACAGAACCTGCTCAAGGCCGCGCGGCTGGCCGGCAACGTTGAACGCGCAGAACCATTTGACATGTGCGCTGGCGCTGCCGGCAAGCAGCGCATTAACCAAGAAGGCAGACGGAATTGCTGCTGCACAGCGCAGCCAACTCGGCAGACGGCTCATGAAAGATTCCCCACCACGACGCGCAATAGAGACTTAAATTGCCAGTTTCACCGCCCCGCCGAGCTCACTGGAATAACTTATCTTTTACCACAAATTTTAAGACCCTCGTGAATCCAAAGTTAGGTCTTGGTTAACCTTCGTTACCGCGCTCGCGATCAAAGCGGCGCGTTAGCTCAAATTGTCGCGATCATCCTAGGCGGCCACTAAGCGCGGAAGCGTACAGCTCGCCGCGCAGCCGAAAGAGCTCGCCTGGGAGGACTCGATGACAGGCATACTAAGCGTTCTCACTGTCACGCTGGGCGGTTTCACCGCCTACGCATCCGAACGCTTCCCCATGACCCGGGAGACGCTCGAAACCGCCGCGGGCCTCATGCTACTGGGCGGCTTCGCGGCCATCGGCTGCGCGCTTCCGGCGATGATCTGATCGATCGCGAGCGCCGACTGCCGCTAGCGCGGCAAAGGCGGAATCGTGACCGGCTCGGGAACGCCGGTCAACGTCTTCAGGAACGCCACGAGGTCGGCCTTCTCGGCATCCGTGAGATGAAGCGGACGGATGTCTTCGGCGCGGCTTGGCCGGTCAACGCCGCCACGATTATAGAGATCGATCACCGCCTCCAGCGTCGGTTCCGAACCATCGTGCATATACGGTGCGCGCCGGGCGACATCGCGCAGCGTCGGCGTCTTGAAGGCGTATTTCAGCTTGACCGATGTCGGGAATATTGTGCCCCGGCCGATGTCGTTGCCCTTGGCGACGCCGATGTCGTGGAACGACGAATCCGTGAAAGCCCAGCCGCTGTGACACGCCACGCAATTGGCCTTGCCGTTGAACAGGTCGAAGCCGCGCTTGGCCGCGTCGGTGATCGCGTTTTCGTCGCCGGCAAGCCAGTGATCGAATGGCGCATTGGCCGAGACGATCGTGCGTTCGTAGGTCGCCAACGCGGATTCGATTTTCTTGCGGTTTATCGGCCCCTCGCCGAAAGCGGCCTCAAAGGCGTCGACATAACCGGGAATCGCCGTCAGCCGGCGCACCAGCTCGGCCTCGCTGATATTCATGTTGCTCGGCGCGGTGATCGGCCCCATCGCGACCGATTCAAGATTGCGGAAGTGACCGGTCCAGCCGAGTTTCGGCACCCAGGCCACGTTCAGCAATGTCGGCGACCGCAACGACAGGGCCTGCTGGTGTTCGCCGACGGCCCGGGGCAAACCGTCGCTCCAAGACAGCGATGGATTATGGCAGGTCGCGCACGAGCGGACGCGCGAACCCGACAAGATCGGATCGAAGAACATCATGCGGCCGAGACGAGCCTTGGGCTCGGAGTAGGGATCGCTGTTCGGGAAGGGAATCTCGGTCGGCCGCCGGTATTTGGCCTGCCACTCGGCGCGGTCTGTATGCTCGGTGGCCAGCATCGCGCTGCTGGTCACGAGCAACAGCCCCGCGGCTCCAAGCAGCGCCACGGTCCGGCGCACCGTCGCGCGCTGCGTGGATCTCATCGCATGACAAATCGCATCGTCCGGTTGATGAGAGGTTAATTCACGCTCCGGTGCGGCCCGCCCGACAATCCCGGCAAACACGCCGGCGGCCTACGCTGGCAACCGCCAACCGTCATTTAACTATTTGAAATAAAAAGGCTTCTAAGCCTAACTTGAAAGGCATTGCGCGACTAGAAATCGAGCTTGTCACGAACGGCGTCGAGCCCGGCCTTGGCGCAGGCTTCGTCCTTGTCGCCGCCGGGCGCGCCCGCCACCCCGACGCCGCCGATAATCGAACCCGCCGCCTCGATGATGACACCGCCGGCTGACAGCATCACACGCGGCGCCCTAGCCAGCGCCGGCGTGATATTACCGTCCTTGATCAACACGCTGGTATCGCGACCGAAGTTGATCGCGGTCCAGGCCTTTCCAGTCGCGATGTCCCAGGCCCCGAGGCTAGCATAGCGATCGCGCAGGCCGACCAGCGGCGCGCCGAACCTGTCCAGCACGATGACGGCAACCTGATAGCCATCGGCGCGGCACTTCTTCAACGCCGCCTCTGCAAGCTCGAGGGCCGTATCGGGCGCGATCGATTTGTAAGTGACCAGCGCGCTGTCTGCGTGACCTGCCGCCGGAATAGCGAGCAGCATCGCGACGATTAAGGCAAAGCGTTTCATGGAGGCCTCTACGGCTTGATGTAAGTCCAGCCCTGCTCCTGCAACTCGGTCAGCCGAACAATACCCGCCGGGACGACATGCGCCTGCGAGATGATCTGGATTGGATGGCCTTCGGCCTTCTCCATGTGGCGCTTGGTGTTGCCGCACGCCGAAAAGGCGAGGTTGGCATTGAACGCGTCGTTCTTCATACTGGCGATGCGTCCCTTCACCGGCGACATGTCCTCGCGCAGCATGTTGAGGCCGGGCCCATACGCGACGACCTCGACCTCAACCTTCTCGCCCTTTCCCTGGTAATATTCCAAGAGGTTCGAGACGTTGTTAAGCGCCAGGTTCATGACCTTGGGATCGTTCTGGTCGACATGGAACGCAACACGATGCGCCTTGGGTTCGTCGGCATGGCCGCGCGCCGCGAATCCAACAGTGGCGGCAACGGCGGTCAAAGCCGCAAAACGACGCGATACCGATTTCATCACAACCTCCTCATCTAGGGCCGCACGAGCGTGTAACCCTTTTCCGCGAGCTCCAGAATACGGCCGACGCCGACCTGGACCCGAACGGCCTTCGGATTGATGTCAACGTGCTTTCCTTCGCGCTCAAGCGTCTCGACTGTATTCATGCAGATATCGAACTGCACGCCCTGCGAGATCAGGCTGTCGACACGAACCTTGTTTGAACTCCCGGCACGAAGCAAATCGATGCCCGGCCCGAACGCCACGACCTCGATCGCGATCTTGTCCGGACCATACGCCTTGAGAAGATTATAGGCGACGCTCAGCACCAGAAGCTGCTTGGCCTGGCCGGAGTCGGACAGTTGCAGCACGATATGATGATCGGCGAACGGCTTGTCGGCCGGCGAAGGTGTCTGCGCCGCCACCGGAGCGAGCAGCACAAATATCATCGCCAGGATTTGCCCGATGCGGAGCATGTGTCCTTTACCCGGCAATTCCCGGATTGCCGTCGACACCCTTGAGCACGACACGATTGAGCTTTTTCGGCTGCGCGGTCTTCTGCGCGCGCAAATAGTTGGCAAACACCTCGGTCACCGGCTTGCCGGTCTGCGGATTGACCGAGGCCCAGCCCGCCACCTTGTAACTCTTGTCCGGCTCGAGCGGCTTGCCGTTATCGAGCGTCAGATCGGAAATGCGCTTACCCACGGTTTCTCCCGGCGCGCAACTATAGTCCATGCCGCCGATGCGGACCATGTCGCCGCCCTGCTGAAAATACGGATCGGGATTGAACAGATTATCGCAGATGTCCTCCATCACAGCCTTGATCTGCGCACCGGTCATCTCGGTGACATAGACCTGCGGATAGGTGATGGCGGTTTCCGACAGTACATCCTCCATGGTAATCGCTTCGCCCGGGAGCATGGTGTTACCCCAGCGGAAGCCCGGCGACAGCGCCAGCTCGGCATCGAGCTCGTGGCGTAACGCATCGCAGATCAATTGATCCATCGTGCCGTTGAAGTTGCCCCGCCGGTAAAGAAGCGCATCGGACACCGCGAGTTTCTCCGAATAGGCGGCCGCATGCGGCTTGCCGGCGCGATCGATCAGCGCCTGCATGTCCGGATCGGCTTTGAGCAGATCGGCATAAACCGGCAGCAGGCGATAGCGCACATCCTTGACCGCGCCCTTGCCGAGCTCGAGGTCGACGACGGCGAGGAATTTGCCGCTCGAGCCGGCATTGGTCACCAAGGTCTTGCCGCCGGCGTTCGCTACCGAAACCGGCTGCGGCACCGCATCATGAGTGTGGCCGCCGAGGATGACGTCAATGCCGGTGACGCGGCTCGCAAGCTTGAGATCGACGTCCATGCCGTTGTGGGACAGCAGGATCACGGCGTCGGCCTTCTCCTTCTGCCGCAACCCGTCGACAAGCTTCTGCATTTCGGCGTCCCGGATGCCGAAGGTCCAGTCCGGCGTGAAGCGCTTGGGATGCGCGATCGGCACGTAGGGCATGGCCTGGCCGATGACGCCGATACGGTAGCCGCCGACCTCCTTCACCGTCGCCGGTTTGAAGACGCGGCCGCTGGCGCTGTCGAGGGCCGGCTTGTCGTTGAACGCGGCCTCCTCGGTCAGAAACACATTCTGCGCCAGGAACTCGCCCTTGAACGATTTGATGAGTTCGAGCAGCCGGTCCTCGCCATAGGTGAACTCCCAATGGCCGGTTAGTGCCTCAATTCCGAGCAGATTGGCGGCCTCGATCAGCGCCGCGCCCCCGGTCGCGTCGGCGACGCCACTGCCCTGAACGAGATCGCCGCCATCGACCAGGAGGGACCTGCCGGACCCGGCTTCGGCGCGTAATCGATCAATCAGAGTCTTGAGGTGCGCGAAGCCGCCCAGCCGGCCGTACTCACGAGCCTGCTTGGCGAAGTCGAGACAGGTGAAGGCGTGCGCCTGCCTCGTTCCCGGCTTGATGCCGAAATGATCGAGAAACGCCTTGCCGACCAGATGCGGCGGCCGGCCTTGCATCGAGCCAATGCCGAGATTGACGCTCGGTTCGCGGAAATGGACGGGATTAAGCTGCGCGTGCGTATCCGTCATGTGCAGCAGGCGCGCGCTGCCGAACTTTCCGATCGCGTAAATGTCCTCGCCACCCGCCGCGCTAGCGACATCATAAGGCGCGATCCCGCACGCCGCTGCTGCGCCTAGCAGCTTCAGCACCTCACGGCGACGCATCGTCATGTACCCTTTAATCCGCGTGTTCGCATCAGCGAATCACGGCATCCGGCCAGAGCTTTTCCTGCTCCTTGGCCTGCGCGATCGAGGCGTTGGCAAGCGCCTCGGCTTCGTGCGCGTGTTTGACTGCCTCGTCGAAGTTACCAGCGTCCGCAGCCTTCTTCGCCGCTTTCATCTCGTCGGCCGTCGTCGTCCACTCGTTGCGGGCGGCATGCGCCGCCTTGATCGCCGCTTCGGCCTTGGCCGCCGCGGCCTTGTAGTCGTCGGCCGAGGCGGCGACGGCCGCGGTCGCAAGGGTGAGGCAGGATGCGGCGACTGCGAGCTTGATCAGATTTCGATGCATGATGGTCTCTCCCGCTCGCGCTACGGCCGCGCGCCCGGGCCGGAAATCGGCAGCCCGTTCGCCATGTAGGACAGGAAGTACTCGACGTTGCGGTATTCCGGCGATTCCGCGGACAACGGCGTGCCACGGACCTGGCTGTTGCAACTGCGAAGGCGGCGGCTGGTCGTTCCCATGCCGCCCCAGGCGGAGCGATAGATCGGCATCGCGTTCAGGATGCCCAAGGCCGGCGCGAGAACCTCGCTGCGGATGTGGTTGCCTGGGTTCTGCACGTGGCAACTCGCGCAAGAGAAGTTGAGCTGGCCGCGGCGGGTGTAGAAGTATTCCTCGCCGGCCTTGTAGGCGGCGAGCGCGCGCGGGTCGTTCGGAATCTTGATGTCCATCGGCTTGCCGCGCGACGTGTACGCCATGTACGCGGTCAAAGCCGCCATGTCGTCCTTGCTGTAATCGTACGGCTTCTCGCCGTTCGCCTCGCGGCACTTATTGATCGCCACGTCGAGCGTGACCACTTCGCCGGACTTCTCGTCGAACATCGGATAGAGCTGCCGCACGCCGATGCCCTTGTTCGGGAAACAGTCGGCGTAGGTCTTGCCATTCTTGAATGGCGTCTCGAACATCTGCTTGCCCTGATCGACGGCAAACTCATAGGGTGGGAATTCGTCGATCGCCTTCCATTGCTTGCGCAACCCCTCGTCCATCGAATAGGGACCGTTGACGAAGTCGTTGAGCGGCACCTTGGGGAAGCGTTCCGTGAAGTATTTGCGGAACGCCTTGAAATCGGCCTGCGGATCGACGCCGCTCGCGGCCAACAGCGGTTGCGCCGTAACTGCGACGATCGCCGCCGCAAGACAAACCTTGCGCAGCATTTTCAATCCTCCCGTTCCGGTTCTTGCCGACCGTTTATTGAATCTTCCCGACGAATGAATCGCTCTCGCCCTTGTTGTCGACCCAGCTCACCTTGAGGTCGTCGCCCTTCTTGCCGCCCTGGAAGCTGAACTTCAGATATGGATCCTTGGAGACCGCCGGCCCCCACAGCGCGGTGAACACCACCTTGCCGCCATGCTCGAACTGCACCACCTCGATGTGGTGCGGCGGAATCAACTGCCCCTTCGAATCCTTGACGAAGCCGGAATCCATCGGATGCCGGATCAGCGACTGCACCTCCGTCGTATCACCGCTGGCGACAGCGCGGATGCGGATCGTATTTGCCATGATCTCAGCCTTTCCTCTGTTTCAGCCGCCGCAGCCGCCGACGGTCACTTTGACTTCCTTGGTCGCGCTATAGAGCTTGCCGCCGGACTCGACGACGGCAACGACCTTGGTCGTCTTTGCCATCTTGAGGCGGCTCGCAACCGCGGGCTTGGTGCCTTCGGGAATCTTGTAGGCCGCGGCAAGCGTGAACGGATTTTCCAGCACCAGAATGGCGACGCCGGTGACGTTCGGCAGTGAGCTGTCGACGGTAATCGGCACCACCGCGCCGTTCTCGGCGATTTCTGGCGCGTCGAGACTGACCTTGTCGGACGCCTCGGCCGGCTTGCCGTAGAGCGCCTTCAGCGCGTCCGCCTCCGACTTCTGCTTGAAGGCATCCTGAGGCCATTGCTTTGCATCCGCGTCCGCGAACGCCGGGAACGGAAAGCTCCCCAGCGTCAACCCGGCAAGCCCACCGGCGATCGCGCCCTTGAGAATCGTTCGTCGCGTGCGTCCTGACGCATCCGGCGAAAACATCATAGTCGTTGCTCCTGTCGAAACTCGTTCAGCGTGTGTAAAGGAAGTCGACGATTGCCTCGATTTCCTGATCGTTGAGAATGAGATTGCGCTTGAACGGCGGCATCACCGTCTGAGGATTGCGCTTGGTCTCGTCGGAGATAATAGCGACAAGCTCCTTGCGATCCGGAAAACGCGACTTCATGTCATTGAGTTCGGGGCCGACATTGCCGGGCGAGTCGCCGCCCTTGATGACATGACAGGTCAGGCAGTTGCCCTTGCTGCGGTCAAAGGCGAGCTTCTGTCCGTCGAACGGTGCGGCGAGCGCCGCGCCCTGCGCGGCCATCAGAGCCGCGAACGCGCCCCCGGCGATAATGGCGGACACCCCGCGTCGCTGGCTCATCTCCCAATCCTCCCTTACCCGCGTCCGTTGCGACAGACTTATTCCGGTTTCATTTCGTCCAGCGGCCCGGTGGTCCGGGGCGTCAGGCTTTTTCCTTCCGCCGTCGATTCGATCCTGATCGAGCCCGGATCGACGCAATTCGTCATGCATTCCTTCGCAGCGGTATCAGGCCTCGGATCGCGCCACAAGAATGCATCGCGATGCGGCATCTTGACCTTAGGCACGCTATCACGATCCGCAACGAAATTATTATCGACGATGTTATTCAGATTCAGGATGTACGCGACCATCGCATACACCTGATCGGCCGTTAACTGGTGCGGCGCCGGGAACGGCATCGCGCGATTGATATAGTCGAACAGCGTGGTGGCGAACGGCCAATAGCTCCCAACCGTCGGTTCGGGACGATCGCCCGTCAACTGGCCGCCGGCCAGTTTCGGATAGCGGCCCTCGCCTTCGCCGAACGTGCCATGACATGCGGCGCACTGATCGGAATAGATTTCGGCACCCTCCGCCACGCTGCCTTTGCCGGGCGGCAGACCCTGGCCGTCGGGGCGCACGGCAATGGACCAGCCGGCGATTTCGGCATCCGTGGGCGCGCGGCCATAGCCGAAATAGCCCGCCGGATGGCCATCGCCAGCGATCGCAGGTCCCACGCACAGCGCGGAGACAACCGACAGACCGAGAAAGAGCTTACGCGAGTTGGACATCGTAGACGCTCCCGTCCGGCTTCACCTGCCACGTCTGGATCGCGTTGTTGTTGTAAATGCCGTTGACGCCGCGCACGGCGCGCAGTTCGGAAATGGTCGGCTGCACGAAGCCGGTCTCGTCGACGCAGCGCGATTGCAGCAGCGTCGGCTTGCCGTCCCAGCGCCACTCATGCGTGAACCTGGTGAGCGCCTTCGGCAGCACCGGGTCCTGCAGCTTGGCGCGTTCCCAGTTGACCCCGCCGTCGGTCGATACATCGACATGCGTGACCTTGCCCTTGCCGGACCAGGCGAAGCCGCGAATCTCGTAGATGCCGGCGCCTTTCAGCGGCTTCTCCGGACAGGGGAACGTGATGACGGACTTGGCGTAGATAAGCCAGGTAAAACCCCTGACCGTCCCGTCTTTCATCAGCTCGGTGTATTTCGACGTCTCTTCACGCGTGAACCATGGCTGATCGCCGATCTGGATGCGGCGCAGCCACTTGATGTTCACGTTGCCCTGCCAGCCTGGCACGATGAGGCGCAGCGGGAAGCCTTGCTCCGGCCGCAACGCCTCGCCGTTCTGGCCGTAGACGACCAGAACGTCGTCCAGGCATTTCTCGATCGGCAGGCTGCGATCCATATGCGCGGCGTCCGCGCCCTCGACCAGCGCCCACTTCGCATCCTTCTTCAGTCCGACTTCATCGAGCAGCGTGGACAGCTTGACGCCGGTCCATTCGGCGCAACTCACCATGCCATGCGTGAACTGCAGCGAGTTGAGCTGCGCCGCGCGCCATTCCATGCCACCGTTGGCGGGGCACTCGATGAAATGAATACGCGAGACCGATGGAAAGCGCCTGATGTCGTCCATGGTCAGCAACAGCGGCCGCTCGAGCATGCCGTGAATCATCAGCCTGTGCTGCGCCGGGTCGACGGTGGCGCGGCCGCCGTGATAGCGCTCGAAGAATAGCCCGTTGGCGGTGATGATGCCGGGCTGGTCCTGGAGCGGCGTGAAGCTGACCGACGATTCCTGCGTTGCCGTCAGCCACGGCACGTTGCGTCGGATGACGCCCTTGACGAACTGCGACGGTTGCCCGTAGGGCCGGTCGACCACGCCCGGGCCGAGCATCAGCGACCAATCGGGGTCTTTCGGCGGATAACTGTCGGCGGCGGCGGCCTTGCCGCCCATCATTGCGCTCCCGGCCAAGGCGGAACCCAGCGCGAGAAATCCGCGGCGGCCGATCGATTCGGATTTCTGCTTTTGCTCCGAACCTGATTTATTTGCTTTCATCTCCGGCATCCTCCGACATATACACTGAACTGAATATGTCCGGCGGTCCAGAAAAATTCAGCACGGTGGTTTTGCAGTGCACATGTTACGAAGCGCGCATTTCGCGAGCCTGTTGTCCCTGACGCTGCTCGCCGTAGTGCTCCCCGCGCATGCCCAGGATTATGCGCCGCTCGATACGCCTCTGAAGATCGAGCAGGTGCCTGGCGCGCCGATCTACTACACGATCGGTCATCCCGGCGTTCCTTCGCACGCAAACGAGGGCCACACGTCGAACGCCGGCTTCGTCGTGACATCGAAGGGCGTCGTCGTGTTCGACGCGCTCGGAACCCCGAGCCTCGGCTGGGCCCTGCTGCAGGAGATTCGCAAGCGCACCACCGAGCCGATACGCTACAACGTTCTGAGCCATTACCACGCCGACCATATCTACGGCCTTCAGGCGTTTCGCGATCACACCGGCACGGTCATCATCGCTCAGGACCGCGCCCGCGAGTACAAGGAGGAAAACGACGAGACGAATGAGGAGCGGTCGTCGCAGCGGCTCGATCAGCGCCGCGAGGCGCTGGCACCATGGGTCAACAAGGAGACCCGTGTCGTGCCGCCGGACATCACCTTTTCTGACCGCCTGACGCTGACGCTCGGCACGCACGATTTTCAAATGGTTTACGCCGGACCCGCCCACTCGGCGAGCGACATGATGATGCTGGTGCAACCCGAGGGCGTGCTGTTCGCCGGCGACATCGTGCAGAACGGCCGCATCCCGTTCATGAACGCCGACGACGTCAGCACGACGCAGTGGCTCAAGGCGCTGGCCGAGGTCGAGAAGCTCAACCCGAGATTCATCATTCCGGGGCACGGCAAGCCATCTGCAGCCGCGAAAGAGGCGATCGCCTTCACGCGCGACTACATTCAATACGTCCGCGCGGCGATGGGCGCGGCCGTCGAAAGCTGGATCGATTTTGACATCGCCTACCGCAAGACCGACTGGTCGAAATACAAGGATATGCCCGCGTTCGACGCCAACAACCGCGGCAACGCCTATCGCATTTTCATCGAGCTCGAGGGCACGCAATTCAACGGTCCAAAGCGGTAGCGACAAAAGTATCCTTTCCCGTATCAAGTGCTCCGGCTAGCTTGCGCGAATGGCTTCAAGGGCGACGATAACCGCGAAGGCACAAATACCGCTCGTCAAGGGATTCTACGAGGAGCGAAGCGGCAGCATACAATATGTGGCGGCCTGCCCCTCGACCAGGCGCTGCGCCATCGTCGACCCGGTCCTCGACTTCGACGAGAAGTCCGGCGCGACCGCGACGCGATCGGCCGACGGCATTCTCGACTACATCGCATCGCAAGGCCTGACGGTCGAATGGATCCTCGACACCCACCCGCACGCGGACCATTTCTCGGCCGCGCATTATCTCAAGGACAGGACCGGCGCGCCGACGGCGATCGGCGCGCGCATCGTCGACGTCCAGACGCTGTGGAAGACCATCTACAATTTCGGCAGCAACTTTCCAGCCGACGGGTCGCAGTGGGACCGGCTGTTCGCCGGCGGCGACACCTTCCGCATCGGCGACATCAATGTGGCCGTGATGTTCTCGCCGGGACATACCCTCGCGTCGATCACTTATGTCATTGGCGACGCCGCCTTCGTCCACGACACACTGTTCATGCCGGACTCCGGCACGGCGCGGTGCGATTTCCCGGGCGGCGATGCCGGCACGCTATGGCGCTCGATCCAGCGCATCCTTGCCTTGCCCGGCGAAACGCGCGTCTTCACTGGTCACGATTACAAGGCCAACGGCCGCGAGGCACGCTGGGAAAGCACGGTCGCCGAGCAGAAGGCATCCAACATCCACGTGGTCGCGGCCAAAACCGAGGCGGACTTTGTTCGCATCAGGACAACCCGAGACGCCACGCTGCCAATGCCGAAGCTCATCCTCCACGCGCTGCAGGTGAATATCAACGGTGGCCGCCTGCCGGAGCCCGAGAGCAACGGCAAGCGCTACCTCAAATTCCCGCTGGATGCGTTGAAAGGCGCGGCTTGGGAATAGATATTCCAGCGATGTCGCAGCCAGGCTTCAGGACGCCTGGGTGATGTCCCGATGCGGAGCGACAAGGTGAGGCTTCGGCGCCTCTGACTTGAGCTTCGCCAAAATCTCCTCACCCGTCATGGGCGATCCAAACAGAAAACCCTGGCCCTCGTGGCAACCGAGCCGCTTGACCATCTTCATCTGCTCCTCGGTTTCGATTCCTTCGGCGACGACGATTTTCTCCATGCTGGCACCGAGGTTCGCGATGGCCTTGATGATCGAGCGCGCGTCCCGCTCCGTTTCCCTGTCGCGGATAAAGGATTGGTCGATCTTGATCTTCTTGAACGGGAACTTCAGCAGGTAGTTCAGCGACGAATAGCCTGTGCCGAAGTCGTCAAGCGACATGTTGACACCGAGATCCTTCAGTTGCTGCATCGCGATCAGCGTCTCCTCGGAGTCTTCGAGCAACAGACGCTCGGTGATCTCGAGGTCGAGACGCTGCGCGCGCAGTCCCGATTTCGCCAGCGCGGACGCCACGTGCAAGACAAGGCTCGAATTCTTGAACTGTACCGGCGAAAGATTCACGGAAACCTTGACGGTACTGGGCCAACTCGCCGCCTCGACACAAGCAAGCTCGAGAATGCGCTGGCCGATTTCGATGATCATACCGGTTTCCTCGGCAACTGGTATGAAAATCGAGGGCAGAATCATGCCACGCCTCGGATGATGCCACCGCACCAAGGCCTCGCAAGCTGTCGTCCTTCCGGTCTGCAGGTCGACGAGCGGCTGGAACATCAGTCGGAACTGATTTGACGTGAGCGCCTCCCGCATATCGAGTTCGAGCGCGCGCCTCGCCTGCATCGCCTCTTCCATTTCGACCGCGAAGAACTGATGACTTCCACGTCCGCCGCGCTTGGCAGCATAAAGCGCCATGTCAGCCTTCTTCAGAAGCTGATCGATATCCGTGCCGTCCGCGGAAGCCATCGCAATGCCGATCGACGCGCCGATATCGATCCGGTGCTCGTCGATCTCGAAAGGATCGGTGATCGCCCTGACGATGCGTTGTGCAAGGGATTCCGCAGCCTGGCGGTTGTCGGCGTGCGTCTGCAACACCACAAACTCATCGCCGCCAAAACGAGTCACAATGTCTCCGGGCCGGATCACCATCCGGAGCCGATCCGCGACTTCCTTGAGCAATTTGTCGCCGCAGGGGTGCCCCAGCGTGTCGTTCACGGTCTTGAACCGATCGAGATCGATGAGATGCAACGCGACGTGGCTCTCATGCCGTCGCGCGGCGAGTATGCTCGCAATCTCCTCACGAAACTGCATGCGATTGGCGAGACCGGTCAGTTCGTCGTAACGGGCGAGGTAATCGATACGTTCCTGCGCGCGCCTGTGTTCGGTGATGTCCTCCAGAATGATGACCGAACCGCCGTCCGCCATGACGCGCCGCGACAGCGCGATGACTTTTTCGCCGTCAGGCGACGTCTGGACTTGCTCGTAGCGCGAGCGCTGCAAGCCGCGAGCGAATTCACTGAATACCGTCTTGGCGGTCTTGCCGCCGTGATTTCCGGCACGGATGCTGTGACGCAGGAGAGTCGGCAGAGTCATCCCGACCCTGACCGAACTCGACTTGAGATTCATCAACTCGAGGAAGCGCTCGTTCCACACCTGAAGGCGGTCTCGCAGGTCTAGCATGCAGAGCCCGTGCGACATGTTGTTGAGCGCGACGTCGAAGCGGTGCGCCTGCTCCTCGAAGCGGGCGGCAAGCGCGGCTTCCTTCTGCGTCATGGTGAGCGCCTGGATGATCACGTTGCGGATACCGAGCGTGATGTCGACCATGCCGTAGATGAACAGCAGCACGACCACGCCGAGCGCCTTGTAAATCCAGTCGGGCTGCCACAGCAGAACCAGCGAGAGAGGCAAGGTCGACAGCGCAAGCTGACCGAGCGCAATGAAGGGGCGCCCTGCGTTGCGCCCCGAGATGGCGGCGGCATAGCCGGCCGTCGAGGTGCTGACCGCCATCTGCAGGGCCGCATCCGACGTCAACGCGATCGTCATCCAGCACAACAGGCCAAGCAGGCCTCCAAAGCCCCATGCGCCGTATTCGTAGATGCGCTCCCACAACCGGACGGCACTCGCGTGCTCACGCGCCCTGCTCTGGCGATAAAAAATGGCCGACGCGACGCGCAGCATCCCGACGACGAAGATCGCCACGGACACAGCCATAATCCACAGATTGCCGGATCGCCACGCCACGGCGGCGCCGATGATCGAACACGCAATCGCCCCGACCAGCAGCGATGCAATCGGGGCAAAAAGCGATTCGACCAGCGACGCCCGGATCTCGTCGGGCAGCCTCGCATCGGACCGGCGAGTTTGAAGAAGCGTCGAAATCAGCATGTCGCAGCACGTTTTGTTGCCGCAACCTACGGAGTCGACGTTGAGAAAGCCGGCAATTCAAAGGTAAAATTCATGCGTTTGGCGAACGGATGGAAAATATTTCTCTCTCAATTCGAACTAACGCTGCTTGCGTTGTTTATCGGTCATCAACTTCGAACGAGTGACCGCAAGGCAGCCGCCAGAGCCGAGCCTAAAAGTTCGGTTTTTGGTTAATTCGTGAATCGGCGCGATTTGCCGGGCATTTCCCGCACCGCCATCGCGCTCTGCATTTCAGGCAGCGGCACTCTCTGAGCAAATTCATTGTTCAGCGTCGTCAGAGCTTGTTATGTTTAATAGTCAGTTAATGCGGTGATGAAATGTCCAGTCCTGTTGCGTGGTCACCCGACAATCCAACTGCCGCGCCGGACGACTTGCCTTCCATATTTCCCGCTGCCGCCGCCCTGCGGCTCGATCCCCAGAATGTCGATGCGCGGCGCATGTTTGCGCTCGAGCAACTTGATGTGTCCTGGGACGACAGCACGGGATCGCTGTGGACCTTCATGCGCCCGCGTGGCCGGCCGAGCTACAATCTCCATCTCCTCGACGATTTCCATGCTTGGCAGCGCGGTATCGCCGCCATGTTCGGCGACCGCAAAAGCGAGTTGCGGTTCCTTATCCTGGGATCCCGCACGCCTGGGATCTTCAGTCTGGGCGGAGACCTCGACTACTTCACGCAAAAGATCCGGGAGCGGGATCGCAAGGCGCTGGTCGCCTACGGCCAGTCATGCGTGAGAATCCTGCACAAGAACATGAATGGGCTGGGGCTGCCGACGATCACGATGGCCCTGGCCCAGGGCGATGCGCTCGGCGGCGGTTTCGAATCCTTGCTGTCGTTCAACGTCATCGTTGCGGAACGTCAGGCGAAATTCGGCTTCCCTGAAAACATCTTCGGCCTGTTCCCCGGCATGGGAGCCTACAGCCTGCTCGCACGCCGGGTTGGCTCGCCTCTTGCTGAAAAAATCATCCTCAGCGGCAAGACCTATACCGCCGCGGAAATGCATGAACTCGGCCTCGTCCACATTCTCGCCGAGCCGGGCGAAGGACTTGCAGAGGCCAAGGCTTACATCGCGCGCAGCAGGCGCCGTTACACCGGCATCAGCGCCGTTTATCAGGCCGGCCGTCACGTCAACACGATTTCGCTCAAGGAGCTCGACCGCATCGTTCAGGTGTGGGCGGATGCCTGCCTCGAGCTTGGCGAACGCGATCTCAAGGTCATGCACCGGCTGGTCTCGGCGCAGGACCGGCTGCGAACCCCGCCGCCCCGGCTGCGTGCCGTAAGCTGACCGGGCAATCGTCAGCTTTCCTGGCTGCCCGCAGGGCGGGTCTGCCCATGACCCCGCACTCGTCTCGCGCCGAAGGTCGCGGGGTCGATGCGTGCCGGCCTCATGGATTTAAATAACGCGAGTCATATGACGCCTGACGCGTGCGACGTCGTTCGCCGTCACGGCGCATAAACGCAGCATAAACAACGCCCTTCCGAAATTTAATCTCGGCCGGCATGGAACGGCCACATCCGTCAGCCGTATATCCCGCTGAAACCAAGAATAAAAAACGGCTTCCAGCGGAGCGAGCATTGATAGAAGGCCCATCGTCCAGCCTGCGCAGCCGCAAGGGCTACGCAGCACTCGGTATCGTTATCGTCGCTCTGGCCGGCGGCTGGACGTACTGGCACGCCCATGCCGCGAGGACCGCACAGGCTGACCGGAACGCCGGCCCACAGCCCGTTCCCGTCGGCACCTACACCGCGCGCAAGGGCGACTTTCCGGTTTATCTCGATGGCCTCGGCACGGTTCAGCCTTACGACACCGTGACGGTGCGCAGCCGCGTCGACGGCCAGGTCACCAAGGTTTCGTTCCGGCAAGGCCAAATCGTCCGGCAGGGCGACGTGCTGGTGGAGATCGATCCGCGGCCCTTCCAGGCGGCGCTCGATCAGGCCAAAGCCAAGAAGGCGCAGGACGAAGCGAGCCTCGCCAACGCCAAGCTCGACCTCGAGCGCTATTCGACGCTGGCCGAGCAGAACTTCGCCTCGCGTCAGCAACTCGATACGCAAAAGACCACCGTGGCGACGCTGACGGCCCAGATCGAGGGCGACCAGGCGAATATCGACAACGCCACCACCCAATTGAGCTACACGACGATCCGCTCGCCGCTCACCGGCAAGACCGGCTTCCGCCTGATCGATCCGGGCAACATCGTGCACGCGGCCGACACCAACGGCATCGTCACCATCGTCAAGCTGCAGCCGATCTCCGTCGTATTCACCGCGCCGGAAGAGCAGGTCGGCCCGATCAACGACGCGCTCGCGCGCGGCACCGTGCCGGTGACCGTGCTGTCGTCCGACGGCACCAAAATACTCGCGAACGGGCATCTCTCGATCGTCGATAACCAGGTCGATACCGCCAGCGGCACGATCCGGATGAAGGCCACGTTCGCGAACAAGGACAACGCGCTCTGGCCGGGTCTTGCGGTCTCGACCCGTCTCCTCGTCAATACGCGGAAGGACTCGATCGCCGTTCCGAACAACGCCATTCAGCACGGACCGAACGGCCTCTACGTCTTCGTCGTCGGCAGCGGCAACAAGGTCGAGATGCGTCCTATCAAGGTGGCCGAGGAAGGCGACGACCGGACGGTCGTGACGTCCGGCATCCAGGCCGGCGACACCGTCGTCGTCAGTGGACAATATCGGCTCAACAACGGCACACTGGTCGTCGCGAGAAACGCCGGCGCGACTGCGCCGGCCAAAACCTCGGCAGCCGCTGACGGCAAGCAAGCCGACAACGTCACCGGAGCGCAGTGACATGGCGGGTGGCATCTCCGCACCCTTCATTCGCCTGCCCATCGCCACCTCGCTGCTGATGGCCGGCCTGCTATTCGTCGGCCTGATTGCCTATCCGCATCTTCCCGTCGCGCCTTTGCCTCAGGTCGATTTCCCGACCATCCAGGTCTCCGCCAGCCTGCCGGGCGCAAGCCCCGACACCATGGCGTCGGCGGTGGCGCAACCGCTGGAGACACAGTTCGCGCAAATTCCCGGCGTGTCGCAGATGACATCGACGAGCGTGGTCGGCTCGACCGCGATCACGATCCAGTTCGATCTCGACCGCAGCATCGACGCCGCCGCCAACGACGTGCAGGCGGCGATCAACGCGGCGGGCGGCCAATTGCCGAAGAACCTGCCGAGCCCGCCGACCTACCGCAAAGTCAATCCTGCCGACGCGCCGGTGCTGTTGCTGGGCGCGACATCCGACACGCTGCCACTGACAGAGGTGGACGATCAGGTCGAGACCAAGCTGGCGCAGCAGATCAGCCAGATTCCGGGCGTGGCGCAGGTGGTGGTGGGCGGCCAGCAAAAGCCGGCGATCCGCATCCAGCTCGATCCCGCCAAGCTCGTCACCAAGGGCCTGTCACTGGAGGACGTGCGGACGCCGCTCTCGGTCATGACCGTCGACGACCCGAAGGGCACGATCCGCGGCAATACGCGCTCCTACACGATTTACACGAACGACCAGATCACCGAGGCGCGCGAGTGGAACAACGCGATCGTGTCGTACCGCGCCGGCGCGCCGATCCGCGTCCGCGACATCGGCCAGGCCGTGGTCGGCCCGCAGGATACGACCTCGGCCGGCTGGGCGGACGGCAAGCGCGGCGTCATTCTCGTCATCTTCAAGCAGCCGGGCGCCAACGTCATCAACACGGTCGACCAGATCAAGGCCGCGTTGCCGAAACTGCGCGCCGCGATGCCGCCGTCGATCGACGTGTTCACGCTGAGCGACCGCACGCAGACCATTCGCGCGGCGGTCAGCGACGTGCAGTTCACCCTGCTCGTCACGATCGCGCTCGTGGTGATGGTGATCTTCGTCTTCCTGCGCAGCGTGTGGGCGACCATCATCCCCGCCGTGACCGTGCCGCTCGCCTTGCTCGGCGCCTGCGCCCTGATGTGGCCGCTCGGCTACAGCCTCGACAATCTGTCGCTGATGGCGCTGACCATCGCGGTCGGCTTCGTCGTCGACGACGCCATCGTGATGCTCGAGAACATCACGCGCTACGTCGAGGAAGGCGACACGCCGCTGCAAGCGGCCCTGCGCGGCTCGAAGGAAATCGCCTTCACCATCGTCTCGATCAGCATTTCGCTGATCGCGGTGCTGATCCCGCTGCTGCTGATGGGCGGCATCATCGGCCGCCTGTTCCGCGAGTTCGCCGTGACGCTGTCGGTGACGATCTTCGTCTCGGCGGCGGTGTCGCTCACGCTGACGCCGATGATGGCGTCGCGCTTCCTCAAGCCGCCGAAGGAGGCGCACCACGGCAAAATCTATGCCTGGAGCGAGCGCGCCTTCGACGCGCTGCTGCGCGGCTACGAGCGCGGGCTCGATCTGGTGCTGCGCCACCAGTTCGCCACGCTGTGCGTGTTCTTCGCCACGCTGGCGCTCTCCGTCACGCTGTTCGTGATCATTCCGAAAGGCTTCTTCCCGCAGCAGGACATCGGGCTGCTCACCGGCATCGCCGAAGCCGCGCAGGACGTGTCGCCGAAGAAGATGATGGAGCACATGAGCGCGCTCGGCGATATCGTGCGCGCCGACCCGGCCGTCGACCATCTCGCCATGTTCATGGGCGGATCGGGCAATCCGCCGAACACCGGCCGCCTCTATATCACGCTCAAGCCGCGCGACGAGCGCGACGTATCGGCCGACCAGATCATCGCCCGGCTGCGCGGCAAGCTCGACAAGGTCGAGGGTGCGCGCTTGTTCCTGCAGGCGGCGCAGGACGTGCGCGTCGGCGGCCGCGCGTCGCGCACCCAGTTCCAGTACACGCTGCAGGGCTCCAACGTCGAGGAGCTCAACGCCTGGGCGCCGAAAATCCTCGCCAAGTTCAAGACGCTGAAGGAACTGCGCGACGTCGCCACCGACCAGCAGTCGGACGGCACGACGCTGACGCTCGAGATCAACCGCGACCGCGCCGCGCAATACGGCCTGACGCCGCAGATGATCGACGACACGCTGTACGACGCCTTCGGCCAGCGCCAGATCGCGCAGTACTTCACGCAGCTCTCGAGCTACTACGTCATCATGGAGGTGCTGCCCTCGTTGCAGGGCGACCCGGCCACCCTCGACAGGATTTTCCTGCATTCCCCGACCACCGGCGGCGAAGTGCCGCTGTCGACCTTCGCCAAATGGACGACGCACCCGATCGAACCGCTGTCGATCAGCCATCAGGGCCAGTTTCCGGCGATCACCATCAGCTTCAACCTGGCGCCGGGCGTGGCGCTCGGCCAGGCCACCGACGCCATCGACCGGGCCAAGGCCGAGCTCAATGTGCCGGCGACGATCAACACGACGTTCCAGGGCAACGCGCAGGCGTTCCAGGATTCGCTGTCGAGCGTGCCTCTGCTGATCGCCGCGGCGCTGATCGTCGTCTACCTGATCCTCGGTATCCTGTACGAAAGCTACATCCACCCGATCACGATCCTGTCCACCCTGCCGTCGGCCGGCGTCGGCGCGCTGCTGACGCTGATGCTGTTCGGCTTCGACTTCAGCCTGATCGCGCTGATCGGCATGATCCTCCTGATCGGCATCGTGAAAAAGAACGGCATCATGCTGGTCGACTTCGCGATCGTCGGCACCCGCGACCAGGGCCTGTCGCCGATCGAAGCGATCCGCCGCGCCGCGATACTGCGGTTCCGTCCCATCATGATGACGACGATGGCGGCGATGCTCGGCGGCGTGCCGTTGATGCTCGGCGCCGGCACCGGCTCCGAGATCCGCCAGCCGCTCGGCTACGCGATGGTCGGCGGCCTCGCGGTGAGCCAGGCGCTCACTTTGTTCACGACGCCCGTCATCTATCTCTATCTCGACCGCCTGTCGGCCTGGCTCACCGGGCGGGCGCGATCCGCCGACGATCACCGGCCGGGCAGCGGTACGCTTGAAACTCAGCCTGCCGAATAGGCTGGACGGCCACAGGAGGCATGGATTTGTTGTCAAACCTAGCGCGTTGTTTCTGTTGATCATTTTGGGTTCGTTTTGCCAAAAAATGATGTAGGCGCCCGACCGGCCTTCTAAGCTCAAGAGAACGTTGGGTTCGTTTCGCCAAAAACCGAACGTATTGTTCCTGTTGGTCATTTTGGCTTCGTTCTGCCAACTTTGCTCGGCACCTCCTCTGAGACCAGACCATCTTCACGTGCATTCGACCCCGCAAACAGTCAGAGCTAACAGCGAACGCAGTGTGTAGCGACCGAGACGATCCTGGCGCTCGAACAGGTCTGCGGCGGCCTTCAGAACCCCAGAATCGATCTTGCTCCCGTCTCTCTCTTCGTCAGGACCGAGAAGAAAAGAAAAAAGAGAGTGGCACTTCATCTTCAGATAAGCCGCACGTCTTGCATGCGATGTATGTGAGGAGGACGTAGTGTTGCCGCCTGGCGGCTGCAAGCCGCGACTTTATTTGACGCTGACTTTATCCACCGAACAACCGTCAGCCAGCCGATCAATCGGCCTTGTTGCCTTTGGACGCATTACACAGGTCGTGGCTTCGTTCTGCCAACTCGTGTCGTGTCGAAATCCTGCGTTTGCGTTCGCGAGTATCAAAGATCTCAGGGTACATATTCGCCCTGATGGGCACCTTTCGGGTTGCAATCATACTTGAGACCACTGGAGTTGAAAAATTAGGGCATTACGCCCTACGGACATTCAAGTCCGCGTCCTCGACTCTGCATGCATATTCCGACGCGGCACTACTGGTCGCCTGCGTGACGCGTCACTTCGGCGCGTGTCCGATTAGACCATAAGGCATGATCGGCGCGTAGACCGGAATGGCCCAGCAGCGCCGAGAGCAATTTACGCTGATTGTCTCGCGTCTTGTGCATCCAGCACCGAACGATGACGTGTCACCAATGTCTAATTAATCGGTGGTCCATCGGACGGCACAAAGTCAGCGGTCACGACATCGTCCCACATGGGCAGCGGCCGTTCCTCGTAAGGTCGATTCCACACTTCACAGTTTGATATATCGATAATCCCGGCAGGAAGTTCGATCACCTTGGCCACCGGCTTACCATCCAGAATCCGAATGGCTGCCTGTAAAGCAATCGCTATCAGCGACAAGGCATCGTAGCTGACGGTTGCCAGCAGGCGTCCTGCCTTGATCGCTTTGACTGCATCCGGTGCGCACCCTACGAAATTGACAACCTTAGGCTTTGACGGATCCTGGATGTCAAGAACGGTAATCCCTTCGTTGAAGGAGTGCCCGACGAAGGCGTGTCCGCGGTGCACGACGGCCCTGAACAAGGCGCTGCAGAAGGCGGCGGATAAGTTCTAGGAAACAGTACATTCGTAACCCTGCCTGGTCCGTCATTGCAAAGCGACGTAACAGCGCACTCTGACCATCCATGTTCGAGCTGAATCACTCAACGAGATGAGTGTGGGCACTCGTCGCTACGTTTCGTTTTCCCTCGTTCGATGGCCTGCTGCAACCACTCTGCCTGCTGGCTTCCGTTTATTTTTACAGGCGCGCCTCGTATTATTTTTCGGTAGGATCTTTCATATCGCAGGTCTGTTTCAGTTCGACCCGGCTTAGCGACTCCAATTCGTCTGCGATCGCCACGTAGTGCGGCATGTGGTATTTCTTCCCCACGTGCCTAATCGCCTCCGCGAGCAGTAGCCCTGCCTCTGGACTCATGTCTGGTGAGGAGGTCTTTTTCGGGCGGTCTCCGGTGTCGCTCATGGGGTTTCTCCTACGAGTCATCAAACCTCTCGAGAGGTCATCTGTCCGAGCAGCCGAAGCGACTATACGTCCTAGGGCTTGGGGCGTGAACACTGGCTTGCTGACTCGGGCCCTTCACTTCGTTCCGCAAACTCTGGTTCGGTCACCTCAAGGCGGGCGCGGTCAAATTCGCGGATCGCGCCTTGAATTTCGAGAACGCGCGTTCCTCATAGCGCCGGACGGCGATCAGGGCCTTGACGGTGCCGTCGTCGAGACCACCTGACCGCCGCTCGGCGAAGTGAGAGCGATGCAGGGACCACGTAAATAAAATCCGCGCCCGATACGAGTAGACATTCCTTCCCAGGACCCCATCCTGCCTGGGCATGTCGAATCGTTGCGGTCTGGCAGGCCATCACAGTGTTCATGAAGAGAGCACCGACCATGTTTTCTTCCACTAGTCGCGTCGTAGAATCCGCTCGGATCGTTTGAAACAAGAACCCGCAGCACGCATATTTGTTGACGTTATGATTGAGTATCGATGACGGAGTTCCATCATGACGAGAAACATCACCTTGGCGTCTGTTTTTCTAATGGGTGCAATTTTCGGTCTGTCAGGAGAGGCTTCGTTGGCTGCCCAAGCAAAACCCACAGATGCGACGAGGAAAGCGGAGTGCGAGCGCGACGCCGCGCTGCAGCTCTATTTAAGCGCACAAAAAAGAAACAGGTTCATAAGCCAATGTCTGGCGAGCGACAGGCAGGTGCCGGCCAAGCCGGTTGCCGGTCGAGCGGTTGTTCATCCGGCTGGTCCAAAAGCAATGCCGGTCGTCCCCTTGGGGCGCGCCAATGCGGTTAGCACGTCCACCGGCAGTATCGCTCCCAGCAACGCACCCATCTCCCCGAGCGCGCCGGTAGTGGGCTCCACTGGAACATCAACCACAGGGTCTAGCGCCACATCCACGAGCAGTTCGAGCGGCAGCAGCATCGGCAGCTCAAGCAGCGGCAGGTAACAGACCACGGCCCAGAAGTCGGCGAGCAGTGTTCCACGTCACGGTACTCCGGTACTCGTACCGTTCAAATACGTGTGACGAAGGGACGTTATCGGGAATCCGTCCGTTGAGTTGAGAGTGTACCTCCCGGGCAGGACTGGCTCCATGCGCAAAGCACTGATCAGCCTAATCGCAGCTACCGCGCTTGCGATCTCAGCGAACGTGGCCTCCGCCCAAAGAGATCGAAGCGCCGGCGATGGAGGTGGTCATGGCGCTGCCAACAGCGGCGGAGGTGGTATTCGAGGCGGCGTGGTCGCCCCGTCCGGCGGTGGTGCCTTCAAAGGCGGAACTGTCCCAAGTCACTCGTTCAGCTCCACCTCGGGGAGGCCGGACGGTTACTCGCGATCTACGGGAAGCTACAACGCGGGAGTGGTGCATACACCCCGTCTGAGCACGGGCCGTGCTCAACACCATTACCAAGTGTCACCGCAATACCGCGTCAACCCAAGCACCGTCCATCAAGACCGAACAGAGCGGCAATACCGCCTCAGTCCGCGCGTCGTGCAGCGTGCCCCGCTCCGTTCGCACAACTCGCGGATTTACACCCAGCGACGAGTGCAGAGCCTTTCGGGCAAACATCATCGACGCCACCGGCACCGTCAGCATGGTTATACCTATTACTACAGCGGCTGGTGGTACGCCTCCCCGTGGTGGTTGGAGACCTACGGCGACTACGATTATTGGTCCGGCATTTGCGCCTATAGGTGGGGTTATGGCACCGGCAGATACTATTGGTGCATGGCCTATTATGGTTTCTACTGAGAAGGTAGTGACACTTTCACTGGTGATTGTCCAAGGCCGAGTCCGTCGGTCGCCAGCATAGATCGAGACTACTCTCGCAGGCAGTCGGGCTCCTCATGGAGCGCGGACTCTAGCGCGCCGGCGCGATCGCTTTTGCAGCTTCCGATACATCGAGGTATGGCGGAAGCTTGTCCCAGCGGTATCCGGCCCGCGCCTGAGCATAGGCATAGTCGAACAACGAATTCATATAACGCGGATCGAACGGGCCTTTAGACGACCCATTAAAGTCGTCCCTGATGTAAGCGAGATTGAACGCGATACCATCGTGCTTCGTCCTGAGATACATCCGATACATATCGTCCACCCCGCTCGCTGCAATCAGCGTCGAGACCGCCCTGCCTGCGATCGCTAGTGTTTCCTGATTGACCTGCTTCCACGGCACGCCAAGCCGGCCGTTGCGGATGATGTAGGCGGTATAGTGCCGCCTCACGCCAGAGGTAATGCCAGGCGGGTAGAGAAACGCTTGTGCAGTCGCGCCACCATCGACATGCATCTCCTGGAAATGCTTGCTGCCAACATCCACGTTAATCAACACAGGCGGTACAGCTGCTGGAACAGACGCGGACGCGAGCAATATCCGGGCGATCAGCGCCCTCGCTTTCGGATTCTCACTACTGGCAATCGCGCCGATATTCCAGAACGTCGCCCGGCCGGCGTCGAGATTGGTCGACGCGACAAACAGAAGGCGGCCTTTTCGATACTCCTCGGCAATCCGCCGGACGACATCGTCTGTGAGGTAGCGGAGGATCATCTGATGAAGCGGGCGGGAATCAGAAACCGAGTCGCCTCCGACTGCCGACAAGAGCGAGGGAGAACTCATCACATCGGAGGCGGTGATCTCAGTGTACATATTCTTCAGCGATGCGTCGTAGTCTGATCCGAGGAACGCGAAAGGGGCGCTTAATGCGCCAGTACTGACGCCGGTAACGATCTTGAAGGTCGGCCGGCCTCCGTGTGCGGTCCAACCGACGAGAAGGCCCGAGCCAAATGCGCCGTCATCACCACCACCGGACAATGCAAGAAAGCTGGCTGGCGGCAGCGGTGCGTAGGACTTGAGACCAAGGGCAGTTCGTTCCCGCACGTTTGAGGCGGCGGCCTCGCGGGCTAGCGCATCCAAGCCGGTCTTATCGTCGAAGAAACGTGCGTCCGAAATGCTGAGGACGCTGGCTTCGTTGGTACTCGCCTCCGGCACTGCGGCCAGTCGCGTTTCCGTGCAGCCAGCCAGAAGGACCAAAGCGAAGCCGAACCACATCAACCTCGGCCATTTCATTGGTCGAGACTCGCCACACGCCCAGCTAGGGTCATCAGGAAGAACGGACGCGTATCGACCAATCGGTGGAACACACTGGTTGTCCTCAGTCGCGGTCAGCGCACAGCCGGCACGATCAAAGTAAAGCGAAAAAGATATTCCGTTGGTTACGAACAGAGATGATGGCCTCCTTGCGGCTCGGACCAACCGACAGCACTTTCAAAGATAGGCGGTGTAGGAGCTTATCCACACCAAGACCGACATGATGAGGCCGATGGCTCCGGCATGATCGGCAAAGACCCATGCTTTACCGGGCATCCCCAGCTTGAGCCGGCTGACATCGATGTCTTTGGGAATGGAGATAACTGCCGGATAGGTGTTGGCGCCGCCGATCGACCCGGCTCGAGCCAGCGCACCCGAAACTGCAATCTGGCCCTGTCCGACGCCCTGCGGGATTCCCGTCACCGTCGCGTGGTAAATCCGGCCAGGGTCATCATCAAAAACCAGTTTCACTGATGCGCCGGATTTGATGGTCTGGAATCCGTTTGGCGAAAACATGCCAACAATGGTGATGTCGTGCGTAACAATGAACGACGTCACCGCGTGCCCCTGTGTCGCCCTGTCCCCGACCGACAGAGCCATTGCCGTGACATAGCCGTCAGCGGACGCACGGATGGTGGTCTGCGCGAGCTCCCATCTGGCGTGAGCAAGTTGCGCCTCAAACTGTGCCACAGTCGTGTTGATACCGCCGATCTCCGAATCCATGGCGAGCTTGGCGCTTAGTTGCGCGGCCTTGGCGGCCTGCAACTGGAATTGCACGGTTTCGCGCTGGATTTGAGTGTCCTGGAGCCGAAACTCGGCTTGCGCGCCTTGACCGACCATTTGCTCGTAGTCAGCGAGGCGCTGGCTGTGATACGCGAGTTGTTTGGTCAGCCCTTCGACATTGGCGCTCGCCTGTTCGTAGTTCGCCTTGAGCTGCAAGACCTGTTGTTTGGCCCCGGCCAGTGACGCCTCAAGCTGATCAACCTTGTACTGGAACGGCACCGGGTCAATGCGGAACAGGACCGCGCCGGCTTTGACCGGCACGTTGACCTTGACCGGTATCTCAACGACCTCGCCAGATACATTCGGCGCGACCTCAATAACCCGCGATCCGACAACAAAGTTGCCTGACGGCGTGAGAGAGTTGAATAGCGCAAGGAACACGGCGAGGATGAATGCACCCGCGAGCACCGTTACGGTGCCGGACAGCCATCCCCATCTAAACAGCTTGAGCCTGGAGAAGACCAGCCACACCATGACAAGGTAGATCGTCAGAATTATGAGCACGGCAAGGCTCCCCCCGCGCCGAAACATACGGCCCAAACCGGACTTGATCGGCCTGTTGCCGATTACAAGATATCGCGACCCAGCAAACGCAAAGCCGCAATACGATGCGGCTGCGCGTCATGTGCCCCGATCGGTTCCTACAGAACACAAGCCTCAATGAAAGCCGTCCGCTCTACCGGACCAAGCCCTTTTCCCTCTGCTTGCCGGCGGCATTCCTCGCGCTTGTCAACCCGTTGCTCCGCCCGCTGCAACGTGTTTTCGCTCCTCTTCCCGTTAGCGGCACCGGAAACGAGTTCGATCTCGCTCGGGCGCCAGCTCTTGTCGAAGAACGGTTCGAGTGGATTGTAAAGGCGCAGGATCGCGAACCAGCCTTTGCCGGGGACGGTCTGTATCCAGTTGCCACGCTTGACGCCCGCGGGCTGAGTCGGCGCGAACCACACCGTTGTCGAGCCATCGGCGCTCGCTTCCGCGGCCGGAGACGGATAGCTCTGGCTCCCGGCACGCGGATAGCGCTGCGGCGTATCGAGCATCGAGCGGGTCATATTGTCGTACAGCGTAAGCGACCAGAAATTCGCTTCCGGAATGCCTTTCGGCAAAATGACCTTGTAGGTTTTGCCTCCGTCGAAATGATCGCCGTCCGCATCTTGCATGACCAGCAGATATTGCGAACCGATGCCAGGCAGACGCATCGCCATGGCGGGTGTAATTCCGGTGACGCCGTAGAAGAAGTTCGTCCGTGCACTCATTGTGCGATAGCCGGTCGTCGGAAACGGCTTCACACCCTCGCGCGTAATCATCGGGATCGGCGTCTCGAACTCATAGCCTGTCTCGAACAGGAAGTTGGTCCAGGATGAGTTCGGATAGTAGTACCAGCTCGGGTCGCGTGGAGACATGAACAGGGTTCGCGACGTTGCGTTGGCGACCTTGAGCGCCTCGGTCATGATCTTTTTCATGCGCGCGTCGGGCGCGAACGGTTTGCCCTTGACAATGCCGATTGCGGCAACCGGCCCCATCAGCTCGGGATCGAGCGCGGTGGCGGGCTCCTGCTGCACGACTTCATTGAGCATCTCGTAAAACGTCCAGTCATTCGGCGGAATGGTGTTCATCACCTTGCCGCTGCCTTCGTGAAAGATGGTCGGTGGTGGCGGAGAGACGCGACCGAGCCTCGCCTTGCCGGCAAGAAATTCGGCAATCGGCGTGCCGACGCCGCCTCGCTCATAAGGATAGACCTTGGTAAACTTACGAATGGCATCCACCACAGGCTTGGGATCGTTGTGGTCGTGCAAAAACGATCGGCCGAACCACAGAACGTGGTCGGTCCGGGAATGGGCAATATTGAATTCGCCTTGAGGTAACTCGCCCGTATAGCCCGGCGGGACGATCAGATACTTGCCACCCATTCCGCGGTCGGGGCCTGGCACACCCAGGTCGATTACCCAGCGAAACCATCCATCTTGAACGACGCCGAGAAATGCCGGCGGCGCTTCGATCACCATCGGCCCCTTAGTGAGGTCAAGGGCGCCCATCACATAAATCGTATCTGCGTTGGCCGTGAGGAACAGCGACTTGGCGTCCATCAGGCTCGAGAAAACGAGCACCTCGTTGTCCTTGACACCGGCGCCCTCCATCGCCTTGCGCAGCGCCTGAATGCTGACGCCGCGCATGTTGTCCATGAAGACGCGATAGGCATAGGTGAAATCGAGGTTGTCGAACAACTTGTCGGCGGTCGCCTTGCTCGGCACCCCATCCTTGAATTCCAGGGTGCCGAGGTGTGTCTCGACCTTGTCCGGCGTGCTGATGGATGGCGGAACGGGCGTCTGTGCTACTGCGGGAATTGAGAACGCGACGCAGGCTGCAAACGCTATTCCAAAATACGATTTCATCATGCACCCCATTTAGGATTCACGGAATCTCCCGCTCCGATGCCGACCTACGAGAACCGGCATAGGTTCGCTCGCTCCCTTACGAGACCTTTTTGGCCGCAGGGATCGTCCACGTTCCGTCGATGATGGACGGATCCGACTCGTTCGGCCAATACATCCGCAGCATGAGAATGAAGTCACCGGAAGGCGCCGGGAGCCAGTTCGACTCCTTATCCTTGCCCGGGGATTCATGCTGAATGTAGAGCTCGGTCGAGCCATCGGGATTGCTTTTCAAATGTTGCCGCGCGCTGATCGAGTATCGGTTGAGCGGATTGTTCACAAAGAAATATGTGCTGTCGTACATCGTCAACGACCAGAAACCTTCCACCGGCGGCAGGCGCCCCTTGGGGAAGCGCATGACATACTTGTTCGCACCGTTATATTTGTGGCCCTCTGCGTCCGCCTGCGAGGTCGGATAAACTGCGTCCTGCGGACGATTGGCACCGAGCCCAATGGCGGTCACGAGACCGCGCATCAGATAGTCTGTGCCATAGACGCCGGTCTTCGTGGTAAAGGCCCAACCGTTCTCGTTCTTGATCGCGCTGTTGATCTTGAACTGAAGCATGATTCGATCGAAGCCGATTTCGGGCACCCGCTTCACGAAATCCGCCCTCAGCTTGCCCGCGTCGAAAGACTGTCCGGGGACAATACCGATGCGAGCGAAACGGGCGATTTGAGGCGCATCCGCTTCGGCCGGCGGATTGGTCTTCATTAGTTCGCAGAGCAACGTAAAATAGGCGACCGCGTCCATGCGATTGACTTGGTCGCGAACGGCGGTCTTCATGTCCATCGAAGGATCGACCTTGCCCGGAGGCGGCGTATACGCCTTGCCGTACGCGCTCAGTGGAACGAGCTTGAACTCATCCTGCAGCTTGTGCACAGCCGCATAGTCTTCCGCCGTACCGGTGCAATAGATGCGTCCGAGCAACCAGACCATACTGGTCGGCGATTTGTATTCCTTCACGCCGGCAGGCAGGTCGCCTTTCCAGCCCGGTCCGGTAATTGCATAGGTCTGGGCGGCGGTGCCTGTAGTTCTTTTGCCCGGCACCCGGAAGACGTTGGTCCAGCCGTCCAGCATCGGCATCAGGAAGTAACGATCCTTCATGTCTGGAATGCTGAGCACCCACGGCTCCTTACCGACATCGACGAACGACGTCGTATAAAGCGTATCGGCATTGGGCGCGGTGACATCGCGGAAGGAGGCGTTGGGATACTGGCGCAGCTTGATGATCTGCCCCATCGGCGCCTTCGTTCCCTCCGGCGCCGCAACGTTGGTCAGGACCCGTCGGGTCATTTCCATGGTCACGAGCGGATAGCCATAGACGTATGCATCGGTCGCCAGCCAGAATTCTTCCACCCCTTCGCCGATACCCAGAAATGATCCCTGTTGAGCAAGAGCTGAACGGCTCGTTGCCGCCATCGTGAGCAGACCTATTCCGCCGAACGCAGCGGACCGACGAGTTATTTTCATATACATCCCCCTTAGTACTTGAGTGACGAAAGTTTGATAAAAATGATGGAGCAGATTCTCACTTACATCGGTATCACTTAAGGCCCGGAGCCCATCAGGGCTTCATCTTGATGCCGAGCTTCGCCCGCATGTCTTTGAAGATAACCGCAATCGCTTCGATGATGCGTCTGTCGGGATTGGCCTTGCAGTACACGATAACCTCATGTTCGGCCTCCTTGGCCCGCTGAACATTCAGCAGATGTTTGTGCGCCAGACCGTTGTACCAGCCGCTGTACCAAGTCGTGAGCATGTCGGCGTCTTGCTGCCACGTTCCAGCAAGCTGGCCGCAGGTTAGCGTTTGAACATCCAGATAGCCATTGGCATCGGTGTATGCGCTCAGGTCCGTCTGTGCCTGGCCGAGCTGAAGTGTCGCAAGATAGATGGTTGCTGCCAGCGTGATCGTCTTTCTCACTGTTTTCCCCCTGTTGATCGTGAAAACCGTTCGGTGCAGTTTAAAGCGTCGCCCCTGTCGACATCCTCAATAGCAAGGCGGATACGGATAATAGCCGCACGGCGGGCGGTAGTACGGATGATAGTAGGCTGCGGCCGCACCCGCGGCGGCGACGCCGACAGCGGCGGCGCGATAATAGGCGCCACGATACGCGGTGCGACGCGCCACGCCAGCAAAGGACAGCGGCGTTAGCGGACGACCGATAATGTCGATAAAGACCGCGGCGGCGCCGTCGGCTCCGGTGAGATCACCTTCGAGCACGTCGACGTCAAAGCTCAGACGATCGCCATCGAGTTTCGGCGATTTCAGGACCACAACAGCATCCTTGACGACCTTGCCATCCTTCGTGAAGCCGGACACCGTCGCGTTGGGCGGATCCTTGGCAAAGTTATCGCTTCCTTTATTCCAGTCGTCGATCACGTGCGCCGTCAGATCGTGCCCTGCAGCACGCACCGGGCGATCGGCAAAAATGATCGAATTCGGTGCAACGCCGGTGAAAACCAACTTGTTGCCCTCGAGGCTTACGCCACGCGAATTGAAGACAATGAGGGATGGCACGACTTCGGTCGAGGCTTGGCCGATCGTTTTTTCCAACGGAACGTGCCGGTTAACATTGGGCGCCGCTTGCGCAGAAGCAATCGTAGGCGCGCCGATAAAGGCCGCAGCGGCGATCGTCATGAAGGCGGCGCGAAGATTTGCCTTTCGTTTTACGGTAGATATGACACGCTGCATGCTATCGCCAGGCGCGATACCAAAGACACTCGACTCTCTTCTCATGGTGGCTCCCAATCCAGCAGCAGATCGATCCATCAATAATCTGATCGGCCTGCCGCTGCTTCTCGTTTCATGACACCAGTCGGCTCAGTGATCATTTCGCGCCAAGCGACAATGCAATTCTTGCCATTTTGCGCCAATCGCAACCGTGAAGCCGAACAATTGAATCAGTGCCTTTGGCTGTTTTGCTGTCGATAAACGATGGGGCAAATTTTCATCGAACGCGCGAAGGCGCGACTGAAGCTGCTGGGCCCCGCGTAACCGAGGCGTGAGGCGATCTTTGCGATCCGCTCGCCGGATTGCACGAGAAGGCGGCAAGCCAAATTGAGACGAACTTCCGCAACCAAGTGGCTATAGCTTGTGCCCATGGCAGCTAGATGACGCTGCAGTGAGCGGCGGCTCACCTTCAGTCGGCATGCCGTGCAGCTTAAGGAAGCATCACGTTGACGCAGCGACTTGGCGATGGCCGCCCGCACAACGTCGTCGGAGAGCAAACGGACAGGCTTCATGGCGCAAATCGGGAGGGCTAAATCTTTGTTGTTTCTTCAAATCATCACTTCAGCGAATTTTATGATTGCAGCAGGCGATCGTCTGGCCACGTCCTGCCAAAACGCGATTTGGCGGAAAATCGGTACCGACGGAGAACATGCGCCGGGGGCCCGCAAAATTAGTTGAAGCCAAAACACGCCAGAAGCTGTTAGCTTTTTCCCGTTCTGGCTCGTGCGCGGGCCGAAATTATGAGAAAAGACTGATTCCGCAACCCGGGGGCACAGGATGAGCGGAATTCCCCTGACGCGCTGCCAATTCGTTATCCCTTTTGCCGACATCCACAGCGAGATTGGCGCACCGACAGTAGCGCTGCTGTCGAAGTTTCGCCTTCCGGCGACTTTGGAAGGAAAGGCGAATCACTTCGTTCCGATATTGCTGGCAATACAATTTGCCGAAGCCGTGCAAAGATCGCAGGGCATAACGGACGTCGGATTTCAGGCCGCACGCCGACTACAATTTTGTCATCTGAGCGAAGAGGTGCGGAGGATCGTCGGGCACGCACCCACGCTGTTTATGGCCTTGCAGCAGGCGTGCAAATGGGCGCCGCTTGAAGACACGATCTTGAATATGTGGCTTGAGCACCACATCGACCACATCCGGATTTGCAGCCGGCTCGCAGGGACAACGGGGCTTTTGCACCTCGAGCACTCGCAGTGGCTTCAGAATATTTTCGTCATCTACATCGTTCGGCAATTCGCCGGGCCTGACTGGTCGCCCGAGACTATCGCCTTTGAAGCTCGCTACAGACCCACGCAGGAAACGAGAGCTCTTTGGCCAAATACCCGCTTCTTGTCAGGCCAACCCGCTTCATGGATCGATGTACCCATCGAATTTTTAAGCCTCGGCAATCTCCAAAGCGAGCCGCTGCCGACGACGCTGGACGATGATGCAGAGCCGTCAGGCAGCGAACTTATCGGCGCGCTCAAGCTGATGCTGCCGTCTTATCTGGATGAAAGTACCCCAAGTATATCCGAGATCGCTGAGATGGCGGGCATCAGCACAAGAAGCCTTCAACGTAAACTATCGATGGCTGGCCTGACGTATTCGGGCCTTCTTAACACCGTTCGCTTTGAAAGCGCCGCGAAGCGTCTGCGTGAGACGGACGCCAAGGTTATCGATATCGCCCTCTCCTCCGGCTACACCGACCCAGCTCATTTCACCCGCGCGTTTCGTCGGATTCCCTCGTCTTCTCGCCACCGGGCAGTCCTGTCGATCATCGCGATTGGAGTCGGTGGTGGGAATTCAAAGCAGGGGCGTATTGGCGACGGCCCGCTGGCAAAGGCAGTGGGATCCATCGGCTCATGGATCATCCGGTCGTGCATCTCGCATATGAAGACGCGCTGGCTTATGCGCATTGGGCTGGCAAAGAATTTCGCTGTGTCGTCAGGAAGGGGTGAGGGGATGACAAAAAGCCATTGTTCTCTGTTGGGAGCACTGGTCTTCGGCTTGGCCATCACCGCGATTTCTTCGGGCGCCGTTTATGCGCAGGCGGACGTTAATGAGGCCAACAACCGTCGCTCCAACTCGTGATTCCGTGCCGTCAGCGCCTTGCACGGTGATCCGATATTACGGCTCAGATCACAGTGTCTTTGTCGATGGTGCCTACCTGATCAAAGGCGTCGCTGGACAGGTTTTATGGAAGCTGGTGCAAGCCTATACTGAATCGCAGCGCGTGGATTTCACGAACCGCGAAATTCGGCTCGACACCAGTCTGAGGATGCCGGAATTCAAGGACAATCTCGAAACACGCCTGATCCTGTTACGTCGTCGCCTGCTGGATCGCAGCGACTTCATTCGGATCATCCCGGTTGGTCGAGGGCGGTTTCGCCTGGAAGTGGATCGGCTGCTTGCGCTGGAAGAGTACTCCTGAAGGACGAAGCCAGTCTTACTCTGCAAAACTCGAATCGAGCCAACCTGGGAATTTCATGCTCGCTGGAGTGCCAGCGCCACGCCGCCAAGGGTAAGAGCAAGGGCTGCCAGTTCCCTCAAGCCTAGTGGCTCTCCGAGGATGATGGCTGCTGCAAAAATGGCGATAATGGGCACCAGCAACATGCCGGTCGAAGCTGACGCCGGCGACAGATGACGCAGGGTTTCGAACCAGGTGAGATAGCAAAGCCCCATCGAGACCAGTGTCATGTAGATGAAGCAGGCGAGGCCAACAGGCGAGATGGCCTCGTAGTTGGGATGCTCGAACAGAACGCCGAGGATCAGCATCGCGAGGCATCCCAGACCGACCTGCCACGCAACCGATGCAAAGGGCGGTATGGGGAGCGGTGTCCGGTTCAGGACATTGCCGAGCGCGAACAATATTGCACAGGAGAGCGAGAGGATAATGCCCACGACCTCGCCGGCATCAAATGAGAAACCGTCGGCACCAAGCAGCAGAGCAACGCCGGCCATACCAAGGACAAGCGCAATCACATCCCGGACGGTCGGGCGCATGTGGAGGATGGGCCAGGCCAATAGCATTGCCCAGATCGGCATCGTGTAGATAATCAAAGCGCCTTCACCGACCGTGACGAACTTCATCGCGATCGTGCCAAAGCCCATCCATGCAAAGACATTGGTGAAGGAGGCGAACAGGAGCCGTGGGATTGTCGCGCGCGGGACCTTGAGCGACTGCTGCTGGCTGAGAGCGATTGCGGTGAGGATGAGAGAGGCAATCACTCCGGCAAGGCCGCGTGCGAATAGTGGTGGCCACTGTTGCAGCAATATCTTCATGAACGGCCAGTTCAATGCCCAGCCAAAGGCGGTGACGCCAAGGCAGATGAAGCCAGCCCATTGTTTGCGCTGCAAGGTGGTCACATCAGGCTGGTTAGCAGCAAAACGCCACGCGCTCTATCTTTGAGAGGGGGATTCCTTCGGGCGGTACAACTGATCGTGGGTGGAGGGAGGAGCGGTTGCATTGAATGCTTGGCGATCAAGCTGGGCATCGGCCTCGAAGGCCAATCAACCGCTTGAGCTATGCTGAGGTCATTCAATGCGGACGGTTGGCCTCGAATTGGAGCGTCACCAGCCGCGCCAGAAGCGTGGCTGGATAGAGTTGGCCAATGATGGCCTCGATATTAGCTAGACCTCGGGCATAGGGATTCAACGGCACAATGTCGCCATATCCTACCGAAGTCAGATTGACGAAGCTGAAGTAGATCAAATCGCTGGCAATGGTGAGATTGTCGCGAAGTGGCTCGATGCCGGTGAAAGCGTGAGGCGCTGCAAGGGCAACGAAACAGAACAGCGCCACGAAGATCAATCCAATAGCGAGATAGAGCAGAATGGCGCCGACGATGCGGTGATAGGTGACGCGGCCGGGGGCAAGCACTGCGCGACCGACAACAATGCCGAGTGTGAGGCCGGTCATTGTCCACGCACCGGCATCAAGATAGATGTCCGTGACGGAAGGGTGTCGAGCGCGCAACACTGTTGCAGCGGCTACGAGCGAAAGAGCCACGACGATCGCGACCGTCGCGATCAGGCTTCGCGACAGGACAAGAATTGCGGCCGCGAGTACAAGACCGAAGAGAATACCGGAATAGTGAGCCGCGAGTACCCCAGCTGCCTGCATTGGCGCGATAACGAAAAGAAAAATCGCAAGCATGACCGTCAAGATTGTCAGCAGCGGATCGCGCAGCCGTTCCTGCAAACCTCTAAGTGGATCGGCTGTCCGTTGTTCGCGGCTGATTACGCTCGCGGTCAATCTTCACCCATATCGATCGAAGACACCCGCCGCCTCCGACTTGATCTGCTGACTTTAATTAAGCTTGAAATTGATCGCCAGAATCGGTCCCGACAGGTTCACATCCCAGAGGAAGCCGTCGCGCTCATAGTCGACCGCAAGGTAGCGATAGCCGGCCATGAACGCCACACTCGGAGAGTATTGATACCCGACGAGACCAGCGACCTGCCACGTCGACTTCGAGGAGACGCCAAATCCACCGACATCGGCATAGCCCTCGACGAAAAATTTCGAACCGAGGTTTGCGCGAGCGCGTACGCCAAAAATGGGATCAACCCAGGATTTGTTCAGACCGTAGGTGTGCGACGCGCCGAGCGGTACAGCGTCGAAAGAGAGATCAACATTCATCGCCCAACCGCGCATGCCGGCTTCCACGTCGACCCAGTACAGGCCGCCCTCGATCACGCGATAGGCGAAATTGAACGTGCCGATAAAGGTCTTGTCCTTTAGCTGCGCATTGACGTAGCCAGCCGGGCCCGTAGCCCCGGCGCCGAGCGATAGATACATCATATCGGCCACGAAGCCGAATTTGCCATAGCGCACTTCGGCTGTTCCCATCGCAGCAAAACCGGTGTGCTGGATGAGGTCCGAAAAGCTCAGATCGATATTTGTGACCGGTGCGCTGGGCCCGACCTGTGTATTTCCGTTGAGACCCGACAGCCAAAAGTACGGCGTAAACTCGGACGACCATGCAGGCGGGGGTGGCGTCAGCACGGGTGCTTTGGTCGGCATCGGAGCTAAAATGTCAGCGGCGACACTCACCGAAATCGTTGCGAGAGAAAATACTCCGGCCGTAACGACAGCGAAGACAACACATCGGGATTTCATTTGAGCCCCCATAGCGCGACCCCTCACCGGTGCTACGGCGCAGTGCGGCGACGACGTGCTTTCCGTTGCTATAGTGGGTTTTAACCATCGAAAATTGCCATTTCGCGCCAATGTGACATCAGATGCGTGCCTTGGAAAAATGCATCTGAAGGCGAGTGTCCCTATCGCGATCTCCACTTGTTGCGAAACTCCCGCGGTGTGGTGCCGGAAACCTGCCTTGAGCATATGTGGAAGCGCGCCTGGATAATCTTTTGCGCGTGGTGGTATCTCCGCAAAGGTGACGTAAACCGTATCACCCACCTGCATTCCGCGCGTTTGCAAGTAGTGCCGGAATGTTTGGAAGATCGGTCTTGCGCCTGCCGGGTCCGCGATAGTCAGGACTAGGCAGAAGGGAATGCCGTCGGTAGGGAATGTTGCCTCGGCGCGGGTAACGCTGGCAACCTCAAGGCGCCAAGATGGGCTCGTGCCGTGTTGGTCAAACGATGCCTCGTACCGCTTTGTCGGCCACCACTTAAGGCCATGATCGATCAAAGCCCGCTCCCGGTAGACCGCTCATCGTGATCTGATCCGTGAAGCTCGATGTTCCGTCTTTGCGCAGCTTGAGCTGCCGCTGCTTCAATGACGCATCCAGATTGACATGCGCAAATTCGGCGCCGAATGCAGGATCTAGTGGCGGATCGATCAGCGCGCACTGTCCTCCTTTGGACCCTTGCCTGACCGGTTCATCACGGTGACCCCCGCAATCTCTTCCATCGGTAATATGACCGATGAGACATCGTCCTGGGCATGGCCAAGGGCCGCGGTTTCGATGAACATCTGTTGCGCGACCGACGCCAACATAAGTCGCACGCCTAACGCTTTGGCGGTGCGGATTGCGCATTCAAGATCTTTGATGATCCCTTCCACCACAAATGCTGGAGAATTGAAATTCCGCGACAATATGAAATTTGGTACGGCTCGTTCGAGAGCGTTGGATCGACCTGAGCTTCGTCGTAGAACTTCAAACAGAGCGCTAGGGTCAATGCCTGCTTTCGTGCCGAGAACCATGGCTTCGCACACAAGCACGTGATTCACACCGGTCAGAATTTGGTTGCAGACTTTCGTTGAGGTCCCTGCGCCGATCGGACCCATGTGGAAGATATTTGTCCCGACGCACTCAAAAATGGGTTTAGCAACGGTGAAGTCTTCGGCTTCACCGCCCACCATGACCGTCAAGGTGGCAGCTGCAGCGCCAGTCGGACCGCCGCTCACCGGAGCATCAAGAAACCGGCCTCCTTTTTTCACGATGGCGTCACCAAGCTCACGGCTAAGGGCGGGTTCAACAGTCGCAAAATCAATAACAAGCTGTCCTGGCGCAATTGAATCGACGATGCCGTTGGACCCAAAATATACCTCACGAACTTGTTCCGGATTCAGCAGACAACTCATGACGATGTCTGCCTGCTGCACAGCCTCACCAGGCGATCCAGCAGCTTTCGCGCCTTGCTGTACAAACGCCTCGACGACCGATCGGCTTCGATTGTGGACGGCCAATGAATGGCCGGCCTTGAGTAAATTCTCGACCATCGGCCGACCCATTCGGCCGAGCCCAATAAATGCGATCTTCATTTCGTATTTTCCTTAGCTGCATTATATCGCGGCAGCGCCTTTTTGTGGCGTTTGTTTACCGCGCTCCGCCCTCGATCAGTGCCGTCGAGCCCGCATCGTTTGCTTTCAGCCGTGTCGGCTGCAATTCGCCGGCCGCCTCGAGGATCGGGTAGGCCGTTGCGGCTATGTGGGAAAATATACGTTTGAAGTCCCGCAAGACATCGAGGTGAAGCGAACTCGTTTCGATGCTGGCCGTCCGCCCTTCTCGCAGACGGCTGAAGTGATTTTCAGCGGCTGTCCGTTCAACTTCGCGGATTGCCACTTTCTCTTCGACAAGCTGACGCGCGATCTTCATGTCCCCAGACATAAACACGCCCTGGGCCAGTTTGAGGCCATCGACAACCCGTCGATGGAAATCGACGAGTTCGGAGGCGCCCTCTTGGGAGAACTGGAGGTGGCTTCTGATTTTCTTGGCCGCGAGCTCCATCAGGTTCTTGTCAATGATGTCGCCGATGTGTTCGAGATTGATCGCAAAGGAGATGATCTCCATTGCCCGCCGCGCCTCGCTCTCGTCCAAAGTCTCCCGGGTAATACTGGTCACATAGAGTTTGATCGCTTCATGAAGCCTGTCGACCGCGTTGTCCATCTGCTCGATGGAAGTGACGAGCTTCCGGTCGGAAATAATCAGAGCCTCAATGCTTTGCTTCAACATCATCTCGACAAGGTCGCCCATATGAAGCGTTTCACGCGCCGCGCATGTTAGTGCCAATGATGGTGTCGAGACCGCACTAGCGTCGAGATAGATCGGTACGGACGGATCCTGCCGCGTCGCCGGCTGCGGCAACAGCCATTGCAGGAGCTTTGCAAAGTATGGCAGTGGACCGATAAACAGAATGGCCAACGCCACATTGAACAACGTGTGGAAGTCGGCAATGAGACGAACGGGGTTTGACTCCAGCTTTTCCAACCAGATCGCCGCTGGCGTCAGGAATGGCAAAACCAGCACGCAGCCGATGACCCGGTTGATCATATTGCCGAGCGGAACCCGCCGGGCGACAGGGTTCTTGAGGCCACTTCCCTCGATAAGGGGGTTGATTGCACTGCCCAGATTGGCGCCAAGCACCAGTGCAAGAGCGGCGGGCATTGTGATGAAATTGGAATAGGCCAGTGACGTTACGAGCAGAACGACAGCGACGCTCGAGTGCGCTGCCCAGGCCAAGCCTGCGCCAAACAGCAGGTCCAGCACCGGCATTCCCGTTATGGCCGCGAGCAACACTCGCAATTCGGGTGTATTCTCTGCGGGCGCGAGGCTATCAAGCAGAATATGCAGAGACAGCAACATCAGACCAAGTCCGATGCTGACCCTCCCCAGATCACGAAACCGGGTGCGATCACTGTTCTTGAAAGCGACGACGCCGATCACCAGCAAGACAGGAGCAATGGCCGAAACGTCGAAGCTAAAGACCTGAACAATCAGCGTTGTGCCAATATTGGCACCGAGCATGATGGCGAGCGCCGGAACCATCCCGACAATGCCTTCACCGACGAATGACGCCGTCATCAGGCCGGTTGCAGTGCTACTCTGTAGCAGGGCGGTCGTCGCGAGCCCCGCCAGCAGAGCCAAAACGCGGTTTCTCAGGGCGATCGACAGCGCACGCCGTAAGTCTGCCCCAAACGCACGCAGAACGCCTGACTGCACCATGTGCAGTCCCCAGAGTAGCAGCGCGATCCCACAGGCGAGATTTAAAAGTGTGCTGGTTCCCATCGCGAGCCAACAACTGGCTACAGAATCTTCTTCTGCAGGCGTCCGCTGATCCAGTCCGCCATCAAGATCAACACGATAATCATGAAGATCGATGCGGCGGTCTCGTGATACTTAAACATCTTCATCGTCGTGATCAGCGAGAAGCCAAGTCCGCCAGCACCCACGAGACCAAGAACCGTTGCGGAGCGGATGCTGACATCGAAGCGATACAGAATGTAGCCAACTACGGACGGCAGGACCTGTGGCAGGATTCCCATCAGGATGATCTGCATTCGACCAGCGCCGGCGGCCTGCAACGCCTCGATGGGCCCCCGATTTACGTGTTCGATCTCCTCGGCCACAAATTTCGCCAGCATTCCGGTCGCATGCAGCGCGATAGCCAATACACCCGGGTAAGGACCAAGACCAACCGCGCTGACAAGCAACAGCGCATAGATCAACTCATTGATACTGCGCAGCAAATTCAAGAAGACGCGGACGACCGAGTAAACAAGCGGATGCGGTGTGGTGTTCCGTGCCGCCAGCAAACACAGCGGCGCGGATGCGACGACCGCCAGCAGCGTACCCCACACCGCGATTTGCACGGTTTCGATGGTCGGAGCAATCAGGCGCGAAATGTACGAGAAATCAGGCGGAAACATGCGGCCAAAGACGTCCGCCATACCCGGCGCGCCCAGAACCACACTCGTGAAACTGAAATTGATACGAACCGCGGCGAGCCAAAGCACGAACAGGCAGAGCGCTGTGATCAAAGTACGAACGGCAATACGACGGTGCCGCCATGCGGCCTCGCGATCAAGCGCCTGCCCAATCGTTGCTTCGAGGCTAGTCACCGTCGGCCTCCGCTCGCATTCCGTAGATTTTGTTGAGGATGTCGTCGGTGAGCTCAGATGGCGGGCCGTCAAATATTTTCTGGCCCTGGCACAGCCCGACAATACGTTCGGCATATTCTCGAGCAAAATCGACCTGATGCAGATTGCAGATCACACTGATGCCAAGACGTTGCGAGATCTCTTTCAGGTATTTCAGAACCTGTCTCGCGATTTTGGGGTCGAGGCTAGCAACCGGCTCATCAGCCAGGATGACGTTCGGCCGTTGCGCGAGGGCGCGCGCGATCGCAACGCGTTGCTGCTCGCCCCCACTCAGCGTGTCGGCGCGCTGAAAGACCTTGTGCCCGAGGCCTACCATCTCAAGACATTCGAGCGCTATTGCGCGATCTTCGCGCGTAAAGCTGTAGAAAAAGCTGCGCCACGTCGGCCGGTAGGATAACCGCCCAGACAGCACGTTCAGCAGAACCGAGAGGCGCGTCACCAGGTTGAATTGCTGGAACACCATCCCGATCTGCCGGCGCGCGTCCCGGAGTTCACGGCGGCGATCGGTGATCTCTTTTCCATTGAGATAAATCCGGCCTTTGGTTGGCTCGGCCAAACGATTGATGCAACGAAGCAGCGTGGATTTGCCGGCACCGCTGGGCCCAAGAATGACAATGAACTCGCCGCGCCCGACGTCAAAACTCACGTCAGAAAGTGCGACCAGATTGCCGCGCGCATAAGTTTTGCCGATGTTTACGATCGATACCACAGGCCCAGCATTCAACTCTGGCGCGGTTGCCTTCGTCGCACGATGGTCGATTTCGACATTCATGTTCATGGCAGCCTTCATTTCACGATTGCACGACGAAGAATGGCAGAGACCCGATCGATGACCGTAACCAGAAGCAGAATGACGATTAGAATTGCTGAGGTCTGGCGGAAATCATAAAGCCGGATGGTCGTGACAAGTTCGAAGCCGATACCGCCGGCACCAATCATCCCGAGCACGGTGGCGGATCGCACCCCGACTTCAAACCAGTACAGGTTATAGGAGACGATTTGCGGCAACACCTGCGGTAGAACCGCGAACATGATCGTTTGCAGGTGGTTTGCCCCCGTCGCCCTCAACGCCTCAAGGGGCTTTTGATCGACGTTCTCGATTGCCTCGGCATAAAGCCGACCAAGGATACCGCCGAAATTAACACCCAACGCCAATGCGCCAGGAAACGGACCAAGCCCGACCGCAGCGACGAAAAAGATCGCCCAGATCAGCTCGGAAATACTGCGCAGAACGTTGAGAATTGTCAGCGATGTCAGCCGGACCACTGCCGGGCTGTTCATGTTCTTCGCTGCCAGGATGCCGAGCGGCAGACCGATAATCGAAGCGATGACTGTACCCCAAAGAGCAATACAGATCGTATCGACGGTCGGGTCCCAGAGACCCTGAAGCGCCGACCAGTCGGGCGGAAACATCCGGGCGAGGTACCGCCCGATGACCGGCATCGAATGGATCAGCTCTCCGGGGCTCAGTTCGAGGGCGTTGGCACTCCATCCCAGGAAAGCGGCAGCAATCAGTAGAAATGCGAGGAACTTCGCCCTGTCAGCGAGCGTCGGGGCTGGTTGTACAGCGGCGTAATCAGTCACGCGTGACACAACGTGTCCCCCGCATTTCTGTTGCTGCGTTTTGTCGTGGGCTACTTCATCTTCGTCAAATCGAGGTTCAACGTCTTGGCGATGCCCCGCACGACGTCATAAGTTTTGTCGTTCGCGGGGGCAAAGCGGGCCACGGTCCCCATCTCACCGAAAGTCAGATCGTGGATGGAATAAAACGCATCCGCAATCTTCTTTTTCATCTCCGGTGACAGCGCCTTCCGGTAGAAGAGCGGATCGTTCGGAATTGGCGGCGATGTCCAGATCACTTTGAGCTTGGAGCAGTCGACCGCCTTCTTTTGACACGCGATGGCATAGATTCTGTCTGCTACCGATGCGGCATCAACCTTTCCTTCGGCTACGGCAATGATGCTGGCATCATGACCGCCCGAATAGATGACTTTCTTCATATCCTTCTCAGGATCGATCTTGGCCTGAATGAATGCCGCCTTCGGCGCCAATGAACCGGACGTCGAGCTGGGATCGACGAACGCGAAGGTGTGCCCCTTCACGGATTCAAGCGAGGTCAGGTCGGCGGCATCCTTCTTGGCGATAATGATCGAGTGATAGTCGGGCGTATTGCCCGCCTTCGTCACGGTCACGGCAAACGCCTCGACCGGCGCCTGAGTGGTCGCCAGGACGTAGCCAAATGCGCCCATCAAGGCGACATCGACCTTGTTGGCACGCAACGCTTCGATTGTCGCATTGTAATCTGAGCCAACAAAGATCTCGGTCTTCATGCCAAGTGACTTGCTGACCTGATCCATGACTGCTTGCGACTGCCGGACCACGGCTCGTGCGTCTTCAGCCGGAATGATACCGACCTTGAGCACGCCCGGCTGTGCCAGACCATCGCCCGCGGCAGCCGCGGGACCCGAAACTGCCAGAACTGCTCCAACTGCCAGAGCAGACAATGCAGCAACTGCCTTCAATCTATGCATGTTTTCCTCCCTTGTGTTTCGACGTTATGTCGATTTTTAGTTCGGACGTTTCCCAACCCGCTGCCTTGGTTGACAGGCTTCGTTCAAAACCGGTCACCATCTCATGTTGATATTCTTGACCTGCGTGTAGCTGAGGATCTCGTCGAAGCATTCTTCCTCGCCGATCCCACTTTGCTTCCACCCGCCATATGGCGCACCGATGTAACGGCCGTGTGAATTGATCCAGACGTATCCGGCTTCGATCCGCTCCGCCGTCTCCATTGCCTTGGCGAGGTCATTGGTGACGAGCGCGGCAGTGAGCCCGTATTCAACGCCGTTTACCCTCGCGAGCATGTCGTCATAGTCGTCCCAGGGCATGATCGACATCACAGGCCCGAAGATTTCCTCGCGACCAATGCGCATGGCCGGCGTCACCTGATCGAACACAGTCGGCGATATGAACAACCCCCCGGCAAGAGACGGGTCGGATGGCTTTCCGCCACCGGTCAAAAGCTTCGCTCCCTCCGCTTTTGCAGATGCAATAAAGCCCATGACGCGCTCGAATTGCCGCTCTGAAACGATCGGGCCGAGTTCATTTTGCTTCAGCCACGGAGGACCGACGGGCAGCGCCTCGGCCAACTTAACCAGCTCTTCGCTGACGACCTTGTGAAGCGACGCATGAACGAAAACCCGGGATGTTGATGAGCACGACTGCCCCTGCCTGTTCATGTTCATGCCCTTGATCGCCGCCTGCGCCGCCTTCCTGGGGTCGGCATCGGGAAGAATGATGATCGGGTTCTTTCCGCCGAGTTCGAGGCTCACCCGTTTGAGGTCGGCGGCCGCCTCTTTCGCAATCGCCCGCCCCGTGGGCACCGAGCCGACAAATCCAATACGGCGCACATCCGGGTGCCGGACCAGCGCGGAGCCGACTTTGCCGTCCCCGGTGATGATATTGACGACTCCCGGCGGGAAGATGCCTTCGCAGAGTTCGCCAAGCCGCAGGCTCGACAGCGGGGCCTGTTCCGATCCCTTGATGACGACGGTGTTGCCGGCCGCGAGCGGTGCCGCCGCTTTTTCAGCACAGAAGCGGAACGGATGGTTGAACGGATTGATCTTTGCGACAACGCCGAACGGCTGACGTCTCGTCAGATTGAGATGCCGAGCCTCCTGCGAGAATGTCTCGCCCTTGATTTCGGTTACGAGTCCGGCGCAGTACCGGAGCCACTCCGCGGTCCAGATCATGTCGCCGCGCATGCCGACGATGGCATTCCCGGAATCAACGGCGTCGAACAGCGCCAACTCGTCGGCATTCTGCTCGACCCGATCGGCCAGAAGCTTCAGACAGCGCGCGCGTTCCTTGAGAGGAACGCGCGACCACTCGGAAAATGCTTTCTTGGCTGCTTTAACAGCCCGGTCGACGTCGGCCTCGTTCGCTGACGGAACGTCGGCAAGCTTCTCCATATTTGACGGATTGATTGACGCAAAGGAGTCGCCCTCGTGAGGCGAAACCCATTGACCACCGATATAAAGCCCACGCGGGCTGAAATTGAGAGCTGGGGACTGCATAGCTTATCCTCTCGGAACGATCGCAGCGCGAAGCACGCTGCGTTCCGATGCCTTTTTGAACGCGGTGTCGAGGTCTTTCAGAGCAAACTTCGAGTCGACGATTTCCTTAAATGGGAATCGCTTTCGGTTCGCGACCACGAAGTCGAGCGCCTGGATTAGATGCCGTGGGTGGTAATTGTGAATCCCACGCATCGTAACCCAACGTTTGACCAACATGTTTGCGTCGATCGTGACATTGGCGTCGGGATTAACGAGTCCCCCTAGAATATAGCGCCCCCCTGTTCGCAACATCTGTAAACCCTGAGGAATGACGTCGGGCACGCCACACACCTCGATCACGGCGTCGGCCCCGTCCGGACGACAAAGTTTGCGCACCTCTTCGACCACCACTTTTGCCGACGTTTTCGCAATGTCGATGGCGACGTCGACGCCGAATTTCTTCGCGACCTCAAGCCGATCGGCCACCGCATCAAGCCCGATCACAAGCCGGGCACCGCGCGCCTTCGCCATGGCGGCGCCATAGAGGCCGAGAAGGCCTAATCCCTGGATGACAACCGCATCCCCGAGAGCAATGTCAGCTGCTTCGGTTACGGAAACCATGGTGGCAACGCCGCAATTGATCGGCGTCGCCTCTTCATCCGACAGTTCGTCCGGCAGCTTGAGAATGCCGGTACCGGGCAGAATGTAACAATACTCGGCAAAGCCGCCGAGGAAATGCGGATCCTCTTCCGCCAGGTCATGGCCGTACTTGCGTACGCCGTGGCACTTCTGCGGCATATCGAGAACATCCCGATAATAGCAGTGACCGTCGAAGAAATATTCGCTCCAGGTGATGCGATCACCGACTTTTAGTTTGTCGCCGCGCATATCGCGGTCGATGCCATCCCCCATCTCGTCAATCACGCCGATGATTTCATGCCCCAGAATGCCCGGGCAAGGGTTAGGCCGGCGACCTTCGTAGGAGTGAATGTCAGAACGACAGATCGTCGACATTGTTATTTTGACCAGGACTTCGCCGTGCTTGGGCGGGCGGAGCGGATATTCCTTGAGCACAAACGGCGTATTCGGCGCTTCGTAGATTGCGGCCTTGGCGGTACGCATGCGTTCCTCTTTCTCTTCGGCCACGGATTTATTCGACGCCGTTCAAGGCGAAATCGAAGATGTCGTAGTTATGCATATGGCCGACTTTTGCGATCTCACGGTACTTCGCGTTGAGCGGTCGTGACAGCAAGAACGGCACTTTCTGCTCGCCAAGGCCCCCATGTGAGCGAAGCCGGTGCCCGGCCAGCTGACTTAGATTGTGATCTTCCCGACGGGCGCCGACGACCGTGTTCTTGTCGCTAAACACGGCAAAATCGCCCTCCCGATCGAGAGGTAGATCAAAGCGCTTACACACGTCCTGCTTGTCGAGAACAAGCTCCACACCCGGTACCGTGCGGGCAAAAGCCATCATGGCGAGTATGTCGCCTGGCTTGCGCAAGTGAACACGCACGAAAGAGCCCAATGCACCGTGATGCCGCACAAACGGGTCCGCGATTGGACAGATCACGCGGACGGAGCCAGCGCCGAAACGTGAGTTCAGTTCATCCTCGAGGTATATGACGTTAGCGGTGCCGTCCGGATTCGACTTGTCGCTCATGCCGTGGTCGGCAGTAATAGCGACTGTCGCGCCGAGCTCGATCAGTTTGGCAACGGAGGCATCAACGGCGTGATGGTATTCGTCAGCCTCCGGCTCACCTGGTGCATGTTTGTGCTGCACATAGTCCGACGTCGAGAGATACATGACATCCGGACGATCCTTAGCAAGTATTTTGACACCAGCATCGAAGACGAAGAGCGAAAGATCGGCCGAGTACTGATCGGGTGTCGGCCGACCAACCAGTTGCTCGACATTCTCGATGCCGTTCTCCGCCAAAGTCGCTTTGCCGGCATATTCTGATGAGAAGCTGATGCCGACCATTTGATAGGCGAGCACCTTAAGCAGCTTGTCCTTAGCGGTCACAACGGTGGTCTTTACGCCTGCTTTGCTCAGGGCGCCGAGGATGGTGCCGCAGCGTAAGCGCTTGGCATCGGTCACCATGATTTCCTTGCCGGTTTCGGCATCAAGGTAATAGTTACCGTTGATGCCGTGTACAGCAGGCGGCACACCCGTCACAATCGAAGTGTTGTTGGTATTTGTTGTGCTCGGCATCGAGCAGTCGGCATATCCAACAAATCCGCTTTTATTGAACGAAGCCATCGTGGGCAGCGTGCCATTGGCGATGCCGTGTCGGAGATATTCTGGATCGAAGCCATCGACGACGATAACAACCGTCGGACGCTTCGGAATTGAATAATGGCGTCCATTCGCCTCGACGGCTTTGATCCCAAGATCCGTTTTAACAGCAGACATAGTCACTGAACGAACTCCGGTGTGATGCTGGCTAAAAGAACGAAATAACGACGCCCGATGATTGGTTATCGGCGACATCCGTTGACATATCGATCAAAGACATGAGATCGGCGAATCGATTGATGAGATGGCTAGCCCCAAAAGAAGAAGGCGACCGATGATGGTAGCCATAGGTCACAGCGACGGATTGAATCCCTGCTGCACGAGCCGCTTCAATGTCGTGGATATTGTCACCGACCATGAGCAAATCGGAGGTTGGCAGGCTGAGTTGCCGCGCTGCTTCCAGCAATGGAGCAGGATGAGGCTTCCGTTCGGGAAGTGAGTCGCCGCCGACAACAGCAGCGAAGAAATCCGCGATAGAAAGCTGCCGCAAAATTTTTTGCGCAGCGACAGCCGGTTTGTTGGTGACAACAGCGAGCTTGCACTGCCGGTCTTTGAGTGCCGCGAGCGTCCTGACGACACCAGGGTAGCAGCGAGTGTGCGCCGTCGGATTTGCCTCGTAGACGGTCAAAAACTCGGGGACGAGAGAAGCTGCGTCTCCTGAATCTCCCCCGGCAGCGTCTAGTCCGCGCTCGACCAGCTTCGGTACCCCATCGCCGATCATGGCGCGGATTTCATCGGGAGCGATCTGCCGCAATCCGGCGCGCCGCATGACGACGTTAAGCGCGGCTCGCAAATCCTCTGCGCTGTCGACGAGCGTCCCGTCGAGATCGCAGATGACTCCCCGAATTTCGCGTCTCCCCAGCATAAACTTAACGCTAGAGGACATCAGGTGAGTTTCAATCGAATTTATTGCACCAATATGTGACTATAAGTAACATGTGCATAGCCAGAGGCAATTTGATGGAAGCTCGAGAGTTACCGCTAGTCGCCTTGCGCGCTTTCGCATCCGCCGCTCGCGCCGGGGCGTTGACGCTTGCGGCCAAAGAGCTCGGCGTCACGCATGGTGCTATCAGCAAACAGATTACCTCGCTTGAGAACTGGCTTGGGCAGAAGCTGTTCATGCGCGAAGGGCGCCGCCTTGTGCTCACCCCCTACGGACAGATTCTCGCCGACAAGCTTGACGAGTCCATCAATGATATTCGCGGCGCCTGCGAATACGTCCGACGGCAAAAAAGCAGATCGGTTGTCTCAGTCGAGGCTCCTGCGACATTTGCAATGTATTGGCTTTTGCCGCGCCTCGTGGAATTTGAAAGTGAAAACCCCAACATTGCGGTATGGATGGCGACGCGCCAAACCGGCCAAGCTCTTGACGCATCGTCGACGGATACAACAATTCACGAAATGGCTTGAACGCGTCGCCGGCGAAAGCCAATCGGCGCGCTCGACTCTTTAATGCTCTGCATCGCTTACAGCATCGCAACTTCTTGAGCAGAAAAAGCTTCCCTGCCGCTTGGTCGGCAGTTATCGGCGTATCCGCTTCATCGGTCTGTCCCCTTATGAGGCCGGACTCTAACTCCGCGTGGAGGAAAAACTCAGTGGCAGGTCAATGGGATGCCATCAAAACCCTTCAGCGCCGCAACGCTCGCGCCCGGCAATCGGGGACACTTCTTTGGGAATTAAAGAAACCGTTCACGGACGCGGGTTATGTCGAGTTAAAAGTATGCTTTCTCGAACTTTGCCGAAAATTGCCTCTCGTGTGGCCTTTACCGACGGTTTGCTTTTTGGAAATGAAACTCCAAGTTCCTTCGCAATTAAAAGTAAATCTGGTCCTGCCATTTTCTCTAGTGCCCGTTCGGCTTCCTGGCTTGCACCGGAGGACGCTAATTTCACAATCCTATCAAATTCAGCAAGCGCTTGCTCTGGCGTAATGGATGCGACTGCCGAACGCGTCGTACGATTTTTGCGTTCTCGCAGCTGTTCCACGACGGCAGGAAATGCGCGCTTTGCCCGCAGCTCCATCCTGCCCAACTGGGCGCTGATAGTTTTAAGGGTCAGTCTTATCTCGGCGCATTCCTCTAGGAATTTTAGGACTTCTTGTTCGGGCGTGCGAAATTCCAGATGGTCGCTCACTTGATTACTCCCACGCAGGCATCCCATAGCCCCTGGAAATCTGCGACGAGGTCAGCCGGAACACCGCCGCCCGTAATGGCGCGCTTTATCCCAACCCTCTCACGAACCCATGCATCCTCGAAAAATGTCGCGCGTATAGCCCTCTCTTCTCTCGGTTTTTGTTGCGCCTGCTTCCCTCGTCCAATGCTAGGCCGAGCTTTTGAATTGTGCAGACTATGACCTTATCTGACGCCTCGTCTGACACCATGCGGCGGACCAGTTCACCGGTGTTAGTATTCTGCTCCACACAGCCTTCCTGGAATCGGTTAAATTCCTCGCGTGTCTGGCGATCAAGATCTTTGCGATCCACGACAAAAAGGCATTTTTCGATTGCCGAATTGGCTTTGAGCAGCGTGGAGGCTTTAAAGCTGGTGAGCGTCTTGCCGCTGCCTGTGGTGTGCCAGATGTAGCCGTTGCCGCTGTTCTCATCTATGCACTTGACGATGTTCCTGACGGCGTAGATTTGGTAGGGCCGCATCATCATCAGCTTCTGCTCGCTCGCCACTAGCACCATGTAGCGACTGATCATCTGACCGAGCGCGCACTTGGCTAAAAAAGCTTCGGCGAATTCGTCCAGCCCGGTAATCTTGGTATTGTCAGGAGCAGCGTACTGGTAGATTGGTAGGAAACGCTCATCAGCGTTGAAGCTGAAGTGACGGGTGTTGTTGTTAGCGAAGTAATAAGTCGAGTCGCGGTTGCTGACGACGAACACCTGAATGAAGCACAACAGCGTGCGCGTGAAGCCATTTCCCGGGTCGTTCTTATAGTCGACTACCTGCTCGATTGCTCGGCGCGGGTTAATGCCTAGGGTCTTCAGCTCGATCTGGACTACCGGCACGCCGTTGATGAGCAGCACGACGTCGAAGCGGTGATGACTGTAATCAGTGTTGATGCGTAGCTGATTGACTACTTCGAAGCTGTTTTTGCACCAGTCGTCGAGGTTGACCAGCGTGTAGTTTAACGGCGTGCCGTCTTCACGGATAAAGCTATTAAGGGTACGCAACGTCTGTGCTGCGGTGAAAACGTCGGGCGTGACGATCTCCTCAAGCAGCCGAGCAAACTCCTCATCCGTTAACTTCACGTGGTTGAGTTGCTGGAACTTCTCACGAAAATTCGCTTCCAACGTTGCACGGTCGCAAATGTCCTCCCGGTAGCTGTACTTCAGCTCCTGGAGTTTCGAGATCAGCTCTCCTTCGAGAAGGCGCTCAGACGATGTCATCTCGGGGCCCGTGAAGCGGTTTGCTTTAGTTACCGAAGTTTCCCGGCAGAGTTGTCATGCCAGAATCGCAGCTGACGGGGAACAGTCGCCTTGTGGCGACCTTACATTCCTCGTCAATGATCTAGGGCGTCCATTTACTGATGCGGGATTTGGCAACAAATTTCGCGACTGGTGCGACCAAGCAGGACTGCGGCATTGTTCCGCGCATGGACTGCGAAAGGCCGGTGCAACGATAGCCGCGAACAACGGTGCCACATCCCGACAGTTGATGAGCATTTTTGGCTGGGACACCTTGAAAGAGGCCGAGCGATACACTCGAGCTGCGGACCAAGCCCGGCTGGCAGAGGACGCGATGCATCTGCTCGAAATCACGACCTCTGTATCCAAAAAACGAAGACGGAAACACTAGCCCTGACGCGAAGATTCCGTGAACAAACGTTGTCCCACTTTTGCAGCCGGTGGGACTTCCAGAAGAAAAACGCCAACGATTTCAGAGGTAATTGTTGGAAATGGTGCCCAGGGGCGGAATCGAACCACCGACACTGCGATTTTCAATCGCATGCTCTACCAACTGAGCTACCTGGGCGCCGGGACCCGCCGGATGGCGGGAGGAAGAGCGCGGGCGTTATAGAGGCCCCGTCGCGGAGTGTCCACCCGGCTTGAGGCCGCCCGTCAGGCGTCGAGGCCGAGGGCAGAGCGGAACCGCTTCTTGATGGCGACACCGTCGCGTTCCGGCAGCACGCGGGGCGCCTCCTCCGGCGCAATGGCGACACGTGCAAACGTGGTTTCCTTCAGATGACCGAGCCGGACCGCGAGGTCCTTCAGTCCGGCCTCGCCGGTCACATCGAGGCACACGGGAAAGCCGGCGCCCTTCGCCACCGTCACCAGATCGACGCCGGACGATGTGTGGCTCGGCTGCATGCCGGTCTCGCCGTAGACGCCGTTGTCGAACACGATCACGGCTAGGTTGGGCGGCCGCTTGGCGCCGATCGTGGCCAGCGCGCCCAGCCCCATCAGCATCTCGCCGTCGCCTGTGATCACCGCCACGGGCCTGTCCGGCTGTGCCAGAGCAAGGCCGAGGCCGATCATGGCCGCGCCGCCCATCGCGCCCCACAGGTAGAAGTTGCGTGGATCGTCGCCGGCTGCGGCGAGGTCCCATGTGGTCGAGCCGAGGCCCGGCACCACCAGCAGATTATTGCGGTTGGCGACCAGGGCCGCCATCGCGGCGCGGCGATCGAGCTTCGCCTCCGTCATCACTTCACCCAGACCTTCCTGCCGATCAGCTCCTGCGACAGGATGACGGCGACGATGCGCTCGTCGCCATAGGCCGATTGCAGCGCGCGCTCGGCGGCGCGCTCGACCTCGTCCGGCGCGCGCACGCGCAGCACCTCGGCGTCGCACAGCTTGAGCACCGGCTCGACCGCCTGCCCCATCGGCACTTGCCAGGGATTGAACTCCTCCCACTCGCCGCGCATCGTGATGAACATCGGCATCGGGAAGCGGCAGCTTCGCGCCAGCGACAGCATGTTGATGCAGTTGCCGACGCCGCTCGACTGCATCAGCAGCGCGGCGCGCTCGCCGCCGAGCCAGGCGCCGGCGGCCAGCGCGATGCCCTCCTCCTCGGTCGTCAACGCGACATCGTGAATGTCGGCATCGGCGCGGCAGCGCGCGATCAGCCTGGAATGGCCGGCGTCCGGCACATAGCCGACCTGGCGGACGTTGGCGCGCTTGAACGCATCGAAGAGCCGGTCCGGCCAACTCACCTCAGTCATCCGAACGTCCGTTCCCTTGCGGCGTCTCGCCGTCTTCGTCCTCGTCTTCTTTCACAGGGATGGCGTAAACGCCAGAGAGCCAGCGATTGAGGTCGATGTCGGCGCAGCGCCGCGAGCAGAACGGCCGAAATTCCTCCACCGCCGGCTTGCCGCAGATCGGACAGGTCCGCTCCGCCACGTCAGACTCTCCTCGTCTTGTCGCGCTCGCGCAACTCGGTCTTCAGGATCTTGCCGTAGTTGTTCTTCGGCAGTGCGTCGACGAACACATAATCCTTCGGGCGCTTGAAGCGAGCGATTTCGGCGAGGCACAACGCGTCGAGTTCCGTCGGCGGCGCCTGGCCGACGACATAGGCAACGACGACCTCGCCCCACTCCGGATCGGCGCGGCCGATCACCGAGACTTCGCGCACCGCGCCGTGCTTGAGCAACACCTCCTCGACCTCGCGCGGATAGATGTTCGAGCCGCCTGAGATAATGACGTCCTTGGACCGGTCCTTGAGCGTCAGATAGCCGTCCTTGTCGAACACGCCGACGTCGCCGGTATGCAGCCAGCCACCCTTAAGGCTCTGCGCGGTGGCGTCCGGGTTTTGCCAGTAGCCCGACATCACGACATCGCCGCGGCACAGGATTTCGCCGGCCTCGCCGGGCGGCAGCGGACGATCCTCGCCGTCGGCGACCGCAACCTCGAGGCAGGCATAGGCCCGCCCCGCCGAGCCGAGCCGCTCCAGCCAGCGCGGATGATCGCAGTCCGCCACCTCCTCCCTGGTCAGCCGCGTGATCGTCATCGGGCTTTCGCCCTGCCCGTAGATCTGCGCCAGCCGCGGCCCGAACCGATCCAGCGCCTTGCGGGCATCTTCGACGTACATCGGCGCGCCGCCCCAGATCAGCGAGCGGATGTCGGCCGGATCGCCGCTCGCGTCGGCATCGACCATGCGCTTGATCATAGTCGGCGCGGCGAACATCGACGTCCGCCTCCAGTGGCCGATCAACCCATAGATCTCGTCCGGCTCGAAGCCGCCGGACTCCGGCACGACATTGACGCCGAGCTGCATCACGGTTGGCATCATGTAGAGACCCGAGCCATGGCTCATCGGCGCGGCGTGCAGGATGCTGTCACCCGGCGCCGTCGGATCGACCTCGGTAAGATAGGCGAAGCCGGCCTGCGCCAGCGAGCGGTGGCTGAGCATCGCGCCCTTCGGCCGGCCCGTCGTGCCCGACGTGTAGAACAGCCACGCCAGGTCGCCGCCGTCACGCGGCTCCGCCGGCACGGGATCGCCAGCCAGAAGCCGCTCGTAATCGGGCGTACCGAACACGATCAGCCGCTCGAGTGTCTTTGGCGCGTAGGACGCGATCTCGGCGTCGAGACCGGACGTCGCAAAGCAGAGGCGCGCGCCGGAGTGCTCCAGCACATAGCCGAGCTCGCGGCCATGCAGCTTGGCGTTCGCCGGAACCGCGGCAAGACCGGCATGCCAGATGCCGCAGATCGCCTCGACATATTCGACGCAGTTCTTGGCGGCGATGGCGACGCGATCGCCGGGCGAGAGGCCGAGCGCGCTCAGGCCGCCCGCGATCCGCGCGGCGCGCGCGGCCAGCGTGCCGTAATCGTAGATGACGCGCGTGCCGTAACCGATCGCCGCCCGCGCCGGGTGGCTTCGTCCGGCCCGATCGAGCCACAGAGCGATGTTCATCGCGCCAGTTTACACCGCGTTGAGCCAGCCGGAACGGATCGGGAAGCCCTCGCCGCCCAGCAGCGTGATCGTTTCATAGAGCGGCAAGCCGACCACGTTGGTGTAGGAGCCGACCAGCTTGACGACGAACGTGCCGGCAATGCCCTGCACGGCATAACCGCCCGCCTTGCCGCGCCACTCACCGGAGGCAAGGTAGGTCTCGATATCCTCGGACGACAGCCGCTTGAACCGCACGCGGGTCTCGACCAGCCGCTGGCGGAACGCTTCGCGCGGCGTCACGAGGCAGATCGCGGTATAGACGCGATGATTGCGGCCCGACAGGAGCCGCAGGCATTGCCCCGCCTCGTCGAGCATCTCGGCCTTCGGCAGGATGCGGCGGCCGACGGCGACGACGGTATCGGCCGCGAGGATATAGGCGCCGCGCAATTCGTCATCGAGCTTGACGGCCTCGAGCGCCGCGAACGCCTTGGCGTGCGCCAGCCGCGTCGCATGCGCGCGCGGCAGCTCGCCGCGGCGCGGCGTCTCGTCGATGTCGACGGGCTTGAGCGCGTCCGGCTCGATCCCGGCCTGATTGACCAGAGCGAGGCGGCGCGGCGAACCGGAGGCGAGGACGAATTTGGGACGGCCGATCATGAGGCTGGCTGGCGTTTCGGCGGCAAGCTATCGGAGCGCTCCGACGAGGGCAAGGAACGCCCTATTCGTTGCCGGGTGTCTCCCCGCCAAATCGCGCCCGGATATTGGCGATCAATTGGTCCCGCAGCGCGCGATAGGCGTCGAGCCGCTGCTCGCGGTTGCCTTCGACGCCGGTCGGATCGGGCATCGGCCAGTATTCGACCGCCGTGCCGGTTCGGGCGCCGACCTCGAGCCCCTTGTGATGCGCGGCGGGCGTCAGCGTAACGATAAGATCGAAGTTCAGCCCTTCGAGATCCTCGTAGTCCTCGAAGCCGATCGGCCGGTGCTTCGCAATATCGATGCCGATCTCGTCCATGACCGCGACGGCGAACGGATCGAGATCGCCCGAATCGACACCGACCGACGCCGTCGAAATGCCCGCCCCGAACATCTGCCGCAGCAGCGCTTCCGCCATTGGCGAACGCACCGCGTTCATGTTGCAGGCGAACAGCACGGAAGACGGGCGCGCGGCGCGCTCGGACGGCATCGCCGATCAGCCCTTCCAGTGCAGCACGCAGATCAGCGTGAACAGGCGGCGCGCCGTGTCCATGTCGAGCGCGACCTTGTCCTTGAGTCGCTCCATCAGGATGCGCGAGCCCTCGTTGTGGACGCCGCGCCGTCCCATGTCGAGCGCCTCGATCTTGTCGGGCGTCGCGGTGCGGATGGCCTGATAGTAGCTGTCGCAGATCGTGTAGTAGTCCTTCACGATCCGGCGCAGCGGCGACAGCGACAGCAGATGCGCCACCACCGGCTCGCCGTCCTCGCGCCGGATGTCGAAGACGAGCCGCGCGCCGTCGACCTTGAGGTGCAGCGCGTACGGACCGGAATCGTCGTCGCGCGGCGCGAACGAGTTCTGCTCCAGCAGGTCGTAGATCGCGATCTCGCGCTCGTGCTCGACGTCCGGGTTCGAACGGCCGATCGACTCCTCATCGAGCTCGACCTTGACCAGGCATTGCCGTCCGCCGGGCGGCGCTCGCTTGCTGTCACCCTGCGCCTTGGCGTTCATTTGAGGTTGAGCCGGATCGCGACCGAGCGCGCGTGCGCGTCGAGGCCCTCGGCCTCGCCGAGCGCGATCGCGGCGGGACCGAGTGCGCGAAGCTGATCCGGCCCGCATTTGAGAATCGACGTGCGCTTCATGAAGTCGAGCACGCCGAGGCCGGACGAGAACCGCGCCGAGCGCGCGGTCGGCAGCACATGGTTGGAGCCGGCCACATAGTCGCCGATCGCTTCCGGCGTGTGCGAGCCGAGGAAGATCGCACCGGCGTTGCGGATGCGTGCCGCGAGGGCATCGGCATCCTTCGTTTCGATCTCGAGGTGCTCGGGCGCCAGCGCGTCCGCCAGCGCGACCGCATCGTCGAGCGCGGCGACCGTGATGATGGCGCCGAAATCGCGCCATGACGCGGCGGCAATCTGCGCGCGCGGCAGCGTCTTGAGCTGCCCGCTCACCGCCTGCTCGACGCGGTCGGCGAGACCGGCATCGTCGGTGATCAGGATCGATTGCGCGCTGGCGTCGTGCTCGGCCTGCGCCAAAAGATCGGCGGCGATCCAGTCCGCGTTGGCGGAGCCGTCGGCGACGATCAGGACCTCGGACGGGCCGGCGATCATGTCGATGCCGACCTTGCCGAACACCAGCCGTTTCGCCGCCGCGACATAGGCATTGCCGGGGCCGACGATCTTCGCCACCGGCCTGATGGTCTTTGTGCCGTGCGCCAGCGCGGCGACGGCCTGCGCGCCGCCGATGCGATAGATTTCATCGACACCGGCGAGCTTCGCCGCCGCCAGCACCAGCGGATTGAGCACGCCATCGGGCGACGGCACCACCATGACGACGCGTGGCACGCCGGCGACTTTGGCCGGCACGGCGTTCATCAGCACGGACGACGGATAGGCGGCGGTGCCGCCCGGAACATAGAGTCCGACCGCCTCGATCGCGGTCCAGCGCGCGCCCATCTCGACGCCGATCGGATCGACATAGTGGTCGTCGGCCGGCTTCTGGCGCCGGTGATGCGAAGCGATGCGGTCGCGCGCCAGCTTCAGCGCCTCGACCGCGCGCGGCTCGCAGGCCGCCTCGGCCGCGTCGACCTCGGCGGCGCCGATACGCATCGATGTTCTGGAAAGGTCGAGCCGGTCGAACTTGTGCGTCAGGTCGATGACGGCGTCGTCACCGCGCGCCACGACATCGGCGATGATCGCCCGCGCCGCCTGCTCGACATCGGCCGACGCCTCACGCTTGACCGCGAGGAACGCCGTGAAGCGCTCATTGAAATCCGCTGATTTGCTGTCGAGACGAAGCGGCATGACCGGCGAACTGCGTTCACGTGACGGGGCAGTCACAGGTCATGGGTGATCGCCCTTGAGGCGTCAACCCCGCCGAACGATCAAGCTTAAGCGGTCTGGATGTCGCTCTCGACGTGCTTCGGGCACGTCGCGGTGGTCCAGGTCGGGCCGAGGTCGGCCAGCTCGGCTTCGAGACATTCGACCTCGAGCCGCAGGGCGCCGCCACCGGAGAACATCAGCGTGACGACGCCGGCCGGCGCGTCAGTCTCGGCGAATTCGACCGCCAGCAGGTTCAGCACGGCGTCCTTGCGCTGCGGGCTCAGGTCGCGACATTTGCAGGAGCGAACCCGCTCGAACCGCAAGGCGGCGCGGCGGCGGCGGTATTCCGGGGTGGCGGACTGGGCGCCCTCCCAGTCGAACCGGTTGAGCCCGATGACCAGCCGATGCTCCTGCGGCCGCCACAGCACTTCGTCGGTCTTGACGATGGCGTCCTGCAGATGGGCCGATACGACCTCGAGGTCTTCGCCGTCGAGAGCAACAAACTTCAACAGGTCAATATGGCTGTCCGGCATGGCGTCCATCGCTGGGCTCGTTATCGCTAGTTAGGCAGGCCCGCCGGACTGTTCAAGCGCCGGACCCGTCAGAATGCCGGTTCGAGTCCTGCCGCCGTCCAGCGACCGCGCCCGGCCGGATCCCTCAGGGCCGACAGCAATGCCGCCGCAGCCTCCTTCTGGGCGCTCCTGGCATGGATCGCGCCAGTATAAGTGTTGGCATTGTCGAGCTCGGCCGGCAATGGACCGGCGACAGCCGCGCCCTTCACCGTCAGGATCTCGCTGATAAACGTGGTGCCGAGATCGGCCTCGCCGTCGACCACCGCCTGCGCCACTTCGAAGCCGCGCTTCTTGAGCACGGCCGTCCTGTTGACCCGATCGGCGATGCCGAGCCGCTCAAGCAGTCCGGCGAAGAAAGTGCCGGACGAGCCGCCGCCCTTCGGGTCGGAATAGGAGACCGCCCTTGCTTCGAGCAACGCCTGCTTGAATGCCTCCACCGTCGCGATGTCGGGCCCCGGCGCACCCTCGCGGACGACGACGCCGGTGCGCGTGCGACCGAGAGTCCTGACGCTGCCGGGCACGAACACTCCGCCCTTGCCGAGCGCCGCGACAGCGGACTCCGACAGGATCGCGACGTCTGTCACCTCGCCGCCCCCAAGACGCTCGCGCAGCGAACCGACTGTCGCGAAATTGAGGTCGAGCGCGTGGCCGTTCGCCCTGGCCCATTCGTTGCCGATGAGCGTTACCATCGCCTGCACGGCGCCGGCGCTCATCACCTTGATCCTGGCCATATTCATTCCCTTAATCTGTCATTCCGGTGCGGCGCGCAGCGGCGAACCCGGAATCCAGATAGCATATCCGCATATGCCTCTGGATTCCGGGTCCACGCCCATAGGCGTCGAAGACGCGCGATGGGCGCGTCCCGGAATGACAGGTCTTGTCTTAAGCGCTCAGCCGCTCGATCTGCGCGCCGCAGGCGCCGAGCTTGGCCTCGAGCCGCTCGAAGCCGCGATCGAGATGATAGACGCGGTTCACCGTCGTCTCGCCTTCCGCGGCCAGCGCGGCGATGACCAGCGACACCGAGGCGCGCAGGTCCGTCGCCATCACCGGCGCGCCGCGCAGGCGCTTGACGCCCTCGATCGTGGCCGTGTCGCCGTGGAGCTGGATGCGCGCGCCGAGACGCGCCAGCTCCTGCACATGCATGAAGCGGTTCTCGAAGATCGTCTCGGTGATGTGAGAGGTGCCGTCGGCGCGCGTCATCAGCGCCATCAGTTGCGCCTGCAGGTCGGTCGGAAAGCCGGGAAACGGCGCCGTCGAAACATCGATCGGGCGCAGATCGGAGCCGTTGCGCGCGATGCGGATGCCTTCGTTGGTTTCCGTCACGGTCGCGCCGGCGCGGCCGATCACATCGAGCGCGGCCTGCAGCAGCGGCGCGCGCGCGTTCTGCAGCAGCACGTCGCCGCCGGTCATCGCCACCGCCATCGCGTAGGTGCCGGTCTCGATGCGGTCCGGCAGCACGGAGTGCCGCGCGCCGTTGAGCCTGTCGACGCCTTCGACCACGATCCGCGGCGTTCCCGCGCCGCTGATCCTGGCGCCCATCTTGTTGAGGCAGTCGGCGACGTCGGCTACTTCCGGCTCGCGCGCCGCGTTTTCGATTTCCGTCGTGCCGCGCGCCAGCGTCGCCGCCATCAGCGCGGTATGCGTGCCGCCGACCGTGACCTTCGGGAACACGATCCTGCCGCCGCGCAATCCCTTCTTGGCGCGGGCAATGACGTAACCGCCGTCGATCTCGATCTCGGCGCCGAGCGCCTGCATCGCCATGATGAGCAGGTCGACGGGCCGCGTGCCGATGGCGCAGCCGCCCGGCATCGACACCCGCGCCTCGCCCATGCGCGCGACCAGAGGCGCGATGACCCAGAAGCTCGCGCGCATCTGCGACACCATCTCGTAGGGCGCGGTGGTGTCGACGATCTGCTTCGCCGAGATGTGGATGGTGCGGCCGCCGTTCGGATCGGCGCCCGAGCGCTTGCCGGCGATCATGATGTCGACGCCGTGATTGCCGAGGATGCGCTGCAGCAGCACGACGTCGGCAAGCCGCGGCACGTTTTCGAGAATGAGCGTCTCGTCGGTGAGCAAGCCGGCGATCATCAACGGCAGCGTCGCGTTCTTGGCGCCCGAGATCGGGATGGTCCCGTTCAGCCGCTGCCCGCCGACAATCCTGATGCGATCCATTATGCCCCCGGAAATCTCGCCCGCCGGTCCGTCACATCGCCGCCCGATTGCGGCGAAAGTCCGGCCTGTTAGCGCTTGCGGCCGTTCCCTGTCGAATCGCCCGCCGTCCCGCTCGCGGCCCGACCCCGCGCCTGGGCCTTGCGGCGCTTGAGGTTTTCACGCAATTGCCGCGCCAGCCGCTCCTCGCGCGTCGCGCCCGACGGCGTTCTGGCTGAGGTTTTTTCGGTCATTCCGCACCATAGAGACGGTCCGCCGCGCGTGCAAAGCGCGGCTCGACATAAGGTCAATGATCGGATATTCGCTGGCGCGCCGGGCTTAAAGCCCTCGCGATGCTGCCGTAGCTCAGTGGTAGAGCACCCCCTTGGTAAGGGGGAGGTCGAGTGTTCAATCCACTCCGGCAGCACCAGCCGCGCACAAGCTGCGTCAGCTCGCGATGGACAACCTGCGCTTTTTGTCGGACGGGCGTCCGACCAGCTCCGCATAGAACGCAATCGGCTGCGGGCGGCCGATGAGGTAACCCTGCACGCCGTCGCACGACGCCCGGGCGAGGAAGGCGCGCTGCTCCTCGGTCTCGACACCCTCGGCGACCACCGGCAACTGCAGGCCACGGCCCAGCCCGATCACGGCGCGCACGATGGCCGCCGACTGCGGGTTGTTGAGCAGGTTGGCGATGAAGACCTGGTCGATCTTGATCTTGTCGAGCGGAAACGACTGCAGATACGACAATGACGAGTAGCCCGTGCCGAAGTCGTCCATCGCGATGTGCACGCCCATGTTCTTCAGCCGGCGCAGGATGGACATCGCGCGGGAGAAGTCGCCGATCAGCACGCCCTCGGTGATCTCGAGCTCGAGACGCTGCGGCGACAGCCCGGTCTCGAGCAACGCGGCATGAACGACGTTGACCAGCTCGCCGTGCTGGAACTGCACCGGCGACAGGTTGACCGCGATCGACAGCGGCTTCGGCCATGACGCCGCCTCGCGGCACGCCGTCCGCAAAATCCACTCGCCGAGCGGGATGATGAGGCCGCTCTCCTCGGCCAGCGGAATGAAAGTCGACGGCGGCACCATGCCCTGCCGCGGATGATGCCAGCGCACCAGCGCCTCGAAACCGATAATCGTGCCGTCCATCGTCGACTGCGGCTGGTAGTACAGCTCGAGTTCGTCGTTGGCGAGCGCCTGACGCAGGTCGTGCTGCAAGGCGCGCTTCTCGCGCAACTGCTTGTCCATGTCCGGCTTGAAGAAGCGGATCGAGCCGCGCGATTCCAGCTTGGCGCGGTAGAGCGCCGCCTCGGCGTTCGCCAGCAGGCCAGTCGTGTCGGCCGCGTCCAGCGGGAAGATCGCGACGCCGATCGTGATGCTGGCGCTGATGCGATGGCCCTCGATCTCGAAATCGGCCACCAGGGTGTCGCGCAAGCGCTCGGCCAGCGCCTCCGCACCATCCGGCTGCGGACCGGTCGGCGTGACCGCCGCGAATTCGTCGCCGCCGGTGCGCGCGATGAAGGCGCCCTGCGACGCGTCCGCCAGCCGGTCGGCCATCTGGCGTAGCAATTCGTCGCCGGTCACCGGGCCGAAGGTATCGTTGATGGCCTTGAAGCGGTCGACGTCCATGCACAGCACGGCGAAGCTCTCGCCGTTGCCGGCGGCGATCTTCAGCGTCGATTCGAGGCACTCGTTGAAGGCAATGCGGTTCGGCAGATCCGTCATCGAATCGTGATGCGCCATGTAGGTGATGCGGGCGGCATCGCGCTTGCGCTGCGTGACGTCGTCGAGCACGCTGATGATGTATTGTGGCGCGCCGTCGGCGCCCGGCACCGGCAGCCGCAATTCGCTGACGACGCGATTGTCGCCCGCGGTGGTCGGCACCAGATGCTCGCCGAAAAGAACCTCGTGACCGGCTTCAAGCACCTCAAGGTCGCGCATCATGATGCGCTCGGCCAGCTCCGGGGCAAACACCTCGGCGGCGCTCTTGCCGACCATGCGATCGTTCGAACCGAAGAATTTCTCGGCGGCGCGATTGATCAGCCGATAGCGGAAATCGCTGACGCTTTTGACGACGATCGGGGTCGGCACGTGATGAATGACGGCGTCGAGGAATGCCTCGGCCTGCTTGAGCTCGCGCTCGGCGCGCGTGCGCTCGGTGATGTCCTCGTGTGTCGCGACCCAGCCGCCACCCGCCATCGGCTGGTTGACGCCGGCGATGACGCGGCCGTCGGGAAGCTGCACGGTGATGGTGAAACGCTCGCCGCGATTGAGCTTCTTGGCCATGTCGGCCTGATACGCATCGATGTCGAGCGGGAACGTTCCCGTTGCCACCCGCGCCTCGAGCAGATCCTTCAGCGAGCAGCCGCGCCAGATCCGCTTCGGATCGATGCTGTACATCTCGACGTAACGCTGGTTCCAGACGAGCAGCCTGTTGTCCGCGTCGAACATGCACAGGCCCTGCACCATGTTGTTGGTGGCGGCGTCGAGCAGGCGGTTCTGCTCGCGCACGCGATTGAGCACGACGCGCACAAGGATCGACGCGAGATAGATGGTTGCGGCAAGAATCGTCGTGAGCGCCGCGAGCTCGTAAGCCACGAGCTGCGGGGCCTGGTCGCCGATCCAGTTCAAGATCTCGAGCATCGCGCACCCCGGCGGCATGCTGCCTGCCAACGGGACACCGTAGGCGCGCGATGTTTGGCGCCGATTAACGCGCCGCCGCCGATTTGGTTAAACGCCTGTTAGCCCTACAGCGAAGTAAATAAGGGGCTTAATCCCGGCGAAAAACGGCGGTTCAGCGCGGCCTCAGGAACGCGAAATCGCAGCCCTGATCGGCACCGGTGATTTCCCGGGCGTAGAGGCGGGCGTAGCCGCGGGCGGGTTCCGGCGGCGGGCCGGCGTGCGCCGACAGCCGTGTCTTCAGTTCGGCCTCGCCGACCAGCAAGTCGATGCGGCGCTCCTTCACCGACAGCCTGATGCGGTCGCCGTTGCGCACGGCCGCGAGCGGCCCGCCCGAGGCGGCATCCGGCGTCATGTGCAGCACGATCGTGCCGAACGCGGTGCCGCTCATGCGGGCGTCGGAGATGCGGATCATGTCCTTGACACCGGCGGCGGCGAGCTTCTTCGGGATCGGCAGGTAACCCGCTTCCGGCATCGCCGAGGCCGAGAACGGACCGGCGTTCTGCAGGACGAGAATGTCGTCGGCGGTGACGTCGAGATCGGGATCGTCGATGCGCTTCGACAAGTCTTCCAGCGACGAGAACACCACGGCGCGGCCCTCGTGCTCGAACAGGCGCTGGTCGGCCGCCGAGCGCTTGAGGATGGCGCCCCCTGGCGCCAGGTTGCCGAACAGCGCGACGAGGCCGCCCTGCGGCTCGAGCGGCTTGGCGCGCTCGGAAATATAAGTGCGGTCGACGTAGCCAACGTCGGCGTGCGACAGCCGCTCGTCGAGCGTCTCGCCGGTCACCGTCATGGCGTCGAGATGCAGCAGGTCCTTGAGCTCGCGCAGCAGCGCGCCGACGCCGCCGGCGGCGTAAAGGTCTTCCATGTAGCCGTTGCCGACCGGCTTGAGGTTCACGAGCACCGGCGTGGTGTCGGACAGTTCGTTGAGGCGCTTGAGCGAAACCGGAATGCCGGCGCGGCCCGCCACCGCGGTGAGATGAATGACCGCGTTGGTCGAGCCGCCGATCGCGAGCAGCACGCGTAGCGCGTTCTCGACCGACTTGGCGGTGACGATCTTGTCCGGCGTGCGGCCGGAGTTGATGAGTTGCACGGCGAGCGCGCCGGTCGCTTCGGCGGCGCGCAGGCGGTCGGCGTGCACGGCTGGAATCGCCGCGGTGCCGGGCAGACACATGCCGAGCGCCTCGGTGATGCAGGCCATGGTCGAGGCCGTGCCCATCACCGCGCAGCTTCCCGCCGTGGTGGCGAGATTCGATTCGACTTCGCTGATCTCCTTGTCGCCGATCTTGCCGGCGCGATACGTCGCCCAGAAGCGGCGGCAGTCGGTGCAGGCGCCGAGCCGCTCGCCCTTGTAGCGGCCGGTCATCATCGGGCCACCGATCAGCATCACCGCCGGCTTGTTGGCGGAAACGAGGCCCATCAACTGCGCCGGCACGGTCTTGTCGCAGCCGCCCATCAGCACGACGGAATCCATCGGCTGCGCGCGCACCATCTCCTCGGTGTCCATCGCCATCAGGTTGCGGAACTTGAGGCTGGTGGGGCTGAGGAAAACCTCGCCGAGCGAAATGGTCGGGAACATGACCGGCAGCGCGCCGGCGGCAAGCACGCCGCGCTTCACCGCCTCGCGCAGCTCGGGAAAATGACGGTGACAATTATTGAAGCCGGATTCGGTGTAAGCGATGCCGACCACCGGTTTCGCCAGCATGGCGCGCGAATAGCCCATCGACTGCGCGAACGAGCGGCGCAGATAAAGCGAGAAGTCCCTGTCGCCGTAATTGGTCAGGCCGTTGGCGAAACCGACCGGCTTGTCGTTCGTCTTGTCAGTCATGATGCATGTGTTCTGCCAGATATAAGTGTTCTGCCAGCGCGGCATAAGGCGGGCAAGCGCTATCGCCCCTGTTGTTGGCGGCGCGGGGTACGCCGTTTCTTTTTCCCGCCTCCGCGGGGACAAGCCTTTTCCCTTCGCGAAAGAGCGAAGGGAATGGAGCGCCGAGCGGCGCACCATCGGGACTCCTGGCGAGGAGTCCCACACGCCTTGCGGCGTCGTGCGTCTGGCGAGACGCACACGCCCCTCGGCGCTCCATCGCGGCTTCGCGGACAGCCGCAGCCTGTCCGCAGACCCAGGGCCGCGCTTCGCCGGGACAATTTGGGTTCCGGCTTAAGCAGGCTCCCTGCGGACGGGTCGTCATGCCCGTCGGGCGGGGTCCCGGGCCTCCCGGGGATGGGCTTGCGAAACCCACCCGCAGGCACCGCGTCCGGCCCCGCCATCAGCACGCCTCTAGATGACGCCCTTCGACGGACCGAACTGTGTGACTATAGTCATATTAGGAATATTGTCAATAGACTGAGCAAGCCCATCTCCTCATGGTGAGGAGCGCCGAAGGCGCGTCTCGAACCATGAGGCCCCGGCGTACACAATGCACGGGCCGCCTCTTCTTCGAGACGCCGCGCCATAGCGCGTCAAAGACGCGCGTAAGCGCGCTGATGCGTGCGCGGCTCCTCAGGATGAGGCGGTGTGGGGCCGCGAACCGTTCTCTAGACTGTCATCGCCGGGCAACCGGGTCCGCGTGGAAGCGCGGCCCGGTCGTAAACTTGACCCAACGATCCATGGGGCCGTTCGACCACCGCGACCTTACGTAAGGCACTGTAATCTGGCGATGCTTCATGGATCACCGGGTCACGGCGCTTCGCGCCGGCCCGGTGATGACGCAGAATGTGGGTCAAGCCCGGGCATGACGCCGGCCGCATCCGCCTTGACCCCGATCAATGAACGCGCGGCGAAAAGCCCACACCAGAGCCTCGACAAAGCCCCTGGAAGCCTTCTAAAAGACTGCAGGCGCGCGGGCGGCGTGTGGACTAGATCAATGAATTACAACGACTTTTTTGCAAAGGCGCTGGGTCAGTTGCGCGCGGAACGCCGCTATCGCGTGTTCGCCGACCTCGAGCGTATCGCCGGACGGTTTCCGCACGCCTACTGGCATTCGCCCGCCGGCAAGCGCGATGTCGTGATCTGGTGCTCCAACGACTATCTCGGCATGGCCCAGCACCCCAAGGTGATCGGCGCCATGATCGAGGCCGCGTCGCGCATGGGCACCGGCGCCGGCGGCACCCGCAACATCGCCGGCACCAATCATCCCCTGGTCGAGCTCGAGCGTGAACTCGCCGACCTGCACGGCAAGGACGCCGCCCTGCTCTTCACCTCGGGCTATGTCTCCAATCAGACCGGTATCGCCACGATCGCGAGGCTGCTGCCGAACTGCCTGATCCTGTCCGACGCGCTCAACCACAATTCGATGATCGAGGGCGTGCGTCAGGCCGGCACCGAGAAGCGGATCTGGCGCCACAACGACATCGGCCATCTCGAAGAGCTGCTCAAGGCCGCCGACATCGGCCGGCCCAAGCTGATCGTGTTCGAGAGTCTCTATTCGATGGATGGCGACGTCGCGCCGATCCATGCCATCTGCGACCTCGCGGAACGCTACAACGCCATGACCTATTGCGACGAAGTCCATGCGGTCGGCATGTATGGCCAGCGCGGCGGCGGCGTCACCGAGCGCGACGGCGCGGCGGCGCGCGTCGACGTGATCGAGGGCACGCTGGCCAAGGCGTTCGGCTGCCTCGGCGGCTACATCACCGGCACGGCCGAGATGGTGGACGCCGTGCGCTCCTACGCGCCGGGCTTCATCTTCACCACCGCGCTGCCGCCGGCGATCTGCGCCGCGGCGACGGCGGCGATCAGGCACCTCAAGACCTCGCAGTGGGAACGCGACCGCCACCAGGATCGCGCCGCGCGCGTCAAGTCCGTGCTCAACGCTGCCGGGCTGCCGGTGATGCCGTCCGACACCCACATCGTGCCGGTCCTGGTCGGCGATCCGGAGAAGTGCAAGGCGGCGAGCGACATGCTGCTCGCCGACCACGGCATCTACATCCAGCCGATCAACTATCCGACCGTGCCGCGCGGCATGGAACGGCTGCGCATCACGCCGTCGCCCTATCACGACGACAAGCTGATCGACGCGCTGGCCGAGGCGCTGGTGGATGTGTGGGCGCGGCTCGATCTGCCGCGCCGCGACCAGGCGCTGGCGGCGGAATAAAACATCTTCCGTTCGTTCCCGCGAAAGCAGGAACCCAGTCTTCAATGAGTCAGAGGGTGGCAACCGGCATTGCCTTTACTGGACCACCCGCTGGAGCCTGCACCCGCGAAGGCGGGTGCGGGTGATGACAGCGGAAAGGCGGGTGGCGACGACAGATCAAGGACGGCGCGGGGCTCGCCGCCATTTCCGGTTTTGACCCGGAGCGGCTAAAATTACCCGAAATGCCGCCTCCTTGAGGTCCGCGGACTAGAACATGCTGCAAAGCTGGGCCGTCGTCGCGGTTGCGCTCGTTTACATCGGGATCCTGTTCCTGATCGCGAGCTATGGCGACCGGCTGAGTGCGCGCAACGCCGGTCGCGGCGCGCGCGGCGGGCGACTCTTTATCTATCCGCTATCGCTGGCGATCTACTGCACCTCTTGGACGTTCTTCGGCTCGGTCGGCACCGCCTCGCGCACCGGCTACGAGTTCCTGGCGATCTATATTGGCCCGGTGATCATGTTCGGCATGTTCACGCCGCTGATCGCGCGCGTGGTGCGGCTCGCCAAGACGCAGAACATCACCTCGATCGCCGACTTCATCGCGGCGCGCTACGGCAAGAGCCAGGCGGTCGCCGCCACCGTCGCGCTGATCGCGGTGGTCGGCACCGTCCCCTACATCGCGCTGCAGCTCAAGGCGGTGTCGCAGTCGCTCGAGACCATCATCGTGCACATGCACGGCACCGAGACACCCCTGCCGGTGCTCGGCGACATCGCGCTGTTCGCGGCGGTCCTGCTGGCCGCCTTCGCCGTGCTGTTCGGCACGCGCCACATCGACGCCACCGAGCACCAGGACGGCCTGATGCTGGCGATCGCCAGCGAGTCGATCGTCAAGCTGGCGACATTCCTCGCCGTCGGCATCTTCGTCACGTTCTGGATCTTCGACGGCCCGGCGGCGCTGTTCAGCGAGGCCATGCAGCGGCCCCACACCGCCGCCCTCCTGACACGCGTGCCGCGCGCCGACATGCTGATGTCGATCGTGCTGTCGTTTTTGGCGATCCTGCTGCTGCCACGGCAGTTCCACGTCACCGTGGTCGAGAACCGCGGCGGCCAGGAAATCGACCGCGCGCGCTGGCTGTTCCCGCTCTATCTCGTCCTGATCAACCTGTTCGTGGCGCCGATCGCGATCGCCGGCTTGCTCAAGTTCTCGCCGAACGGCATCGACAGCGACATGTTCGTGCTGGCGCTGCCGCTGCAGAGCGGCTCGAGGTTCATGACGCTCGTCGCCTTCGTCGGCGGCCTGTCGGCGGCGACCGCGATGGTGATCGTCGAGAGCGTCGCGCTCTCGATCATGATCTCCAACGACTTCGTGATGCCGCTGGCGCTGCGGCGGCGCACCATCAACGGCGGCACCGGCGACGTCGGCGCGCGGCTCCTCGCCACGCGCCGCATCGCCATTTTCGTCATCGTTGCCTTCTCCTACATGTATTACCGCTCGGCCGGCGACAGCCAGCTCGCGGTGATCGGCACGCTTGCCTTCGCCGCGATCGCCCAGCTCGCACCGGCCTTCTTCGGCGGCCTGATGTGGCGCGGCGCGACCGCCTCCGGCGCCATCGCCGGCATGATCGTCGGCATCTCCATCTGGGCCTACACGCTGCTGCTACCGAGCTTTGCCGACGCCAGCATCATCGGCGAGCGGCTGCTCAGCGACGGGCCGTTCGGTATCATGATGCTGCGGCCGCAGCACCTGTTCGGGCTCGACCTGCCGCCGCTGGTGCACGGCGCGCTCATCAGCCTGATCGCCAATCTCGCCTGCTATATCGGCGTGTCGCTGCGCCGCGAGCCGTCGTCGATCGAGCGGCTGCAAGCCAATATTTTCGTGCCGTCGGCGTTCACGCCGATCGCGCCGTCGTTCCGTTGGCGCTCGGCGGTCACCGTCGAGGAGCTGAGCGGCACCGTGGCGCGCTATCTCGGCGAAGAGCGCGCCCGCAGCCTGTTCGCCGGCTTCGCCGCCAGCGAGCGCATCAGCCTCGAGCCGCAGGAGGAAGCCGACGTGCGCCTGGTGCGCTACGCCGAGCATATCCTCGCCTCGGCGATCGGCGCGGCCTCGTCCCGCGTCGTGCTGTCGCTGCTGCTGCGCAAGCGCGCCGTGTCGACGCGCGCCGCGCTCAAGCTGCTCGACGACGCCAACGCGGCGCTGCAGTACAACCGCGAGATCCTGCAGACGGCGCTCGACCACGTGCGCCAGGGCATCGCGGTGTTCGACAAGGACCTTGCGCTGATCTGCTGGAACCGGCAGTTCGGCGACATTCTCGACCTGCCGCCGGGCCTGGTTCGCACCGGCATCGGGCTCGACGACATCCTGCGTTTCAATGCGGGGCGCGGCGGCACCGGCGACGGCGAGATCGAGGACGTCATCGGCCGCCAGATCGCGCACTATCTGTCCTCGACCGAACCGTTGCGCGAGCGGTTTGCGCGGCACGGCGTGGTCATCGAGGCGCGCGCCAACCGCATGCCGGACGGCGGCCTCGTCACCACCTTCACCGACGTCACCGAAAGCGTCGATGCCGCCGACGCGCTGGCGCGCGCCAACGAGACGCTGGAGCGGCGTGTCCGAGAACGCACCGAGGAGCTCACCCGTCTCAACATCGCGCTCGCCCACGCCAAGGGCGAGGCGGAATCCGCCAACATCTCGAAGACCAAGTTCCTCGCCGCGGCGAGCCACGACATTCTGCAGCCGCTCAACGCGGCGCGGCTCTACGTGACGAGCCTGACCGAACGCAAGAGCGCGGCGCCGCGCGCCGGACGCCGCGCCGTGCAGAGCGCGCAGGCCGACACCGAGCTGGTGCAGAACATCGACGCCTCGCTCGAGGCGGTCGAGGAAATCCTCGGCGCGCTGCTCGACATCTCGCGGCTCGACACCGGCGGCATGAAGCCCGAGCCGTCGAGCTTCCGCATCGGCGACCTGATGCGGCAGATCGAGGTCGAGTTCGCGCCGGTGGCGCGCGCCAAGGGCCTCGACCTCACCGTGATGCCGTCCTCGCTCACGGTGCGCTCCGACCGGCGGCTGCTGCGCCGCGTGCTGCAGAATCTCGTGTCGAACGCGATCAAGTACACGCCGCAGGGCCGCGTGCTGGTCGGCTGCCGCCGCAGCGGGGAGACGTTGCGCATCGACGTCTATGACACCGGCCTCGGCATCCCGAAGTCGAAGCTGCGCGATATCTTCATCGAGTTCCACCGGCTCGACCAGGGCGCCAGGATCGCGCGTGGGCTCGGACTCGGCCTGTCGATCGTCGAGCGCATCGCGCGGGTGCTCGATCATCGCATCGTGGTCGACTCCACCGCCGGCAAGGGCTCGCGGTTCTCGATCGAGATTCCGCTCAGCACCGCGGCGCCGGCAAGCACGCCTGCGGCCGAGCGGCCGAGCGCCAGCCCGGGCCAGCTCGCCGGCCTCACTGCGCTCTGCATCGACAACGAGCCGTCGATCCTCGACGGCATGGAGACGCTGCTGACCGGCTGGGAGTGCGGCGTCATCAAGGCCGCCGATCTCGGCAGCGCGACCGCCGCGGTGGCGCGGAGCGGCATCGCGCCGGACGGGCTGCTGGTCGATTACCATCTCGACCACGACAACGGCATCGATGTCATCAGCGCGCTGCGCCGCCAGTTCGGCGACCTGCCGGCGATCCTGATCACCGCCGACCGCAGCCTGAAGGTGCGGAACCTGGCGCGCGAGCACAATATCCAGGTGCTGACCAAGCCGCTCAAGCCGGCGTCGCTGCGCGCCATGCTGGCGCAATGGCGCGTGCTGCGCGTCGCGGCGGCGGAGTAAACCGCAATACCGGTCATGGCCGGGCTTGACCCGGCCATCCCGCTTGGAAAGGCACTGCATCCCGAACGAGATCACCGGGACAAGCCCGGTGATGACATCTTACGACTCGGCCGCCGCGGTCTGCGGCCACTGGCCGGTGTCGAGCTTCGAGGCGGCGATCACCGCCTGGGTGCGGCTCTCGACCCCGAGCTTCTGCAGGATCGCCGAGACGTGCGCCTTCACCGTCGCCTCGGAGACGTCGAGCTGATAGGCGATCTGCTTGTTGAGCAGGCCTTCCGACAGCATCATCAGCACGCGCACCTGCTGCGGCGTCAGCCGTGTCATCCGCGTCATCAGCTCGGCGGTGGCGGCATCGGTCGCCGCCTTGAGATCGACGTCGGGCGGCGTCCACACCCCGCCCTTGATGATCGCGGCGATCGCCTCGCGCATCTGATCGACGCCGAGCGTCTTCGGGATGAATCCCGACGAGCCGAAATCCATGCAGCGGCGGATCGCCGCCGGGTCGTCGTTGGCCGACACCACGATCACCGGCACCGCGGGATATTGCGCGCGCAGATACATCAGGCCCGAGAAGCCGCGGATGCCCGGCATGGCCAGGTCGAGCAGGACGAGATCGACGTCACCGTCGCGCTCGAGCAGCTCGGTGACCTCATCGAAGGTGCCGGCCTCCGCGATCTCGGCGCGGTCGAACAGGCCGCTCACCGCCTCGCGCAAGGCGCCGCGAAACAGCGGATGATCGTCGGCAATGACCAGACGATAATGCGGGCTCTCGGCCAAACGCGAAGACTCCTGTCGGCGGTTTATCAGCGACCTGTTTCAGTGCTTGTATCAGCAGCTTGGCAGAGTATGCCGTTTTGCGGTGCAGAAAAACCCGAAAATATCGGCGTGGTATGCCGGGCGGGCGCGGACCGGCGCGGCTTGCTAGCCGGCCTTGCCGATGAATTGCAGCACGATCTCGCGCCGGTGCGGGGCGGCGCGATGCTCGATCAGGTAAAGGCCCTGCCAGACGCCGAGCACCATGTCGCCGCCGCGGACCGGCACGCTGAGCGACACGTCCGTCAGCATCGTCTTGACATGCGCCGGCATGTCGTCCGGCCCCTCGGTATCGTGCACCCAGCCGGCGTTCTCCGGCGCAAGACGCCGCAGCGCCGTCATCAGGTCGGCCTGCACGTCAGGATCGGCGTTCTCCTGAATCGCCAGCGATGCCGAGGTGTGGCGCAGAAACACCGTGAGCAGGCCGTCGCCGGCCCGGCTCTCGTTGAGAAACGCCGCGGCCTCGCGCGTGATGTCGACGAAACCGGGACCTGCGGTTTCGATGGTCAGCGTCGCGGTCAGCATCGCATCGGGCGCGCCGCGCGCAATCGACGACAGTCGTTTCGCCATCGTCAGAGCCGGACCGAGTCGTCGTCCTTGCGCGTCATGTCGCGGCGCAGGCTGTCGATCATGTCCACCATGCGGCGCCAGGCCTCGGCCAGCGCCGCCCTGGCGCGCGCGAGGTCCTCGCTCGACGGCAGATTGAGCCGATGGCTGCTGCCGGACGGCACGTCCGCGGGCGGTCTCGGCGGAGGCGGCGGCGCGAGCGCCGCGAGCTTCTGCTGCAAGGTTGCGGTTTCACTCCTGAGCGCGGCGACCTGGTTCTTGAGATCGGCATTCTCCGTCGCGAGCTGCGCGACCTGCAGACGCTGCGCGGAGACCTCGTCCTGCGCCGGCGCCGCCTTGACCAGCGCGGCGACGTGATCCTTCAAGGTGGCGACGTCGGCGCTCAACATCGCGACCTCCTGCTTGAGCGCCGCGTTCTCCTTGTCGAGCCGCGACATGTCCGGCTTGAGGTCGGGCGGCGGCGGGATGGCCGCGAGCTGCTGTTGCATGCTCTTGCCCTGCGCCTCGATCTTCTTCGAGAGCTCGGCGCTTTGCCTGTCGAGCCGCGTCAATGCGCCCAGCATGCCGCCAGTATTCTGCTCGAGCTCGTCGATGCGTGTCACCAGATCGTGCCGCTCGTCCTGGCCGATCGCGTCCTTGCCGATCGCGGCGATCTTGTCCTTCAGGCTGCCGATCTCGGTCTTGAGCGCCGCCACCTCGTCCTTGAGCAGCGCAATATCGGTACCGGGCGACGGCGCCGCCGGCGTCGCTGCCGCACGCTGCGACTTCAGTTGCGCGATGTCGTCGCTCAATTTGCCGATCTGCTCGCTCTTCGCCGCCAGCGCCGCCTTGAGCGCGGCGATATCGTCCTTCACAGCATCAGGCGCGGCCGCCGGCGCCGTGTTGTCCGTCTTCGCTGACGAGAGCTGCTTCTGAAGCTGGACGATCTCGCTCTTGAGCTTGTCGAACTCGGCATCCTTCTGCCTGAGGGCGTCCTTGAGCTGCGCGCTTTCCTCCGGCGCAGGATTGCACACGAAGGTGCCGTCGCGCGGCTTGCACAGCGACACCTGACCGGTCTGGCTGTCGAGACGCATCACGCCATCGGCGGTGTGGCTGAAGCGATAGCGCGGCGCCTGCAGCGCATCGGAGTCCGGCCCAGGCACGACCTTCTGCGCCAGCGCCGGGCTCACGCTGCCCAGCCCGACTAGCAGAGCCGCCATTGCGATCCGGATCATTGTCGCCTCCCGCACGTCATTTCGACTGCGACCGTACCACCGCGGTGATGCCGCGAATAAGGCGTTGGCCGCCGCTCTCGCATCTGCACACAAAAAGCGTTCGCGGGGCGGGTTCCGCCGTGGAAATTTCCGACATTATCTCCTGTTTTCAAACGCTTATGCCGCAGGTTCGGTTTCTTGACTCGCCAAAACCCCGTCAGTATGGTCCGCGCGGCTTTTAGGGCGGCGGGATTGCCGGGGATTCTTGCGTCGGCGCGGGTCGAAAGCATGGCTGACGACGGGCGCGAACAGGATCACCGCGAACACCGACCGGACGAAGAGGCCGCTCTCTCCGCGAGGCTCCAGCGTCTCGGCGAACGGCTCAACCAGGCGAGCCGGCCTTCCGAAACCGGGTCTGCGCCTCGTCAATCCTCCGACATGTCGGGGTTTGCGCGGGGCTTTCGGCTGTCATCCGAGTTGGTGGCAGGGGTCGCGGTCGGTGCGCTGATCGGCTGGCTGCTCGATCGCTGGCTCGGCATCGCGCCGTGGGGGATGATCGTATTTCTGCTGCTCGGCTTCGCGGCCGGAGTCCTGAACGTGATGCGGGCAGCGGGCGTGGTGCGTGAGCGGAAACTGAACGACTAAGACGGCGCTATGGACCCGATCCACCAATTCCAGGTTCAAAACCTGATCCCCCTCGGCAAGCTCGGCAACGCCAGCATCGCGTTCACCAATTCGGCGGCCTTCATGCTCGCCGCGGTGGTGCTGCTGACAGTATTTCTGCTCGGCGCGACGACGCGCAAGGCCGCGGTGCCGAGCCGCCTGCAGTCGGCCGCCGAACTGACCTATGAATTCGTCGCCGACATGCTGTGCTCGACCGCCGGCAAGGAAGGGATGCGTTTCTTCCCGTTCGTGTTCACGCTGTTCATGTTCGTGCTGACGCTGAACCTGTTCGGCCTGATTCCGTACGCCTTCAGCGTCACCAGCCATATCATCATCACCGCCGCACTGGCGCTGACCGTGTTCCTGATCGTGCTGACCTACGGCCTCGTGCGGCACGGTCTCCACTTCTTCAATCTGTTCGTGCCGAAGGGCGTGCCGATCCTGATCCTGCCGATGATCGTGGCGATCGAGATCCTGTCGTTCGTCTCGCGGCCGATCTCGCACAGCGTGCGTCTTTTCGCCAACATGCTGGCCGGCCATATCGCGCTTCAGGTGTTCGCCGGCTTCATCATCCTGCTCGGCACCACGCTCGGCGCGATCGGCTGGGTCGGCGGCGTGCTGCCGTTCGCGATGATCGTCGCGCTGCTCGCGCTCGAGCTGCTGGTCGCGTTCCTGCAGGCCTACGTGTTCGCGATCCTCACCTGCATTTACCTCAACGATGCCATTCACCCCGGCCACTGACGGCCGGGCCGGTTCAAACGAGAAAGAGAGAAGGAGTTCGTCATGGATCCAGTTGCAGCAAAGTATATCGGTGCCGGTATCGCCTGCATCGGCATGGGCGGCGCCGGCGTCGGCGTCGGCATCATCTTCGGCAACTATCTTGCCGCCGCGTTGCGCAATCCGTCGGCCGCGCAGGGCCAGTTCGGCAACCTGATCTTCGGGTTCGCCATCACCGAGGCTCTCGGCATCTTCTCGCTGCTGATCGCGCTGCTGTTGCTGTTCGCGCTCTAAGTCCGGGATCGCGCGCCGATGGCGACCGAAGCCGCACATACCGAAGTCCCGGGCGGGCAAAAGGGCACCTTTCCGCCCTTCGATCCGTCCACCTTCGCGTCGCAGCTCGTCTGGCTCGCGATCGCCTTCGTGCTGTTCTATGTCCTGATGTCCCGCCTCGCCTTGCCGCGCATCCGGGACATTATCGAGAATCGCGACAAGACGATCTCCGGCAACCTCGCCGAGGCGCAGAACCTCAAGTCGCAATCCGACGACGCGGTCGCCGCCTACGAGAAGGCGCTCGCCGATGCCCGCAACCGGGCACAAGCGATCGCCAACGAGACCCGCCAGAAGCAGGCGGCGGAGGCCGAGAAGGAACGCAAGGCGCTCGAGGAGCGCCTCAACGTCCGGCTCGCTGACGCGGACAAGAGCATCGCGGCCACCAAGGCGTCGGCGATGAGCAACGTGCATGGCATCGCGTCAGACGCGGCGAAATCGATCGTCGAGCGGCTGATCGGCAAGGCGCCCGACGACAAGAAGGTGGACGAGGCCGTCGCCTCGGTCCTCAAGAATTGAGGCGGAACCGGCCATGCTGATGGAAACCGAAACCTGGGTCGCGATCGGCTTCGTCCTGTTCATCGCCCTGCTCGCCTATCTCGGCGTGCACAAGTCGATCACCCGGGCGCTCGACCACCGCGCCGACAAGATCAAGGCCGAGCTCGACGACGCCAAGCGCCTCAAGGACGAGGCGATGGCGCTGCTCGCCGAGTATCAGAAGAAGCGGCAGGAGGCCGAGACTGAAGCGCAGGCGATCGTGGCTGAAGCCAAGGTCGAGGCCGAGCGCATGGCCGCCGACGCCAAGGTCAAGGCCGAGGAATTCGTCGCTCGCCGCACCAAGATGGCCGAGCAGAAGATCGCGCAGGCCGAGGCCCAGGCCATCGCCGACGTGCGCGGCGCCGCGACCGAAGCCGCCGTCGCCGCCGCCGAGCGCATCCTGGCCGTCGAGGCCAAGGGCGAGGTCGCGGCCAATCTCATCGCCAAGGGCATCGAGGACGTTCGCAAGAAGCTGAATTAAGCCTGGACCGGCTCCATAGCCGCCACGCCCTCGCGCCAGCGGGGGCGTTTTGCTTTTGGACCCGAAAGCGGGAGCGAGACGCTCCCATTCGCCCCGGGAATCCTCGCTTCGCACCCGTGATCGCATTGCCAGCCGAATCGCCTTGATTCATGGTGGTCGGTGCTGATTCGTTTCCCATCGTTGCGTTCCGCGTGCGTATCCGGCCGGAGGGGATGCCGGCCGTCGTATCGGGGGGCCGATGGTCATCTTCGACTGCAACGGCGTGCTCGTCGACAGTGAACAGCTGGCGACACGGGTGATGTCGCGAGAATTGATGCATGCCGGCTTCGCGGTGCCGGCGGATGTCATCGCCCGCTATTTCACCGGCCGCCGCACCAGCGACATGCTCGCACAGATCGAGGCGGCATCGGGGCGCAAGCTGCCGGCCGGCTTCGCCGACACAGTAGCCAGGGCAACGCTCGATTGCTTCCGGCGCGAATTGCGCGCGACGCCGTTCGTCGCCGAGGCGCTGAGGTGGCTGCGCGGCCCCAAATGCGTCGCCTCGTCGTCACCGCGCGACCGCATCCGGCTGAGTCTCGAGACGACCGACCTGATCCGCTTCTTCGAGCCGAACCTGTTTTCGGCAAGCGACGTCACGAGAGGCAAGCCTGCCCCCGATCTGTTTCTGCTGGCGGCCGCCAAGATGCGCATCCATCCCGACGATTGCATCGTCGTCGAGGACGCCACCGCCGGTGTCGCGGCCGCGGTGGCCGCCGGCATGACGCCGATCGGCTTCATCGGCGGCAGTCACGCCTCGGATTATCTCGAAACCCACCTGCGCCAGGCCGGGGCACGCGCCATCGTCCGCGACATGCGGTCGCTGAAGGCGACGATCGTCGATCTGCGCGGCTGGTAGCGGTCAGCGCTTGCGGCGCGGCGGCGGCTTGGGCCGATGCTGCGACGCCGTCGGGTCGAACCCGACATAAACGACGTAACGCGCCAGCGTGCTCATCGACGCCGGCATCGGGAAATTGATGTCGTTGTCGATATGGGTGAACGACACGCTGTTGTCCGAGGTCACGGTAACCGGGATCATGACGAGCTTGGACAGCACCACTTTCGGCGCCGGCCCCTCCTCGACGACGGCGATGCGCAACGGCACGTCGACGTTGCCAGGGCCGCCGGCCGGGCCAGTGATGATGCGGCCCTCGATGCCGACCTTCATCGTCATCGTCTTGTTGGCCTGAGGGTGGCAATCCCGCGCCAGATTGACGATCGTGCCCTGGTAACGCAGATCCATGGCGGCCACCTCGCCGTCCTTCTGCGTCTTGCCGATCGTCAAGGTCGCCGCGCCGTGCCGGACCGTGATGTCGGGGCACGGGGTGTCGAGCGCGTTCGGCGCCGGCTCGCTGGCCGCCGCGGCGGTGCCGGCCGCGCCGCTCGCAGCCGCCGGCGGCGTGTCCGATTCGCCAAACATGCTCTTGACCGACGAACATGCGCCGATCATCGCGCAGGCGGCGACGATGGCGCCCAGCCGCGCCGCTTTCAACGAGAACTCCCGACTCATCACTCCACCCACATCCCCAAGGTCTTTCGCTGACGGCGTTATAACAACGCCGCCGTGGCAATCCAAAGGCCGAGCTGCCTCACGGCGTTCCCGGCGGGTCATGCTTGAGCCGCGCATAGAGCAGATGGTCGGCCCACACGCCGTTGATGCAGAGGTATTCGCGGGCATAGCCCTCGCGGCGGAAGCCGGTCTTTTCGAGCAGCCCGATCGAGGCGTTGTTGCTCGGGAGGCAGGCCGCTTCCAGCCGGTGCAGCCGCAGCGTCTCGAACGCGAACGGAATGAGCGCCTGCACGGCGCGGGTCATGTAGCCCTGCCGCTTGAAACGCTCGCCGATCCAGTAGCCAATGCTGCCTGCCTGCGCCACACCGCGCCGGATGTTGGCAAGCGTCAAGCCACCGACCAGCGCGCCGTCCGTGTCGCGAAAGATCAGGAAGGCATAAGCTTGGTCGGTGCGCTGGTCCTCGGCATAGCGCCTGACGCGGCGGCGGAACGAGGCACGGGTCAGATCATCGGCCGGCCAGACCGGTTCCCACGGCGTGAGAAAGTCGCGGCTCTCCTCGCGCAATCCCGCCCATTCGGCGTGGTCGGTCATTTGCGGCGCGCGGAGCAGGACGCCGTGGCCCGAGACGGTCGGTCCGGGATCGGTCAGGCTCGCGCTACGGAAGAACGCCATGCGACAGGGAGTCCCGCGGGCAGGGCGTCAGACCGCCTGCCGATGCAAACTTTCCGCGATAGCCGCGGCACTGGCAAGACCACGGCCCGGGCCCAGCGCCGAAATGGCCGGTTCGCCGCGGGCCAGCAGCGCCGCCCCGGCCTTGCGCACGCTCTCCACCGTGATGGCGTCGATTTTGGCGACGATTTCCTCGAGCGGGATCGGACGGCCGTAGATCAAGATATGGCGGGCGAGCTGCTCGGCGCGGGCGCCCGAGCTCTCCAGCGCCATCAGCAGGCTCGCCTTCATCTGGGCCTTGGCGCGGTCGACTTCCCGCTCGGTGATGGTCCCGGTCGCGGCGCCGATCTCGTCGACCGTCACCTGCATCAGCTCGGCGGTATCGGCCTCGTCGGTGCCGGCGTAGAAGCCGAACATGCCGGCATCGCTATAAGGCATGTGGAAGGCGGAGATCGTGTAGCAGAGGCCGCGCTTCTCGCGCACCTCCTGGAACAGCCGCGACGACATGCCGCCGCCGACGATGCTGGCGAAGGCCTGAAGGCTGTAGAGCGTCGGATCGCGCTGCGGCAGGCCCGGCAGCGCGACGGCGAGATGGACCTGCTCGAGATCGCGCGTCTCGATGCGCGTGCCGCCGCCGAACTGCGCAGGCGCCGGGACCGGCGCCGGCGGACCGTTGAACGTGCCGAAGTGCCGCCGCGCCAGATCGACCACCGCCTCATGCTCGACGGCGCCGGCGGCGGCGACGATCATGTCGGGACCGCAGTAATTGCGGGTGAGATAGGCGCGCAGCTTGCCGGCGTCGAACGAGCGGACCGTCTCGCGCGTCCCCAGGATCGAACGGCCAAGCGGCTGCTCGGGAAACGCCATCTCGTGCAGACGCTCGAACACGACATCGTCGGGCGTGTCCTCGGCCGCGCCGATCTCCTGGACGATGACGCTCTGCTCGCGCCGCAACTCGTCGGTGTCGAACAGGGGATCGGAGAGAATGTCTGCGAGCACGTCGAGCGCCAGCGGCACGTCGGCCTTGAGCACGCGGGCGTAATACGCGGTGGTCTCGGAGCTGGTCGCGGCATTGAGATCGCCGCCGACCGCCTCGATCGATTCGGCGATCGCCCTGGCGTCGCGGCGGCTGGTGCCCTTGAACGCCATGTGCTCGAGCAGGTGCGAGATGCCGTGCTCGTCCGGCCGCTCGTCGCGGCCGCCGGAGCCGACCCAGACGCCGAGCGAGGCAGTCTCGAGGTGCGGCATCGCATCGGTCACGATCGTGAGACCGGAGGGAAGCCGTGTCAGTTCAACGCCCATCGCATATCCTTTGCACTTGAGATCTTTGCACCTGAGACCGCACTTGAAACTGCACTTGAACTTGAATCGTCAGGCCGCCGCGCCTTCGCGCGCCGCGCGCGAGGCCGCCAGCACGAATGTCTCCAGAGCCGCCTGATCGGCCGGCAGCACGGTGACGCGCTCGCGGCGCGCGCCGAGGTCCGACAGCCACTCCGGCAGGGCCGGCCTGACGCCGCAGGCAGCCTCGACCGCATCAGGAAACTTGGCCGGATGCGCGGTCGACAGAACGACCATCGGCACCGATGGATCCCGCGGCTCCTTTTCGGCGACGGCGAGCGCCACCGCCGTGTGCGGATCGATGCAGTAGCCGGCCTCGCGCCAGGCTGAACGCATGGTCGCCGCCACCTCGTCTTCCTCGGCATGCGCCGCCGAGAAGCGGTCGCGGATGGCGGCCAGCGCATGGCTCGCCACACTGAAGCGTTTCGACTGCGCCAGCGAGCCCATCAGACTGCGGATCGGCTGCGGATCGCGCCCGTAGGCGTCGAACAGCAGCCGCTCGAAATTCGACGACACCTGAATGTCCATCGACGGCGAAGTGGTCGGCGTGACGTCGCGAATCTCGTAAGCGCCGGTGCCGATCGTGCGCGCCAGGATGTCGTTGACGTTGGTCGCGATCACCAGCCGGTCGACCGGCAGCCCCATGCGCTGCGCGGCATAGCCGGCGAACACGTCGCCGAAATTTCCGGTCGGCACCGTGAACGCGACCTTGCGATGCGGCGCGCCGAGCGCGACCGCCGCCGTGAAGTAATAGACGGCCTGGGCGACCACGCGCGCCCAGTTGATCGAATTGACGGCGGAGAGCCGCACCTTGTCGCGGAAGGCATGATGATTGAACAGCGCCTTCACCAGCGCCTGGCAGTCGTCGAACGTGCCTTCGACGGCGACGGCATGGACGTTGCCGTCGTCCGCCGTCGTCATCATGCGGCGCTGCACCTCGGAGATGCGGCCGTGCGGATAAAGCACGACGAGATCGACCTGATCGCGGCCGCGAAACGCCTCGACCGCGGCGCCACCGGTATCGCCGGACGTCGCGACCACGATGGTGGTGCGCTCGCCGCGCTGGCGCAGCACGTGATCCATCAGCCGCGACAGCAACTGCATCGCGACGTCCTTGAAGGCCAGCGTCGGGCCGTGGAACAGCTCGAGCACGAAGGTATTGGGCGCGACCTGCACCAGCGGCGCGGTCGCCGGGTGGCGGAACGCGCCATAGGCTTCCTGCGCCATGCGGGCGAGATCGGCGTCCGGCAGCGCCCCGCCGACGAACGGGCGGATAACATCCGCCGCAACCTCGGCATAAGGCCGTCCGGCAAAGCTCGCGATCGTGGCGGCCTCAAGCGGCGGCCAAGCGTCCGGCACGTAAAGTCCGCCGTCGCGAGCGAGACCCGCGAGCATCGCATCGACGAAGTCGAGCGCAGGGGCCTCGCCCCGCGTTGAGACGTAACGCATTGATCAGACTTGCTTTTTTACTCGAGCCGGCCGCAAACCCGCACACTAGCCTTGGGGGCGGCCGGGCACAAGGAAAGCGGGCCGCCGCCCGGCAATGACGAGTCCCATTTTCACTAAAAGCGAAACGGCTAGCGGCCGCGCAGCCGCCGCACCAGCCACACGCCATAGACGCCGAGCAGCCCCGCCGCGAGGCCGAACCACGTGATGATGTACTGCAGGTGGTTGTTCGGCAGGTTGACGACCAGCTTGCCGACCTTCGGCGCATCGGGACGCTGCGGCGACTCCTGCTCGATCGAGAACGGCGCCACCGGGCCCCAGTTCTTGGCCGCGGCAATCGCCGCAATGTCGCGCGCGTACCAGACGCCGTGCGCGAGATCGGGCGTCGGCGTGAACATGCCGGACATCTCCGGCCAGCGCATGATGCCGACCAGATCGACCGGCCCGGTTGGCGGCGGCGGGATGGCGTCGCGCTGCGACGTCGGAATATAGCCGCGGTCGATGACGACAGTGCCTCCGGCCGGCAGGCGCGCCGGCGACAGCACCCAGAAGCCCTGCTGCTTGACGTCGGGGCGGAACGCCGACGCCGCGGCATAGACGAGCGCATCCTTGCCGCGCTCGAATTCGACGTTGAGGGCAACGCGGCGATATTCGTCGCGGCCCTGCTGCAGATTAGGCCACTGCGACGCGGGCGGAACCAGTTCCGGGGCGGCGACGAGCCGCGTGTCGAGCGTCGCGATCAGGTTTTCCTTCCAGGCCTTGCGCTCGATCTGCCAGACGCCGAGGCCGCACAGGATGGCGAACGCCACCAGCGTGGCGATGGCGGAGCCGACGATCGACCCTGGACGCGCGGTTTCGCTCACCCCTTGTTCCGGAATTCGAGCCGGCCTTCTTGCGCCTTGTGGTGGAATTGCAGCGCGATGAGTAAGCCCTTGATGAGCCGCAGCGGCGCCAGCGTGACAATGAGAATGAGCGGCCCCCACAACACCGCGTGCACCCAGAACGGCGGGCTGTACAGCACCTCGGTGATCAGCGCCGCGAACACCACGATGAAGCCCGCGATCAGGATGACGAAGATCGCCGGGCCGTCGCCGGCATCGGCGAAGCCGTAATCGAGACCGCAAACCTCGCAACCCGGCCGCAGCGTCAGGAAGCCGGTGAACAGCGCGCTCTCGCCGCATCTTGGACAGCGGCCGCGCAAGCCCTTGCTGATCGCCTTGGAAATCGGTTGATCGGGCATTCCTCAGTCCTCAAAGCACGAGAGGGCGGCCTGACCGACCGCCCTCCCCCTATGCGTCACGCGGCTGTCGCGCGGCTTGGCGCGGATCATTCCGGATGCGGGACGCCGGCGCCCCAGACGTAGATGCAGGCGAACAGGAACAGCCAGACCACGTCGACGAAGTGCCAGTACCAGGCGGCGAACTCGAAACCGAGGTGCTGCTTCGGCGAGAACTGGCCGGCCATCGCGCGGAGCAGGCACACGATCAGGAAGATCGTGCCGATGATGACATGCGCGCCGTGGAAGCCGGTCGCCATGAAGAAGGTCGCGCCGTAGATGTTGCCGGTATAGTGGAACGCGGCGTGCGCGTATTCCCAGGCCTGAACGCAGGTGAAGGTGATGCCGAGCAGGATGGTGAGGACGAGGCCCCACTTCACGCCCTGACGGTCGTTCTCGAGCAGCGCGTGGTGCGCCCAGGTCACGGTGGTGCCGGAGGTGAGCAGGATCAGCGTGTTGAGCAGCGGCAGGTGCCACGGATCCATCGTCTCGATGCCCTTCGGCGGCCAAACGCCGCCGGTGAAGGCGACGCGAGCCACGTCCTTGACGGCGTCGGGGAACAGCGCCGTGTTGAAATAGGCCCAGAACCAGGCCACGAAGAACATCACCTCCGAGGCGATGAACAGGATCATGCCGTAGCGGTGCGAGATCTGCACGACGCGGGTGTGGAAGCCCTGATACTCGGCCTCGCGGATCACGTCCCGCCACCAGCCGACAAAGGTATAGAGCACCCCGATGACGCCGATGCCGAACACCACCGGCGCGGCGGAGATCATGTGGTGCATCCAGGTGATGCCGCCGACCGCCAGGATGAAAGCCGAGATCGAGCCGACCACCGGCCACGGCGATGGATCGACCAGGTGGTAATCGTGATGCTTGGTATGAGCCGTAGCCATCGTTGTCTCCGTTGCGGCCTCGCGCGAGGTCCTAAAGCACCATGTTACCCGCCGGTGCGGCCGGCCGCTTCTGCGACCGGCGAAACCGAGTCAGGCAATCGATAGAACGTATAGGACAGCGTAATCAAGTTGAGTTTGTCCTGATCGCTATCCTTGACGATCGAGGGGTCGACGTAGAACACCACAGTCATCTCCCGCGTCTCGCCGGGCTTCATGGTCTGCTGGGTGAAGCAGAAGCAGTTGATCTTGGTGAAGTACGCGCCCACCGTCGGCGGCGAGACGTTGTAGGATGCCTGGGCCGTGATGGTGCGGGCGGCCTCGTTGATGACCTTGTAGTGCGCCATCGCGACCGCGCCGATGCGGACGCGCATCTCGTTCTGCTCGGGCTCGAAACTCCACGGCAGGCCGGGCGCGATGTTTGAATCGAAGCGGATCGTGACCCAGCGGTCGAGCACGTGCTTGGGCGCGACCTCAGATACTTGAGGGATGCCGCCGAACCCGGTGGTGCGGCAGAACCAGCTATAGAACGGCACAGCCGCGAACGCGGCGCCGACCATGATCGCTGTGAGGGCGCCACAGCTCGCCGCGACAATCAGGTCGCGCCGCAGGCCTGCTCTGTTCCTGCTTCCCGTCATGGCGTCAGATCGGCCGGACCAGAACGCCCGGCCCTTTCACAAGAGTAATGACATAGAACAGGATGACCAGCGCAGCGAGCGCGACAGCAATCGCGATCGACCGCGATCGCCGGGCGCGCTTTTGCGCCTCCGTCAGTACGATGCCGTTGTCACCCGTCTTCTTGGCCATTACGACGCTCACACTGCCCACCGGATCAACAGGCCGCCCCAGCCACGCTCGATCAGCAGCACGGCGAACAGCAGGAACAGGTAAAGGATCGAGAAAGCGAACAAACGCTTGCCGGCGCGCTCTTCGGGGCTGCGCTCGCGGTAAACCTGCCAGGCCAGCGCCAGCATGATCGCGCCGGTGACGATCGCCGTCGCGCCGTAGAGGGCGCCGGCATAGCCGAGCAGCCACGGCGCGACACCGAGTGGCGCCAGCAGCAGCGTGTAAAGCAGGATCTGCTTGCGGGCCTCGACCTCGCCTGCAACGACTGGCAGCATCGGCACGCCGGCCCGCTCGTAATCGTCCGACTTGTAGAGCGCGAGCGCCCAGAAATGCGGCGGCGTCCAGATGAAGATCAGCAGAAACAGCAACAGCGGCTCCAGCGATACCGAGCCGGTGGCCGCGGCCCATCCGATCACCGGCGGCAGCGCGCCGGCGGCGCCGCCGATCACGATGTTCTGCGCGGTCCAGCGCTTGAGCCAGGCAGTGTAGATGACGGCATAGAAGAACACCGTGAATGCCAGCAGCACCGCGGCGAGCCAGTTCACCAGCAAGCCGAGCGTCATCACCGAGAACGCCGCTAGCGTCACGCCGAACGCCAGAGCCTCGCCGGGCTGGATGCGGCCCATCGGCACCGGACGGCGCGCGGTGCGCGTCATCAACGCGTCGATGTCGGCGTCGTACCACATGTTCAGGGCGCCGGCCGCGCCGGCGCCGACTGCGATGCAAAGGATGGCGGTGAAGCCGATCAGCGGATGGATATGACTCGGAGCGACAGCAAGGCCGGTCAGCGCCGTGAACACGACGAGCGACATCACCCGCGGCTTGAGCAACGCGATGTAGTCGCCGACGGTGGCTAGGCTCGGCTCGGCCAGTCCCGGTTCGGCATAGACCGAGCCGGAGGTGACGGAGAAGTCCGCGCCTTCGCTGACGAGTGACATGATTTGCGGTGGCCTCCTACGCGGCGATTACTTGATCCGCGGCAAGGTCTCGAACTGATGGAACGGCGGCGGCGAGGACAGGGTCCACTCCAGCGTCGTCGCGCCGGCACCCCACGGATTGTCGGCGGCCACCCGCTTCTTGGCGAAGGCCTCGATGACGCCGATGAAGAAGATGATCAGGCCGATGCCCGCGATGTAGGAGCCGTACGACGAGATTTCGTTCCAGCCGTGGAAGGCCTCCGGATAGTCGACCGTGCGGCGCGGCATGCCGGCGAGGCCGAGGAAGTGCATCGGGAAGAAGATCAGGTTCACGCCGACGAACATGACCCAGAAGTGCAGCTTGGCGATGGTCTCGTTGTACATGTAGCCGGACATCTTCGGGAACCAGTAGTACCAGCCCGCGAAGATGGCGAAGACGGCGCCGAGCGACAGCACGTAGTGGAAGTGAGCGATCACGTAATAGGTATCGTGGAGCACGCGGTCGACACCCGCATTGGCAAGCACGACGCCGGTGACGCCGCCGATCGTGAACAGGAAGATGAAGCCAAGCGCCCACAGCATCGGCGGGCGGAACTCGATCGACCCGCCCCACATCGTCGCGATCCACGAGAAGATCTTCACGCCGGTCGGCACCGCGATCACCATCGTGGCCGCGATGAAGTAAGCCTGCGCGCCGGTCGAGAGACCGACCGTGAACATGTGGTGCGCCCAGACCACGAAGCCGATGCCACCGATCGCGACCATCGCATAAGCCATGCCGAGGTAGCCGAACACCGGCTTCTTCGAGAAGGTCGAGACGATCTGCGAGATCATGCCGAAGCCCGGTAGGATCAGGATGTACACCTCGGGGTGGCCGAAGAACCAGAACAGGTGCTGGTAGAGCAGCGGATCGCCGCCGCCTTCCGGCGCGAAGAAGGTCGTGCCGAAGTTGCGGTCGGTCAGCAGCATGGTCAGTGCGCCGGCGAGCACCGGCAGCGACAGCAGCAGCAGGAACACCGTCACCAGGATCGACCACACGAACAGCGGCATCTTGTGCAACGTCATGCCGGGCGCGCGCATGTTGAAGATGGTGGTGATGAAGTTGATGGCGCCGAGGATCGACGAAGCGCCGGCGATGTGGATCGACAGGATCACGAAGTCGACCGCCGGGCCGGGGTGGCCCGATGTCGACAGCGGCGCGTACAGCGTCCACCCGGTGCCGGCGCCGAGCGAGCCCGGCTCGCCCTCGACGAACATCGAGATGATGAGCAGCGAGAACGAGGCCGGCAGCAGCCAGAACGAGATGTTGTTCATGCGCGGGAACGCCATGTCCGGCGCCCCGATCATCAGCGGCACGAGCCAGTTGCCGAAGCCGCCGATCATCGCCGGCATCACCATGAAGAAGATCATGATCAGGCCATGCGCGGTCGCGAACACGTCATATTCGTGCGAGGACGGGAAAAACTGGATGCCCGGGTTTTGCAGCTCCATGCGGATCGCGATCGACATCAGCGCGCCGACGACGCCCGCCACGATCGCGAACACGAGGTACATCGTCCCGATGTCCTTGTGGTTCGTCGAATAGACGTATCGCCGCCAGCCGGTCGGATGAGCGTGACCGCCGTCGTGAGCATCGTGGGAGTGCACAGCCGCTGTAGCCATTGTTCTCGTCCTTGCAACCCGTTGGGTTCTGCCGCGTATTGTATTCCAGTTCTTCGGTACGGACTCGCGTCTCGGTGCCGCAGACTATTTGACGTCGGCCGAAGCCACGACCTTGGTCAGGTGTTTCTCGATCTCCGCCACCGGGGTCGGCGGCAGGCCTTCGGCATATTTCTTCTTCGCCTGATCGACCCAGGCCTGATAGGCCTGCTCGCTGACAACGTGCACGGCGATCGGCATGAAGGCATGATCGCGCCCGCACAGTTGCGAGCACTGCCCGTAGTAGGTCCCTTCACGGTCGGCCTTGAACCACGTCTCGTTGAGGCGGCCCGGGACCGCGTCGATCTTGATGCCGAACGACGGCACCGAGAAGGAGTGGATCACGTCGGCGCCCGTCACCATGACGCTGACGACCTTGTTGACCGGAACCACCAGCTCGTTGTCCACCGCGAGCAGGCGGGGCTGCCCGGGCTTCAGGTCCTTGTCGGGCACCAGCAGCGAGTCGAATTCGAACTTCTGGTCCGGATAGCCGTAGCTCCAGAACCACTGCTTGCCGGTCACCTTGACCGTGAGATCCGGCTTCGGCTGATCGAGCTGGAGAAACAGCAACCGGAACGACGGCACCGCGATCGAGACGAGGATCAGGACGGGGACGATCGTCCACATGACCTCGATCAGCGTGTTGTGGGTGGTGCGCGACGGCACCGGGTTGGCGCGGGCGTTGAACCGCACCATGACGTAAACCAGCAGCACCAGCACGAACAGCGTGATCGCCGCGATGATCCAGAACAGGAAGTCGTTGAACCAGACGATGTCTTCCATCACCGGCGTTGCCGCCCCCTGCAGCCCGGTCTGCCATTCCGTGGGCTGACCCATTCCCGCGAACGCGACGCCGCCCGTTACGCTGGCCACAACAAACACCATCAGACCGATCAGTTTTTTGGGGAGCATCGCCGTGTGCACTCCTTCGACGAGATAGCCCGTGCCAGGGCCGGCCAGCAGTCTCTGCAGGCTCATATCCGGTTTCGATCCCGCGGGGCACGGCGTTTTGCCACGGGCGTGGCAGCTTTGCTGTCGTGCGACGGGAGGGGGAATCCCGGTTTCTCAAACCATAATTCAAGGGTTGCCGCAATGCACCTGATAACCATTCTGTGGGGCAAATCAGGGACAGGCTGCTGCCTTATTGCTGCGACTTTTTGGCTGTGCTTGGCGGACCAAATCGGGCATGACCATCGCGGAGCGAATAAACTGCCCGGCGGGCGGTGATTCGCGTGCAACAAAGGCCGAGAATGATTGAGTTTTTTGCAGCGAGGCCGAAGCGGCATGGGGCGGCGATCGCCGGCCTGATCCTGTCGCTGGTCCTTGTCCCGCTGATCTCGGCCGCCGCACACGCCCAGGGCGCGGTGAAGTCGGTTTATCAGGACTGGCAGATTCGCTGCGACACGCCCCCCGGCGCCCACAACGAGCAGTGCGCCCTCATCCAGAGCGTGACGTCGGAAGAGCGGGCAAACGTCGGCCTGACCGTCATCGTTCTCAAGACCGCCGACAACAAAAGCCGCCTGATGCGCGTGGTCGCGCCGCTCGGCGTCCTGCTGCCGTCGGGCCTCGGCCTCAAGATCGACAATGCCGACATCGGCCGCGCCGGCTTCGTGCGCTGCCTGCCCAATGGCTGCATCGCCGAGGTCGTGATGAACGACGACCTGCTGGCGAAATTGCGCAACGGCAAGACCGCGACTTTCATCATCTTCCAAACGCCGGAAGAAGGCATCGGCTTCCCGATGAGCCTCAAAGGTTTCGCCGAAGGCTACGACAAGCTGCCATAAGAAAGCGGCGCTCTCGGTATGTCGTGCCCGGCACCCGGATCCGTCTTCGCCGGCCGGAGCGCAGGCTCTTGTGCCAATGAAATGATGAACGCTTGCCGCAGCCTCGGCATTGATCACAATGACGTCGTTGTCGCGCGCGAGGTCTATCGGTGGCTGGGAGGACAATCGTGACATCGGCTGAGAAATTCGGCGCCGCATTGGCGAAGGCGGTCAAGGGTACCGCGGCCAAGATGCGCGACGACGCGCCGGCAACGACAATGTACCGGACCAACATCAAGAATGTACCGAAGGTCGAGGGCCTCAAGCGTGAGGACGGCCGGGTCGACATGCAGGTGCAGTTCCTGATCGACAAGAAGTCCGCCGGCGCCGATCACGTCGTCGGCTGGACCGTGCTCAAGCCGGGCGCCAACCACGACAGCCACCGCCATCACAACTGCGACGAGTTCTTCATCGTGCTGAAAGGCCACGGTCACGTCACCACCGATCACGGCCTCGAGCCAGCGGCCGAGGGCGACGTCGTCTATTCGCCGCGCGGCTGCTGGCACGGTTTCAACAACACGTCGAGCGAGGACGTCGTGCTGGTGTGGGGCTGGATGGGCGCCGGCTCGATCGAGGACTCCGGCTATCAGGTGTATCCGGAGAGCCACAAGTGACTCAGCCGTCGTGACCGGGCTTGTCCCGGCCACGACAACAACAGAGGACGTTCGCGAATGAACCCCTGGGACGATCCGCGCATCGCGCGCGGCATGCCGCAGCAACTCGCGGCGCGGCGCGCCCGCATCGCAGCTGGCGAAAAACCGCTCGGCTGGAAGGTCGGGCTCGGCGCGCCGGCGGCGATGAAAACTCTCGGCCTGCAGGCGCCGGTCGTCGGCTTCCTGATGCAACGCGCACTGTTGCTGTCGGGCGCGACCGCCTCGTTCGCCGGATGGAGCAAGCCGGTCGCGGAATGCGAGATCGCGGTGCGGATGGCGACCGACCTGCCGGGCGGCGCGACGGCGGACAGCGCCCTCGCCGCCGTGAAAGAGATTCTGCCGGCGATCGAACTCGCCGACTTCGACCCGCCGCCGACGCCCGAGACCATCGACGCGGTGCTGGCCGGCGACATTTATCAGCGTCACGTCATCCTCGGCGGCAATACCCGCTTCGGCGGCTCGACCGACGGGCTGACGTCGCGCCTGTTCCGGCGCGGCGTCGAAGCCGCCTCCACCACCGATCCCGAAGCGCTGACGGGCAAGCTGCCTACGATCGTCGCGCTGGTCGCCAACACGCTCGCCGCCTACGGCGAGAAGCTGCGATCCGGCGACATCATCATCACCGGCTCGATCACGCCGCCGATCATCCTCGAGCGCGACGAGACCGGCCTCGTCCATGTGCTTGATCCGATCGGCGAGATCGAGATCAACTTCGCCTGGAATTAGCAGCCGTTTCGGTCCCTCTGCCGCCGAAAGCGGGACGACCAGCGCGCGCCCCGCCCCTCGCGGAATCACGGAACAGCCCATATTTAGGCTATGAGTTGTTCCGACCCGCCCGGAGTATCCCGACGTGCCCGATCGAGCGCCTGAGATGGACCACGCGACCTCGTCCCTGATCGACCGCAGCGGCCTCGACCGCGGCAAGGTCGGCCAACTCATCAAGCGCGGGCTCGAAGGCGCCGACGACGGCGAGTTGTTCCTCGAATACCGCCAGTCCGAGGCGCTGATGTTCGACAACGGCCGCCTCAAGCAGGCGACCTACGACACCGCGCAAGGCTTCGGCCTGCGCGCCGTCAAGGACGAGGCGGTCGGTTACGCCCATGCCTCCGACATTTCCGAAGCGGCGATCGCCCGCGCCGCTGAGGCCGTGCGCGCGGTGAAAGGCGGCCATAGCGGCAGCTATGCTGACGCGCCGGCCCGCACCAACCGCAAGCTCTACGGCGACGACAATCCGCTCGGCGAGCCCTCGTTCGAGACCAAGGTGAAGCTGCTGTCCGACATCGATGCCTATGCCCGCGCCAGCGACCCGCGGGTGCGGCAGGTCACCGCCTCGATCGCGGCGACGTGGCAGGTGGTCGAAATCCTGCGCGCCGACGGCCAGAGCTATCGCGACATCCGCCCGCTGGTGCGGCTCAACGTGTCGGTGATCGCCGGCGACGGCGACCGCCAGGAGAGCGGTAGCCACGGCTTCGGCGGCCGCGAGGGCTATCAGCGATTTATCACGCTCGACAAATGGCACGGCGCCGTCGACGAGGCGGTGCGCCAGGCGCTCGTCAATCTGCAGGCCGTCCCCGCTCCTGCCGGCGAAATGGACGTCGTGCTCGGCTCCGGCTGGCCTGGCGTCATGCTGCACGAGGCGGTCGGCCACGGGCTCGAAGGCGACTTCAACCGCAAGAAGACCTCGGCCTTCGCCGGCCTGATGGGCCAGCAGGTCGCGGCCAAGGGCGTCACCGTGGTCGACGACGGCACGATGTCAGCGCGGCGCGGCTCGATCTCGATCGACGACGAAGGCACGCCGTCGAACCGCACGGTGCTGATCGAGGACGGCATCCTGGTCGGTTACATGCAGGACCGGCAGAACGCGCGCCTGATGGGCATGAAGCCGACCGGCAACGGCCGGCGCGAATCGCATGCCCATGTGCCGATGCCGCGCATGACCAACACGTATATGCTGGCCGGCGACAAGGACCCGCAGGAGATCATCGCCTCGGTGAAGAACGGCCTCTACGCCGTCAATTTCGGCGGCGGCCAGGTCGACATCACGTCGGGAAAATACGTCTTCCAGTGCACCGAGGCCTACAAGATCGAGAACGGCAAGGTCGGCGCGCCGGTGAAGGGCGCCATGCTGATCGGCAACGGCCCGACAGATTTGCACCGCATTTCCATGATCGGTAACGACTTCGCGCTGGACCCCGGGATCGGCACCTGCGGCAAGAACGGCCAGGGCGTGCCGGTCGGCGTCGGCCAGCCGTCGCTGCGCATGGATCGCATCACGGTGGGCGGCACCGGAGGCTGAGAGAACAGGGATGAGTACACCAGGCGTGACACAGAAAAAGAAAGAGGCAGGCTGGCTCAAGGGCACGATCGACCTGATCGTGATCGTCGCCATCGCGCTGGTCGCCAAGACCGCGGTGGCCGAGCCGTTCTACGTGCCGTCGGCGTCGATGGAGCCGACGCTGCTGATCGGCGACGAATTGCTGGCGATGAAATTCCCCTACGGCTACGGCACGTCGTCGCTTCCGTCGTTCATCGACCTGCCGCAGACGGCGCACGTCCTCGCGGCGCTCCCCAAGCGCGGCGACGTCGTCGTGTTCCGCTGGCCGGGCGACACGTCGCAGATCTGGGTCAAGCGCGTGATCGGCCTGCCCGGCGACAGGATCGCGCTCAAGGACGGTCGCGTCGTCATCAACGGCACGCCGGTCGGCCTCAAGCCGGACGGTAACGGCGAAGTGCAGACCGGCCAGGGCGGCGACATCGCTGCGAGGAAATTCATCGAGACGCTGCCCGGCGGCAAGCAGCACCTGATCTTCAAGATGATGAGCGAGGGGCCGCTCGACAACATTCCCGAGATCACGGTGCCGCCCGGCCACATCTTCGTCATGGGCGACAACCGCGACGATTCGGCAGACAGCCGCGTGCCGCTCGATCAGGGTGGCGTCGGCCTCCTGCCGGTCGACAATCTGGTCGGCCGCGTCGACGCGCTGGTCGGCTCATGGGATTTGACGATGCGCGACAAGCCGCTGTGGCAATGGCCGAGCGGGCTGCGCCTGTCGCGCTTCTTCACCGCGGTGCACTGAGCACGTCGAAAAATTTTGCGCCCGCCGGGAGGGACCGGCGGGCGCTTGATTCCGGCTGCGAGAGGGGATGATCGCGAGTCGGATCATACGGCCAGTAAGAGGGGGCTGGCCGTATGTGTCTGCGCGTGACCCCGAAACGTGGATGCCGGGTTTCGGATCAGATCACGCGCAACCCAGTGCTCAGATCGCCTGGCGTGACGGTCGGTTGAGGCGCGGCCGGTTGAAGCCCGGCTCAACCTCCGGCTGCAGCGTCACGGCCACGAACAAAGTCGGCCGGTTCACGCGCCGCTCCATCGCTCGCTCGCGCAGCAACGCCGTCGGATCCTCCCAGAGCGGCGAGGAAAACGCGTCGTTGAGGTCGGACCGCGTGATGCCGATGTCTTTCAGCATGTACGAATCGAGACCGGAAAGAGCCATGGCTTCGCGGCGGTGACGGAGCGCGCGGGCAATGCCGTTAGCCCGCTTCACGAGGACGCCGGTGAAAGAGGCCAGAACGCGCGTCACGGTCGACGCCGCGATCGGCAGGACGGGGGTATATGTCGCCATAGCCATTCTCCATTCGGACTGTTCAGACCTGCAAATTAGCCTGCAAAATCGGCCTGAACGGGTGGCCGAGCCACCCGAAAACCCCACCCGATTCCCTGGATGGGAGGGTGATATGCTCCTTTTCTATTGATTAGTGAAACGAATGTTTTTAATCTAACCAATCATTATCAGTGATTGGTTTAACCGGCTCCGGACAGGGGCCCCAGATGCCGAGAAAGGGCCCTGCCCATGACCGCGCTCATCGACGTCGACCAGCTCCGGACCTTCATCGCCATCGCCGAGAGCGGCAGTTTCACGCGCGCCGCCGAATTCGTGAACAAGACCCAGTCGGCGGTATCGATGCAGATGAAGCGGCTGGAGGAACGCATTGGCCGGCCGATCTTCTCGCGCGACGGCCGCGCCTCGAAGCTGACCGAGGACGGCCAGCGCCTGCTCGATTACGCGCGCCGCATCGTCAAGCTCAACATGGAGACGATCGCCGCCTTCTCCGACACCACTCTGTCGGGCCACGTCCGGCTCGGCGTGCCGGACGATTACGCCGACCGCTATCTGCCCGAGATCATGGCGCGCTTCTCGCGCGCCTACCCCGGCGTCGAATTATCCGTGATCTGCGAGCCGTCGATCGACCTGATCGAGCGCACCGACAGCAACGAGCTCGACCTCGCCATCATCACCAACACCGGCGGCTCGCGCGCGGCGGAGACGTTCCGCCGCGAGCGGCTGCTGTGGGTGACGTCGAACCGGCATCCGACTCATCTCGAGACGCCGCTGCCGCTCGCGCTCGGCCGCGCCAATTGCGCCTGGCGGCGCACCGCGATCGAATGCCTCGACAAGATCCGCAAGCCCTATCGCCTGCTCTATTCGAGCTCGAACGCCGGCGCGGTGGCGGCCGCCGTGCTGTCGGGCCTCGCCGTGTCGGTGCTGGCCGAATCGGGGCTGCGGCCGGGCATGCGCGTGTTGTCCGCCGCCGACGGCTTTCCCGAACTGCCGCCGTGCCACATCGGACTGGTGCGCAACGCGCATGAAAGCTCGGCGCTGGCCGACGCGCTGGCCGAGCACATCATCTCGTCGCTCGACAACCTGACCGAGGCGGTGCAGGCGGCGGAGTGAGTACACTGTCATTCCGGGGCGCCGCGCAGCGGCGAACCCGGAATCCATAACCCCTGTATCCAATGTATGTCTATCTGCTCACAAGCGGGAAGTACGGCACGCTGTATCTCGGAGTTACAAATGATCTCGTTCGTCGTGTTCATGAGCACCGGACCAAGGTGGTGCGTGGATTTACATCGAGATACGACGTGACAAAACTCGTCTGGTACGAAGTTTATGACGATCCAATCACTGCAATCACGCGCGAAAAAGAACTTAAGAAATGGCAACGTGACTGGAAGATTCGGCTAATCGAAGACGACAATCCGAATTGGGACGATCTATATCCCGCGATTACTCTCTAGCGCCGGGAATATGGATTCCGGGCGCGCGCCTCCGGCGCGCCCCGGAATGACAGTTAAACAATATCCGCCACCGTCGCGCCAAGCACCCGTACCGCGTCCTCGGACCTGAGCTCGACCTGCAGCCCGCGCTGGCCGCCGTTCATCACGATCATCGGAAAAGCCGCGGCCGACGTCTCGATAAAGGTGCGCGCACGCTTGCGCTGGCCGAACGGCGAAATGCCGCCGACGTGATAACCGGTCGCGCGCTCGGCGGCGGACGGCGGCAGCATCGCGGCGCTCTTGGCGCCGGCCGCGGCGGCGAGCTTCTTCAGGTTCACCTCGCGGTCGGACGGTAACAGCACGCAGACGACCTCGTCCCCCGCGCGCGCCATCAACGTCTTGAGCAGGCGCGCCGGCTCGATGCCGAGCGCCTCCGCCGCCTGCATGCCGATGCGGGCCGCGTTCGGATCATAGTCGTATTCGTGCAGCGTGTAGGCGACGCCGGCCTGCTCGAGCGCCTTGGTCGCCGGGGTGGATTTGGCCATGGCGGCTCATTTTCTCCGTCGTCATCACCCGCTTCTCCGCCGTCATCACCCGCGAAAGCGGGTGATCCAGTAATCACAGCGCTCGCGGTGTCTACTGGATGCCCCGCTTGCGCGGGGCATGACAGCCGCGTTGAGCCCTCTCAATACGCATACTGATCGTAGATCGGCGCGACCGAGCCGTTCCAGTCATTGAAGAACAGCTCCAGCATCTCCTCGGCCGGCGTGATGCCGCGCGCGATGATTTCCTCGAGCGGCCGCAGGAAGCGCGTCTCGTCGCGGCCATTGCGGTCGTAGCGGGCGCGGCGCTGCAAGCCCTTGCGGGCGAGGCCGAGCGTCTGCTGCGCCAAGGTGAACAGGCTGGTATCGCGCACCGCCGCCTTGAAGCCGCGCCGCGGCACCTCGTCGCGTAGCGCCTGGCGCTCCGCGGCGGTCCAGTCCTTGACCAGGTTCCACGCCGCATCGAGCGAGTCCTCGTCGTACAGGAGGCCGATCCAGTAGGCCGTCAGCGACGGCAGGCGCCGCCACGGCCCGCCGTCGGCGCCGCGCATTTCGAGATAGCGCTTGAGGCGAACCTCGGGGAAGATCGTGCTGACGTGATTGGCCCAGTCCGACACGGTCGGGCGCTCGCCGGGCAAGGCGGCGAGCTTGCCGGCGAAGAAGTCGCGGAACGACTTGCCGGAAACATCGATGTACCTGTCGCCGCGCTTGACGAAATACATCGGCACGTCGAGCGCGTAATCGACGTAGCGCTCGAAGCCCATGCCGTCCTCGAATGCGAACGGCAGCATGCCGGCGCGCTGGTTGTCGGTGTCGCGCCAGATCTCCGAGCGCATCGACAGAAAGCCGTTCGGCTTGCCGTCGGTGAACGGCGAATTGGCGAACAGCGCGGTCGCGACCGGCTGCAGCGCGAGCGAGACGCGCAGCTTCTTCACCATGTCCGCTTCCGAGGAGAAGTCGAGATTGGTCTGCACCGTGCAGGTCCGGTACATCATGTCGAGGCCGCGCGTGCCGACCTTCGGCATGTAGCTCGTCATGATCTTGTAGCGGCCCTTCGGCATCACCGGCATGTCGGCGCGCGTCCAGTCCGGCGTCATGCCCATGCCGAGGAAGCCGATGCCGAGCGGACCGGCGACTTCGCGCAGTTGCGCAAGGTGCGCGAACAGCTCGGCGGCGGTCTGATGCACGTTGTCGAAGGGCGCGCCCGACAGTTCGAACTGGCCGCCGGGCTCGAGCGAGATCGCGCCGCCGCCGGTGACGTCGAACATGCCGATGATGTTGTCACCCTCCATGATCGGGTCCCAGCCGAGAAGGCCGTGGAGTCCTTCGAGCAGCGCCCGGATCGAGTGCGCCCCGTCGTACGGCACCGGGCGGCGGTGATCGATGGTGAAGGCGAACTTCTCGTGTTCGGTGCCGGCCTTCCACTGCGCCTTCGGCTTGCAGCCCGCCTCGAACCACGCGACCAGCTCGTCGCGCGTCTCGATCGGCGTCATGTCAATCTGGTCGCGAGCCATGGCAACGTCCGGCGCAAAAGGTCGCGACCTTAAACATGGGGTTTTGCAAAGCGCAATGACTTGACGACGGGTCGGCGCGACCTACGGCGCGGCGTGCTGGTGACTGCCGGCACCGGCAGCCGCAGAGGTTCACGAAACATCGGCCCCGTTGCCGCAGCGACGACATGACAGCCTGACCGGAAATGATTCCAGGTTTTCAAACTCATGTCCCGGGCGCAGCATCGCAAGTCGGATTCATCCGACTTGCGCATTCCAAAGACGTGGCGAAAGTCGGGTAGACCCGACTTTCGCTGTGAAACGATGCGCTGCAGACCCGGGATCCCGGTTTCTTTATATATAACCGGGGTCCCAGCTCTGCGGTGCACCACTCGCCATAGCGCGTCGAAGACGCGCGTAAACGCGCTGATGGCTCGTGCTGCACCGCGTCCGGGACACGTCCTTGATTTTGACGGGCTCTTTTCGAGTCAGATTCTGAGACTCGCCAGGACACTTCAAGTTTTTATTCCTATGAAATGCAGTCCGAGCCGTTCTTTTTTTGTTCTTGGCCTGTTAACCGCCCTCGTTTATGACATGGGCCGGTCATGACCGCCTTTTCCCCGCATCAGGACGACGCCTTGAAGGCCGTCTCCGCCTGGCTTAAGTCGAAGCCGGGGCGCAACGGCCATCCGCAGGTGTTCCGCCTGTTCGGCTATGCCGGCACCGGCAAGACGACGCTGGCGCGGCACATCGCCGACGGCGTCGACGGCGACGTGAAATACGCCGCCTTCACCGGCAAGGCGGCGGCAGTGATGCGCAGCAAAGGCTGCTACGGCGCCACCACGATCCATTCGCTGATCTATCGCGCGCGCGAAAGCGGCGAGGAAATCCCGAGCTTCGATCTCTACGACGAAGCGCCAGCCTCGAAGGCCGACCTCATCATCATCGACGAGTGCTCGATGGTCGACGCCGAGCTCGGTCGCGATCTGCTGTCGTTCGGCGTGCCGGTGCTGGTGCTCGGCGATCCGGCGCAACTGCCGCCGGTGCAGACCGGCGCCAACGCCGGCGGCTTCTTCACCGAAGTCGAGCCCGACGTGATGCTGACCGAAGTGCACCGCCAGGCGCAGGACAACCCGATCGTGCGGCTGTCGATGGACATCCGCGCCGGCGATTACCTCGAGCCCGGCCGCTACGGCGAGACGGAGGTGGTGCGCAAGAAAGACCTCGACCCGCAGCAGGTGCTCGACGCCGACCAGGTGCTGGTCGGCCGCAACAACACACGGCGCAGCTACAATGCCCGGCTGCGCGAGAGGCGCGGCTTCGAGGGGCCGATGCCGTCGGCCGGCGACAAGCTCGTCTGCCTGCGCAACAACCGCAAGAAGGGCCTGTTCAACGGTTCACTGTGGAGCGTGAAGGATCGCGGCGGCAAGAAGACCGGCATCATGACGATGCGGCTGCTGCCCGACGACGAGACCGCCGCGCGCGGCGTCAAGGTGTCGGTGCGGCCGGAATGCTTCACCGGCGGCATCGAGCAGGTCGACTGGTCGCGCCGCAAGCCCTACGACGAGTTCGACTACGGCTACGTGCTCACCGTGCACAAGGCGCAGGGCTCGCAGTGGGACCACGTCGTGCTGTTCGACGAATCCTTCGCGTTTCCCGACAGCCGCGAGCGCTGGCTCTACACCGGCGTCACGCGCGCGGTGGAGCGGCTCACGGTCGTTGTCTAGCGGCAGCCTTCGCGGCCCGCCAGCGCACGAACGGCAGCGCCGCCAGCGCAACCGCGGCGAAGGCGGCCCCCGTCAGGAACGTTCCGTCGGGCCCGATCATCTCCCACATGGCGCCGGCGATAATGCTGGCCGCGAGCATCGCCAGCCCGCTCACGAGATTGAACATGCCGAACGCCGTGCCGCGCAGCGCCGCCGGCGCGGTGTCGGCGACCAGCGCCGACAACAGGCCCTGCGTCAGGCCCATATGCAGGCCCCACAGCACGACACCGGCCATGACCAGGCCGACACCGCTCCCGGCCGCAAGCACGAGGTCGGCCAGTATCAGCACGGCGAATCCGATTGTGACCATGCCGTAACGGCCGATACGATCCGACAGCACTCCGGCCGGCCACGCCGTCGCCGTGTAGACGCCGTTCATCACGACAAGAACGACCGGAACGATGGCGATGGGCAAGCCGGTCGACTGCGCCCGCAGCAGCAGAAAAGCTTCGCTGAAACGGGCCAGCGTGAAGATCGCGGCGACCACGACGATCGCCCAGAAAGACCGGCCGAGCCGCCCGAGCTCGCGGCGGCCGAGAGGCATCTGCACCTTGCGCCCGTGGTGCGGCGGCTCGCGAACGCCCAGCACGATGATCGCCGTCGAAATGAAGGCCGGGACAACAGCAACCCAGAACACGGCGGTGAAATTGTCGGCGAAAGCGGCCATCAGGCCGATCGCGAGCAGCGGCCCCAACACCGCACCGACCGTATCGAGCGATTGCCGCAGCCCGTAAGCGCTCCCGCGCAATTCGGGCGGCGTCAAATCGGCAACCAGCGCGTCGCGTGGCGCACCGCGAATGCCTTTGCCAACGCGATCGATGAATCGTGCCGCCGCCACCCAGCCGATGTCGGCCGCCAGCGGAAAGATAGGCTTGCTCACCGCGGCCAGGCCGTAGCCGAGAGCCGCAACCCACTTGCGATGACCGAGGTAATCGCTGAACGCGCCGGAGAAGATTTTGCTGATTGAGGCCGTGGCCTCGGCGATGCCCTCGATGAAGCCGACGGTCGGGGTCGAGGCGCCGAGCACCGTGACAAGATACAGCGGCAGCAGCGCATGGATCATCTCCGAGGAAAGATCCATGAACAGGGACACAAGGCCGAGCGTCCAGACACTGCCCGGGATTTCACGCCAGCGGAGAAATGATGGAGATGGCTCAGGCATGGAGTTACAAACTTCGCTCATTCCCGCGGAAGCGGGAATCCAGCCTTTGACTACGTGTTGATCTTATCCCACAGATCGCGCCACTCTGAGTTCTGATTTTCGATCAATTCGAGCTTCCACGCGCGATTCCATTTCTTGATCTGGCGCTCGCGGCCAAACGCAGACTACCGCGATGCATGAGTCTCGAACCAGACCAGCGTCTTGATGCCATATCGTCTGGTAAAGCCTTCGATCAGGCCCTCGCGATGCTGCCAGACTCGCTTCACCAGATCGTCGGTCATACCGACATAAAGCGTGCCGTTACGCTTGCTGGCCAGAATGTAGACAGAGAACGCCATATTCACCGCCCCTGGCCCCCCGCTTTCGCGGGGGTGAGCGGATGATGATAGAGCATTTCCGCGGAGCTACGCCGCCTTCTTCCTGTCCGGGGCGAAACGCTGGTAGAAGGTTTCGTCGTGTTCCGCCATTTCGACGAGCAGCTTCGGCGGCATGAAACGCGGCCCGTATTTCGTCGCGAACGCGTTGCACAGCGCGACGAACTTCCGCGTCCCCATCATGTCGATGTAGGACAACGTGCCGCCGGAGAACGGCGCGAAGCCGAAACCGAGGATCGAGCCGACATCGGCCTCGCGCACGTCAGTGACGACATGTTCCTCGAAGGTGCGCGCCGCCTCTACCGCCTGCACGACCAGGAAGCGTTGCTTGAGTTCCTCGACGTCGAGCGCCTCGACCTGCTCGCGCGTCAACGTCTTCGGCAGCAGCTCGGCGAGGCCCGGCCACAGCCGCTTCGGCTTTCCGGCCGGATAGTCGTAGAAGCCCTTGCCGTTCTTGCGGCCCAGGCGGCCGAGCTTCTCGACCATCGTCTCCAGCAGCTTCTTCTGCCCGGCGTTGATCGCCTGCGGGCCGAGATCGGCCTCGGCGGCGCGCACGATCTTCAGGCCGAGGTCGAGCGCGGTCTCGTCATTGAGCGAGAGCGGGCCGACCGGCATGCCGGCCATGCGCGCGGTGTTCTCGATCATCGCCGCCGGGATGCCCTCGAGCAGCATCAGGTGGCCTTCCTGGATGTAGTTGAGCACGCAGCGATTGGCGTAGAAGCCGCGCGAGTCGTTGACCACGATCGGCGTCTTGCGGATGGCGCGCACGAAATCGAGCGCGACCGCCAGCGCCTTGTCGCCAGTCTTCTTGCCGAGGATGATCTCGGTCAGCATCATGCGGTCGACCGGCGAGAAGAAGTGAATGCCAATGAAGCGCGCCGGGTCCTTGAACTCGGCGGCGAGCGAGGTGATCGGCAGCGTCGACGTGTTCGACGCCAGAATGGCGTCGCCGCCGATGACGGCCTCGATCTTCTTGATGACGTCGGCCTTGACCTTGCGGTCCTCGAACACGGCTTCGATGACGAGGCTGCAATCCTTCAATGACGCGTAGTCGGCGCTCGGCGTGATCCTGGCGAGCAGCGCGTCACGCTCCTCGGCCTTCATGCGGCCCTTGAGCACGCGCTCGCTAAGCCGCTTGTTGAGCCCGTCCTTGCCGGCAGCGGCGGTGGCCTGATCACGGTCGATCAGCACGACATCGAGCCCGGCGGCGGCGCTGACCTGCGCGATGCCGGCGCCCATGAAGCCAGCGCCGACAATGCCGACCCTGGCGAGTTTCGTCGGCGGCACGTCGCGCGGCCGCCGCGCGCCCTTGTTGAGCTCCTGCATCGACACGAACAGCGAGCGGATCATCGCCGCCGCTTCCGGCGAGCGCAGGATCTTGGCAAAGTAGCGCGATTCGACACGCAGCGCCGTGTCCATCGGCAGTTGCAGACCCTCGTAGACGACCTGAAGCAGCGCCCGCGCCGCCGGATAGTTGTCGTAGGTCTCGCGGCGGTAGATCGCGTTCGCGGCCGGGAACGTCATCATGCCGCCCTTGGAGTAGACCGGGCCGCCGGGAAGCCGGAAGCCTTCGGCGTCCCACGGCGCCTTGGCCTTGGGATTGGCCTTGGCCCATTCCTTCGCTTTGCCGATGAGCTGATCGGCCGGCACGACGTCGTCGATGAGCTTCATCGCCCGGGCGCGGTCGACCTTGAGCTGGTCGCCCTTGAGCATCATCTGCAGCGCGTCTCCCGGCGCGATCATGCGCGCGACGCGCTGGGTGCCGCCGGCGCCGGGAAACAGGCCGACCTTGATCTCGGGCAGGCCGAGCCGCGTCTTCGGATTGTCGGCGGCGATGCGGCGATGGCAGGCAAGCGCCAGCTCGAAGGCGCCGCCCATCGCGGTGCCGTTGAGCGCGGCGACGAACGGCTTGCCGCAGGTCTCGATGCGCCGGTAGAGCAGCGACAGCTTGCGGCTCTCGTCGAACAGCAGCTTCGCCGCCGCGACCTCGCCCTGCTCCTTCGCCATGGCCTTGAATGCGCCGGTCAGCCCCTCGAGCATCGTCAGGTCGGCGCCGCCGGAGAACGTGTCCTTGCCGGACGCGATCACCGCGCCCTTGATCGCGGCGTCGGTGGCGACCTTCTCGACCAGCCCGGCGAGTTCCTCGATCGCCGCAACCGTGATGACGTTCATCGAGCGGCCGGGCATGTCCCATGTGATCAGCGCGATGCCGTCAGCGTCGACGTCGAATGTGAAGTTGGCCATGTGTGGTTCTCGCTTTCTGAGCGCCTGATCGGCCCTCATGGTGAGGAGCGCCGCCAACGGGTCCGCGCAAAGCGCGGCCCGATGACAGGCTCAGCGACGCGTCTCGAATCATGGGGCCGCCCCGCCCTTCGAGACGCCCTCGCTGCGCGAGGGCTCCTCAGGGTGAGGCGGATTGGAGATGAGCAATCCATCAATAAGGCTCGCCGTTCTTGCGGGTGACCTTGACGCCGTCCGGACCGCGCTCGAAGGCAAGATCATGATCGGGATAATGAGCGCGCTCGCTCGACGCCCGCGTGCCGATTTCGAGATAGACGGCATCGCGCGCGGAGCGGTTGATCAGCATGTGGCCGTTCGGCACGCCGGCCTTGAAGCCCGCCGCCTCGCCCGGCCGCAGCAGCACCTCGGCCTTGTCGTTCTCGACAAGCCACAACTCGCCTTCGACCATGTAGACGAACTCGTCCTCGTTCTCATGCCAGTGCCGCAGCGACGACGCCGCGCCGGGCCTGAGTCGCGTCAGGTTGACGCCGAACTGGGTCAGGCCCGCCACGTCGCCCAGCACGGTCTTCTCGCGGCCCTCGACGGCCTTCTTCAAATCGGGCGGATAATTGGACGCGGTCCGCACCGCCGCCTTGCCGAAGTCGATCTTGGGCATCAGACGCGCTCGATGATCGTCGCCGTACCCATGCCGGCGCCGATGCACAGGGTCACCAGCGCAGTCTCCCTGCCGCTGCGCTCGAGTTCGTCGAGCACCGTGCCGAGGATCATCGCGCCGGTCGCGCCGAGCGGATGGCCCATCGCGATGGCGCCGCCATTGACGTTGATCTTGTCGTGCGGAATGTCGAGCGCCTGCATGTAGCGCAGCACCACCGAGGCGAACGCCTCGTTGAGCTCCCACAGGTCGATGTCCTTCTTGTTCATTCCGGCGCGCTTGAGCACCTTCTCGGTGACCGGGATCGGACCCGTCAGCATGATCGAGGGCTCGGAGCCGATATTGGCGAAGGCCTTGATGCGGGCACGCGGCTTGAGGCCGGCCTTCTTGCCGGCGTCCTTCGAGCCGATCAGCACCGCGGCAGCGCCGTCGACGATGCCGGACGAATTGCCCGGCGTATGAACGTGATTGAGCGATTCGACTTCCGGATAGCGCTGGATGGCCACCGCGTCGAACCCGGCCATCTCGCCCATCTGCACGAAGGACGGATTGAGCTGCGCCAGCGTCTGCATCGTCGTCGACGGCCGCATATGCTCGTCCTTGTCGAGCAGCGTGATGCCGTTGACGTCCTTGACCGGGATCACCGAATTCCTGAAGCGGCCTTCGTCCCAGGACTTGCCGGCGCGCTTCTGGCTCTCGACCGCATAGGCGTCGACGTCGTCGCGCGAGAAGCCATATTTGGTCGCGATCAGGTCCGCCGAGATGCCTTGCGGCACGAAATACGCCTTGAGCGCGATCGAGGGATCCATCGGCCAGGCGCCGCCCGAGGCGCCGATGCCGACGCGGCTCATCGATTCGACGCCGCCGCCGATCGTCATCTCGTGCTGGCCGGACATCACCTCGGCGGCGGCGAAGTTCACCGCGTCGAGACCGGAGGCGCAGAAGCGGTTGATCTGCACGCCGGGCACCTCATTGCCGTAACCCGCCATGATGGCGGCGACGCGGGCGATGTCGCCGCCAGCCTCGCCGACCGGGTCGACACAGCCGAGCACGACGTCGTCGACCTGCTTCGGCTCAATTTTGTTGCGGTCCTTGATGGCACCGAGCGCCTGCGCCGCGAGATTGAGCGCGGTCACCTCGTGCAGGGAGCCGTCGGCCTTGCCGCGGCCGCGCGGGGTGCGGACGGCGTCATAGATGAATGCGTCGGGCATCTCAGTCTCTCTTTCTGTCGTCCCCGCGAAGGCGGGGACCCATACGCCGTGCGTCATCGGTTCGCTGCGGAGTATGGGTCCCGGCTCTCGCGCTGCGCGCTCGGCCGGGACGACAACGGGTCACAAACTCCGCGAAATCAGCACTTTCATGATCTCGTTGGTCCCCGCATAGATACGCATCACGCGGGCGTCACGGTAGAGCCGGGAGATCGGATATTCGTCCATGAAGCCGTAGCCGCCGAACAGTTGCAGGCAGCGGTCAATCACAGTGGCGAGCACGTCGGTCGACCAGCCCTTGGCCATCGACGCCGTCACCGGATCGAGGCCGCCGTTCACGTGGCGGCCGATGCAGTGGTCGATGAACACTTTCGCCACCGTCGCCTGCGTCTTGCAGTCGGCCAGTTCGAACTGCGTGTTCTGGAATTCGATGATCTTCTTACCAAAGGCGGCGCGTTCCTTGACGTAGTCGATGGTGAGCCGCAGCGCGCGCTCCATCATGGCGCCGGCGTGCAGCGCGACGATCAGCCGCTCCTGCGGCAGCTCTTTCATCAACTGATAAAAGCCCTGCCCTTCCTCCGGGCCGAGCAGCGCCTCGGCCGGAAGTTGCACGTCCTCGAAGAACAGCTCCGACGTGTCGGCGGAATCCATGCCGAGCTTCTTGAGCTTGCGGCCGCGGCGGAAGCCCGAAATTAGTCCATTGGCGTCGTCCGTCTCGACCACCATCAGCGATACGCCCTTGGCGCCCTGGCTCGTGTCGGTCTTGGCGACGACGATGATGAGGTTGGCGTGCTGGCCGTTGGTGATGAAGGTCTTGGAGCCATTGAGAACGTAGCCGTTGCCGGATTTTTTCGCCGTGGTGCGCACACCCTGCAGATCGGAGCCGGTGCCGGGCTCGGTCATGGCGATGGCGCCGATCATCTCACCCGTCGCGAGCTTCGGCAGCCAGCGCCTTTTCTGCTCCTCGGTGCCGTAATGCAGGATGTAAGGCGCGACGATGCCAGAATGCAGCGGCGCGCCGAACGAGTCGAAGCCGATGTAGCTGAACTCGCGGTTGATCACCGCCTCGTGCGCGAAGGTGCCGCCGGCGCCGCCATACTCTTCCGGCATCGAGGCGCACAGCAGGCCGGCGGCGCCGGCCTTGGTCCAGACGTCGCGCGGATAGAGGTGATTCTCGTGCCAGCGGTCGATGTTCGGCGCGAACTCGTCCGTCATGAAGCGCCGCGCCTGATCCTCGAGCAGGACCAGGTCCTCGGTCATCCATTCAGGGCGGGGAAGCTGGAGGACGTCCATCGATTTCCGGCGGCCGAGACGAATCTGTCGCCCAGACAATAAGGCCGGCCAACGTCGAACGCGAGAGCGGCAACGTCATTCCGGGGCTGGCCGCAGGCCAGAACCCGGAATCCAGAGAGATTTGAGGCCTTAGACGTTTGAGATTTTAGCTGGATTCCGGGCTCGCGCCTTTGGCGCGCCCCGGAATGACCGCTCCGGTCACTTCTCCGGCTTGGCCGGATCCTTGACCTTCTCGATCTTGTCGATCTCGACGTTCTCGTAGCGGCCGCCGACCTTCTCGACCTTGCGGATATAGACCGTCTGGACGATGTCGCGGGTCTTCGGGTCGATCGAGATCGGGCCGCGCGGGCTTTCCCAGGCCATGCCCTTGGCGGCGTTGATGAGCGATTCGCCGTCGGTCTTGCCGCCGGTTTTCTTCAGCGCCGCGTAGATCAGGTGCATGCCGTCCCAGCCGCCGATCGAGTAGATGTCGGGGTTGCGCTTGAACTCGGCGTTGTAGTCGGCGACGAACTTCTTGTTCATCGCGCTGTCGTGCTCCCAGCTGTAGTGCAGCACCGTGCGAATGCCGAGCGCGAGGTCGCCCATGCTCTTGAGGCCGTTCTCATCCATGGAGATCTCGCCCTGACCGAGAATCTTGTCGCCGGAGATGCCGCGCTCCTGGAACGCCTTGGTGATGGCGAGCGGCTGCGCGCCGCCCGGAATGAAGATGAACACGCCGTCCGGATTGACGTCCTTGGCGCGCTGCACGAAGGCCGAGAAGTCCGGATTGGCGACCGGCATGCGAACCGAGCCGACCACCTCGCCGCCGGCCTGCTTCACGCCCTTCTGGAACCAGGTCTCGGCGTCGATGCCCGGGCCGTAGTCCGACACCATCGTGTAGATCTTCTTGATGCTGTGCTTGACTGCCCACGTGCCGAACGGAAATTCGAGCTGCGGAATGGTCAGCGACGTGCGCGCGATGTAGGGAGACTTCTCGGTGATGATCGAGGTGGCCGCGTTCATGACCACCATGAACTTCTTGGCCTCGGCCGACACGCCGGCGGCGCCGAGCGCTTCCGGCGTCAGCGTGAAGCCGGCGAGGATATCGACCTTGTCGCGCACGACGAGCTCTTGCGCGAGTCGCTTGGCGACGTCCGGATTGGGACCACCGGTGTCCTTGCGGATCAGCTCGATCTTCTTGCCGTCGATCGTGTCGCCGTGTTCCTTGATGTAGAGCTTGACGGCGTTGTCCATCTGCGTGGCGGTGTCGGCGAACTGGCCGGAATAGGCCATGATCAGACCGATCTTGATGGTGCCCTGCGCCTGCGCTCCGGTCGCGCAGAATGTCATCGTCGCGGCAGCCAGCATCGCGCCGGCAAATTTGCGGATCATCGTGCCCTCCCATGTTTTTTGCAAAACGGTTGCGGTGACGGTATCTGACCTGAGTTCGGCGGGTCAATGAACAACGTCTTGCCCACTCGTCCCACCCGGCCCGCCGCAACAAGGTGCTTGTGTGCTGACATTCGGCCTCTTCGATCACCTCGACAGCAACGGCTTGCCGCTGCGCGACTTCCTGGCCCAGCGCCTCGATTTAATCGCGCTGATCGAGCGCGAGGGCTTTTCCGGCTATCACCTCGCCGAACATCATTCGACGCCGCTCGGCATGGCGGCGAGCCCCAGTGTGTTTCTGGCCAGCGCCTTCGCCCGCACGTCGACCTTGCGCATGGGACCGCTCGTCTACGTGCTGCCGCTGCATCATCCGCTGCGGGTGTTCGAGGAAATCTGCATGCTCGACCATCTGAGCGGCGGCCGCCTGATGATGGGCGTCGGCCGCGGCGGCGCGCTGATCGAGCATCAGCGCTACGGCATCGAGCCGGCGTCAGCGCAGGCGCGCTACCATGAGGCCTTCGCCGTCATCATGGCGGCGTTCGAGAATGACGTCGTCGATTTCGATGGCCAGTTCTTTCATTACAAAGACTACCTCGTCCAGGCGAAGCCGTTGCAGAAGCCGCACCCGCCGCTGTGGTACGGCGCGCCGAACGCCGAGGCGATCGGCTGGGCGGCGCCGCGCGCGATCAACGTCGTGTCGTTGGGGCCGGCCTCACGCGCCCGCGCCATCAGCGACCGCTACCGCGCCGAGTGGAACGCGCTTGGACGCCCTGCCGCGGAGCTGCCGTACATCGGCATCACCCGCCACATCGTCGTCGCCGAAACTGATGCCAAGGCGCAGGCGATCGCACGCGCCGCCTATCCGCGCTGGGCGGCGGCGATACGTTTCCTGTGGGAACGCTCGGGCACGCCATTCACGCTCGAGGAGATCTACCCGCGCGACTTCGACGGCCTCGTCAAAGCCGGCAACGGCATCGCCGGATCGCCGGCGACCGTGCGCGATTACGTGCGCCGCCTGCAGGACGAGACCGGCATCAATTATCTGCTGTGCCAGATGGTGTTCGGCGACCTCGGCGTCGACGACGCACAGATCTCGCTGCAATTGTTCGCGCGCGAGGTCATGCCGGCGTTCCGCTAAGCGACGCCGCCGGCAATCCCAATGCGCCGGTGCGCGCCGCGGCCGCCGCATCGTGATGATAGACCCAATCGCTGGCGCCGATCGACCACTGCGCCTCGCCGGCCGCCATCGCGGCATCGCGCGCCTGTTGCTCCGGCCCGTCCGGAAGATGGTTGCGCAGCTTGTTGCCGCGCGCGGTGCCCTGGATCGCCGCCGTGCGCGGCAGGCGCAAGGCCTCGTAACGCTTGAGCGTCTCGGCCACGTCGCCGCCCTCGCCCAGCACGGCCGCGAGCGTCGCCGCATCCTCGATCGCCTGCGCCGCGCCTTGCGCCAGAAACGGCAGCATCGGATGGCAGGCGTCACCGAGCAAGGTCACGCGCCCGACCGACCAGCGCGGCAGCGGCGCACGGTCGAACAGGCCCCACACGAACATGTCACGGCCCTCGACCGCGCCGATGATGGCGCGCACCTGCTCGTGCCAGCCGTCATAGGCGGCAAGCGCGTCGGCCGGATCGCCCGGCTCGGTCCACGATTCCTTGGTCCAGCCGTCGCGATCGATCAGGCAGACGAAATTGACGAAGCGGCCCGCCGACACCGGATAGTGCACGAAGTGCTTGCTGGGTCCGAGCCAGAGCTGCGCCTCGTTCGGCAGGTCGAGATGCGCGAGCCGTTCGCTCGGCACAAGGCCGCGATAGGCGACGCAGCCGGTGAACTGCGCGCGCTCGGGGCCGAGCAAAATCTCGCGCACGGTAGAATGGATGCCGTCGGCGCCGATCACGAGGCCGGCTCGCGCCTGCGCACCGTTGGCGAAATCGAGCGTGACCGTGCGGCCGTCGTCCTTGAGCGAGATCAGCTTGTGGCCGAGATGGACGCGCTCGGGGGGCAGCGCGTCGCGCAGCATGGTCGAGAGGTCCGCGCGATGCCAGCAATAGAACAGACGCTCGCCCGACGGGCCCCTCATCTCCGAGACGCGGCCGAGCAGCAGGGTGCGGCCGTCCTGCCAGCGCCGCTGCCGCCAGATATCGGGCGCCGCGCCCCAGCGCTCGATGCCCTCGCCGAGGCCGAAGCCGCGCAGCACGCGCGTGGCGTTCGGCGTCAGCACGATGCCGGCGCCGACCTCGCGCAGCGTCGGCACCTGTTCGTAGACATTGACGTCGACGCCGGCGCGCAACAGAGCCAGCGCCGCGGCGAGACCGCCGATGCCACCGCCGATAATCGCGGCCGACTCAGGACGGCGCGTCATTCCGTTCCACTCCAACCGTTACCGCGTCTACATGCCATGCTGGCGCCATCTTTGAAACATCGTCGCGTCGCGGTTTCACGTGGCGCGTCACATCGGTGCCGAATTTATCGGCCGGCCGCGGCCGAACTTCGCGACGGCGGAACGCCGCCTCCGGCAACGTGTTTGTGGAGTGGGCATCTAAAATGAAAAGGAGTGTTCCCATGCGCAAGACTGTTTTGGCGATTGCCACGCTCGCGGCCTTGTCGACGCCGGCTTTCGCGACCGACCCCAATCTTGCGGCGGCCGAACTCGGCACCGGCGCGGTCGCCGGCACAGTCGTCGGCGTCGGCGTGTATAACGGCTGGTGGGGCAGCACGATCGGCGGCGCGGCGCTGCCGACCTCGGTCGCCGGCTCGGCCACCGTCGGCGGTGTCGCCGGCGTAGGCACCGTCGCACTGCTGGACTCGGTGATCGAGCCGTGCCGCGGCTTCCAGGCGCTCTTTGGCTTCAACCACGGCGCCTGCGTCAACGGCGAATACGTCGGCTACCAGCCGGCGCCACGCCATTATTATTATCGCTAAACGCGGCATGAAGCGACCATGAGACGAAATCGGGCGAGCGTTTGCCCGATTTCGTTGCGCTCCAATCTCGCGCTAACGACGATGCCGCTCCGGCACTTTCAAGGCATCGAGGACGTCGTGAGGACGCCGGCCGGCGATGACTTGTGCCGTGCAGCGCTCGCCGTCCCTGCAATAGACGGTGCAGTCGGTGCCCGGCCCGCCGTGACAGTCGGTGCCGCACCCATAGCCATGCGCGTCTTGCGAAAACTTGCCGCCCACGCTGTCGCAGGCTTGCTTGATCTGCGCGACAGTGTGCTTGGGAAGAGAGATGTCCCCGGCCACAGCCGGGCCGCCGAAAAGAAGAACGGCAACGATAACAATGAGCCTGCAGGCCATGGTTGCGCCTCGGTACATGCCATGGTCGCCCCCGCCCTTGGCTTCGGCCATACCGGAACAAAAATCAAGCTTTCGCTGACGGCCGACGCCCCCGCACTTGCCGGCGCCGTGCGCAGGCGCAGCTAGAACGCGTCGTCCGCCAGCTCCATCGTCGAGGCGCTGCCGGCCTCGATGCGGGCGAGCCGCGTCGCCGTCTCCGGCAGCATGCGCTCCATGAAGAAACGCGCCGTGACGAGTTTCGCCGAATAGCGCGACGGCCCGCCATCCGCCTCCGGCAGTTTGACGATCGCGGCCTCGACAATCCGGCACCACATGTAGCCGAGCGCGACGAGGCCGAAGAGATGCAGATAGTCCGTGGCGCCCGCGCCGGCATTATCGGGCTTCGTCATCGCGTTCTGCATGAACCACATCGAGGCCTGCTGCAGATGACCGAGCGACACGCCGAGCGGTGCGACGTAACCCTTCATCTGCTCGTCGGCGCTCTTTTCCTTGATATAGCCCTGCACCTCGTTGAAGAACGCCATCAGCGCCCGCCCGCCGTCCTTGCCGATCTTGCGGCCGACGAGGTCGAGCGCCTGGATGCCGTTGGCGCCCTCATAGATTTGCGCGATGCGCGCGTCGCGCACGAACTGCTCCATGCCGTGCTCGACGATGTAGCCGTGGCCGCCGAATACCTGCTGCGCCATCACGGCGTTCTCGAAGCCGCGGTCCGTTAGCACGCCTTTGATCACCGGCGTCAGCAGGCCCATGTGATCGTCGGCGCTCTGGCGCTCCTTCGCATCACCAGACCGATGCGCGATGTCGCCGCGCAGCGCGGTCCATAGCACCAGCGCGCGCGCCGCCTCGTTGAAGGCGCGGATCGTCATCAGCGTGCGCCGGATGTCCGGATGCACGATGATGGGATCGGCCGGTCTGTCGGAGTATTTGACACCCGAAATCGCGCGCCCCTGCAGCCGTTCCTTCGCGTAGCGCGCCGCGTTCTGGTACGCGACCTCCGACAGCGCGAGACCCTGCACGCCGACGCCGAGCCGCGCCTCATTCATCATCGTGAACATGGCGTTGAGGCCGCGGTTCTCGTCGCCGACCAGCCAGCCGGTGGCGCCGTCGTAGTTCATCACGCACGTCGCATTGCCGTGGATGCCCATCTTGTGCTCGAGCGAGCCACAGCTCACGCCGTTGGCGCCGCCCAGCGAGCCGTCATCGTTAACGACGATCTTCGGCACGACGAACAGCGAAATGCCCTTGGTGCCGGCCGGCGCGCCTTCGATGCGCGCGAGCACGAGATGAATGATGTTGGACGAGAGGTCGTGCTCGCCGGCCGAGATGAAGATTTTAGTGCCGGTGATTTTGTAACTGCCATCCGCCTGCTTCGCCGCCTTGGTGCGCAGCAGGCCGAGATCGGTGCCGCAATGCGGCTCGGTCAGGTTCATGGTGCCGGTCCATTCACCGGTCACCATTTTCGGTAGATACTTGCGCTTGATCGCATCGGAGCCGTGCGCGAGCAGCGCGGCGATCGCACCCTGTGTCAGGCCCGGATACATGGCGAACGCCATGTTCGCGGAGCACATGAATTCATTGACGGCCTGGGTGAGCGTCGACGGCAGCCCCTGTCCGCCGAACTCGGCCGGCACCGACAGGCCGATCCAGCCGCCGTCGACCACCTGCCTGAAAGCGTCTCTGAAACCGGTCGGCGTCGTGACGCGGCCATCATCGTGACGCGTACACCCCTCGGCATCGCCGACCATGTTGAGTGGCGCTAGCGATTGCTCGCACAGTTTGGCGGCTTCTCCGAGAATCGCTTCGACGATATCGGGGGAGGCGTCGGCAAATCCCGGCAGATTGCCGTAACGGTCGAAATGGAAAACGTCGTTGAGCAAAAACAGCGCGTCATCGACGGGCGCTTTGTAATCCGGCATGGTGTCCCTCCCCCCAAATTGCCGCTGCGGCGCATCAAGCACCGGCGAGGCCGGACGCTCCGGTGCAGCAGCGATTTTTCCAACCTTGCATACGTCCCACCCACACGAGAATAATTATGACGAGCCGCGCTGACGCGCCGCTTAAGGCTGGAGCGCCTTTTCAGGGTCTGGTTCCCGGCCGCTTAACAGCCATAACGCGTGGTTAAGGAATAATTTCTATCAAGGATTGCAGACAGTGAGCGTTGGCCGGACCGGACCGCTGGCCAGCGCTTCCCCATCAGGAATTCTGCCGGTTTCCCAAAACGTTAACCGCTTGTTTACCCTGATCGGAAGAAAGTCCGACTGCGAGAGCGGGGCCGCGTTCGCCTGGACATCCCCGCTGCCGTGCGCCGGACCGACAGGCTGGGCGCCGTTTCCGCCTCATAACACCAACGCAGGCGAGCATGAAACTCGGCGTCCCGTGGAGCGTAAAAGGCATCAGGCCGGAAGCCCGCGAGACTGCACGGGCGGCCGCGCGCCGTTCGGGGATGTCGCTCGGCGAATGGCTCAACTCCGTCATTCTTCATTCCGCGGCCGAGGAGAACTTCGCCGATGACGACGACTCCGAAGACGTCGCCGCGGTCCACGCCAAGCTCGACGATCTGACCCGCCGTATCGACCGACTCGCCAAGACGGCCCGCCAAGAGTCACAGGCGTTCGTGCCGGCTCCCCACAGCCTGCCGGCAGCGCCGGTCTTTGTGGCGCCAGCGCCGCCGCACTATATCGCGCCGCAGCCGTCCTATTTTGCAGCGCCGGCGCCGCCATCAGCCCCACCAGTGCCCGCCGCCGTGCAGGCTTACGCACCGCCGCCGCGCACGCCGCATCCGGCGCAAGCCTATGCACCGCCGCCACCGGCCGCGCCGCCCTGGGCGGCCCGCTTCGAAAACGCCGCCGCCGAGATCGCCGCGCGCCGCCGTGAGCTGAACAGCGAATTGTCGAAGCCGGTCACGCCTCCGTTGCCCCCGGCGCCGGCTCCAGCGGCCGCACCCGCCATGCAGCAGCCGGCCCCGGACGTGCCCGTATTTCAGGCGCCGATGTTCCAGGCACCTGCGACTGCGCAAGACGACGCGCCGATGCCGTCGATCGTCACGCGCCGGTCCACGCCGGCGCAGGATTTATCCGGCCTCGAAGAACAGTTGCGCCAGATCACCAATCGCATCGACACGCTGTGCACGCCGGGCGTCGCAGAAGCGATCCATGCGCTGCGCAGCGAACTGGCCGAGATCGGCCATTCGCTCAACGACGCCGTGCCGCGCCGGACCATCGATACCATTGAGCATGAAATTCAGACGTTGAGCCAACGCGTCGCCGAAGGACGCCAGGCCGGCGTTGACGGCAACGCGCTTGCCGGCATCGAACAGGGCCTTGCCGAGGTGCGCGACGCGCTGTACCGGCTCATGCCGGCGGAAAACCTGGTCGGCTTCAACGACGCGATCGATGGGCTGTCGCAGAAGATCGACATGATCGTCGCGGAGCGCGATCCGTCATCGCTCGTGCAGCTCGAGAATGCGGTCAACACGCTGCGCCAGATTGCGGCGCATATCGCGTCGGACGAAGCGGTGAGCCGCGTCGCCAGCGACGTAGCGATGCTGACGGAGAAGATCGACCATCTCGCGCACGCCGGCACAGGCGATGCCCTGAGCGGCCTCGAGGAGCGGATTTCAGCGCTGGCAGACGCGCTGGCGCAGCGCAGTCAGGACGGCATCAACGTGCCGCCGCAGCTCGAAACGCTAGTTCATTCGCTGTCCGACAAGATCGAATACCTGCAAAATTCGCGCAACGACGACGTCGCGTTCGGCGCGCTCGAAGATCGCATCGTCAAGCTGGTCGAGAAGCTCGACGCTTCGGATTCTCGCCTTGCCCATCTCGAGGCCGTCGAGCGCGGGCTCGGCGACCTGCTGGTCCGGATGTCGGAATTGCGATCGCAGGCCGGCGAAACCAGCCGCTTGCATGAGACGACAGGCGGCGTCGAAACGCTCAAGAGCGATCTCGCGCGCACGCAGAATAAAATCGAGGCCGTGCACGGCACGCTGGGCGAGGTGGTCGACCGGCTGGCGACCATCGAGCGCAACATGTTCATCGTGACGCACGAGGAGGACGGCCATCCGCTGAACACGCTGGCTGACCGCGCCGTCGCTCACGCCATGCCGGCCGAGGAACTGGCTGCGCCGGTATCGGCTCATGCTTTCGACGACGCGCCGCATGTGCAGACCGCGGCCGACGAACCCCCGGTCTACCGGCCTCAGCACCTCGGCCCGGCCCCGCAACTTCCGCCGAGCATGACGAGCCCGCCGCTTGCGCCCGCCGCGGCGCCGGCACCGGTAAAGCCGCCGATGCGCGCACGCAATGCGCCGATCGCGCCGAACCTCCCCCCCGATCAACCGATCGAGCCGGGAGCAGGCCCGCTGCAGACGCGCGCCGATGCCGCCAGCAGGATCGCCGCCTCCGAGGCCGCGCTCGGCCTGTCGATGCCGCAGCCCGCCGATGGGCCACAAAGCAAATCCGGATTCATCGCGGCGGCGCGGCGCGCCGCGCAAGCCGCTCTCACGGACACCTCGACGCGTTCGGCGCCGCGCATCGCGAACGCACCGTCCGGATTCGACCGTCCGCACCGTTCGCCGTCCGGTGGCCTGCGCAAACGCATGAAGTCGCTGCTGGTCGCCGGCAGCGTCATCGTCCTGGTGATCGCCGGCGTCCAGTTCGGCGCGAAATATTTCGGCGTATCGATCCCGGGCGCGGCCGACACCAAGCATGCGCCGGTCAAGCCCAAGAATAACGGTCAGGACGAAAACAAGGGCGAAAAGCAGAGCGCCATCGATACCGGCGAGATCGAGACCGGTAAGGTCGATACCGACAGGACTGCGGACAACCGCGTTGCCTCGGCGATACCGATGCCCGGCATGATCCCGGAACCGTCGCAATACGGGTATCTCGGTCCGTCGAGCCCGTTGATGACGGCCTCGCCGCTGACGCCGCACTCCGACGTCACCGGGTCGGTCGCGGCGCAGCCGCAACGCGAGGCCCGCGCGCCGGTGCCCGCCGTCAGCGCGCCGCAAACCGTTCCGTCCGACGACCTGCCCGCCGCGATCGGCGGCCCGAACCTGCGCAAGGCCGCGGCCGGCGGCGACGCGGGCGCGGCCTTCGAGGTCGCGATGCGCTACGCCGAAGGGCGCGGCGTGGCGGCCAATCCCGCCGAAGCGATCCGCTGGTTCGAGCGCGCCGCCGCGAAGGGACTGGCGGCCGCGCAATTCCGCCTCGGCACGCTGTATGAAAAGGGACAAGGCGTCCGCAAGGATCCCGACAAGGCGCGCCAGTACTATCTGGCAGCGGCGACGCAAGGCAACGCCAAGGCGATGCACAACCTTGCAGTGCTTTACTCCGAAGGCATCGCCGGCAAGCCCGACTTCAAGAGCGCCACCGCCTGGTTCGAGAAAGCGGCCGAGCATGGCGTCGGCGACAGCCAGTACAACCTCGCCGTGCTTTATGCCCGCGGCCTCGGCGTCGAGAAAAACCTGATCACGTCGTACAAGTGGTTCGCGCTCGCCGCCAACCAGGGCGACAAGGAAGCAGCCCACAAGCGCGACGAGGTCGCGACGCATCTCGACGCCAGCGAACTCGCCGCGGCGAAGAAGGCGGTCGCCGGCTTCCATCCGCTCAAGGAGCCCGCCGCGGCCGTCAAGGTGCCGAAGCCCGCTGGTGGCTGGGACGCCGCGACCGAACAGCCGCACGGCAAGACGTCGACTCCGCTCACCGTCAGCCAGCGCTAACGCACGATCAATCCGAAATGCAATGCCGCGCGGCGAAAGCGTGGACACGCGCGTCGCCCAGCATGTGCGCGGTGAAGGCCAGCGTGCCGAACACGTCGGCGAACGCCGCATCGCGCACGTTGAGGCCGCCGGCATAGGCGCCGAACGCCGGCATCACCAGGCAGCGGTCGCTCGCCGCAAAACAGCGGCGGCTGACGGCGCGGCCGCGATGCGCGATGCGCGCGACCGGATGCAGATGGCCGGCGACCTCGCCCGTTTCGCCCGACGGAATATGGCGGAACGTCAGCGCGCCGATGGCCAGCGCGCCGCCGAACGTGCCCCCTATATTGGCCGCCGGTTCGGGATCGTGGTTGCCCGTGATCCAGATCCAGTCGCGTTGTTTCTGAAGCAGGCGCAGTTGCTCGCGGTCGGCATCGCCCAGGCGCGCCGGACCGCCGCCATCGTGAAAGCTGTCGCCCAGCGCGATGACGCAGCGCGGCACGTAGCGGGCGACGAGCTGCGCCAGCCGCGCCAGGGTCGCTGCCGTGTCGTAGGGCGGCAGCAGCACGCCGCGCTGGGCGAAGCTCGAGCCTTTTTCCAGATGGAGATCGGCGACGATCAGCAGGCCTTCCTGCGGCCAGTACAGCGCTCCGGCGGCATCGGCGGTGAGGGCAACATCGGCAACGACAACCTCATCCGCTCGTCCCCGTGCTCGGGTCTGCGCTTCGCGCTGCCCGAGCACAGGCTCCGGCGGGGACCCAGGAGCGACGGTGGATGCCTCCCCTGGATTCCCGCTTGCGCGGGAATGAGCGGAGTTTATGGCTGTCCTCACCTCATTGCTTCCTTGATCAATTCATCCGCCGCCTCGGCGAGCAGCGCGTCCGACGCCTCGCCGTAGACCATCTCGCGGCCGATCTCCAGCAGCACGGGAACCGACAGCGGCGAGACGTGGTCCAGCGCCTTATGGATGATTCGGCCCCGCACGCGCGAGAGCATCTCGCCGAGCCGCTTGATGTCGAGCAGGCCCGTGGCGGCATCCGCCCGCGCCGCCCGCAACAGCAAGTGGTCCGGCTGATGCTTGCGCAGCACGTCATAGACGAGATCGGTCGAGATGGTGAGCTGGCGGCGGGTCTTTTCCTCGCCGGGGAACCGGCGCTCGATCAGCCCGGCGATGATGGCGCAAGTGCGAAAGGTGCGCTTCATCAGAGCGCTCTCGGCGAGCCATTCCTCGAGGTCGTCGCCCAGCATGTCCTCGCCGAACAAAGAGGCGAGCGAAACCTCGCCGCGGGCGACGCGCAACTGCACGTCGGCGACGCACCACACCGCCAGCGCGTATTCGTTGGCGACGAAGCCGAGCGGCTTGAGCCCGGCGCGCTCCATCCGCCGCGTCAGCAGCATGCCCAGGGTCTGATGGGCGAGCCGTCCCTCGAACGGATAGCAGACGAGGTAATGCTTGGCCGCGCGCGGAAAGGTCTCGACCAGCAGGTCGCCCGCCGGCGGCAGCAGCGAGCGCCATTCCTGGATTTCCAGCCATTCGCGCACCTGCGCGGGCAGCGCGCGCCAGTGCCGGGGGTCGGCAAGGATGGCGCGCACCCGCGCGGCGAGATAGGTCGACAGCGGAAACTTGCCGCCTTCGTAGGCCGGCACTTTCGGATCGGTCGCGGTCGAGCGCGACACATAGACCTCGTTCTCGACCAGGGTTTCGTATTTCAGGATCTCGCCGGCGAAGACGAAGGTGTCGCCGGGCGTCAGGCCCTCGATGAAATACTCCTCGACCTCGCCGAGCACGCGGCCGCCACGCGGCACATGCTGGCCGCTGCGACGCGAGCGCACCAGCCGCACCTTGAGCATGTCGGCCTCGACGATGGTGCCGACATTGAGCCGGTAGCGCTGCGCGATGCGCGGATGGGTGATGCGCCAGCGGCCGTCTTTCGTCTGCCTGATCTTGGCGAAGCGCTCATAGGCCTTGAGCGCGTAGCCGCCGGTGGCGACGAAATCGAGCGCGGCGTCGAAATCGGCGCGTAGCAGGCCGGCATAAGGCGCGGCGGCGCGCACCTCGACGTAGACATCGTCGGCGAAGAACGGCGCGGCGCAGGCGCGGCCGAGAATATGCTGCGCCAGCACGTCGAGCGCGCCCACAGGTCGGCCTTGGACGGCCTGTGCATTTATATGCCAATCTCGGGCAAGCCCGAGATTGGTGCGCAACGGCGGCGTGTCCTGCGTATTCTCGGCGACCGCCTCGATCGCGGCGCGGCACTCCAGCACCTCGAAGCGGTTGGCCGGCACCAGCACGGCCTTGGACGGCTCGTCCAGCCTGTGATTTGCCCTGCCGATTCTCTGCATGAGACGCGACGAGCCCTTGGGCGCGCCGACATTGATGACGAGATCGACGTCGCCCCAGTCGACGCCGAGATCGAGCGAGGACGTGCACACCACCGCGCGCAACTTGCCGCGCGTCATCGCCTCCTCGACGCGGCGGCGCTGCGCCACGTCGAGCGAGCCGTGATGAAGCGCGATGGCGAGATTGTCGTCGTTGATGCGCCAGAATTCCCGGAACAGGAACTCGGCCTGGCTCCGCGTATTGACGAAGATGAGCGTCGTCTTGTGCTTGCGGATGAGGTCGTACATCTCGGCGAGCGCATGCCGCGCCGAATGGCCGGCCCACGGCAGATATTGGGCGGTGTCGAGCATGCTGACGTCGGGCGCCGCGCCGGACGCGCCGACGACGAGATCGGACATTGCTTCGCCGTCGATTGGCTGCGGCACCAGGAAGCGGCGGAGTTCATCCGGATGCGCCACCGTCGCCGACAGGCCGACCGTCGTCAGGCCCGGCGCCAATGTGTGCAACCGCGCCAGTCCGAGCGACAGCAGGTCGCCGCGCTTCGACGTCACCAGGGAGTGCAGTTCGTCGAGCACGACGCGCCTGAGCGAGCCGAACAGATACGGCGCGTCTGCGGAGGCGAGCAGCAGCGCAAGCTGCTCCGGCGTGGTGAGCAGAATGTCCGGCGGATCGCGGCGCTGACGCTGGCGCTTCGAGGCCGGCGTGTCGCCGGTCCGCGTTTCGAGCCGGATCGGCAGCCCCATCTCGGCGACCGGCGTTTCGAGGTTGCGGGCGATATCGACGGCGAGCGCCTTGAGCGGCGAGATATAGAGCGTGTGCAGGCCCCCGCTGCGTCTTCCCTCTCCCCGTTTACGGGGAGAGGGTGGCGAGGCGTGAAACGCCGAGCCGGGTGAGGGGCCGCGATCAATTTCGGACGCCCCCTCACCCGGCCGCTTCCCGAACAAATCGGGAAGCGGCCGACCTCTCCCCGCGCGCGGGGAGAGGTTGCGCTCGCAAAGCTCCACCAAAGTCGGCAAAAAACCGGCCAATGTCTTGCCGCCGCCGGTCGGCGCGATCAGCAGCACCGAGCGGCCGGCCTGCGCCTTCGCCAATAACTCGAGCTGATGCGCGCGCGGCCGCCAGCCTCGCGCGGCGAACCAGCGCGCGAACGGCTCCGGCAGGAAGCTCACATCCAACGTATCTGTAGGAATTGACACTGCCGATGACTCTCGGTCGTCATGGCTGGACATAGCCCGTCGAAAGACGGGCGTGAACGCCCTCATGGTTCCGGCCATCCTGATTCATAAGCACTTTGCCATCCTAAGAATTTGACCGGAAATGATTCCGGGTTTTCAAACTCGTGTCCCGGGCGCAGCGCAACGCGCTTATGGCTCGTGCTGCACCGCGTCCGGGACACGTCGTTGATCTTGACGGGCTCTTTTCGAGTCAGACTCTAAGCGGGATCGCCGGGTCAAGCCCGGCGATGACAACCGTTAGAAAGCACATATGTAGGGCCGATGCGTCCCGAAGATGTCCTGGTGCCGACGCCGTCCGGCGTGTGCTGCAAGGCCGGCGGTTTCCACATCGACCCGACCCGGCCGGTCGACAGGGCCCTCATCACGCACGGCCATTCCGACCATGCGCGGGCCGGCCACGGCCTCGTCGTGGCGACGCAGGAAACCCTCGACATCATGCGGCTGCGCTACGGCGACAATTTCGCCGGACGCACGCAGGCCGTCCGCTACGGCGAAACGCTGACCATCGACGATGTGACTGTCAGCTTCCATCCGGCCGGACACGTGCTCGGCTCCGCGCAGATCAAGGTCGAGCGCAAGGGCCTGCGCGTCGTCGCCTCCGGCGACTACAAGGACCGGCCCGATCCGACCTGCGCGCCGTTCGAGCTGGTGTCGTGCGACGTCTTCATCACCGAGGCGACCTTCGGCCTGCCGGTGTTCCGCCATCACGACGCCGAGGGCGAAGTCGACAAGCTGCTGCACTCGGTCGCGCTGTTTCCCGAGCGCGCGCATCTGGTCGGCGCCTATTCGCTTGGCAAGGCGCAGCGCGTCATGGCGATGCTGCGCGGCCGAGGCTACGATAGGCCGATCCATATCCACGGCGCGCTGGAAACGATCACCCGCTATTACCAGGAGCGCGGCGTCGCGCTCGGCGACATCGAATTGGTGCGCGGCGCGAAGAAGTCCGAGCTCGCCGGCACCATCACCATCGCGCCGCCCTCCGCCATCGGCGACCTGTGGTCGCGGCGCTTTCCCGATCCGGTGGCGGCGTTCGCCTCGGGCTGGATGCGGGTGCGCGCCCGCGCCCGCCAGCGCGGCATCTCGTTGCCGCTGGTCATCTCCGACCACGCCGACTGGGACGGCCTAACCACGACCATCGCCGCGACCGGTTGCTCCGAAGTCTGGGTGACGCACGGCCAGGAAGACGCGCTGGTGCACTGGAGCCGCGCGCGCGGCCTCAAGGCGCAACCGCTCGACATCGTCGGCTACGGCGACGAGAACGAGCATGACGAGATCGCGCCGGAGCCGGGCGGCGCATGAACCGCTTCGCCGAATTGCTCGACCGCCTCGCCTACGAGCCGGGCCGCAACAACAAGCTCAGGCTGATCGCCGACTATCTGCGCACCACGCCCGATCCCGAGCGCGGCTGGGCGCTGGCGGCGCTGACAGGCGCGCTGTCGTTCAAATACGCCAAGGGCGGCATGATCCGCGCGCTGATCGCCGAGCGCACCGACGAGGTGCTGTTCGCTCTCTCCTACGACTATGTCGGCGACCTGTCGGAGACGGTGGCGCTGATGTGGCCCGCTCCTATCCCTCCCCTACAAGGGGAGGGTGGCCGCGAAGCGGCCGGGTGGGGTCCAGAGGTCTCAGGCAAACAAACCCCACCCGGCGGCCTGCGGCCGCCACCCTCCCTCACCGACATCGTCGAGACGCTCTCCACGCTCGGCAAGGCGCAACTGCCGGGCCAGATCGCGCGCTGGCTCGACGGCCTCGACGAGACCGGCCGCTGGGCCTTGCTGAAGCTTCTCACTGGCGCGCTGCGCATCGGCGTGTCGGCGCGGCTGGCCAAGACCGCCGCCGCGTCGCTCGGCGGCAAGCCGCCGGACGAGGTCGAGGTCATGTGGCCGGGCCTGACGCCGCCTTACGTCCAATTGTTCGCGTGGCTCGAGGGCAAGGGCGACAAGCCGGCCTCGAACGATCCGGCGCCATTTCATCCGCCGATGCTGGCGCATGCCATCGGGGAGCCGGAGCTCGCCGTGCTCGATGCGGCGGACTTCGTCGCCGAGTGGAAATGGGACGGCATCCGCGTTCAGGCGGTCGCCGGCGAGGACGATCACGGCCACCTCGTCACCCGGCTCTATTCGCGCACCGGCGAGGACATTTCGCGCAGCTTTCCCGATTTGATCGAGGCACTGCGTCGATCCGCCGCCATCGACGGCGAGCTGCTCATCAGGCGCGACAGTCGCATCCAGTCCTTCAACGTCTTGCAGCAACGGCTCAACCGCAAGGCCGTGACGCCGAAGCTGCTCGCCGAATTCCCCGCGCATCTGCGCGCCTACGACCTGCTGGCCGACGGCGGTCACGATCTGCGCGGCCATCCCTTCATCGAGCGGCGCAAGCGCCTCGAGCATTTCGTCGCGAGGCTCAACGATCCGCGCGTCGACCTGTCGCCGCTGGTGCCGTTCGCGTCGTGGCCGGAGCTGATCGCAGCACGCGCCGATCCCGGCGCGGCCGGCGCCGGCGACGACGCGCCCGCGGTCGAAGGCGTCATGCTCAAGCGCCGCGACTCGCTCTACGTGCCGGGCCGCCCGACCGGCCCGTGGTGGAAGTGGAAGCGCGACCCGATGACGATCGACGCCGTGCTGATGTACGCGCAGCGCGGCCACGGCAAGCGTTCGTCATTCTATTCGGACTACACGTTCGGCGTCTGGAAAAGCGTCGACGGCGAGGACCGGCTCGTGCCGGTCGGCAAGGCCTATTTCGGCTTCACCGACGACGAGCTGAAGGAGATCGACCGCTTCGTGCGCCGCCACACCGTCGAACGGTTCGGCCCGGTCCGCGAGGTGACGCACGATGCCGACACCGGGCTGGTGCTCGAGGTCGCGTTCGAGGGCCTGCAGCGCTCGACCCGCCACAGATCCGGCGTCGCCATGCGCTTCCCGCGCGTCAGCCGGCTGCGCTGGGACAAGCCGCCGCGCGAGGCCGACCGCATCGAGACGCTGGAAAAAATGCTGGCGCAGGCCGAGCACGGCCGCGCGCCCGCCGCGCCGCTGCTGGCCCGCGCGAGCAACCCCGCCTTGGCCTGACCACAAAGAGCTGGATACAGCGTTGCCGCGCCATTGTTCGACCTGCGGCTGTGCTAAGAGAGGCGCCCGAGGAGAGCATCGTGTCCGATACCCCGCAAATGAACCGCTGGCTTGGCGGCTCGCCGCTCGGCGTCATCGCCCGCCTGATCCTGATCTCGGTCCTGGTCGGCGTCATCCTGTCGGCGTTCGGGCTCGACCCGTTCGACATCGTGCGCAGCGTCGAGCGCCTGGTCCAGCACATCTGGAACATGGGCTTCGACGCCGTGCGCTGGCTGTGGCGCTACTTCCTGCTCGGCGCCGTGCTCGTTATCCCGATCTGGATCATCGTCCGCCTGGTCAACGCGCCGCGCGGCCGCTGACCGACCACGGAGCTAGACCGGCCAGCTCTCCGCGGTGATCGCCGCCGAGTCGGAGCCGATCATCGAGGCCAGCGAGCCGCGCTGGCCGCGCTTGGCCGCCGTCACCAGCGCCGCCTTGATTTCCGGCAGCAAGCCGATGCCGCGGTAGGTCAGCCCGCTGTAGAGCTGCAGCAAGGTGGCGCCGGCCTTGATCTTGGCGATCGCGGTCGCGCCGGAGTCGATGCCGCCGGCTCCCATCAGCGGGAACGCGCCCTCGGCGCGCACGAAGGTCTCGGCCAGCATCCGCGTCGCCAGCTTGAACAGCGGCCGGCCGGACAGCCCGCCGGCCTCTTTCGCCGTGTCGCGGTCGCGCAGCGACTGCGGCCGGCCGATCGTGGTGTTGCCGACGATCATACCGTCGACGCCGCGCCGGCGCGCGACGCCGACCACGTCGTCGAGCTCCGACAGGGTCAGGTCGGGCGCGATCTTGAGCAGGATGGGCGCCGGCCCGGCGCGCCGCTGCGCCGCGTCGCGGGCGGCCACGACGCGGGCCAGCAGATCGTCGAGCGCTTTTTCCTGCTGCAGGTCGCGCAGCCCCGGCGTGTTCGGCGACGAGACATTGACGGTGAAATAGCTCACGACTGGCGCGAAGGTATCGATCAGCCGCACATAGTCCTCGACCCGGTCGGCGGAATCCCTGTTGGCGCCGATGTTCACGCCGACGATGCCGCCGGCAATACTACCGCCATGACGCGGCTCGCGCGTCCGGGCGGCCAGCCGCGCCAGCGCCGCCGCCGCGCCCTGATTGTTGAAGCCCATCCTGTTGATAATGCCTTCGTCGGCGGCGAGGCGGAAAACGCGCGGGCGCGGATTGCCCGCCTGCGGCCGCAGCGTCACCGTCCCGACCTCGACGAAGCCGAAACCGAGCCGCAGCAGCGGATCGGGAACCTCGGCGTTCTTGTCGAAGCCCGCGGCGACGCCGACCGGATTGGGAAAATTCAGGCCGAAGGCCCGCACCGCCAACTCCGGCGCATCGGCCGCCGGGCGCGACTGCGGCATGAGCTTGAGGGCCCTGATCGCCAGGCCATGGGCATCTTCGGGATCGAGCGCCCGCAGGAACGGGCGGGACAGGCGGTCGAACAGACCGAACAAGACGGCCTCCAGGTGAGTGCCGCACCAAGTGAATGCTGCACCGTATCGCCGCGGCCGGGTCAAGCCAAGATTGCTCGCAAGGTTGTTCCCAAGGTTGCTTCTCACAGTTGTTCCAAGACCGCTGGACAAATCCCTTCCAAGGGAATAATTCCTAAAGATAACGCGATTCTAGCCCCCGAGGACACCGTGGCCCGTTCCGCTCCGCTGACCCACGCCCAGATCTGGGCCGCCATCGACCGCCTTGCCGCCCGCTCCGGCCTCTCGGCATCCGGCCTCGCCAAGAAGGCCGATCTCGATCCGACCACCTTCAACAAGTCGAAGCGCATCACGCCGGAAGGCCGCGCGCGCTGGCCCTCGACCGAATCCGTCGCCAAGTCGCTGGCCGCGACCGGCACCACCGTCGGCACCTTCCTCAGTCTTCTGACCGACAGCGGCAAGCAGGCGCCACAGGCCGTGCCGCTGATCGGCTTCGCTGAGGCGGGCTCGGGCGGCTATTTCGACGACGGCGGCTTCCCCGTCGGCAAGGGCTGGGAGGAGATCCCCTTCCCGCAGGTCAGCGACGAGCACGCTTACGCGCTGGAGATTTCCGGCGACTCGATGAAGCCGGCCTACCGCGACGGCGACATCATCATCGTGTCGCCCGGCTCGCCGGTGCGGCGCGGCGACCGCGTCGTGGTCAAGACCAAGGACGACGAAGTCATCGTCAAGGAACTACGCCGCAAAACCACCAAGACGATCGAACTGCGCTCGCTCAACTCCGAGCATCGTGACCGGACGTTGCCGATGAGCGACGTGCTGTGGGTTGCCCGCATCGTGTGGGCGAGCCAGTAGGCTTACTTCGCCGCCTCCTCAGAGTCTGGCTCGAAAATGATTCCGGGTTTTCAAACTCGTGTCCCGGGCGCAGCGCAGCACGAAGTGATGCGCTGCAGACCCGGGACCCCGGTTCCTTTGCGTATAACCGGGGTCCCGGCTCTGCGGTGCACCACTTCGCCATAGCGTAAACGCGCTTATGGCTCGTGCTGCACCGCGTCCGGGACGCGCTGTTGATTTTGGCGGGGCTCTTTCCGATCAGACTGTCAGGATGAGGATTAGGCGCTGCGCGCCAGCGCGCCGTCGATCATCTTGACAGTGTTGTCAATGCCGTAGACCGCGACGAACGACCCGAAGCGCGGGCCCTTCTCCTGGCCGAGCAGCACCTGGTAGAGCATGTTGAACCAGTCGAGCGACACGCCCGGCTTGCCGTCCTTCGCTTTCTTCTTGTGATCGAGGAACGGCTCGCAGCGGCCGATCTCGTAGACGACATCTTGGATCGCTTCCGCGGTCGAGTCCGGCGCGAGATTGGCGAGCGCGTCGCGAAGATCGCTCAGCGCCTTGCGTTCGACCTCCGACGGTTCGCGATAGGTCTTCGTCGGCAGCACGAAGTCATGGAAATAATGGATCGCGTATTCGACCTGCGCCTTGAGCTTGGGATGCGTCTGCGGCGTCACGCCGGGCCGGTAGCGGCCGATGAAGCCCCATAACGTGTCGGCATTTTCGGCGTTCGACGACGACACCAGCGTCAGCAGCATCTGGAACGACACCGGCATGTCCGCCTTGGGCGGATGACCGGAATGAATGTGCCAGACCGGATTGGCGAGCTGCTGCTTGCCGTCCTGCCGCGGATAGCCTTCGAGGAACTGGACGTAGTCGTCGACGTTGCGCGGGATGACGTCGAAGTAGAGCCGCTTCGCCGCCTTCGGCTCGCGGTACATGAACAGCGACAGGCTTTCGGGCGAGGCGTAGCGCAGCCATTCCTCGATGGTCAGCCCGTTGCCCTTCGACTTCGATATCTTCTGGCCGTTCTCGTCGAGAAACAGCTCGTAGTTGAAGCCTTCCGGCGGCGAGCCGCCGAGCGCGCGGCAGATCTGGCCGGACAGCTTGACCGAGTCGATCAGGTCCTTGCCGGCCATCTCGTAGTCGACGCCGAGCGCGACCCAGCGCATCGCCCAGTCCGGCTTCCACTGCAGCTTGCAGCGGCCGCCCGTCACCGGGGTCGTCACCGGCGCCTTCGTGTCGGGATGCTCGTAGGTGATGGTGCCGGCCGCGGCATCGTGACCGAGCACCGGCACCTGGAGCACGACGCCGCTCTCGGGGTCGATCGGCAGGAACGGCGAATAGGTCGCGGCGCGCTCCTCGCGCAACGACGGCAGCATGATCGCCATCACCTTGTCGAACCGCGCGAGCACCTTGAGCAGCGTTTCATCGAACCGGCCGGACGTGTAGCACTGCGTCGACGACATGAACTCGTAATCGAAGCCGAAGTGATCGAGGAACGAGCGCAGCCGCGCATTGTTGTGCTCGCCAAACGACGGATGCGTGCCAAACGGATCCGGCACCTTCGTCAGCGGCTTGCCGAGATGCTTCTCGAGCAGCTCCTTGTTCGGCACGTTGTCGGGTACCTTGCGCAGCCCGTCCATGTCGTCGGAGAAGGCGATCAGGCGCGTCTTGACCGTGTCGCCGGTGAGGACGCGGAAGGCATGACGAACCATGGTGGTGCGCGCCACCTCGCCGAACGTGCCGATATGCGGCAGCCCCGACGGGCCGTAGCCGGTCTCGAAGATCACCTCGTCTTTGGGACTTTTCTTCAGGCGCGCGACAATCTTACGCGCCTCCTCGAACGGCCAGGCGTTGGATTGCTCGGCGAGCTGGCGCAACGATGCGCCGGCTACGGCAGTGTCAGACATCATGGTTTCTCCGCGCGGCGGACACTAGGCAGGGCATCCGCTCCGGTCAATCAGCGGCGCGCGAAGCGCCTGGCGCCGGCGACGACGGCGAGGCCAGTGACGACGATCACCATGCCGAGACTGACGACATTCGCGCTCGTCGACCAGAAGCCGAGCCGGTTGAGATTGATGAACGGATAGGGAAAGAACCCGGTGGCCGAACCGAACAGCAGCGCGAGGACGACGTAAATCGCCGGATAGACCAGCCAGATCAGCGGATCACGCCAGCGCAGGCTGCGCTTGGGCACGGCGAGGACCCAGAACACCGCATAGAGCACGGGCGTCGCATAGTGCAGCAGCATGTCGGCGAGATGCTGCAAGCCGTGGTGATGGTAATAGGGCCGCAAGATCGTGACGAATATCAGCCCGCTGACCAGCATGTAGACCGCGACCGCCGTCCGGAAGCTGTCGTTGCGCGCCAGCCATGGCCAGCCGGCGGCCGCGGCCAGCGTCACCAGCCCCGCGAGAGCGTTGATCTGGGTCGTGAAGAAGATCAGGAACACCACGACGCCGGCGGCGGGACCCAGACGGCGCACGCTCACGGCATGAAGGATCAGGACGAATTGCAGCGCCAGTGCGATGACGACGACCGCCACCGTCAGTCCGGCGAGGACACGCACGGCAACCGGCAATGATCCGCCGTTCAAAACGGACTGATGGGGAAATAACGCAGCCACAGGTCGGTGTACTTCCCGTTCTCCCAGAGCTGAAACAGCGCCCAGTTGAACGCCTGCCGCAGCACATCGTTGCCCCGCTTGACCGCGATACCGATTCCTTCGCCAAAGAACCGGCTCTCCATGAACGGACCGCCGCGAAATACGCAGCAGCCGTTGGAATCCGTTCCGTTGAGCCAGAACGCCAGCGCAACGCCGTCGCCGAACAATAAATCCACCTCGCCGCGCCGCAATGCGGCGCGCGCCGCGTCGGCTGTCGGATAGGGATGCAGCTCGACTTCGGTGAACAACGTCTTGAGATAGGCCTCGTGCGCGGTGCCGGCGACGACGCCGACCTTGCGGCCTTCGAGCCCGGCCGGCCGCACGTCGTCGATCTTGATGTCCTTGCGCGACACGAAGCGCGCCGGCATCCGGAAATAGGGGTCGCTGAAGTCGACCTGCTGCCGCATCTGCGGCGTGATCGACAGCGACGCAATGATGGCGTCGCCGCTGTTGCTGTTGAGCGCGCCGACCAGCGTGTCGAACTGCCGGGCCTGGATCGTGCAGGTCGTCTTGATCTCGTTGCAGATCATGCGGGCGAGATCGACGCTGAAGCCGGCCGGCTGGCCGTCGTTACCGACATAGTTGAACGGCGGATAGTCGAACTCGGTGAGAAAGCGGATGCCATTGATGCGGGTCAGGTCCGGACGCTCCGGACGCCGCCGTGGATCCCAGAAGCTCGGCACTGCGGTCGGATCGGCGCCACGCGGCACGTCGGCGTCCGGCGCCATCGGCGGCGGCGCCAGGGGCGGCGCAATCTGCCGCGGCGCCTCGACAGCCGGCGGCTTCGGCGCCGATTGCGCCCATACCGGTACCGATGCCGGCTCGCCGGCGAGGATTGCAGCGAGTGCCAGAATCGCGCCGCCAAGCTGGAACAAACGATGCGTCATCCGCTGCCCTTTAGAGTCTGACTCGGAAAGAGCCCGTCAAAATCAGCGACGTGTCCCGGACGCGGTGCAGCACGAGCCATAAGCCCGTTTACGCGCGTCTTCGACGCGCTATGGCGAAGTGGTGCACCGCAGAGCCGGGACACGAGCTTGAAAAGCCGGAATCATTTTCGGTCATACTCTTACGAAGATTCGCGGATGACCATAGCACCGCAGCATGAAGGAGACAGCGGTAACGCCGCCGATCACGCGCTCAGGTGTTTCTCGATCTCGTAGACTGGCATCTTGACCAGGTCCTTGTCGATCTCGATCCGGACGGCCGTGCGCAGTGACGGCGAATAGGCTTGCCGCAGCACGCCGAGCGCACGCGGCGGCGCCACGATCACGAGCGACTTGACCTCACCCGCCTTCAACAGGCCGTCGAGCTCCTTCGCGAGCCCTTCCAGGAACGTGGTTTCGGCCTGGGTGTGCCAATCGGTCTGTCCAACCGCGCTGCGGCCCGCTCCGACCGAGCTGAACGCGCGGCCCGGCGCATCGGTGCCCAGCTCGTGGGTCGCGAGATTGTGGTGCTTGAGAACCTCCCTGGTCCTGAAATTCGGCAGGTCCGGATCGCCGGTATTTTCCAGCACCAGCGCCTTGGCGCCGTCGCAGACCACGACCCATTCGTTGTGATGAATAGCAACCATGATGCCTCGCTCCCGCTCACCGCTCCTGTACGCGGTCCACGGCGGCCGCGATTTGTCCTGGATCAAACGCGGAAGCCGGAGCTTAGTTGCCGCCGTCGAGCAGCCGCCGCGCGATGACCTGGGCCTGGATCTCGGCCGCGCCCTCGAAGATGTTGAGAATGCGCGCGTCGCACAGGATGCGCGAAACCGGGAATTCCAGCGCGAAGCCGTTGCCGCCGTGGATCTGCACCGCGTTGTCCGCGGCGGCCCAGGCGACGCGGGCCGCCAGCAGCTTGGCCATGCCGGCCTCGAGGTCACAGCGCCGGCCGGAATCTTTTTCGCGCGCCGCATAATAGGTGAGCTGGCGCGCGATCATGATCTCGACCGCCATCATCACGATCTTGTCGCCGACGCGCGGGAAGTTGACGATCGGCTGGCCGAACTGGACGCGGCTCTGGCCGTAGGCGAGCGCCTGCTCCATCGCTGCCTGCGCGACGCCGATGGCGCGCGCTGCAGTCTGAATGCGCGCCGACTCGAAGGTCTGCATCAGCTGCTTGAAGCCGAGCCCCTCGACGCCGCCGAGCAGGTTACCGGCCTTCACCTCGAAGCCGTCGAAGGCGATCTCGTATTCCTTCATACCGCGATAGCCGAGCACCTCGATCTCGGTGCCGGTCATGCCGGGAGCCGGGAACGGATTGCCGTCATCGCCGCGCGGCTTCTCGGCGAGCAGCATCGACAGGCCGCGGTGGCCCGGCTCTTTCGGATCGGTGCGCACCAGCAGCGTCATCAGGTCGGCGCGGACCGGATGGGTGATCCAGGTCTTGTTGCCGAACACCTTGTAGGTGTCGCCTTCGCGCACGGCGCGCGTCTTCAAGGCGGCGAGGTCGGAGCCGGTGTTCGGCTCGGTGAAGACCGCGGTCGGCAGCACCTCGCCGGACGCGATCTTCGGCAGCCACATCTGCTTCTGCTCCGCGGTGCCGCTGCCGAGGATCAGCTCGGCGGCGATCTCGGAGCGCGTGCCGAGCGAGCCGACGCCGATATAGCCGCGCGACAACTCCTCGGAGACGACGCACATCGACTCCTTGCCGAACCCCATGCCGCCGTACTCTTCCGGGATGGTCAGGCCGAACACGCCGAGCCCGGCCATCTGGCCGATCACGCCGAGCGGAATGTAGCTGTTGGTGCGGTGCCATTGCTGCGCGTGCGGCACCACCTCGCTGTCGGCGAACTTGCGCATCTCGTCGCGGATCGCCTCGAGCGTCTCGTCGAGACCGGAGGCGCCGACGGCGGCGTGCGGCCCGTCCTGCATCAGCGCGAGAACGCGCGCGCGCCGCTCCGCCGTGTTGCCGGTCGCGATCAGGGTCTCGACCGGCCCGCCGAGGCGCGCCGCCGCCTGCGGCGCCGGAATCCCGAAGTCGGACGGCCGGACGATCTCGCCCTGGCTCATCGGAATGCCGCCGGCGATCTGCGCCAGATATTCGCCGACACCGATGGCGACGAGGTGCTCCTCGAGCTCGCCGAACCGCGACGACGCGATCATGCGCTCGGTGTAGGCGGTCAACTGGTGGATGGCTTCGACGTAAGTGGCGAGCCACGCGAGCCCGTGGACGGCGCGCTGCTCGCGGTCGGACACCTGGGCGGAGACCCGCCCCTCGACCGCAACTTTATGCCGGACCGCCCGCGTCGCGTCCGCCAGCAGCGCCTCGACCGCGCCGAGCGCGGCTCGGCACAGGCCGGCCAAATCGGATACGGCGGCGGGTCGGGAGGCGGCGACGGGCATGAGACGTCCGGTTTGAGAGGTCAGCGCCCGGACACTACTTTTGCACTGCACAAAAGGGAAGCGGCAGGCCCGTCCAGGCCGCGTTTTTCAGCGCCATGTCCAGGCCATGAGAGCGGAATTCGCGCAAAATTAACCAAAACCGGGCTTGATGCACGCGGCGCCGTTTCTCGATTCCGGGCGAGGCCCTGCCGATGAGAGTTGGATTTCTGCCTCAAGGCCTGCGGCGGCTCGCCGGGTCTGTCTCGGTGCGCGCGCGCGTGATCATGCTGGCGCTGATCCCGGTGATCGGCTTCGCCGCGAACGGCATCACTTACATGATGAGCGAACGCGACGTCGGTGACGCCTTCGACACCGGCGACCGGGCGAGCACGCTGGCCGACACCAGCCGCGAGTTCAAGATCGCGATCGACGGCATGCGCATCAACGTCAAGGACTTTGTCGCAGCGCCTGATACGCGCCTGATCAACGGTTTCGACGCGTCGATGGCGGATGCCTTCAAGGCGCTCGACGAGGTGCAGAGATCGCGCACCAACGTGCCGCAAGACACCATCGATACCCTGCGCCAGCGACTCGCCGGCCTCAAGAAGGAATTCGATCAGCTGGTCGCGGCGCAAAAAACCCTCGGCTTCACCGACACCGACGGCTTGCGTGGACAGATGACGGCGGTCGGTAACAATATCGAACAGATCATCAACAACGATTTGACGTGGGTCGGCGGCGACGACGCGCAAAAGCTGATGATCTTGCTGCTGTCGATGCGCCACTTCGAGGCGCAGTACCAGCTCAGCGGCACGGACCTGTCGAAAGCCCTGTTCTTCAACGCCTACAAGAAGTTCAATGCCACGTTCGACAACATCGACGGCACGCCGGCGATGAAAGGCAAGCTCGAACAACAGGTCAAACTCTACGCCGACATCTTCGGCAAATGGACAGAGACGACCTCGGCCGCTTATCCGCTGCGCACGATCATCGACGCCGACAGCCAGAGCCTGTTGCCGCGCGCCGATAACATCGTCGAGATCGCCAACAGCACGGCGGCGCTCGCGTCAACCGCACTGGAAGAGTCGCAGTCCCGCACCCGTACCGCCATCATCATCGTCGGCATCGCGATGGTGGCCCTCGGACTCGGCTTCAGCTGGCTGATCGGCCGCAGCATCACCGGGCCATTGAACGGGCTTGCCGCCGCGATGAAGCGCCTCGCGTCCGGCGAAACCGCCGTGCGCATCCCGGCAACACAGGCTCGCGACGAAATCGGCGAAATGGCGCGAACGGTAATCGTGTTCCGCGACAGCATGATCGAGCGCCAGCGCCTCGCGGCGCAGCAGGCGGAAATCAGCCGCGGCCAGCAAATGCGCAGCAACACGATCGCGACCACGATCGAGCAGTTCAAGCGCTCGGTTCAGTCCGCGCTCGGCAAATTGCGCGGCGCCTCGACCCAGCTCGAATCGAGCTCGACCGATCTCAACAAGGTGGCCGATACGGTTTCGAGCGAAGCCAGCTCCGCAGAGCAGCGCGCCAATGCGGCGTCGCAGAACATCACGACGGCGGCAAGCTCGGTCGAGGAGATGGCCGCCTCGATCGCCGAAATCGCGGCGCAAGCCACCAATTCGACCGAGGTCGCGCACCGGGCGGTGTCGGAAGGCCAACGCACCGTCTCGACCATGTCGGAGCTGAGCAAGACGGCAACGCGCATCGGCGAGATCGTCGGGCTCATTCAGGCGATCGCCGGCCAGACCAACCTGCTCGCCCTCAACGCCACAATCGAGGCCGCACGCGCCGGCGAGGCCGGCCGCGGCTTCGCCGTGGTGGCGTCGGAGGTGAAATCGCTGGCCTCGCAGACCGCCAAGGCGACCGAGGACATCGCCTCGCAGGTCGGCGCCATCCAGTCGGCGGCCGCCGACGCCGCGCAGGCGCTCGAGCACGTCAACACCATCATTCAGGAAATGGCGACCATCGCCTCGACCGTCGCCGCCACCGTCGACCAGCAAAGTGCCGCCGTCCACACCATCACCCAAGGCGTGGCCCAGGCCTCCGGCGATGCCCAGACCGGCGCCGCCGCGATGAGCCGGGTCGCCGGCGTGACCGCCGAGGCGCGCAATACGGCATCGAACGTCAAGGCGCTGGCCGATGCCGTCGCCCACGAGGCCGAGAGCCTCGATACCGAGGTCCGCCAATTCCTGGCCAACGTGCAAGCCGCCTGACGCGCTGACAGCCTTGCGCATCCGCGTGCAAAGCCCGATCTAGGCTGGAGCAGCTTGCCGGGGCGACAGGTGCCGAGCATTCGACTGCCATTGCGGATTACCGGCCGGGCCATGTCGCAGTTCCTTGCGGATGATGGCTGGGCCATCGCCAGCCACATTGCGCTCTCGACCCTGATGGCGATGTTCCCGTTCCTCATTGTGGTAACCGCGCTGGCCGGTTTCTTCTTCGGCTCCAAGGAGCTGGCGGACGAGGCCGCCAAAATCCTGCTCGAGACCTGGCCCAAACAGGTCGCCGGCCCGCTCGGCGCGGACGTCACCGGCGTTCTCACCAGCCTGCGCGGCAGCGCGCTGACCTTCGGCGCGATATTCGCGCTCTATTTTGCCTCCAGCGGCGTCGAAAGCCTGCGCATCGGATTGAACCGCGCCTACGACATGAAAGAGTTGCGGCCGTGGTGGCTGTTGCGGCTCGAGTCGATCCTCTACGTGATCGTCGGCGCCGTGGCGCTGCTGGTGTTCGCGTTTCTCGTCGTGCTGGCGCCGCTGATCTGGGGACGACTGGTCTTCTACGTCCCGGCCCTGGCGCCGTTCGGCTACCTCGTCACGTTCGCGCGCTTTTCGGTCGCGGCGGTCGTCATCGTGATCGCCTTGACGATCGTTCATCTCTGGTTGCCGGCCGGACGGCGGCGCATCGGCGAAGTCGCGCCCGGCATTCTCGCTACCCTCGTGCTGTGGCTGGTGAGCGGCGAGGTGTTCGGCAACTATCTCGCCGATTTCTCGTACGGCTATGTGACGATGTATGCCGGCCTGGCCTCGGCGATGATCTCGCTGGTGTTTCTCTACATCACCGCGTCGATCTTCATTTTCGGCGGCGAGCTCAATTCAGCGATCGTGAACCTGGGCAAGACGCCTCAGGAGCCGGAGGCCTCGAGCACGTCGTCGTAAGTCCTCAGGCCCGCCGACGGCGCGTTGACCAGCACCGCCATGTTGCCGGGCGGGTGCTGATTCTTCCACATCATCGTATGCGCCTTCGGGATGTCCTCCCACGGGAAGGTCTTCGACAGGCACGGATCGATGCGGCGCTCCAGCACGAACCGGTTGGCTTGCGACGCCTGCTTCAGGTGGGCGAAATGAGAGCCCTGGATGCGCTTCTGCCGCATCCAGACATAGCGGGCGTCGAAGGTGAGATTGAAGCCGGTGGTGCCGGCGCAGAACACCACCATGCCACCGCGCTTCACGACCATCGCCGACACCGGGAAGGTCGCCTCGCCGGGATGCTCGAATACGATGTCGACGTCACGCTTGCCGGTGATGTCCCAGATCGCCTTGCCGAAGCGCCGCGCCTCCCTGGCCCAGTCGTTGAATTTTGGCGAGTTGACCTGCGGCAGTTGGCCCCAGCAGTTGAATTCCTTGCGGTTAATGACGCCCTTGGCGCCGAGATTGAAAACGTATTCGGCCTTCGAATCATCGGAGATGACGCCGATCGCGTTGGCGCCCGACGCGGCGACGAGCTGAACGCCGAATACGCCGAGGCCGCCCGACGCGCCCCACACCAGGACATTGTCGCCCGGCTTGAGCGTGTGCGGCGAATGGCCGAACAGCATGCGATAGGCCGTCGCCAGCGTCAGCGTGTAGCAGGCCGCCTCTTCCCACGTCAGGTGCGCGGGCTTGACCATCAGTTGACGCGATTGCACGCGGCAGAATTGCGCGAACGATCCGTCCGGCGTCTCGTAACCCCAGATGCGCTGCGACGGCGACAGCAGCGGATCGCCGCCGTTGCAATCTTCGTCGTCGCCGTCGTCCTGATTGCAGTGAACGATGACTTCGTCGCCGACCTTCCAGCGTTTCACTTTCGAGCCGACCGCCCAGACGATGCCGGACGCATCCGAGCCGGCGATGTGAAAGGGCTGCTTGTGCACGTTGAACGGCGTGATCGGCTGGCCGAGTCCGGCCCAGATGCCGTTATAGTTGACGCCGCCTGCCATCACGAGCAGCAGCACCTCGTCTTCGCCGATCGACCAGGTCGGCACGACCTCGAGCTGCATCGACTGCTCGGGAGGACCGTGACGCTCCTGCCGGATGACCCAGGCATGCATTTTTTCGGGGACATGACCGAGAGGCGGGATTTCGCCAATGCCATAAAGGCTGCGCGGCATGGTCACCGTCTTCATCCTGCTTATCGCGGGCATTGCTCGCTCTCCCAGGCTGACCAAGCAGGCCAAGTGTGACCGATCTTATGTTGCGTTGCAACAAGATCGTTCGGCCAGTTCCTAAATTCCGGCTAACCATCGCGGTTTTACTGCTGTTAAGGGGCATACCGTACCTTCGTGCAATGCAACGGAACGGTGCCCTTCACCAGCCAGACACCCGGGCCGCCTGGCGGCTGTATTGCTGCAACTGGGTGATGTTAGGCCTGATGGCGGTGGCGCTTCTGCTCGGGCTGGCGGCCACGGGCTTTTCCATCGATCCTGCAAGCACGCTTAAGCCGGCCGTGATCGTCAGCGCCTACCTCGCCTACACCTATTACAGTTGCCATTGGCAGAAGAATCCCGATCCCAAGGTCGTCTTCGTCCTTGGCTCGACCGGGCAAATGTTATTGATCCCGGTGCTGATGACGCCGCTCACTTACGTCGTAGCTTCCGTCAACATGCCGATGCAGGACGCTGCGCTTGACATGCTCGATCGCGCGCTGGGCCTCGACTGGATGACCTGGTTCAATTTCTTTTACGACCGTCCTGCGTTGCTGGTCGTCACCGTCTTCGCCTACTCGATGATCGGCTGGCCGGTGTTCGGCATTCCAATCGTGCTCGGCTGGACGCGCCGCTATGAACGCCTGCAAGAGTTCACCCTCGCCTTCGGCATCGCATTGATCGTGACCACGGTCATCTCGGCCTTCACGCCGGCCATGGGCACCTACGATTTCCTGAAATACATGCCCGACCCGGCGATCTTTACGCCCGGCGCCTATCTCGAGCAGTTGCGCGACCTGCCGATGGTGCGCGACGGTTCGCTGCGCGAATTATCGTTCGGGCGGCTCGCCGGAATCATCACCTTTCCCAGTTTCCACGCCGCCGCGGCGACGCTCTATCTCTGGGCGCTCTGGCCGGTGCGCCGGATCGGCCTGGCTGCGCTGGTGGTGAACGTCGCCATGCTGCTGGCGACGCCGATTGGCGGCGGGCATTATTTCGTCGATGTATTTGCCGGCATTGCCATCGCAGCAGCCTCCGTCGCAGCGGCGAAATGGATCGCCGGCACGCTGACGGCCCTCGATGGAGATATCGCAACGCAACACGGCTTGAGCCCAACAGCCGCGTTCGACCGGATGTTTTAAGAGCGCCATAAAATGGCGCGCAGCGTCCGTCCCCTGCCGCGATCACACGCGCCGGAAAGGATCGCTGCCCGGTTATCGCGGCCAGCGGTGCAGAATCTTATGACTCAATCACGGTTGAAATGACTTTGCCGGGATGAGCGATCGTCGAGGCGGCTGGGCCACCCTGCGGCGCTGTGCGGCAATATGACGGTAACGAGCTCCGGCTATCATTTTGCCACGCGAGTCGATACGGCGGCCGGCGACCGCGATGTCGCGCAACGGAACATCGGGAGGCCGCGTCGACAAAAACACTGACGCGCGGGGGGCGCGGTCACGATGAGGAGGCGAGCGGTTGAGCACGCCAGGACGCTGGAAATGGATGGCGTGGATTTTCGCCACCGCCATCCTCGTACTCTTGCAGGTCTATTTTCTTCTTCACCCGCTTGCCAATCAACCGGCGTCGGTGGCGCGGCTGGAAATGCTTTTCCTGGGCTGCGCGCTGAGCGGACTGATCGGCGCGATCATCATGCTGGTGAGGCGCGAACCTTAGAGTCTGACTCGAAAAGAGCTCGTCAAAATCAATGGCGTGTCCCGGACGCGGTGCAGCACGAGCCATCAGCGCGTTTACGCGCGTCTTCGACACGCTATGGCGAAGTGGTGCACCGCAGAGCCGGGACACGAGCTTGAAAGCCCAGAATCATTTCCGTCAGACTGTTAGTCAGCACGCTCGCGCAACTTCACCAGCGCATGCAGCGTGCGGTTGACGGGCGCCTCGAGACCGATCGCCGCGCTCTCGCGTGAGACGAAACCGTTGAGATAATCGATCTCGGTCCTGCGGCCTCTGGCGATGTCCTGCGCGGTCGACGACATCTGATGCGCCATCGTCTCGGTCATGGCCAGCAGACTGGCCGACGTCTCGTCCGGGATGACGATGCCCTTGCGATGCGCCAGCGCGATCACCTCGTCGGCGGCCTCGCGCATGAGCGCGCGGATTTCCGGCACCGCGCCCATGACGCCATACGGCTTGCCGGTCAGCGCGCAGATCGCGTTGTAGGCGCAATTCGTCATCAGCTTGGCCCACAATTCTCCGTCCATGTCGGCGGACATATCGACGGTCACGCCCGCCGCGCGAAACGCATCGGCAACGTCGCGAAGCAGGGCGCCGGTGGCGCCACAATCCCTGACCGCGCCGATCACGATCCGATTGCCGCCGGCGTGACGCACCCGGCCGATCCCCGGCATGCTGACGGCCACGTAGACGAGGCCGCCGATGACGGGACGATGCGCGCCGGCGTGGATGCGCTCGGCATTGCCGACGCCATTTTGCAGGCTGACGAGAACGGCGTCGGATGCGAGATACGGTGCGACCTCGGCCGTTGCCATGTCGGTGTCCGCGCTCTTCACGCAGATCAGCACGATGGCCGCATCGCGTACGCCCTCCGGCTCGGTCGTGGCGCCGACGCGGATGGTCTCGGTTTTGCCGCCGCTTTCGAACAGCAGGCCGTTTCGCGTGATGGCCTCGACCTGTGCCGGCCGGCCGATCAGCGTCACGTCAGCACCGGCCTGAGCCAGCCGGCCGCCGAAATAGCAGCCGACTGAACCGGCCCCGACAATTGCGATGCGCGGCAGGGCCATTAAGCCTCCTTCGAGGGCAGCCGGACCTCGCGGCGCGAGTCCCATGAAACCGAAACGTCGGCCATCGCCCGCCCTCTCGTCTGTTCCTCAGCGGATTGGCTCGCGGCCGCCATGCTCTGCCCTGAGAACCGCCGGATCAATGTTGCAATGCAGCAATAGAGGCGTCAAACTGCGCCAAAAGGCGACGGACAGCCGATGACCGAACGGGCCAAACGCGACAAACCCTGGATCTTCCGCACCTACGCCGGTCATTCGACCGCGGCGGAGTCAAACGCGCTTTACCGCAAGAATCTCGCCAAGGGCCAGACCGGGCTGTCGGTCGCCTTCGATCTGCCGACCCAGACCGGCTACGACAGCGACGATCCGCTGGCCCGCGGCGAAGTCGGCAAGGTCGGCGTGCCGATCTGCCACCTCGGCGACATGAGGACGCTGTTCGACGGCATTCCACTGGCGAGCATGAACACCTCTATGACCATTAACGCGACGGCGGCATGGCTGCTTTCGCTCTATATCGCCGTCGCCGACGAGCAAAGCGCGCCGCGCCAGTCCCTCACCGGCACCATCCAGAACGACATCATCAAGGAATATCTGTCGCGCGGCACCTACGTGTTTCCGCCGGCGCCGTCGATGCGGCTCATCAAGGACATCGCGATCTTCACGACGAGCGAACTGCCGAAGTGGAATCCGATGAACGTCTGCTCCTATCACCTGCAGGAGGCCGGCGCGACGCCGGTGCAGGAGCTGGCCTACGCGCTCGCCACCGCGATCGCCGTGCTCGACACCGTGAAGCAATCCGGCGAGGTAAGCGCGGAGAAATTCTCGGAGGTGGTCGGCCGCATCTCGTTCTTCGTCAATGCGGGGCTGCGGTTCATCACCGAGATCTGCAAGATGCGTGCCTTCGTCGAGTTGTGGGACGAGATCACGCGCGAGCGCTACGGCATCGCCGATCCGAAGCACCGGCTGTTCCGCTACGGCGTGCAGGTCAACTCGCTCGGCCTCACCGAGCAGCAGCCCGAGAACAACGTCTCGCGCATCCTGCTCGAAATGCTGGCGGTGACTTTGTCGAAGGCGGCGCGCGCCCGCGCGGTGCAGCTTCCGGCCTGGAACGAGGCGCTCGGCCTGCCGCGGCCATGGGACCAGCAGTGGTCGCTGCGCATGCAGCAGATTCTCGCCTACGAGACCGACCTGCTCGAATACAACGACATCTTCGACGGCTCGACGGTGATGGCCGCGAAGGTTGATGCGCTCAAGCGCGAGGCCCGGGACGAGCTGGCGCGCATCGAAGCAATGGGCGGCGCGGTGAAAGCCGTCGAGTCCGGCTACATGAAGCAGCAGCTCGTCGAATCGAACACCGCGCGCCTCGAAGCGATCGAGCGCGGCGAGCAGACCGTCGTCGGCGTCAACCGGTTCGTCGAGAGCGAGCCGTCACCGTTGACCGGCGGCGTCGAGGCGATCCTGACGGTGCCGGAAGAGGCCGAGCACGACCAGATCGGGCGGCTCAAGGCGTGGCGCGAAGCACGCGACGACAAGGCCGTGCAGGCCGCGCTCACCGACCTCAGGCGCGCCGCTACCGGCAACGCCAACATCATGCCGGCCTCGATCGCGTGCGCGAAGGCCGGCGTCACCACCGGCGAATGGGGCTGGACGCTGCGCCAGTCGTTCGGCGAGTACCGCGCGCCGACCGGCGTCGGCAACGCCATCCGCAACGACGTCGAGGGCCTCGACGACATCCGCGCCGACGTCGACCGCGTCTCGCGCAAGCTCGGCCGCCGCCTCACCTTCCTGGTCGGCAAGCCCGGCCTCGACGGCCACTCCAACGGCGCCGAGCAGGTCGCGGTGCGCGCCCGCGACGCCGGCATGCAGGTGATCTACGACGGCATCCGCCTGACGCCCGAGGAAATCGTCGCGGCGGCACGCGAGAAAAGAGCGCACGTCATCGGGCTGTCCGTGCTGTCGGGCAGCCACATGCCGCTGGTCGAGGACGTCGTCAGCCGCATGAAGCAGGAAGGCCTCGACGTCCCGGTCGTGGTCGGCGGCATCATTCCGCCGGAAGACGCGCAAGCGCTGGAGAAATCGGGCGTCGCCGCCGTCTATACGCCCAAGGATTTCGAGCTCAACCGCATCATGTCGGACGTCGTGCGCATCGTCGAACGCGCCAACGGCGCCAGCAACACGTAGGCCGTCCGGGCTATCCGCGATCGCCGCGCTGAAATTTCGAGAGCGCATCGACCAGACGGGCCGGTGACACCGGCTTGGTGAAATAGAAATTCATGCCGGCCGCGCGCGCCGCCGCCTCGTCGCCCGGTTCGGTACGGCCAGAAACGCCGACGATCGGCGTTTGCGCCGCGCTTCCCGGCAGCGTCCGGATGCGGCGCGTCGCCTCGAGGCCGTCGACGAGAGGCAACGTGACGTCCATCAGCACGACGTCATAACTGCCGCCTGCCACGGCGCTCACCGCAGCCTCGCCGTCGTCGACGAAGTCGGCGCGATGGCCGAGTTCGGTCAGGATGGTGTTCATCACGACACGGCCATACGGATTGTCCTCGGCGCAAAGGATCCGCAGGCTGCGCCCCGGCACGCGTAAGCCATCACCGGACGGAACGCGGCCCTCGACCGGAGCGGCGGATACCGTGAGCCGGAAGGTGGAGCCGCGGCCGGGCGTGCCGGTCACCGCGAGACCGCCCGCCATCGCGCGCGCCACGCGCTTGACGAAGACGAGACCGAGCCCGGAGCCGCCGTAACGGCGCGCGATCTCCTCGCTGCCCTGCCGGAACGGCCTGAACAGGCGCGCGATGTCCTGCTTCGAAAGTCCGGCGCCGCTGTCGGTCACCGTGAACACCAGCCGCACGCGCTGACCCGCCCTCTCCGCGCCAGCGGTCAGGCTGACGCTGCCTTTCTCGGTGAACTTCACGGCATTGTCGACGAGGTTCTCAAGCGCGGCGCGCAAACGCAGCTCATCGCCCCGCACCATCGCCGGCAGATCGCGCGCAATGACGACCTCCGCCGTCAGCCCCTTGGTATCCGCCCGCGCCTTGAGCGCGCGGCCCACCGCCTCCGTCAGCCGGCGCGGCGAGAACGGCTCATGCTGCAGCGTCAGCCTCGTCGCGTCGGCCTTTGCCGCATCGACGATCAGCGTCGTCATCGCGGAGAGATGCTCGGCGCCGCTTTTGATCGCGTCAGCCCATTGCCGCTCGCGCTCGCCGAGATCGGACGCCGCCAGCAGCTCGGCCAGAGCCAGAATCCCGGTGAGCGGCGTGCGAATCTCGTGCGCCACGCCGGCCAGCGCCGCCTCGACGGCGCGCGCCTGCGGACGCGGCGCGGATCGCGCCGCCTTCACCGCCGTCTTGCGGACGGCTTTGCGGACGGTCTTGTGGACGGTCTTGTGGACGGTCTTGCGAACCGCCGTCCGCCTGCGTTGTTTGGCTCGCTTTTTTGCCATCCCTCGGCCCCGAAGCCAGAATGGCATGCCGGCCTGTCAGGCCAGGCCGACCATTCGGCGGATATCCACCGGCGATTTGCGCTGCGCCCGAAGCTCCCGGAGGCCGGTCGCCCGGGTCGATTTCGACAGCTTCTGCCCCTTGTCGTCGGCGATCAGTTCGTGGTGGCGGTAGCGCGGTATCGGAAACCCGAGCAGCGCCTGAAGAAGCCGATGGACGCCGGTCGCGTGAAACAGGTCTCGGCCGCGTACGACATCGGTCACGCCCTGCGCCGCGTCATCGACCACGACCGAGAGATGATAGCTCGTCGGCGTGTCCTTGCGCGCCAGCACCACGTCGCCCCAGGCCGCCGGATCGGCGGCCACAGGCTGCCCTGCTTCATCCCAATGCAACGGCCCGACGCGCTCGAGCGCCGCCGCCATGTCGAGCCGCAGCGCGTAAGGCGCGCCAGAGTCCATGCGCCGCCGCCTGTCCTCGCGCGACAACGCCTTGGATGCCCCCGCATAGAGCGGCGCGCCGTCCGGATCGCGGCCCGGCGACGTTCGCGCAATCTCGGCGCGGCTTTCGAAGCTCGGAAAGATCAAGCCCTGCGCGTCGAGAGCGGCAATCGCCGCGCGATAGTCATCGTAGTGTTCGGATTGCCGGCGGACCGGCTCCTCCCATGCGATGCCCAACCATCGCAGATCCTCATAGGTCGCCGCTTCGTACTCCGGGCGGCAGCGCGTTTCGTCGATGTCCTCGATGCGCAGCAGCAGGCGGCCGCCCGCCGCTCGGGCGAGATCGGCGTTGAGGAGCGCCGAATAAGCATGACCGAGATGGAGATAACCATTCGGCGACGGGGCGAAACGGAAGACTGTCTTCTTGTCTTGCTGCGTCACCAACACACCCGCTCATTCCCGCGAAAGCGGGAATCCAGTTCTTGGTTCAACCTGGGTCCCCGCTTCCGCGGGGACGAGCGGGATAGTATGTAAAATCGGGCAAATGACGAATTTCCTACACACCCAGGCCGACCTCGACGCCGGCCTCGCAAAGCTCGTTCTCCAGGATCCCCGGCTGGAGCCGGTCGCGGAGAAAGCCGGCATCTTTTCGCTGCGCCGGCGCGATGGCGGCTTTCCGGGACTGTGCGCCATCGTGTGCGGACAACAGTTGTCGACGGCGAGCGCCGCGGCGATCCGTGACCGGCTGTTCGCCGCTTTCGATCCCTTTCACCACGACGCCGTGCGCAGGGCGCGTACCGACAGGCTGAAGCGGCTTGGCCTCTCCAACAACAAGATCAAGGCGATCAAGGAAATCAGCAAGGCGGTGGCGCGCGGCGAGATCGACCTCGAAGCGGTCGGCAACATGGACGCCGATATCGCGCATGCCGAACTCGTCAAGCTGCATGGTGTCGGACCGTGGACTGCCGATATCTACCTCCTGTTCTGCCTCGGCCACGCCGATGCCTTTCCGGCTGGTGACCTCGCCGTGCAAGAAGCGGCGAAAATCGCACTCGGCTTGCGCAAGCGGCCCGATCCAGAACGACTGGCGAAAATTGCCGAAGCCTGGCGGCCATGGCGCGGCGTCGCCGCGCATTTGATGTGGGCCTACTATCATGTCGTCAAGCGGCGCGAAGGTATTTCGCTGGAACCGAAAAAGAGCGCGAAAAAATCACGCAAGACCACAGCGAAGAGAAAAACATCCAAATCGAAGGTGAAATCCAATGGCAGAACTCGACGGCCCGCGGCTTGACGCACGCTCCGGCAAGACGGCGAGCCTCGTCGTGTTCCTGCACGGCTACGGCGCCGACGGAAACGACCTGATCGACATCGGCCGCGCCTGGCAGCAGATTTTGCCCAACACGGCGTTCGTCTCGCCGCACGCGCCGCGTCCCTGCGGGCAGTCGCCGATGGGGCGCGAATGGTTTCCGCTGACGATGCGCGACCCATCCGAACGGTGGACCGGCGTCAATTCGGCAGCGCCGGTTCTCAACGCATTCCTCGATGCCGAACTCGCGCGGCATCGCCTGCCCGGGTCGGCGCTGGCTTTGGTCGGCTTCAGCCAAGGCACGATGATGTCGCTGCATGTCGGCTTGCGGCGCGCCGTCGCCCCCGCCGCCATCGTCGGCTATTCCGGCATGCTGGTGACGCCGGAGACGGAGGCCGACCTGGACAAGTTTGCGATGGAGATCAAATCCCGCCCGCCGGTGTTGCTGGTGCACGGCGACCAGGATCCGCTTATTCCGGTGCAAGCAGTATTTCACGCAGCCCAGGGCCTGGCCTCGCTGGACGTTCCGACCCAGTGGCACATCTCGCCCGGCGTCGGCCACGGCATCGACCAGGAAGGCCTGCGCCAGGGCGGCGAGTTTCTGGCCCGAAACCTTGCGAAGTCTACGGCTTGACGCTGATGTGCCCGGTCATGTTCGGGTGGAATTTGCAGTAGTAGTCGAACTCGCCGGCTTTTTTCAGCGTCAAGGTCCGCGTCTTGTTCGGCAAGATCGTGATGTCAAACGACTTGTCGCGCGCCGTCGCGGTGTGCGCGACAAGATCGACATTCTTCCATTCAATAACGTCGCCGACGCGAGCAGAGATATTCACCGGCACATAGGCAACATTGTCCATCATCACGGTGACTGTCTTCGCGCCCGCCGGAGCAACAAGCACAGCCGACAAAGCCGCGACAAGAACGATCATTCCTGCCCGCATCGGCTCACTCCTTTTACTTGAACTCGGCCGCGACATGCTCGGCGTGCTGCTCATGACCCTGGAAAATCTTGAGGCCCGTCTCCAGCAGACTCTTGAGCTCGGGGTTGGTCGCCGACGGAATCAGCGTCGACTCCAGCGCGCTGTTGACGGTCTTGTGGTACGCAACCTCGTTGTCGGCGTAAGCCTTGTCAAACGCCTTGCCTTTCAGCTTTGCCAGTTCGGCGCGCTTGTCGGCCTGCCCCTTGGCGATCGCCTTGCTGGTATCGTTGTTCTGCGGCGTCACCTTGAGCTTTTTGACCAGGGCCAGCGCCTTGTCGTTCACCGCCTTGTGGTCACGCAGCATCTCTTGCGCGAAGGCGCGAATGTCCTTGTTTTTCGACTTCTTCAGCGCTTGCCGGGCATTGGCGATGTCGGCGAGGCCTGCCGTATAGGCGATATGAGCGATCTGGGCATCGTTCAGCTTGGCGCCAGAATTCGTACCTTGCGCATCGGCCGCGCCGCCAATCAGCAGCACGGCGGCGAACGCCGCGGCAAATAGCTTGAGCATCATCCTGTCCTCCGTCTCGGCCGCATGGCCGGTGTTACGAAGCATTGGATGCAATTCGCAGCGCGAGGTTCCCGATCCGATCAAGTTATTCCGGGGCGCTCGGCCATAGCGCGTCGAAGACGCGCGTGAACGCGCTTATGGCAGGCGAACCCGGAATCCAGAAGCAATGGTGAAATTTGTTGCTGGATTCCGGATCGGCGCTGACGCGCCGTCCGGAATGACGTGAAAGAGCTATCGCAATTCGTTGAGCCGCGCGATCACGCGATCCGCCATGCGTTCGCAGCGGACACCGCCGAACTGATAGGTATCGGCCAGCATGACGCCGACGTTCTCTTCCAGCCCGCGCCGCAACAGCGCGCGGGCGCGATGCAATCGCGTCTTCACAGTTTCCGGCTTGAGGCCGAACGCCTCCGCCGTCTCTTCGACGCTCATCTCCTCGATGACACGTGCCACCAGCACGACACGATAGACATCGGGCAGCGCATCGATTGCCTTTTCCAGCACGTTGCCGAGTTGCGATTGAGCCATGGCCCGTTCCGGATCCAATTGCGGCGCCGCGCGCGGAAACGGCACCAGTTGTCCGTTGTCGGCAGCGCCGCGTTCCACCTCTTCGAAATCGGCCACCGGCCGGCGCTTGCGCAACCGGCCGAGCGCCTCATTGACAACGATGCGCGTGAGCCAGGTACTCAGCGCCGAGCGCCCTTCGAACTCCGCCAGATGCGAAAAGGCACGGAGATAGGCGTCCTGCACCGTGTCCTCGGCGTCCCAGTCGTCCTTGAGGATGCTGCGCGCCACCCGAAACAACCGGCGATTATTCTGCCGGACGATGGTGCGGATGGCGCCCTCGTCGCGGCGGCGGGCGCGCGCGATCAGCTCCTGCTCGGCGAATAAAGGCGTGGTGGCGGCCGATACGCTCAAGGTGGCGATTTCCCTTTCCGGTCTATTGGATGCCGCCCAGCCCCAAAGGTTCCTGCACTCCGCAAGCCTTCAATCGATACGCCGGACAGGTGGACTATGCCACTGAGATGGCTTCACAATCCTGTTACGGCCCCATAGAATTATGTGGAATCAACCGGCGAGGTTGAGGAGCCTCGATTGAACGTCCACGTATCACCCAGTGGCTTTCCGGCTCTTGTGCTCAACGCCGACTTCCGGCCGCTGAGTTACTATCCGCTTTCGTTGTGGTCCTGGCAGGACACCATCAAGGCCGTTTTCCTCGAGCGGGTGAACATCGTCGCCAATTACGACCACGCGGTTCATTCTCCCAGCTTCGAGATGAAGTTGCCGAGCGTCGTTTCGCTCAAGACCTTCGTCAAGCCTTCGACACACCCCGCCTTCACCCGCTTCAACGTCTTCCTGCGCGACCGTTTCTCCTGCCAGTATTGCGGCGACCGCGACGACCTCACCTTCGATCATCTCATCCCGCGCTCGCGCGGGGGCCAGACGACCTGGATCAACGTCGTTGCCGCCTGCTCGACGTGCAATCTGCGCAAAGGCAGCATGACGCCAAACGAAGCCAAGATGTGGCCCTCGCAAATGCCGTTCCAGCCGACGGTGCGTCATCTCCACCGCAACGGCCGCCTGTTTCCGCCCAATTACCTGCACGAGAGTTGGCTCGACTACCTGTACTGGGATACCGAACTCGAGCCCTGAGCTGCCGGGACTTTTTGCCACATCCCATTGTCGGCAAGGATCGCAAGCATCGGGCAAGAGATTTGTGTCTGGAACCTGAATACCCTCGTCACCACCTAAGAGATGGCGATTCTCTGGACATAAGGAACACGGACAGATGGCTCTCGACGTATCGCGTCTTTTGCGCCGGATGGCAGGCGCCGCCATGACCCTGGCCGCCGTCGCCTGGTTGTCGACTGGCCCCGCACCCGCATCGGCAGGACCGTTCAGCGACTTCCCCGGTCAATGGTCGGGGACCGGCAAGATTCGCGTCAAAGGTCAGAACGTCGAGCGGCTGCGATGCAAGGCGGACTACAAGCCGCGCGGCAGCACGGCCACCGAAATCAATCTGAAACTGACCTGCGACAGCGACAGCTACAAATTCGATCTGGACGGGCAGTTCCAGGCTGACGAGGCCGGTAATATCTCGGGCCGCTGGAGCGAACGCACCCGCAATGTCGGTGGCACCGCTACCGGCACAATTCGCGGCGGCCGCCTGAACCTTCACGTGGAAAGCTCCGCCTTCGCGGCCAATCTCGGCATGGTCACGCGCGAGCGCCGGCAAACCGTGACATTCGACGCACACGGCGGCGGACAAGTGGTGGACTCCTCGATTACACTGCGCCGCTAGCCCGACGGCAGAATCGGGCGGGGGACATCCGGATAGGGACATGGAGACTCGGGCGCACTTTACCGTCATCGGAGCTCTGGTCGTCGCCTTTATCCTCGGCGTGTTCGGCTTCATTTACTGGCTGCAGAACGCCGGCGGCTTCTCGCAGCAAACCGCCTACGAGGTGCGTTTCGAAGAGCCGCCCATCGGGGGCCTCGCCTCGCTGTCGGCCGTTCTGTTCAACGGCGTGCGCGTCGGCAATGTGGTCGGGCTGAAGCTCGACCCGCAAAACCCGCGGACGCTGATCGCGTCGATCACGGTCGATCCGTCGACGCCGATCCGCGCCGATACCAAGGTTGAATTGAGCTACCAGGGCTTCACCGGCGCGCCGGTGCTGGCGCTCAGCGGCGGCTCGCCTGACGCCCCGCGCCTCACCTCGGTGAACGGCCGGCCGCCGACACTGACGGTCAAGGCCGGCAACGTGCAAAACCTGACCGACGCCGCCCGCGAAGCCGTTTCGCATTTCGATTCGATTCTGACCGCGAATGAAAAACCGTTTCACACGGCCATCGACGGCATCAGCCAGTTCGCCGACATGCTGGGCCGCAATTCGAAGCGTGTCGAGGATTTGCTGGGCGGACTCGAGAAGCTCACGGGCACGGGCGCGGCGGCGAAGCCGCCGACCTCGACCTTCGATCTCGACGCGCCGAGTGATTTTCCCGGTCTCGACAAAGAGATCAGCGCGCCAACCGTGGTCGCCGATCCGAACGCGACGCTGGTCTACGATACCCAGAAGGTCCTCATCAAAACCTCCGAAGGAACCTATACCGACGTCGAAGGCGCGATCTGGGCCGACAACCTGCCGAAGCTGATGCAGGCCAAGATCGTGCAGAGCTTCGAGAACGCCAAGCAGCTCAAGGCGGTCAGCCGGCCGATCGACAGTCTCGAGGCGGAATACAAGATCGAGATCACGATCCGCAGTTTCCAGATATCGCCGACGCCGCAGCCGAGCGCGGTGATCGAGCTCGCGGTGCGGCTGCTCGACGCCAAGGGCGCCGTCAAGGACGCCCGCATCTTCAAGGCGTCCGAACCGGCCCAGGGGATCAAGGGCCGGCAAGCCATCAACGCGCTCAACAAGGCGTTCGTGACGATCGCGCGCGAGCTGGTGATCTGGACCGCCGGCGCGGTCTGACGATCAGCGCCCCGGCAGCATCCGCCGCAACACGTCGTCCCGCACGATCAGTTCGTGATAGAGGGCGGCGGCGACGTGCAGGCCGACCAGCGTCAGCATGACGTAGTTGGCCAGAAAGCTGTGAATGTCGCCCGTCCATTGCCAACCCGGCGCACGCGTGGCGATCAATTGCGGCAACGGCAGGCCGAACATGACGATGGGCATGCCGCGCCACGAGGCGTTGATCCAGCCCAGGATCGGGATCACGAGCAGCAGACCATAGAGCAGCCAATGGGTGAGCTTCGCGCCGGCGACCTGCCATTGCGGCATGCCCGGCTCCGGCGCCGGCTCGGGATGAGTCACACGCCACAAGAGCCGGAGGACGGCGATGGCGAGAATGACCACACCGAACGAAAAATGCAGGCTGATCAGCGTGCTGACCGGCGTGTTGCGGCCGATGTGCGGCATGGTCCACGCCGTGATGAACTGAATGATCAACAGCAGCAGAATGAGCCAGTGCAGGAATTTGGCTATGCTCGTATAGCCCGTTGTACCACGTCGTTCGCTCATGTGATCTTCTCCACGCCGAAACCCCTATCAGGCAACACACGTTATTCGAGGTTAACGGTTCCTTAACGGCCCGGTCTTGTTCCTGTCATATTGCTCCCCCATATAGGGTGACGGTCGCGTTGAGTTGGAGACAGCTCTGCGGCCCTGGACGACCACAGGGATGAGGCGACGCCGGATGTACGCGCGCCGACTCCTTCGTGGTCGTTACTTTTTTCAGGCTGCCGGTTTTTGCCAAATGCTGTGGAAGCCACAGGCCGCGAGCACGGCGAGCCCGAACGACAGCGGCACGTTCCATCCGGCGAGAGACAGGCCGAGGAAGCGCCAGGCCGCCTCGTCGCAGCGCACGACGCTGACGCTCTGGAGCTGCTTGAGCAGGCCGCCGGGCCCGCCAAGCCCTTCCAGGGGACCTGAGCAGTCAGACGGGCCAGGCCAGAATTTCCATTCGACGCCGGCGTGATAGGCGGCAAGGCCGGTATTCCACAGCATCGCCAGCGCGACCACGGCAAAGCCGGCAAGCAGCACCTTGCGCGACGCGCCGTACTCGCCGCCGAGCCACAACAGCACCGCCAGCGGCACGCTGATATAGAACGCATCGCGCTGCTGGAGGCAGAGCGGACACGGATGCAAGCCGACCACATACTGGAAGAACAGGAAGCCGGCGATGCCGCCGGCGCCGATCAAGGCGATGGCCGCGGCAAACGCCGTGGCATCGGTCTGCTTGAATTTTTCCGTGACTGCCAGCATAGAGAAGCCGCCGCCTGCGATTGACCGGCGGCACTGCGCCACTATGATCCCTCGCGGGTCAAGCCCCTATGGCGGAATTGGTAGACGCGCCTGACTCAAAATCAGGTGATGGCAACATCGTGCTGGTTCGAGTCCGGCTAGGGGCACCAGTTCCAGGCAATAAACCGACCGCTTATTGCACCGTTCCGCGGTGCGCGCCTTTGGCGAGCGTCGCCGTATGCACGCGGCGGCCGGATTTCCTGTCGCCATGCGACCGGGCCAGGCCGATGAGATAGGCGGCGCGGGCATCGGCCTGCTGCTTTGCCAGAGCCGACAGCATCTCGGTCTCATTCGCGAACACGCGCGGCCATGCCGGCTTGGCCGGCGCTGACGCCACCATGACGCCCGGCTCGCCAGGCTTCGGAACCGGCGCGACGCCGTCCGGCACGACCTGCACGATCTTGAAGCCATGCGCCTTGAGTTCGCGCAGCAGGACCGGAAGCGCCAGCGCCGTACGGGCCTGGATGTCGTGCAGCAGCAGGATGCCTTTTCCCTTCGCCTCGAGCCGCGACACGGCCCGGTGCACGACCTGGCTGGCGCTGATGGGAGTCCAGTCGTCGGCCACCGTATCGGCGCTCCAGACCACGACGCCGTCCGACTGCGCGAATTTCTCGAAGGCCTTGGTGCGGCCAAGGCCCGGCACGCGGAAGAACGGCGCCAATGCGCCATCTCCCGCCAGCGCGGTTTTCACCGATTGCATGCCGGTGACCAGCTCACGTTCCGCCGCAGCTTCACTCAAGGCATTGAAATGCAGCGGATGGTTCTGGCTGTGGCTGCCGATCGTGTGGCCCATCGATGCGACCAGCCGCACTTCCTTCGGATAGGCGGCCGCCATCCGGCCCACCATGAAGAATGTCGCCTTGACGCATTCATGCGACAGCGCCGCCAGAACGCGGGTGGTATATGGAGGCAAGGGACCGTCGTCGAAGGTCAGCACGACCTCGTGGTCGTTGAGCGGCAGCGTGTGCCGATACTGCATCAGGCCGAGCCGGGCGTACTCGTCCGGACCGACCTTGATGACGCGACTGACACCCAGGGCGTCCGGATTGCCCGGACACGACGGCGGCGCGGCATCGGCCGCCATTGCTCCGGTTCCCATGACGCAACCGAAGGCACACACGACAAGCGCAAAGACGCAATACAGCTTGCGCTGCAACACCATTGGGCTCTCCCCCATCCCCCGCATTCGAGCCGGGCGCACAATACGAAACCTCGTGAGGCGAATACGGCACGGCCCACCTTTTGCACAGGGCTTTGTCGGCGCAGGGGATTTTCGCGACGGGTTGTGCTTTAGCCGCCACAGTTAACCGCTATGATCGCGGACCTGACAGGAGCCAGCCATGAACGAAGACGTCTTCAATATGTCGATGCGCAAATTCCTCAAGGTCGTCGGCGTGACCTCGCAGCAGGAGATCGAGAAAGCGGTCCGCGCCGCCATCGAGGCCGGCAAGATCAAGGGCAAGGAGACGCTCAAGGCGCAAATGGTGCTGACCATCGGCGGCATCGGGCTCACTCACAAGATCGACGGCACGATCGACATCGGCTGAGGTCAGGTCGCCGCCTCGGCATTGCGACGTCCGAATGCTGCCTCCATTTCGCGGCGAACCCTGACGGCGGTGTCGTTCGGATCGTAGGCCACGTCCGACCATTTCAGCGCCGCGCCTTCCGGAATGTCGCGCTTGAGCGTGACGTTGTGGGCGAGGCCGAGCGGCAGCAATCCTTGCTCGAGCGAGGTTTCCGCCGGCGCCTGCCTGCCCCAGACGCAAAAGCCGCCTTCACCGTCGAGAACCTCGCCCGCCTTGAGCGCCCGCTTGGCGGTGGCAACCACATCGGAACGGAATCCGGTCGGCGCGCCAGTCGGCTCGCGGCGCAACGCAGCCGACGCCACCGATATGCCGAGCTCCATTCCGATCATGTGGATCGGCCGGTACAGCGCGGCGTATTTGCCGCTCCGGTCCGGCAGCATCGCGTATTCCTTGAAGCAGCGCCGCGCGTAATCGCTTTCACCCTCGAACACAACATAGGTGCCGAGCGCGAGGTGATGCGGCACGTCGCGGCCGTCGCGATAGACCGACGACGTCACCTCCGTGACGCCGGCCTTCTCGAGCGTGCCGCCGTCGGCCCTCGGCTTGCAGACGTCCGCCAGCTCGAACCGCGTCGCCGGCGGAAAGGCGAGGCCGTTGGTCTGCGGCACGAGGCCCGTCGCGTTGCAGACCGCGCTCATCTCGATGCCGGACTTGGTGCCGTCGACGAACGAGTTGAACATCTTCGGATTGATCGAGCCGCGATCCTCGATCTGCAGATACTTGTCGAGGATGTCCCAGACGTTGTCCGGATTGGAACGGTGATAATGCGGCTCGTAGCGGGTGCCTTTGCCGGCGCAGATCACCTTGAATCCGGCGGCGCGCGCCCAATCGACCTGCTCGCAGATCAAGGCGGGCTGATCGCCCCAGGCCAGCGAATAGACGACGCCTGCGGCCCGGGCGCGCTGCGCCAGCAGCGGACCCGCGACGGCGTCGGCCTCGACGTTGACCATGACGATGTGCTTGCCGTGCCCGATCGCACGCAGCGCATGAGCAATGCCCGCGCCCGGCACGCCGGTCGCCTCGACGATGACCTCGACGCGCGGATCGTCGATCAGCGCGCCGGCATTGTCCGTGACGAACGTCGTGCGCTGCTTGACCGCATCGTCGAGCGAGGACGCCGCGTAGCGGCGGTCTTCCCATCCGGCCGTCTTGAGCTGGCTGCGCGCCCGCGCGACGTCGAGATCGGCGACGCCGACGAGATGCATGCCGCGGGTGCGCGCCACCTGCGTCATGAACATCGTGCCGAATTTCCCGGCGCCGATCAGGCCGACGGTGACGGGATTTCCGGCGGCTTCACGCTCGATGAGCTTGGAGAAAAGATTCACGAAAAACTCCCGGCTGAACGCGGGAGCCAATCATGCAGGCGCGGCCAGCACAACCCCACCCGAACCCGGCCAGTGCGTGATCCGGTTGCATTGAACACCGCTCGAGGTCGGCGGATCAGGCTCTACCGGCAGAGCGCCCGGCTGACGAAGGTGACGTTCTTGCACTCGCCGGACTGAGCGGCGCGCTCACCCATTATGACGCGCACCGGGCAGTTTTCGGCGGCGGTGATGTCCAGGCTGCTGCCGGACTTCATGCCATTCGACTTGCACAGCGCGTCGGCGGCCGCACGGCAATCCGGAGCGCCGTTTGCAGCGATCGCGCACGTTTCATGGCCGCGCACGATGCGCGTTTCCGTCAGGCTCGCGACGGCGCCGGCCGCGTTACCCGCGGCTTGCGCGGTCTGCTTCGCCGCCGCTCCGGCCTCCTGGCCGAAATTGTCGACGCCCTCGCCGACACCCTTGCCGGCATCCTTGATCTGCTCGCCGAGCGAGTCGAACCAGCGGCCGATCTGGCCGAAGACGTTATCGCCGGAACTGGCTTCGCCGGCCTGCGCGCTTGCCGGCCCCGCCGCCATGACGCCGGCGCAAATGCAGGCGGCCAGCGAGAGCTGGCGCATCCGCGACGTCGGCTCAAACCGCAACATCATGGCATCGTCACCATTCGGCAAGGCGCCACGCTATGGCAACGGCAAGGCGAAATCTAGGCGGCGGAAGGAAGCGTCCGGAGCCGGCGGCTTTAGAACAGATAAAGGACCAGAACCGCGCCCCCGATAATCGTCGCCGCAAGGACCGCCGCCCAGAACCCCAGCCGGCGCTCGATGATATCGCGCGCCTGCGCGCCGAAGCGGTTGATCAGCAGCGCCAGGATAAAGAAGCGCCCGCCGCGGGTGATGATCGAGAACAGGATGAACAGCCAGATGTTGTAGCCGGCGAAACCCGAGGTGATGGTGACGATCTTGAACGGGATCGGCGTGAGGCCCTTGAGCAGAATGATCCAGGCGCCCCACTGCGCGTAGGCGGCCCGAAACGCCTCGACCTTGTCACCGTAGCCGTAGAGACGAATCAGCCACAGTCCGACGGAGTTGTAGAGCAAGGCGCCGATCGCATAGCCGAGGATGCCGCCCGTCACCGAGGCGACCGTGCACCAGGCCGCCAGCCGGAACGCGCGGTCCGGCCGCGCAATCGACATCGGGATCAGCATGATGTCCGGCGGAACCGGAAAGAACGAACTCTCGGCAAAGGCGATCGCCGACAGGATCCAGACCGCATGCGGCTTCTCGGCCGCGCCGATGCACCAGTCGTAAAGCCGCCGCAAAAGCGACGGCGGCCTGTCAGCCTGGTCGGTCATTATCTGCACTTGCTCCGGCGGTCGGTCTCAGCGGCGCTTGCGCGCCCCGCGCGCCTCAAGCGCAACGACCCTACGCCGGATCGGCGGCGTGACGAGGTCTTTTTTGGGGAGTTTTTCGGCAATTCCGAGCAACCGTTCGCGACGGCGCATCTCGGCCCAGACATCGTCGGGATGGACGCCCGCCGAAACCCATAGCACCACAAGATTATAGAGAAGATCGGCGCTTTCGCGCACCACAGCCTCCGGCTGGCCGTGCATGGCGTCGATCACGACCTCGACGGCTTCCTCGGCGAGTTTCTTGGCCATCTTGGCGCGGCCGGCGCGAAACAGCTTGGCCGTGCGCGAGGTCGCCGGATCGCCGTTGCGAGCCGCAAGGACGGCCTCATAGAGGCGGGCGACCGAATCAGTCATTCTGGCAGAATACGCCATAACGAATCAGGACCGGTTAACGGGCCGGTGCCGGTCCGAAATCACGGTTACGGCCGGTCGTCTCCGCCGCTCAGCAAGGCGGCGTTGCCGCCGGCCGCCGCGGTGTTCACCGTCACGACCTGCTCCAGCGCGAAGCGGTGCAGGTAGTTGGGGCCGCCGGCCTTGGGGCCGGTGCCGGACAGGCCGCTGCCGCCAAACGGCTGAGTCCCGACCGCCGCTCCAATCATGCTGCGATTGACGTAGACGTTGCCGTTGGACAGCCGCGCGACGATGCGACGCACGGTGGCGTCGATGCGCGAATGGATGCCGAGGGTCAGGCCATAGCCCGTTCCGGCGATATCGCCGAGCAAGGCATCCAGCGCCGAAGGCCGCCAGCGCACCACGTGGAGCACCGGCCCGAACACCTCCTCGGTGAGATCGCGGGCCCGCTCCAATTCGATGATGGTCGGCGGCACGAACAGGCCGGTCGCCGGCAGCGGCCGGTCGCGGTCCCAGCGGAAGCGGACACGGCCTTGCGCCTCATGACGCGCGATCCAGGCCATCAATTTCTCGCGGGCCTCGAGATCGATCACCGGCCCGACATGCGTCGACGGATCGCGCGGATCGCCCAACGCCAGCTCGCGCGCCGCGCCGGCGATCATCGCGACAACCTTGTCGGCCACGTCGGCCTGGACGCACAGCAATCGCAGCGCCGAGCAGCGCTGGCCGGCGGACCGGAAGGCGGACGTGATGACGTCGTCGGTGATCTGCTCGGGCAGCGCCGTCGCGTCGGCGATCATCGCGTTGATGCCGCCGGTCTCGGCGATCAGGGGGACGATCGGCCCGTCCTTCGCCGCCAACGCCCGGTTAATGCGACGTCCGACCTCTGTCGAGCCGGTAAAGGCGACCCCGGCGACGCGCAAATCCTCGACCAATGCTGCGCCGATGGCGCCATCGCCCGGCACGAACTGCAGCGCGCCCGCCGGCACACCCGCGCGATGCAGCAGGCGAACGGCTTCAAATCCGATCAGCGGCGTCTGCTCGGCCGGCTTTGCGACGACGGCGTTGCCGGCCGCGAGCGCGGCGACGACCTGGCCGGTGAAGATCGCCAGCGGGAAATTCCACGGGCTGATGCAGACGAACACGCCGCGGCCGCGATAGGTCAGCTCGTTGCTCTCGCCGGTCGGACCCGGCGTCGGCTGCGGCGCGAGACTTTGGCGCGCCTGCGCCGCGTAGTAGCGGCAATAGTCGGTCGCCTCGCGCACTTCGGAGAGGCTGTCGTCGAGCGTCTTGCCGCCTTCCGTCTGCAGGAGCGCGATCAGCCGTCCGCGCTCCGCCTCGATCAGATCGCCGGCGTGCGAGAGGATGTCGGCGCGCGTCGCCACCGACATGGCGCTCCACGCCGCAAAACCGGCCTGCGCCGCCGTCATTGCCGCCGCCGCGGTCGCCCGATCGGCTTCACGGACCCGGCCGACGGCCGCGCGGCTGAACGGCGACAGCACCGGACGCTCAACGCCGGGACGCAGGACGCCGTCGATCAGCGGCGCGGTCGTCGCATCCGCGAGCGCATCACGCGAAATATCCGACAGAAGCTGTGCGCGCTCGACGCGATCGCCGAACTCGACACCGGACGAATTGGCGCGCTCGGGCGCATAGAGATCGTGCGGCAGCACGATGCGCGGATTACGTGCCCGCGACGCCCGGCCGATCGCGTCCTGCGGCCGCTCGAGAACATGCGCGATCGGGATCGATGTATCGCCGGCCAGCGCGACGAAGGACGAATTGGCGCCGTTCTCGAGCAGACGCCGCACCAGGTAGGCGAGCAGATCCGCGTGGCCGCCGACCGGCGCATAGATACGGCACGGCGCAGCCGGATATTTCTGCCGCAGCGCCTTGTAGAGCGCTTCGCCCATGCCGTGCAGGCGCTGGAATTCGTAGCCGTCGACGCCGCCCGCATCCTCGATCACGCTGGCCACCGTCAGCGCATTGTGTGTCGCGAATTGAGGATAGAGGCGCGGCCGGGCCGCCAGCAGCTTGCGGGCGCAGGCGAGGTAGGAAAGATCCGTCATCGGCTTGCGCGTGAACAGCGGATAGTCGGCAAGACCGCGTTCCTGCGCGCGCTTGATCTCGGTGTCCCAGTACGCGCCTTGACCAGCCGCACCATGAAGCGGCGGCCGAGCGCATCGGCCACACCGTCGATCCAGTCGATCACTGCGCCGGCGCGCTTCTGATAGGCCTGGATCGCCAGCCCGAAGCCGGACCAGCCGGCGAACGACGGGTCGCGCACCGCGGCGGCGATCACGTCGAGCGACAATTCGAGCCGGTCGGCTTCCTCCGCATCGATGGTGAAGTTGAGTTCGCTGCGGCGCGCCATCCGCGCCAGTTCGAGCACCTTCGGCGGCAGCTCCCGCAACACGCGGTCCTCGGACACGGCCTCGTAGCGCGGATGCAGCGCCGACAGCTTCACGGAAATGCCGGGGCGCGACGGCAAGCCGGCCTTGCCCGCCTTCTTGCCGATCGCCGCAATCGCCTTGGCATAGGCGTCGAAGTACCGTTCGGCATCATCCGCGGTCCGCGCGCCTTCGCCGAGCATGTCGAACGAATAGAGATAGTCGTCGTGCGCGGCGGCGCGCGACAGCGCCTCGTCGATGGTCTGGCCCAGCACGAAATGCGAGCCGAGCAGGCGCATCGCCTGTCGCGTCGCGGCGCGCACCGCGGGCAATCCGAGGCGCTTGATCAGTGAATCGATGATCCCTTCCGGGGTTTCGCCGGGATGGATGATCCGCGTCGTGATGCCGAGCGTCCATGCCGACGCCGACACGAGCAGCGCGCCGGAATGGCCGTCATGCTTGTCCCAGTCGCCGGCCGCGAGCTTGTCCTCGATCAGGCGGTCGGCGGTCGCGGCATCGGGCACACGCAGCAGCGCCTCTGCCAGCACCATCAGCGCCAGGCCTTCCTTGGTGGATAGCGCATAGGCGTGCAGGAAGTCCTCCACACCGCCGAGGCCGGTGGTGCGGGCGCGGATGGCTTCGACCAGGTCCGACGCCCGCGCCGTGACGCGATTCTCGGCGTCGGGGCCGCGCTCCAGCAATCTCAGGAAGCCGGCCGCGAAGGCTTCGTCCGGGCCCGCATAAGGAGCACCGAACAGCGGCAGGTCGGCAACGGCGGTGTTGACTGCCATGGAAGCGTGACCGGGACCGCCGCACTATAACAGAGGCGCGCACCATCGGCGTGTCAGGCTTCCAGTCATATCCAGGCTCGCGGCCGGTCAGCGCAGTAATTCGGCCTTGTCGAAGGCGGTACGAATGGCCCGGAATTCGCGGCCCTGCGCCGCCACGTCGTCGGGCTTGGGCCGCAACAACGGCGCCAGCTCATCCGCGAGCTCGTTGAGCGCTTTGCTGTCCGCGCCTTCTCGCGTGTAGATGCCGACATGAAGTTCGGGCAGCTTCGGCAGCGGACCGTCATCCCACCGCTTGAGCTGAGTCAGGCGAATGCGGCCGCTGGTCATGACCAGCACGCCGAGACCAGCGTCGACGCCCGCCGCCAGCACCAGCACGGTGCCGGACATCATGACGAGACGATGAGTCCGCCCGCTTTCCCGCAACGCGTTCGTGCCGGCGCGGAAGCACATGCATTCCTCGCTGAACGCCAGCATCGGCACGGGCGCTTCGGGATCGATCTTGGTGGCGTTGCTGCGCGCCCAGACGAGCTGGTCGGTCCAGGTATGGCGGGCATCGACCGGCGCCTCGGTCGACAGCGCCACGACGATATCGATCTTGCCCTCACGCATGTCGCGCAGCAGCGCCGGCGCGACGCCGCTCTGGAAATTGAAATCGGGCCAGCGCGTGCGGAATTTCGCCAGCGTCCACGGCAGCAAGGGACCCGACAAATCGCCCGGAAGACCGATGCGGATCCGCTTGCGCGCCCGGTCGCCCTTGCCCAGACCAACGATCTCGTCGTTGATCGACAGCAGCCGCCGCGCATAATCGACCACCGCGTTGCCCTGTGACGTGAGGGTCACGCCAGCCGACTGGCGTTCAAAAAGCTCGTAGCCGAGCAAGGTCTGCAGGCGCTTGATCTGGGCGCTGACGGCGGGCTGAGTAATACCGATAGCCTGTGCCGCCTTGGTGAAACTGCGAAGATCCACAATCGTGACCAACGTGCGCAGCAGATCGGTTGGGATGTTGCTCATTATCATCTCCCCACCAGGTCACCGGCCGCCAGGACGGTTCATACGCGAATATTTTCGGCTTCAACAATTAGGCTAGCACATCTCCCAAATCGCAAGCCTTTTCTTGCGGCATGTGATTTCGCTTCAGCGAATTCGCTCGAGGATGCTCACATAATTGGCAACCGCGGTGCCGCCCATGTTGAAAAGACCGGCGAGCTTGGCGTCCTTGATCTGCATGTCGCCGGCCTTGCCGGTCAGTTGCATCGCAGCGAGCGCGTGCATCGACACGCCGGTGGCGCCGATCGGATGACCTTTGGCCTTGAGTCCGCCGGACGGATTGATTGGCAGCTTGCCGTCCTTCTGCGTCCAGCCCTCCTTGATGGCGCGCGCGCCCTGCCCTTCAGGAACAAGCCCCATCGCCTCGTACTCGATCAATTCCGCGATGGTAAAACAGTCATGGGTCTCGACCAGCGACAGGTCGCCGAGCGCAACGCCGGCTTGGGCCAGCGCCTTCTGCCAAGCAGCGGCGCAACCCTCGAATTTGAGGATGTCGCGTTTTGACATCGGCAGAAAATCCTGAACATGCGCATTGGCGCGGAACGCGACGCCTTTGCCGAGGCGCAGCGCCGTCTCGACATCCGTGATCACGACCGCCGCGGCGCCGTCCGACACCAGCGAGCAGTCGGTGCGCTTCAACGGCCCGGCAACGTACGGGTTCTTCTCGCTTTCGTTGCGGCAGAACTCGTAGCCGACATCCTTGCGCATCTGCGCATAGGGGTTCGACACGCCGTTCTTGTGATTCTTCGCCGCGATCATCGCCAGAGCATCGGATTGATCGCCGTATTTCTGAAAATAGCTCGACGCGATCTTGCCGAACACCCCGGCGAAACCGCCCTCGATGTCGGCTTCCTCGCGGACGTAGGAGGCCTTGAGCAAGTTCCGCCCGATGTCCGGACCCGGCGTCGTGGTCATCTGCTCGACGCCCACCACCAGCACGATCCGCGCGTCGCGCGCCGCGATCGACTTGATGGCCTGATGGACCGCCGCGGAGCCGGTGGCGCAGGCGTTCTCGACGCGGGTGGCACGCTTGAAGCGCAGATCGGGCGAGGCCTGAAGCACCAGCGCCGCGGTGAAATCCTGCGGCGAGAATCCTGCGTTAAAATGCCCGAGAACGATCTCGTCGACATCCTTGGCGGCGACCCCTGCGTCCGTCAGGGCGTCGCTGGCGGCCTTGACGATCAGGCTTTCCACGGATTCTCCGGCCAGCTTGCCAAACGGCGTGTGGGCCCATCCGACGATGCAGGCGGTCATTGAGCACTCCTTTTGCCGAACTTTGGTCTTTTTCGTGAGTGAATAGTGGTAGTTACCATATCCACGGGCTGGGACCAGGGCGGCTTTGCGTCCTCGCGCGTGCTTGATACCTTAATTAGTGTGGTCCGGGCCGTCAGTTAAGGCCCGTCGGGCTCGACGAATCAAGCGGATCGCGATTGTGACATTTGCTCGGGGTTTGAACCTCTCCTGGCTCTGCCTCTGCGGCGTCATTCTTCTGGCGCCGCTCACGCGCGCCAACGCCGAAGCCAAACTCCTGATCGAAGCGTCGACCGGCAAGGTTCTGCAGGCCGAGAACGCCACCTATCCGTGGTATCCGGCCTCCGTCACCAAATTGATGACGCTCTACACGGTGCTCAAGGCGGTGCAGGACAGGCAGGTCACGCTCAACACCCTGATCAATTACTCGGCTAACGCCGCCGCGCAGCAGCCGACCAAGATGGGCTTCAAGATCGGCACCACGCTGACGATCGACAACGCCATCAAGATGATGATGGTGAAGTCGGCAAACGACATCGCTGTGGCGCTCGCCGAAGGGGTCGGCGGCTCGATCGAGAACTTCGCCGACATGATGAACGCCAACGCCCGCGCGCTTGGCATGACGCAGTCGAACTTCGTCAACCCGAACGGACTGCCGGCGGAGAACCATTATACGTCGGCGCGCGACCTCGGCATCCTGGCGCGCGCCCTCGTCACGCAGTTCCCGCAATACGACAGCTACCTGCACATCTCGTCGATGCGCTACGGCCATCGCATCTATCACAACTACAATACGCTGATCGACCGCTATCCGGGCGCCGACGGCATGAAGACCGGATTCATCTGCGCCTCGGGCTACAACCTCGTTGCTTCCGCGACCCGCAACGGCCGCCGCCTGATCGCCATCGTTCTCGGCTCCTATTCCGGCCGCGCCCGCGCGCAAGAAGCGGCGCAACTCCTCGAAAGCGGTTTCAACAACAGCGCGCTGTCGTGGCTGACGCCGTCGCTCGGCACCGTCGACCAGCTCAAGCCGGTCGACGCCGCACCGCCGAATTTGCGTGACGAGATGTGCGGCGGGCATCGCCGCAAGCCGCCGTCCGAGAACAATGACGAGGAAGACACCCAGGCGACCGGCGACCAGAACTACCAGCTCTCCGCGCTGAAGCCGCCGAACACCAAATACATGCTGAGCGCGACGCCGATCATCAGCCCCGATCCGATCGTGGTGTTCACCGGGCCAGCCGACCACCCCGACACCGTGGAGCAATTCCCGGTCGTTCATCCCAAGGCGAAGAAAAAGACGGCCAAGAGCCCTCACGCCAAGCCGGTGAAGAAGGCGAAGGCCGCGGCCAACGCGAAATGAGCGAGCCTGCCCCCTCGCGCAGCCGTACGCCGCCCGAACCGATCCCGATGACGGTGCTGACCGGATTCCTCGGCGCTGGCAAGACCACCTTGCTGAACAAACTGCTGCAAGACCCGGCGCTGAAGGACACTGCCGTCATCATCAACGAGTTCGGCGAGGTCGGGCTCGATCACCTGCTGGTCGAATATGTCGACGACAACGTCATGCTGCTGCAGTCCGGCTGCCTGTGCTGCACGATGCGCGGCGACCTTGTCGATGCACTGGAAACGCTGCTGCGCGACCTCGACAACAACCGCTGCACGTTCAAGCGGCTGATCCTCGAGACCACCGGCCTCGCCGATCCGGCGCCCGTGCTGCATACGGCGATGATGCATCCCTATCTGGTGATGCGGTACCGGCTCGACGGCGTCGTGACCCTGGTCGACGCCGTGAACGGCGAAGCGACGCTCGACGCCCATGTCGAGGCGGTGAAGCAGGCGGCGGTCGCCGACCGCCTGGTGCTGACGAAGACCGATCTCGTCGCCGATCCGGCCGCGATCGGCAGCCTCAAGGTGCGTCTGCACGCGCTCAACCCCGCCGCGCCGGTCCTGGACGCGGCGCAGGGCGAGGCAACACCCGCTAATCTGCTCGGCTGCGGCCTCTACGATCCCGAGCGCAAGATCCCCGACGTCGGGAAATGGCTGCGGGACGAGGCCTACGCCGATCCGCATGGACACAGCCACGATCATGCCCACGGCCATCATGGTCATGACCACGATCACGGCCATCTCGACCGCAACCGGCACGACGAGCATATCCGCTCCTTCGTTCTGAGCGCCGATCAGGCCATCCCGGAAGGCGCCTTCCACCTGTTCATCGATCTGCTGCGCTCGCTGCATGGGCCGAACCTGCTGCGGCTCAAGGGCATCGTGAAGATCGCGGAGACGCCCGACACGCCGCTGGTCATCCACGCCGTGCAGCATGTTTTCCACCCGTTCAGCACGCTCGAGCGCTGGCCCGACGACGACCGCCGCACCCGCATCGTCTTCATCACCCGCGACATCCCCGAAACTGTGCTGCGCGAGACGTTCGAGGCCTTCCTGAACCGGCCCGCGCCGGACCGGCCCGACCGCGCCGCGCTCGCCGACAATCCGCTGGTGCCGTTCGGCGGCCGCTAGCCGCTTGCGCGCCAACGGCGTTCGCCGGATGCTCGGCGGCGAACGAGTCGGGGCCTGAGACAATGGATCGCATTTGGCTGCGGCACTATCCGCCGGGCGTGCCGGCCGAGATCGACGCCGGCGCCATCCCGTCGGTCACGGCGATGCTGGAGGACAGCTTCGCCAAGTTCCGCGACCGCACCGCATGCATCTTCATGGACAAGGCGGTGAGCTACGGCACGCTGGACGACCTGTCGCGGGCGCTCGGTGCCTATCTGCAAAGCCTCGGCCTGGCCCGCGGCGCCCGCGTCGCCATCATGATGCCGAACGTGCCGCAATATCCGGTCGCCATCGCCGCGATCCTGCGCGCGGGCTTCTGCGTCGTGAACGTCAACCCGCTTTACACGCCGCGCGAGCTCGAATTCCAGCTCACCGACGCCGGCGCCGACGCTATCATCGTGCTGGAGAATTTCGCCGGCGTGCTGCAGCAGGCGCTGCCGCAGACCGCGATCAAGCACGTCATCGTCGCCTCGATCGGCGACATGCTCGGCGGGCTGAAGGGCGCGATCACCAATTTCGTCGTGCGGCACATCAGGAAAATGGTGCCGGCCTTCAGCATCGCCGGCGCCGTGCGCTTCAACGCCGCCATCGCCGCCGGCAAGGCGATGACGCTGAAAGATCCCGGCGTCGGACCCGACGATGTCGCGTTCCTGCAATATACCGGCGGCACCACCGGTGTCGCCAAGGGCGCGATGCTGTTGCATCGCAACCTCGTCGCCAACCTGATGCAGATCGAGGCGTGGCAGGAGCCGATGATCGACCAGCCGCCGCCGGTCGAGCGCATGATCGTCGTCACCGCGCTGCCGCTCTATCACATCTTCGCGCTGACGGCCTGTTTCCTGTGGGGCATGCGCCTCGGCGCCGCCTGCCTGCTCATTCCCAATCCGCGCGATTTGCCCGCGCTGATCGGCGCCATGGCGAAGCACAAGGTCAATTCGTTTCCAGCCGTGAACACGCTCTACGCCGCGCTGTTGCACCATGCCGACTTCAAGCGCATCGACTGGAGCATGCTCAAATGCGCCGTCGCCGGCGGCATGGCCGTGCAGCGCGCCGTGGCGGAAGCCTGGATCGCGGCGACCGGACATCCGATCATCGAGGGCTACGGTCTCTCCGAAACGTCGCCGGTGCTGACCTGCAATCGCGGCGACATCAAGGAGTGGACCGGCACCATCGGCCTGCCGCTACCCTCGACCGACATCGCCATTCGCGACGACGATAACAATGATGTGCCGCTCGGCGAACGCGGCGAAATCTGCGCGCGCGGTCCGCAGGTGATGCCGGGCTACTGGAAGCGGCCGGACGAAACCGCCGCCGTCATGACGGCGGACGGCTTCTTCCGCACCGGCGACATCGGCATCATGGACACGCAGGGCCGCGTCACCATTGTCGACCGCAAGAAGGACATGATCGCCGTGTCCGGCTTCAAGGTATACCCGAACGAGGTCGAGGACGTGGCTATGTCGCAGGGCGGCCTGCTCGAATGCGCCGCGGTGGGCGTGCCGGACACGCATTCCGGCGAGGCCGTCGCGCTGTATGCCGTGAAGAAATCGCCTGACGTCACCGAGGCCGATCTGCACGCCTATCTGAAGACCCGGCTGACCAGCTACAAGATGCCGAAGCACATCGAATTCCGCAGCGAACTACCCAAGACCAATGTCGGCAAAATCCTGCGCCGTGCCCTGCGCGACGAGGCCGTCCAGCAGCGGACGGCGGTCAACCCATGACGGACGCCATCGCGACGGCGCACGACGTGGTGACGTTCTGGCGCGAGGCCGGACCGGACCGCTGGTTCAAGAAGGACACCGCCTTCGACGAAACCATCAAGCAGCGATTTCTTGCCACCTATGAGGCGGCGGCGACCGGCAGGCTGGGCGACTGGGAGAGCACCGCCGAAGGCGCGCTGGCGCTGCTGATCCTGCTCGACCAGTTTCCGCGCAACATGTTCCGCAACAGCGCCCGCGCCTTCGCCACAGACCCGCTCGCGCGCGCAGTGACGGCCGGCGCGCTGGTCAAGGGATTCGACAGCGCCTTCCCGGACTTGCGCAGCTTCTTCTATCTGCCGTTCGAGCATTCGGAAGACATGGCGGACCAGGAGCGCGCCGTCGCGCTCTACAAGGCGGCCGGCGACGCCGGCAATCTCAAATGGGCTGAGATCCACGCTGACATCATCCGCCGCTTCGGCCGCTTTCCCCATCGCAACGCCGTGCTCGGCCGCACGACGACACCCGAAGAGCAGGCCTTTCTCGATAGTGGTGGGTTCGCGGGCTAGCCCTTTTCCGTTCATTGCCGCGAAAACGATCGTCAGGCTCGCTCGCGCAACATCCGGCGGATCACCTTGCCGGTGGTGGTCATCGGCATCTGCTCGATGAACGCCACCTCGCGCGGATATTCGTGCGCCGAGAGCCGCGTCTTCACGAAAGCCTGAATCTCCGCGGCGAGCTGGTCGGTCGGCTGCCGGTCCGGCTTGAGCACGATGAAAGCCTTGACGATCTCGGTGCGCACCGGGTCCGGCTTGCCGACCACCGCGGCGAGCGCGACAGCCGGGTGACGAATGAGGCAATCCTCGATCTCGCCGGGACCGATGCGAAAGCCGGCCGAGGTGATGACGTCGTCGTCGCGGCCGACGAAGCTGACGTAGCCCTCCTCGTCCATGACGCCCTCGTCGCCGGTCTTGAGCCAGTCGCCGGTGAACTTGGCGTCCGTCGCGTCGGGCTTGCCCCAGTACTTGAGGAACATTACCGGATCGGGCCGCAGCACCGCGATCTGCCCGATCGTGCCGGGCTTCACCGGATCGCCGCCGGCATCGATGATCGCGACCGTGTGGCCCGGAATGGCCTTACCGATGGCGCCGGCCTTGTGCATCCCGAGCATCGCGCAGGAGCCGAGCACCAGGTTGCACTCGGTCTGGCCGTAGAACTCGTTGATGGTGAGACCGAAGGCCGAGCGTCCCCATTCCAGCGCCTCGATGCCGAGCGACTCGCCACCTGACGCCACGGTGCGCAGCCTGAGGTCATGGCGGCCGGCCGGCAGCGGCGCGGCGCGCATCATGCGCAGCGCGGTCGGCGGGATGAACGAGTTGCGCACGCCGGTCTTCGCCATCAGCGCGAAAGCCTGATCGGGATCGAATTTCTCGGCGCGATGCGCCACCACCGGAACGCCGTGATGCAAGGACGGCAGCAGCACGTCGAGCAGGCCGCCGGCCCAGGCCCAGTCGGCCGGCGTCCAGAAGCGGTCGCCCGGCTGTGGGAAGAAATCGTTGGGCAGCTCGACGCCCGGCAGATGACCGAGCAGGACGCGATGGCCGTGCAACGCGCCTTTCGGCTGCCCCGTCGTGCCCGACGTGTAGATCATCATCGCCGGGTCGTCCGGCGACGTCTCTTCCGGCGTGAAACCGGACGACGCCTTGGCGAGCAGGTCCTGAAGGCTGACGGCTCCGCTTCCCGCGCTGTCGATCGAAACGATCGACTTCAGGTCCGGCATCTGGTCGCGGATGGTGTCGAGCTTGGCGACGCCCTGCGCGTTGGTGAGCACGACCTTGGCGCCGGAATTCTGCAGGCGATAGGCGAGCGCGTCCGGCCCGAACAGAATCGCGATCGGCAACGCCACGGCGGCCAGCTTGTAGATGGCGAAATGCGCGGCGGCGACCTCGGGCGCCTGCGGCAGGAAGATCGCCACGCGGTCGCCGCGGCCGACGCCCTGCGCCCGCAGTGCATTGGCGAACTTGTTCGAGGTGTCGCGCAGCCAGCCATAGGTGATGGCGTCCTCGCGGCCATCGGCGTGAACGTGCAGGATCGCGAGCCGGCCGGGCTCCCGAGCCGCCCAGCGGTCGCAGCAGTCGACCGCAATGTTGTAGCGCGCCGGAATGTCCCAGCGGAATTCGCGATAGAGCGTCTTGTAATCCGGCGCGCGGCGCAGCATGGCGACCGCAGGCTAGTCAGGAGCGGCGGCCGGGTAAAGCCGCCGCTCTTGACAGAGCGCGATCTTGCCGCCCCCTTGGGCGATAACCGGACCCGACCATCCTGTTACCGAGCGTGTTCGCGGCCTTAGCCATGCCGGAAAGCCGGTACTCACGAAAGCCAACCGGCACTGGATTCGATGGAACCGATAGCTGTATTCTTGAACGTCTTGGACGCCAGCGAAATACAAATCCAAAATCGGGGCGGAAGGTTGGGCGGGGAATGTCGACCGAGGACAAGCCGACAACCGGGGCTGCGACGCTCTTGGGACAGCTAAGAGGCAAGGTCGGCTTTGCCGGCCACCTGGCATCGGGCCGGACAGTGACGGGTGTGATTTCGCGCGGACAGGCCGCGCTCGTCGCGCTTGCTGCGGGCTGCCTGTTCATTCTTCTTTTGACGCTCGTATTTCCGAAGGACAGCTTTGGTGCAACGCTGCTGCTGGAGCACACCAGCGAGTCTCCGTTCCCGTATCCCCTCACTATACAGAACTTGATGCATCTGCTCTTCTTCGTCGGCCTCGGCGAATTATACGTGCGCGCGCGTATCGGCTCCTGGGAGAATGCACAACTCGACGCCCACTATCTGCCGGAAGACGAGGCCACCGTGCTGCCGATCGAGCAGCTCGGCCCGATCCGCCGCAAGGTCGCCAATCAGTTCGACGGTGAAAACGGCTTTCTGCCCTCGCTCATCAATATGGCGGTGCTGCAGCTTCAGTCGACGCGCTCGATCGACCAAGCCGTCAGCGTTCTGTCGACGTCTCTGACCTTGCTCGAAAGCCGCGTCGAACGGCGCTATGCGATGGTCCGTTACCTGGCGTGGGTGATCCCGACTCTCGGCTTCGTCGGAACGGTGTCGCACCTCGGCAACGCATTGCGCCTGGTCGACCCCAATCACATGAATATCAGCAATGTGACCACGGCGCTTGCCATCGCGTTTAACACCACACTGGTGGCCCTGATCGAGAGCGCCATTCTCGTGTTGATTCAGCACGTGGTGGAAGCGCGGGAAGATGCTGCCGTCGGCCGGGCCGGCGAATATTGCCTGAAGAATCTCATCAATCGGCTTTACGTGACTTGACCGGCGCGCAGGCTCGCCATGGCTCGCCGCAATCGCGAAATCAACATTTTCAACATCGCGTTTCTCGATGTCATCACCGGAGCGATGGGCGCTTTCGTGCTGATGGTGTTGCTGCTCGCGCCTTATTACACGGGCGCCGGCGTCAACACTCTGAAAAATCAGCGGGCGGCTCAGGCGGCCGCAGATCGTGCCCGGCAAACGTTGCAACAGGCACAACAGGCGCAACAAAGCGGCAAGGCCGACGATGCCAAGAAAGCACTCGCAGAGTCTCAGGCCGCGCTTGAGGACGTGCGCCAGCAACTGGCCGCGTTGAAACAGCAGATCAATCAGCTCTCGTCGCAGAACAAACGGCTCACAGCTCTCGACGACCGGCAGCAAAAAGAGATCAATGACACCCAGGCGCGAATCCAGCAACTGGAGCGACAGGCGGCACAGCAAACCACGGAAGCGCTTGATCAGGCCGCAAAAAGCATCGCGCGGACCGATCAGGCCATAAAGAACGGCAACCTCGATGACCTGAAGCGCCTGCTGGCGCAGGCGCGCGCCGGACTCGATCAGGCGCGGCGGCAAATGACCGCCTTGCAACAAGACCACGCCCGGACGCAGACGGCATTGCAGCAGGAGCAGCAGCAGAACAGATCGCTTGCCGCGCAATTCCAACAAGCGCAACGACAGCTCGCCGCAGCGCAAGCCAAGGCCGCAGCGCAGAAGCAGACCCTGGACGAGGCGGGACCCGCCACCCATCAAGCCGCGCTGTTCGAATTGATCGCGTCGTCAGAATGCGGCGCGACCAAATTCAGCGATCGCTATCAGATATTCTACTCGAATTCGTATCAAGCCTTCGATTCCGAAGCGGAAGCGACGCGCTTTGAATTGCGTGGCGCGCCGATGACCGAGCTCATTTATCCCGGCAGCAACCTTAATCCTTATCATGCCTATTACACGCTGCCGATTGCCGACGACGCCAGGATACTCGTCGGATTTTTCGCGCTGTCGCAGCCGCCCGCCAATTGTCACCTCGGCATCAAATACTCCCAAAATGCCCTCACGAAAGTGAAAGATCGTCAGCAGCCGATGCTGTACTGGGCCGGGCCGCGCCAGATCGCAATGACCGGCACGCATCCAGTTCTGGTCATGGTGGTGCCGACGGCGGACACGGACAAGCCATGGGCGCTGTCCGCGGAGGACATTGAAAAATGGAAAAAAGCGGTGGCCGACAGCGATGTCGCAAAGGACTGGGTGTCGCCAGCATTATCTGCGCCACCGCCATCTTCGTCCGTGTCGGCATCGCAGGCGTTTCGTTCTCTTTTTAATGGACCACCGGCAAACCAGTCGCGGACAACGAACGGACCCGCACCGCCCGTCGAAAACAAGCATTGATGCGGGAACGATAGAGGGGAAGGGAAAACGACATGGCTAGATTGGTTCGTTGTATCGAAGGCCATGTTTACGATGTCGATCTGAATGCGTCGTGCCCGCAATGCGCAACGGCTGCCAGTGCAGAACCGACAGCGGGTGCATCGGACTCCGCATCCACCATTGCAGTCGCCGCGCCGGCAGCAGCGGCCGTCGCGGCGCCTTCTTCACTGCAATCCTCACATCGCGTTAAAATGACGGCCATCGGTGTCGTCGGCATCGCTATAGCCGGTGGAGCCTTGTGGACGCTGTCGAGCCATCAACCCGCACCGCCGCCGCCACAAAAACATGCCGACGTTACCCGGCCTGCCCCTGCAAAACCTGTCGTTCCGCCGCCCGCCACGCCAGCCACGCCACCTCCTGTCGTCAATACACCTCCAAAGCCGGTTGCAGCACCTCCCTCGCCACAGGCCAATCTCCCGCCGCCGAGTGCGCCGGCGCAGCCAGCGGCGCCCGCCGTTCCGGACAATGTTCGTGAACTGCAAAATGCGGTCGATACGTCTCTAGCTGCTCTCAGCCGGGAGGGCCAGATCGAGCCGTCGATTATCGCAATGGCGCGCTATGCCTATGGCGTCGGCCTGATCAACCATAACCTTGTCGATCTGGGCTTGCCGCTGATCAAGCAGGCCGCAGCCGGCGGCGTTGCGCGCGCGGCCGGCGCGCTCGGCCACGGTTATCTCACCGGCGCCTACGGATTGCCGAAGGACGCGGCGCAGGCGCGCATGTGGCTGCAACAGGCCGCGCAGGCTGGCGAGCCGGGAGCCGACTACGATCTTGGTTCCATCGAGTTTGCCGAGAAAACTCCCGCGGGATTGGCGGCAGCGCGCGATCATTTCCTGTCGTCGTATCTGGCCTCTCACCCGGAGGCGCTTGAATTGCTGCGCAGGGCAAAGAGCGGGGATGCACAGGCCATCGCGCTGTTTCATGATCTGAAGATCAACTACTCACGCATGCCGCCTGTGCTGTCGGTGTTCTATGCGACGTACGGGCGAAAAGACCCGGTGCGAACGCGCGAGCAGTTGCAAGCTTTCTCCGGTACGGTCGCCGCGGCGTCGTTCTTTCTGGCACGAATGATGTGGAACGGAGAAGGCGGCCCGCAAGATCGGCGCGGCGCCGTTCCTCTGTTCTTGCGGTCGGCGGAAGCGGGCTACACGGCCGCGCTAGCTTATGTAGGTGCCGCCTTGCTCGATGGCACCGCGGGCGTCCGTTCGCCATACAATGCCGCGGCGGCAAGCATCATCACCCAGCTTTACGATACGGCGACCACGACGCCCGAGGTGAATGCCGAAGCTGTCTATAACAAAGCCCTCCAAGAGCTCGCGCCGCAGCAAGCCGCAGCAATCCGGCAATTCCGCGAGACGGCAATCCGCATTGCACTGCCCGAACCACAGGCATCCACGGGTCAACCTCCACCGCATACTGTAAATCTGGCGCGCAACACAACACAATCTCCGCCGCCAGCCGCGCCGCAAACACAGGCCTCCGGCAAATTTTCAGCCGAGGCGTGGCGACAGGCGCCCCTCGCATCGCTCAACTGGTCGCGCGAGGCGATGGTTCGGCAATTTGTCGATGAGTACAAAACGTCCGACCAGGGCTATGAAATGGCGCTGGCGGGCCTCGACCGTACACGCATTCTGTCCTTGCTCGGAAAGCCGGGCTCCTCCGACGAGGACTACGATCTTCATGGCGGGCTATGGAGCATCAACGACGAGTACCGTCTCTCCGCGCGTAACGACCATTCGTATCGGATCACTTACGGCGCCAATCGCAAGGTCACCGCCAGCCTCGTCGAGGACGGATGCAATCTCGACCTGAGTTCGTTTAGCGACGCGCCCACGATTCCGGCGGCAGCAATCGGCAAATTCGCCGCAGGGAACCCGGAAGCGAAGGCAACGCTTTTTGATTCGAAAAAGATGACGATTGCGCAGTTCGAGGCTTCGATTGGCGCGCCGGGAAAGCACCTCTCTTCCACTTCTGTCGTTGGCGGCATGGCCTGGGTCGGCTACGAAGTCTCGTGGCGCTTCGACGATGGCAGCCATCGTTATCTAACGGTGAGCGGACACGTCGCGCGCAGCAACTGGAAGGAAGACAAGTTCGACGAAGAAACGATCAATGGATACAGCGTGGTGACCCTGTTGCCCGATTGCCTGGCAAAATAGATCGGATAGTTTCAGATTGGATCGTCATGCCCGCGTTCCTCGCCGGCATGACGAGTCCAAACCAGCTTATGACTGCCCTCGCCCGTTCGCTGCGAACGCCGGCTTAGAACGCGACCTTGTCGCCGCCCTTGAGCGACAGGATTTCGCGCGCTTCGTCGGGCATCGCGACCTCGAGGCCGAGGCCCTCGATGATCTTGCGCACCTTGGTCACCTGCTGCGCGTTGGATTCGGCGAGCTGACCGGCGCCGACCCACAGCGAGTCCTCCATGCCGACGCGGACATTGCCGCCCATCGCCAGCACCTGCGCCGCGATCCGCATCTGCGCTGCGCCCGCGCCGAGCGCTGACCACTCGTAATTGTCGCCCAGCAGGCGGTCGGCGGTGCGCTTCATCATCATCACGTCTTCCGGATGCGTGCCGATGCCTCCGAGGATGCCGAAGACGCCCTGCACGAAGATCGGCGGCTTGATCAGGCCGCGATCGAGGAAGTGGCGCAGCGTGTAGAGATGCCCGACGTCGTAGCATTCGACCTCGAACCGGGTGCCGTTCTCGGCGCAGGTCGTGAGGATGTATTCGATGTCGGCGAAGGTGTTCTTGAACATCCCCTTCTTCGACCCTTCGAGATACGGCTCCTCCCAATCGTGTTTGAACTTGCCTTTGTAGCGCGGGATCATCGGATAGAGGCCGAAGTTCATCGTGCCCATGTTGAGCGAGGCGACTTCCGGCTTGAATGTGGCCGCGGGCCGCACGCGCTCTTCCGCCGTCATGGTCGGCGCGCCGCCGGTGGTGATGTTCACCACGACGTTCGAGCGCTGCTTGATGACTTTCAGGAACGGCGAAAACGCCTCGGGCGACTGGTCCGGACGGCCGTCCTGCGGATTGCGGGCGTGCAGGTGCACCACGGAGGCGCCGGCCTCGGCGGCGCCGATCGCCGCGTCGGCGATCTGCGACGCCGTGATCGGCAAGTGCGGCGACATCGAGGGCGTATGGATCGAGCCCGTAACCGCGCACGTAATGATGACTTTCCGCGACTTCGCCATGTGGTTTCTTCCCGGGTTTCGCCGCCCCTGAAGGCGGCCATGATGTTTTGCGATTGGACGCTGCCGTGATCCTAGAGTATCAGCCGGTCGTTCGTCACGGGTCCCCGCGGCAAAGCCGGATTGCACTGAACGATGGACCGCCGCCCGCTGGTTATCGGAGCCCTCAGCGGCGCGGGCGCGGCGCTGTGCTGGGCCGCGGGCTTCGTGGTGGCGAAGCACGGCGTCTCGATCGGCTTCGCGCCCGCCGACCTCGCTTTTCACCGCTTCTTCTGGAGCGCGTGGATTCTGGCGCCGTTTGTGCTGAAGGACGATTTTCGCAATCTCGGAGGACTCGGCTGGACGCGCGGCCTGATCGTCAGCGTGCTGTCCGGCCCGCCGCAGGCGCTGATCGCCTACAGCGGCTTCATTCTCGTCCCGCTCGGCCACGGCACCACGATCCAGCCGGCCTGCGCGGCGCTGTCCGGCATCCTGCTGGCGAGCCTGCTGCTGCGGGAGAGGCTGACGGCGCGGCGTATCGCCGGCGCCGCCGGCATCGTCGCCGGCCTGCTGGTGTTCGGCGCCGAAGCGCTCACCACCATCGGCACGCACGGTGTCGGCGGCGACCTGCTGTTCGTCACGGCCGGCGTGTTCTGGGGCCTGTTCGGCGTGCTGCTGCGCCTGTGGCAGCTCTCGGGGCAACGCGCCATCGGCATTACCGCGATCCTGTCGATCATCCTCTATGCGCCGCTCTATCTGCTGATCTACGGCGTGCATGATTTCGTGCGCATGGGCCTGTGGGAGAACCTGCTGCAGATCGTCACGCAGGGCGTCATCGCCGGCGCGCTGCCCGTGTTCCTGTTCGCGCGCGCCGTCGTGCTGCTCGGCGCCGGACGCGCCTCGACATTTCCGGCGATGGTGCCGGTGTTCAGCGTCGTCATCGGCGTCCTCGCATTCGGCATCGTGCCGAGCCTCGCGCAGCTCATCGGCATGGCGATCGTATTGATCGGATTCCGGCTGGCGCTCGGCTAAGGCTTGCCGCAGACAAGCGCCATCGCCCCTGTTGTTGGCGGCGCGGGGTACGCCGGACTTTCCTTCTGGCCCTTCGCCAAGGCGAAGGGAATGGAGCGCCGGGCGGCGCACCATCGGGACTCCTGGCGAGGAGTCCCACACGCCTGGCGAGGCGTGCCGTGCGTCTGGCGAGACGCACACGCCCCTCGGCGCTCCATCGCGGCTTCGCGGACGGCCGCAGCCTGTCCGCAGACCCGGGGCCGCGCTTCGCCGGACCCAATTGATGGGTTCCCGGCTTAAGCAGGCTCCCTGCGGACGGGTCGTCATGCCCGTCGGGCGGGGTCCCGGGCCTCCCGGGGATGGGCTTGCGAAACCCACCCGCAGGCACCGCATCCGGTCCCGCCATCAGCACGCCTCTAGATGACGCCCCTCGACGGACCGGACCATGTGACTATAGTCATATTAGGAATATTGTCAAGAGAGCGCATTATGCGAAAATGCAGGATGGGATACAGGGCTTCGCCTTGGCCTCCGCCGTCATTGCCGGGCAACCGGGTCCGCGCGGAAGCGCGGCCCGGTCGTAAACTTGACCCGGCAATCCATGAAGCCGTTCGACCACCGCGGGCTTACGTAAGGCACTGTAATCTGGCGATGCTACATGGATCACCGGGTCACGGCGCTTCGCGCCGGCCCGGTGATGACGCAGAGTGTGGGTCAAGCCCGGGCACGACGCTGAATGTGTGGCTCCTCATGGTGAGGAGCCCGCCAAAGGCGGGCGTCTCGAACCATGAGGCCCGGCGTACACAATGCACGGGCCGCCTCTCCTTCGAGACGCCGCGCTCACGCGCGGCTCCTCAGGATGAGGCGGATGAGCGCCTCGCTATGGCAACGTGGTGCACCGCAGAGCCGGGATCCCGGTTGATACGTAAAGAAAGCGGGGTCCCGGGTCTGCAGCGCACCGCTCACGCGCTGCGCTGCGCCCGGGACGCGAGAGATTGAAAACCCGGAATTATTTCCGGTCAGACTGTCAGGATGAGGCGGATAAAAGCCAAACCTCGCTTCACCCTCATGGTGAGGAACCGCCGGAGCCAAAGCGCGTTATGCGCGGAACACGCGATGGACCGGCACGGCTTGGCGCCCCTTCATTTGCCGCAATGCAACGCCAAGCCCGGGGCGGCCGGTCTGTGCAGGACGGCCGAATCATAGTCTTATTTCCGCCCATCCGGCGAGCAGACCGCAGCATGGATTTTGGCAGCTATCAGGACGCCCTGGGAGACCTGTTCGGAGCGATTCAGCAGGGGCTGCGTTCCGAGCTGACGACGGTCTGGCTGCCGCTGCAGCTCGGCCTGATCGCCATTGCCGGCGGAGTCGCCCTGGCGGCGACCTCCACGCTCCACCGGCACTCCGACGTCGTCGCCGCCACGGCAACATGGCCGCCGATGCTCCGCGCGTTCACCCGCGGCCTCGCCCGGCACTGCACCGGCATCGTGTTCGTGCTGCTGCTTGCCATCACGCGCGCCGTCCTCCGCGCGGAGGTGGAGCAACCGCATACCTACCTGCTGCTCGTCACCATCAACCTGATGACCGCCTGGCTCGTCATCAACGTGCTGACGAGCGTCATCCATAACCAGTTCCTCAACCGCGTCGTCACCATCGCGAGCTGGACGATCGCCGCTTTGAGCATCCTGCGGCTGCTCGAGCCGGTGACCGCGAGCCTCGACTCGAACGCGGTGTCGCTGTCGGTCGGCGGCCTGCGCATTTCGCCGTTGCTCGTCATCAAGACGACCGCGCTCTTGCTGGTGACGCTGTGGATCGCCAACATCCTCGCCAACTTTGTCGACCGGCGCGTGAAGGACTTCGACGACCTGACGCCGTCGATCCAGGTCCTGATCTCGAAGCTGATCCGCATCGCGCTGATCACGCTGGCGGTCGTCATCGTGCTCAACTCGGTCGGCATCGACCTGTCGGTGCTGGCGCTGTTCTCCGGCGCGGTCGGCCTCGGCCTCGGCTTCGGCCTGCAGAAGATCGTGTCCAACCTGGTGAGCGGCATCATCCTGCTCGCCGACAAGTCGATCAAGCCCGGCGACATCATCTCGGTCGGCGATCATTTCGGCCGCGTCGGCAACATGGGCGCGCGCTACACCTCGGTCGACACGCGCGACGGCCGCGAATACCTCATCCCCAACGAGGATTTCATCACGCAGCGCGTCGCCAACTGGACCTATTCGAGCGACTACGTGCGGCTCGAGGTCAAGTTCAACACGACCTACGACAGCGACCCGCGCAAGGTGATCGAGACGGCGATCGCCGCCGCGCTGGGCGTCGAGCGCGTGGCGCGCAAGCCGGCGCCCGCCTGCATGGTCAGCGCGTTCGGCGCGGCGGCGCTCGAATTCGAACTGTGGTTCTGGATCAATAATCCGAGCGCCGGCGTCAACAACGTCAAGAGCGACGTGCTGCTGTCGCTATGGGACGCGCTCGACGCGCAGGGCGCAAAGCTCGCCAAGCCCGGCCCGGCCCGGGTCATCTACGAGATGGCAGGCGAGCAGGCTGGCGCGAGCGGCCCGCTGCCAAAGACGAAAAAAGACGAGCGTTAGGCGTTCCCCTCCCTGTCAAGGAGAGGGTCAGCAATCATCACGCCGCTTTCTTCTTCGACAGGAACTCGCCCATGCGCGCCAGCGCCTTGAGGATGTTCTCGGTCGAGTTGGCGTAGGACAGGCGCAGGTAACCCTCGCCGAGCAGGCCGAAGTCGGGGCCGCCGATGGTGACGACGCCGGTGTCGTTGAGCAGCGTGGTGGCGAGCTCCTTGGCCTTCCAGCCGGTGCCCTTGATGTTGGGGAAGGCGTAGAACGCGCCCTTTGGCACCACGCACGACACGCCAGGCAATTTGTTGAGGCCTTCGACCACGACTTTGCGCCGTTTATCGAATTCGGTGACCATCTTCGTGACTTCGTCCTGCGGACCGGTCAGTGCCGCGAGCCCGGCATACTGCGCCGACGCGTTGACGCAGGAATGCAGGTTGACCGCGAGCTTGCGCGCATAGTCGTAGAGCTTGCCCGGCCACACCGCATAGCCGAGCCGCCAGCCGGTCATCGCATAGGTCTTCGACCAGCCGTTCAGCAGAATGAGCCGGTCGCGGATCGACGGATACGATAACAGGCAGACGTGCGTCTCGCCGTCATAGACCATGTGGTCGTAGATCTCGTCCGACATGATGGCGACGTCCGGCCACTTGTCGAGTCCGGCGACGAGCTTGTCGACTTCCGCCTTGGGCGTGACGCCGCCGGTCGGATTGGCCGGGGAGTTGACGATGATGAGCCGGGTCTTCGGCGTGATCAGCCTCAGCGTCTCCTCGGCCGAGAAGGCGAAGCCGTTCTCCTCGCGGATCGGCACCGGCACCGGCGTCGCGCCGGTGAACTCGATCATCGAGCGATAGATCGGAAAGCCCGGGTCCGGATACATGATCTCCGCGCCTAGCTCGCCGAACATCAGGATCGACATGAACATGGTCGGCTTGCCGCCGGGCATGATCATCACGCTGTCGGGCGAGACCTCGACCTTGAAGCGCTTGTGCAGGTCAGCGGCGACCGCCTCGCGCAATTGCGGAATGCCGGTCGCGGCGGTGTAGCCGTGGTGGCCGTCGCGCAGCGCCTTGATCGCGGCATCGACGATGAAATCGGGCGTGCGGAAATCGGGCTGGCCGATGCCGAGGCTGATGATGTCGCGGCCCTGCGCCGCCAGCGCATTGGCGCGCGCCAGCACGGCGAACGCGTTCTCCTCGCCGATGCGATCGAATGCCGCGATGGTTTTCAGCATGATCTGGCCTTTTTGGTCTGTTCGGGCGCGGACATTGCCGGACTGTAATGGTGGCCGTCAATCGGCGTGCCCGATGCACATCCGGCGATGGGTCCACGGCGCAAATGCATTGGTGCGGCCGCTCCGGGCATGGCAAGTTGCGGCTCTCTCGTTGCGGCCCTCCTGTTGCGGCCCTCTTGCCGGGATGTTTTGCCATGACCCAGTTCCCTTCCGTCGCCGACAAACGCCGCACCTTCCGCGCGCTGCACCAGGACGGCTGCTTCGTCATTCCCAACCCGTGGAACGTCGGCACCGCGCGTTACCTTGAAGGCCTCGGCTTCAAGGCGCTGGCGACGACCAGCGCCGGATACGCCCACGCGCAGGGCTATGCCGACGGCGACATCACGCTCGACGCCGTCCTGACCCATTGCCGCGAGCTGGTCGGGGCAACGCGCCTTCCGGTCAACGCCGATTTCGAAGGCGGCTTTGCCCACGACCCCGACGGCGTGGCCGCCAACGTGACGCGCTGCATCGACACCGGCGTCGCCGGACTGTCGATCGAGGACTTCAGCGGCGACGAGGCCGAGCCGCTCTACACGTTCGACGTCGCGGTGGCCCGCGTGAAGGCGGCGCGCGCCGCCGTCGACAAGGCCGGCGGCGACGTCATGCTCACCGCCCGCACCGAAGGCTTCATCCACGGCCGCCCCGACCTCGACGAAGCGATCCGGCGGCTGAAGGCATTCTCCGACGCCGGCGCCGACTGCCTGTATGCGCCCGGCATCAAGACGCGCGAGCACATCAAGGCGATCGTCAAGGCGGTCGCGCCGAAGCCAGTCAACTTCCTCAACTCCAACGCGTTCGGCTTTACCGTCGCCGACCTCGCCGCGCTCGGCGTGCGGCGCATCAGCGTCGGGGGCACGCTGGCGCGCGTGGCGATGGGCGCCTTCATCAGGTCGGCCAAGCAGATCGCCAACGAGGGGATCTTCGACAGCTTCGCCGGCGTGATCGCGAACGCCGATCTCAACGCCTTCTTCAAGACCGGCAAGCGATGAGCGAGCTTGCCATGAGCGAGCTTGCGTCCGAGCCGCATCCGCTGACGAGGCAGCCCGTCGGGCTGCCGGTGGATGCCCGGCCGTCGCCGCGGCCCGGGCCGGTCACGCTGCAAGGCCATTACGGCCGGGTCGAGCGGCTGGCCCCGCGACATTCCGACTCGCTGTGGGATCACGTGAAAGACGCCGGCGCGATCTGGACCTACATCGCCAACTCCGGCCCTTTCACCGGCAAGGCGGCCTTCGATGCGTGGCTCACCCGGCGGATCGCCGCCGAGGATCCGTACGCCTACGCCATCGTCGATCGCGACGAGCACGTCGTCGGCACCGCGACGCTGATGAGCATCCGTCCGGACATGCGCGTCATCGAGGTCGGCTCGATCGTCTATTCGCCGGCGCTGCAGCGCACGCCGCTCGGCACCGAAACGCAATACCTGTTCGCGCGCTACGCCATCGAGACGCTCCACTACCGCCGCTATGAATGGAAGTGCGACGCGCTGAACGCGCCGTCGCGCCGCGCGGCGCTGCGTTACGGCTTCGTGTTCGAGGGCCTGTTCCGCCAGCACATGATCAGCAACGGCCGCAACCGCGACACCGCCTGGTTCTCCATCACCGACGAGGAATGGCCGGCGCGCAAACGCGCCTTCGAGACCTGGCTGACGCCGGACAACTTCTCCACCGACGGCAAGCAGAAGCAAAGCCTGACCGCGCTCAATGCCGGCGCTGCCGTGAAATGACCGCGACGCTCGCGGCTCCCGGCCGCCTGCTCCATCAAACGCAATTCCTGCGGCTATGGTTCGCGCGCCTGACCAGCACGCTGAGCTACTACATAATGGCAATCGCCATCGGCTGGAAGATTTACGCCGTCACCGGCAGCGCGCTCGACCTCGGTTTCGTCGGGCTGATCCAGTTCATCCCGGCGGTGATCTTTACGTTGGCGATCGGCGAGATCGCCGACCGCTACGACCGCCGCATGATCATCCGCGCGGCGCAATGCACCAACGCCTGCGCCGCGCTTACCTTGATCGTCGTGTTCCTCGACCCCACGCCGAACGTCAAACTGCTGTTCGGCGCGGTGTTCCTGATCGGCACGGCCCGCGCGTTCGAATTGCCGGCAAGCCAATCCTTCGTGCCGGCGCTGGTGCCGCCGGCGATACTGCCGCGGGCGACGGCGGCCTGGGCCTCGGCCAATCAGGTCGCGGTCATCGGCGGCCCGGCCGCGGGCGGCTTCATCTACGCCGTGGACCCCGTGTTCGTGCCGGTCCTGGCGCTGATCCTGCTGTCGGTCGCCTTCACGCTGGTTACCTTGATCCGCGTTCAACGCCGGCCGCCGCCGCGCCACCCGCCGACGCTCAAGTCCGTGCTCGCGGGCTTCGACTATATCCGCTCGAAGCCGCGGCTGCTCGGCGTCATCACGCTCGACCTGTTCGTCGCCCTGCTCGGCGGCGTCACCGCCCTGCTGCCGATCTACGCCCACGACATCCTCCACGCCGGACCGAGTGGGCTCGGCCTGCTGCGCTCGGCCCCGGCCATCGGCGCGCTGGCCACGACCGTGCTGCTGTCGCATTTCCCGGTCGAGCGGCGGATCGGGGCCAAGATGTTCACCGTGGTCGCGTTGTACGGCGCCGCCACCATGCTGTTTTCGCTGTCGACCTGGCTGCCGCTGTCGATGACGGCGCTCGCTGTTCTCGGCGCCGCGGATTCGGTCAGCGTCGTCATCCGCTTCTCGCTGGTGCAGATCGAAACGCCCGACGAGATGCGCGGCCGCGTCAGCGCCATCAACTACCTGTTCGTCAACACGTCGAACACGCTCGGTGAATTCGAATCCGGCGCCGTCGCGGCCTGGCTCGGCGCGGTGTCCTCCGCCTTCATCGGCGGGCTAGGGTCGTTGCTCGTCGCCGCGATTTGGATGATCATTTTTCCGAGCCTGCGGGCGGTCGACCGCTACCAGCCCGCCAATATGGAAAACACCCAGGGAGGCTAGATGCATATTCTCATCACCGGCGCCGCCGGCATGATCGGCCGCAAGCTCACCGCGCGCCTCATCAAGGACGGCGGCGTCGCCGGACAATCAATCGACCGGCTGACGCTGACCGACGTCGTGGCCCCAGAGAAACCCGCGGGCTTCGGCGGCAAGGCCGATCTCGTCACCGCCGACCTCGCCAGCGAAGGCGTCGCCACAAAGCTGCTGGCCGACCGCCCGCAGATGATCTTTCATCTCGCCGGCGTGGTGTCGGGCGAAGCCGAGACCAATCTCGAAAAGGGCTATCGCGCCAACCTGCAGGGCATGCAGGCGCTGCTCGAGACGATCCGGACCGCCGGCGGCGGCTACAAGCCGAAGGTGGTGTTCACCTCGTCGATTGCCGTGTTCGGCGCGCCGTTCCCGCCGGCCGGCATTCCCGACGACTTCCACACCACGCCGCTGACGTCCTACGGCACGCAGAAGGCGATGTGCGAGCTGCAGCTCGCCGACTACAGCCGGCGCGGCATTCTCGACGGCGTCGGCATCCGCCTGCCGACGATCTGCGTACGCCCCGGCAAGCCAAACAAGGCGGCGTCCGGGTTCTTCTCCGGCATCATCCGCGAGCCGCTCGCCGGCATGGAGGCGATTCTGCCGGTGGCCGACACGGTGCGGCACACCCACGCCTCGCCGCGCTCCGCCGTCGGCTTCCTCGTTCACGCCGCCGGCCTGCCGCGCGACAGGCTCGGCCCGCGCATCAACCTCAACATGCCGGGCGTCTGCGTCACCGTCGCCGAACAGATCGAGGCGCTCGCCCGCATCGCCGGACCCAAGGTGGCGGCACGGATCAGGCGCGAGCCCGACGAGCTGATCATGCGCATTGTCGCCGGCTGGTCGGAGCGGTTCGACGTCAAGCGCTCGCTCGAGCTCGGCTTCACCGCGGAAAAGACCTTCGACGAGATCATCCGGGTCCATATCGAGGACGAGTTGGGCGGCAAGATCGCCCCGTAGCGGTCATGCCCCGCGAAAGCGGGGCATCCCGTCCATACCGCAAGCGCCGTGATGACTGGATCGTCCGCCTTCTGTTCAGCCTGGGGACATAGATGACGCCTGTTCGGAGACATGGCTGACAGATTGATGGTTGGTCAAGTCAATGGTTGCGATCTGATGGGCTGCGAAGAAGATGCCATAGCGACCGTCGGTACTGAGGGGTCGGATGGCGAGACGCTCGCCGCGGAAGGCTTGTGGGACTTTCCACAGCCGCCCCTTGAAGCTGACATAGGCTTTGGTGGTTGAGACCGAGCGAACGATCTCACAGTCATCGTATTCAACCTCGGGCAGGCGGTCGGGCATTGGCCGCATGCTCGGCCGATAGCGGCTTGCCGGCACCTCCTGGTCGAGCGCTTCGTGCGGTCGATCGAGATTGTAGACGTCACGCCAGCGATCGAGCGTGCGCTGGACAGCAGCAAGATTGCGAAAGCGCTCGAAGGCGAACACCTCGGCCTTGAGCGTGCGATGAAAGCGCTCGTTCTTGCCGCGGCTCTGCGGGTGATAAGGCCTGCTGTGGATCACCCCGACGCCGAGCTTCAACAGCCAGACGCCGAGCCTGGTCCAGGGCTCGTCGAGGGTAAACCCCCAAGGACCGCCGTTGTCGACGAACACCGCCTCCGGCAGCCCGTAGCGGCGGAATGTCGTCTGCAGGTGCATTTTGACCGTCGTTCCTTGCTCATTCGCGCATGCTGCCAGGCACAAGGCAAAGCGCGAATGATCGTCGATCATGGTCAGCGGATGACACGATGCGCCGTCGCCGAGCGGCATGTGACCCTTGAAGTCCATCTGCCAGAGCAGGTTCGGCGCCTGCTTCTCGAACCGCCGATAGGGCTGGCCGGGGGTGCCGGCCGGCGGCGGGACGCGGCCGTGCCGCTGCAGAATGGCGTGCACGGTCGAGACCGCAGGAACATGCTGCCTTGTGCGCGCAAGGCAGCGGGCGATCTTGCGCGCTCCCCACACCGGATGCGCATCACGCACCGCCAGCACCGCAGCTTCGATGGCTGCGTCACTGCGAGCAGGACTAGCGAGCGGCCGGCGCGAATGATCCGCGAGCTCGGTCTCGCCAGCCGCAAACCGATCCAGCCATTTGTAACCCACCGTCGAGCTGATCCCAAAGCGACGGCAAAGCTCCCGCCGGTTCACACCCTCTTGCATTGCAAGTCGCACAAACTCACGACGCTGATCCACGACAGACACCTCGCGCCACGGCATGGACGGCCTCCCTTGCAGCCGAATCCACGCAATGATGATGTGTCAGCCATGTCCCCGAACACCTGTCAGTCATGTGTCCGGGCTGAACACTTCGCGGACGATGACGGTCTTTAATCCTTGCACCTCTTGCGCGACACCTTAAATTCACCCGATGACCTACGTCGACGCCGCCGTCGCCCCGCCCCGCAAGACCGGCCAGATCAAGATTCACGGACCGGCCGCCTTCGAAGGCATGCGCAAGGCCGGCCAGCTCGTGGCCGAGTGCCTCGACCTGCTGGTTCCGGAAGTGAAGCCGGGCGTCACTACCGACCATCTCGACCGGATCGTCGCGGCGTTCGCGCAAGAGCGCGGCGCGCTGCCGGCGACGCTGATGTACCGCGGCTATACCAAATCGATCTGCACGTCGATCAACCACGTCGTCTGTCACGGCATCCCGAATGACAAGCCGATGAAGGACGGCGACATCGTCAATATCGACGTGACGCTGATCCTCGACGGCTGGCACGGCGATTCCAGCCGCATGTACGCGGTCGGCAACATACCCCGCCGCGCCGAGCGGCTGATCGAGGTGACCTACGAGTCGATGATGCGCGGCATCGCCGCGATCCGGCCCGGCGCCACCACCGGCGACATCGGCCACGCCATCCAGTCCTACGTCGAGACCCAGCACATGAGCGTGGTGCGCGATTTCTGCGGCCACGGCCTCGGCCGGCTGTTCCACGACGAGCCGAACATCGTCCACGTCGGACGGCCCGGCGAAGGCGTCGTGCTCAAGCCCGGCATGTTCTTCACGGTCGAGCCGATGATCAATCTCGGCCGTCCGCACGTGAAGGTGCTTTCCGACGGCTGGACCGCGGTGACGCGCGACCGCTCGCTGTCGGCGCAGTTCGAGCATACGGTCGGCGTCACGGCCGACGGCGTCGAGGTCTTCACCTTTTCGCCGAAGAAGCTCGACAAGCCGCCCTACCAGGCCTGACCTCCCCTTCTCCGCCCGTTCCCGCATCCGCCGGAGCCTGTCATCGGGCCGCGCTTTGCGCGGACCCGTTGGCGGGTGCAGGCTCCAGCGGGACTCCAACAGCAAGGCACCGGGTCTCGACTTTCGCAGGGACGAGCGGGGAAATAAGCTGCCGGCATGGCGAAGCAGCAGGAGCGTCTGAACAAAAAAACCGGCGTGACGGAGGCGCCGCCGCATTATCTCGGTCATCGCGAGCGGCTGCGGACCCGCTTCCGCGACGCCGGTCCCGACGCGGTCAGCGATTACGAACTGCTCGAGCTCGTGCTATTCCGCGCGCTGCCGCGGCGCGACCTCAAGCCACTGTGCAAGGAGCTGGTGGCCAAATTCGGCTCCTTCGCCGAGGTGCTGGCGGCGCCGGAAACGCGGCTCGCCGAAATCCAGGGGCTCGGCCCGTCCGCGATCACCGATCTCAAGATCGTGCAGGCCGCCGCGGCGCGGCTCGCCCGTGGCCAGGTGCAGAAGCGCCAGGTGCTGTCATCGTGGTCGAACGTGCTCGATTACTGCCGCACGGCCATGGCGTTCGCCGACAAGGAGCAGTTCCGCATCCTGTTTCTCGACAAGCGCAACCAGTTGATCGCCGACGAGGTGCAGCAGAAGGGCACGGTCGATCACACCCCGGTCTATCCGCGCGAGGTGGTGAAGCGCGCGCTCGAGCTCTCGGCCACCGCGCTCATCCTCGTCCACAACCACCCTTCCGGCGATCCGACACCGTCGCGCGCCGACATCCTGATGACTGAGGCTATCGTCGACGTCGCCAGGCCGCTCGGCATCACCGTTCACGATCACATCGTCGTCGGCAAGGACGGCCACGCCAGCTTCAAGAGCCTGAAGCTGATCTGATCTACTGCCGCACCAGCGTGTACGGATTGCTGCTGGCGGGAATCCGCAGCCACGTATTGGTGTCGTCCTGCTCGAACCGCCAGGCATTGCCACGCTCTGGCGCGATCTGAAGTTCGTCGCCGTCGAGCGACCAGTGCCTGAAATTGAGCCGGGCGATGGCGGGATCGCAGCCCGGTTTCACCGCGAGTGCGAATCCCCGGTCGGCCGGCGTCGCCGTCAACGAAATAACGCACAAGGGCTTGCCGGTGCCGCGCACCAGCGCCCAATCGCCGGTGGCCTGATCGAGCGGCACCGTCTTGGGCGCGGCATCGGCGGCGTTCTGCAGGAACAGCACGCCGAAGCCCGGCGTCGGCGCCTCGAACATGCCGGTCTCGACTTCGCTGAATTCGGCGAGCGCGTTGCCCTGGCCGTCGACAAAGCGCAGCAGGTCGTTGTCCGGGTAATTCCAGAACGCGACATCCTTCACGAACGGGAATTGTCCGGCGCATTTGGGGTCGAACTCGACGCGATAACCCGCGCCGACCCGGTCAGCCTTGAAGGTGACGGTGCAAACGCGGTCATGCCCCGCGTTGGAGAACTCCCACGAGCCCAGCATCTCCTTGGCCGACTCGTTGATGCCCTGCGCAGCCGCCGCGCCGGTCAGCGCCAGAATGAAAAGTGCAGCCACGCCGAGGCGGCGCATGTCAGTCCTCTCCGGACCCGTCCGCTCCGATCCTACTTCTTTTTTGGCGGATATGGCGTTTCCGATACCGGCGTCAGCGGCGGTTTGCCGTCCGCCCAAGCCAGGATGTTGTCGACCACCAGTTGGTCCATCGCCTGGCGCGTCGCCTCGCTCGCCGAGCCGAGATGCGGAAACAGCACGACATGCTCCATCTCCAGCAACTCCTTCGGGACTTGCGGCTCGTTGACGAATACGTCGAGGCCGGCCGAATAGATGGTGCGGTTCTTCAGCGCTTCGATCAGGGCCGGCTCGTCGATCACCGAGCCACGCGCCATGTTGATGACGATGCCGCGCGAGCCCAGCGCCTCAAGAACCTCCTTGTTGATGAGATTCCGGGTGGCGGCGCCGCCGGGCACGATCACCATCAGCGTATCGACGTCGCGCGCCATGTCGAGAAGCTTCGGATAGTACTTGTAGCCGGCCCCCGCCTGCGGATTGCGGGTGTGATAGACGACCGGCACGCCGAATGCTTCGAGCCGTTTGGCGATGGCCTTGCCGATCCGGCCCATGCCGACCATGCCGATCGTGCGATCGCGCAGCGTCGCCTTCGACAGCGGATAGTGGCCCTGCGACGCCCACTTGCCGGCGCGCACGTAACGATCCGCCTGCGGAAACTCGCGCACCGTGCACAGCAGCAGCCCGAGCGCCGTATCCGCGACCTCCTCATTGAGGACGTTCGGCGTGTTGGTGACGATGATGCCGTTCTCGCCCGCCCATTTGGCGTCGACGTGATCGTAGCCGACGCCGAAGCTCGAAATCTGCTCCAGCTTCGGCAATTTCCGCATGAACGCCGCGTCAAGCCGGTTGGCGGTGTAGGCGACGGCGACGGCGCGGACCTTGTCGCCGATGGAACGCAGGAACTCGTCTTCCCTGCCCTTGGCGTCGATCATGTAGTGGAGCGTGACCCTGGGCTCGAGGCCCTTCACCATGACCGGCTTCTTGTGACCCAACAGCAATACGTCCGGCTTGCCGGCCATCTTGACTCTCCGTCCATTTCGCAATTCGTCGCATCCAGAGACGAAATCCGCGGCAAGGAGTCAATTGTCTTGCCATAATCACCAGAAAACAGGCGTGGTGGGCGAACGGGCGTTGCCCCGTCGCGGCGTTCGCGATATTTTTTGCCAATCGCCCTCAAATTTTGGCTAGGCTGCGGTCCGGATTTCGCTGCCAAGCAAAAATGTGGCCGCCAAGGCCGCAAGCGTTCAGGAGTGTTCGGGAGGAAAAATGGCTTCTGTCGGCATCCGCGACGTGCGGAAAGCCTTTGGTACGACCGCCGTGATCCACGGCGTCAACGTCACGATCAACGATGGGGAGTTCGTCGTCCTTGTCGGACCTTCGGGTTGCGGCAAGTCGACCCTGCTGCGAATGATCGCGGGGCTGGAGAACATCACCGGCGGCGAAATCAGGATCGGCGAGCGCGTCGTCAACAACGTCCCGCCGAAAGAGCGCGACGTGGCCATGGTGTTCCAGAACTATGCGCTCTACCCGCACATGACGGTCGCCGACAACATGGCGTTCTCGTTGAAGTTGCGCGGCGCGCCGAAATCCGAGATCGACCAGCGGGTCAAGCGAGCGGCCGACATTCTCGGCCTTGGCGCGCTCCTGGCGCGCTACCCGCGGCAGTTGTCCGGCGGCCAGCGGCAGCGCGTCGCGATGGGCCGCGCCATCGTCCGCGATCCGCAGGTGTTCCTGTTCGACGAGCCGCTGTCGAACCTTGACGCCAAATTGCGCGTGCAGATGCGCACCGAGATCAAGGAGCTGCATCAGCGGCTCAAGACCACCACCGTCTACGTCACCCACGACCAGATCGAGGCCATGACCATGGCCGACAAGATCGTGGTGATGCATGAGGGCATCGTCGAGCAGATCGGCGCGCCGCTGGAACTCTACGATACGCCGCACAATCTGTTCGTTGCCGGCTTCATCGGTTCGCCGGCGATGAATTTCCTCACGGGTCATGTGCGCGCCAACGGCAAGGCCGAGTTCGAAGGCCCCGGCGGCGCGCGCCTCCCGCTCGCGACCGCACCGGCGAGCTCCGATGGCAAGCCTGCGATCTACGGCGTGCGGCCCGAGCACTTCACCATCGCCGACGACGGCGCCGAGGCGACCATTCAGGTGGTCGAGCCGACCGGCTCCGAAACCCAGATCGTCGCCAAGGTCGGCGGCCAGGATATCGTCGCCGCATTCCGCGAGCGTCACCAGTTCAAGCCGGGGGAGAAGATCCGGCTGAAGCCGGATCCGCGTCTCGTCCACCTGTTCGACGGGACCACCGGACAGCGTCTTTAAGACGCGTTGCAAACATGAACGGAGGAAATGCCATGAACAGATTTACGCGCCGTACGCTCGTCAAGGGCGGCACGGCTTTCGGTGCGGCGGCCGCATTGACCGGCCCCGCCCTGCTCGACTGGGCGAAGGCCTGGGCGCAGAACGCGCCCTGGAAGCCTGAGAAGGGCGCCAAGCTCTCGATGCTGCGCTGGAAATACTTCGTGAAGTCTGAGGACGACGCCTTCGTCAAGCTGATCGCCGCCTTCTCCAAGGCGACGGGCGTGCCGGTCGAGATTTCGCGCGAGTCCTATGAGGACGTGCAGCCGAAAGCGTCGGTCGCTGCCAACACCGGCACCGGTCCGGACCTGTTCTGGGGCCTCTATTCGCTGCCGCACCTGTTCCCGCAGAAGTGCATCAACGTCAGCGACGTCTGCGATTATCTCGGCAAGAAATACGGCGGCTGGGTCGACAGCGCGATCAAATACGGCCACGAGGGCAACAAGTGGATCTGCGTTCCGGTTTGCTATTCCGGCGCGCTGATGAACTACCGCCTCGAAGCCTCGAAGAAAGCCGGCTTCTCGAAATTCCCCGACAAGCTCGACGCCTTCCTCGAATACACCAAGGCGATGAAGGCGCAGGGCACGCCCGGCGGCTTCGCGCTCGGTCATGCTTCGGGTGACGCCAACAGCTGGGCGCACTGGTGCCTGTGGTCGAATGGCGGCGAAACCGTCGACAAGAACGACAAGGTGATCATCAACTCGCCCGAGACCGCCAAGGCGCTGGAATACGGCAAGGCGCTCTATGCCAACATGATCTCCGGCACCGCGGCCTGGAATGATGCCTCCAACAACAAGGCGTTCCTCGCCGGCGACATCTACTGGACCAACAACGGCATCTCGATCTACGTCGCAGCGAAAAGTGATCCGTCGAAAAAGCACATCGCCGAGGACATGAACCACGCCTACTTCCCGGTCGGCGTCAGCGGCAAGCCGACCGAATTGCACCTGATGTATCCGGTGCTGGCGATGACCTACACGAAGTATCCGCAGGCCTGTAAGGCGCTGATGGCGTTCATGCTGGAAGCGGACAACTTCAACCCGTGGCTCGAGGCGGCGCAGGGCTATCTCACGCACTGTCTCAATGCCTACGACAAGAACCCGGTGTGGACCGCCGATCCGAAGACGACGCCGTTCCGCGACGTCGCCAAGCGTACGCGCACGGCCGGCGGCCTCGGGTCGGTCGGCGAGAAGGCGGCGACTGCGATCTCCGACTTCATCGTCGTCGACATGTTCGCGAACTACTGCACGGGCCGCGAGGACGTGAAGGGCGCGATCTCTATCGCCGAACGGGCGCTAAAGCGCATCTATCGCTCGTAGACGCGATCGAAAAGACGACGTCATGGCCGGGCATAGCCGTTCGAAGAACGGCGTTCTTTCAGAACGGCTATGTCCCGGCCGTGACGCCGAGCATTAAGGACCGAGAATGACCGACGCCGTGATCAGAACCAAAGCCATCATGTCCGAGCCCAGTCTCTGGGACCGGCTCATGACCAACAGGAACTGGCTGGGCTTCTGGTTCATGCTGCCGGCGGCGGCGTTCCTGATCCTGTTCCTCGCCTATCCGCTGGGCCTGGGCATCTGGCTGTCCTTCACCGACGCACGGCTCGGCCGCGGCGGCGTTTTCGTCGGCCTCGAAAACTACGAATTCCTGTCTGACGACCCGACGTTCTGGCTCACCGTCTTCAACACGATCCTCTATACGACCGTCGCCTCGACCATCAAATTCGCGGTCGGGCTCTACCTCGCGCTGCTGCTCAACGAGCGGCTGCCGTTCAAGGCGATCATCCGCGCGGTGGTGCTGATCCCGTTCATCGTGCCGACGGTGTTGTCGGCGATCGCGTTCTGGTGGCTGTTCGACCCGCAGTTCTCGATCATCTCGTGGTCACTGATGAAGCTCGGGCTGATCACGCAGTACATCAACTTCCTCGGCGATCCGTGGAACGCGCGCTGGTCGGTGATCTTTGCCAATATCTGGCGCGGCGTGCCGTTCGTCGCCATTACGCTGCTCGCCGGCCTGCAAACGGTGTCGCCCTCGCTCTACGAGGCGGCGACCATCGACGGCGCGACGCCGTGGCAGAACTTCCGCTACATCACCTATCCACTGCTCACGCCGATCATCGCGGTGGTGATGACCTTCTCGGTGCTGTTCACCTTCACCGACTTCCAGTTGATCTGGGTGATGACGCGCGGCGGGCCGGTCAACGCCACGCACCTGATGGCGACCTACTCCTACCAGCGCGCGATCATGAGCGGCTATCTCGGCGAGGGCTCGGCCATCGCGACCGCGATGATCCCGTTCCTGCTCGGCGCCATCCTCGTCTCCTGGTTCGGCCTGCAGCGGCGCAAGTGGCAACAGGGAGAGGACAATGACTGAGTTTCTCACCACCCAAGTCCCGGGCGCAACGCAGCAAGAGCGCAGCGAATTGATGCGCTGCAGACCCGGGACCCAGCTTTCTTGTGCTACACCGGGGTCCCGGATCAGCGGTGCACCACTGCGTGCTGCACCGCGTCCGGAACACGAGACTGCGCCATGACTGACGCGCTTGCCAAGCAAGTCGCCCAGCCCGAACGCGTGCTGTCGGATTCGACCGCCGATCACAGCGAAGGCATGAGCTACCTGCAGTCGCTACCGCGCCGGCTCGTCACGATCTACCTGCCGCTGTCGCTGATCCTGTTCGTCTTGCTGTTCCCGTTCTACTGGATGGCGCTGACGGCGGTGAAGCCGGACAACCAGCTTCTCGATTTCAATACCTACAGCCCGTTCTGGACGTGGAATCCGACGCTCAAGCACGTCTATCACCTGCTGTTCGATACCGATTATCCGATCTGGCTGTGGAACACGATGCTGGTTGCGGTCTGCGCCACCGCGCTGTCGATCGTGGCCAGCGTGCTCGCCGCCTATGCGATCGTGCGGCTGCGCTACAAGGGCGCGCGCTGGGTCGGCGGCGCGATCTTCCTCGCCTATCTGGTGCCGCCGTCGATCCTGTTCATTCCACTGTCGACGGTGGTCTTCCAATATGGCCTGTTCGACACGCCGTTCGCTCTGATCCTGACCTATCCGACCATCCTTATTCCGTTCTCGACCTGGCTGCTGATGGGTTACTTCAAGACCATTCCGTTCGAGCTCGAGGAATGCGCGCTGATCGACGGCGCCAGCCGCTGGCAGATCCTGATGAAGATCGTCATGCCGCTCGCGGTCCCGGGCCTGATCTCGGCTTTCATCTTCTGCTTCACGCTGTGCTGGAACGAGTTCATCTACGCGCTGACGTTCATCTCCTCGTCGCAATACAAGACAGTGCCGGTGGCGATCGTCACCGCATTGGTCGACGGCGACGTCTATCGCTGGGGCTCGCTGATGGCCGGCGCGTTGATCGGCTCGCTGCCGCTGGTCATCCTCTACGCCTTCTTCGTCGAGCACTACGTGTCGGCGATGACCGGCGCCGTGAAGGAATAGTCAAACCAGCGCCGTCACCGGGTTCTCGACGAAGCCCTTGAACGCGGCGAGGAGCTGCGCGCCGGTCGCGCCGTCGATGACGCGGTGATCGCACGACAACGTCACAGTCATCTGGCTGACGAAGCGCACGCTGCCGTCCTCAACCTCGACCGGAGCGCGGCGCGAGGCGCCGACGGCCAGGATCGTCGCATGCGGCGGATTGATGATCGCGGCGAACTCACGCATGCCATACATGCCGAGATTGGAGATGGCGCTGGCGCCGCCCTGATAGTCGTCGGGCTTCAAGGTTTTGTCGCGCGCCCGTTCGGCCAGGTCCTTCATCTCGGCCGAAATGGCCGACACCGATTTCGTTTCGGCGTTGCGCAGCACCGGCGTGATCAGGCCGCCCTCGAGCGCCACGGCGACGCCGATGTCGGACGACTTGAACCGGAGGATGCGGTCCCCGGCCCAGGCGGCATTGGCCGCCGGCACGCGCTGCAGGGCCGCCGCCCACGCCTTGATGATGAAGTCGTTGAGAGACAGATGGAATGGGCGGGCGCCGTCCTTGAGCACGGGGGCATGACGGTTCGCCTCCTCGCGCATCGCCAGCAGGCGGCCGGTCTCGATGTCGGCGGTCAGATAGAAATGCGGAATGGTCTGCTTGGCCTCGACCAGCCGGCGCGCGATCGTGGCGCGCATCGGATCGAGCGGCATCTCCTCATAGGCGACGCCTTCAAACAGCGCCTTGACCTGCGCCGCGCTCGGGCCGCTTGCCGCCGCGACGCGCGATGGCGCGGCTTTCTCGACGTCACCGGCAACGATGCGGCCGTGCGGCCCGGAGCCCGCAAGCGCGGACAGATCGATGCCGCGCTCGCCGGCCAGCCGCCGCGCCAGCGGCGTGACCTGGCGCCCGCCGACCCGCGCCGGGCCGTAGTTGCGCTCCGGCGTCCGCACCTCGTGGAAGGGCTGCATGTTCGGGTAGGCGAAGGTCGCGTCTACAGCCCGCTCATTCCCGCGCAAGCGGGAATCCAGGGGCGTCCGACTCTGAGCTTGCTGGCCATGGGCCCCCGCTTTCGCGGGGGTGAGCGGAGCTTGAGGCTGGCTCGTAACACTTGACGCGGGTGTTGCGGCTGACGCCACGGCCACCCCATCCCCGCCGATCACCGCCACTACGGCGCCGACTTTCGCCACTTCACCGATCTTGACGTTGATCGCGGTCAGCGTGCCGGCCACGGTCGAGGGCACCTCCATCGAGGTCTTGTCGGTCTCGATCTCGAACAGGTTGTCACCCGGCTTGACGCTGTCGCCGGCCGCCTTGAACCATTTGGTGATCTTGCCCTCGGCGACCGTCTCGCCGAGCTGCGGCATCAGAACGTCCATTCCACTCCCCACTCCGTCATGGCCGGGCTTGTCCCGGCCATCCACGCCTTGATCGACAAGCAAGACGTGGATGCCCGACACAAGGTTTATGCTCGGGCCGGCCAAAGGCCGGACCCGAGTGCCGGGCATGACGCCGAATGCCTGGCGAGAGCGTCCAAGTCTCTACCACGTCGTCGAGATGTACTGCGTCTCGAGGAATTCCATCAGGCCCTCGTGCGCGCCCTCGCGGCCGACGCCGGACTGCTTCATGCCGCCGAACGGCGCGGCCGGATCGGACACCAGCCCGCGGTTGAGGCCGATCATGCCGAAGTCGAGCTTCTCGGAGACGCGCAGGCCGCGCGACAAATCCTTGGTATACAGATAGGCGACGAGGCCGTATTCGGTGTCGTTGGCGCGCGTGACCACTTCCTTCTCGTCCTTGAAGGTCTGTAGCGACGCCACCGGGCCGAAAATCTCCTCGTTCAGCATCTTGGCGTTGTCCGGCACGTTCGACAGCACCGTCGCCGGATAGAAATAGCCTTGCCCGTCAGGCTTCTTGCCGCCGGTCAGAACCTTCGCGCCTTTCGACACCGCGTCGTCAACCAGCTCGACCACCTTGTCGAGGCCTTCCTTGTTGACCAGCGGCCCGAGCGCGACGCCGTCGTCGAGGCCGTTGCCCATCTTGAGCCCGGCCATCTTGGCGGTGAGTTTCTTCGTGAACTCGTCCGAGACCTTCTCGTGCACGTAAAAGCGGTTGGCCGCGGTGCAAGCCTCGCCCATGTTGCGCATCTTGGCGATCATCGCGCCGTCGATCGCCGCGTCGATGTCGGCGTCGTCGAACACGATGAAGGGCGCGTTGCCGCCGAGCTCCATCGCGGTCTTGAGCACCTGATCGGCGGCGCCATGCAGCAGCTTGCGGCCGACCTCGGTCGAGCCGGTGAACGACACGATGCGCACGCGCGGATCGTGCAGCATGGCGTCGACCACCGGGCCGGAGCGGCGCGACGGCAGCACGTTAACGACGCCCGCCGGCACGCCAGCCTCCTCGAGGATCGGCATCAGCGCCAGCATGGTCAGCGGCGTCTCCGACGCCGGCTTGAGGATGACGGGGCAGCCGGCGGCGAGCGCCGGTCCTATCTTGCGCGTCGCCATCGCCGCCGGGAAATTCCACGGCGTCACCAGCACGGCGATGCCGGCCGGCTTGTGATGCACGAAGATGCGCGCGCCGGAGGCCGGCGCCATGCCGTTCTGGCCGAGATTGCGCACCGCCTCCTCGGCGTACCAGCGAAAGAACTCGGCGGCGTAAGCGACCTCGCCGCGCGAATCCGGCAACGCCTTGCCGTTCTCGATGGTAATGAGCTTCGCCAGACGCTCGGCGTCGCGCATGATGAGGTCGTAGGCCCTGCGCAGGATTTCGGCGCGCTCGCGCGGTTTCCGCACCGCCCACGGCCCGAACGCGGCCTGCGCCGCGTCGAGCGCCGCCCTGGCGTCCTCGACCGAGGCGCTGGCGACCGAGGCGATCTTGCCTTCCGTGGCCGGATCGATCACGTCGAAGCGCGCGCCATCCGACGCCTTCTTCCATTGGCCGCCGATCCACAGGTCGGTCGGCACGTTCGCGAGCAAGTTGTCATAGTTGGCCATGGTGACTCTCCATCGTCATTCCGGGGCGCGCCGAAGGCGCGAACCCGGAATCCAGAAACAACTTCAGTGCACGTCGCTGGATTCCGGGTACGGCGCTCCGCGCCGCCCCGGAATGACAACGACTAACCGTTCAACGTCGTCTTCACCCGGTCGACGATCCGCGCCGGCGTCGGCAGGACGGCGTCTTCGAGGATGTCGGCGGCCGGCAGCGGGATGTGCGGCGTGGTGATGCGCACCGGCGGGCCGTCGAGATCGTAGAACGCCTCGTCGGCGACAATCGAGACGATCTCCGCGCCCCAGCCGCACAGCCGCGGATTTTCCTCGACCGTGAACAACCGGTGGGTCTTCGACACCGAGCCCAGAATGGTCCGGGTATCGAGCGGCACCAGCGAGCGCACGTCGATCACCTCGCAATCGATGCCATGCTCGGCCTTGAGTTTGTCGGCTGCCTCGACCGCGCGCGGCACCATCAAGGCGAGCGCGAGAATGGTGGCGTCCCTGCCCGGCCGCACGATCTTGGCCGAGCCGAGCGTATCGACGATCTCGCCGTCGGGCACCTCGCCCTTGGTCGCATAGAGCGACTTGTGCTCGAGGAAGATCACGGGATCAGGGTCGCGCACCGCCGCCGCGAGCAGGCCGATGACGTCGCGCGGATTGGACGGCGCCACGACCTTGAGGCCTGGGATCATCATGCACCAGTTCTCGACGCTCTGGCTGTGCTGCGCGCCGAAGCGCGAGCCGGCGCCGTTGCCGGTGCGCACGACCAGCGGGCACTTGAGCTGGCCGTTCGACATGTAGCGGCTCTTCGGAAATTCGTTGGCGATGTAGTCGAAGCACACCGCGAAGAAGTCCGAGAACATGATCTCGGCGATCGGCTTGAGGCCGGTCATCGCGGCGCCCATCGCGGCGCCGAGAATGGCCTGCTCCGAGATCGGCGTGTCGCGCACGCGCAAGGGGCCGAATTGCTCGTAGAGCCCGACCGTCGCCTTGAACACGCCGCCGGCCTTCGCCACGTCCTCGCCGAGGAAGACAACGTCCTCGTCGCGCTGCATCTCCTGCGCGATGCCGCGGATCACCGCATCGCGATAGGTGATCTCCACCATGTCAGTTTCTCCACGCCCAGCCGCCGTCGGCATAGACGTCGGTCGTCAGAATATCCATCGGCGGCATCGGCGCCGCCTTGCATGTCTCGGTGGCGGTATCGACGACATTGCGCACCTCGGCGTCGATCGCCTCGATCACCTTTTCGCCGATGCCGAACTGCAGCAGACGCTCGCGATAGATCTTGATCGGATCGCGCTCCTTCCAGCGCTCGAGCTCGCCTTCGGGCCGGTATTTCGCCGGATCGGCGCGCGAGTGGCCGCTATGCCGGTAGGTCAGGCACTCGACCAGCGACGGCCCCCGCCCGGCGCGCGCCTTGTCGTAGGCTGCGCGCGCGGTCCGGTAGACGGCGTCGGCGTCGTTGCCGTCGATGACGATCTTCTCCAGGCCGTAGGAGCCGGCGCGATCGCCGGCCGGATTATGGACCGCGGTGACGTCGCCGATCGGCGTGTATTCCATGTAGAGGTTGTTCTCGCAGACGAACACGACCGGCAGCTTCCATACCGCGGCGAAGTTCAGCGCCTCGTGGAACGCGCCGATGTTCGTGGTGCCGTCGCCGAAGAAGCACACCGAGACGTCCTTCTGCCCCTTGTATTGCGCGCGCCAGGCCGCGCCGCAGGCTATCGGCAGATGCGCGCCGATGATCGCATAGGAGCCCATCACGCCGTGGTCGGCGGAGGTGAGATGCATCGAGCCGCCCTTGCCGCGCATCAGGCCGTTGTCGCGCTGCATCAGCTCGCCGAGCACCTTCTCCACGCTCACGCCGCGCGCCAAAGTGTGGGCATGGCCGCGATAGGTGCAAAACGACAGGTCGCCCTTCTGCATCGCGCCGGCAAAGCCCGCCGCCACCGCCTCCTGGCCGAGCGACAGGTGGCTCGTGCCCTTCACGAGATTTTGCAGGAACAGATCGTAGGCGCGCTGCTCGGCCTCCCGGATCGTCACCTGCGTCCGGTACAGCTCGAGGCGCTTCGCCTCACCGATATCGTCGTTCAAGCCGCTGCCGCCGTTCGCGCGGTCGCTCTGGAGCGCCATGGAGGGTCCTCGGACGTCTAAAAAAGTCTTGAGCGCGCGAAACTTAGACCTGCCCACTCCCGCTATGCAACCGGAGTCGACGGCCCGGCGTTGCGCACGGTTTCGCGATGCAAAAGGTAGAGGCCGGACTCGATCACGATCGTGCCGCCAATGATCGTCCAGCGGTGCGGAATATCCCCGAACACGATGAAGCCCAAAGTCGCGCTCCAGATCATCTGAGTATAGATGAACGGCGCGAGCGTCGACGCCGGCGCCAGACGGTGCCCGCGGATCAGCAGATAGTGCCCGCCGGCGCCGAGCGCGCCGATCAGGATCATGAGGCCGGCGATGAACACATCATCAGGCCTGCTCCAGTAGAACGGCACGATCGCCGTCATCGCCAGCGCGCCGACCAGGTTCGTGTAGAATTGCGTGGTCTCGCTGCTGTCGCTGCGGGACAGGATGCGGGTCGAGATGACGTAAAAGGCGTAGCAGACGGCGCTGCACATCGACAGCAGGGCGGCCGGCGGCATGTTGCCCACGCCAGGCCGCGTCACCACCAGGACGCCGAAGAAGCCAACGGTGATCGCGGTCCAGCGCCGCCAGCCCACCGTCTCGCCGAGCAACGGCACCGACAGCAAGGCGACCATCAGGGGCGTCGAGAACGTGATGGCCAAAGTCTCGTCGAGCTGCAGCGTGCGCAGGGCGAACAGATTGAGGATCGTCGACAGCAGAAGAAGCGCGGAGCGGCCGACCTGGAGCCAGGGCCGCTTGGTGCGAATCAGCCCGCGCTGGCGCACGGGGTTGGAAATGAACAGCGTCAGCACGAAGGCAAAGAAATAGCGGGTCCACACCACCTCCATGGTCGACATGTGGTGATTGAGGTATTTGCCCGTGGTGTCGAGGCAGGAAAACGACGCCACCGCCGCGCACATCAGCGCGATGCCGGTCAGACGCTGGCGCCGAAGGTCAGCCGGATCGGTCAATAGGTCGCTCGCCCGCCCGAAATATCGAACACGGAGCCGGTCGTGAACGAGCAATCTTCCGACGCGCAGAACGCGGCCAGCGCCGCAATCTCGTCAACACGGACAAAGCGGCCGCGCGGAATTTTCGACAGCATGAAGTCGATGTGCTGCTGCGTCATCTGATCGAAGATCGCCGTCCGGGCCGCCGCCGGCGTGATGGCGTTGACCGAGATATCCTTGTTGGCCGTCTCTTTGGCCAGTGACTTGGTCAGCGCGATGACGGCGGCCTTGGAGGCCGAATAGGCCGGCGCGTTCGGATTGCCTTCCTTGCCGGCGATCGAGGCGATGTTGACGACGCGGCCGTAGTTTTGCGCGACCATCAGCGGCGCCACGGCCTTGCAGCAGTAGAACGGGCCGTCGAGATTGATCGCCATGACGCGGCGCCACTCCTCGACCGGATACTCCCACGTGGTGGTGTTGAGCCCGGCCACGCCGGCGTTGTTGACGAGGATATCGATGCGGCCAAACGCCTTGACGGTCTCGTCGCGGGCGCGCTCGACGGCGGCATAACTCGTCACGTCGGCAGCGACGGCGACGATCTTGCCGCGGTTCGCGAGTTCCCCGGCGGTCTTCTGCGCCAGCACGGTATCCTGGTCCCAGATCGCGACCGCCGCGCCTGAATCGAGAAACCGCTCGACAATCGCCCGCCCGATGCCCTGCGCACCGCCGGTCACGGCCGCAAAACGCCCCGCCAGATCGATCTTGTTCGCCAAGGAAAGCCCTCCCACGCTGTTGATCGCGGCTCACTCACAAGGCCGCGCCGCGGCGATCATATACGGCCCGCCCACAATGGGCAGTGGCGCAGTGGAGATAGCTGCCATTCTCTTGAGCCTTCCTCGCCCAGACCGTACTGAGGAGCGTGCCCGGGCCGCTCGATCTCATTTCCCTGTCGCTTTTTCTTGCGGCGAGCTTCGCTGGCGGCATCGCCACGGGGCTTGCGGGCTTTGCCTTCGGACTGGTCGTGTCGGGCATCTGGCTGCACGTCCTGGCGCCGACCCAGGTCGCGATGCTGATTATCGGCTATGGCGTCTTCGTTCAGGCCTACGGCATCTGGAGGGTGCGGCGCGCGTTCAACTGGCGTTACGCGGTTCCGCTGTCGTTGAGCAGCGCCGCCGGCGCACCGGCCGGCGTCTGGCTGCTGCATTTCCTCAATCCGGGTTATCTGCGGCTCGGCGTCGGTGTCCTGCTGATCGCCTACAGCGTCAACGGCCTGGCGCGGCCGCACCTCAAGGCGATCCCGGCCAACCTGCCGGCCGAGATCGGTGTCGGCCTCCTCAACGGCGTGCTCGGCGGTATGACGGGACTGGCGGGCGTCTTCGTCACCATCTGGTGCGGCATGCGCGGCTGGACCAAGGACGAGCAGCGCGCCGTGTATCAGCCGGTAATCCTGTCGACGTTCATGGTCGGCGGGATATCCCTGCTCTATCGCGGCGCGATGACGGCGGCGACGTTCAAGCTCTACGTGATGGGAGCCGTTCCGCTGATCCTCGGGATGCTGCTCGGATTCAAGCTTTACTATCTTCTCAACGACCTGGCGTTCCGCAAACTCATCCTGGTCGTGCTGCTCCTGTCGGGCAGCACGCTGATCATTCCGGAAGTGCTCGCGCTGCTCTAAAGCGGTTCAGGTTTGCTCGGAATCGTCATGCGCGGGCTTGACCCGCGCATCTATCGAAAAAGATGAGTCATTTCAAAAGGATGGATTGCCGGGTCAAGTTTACGACCGGGCCGCGCTTCGCACGGACCCGGTTGCCCGGCAATGACGAGTCCCCATTTTCACCAAAAGCGAAACGGCTCTAGCGCGCGGCGTCGAGACTCATCGCGAGAATACGGGCAACATGCACGGCCTCGCGGCCGGTGCCGTCATGGATCTGGTGGCGGCACGATGTGCCGTCGGCGACGATCAGCGTACCGGCGGCGGCCTTGCGGACGGCGGGAAGCAGCGACAGCTCGCCCATCTTCAACGAGACATCGATGGTGTCGGCCTTGTAGCCGAACGCCCCGGCCATGCCGCAGCAACTCGATTCGACGGTTTCGACCTCGAGGCCGGGAACGAGCTTGAGCGCCGCCTGCACGCTGCCCATCGCCGCGAAGGCCTTCTGGTGGCAGTGGCCGTGCAGCAGCGCGCGCTTGTTGAGCGGCTTGAGCGGAATGGAGAGACGGCCGGCCTTCTGCTCGCGCGCCAGGAATTCCTCGAATAGGAATGAATTGTCGGCGAGTCGCCTTGTGGCATCGGTCTTGATGAGCGCAGGCAGCTCGTCGCGGAATGTGAATAGGCAGCTCGGCTCGAGCCCGACCACCGGGACGCCGCGCGAGACATAGGGTGATAGCGCCGCGAGCACCCGCTCGGCTTCCCGCTTCGCCTCCCCGACCTTGCCGACCGACAAGAAGGTGCGCCCGCAGCACAACGGCCGCTCGCCGTCCGCCGCCGGCGCGGCGACATGAACGCGGTATCCGGCGGCGGCGAGCACCTTGACGGCGTCGTCGACGACCTCGCGCTCGAAGGTGCGGTTGAACGTGTCGGCGAACAGCACGACGTCGCGGCCACTCGCGGGGCCGGCGGCGACGCGCGTGTCCCTGAAGATGTCCGAGCGCCAGCGCGGCAGGCTGCGCTTCGCCGAGAACCCGGCGGCCGCCTCTGACAGCCAGCGCAGCGGCGGCAGCGCGTTCCGCAGGTTGAGCAGCCACGGCACTTTCGCCGCGTATCCGGCATAGCGCGGCAGCCAGCCGACCAGCCGGCCATGCAGCGACAGGCCGTGCTTTGCGGCCCGCGCCGCCTGCACCTCGATCTTCATCCGCGCCATGTCGACGCCGGTCGGGCATTCGCGGCGGCACGCCTTGCACGACACGCACAGCTTGAGCGTTTCGGCCATCTCGTCCGATGCCAAGGCATCCGGCCCAAGCTGGCCGGTGACGGCGAGCCGCAGCGTATTGGCGCGGCCACGGGTGACGTCGCGCTCGTCGCGGGTGACGCGATAGCTCGGACACATCACGCCGCCGGCGAGCTTGCGGCAAGCGCCGTTGTTGTTGCACATCTCGACGGCGCCCTGAAACCCGCCACCGGTGCCCGGATAGGCCGACCAGTCAAGCTGCGTCGTCAGCGGTTTGCCGTGATAGCCGGGCGCGAAGCGGAACAGTTCGCGCGTGTCGAACTTCGGCGCCCGCACGATCTTGCCCGGATTGAACAGGCCGTTCGGATCAAAGATATCCTTGACCTCCTCGAAGGCGCGCGCGAGCCGCGAGCCAAACATTGGCTCGTTGAATTCCGAGCGCACCAGGCCGTCGCCGTGCTCGCCCGAATGCGAGCCCTTGTATTCGCGCACCATCGCGAACGCCTCTTCGGCGATGACGCGCATGGCGCGCACGTCCTTCTCCTGCCGCAGGTTGAGGATCGGCCGCACATGGAGGCAGCCGGAACCGGCATGCGCGTACCAGGTGCCGCGCGTGCCATGCCTGGCGAACACCTCGGTCAGGCGCTGCGTGTAATCGGCCAGATGCTCGAGCGGCACGGCGCAATCCTCGACGAAGGACACGGGCTTCCCTTCGTCCTTCATCGACATCATGATGTTGAGGCCTGAAGTGCGCACCTCGGTGATCGCGGCTTGCAGATCCGGGTTGAGCACGTCGACGACGCCGCCCCATCTGGCGCCGCTCTTGTCCCAGCCGAAGCCGAGGTCACCCATCAGATCCTGGAGCTGCCTGAGCCGGCGCAGGTTCTCGTCGTGGTCGTCCTCGCCGAATTCGACCAGCAGGATGGCTTCCGGCGTCTCGCGCACGAACTGGTCGAGCGTCGGGCGGAAGATCGCGATCTCGCGCGCCAATTCGATCATGGTTCGATCGATCAGCTCGACGCCGATCGGGGCCAGCCGCACGATATGCTGCGCCGAGTTCATCGCCTCGTAGAAGCTGCCGAAGTGGCAGGCGCCGACCGCGCGGCGGCCGAGCGCGGGCCACAGCTTCAATTCGATCTGCGTCGAGAAGGCGAGCGTGCCTTCGCCGCCGACGAGGATGTGCGACAGGTTGATGTCGTTCTTACCGGGCACCAGCGCGTCGAGATTGTAGCCGCCGACCCGGCGCTGCACTTTCGGAAACCGGGCCTCGACATCATCCTTTTCGCGAGCGCCGATCGAGAGCAGCCGCTCGGCAATCGGACGAAGCGCCGAGTCCGGCGCGATGCCGGAGAGGTCATGGCCAATGCTGCCGAAATGCGCCCTGGCGCCGTCGGCCAGCAGCGCGTCGATCGACAGCACGTTATCGCGCGTCGTGCCGTAGCGCAGCGACCGGCCGCCGCAGGAATTGTTGGCGGTCATGCCGCCGAGCGTGGCCCGCGACGAGGTCGAGACGTCGACCGGAAACCACAGTCCGTGCGGCCGCAGTGCCCGGTTGAGCTCGTCGAGCACGATGCCCGGCTCGACGACGCAGCGCCTGCCCTTCACGTCGAGGTCGATGATGCGAGTGAGGTATTTCGAGCAATCGACGACCAGCGACTCGTTGACCGTCTGGCCGGCCTGCGAGGTGCCGCCGCCGCGCGCCAGCACCGTGACCTTCTCGTCGCGCGCGATGGCGATGGCCCGCTCGGCTTCATCCATCGTCCTCGGCGCCACCACGCCGAGCGGCACGATCTGGTAGTGCGATGCGTCGGTCGCATAGCGGCCACGCGTGAACCGGTCGAAATGGACGTCGCCGCCGATGTCGGCCTTCAGCCGCCGTTCCAGCCCCGGCACAACCCGTTCGCCCATCGCGTTTCTCTATGCGCCGATAGCAAGCAGTCCGCTTGTGCGGTCTTCGCCGTGAATTGTTCTTGACCCGACTGTTACATTTATAGTTCATCGCCGCCAAGCACCGCTCCCAACCGAACCCGACCGGGACGGGCCGTGGCCTTCCCACGAATTTTCACGATTTGAGAGCGCTTGCGCCGTTTTGGGAGCGTTGACCTATGGCTCAGAATTCTTCGCGTGCAATCGGACGTCACCACCTCCACATCCCCGGACCGACGCCGGTTCCGGATCGCATCCTGCGTGCGATCGACACGCCGATCATCGACCATCGCGGTCCGGAGTTCGCCAAGCTCGCCAAGCGCTGCCTTGAAGGCATCAAGACCATCTTCAAGACCGCCAATCCGGTCATCATCTACACCGCGACCGGCACCGGCGCGTGGGAAGCGGCGCTCGCCAACACGATGTCGCCCGGCGACCGCATCATCATGGTCGAGACCGGCCAGTTCGGCACGCTGTGGAAGAACATGGCCAAGAAGCTCGGCCTCAAGCCGGAGTTCATCCACACCGACTGGCGTCATCCGGCCGACCCGGCTGCCATCGAAGCCAAGCTGAAGGACGACAAGAATAAAGAGATCAAGGCGGTCTGCGTCCTGCACAACGAGACCTCGACCGGCACCCTCTCCGACATCGCGGCTATCCGCAAGGCGATCGACGCCGCCGGCCATCCCGCGCTGCTGTTCGTCGACACCATCTCCTCGCTCGCCTCGACCGATTACCGCCACGATGAGTGGGGCGTCGACGTTACGGTCGGCGGCTCGCAGAAGGGCCTGATGCTGCCGCCCGGCATGTCGTTCAACGCCGTGAGCGACAAGGCGCTCGCCGCCGCCAAGACGGCGAAGCTGCCAAAGTCGTTCTGGTCGTGGGACGACATGATCACCATGAACAAGTCTGGCTTCTTCCCCTACACGCCGGCAACCAACATGCTGCAGGGTCTCGCGGTGGCGATCGACATGCTGCATGAGGAAGGCCTCGATAACGTGTTCGCGCGTCACGGCCGCCTCGCCGAAGCGACACGCCGCGCCGTGAAGCACTGGGGCCTCGACATCATCTGCGCCGATCCGAAGGCCTATTCGCCGACGCTGACCGCCGTGCTGACGCCCGATGGCGTCGACGCCGACGCCTTCCGCGCGCTGGCGCTCGAGCATTTCAACATTGCGTACGGCGCGAGCTTCGGCCGATTCGCCGGCAAGATGTTCCGTATCGGCCACCTCGGCGACATCAACGACGGCGACCTGCTCGGCGGCCTTGCCATCACCGAGATGGCGCTGTCGCTTGCCAATGTCCCGCACAAGAAAGGCGGCGTGCAGGTGGCGATGGATTACCTGACCTCGGCGCACGGCGGCGCGGCAAGGCGGGCGGCGGAGTAAGCGCCCTCATCCTGAGGAGCCTGACCGGAAATGATTCCGGGTTTCAAGTTCATGTCCCGGGCGCAGCGCAGCGTGAAACGATGCGCTGCAGACCCGGGACCCCGGTTTCTTTGCGTATAACCGGGGTCCCGGCTCTGCGGTGCATCACGGCGCTACGCTTGTGCGGCACCGCGTCCGGGACACGTCGTTGATTCTGACGGGTTTCTTTTCGAGTCAGCAGACTCTGAGGAGCCGCGAAGCGGCGTCTCGAAGGATGAGGCCAACGTATCAACGTACTTGGCCTGCATGGTTCGAGACGCCCGCCTGCCGGCGGGCTCCTCACCATGAGGATGAACGTCTGCGGCACTCTCGGCTGTCATCACCCGCGCGATGTTCAGCCCGGACACATGACTGACAGGTGTTCGGGGACATGGCTGACACATCATCATTGCGTGGATTCGGCTGCAAGGGAGGCCGTCCATGCCGTGGCACGAGGTGTCTGTCGTGGATCAGCGTCGTGAGTTTGTGCGACTTGCAATGCAAGAGGGTGTGAACCGGCGGGAGCTTTGCCGTCGCTTTGGGATCAGCTCGACGGTGGGTTACAAATGGCTGGATCGGTTTGCGGCTGGCGAGACCGAGCTCGCGGATCATTCGCGCCGGCCGCTCGCTAGTCCTGCTCGCAGTGACGCAGCCATCGAAGCTGCGGTGCTGGCGGTGCGTGATGCGCATCCGGTGTGGGGAGCGCGCAAGATCGCCCGCTGCCTTGCGCGCACAGGGCAGCATGTTCCTGCGGTCTCGACCGTGCACGCCATTCTGCGGCGGCACGGCCGCGTCCCGCCGCCGGCCGGCACCCCCGGTCAGCCCTATCGGCGGTTCGAGAAGCAGGCGCCGAACCTGCTCTGGCAGATGGACTTCAAGGGTCACATGCCGCTCGGCGACGGCGCATCGTGTCATCCGCTGACCATGATCGACGATCATTCGCGCTTTGCCTTGTGCCTGGCAGCATGCGCGAATGAGCAAGGAACGACGGTCAAAATGCACCTGCAGACGACATTCCGCCGCTACGGGCTGCCGGAGGCGGTGTTCGTCGACAACGGCGGTCCTTGGGGGTTTACCCTCGACGAGCCCTGGACCAGGCTCGGCGTCTGGCTGTTGAAGCTCGGCGTCGGGGTGATCCACAGCAGGCCTTATCACCCGCAGAGCCGCGGCAAGAACGAGCGCTTTCATCGCACGCTCAAGGCCGAGGTGTTCGCCTTCGAGCGCTTTCGCAATCTTGCTGCTGTCCAGCGCACGCTCGATCGCTGGCGTGACGTCTACAATCTCGATCGACCGCACGAAGCGCTCGACCAGGAGGTGCCGGCAAGCCGCTATCGGCCGAGCATGCGGCCAATGCCCGACCGCCTGCCCGAGGTTGAATACGATGACTGTGAGATCGTTCGCTCGGTCTCAACCACCAAAGCCTATGTCAGCTTCAAGGGGCGGCTGTGGAAAGTCCCACAAGCCTTCCGCGGCGAGCGTCTCGCCATCCGACCCCTCAGTACCGACGGTCGCTATGGCATCTTCTTCGCAGCCCATCAGATCGCAACCATTGACTTGACCAACCATCAATCTGTCAGCCATGTCTCCGAACAGGCGTCATCTATGTCCCCAGGCTGAACAGCGAGCGGGTGATCCAGTAAGGGTAGCGCCGGTCGTGAACTTCTAACTCATCGTCTGCTGGAAGCCCGCTTCCGCGGGCATGACGCCGAGGCTAAACTGTCTCTCGTTCCAGAACGCGATTCACGAAGCCTGAAATCGTTTCAAGCGTCAGCTCTGGCGCCTCGCGCTGCGGCGAGTGCTTCGCGCCCGGCAATAGCGCGACCTCGACCGGGCAATAGCAGTCGCGCTCGGCCACTTCGATCTGCTTCACCGTGCCGTACTGGTCGTCTTCACCCTGCACGATGAGGATCGGCACGCGGATGTAGCCGAGCTCTTCCGTGATGTCCCACTTCCGAAAATCGGGATCGAGCCAGGCGCCGTTCCAGCCATGGAAGGCGTTGTCCGGATCCTTGTGCCAGCGCGCCAGCTTGGCCCGCAGGTCGGTCGTCTCGTAAGCCGTCTTCGCTTCACGGATCGAGGCAATGCCGGCATCCTCGGTGAAAAAATGCGGCGCGATCAGGACGAGGCCACGCAGGCGATGATCCTGATGCGAGCCGGCATAGATCGTGGCGATCGAAGCGCCGTCGCTGTGGCCGATCAGCAGGCCCTCCCTGAAGCCGATGGCATCGAGCAAGACAGACAAGATGACACGCGCCTCATCATGCATATAGGTGAGTGGCCACGGCAGCGTGACCGGGCTCGATTGGCCGTAGCCCGCGCGCGAATAGACGAAGACGCCGCAGCCGGTCGCTTCTTGCAGCTTGGTGGGGAAATCGCCCCACAGGCCGACGCAGCCGAGCCCTTCGTGCAGCATCACCAAGGTCGGCGCCGCGCCGGGCCGCGGTCCGATCATGCGGTATTCAAGGCTCTGGCCGTTGACGGACAGGAAGCCAGAATCGGTAAGCATCATATCACGACCTCATGGTGAGGAGCGCTACGCAGTAGCGCGTCTCGAACCATGGGCCGCCCCATCCTTCGAGACGCACCCTGCGGGTGCTCCTCAGGATGAGGCGGAACAGGGAGGCGCGCGCACCCATCATGCCTGCCCTTCCGCCCGCAACTTGAACCGCTGGATCTTCCCCGTCGCCGTCTTCGGCAGGTCGGCGCGGAATTCGATCCAGCGCGGATACTTGAACGGCGCGAGCTTCGATTTCACATGCTCCTGCAACGCGCGCGCAAGCGCATCGCCGGCCTTGTCCGGCGACTTGAGCACGACGAAGGCCTTGGGCTTCACCAGCTTCTGCTCGTCGTTCCAGCCGACCACGGCCGCTTCGAGCACGTCCGGATGCGTCAGCAGCGCCGCTTCGACCTCGAACGGCGAGACGTAAAGTCCCGATACCTTGAGCATGTCGTCGGCGCGGCCGCAGCAGACGTAATAGCCGTCCGCATCTTCAATGTATTTGTCGCCCGAGCGCGTCCATTCGCCCCGGAAGGTCGAGCGCGACTTCTCGCGGTTGTTCCAGTACATGATCGCGCTGGTCGGGCCGCGCACATAGAGCTCGCCCATTTCGCCTCGCGGCACCGTCTCGCCATTCTCGCCGACCAGCTTGATCTCGTAGCCGGGCACGGCCTGTCCCGTGGTGCCGTACTTGGTCGCGCCGGGGCGGTTGGTGAGATAGATGTGCAGCATCTCGGTGGTGCCGAGACCGTCGGAAATCTCGACGCCGTAGCGCTCCTTGAACCGCCTGGCGATCTCCTCCGGCAGCGCCTCGCCCGCCGACAGGCAGCGGCGCAGCTTGACTTCGGATTTCTGCGGCGCGTTCGGGCTGTTCAGGAACGCTCCATAGAATGTCGGCACGCCCCACAGCACCGTGACCGGATGTGTCCTGAGCAGCGCCGCCACGCTGTCGGGCGTTGGCCGGTCCGGCAGCAGCACCGTGGTCGCGCCGACTGCCATCGGGAACGTCAACGCATTGCCGAGGCCGTAGGCAAAGAACAGCTTCGCCACCGAATAGATGACGTCGTCCTCGCGAAGGCCCGCGATCGGCGTGCCATAGAGATCGGCCGTGAGCTTGAGGCTGCCGTGCACGTGCACCGCGCCCTTGGGCTTGCCGGTCGAGCCGGACGTATAGAGCCAGAAGGCCATGTCGTCGCGCGTGGTCGGCGCCGTGTAGGGCTCGCCCGCCGCGTTCTCGATCAGGTCCTCTAAATTCAGGTGCGACTTCGCATCCTTTCCCGACACGATGACGTGCTCGAGATCGGGCGCGGCGTCGATCAGCGCCTCGAACTTCGGATAGAACAGCTCCGACACGATCAGGCAGCGGGCACGGCTGTCCGCCAGCATGTAGGCATAGTCGTCTTCGGTAAGCAGCGTGTTCACCGGAATGGCGACGATGCCGGCCTTGAGACAACCGAGGAACGCGGTTGGCCAATCGATGGTATCGGCCATGCACATCAGCACGCGCTCTTCGCGCCGGATGCCGAGCGCGCGCAGCGCCTGGCCGAAGCGCTCGACGCGATCGGCGAGCTGCCCATAGGTCCACGATCCGCGCGGGTCGATATAGACCGGCTTGTTGGCGCGGCCTTTGTCGAGGTTCTGCTTGAGAATGTCGGCGGCGAAATTATAGTCGCGTGGGATTTCGCCCACGGCTTCGACTACGGCCGAGTCGAGCGCACGCGCTTGCGCCGTTGACATTGTTATGTCCTCCCTGGATTGGCGATATTATGCAGAGCGTGCGTTGGCGCCGCAATCCTGCTAGGCCGTCGCACCTGCCGCCATTCAAGCCTCAAGAGAAGCGCGCGGCCAAGGGAGCGAATTATAATGCAATTCAGCCGTGACCGGATTCTGACCACTCACGTCGGCAGCCTGCCGCGCAACGACGCGCTGTCGGACCTTCTGGTCAAGCGCGAGGCCGGTGAACCCTACGACAGGGCCGAGATGGACGCGGAAATGGACCGCGCCGTTTCGCACGTCGTCGAGAAGCAGATCGCGGCCGGTATCGACATCGGCAACGACGGCGAACAGCAGCGCGTCGGCTTCCAGACCTACGTGCCGCAGCGCATGTCGGGCTTCGGTGGCGTCTCGAAACGGCGGCGCGGCCGCGAGTTCGAGGACTTTCCCGAACTGGTCGCGAGCCTGGCGCGGCGCTTCCCGCACGTGAGCAAGCAGCAAAATGCGCCGGAGGCCCAGGCCGAGATCAAGTATCTCGACATCAAGCCGCTCGAGAACGAGATCGCGCGCTTCAAACGGATCGCAAACGGCAAGTTCACCGAGCTGTTCATGACCGCGCCCTCGCCCGGCATCATCTCGTCGACGATGCTCAACGCGTACTACGAGAGTCATGACAAGTATCTCGACGCCATCGCCCGCGAGATGAAGAACGAATACCAGGCCATCGCCAAGGCCGGCCTGACGCTGCAGATCGACGCGCCCGACCTCGCGATGGACCGCACCATGATGTATCGCGACTTGAGCGACAGCGACTTCGTCAAGCGCGTCGAGAAGCATATCGCGTCGATCAATGACGGCATTGCCGGCATCCCGCGCGAGCAGGTGCGCCTGCACGTCTGCTACGGCAACTGGGAGGGTCCGCATATCTACGACGTGGCGCTCGCCAAGATCCTGCCAGCGATCTACCAAGCCAAGGTCGGCGCGCTGTCGATCGAGTTCTCCAACCCGCGCCACGCTCACGAATACGCGGCCTTCAAGCAGCATCCGCTGCCAAAGGACATGATCCTGGTGCCGGGCGTGATCGAGACGACCAACAATATCGTCGAGCATCCGGAGGTGGTGGCGCGGCGGATCGAGGACGCCGTCGCCGCGGTCGGCGACCGCGAGCGCGTCGTCGCCTCGACCGATTGCGGCTTCGGCACCTTCACCAACCGCGAATGGGTGATCGAGCCGGCGGTGTGGCTCAAGCTCAGGGCGCTGCGCGAGGGCGCCGATCTCGCCTCGCAGCGGCTGTGGGGCAGGAAAGTGGCGTGACGCGGATTCGATTTTGGTCCGTCATCCTGAGGTGGCGGCCGAAGGCCGCCCTCGAAGGATGAGCGGCCCAGTCGTTGCAACATCGGGCGGGCACCCTTCAAGGCTCGCTACGCTCGCGTCTCAGAGTGACGACCTGGGTTTACCTCCGCGGCGCCGGGAAAGAGTCCGAACGAGCGTCCAATCACCACGAATAAGCGCTTCCTTCTTCGCGCGGCTCCAGCCCTTCAATTGCCTTTCAGCGGCGACAGCGTCGGCGGCGTGCTCGAACGACACCGACCATACGAGTTCAACCGGCAACCGCTTGCTCGTATAGCCGCTATAGACTCTGGTTTGATGCTCTGAAATTCTGCGCTCCAGATGGTTCGCCACGCCCACATAGAACGAGCCGTCGCCACAACGCAGCATGTAAACGCAGACGGACATTGTGATAGTCTAAAATGAGCCACACGGGCCGTCATCCTTCGAGGCTCGCCGCTATTGCGGCTCGCACCTCAGGATGACGGAGAATAAGGAGGACGCCTATGGACGAGAGAACGCGCGAGCCGACGCAAATCCGCGCCGAAGACATCAACCCCCGCTTCAACTGGGGCCGCGCCCTGCCCTCGCTTGGCATCATGGGCGTCGACTTCGAGGAGCGCGTCGATTACCGCCGCCTGCACCGTTACCGGCTCGGCCGCGCCAGGCAGGCGCTGGAGGCGTCGAGCCTCGGCGCCCTGCTCGTCTTCGACGTCAACAACATCCGCTACCTGACCTCGACCAAGATCGGCGAGTGGGAACGGGACAAGCTGTGCCGCTGGGCGCTGCTGACCCGCACCGGCGAGCCGATCCTGTGGGACTTCGGCTCTGCCGCCGTGCATCACAAGCTCTACACGCCGTGGCTCAAGCCGGAAAACTGCAAGGCCGGCATCATCGGCATGCGCGGCATGGTCGATCCGTCGTTCGGCCTGATGGCCAAGCACGCCAAGGAAATCGCTTCGCTGATCAAGGAGGCCGGTTGCGACAAGATGCCGATCGGCGTCGACATCATCGAGCCGCCGATGATGTTCGAACTGCAGAAGGCGGGACTCACCATCGTCGACGGCCAGCAGGTCATGCTCGAGGCGCGCGAGGTGAAGTCGGCCGACGAGATCGCGCTGCTGAACCGCGCCGCCGCGATGGTTGACGGCGCCTACCACATGGTCAGCGAGGAGTTGAAGCCCGGCGTGCGCGAGAACGACATCGTCGCCAAGGTCAACGAGTTCCTCTATCGCCACGGCTCCGACGACGTCGAGGCGGTCAACGCCATCTCCGGCGAGCGCTGCAACCCGCATCCGCACAACTTCACGGACCGCATGCTGCGCCCCGGCGACCAGGCGTTCTTCGACATCCTGCAGTCGTTCATGGGCTATCGCACCTGCTACTACCGCACCTTCAACGTCGGCCGCGCCACTCCGGCGCAGCATGACGCCTACAAGAAGGCGCGCGAATGGCTCGACAACGCCATTGCGCGCATCAAGCCCGGCGCCACCACCGCCCATATCTGCGCCGCCTTCCCGAAGGCGGAGGAGTTCGGCTTTCCGGACGAGACCTCGGCCTTCGGCCTGCAGTTCGCCCACGGCCTCGGCCTCGCGCTGCACGAGCGGCCGGTTATTTCGCGGGTGGTGTCGATGGACCATCCGACAGAGATCAAGGAGGGCATGGTGTTCGCGATCGAAACCTACTGCCCGGCGACCGACGGCTTCTCCGGCGCCCGCATCGAGGAAGAGGTCGTCGTCACCGACAAGGGCTGCCGCGTGATCACGCTGTTCCCGGCCGAGGAATTGCCGATCTCACACCGCTACTGACGCGACGGTTGGCCGCACGGCGCAAGGCAGACGTGCGGCCAAAATACTGGCCCGGACCGCTCCGAGAGCCTATTTAGGCGGCAGACTCTCCAAGGACCTATCGATCAATGACTCTCGACAAATTGCCGCGCAACCTGCCCCAGGCCATGTGGCGCGGCGTCCGGTGCCGCTGCCCGGCGTGCGGCGAAGGCAAGCTGTTCCGCGCGTTCCTGAAAGTTGCGGATGAGTGCCCATCCTGCGGCGAGCCGTTCCATCATCATCGCGCCGACGACTTCCCCGCCTATCTGGTCATCGTGATCGCCGGTCATATCGTGGTGCCGCTGATCCTGATGGTCGAGACGGACTTCCATCCGGCCTATTGGATCCACCTCGCGCTGTGGCTGCCGCTGACGCTCGGGCTCTGTCTCGGCCTGCTTCAGCCGGTCAAGGGCGCGGTCGTCGCCATGCAGTGGTTCCTCGGCATGCACGGCTTCGAGCCGGCGATGAAGCAGCGCCTCGCGCTGATGCAGCCCGCCACGCTCGAGATCCGTCAATCCGGCGCTTAGCGATCCGCCGGTCCTGAAGAACAGGCCAGCGCTCACTCAACGTGAGTCCTGAGAGTCTAACCGGAAATGATTCCGGGTTTTCAAAGTCGTGTCCCGGGCGCAGCATCGCAAGTCGGATTCATCCAACTTGCGCATTCCAAGGACGTGGCGAAAGTCGGGTAGACCCGACTTTCGCTGAGAAACGATGCGCTGCAGGCCCGGGACCCCGGTTTCTTTACGTATAACCGGGATCCCGGCTCTGCGGTGCACCACTTCGCCATAGCGCGTCGAAGGCGCGCGTCAACGCGCTGATGGCTCGTGCTGCACCGCGTCCGGGATGGCCATTGATTTTGACGGACTGTTTTCGAGTCAGACTCTGAGCACACACGGCTTGACCGCGTGATGGTAGGCAGGCGGCCGCTGCGCCTGCTCCGAGCGATCCCGATGCTCTGTGCCAAGAGCCAAGATTTACAGGTATTTTACTTGTGACGCCGAAGCCCTCAGGCTTGACTGGTCGTTGTGCGCAGCCGCCGCGCTCCTCCCACCAGGAGACGGCGGCCCGAATCCTCCACCTCATGCACAATAGGGCCGCGCAAGCGGCCCTTTTTTATGCGCTGCGCCGCATCAGCTTTCGAGGCCAGTCGGGACGTTCTTGTTCTCGCTCTTGAGCGCCATGCCCGAAAGTTCGGCCATCGTCTCCGCCATCATCGCGAAATCCTTGTCGAGAATCTCGCGCGGATTCTTGCTGGCCAGCGCCTTGCCGATATGGCCCTGCAGCACCTCGCGGGTTGCCGCCGTGACCGGCATCGGCACGTCCCACTCGCGGCCGAGCTCGAGGCCGAGGTCGAGGTCCTTGCGCAGCAGCTCGGGCGTGAACGTCGTGGTCCAGTCGAGATTGACGAGCGCCGGCGACTTGTAGGCGGTGAACATCGAGCCCATCACGCCGTTGTTCATGAAGGCGAGGAAGGCGTGGCGCGGCACGCCCATCTTGTTGGCGAGCAGCGTGATCTCGATCAGGTTCTCGATCACGACGCCGAGCATCACGTTGTGCGCGATCTTGCAGATGCGGGCGAGCTCGCCGTCGCCGACATAGGATACGCCGCGCGGCGCGAAGACCTCGATCAGCGGCGTCACGGTCTTGCAGTCGGCTTCCGGGCCGGAAATCACCGCCGACAGCTTGCCGGCCTTGATGACCTTGCCGTTGCCCGACACCGGCGAGGCGACGAAGCCGACGCCCTTCTCCGTGAGTTTTTTACGAATCTCCGCCGATTCCTCGACCGCGATCGAGGAGCAATCGACGACCGTCTTCGGCTTCTTGCTGCCGGTGAGCACGCCGTCCTTGCCGAACAGCACCTGCTCGACGTCCTTGCCGGTCGACACGATGGCGAACACCACGTCGCAGCCGGCAAGCTCGACCGGCTTGTCGACCAGCTTGGCGCCATGTTGCGTCAGCGACTCGGCCTTTGCGCGCGTGCGGTTCCATACCGTCACGTCGTGACCGGCCTTGAGCAGGCGCTCGATCATCGGGTAGCCCATGCGGCCTGCGCCGATCCAGCCGATTGTCGTTTTCGACATTCCGAAACTCCCTGCGTATTCGCGGTTTGAAAATCGAGACCGCCGTTCCGTGTTGTCCTAGCACAGCAAGCATGCGCCGCAATGTCCGCCGGTTGTCCTTTCCAATCAAGGAGGTTCGGTTACACTCGCGCTTTGCAGGCCGCCCAAAACACGACAAGAAGTCAGGGAGGACACCGGCCATGTCAGATGCCGCCGCCGTTGTGGGACGGCCAGATGCCCGCGTGGGCCGTCAGACATGGCGCACGGCGTGGCGCAACACGTTTCCGTTTCTGGTCGTCGCAGCTCTTTGGGAAATTGTCGCCTGGCTCGGAGTTTTTCCGCGTCAGCTCTTTCCGCCGATCGAGGACATCGCCGCCAGATTCGTCAGCCTGACGGCGTCCGGCATTCTCGAGCATCACACCGTCGACACCGTGCTGCGCCTGCTGGCGGGCTTTGGGCTGGCGGCCGTCTTTGGCGTCGCCATCGGCGTAGCGATGGGCCGCTCGCGGCGCGCCGAGGACATCCTGCTGCCGCTGATTTCGATCGTCGCGCCGATCCCCGGTCTCGCTTATGCGCCGCTCTTCCTGCTGTGGTTCGGCCTCGGCAACCTGCCTTCGATCCTGCTCGTCGGCTTCGTCTCGGCGTTCCCAGTTATTTTCAATAGCTGGACCGGCGTGAAAGCCGTCAAGGAAATCTGGTTGCGTTCCGCCCAGGCGATGGGCGCGGACGACCGTCGCCTGTTCAGGCAGGTCATCCTGCCGGGCGCGCTGCCCTACATCTTGACCGGGCTTCGCCTGGGCCTCGCGCAAGCCTGGCGCATCCTGATCGCCGTCGAGATGCTTGCGGCCGTGCCGTGGGGTCTCGGCTGGCTCATCTTCGGCGCCCGCAAGTTCCTGGATACCGACGCGATGATGTCGGGAATTGTCATCATCGCCCTGCTCGGCCTCGCGCTCGAAAAATTCGTTTTCAAGAAGATCGAGGACTACACCGTGGTGCGGTGGGGCATGGTGAAGTGATGGACGACCGTACCCGATCGCTCATCCGCGGCGGCGTGTCGATCGTCTGCGTCGCCGCGCTGTACGAGATCGTGGCGCGCAGCGGTCACTTCTCGCCCGCGCTGATGCCGACCTTGCCGACCATCGCCCGGACGCTGATCGCCTCGATCGCCGACGGCACCATGATCTGGCATGCAGCCTTCACTTTGTACCGCGTCATGGTCGGCTTCGTCCTGGCCATCGCGGTCGGCGTGCCGCTCGGCATTGCCATGGCCCGGTTCCCGCGCGTCGAGAATTTCTGCCTGCCGCTCATCAGCGCGCTGATGCCGATTCCGTCGTTCTCGCTGGTGCCGCTGTTCATGCTGTGGTTCGGCATCGGCAACACGACGACCATTCTCATCGTGCTCTACGCCGCGACCTTCTCGGTCGTTTTCAACACGTGGTCCGGCGTGCGCGCCGTCAACCCGCTGTGGCTGCGCGCCGCCGGCGCCATGGGCGCCGACGAGCGCCGGCTGTTCTGGAAAGTCATCATTCCCGGCGCCTCGCCCTTTATCATCACCGGCATGCGTCAGGCGTTCCTGCGCTCCTGGATCGCCGTTGTCGGCGCCGAAATGATCGCGGCTTCGGATTGGGGGCTCGGCTGGGTCATCTTCGACGCCAAGGAATTCCTCAACACCGACATCATGCTGGCCGCGCTCATCGTGATCGGCGCGATCGGCTACGTGTTCGAACGGCTGGTGTTCGGCTCGATCGAGCGCGCCACCGTTCAGCGGTGGGGTATGGTGCGGGCGGCGAAGGGCTAATTGCCGATGGTTCCAATCGAAATCAGTGGCGTCACGCTGACCTACGACACGCCGTCGGGGAAAGTGCCCGGCGTCAAGGACATCAGCGTGGCGATCAAGCCGTCGGAATTCGTCTGCATCGTCGGCCCGTCCGGCTGCGGCAAGTCGACCCTGCTCAACATGATCGCGGGCTTTCTGACGCCGGCCGAAGGCGAAATCCGCATCGACGGCAAGAAGGTCGACGGCCACGGTCTCGACCGCGGCATGGTATTTCAGGACTTCGCGCAGCTTTTTCCGTGGCGCACGGCGCTCGGCAACGTCTGCTTCGGCCTCGAGATGAAGGGCGTGCCGAAGGACGAGCGCGAGAAGATAGCCCGCGAGCAGCTCCGGCTGGTCAAGCTCGAGAAATTCTGCTCGTCCTACCCTCATCACATGTCGGGCGGCATGCAGCAGCGCGTCGCGATCGCGCGCGCCCTCGCCTACAATCCCTCTGTCCTGCTGATGGACGAGCCATTCGCCGCGCTCGACGCGCTGACCCGCGACGACATGCAGCGGCTTCTGGCGGATGTCTGGCGCGAGACGCGCAAGACCGTCATTTACGTCACGCACAACGTCTCCGAGGCCGTCTATCTGGCCGACCGGGTGCTGGTGATGTCGCCTCATCCCGGCACCGTGAAGATCGACCTGCCGGTCACGCTGCCGCGGCCGCGCGATCCACTCAGTATCGAGTTCATCGAGCACCAGAAAATCCTGCTCGATCATCTCGGTCACGCCGCAGGGGGCGGCGCCCAGACGCAACACGCATAATTTCCAGGGAGGATACGCATGAGCAATGGACTGACCCGCCGCGACTGCCTGGCCGCAACCGGCGCAGGCGCTCTCGCCCTCGGCTTCGGGCTTCGCCCGGCGCTTGCCGCCGACACCGTGCGGCAAGGCTATCAAACCAACATGTGGGGCATGCCGACCTATTACCTGCTGCGCTCGGGTCATCTCGAAAAGCACGGCATCAAGTTCGAGGAATTCGCGGTGCCGTCCGGCAACCAGACCATGCAGCAGATGGTGGCGCGCCAGGTCGATCTCGGCACTTACGCCGGCCCGTCGCTCGCGATCGGCGCCGACCGCGGTGGTCTCGTCGCGATCGCGATGATCGAGTATGTCGGCAAGACCGCACGCGTGATGGCGCGCAAGGACCTCGGCATCACCAAGGTCGAGCAGCTCAGGGGCCGCAAGGTCGCCAATCAGACGGGCTCGTCGACCGGCAACATCTTCGTCGATCAGATCGCTCCGAAAGCCGGGCTGAAGAAAGGCGACTACGAGGAAATCCGCATGAACGTCGATGACATGGTTGCCGCCATGGCGGCCAAGACCGTCGATGCCATGGCCAACGTCGAGCCTTACAACGCCATCGCCGAAGCGAACGGCCTGGCTGTGACCATCGCCGAATACAGCGACTTCGACCACATGCCGGTCTACATGGCCGCCACGCCCGAGTTCGTCGACAAGAACCCGCAGGCGGTCGTCAATTACCTGAAGGCCTGGATCGAGGTCGGCAACGACTTCAAGTCCAATCCCGGCAAGGTCGCCGACGTCATCTATTCCTTCTACACGTCGAAGGGCTACACGATGTCGAAGGACACCTTCTCGAAGGCGCTGGCGCGCGTCGAGGTGCAGCCGAGCTGGCCGTCCGACACCGAATCCTACCTGCAGAAACAGGCTGAAATCCTGCTCAAGCAGAAGAAGCTCAAGGCGATTCCCGACTGGAAAAAGGTCATGCGCACCGAGTTTCTCAAGCAGGCGCAAGCCTGACCCAAGCCTGACCACCGCGTCACCGGAGGCCGGCGCGGGCCGGCCTCCTCCCTAACGGCCATGGAGTTCATGAATGCCCGCCGACAGTCCGCTCAGCCGTAATGCCGAGCCGATAACCTGGAATTTCAAGCTGCTCGCCCAGCACGAATTGGGCGGCTTCGGCGGCATGGGCGAAGGCATATCGATCACCATCGCCAAAGACGGCCGGCGCATCGCCTGGCTTGCCCACGAAAGCGCGCCGAAGAATTTCACCGGCGTCGACGTCTCCGACCCGCGCAAGCCGAAGATCGTCGTGCAGACCGACCTGCCGAAGCCCTACATGCGCTCGAATTCGCTGGAGTGCTCGGCGAACAATCTTATGGCCGTCGCCTATCAGTGCCAGAAGGTCGGGCAGCAGCCCGCCGGCATGGAGCTGTTCGACGTCTCGGTGCCGGAAAACCCGCGCTCGATCTCGTTCTTCGACACGTCGGGGCCGCACTCACGCGGCGTTCATCAACTCTGGTTCTGCGACGGCGAATACGTGCACATGGCGTCCGGCGCGCCCGGTTTCGAGCCGACACACCCGCTCGACGATCAGTTCTATCGCTGCGTCGACGTGCGCAATCCGGCAAAGCCGGTCGAGGTCGGCCGCTGGTGGATGCCGGGCACGCGCCGCGGCGACAATGTCGCGCCGCCGCCACGCCATCCGATCGACAAGGGCTACCGCGCCCACAACACCAATGTCTATTCGCGGCGGCCGGATCGGCTTTATCTTTGCTACATCGATGGCGGCATGTTTATCATGGACATCGCCGACAAGTCGAAGCCGCAGGTCATTTCGCACTGGACCAATTCGCCGCCCTATACCGGCTTCATGCACACGGCGGTGCCGCTGTTCGACCGCGACCTGATGCTGGTGACGGACGAATCCACCGAGGATGCGGCCCTGGACTGGCCGAAGCTGATCTGGGTGCTCGACCTGCGTGACGAGAAAAACCCGATCTCGATCTCGACCTGCCCGCTGCCGCCGGTCGACGCCTTCGCCAAGCGTGGCGGCCGCTTCGGCGCGCACAACATCCACGAGAACGTGCCGCTGCCGACCTCCTGGAAATCCGAGGACATCGTTCTCGGCACCTTCTTCAACGGCGGCTTGCGGGCGTACGACATTTCGAACCCGTACGCACCGAAGGAAGTCGGCACCTTCGTGCCGCCGGCGCCGAATGGCACGCCGGCCGGGGCGGTACAGCTCAACGACGTGTTCGTCGACGAGCGCGGCATCGTCTACACCGTCGACCGTCACACCGGCGGGCTCTACATCCTCGAGATGGATTTCTGATTGGACACGCCGCGCCTGTTCGCCACTCCCGATAGCGGCCCGTTCGGCCGCCGTCAGGCGCGGCCGCGCGGCGCCAGGATTCCGGTCATCGTCGTCACCGGCTTCCTGGGTGCGGGCAAGACCACGCTGATCCGCCATTTTCTCGGGACGCCGGAGGGACGAGGCACCGCGATCGTCGTCAACGAATTCGGCGAAGCGGGAATCGACGACGCGCTTTTGCGCCAGAGCACCGAGGCCGTCTCGCTGCTCGGCAATGGTTGCGTGTGCTGCGTCGTGCGCTCCGACCTCCAGCTCACCTTGCGCGCCTTGGTCGCCGACCGCACACGCGGCGCGATCCCCGGCTTTGCCCGCGTCGTGATCGAGACCAGCGGCCTCGCCGACCCCGGGCCGATCCTGCAAAGCTTCGCGACCGACCGCGCGCTGGGCGACAGCTTCTACATCGATGCGGTGATCACCGTCGCGGATGCCGCAACGGGTGCGGCAACTCTTGAAGCAGCGGCCGAAGCCCGCAAGCAGGTCATCCTGGCTGACCGCATCGTCGTCACCAAGACCGACATCGCCGACCCGCTGCTGACCACGGCGCTGACCGAGCGGATCAGGCATCTCAACCCTCGCGCCGCCATTGCCACGGTGATCAATGGACAGATCGACCCCGGCATCCTGCTGGAGCCGGCCCCGTCGGACCGCAGCCCCTTCGTCGCCGAAGCCGAGCACAGCGACGGCATCGGCAGCTTCGTGCTGCGGGCCGGCGGACCTCTCCCGTGGACGACATTCGCCCGCGCCATGGACACGCTCACGGCCCTGCGCGGCCCGGATTTGTTGCGCGTCAAAGGGCTGCTCAACGTCGAGGGCTGCCAGGGGCCGGTGCTCGTCGAGTTCGTCCAGCACCTCGCGCACCTGCCGGTCGAGCTCCAGCAATGGCCCGAGGGCAGCCGGGAGGGCCGGCTGGTCTTCATTACCCGGAATATCTCGGAAGCGCAGGTCCGCGGCCTGTTCGCCGCCGTCTCTGCGCTCGGCTAGGCCGTCGCCATTCTCGCGACGGTCGAGACGCGCTTCCTGACCTGCTCGATCACGCGCGGCACTGCCGCGTCGTTGTTCGGCGCCATGATGTGCGCGCCGGACACGCCGGGAATCCCCGACAACTCCTCGATCAGATCGACGCAGATACGCACGCCTTCGTCGACGGGATCCGAGGCCTTCTCCATCCGAACAACGAGGGCGTCAGGAATGATCGTGCCGAACAGCTTGTCCTTCATCCATTGCGCCGACTTGGCCGAACGCAGCGGCACGACGCCGATCAGCAGCGAGAGCCTCTTGTCGAGGCCGTACCGCGCAAGCCGCTCGGTGTAGCGGCGCACGATGCCGGCATCCATGCAGAACTGGGTCTGCGCGAATTGCGCGCCGGCGGCGACCTTCGCCTCGAGGCCCTTCGGTGTCCAATCAGGCTTCGGATCGACCGGGTTGTCCGCCGCGCCGAGAAAAAAACTGGCGCGGCCCGCGACCTTGCGGCCATTCGGCAGCTCACCGCTGTCACGCAGCTTGCGCGCGGTCTCGAGCAACTGGCGCGCATCGAGATCGAACACCGGCTTGGCGTCCGGCTGGTCGCCGGCGCTCGGATCGTCACCGCGAAGCATGAGCAGATTGTCGACACCCCACGCCGCGGCGCTGATCAGCTCGCTCTGCAGGCCGATGCGGTTACGGTCGCGGCAGGTGAGCTGAAGAATCGGCTCGATGCCGGCTTCGACCAGCATCGCCGCCGCCGTCACCGCGCCGAGATGAGGCCGCGCGCCGGCGCCGTCGGTCACGTTGACCGCGTCCGTGAGACTCTTGAGCGGCAGAGCCTTGTCGAGCAGGTCGCCGCGCGAGAATGAAACGGGTGGCGTCACTTCGGCGGTCAGCACGAAATGTCCGGCCGCCAGCTTTTTCTGCAGAGTCATCGTCATTGGTTCCTACCACCAGAATCTAGTGGACGTTGCAAGCACAACAATGGGAAAAGGCTGAAAAGATCATGTGTCGCGCCCTATTTCATGGCGGTTTTTGATATGCCGAAACTGACCGACACGCTCGACGACGCTCTCTCCTGCATTCGCGACGGCTGCATGCTTGTCGTGCCGCGCGAAGTCTCCGGCGTGCCGATGGCGGCAACTCGCGCGCTCATTCGCCGGGGCGTGAAGATGCTGCATCTCGTCGCGCTGCCAACGTCCAGCCTGCAGGCCGACATGCTGATCGGCGCCGGTTGCGTGGAGACACTGGAGACATCGGCCGTCAGCCTCGGCGAATTCGGACCGGCGCCGCGTTTCTCGGCAGCGATCGTGAATGGGACGATTCGCATGAAGGACGCGACCTGCCCGGCGCTGCACGCCGCCTTGCAGGCCAGCGAGAAGGGCGTGCCCTTCATGCCGCTGCGCGGGCTGATCGGCTCCGATGTCCTGAACTATCGCGACGACTGGAAGGTGGTCGACAGCCCGTTCGGCAGCGACGATCCGATCGTCCTGTTGCCGGCGATCAGGCCGGACGTTGCGCTGTTCCACGCGCCGATGGCGGACCGCAACGGCAATGTCTGGATCGGCCGGCAGCGCGAACTGGCGACCATGGCGCATGCCGCCGACCGCACGGTCGTCACGGTCGAGACGATCGAGGACCGTGATTTTCTCGACGATCCGATCATGGCGGCCGGCACCCTGCCCGGCTTCTATATCGAGGCCGTCGCCGTCACCGAACGGGGCGCATGGCCGCTGCCGCTCCCCGACTTTTATCCGCTCGATGCTGCGCACATGGCGGAATACGCGCGCATGGCTGCGACGCCCGAAGGCTTTGCCGATTACCTCGACCGGTATGTTCATGACAAGCGCGCCGCGTGATTTTCGCGACGAGGAGCTCCTCGCTGACATCATCGCCGGGCTGATCGGCGACAGCCGCCACGTCGCGGTCGGCAATGCCTCGCCGATTCCGGCCACCGCGGCGCTCCTGGCGCGCGAGCGCAACGGTGGCGCCCGGCCTTACGTGTCGCTGTTGCAAAGCCGCAAGCACAACTTCTTCACCGACGGCGCGCGCGAGCTGTTCGACTGCGCCGGCCAGGGACGCATCGATGTGTTCTTCCTGTCGGGCGGCCAGATCGACGGCCAAGGCAACATCAACCTCGTCAGCATCGGTGACTACGAGCACCCCAGGGTGCGCTTCCCCGGCTCGTTCGGCTCGGCCTATCTTTATTATGTCGTCCCCAAGGTGATCCTGTTCCGCACCGAGCATTCGAAGCGAACGCTGGTGCCGAAGGTCGACTTCGTCAGCGCACCGGGCGGCAACGAACCGAACGTGTTCCGCGAAGGCGGGCCCATCGCGCTCGTGACCAACCGCTGCGTATTCAGCTTCGATCGTCGCAAGAAGCGGTTCACGCTTCAGAGTATTCACCCGGGCCATACCCTGGACGAAGTGAACGACAATACCGGCTTCGATTTCGACCGGCCGGCCCAGGTTGTGGAAACGCCGGCGCCGTCGCGCGAGACGCTCGCCTTGCTGCGCGGCCCGGTGGCGCAGCAACTGGTCGAGGTTTACCCGCAGTTCGCCGCGCAGGTGTTCGGCGTCGGCGCGCGGGTCAGCGCCTAGATTTCTTCGCAAATTTGCCCCTTGACGCCCGCCTCGTTCGGCTCAATACTAAACCATATGGTAAAGTATAACGACGAGCGGCTCGACCGCATTTTCTCGGCTCTATCCGATTGCACCCGGCGTGGCTTGTTGGCGCGGTTGAGCGGACGGGCGGCCATGTCGGTCAGCGAGCTGGCTGAGCCGCTCGACATGTCGCTGCCGGCGGTGATGAAGCACCTCGACGTGCTCAACGACGCCGGATTGATCAAGCGCAACAAGACCGGCCGCACCGTGTCGTGCGTGCTGGACGCCACGCCGATGCAGCAAGCCAACGAATGGCTCGAACGGTACCAGAAATTCTGGACGGCGAGCTTTGAACGCTTCACCCACATGTTGGAGAACGAACAATGGCAGTCGCAACAGCCGTCAAGCCCAGCCTCACCATCAAGCAGTATTTCGCGGCCACGCCGGCCCAGGTCTACAAGGCCTGGACCGACCCGAAAGCGCTAGCGCAATGGATGGGGCCGATCGGCACCACTGCCGTCGAGGCGGACGCCGACGTGCGCGTCGGCGGGCGCTACCACATCCGCATGATTGTGCCGGGTGACGAGCACAATGTGAGCGGCGTCTATCGCGAGGTCGTCCCGAACGAGAAGCTGGTCTTCACCTGGGCGTGGCGGACGACGCCGGAGCGCGAGTCGCTCGTCACCGTGCTGCTGAAGCCACACGACGCCGGCACCATGATGACCTTCACCCATGAGCAGTTCTTCGACGAGGACGCGCGCGACCGGCACCAGAAGGGCTGGACCGGCACGTTCACCAAGCTCGGCACTTATCTGCATGTCGAATCCTCCAAGGCGGTCTCGCCCGGGCGACCTCACGGCAAGTTCGTCTGGAACGAGCTCAACACGTACGATGTCGAGGCCGCCAAGTCTTTCCTCGGTTCAACGCTGGGCTGGTCGTTCGACGCGACGCCGATTCCAGGCGGCACCTACTGGATCATCAATAACGGCGAGGAGCGGGCCGGCGGGATTTTCGACATGAGCGTCAATCCGCAGTGCGCGCATATCCCGGAGCACTGGCTGTCCTACGTGGCGGTCGATGACGTCGACACACGCTACAAGGCGGCGTTGGCGGCGGGCGCCAGAGAAGGCCGCGCGCCGTTCGATATTCCGGGTGTCGGCCGCATCGCGATCTTCGCACAGCCCGGCGGCGCCACGGTGGCGTGGATCACGCCGAAACCGATGTAGTGCTGCTGAAATGCAGGACTACTTTCAGAACGTCAAAGTCATGAGTCCCGCCGCATTCGGCGGGACTTTTGTTTTCACGCTCATGCGCTACGGTGCCGTTCGACAAACGTGAGCAAGGGAAACGCTCGTGAAAACGGTGGAAGTGGCGGTGATCGGCGTTGGCTGGATCGGCGGGCTGCGCGCGGAGACGCTGGCGCGCAGCGCGCTGGTCGACCGCCTGCACCTGTGCGACATCAAGCCCGAGCGCCTCGCCGAGGTGAAGCGGCTCTACAAGCCCGCCACCGCGACGCCGAACTATCAGGACATTCTCGATAATCCCGACATCTCCGTCGTCTACGTCTCGACCACACCGGAAGCCAACCACTATCCGATCGCACGCGACTGCCTGAAGAACGGCAAGAACGTGATGCTGGAGAAGCCGATCGCGCTGGAACTGTGGGAAGCCGACGAGCTGATCCATCTCGCCAAGCGCAACAACCTGAAATTCACTATCGGCTACTCGCAGCGCTTCAACACCAAGATCGCCTTCGCCAAGAAGAAGATCGTCGATGGCACGCTCGGCAAGGTCGTCTCGGTGCTGGTCAGCCGCCATCTCTCGCGCGCGCTCGGCAAGAAGATCGCCAAGCGCGTGCGGCTGTCGCCGGTCGTGATGGAGTCCACTCACGACCTCGATTTCGTGTTCTGGCTGCTCGAGCCGGCCAAGCCGGTGAAGGTCTATTCGCAGGGCGCCTACGGCTACATGGAGCCGATCAACGGCTCGCACGACGTCATGTTCACCACTGTCACGATGGACAACGGCGTCGTGGTGATGATCGGCGGCGGCTGGAACTTCCCGGAGAGCTACCCGAACTATTGCTCGACCTGGATCGAGATTACCGGAACCGAAGGCGCTCTCACGCTCGACGGCACCCAGCGCGACAACTGGCTCAACACGGAGAAAACGGGCCAGGTGTTCCCGATGTCGACGATGCCGGGCGAGTGGGTCGACAACGTCTTTGCCGGCGGCATCGGGCCGGAAACCATCCACTTCCTCGAAGCCTGCATCAAGAACGCGCCGGTCATGGTGACGCCGGAAAGCGCGCGCCGCGTGATGGAGACCTATAGCGCGGCCGATCTCTCGGCCGACCGCGGCGAGCCGGTCGACCTGCCGCTCAGCAACGAGACGATCTCGGCGATCGCCGAATTCAAGAAGAAGGTTCGCGCCGGCCTGAACGATTAGGCCGCGCGCGGCCTAATCGTTATCCGGCTTCGGCTCGGCCGAATCCGCGGCGGGCTTGTGCGGCTCCATCGGCGCGTCCTTCATGCAGCTCTTGATGAAGGCCGTGCGCGCCGCGCCCTTGAGCTTCTGGTCGTTCGCGCCGAATTTGCAGGTTTCCATCTTCTGCTTGGCGGTCAGCGCCAGCGCCGGCGTGCCCAGCGTCATGGCAGCAAGACCCGCCGCAAGAGCGGCAATGGTGAGCGAACGTTTCATCATGGTGGTTACCCCGGCGATTCGCGCTTTGAAGCAGCCTTATAGCATAGCGTGATCGCATACGCCGACCGTGGCGCCCTCAAGGCTATTGCAAGGCAAACCCGCCTCGTCGCGGGGCGACCCGGTTACACCGTCACCGACAGCACGTGCACGTCGGCACTCGCCGCATCCATGTCACGCGGCTTGTTGAGGAGCGCGATAGTCTCCTCGGTGAGAATGTGCGTGTGAGTATCGACGGTGCGAAGTCCGGCCATTTCGCCCTCGGAAAAATTTTAACACAGCCAAATAAGGCGCCACGCCTGACTGCCGCGGCCGGCGCACGCATGCAAGGCCTGTTGGCGTGCCGCGTTTCGGTTATAAAAGGCCGAACGAGAACAGAAGCGCGGGATCAATCCGATGGACACCAAGGCCACCGCTTACAAGGGCAGGCGCGAAGTGCGGCTCGAGGACGAGGCGCTGGTGCGCGGCGCCGGCCGCTTTGTCGACGATGCGCGGTTTCCCAAGCAGGCCTTTGCCGCGTTTCTGCGCTCGCCGCACGCCCATGCCAGGCTCACGAAGCTCGATACGGCCGAGGCGGCCAACGGCAAAGGCGTGCTGGCGGTGCTGACCGGCGCCGACATGAAGGCCGCCGGCCTTGGCTCGGCGGGCACGCATCCGCCCCTGCGCGGCCGCGGCGGCAAGCCGCTGGTGCAGCCGTTCCGGCCGACGCTCGCCAGCGAGCGCGTCACCTATGTCGGCGAGGCGATCGCGATGGTGGTTGCCGAAACCATTGGCCAGGCGCTGGACGCCGTCGATCAGATCGTCATCGAGTACGATGAGCTCCCGGTCGTCGTCGACGCGCGCGAGGCGGTGAAGCCGGACGCGCCCCAAGTTCATCCCGACGCACCGGGCAACATCGTCACCGATTGGCCCGGCATGGTCGAAAGCGCGGAGAACGAACGCGAGGTCGACGAAATCATCAGGACAGCGCCGCATGTCGCGCGCGTCACCGTGCAGCATCAGCGGCTGGCCGTGATGTCGATGGAGCCACGCGGCGCCAACGCCTGGTACGACGCCAAGACCGATGTCTATCACCTGCGCGTCTGCTCGCAGAGCGCCGGCACCGTTCGCAATCAGACCGCGCCGATCCTCGGCGTGCCGCCAAACAGACTGCACGTCACCACCGAAGACGTCGGCGGCGCATTCGGCATGAAGACGCCGACCTATCCGGAATATCTCGCGGTGCTGGTCGCCTCGAAGAAAATCGGCCGTCCGGTCGCCTGGATGTCGACGCGCTCCGAAGCCTTCATGACCGATACGCAGGGCCGCGACGCCTGGACCGAGACCGAGCTCGCGGTCGACGAGACCGGAAAATTTCTCGCCGTGCGCATGAAGCACCTGTGCGGCCAAGGCGCCTATGTTACGCCTGCCGGCGTCGGCATCAACACCAACAATGTCGCGCGGTGCTTGCCGGGGATGTACGACATTCCGAAGATCGATTTCTCGTCGCGCTGCGTCTTCACCAACACGGCGCCGATCGGCCCCTATCGCGGCGCCGGCCGGCCGGAGGCGAACTACGCGCTCGACCGCGCCGTCGAGGAGGCCGCGCGTGTCACCGGCATCGACACCGCGAAGCTGCGCCGCAAGAACCTGATCCAGAAGTCGAAGATGCCGTACAAGACGGCGGTCACCACGACCTACGACAGCGGCGACTTCCCCGGCGTCTATGCCAAGGCGATGGAGCTGTCGGATTACGCCGGCTTCGGCAAGCGCAAGCGCGAAGCCGCCCGGCGCAAGAAGTGGCTCGGCATCGGCATTTCCTGCATGCTCGAGCATGCCGGGGCGTTGCCGACGGAGGGCGCCTTCCTCGAATTCCCCGGTGACAGCAAGCTCATCATGGCGCTCAACGTTCAAGCAACCGGCCAGGCGCATGCGACCGTATTCGGCCGGCTGCTGTCGGAGAAGCTCGGTATTCCGCGCGAGCAGATCGTGCACAGGCACGGCGACTCGACACTGGAGATTCCGGGCTTCGCCTCCGTCGGCTCGCGTTCGGCGCAGGCGGTGTCGCATGCGCTGCTGCACACCGCCGACGTCATGCTGGCGAAAGGCAAGAAAGCCGCGGCGATGCTGCTCGAGGCCTCTGAAGGCGACATCCAGTACGCCAATGGCCAGTTCTTGGTGGTCGGCACTGACCGGCGCATCTCGCTGTTCGACACGGCCGCGCGCGCCAAAGACCTCGTCAAGACTGGCCAGCTTGCCGAGACGCTCGACACCAAGGACAAGGCCGACACGCCCCTCACCTTCCCGAACGGCGTCCACATCGCCGAGGTCGAGATCGATCCCGACACCGGCCATCTCGACCTCGTGCGCTACACGGCGGTCGACGACCCAGGCACCATGCTCAACCCGATGATCGTCGAAGGCCAGGTGCAAGGGAGCGTCGCCAACGGCCTCGGCCAGGCGCTGACCGAGCAGGTCATCTATGACGCCGGCGGGCAGCTCGTCACCGGCTCGTTCATGGATTACGGCGCGCCGCGGACGCACCACATGCCGGTCGAATTCCGCGAAGCGGTGCACGCCACCCCCGCGACCACCAACCCGCTCGGCGTCAAGGGCACCGGCGAGGCCGGCACCACCGCCGCGATCGCCGCGGTGATGAACGCCGTCGCGCATGCCATCCCGAACGGCGCCGCCGATCACATGGACATGCCGGCGACGCCGATGAAGGTGTGGGAAGCCTGTCAGAGGGCGATCGCGGCGGGGGCGAAGTAATTCGACCACCGCGTTAATTTTCGGCGTCATGCCCGGGCTTGACCCGGGCATCCATCGTTACTCGCAAAAAGCAAAAGCCCTTCCGCCAGAGCGGCGGAAGGGCCTCATGGATTGCCGGGTCGAGCCCGGCAATGACACTGAAAAAGTTGTAGCGCCTCGACAGACCTTACGCCTGCGAGATGAACTTCACGTTGGTGTAGGCCTCGAGACCCTCGATGCCGCCTTCCGAGCCGTAGCCGGACTCCTTGATGCCGCCGAACGGCGTTTCCGGCGTCGAGATGGCGACGCTGTTGACGCCGACCATGCCGGACTGGATGGCGTCGCCGATCGCGATCGCGGTCGCGCTCGACGAGGTGAAGGCGTAAGCAGCGAGGCCGTATTCCAGCGAGTTGGCGCGTTCGACCACCTCGTCGAACGTCTTGAACGGCACGATCGGCGCCACCGGGCCGAACGGCTCGACCGTCATCAGCTTGCTGTCGTCCGGCAGGTCGGTGATCACCGTCGGCTGGAAGAAGTAGCCCTGGTTGCCGTGGCGCGAGCCGCCGGTGACGACCTTGCCGCCGCGCGACTTCGAGTCCTGCACGATGCTTTCCATCGCATCGAGCCGGCGCGGATTGGCGAGCGGGCCCATGGTCGTGCCCTTCTCGAGGCCGTCGCCAAGCGTGATGCCCTTGGCGTATTCGGTGAAGCGGTTGACGAACTTCTTGTAGGAATCCTCCTGCACGTAGAAGCGCGTCGGCGAGATGCAGACCTGGCCGGCGTTGCGGTACTTGAAGGCCGCGATGGTGTCGGCCGCCTTCTCGGCGTCGGCATCGCCGAACACCACGACCGGCGAATGGCCGCCGAGCTCCATGGTGGAGCGCTTCATGCCTTTGGCGGCGAGACCGGCGAGCAGCTTGCCAACCGGGATCGAGCCGGTGAACGACACCTTCTTGACAGTGTCGGAGGCGATCAGGTGCTCCGAGACTTCCGACGGAACGCCGAACACCAGGTTGACGACGCCGGCCGGCACGCCGGCATCGGCGAAGCATTTGACGAGCTCGACGCAGCCGCCCGGCGTCTCTTCCGACGCCTTGATGATGATCGAGCAGCCGCCGGCCAGCGCGCCGGCGATCTTGCGCACCGGCGTCAGCGTCGGGAAGTTCCACGGCGTGAAGGCGGCGACCACGCCGACTGGCTCGCGCGTCACGATCTGCCGCACGCCCTTGGCGCGGCCCGGCACGATGCGGCCATAGGCGCGGCGGCCTTCCTCGGCGTACCAGTCGATGATGTCGGCGGTCGTCATCACCTCGCCGCGCGACTCCGGATAGGGCTTGCCCTGCTCCTGCGTCATCACCTTGGCGATGTGGTCGTGACGCTCGCGGACCAGGCCGGCAGCCTTGCGCATGATATTGGAGCGGTCATAGGCCGACATCGCCTTCCAAACTTTCAGGCCCTTGTCGGCGGCGGCGAGCGCGGCGTCGAGATCAGCCTTGCTGGCGTGCGGAAGCTGCGCCAGCACCTTGCCGGTCGCGGGATTGATCACGTCCTCCCTCTTGCGGCCTTTGCCATCGAGCCACTGACCGTCGATGTAGAGCTTGAGATCGGAATACATGGCGTCCTCACTACTGCCGATTACTGCCGGCGCTGCATTAGCACTTTTGGCCGTCCGGGTTAACCCGGGCAGCGATCAGAAGCCGGTGAACACCGGCTTGCGCTTTTCCATGAAGGCCTTGCGGCCCTCCCGGTAATCCTTGCTGGCGAAGCAGGCCTGCACCATTTCGTCGCATTTCTTGAGGTCGCGCTTGCTCTCGTCGAGCACAGCCTGCGCGACGATGAACTTTACGGAATCGACCGTGAGCGGCGCGTTGGCGGCGATCATGTCGGCGTAGGTCTTGACGTAATTTTCCAGCTCGCTGTCCGGCAGCACGCGGTTGACGAGGCCCATCGTCTGCGCCTCGGCCGCGGTGAACTGCCGCGCCGTGAAAAAGATTTCCTTGGCGAAGGACGGCCCGACGACGTCGACCAGCTTCTTCAGGCCGCCGTAGCGGTAACCGAGGCCGAGCTTGGCCGCCGGCACCGCGAACTTCGACCCTTCGGTGCAGATGCGCATGTCGCAGCACAGCGCCAGACCGACGCCACCACCGATGCAGTAGCCGCGGATCATCGCGATGGTCGGCTTCGGGAAATTGTAGAACGCGTTGTAGGCGCGATCGACCGCGACGTTGTAGCGGTCGATGCCTTCCTGGGTGGAACGCTCCTTGTCGAATTTCGAGATGTCAGCGCCGGAGACAAAGGCCTTGCCGCCGGCGCCGGTGACGATGACGGTGCGGACCGCCTTGTCGTTCTTGAAGTCGTCGAGGAAACCCTCGGCCGCCTCCCACATCTCGAGCGACACGGCGTTGTGCCGCTCCGGATTGTTGAAGGTGAGGTAGCCGACGCCCCCGTCCTTGCGCGCCAGCATCTTGTCAGTCGTCGTCATCCAGGGCTCCTAGACCACTTTGTTGTCGCGCAGCGCCTTGATCTCGGCGGCGCTGAATCCGAATTCGCTCAGGATCTCGTCCGTTTGTTCGCCGAGATCGGGCGGGCGCACCGCGATGCTGCTCGGCGTGCGCGACAGCGTGAACGGCTGCCCGACGAGGCCGAGCCGGCTGCCGTCGGAGCGATGCGACTCCTTGGCCATGCCGAGATGCTTGACCTGCGGATCAGCGAACACCTGATCGATCGAATTGATCGGCCCGCACGGCACGCCGGCCTTGTTGAAGATATCGACCCACTGCGCGCTGGTCTTGGTCCCGGTCGCCTTGTCAATGTCAGCGTTGAGCTTGTCCCGATTCTGCGACCGCAGTTTTCCGGACTTGTAATCGTCCGATGTGACCCACTCGGGATGACCCGCCGCGCTGCAGAACCGTTCCCAGATGACCTGGCCGGCGACGGCAATGTTGATATAGCCGTCCGACGTCTTGAACACACCGGTCGGGATCGAGGTCGGATGATTGTTGCCGGCCTGCTGCGCCACTTGCCCTTCGGTCAGATAGCGCGCGGCCTGAAAATCCAGCATGAAGATCTGCGCCTGCAATAGCGAGGTCGTCACCCACTGCCCTTCGCCCGACACTTCGCGCTCGAGCAAAGCGGTAAGAATGCCGAGCGCGCAGAACAGGCCGGCGGTGAGATCGGCGATCGGGATGCCGACGCGCATCGGCCCGCGGCCGGGCTCGCCTGTCACCGACATCAGTCCGCCCATGCCCTGCGCGATCTGGTCGAAGCCGGGACGCTTGGCGTAAGGCCCGTCCTGGCCGAAGCCGGAGATGCTGCCGAGCACGATGCGCTTGTTGATCTTGCGCAGATCCTCGTAGTTGATGCCGAGGCGGTCTTTCACGTCGGGGCGGAAGTTCTCGACCACGACGTCCGCCTTTTCGACCAGCCGCTTGAACACGGCGAGGCCGTCCAGCGATTTGAGGTCGAGCGTCATGTCGCGCTTGTTGCGCTGGAGATTCTGGAAGTCGGACCCCTCGCGCGGCCCGCCGGGTCCCTCGCCCTCCGACAGATGCGGCGGCGCCTCGATCTTGATGATATTGGCCCCCCAGTCGGCGAGCTGCCGCACGCAGGTCGGGCCCGACCGCACCCGGGTCAGATCGAGGACAGTAAAGCGGGAGAGCGCCTTGGCGGCGGGGGTGAAAGTCATGAGAACTCTCAGATCGGGCGTTTCCGAGCGTTAAAACCGCTCTTTTCGAGCCGACATTCGCGGATTAGGCCCGGAATGTCGATAGGCGAAGCCTGATTATCGCCGGGTTAGCCATGCGCGCCAATAGGCCGTTCTTGTCTTGCAAAGGCTGCGAGAGACTGCCATATCCAGCGCGCGGATGAATCGCCTAACTTGTTTCCTTGTTCGGGCGTCCGCGGGCCGCGTGCACGAAGTCCATCACACCGATTTCGCCCCGCTCATCCGATTTTCCTGATCTGACGACAACCCTGGCCACGCGGGATGTCTTGAACCCGCGAGTTTGCCGGCCGCCTTGGCGGCGCGGCCGTCTCGTACATAGAAAGAGCTTTTTTGACTTCGTTTAACGACTTCGGCCTCGTAGAGCCGATCACGCGCGCGCTGGCGAGCGAGAACTACATCACCCCCACTCCCATCCAGGCCCAGACCGTTCCAGTCGCCATGAGCGGCCGCGACGTCGTCGGCATCGCCCAGACCGGCACCGGCAAGACCGCGGCCTTCGCGCTGCCGATCCTCAGCCGCATCGTCGCGCAGCGCGTGCGGCCGGAACGCCGCGCCTGCCGCATGCTGGTGCTGTCGCCGACGCGCGAACTGTCCGGCCAGATCGCCGACAGCTTCCGCACCTACGGCAAATTCATTCGCCCGCTGAAAATCTCGCTGGCGATCGGCGGCGTGCCGATCAACCGGCAGATTCGCGACATCTCGCACGGCGTCGAGGTGCTGGTGGCGACGCCGGGCCGCCTGCTCGACCTCGTTTCTCAGCACGCCGTGCGCCTCGACACGCTCGAAGTGCTGGTGCTCGACGAAGCCGACCGCATGCTCGACATGGGCTTCATCAACGACATCCGGAAGATCGTGGCGATGCTGCCGAAAGAGCGGCAGACGCTGTTCTTCTCGGCGACCATGCCGGGCGAGATCACCCGGCTCGCCGACGCCATGCTGCGCGATCCGGTTCGCGTCTCGGTGACGCCGCAGGCGACGACCGCGGAGCGCATCGCCCAGCGCGTCATTCTCACCGAGAAGTCCAGCAAGGGCTCTCTCCTGATCGAGGTCTTGAAGAAAGAAGCCATCGATCGCGTCCTCGTCTTCACCCGCACCAAGCACGGCGCCGACAAGGTGGTGCGCGTGCTGGAGAAGGCCGGCATCAGGTCGGCCGCGATCCACGGCAACAAGTCGCAGAACCACCGCGAGCGCACGCTCGCCGCGTTCCGCGACGGCTCGGTCCGCACCCTGATCGCGACCGACATCGCCGCCCGCGGCATCGACGTCGACGGCGTCAGCCACGTCATCAATTACGACCTGCCGAACATCCCGGAGAGCTACGTCCATCGCATCGGCCGCACCGCGCGCGCCGGCGCCGAGGGCATGGCGATCTCGTTCTGCGACTTCGAGGAGGCGCCCTATCTGCGCGACATCGAGAAGCTGATCCGGATGTCGATCCCCGCCGAGAACCGCCGGACCGGCAAGGCTCCCGCCCAGGCCCAGCCGAAGCAGCCGCACGGCCACAAGACGCACCGTCACAACGGGCGCGGCAAGCACCGCGGCGGCCAAGACCGATCCCATGACCGATCCCATGACCGGTCCCATGACCGGTCCCACGATCGGCCACATGATCGATCCCATAGCCGGCCGCATGGCGGCCACAGCCGCGGCAATGAGCCGATGCGGCAGGCGGCGGCGCCGAAGGGCGAGCCAACGGGCATCGAAAATGTTACATTCCTGCGTGAGCCCAGCCGCCAGGCCGGGCACCGCGCGCCACGCTGATCGGAGGTATTGCGAATGGCGAAGGAAGAAATGCTCGAATTCGACGGCACCGTGACCGAGGTGCTGCCGGACGGCAATTTCAGGGTGAAGCTCGACAACGAGCACGAGGTGCTTGCCTATACCGCGGGCAAGATGCGCAAATTCCGGATCCGCACCGGCGTCGGCGACCGCGTCATCGTCGAGATGTCGCCCTACGACCTCAACCGTGGCCGCATCAGCTTCCGTCACAAGGGCGAGTCGGCTGCGCCGAACCCGCAACAGCGCCGCCCGAATTTCCGCGGCCGCCGCTAAATCCTCCACGCTTTTGAAGTATGACAGCGGCCGGTGGCCGGCATTTTGCCGACGCCGGCCGTTGCGTTTTCTAGCACCTTGATCAACAAGGCGATTTTCTGGCCAAAAAAATTCGGTCGCGACAGCGATTAGAGGAAGCCGAAAAGCGGCGAATCAGTTTCTCTGCCTTTCTTGGGGAAAACCTCAAAGGACCTCTTGAAAGGAAAACAATCCATGAACCTCGAGTCTGGCTCCGCGTTCCCGACTCAGTCGTCGCGTATCATCGTCGTCGCAAACGAAAAAGGTGGTTCTGGCAAATCGACGATCGCCATCAATATTGCGGTCGCGCTGTTGCGGGCCGGCCATAGCGTTGCAACGCTCGACCTCGACACCCGTCAGCGCAGCCTGACGCACTACATCGACAATCGCATCGCATGGTCGCGCGACAGCGACCGCGAAATCGTGACGCCGGCGCATATCAGCTTCGCCGACGAAACCGAGAACCTGGACCCGGCGGACCAGGGCGCGCTGCACGAACTGTGCCTGAAAACCATCCAGCAACTGGCGGCGGCTCACGGCTTCGTCATCATCGACACGCCCGGCCACGACGCGCCGCATATCCGCGCCGCGCACCTGCTGGCCGATACCCTGGTCACGCCGATCAACGACAGCTTCGTCGACCTCGACGTTCTCGGCAACGTCGAGCCGAAATCGTTCAGCGTGGTCGGTGTCGGCCACTACGCCCAGGTCGTCGCCGACGCGCGCAAGGCCCGTCAGGACCTCAATCGCAAGCTGGACTGGATCGTGCTGCGCAATCGCCTGTCGCACATCAATACGCGCAACAAGCGACTGGTCGGCGACGCGCTTGCCGATCTCTCGCGGCAGCTCGACTTCACGATCGTCGAAGGACTGGCGGAGCGCCTGATCTTCCGCGAATTCTATCCGCGCGGCCTCACCGCCGTCGACGATCTCACCGAAGCCACGATGGGGACGCGCCCGACGCTGTCGCACGCCAGCGCGGCGCTGGAGATGCAAAACCTCATCCGGCCGATCCTCGGCATCGTCGCGCCGCAAGACGAACTGGCGACCGCGGCGGCCTGACGACCGCTAGACGTCGCGACGGGCCACCGTGATCAGGCCCCGCTCAATGGCGATCGCAACCGCGTTGACGCGGTTGCGGGCGCCGAGTTTGCGGCTTGCGACCCGAAGGTAATGAAGCGCCAGGCTCTTGCTGACGCCGAGCGCGGCCGCAATCTCCTCCGTCGTTCTTCCATTGGCAAACAGCGTGAGCGCCTCGCGCTCTTCCGCCGCCAGTTCTCGAAACACCATACGCCCAGCTCGTTATTATTATCGTTTGCAATCGATTATCAAATCCGGGCGCATCGAAAATATGACCGGCCTGAGGCACAACCATCAAAATATCCTTCGGCTCGGCGCGCGACGTTCACCCGGCGTTCAGCCGTGGTATGCCGCGACGGCGTTGCTGACGTTTTGTCTGCGATGAACGGAAACCTCATCCTCCGGCATCGGGCTGCAGAGCGAGTCGAGTTCCGTCAGGTGACGGTGGTGACCGTCGAGGTCAGCGCGCGACGCCGCACCGCCTCGCGGTGGAAGATGTAGAGGCCGGACAGCACGATGATCGCCGCGCCGCACATCGCCAGCGCGTCCGGCAAGTCGCCGAACACGACGTAGCCGGCGAAACCGCCCCAGACCAGCAGCGAATACCGGAACGGCGCCACCAGGGAGAGCGGCGCGCTGCGGATGCCGTGCACGAGGAGGAACGTGCCGATCACCCAGGACACCGCCTGCACCAGCAGCAGCATGACATCGTTCTGGTTCATGGCCGGCCACGGATCGCGCAGGCCGAAGAGGAACATGCCGACCGCGGCGAACAGCGCCGACAGGAAGGTCACCTCGAGCGTCGGCACGCTGGGATCGATCTTGTGCGTGATGAGCTCGCGGCAGGCGGCGCCGAACGCCGCGACCATGCCGAGCAACGCCCAGGTGTTGAGATGATCCGGATCGGGCTTGATGATGAGCAGCACGCCGCCGAAGCCGATCGCCACCGCGATCCAGCGCCGCCAGCCGACCGGTTCCCGGAAGAAAATGACGGCCAGCACCGTCATCAGGAACGGCGACATCTGCAGGATGGCGTAAAGCTCCGCCAGGTTCATGTGAATGACGGCCGTCGTGAACGACAGGATGTTCACGCCGTCGAACAGACAGCGCAGCACGACCGGGCGCGAGAACAGCGATGCCGACAGGAAGCGCGGGCGAATCCACAGCAGCACCGCGCCGAGCGCAACCGCGATGATGACGCTGCGCCAGAAGATCAGCTCGCTGGGCGGGAAGGCGGCGCCGAGCAGCTTGAGCACCACGTCGCCGACCACGTAGCTGGCCATGCTGAGCACGATCGAAAGGATCGCGCGACGCGATGATTGGTCCTGCACTGCTGCCCCGGCGGCGATCGAACGGACTGCGAACGTCGCGGCCGTGAGGGCCGGCGCGGAACGTTCGAGCAGCCGGGGTGCTAAGGCAAGCGCCGATAAAAGGCAACGGCGCGACGCGCGGGGCAGCATCGCATCGCGCGCGGCATAGGAGCGGCATTGGGATATGACCGTGAGATATGCTATCGACGCGATCCCGAGCATCCAGCGAGCACCGCGTGGCCGACGCCAACTACCTGCCGTTTCATCCCTCCCCGTCCAAGCCGACATTCGCCGTGCCACCGCACGCGGTGGACGCGCATTGCCACGTCTTCGGCCCGGCGGCGCGCTTTCCGTTCTCGCCGGCCCGCAAGTACACGCCATGCGACGCCGGCAAGGAGCAGTTGTTCGCGCTACGTGATTTTCTCGGCTTCGAGCGCAACGTCATCGTGCAGGCGACCTGCCACGGTTCCGATAACCGCGCGATGGAGGACGCGCTGCTCACCGCGGGCGACCGCGCGCGCGGCGTCGCCCTGGTTGAGACCAACGTGTCGGACGACGAGCTCAAGCGCCTCGACGCCGCCGGCGTGCGCGGCGTGCGCTTCAATTTCCTGCGGCGTCTCGTCGATTCGTCGCCGCGCGACCAGTTCATGCAGGTGGCGCGGCGCGTCGCCGATCTCGGCTGGCACGTCGTCGTCTATTTCGAGGCGCCCGATCTCGACGACCTTCGGCCGTTCCTGACGTCGCTGCCGACAGAGGTGATCGTCGATCACATGGGCCGGCCCGACGTGCGCGGCGGTGTCGACGGGCCGGAATTCGCCAAATTTCTGCGGCTGATGGAGAACGAGAAGTTCTGGATCAAGGTCAGCGGCCCCGAGCGTCTCACCGTCGCCGGCCCGCCCTACGACGACATCGTGCCGTTTGCGCGGCGGCTGGTCGAAACCTGTCCGGACCGCGTGCTGTGGGGCACGGACTGGCCGCATCCCAATATGACGTCGCACATGCCCGACGACGGCCAACTGGTCGACGTCATTCCGCGCATCGCGCCGACGCCCGCCCTGGTCCAGCAATTGCTGGTCGACAACCCGATGCGGCTGTACTGGGCACGATAAACGTCTGCGCCACCACCACGGCAAGCATGGTCCGGCTTACGGCGGCGGACGGCTGCGCGCTCGAGGCCTTCCGCGCCCCAAAGACACGCCGGCGGCCTGGTGATGCTGCAGGAAATCTTCGGCACGCAGCTCTATGTCCGGCTGCGCGGCCACGGCGAACCGGCCCGCGTGCCATCCGCCGAGCCGCTGTGATGCGGCAGGCGATGCCTCACCACCAGTTCATGCACGGCCGATAGTCGATAGACGACGGCGAGAGCATGCAGAGCCGTTCGTTGACATCGCTGCTGTTATACCAGCCGCGAACGCCATAACCGCGTGGGGCCCACGCGTAGGCACCCTCGCCACGGTCCGTGTCCACATAAGCGCGGTCATGGTGACGGTAGTAGGACCTGTGATGATGATGGTGTGCGGCCAACGCCGGCGCCGCAGTGGCCAGCAAAAGACCGAGCGCCACGCCGATTGCTCCCGAATATTTCAGCTTCTGCATTCGTCCCGTCTCCTTTGATGCCGGCGGCCCAGACAGGCCATGGCCCTGCGGATAACGAACGCCGCAGCGGATCGTTGCGGCGAAGCACGATCACGTGAACATCGAACGAAGCGGCGGAGCGCGTCCCGACAAAGGCGGGAGGTCAACTGCCAAGACAAGCGGTTTTCTAGCGTGCTCTGTGCCCGCTCCCCGATATCTTCACCGCGCCTCTTTCAGCTGCCCTGGATGATGGCCCGCGCGTTGCGGCAAAAGCAGTACGCAGCCGACTATGAATGCCGCGATCACGGCCGAGGCCAAAGGACGGCTCAAGTCGAGACCGCCATGGCTCACCGGCTTGTCGAGGAAGTCACCGACTGTTGCGCCAAGTGGGCGCGTCAGGATAAAGGCCGCCCAGAACAGGAACACGCGCGATACATCCGTCCAATAATAGAGCATAGCCAGCACGACGAGGCCGGCGCCGAATACGAGCGCGCCGCCTTCATAGCCGAGACCGCCGGTGTCAGCGAGCCAATCGCCAAGCGCAGTGCCGAGCGTCTGCGAGAACGTAATCGCGCCCCAATAGAACGCTTCGACCTTTGGCGTAGCGACCGTGTTGACGCTTATGGTTCCTTCCGACCGGTACCAAAAGCCAAGGACAATCAGGAGGCACACAAAAAGGAGAGTGGAGCCGCCCGTGTAGCCGATGCCAAGCGAGCGGTCGGCAAAGTCCGCCATCGTCGTACCGAACATGGTCGAGGCAACAATGGTCGCCCAATAGAGGAAGGGGTGAAACTTCTTTGCGGAGGTTTGCCAGACGACAAGACCGACCAAGAACGCAAGAAATATCGCCGTTCCGATTAGATAGCCACCGTTGTGCGCGTTCTTGTCCGCATGCAACCATGTCATCGTAATCGTATCGCCGCCGGTCTCGCCCAGGGTCGTCGCCGCGATCTTGATGATCCAAAAAGTTAGAGTGACTTCTGGTACCTTGCTCAATGCGGCTTTCATCGTCTCATTCATATTTCAGCCACTCCGTTGGTTCGTCGGTGCCAAACTGCGCTACATCGAGGATCAGTAATAGTCCGGCCTATCCTCAAGGCACAAAGCTTTCACTTGATTGAAGGTGTCGCGTTGTTAGTCGGGGTGCGGGCCTTCTTTTTTATTTTCAAGCACTTTGCCTGTCTTGGCATCGACGCCAACCTCCTGAGTGACAGAGCCGCGCTTGATGTCGAATGAATACCTGAGTCCGCTGCCGCCTTTTTCTTTTTCTAATTCTTGATCTGTGATTTTTCCTGGATGCGCTCTAAGCGCGATCCGGCGCGCTTTGCTGATGCTGATCTTCGCATTTTTGGCAAATTCCTGGCCGGTATAAGCCGCCGCAGGAGAGACCACCATGAGGAGCCCCGCTGTTACCGCGCACGGAACGAAAACCATCAGAATTCTTCTCATGACCGAACCTTGGCAAAGGTATTACGTCGCCCCTCAAAGGGTTGAAACGCGTCTGGCCTGTGAGTGTTGCCTTCGATTGCGTCGGCAATTCGGTGCGAACATGAAAAATCGGTAATCGAGCGGCTGGTCCTAAAGGCCAAGATGACACCGATCACGCTGCACGGGCTGCGCCGCACCCACATCAGCCGCCTGCTGATGGATGGCGTGCATGTGAACGTCGTCAGCGAGCGCGCCGGCCACGCGAGCGTCAACATCCCCTTGAACACCTACGCGGCCTACATCCCGAACATGCAGGCGGAGACGGCGCACCGCATCAATGCTTGGGTGAGCTGACGCCAGCACGTTCGCAGAACAGTTGGGTGGGAATTGGGTGGGAAATCGGGTTTGAGCCGAACACCGCAACTCGCTAAGTGATGATTGATCTGCTGGCGGTCCCGAGAGGAGTCGAACCTCCGACCTTCGGTTTAGGAAACCGCTGCTCTATCCTGCTGAGCTACGGGACCGCATGCCGCGATCTATCACATTCGTTGCGCTGGCGTCTGCGCTTGCGATCATCGCGCCGGACACGGCGAGCAAGGCCGGGGAACGGGCCGACGATCCGTGTGCGCGCGGTGCTATCGCCGATGTAGCGGCCGTAGCGGCGCGCGACGGGCGCACCTTCACGACCGCCGACGGGCGTGAGGTGCGGCTCGCCGGCCTTGAAGTCCCGCCGGCGGACGGCAGCGGCAAGGCCGCGCTCGATGCCCTCGTGGCCGGAAAAACCGTGCATCTCGAGCGGCTTGGCCGGACCGAAGACCGTTACGGCCGTGTCACCGCCTTCGCCTATGTTGACGCAGGGTCGGTGCAGCGCGCGCTGCTGCGCCAGGGCGCGGCCATGGTGTCCAGTCGCGCGGGCACAAAGGCTTGTGCCGACACGCTTTTTCCGGACGAAGCCGAGGCGCGCGAGGCCGGCCGCGGGCTCTGGGCCGGTCCGGAACTGAGGCCGAAATCCGCCGCAAATCCGCGCGACATTGCGGCATTGAAGGGCCGGTTTGCGCTGGTTGAGGGCTACATCTTGTCGGTGCGGACGAGCGGCGCCACGACATATTTGAATTTTGCGCAGCCGTGGTGGCAGGGCTTCAGCGTGTCGGTGTTGCGTCGCGACGCGCGGGCTTTTACAGCCGCGGGCATTGCGCTTAAGCAGTTGCAGGGCAAGCGGATTCGTGTGCGCGGCATCGTCGAGATGCGGCGTGGCCCGATGATCGGCGCGGTCCGCCCCGAACAAATCGAGCTGATTCCGTGAGCGTGCGGCAGGATACATTGGCCTCAAGATCGACGATCGGCGCCCGGACAACGGCGATGATCGCCGTGCTCGGCGCATTGCTCGCGGCTTGTACGTCGACGCCGGACTTCCAGACCGTGGCGCTGCCGCGTCCGGCCCCGGCGCAGCTCGAAACCCCGACGCAGCGCGAGAACCAGCGCATCGTCGGCTCCTATGGCGGCGTCTACAATGATCCCAAACTCGAGGCGATGGTGTCGGAGACTGTCGACCGTCTCGTCCGGGCGTCGGAAAAGCCCGACCTCAAATACAAGGTCATTATCCTCAACTCGTCGGCGATCAACGCCTTCGCGCTGCCGAACGGCCAGCTCTACGTCACGCGCGGCCTGATCGCGCTCGCCGACGACCGCGCCGAGCTCGCCGCGGTGCTCGCCCACGAGATGGGTCACGTGATCGCCCGCCACGCGCAGATCCGCGAGCAGCAAGCGCGGCAGACCGCGATGCTCGCCGCCGTCGCCAACGACGTGCTGAAAGATCCGGAGGTCGGCGCGCTGGCCTTGGCCAAGTCGAAACTGACGCTCGCCTCGTTCTCGCGCGCGCAGGAATTCGAGGCCGACGCGCTCGGCATCGGCATCTCGTCGCGCGCCGGCTTCGACCCTTACGGAGCGGTGCGCTTCCTCAGCGACATGCAGCGCTTCGCCGAGCTCAAGACGCCGGGCGGCGAAGCCGATCCGCGGGCCACCGACTTTCTCGCAACGCATCCGGCCACGCCCGAGCGGGTCCAGAACGCGCAAGCCAATGCGCGCCAATACGGCACGCCCGGCACCGGCGAACGCGATCGCGCCGATTTCCTCGGCGCGATCGACGGCATGGTCTATGGCGAGGATCCGAGCGAAGGCTTCGTGCGCGGGCGGCGTTTCCTGCATCCCAAGCTCGGCTTCACGTTTCTCGCACCGCCCGGATTCAGCCTCGACAACACGGCGCAGGCCGTATTGGGCGTCAATGACGCAGGCGACGAGGCCATGCGCTTCGACGTCGTGCAGGTGCCGGCGCGGCAAACGCTGCGCGACTATCTTTCATCCGGCTGGATGGAGAACGTCGACGTCAAGAGCATCAAGAATTTCAACGTGAACGGCTTTCCCGCCGCGGTCGCACACGCCGCAGGCAAGGAGTGGTCGTACCGGCTTTATGCGGTGCGGTTCGGATCGGACGTCTATCGCTTCATCTTTGCGGCAAAGAAGCCGTCGCGTGCAACCGATCAGGCCTTCCGCGAGTCTCTCAACAGCTTCCGCCGCATGACATTGCAGGAAGCCAAGAACACCAAGCCACTGCGCATCAAGATCGTCACCGTCGGCCCGACCGACACCATCAACACGCTGGCCGCGCGGATGGACGTCGGTGACAAGAAACGCGAACGCTTCCTGGTTCTCAACGGCCTGCAACCCGGCGAGACATTGACCCCGGGAAGTCAGGTCAAGATCATCGTCGAATAAGGCCCTCGGAAACGATCAAAGCCGCGCTCCGGAATGACCGGGGCGCGGCGAGGGTCGTTCGTCGTCACAACAACGGACGGCTGTTTTTATTGACCGTTGCCGGCTGGCGGCGACGCCGGATGTGACGGGGCCGGCGTCGCGGGAGCCGCGGTGGGCGGCGCCGGTGATGTCGTGCCCGAACCCGTGGTCGAAGGCGGCGTCATCGTGCGCGAAGCCGTCGATGGAACTGAATTGCTGGCCGTATCAGTGCGGGTGCCGCCCCAATAGAACAGGCCGATAATGACCAGCACGACAATGATGGCTCCTGCGATCCAGCCCGCATTGCTGTCGCGCGGCGGGCGCGGATTCCGCATCGACGGATTGTTCGGATCGTACGTCATGTCTCGCCTCCACTTTCGGTTTTCCTCGGCGAAGGTAACGCGGCCGCCACGCGGGTGTTCCCGGGAAGTTCACCGGTTTCGCGCACCAGCGGGTTCCAGGCAGCACGGAAAAATCTTTGTGATCGCGATCACGCCGCCGTGCTGAAACGCAAGCATCAATTCGTTCGTTGCGCGATCGACAGTCGTTCGTCGTGCGATCGACAGGAGAAACGCTATGCGACCGAACAAAGCCCTTATGGCATTTTGCGTCTTCGCCGGCGCGGGTCTTTCCACCACCGCCATCGCCGCGGGGCGGACGACCCTCGATCCAAATCAGCTTCACCTCGATCCAAGTCAGCTTCAGATCGGCACCGGCGTCATTTGCGACACGCAGGACGAGGTCACCGATTTCGTAAAGCTCATGGGCGAGAATGATGCACGCCGCGCCATGCAGGACGTCAACCGGGCGGCGGCGAACCCGGCGGCCTGCGGCATGGCGACGGTCGCGTTCGCTCCAGCCCAGGATATTGGCGAGGTTCATACGACGAAAGGCGCATTCAAGATCATGAAGATCGAAGTCGTCGCCGGAACCGCAAACGGGGGCTGGCGCATGATTGCCCCGACACGCACGCAATACACGGCGGTTGCCGTCAAAGGCCTGGATATCTAAGTAAGGTGGATGTGTTCCGCGGCGAATGGGACCTGTATGGAACCATTCGCGCATGAGAAGATTGGTTTGTTATGCGTGCCGCCGACGAAGGCCTCGGCCTGTCCGTGATCGCTTATGCTGCGATTATGCTTGTGGGCCTGGCGCTGGTCGCCGGTCCCGTCATCTGGTCCAATTCCGGCACGGCCTACGAGAATCCGGCACTGTCGGGCGGCACGTCGTCAGTTCCGCTTTACAGCCGCATGCGCAGCGAACGCACCTTCCCGGTCGCATTGCTCAAGCCCCGCACCATCGTCGATCCGGCCATCCTCGCCAAGGTCAACGAAGCCGCGGAACCAGCCAAGCCTGTGCGCACCGCAAACGCGCCCGCACGTCGCCGGTATGCGGAAGCACGGCAGCAGGAGGCTGCGCCGCCGATATCCCGTCGCGGCGGACCGGCCTCGTTCTTCTTCTCGCTTTTCGGCGGCTGAACCCTGTCTCCTATAACGAAAAGCCCGGCGAAATGCCGGGCCTTTCAATTTCCAAACGTGTGATGACCAGCTCAGGCAGCCTCGTCCTCGGCCACGTCATCGCTGCCGGCTTCGGTCTCGGCGGCATCAGCCGTCTTGGGACCGCGCCGCGGGCCCTTGGCCAATGCAGCTTCGATCTCCTTGATTGCCTCCGTTTCGGTCACCTTCTGAACGGCCGCGATCTCGCGCGAAAGCCGATCAAGAGCCGCCTCATACAGCTGACGCTCCGAATATGACTGTTCAGGCTGGTTTTCCGAGCGGTAAAGATCGCGGACAACCTCGGCGATGGCGACGATGTCGCCCGAATTGATCTTCGCTTCGTATTCCTGGGCGCGGCGCGACCACATCGTGCGCTTGATGCGCGCGCGGCCCTTTAGCGTCTCGAGGGCGCGCTTGACGATGGCTGGCTCGGCCAGCTTGCGCATGCCAACTGACACGATTTTGGCGGTCGGAACCCGCAGCGTCATCTTGTCCTTGATGAAGTTGATGACGAACAGTTCGAGCCTCGCCCCGGCAATTTCCTGCTCCTCGATGGCCAGAATCTGGCCGACGCCGTGAGCCGGGTAAACGATGAACTCGTGAACCTTGAAACCTTGTCGTTGGGTAGTCTTCTTGGGAGCAGTCATTCCGGGCAAAACTCCTTCACTCGGCGCCTTTTTGGAGCCGAGCACTTTGGCTGCGGAGGTTCCACGCGCTGCACCGCGCGAAACCGGTGATGTCCGCCGCGGCGCAGCGGATTTCTTGGTTCCACGGCTTACGCTTTCGGAACCTTTTCTGGATTTCTGACGCACTTTTCCTGCCACTGTCGTTCGCGTGGAAGCCACGCCCTCTCACCACCCAAAGGGATGCCGCCGAAAAAATATGCTCCCGACCCGGGGAGCGTTATGGCGGTGCCGAATTCATGCGATTTCTCCATAACATAGCACATTTTTGGCAAAAATCAATGGTTTTGCCGAAGAATCAACGCTTTAGACAGGCTCAAGATGGCTTGTCCGACAACGCGCCGTCATAAATTTTGCGAGAGCGGTTAATTCCTGCGGCCGCGGAACCTGATCGCAGCGCTCAATCGCCGTCACCCGGCTCGGGGGAGAAGTATTTCTCGTATTTGTCCGGCACGCCGTCCCATTCCTTGGCGTCAGCCGGAGCCTCTTTCTTGGCGGTGATATTCGGCCAGGTCTTGGAAAACTCGGCGTTGAGCGACAGCCACTTCTCAAGACCAGGCTCGGTATCCGGCTTGATGGCCTCCGCGGGACATTCCGGCTCACACACACCGCAATCGATGCACTCGTCGGGGTGGATCACCAGCATGTTCTCGCCTTCGTAGAAGCAGTCCACCGGACAGACCTCCACGCAGTCCATGTATTTGCACTTGATGCAGCTCTCGTTGACAACGTAGGTCATTCCGGCATCCAGCTCCGATCGCAATGTTCCCGTAGCGCACGACCTCCGAGGCGGCAAGAGATGCGAAAGAGGCGCGGGACATCAGTTCCGTGGCAAATCTCTGTAAAGAGCGCGGGCGCTTTCACCATTTCCCCGGCGCTCGACGAAGCCCTTGACCTCGATCAAACGTATGGTGCGATCAAGCGCCAAGGTGACGACATCGCCTGCGTGCAGAACATGGCTGCTGGCCGTGATCCGCACGCCGTTGACGCGAACACGCCCCGTTTCGGCCAATGCTGCAGCCGCGCTGCGCGTGCGCACCATCCGGGCATGCCAGAGCCATTTGTCGATGCGCTGACGCTCGCGGCCGGCGGGCGCCTCAGCGACGCTCTTTGGCATTATCCTCAAGCTGCTGCTTCAGCGCGGCAAGCTTGGCAAACGGTGAGTTCGGATCGGCTTCGGCATTGTGGCGCGCCCGTCCGCCTGGCTTGGCGTAATACATGTCGCGTTCGGCCCGCTCGACGGAGCCGCCGCGATCGCGACGGCGCGGCCGATCGCTGCGCTCGTTGCGGTCGTCACGGCGGCCCTGGCGCTCCTGCCGGTCATGCCGCTCGCGCCGGTCCTGACGATCGGCGCGGCGCTCGCGATCACCATGACGATGCCGGCCTTCCTGTTGCTCGCCAGCTCCTGCCTGAGCCGGCGCGTCACTCGGCACAGCCACTTGTTCGGCCGGCACTGTTGATCCATCGGCAGGCTGTTGCGCGTTACGGTCATGACGCTGCGGCCGCTTATGGTGATGGCGTGGACGGCGCTCGGAGCGGCCGGCCGGACGCCACACCTCGACGAGCTGCGGCTCGCCCGGGACCGCCTGATCCGCCGCGGCGAGAGCAGCTTCACCTTCCGGCGCGGCGACCGGCGCAGACGCTTCGGCGACAGTCTCAGATACAGATTCGCTGCTGACAGCCTGCGTTGACGGAGTCTCATCTGTTGGCGACGTGGCAGACGTCACCGTCACCGGAAAGAAATCGGCCGGCGGCAGAAGCGACGCCGAATTCGTCACGCGCGATGCCGGTTCCGCGACCGGCGCCGCTGCGGCAGATTCATCCGCAACCGGTGCATCGACATGAGCGCCAGCATCGCCGGCGCTCGCCGTGTCGGCCTCCATGTCCGGCGCCGGCGCGGCATCTGCCGTCTTTTCTGCTCCTCCCGGCGGTGCCGATTCCGGCTCCGCCGGTTTCGCAACGCGGTCGAGCCGGTAGCCGAGCGAGCGCAGGATCGAGGCAAAGTCTTCGCCCGACGCGCCCGTCAGCGACGTCATCGCGCCGGTGACGGTGAATCCCCGGCCATCGAACGCGCCGGCCGGCTTCCCGCCCGGCACGCCCTCGCGCCACGACAGCGCCGGACGAATGAGATCGGCGAGGCGCTCCAGGATATCGACGCGCACGGCGCGATCGCCGGCGATGCGATAACCCGCGGTGCGGTAAAGTGGCTTCGGCGTATCCTTGTCGACCGGAATCGAGGTACGGCCGCTGCCGGCAAGATGCAGCAGGTCGTCGACGCCCTTGGCGTTCGGCTCGTTCTTGAGCGCCCACAACTGCGTCGCCAGCGCGCGCGGCGCCGGCTTGAGCAGCAGCGGCAGATAGATGTGGTAGGCGCCGAAGCGCACGCCGTATTTGCGCAAGGTGGCGCGCGCCGGCTGATCGAGGCCCTTGACCTCATCGGAGACGCGCTGGCGCTCGAGCACGCCGAGTGCCTCGACAAGCTGGAAGGCGACGCCGCGCGCCATGCCGGTGACGTCTTCGGCGGCCGACAGCGAGAACAGCGGGGCCAGGATCTTTTCGATGTGAGTCTTGAGCCAGAGATCGAGGCGGTTCTGCACCATCTCGCGCGCCGCGCCGGTGAGATGCTCGTCGGCGACGATGCGCACGCGCGGCCGCAGCACTTCATCGCCGGCGACGAGCTTGCCGACCACGTCGCCGTGCCAGCGAAGGGCGCCGTCATTGGCAAGCACGATATGCTCGGTCGGCGCCTGCGACAGGCGTGTCGCGCGATTCTCGATCTCGCTCGCCAGCGCCTTCTGCGCGGCGGCGTTGAGCGCCTTGGCTTCCGAGCCGCCAGCCGAGGCGTCCGGCGCGAACATGAATCCGTCGAGCCGGCCGATGAGGTGGCCCTCGACCGTCACTTCGCCTGTCTTTCCGATTTCAGTTTCCAAACTCGTGTTCTCGCGCAGTCGCCGCATCAACACGCTGGTGCGGCGATCGATGAAGCGCTCGGACAGGCGCTCGTGCAGCGCGTCCGACAACTTGTCCTCGACCGCGCGCGTGACGCCCTGCCAATGCTCGGGATCGGCAAGCCAATCCGGGCGGTTGGCCGCGAAAGTCCAGGTTCGTACATGCGCAATCCGGTTTGAGAGAGTGTCGATGTCGCCGTCGCTCCGGTCGGCCAGCGCGACCTGCCGGGCAAACCAATCGGTCGGAATATTACCCTGCCGCATCAGGAATCCATAGAGGGTCACGGCCAGTTCCGCGTGGGTGGCCGGCGCGATCTTGCGGTAATCGGGCACCTGGCAGACGTCCCACAGGCGCTCGACCGCGGCCGCCGTCTTGGTCAGGTCCTTGACGCCGTCGTCGCGCGAGCAGTGGTCGAGCACCTGGATGTCTTCGGCGATCGGAGCGCGGGTCAGCCCGGGCTCCTGCGGCAGCATCGCCAGCGAGGCTTGCAAGGCGCCGATCGACGCGAAACTCAGCGCGCTGTTGCGCCATTGCAGCATGCGGATCGGCTCGAACACATGGCTTTCCAGCGCGCGCACCAGCTCGGGCTCGAACGGATCGCAACGGCCGGTGACACCGAAGGTGCCGTCGCGCGTGGCGCGGCCGGCGCGGCCGGCGATCTGCGCCAGCTCGGCGGGCGTCAGCTTGCGGAACTGGTAGCCGTCGAACTTGCGGTCCGCGGCGAAGGCGACGTGATCGACGTCGAGGTTGAGGCCCATGCCGATGGCGTCGGTGGCGACGAGATAATCGACGTCGCCGGACTGGTAGAGCGCGACTTGCGCGTTGCGCGTGCGCGGCGACAGCGCGCCGAGCACCACCGCCGCGCCGCCGCGCTGGCGGCGGATCAGTTCGGCGATGGCGTAGACCTCCTCGGCCGAGAATGCGACGATCGCCGAGCGGCGCGGCAATCGCGTCAGCTTTTTTTCGCCGGCATAGGTCAGTTGGGACAGCCGCGGCCGGCTGACGATATTGGCGCCGGGCAGCAGCTTCTCCACCATCGGCCGCATCGTGGCGGCGCCCAGCACCAGGGTTTCCTCGCGGGCGCGGCGGTTGAGCATGCGGTCGGTGAAGACGTGGCCGCGCTCGAAATCGGCGCCGAGCTGCACCTCGTCGATGGCGAGGAACGCGACGTCGAGGTCCTGCGGCATCGCCTCGACGGTGCAGACCCAGTAGCGCGCGTTGGGCGGCTTGATCTTCTCCTCGCCGGTGATCAGCGCGACGTTGTCGCTGCCCGCCCGGTCGGCGACCTTGTTGTAGACTTCGCGCGCCAGCAGCCGCAGCGGCAGCCCGATCATGCCGCTCGAATGCGCCAGCATGCGCTCGATGGCGAGATGGGTCTTGCCGGTATTGGTCGGACCGAGCACCGCGGTGACACCGGCGCCCCGGACCCGCGGATTCGCAAGATGGGAGGAGAGAGGCATTACGCTTCCGAACTGGCGGCAGGCCTGCCGCCGGGCTTTCTGTATCACAATGTGACGCCTGCCGGCGTCCCTGTCGGCCAATGGCCGGCCCTTCGTTAAATTTGGGAACGAGTCTGGAACGAACCGCGCCCGAATCACTGACTCGGAGCCTGTATGGATTCGTTCACGGCAACATCTGGCCGCGCCTCGTGTATCCGCTACTAGATCGGGTACGAAACCCCGGATTCAAGAGAATTTGGGCGTTCCAATCCTTAACCGTCAGCGCGACTCGATCTCGCGCAAGAGTCAAGCGCGATTCCGCGTGCATTATTGCGTCTTGAGGCCCTTGGTCACGTGGGCGGGCGCCGGCACCGAGACGAATTGCGTCGCCTCGATCACGCCGAGGCCGACCGGCGTCTCGATCTGCGCCCGGAACGGCACCATGACTCGGGTGCCGGCGATCGGAGCCAGCCAGACCTCCATACCGTGCGGCTTGGTCAGATAGACGATCGCCGAGCGGTGCGGATCGTAACCGGCGACGGGCTCGAACACGACCGAGCAGACCACGGCCGGTCCGGAATAGCCCTTGTCCGCCTTGACCGCCTCCATGCGCTTGAACGCGAATGTGAGGTTGTAGCGCATCTTGCCGTCGAAGATCGCAAGGTGCCGGTCGCACGCCTGCGGCACCTGCATGTCGCCCGCGCCGGGCATCAGCACAAGCGACGCAGTCATGGGATCCATCACGCCGCGTTGCTGCTCTTCGGTCACCGGAATCCGGTGCGGATCCGGCTTCTGCTTCGGCTCGAGCTTGATGTCCTTGATCGTGCCGGCGGCGACAGCGAACCGGACCTCGTCGGTATGCCGTTTGGTGGCGATGGTCACGGCGTAATTCGACGCCACGGGATGGCCGTTCGATAACGTGCCGGTGGCAACACCCGTTGCATGGCCGCCGACGAAGAAGCGCACGAGGCCCGTCGTCGTTCCGCTCGCCGCAGCGGAGTACTTGCCCTCGTTGACTTCGATGATCCAGTTGCCCTTGCCGATCGGGATGCCGGCGAGCGAGGCCGTATATTGCGCTTCCAGCCTGCTTTGGGCGTGCGCGACTGGCGCCGCGCCCAGCAGCGGCGCGAGCATCAGCAGCAGCAATCCTGAACGATGAACGATGGTCATGCTCCCGCACCCGCCCGATCCCGGGGCCACCCGGCGCGAACTATAGCCGTCCCTCTGCCGCAGCGCCTGCGCACCTGGCCAAGCCGCTGCTTCTCTACAGGGATTTCTCCGGCTTTCGGCGCGACGAGGTTGGCGGGCGGATTGCGCCGATTCTGTGGTCCGGCGAAGAGCATCGAAGAGCATCATTGTCGGCTGGAACGGGGCGGACCGAGCCCGGCGAGAACGGCCAATGAACGCGCGGGGACGAGACGTTCGGAACATTTTCCGCATGAGCGGCCGGAAAATCAGCCAAATTGGCGCCTTCTCGGCGGCCGGGCGGTCTCCATGGCTTGACGCCCCGGCGGCCGCTCTCTATACGTCCGGCCCGACTTTTACCCATGATCGTGGATCGGACGGCCCCGCGGGGCTGGCCTGCATTGAGGGCTCTGTTATGTCGTTTCGTTGTGACCTGACCGGCAAGACGGCTCAGGTGGGCCATAAAGTGAGCCACTCGAACATCAAGACCAAGCGCCGCTTCCTGCCGAACCTGCGCAGCGTCACGCTGACCTCGGAAATTCTCGGCCGCTCGGTTCGCGCCCGCGTCTCGGCCAACGCGCTCAAGACCGTCGATCACCGTGGCGGCCTCGATGCCTTCCTGCTCAAGGCAAAGGATGCCGAACTCGCGCCCAAGATGCTCGAACTCAAGCGCGCGATCGTGAAGAAGCAGGCCAGCGCCTGATCTTTTTTGTCCCGGACGCGGTGCGACATGAAATGACGCATCGCAGATCCGGGACCATTCCACATTCTGGCTTTGTAACGATCTCGGATCTGCTACTCGGCGGCCAGGGCGAATTGCAGCAACAACGTCCGCTGCAGCACCGAGAAATTATCGTCCGAGATCAAGGTCAGGACGGTTTCGCCGGCGGCGTTCCGGTGCACGCCGATGCCTTCCATGTTGTCGATCTGGAAGCCGAGATCGGCCTGGATCAGCACCGGCCCGTCGAGCAGGGCGCCGGGCTTCACGTCCGCGAGCGAGAGCGCGCGGATGCGCATGCCGACGCCTTTCATGACCGAGTAGCTGCGCTCGAGCAGAAAAAGCCGGCCCCTGCCATCGAGCGCGCAATCGCTGACGTCGAAGTCTCCGATCCGCTTCACGGCAAAACGGCCGACTTTCGTCTTACTTTCGCCTTCGCGCTCCGCGCTTCGGCGCGCCTCCGTTTCATCTCGTCGAATATCTGACGAAGGCAAACTCAAGATGAACGAGCGGAAATTACCTGCCGAATCGAGACTATGCTCGGTAATTACAATCAGCGAGCCGCCCAGCCGCGAATCCTTGCCGGGCGCGGCCAGACACTCGAGGCTCCGGTTGTAGGGCAGACTCTTGAAGTCGGACGGCACCGGAATCGGCACGCCGCGCGCGGCGACCCCGTCGCGGCCGAAATCGAATCTTGCAATCCGCTGCACACGCTCGAAGCCAACGTACATCGCCCCATCGGATGACTCCGTGAGCGACTCCGAATCGAACCAGCCCTTCTTCGCGAGTGGCTCGCCGCTCCGGTCGAGAATCGGCGCCAGCTCGGCATCGGCGATGGCGGCGGGCCTGCCATCACGATAGACGATCCTGCCGCGGAACCACGAGCCGCGATCCGATACCGAAACGAAATGCTCGCCGTCCGGCTTCACGACCAAGCCGGAAAATCCGCCGAACGCGTTGTTATACGACGTCAGCACCAGACCGCCGCGGAACTCAAGCGCACCGAACCGGGTCCGAGTGGGATCGCGATTGTCGAACGCGACGATCGGCTGAACGTCGACCTTGACCGCCGTGACCGCGAGCGCGTAGCGCGTCTCCGCATACACCAGCGTGGCGGCGACCAAGCACGCAAGCGCCAGCAGGCCGGCCACAAGCCGGCGGCAGCGCCACGGCATCAGGCGACGTTCCTGCGCGTGCGCGTTTGCGATGCCGCGCGCTCGGCGGCGGCATGCTCTTCGAACAACTCGGCGAGTTTCTCGGTCATCGCGCCACCGAGCTCCTCGGCATCGACGATGGTGACGGCGCGGCGATAGTAACGCGTGACGTCATGACCGATGCCGATCGCGATCAGCTCGACCGGCGAGCGGGTCTCGATTTCCTCGATAACAAATCGCAGGTGGCGCTCGAGGTAGTTGCCCGGATTGACCGACAGGGTCGAGTCGTCGACCGGCGCGCCGTCCGAGATCATCATCAGGATCTTGCGCTGCTCGGACCGCGCCAGCAGGCGCTTGTGCGCCCAATCAAGCGCCTCGCCGTCGATATTTTCCTTGAGCAGGCCTTCCCGCATCATCAGGCCGAGATTCTTGCGGGCGCGACGCCACGGCGCATCGGCGGACTTGTAGACGATGTGGCGCAGATCGTTGAGCCGGCCCGGGTTGGCGGGCTTGCCCGCGGCGAGCCAATGCTCGCGCGACTGGCCGCCCTTCCAGGCGCGCGTCGTGAAGCCGAGAATCTCGACCTTGACGCCGCAACGCTCCAGCGTGCGCGCGAGAATATCGGCGCAGGTCGCTGCCACCGTGATCGGGCGGCCGCGCATCGACCCGGAATTGTCGAGCAACAGCGTCACCACCGTATCGCGGAACTGCATGTCCTTCTCGGCCTTGAACGACAGCGCGTGCAGCGGATCGATCACGACGCGCTGCAGCCGGGCGGTGTCGAGCAGGCCTTCTTCGAGGTCGAACTCCCACGAGCGATTCTGCTGCGCCATCAGCCGGCGCTGCAGCCGGTTGGCGAGGCGCGCGACCACGCCCTGCAGATGAGAGAGCTGCTTGTCGAGATAGCCGCGCAGCCGGTCGAGCTCTTCCGGCTCGCACAGGTCCTCGGCGGCGACGGTCTCGTCGAATTTCATCGTGAAGGCGCGGTAGTCCGGTCCGCGCGGCTCGTTGCGGCCGAAGTTGCGCGGCCGCTGCGGTTCGCCCGGCGACTCGGCGTCACCCATATCGGCATCATCCGCCATGTCGGCGGTCTGAGCATCGACGGCCTCGGCGGCGTTCTCGGGCACCTCGTCGGTCGTGGCCTGCTGCTCCTCGGCGCTCATGCGCTGCGATTCATCGCTCTCCGCGCCTTCGCCGTCCTGACCCTGCTCCTGCTGGCGCTTGTCGTCGTCGCCTTCCTCATCCTCGTCGTTTTCGTCGCGACTGCGATCCTCGCCCATGTCGAGCGCGTCGAGCATGTCGTGGACGACTTCGCCGAAGTGCTGTTGGTCCTCGATCAACTCATCCAGCCGGTCGAGATCGCGGCCGGCCTTGGCCTCGAGCACGGGTCGCCACAGATCGACCAGCCGCCTGGCGGCTGGTGGCGGCGCAATGCCGGTGAGCTTCTCGCGCACGAGCAGCGCCAGCGCATCCTCGATAGGCGCGTCGGAGCGATCGGTGATCTGATCGAACTTGCCGCGATGATAGCGATCGTCGAGCATCGCCGTGATGTTGCCGGCGACGCCGTCCATGCGGCGCGATCCGATCGCCTCGACGCGGGCCTGCTCGACCGCTTCGAACACGGCACGCGCCTGCTGGCCACCCGGCTGCTGGCGGCGGTGCAAAGCCTGGTTGCTGCACGCCAGCCGCAACGCCATGGCATCGGCATTGCCGCGCACGATCGCGGCCTCCGCGCGCGACAGCTTGCGCGGCGGCTCGGGCAGCCGCGCCTTGTTGCCGGCGAGGCCGGGGCGCTCGGCAGCGTAGGATATCTCGAGGTCCGCCTTGCGCGCGATCGCGCGCATGCAGCCAGTAACCGCCCGCTTGAACGGCTCGGTCGGCGATTCCTTGGTGCTCGTCTTGCTCTTGATGTTCGAGGCCATCGATTTCCCCGGAGTCATTGCCGGGCTTGACCCGGCAATCCATCTTTCGCGAAGAAGATGGATGCGCGGGTCAAGCCCGCGCATGACAGGTTCATATCAGCTCAGCGCCACGTTCACCGACGACTCCGGCAACTCGACGCCGAAGCAACGCTGATAAAATTCGGCGACAATCGGCCGCTCAAGCTCGTCGCACTTGTTGAGGAACGTCAGGCGGAAGGCGAAGCCGATGTCCTGGAAGATGTCGGCGTTCTCCGCCCAGGTGATGACGGTACGCGGGCTCATCACGGTCGAAATGTCGCCGTTCATAAAGGCGTTGCGGGTGAGATCGGCGACGCGCACCATCTTGTTGACGATGTCCCGGCCTTTCTCGTTGCGATAGTGCTTGGCCTTGGCGAGCACGATCTCGACTTCGTTGTCGTGCGGCAGATAATTGAGCGTGGTGACGATCGACCAGCGGTCCATCTGCGCCTGGTTGATCTGCTGGGTGCCGTGATAGAGGCCCGACGTATCGCCGAGGCCGACCGTGTTGGCGGTGGCGAACAGGCGGAACGCCGGATGCGGCTTGATCACGCGCGACTGGTCGAGCAGCGTCAGGCGGCCCGACGACTCCAGCACGCGCTGGATGACGAACATAACGTCCGGGCGGCCGGCGTCGTATTCGTCGAAACAGAGCGCGACATTGTTCTGATAGGCCCACGGCAGGATGCCGTCGCGGAATTCGGTGACCTGCTTGCCGTCCTTGAGGACGATGGCGTCCTTGCCGATGAGGTCGATGCGGCTGATGTGGCTGTCCAGATTGACCCGCACCATCGGCCAGTTGAGGCGCGCCGCGACCTGCTCGATATGGGTCGACTTGCCAGTGCCGTGATAGCCGGTGACGATGACGCGGCGGTTGCGCGAGAACCCGGCGAGAATGGCGAGCGTGGTCGGGCGGTCGAACCGGTAATCCGGATCGGTATCCGGAACGTGCTCGTCGGCCTCCGAATAGGCCGGGACTTCCATGTCGCTGTCGATGCCGAAGACCTGCCGGACCGACACCTTCATGTCAGGCAGCTTGGCGCTTTCTTGCACTGCGGTAGCCATCATTCCTCCGTGGTCCCGGAATCTCCGAAACCCGATGCGAGACATATCGTTGGGGAGCCGAAAATCGGGGCCAACTTAGCAGATGGCCCGCCCCTGAAAAACCCGACGGGCCGATAAGTTCAGATCAATATTTTCAATGAGATAGGCGTGCCGACCTGATTTTGCGAATCGAAAGCGGCGTCTGTGGCTCAGTCGAAACCGACCGTTTTCAGATAATTATAGGCTTGGATGACCTCGACCAGACGATCCTCCGACGAGCGGTCACCGCCGTTAACGTCCGGATGGTGCCGCTTCACCAGTTCCTTGAACCGCGTCTTGACCTCGACGGTGGTGGCGCTGGCCTCGAGGCCGAGCGTTTCCAGCGCCTTGCGCTCGGCATTGCGCACGATGCGCCGCTCCGGCTTGTGATCCGGGTCGGGTTGCGGACCGGCACGGCCGCCGAACTCCTTGAACATGCCGAGCGGATCGCCCGCCGTGTCGAGATTGGGACGGCCGGCGCCGCGCTTGCCGGTGCCCATCTTCCAGGTCGGGCGGTGACCGGTGAGCGCGTCCTTCTGATACGCCATCACCGCGTCGTCGTTCATGCCGGCGAAGAAATTGTAGTTCTGGTTGTATTCGCGCACATGCGCGAGGCAGTAGCGCCAGTGTTCGTTCTCGCGGCCGCGGCCCTTCGGCGCGCGATGCGTTGCCTTCTCGCGGCAACCGACCCATTCGCAGGTCGGCCCGTCGGTTTTCACCCGGCGGTCCTTGGACGGCTTGACGCGGATGCGGTCAAAAAGGGGCGAGTCGAATTTCATGACCGAACATTATGCGCCGGCGAGCGTGACCGCTTCAAGACCGACGAAAGACGACCTCACATTTGCCAGATTGACCGCACGCACCGCGCGCTCTAAGCGAGCATTATGCACACCGCCGACATCATCACACAAAGGCTGACCGACGCCTTCCAGCCGCAAAGCGTGAAGGTCGTCGACGAATCCGATCTGCATATTGGCCATGCCGGCTGGCGCGAAGGCGGTCAGACCCATTACCGCGTCTATATCGTGTCGGACGCTTTCAAAGGGAAGACCCGGGTCGAGCGGCATCGCATGATCAACGCCGCGCTGGCGCAGGAACTTGCCGGCAGCGTTCACGCGCTGGCGATCCACGCCTCGGCGCCTGGAGAAGGCGGCCTCTGACACGCCTTATGGCCGGCCGGCCTGCGCCGCCGGCAGCGGCTGGATGCGCAGCGCCGTGATGCGATTGCGGCTGCGCCGCAGCACGCGGAAACGAAAGCCGTGGAAGGTGAAACTCTGGCCCGGCTCGGGGATCGACCGCGCCTCGTGGATGACGAGTCCGGCGATGGTGGTTGCCTCCTCGTCCGGCAGGTGCCAGTCCATCACGCGGTTGAGGTCGCGGATCGGCACCGCGCCGTCGACCGTGACCGAGCCGTCGGACTGGCGGCGCACGCCCGGCACCTCGACGTCGTGCTCGTCGGTGATATCGCCGACGATCTCCTCGAGGATGTCCTCGAGCGTGACGAGGCCTTCGACCTCGCCGTATTCGTCGACCACCAGCGCGAACGGCGTACGGCGGCGGCGGAATGCCTTGAGCTGCTCCGATACAAGACGCGTATCCGGCACGAACCATGGCGGCGTCAGCAGCGCGGCGATGTCGACCTTGCCGGAATCGCCGTCGACCGCATGCAGCGCACGCAGAAGATCCTTGACGTGCAGAATACCGATGATGTTTTCCGGTTTCTCGCGCCACACTGGCATGCGCGTCACGGGCGACGCGATCACCGCGTTGACGATCTCTTCAGGCGAGTCATCGGCGCACAGAGTGATCATCTTGGTGCGGTGAACCATGACGTCTGAGACTTCGAGCTCGCGCAGGTCGAGCACGCCGCCGAACATGTCGCGGTCGATCGTCTCGACATCGCCCTCGCGATGCAGAAGATCGACAGTGCCTCGCAACTCCTCCCGTGCCGACAGCACGGCATGATCGGCGCCGACCCTCATGCCCATGAGCCGGAGCAGGCCACGCACCAGCGCCTCGATCGCCATCAGGATCGGCCCCAGCACGCGCACGACCCATTGCACCGGCCGCGCCACCACAAGCGAAAAGTGATCCGGCGCGTTGAAGGCCGCCGTTTTCGGCAGCACCTCTCCGAAAATCACGATCAGCACCGTCATCACCGCAGTGGCGTAGACGATGCCGGCGTTGCCGAACCATGCAAGCAGGATGCCGGTTGCGAGCGAGGAGGCGGCGATATTGACGGCGTTATTGCCGAGCAGAAGCGCGCCGATCAGGCGCTCGCGCTGCTCCAGCAAACGATTGACGATGCGCGCGCCGGCGCTGCCCTGCTTCTCGAGCCGTGCCATGCTGGCGCGCGACGAGGCCGTGAGCGCCGTTTCGCTGCCCGCGAAGAACGCCGACAGCAGAAGACAGACGATGACGACAGCGAGCGATTCCCAGTCGTAAGCGGTCATGAGAGCTTTTCAGCCAGAAAGGCCCGGACTTCGCCGGCATCGACGTCGTCGGCGACAAACGCCTCGCCGATGTCACGGACCAGAATGAAGGTCAGCCGGCCACGCTTCACTTTCTTGTCCTGGGCAATCAGGGTCATCAGCCGGTCGATATCGGGTATCGGACCCGACAGGTCCTTTATCTGGGTCGGCAATCCGACGGCGGCAAGATGGCGCGCCACGCGCGACGCGGCGTCGGCGGACGCGAGTCCGCGCCGCGCCGAGAACTCAAACGCCAGCACGCAGCCGAGCGCCACGGCTTCACCGTGCAGCAGCCGCTGGGAGAACCCGGCGGCAGCCTCGAAGGCATGACCGAAGGTGTGGCCAAGATTGAGCAACGCACGCTCGCCGGTCTCGCGCTCGTCGCGCGCGACGATGACAGCCTTGGCGCGGCAGCATACGGCGATCGCGTGCTCGCGGCCCGGGCCGCCCGCGAACACATCCTGCCAGTTCGATTCCAGCCAGGCGAAGAAGCCGGCGTCGCCCAGAAGTCCGTATTTCGCAACCTCGGCATAGCCGGCGGCAAACTCGCGCTTCGGCAACGTATCGAGCAAGGCCGTGTCGGCCATCACCAGTATAGGCTGATGGAAGGCGCCGATCAGGTTCTTGCCCTGCGGCGAATTGATTGCGGTCTTGCCACCGACCGACGAGTCGACCTGTGCGAGCAACGTGGTTGGCACCTGGACATAGTCGAGACCGCGGCGAACGGATGCCGCGACGAAACCGGCCAGATCACCGATCACCCCGCCGCCGAGCGCGACGACCAGATCGTTGCGCTCAATGCGGGCCGCGATCAATGCCTCGCAGGCCTTTTCGAACGTCGCATAATTTTTCGAGCCCTCACCCGGCGGCACGACGATATCGGACGACTCCACCTGGGCCGCGGCAAGAGCGCCCCGGACCGCGGCAAGATGCAGCCTGGCGACGCTTGCGTCGGCAACGATGGCGGCACGTGCGCCCGGGCGCAGCGCCTTGATCCGCTCGCCAAGAGTCCGCAAAACGCCGCGGCCAATGACGATGTCGTAGGCACGGTCGCCGAGACCGACCTTCACAATGACCGGCTCACTCGGCCGCAAAGGCGCCGTCATGACGATGCTCCGAACGTACCGAGTTTGCGGCACAGGGCGCTGACAAGTTCGTCGACGATGTCGTCATGCGGCTCGTCCCGCGACTGCACGACAATATCGGACTGCGCATAATACGGCTCGCGCTGGGGCAACAAGGTCGCGATATGGCTCGAAAGCGGGCGGTCGCCGCGCCTTCTGGTTCGGCGCAACAGAACCTCGATATCGGCCTTGAGCCAGACCGAGACGCCGCGTTGCGCAATCAGCGCCCGGCTATTGGCGTCCATCACGGCGCCGCCGCCGGTGGCCAGAACCTGAGGGCCGCCTTCCAGCAGGCGCGCGATCACCCGCGCCTCGCCCGCGCGAAAATAAGGCTCGCCGTGCTTGGCGAAAATCTCCGGAATGGTCATGCCGGCCGCCGTTTCGATTTCGGTATCGGCATCGACAAATGGAATGCCGAGCCGTGCCGCAAGACGGCGGCCGATCGACGACTTCCCGGCGCCCATCATGCCGACAAGCACGATCGAACGCCGTCCCAGCGCCAAAACGATGCCAGCGTTGACCTCCGTCCGGGCGGTCTTTTGCAGGGCAATATCCGTCATCTTGCTCTTCCGGGCCGCGATCGCAGGCTCCATATACCAGTTCCGGGCCGCTTTGCAGTGGACCTTGCCGGACTTGGTTGATCGAGCGGCATTTGCGGCCGATTCGGCAGTCCGCCGGCCAAGGAACGAATCATCTAGGTTGATGGTGCGGTCCGGACCACTCGCGAGCTTGCCGATGCCCAGCCTGTTCAGATTCCTTGTGGTGGTCGCGATTCTGGCTGGCCTCGTCTACGTCGGCGTGTTCGCGCTGGCGAACTTCGTGCCGCTCAAGCCGCGCGAGATCACCTACACGATCCCGCCCGACAAATTCGTCAAACCCTGAGCGGAGAGGCGACGTGATGGCGCCCCTTGCTCGCAAGACTATGGCCGGCCCGCAGGACGGCGGCCTGATCGCATTGTTCCTCGACATGCTGGCGGCAGAGCGCGGCGCCGGACGCAACACACTCGACGCCTATCGCCGTGACCTCAGCGACCTCACGTCGCATCTGACTAAACGTAGCCGTGGCATCCACGACGCGACCACCGACGATCTGCGCGGCTATCTGTCGATGCTCGCCGACGCCGGATTCAAGGCGTCGTCGGTCGCGCGCCGGATCTCGGCCATTCGCCAATTTTATCGCTTCCTCTATAGCGAGCGGCATTGTGCCGACGACCCCGCCGCGGTGCTCGAAGGACCCCGGCGCGCGCGCCCTCTGCCGAAAGTGTTGACGATCGAGGAAGTCGATACCCTGCTCGCCGCCGCGCGCGATGCGATGAATGACCGCAAGGCGGCGCGAACACAAAGACTGCGTTCCGCGCGATTGCTGTGCTTGCTCGAAGTCGTCTACGCGACCGGCTTGCGGGTTTCGGAACTCGTCGCGCTGCCGGCGTCAGCCGCGCGGCGTGATCAGGCCATGCTGGTCGTGCGCGGCAAGGGCGGCAAGGAACGCGTCGTGCCATTCAACACCGCAGCCAAGCGCGCGATGGCTGATTATCTCAAGATGCGAGACGCCACCGCTCACGCAGCAAAATCGAATTGGCTGTTTCCGTCGTTCGGCGAGAGCGGACACCTGACACGCCAGCACTTCGCCCGCGAACTGAAGATGCTGGCGGCAAGCTGCGACATCGCGCCGGACCGGCTGAGCCCGCATGTCCTGCGCCACGCTTTCGCAAGCCACCTGCTCCACAATGGCGCCGATTTGCGCGTTGTGCAGACCCTGCTCGGCCACTCCGACATCTCGACCACCCAGATCTACACCCATGTGCTCGAAGAGCGCCTGAAAAGCCTGGTGCGCGACCTGCACCCTTTGGCGGATCGCTAGCAGTGCATCGTCCTTTGCTTGACTTGATTGCGGCCTCAGGGCTTGGTGCATCGAATTTTCCATAATCAGCCAAGCCGATGCGCAGCTACCTCGATTTTGAGAAACCTGTGGCCGAGATAGAGGCCAAGATCGATGAGCTGCGGGCGGTCGGCGACACCGGCGGCTCCGAGGCCATCACCGACGAGGTTTCGCGTCTCGAGGTGAAATCAAAACTGGCGCTTCAGGACATCTACCGCGAGCTGACGCCGTGGCAAAAAACGCAGGTCGCCCGCCACCCGCTGCGGCCGCATTGTGTCGACTACATCGGCGGATTGATCACCGACTTCGCGCCACTCGCCGGCGATCGCAAGTTTGGCGACGATGATGCCATCATCGGTGGCTTCGGGCGCTTTCGCGGCGACAGCATCTGCGTGATCGGTCACGAAAAGGGCTCCGATACCGAAAGCCGCCTCAAGCACAACTTCGGCATGGCGAGGCCGGAAGGCTATCGCAAGGCGGTCCGGCTGATGGAGATGGCCGACCGCTTCGGCATTCCGGTGATTTGCCTGGTCGATACCGCGGGCGCCTATCCCGGCATCGGCGCCGAGGAGCGCGGGCAGGCCGAGGCCATCGCCCGCTCCACCGAGACCTGCCTGATGCTCGGCGTCCCCAACGTCGCCTTGATCCTCGGCGAAGGCGGCTCGGGTGGCGCCATCGCGATCGCGACCGCTAACCGTGTCCTGATGATGGAGCACGCCGTCTACAGCGTGATCTCGCCGGAAGGCGCGGCATCGATCCTGTGGCGGGACACCACCAAGGCGCAGGAAGCCGCGACCAATATGAAGATCACGGCACAGGACATGATGCGGTTCGGCGTGATCGACACGATCGTCCAGGAGCCCACCGGAGGGGCGCACCGCGACCCCAAGGCGGCGATCATGGCGGCCGGCGAGGCCATTTCCCAGGCCCTCTCGGCCCTCGGCAACCTCGACCGCGAAACGGTCCGTCAACAACGCCGTGAAAAATTCCTGGCGATGGGCCGCAATTTCGGCTGAGTTTTTAACGACATCCGCCGCACAACTGTCAGAACCGGCGGCGCTCTTTCCGAGAATTTATGCGTGGTTTACCATAGGCTTGTCAGCTATCCCCCGGGTTACGGGCTCGCCTTGCGAATGACACATCTTATGGATAACGATTGCCCAATAAGGGCGTTCGGGGAGTTCCACGTTTGAGTCTTCGGCCCAGGACACGCGCGGTCATGACCCGGGCAATGGTGGCATCTGTCGCGCTTGCGGCAGCCCTCATGCTTGCGGGCTGCGACACCGACGGTGTCGTGCCGTCCGGTCGCGCCAACGCGCCGTTGTCTGATAAAATGCTGTCCGAGCTCAAGGACAAGCACATGGATGTCGGCTCGCCGATCCTTGTGCGCCTGTTCAAGGAGGAGTCCGAGCTCGAGGTCTGGAAGAAGAACCAGGACGGCGAATACGCGCTGCTGAAGACCTACCCGATCTGCCGCTGGTCCGGCGATCTCGGCCCCAAGGTCAAGGAAGGCGACCGGCAAGCGCCCGAGGGATTCTATTCGATCACCCCGGGCCAGATGAATCCGAACTCAAATTATTATCTCTCCTTCAACACTGGCTATCCGAACGCCTATGACCGCTCGCTCGGCCATACCGGCTCCGAACTGATGGTGCACGGCGACTGCTCGTCACGCGGCTGCTACGCAATGACCGACGAGCAGATGGTCGAGATCTATGCGCTGGCGCGAGAAGCTTTCTTTGGTGGGCAAAAGGCGTTCCAGTTTCAGGCCTATCCGTTCCGCATGACGGCGCGCAACATGGCGCGTCACCGCAATAATTCAAATCTCGCGTTCTGGAAGATGCTCAAGGTCGGCAGCGATCACTTCGAAGTGACGCATCAGGAGCCGAAGGTCGACGTTTGCGACCGGCGTTACGTCTTCGATGCCGCGGCGCCGGCAGGCTCGACGCGTCCGCTTTCGTTCAGCCCCAGCGGCAAGTGCCCGGTCTATCAAGTACCGACAGAAATCGCGCAGCTCGTCAAAGAGAAAGAGGAGAAGGACGGCGCCGAATACAACCACCTCGTCGCGGAGAACATTCAACTGGCGCCGAGCCACAAGGGCGTCGACGGTGGCATGAATCAGGTCTTCCTGGCGAAATACGAACAGCCCGGATCCGATAACGTTTACGGCGGCGGGCCGGCCATCGTGCCAACGCCGGGTGCCCTGCCACGCACGGCCAGCAATCCGCCGGCGCAGACCGTGCTGCCGGCGCGCTCGTATCAAGTCGCATCCGCCGATCCGGCAGCGCCGGGCCCGGCCAACGTGCCCGTTCCCGAAGCGGCGCCGCAGCCCAAGGTTGGCAGCGCACCGCAGACGACCGGCATCGGCGGCCTGATCGGCAGCATTTTCGGCAATTCGGACACGCAAGCCCCGGTTGTCGCCAACGTGCCGGAGCCCGAGCCGCGTCCGGCAAAGCGCACCGCCCATGCGCGCCCGCCGGCGAAATCCGCCACCACGCAGACGGCTGCGGCAAAGACCAAGTCTCATGTGAGCTGGCCTGCGACCAAGCCACAGGTCGCTGCCGGCAATCCGCCGGTCAAGCAGACCCCGCCCCAGCCTGAGGTTCGCACCGCTTACAGCGGCCCGGCGCCGACGCCGGTCAACAGCATGCTGACCGGCGCCCAACCGGTGTTGCCGGCCGGCTCGTTCGAAGCGCGTTGGTCGGCCATCCACTGATCGCGAAACCGGCACACTCGAAGAAAGCCGCGGCTGATAAGACCGCGACTTTTTTCGTCTATGTGCTCGGCTGCACGGCAGGTGAGCGTATCGTCACTTATGTCGGCTGGAGCAATGACGTGGCCCGGCGGCTTGCCGCCCATAATGCCGGCAAGGGCGCCCGCACGACGCGGGGGCGGATATGGGTGCTGCTCCACACCGAACGATGCGCGAGCAAACGTCACGCCATGAGTCGTGAGTGGCATCTCAAGCGGGATCGCGCCTTCCGCAAAAAGCTCGCCAACACGCTTCGTCGCGAGACGCTGCGCCCAGCGTTCTAAGGCGCGCGCTCGGCCCGTCTGTCCTTGAACCTGGCGAGGCGCTGCTCGGCGACGCGAAACGCGTCGTTGATGGCATTGCGCAGATCCGGCGCCTGAAACCTGCGCTGCAGCCGCGCGGATTCATGCGCGACCACGATGTCGGGATGGCCCGGCACGCTGATCTCGATATGCACGACCGGCGGTATCGTGCCGTTGGCATTCTGATTGTTCTGATCGATACGGACCCGGCACATGGTGATGCGATCATAGAGCCGTTCCAGTCGCGCGACGTGATCGCGAATGGCGTCTTCCGCGCTCGCGGACGACTCGACATTGTGAAACACAATCTCGGCAGGAGACTGCATGGTGTAATCCTCTTTCAGAGACAAACGCTGCCGGGAGGATAAGGGTTGCGCATTGATCGCGCGTCCCGCGCTGGGGACAAAAACGACTTTTTGCCGCACCCGCCTCCAATCGGCGCCAAACTCTCTATAAAGGCGGCCTCGCCTCTCCCGGAGACCATCCGCATGAAATTATTCGCCTTGGTTCTGCTCGCCCTGCCGGTTGCCGCAGCGGCGCAGCCGAACCTTGCCGAAGCCCGTTTTGAGAAAATGCTGAAACGGATCGATCCATCGGAGCGGCTCGAACAGGTGTGCGAATACGCCGCCCTGACCAGGATCGGGCACGACAAGAATCCGTATCACCCGGACCGCGTGGTGATCGCCTCGGTCTCGCCGCCAAAGGTCAAAGGCAGCGTAATGACAGGCACGGGCGCCGCGTTGCGCAGCCATGGCCACTGGTACCGGTTCGCCTTCACATGCAGGGCGACCTCCGATCGCATGAAGGTCGAGTCCTTCAGCTACAAGGTCGGCGATATGATTCCCGAGAGCGACTGGGACAAATACGGTCTCTGGCAATAAGCCGCCTGCCTCAGGCGAACTTGCCGTGACAGTGCTTGAATTTCTTGCCCGACCCGCACGGGCATGGCTCGTTGCGGCCGACCTTGCCCCAGCTTGACGGATCGCTCGGATTGCGTCGCTCGGCCGCGACGGCGGCGCCGATGCCGGCGCGGGCCAATGTCGCCGCGCCCGCCTCGGCCAGCGCCACCTCGTCCTCGCCTGTGTCCGGATTGAACTTGTGGCCCTGCATGGTCGGAAGCAGTTCGGCTTCCTGCTGCGGCGGCTGCATCTGCACCTCAACGCGCATCAACTGGGCGGTGACGGCCTCGCGCAGCCGGCCGACCATGCGCTGGAACAGGTCGAACGCCTCCGCCTTGTACTCGTTGAGCGGATCGCGCTGGCCGTAGCCGCGCAAGCCGATCACCTGACGGAGATGCTCGAGCATCACGAGATGCTCGCGCCACAGGTGGTCGAGGGTCTGCAGCAGGATCGACTTCTCGACGTAGCGCATGACCTCGGGGCCCCACTTGGCCACCTTCGCCGCCATCCATTCGTCGGCGCGGCGCTCGACACGCTCGCGCACTTCCTCGCCCGCGATGCCTTCTTCTTTCGCCCAGTCCTTCACCGGCAGATCGAGCCCGAGCACATTCTTGAGCGCTTCGTCGAGACCCGCGACATCCCATTGCTCGGGATACACATTTTCCGGAATATACTTGGCGACCAGCGACTCGACGACGTCGTGCCGCATGTCGATAATCGTCTCGTCGGCGCTGTCCTCGCGCATCAATTCAAGCCGCTGCTCGAAGATCGACTTGCGCTGGTCGTTCATCACGTTGTCGAACTTGAGCAGGTTCTTGCGAATATCGAAGTTGCGCGCCTCGACCTTCTGCTGCGCCTTCTCGAGCGCCTTGTTGATCCAGGGATGAACGATCGCCTCGTTCTCCTTGAGACCCAGCTTCTGCAACATGCCGTCGAGCTTGTCGGAGCCGAAGATGCGCATCAGGTCATCGTCGAGCGACAGGAAGAACTTGGAGTGACCGGGGTCGCCCTGACGTCCGGACCGGCCGCGCAGCTGGTTGTCGATACGGCGGCTCTCGTGACGCTCGGTGCCGAGCACATAAAGGCCGCCGGCGGCCAGCGCCTTTTCCTTCAGGAGCGCGACCTGGTCCTTGATCTGGGCAACGCGCTTCACGCGCTCCTCGCCCTCGATGCCGACCAGCTCCTGCCGGACGCGCATATCGACGTTGCCGCCGAGCTGAATGTCGGTGCCGCGGCCGGCCATATTGGTCGCGATCGTGACCGCGCCCGGGACGCCAGCCTGCGCCACGATGTAGGCTTCCTGCTCGTGATAGCGGGCGTTGAGGATCGCAAACACCTTGGCCTTGGTGGCACCCTCGTCGCCTGAATAAAGCTTGGCGAAGGCGTTGGGATCGGAGAAATCGTGCTGCTCCCACCCTTCCTTGCGAAGCGCCTCGGCGAGCTGCTCGGATTTCTCGATCGAGGTTGTGCCGACCAGCATCGGCTGGCCGCGTGTTTTGCAGTCCTCGATCAGCGTGATGATGGCGCGGTACTTCTCGGCCGCCGTCCGATACACCTCGTCGTCGTCGTCAATGCGGGCGAGCGGCATGTTGGTCGGGATATCGATCACCTCGAGCCCGTAAATGTCCATGAACTCTTCGGCTTCGGTGAGCGCTGTTCCGGTCATGCCGGCCAGCTTCTTATACATGCGGAAGTAGTTCTGGAACGTGATCGACGCCAGCGTCTGGTTTTCCGGCTGGATCGGCTGATGCTCTTTGGCCTCGAGCGCCTGATGCAGGCCTTCCGAATAACGTCGGCCCGGCATCATGCGACCGGTGAACTCGTCGATGATGACGACCTCGCCGTTGCGCACGATGTAATCCTTGTCGCGCTGGAACAGCTTGTGCGCGCGCAACGCCTGATTGACGTGATGCACGACCGAGACGTTCTCGGCGTCATACAGCGTACCGCCCTTGAGCTGGCCGGCGTCGCGCAGCAGCGTCTCCATCTTCTCCATGCCGGCTTCGGTCATGGTCACGGTGCGCTGCTTCTCGTCGACCTCGTAATCGGCCTTGTCGAGACGTGGAATAAAGGTGTCGATGGTGTTGTAGAACTCGGAGCGGTCGTCGAGCGGGCCGGAGATGATGAGCGGCGTGCGCGCTTCATCGACCAGGATGGAGTCCACTTCGTCGACGATCGCGAAGACGTGCTCGCGCTGCACCATGTCCTCGACGCGATACTTCATGTTGTCGCGCAGGTAGTCGAAGCCGAGCTCGTTGTTGGTGCCGTAGGTGACGTCACAGGCATAGGCTTGTTGACGCTCGGCATCGTCCATGCCGTGAACGACGACCCCGGTGGTGAGACCGAGAAACCCGTAGATCTGCGCCATCCATTCGGAGTCGCGGCGGGCGAGGTAATCGTTGACGGTGACGACATGAACACCCTTGCCGGTCAGCGCATTGAGATAGACCGGCAGCGTTGCGACCAGTGTTTTGCCTTCGCCGGTCTTCATCTCGGCGATGCGGCCCTCATGCAGCACCATGCCGCCGATCAACTGAACGTCGAAATGACGCTGGCCGAGGGTGCGCTTGGCAGCCTCGCGGACCGTCGCGAAGGCAGGAACCAGAATGTCATCGAGCGAGGCCCCATCGGCGACCTGCTTCTTGAGATCCTGAGTGCGCGCGCGAAGCTGCTCATCACTGAGCCCTTCGATTTCTTTTTCCAAGGCATTAATGGCGGCGACGCGCGGCTGATAGGTGCGGACCCGGCGGTCGTTGGCGGAACCGAACAGCTTGCGGGCAACGGCGCCAATCATGCGAAATCCTCAATCTCAAGGCGTGCGCTTCAGAGTGTCCCGAAGCAGCCGGCCCGCCAGGCCTTGCTTCCGGTCCTCCGGAAATTCGGCATTTTCGGGCAAAAAACGTCGCGCCAAAGGCGCGCGTGAACTTTCGGCAGACATAGGAGGGGGTCCGATTATTGTCAATTAGCGGGCATTGCTCGCGCCAACGTTAATTTCCCGACAGAATCGGCCATTGCAAAGCCGCTTTTGTTGGGTCAAAACGCCGCCGCCGTCCGCGGCCAGCGGACCTCAAGCAAGCGCCGAGCGCTGCCAAGGAACATTCGATGAAAGCCCTCTTCTCGACCGGTGTCCCGTCGACGCTGTTGCGTATGGGCGCCATTACCGTCGCGCTGCTGATGGCCGCTTCGGCGCCGCTGCGCGCCGACGACGCCAAGGACCCGCTGCTGGCGAAGGTCAACGGCGTCGAAATCCATCAGAGCGATCTCGACATCGCGGAAGGCGAGGCCGGACAGATTCCGCAAATGCCGCCGGAGGCCAAGCGCGAATACCTTGTCGGCCTGGTCGCCGACATGATCGTGGTCGCGAAGGCAGCCGAAGCGCAGAAGATGGCCGACACCGCCGGCTTCAAACAAAAGATGGCCTTCGCCCGTAACCGCCTGCTGATGTCGGAATTGCTGAACAAGGTCGGCGACGACGCCCAGACCGACGAGGCGATGCACAAGACATACGACGAAGCCGTCAAGCAGATGAAGCCCGAGCAGGAGGTTCATGCGCGCCATATCCTGATCCGGGTCCCTGCCGGCGACGAAAAGGCCAGCAAGGCGGCCGAAGACAAGATCAAGGCCATCATCGCGCGCCTGAAGAAGGGCGAGGACTTCGCCAAGGTCGCGACCGAGACCACGGAGGATCCGTCCGGCAAGGCAAATGGCGGCGACCTCGGCTTCTTCACCAAGGAGCAGATGGTGCCGGAATTCGCCGAGGTCGCGTTCAAGCTCGAGCCAGGCCAGATTTCGGACCCGGTGAAGACCCAGTTCGGCTGGCACGTCATCAAGGTCGAGGAGAAGCGCGCCAAGCCACTGCCGACCTATGAGGAGGTCAAGCCGCAGATCGAGGCCTACCTATCGCGCAAGGCGCAGGCGGATCTGGTGACCAAGCTGCGTGCCGATGCCAAGGTCGAGAAGTTCTACAAGACCGAGGCGCCCGCCGAGCCGGCCAAGCCGGACGCGCCGAAGCAATAAAGCTCATCGCATTATCAATAAATGTCGTCATGGCCGGGCTTGTCCCGGCCATTGACGTCTTTAATGTCCGCCGGATCGGACTCTTCCCGCTTCGAAGCACGATACCCAAAGGCTGACCATGTCGTCTCAGGTTTCCCCCCTCGCCCCGATCTACGTTCCCGACATGCCGGCGATCGCCGGCGTGCGTCTCGCGACCGCCGCGGCCGGCATCAAATATGTCGGGCGCACCGACGTGCTGCTCGCTCTGTTCGAACCAGGCACGACAGTCGCCGGCGTATTCACCCGCTCGAAATGCCCGTCGGCTCCGGTCGAGTGGTGCCGTGACAAGATGAAGACCGGCAAGGCGCGCGCATTGGTCGTCAACTCGGGCAATGCCAACGCCTTCACCGGCAAGAACGGCCGCGACGCCGTCAACTTCACGGCGCGGATCGCTTCGAAAGCCGCAGGCTGCAAGCTCAACGAAGTCTTCCTTGCATCGACTGGGGTGATCGGCGAACCGCTCAAGGCATCAGCCTTCGATGGCGTCATGGACAAGATGGTCGCGGACGCCCTGCCGAACCGCTTCCTTGACGCCGCCAAGGCGATCATGACCACCGACACCTTTCCGAAGGTCGCGACCGCCCGCGCCCGGATCGGCAAGGCGACCGTCACCATCAACGGCATCGCCAAGGGCGCGGGCATGATCGCGCCCGACATGGCGACGATGCTGTCCTTCATCTTCACCGACGCGGCGATTGCGGCGCCCGCGCTGCGATCCCTGCTCAGCGACGGCGTCACCGACACGTTCAATGCCGTGACGATCGACGGCGACACGTCGACCTCGGACACGCTATTGATGTTCGCAACAGGCGCGGCAAAGAACGCACCGCGTATTGCCCGCGCGTCCGACCCCCGCCTCAAGGCCTTCAAGAAGGCGCTGCTTCAGGTGCTGGCCAACCTCTCCGAGCAGGTGGCGCGGGACGGCGAAGGCGCGCGCAAGCTGGTCGAGATCACGGTCGAGGGCGCGGTCTCGAAGAGCTCGGCGCGCCGCATCGCCATGTCGATCGCCAACTCGCCGCTGGTGAAAACCGCGATCGCCGGCGAGGACGCCAACTGGGGGCGCGTCGTCATGGCCGTCGGCAAGGCTGGCGAACCGGCCGACCGGGACAGGCTGTCGATCTGGTTCGGCGGCATTCGCGTTGCCCACAAGGGTGAACGCGACCCTTCCTATGACGAGCAGGACGTCAGCGCGGTGATGAAGAAGCCTGAAATCAGCCTGAAAGTCGCCCTGGGCATGGGGAAAGGACGCGATCGGGTGCTGACTTGCGACCTTACGAAAGAGTATGTCGCCATCAACGGGGACTATCGTTCGTAGAAGAGTGCATTAACTGCGTCGGGACTTGCCGAACTTTTCACGACCGAATTGAACAGCCCTTAACCAAACCTGCCTAGCGTTCAGGACCGTAAAGGCCGTGAGTCTCAAGACCGTTCTTGTCGCCGCATGCGCGCTCGTCGACGCCGATGGCCGCGTCCTGATCGCGGAACGACCCGCCGGCAAATCGATGGCCGGCTTGTGGGAGTTTCCCGGCGGCAAGATCGAGGCAGGCGAGCGGCCGGAAGAAACGCTGATCCGCGAACTGAGGGAGGAGTTGGGAATCGCCGTCAGTGAGCCGTGCCTTGCGCCGCTCACCTTTGCGAGCCACGTCTATCCGGACTTTCATCTTCTGATGCCGCTTTACGTCTGCCGGCGCTGGGAGGGGACGGTCACTCCGATGGAAGGACAGCGCATCGCCTGGGTAAAGCCGAACAAGCTGCGGGACTACAAGATGCCGCCGGCCGACGAGCCGCTCATCTCTCACCTGATGGCCCTGCTCTGATCTTCCGGAGAGACCATAGGGGCGAAAACAATGCTGGCAGGTGTGACTCTCAAGGCGTTCCTTCGCGATACGTCCGGCGCGACGTCAATCGAATACGCGCTAATCGCGTCGGGCATCTCCATCGCAATTCTGGGTACCGTGACAATTGTCGGCGGCAAGGTGCTGGCGATGTTTACAACCGTGAAAGACGCGCTGAACTAGTCACGGCCAGCCTTTTCCCCGGCCGGCACTTCCTTCGTTCCGAGCGCGTCGGCGAGCCGCGCCCGCGCCGATCCCGGCCGCAACGGCTTCTGTTGACTTTCATGCGGCGCCCAGCCTGACAACCAGACGATTTCAAATGTCGCGCGCAGCCGCCCGTCGGGGTCGGCGAAGCGGCCCGCATAAATCTCCGCCATCCGCAGCAGGGTCGAACGCTTGAGTGGAGCCCGGCGCCGCTCACGCAGAATATTCGTCGCGCCCATCCGGCGCAGGTCCTGCATCAGCGCAAACGCGGTGTCGTAACGCACGGCCAGCCGCTCGCTGTCGACAACCGGAAGCGCGAAGCCCGCGCGCTGCAATAGCGCACCCATGTCGCGCACGTCGGCAAAAGGCGCGACGCGCGGCGAGAGCCCTCCTTCCATCTCGCTCTCGGCGGCAGCGAAGGATTGCCGCAATTCGATGAGTGTGTCGCCGCCGGCGAGCGCGGCCAGTAATAAACCGTCGGGTTTGAGCGCGCGGCGGAGCTGGATGAGGAGGCCGGGGAGATCGTTGGCGAACTGCAGCGCCAGCGCCGACACCGCGAGGTCAAGCGATCCCGCTGCAAGATCAAGGGCTTCGTCGTCGCCGATCGCGACGGCGGCGACCGATGTGACCTTGCCGGTCGCGGCCAGGGCGCGCCGCACGGCGTCCGACGGCGTGCCGACATCGGCGCCATGATCGAATTGTCGCAGAACGGCGGACAATCGCTCGGCCATATCCGCCGCGACACGATCGATCAGAAACGATTCAGCGCCCAATTGTCCGGCGCGCCGGAGGCGGGCGCGCAGCAGCGCTCTGTCGAAGATGGCCAGTCCTGAAGGCATCTGTTAATCTCGCACTATGGCCGAGCCTCTCGTGGATCGCAAAGCGGGCCTTGGGGCCGGCGCCGCGCGCATTCGCGGCGCGCTCGGTTCGATATGCCGCTTCGCGCTCGACGTCGCCCTGCCCCCTCTCTGTCCGTCCTGCCGCGAGCCGCTCGGCGATGGCATCGGGCTCTGCGCCGCATGCTGGTCGAAGCTGTCCTTCATCGAGCCACCCTACTGCGCGCGGCTGGGCATCCCGTTCGTCTATGACCCCGGGCCCGGCCTGCTGTCGATGGAGGCCATCGCCAATCCGCCGGCCTATGACCGCGCCCGCGCCGCCGTGCGCTATGACGACGTCGCACGCACGCTGGTCCACGCCTACAAATATAGCGACCGGCTCGATCTCGCCCCCTTGCTGGGGCGATGGATGGCGCGGGCCGGGCGCGAACTGTTCGAGCAGGCCGACGGCATGGTTCCGGTGCCGCTGCACTGGAAGCGGCTGTGGGCGCGGCGCTTCAACCAGTCGGCGACGCTCGCCGCCGAGATCGGCAAGATCGCGCAAATCCCGGTGGTGAACGGCGCCCTCGCCCGTGTCCGCCATACGCCTCAACAGGTCGGGCTGACCAAAACCCAGCGCGCGGAAAACGTCCAGGGCGTCTTTCGCGTCACGGACGAGGGCAAGGCCGCGATCGCCGGACGGCGGCTGATCCTCGTCGACGACGTGCTGACGTCGGGCGCCACCGTTGATGCCTGCGCCCGCGCGCTGCTGCGCGCCGGCGCCGCCCATGTCGACGCGCTGGTCTTTGCCCGGGTTGTCGGCGCCGCTAAAAGCCCCATATAAGAGGGCCACTTTGGTCCTGACCGCCATGTCGTACCACTATGCCGCCCGTTGAAATCTACACCACGCGCTTCTGCCCCTATTGTGTCGCCGCGAAAGCGCTGCTGACGCGCAAGGGCGTGCCGTTCCACGAGATCGACGTCAGCATCGACCGCGATCTGCGCGAGCAGATGATCGAGCGCGCCAATGGCCGCATGACGGTGCCGCAGATTTTCATCGGCGCCACCCACGTCGGCGGCAGCGACGACCTCCATGCGCTGGAGCGGGCGGGCCGGCTCGACCTCCTGCTCACCGGCGAAGGCGCCGGCGCATGACCGGCGCAAAATTCAAAGCCGCGATGATCCAGTTGCGGTCGGGCCTCACGCCGGCCGCCAACATCGACCTCGCGGCCGGGCTCATTGCCGAGGCCAAGGCCGCCGGCGCGAGCTACGTGCAGACGCCGGAGATGACCAACATCCTCGCCGCGAAACGCGAGCAATTGTTCGCGGCGATTGCCGAAGAAGACTCCGATCCGTCGCTTGCCGCGCTGCGCGACCTTGCGCGCAAGCTCGGCCTTTACGTCCATGCCGGGTCGCTCGCCATCAAGGTGTCGCCGGACAAGGCGGCCAATCGCGGCTTCGTCATCGATCCGCACGGCGACATCGTCGCCCGCTACGACAAGATCCATATGTTCGACGTCGATCTCGCCAACGGCGAGAGCTATCGCGAGTCGAACAATTATCGTCCTGGCGAGCTCGGCGTCGTGACCGACCTGCCGTGGGGCCGGCTCGGCGTCACCATTTGCTACGATCTGCGCTTCCCCGCGCTCTACCGCGCGCTCGCGGAAGCCGGCGCGACTATGCTCGCGATCCCGTCCGCTTTCACGAAACAGACCGGCGAGGCGCACTGGCATGTCTTGATGCGCGCCCGCGCCATCGAGAACGGCTCGTTCGTGCTCGCCGCGGCGCAAGGCGGTCAGCACGAAAACGGCCGGTCGACCTTCGGCCATTCCGTCATCGTCGACCCGTGGGGCCGCATTCTCGCCGAAGGCGGCACTGAACCCGGCATCATCATGGCCGAGATCGATCCGGCCGAAGTGACGGCGGCGCGCGGCCGCATTCCGTCGCTGCAGCATGGCCGCCGTTTCGAGGTGACCGAGCCGGTCGCCGAACCCGCGCATTTGCGCGTCGTCAGGGGCCAATCGTGATCCGGTACACATTGGCCTGCGACAAGGGGCATTCGTTCGAAAGCTGGTTCGCCGACTCCGCCGCCTACGACAAGCAGCGGAAACGCAAGCTCGTCGCCTGCCCGCAATGCGGCTCGACCAAGGTCGGGAAGGCGTTGATGACGCCGCAGCTCGGCGCAAGCAAGAGCCGCGACACCGCTCCGGTGCCGGACAAGACGCCCGTCGCGATGATGTCGCCGCAGGAACACGAGTTCAGGCAGAAGCTCAAGGAACTGCGCGAGCACCTGACGAGGAACGCCGACAATGTCGGTGAGAAATTCCCCGACGAAGCACGCAAGATGCATTATGGCGAGATCGAGCATCGCTCGATCTATGGCGAGGCTTCGCCTGACGACGCCAAGGCCCTGGCCGAGGAAGGCATCGAATTCCATCCATTGCCGGTGCTGCCCGACGAGCACAACTAGAGCCGTTCCGAAACTGCGCAGAGTGCCAGTGCATTTCCTACTCGGGAGGAAACATTCATCGTCATGGCCGGGCTTGTCTCGGCCATCCACGCCTTACTTAATGGCCAAGGCGTGGATGCCCGGCACAAGGTTTATGCTCGGGCCGGCGAAGCCGGACCCGAGTGCCGGGCATGACGGAATAAAAGCAGCGATTCAATACAAACGAGAAATGCGCTAATGCGCCCACACCAGCAATGCAACCCCGAGCACGACCAGGACGATGCCGAACACCTCGCGCCCGGTGGTCGGCTGCTTGAACGCAAATTTTGAAATGCCCTGCGCGAACAGCACCTCGACCAGCGCCAGCGTGCGCACATTGGCGGCGCTGGTGATGGCGAAGCCGAGAAACCAGAACTGCGAGGCCAGCGCGCCCATGAAGCCGGTCATCAGTGACGGCCGCCAGGCGCGGAAGATCGCTTTGAGCACGCCGGGATCGCGCAGCATCAGATAGGCCGAGAGCAGGATCGACTGCAGCACCAGTCCGACGACGAGCGTGTAGGTGGCCGAGGTGACGAAGCCGTTCGCGCCCTCGAGGCTCAGGATCGCGCCGCGATAGCCGATGGCCGACAATCCGAACATGCCGCCGGAGATCAGCCCCAGAACCGTCGGCCAGACGCCGCCGGACTTTGCCCCCGGCTTCAAGGACATCACCACGACGCCGGCCGTGGCGATCAGGATCGCCGTCGCCAGCAGCGGCGTCACCTTGTCGCCGAGCAGGACAAAACCGAACAGCGCCACCTGCACCGGCTCGGTCTTGATGTAGGCGATGGTGACGACGAACGAGCGGTCGTTCATCGCCGCCAGCATCAACGCCGTCGCGGCGATCTGCGCCAGCGAGCCGAGCATGATCCACGGCCAGAAAGCCAGGGTCGGATGCGGCAGCGGCGCGTGGGTCGATATCAGGACGCCGAGCAGAAACAACACGCCGAACGGGAAGCCGAACAGAAAACGCACATGCGTGGCGCCGACCGTGCCGAGCGTCGCGGTCAGCTCGCGCTGCATTGCGTTGCGCGCGGTCTGCGCCGCCGCGGCGATCACAGTGAAGACGGCCCACAACATGTCGGCTGAAACCTCGGCGAGATCCGGCCCCGCGTGCGGGGCCTTCCTCCTTACCCGGACGCGCAGGTTTGGGACAAGCCCTGCCGGGGGAGTTCTGGCATGCGCCGGCGATTTTAGCGCTCGCGCGCGGCGGCGATCATGTAGTTGACGTCCAGGTCGGACGAAGGCTGCCAGCGGTCCGCGAACACGTTGTAGACCACGCCGCGCTCGCCGATCACATTAAGGCCGGAGGCTTCCAGCGCGCCCTCGAATTCCTCCGGCGTGACGAACTTGTCCCATTGATGGGTGCCGCGCGGCAGCCAGCGCAGGATGTATTCCGCGCCGACGATCGCCAGCGCGAAGCTCTTCATGGTGCGATTGAGCGTCGCTCCGATCATCAGGCCGCCAGGCTTCACCATCGTCGCACAGGTCGCGACGAAAGCCGGCACGTCGGTGACGTGCTCGACCACCTCCATGGCGAGAACGACGTCGAAGCGCTCTCCCCGCCCGGCCAGGTCCTCGGCCGTGGTGGCGCGATAATCGACCGCAACGCCGCTTTCTTGCGCGTGCGCGGCGGCAATTTCGATATTCTGGGCGGCGGGATCGACGCCGACCACGTCGGCGCCGAGCTTCGCCAGCGGCTCCGACAGAATGCCGCCGCCGCAGCCGATGTCGAGAATGCGCAACCCGTTCAGGCAATCGAGCTTTTTCACATCCCGACCGAACCGCGCCGCCGCCTGATCGCGGATATAGGCGATGCGCACGGGATTGAGCCTGTGCAGCGGCGCCATCGGACCGCGCGCGTCCCACCAAGTCGCGGCCAGTCGATTGAACTGGTCAACCTCACGTTGATCAACAGAGGATGCGGTCGCCATCGTTTACCCCGTGCGCGGAACGCGGCCCTCGATCGGATAGGCCGGATCGTTGTAGCCGGGCGCGGCCGGATGGCCGGTCACGACGAGGCCGTCGATAAAATCCTCGTCGTCCTTCGTGAAAGTATAGTCGAGCGCCTTTACATAATCATCCCAGTGCGCTTCGGTGCGCGGCCCGGCGATCACGCCATCAATCAACGTGTTGTTCAACACCCACGCCACCGCAAAATGGTTCGGCGTCATGCCGCGCTTCTCCGCATAAGCCTTCACCTTCTGCGCGGCTTCGAGCGTCTCGGTGCGGAATTCGGTCTGTAGCATCCGCTTGTCGGCGCGGCCGGCGCGGGTGTCCTGCGGCGCGTCGGCGCCCGGCCTGTACTTTCCGGTCAGCACGCCGCGTGCCAGCGGACTGTAGCTGACGACACCGAGGCCGTAATTCTTGCACGCCGGCAGGTGCTCGACTTCCGCGACCCGATAAAGCGCATGGTAATAGGGCTGGCTCGCCGCCGGCCGATCGATGCCCATGCGGTCGCACAGATTGCAGATCTCGGCGATGCGCCACGCGCGATAGTTCGACACGCCGAAGTAGCGGATCTTGCCCTGCCGGATGAGATCACCCATCGCGCGCACCGTCTCGGCGAGCGGCGTGTCGTGATCCTCTTTGTGCAGGTAATAAATGTCGATGTAGTCGGTGCCGAGCCGGCGCAGGCTGTCTTCGGCCGCCTGGATCACCCATTTGCGCGAGAGGCCGCCGCGATTGGCGCCCTCGCCCATCCGGTTGCCGAGCTTGGTCGCCACCACCCAGTCGTCACGGCGATTGCCGATGGCGCGGCCCGTGACCTCCTCGGCCTTGCCGCCGTTATAGACATCGGCCGTGTCGATGAAGTTCACGCCCTGGTCGCGCGCCCTGGCGACAATCTTGCCTGCGACCGTCTCGTCGGTCGCGCCGCCGAACATCATGGTTCCGAGGCAGAGCGGCGATACCTTGAGGCCGCTCGTGCCCAGCGTTCTGTACTGCATGGGCTCTTGTACGCGGTGCGCTCAGGCTTGCGCAAATCGCGCCGCGGGGACACTAGCGCGCGGTGACGTGATTGCGGAAATCAAGCGGGGAATCGATGCCGCGGAGAGGCTCAATGCCGGAGCCAGTCCCGCGAATCCGGATGTCGCCATAGTCGAAAATGCGGCCGAGCAGGGACTGATCGACGTCGACGCTCTCGACCTTGTCCATGTTCATCTCGACCGTGTGACGCCAAATGAAGCCGCGCTTGTAGACGATGCGGCGGTCGGTGACGTCGATCTCGGTGGTCCAGCGCCTGAACCAGGCTCCGAACAGCAGGATGGCGGCAACGAGGGCGAGGCTCGCCGAAGCCATCAGCCAGATCGGGGCCGGACCCGCCGTGCCGCCGGTCTGGGTCAGGCAAGCCGCGGCAATCGCCAGCACGGCCAGCCCGGGCAGGTAGACGATCCAGTGCAGCGTCGACGTGTAGGTGACCGTCTCGCCGGGCTGCAAAATCCGCTCAATGTACCGCATCAGGACACCCAGAACATGCGGCCGGATACTGCCCTAATATTGCAGTCCGCGCACCCCGCCGGTATGTAGATCGCGCTTTGCGAGCCGGTGCCTCGACGCGCCGGCGTTTTCTCGCGCCCCGCGGCGCGCCCGGGAAAGCCAATGGCTCGGCTGGTGATGAAATTCGGCGGGACGTCCGTCGCCGATATCGAACGGATCCGCAACGTCGCGCGGCACGTCAAGCGCGAGGTCGACGCCGGCCACGACGTCGCCGTCGTCGTGTCGGCGATGGCCGGCGTGACCAACCAGCTCGTCGCCTGGTGCCGGGACGCCGCGCCGCTGCACGACGCACGCGAATACGACGCCGTCGTCGCGTCGGGCGAACAGGTGACCGCCGGCCTCCTCGCCATCACGCTCGAGGGCATGGGCGTCAATGCGCGGTCATGGCAGGGCTGGCAACTGCCGATCCATACCGACAACGCGCACGGCGCCGCGCGGGTGCTCGACGTCAACGGCGCCGAGCTGATCCGCCGCTTCAAGGAGATGAAGCAGACGGCCGTGATCGCCGGCTTCCAGGGCATCCACAAGGAGACGAACCGCATCACCACGCTGGGCCGCGGCGGTTCCGACACGTCGGCTGTCGCCGTCGCCGCGGCGATCGGCGCGGAGCGCTGTGATATCTATACCGACGTCGACGGCGTCTACACCACCGACCCGCGCGTCGCGCCCAAGGCGCGCCGGCTCGACAAGATCGCGTTCGAGGAGATGCTCGAGATGGCGTCGCTCGGCGCCAAGGTCATGCACGTGCGCTCGATCGAGCTCGGCATGGTGCACAACGTCCGCATCTTCGTGCGCTCGAGCTTCGAAAAACCGGAAGACATCAATCCGCGCGCCAACTTCACCGGCACGCTCATTTGTGACGAGGCAGAGATCGTGGAACAGCAAGTCGTCACCGGCATCGCCTTCTCCAAGGACGAGGCGCAGATTTCCGTTCGCAGCGTGCCGGACCGCCCCGGCGTCGCCGCCGCCATCTTCGGGCCGCTGGCCGAGAGCAACGTCAACGTCGACATGATCGTGCAGAACGTGTCGCCGGACGGCTCGACCACCGACCTCACCTTCACGGTGCCAGCGACCGATTACGAGCGCGCGCGGATCACCATCGAGAAGGCCAAGGGCGCGATCGGCTACGATCGCCTCGACGGCGCGACCGATGTCGCCAAGGTGTCGGTGATCGGCATCGGCATGCGCAGCCACGCCGGCGTCGCCGCGCAGGCGTTCAAGGCGCTGGCGGAGCAGAAGATCAACATTCGCGCGATCACGACGTCCGAGATCAAGTTTTCGGTGCTGATCGACGCGGCGCATACCGACCAGGCGGTGCGCACGCTGCACACGCTCTACGGGCTCGACAAGTCGTAGGCCATGACAGGAAGCCGGCGGGCGCGGTCATCGCGCCGGGCCGAACTGCCGGAGAGCCTGCCGGCGGCGCCCGGGCAACCCGCCCGCGGCGTTCCCGGCCGGGCCCCGGGCCCAGAGAGGCGGGAAAATCGCCGCAAGCGGCGCGCCATCCGGGCCGTCCTCGGCTTGCCCGATGGACGGTCGAGCCGCTATAGCCTCAGAGAAAGCGGCGGCACCGGGTCCGGCCGCCTTTCGGACATGGCGGGGCCGCAGGCCGCGGCCCTGAAGGAACGAAACGATGCGTGGCGCGCTCGGCGGCCCGCGCGTGCTGTTGCGGCGTCTCCGCGAGGTGATGGCGGAGCCGGTCAGCGCGCAGGAACGCCTCGACAAGATCGTCGTGCTGATCGCCGCCAACATGGTCGCGGAGGTGTGCTCCGTCTACGTGTTGCGCATCGATAACACGCTCGAACTGTACGCCACCGAAGGCTTGAAGCGCGAAGCGGTCCACCAGACCGTGATGAGCCGCGACGAGGGCCTCGTCGGCCTGGTCGCGAGCGAAGCCAAGCCGATCAATCTGTCAGACGCGCAGAACCACCCGGCCTTCTCGTTCCGTCCGGAAACCGGCGAGGAAATTTACCACGCCTTCCTCGGCGTGCCGATCCTGCGGGCCGGCAATACGCTCGGCGTGCTGGTCGTGCAGAACACGGCGCGGCGCACCTACACCGAAGAAGAAGAAGAGGCGCTGCAGACCACCGCGATGGTGGTCGCCGAAATGATCGCCTCGGGCGAGTTATCCTCGCTCGCCCGGCCCGGCGCCGAGCCTGCCATCCGCCACACGCAGCAGCTCACCGGCGCTATCCTGTCGGACGGCATCGCGCTCGGCCACGTCGTGCTGCACGAGCCGCGCGTCGTCATCACCAATGTGATCGCCGACGACGTGCCGAAGGAATTGAAGCGCCTCGAATCGGCGATCGCGACCCTGCGCGCCGATCTCGATCGCCTGGTCGAGCACGGTGACGGCATCGAAGGCGGCGAACACCGCGACGTGCTCGAAGCCTATCGCATGTTCGGCTACGACCAGGGCTGGCTGCACAAGATGCGCGAGGCGGTGATGACCGGCCTCACCGCCGAAGCCGGCGTCGAGCGCGTGCAATCCGATACGCGCGCCCGCATGCTGCGCGCGTCCGATCCCTATCTGCGCGACCGGCTGCACGATCTCGACGACCTCGCCAACCGGCTGATGCGCGTCGTGATGGGGCAGGATCACGCGCCGTCGCGCGATCAATTGCCCGAAAACGCGATTCTCGTCGCCCGCTCGATGGGGCCGGCCGCCCTGCTCGATTACGACCGCAAGCGGCTGCGCGGCCTGGTGCTCGAGGAAGGCGGCCCGAACTCCCACGTCTCCATTGTCGCCCGCGCGCTCGGCATCCCGGCCGTCGGCGAAATTCCCAACGCGGCCGGCCTTGTCGAACAGGGCGACGCCATCATCGTCGACGGCACCGCCGGCCACGTTCATCTGCGTCCGCCGCCCGACATCGAGAGCGCCTATGTCGAGCGCGTCAAACTACGGGCGCGGCGCCAGGCGCAATACCATGCGTTGCGCGACAGGCCGTGCATCACCAGGGACGGCCACAAGATCGACCTGATGATCAATGCCGGCCTCGTCATCGACCTGCCGCATATCGAGGAAACCGGCGCGTCCGGCATCGGCCTCTTCCGCACCGAACTGCAGTTCATGGTCTCGCCGTCGCTGCCGCGCACCGGTGAGCAGTTGTCGCTTTATCGCGCCGTTCTCGACGCCGCCGGCAAACGGCCGGTGACGTTTCGCACCCTCGATATCGGCGGCGACAAGGTGCTGCCCTATCTTCACAAGGTCGAGGAAGAGAACCCGGCGCTGGGCTGGCGCGCGATCCGTCTTGGCCTCGACCGGCCCGGCCTGTTGCGCAGCCAGATTCGCGCGATGCTGCGCGCCGCCGGCGGCCGCGTGCTGCGCGTGATGTTTCCGATGATCGCCATGGTCGAGGAGTTCGACAAGGCGCGCGAACTGGTCGAGATGGAGCTCACGCATCTGCGCCGACACGGTTATGCGCTGCCGGAGCGCGTCGAAGTCGGCACCATGGTCGAGGTGCCGTCGCTGCTGTTCCAGCTCGATGAGCTGCTGGAGCGGGTCGATTTCCTGTCGGTGGGGTCCAACGACCTGATGCAGTTCCTTTACGCCGCCGACCGTGGCAATTCCCGCGTCGCCGGACGCTTCGACGCCATATCGGCGCCCGTGCTGCGCGCGCTGCGTGATATCGCCGTCCGGGGGCGCAAGCACGGCAAGCCGGTCGCGTTATGCGGCGAGATGGCATCGCAGCCCATCGGCGCGCTGGCACTCGCGATCATCGGCTATCGCGCCATGTCGCTATCGCCTTCCGCGGTCGGCCCGGTCAAGGCTCTGCTGCTCGATCTCGATGTCAGAAAGGGTGAGGACGCGATCCTGCCCCTGCTCGACAAGCCGGTCGGCAGCGTGTCGATCCGCGGCCACCTCGAGAAATTCGCCACGGCCGAAGGCCTGCAACTGTAAGTCACGTCAATGCTGCCCGAGCTCAAACTCAATGCCCTGCTCGATCGCCACGCCGTGGTGGAGCGCGAGCTTTCCAGCGGCGTCGCGGGTGACGCCTTCGTCAGGCTGTCACGCGAGCATGCCGAGCTCGAGCCGGTCGTGGCGGCGATCAGGGCTTATCGGGCCGCGACGTCCGAACTCGCCGATCTCGATGCCATGATCGCCGACGCCACGATCGAGCCGGACATGCGGCGCATGGCCGAAGCCGAGCGTCCCGGCCTCAACGAGCGCATCGTGACACTTGAACATCAGCTCCGGCTGGCGTTGATCCCGAAAGACGCGATGGACGACCATAACGCCATCCTCGAAATCCGCGCCGGCACCGGCGGCGACGAAGCGGCGCTGTTTGCCGGCGACCTCTTCCGCATGTACGAGCGCTACGCGGCAAAGCAGGGCTGGAAGACCGAGATCATCTCGATCAGCGAAGGCAGCAAGGGCGGCTTCAAGGAGATCGTTGCGGAAATCAGCGGCCGCGGCGTGTTCGCCAAGCTCAAGTTTGAATCCGGCGTCCATCGCGTGCAGCGCGTGCCGGAGACCGAGGCGTCGGGAAGGATTCACACCTCGGCCGCCACCGTCGCCGTATTGCCGCAGGTCGAAGACGTCGACATCGACATCAAGGACTCCGACCTCAAGATCGATACGATGCGCGCGCAAGGGGCCGGTGGCCAGCACGTCAACAAGACGGAATCGGCGATCCGTATCACTCATATGCCGAGCGGCATCGTCGTCATGGTCCAGGAGGAACGCTCACAGCACAAGAATCGAGCCAAGGCGATGGCTTATCTACGCAGCAAGCTCTATGAGACCGAGCGCGCCAAACGTGACGCCGAACGCGCCGCCGAGCGCCGCGGCCAGGTCGGATCGGGCGACCGCTCCGAGCGCATCAGGACCTACAACTTCCCGCAAGGCCGCGTCACCGATCATCGCATCAATCTGACGCTCTACAATCTGCCGAAAGTCATGGAAGGCGAAGCACTCGACGAGATCATCGACGCGTTGATCACAGAGCACCAGGCCGAGCTGCTCGCGACAGAGGTCGCCTGACCGTGGCCGTCATTCCCGGCCTCGAGGCTGGCGTATCGCTTCAAGACGCGTGCGACATGATGGCGGCTGCGTTTCGCGCCCGGGGAATCGAGTCGGCGCAGGCCGACGCTCGTATTCTCGCGGCCGATGCGTTGGGCCTCACGCGCGCGCAACTCGTCTCGCAAAGCGATCGCCGTCTCGCCCCGGGCGAAATCGAGGAAATTTCACTACGCGCTGCGCGGCGACTCAATCGCGAGCCCGTCTCGCGCATCGTCGGCTATCGCGAGTTCTGGGGGCTGCGGCTCGCGATCGCCCCGTCCGTGCTCGACCCGCGGCCCGATACGGAAACCGTGATCGAAACCGCACTCGACTGGATCGCGACGCGCGGCTTGCGGAACGAGCGGCTTCGCATCCTCGACATCGGAACCGGCTCGGGCGCCCTGCTGCTGGCCCTTCTGGCGGAACTCCCGCGCGCATGCGGAATAGCCACCGATCGAAGCATCGCGGCGCTCGGTGTTGCGAGCGCCAATGCGGCGCGACTCGGATTTGCCGACCGTTGCGCCATGGTAGCCTGCAATTACGCCGACGCGATCCGCGGCCCGTTTGATCTTGTCGTTTCCAATCCGCCCTATATATCCGCCACGGAGATTGGTTCGCTCGATCCTGAAGTTCGCGAGCATGACCCCCTGATGGCGCTGGACGGTGGCGCCGACGGTTTCGATGCTTATCGCGCCATTGCATCAGATGGACTCCGGTTGCTGGCGCCGCGCGGCCGTTTGATCCTCGAATTGGGCGAAGGCCAGGCCGATGCCGTTACAGCAATCGTTAAGGATGCCGGGCTGTCGGTGGAATCCTTGCCGCGGCGCGATTTGGCCGGCATCCAGCGCGCGCTTTGCGCAACGACGCCATGATTTTTCAGTGGTTCCGGCCGCGAAAAAACCGCTTGGAATATGGGCCGGAACCGACTAGCTTCCGGTCACGGAATCGACCCAGACAGGGTGCATCGCCGATAGCCCGGAGCCGTGATGCTCTGAGAGGCGGCGCCACAAGGCGGATGACGAAGAGCCGGAAGTTCGGCAGTACGAAAACGCCTGCGATGGGTACGGGATGCTTCATCGGTTGAGCGCGTCGGTGTTCCGAGTCTGGAACGTCGTGTGCATCGCGAGGTAGGCAAAGCTGCGAAACGCAGCCTTGGGGAAGTTCGACCAACACGATCGCTCAAAAGCATCGGGGCTGTCCGCGCATTGGACGCGGAAGCGAGGCTTTCGTGCTTTCGAAACGGTATTGGCTGTAACGGCCAAACGGTATTGGCTGTAACGGCCAAGATGACGGCCACAACGAGGCCGCCTGTTGAGATGCGGCAAGAGACGCGGCGAGAGCCGCAGCGAGAGAGAGGTTAGTGACGAATACGCCATGAGAAACGGTCACAAGCGCATGCGGGGTCGTAACAACCATCGCAAGAGCTCGAACCCGCTGACCCGGGTTTATGAGTCGAACGGCCCCGATGTGAAAATCCGCGGCACTGCTTCGCAAGTGGCGGAGAAATACATCCAGCTCGCCCGCGATGCGCAGGGCTCCGGGGATCCGGTGGCGGCGGAAAATTACTATCAGCACGCCGAGCATTATTTCCGGCTGATTGCGGCCGCGCAGGAGCAATTCCGGCAGCAGAACCCGTACTATCAGCAACAGCAGCAGCCTGGCGGCGGCAGCGATGATGAATCGTTCGACGACGACGAAGCCATGTCGGCGAACGGGCAAAACGAGCCGTTCATGCCACGCGAGCAGCCGCAGCCGACGATGCCGCGGGACCATCAGTATCAGCAGCGTGAGCAATACCAGCAGCGCGAACAGCAACAACCGCGAGAGCAGTATCAGCCGCGGGAACAGCAACCGCAGCAGAATGTGCGGCCGCAGCAGAACCAGCAGCCTCAGCCCAATATTGAAGGCGGTGAGGGATTCGGCGGCTTGCCCTCGTTCATTACGGGCAGCACGCCGCAGCAGAACGGCGGCCAACGCAACGCGCAGAACGGCAATGGCCAGCACGAGCGCCCCGACCGTTTCGGTCACCGCCGCCGCCGCTATCGCGGCCCGCGTCCGGAAGGCGCCCAGCAGGGCCAGGCGCCGGCCGAGGGCGGCGATCAGCCCGGCGAGTAAGCTGCCTCGCTGAACGAGTAAGCTGCCGCGCTGAAATGGAAAAGCGCTCAGGCGCCCGGTGACGGCGCCAGAGCGGGCTGAAGCGCCGGCACGAGCCGGCGCTTGGTGCGCCGGGCCGGAATCGGCCGATAGACCTGCTTGGTCGCCTCGACGATGTGCACGCCGGCGAACGGCGCCGACAGCGTGGCGCCGGTGCGCTCCCAGGCGACGGCGGTGCGCAGAAACCAGCCGCGCGCGATCGGCGGCACATAAAGCGCCTCGCCCCATCCGGTCGGCGTGAACCACGTCTCGCGCAGCAAGCCGGTGATCTGCGAGCGCGAATACGGCCGGCCATGGCCGAACGGCGTCGTGTCGAGCCGCGCCCACACGCCGCGCCGATTCGGTACGACGGCCAGCAGCCGCCCGCCGGACGCCAGCACGCGCCACGCCTCGCGCAACAGCGCGCCGGCGTCCTGCGACATCTCGAGCGAATGAACCAGCAGCACGCGGTCGACCGCGGCGTCGGGAAGAGGCAGCTCCAGCTCGTCGACCAGAGCGGCAAGTCCCGGCCGCGCCGTCGGCCAGCGCACGACGCCTTGCGCCGCCGGCATGAAGGCAAGGCTGCGCTCCGCCTCCTCGCGAAACAGGCCGAGATACGGCGTCGTGTAGCCGATGCCGAGCATGCGCTGGCCTTTGACGTCGGTCCAGCGGCGGCGGATGCCGAGGCCAATGAAGCGCCGCGCCACGACACCGAGGTGCTGGCCGTAGAAGTTTCGCAGGTCGACGACGTCGATCGACATGACGGCTTCAATACCATGAATTGATGACGCAATCTTTTGCCGGCAAGGTCGCAGGGACGCGCGGCCGCGTGTTAGGATGAATCGACCGTTTGCGAGGTGAGCGATGCCGGCGGAAATCAGCCTTTTTCTGTGCCTGTCCGATAATTACGGCGTGCTGCTGCACGACCCCGACAGCGGCGCCACCGCGTCGATCGACGCCCCGGAGGCCGCTCCGGTCGAGGCCGCGCTCAAGGCCAACGGCTGGACGCTCACCGACATTCTGGTCACCCATCACCATGCCGACCACACCGACGGCATCCCTGCGCTCAAGACGAAGCACAAATGCCGCGTCGTCGCGCCGCAGGAGGTCGCCGCGAAATACGACTTCGTCGACGAGATCGTGCGCGAGGGCGACAAGGTCAAGGTCGGCCAATTGACCGGCAACGTGATCGACACGCCCGGCCACACCGCGGGCCACATCAGCTACTGGTTTCACGACGACGCGCTGGCGTTCGTCGGCGACACGCTGTTCTCCATCGGCTGCGGCCGCGTCATCGAAGGCACGCCCGAGATGATGTGGACATCGCTCTGCAAGTTGCGCGACCTGCCGGCCGACACGGAAATCTATTGCGGTCACGAATACACCGCCGCCAACATCAAATTCGCGCTGACCATCGAGCCGGGCAACCCGGTGTTGAGCGCGCGTGACGCCGAGGTCCGGCGCGAGCTTCAGGAAAAGCGGCCGACCATCCCGACCACGATCGGCGACGAGAAACTGGCCAATCCGTTCCTGCGCGCCGATCTTCCGGAGGTGGCGGCCAATGTCGGCATGGCGGGCGCGCCGGCGGCCAAGGTGTTCGCCGAGATCCGTCAGCGCAAGAACAACTTCCGATGACGAGCGCGGCCGAGATCATCGCGAAGCTCGGTCTCAGGCCGCATCCCGAGGGCGGTCACTTCCGCGAGACGCACCGCGACACGCGCACGCTGGACGGCCGCGCGGCCTCGACGGCGATCTACTTCCTGCTCGCGCGCGGCGAGCGCTCGCACTGGCATCGCATCGACGCCGTCGAGGTCTGGCACTATTACGCCGGCGCGCCGCTCAAGCTCGAGATTGTCGACGGCGCGAAAGAAATGATCGTCCATCTCGGACCCGACGTTTCAGCCGATGAAATCCCGCAAGCCGTCGTGCCGGCGCGCGCGTGGCAAGCGGCGGAGTCGCTCGGCGACTGGACTTTGGTCGGCTGCACCGTGTCGCCCGGTTTTCAATTCGAGAATTTCGAACTGGCCGCGCCGGACTGGTCGCCCAAGCGCAAAACGCGCTAGGGTCCGCACAGATTCCCGCAAGAGCCAAGGCACGGCGACGACAATGGCAGACACTGTGCGCGGCATGATCGCGGTCGACAAGATCGGCTGCAAGGTGCTGTTCCTCAATCCAACGACCTACGAGACGGAGACCGTCATCGACGGCTTCCAGCGCACGGTGCACGAACTGCTCGTCATCCCGGAAGCCGCGCGCGCCTACGTTCCGATCTTCGGCGACGGCATCCACGGCCGCAATCCGAATCCCGGCCACGTCCTGCATGTGTTCGATCTCCTGGCGCGCAAGCTGATCGATACGATCGACCTGTCGCCCTACGTCGCGCCGCATACCGTGCGGCGCGGGCCGGACGGCCTCGTCTACATCACCTGCGAGAACAGCGCCGTGGTGGCGATCATCGATCCTCGCAGCAACACAATGATCGGCGCCATCGAGTCGGGCTCGACCAACGGTCACCGCCTGTGCATCGCCAATGACGGGAGGCGCCTCTACACCGACAACGAGGAAGACGCGACGGTATCGGTGATCGACCTGCCGAACCGCAAGCTGCTCGGCAAGATCGCGACGCCCGATCCGATCGCCGGCATCGCCGTTTCGGGCGACGGCGGCACGGTCATCGCCGTCAGCGACGCCAGGCCCGTCATATTCATGATCGACACCGCGACCGGCAAGGTCGCCCGCGAGCTTGTGCTCGAGGGCGTGCCGAAACCGGCGCAGATCGCGCGCTATTCGCCTGACGACACGATGCTGGTGGTCAGCAGCCTCAACAGCGACATGATGAGCCTGATCGACCGCGCCTCCGGCAAGCAAGTGGCCGTTCCCGTCGGCAGCCAGCCGATGGATTTCGCCTTCCGCGGCGACGAGATTTTCGTCGGCTGCCAGGGCGACGGCAGCATGCACGTCATCGACGTGCCGAATGGGCGCGTAAAGCAGAGCTTCAAGGCCGGCAGCGGCTGCGAGTCGGTCGGGTTTTTCTAGTTGACGAAAGCTTTCATCGTTACTCCACCGTCATGCCCGGGCTTGACCCGGGCATCCATGTGGCCGCGCGGCCGATCATGACCTACAAAAGTCCGAAGCATCCGGAGGTCACCGGGTCAAGCCCGGCAATGACGCCTGAGTGTGAGGCAGTGGCACGACCACACAACTGTTAGTCCTCACGCCAGATACTGGCCGCCGTTCGCTGTGATGGTCGAGCCGGTGATGAAGCCAGCGTCGTCGGAGGCAAGGAACGCGACGCAGCGCGCGATCTCGTCCGGCTCGCCGAGCCGGCCGACCGGGATGAGCGGCAGGATGCTCTTCTCGAGCACGTCCTTCGGCACCGCCTGCACCATCTCGGTGTTGATGTAGCCCGGGCAGATGGCGTTGACGGTGATGCCGGCGCGCGCGCCTTCCTGCGCCAGCGCCTTGGTGAAGCCGAGGTCGCCGGCCTTGGCCGCCGAATAATTCACCTGCCCCATCTGGCCCTTCTGGCCGTTGATCGATGAGATGTTGATGACGCGGCCGAACTTGCGCGCCCGCATGCCCTCCCACACCGGCCGCGTCATGTTGAACAGCGAGCCGAGGTTCGTGTTGATGACCTGCTGCCATTGAACAAGCGTCATGCGGTGGAACATGGCGTCGCGGGTGATGCCCGCGTTGTTGACGAGCACGTCGACCGGCCCGAGCGCACTCTCGACCTGCTTGATGCCCGCCTCGCAGGCCTCGAACGACGAGACGTCCCACTTGAAGACAGGGATGCCTGTCTCGCTCTTGAATTTCTGCGCCGCCTCGTCATTGCCGCCGTAATTCGCGGCCACATTGAATCCGGCAGCCTTCAAGGTCTTGCTGATCGAGGCGCCAATCCCGCGGGTTCCCCCCGTCACCAATGCCACGCGAGCCATTCAATTCCTCCTCGTATTTTTTGCCGCTGTTCCCAAGCGGAATAATCAGCTTACAAACGTTCATGGCCGGGACAAGCCCGACCATGATCCAGATCAATGAGCCTTTTGCAGTGCGGCGAACCGATTGCCGTGCCTTGGCTAGCGCTCGACGCCCCGATACTGTTTCTGTGCGTCTTCGCTAACGCTCGACGCAAGGCACCGTTTTTTTGTGCGTCTTCGCTAGCGTTCGACGCACATGGCAATGCCCATGCCGCCGCCGATGCACAGGGTGGCGAGGCCCTTTTTGGCGTTGCGCTTCTGCATTTCGTGCAGCAGCGTCACCAGCACGCGCGCGCCGGACGCGCCGATCGGATGGCCGATGGCGATGGCGCCGCCGTTGACGTTGACCTTCGAGGTATCCCAGCCGAGGTCCTTGTTGACGGCGCAGGCCTGGGCGGCGAAGGCCTCGTTGGCCTCGATGAGATCGAGATCCTCCTTCTTCCAGCCGGCCTTTTTCAACGCGGCGCGAGAGGCCGGGATCGGACCCGTGCCCATGATGGCCGGATCGACGCCGGCCTGAGCCCACGACACGATGCGGGCCAGCGGCGTCTTGCCGAGCTTGGCGGCTTCGCTCGCCTTCATCAGAACGACCGCCGCGGCGCCGTCATTGATGCCCGAAGCGCTGCCGGCGGTTACGGTACCTTCTTTGTCGAAAGCGGGCTTGAGCTTCTGCAGCGTTTCGAGCGTGGTGCCGTGCTTGGGATACTCGTCGGCATCGACGACGACATCGCCCTTGCGCGTCTTTATCGTGACAGGGACGATCTCATCCTTGAACTTGCCGGCTTTCTGCGCGGCCTCGGCCTTTTGCTGCGAATGAAGCGCGAATTCGTCCTGCATCTGCCGCGTGATCTGCCACTGCTTGGCGACGTTCTCCGCGGTGTTGCCCATGTGATAGCCGTTGAAGGCGTCCCACAGGCCGTCCTTGATCATGGTGTCGATCATCTTGAAGTCGCCCATCTTCACGCCGGCGCGCAGATGCTGACAGTGCGGCGCCATGCTCATCGACTCCTGGCCGCCGGCGACGACGATCTCGCTGTCGCCGTTGGCGATCGCCTGGTAGCCGAGCGCGACCGAGCGCAAGCCGGACCCGCAAAGCTGGTTGACGCCCCAGGCGGGGCTCTCGACCGGGATGCCCGCCGCAATCGACGCCTGGCGGGCGGGGTTCTGTCCCTCACCCGCGGTCAGGATCTGGCCCATGATGACTTCGGAGACGCGACCGCCTTCGACCCCGGCGCGATCCAGCGCCGCCTTGATCGCCGTTCTGCCAAGCTCGTGCGCAGGCAAATTGGCAAATGCTCCGTTAAACGCCCCCACCGCCGTGCGCGCGGCGCTGACAATGACAATGTCGTCCTTCATCGGAATCTCCCGTTCTGATCCTGAGTGCGTCGGTGGCAGGCGGCCATTGCGGCGCTGCCGCATCCTTATTAGGTGGCACCGGGCTGTCAATAACGCCAGCCCCCGGATTTCTCACGAAAAATCGGGCGTTTCGGGCGCTAACCCTGTTCCGCGGCGCTCATGCCGCGGCGCGATAAAACCGTAGCCCGTTCAAGAGGAAAGCGGTTATGCTTCGGCACTGGGGACAGAGGAAGCGACCGCAAATGGCAGACACAAAAGAGCCGGTCACAATCAAGAAATACGCCAATCGGCGGCTCTACAACACCGGCACCAGCACCTACGTCACGCTCGAAGACCTCGCGGCGATGGTCAAGCAAGGCGAGGACTTCGTCGTCTATGACGCCAAGACCGGCGAGGACATCACGCGCTCGGTGCTGGCGCAGATCATCTTTGAGCAGGAGAACAAGGAAGGTCAGAGCCTGCTGCCGATCACCTTCCTGCGGCAACTGATCCGGTTCTACGGCGACAGCATGCAGATGCTGGTGCCGCGCTATCTCGAGCAGTCCATCGACACCTTCACCCGCGAGCAAGGCAAGTTCCGCGAGCAAATGGCCCAGGCCTTCGGCGTCGCCGGCTTCGGCCCGCTCGAGGATCAGGTCCGCCGCAACATGGAGATGTTTGAGAAGACGTTTGCGATGTTCGCGCCGTTCGCCCGCGGCGACAAGGCGACGGGCGAAAAACCCCGCTCGACCGACGAGGTCGACGACCTCAAGCGGCAGATGGCGGAGATGCAGCGCCGGCTCGATCGGCTGGGGCAGAAGGATTAACTCTTAACTCCTTATCCTGAGAGCCTGGCCGGAAACGATTCCGAGTTTTCAAGCTCGTGTCCCGGGCGCAGCGCAGCGCTTAGCGGTGCGCTGCAGACCCGGGACCCCGGTTTTTTTGCATATAACCGGGGTCCCGGCTCTGCGGTGCACCACTTCGCCATAGCGCGTCGAAGACGCACGTAAACGCGCTGATGGCTCGTGCTGCACCGCGTCCGGGACGCGCCGTTGATTTTAACGGGCTCTTTCCGGTTAGGTTCTGAGTAGCCGAGCCATAAGCGAGGCGTCTCGAGGAATGAGAGACCTCATGGTTTGAGATGGCGCCATAGCGCGTCGTAGGCGCGCGTGAACGCGCTAATGGTCCTCACCATGAGGATCAGGATACGGCGCGCGCTGCCTGATCCTGCAGCCACGGCCGCTCGGCCGTTGCCAGGCCGAACAATTCGCCTTGCAGGTAATCGCAGCCCCAGCCGGCGAGCATGTTTGCCGCCGCTTCGTCCTTGACCCATTCGGCCACGGTCTGCAGACCGAGGCGATGCGCGAGATCGATCAGGGTATGGACAAAGGCCCGGTCGTCATCGGAACGCGAAATATGCTGCACGAAGGCGCCGTCGATCTTGACGATATCGACGCCGAGCTTTCGCAAGTTGCGGAATGATGTGTAGCCGGCGCCGAAATCGTCGATCGCAATCCGGCAGCCGAGATCCTTGACGCGGGCGACGAAGCCGCGCGCCTCGTCGATGTCGCGGATCGCCGACGTTTCCGTGATCTCGACGGTCAGCCGCTCGCCGGTGCCGGGATGCGCGCGCAACATCGCGCCGAGCCCGTTCCACCAGCCCGGATCGGTGGTCGAGGCGGGCGAGACATTGACGCTGGCCTTGAGGCCCGGCGCTTTGCTCAACTCCTTAACGACCATCTCGAGGACGCGGTGATCGAGCATGCGCACCAGGCCGACGCGTTCGGCGACCGGGATAATCTCGCCGGCGTGCGCGATGCCGCCATCGGCCCGCTGCACCCGCATCAGGCATTCGTAAAACGCGATCTGGCGCGAGACAGCGCCGACGACGGGCTCATATCCGAGGCCGATGCGGCGATCGTTCAGCGCCGTGATGATCTCGTCGGTGGCGCGGATGTTCTGCTGGCGCATCGCCTCGCGTTCGACGCTTGGCTGATACGGCTCGAACGAGCCGTGGCGCCGGCTGCGCGCGACGTCGAGTGCATCCTGGGCGCGGCCGAGAATCTCCGCGACCGTGCGAGCGTGGCGCGGCGCGGTGACGCCGCCGATCGTGACGCTGACGGCGAGCGGGCCCGCCGACGTCGGCATCGTTCCGCCGCGGACGCTGGAAATGAAACGTTCCGCCGCGACGCTGAGATCGTCGGGCGTGCAGTTCTTGAGGATGACGCCGAACTTGTTCCCGGAGAACAGGCCCAGAAGATCGCCCCCGCGCATTTGGGAGCGCAACCGCTTGGCGACCTGCGCGATCACCTCGTCCGCGGCCTCATAGCCATAGGCCTCGTTGAGATGGCCGAGGTTGTCTATGGCGACCAGCAGGAAGCCGCACGAGCTGCGATGCCGGATGGATTCATCGAGCGCCGCGCCGAGCGCTTCGACCAGGCTAGTGCGGTTAAGCTCGCCGGTCAAAACATCGGAATAGGCGAGGCGCTCGAGCTGGCCCTGGTAATCGTGGCGCTCGGTGACAACACGGACGATGCCGCAGGCGCGCGCCGGCAGGCCGTCGCTGCCGGCAAACCAGCGGCCAATATCCTCGAGCCAGATCGCCTCGGCATCCGGCGCGGGACGCATCGCATATTCAATGTGGTAGGCGACCCCCTCGCCGTCATCGCGCTGGCCGGAGCGCGTCACCGCTTCGAACCGGGTCTGGCCCGACGCCGGCTCGACAAGCTGGGCCCATGCCCGGCCGGTCGCGATGGCGTCCGGCGAGAACAGGCCGAAGCACTGCGCGGCATGCGCGCTACAAACCAGCGCGTCAGTATCGAGCCGCCATTCGTAAGCGACGTCGCCGGCGGCGCGCAGAATCCTGTCCGTATCCAGACCGGCCGCCAGTGCTTGAGGTCGCTCGGTAGGATTCACAGGGGGAGCCTTTGTCGGGAACGTCGCCGGGTGACGCACGTTGAAATGACCGATAGGAAGCAACGCCACGCTACGGGAGAACTTTAAACAATTAGCAAAACGCGCGGCGAGGCGACGGTTTCCCGCGCCGTCGGCAAGGTTTCGGCATGGCCGTTGCACCGCAGTGACCAGGAACGGATCGAATGTCCCGGATTGGCACAGACATGAAGCGGATCGACGCAACGCGGCCTCCGGCCTGGCCCGACGCGAGACAGGCGCCGGACGAGCCGGAGAAACCGCAAGGCAGCCGCGCTCTGGTGCCGGTCGCAGCCGCCTCGCCCGCTTACTTCATCGTTAACGAGCGCCCTTCGACGGCGTTCATCGCCCAGCTTCTGGCGAACCGGGACGGCGTCGAACAGACCCGCGAGCGCCGCCGCGCCAATCCGGCCGAGGCAAACACCGCTTACCGGACCAATGCGGCGCTGGCGCGATCCGGACAATTGTCGCGATCGCTGTAACGACTCAGTAACCCAGCGCGCAGCCATCCTTGCGCGGCTCTGAGCCGCCGATCAGCACGCCGCGATCCCAGTCGATCTGGATCATCTGTGCGCCGCCCCAGGGGGAATCCGCCTCGACGACCATATGGCCGCGATCCTTCAGGCCCTGCACGGTCGCTGCCGGGACGCCTCGTTCCAGCACCGAATTCTCGCCCTCGAAGAACACGCGCGGCGCATCGATCGCCTGTTGTACGTCCATGCCGTAGTCGACAGTGTTCATCATCAATTGCACATGGCCCATCGGCTGGAAATGCGCGCCCATCACGCCGAGCGAATAGGCGACCTTGCCGTTCTTCATCGCGAGGCCGGGGATGATGGTGTGCATCGGCCGCTTGTTGGGACCGAACACGTTCGGGTGCGCCGGATCGAGCGTGAAGCAAGCACCGCGATTGGTCAGATTGATGCCGGTCTTCTCGGTGCAGAGGCCGAAACCGAAGGTCGAATAGAGCGTGTTGATGAATGACACCGTGGTGCGGTCGCGATCGACCACCGTGAGATAGACCGTCTGGTCACCCGGCGTTGGCGCCGGCGGCAGCGGGACACGGCGCGCCGGGTCGATCCTTGCGGCGAGCTGTTTCGCCCACCCCTTGTCGAGCAGCCTGGTGACATCCATCCGCATCGTTTTCGGCTCCGAGATGTGGGTGTCGCGCACCGCATAGCCGAGACGGGCCGCTTCAAGCTGAAGATGGAAACGCTCGGGACCGAGCGGCGGCAGCGACTTGATGTCGAAGTTCTCGAGGATGTTGAGCATCACCAAAGCGGTGAGCCCCTGCCCGTTTGGCGGCAGTTCGAGCAGGTCGAGGCCGCGATAATTGGTCGAGATCGCGGTCTGCTCCTCGCCGCGGTGGTTGGCGAAGTCTTCCGCGGTCAGGAACGAGCCGCGCTTCGACACGGTCTGCACGATGTCGTCGGCGATCGGCCCCTCGTAGAAGGCGCGCGCGCCTTTCCTGGCTATATCCTTCAGCGTTGCAGCGAGCGCCGGCAATTTGACGACATCGCCCTCGCGTGGCGCGGCGCCGTTGAACAGATAGTGTTTCGAGCCGCCGGCATCGGCCTTCAGCTTGGCTACGGCGTTACCCCAGTCCCACGCGATGCGCGAAGCGACCGGAAAGCCATGCTCGGCGTATTTGATCGCAGGCTGCAACGCACGCTCGAGACTGAAGGTGCCGTGCGCCTTCAGCGTCGTGTCCCAGGCATCGATCGCGCCGGGCACGGTCACCGCATGGATCGACGTGCCGATCGCCTTCAGGCCTTGCGACAGCAGCGCGTCAGCGGAGGCCTTGGCACCGGCGCGGCCGGAGCCGTTGTAGCCCCACACAGGCTTGCCGGGCTTCGCGATCATCGTGAAGCAATCGCCGCCGATGCCGGTCATGTGCGGCTCGATCACGCAGAGCACCGCGCACGCCGTCACCGCGGCGTCAGCAGCGTTGCCGCCGGCGCGCAACACATCGACCGCAGCGAGCGTCGCCAGCGGATGCGAGGTGGCGGCCATGCCGTCGCACGCGATCACCGGCGAACGGCCGGGCAACTGGAAGTCACGGCTCATGGAATCCTCAGGGCGTTTCTTTGGAGGAAGGCGTCTGGTCGGATGAAGGCGGATGCGGTCCGGTCATCGGCGCAGCCGGCTCGACGACGGGCGCATTCGAGGCAGTGGAATGTACCGGTTGTGCGGCGGGAGGAGGATCGACCGGAGGAGCCGTTACCGTCGCGGCTGCAACAGATGGCGAGGGCGACGGACGAACCGGCTCCAGCGTATGAGCCGGAACGCGCACATCCTCGGCGAGCTGCCGCCGCATGCGGCGGAACATCAGCCCGAGCGAAAATCCGGCAAAAGCTTCGACGAAGCTGGCGGCAACAAGAAGAAAGAAGGTCGGCGTCGCCGCCTGGGGGACGAGGACGAATTCGGCGGTGAAGCCGGCGAAGACGAGAATGGCGAGCCCGTGATCGACGAGGCCGCGCCGCCAGACCCGGGTGATCTTCACCACCTCGAACAGCATCATCAGCATCGTGAAGGCGATCAGCAGATCGCCCGGCGCAACGGACCAGGTCGCGCCCGAACGCAGCGGAACCTGAAACACCGGCGCGGCAAAGCTGACGCCGGGCATCAGGAACGCGACGATGTTGTAGACCGCGAAGGGAATCAGAAGCAGGGGGAAGCCGAACAGGCCCATCATTACGTCCCCCGCGAGGCGATCAGGCCTCTTTCTTCACCTTCAGAACCTGCCGGCCCCTGTACATGCCGGTCTTGAGGTCGATGTGGTGCGGACGGCGCAGCTCGCCGGAATCCTTGTCCTCGACGTAGGTCGGCTGCTTCAAGGCATCCGCCGAGCGGCGCATGCCGCGGCGCGACGGCGAGGTTTTTCGTTTCGGAACAGCCATAGTGAACTCCAGACGGCGCGCGAAATAACGCGAAAATGGGGATTGAGGCCGCGCTTATAGAGGATGACCCGCCCGGACGCTAGGGGGTGCGGACACAGGACGTCACCTGCGGCGACCGGGCTGCCCGGCGCACGTAAAGCCCCGCCAGACGCCGCAAACCGGGCCCCGGGGCTTTGGCGTTCCGATCATCGGGATTGGGCAGGACCGCCGCCAGAAGCGCGGCCCGGTAGGCGCTGAGATGGAGAGCGGCGACACCGAAGGCCCGGCGGCTGCCGGCCTCGATGCCGAACGTGCCGTTCGGCCCCCATTCCGCAATGTTGAGATAGAGTTCCAGGATGCGCCGCTTGGACAGCACCAGATCGATCCAGAGCGCCAGCGGGAATTCCAGCGCCTTGCGAACGTAACTCCGCCCCGGCCACAAGAACAGGTTCTTCGCCAGTTGCTGGGGGAGGGTGGAGCCGCCGCGCATGTCGGAGAGGTCGTCGGCCTGCGAAATGGCGTTGCCCAGCTCGGTGAAATCGATGCCGTAATGCTCGCAGAAGCGCGCATCCTCGGCGACGAGCACGGCGCGAACCAGCGACGGCGATACCTTGTTCAGCGGCACCCAGATGCGCTCGACCCGCTGCCCGGTGGCCCAGCGCCACAGCATCACCGTCGAGACCGGATGGCCGAACCGGTAGAACGGCGCCAGCACATAGGGCGCCGCCACCAGCACGGCGAGCACAGCCAGCGCCACGCGGACCGTGCGCGGCCAGCCTCGTAGTCTGCGCAGCGATTTACGGATATCGCCCAGTCCCGGCATCGCGCGAGACTACCCCAGGCCGGCGGCGCTTTCGCAACCCGATCGCCGCACGCCGGCCGCCGCCGCGCCGTTCCGCCTTGACGCGCCGCGGCGCGTTCGGCAAGTCAACGCGGCGTAATGACGGCAACCGCGGCGGACGCAACGATGACGGACGGCGAACCCGAATTTCGTGCGCGGCTCGACGCCGCGGCCGCCGACACCGACGCGCTGCTCGACGAACTTCTGTCCGAGCATCGCGAGCACGGCGAACTGCAGCGCCCTGCCCGCCTGCTCGAGGCCATGCGCTATGCTGCGCTCGGCGGCGGCAAGCGGCTGAGACCGTTCCTTGTTCTGGAAACGTCGGCATTGTTCGGCGTTCCTCGCGGCCATGCTCTGCGCGCGGGCGCCGCGCTCGAATGCGTGCACTGCTATTCGCTGGTGCATGACGACCTGCCGGCGATGGACAACGACGACCTGCGCCGCGGCCAGCCGACGACGCACAAGGCGTTCGACGAGGCGACCGCGATCCTCGCCGGCGACGCGCTGCTCACCTTCGCCTTCGACGTGCTGGCGCGCGACGAGGTCCACCCGAACGCCGCGGTGCGCGTCGCGCTCATCCAGGCGCTGGCGCGCGCCGCCGGCATCGGCGGCATGGCCGGCGGCCAGATGCTCGACCTCGCCGCCGAAGGCCGCTTCGGGCCGCGCCGCACGCCCGCCGCCGCCGACATCGCCACTCTGCAGGCGATGAAGACCGGCGCGCTGATCGAGTACGCCTGCCGGGCTGGTGCGATGCTCGGCGAAGCGGGAACCGAAGCGGCCAGCGCGCTCGCACGCTACGGCCGCGCCATCGGCGAGGCGTTCCAGATCGCTGACGATCTGATCGACCTCGAGAGCGACAGCGTCACCGCCGGCAAGACGACCGGCAAGGACGCCGCCGCCGGAAAGGCGACATTGGTGGCCACGCTCGGCCGCGACGCGGCCAGGGCCAGGCTCAGCACCCTCACCGATGAGGCGGCGCTGGCGCTCGGCGCGTTGCCGCAGGATACTTCGGTGCTGTCCGCCGCTGCCCGTTTCATCGCCGGGCGCAGAAAGTAACCGGATGCCGAAAGCCAAATCCGACACGACGTCCGGCGCCAGGCAGTCTGCCCGCAGCTCCGAGCTGCTGCCAATCCGTTTCGCGCGGCTTCATGTCCGGCTGCTGATATCGGTCGTCTTCGGCATTTGCGTCACGCTGCTGCTGAGGCTGAGCGGTTACTCGCTGTCGACGCGCCTGCTCACGGGCTGGGACAGCGGCGTGCTGCTTTATCTCATCACGATCTATTCGCTGGTGCGGCGCAACGACATTGCGCGCCTGCGCGTGCGCGCCCGGGAAGAGGACGAAGGTGCCATCGCGCTTTTACTCCTGACCTTCGTGGCTGCTCTCGCCAGCCTCGCCGCCATCATGATCGAGCTCGGCGAATCCAAGCACGCGGCCGGCATCGGGGCGGTGCTGCGGGTCGCCCTCGGCATGGGCACGATCGTGCTGTCGTGGCTGTTCGTGCACACCAGCTTCGCGCTGCACTACGCGCACGAATATTACGGCGAAGGCCGCGACAGCGTTCATGGCGGTCTTAATTTCCCGGGCCAGGAAGATCCGGACTACTGGGACTTTCTCTATTTCTCGCTGGTGATCGCGATGACATCGCAGGTATCGGACGTCGCGATCACGAGCCGCTCGTTGCGCCGCCTCGCCACCATGCACGGCGCGCTGTCGTTCTTCCTCAATCTCGGCGTGCTCGCCTTGACGGTGAACATGATCGCCAATCTGATTTGAGATCCTGGCTGGAAATGATTCCGGGTTTCTAAGCTCGTGTCCCGGGCGCAGCATCGCAAGTCGGATTTATCCGACTTGCGCATTCCAAAGACGTGGCGAAAGTCGGGTAGACCCGACTTTCGCTGTGAAACGATGCGCTGCAGACCCGGGACCCCGGTTTCTTTGCATATAACCGGGGTCCCGGCTCTGCGGTGCACCACTTCCCCATAGTGCGTCGAAGACGCGCGTAAACGCGCTAATGGCTCGTGCTGCACCGCGTCCGGGACACGCCGTTGATTTTGACGGGCTCTTTCCGGCCAGGCTGTGAGGACGACCGATGTCGCAGCGCTTGCGGCATGTTTTCCTCTCCCGTTCACGGGAGAGGGTGGTCGCGAAGCGGCCGGGTGAGGGCGAATGCGCGAAGGTCAAAAGCGCCAGAAGGCGAGGCAAATTCGTCAGAATTCGACCGACGTCGAGCGCATCCTGTGGCATCTGCTTCGCGACCGACGATTGAACGGCACCAAATTTCGTCGCCAGTCCCGATTGGACCTTACGTTGTCGACTTCGCAGCTATCCAGCAGCATCTCATTATTGAACTGGATGGCGGCCAGCATGTCGACAGTGTGCGAGACAAACGGCGAGACGCATTTCTTACGACGGAAGGATGGCGCGTCTTGCGGTTCTGGAACGATGAAGTCCTTCAGAATTGAAATGGAGTGCTTGAAAATATTCCGAGCGCCCTCACCCCAACCCTCTCCCGCAAGCGGGAGAGGGAGCAGGTCCGTGATTGAGCCTGCGCTATCGAGCAAACGCAAATCCTGGTGCTCCCGCCTCATTTTCCGAATCCGCTTCAATCTCCTGCGTTCGTGCTCTAAAGGGGGCGGCCCATGACCGAAACCTTCCAGACCCTCGTGCTGATGATGGCGGTGCTCGCCGCCGTCGCCTTCGCGGCACGGCGGCTGCACGTCGCGCCGTCCATCCTGCTGGTGATTGCCGGCGTCGGCCTCGCGCTCGTTCCCGGTCTGCCCGCCGTCGAGCTGGCGCCGGAGGTGGTGCTCCTGCTGATCCTGCCGCCGCTCATCTATTCGGCCGGCGTGTCGATGAGCTGGAGGGAATTCCGCGCCAACCTGCGGCCGATCGGCCTGCTCGCCTTCGGCGCGGTTGTCTTCACGGCTACCGCGATCGCGACCGCGATGCATTACATCCTGGGTTGGAGCTGGCCCGTTGGCTTCGTGCTCGGCGCCATCGTCGCGCCGCCCGACATCGTCGCGCCGCTCGCCATCGCGCGCCGGCTCGGCATGCCGCACCGGGTGCTGGTGATCCTCGAAGGCGAAGGGCTGGCCAACGACGCCACCGCGCTCATCCTCTATCGCTTCGCCATCGTCGCGGTGACGACCGGCGCATTCTCGCTGCCGCAAGCGGCCGGCACTTTCGCCATGATCGTGGTCGGCGAGATCGCCTTCGGCATCGGCGTCGGCTGGCTCAGCCTGCGGCTGCGGCGCTGGGCGCACGACCCGCGCGTCGAGATCACGCTGTCGCTGCTGACGCCGTATCTCGCCTACTGGGTGCCCGAGCACGTCGGCGGCTCCGGCGTGCTCGCCACCGTCGCCTGCGGGCTCTATGTGAGCTGGCGCGGACCGCTCCTCATCTCGGCGGCGACGCGGCTGCAGGGCATCTTCTTCTGGGACCTGTTCGTCTATCTGATCGAGGGCCTGGTGTTTCTCGTCACCGGACTGCAGGCCCGCGCCATCATCGAGGGCGCCCATTATTTCTCCTACAAGGAGCTGGCGATCGCGACGCTGCTGACCGCCGTGATCGTCATCGCGGCGCGCTTCATCTGGGTGTTTCCGGCAACCTACGTGCCGCGCTGGATCCCGCAGATCGGCCGGCGCGACCCGGCGCCGCGATGGCAGTATCCCTTCATCATCGGCTTCACCGGCGTGCGCGGCGTGGTGTCGCTGGCCGCGGCGCTGGCGATTCCGTTCGCGACCTTCAACGGCCCGTTCCCGAACCGGCAACTGATCCAGTTCATCACGTTCGGCGTCATCCTCATCACGCTGGTCGGCATCGGCTCGATCCTGCCGCACGTCGTGCGCTGGCTTGGCCTCGCCAACCAGGCGCGCGACGAGAATCTGAAGGAGCACGAAGCCGAATTGCGTGCCCGCCGCCTGACGGCGGAGTTGGCGCGCAAGCGGCTCGACGAGATTGCCAACGACCGCAACCTGCCGGGCGACCATCTCGACCTGATCCGCGCCCGCTACGATAGCCGCCTCGCGCTGTTGCCGCGCTCGCACCATGACGGCATCGAGCTCGCCAGGATGCGCGCCGACCTGCGCATGGCGCTGATCCAGGAGGAGCGCAAGCTCATCCACGACCTGTTGCGCAAGGGCGAAATCAACGACGAGTCACGCCGCCGCATCGAGCGCGACCTAGACCTCGAGGAAGCGGCATTTCGCACGCGCACCGGCGGCGGTGAGAGCGACGAGAGTATTCCGCTGTGAGGGCTCCTCATGGTGAGAGCGCTCGAAGAGCGCGTCTCGGACATCGCAAGTCGGCTATAGCGTGTCCCGGGCGCAGCGCAGCGCGTTAGCGGTGCGCTGCAGACCCGGGACCCCGGTTCCTTTGCGTATTAACCGGGGTCCGTTGATTTTGACGAGTTGATGATTTCATGCGAGCCAAGCCTTGCCCGTGATGCAGGGCAAGGGCTTATTCGGCAGCCTGTTGGCCGGTTCCGAACCGCCGCTCGATGTAATCGACGACCATCTGCTTGAAGTCGGCGGCGAGCGTCGGGCCGCGCAAGGTCGCGGCCTTCCGGCCGTCGACGAACACCGGTGCGGTCGGCTGCTCGCCGGTGCCGGGCAGCGAAATGCCGATGTCGGCGTGCTTGGATTCGCCCGGGCCGTTGACGATGCAGCCCATCACCGCGACGTTGAGCGTCTCGACGCCGGGATAGCGCGTCTTCCACTCCGGCATGGAATCCCGGATGAAGCCCTGGATGTCGGCGGCAAGCTCCTGGAACGTCGTCGAGGTGGTGCGGCCGCAGCCGGGGCAGGCCGCGACCAGCGGCACGAAAGTGCGCAGCCCCATGGTCTGCAGCAGCTCCTGCGCCACCTTGACCTCGAGCGTGCGGTCGCCGCCCGGCTCCGGCGTCAGCGAAATACGGATGGTGTCGCCGATGCCCTGCTGCAGCAGCACGCCCATGGCGGCGGACGAGGCGACGATGCCTTTCGAGCCCATGCCGGCCTCGGTGAGGCCGAGATGCAGCGCGTAGTCGGAGCGGCGCGCCAGCTCGCCATAGACGGCGATGAGGTCCTGCACCGCCGACACCTTGGCCGAAAGAATGATGCGGTTCTTCGGCAGGCCGATCTCCTCGGCGCGCGCCGCGGACAGCAGCGCCGACTGCACCATGGCTTCGTGCGTCACCGCGCGCGCGTCCCTGGGCGACGGCGCGGCGTTGTTCTCGTCCATCAGCCGCGTCAGCAGCTCCTGGTCGAGCGAGCCCCAGTTGACGCCGATGCGCACCGGCTTGTTGTAGCGAATCGCCATCTCGACGATCTGGCTGAACTGCGGGTCGCGCTTGGTCTTGAAGCCGACATTGCCGGGATTGATGCGGTACTTGTCGAGCGCCTGCGCGCAAGCCGGATGGTCGGCCAGCAGCTTGTGGCCGATGTAATGAAAGTCGCCGACGATGGGCACGTTGACGCCCATCGTCAGGAGCCGCTCCTTGATGTGCGGCACCGCCGCGGCGGCCTCGTCGCGGTCGACCGTGACGCGCACGAGTTCCGAGCCGGCGCGCGCCAGGGCCGCGACCTGCCGCGCCGTCGCCTCGACGTCGCCGGTGTCGGTGTTGGTCATCGACTGCACGACGACCGGGTGGCCGCCGCCGACGATGACGCCGCCGACATCGACCGCAACCGTACGATGGCGCTCCGCGGGTTTCATGGCCGCCCTTCTACGCCTTCCATTATGGCGATGCTACGGCGTCATGACGCCGGCGGCCGGGCCCGGTTGACCAGTACGAGGCCGGCCGCCACCAGCGCCACGGCGCCCACGAAGGCGGGGGTCAGCGGGTCGTGCAGCATGACATGACCGGCGACCACGCCGAACAGCGGGGTGAGGAAGGTAAAAGCCGACAGCCGCGTCGCCGAATAACGCGCGATCAGCGCGAACCAGACCGTATAAGTGAGGCTGACCACCCAGACCGCCTGATAGGCCATGGCGCCGAGCGCTACCGCCGACGGCATCGCGGTGATCTTTTCGCCGCTGACGAGCGCGGCGGCGACGAACATCGGCGCCGAGCCGACGAGCTGGTAGAGCAGCGTCTTCTCCGCCACCACCTTGCTCAGCGGCGACGCCTTGATGGTGAGCGTGGTGGCGGCCCACAGCACGGCGGCGATGACGGTGAGCACGTCACCGGTGGACTGGCGCGGATCGACCGCCGGCGTCGGCACGCCGAAGGCAACGACCATGCCGGCGAACGACAGCGCGAGGCCGAGCCACTGCCGCGGGCTGAAGCGGTCGGCCGGCAGGAATATCCGCGCGCCGAGCACGACGAAGAACGGCGCAAGGTACAGGAACAGCACCGCGCGCGTCGCCGTCGTGTAGACGAGGCCCTGATAGAGGAAAAGGAATTCCGCGCCGAACAAAGCGCCGGCGGCGAGGCCGGCCTTGAGCGTGCCGTCGCGGGCGAACAGTGGAATGCCGCGCGCCCGCGCACAGGCCGCGACGATCACGGCGGCGACGATGGAGCGCAGCGCGCCTTGCAGGAACGGCGGAAAATCCGGAAAGGCGAGTTTCACCGCAACCTGGTTGAAGCCCCACGACAGGCACAGCAGCACGACCAGCGAGGCCGCGAGCGGATCGAGCGCCCGCGTCGCGGGATTGGGCACGGGCACGGTGGAGGTCGACATCAGGCGGCGCGGCAATGTCCGCAGATGCCGGTGATCTCGATCACCGGCGTTTTCGGCGTGAAGCCGGCGGCGCGCGAGGCGGTCTTGAGCGTTTCCGTGATCGCGGCGGAGGCCGCCTCGCCGACCGCACCGCATTTCTCGCAGATGAGGAAGACGACGGGATCGCCGCCGCCGTGCTCGTGCCCGCAGGCGACGAAGGCGTTGCGACTCTCGATGCGGTGGGCGAGGCCGTTGTCGCGCAGGAAGTCGAGCGCGCGATAGATCGTGATCGGCGGCAGCCGCTCGCCGCGCGTGGCGAGCCGCTCGATCAGGTCGTAGGCGCCGAGCGGCTTGTGGCTCGCCACGAGCGCCTCGAGCACGCGGCGGCGGATCGGCGTCAGGCGCTGGCCGCGCTCTGCGCAGATCGTCTCGGCATGCGCCATCGCGTCGCTGCTGCAACGTCCGTGATCGTGATCGGGCGCGGGGAAAACCGGGTGCTGGGCGGTGCGTTTCGCCAATGAACTCTCCACGGCCAGCATATCGGACATTCCGGCCGGACTGTCATCGTCGATCTTGGTCGATCTTGCGACCAATTATATATTGCGCTGCACAAAAAACGGGAGCACCTTTCCAGGCACTTTCCGGGGCATCCGTTATCGATTGCAGAGGTTCCATCATGTTGAAAGGCAAGTCCGCACTGGTCACCGGTTCCACCTCCGGCATCGGCCAGGCCATCGCCAAGGCAATGGCCAAAGAAGGCGCCAATGTCATGCTCAACGGCTTCGGCGACACCGCAGCCATCGAGAAGGAGCGCGCCGGCTTCGAGAAGGAGTTCGGCGTCAAGGTGCGCTACTCGGCCGCCGACATGGCCAAGCCGGCCGAGATCGCCGCAATGATCAAGCAGGCGGAGAAGGAGTTCGGCGCGCTCGACATTCTCGTCAACAACGCCGGCATCCAGCACGTCGCCAAGATCGAGGACTTTCCGATCGACAAGTGGGACGCCATCATCGCCATCAACCTGTCGTCGTCGTTCCACACCATCCGTGCCGCCGTGCCCGGCATGAAGGCGCGCAAGTTCGGCCGCATCGTCAACATCGCGTCGGCGCACGGCCTCGTCGCCAGCGCCGAGAAGGCCGCCTACGTCGCGGCCAAGCACGGGCTCGTCGGCCTCACCAAGACGGTGGCGATCGAGACGGCGAATTCCGGCATCACCTGCAACGCCATCTGCCCCGGCTGGGTGCTGACCCCGCTGGTGCAAAAGCAGATCGAGGCGCGCGCCAAGGCCTCGGGCAAGTCGATCGACGAGGAAAAGGTCGTGCTGCTGTCCGAGAAGCAGCCGATGCACCAGTTCTCGACGCCCGAAGGGATCGGCGCGCTCGCGGTGTTCCTCGCCAGTGATGCCGCGCACACCATCACCGGCTCGTCCTACTCCATCGACGGCGGCTGGACCGCGCAGTGAGCCACGTCTCTTGCATCGTCATTCCGGGACGGCGCGTCAGCGGCGGACCCGGAAGCCAGATGCACGGTCCGCAAGCCGGCTGGATTCCGGGTTCGCCGTTTCACGGCGCCCCGGAATGACGAAGAAGGACAATCGGCATTGATGAGCCTTCTCGCCCGCGCCCTCGGCCGTAACCCGTCAAGCGCGCCACCGAACAAGAAGCGCATCAACATCGCGCTACAGGGCGGCGGCGCGTACGGCGCCTTCACCTGGGGCGTGCTCGATCACCTGCTCGCCGACGGCCGGCTCGAGATCGACGGCATTTCCGGCACCTCGGCCGGCGCCGTCAACGCCGTGATGCTGGCCGACGGCCTCGGCAAGGGCGGCACGGAGGGTGGCGCGGACGAGGCGCGCAAGCGGCTGGCCGAATTCTGGCGCGCCGCCAGCCTCGGCGGCGACTTGCCGGCCGTGCAACGCGCCGTCACCGACCGGCTGTTCTCGCTGGTGCCGCTGTCGAACAATCCGGCGCAGGCGTGGATCACGGCATGGGCCGCGTTCTTTTCCCCGTACGATTTCAATCCGCTCAACATCAATCCGCTGAAGGACCTGATCGAGCGCTTCGTCGACTTCGAGGCGCTGCGCACCGGCGCACGCGAGATCTTCATCGCCGCAACCAACGTGCAGACCGGCCGCCTCCACGTCTTCTCGCGCAGCACGCTCACCGCCGAAGTCGTCATGGCGTCGGCCTGCCTGCCGACCCTGTTTCGCGCCGTCGAGATCGACGGCAAGCCGTACTGGGACGGCGGCTACACCGGCAACCCCGTGGTGTCGCCGTTCTTTCGCGCGACAGAGACGGAAGACCTGCTCATCATCCAGATCAACCCGCTCAAGCGCAACAAGGTGCCGCACTCGAACAGCGAGATCATGAGCCGGGTGCAGGAGATCAGCTTCAATTCGGCGCTGCTCGCCGAACTGCGCGGCGTCGCCTTCATCAACCGGCTGATCGACGAAGGCCGCCTGCCGCACGACACGAACGGTAGCGGCTTCCGCCGCATCAAGGTGCATCGCATCGTGCTGTCCGGCCTCGGCGACCGGCTGTCGTTGTCGTCGAAGCTGCGCACCGATTTCGAGTCATTCGAATTGCTGCGCAAGCTCGGCCAGCGCGCGACGCGCCGGTTCCTCGACGCCAATTTCGACGCCATCGGCGCGCGCAGCTCGGTCGACCTCGACGCGGAGATGGAAACCGAGTGGGGGTGAGCGGACCCTTGTCCCGGTTCTGCGCCGCACTGCGAAGACGTACTGCGCCGCGCCCGGGACAAGACCAGAATATCGACATGCGGTCCCTCTCCACCACGCTCGGCAGCTCTCGCCTCGACATCGTCGTCGCCGACATCACGACGCTCAAGGTCGACGCCATCGCCAATGCAGCCAACCGCTCGCTGCTCGGCGGCGGCGGGGTCGATGGCGCGATCCATCGCGCCGCCGGGCCGCAACTGCTCGCGGCGTGCCGCAGGCTCGGCGGCTGCGAGACCGGCAGCGCCAGGATCACCCCGGGCTTCGCGCTGCCGGCAAGGTACGTCATTCACGCCGTCGGCCCGGTCTGGCACGGCGGCGGCAGCGGCGAGGATGACTTGCTGGCGTCCTGCTACCGCACCGCGCTCGCACTGGCGCGTGATCACGCCGCAGTGTCCGTTGCGTTTCCCGCGATCTCGACCGGCATCTACGGCTTTCCCGCCGATCGCGCGGCGCGGGTCGCGGTCGGCGCCGTAATCGATGAGCTCAGGGACCCACGCGGCATCGCGCGCGTGGTGTTCTGCTGTTTTGCGCCGCAGAGCGCCGCGCATCATGAGGCGGCGTTTCAAGAACTCGGGCTTGCGTAAGTCTCAATCGGCCTCATGGTGAGGAGCACTGCGGAGCAGTGCGTCTCGAACCATGGGCCGCCCCATCCTTCGAGACGCGCCTTCGGCGCTCCTCAGGATGAGGCGGATTTGCGGGCCGGTTCTTAATCTTGCGGCTCCGCTTAGTCTTGCGGCTCCACATCCAGCCTCGCCACGCGGCCCTTCAGCTCCGGCCGCGGCGGCGGATAAAGCTCGAGCACCCGCGGGTCGTGGCCCGGCACGATATGGGCGCGCGACGTCGCCAGTTTCTTCAACGTGCGGTAGCCCTCGAGCACGTCGGCGACGTTATAGGTAATCGGGAAGACGCGGCCCTGATCGATGTGCGCGTAGAGATGCGCGGTGTCGGACGCCAGCACGACATAACCGCGCTTCGTCTTCACCCGCACGCACTGCAGGCCCTTCGAGTGGCCGCCGATGTGGTGCAGCGTGATGCCCGGCGCGAGCTCGTCGTTGCCGTCATGGAAATCGACGCGGCCGGCATAGACCTTGCGCACCATGTCGACGATGTAGTCGCATTCGAACGGCGCCCTCTGCATCGCGTGGCACATGCAGCGGCCGGTGGCATATTCCATCTCGCAGTCCTGCAGATGGTAGCGTGCATTCGGGAACAGGCCGGTATTGCCGCTGTGGTCGTAATGCAGATGCGTGATGACCACGTCCCTGATGCTGTCGGGCGCGACATTCATCGCCGCGAGGCTGTCGCGCACGGGCTGGATCGGCCGGTTGCGCTTTTTCGCGACCTCCTCGTCGAAGCCGGTATCGACGACGATGGTGCCGGCCTCGCCAACGATGGCCCAGACGTAATAGGTCAGCGGATCGTTGCCGTTATGGGGATCGCCGCCAATGAAATTGTCCGACGCCGGACGATCATGCTTGCCGTAGGCGATGGCGTAGACCTCGTGGATATCGCTCGCCATGGTTCAGCCCCCCGCCTTGCCGACGACGACGCCGGCGCGCTTCTCGATCGGCTGGATGACCGCGGTGAAGTCGCTGTCCGGGCCGTTCTCGCTGTAGGCCTGCTCCCACACCTTCTTGACCACGCCGATGACATCGGCCGGCACGCCGAGCGCGGCCGCCTCGTCGAAGCAGAGCCGCACGTCCTTGGTCATCAGCGCGGTGGCGAAGCCGGCGTCGAACTTGCGCGGGATGATGCGGTTCGGAAACTTGTCGCTCGTCGCCGTATTGCGGCCGGTACCGTGATTGATGACGTCGACCATGATCGACGGATCGAGCCCGGCCTTGACGCCCATCACCACCGCCTCGCTGGTCGCCGCCATAGCGCAGGCCGACAGGAAATTGTTGGCGAGCTTCATGGTCTGGCCCATGCCGGGCTTGTCGCCGATGACGAAGACCTTGCCGAACACGGCGAGCGCCTCCTTCACCGCGCCGATGTCGGCGGCGGGACCGGACACCATCACCGCCAGCGTGCCCTTCTGCGCGCCGCCGACGCCGCCGCTGACCGGGCAATCGAGTTGCACGATGTTCTTCGCCGCAAGCGCCGCCGCGATTTCCCTGGCGACGCGCGAGCCGGTGGTCGAGAGGTCGATGAAGCGCTTGACCTTACGGCCCTGGATGACACCGCCCTCGCCGGTTGCGACCTTCGAGACGATGTGCGGCTCCGGCAGGCTCGCCATCACGGTTTCGACCCGGTCGGCGACATCGGCGGGTGACGAGGCGAGCCTGGCGCCCATGGCAACCAGTGGCGCCACCGCATCGTTGCGGGTGTCGTAAACGACCAGCGTGTGGCCGGCCTCGATCAGCCGGCGGGCCATCGGCTGGCCCATGTTGCCGAGCCCGATAAATCCGATCTCCATGATGCGCTTCCGTTTGTCTTTGCAGAGGTGACGTCAGGCGAGGCGCGAACTGTGCCCGATCGCGCCCGGTGCGTCACCCGCCGGGCCGGGCACCTCTTGCAGTAATTATAAGCTTGCTTATAATAAGCTGACCTACAAAGAGAAGGCGCGATGACCCCGGTTTCCAGAAACCGCGAATATGCATTCAGAATCATGGACGTAGCGCGGATGCTGCGAACCTATGCGGACCAGCGCGCCCGTCAGCTCGGCATTTCGCGCGCGCAGTGGACCGTGCTGGTGCGGCTCGACCGCGCGGAAGGCCTCAAGCAGTCCGAGCTGGCCGACATCATGGAATTGCAGCCCATCACGCTGACCCGGCTGCTCGACCGCCTCGCCGCCAACGGCCTGATCGAGCGCCGTCCCGACCCCCACGACCGGCGCGCCAACCGGCTCTACCTGACGCCCGCCGCCCGCCCGCTGCTCGAGCGCCTCGGCGCGCTCGGCTCCGAGATGATGGACGGCGTGCTCGCCGGATTCGACCGCAAGGACGTCGAGCGGATGCTCGTCGACCTCGACGCGGTGAAGACCAATCTCAAGGCCGCGATCGGCCGCGACAATGATCAAACCCAGACCGCACTGGCAAAGTGACATGAGCGACAACGTTGTGAAGATTGTGCCCGAAGCCAAGCGGACCGGCGAAGGGACGCCACCGGCGGATGCGAAGACAGCCGCCGCCGCGCAGCCAGGCGGCCGCAGGAAGCTGCGCACGCTGTTGCTCGTCGTCATCCCGCTGGTGCTGGTCGTTGGCGGCGGCCTCTTCTACCTGCTCGGCGGCCGCTACGTCTCGACCGACAATGCCTATGTCGGCGCGCAGAAGGTGCTGGTGACGCCGGACGTCTCCAGCAAGGTGCAGAAGATCCTGGTCAAGGAAGGCCAGCACGTGAAGGTCGGCGACGAATTGTTCGAGCTCGACCCGGTGCCCTTCCGCCTGGCGCTGGAGCAGGCGGAAGCCAAGCTCGGCGAGGCGCGCACGCAATACCTCAACGACAAGACCAACCTCGCCTCGCTGACGCAGCTCACCGAGCTTGTGCAGAAGAACGTCGACGTGAAGCGGCGCGACGTCGAGCGCAAGATGCAGCTCGTCGAGCGACAGGCCGGCGCGCAGGCTGACCTCGATAGCGCGATCAGCGACCTGGTGGATGCGCAGTTGCAGGCGCAGTCGACCAAGCAGCAGCGTGACAACACCCTCAACGCCCTGAAGGGCGACCCAAACTTGCCGCTTGAGCAATTCCCCGCCTACGCGCAGGCCAAGGCCGCCTACGACGATGCCAAGCGCAATCTCGACCACACCGTGCTGCGCGCGGCAATCGACGGCACGGCGACGCAGGTCGACAACATCCAGCTCGGCCGCTACGTGACGGCCGGCTCACCCGTATTCAGCATCGTCGACGACGCCGCGCCGTGGGTCGACGCCAATCCGAAGGAGACCGACATCACCTACCTGCGGGTCGGCCAGAAGGCGACGATCAGCGTCGACAGCTTCCCGGACAAGACCTTCACCGGCACCGTGCAATCGGTCAGCCCCGGCACCGGCGCGCAGTTCTCGATCCTGCCGCCGCAGAACGCCACGGGCAACTGGGTGAAGGTGGTGCAGCGCGTTCCGGTCCGCATCGTGTTCGACAAGGGCCAGGACCTGCATCTGCTGCGCGCCGGGATGAGCGTCAACGTCGACATCGACACGCACCACAGCCGCATCCCGTTCTTCGGCCAGGCTCAAGCTACGCCGAAATAAAATGAATACCGCCGGCACCATCGATCCGGGGCGGCGCGCGCTGGTCACGGTCTGCTGCATGACCGCGACCATCATGCAGGCGCTCGACACCACGATCGCCAACGTCGCGCTGCCGTACATGCAAGGCTCGCTGTCGGCCTCGCTCGACCAGATCAACTGGGTGCTGACCTCCTACATCGTCGCCGCCGCCATCATGACGGCGCCGATCGGCTGGCTGGCCGACCGCTTCGGCCGCAAGCGGCTGTTCATCATCTGCGTGATCGGCTTCACGGTGTCGTCGCTGCTGTGCGCGCTGTCGCAAAACATCCTGCAGATGGTGCTGTTCCGCCTGATGCAGGGCATGGCGGGGGCGGCGCTGGTGCCGCTGTCGCAATCGGTGATGCTCGACGCCTACCCGCCGGAGGCGCGCGGCAAGGCGATGGCGATCTGGGGCATGGGCGTGATGCTCGGCCCGATCATGGGCCCGACCTTGGGCGGCTGGCTCACCGACAACTACTCCTGGCACTGGGTGTTCCTGATCAACCTACCGATCGGCGTCGGCACCGTGCTCGGCATGATCTTCTTCATGACCGAGACCGAGAAGAACCACGATCTGCGCTTCGACTGGTTCGGCTTCATCGCGCTCGCCGTCGGCATCGGCGCGCTGCAGGTGCTGCTCGACCGCGGCGAGCAGGTCGGCTGGTTCGACGCGTCCGAGATCTGGGCCGAGGCGATCATCTCGGCGTTCGGTTTCTATTACTTTCTCGCGCATTCGCTGACGACGGACGAGCCGTTCGTCCGCTTCGAGCTGTTCGCGGACCGCAACTTCGTCTCCGGCTGCATCTTCATGGTCATCATCGGCGTGGTGCTGTTCGGCACCATGGCGCTGGTGACGCCGTTCATGCAAAACGTGCTCGGCTATCCGATCCTGACCGCCGGCATGCTGCTCGGCTCGCGCGGTGTCGGCACCATGCTGACCATGATGATGGCGCCGCAGCTCATGCGGCGCTTCGAGTCGCGCTATCTTATTCTCATCGGCCTCATTCTGGCGGCGATCACGCTCTACCAGATGACCGACTTCACGCTCGACACCCCGCCGCTGACCATCGTGCGCATCAGCGTCGTCCAGGGCGTCGGCCTCGGGCTGCTGTTCGTGCCGATCACCAACGTCGCCTTTGCCACGCTACCTTTTCACCTGCGCACCAGCGGCACGGCGATCACCACGCTGGTACGCAACATCGGTTCGTCGATCGGCATCTCGATGGTGATCGCCAACCTCACCAGCAAGACCACCGAGATGCACGCGCGGCTTGTCGAGAACGTGACGCCGTTCAATAACGCGCTGCAGTTTCCCGACGTCGCCTCGATCCTCAACACCGCGACCGACACCGGCCGCGCCATGCTCGACGCCATCGTGACCCAGCAGGCGGCGGTGATCGCCTACGCCAATGTCTTCAAGTTGCTGATGGTGCTGACGATCGCCGCAATGCCGTTCGTGCTGTTCATCGCCACGGTGCGCCGCGCCACGCCCAGGGATGCCGAAGCGGCCGAGGAAGCCGCCCACCTCGCGCTGGACTGATCTTAGAAGTAGAGCACTTTGGGAATGCGGCTGCGCTCCCTCTCCCGCTTGCGGGAGAGGGTTGGGATGAGGGCATTCCAATTCTCGAAATTCAAGAGTCCTCATCCGCACGCCTTCAGCGGGCGACCTCTCCCGCCGAGCGGGAGAGGTGAAGAAGGTGGCTCGCCCAGAAACTCCTTTCGAACCTTGTCCGTGTGCGCGCCGAGCGCCGGCACCGAGCCGTAACTGCGCTCCTCGCCGGCCCAGACCGGCGCCGGCGCCGGGGTCGACACCGGCCCGGTCGGCGCGCCAACCGTGATGCGGCGCAGATGCGGATGCTTCTGCAGCAGCGCCGTGTCGTTGACGCGGGCGAAGGCGATATCGGCCTCCTCGAGCCTGTCCATCAGCGGGACGACGTCGATCGCGCCGAACACCTTGGCGACGATGCCGTCGGTCATCGGCCGGTTGGCGACGCGCGCCGAGGCGGTCGCATACATCGGATCGGTGCCGAGCCCGGCGTCGCCCAGCACCTTCTCGGCCAGCACCCGCCACTCGCGGTCGTTCTGGATCGAGATGAGGATGTCGGCGCCGTCGCGGGTCGTGAACACGCCGTAGGGCGAGATGGCGACGTGGCGCAGCCCCATACGCTTGTAGGGCCGCCCGCCGTCCTCGTAGAGCAGCGGCACCGTCATCCACTCCGCCATCGAATCGAACATCGATACGGAAATCTCGGCGCCCTCGCCCGTTTTGCCGCGGCGGATCAGCGCCTCGAGAATGGCCTGATAGGCGTTGAGGCCGGCGGCGATGTCGACCACCGAGGCGCCGACGCGGGCCGGCGCCTCCGGGCCGCCGGTCACGAACGCGAGCCCTGACTCGGCCTGGATCAGGAGATCGTAGGCCTTGCGCTGCGCATAAGGCCCGGTTTCGCCGTAGCCCGAGATTGAGGCGCAGATCAGTTTCGGATAGTCCTGGCGCAGCCGCGACACGGCGAAGCCGAGCTTGGCCAGCGCGCCCGGCTTGAGGTTCTGCACGAACACGTCGGCCTTCGCCAGCATCGCCTCGAACAGGCGCTTGTCGTCCGCCCTGGTGAGGTCGAGCACGACCGATTCCTTGCCGCGATTAAGCCAGATGAAATGCGTGCTCTCGCCGTGGATCAGGTGGTCATAGTCGCGGGCGAAATCGCCTTCGGGGCGCTCGACCTTGATGACGCGCGCGCCGGCGTCGGCCATGTGGCAGGTGCAATGCGGCGCGGCCACCGCCTGCTCGACGGAAACGACGAGGATGCCGGAGAGGGGGAGAGTGCCCATCATTTACCTCTCCCCGCTTGCGGGGAGAGGTCGGACCGCGGAGCGGTCCGGGTGAGGGGGCACGCCCGCATGTAATGCTTTCACGATTGTCTCAAGAACGCCGTCCATATTGCTCATCACATCATTGTTCCAGAAGCGTGGCACCCGATAATTGTGATCGATCAGCCATTGGTCCCGCAGTCGATCAGCCTGATTGTCCGCATGCTGTCCGCCGTCAAGCTCAACGGCCAATCGAGCCTCTCGGCAAACAAAGTCGACCGTGTACGGCCCGACCGGCTCCTGACGCACAAATTTGAATCTGGAGAGTGAGCGGTTGCGAATGCGATTCCAAAGACGATTTTCAGCATCCGTCGAATTTTGACGGAGCTGGCGGGAGCGCGCCGTCCGAATTGGCCTGGCCTTACGCATACGGCGACACCCCCTCACCCGCCCGCCTATGGCGGGCGACCTCTCCCCGCAAGCGGGGAGAGGTCAGAGTGCCAAACCGCTTGCGGAGAAATCAATACGACCGCGGCAGGCCGAGCACGTGCTCGGACAGATAGGACAGGATCAGGTTGGTCGAGATCGGCGCGACTTGATAGAGCCGTGTCTCGCGGAACTTGCGCTCGATATCGTATTCCTCGGCAAAGCCGAAGCCGCCGTGCGTCTGCACGCACATGTCGGCCGCGGCCCACGATGCATCGGCGGCCAGCAGCTTCGCCATGTTGGCCTGCTCGCCGGGCTGCGCGCCGGCATCGTAAAGTCGCGCCGCCTCATGCACCATCAGCTCGGCGGCGCGCATCTGCGCGTAGGCGCGCGCGATCGGAAACTGCACGCCCTGGTTCTGGCCGATGGCGCGGCCGAACAGCTCGCGGCTCCTGGCATAGGCCGTCGCTTTGTCGATGAACCACTTGGCGTCGCCGATGCATTCCGATGCGATCAGGATACGCTCGGCGTTCATGCCGCCCAGGATGTAGCGGAAGCCCTTGCCCTCTTCGCCGATCAAATTCTCGGCGGGCACGCGCAGGTCTTCGAAGAACACCTCGGTGGTGGCATGGTTCATCATGGTGCGGATCGGCTTGATGGTCAGGCCCTGCGTCGGCTTGCCGTCCTTGCCGCGCATCTCGACGATGAAGACCGACAACCCTTCAGTGCGGCTTTTGACCTGGTCCTTCGGCGTTGTGCGCGCCAGCAGCAGCATCAGGTCGGAATATTCGGCGCGCGAGGTCCAGATCTTCTGGCCGTTGACGACATAGGCGTCGTTGCCGTCACGCCGCGCCGTGGTGCGCAGCGACAGCGTATCGGTGCCCGAGGTCGGCTCGGTGACGCCGAACGCCTGCAGCCGCAATTCGCCCGATGCGATCTTCGGCAGGTAGCGGCGCTTCTGCGCCTCGCTGCCATACCGCAGGATGGTGCCCATCGTGTACATCTGGGCATGGCAGGCCGCGCCGTTGCAGCCGGCTGCATGAATTTCCTCCATGATCGCCGAGGCGGCGCGCATCGGCAGGCCGCTGCCGCCGTAATTTTCCGGGATCAGCGCGGCGAGGAAGCCGGCTTCCGTCAGGGCCTTGACGAAGGCCGACGGATAGGCGCGCTCGCGATCGAGCTCGCGCCAGTATTCGCCGGGAAAATCGGCGCACAGCGCACGCACGGAATCGCGGATTTGCGCAAGGTCGTCGTCACTGTGAGCAACGGAATCCTGCATGATCGCTTCTTCTCTGTCATGCCCGGCCTTGTGCCGGGCATCCACGCCTTACAGGCACTTGACACTAAAGACGTGGATGGCCGGGACAAGCTCGGCCATGACGCCCTATATCGTCACCTCGGCGCGACCATTGTTGATGGCTACGATATCGCGTTCGACGACACGCGCGCGGTAGCTGATGACATTGCCGCCATTGCTTTTGTCTCGCCACATCTCGGTGCGGATCGTTTCGCCCGGAAAGACCGGCGCCGAAAAGCGCCCCGCCATCGCCGTGAGCCGCGCCGGATCGTAGCCGCAGACGGTCCTGAGGATGGCATGGCCCGCCACACCGAAGGTGGCAAGGCCGTGCAAAATCGGCCGCGGAAAGCCCGCCGCTTTGGCGAAACCCGGCTCGGCATGCAGCGGATTGATGTCGCCCGACAATCGATAGATCAGTGCCATTTCCGGCCGCGTCGGCAGGTCGCAGAACAGATCGGGAGCACGGCCGGGCAGCGGATGCGGCCCCGGCGCCTCGCGTTTTGGGCCGCCGAAGCCACCGTCGGCGCGGCAGAATGTCGTCTGCCTGAGCGTGGCGATAACGTCGCCGCTCGTCCTGTCGATGACCTGGCGCTCCGAGAACACCAGGGCGCCCTTGCTTTCGCCTTTGTCGATCACATCGACGATGCGGCTGCGGCCAACGATCTCGCCGTGCGGCGCGAGCGGCTTGTGCAGGACGATCGCCTGCTCGCCATGCACGACCTTGTTCCAGGTGACGCCGCTGTCCGGATTACGCAGCCAGTACGGAGAATAGCCGAGCACGCAGGCGAAGGTCGGCAGCGCCTTGAGATTCTTCTCATAAACGAAAGCGAGCTCATGCTCGTTCGTCGGGTCCTGGCCGAGGCCAAGCCCCAGCGCGTAGAGGATCGCGTCTTTGTCGGTGTAGGTGTGCTCGACGTCCGGAATCCTGAGAGCGAGCAGCCTGTCGTAGTCGATGGGCATCGCTGTTACGGTGTCCTCAATGTTCGCTCCCCGGACGCGGCGCAGCGCGCAGCAAAGCGGAGTGATGCGCTGGGCCCGGGACATGCACGCGACGGCAGCATCAAATCGGGTCCCATGCGAACACGTCGCCGGAGCGATCGAGCGGCGTCAGCGACGGGCCGAACGCGCCCTTGAGCTGCTCGTCGAGCGCGGCGGGCGTCCAGCCTTCCGAGCGATGAATGACGCGGATCGGCCGCGGCTGGCTGAACAGAAACACCTCGTTGTTGCGCACCGAGAAGATCTGGCCGGAAATGCCATCGGCGCGATCGGACGCCAGATAGACGACGAGCGGCGCGATCTTTTCCGGCGTCATCTGCTGGAGCCGGGCGACGCGCTCCTTCTCCCTGTCTGTCTCGGCCGGAATCGAGCCGATCATGCGGCTCCAGGCAAACGGCGCGATGCAGTTCGAGCGCACGTTGTAGCGCTGCATGTCGAGCGCGATGCCGCGCGACAGCCCGACGATGCCGAGCTTGGCCGCCATGTAGTTGGCCTGGCCGAAATTGCCGATCAGGCCCGAGGTCGACGTCATGTGGACGAAAGCGCCGGAATTCTGCTCGCGGAACAGGCCGGCCGCCGCGCGGCACATGTTGAACGAGCCGTGCAGATGCACGGAGATGACATCCGACCAGTCCGACCAGCTCATCTTGTGGAAGATACGGTCGCGCAGGATGCCGGCGTTGTTGACGACGATATCGACGCGGCCGAACGCCTCGAGCGCCGACTGCACGATCCGGTCGGCGGCCTGCGGCTCGGCGATGCTCAGCGTCGAGGGGATCGCCTTTCCGCCGGCCTTCTTGATCTCGTCGACGACCTGCTGCGCCGGCCCAACGTCGGCGCCGGCGCCGTCGAGGCTCGCGCCGACGTCGTTGACGACGACGCTCGCGCCTTCCCGGGCCAGCATCATCGCGATGCCGCGGCCGATGCCACGCCCGGCGCCGGTGACGATGGCGACCTTGCCGGCGACGATGCCTTCACTCATGGGAGCACTCTCTTCTCATCGCGCACGGATCGGCGCCGCCTTCGTAAACCATGACCCTCACCGGCCTTGCAAGGGCCGGCCAGGCGTCGGAGAGTGGCGGTCATGCCGGCCATTCTGCTCGCGCTCGCGGCATTCACGGCCGCCGCCACGGTGTTCGCAATGACGCCCGGAGCGGACACCGCGCTCGTGCTGCGGACGGCCGCGGCCGACGGGCCGCGCCACGCGCTCGCCGCGGCAATCGGCGTCTGTCTCGGCTGCTTCGTCTGGGGCGCCGGCGCGGCGTTCGGCCTGACGGCACTGCTGGCCGCCTCGGCTCTCGCCTATACGATTCTCAAATGGATCGGCGCCGCCTATCTCGCGGTGCTCGGAATTAAAATGCTTGTCCATCCACGCGATGCTGCCGCGGCGGCGGAGAGCGGAGCGCTGTCGTCGCGGCAGCGCGACGCGTTCCGGCGCGGCCTGCTCACCAATCTGCTCAATCCGAAGGTCGGCGTGTTCTACATCACCGTGCTGCCGCAGTTCGTTCCGCACGGCGCTCCGGTCGGCGCTTTCTCGCTGGCGCTCGCCGCCATCCACGTCATGGTGAGTCTGGTCTGGTTTACCATTTTGATTTCGCTAACCGTGCCGCTCGGGCGCTTTCTCGCGCAAACGCGCGTCGTGCGCGCGCTCGACCGGTTGACCGGATGCATCTTCATCGCGTTCGGCGCGCGATTGGCTCTCGACGCCCGGCCGTAAGGCGTCGCCGCGACTCTCCATCGTTAACGCTTAACCACACAAACGCGCACCGGCATTTTACACATCGTTCGCCGAGAAACTTCACGCCGCCTTATCGACGCCCATGTTGAAATCGCATCGACCAAAAAACATTGGCTGGGGGGCCCATGTCGATTGGCGATCAAGGGCGGCGCATCGCGCCGCTCGCAAGCCTGTGCGCGCTTCTCATGTGCGCGAGCCTGAGCACGGCGGCGAAGGCAAACGAGTTCGAACGTTGCGACCTGTTCGGCGCGGCGCCGTACGACATCGTCGTGACGCCCGATTCATTTGCGAACGACGCGGCAAGCGCCGCCGGCGCGCAAAACGATTCACCGGTCGAGCGTATTCTCGCCAATCCGGGCTACGACTGGTCGCTGCTCGCACGCAGTCTCGCGGGATACACGGCTGCGCCGATCGCCGGCATGGCCTCGACCTACAATCCGCTGGAATGGACCGCGAAGGACGCCGGCAGCCTGCACACCGCGTCCGGCGAGGTCTATGACCCGGACGGCTGGACCGCGGCGATCCAGACCGACCTGCGCTGGCTGTTCAAGGGCGTGCGCTTCGGCAAGAGATACCGGCCGTCCTACGCGCTGGTCGAGGTCGGCGACAAGCGCGTCATCGTGCGCGTCAACGACGTCGGGCCGCTGGCGCCCGGCCGCATCATCGACCTCAACGAGCGCGCGATGCGCTATTTCGATCCGTCGATGCAGACCGGCATCCTCGACGCCAAGGTAACGCCGCTCGCGGGCGACGATGTCATCGCCGGGCCGATTGAGCCGCACTCTGTCGTGATGGCGGGCAACTTGCGTTTCATCCGTTGACGCCAATCCGGCTTACTTCAGAGCCCTTACGTCCTGATGGAAACGAAACTCGTCATGGCCGGGCTTGACCCGGCAATCCATCGTCTTGAAGAGACTCGTCTTCCGATGGATGCGCGGGTCAAGCCCGCGCATGACGATTCAGAGAAACCTGAACTGTCTTAGCTTCATGCCTGAGCTTCATGCCCGGCAACGGGTCCGCGCCACGCGCGGCCCGATGACAGGCTCGGCGGCATTGGGTTTCTGCTTTCGCAGGAAGAACAGTGTCAGCGACCCCACACCTCGTCGGCGATCTCGACGATCATGCGCAGCTTCGCCCACTGCTCCTCCTCGGCGAGCACGTTGCCCTCCTCGGTCGAGGCGAAGCCGCACTGCGTCGACAGGCAGAACTGGTCGAGCGGCGCGTATTTGGTCGCCTCCTCGATGCGGCGCTTGATGTCGTCGCGCGGCTCGAGCCGGCCGCTCTTCGAGGTGACGAGGCCGAGCACGACCTTCTTCTTGCCCTTGGGCAGGAAGCGCAGCGGCTCGAAGCCGCCGGCGCGATCGGTGTCGTATTCGAGGAAGTAGCCGTCGTAGTTGCACTTGCCGAGCAGGTTTTCGGCGACCGGCTCGTAACCGCCCGACGAGATGAAGGTCGAGCGGAAGTTGCCGCGGCAGACATGGGTGGTGATCGTCATGTCGGCGGGCTTCGCCTCCAGCGCCTTGTTGATCGTCCGCGTGTAGCTCTCCTGCAGATGATCGACGTCAAGCCCGCGCTCGCGCGCCTGCTTCAACTGCTCCTGCGAGCACAGATAGGCCCAGGCGGTGTCGTCGAACTGCAGGTAGCGGCAGCCGGCGTCGTAGAACGCCTTGACCGCCTTCTGATAAGCCCTGGCCAGGTCGTCGAAGATAGCGTCACGCGAGGCGTAAGCCGCCTTGTCGACCGCATCCGGATCGAGCCGGAAGTGCATGACGCTCGGCGACGGGATCGTCATCTTCGGCATCACCTTCGTGTTCGCCTTCAGGAACTTGAAGTGCTCGATCATCGGGTGATTGGAGAAGTCGATCTTGCCCTTGATGTGCAGGACGTGCGCCTTGGTAATCACGCCCTGGAACTGGATGCCGTGACTGCCTTCGATCACCTCGACGCCGTCGAGCATGCCGAGGAAATCGAAGTGCCACCAGGCGCGGCGGAATTCGCCGTCGGTCGCGAGCTTGAGGCCGACCTCCTCCTGCTTCCGGATGACCTTCCTGATTTCCTCGTCCTCGACCGCTTTCAGGTCGGCCGCTTTGATCTCACCCTTGGCGAATTTGGCGCGGGCCTCGTGCAGCACCTTGGGGCGCAAAAAGCTGCCCACGTGATCGGCGCGAAACGGCGGTGTCTGTTGGGCCATTGAATTCACTGCTCCTTGTTGTTCACGCGCGGCACGCCGCACGCGGTTCCTCCCACTCCCTTACAACTCCGTCCCACGTGTGGGCTAGAGGCCGATGCATCCGGCGCGCGGACGGCGATTGAAAAACCATAATGGACGCGATATTCGGCAGCCACATTAATCGCGCTTGCCAGCGCCGCGTCAATTGCGCGGACGGCGCCAAGCATCGATCAGGGAGACGCCCCGTGGCTTACAAGAATCTCGAAGAGGCGATTAAGGCCTCCGGCAACATCGTCGCAATGATGCGCAACTCGCAGATCGGCGCCTATGTCTATCCGGTGGTGGCGCCGGAATTCTCGAACTGGCGCGACGAGCAGCGCGCCTGGGCCGAGACCTGCGTGCTGTTCGACCAGACGCACCACATGGTCAACCTGTTCGTCGAGGGCCCGGACGCGCTCAAGCTGCTGTCGCACCTCGCCACCAACTCGTTCAAGAATTTCACCGTCAACAAGGCGAAGCAGCTCGCGCCGGTCAACTACAACGGCCAGGTGATCGGCGACGGCATCCTGTTCTATCTCGGCGAGAACTCGCTGGTGTTCGTCGGCCGCAATCCGACCGCCAACTGGATCCAGTACAACGCGCAGGCCGGCAAGTACGACGTCAAGGTCGACTACGACGACCGCTCGCCGTCGCGGCCGATGGGCAAGCCGGTGTTCCGCCGCTTCTACCGCTACCAGATCCAGGGCCCGAACGCCGAGCAGGTGATCCGCAAGCTCAACGGCGGCGCGATGCCCGACATCAAGTTCTTCAACATGGGCGAGATCACCATCGCCGGTCGCAAGGTGCGCGCGCTGCGCCACGGCATGGCCGGCGCGCCGGGCCTCGAGGTGTGGGGGCCTTACGAGCAGGGCGACGAGATTCGCGCCGCCATTCTCGAGGCCGGCAAGGACGCCAACATCGTCGCCGTCGGCGCCCGCGCCTATGCGACCAACACGCTGGAATCGGGCTGGATCCCCTCGCCGGTGCCGGCGGTCTACACCGGCGACAAGATGAAGCCGTATCGCGAATGGCTGCCGGGCACGAGCTACGAGGCCAACGCCTCGCTCGGCGGCAGCTTCGTGTCGAACAACATCGAGGATTACTACACGACGCCGTACGAACTCGGCTACGACGGCTTCACCAAGTTCGACCACGACTTCATCGGCAAGGAAGCCCTGCAGGCGATGGAGGGCAAGAACACCCGCAAGAAGGTGACCTTCGCCTGGGACAACAAGGACGTCGAGCGCATCTGGGCGTCGCAGTTCGCGCCTCCGGGCGAGAACTACAAGTGGATCGACCTGCCGCTGTCGAACTACGCCTCGTCGTCGTTCGACGCCGTCTTGCACAACGGCAAGGTGGTCGGCGCCTCGATGTTCTCCGGCTTCAGCTTCAACGAGCGCAAGATGCTGTCGCTTGGCTTCGTCGAGGAGCAATACGCCAGGCCCGGCACCACGCTCACGCTGGTGTGGGGCGAGGAGAACGGCGGCACCAAAAAGACCACCGTCGAGCGCCACAAGCAGACCGAGCTCAAGGTCGTGGTCGGCCCGACGCCGTACGGCCAGCAAGCGCGCGAGACCTATCACCAGGGCTGGCGCACCGCAGTGAACGGCTAGATTTGTTTGCATCGCCTCTGCGCTGCGATGGCACGGCGCGCTCCCTCTCCCGCTTGCGGGAGAGGGCTGGGGCGAGGGCTTCCGACGTTATGGAAAAAAAGATGCCCTCACCCGCCCGCCTTTGGCGGTAAAAGCGAAACCGCTGGAGTTTCTTACGAACCCGTCAGCATCTCGGCGCCGGCAGCTTTTTGCTGCGCGTAGCGCGCGGTCTCGACGACACCGCCGAACGAGAAGTAATGCGGCGCGACATCGCCAATGTCGCCGCGGGCGGCGTCGAGCGCGGTGAGGATGCGGTCCGGCCCGACATGGGCGCCGAGCCCGGCGGCCAGGCCTGCCGCCGCGCCGGACATCAAGCCCCGGAGCGAGGTGCCGACGCCGCATCGCTTGGCGTAACGCAATAGAGCCGGGATGCTGGCCGGCCCGGCCATGCCGACCTTGACCGGCACGGCGATGCCGGCGACGCGCAAGGTGCGCAGCCAGCCAGCGACGGCTTCCGGCGCAAACGAGAACTGGGTGACGATAAAGGGCCGCAGGCCGGCAGCGCACGCCGCGGCCAGCTTGGCCCGCAGCGCCTGGTCAAGCGTGTCCGTCGCGATGCGCGGATGGCCTTCCGGATAGCCGGCGATGCCGATCTCCTCGAGGCCGGCCGCTTCGAGCAATCCGTCGCGGAGCAATGCAAGCGCGTCGGCATAAGGGCCGTGGCCGGAGGTTTCGCCGCCGACAACCAGCACGCGGCGCACCCCGCCCTCGGCATAGGCGCGGCGGAGAAACGTGGCCAATGCGCCGCGCCCGGCGATGCGCCGCGCGGCGAGATGCGGCACCGGCTCAAGCCCGGCATCGCGCAGCCGCATCACCGTGGTCGTGAGCTCGTCGAGCGTCTGCGCGCCGACGGAACTCAGATAGACCGCCGTGCCTTTCGGCACGGCCGCGGCAAGGTCGGCGATCTCGCCGAAGCTCGGCCGCGTCGCCTCGAGCGAATACGGACCGACGGCGCACGATGCCGCCTGGCTTGCTTGCCGGACCAGCGACGGCTCGAGCATTGGGATCCTCCCGGGCGTCACTCGCGGCGGCGCGAGATCACGAAGGACTCGTCGTAGAACCACAGCCCGCCCTGCCTCTGCAGCACGTCGCGGGTGGCGTCGATATAGCGGCGGTCGCTGTTGACGTCGGACAGCCGGTCGTCCTCGACCTGCGCGACGTAGATCGCCGCGTTCCAGGCGGCGAGCAGCGTCGAGGTGCCGATCGAACTGGAGATTTCCGTCGGCAGCGTGTGCATGTCGTAACGGAACAGCGAGCGCTGGTCGGAATAGGTGTTGAAATTGAGATCGCGGCCGGCGCTGCCGAGCTCCTGCTTCGCGGCCTTGAGCAGGTCGTGCCGCGTGTGCACGAACGGATGGTCGTCCGGCCACACCTTGTGAATGATCTCCATGCCCGGGTCGTGGCCGTAGGAATGGATCGCGATCATGCGGCCGCCGGGCCCGAGCGCGCGGGCGAGCGGCGCCAGCACGCGTTTCGCCTTGAACTCCAGCGAGGCCCGGGCGCGATAAGGCTGCGAGGCGATGACGAGATCGTAGTCGGCGACGGTGCCGCCTGGCTTCGGCACGATCTGGTCGAGCAGGAACTTGTGGTCGGCGCGGTAGAGCACCAGCACCACCGGCCGCTCATAAACCGGATTGCCGCTCTTCGGCGACACCCGCGCCTTCCAGGTCTCGCCGAGGAACGATTCGAGGCCGGTGATCTGCTGCTCGAAGGCGTGCGCGGTGTTGCCTTCGAGCGCGACCTCCTTCCACACCATGCTGGTGGCGGCGCTGATCGATTTCACCGACAGCCACGGCGCCTCGGCGTAAGCGAGGTTGGTCAGCACCAGCGCCGTCGCCGGATGCTCGATGAAGCGGTCCGCCATCTTCTGCAGCGTGAGGCGGATATCCTCGAGGCTGATCTCCTTGCCGACGACGTAGAATGGCATGGTCGGGAAGCGGTCGTGCATGTTGCGCATCACGCGTGACAGCACGGTGCCGTCGCCGACGCCGGCGTCGAACACGCGCACCGCCGGCGGTCGCGGATGGATGCTGGCGAGCTCCATGCCGACGCGGTTGGCGATCTCCCATTTCTCGGAGCAGGTGTTCACGAACAGCAGGTATTTCTGCCGGTTGTCGAAGAAGCGGAAATTGCGCTGCGGATCGTCGGTGCCGATGCCCTGCGCCGCGGACGCCGTGCCGGGCGCGGCGACCGCCGGCAGCACGGACTGCGGCCCCTCAAACAGGATGCGGCGCTTCACCGGCGCGACGCTTCCCTGCATCATGAAGTTGCGGATGCGCTCTAGCGTTTCGGTCGTGATGCGACCGCCGTTGCGCAGGCGGCTCGCCAGCTTGCCGTCATTGACGGCGCGGCGGCCGAACGTGGATTCGGCAAGCCCGCGCTGGCGGCAGAAGTCGGTGATCTCTTGCAGGATCTGCTCGTTCACGGCGATCCCTCCGGTTTTTGCGTTTCATCCCGGAGAGAAGCGAACCAAAACGCGCCCGATTTCGTCAACCACAAAACGAGTGGGCAGGATGAGTGGGCTATTGCCCTACTTTAATAGCCTATATTTTCTCGTGTAATTGAAAACTTGCGCGTTTCATAACGCATTCTGCCCACCATCAAGTGGGCAGAATGGCGCATCCGGTGAGCACGAGGTCAGATATCGAAGAACACCGTCTCGTTGTCGCCCTGAACGCGGATGTCGAACTTGTAGACGGTCTTGCCACCGCGGCTCTCCTTGGCGGCGATAAGAGTCTTACGGCGGTCGGCCGGCACGAGATTGAGGATGGCGTCGGTCGCATTGGCCGCCTCATCCGGGAAATACATGCGGGTATAGATCTGCCGCAACATGCCGCGCGAATAGATGCAGAACACCACGTGCGGCGCCTGCATGGCGCCCTTGAGGCCCGGCACCGCGCCCGGCTTGACGGTCGTGAAGCCGTACACGCCGTCCTTGTTCGCCGCCGACCGGCCGAAACCCTTGAACTTGGCGTTCGGCAGCGCGCGCTTGTCTTGCGGGCTGGCGTAGCGGCCCTGCGGGTCGGCCTGCCAGATTTCGATCATGGCATCCGGGATCGGCACGCCATCGCCGTCGTAGATCGTGCCTTCGAGCTGGATGGTTTCGCCGGTGACGTCGGGCGTAACGAGATTGTCGCCGACGGTTTCCTTCCAGCTGTAGGTGCCGTTCGGGTCCCAGTGCGCACGGCCCTTCGGCGTGAGGCCGTAGGCGAAGAATGGGCCGACCGTCTGTGAGGGAGTGATGTCTGACATGGCGTTTGATCCGTATTCCACTCATTCCCGCGCAAGCAGGAATCCAGGGTCCCAGAAACAGAGTTCATGATTGCCGCCCTGGGCCCCCGCTTTCGCGGAGACGAGCGGCGCTTTTTCAGTGCTCGTCGTTATCCAGCGGGATGGCTTCGCGGCCGCGCAGAACGATGTCGAAGCGGAACGCCAGCGCCCAGTCGGGAATGGTGTTTTCGAGATCGAAGGCCGCGACCATGCGATTGCGCGCCTTCTCGTCGGTGACCGAATTGAAGATCGGGTCGAACGGGAACAGGTAGTCGCCCGGGAAATACATCTGGGTGACGAGGCGCGACAGGAACGAGTGGCCGAACACCGAGAAGTGGATGTGGTTCGGCCGCCAGGCGTTGTGGTGGTTGCCCCACGGATACGCGCCCGGCTTCACGGTGACGAATTTGTAGTAGCCGTTCTTGTCGGTGATCGTGCGGCCCGCGCCGGTGAAGTTCGGATCGAGCGGCGCCGGATGCTGATCGACGATGTGCACGTAGCGGCCGCAGGCATTGGCCTGCCAAATCTCGACCAGCGTATCGGGCACGGGGCGGCGATCCTCGTCGAGCACCTGGCCGTGCACGATGATGCGCTCGCCGAGCGGCTCGCCCTTGTGCTGCTTGGTGAGATCGTTGTCGTGCTCCTGGATGGCATCGTGACCGTAAACCGGACCCGTCAGCTCGGAGAGCGTGTGCGGCATGAGGATGAGCGGCTTCGACGGTGACCGCTTGATCGTCGAGCGGTAACCCGGCGACAGGTGCTTCGGAAATGCCTCGAGACTCTTTGTGGGATAGACCAGTGACATTCTTGTTCACCCTTTAGCTGACGCGTTCCATCGCCAGCGACACGCCTTGTCCGACACCGACACACATCGTGGCAAGACCCAATTTGCCGTCGCGCTCCAGAAGGCCGTGCGCCGTTGTCATCGCCAGGCGGGCGCCCGACATGCCGAGCGGATGGCCAAGCGCGATGGCGCCACCATGCGGATTGACCTCTGCGGCATCGTCGGCCAAGCCGAGCTGACGCATGCAGGCTAGCGATTGCGAGGCAAAGGCCTCATTGAGCTCGATCAAATCGTAGTCTGAAATCTTGTGGTTGAGCCGCGCCATCAGCTTGCGGGTCGCCGGCACGGGCCCGATGCCCATGATGCGCGGCGGCACCGCCGCCGATGCCATGCCGAGAATGCGGGCGCGCGGGGTGAGACCATGCTTCTTCACGGCCTCCTCCGACGCCACGATCATCGCCGCGGCGCCGTCGTTCACGCCGGAGGCGTTGCCCGCCGTCACCGTGCCCGGATTGCGGAACGGCGTCCTGAGCTTGGCGAGCTGCTCCAAAGTTGTGTCCGGGCGCGGGTGCTCGTCGCGGTCGACCAGCACTTTCGCGCCCTTGGCGGCAGGCACTTCGACCGGAACGATCTCGGTGGCGAAATAGCCGCGCGCCTCGGCGGCGCCGGCGCGCTGCTGCGAGCGCAGCGCGAAAGCATCCTGATCGGCACGCGTGACCTGGAATTCCTCGGCGACGTTCTCGCCGGTCTCCGGCATCGAGTCGACGCCGTATTGCGCCTTCATCAGCGGATTGACGAAGCGCCAGCCGATCGTGGTGTCGAAGATCTCGGCGCTGCGCGAGAAGGCCTCGGTCGCCTTGCCCTGCACGAAGGGCGCGCGGGTCATCGACTCGACGCCGCCGGCGATGGCGAAGTCCATCTCGCCCGCCTTGATGGCACGCGCGGCGGTGCCGACCGCTTCGAGGCCGGAGGCGCAGAGCCGGTTGAGCGTGACGCCCGGCACGCTGCCGGGGAGGCCAGCCAGCAAAAGCGCCATGCGCGCAACATTGCGGTTGTCCTCGCCGGCCTGATTGGCGCAGCCGTAAAAGACGTCGTCGAGCGCGGCCCAATCCACCTTCGGATTGCGCGCGACCAGCGCCCTGATCGGGGCGGCGGCGAGATCGTCGGTGCGCACCTTGGCGAGCGAACCGTTGTAGCGGCCGATCGGCGTGCGGACGGCGTCGCAGATAAAGACGTTCCGTGACATCAGGCGGCCTCGCCGTGGGCGCGCGCGGTGCGCGCGTTAAGGTCGCGCAGAATCTCGAGCTCCTGCTTCGTGGGCTCGGCCGTCCGGGCGACGTCGTTGGCAAAACGGACGGTCCAGCCGGTGTTCTCCTGGATCGCCTCGCGGGTGACGCCGGGATGGATCGAGGTGACGACCATCTCCTTGGTTTCGGCATCCGGCTCGTAGATGGCGAGATCGGTGATGAGCCGGGTCGGCCCCTTGGTCCTGACGCCGAACTTCTCGCGGCTGTCGCCGCCGCTGCCGTGGCCGATCGAGGTGAAGAAGTCGATCTTGTTCACGAAGCTGCGCTTGCTCTGCTTCATGATGATGAAGATTTCGCCGCAGGATATGGCGATCTCCGGCGCGCCGCCGCCGCCCGGCAGCCGCACCTTCGGCTTGTTGTAATCGCCGACCACGGTGGTGTTGAGGTTGGCGTATTTGTCGATCTGCGCGCCGCCGAGGAAGCCGACCGAGATGCGACCGCCCTGCAGCCAGTACCGGAACATCTCCGGCACCGAGACGGTGGTCAGCGCCGTCTCGCACAATTCGCCGTCACCAATCGACAGCGGCAGCACCGACGGCTTGGTGCCGAGCGTGCCCGACTCGTAGATGAGCGTGACGTTCGGCGCGTGATTGAGCCGCGCCAGATTGGCCGCCGCCGAAGGCTGGCCGATGCCGACGAAGCAGACATCGGTGTCCTTGAGCGCGCGCGAGGCGGCGATGGTCATCATCTCGTTGGGCTTGTAATCGGCCATCGCTGTCACTCCATGTCCCTCATGTCATTCCGGGACCGGCTGAAGGCCGGGACCCGGAATCCAGATGCAAGCACCGGAGGCTGGATTCCGGGTTCGCTCGCTGCGCGGGCGCCCCGGAATGACGGAAGAGAATGTGCCGGCCATCGCTGTCACTCCGCCGCTTCGAGCTTGCGCGCATATTGCCTGAAGGCGTCCGGGCCCTTCTCGAGCACGTTCGCCTTCATCCAGGCCAGGAACGTGTCGCGCTCGCGCGCGATCTCGTCCCACTCTTTATAGAATGCGTTGTTGCGCGGGTAATAACCCTGCGCATAGGACGGGAACGCGCCGCCCGGCACCTCGGCAACATAGCCGACGGTCCAGCTCGGCAGGATCACCGCATTGAGATTGCGCGGGCCGAAGTCGTCGACGATCTCCTCGACCGTGACGATCGAGCGCTTCGACGCCAGCACGGCTTCCTTCTGCACGCCGAGCACGCCTTCGATCATGACGTTGCCTTTCCTGTCGGCGCGCTGGGCGTGAATGACCGCAACGTCCGGCCGGTGCGACGGCACCGCGGCAAGGCTCTCGCCGGTGAACGGGCAGGTGATGCGCTTGATATGCGGATTCACCTTGGGCAGATCACTGCCGATGTAGCCGCGGAACGCGGCGAACGGCAGGTTGGCGGCGCCGGCCTCATAAGCGTTCGCCATCGCGGCGTGCGAGTGCTCGACGATCTCGAGCCTGTTCGGCCAGCCGTTCTCGACCGCGTCGCGGAAGCGGTGCAGCGAGCCGACGCCGGGATTGCCGCCCCACGAGAAGATGAGCTTGCCGGCGCAGCCCATGCCGATGAGCTGGTCGTAGATGAGGTCCGGCGTCATGCGGATCAGGGTCAGATGCTTGCGGCCCTGCCGGATGATCTCGTGGCCAGCGGCATGCGGAATGAGATGAGTGAAACCTTCCATCGCCACGGTGTCGCCGTCGCGGACGGCGGCTTTCACGGCTTCGGCGAGTGAAACGATCCGCGCCATTGCTGAACTCTGTCCCGGTTGTCGGGGCCGTATTTACGGCTGGGGCCTGACAGGGTCAAATATGGGCGGGAACCGCGATCGCGGATCGCGTGACGAGGTCGAGTGATGGCGTTGAATCCGCCCGACAAGGCCGTGCTGCTGGTGGTCGACGTGCAGAACGATTTCTGCCCCGGCGGCGCGCTGGCCGTGCCGGATGGCGATGCCGTCGTGCCCATCGTCAACCGGCTGGCCCAACGCTTTACCGACGTCGTACTGACGCAGGACTGGCATCCGGCCGGGCATGAATCTTTTGTATCAATGCATGACGGAAAAAGTGCATTCGAGACGATCGTGATGCCGTACGGCGCGCAGGTGCTGTGGCCGGACCACTGCGTTCAGGGCACGCCCGGCGCCGAATTCCGCGACGACCTCGCGATCCCTCACGCCGCGCTCGTGATCCGCAAGGGCTTTCGCCGCGCCGTCGATTCCTATTCGGCCTTCTATGAAAACGACCACACGACTCCGACCGGCCTCGCCGGCTACCTGCGCGAGCGCGGCCTGACGCACGTCGTGATCGCGGGATTGGCGTTCGATTTCTGTGTCCGCTATTCGGCTGAGGACGCGCGGCGCGAAGGCTTCGCGGTCACCGTGGTCGAGGACGCCTGCCGCGGCATCGACCTCGACGGTTCGGTCGCCGCGACGCGCGCCAGCTTAGCGCGTCACGGCGTGACCGTCATAACGTCCGACGAGGTGAACGCATGAACGACGCCCTGCCCCATCATGTCGTCCCCGGCCTGCCGGCCTCGCTCAAAGCCGAGCGCGACGGCGCGGTCGCGATCCTGCGCCTGAGCCGGCCGGAGAAGCGCAACGCGCTCGACGACGAGACTGTGCGCGGCATCGAGACGTTCTTCACGTCGCTGCCGGAGGACGCTGGCGCGGTGCTGCTCGTTGCCGAGGGCGAGCATTTCTGCGCAGGGCTCGATCTCGGCGAGATCCGGGAGCGCGGCGTCACCGAGGGCATCGCCCATTCGCGGCTGTGGCATCGAGCGTTCGAGACGATCCAGTTCGGCCGCGTGCCGGTAGTCGCCGTGCTGCACGGCGCGGTGGTCGGCGGCGGGCTCGAGCTCGCCGCGGCGTGTCACGTGCGCGTCGCCGAGCGTTCGGCCTATTACGCGTTGCCGGAAGGCAGCCGCGGCATCTTCGTTGGCGGTGGTGGCTCGGTGCGCATCCCGCGGCTGATCGGCGTCGCGCGCATGATGGACATGATGCTGACCGGCCGTATCTACTCGGCCGACGAAGGCCAGCAGATCGGCATCTCGACCTACCTGCTCGATCAGGGCCAAGGCTTTGCCAGGGGCCTCGAACTGGCGAAGCACATTGCCGGCAATGCGCCGCTCACCAATTTCGCCGTGGTGCAGGCGCTGCCGCGCATCGCCGAGAGCGACCCGGCGTCCGGTTTCGCACTCGAGGCGCTGATGTCGTCGATCGCGCAGGCCGATCCCGAGGCGAAGGCGCGGCTGCGCGCCTTCCTCGAGAAGCGCGCGCCAAAGGCGACGCCGACATGAGCCTCGCCGAGCAAAGCGAACGCCGCGCGCCGCTGCGCCCGGTCAAGCTCGGGCAATGGACGGCGCGGGTCAGTCGCGCGGCGAACGGCACTCTTTATATGAGCGTGGCCGAGCCGCTCGACGCCTACCCGGCGACCTGGCTCGACCGGCTGGAGCACTGGGCCAAGGCGGCGCCGGATCGCGTCTTCCTGGCGCAGCGCGGCGCCGACGGCGCGTGGCAATCACTCACTTACGCTCAAGTCCTCCACGAGGTGCGCCGCATCGGCGCCGCCTTGCTGACGCGCGGACTGTCGGCCGAGCGGCCGATCGCGATCTTGTCCGGCAATTCCATCGAGCACGCGCTGCTGGCGCTCGGCGCCATGTATGCCGGCATTCCCTACGCGCCGATCTCGCCGGCCTACTCGCTGATGTCGGGCGACTTCGGCAAATTACGCGCCATCGTTTCGCTCATCACGCCGGGACTCGTTTTCGCCGGCGATGGCGCGATGTTCGCGCGCGCGCTCGAGGCTGCCGCACCGGCCGACGCCGAGCTTGTTGTCGTGCGTAACCCGCCTCATGGTAGCAAGGCGACACTGTTCGCCGACTTGCGCAAGGACGAGACGGCCGCAGCGGTTGCAACGCACAAGGCCGTCGGCCCTGACGACATCGCCAAATTCCTGTTCACCTCCGGCTCGACCGGCACGCCGAAGGGCGTCATCAACACGCACCGCATGCTGACCTCGAACCAGGCGATGCTCGCCGCCGGTTTTGCCTTCGTGACGGACGAGCCTCCGGTTGTGGTCGACTGGCTGCCCTGGAGTCACACCTTCGGCAGCAACCACAATTTCGGCATGGTGCTGACCAACGGCGGCTCGCTTTACATCGACGACGGCAATCCGACGCCAGCCGGCGTGCCGAAGACCGTGCGCAACCTGCGCGACGTATCGCCGACCATCTATTTCAACGTGCCCAAGGGCTACGAGGCGCTGATCCCGCATCTCACCGCCGACCGTGCGCTGCGCGAGACATTCTTCAGGCGGCTCAAGGTGCTGTTCTATGCCGGCGCCGGGCTCAATCAGGACTGCCGGAGCGCGCTCGACCGCCTCGCCGTCGAGACCACCGGCGAGCGCATCATCTTCCTCTCCTCGCTCGGCTCGACCGAAACAGCGCCGCTGGCGCTCGCCTGCACGTTCGACTTCGACCGCCCCGGCAATATCGGCGTGCCGGCGCCGGGCGTCGAGCTCAAGCTGGTGCCGAGCGAGGGCAAGCTGGAGGCGCGGCTGCGCGGCCCGCACATCACGCCGGGCTACTGGCGCCAGCCCGACATCACACGCGAGTCTTTCGATGCCGAGGGCTTCTACAAGCTCGGCGACACGCTCAAATTCGCCGACCCGGACGATCCCGGCCGCGGCCTGCTGTTCGATGGCCGCCTCGCCGAGGACTTCAAGCTGTCGACCGGCACCTGGGTCAGCGTCGGCCCGCTGCGGGCCCGGCTGATTGACCATTTCGCGCCTTACCTGCGCGACGTCGTCATTGCCGGCACCGACCGCGACGAGATTGCCGTGCTGGCGTTTCCGGATTTCGAGGCTTGCCGCAAGCTGTGCGGCAACACGGCCGATGCGCCGCCGCTCGGCCATCCAAGGCTGCGCGCGCATTTCGCGGCGCTTCTGAATTCGCTTGCCGCGCAAAACCAGGGCAGCTCGACGCGCGTCTGCCGCATGCTGCTGCTCGACGCGCCGCCGTCGCTCGACGCCGGGGAAATGACTGACAAGGGCTCGATCAACCAGCGCGCCGTGCTCAACAATCGCGCGGCGCTGGTGGACGAGCTTTACGCCTCTCCGCTATCGTCCCGCGTCATCACGATCGAGGGTTGAGCAATGGAGATCAAAGGTCACGCCGCGCTCGTCACCGGAGGCGCATCCGGCCTCGGCGCCGCCACCGCCCGCGCGCTGGCCGCAGCCGGAGCCAAGGTCGCGGTCCTCGACGTCAACCAGAAGGCCGCCGCGGAGGTCGCCGTCGGCATCAACGGCCTCGCCGTCCATTGCGACGTCGCGGATTCCGCCAGCGCCACAGCCGCGATCGCCGCCGCCGCCAGGGATCACGGCCCGGCTCGCATCCTCGTCAACTGCGCCGGAATCGGTCCCGCCAAGCGCATTGTCGGCCGCGACGGGCCGATGCTGCTGGAGGACTACGAGCGCGTCATCCGCATCAACCTGATCGGTACGTTCAACATGATGCGGCTCGCCGCCGCGGCGATGCAAGGGCTCGCGCCGACGCCGGAGGGTGAGCGCGGCGTCATCGTCTCGACCGCGTCGGTCGCGGCATTCGATGGCCAGATCGGCCAGGCGGCCTATTCGTCGTCGAAGGGCGGCGTGGCCGCGCTGACCTTGCCGGCGGCGCGCGAGTTCTCGCAATCCGGCATCCGTGTCATGGCGATCGCGCCGGGCATCTTCGGCACGCCAATGCTGCGCGCGCTGCCGCAGGAGGTGCAGGACTCGCTCGGCGCCTCGGTGCCGTTCCCGAAGCGGCTCGGCGAGCCGCGCGAATTCGCGGCGCTCGTCCTGCATATCGTGCACAACGGCTACCTCAACGGCGAGGTGATCCGCCTCGACGGCGCGCTACGGATGGCCCCGAAGTGATCCGGCGATGGGTTCGGACGACGCGATCGACTTCTACAAACGTCGCGCGCTCGATTGGGTCGACGACCGCAGCCGGCAAAAGGCGTTCTTCGAGAAGGTCTGGCTCGACCGCTTCTGTGCACTGGCGCAGCCGGGTGGCGTGATCCTCGATCTTGGCTGCGGTCCCGGCAAGCCGATGGCGAGCTACCTTTTGATGCAAGGCTTTGACGTCTGCGGCATCGATTCCTCGCCTGCGATGATCGCGCTGGCGCGGGAGAACTTCCCCGATCGGGACTGGCTCCTTGGCGATATGCGGTTGCTCGCGCTCGGCCGCCGCTTCGGCGGCATCCTCGCGTGGGACAGCTTCTTCCATCTCGATTTCGACGATCAGCGCCGCATGTTTCCGATTTTCCGTGTGCACGCTGACATCGGCGCGCCGCTGATGTTCACCAGTGGAGCGCGCCATGGCGAAGCCATCGGCAGCCTTTACGGAGAGCGGCTCTATCATGCCTCGCTCGCGCCCGATGAATACCGCGCGCTGCTTGCGGCCAACGATTTCCAAATAGTCGCCGAGCGAATGGAGGATCCCGCCTGCGGCGGGCACTCGATCTGGCTGGCGCGGCGGATGGAAGACCGGTAAGAGCGGGCCATGCCGTTGACCAACACTCGTACCGTGCGCATCGAATGGGGCGACTGCGACCCCGCGGGCATCATCTTCTATCCGCGCTATTTCGAGATTTTCGATAATGCCACGGCCGCGCTGTTCGAGCGCGTGCTCGGCATGACCAAGTTCGAATACCTCAAGGTCTACAAGTTCGACGGCTTTCCGCTGGTCGACAGCCGCGCCCGGTTTCTCCGGCCCACCCGGTTTGGCGACGACGTGACCGTCGACAGCAGCGCCGCCTTCGGCACGTCGAGCTTTACGGTCGAGCATCGCGTCTCGCTCAGGGGCACGCCGTGCGCCGAATGCACCGAAAAGCGCGTCTGGGTGGTCCGCGACGGCGACGGCCGCATCAAGGCACAACCGGTCCCCGAGGCCGTGCGGGCGAAGTTCGGCTAACCGATCGCGGCCAGGCGCTTCAGGACAGCCAGGAACCGCGCCCGATCGCGCGGCCCGATCGCGCGGTCGAGGTTGCGCTCATGACGGCGAGCGCAATCCATCAGGCGCGCCAGGGCCTTCACGCCGGCGGCCGTCAACGTCAGCCGGTAGGTGCGCCGGTCGCTGTCGGTGCGGCTGCGCGCCACCAGGCCGCGCTCCACGAGATCATCGAGCACCGGCGTCAGGCTGGACTTGTCGCGGCCGGCCGCCTGGCCGAGCCGGCTCTGGCTGATGCCCGGGTTCTGCCCAATCAGGGTCAACGTCGCGAAACGGCCGGGATTCTCGCCGATCTCGCGCGATAGCCGCGAGAAGGCCTCGAACGACGCCTCCTGCGCCATGCGCAGCCTGAAGCCGACCCAACCGGCAAGCGGACCGAGACTGATCGGCGTGTCACCCGCATGCTTCAACCGACTCCGTCGCGTTGTGCGCTGCGTCCGTTTCTTGCCCTGCACCATGACGATCCCAACCGCACCCGCCGGTGCATGAGGATAGTTTGATATCAAACTGTTCACTTTACAACGGACAAGCCTTGCGGCTGAATATCGACAACGTCGAACGGCAACAGACGGCTTCCAGGGAGGATGTCATGAGGTCCCGCTATACCGGAATGATCTGCGCCGCGGTGCTCGTGCTGCTCGGCGCCACCGGCGCCGCCACGGCGCAGGACAAGAAGTTCGATCTCAAGATCTCGCACTGGGTGCCGCCGTCGCATCCGCTCCAGAAATCACTGGAGGAGTGGGGCGCGTCGGTCGAGAAGGATTCCGGCGGCACCATCACCTACAAGGTCTATCCGGCGCAGCAGCTCGGCAAGGCCTTCGACCATTACGACATGGCGCGCGACGGCATCGCCGATCTCACTTACGTCAACCCCGGCTACCAGCCGGGCCGCTTCCCGATCATCGGCGCCGGCGAGCTGCCGTTCCTGATGTCGAACGCGAAAGGCGGCAGTCAGGCGATCGACGCCTGGTATCGCAAATACGCGGCGAAGGAGATGAAGGACGTCAAGTTCTGCCTCGCCTTCGTGCACGACCCCGGCGCGTTCCATTCGACGAAGAAGAAGATCGTGGTGCCCGGCGACATCAGGGGCATGAAGATCAGGCCTGCCGACGCCACCATCGCCAGCTTCATGACCATGCTCGGCGGCACCAACGTGCAGGCGGCCGCGCCGGAAGTGCGCGACGTGCTCGAGCGCGGCGTCGCCGACGCGGTGACGTTCCCGTGGGGCTCGGTGCCGCTGTTCGGCATCGACAAGGTGACGAAGTATCACCTCGACATGCCGCTCTATGTGACGACCTTCGTGCTGGCCTTCAACAAGGCGAAGTACGACGAAATGTCGGCCGCGCAGAAGAAGGTGATCGACAACCACTGCACCAACGAGTGGGCGCTCAAGATCGCGTCGCCGTGGGCCGACTTCGAGCACGCCGGCATTGCCAAGATCAAGGCCGAGGCCGGCCACGAGGTGATCGAGCCGACCGCGGCGCAGGTCGCGGAATGGAAGAAGGCTGCCGAGCCGTTGCACAAGGTTTGGGCCGACAACGTCAGGAAGGCCGGCGGCGACCCTGACACCATCATGAAAGAGCTCAAGGCCGACCTTGTGAAGTACAACGCGGCCTACTGAGCCGGCTCAGTTCAAAATACAAGTTGCAAGCATGCCGACCCTCTCTCCGCGGAGAGAGGGTGGAGGTGAAGGCCTCCGGACACGCAAGCCTCTCCATAGAATAGAAGAGACGCGCGAGCTGCGGCACGTGACAGTCAACCGCCCATGAGCGGCCGGCCGCCGATGGAACCTCAAAAGTGCATCCACGAGTGAGAGCGTCATGAAAGCCGTCTACATGGACCGCTTCATCGACGCCATCGAATGGGTGGCCGCCTTCTTCGTCGGCGTCGTCGCCGCCGACGTCTTCATCTCGGTGCTGCTGCGCAACCTCTTCAACATATCGATTCCCGATTCCTACGACTTCGGGCGCCTGCTGCTCGGCATCCTGATCTTCTGGGGCATCGCGGCGACGTCGTACCGCGGCACGCACATCACCGTCGATCTGGTGTGGGCCAATGTCGGGCCACGCTATCAGCGCTGGATCGACGTGTTCGCCACGCTGGTCCTGCTGTTCGTGGTGACCGTGCAGACCTACACGCTGTTCGACAAGGTGCGCGGCACCTATTACGACCACGTTCTCACCTTCGACCTTCGCCTGCCGACCTGGCCGTTCTTCGCGGTGGCCTGGGCCGGCGACATCTCGGCCGTGCTGCTGATCGCAGTGCGCACCTACCGGCTGATCTTCCATCCGGAGCTGGTGCACGATCAGAAAATCAAGACGGTTGAATGAGGCGTCGATGAGTCCCAGCGTCGTCGCCATCATCGGTTTCGTCTCGTTGTTCGCGCTGATGCTGCTGCGCGTGCCGGTCGGCATGGCGATGGGCCTCGTCGGCGTCTCCGGCTTCGCCTATCTCGTCGACGGCACCGCGGCGCTCAAGCTCGTCGGCGCAACGTCGATGCGCACGGTCACCGACTACACGTTCGGCGTGATCCCGATGTTCCTGCTGATGGGAACATTCGTCTCCAATTCGGGCATGAGCCGCGACCTGTTCCGCGCCGCCGACGGCTTCGTCGGCCACCTGCGCGGCGGGCTGGGCCTCGCGACGATCGCGGCCTGCGGCGGCTTTGCCGCAATCTCCGGGTCGTCGGTCGCGACCGCGGCGACCTTCTCCGCCGTCGCCTACCCGGAAATGCGGCGGTTCGGCTATCCGCAGAGCTTCGCGACCGGCGTCATCGCCGCGGGCGGCACGCTCGGCGCGATGCTGCCGCCCTCCACCGTGCTCGCGGTCTATGGCATCATCACCGAGCAGGACATCGGCAAATTGTTCATCGCCGGCATCCTGCCCGGCATCCTGGCGATGTCGATGTACCTCACGACCATCGCCATCATCGGCCGCGCGCGGCCCGGCTTCCTGCCGGCCGGCAAGAGGCTGCCGTGGCGCGAGCGCTTTGCCGGGCTGAAGGACATCTGGGCGCCGTTGCTGCTGTTCGTGTTCGTGATCGGCGGCCTCTACGGCCTGCCGTTCCTGCCGCGCTTCACGCCGACCGAGGCGGGCGGCGTCGGCGCCAGCGGCGCCTTCCTGATCGGCGTCCTGAGCGGCCGGCTCGACAAAGAGAAGATTCTCCTCTCGCTCCTGCAGGCGACGCGCACGGCGGCGGCCGTGTTCACCGTGCTGATCGGCGCGCTGATCTTCGGCTACTTCCTCACCATCACGCAGACACCGCAGCACGTCACCGAGTTCCTCACCGGGCTCGGGCTCGGCCGCTACGGCGTGCTCGCGCTCATCATGCTGATGTATCTCGTGCTCGGCTGCCTGATGGACGCCATGGCGATGATCATCCTGACCATCCCGATCATCTTCCCGGTGGTCACCCATCTCGGCTTCGATCCGGTGTGGTTCGGCATCATCATCGTTATGACGGTGGAACTCGGCCTGATCCATCCGCCGGTCGGCATGAACGTCTTTGTCATCAAAAGCGTGGTGAAAGACGTCAGCTTCTCGACGATTTTCGCCGGGGTGATCCCGTTCATCATCACCGACCTGATCCGGCTCACGATCCTGATCGCCTTCCCGATCATCGCGCTGTGGCTGCCCTCGCATATGTAAGGCGGATCCGGTATATTAGTTTGATATCAAACTATCTGACGCGAGCCTGACGATGGAACGCTCGTTCAAGACAGAAGTGCAATCGCTCGCGCTCGGCGACGGCGACATCTTCCGCGGCGAAGGCATCCTTGCCGTCACCAAGGCCCTGCTGCAATCCGGCGTGTCCTACATCGGCGGCTACCAGGGCGCGCCGGTGTCGCACCTGCTCGACGTCATGGTCGACGCCGAGGACCAGATGCGCGCGCTCGGCGTCCACGTCGAGACCTGCACCAACGAGGCCTCCGCGGCGGCGATGCTCGGCGCCTCGATCAATTATCCGCTGCGCGGCGCGGTGACGTGGAAGTCGATCGTCGGCACCAACGTCGCCGCCGACGCGCTGTCGAACCTCGCCTCGCCCGGCGTGATCGGCGGCGCCCTGATCATCATCGGCGAGGACTACGGCGAAGGCGCCAGTGTCATCCAGGAACGCACCTACGCCTACGCCATGAAGTCGTCGCTGTGGCTGCTCGATCCGCGGCCCGACCTGCCGGCCATCGTCCGCACCGTCGAGACGGGCTTCGAGCTCTCCGAGGCGAGCCACACGCCGGTCATGCTGGAGCTGCGCATCCGCGCCTGCCACGTCACCGGCGAATTCGCCGCCAAGGACAACCGCAAGGGTGAATACTCCGGCGTCAACCGCATCGCCGCGCCGGCCAGGTTCAATTACGGCCGCCTCGCGCACCCGCCGGTCACCTATGCGCAGGAGAAACTCAAGATCGAGGAGCGCCTGCCGGCCGCGCGCGCCTTCATCCGCGAGCACAAGCTCAACGAATTGGTCCCCGGCGATCTCGCCGGCATCGGCATCGTCGTGATGGGCGGGCTGACCAACAGCGTGCTGCGCGGGCTGGAACGGCTCGGCCTCGCCGACGGTTTCGGCGCCTCGCGCGTGCCGTTGCTGGTGCTCAACGTCGTTTATCCGCTGGTGCCGGACGAAATCCGCGCGTTCTGCGCCGGCAAGACGGCCGTGCTGGTCGTCGAGGAAGGCTATCCCGACTACATCGAGCAGGCCATTAACGTCGAGCTGCGCCGCGCCGACATCCAGACTCGCGTGCTCGGCAAGGGCGTGCTGCCGCGCGCGGGGGAATATGCCTCCGACGTGCTGCTCAAGGGCCTCGCGGAATTCCTGCGCGAGGCGAAGCCCGCCGGGATCGACGCCGAGGCCATCGTGGCCAAGGCCGACGCGCTTGTCGCCCACAAGGCGGCCGCCGCGGCCTCGCTTCCCGCGCTGCCGCCGCGGCCTCCGACCTTCTGCACTGGATGCCCGGAGCGGCCGGTGTTCTCCGCGCTGAAGCTGATGCAGCGCGAACTCGGACCGGCGCACATCTCGGCCGATATCGGCTGCCATTCGTTCGCGACCTTCGCGCCGTTCTCGATGGGCAACTCGATCCTCGGCTACGGCATGTCGCTCGCCAGCGCCGCCGGCGTCACGCCCAACCTGGAGAAGCGCCCGATCGCCATCATGGGCGACGGCGGCTTCTGGCATAACGGCGTCATCACCGGTGTCGCCTCGAACCTGTTCAACAAGGGCGACGGCGTGCTGATCGTGATGCAGAACGGCTACACGTCGGCGACCGGCCAGCAGTTCATGCCGTCGAGCAAGGCCGGCCGCGATGGCGCCGCGCCCGGCATGGATATCGAGACCACGCTGCGCGCGCTCGGCGTCAAATGGATGCGCAAGGTGCGCACCTACGGCGTCGCGACGATGGTCAAGACGTTGAAGGAGGCGATGCGCTCCGCCGAGCGCGGCCTCAAGGTCATCATCGCCGACGGCGAATGCCAGCTTGCGCGGCAGCGCCGCGTGCGCGCCGAGGACGCCGAGAAGCTCAAGCGCGGCAAGCGCGTCACCCGCGCCCGCTACGGCGTCGACGACGAGATCTGCACCGGCGATCATTCCTGCATCCGCTTGTCCGGCTGCCCATCGCTGACGGTGAAGCCCTCGCCCGATCCGCTGCGCACCGACCCGGTCGCCACCGTGATCGAGAGCTGCGTCGGCTGCGGCCTGTGCGGCGAAGTCGCGCATGCCGCCGTGCTGTGCCCGTCGTTTTACCGCGCCGAAATCGTGCGGAACCCGACGGCATGGGACCGCTTCAAGTTCGGCTGGCGCGCGACCGTGATCGGCTGGCTCGGCGGCTCTCTCGGCGGCGCGGCCAGCGGATCGCCGTCATTGCGGGGCGCGCGCGAAACGAGCGAATCCGGAATCCGGAAACAGACACCGAATGAGCCGCCGGATTCCAGGGGCGGCGCTGCGCGCGGCCCCGGAACGACGGCTGAGGCACAGCCGCTGAAAATCCTGATCGCCGCGCTCGGCGGCGAAGGCGGCGGCGTGCTCACCGACTGGCTGGTGCGCGCCGCGACCCATGCGGGTTTCCCGGTGCAGTCAACCTCGATCCCGGGCGTCGCGCAGCGCACCGGCGCTACCACCTATTACATCGAAATCCTGCCAAGGCCGGTGAGCGACCTCCAAGGCAAACGCCCGGTGCTGGCGCTCACGCCGGGGATCGGCGACATCGACATCGTCGTGGCGAGCGAGCTGCTCGAGGCCGGCCGCACGGTCGCGAACGGTTATGTCACGCCCGGGCGCACATCGGTCATCGCCTCGATCAGCCGCTTCTACGCGATGGACGAAAAGACCGCGATGGGCGATGGGCGGCTCGACTCCGAAGCGCTGCGCAAGGCTATCGCCGGCAACGCGCGTGACGCGCTGCTGACCGACCTCGCCGCGCTGGCGAAGCAGAGCGGCGCCATGATCAACGCGGTGATGCTCGGCGCCATTGCCGGTAGCGGCCGCCTGCCGATCGCGGCCGAGATGTTCGAAGCCGCGATCCGCGAAGACGGCAAGGCGGTCGAAGGCAATCTGCGCGGTTTCCGCGCCGGTCTCGATGCCGCCAGGGCCGCCGCGGCGCCGGAGGCCGCTCCCACCAGGACGCGCGCCGCCAATGCCGTCACCGCTTTGGAAGACATCGTCGCGCGAACCTTCCCCGCCGCCGCGCAACCCATCGCGGTCGAAGGCGTGCGACGCCTTGCGGCGTATCAGAACGCGGAATATGCGCGGCTTTATCTCGACCGGTTGCAGCCGATCCTCAAGGCCGACGAGGCGTCGAACGCCGGCGGCAGACTCGCCGCCGAGACGGCGCGCCATCTCGCCGTGCGCATGTCCTACGAAGATGTGATCCGTGTCGCGGCCGCCAAGATCGCGCCCGAGCGCCTAGCGCGCATCGCCGGCGAGGAGTTGCACGCCAACGGCGCGCCGTTCAGCGTGCACGACTTCCTCAAGCCCGGCTTTGAGGAACTCTGCCAGGTGCTGCCCGGCGCCGTGGCGCGGCCGATCCTGCGGTTCGCCGAACGCAAGGGCTGGCTCGGCCGCGTCTATTTCGGCATGGAGATCAACACGACGTCGGTGGCCGGTTACCTGACGTTCCTCGCGCTGGCAAAACTCAAGCCGCTGCGGCCTTACGGCCACCGCTATCCGATCGAGCAGGCGCAGATCGAGAACTGGCTCGCGCTCATTGTCGCAGCGGCAAGACTATCGCCGTCGATCGCGCTTGAAGTCACGGAATGCGCTCGCCTTATCAAGGGCTATGGCGACACCCACGCGCGCGGCAGCGCCAACTATCGCGCGATCGTCGCGCGCGTGATCCAGCCGCTGCTCGGTGGGCAAATCGCAGCGGAACGCGGCGCCGATGCCATTGCCAGCGCCCGCACCAGCGCTCTCGTCGACCCGGAGGGCGAAAGCCTCGCCAGATGCATCGCCACTATCGGTGGGCAGAGCGAATTGCACATTGCCGCAGAGTGAAAAACGCCGCGACGGCTCGCACCGCACCCTGTGTTGTAAGGTTGAGGCACGTCGCGTAAGAATGCGCGACTAAGAAAACTCAATAAATTACTGGGAGGATGACATGCGTCTTACCATGATCGCGGCGGCCAGCGCCGCGCTGCTGACCGCTTCCGCCGTGCAGGCGCAGGAGCCGCTCGGTATCAGCACGAGCCCGCAGGGCACGCTGACCTACGCCGTGGGCGCCGCCGTCGCCAAGGTCCTCGCCGAGGTCGGCGGCCTCCAGGTCCGCGTCCAGCCGTCGAGCGGCACCGGCTCCGGCATGCCGCTCGTCAACTCCGGCGAGGTCGATCTCGGCCTCGCCAACACGCTCGAGCTTTACGAAGCCGAGCACGGTACCGGCCAGTTCGAGGGGCATCCGAACAAGAACCTGCGCACCATCGCGGTGATTTTCCCGATCCAGGTCGGCCTGTTCGTACGTGACGATTCGCCCATCAAGACCATCAAGGACATGAAGGGCCACACCGTGGCCTACGGCTTCACCAGCCAGGTCATCATCAAAAAGACCGTTGACGCCATGCTCGCGACCGGCGGCCTCACCATCGCAGACCTCAAGCCGGTGATGGTGCCGAACCTGGTCCGCGGCGTCGATGAGCTGGTCAACGGCCGCGCCGACATCACCACTTTCGCGCTCGGGTCAGCGAAGGTGAGCGAGGCCGACGCCGCGGTCCACGGCATCCGCTTTATCTCGCTGCCGGATACGCCGGAGGCCAAGACCGGCCTGAAGAAGGAATTCCGTACCGCCTATATTGCCAAGGCGATGCCGTCACCGCGCTATGCCGGCGTCAAGGAGCCGATCAATATCATGCAGTATGATTACACGCTGTTCGCCAGCGACAAGGTTCCGGCCGCGACGATCAAGAAGATCACCGAGATCCTCGCCACGCACAAGAAAGAGCTCGCCGACGGCCACCCGCTGTTCAAGGGCATGGAGGTGGCGCGGATGTATTCCGATATTGACGTGCCCTATCATGACGGCGCCAAGGCCTATTACGACGAAAAAGGCATGAAAGAAGTCAAGTAACGACATCGCAAGGGCTGAGGTTGCAATCGCATGGCAGTTTCTCCGACCGCCCGTGGCGAACGCCCTGCGATTGTAGCCGAAGCGTTCCTGCGGGCGCTCGCCGATCACGGCGTCGATTATTTCTTCGCCAACCCCGGCACCGATTTTCCGCCGATCGTCGAGGCGCTCGGCCGCGCGCGCAAGACCAATGCAAAGATTCCACGCCCAATTCTGGTCCCGCATGAGAATCTCGCGGTGGCGATGGCGCACGGCGCCTATCTGATGACAGGCCGGCCGCAGGCCGTGATGGTTCACGTCAACGTCGGCACTGCCAATACTGTTAACAATCTCATCAACGCATCGCGCGACCGCGTGCCACTGATCCTCGCCGCCGGCCGCACGCCGATCACGGAAAAAGGTTCATTCGGCTCGCGCAATCGCCCGATCCACTGGGCGCAGGAGATGTTCGACCAGGCCAGCCTGGTGCGCGAGGCCGTAAAATGGGATTACGAGCTGCGCGCGCCGTCGCAGATCGGCGATGTCGTCAGCCGTGCGGTCGAGGTCTCGATGGCGCATCCGCGCGGGCCCATCTATCTCGTGTTGCCGCGCGAGCCGCTGTCGGCTCCGTTGACAGAACCGATCGCACCGGTGCGGCCGCGGCCGGCGCCCGCCGCCGCCTATCCCGACCCACGCGCGGTGATCACGCTGGCGGAATGGATCGCCGCGGCCGAGCGGCCGCTGATCGTCGCCTCGGCGCTGCGCGCCAACGCTGTCGCGCCGCTGGCGAAGCTGGCCGAGCGCTGCGCGATCCCCGTCGTGTCGGTCAATCAGAGCACGTTGTGCCTGCCGTCAAGCCACCCGATGAATTTCGGCGCGGAGTCCGGCACCTTACTTTCCGACGCCGACCTCGTCATCGCGCTCGAAAGTGACGTGCCGTGGATTCCGTCCGTGCAGCAGCCGCCGGCCGGCGCGCATGTCGTCCATATCGGCGACGACCCGATCTATACGCGTTATCCGATGCGCAGCTTCCCAAGCAGCTTGACGATTCAGGCCGATGCCACCGCATTGCTCGAAACCCTGTCGGAAGCGCTCGATTCGCGACTGCAGATGGCGGAGGCGCGCATCGCGTCGCGCCGGGCGCGCCTCACCGAACGGATGCGCACGCGGCGCGCGCAACTCGCCAGAGACGCGGCGGCAGGCGAAGCGATTTCGCCGGAATATCTGAGCCATGCGATCGGCGACGCGCTGGGAACCAGCGCCATCATTTTCAACGAATATCCATTGCGGATCGATCACTGCGTGCGCGAGCACGCCGGCACGTATTTCGGCCTCAGCCCGGCAGGCGGCCTCGGCTGGGGTCTCGGCGCCGCGCTCGGCGCCAAGCTCGCGGCGCCGGACAAGCTCGTGGTCGCGACGCTCGGCGACGGCGCCTACCTCTTCGCCAACCCGACCGCCGGCCACTGGGTCGCTGCCGCGCACAAGCTGCCGATCCTGACGATTATCTTCAACAACGGCCGCTATGGCGCGGTGCGCCGCTCGACCCTGTCGATGTTCAAGGACGGCGCGTCCGGCGAGACCGACGGCCGCATCCTGGCCGACCTCGATCCGGTGCCTGCCTACGAGGCGCTGGCAAGCGTCCAGGGCGCCTACACCGAACGCGTCGAGCGCCCCGCGGATCTTCCTGACGCACTCGGCCGTGCTCGCGAGGCCGTATTGAACGGCCAGCAGGCGCTACTGAACGTCATCACCCCGTACTGAGACAACGACAATGTCCACCAAGAGCTTGTGGCCGATCAACTGGATTTTGCAGGCGCTGCTGATCCTGTGCGTGATTGCCTATGTCGGCGATTTGCCGGTGATCCTCAACATTCCGCTCTTCACGGAGCAGTTTCTTGCCACCGTGCTCGGCTTTACGCTGGTGCTGGTCTATTTCCATTGCAAACCGGGGCCGCGGCCCGCGGATGACAGCGAGCACGTGCCGCTTTGGGATATCGCCGCCGGCATCGCTGGACTGGCCGCGTGCCTGTACCTCGCCTGGCGTTATCCGACCCTCATCAACGACATGGTCTACCGCCCACTCGACGGCATGATCATCGCGACCGTGCTGGTCCTGCTGGTGCTCGAGGCAACGCGCCGCACCGCAGGCCTGGCGCTGACCCTCGTCATCCTCGGCCTGTGCGCCTACGCGATGCTCGGCTTCCTGCTGCCCGGCGAATTCGCCAGCCGCCCGGTCGAGCTGTCGCGGCTGATCGCTTATCTCGGCGTCGACACCAACGCGCTGCTCGGCCAGTCGCTGCAAGTCGCCATCATCGTCGTTCTCCCGTTCATCCTCATGGGGCAGATTCTGACACGAGGCGGCGGCGCGGATTTCTTCACCGATATCGCGATGGCCGCGATGGGCCGCTACCGCGGCGGCTCGGCGAAGATCGCCGTCGTCGGCTCCGGACTGTTTGGCATGATCTCCGGCAGCGCCGTCGCCAATGTCGCCGGCGTCGGCATCATCACGATTCCGCTCATGAAGCGCTCCGGTTTTCCCGGCACGCTGGCCGGCGCGATCGAGGCGATCGGCTCGACCGGCGGCCAGCTGATGCCGCCGGTGATGGGCGCAGCAGCGTTTCTCGTCGCCGAATACCTCCAAGTGCCTTACCGCGACGTGATGATTGCCGCGATCCTGCCCGCCGTTCTTTATTACGCGGCGCTCTTTATCCAGGTCGACCTTGAGGCGGCCAAGCGCGGCATCGCCGGTGCGCCGATCGACCGGCTGCCCGCGCTCGGACAGGTGTTGCGGCAGGGCTGGCATTTCCCGATCCCCTTCGCGATCCTGGTGCTGGGTCTCGTTTACTGGAATTTGCAGCCGGAATACGCCTCGTTGATCGCCAGCATCGTCCTGCTCGCTTTCGCCATGACGTTCGGTTACGGCGGCAAGCGTCTCGGCTGGCGCGACGCGATCCGCAGCATCGTCGGCACCAGCGCGGCCGTGCTCGACATCGTCGTGGTGACCGCCGCCGCCGGGCTTGTCATCGGCGTGCTCAATCTCACCGGCGTCGCCTTCGGGCTGACGATGCAGCTCCTGACCATCAGTGGTCACAACACCGTCATCCTGCTCGGTGTCACGGCTTTTGTCGCCATCATTCTCGGCATGGGCATGCCGACCGTCGGCGTTTATGTCATCATGGCGACGCTCGCCGCGCCGGCGCTGATCAAGGCCGGCATCTCGCCGATGCAGGCGCATCTGTTCGTCATGTATTTCGGCATGCTGTCGATGGTGACGCCGCCGGTCGCCTTCGCGGCTTTCACCGCCGCCAATATTGCGCAAGCCGACTTCTGGAAAACCGGCTGGACCGCGGCGCGGGTCGGCTGGTCGGCCTACATCGTCCCGTTCCTCTTTGCGTTGTCGCCGCAACTCATCCTGCGCGGCAATCCGGTCGAGGTGACGATCTCGGCGGTGACCGCGCTGCTTGGCGTCTACATGGGCTCGATGGCCGTGGTCGGCTACATGCAAACGGCGGTCGCGCCGCCGCTGCGCGTTCTTTATCTCATCGTCGGCATCCTGCTGCTGTTTCCGGTCGATCTGTTTCCCGGCGCCGGCATCGCCAACATCGTTGGCTTCATCGCCGCCGTCGCGGCGATCGGATGGGAGACGATGCGCGGGCGCGCCCAACGCAAGCTCGCAGCCGGATAATCACGTTCTTTCAAATCACTGGAGACTGCCATGCGGATCGACGCGTTCACCCATTTCATGCCGGCCCGGTTCTACGAAACGCTCGTGGCGAGCGGCGCCGGCGACATCGGCAAGCGGATGCGCTCGATCCCGGCGATCTACGATCTCGATCACCGCCGCAGGATGGTCGAAAGCTTTCCCGACTACGGCCAGATCCTGTCCTACCCGATGCCACCGGTGGAGACCCTGGCGACATCGCCGGAGCAGCTCGAGGACTACTGCAAGATCATCAATGACGGCCTGGCGGAAATCTGCGGCAAATATCCGAAGCAATTTCCGGGCTGGGTGGCGCAGACCTCACCGGCGATCAAGGACGCCGGCGTGCGCGAGACCGAACGCGCGCTGAAGAACGGCGCGCTCGGCATCCAGATCTACACCAATATCGTCGGCCGCCCGCTCGACGAGCCGGCATTCGAGCCGCTGTTCGCGGCGATGAACCGGAACGGCAAGCCGATCTGGCTGCACCCGGCGCGTGGCGCGAACGTGCCCGATTACCTCAGCGAGAAGAAGTCGAAGTACGAAATCTGGTGGGCGTTCGGCTGGTCCTACGAGACGGCGGCGGCGATGGCGCGGCTCGTCTTCTCGAAGACGATGGACAAGTATCCGAACCTCAAGATCATCGTGCATCATTTCGGCGGCATCGTTCCGATGCTGGAGGGCCGCATCGGGCCCGGCTGGGACGTGCTCGGCCAGCGCACGTCGGACGAGGACTACGGCGCGCTGCTCCGGAGCCTGAAGAAGCGGCCACTCGATTATTTCAAGCACTCGTTCTACGCCGATACCGCGACCTTCACCGCGGCGCCGGCCATGCGCGCCGGGTTCGAGTTCTTCGACCGCGACAAGATCGTGTTCGCGTCGGATTGCCCGTTCGATCCGGAAGGCGGCACGATGTACATCCGCGAGACCTTGCGCATCCTCGACGAGCTCAAATTACCGACAGCGGAGCGCGAAGCGATCGACCGCGGTACGCTTGAAAAGCTGGTCGGGCGCAAGATCGGCGGTTGATGTCATTGCCGGGCTTGACCCGGCAATCCATCAGACATTTCCACAGTCGCAACAATGAATGGATGCGCGGGTCAAGCCCGCGCATGACGATGGAGGGGTCGTCTGCTAGCCTTTCCGCATGTCCCTGCCCCAGCCAATCGGATTGAACGAGCCTGATACGACCGAGGATTCGGGCCGCGTCACTCCCGCCATGGCGCAATACGTCGAGATCAAGGCGGCCAATCCGGACTGCCTGCTGTTCTACCGGATGGGCGACTTCTACGAGATGTTCTTCGAGGATGCCGAGATCGCGTCGCGCGCGCTCGGCATCGCGTTGACCAAGCGCGGCAAATACCTCGGCAAGGACGTGCCGCTGGCCGGCGTGCCGGTCGTGCGCGCCGACGAATATTTGCACAAGCTGATCGCGCTCGGCCATCGCGTCGCCGTGTGCGAGCAGACGGAGGACCCGGCCGAGGCGAAGAAGCGCGGCTCGAAAAGCGTGGTGCGGCGCGACGTCGTCCGGCTCGTGACGCCGGGCACCCTGACCGAGGAAACGCTGCTCGACGCCGGCCGCAACAATTACCTGCTGGCGGTCGCGCGCGCCCGCGCCTCGTCCGGCGACGATGCGCGCTTCGGCCTCGCCTGGATCGACATCTCGACCGGTGAATTCCACATCCTCGAAACCGACCGGGCCGGACTGACGATGGAGATCGCCCGGCTCGAACCGGGCGAGATTGTCGTCTCCGACGCGCTGTATTCCGACGCGGACCTCATCTCCTATTGGCGCGGCCTGCCGGCCGTCACCCCGCTCGCCCGCGACGTGTTCGACGGCGCCAGCGCCGAGCGGCGGCTGGCCGACTTCTTCGCGGTCGCAACCAGCGAGGCGTTCGGCACGCTGTCGCGGCTCGAGCTGACGGCCGCCGCAGCCTGCGTCACCTATGTCGAGCGAACGCAACTGGGCAAGCGGCCGGCGTTGTCGCCGCCGATGCGCGAGGCCGCCACGGCGGCCATGGCCATCGACCAGGCGACGCGCAGCAATCTCGAGCTGATGCGGACACAGTCCGGCGAGCGGCGCGGCTCGCTGTTGTCGGCCATCGACCGCACCGTGACCGCGGCCGGATCGCGCCTTCTGGCGCAGCGGCTGTCGGCGCCGCTGACCGGCCCCGACGCCATCAACGCACGGCTCGATGCCGTCGCCTTCTTCGCGGGCGACTCGACGCTGCGCGCCGAAATCCGCGCCGCGCTCAACGCCGCCCCCGATCTCGCCCGCGCGCTGGCCCGGCTCGCGCTCGGCCGCGGCGGGCCGCGCGACCTTGCCGCTGTTCGCGATGGCCTGCTCGCCGCCGGCGACATCGCGCGTCGGCTGTTGGTCGCCGGCGACCTGCCGGCGGAAGCCGAACAGGCCGTCGCCGCCTGCCAGTCGCCGGACCCGATGCTGGCGGCAGAGCTGTCCGCCGCGCTCGCGGTCGAACTGCCGCTGCTCAAACGCGACGGCGGCTTCCTGCGCGCCGGCTACGACAAGGCGCTCGACGAGACCCGCGCGCTGCGCGACGAATCGCGCCGCGTCATCGCCGCGCTGCAGGCGCGCTACATCGACGACACCGGCGTGCGCACGCTCAAGATCCGGCACAACAACGTGCTCGGCTATTTCGTCGAGGTGACAGCGCAGCACGGCGACAGGCTGATGGAGCCGCCGCTCAACGCCACCTTCATCCACCGCCAGACGCTCGCCGGCCAGGTGCGCTTCACCACCGTCGAGCTCGGTGAGCTCGAAGCGAAAATCGCCAGCGCCGCCGACCGCGCGCTCGGTATCGAGCTCGAGGCGTTCGACAGGCTCGCGTCTTCGGTGATCGCACAGAGCGAGCCGATCAAGACTGCAGCCACGGCGCTCGCGGCGCTCGACGTCGCCTGTGGTCTTGCGATGCTCGCGACCGAGCGCGACTATGTGCGGCCGCAGATCGACCGCTCCTTGCAATTCGTGATCGAAGGCGGCCGTCATCCGGTGGTCGAGCAGGCTTTGGCGCGGGACGGCACGCCCTTCGTCGCCAACGATTGCGACCTGACCGCGGCGGGCGACGAGCACGCCGGCCGCATCTGGCTGCTGACCGGCCCCAACATGGCCGGCAAGTCGACCTTCCTGCGCCAGAACGCGCTGATTGCGGTGCTGGCGCAGGCCGGCAGCTTCGTGCCGGCCCGCCGCGCCCATATCGGCATCGTCGACCGGCTGTTCTCGCGTGTCGGCGCCGCCGACGATCTCGCCCGCGGCCGCTCGACCTTCATGGTGGAAATGGTAGAAACCGCCGCCATCCTCAACCAGGCTGGCGAACGCGCCCTCGTCATCCTCGACGAGATCGGCCGCGGCACCGCGACCTTCGACGGCCTGTCGATCGCGTGGGCGACCATCGAACACCTGCACGAGGTCAATCGCTGCCGCGCGCTGTTCGCCACGCATTATCACGAGCTGACCGCGCTGTCGGCGCGGCTGCCGCGGCTGCACAACGCCACCGTGCGCGTCAAGGAATGGCACGGCGACGTCGTGTTCCTGCATGAGGTCGTGGCCGGCGCCGCCGACCGCAGCTACGGCATCCAGGTCGCCAAGCTCGCCGGGCTGCCGCCGCGCGTGATCGCGCGGGCGCAGGAGGTGCTGGGCAAGCTCGAAGCCGAAGATCGTGCTTCGCCGAAAGGTTTCGAGGACCTGCCGCTATTTGCCGCGACGCCGGTGCCGCAGCCGGCCAAGGGCGGCCCATTCGATCAGCTCGTCACGGCGCTGTCGAAGCTCAACCCGGACGATCTGTCGCCGCGCGATGCGCTTGAGGCATTGTATGCTCTGAAGTCTCGACTGGCGGAAACCCGGAAGGACTAGCGATGCAGGACGTCGCCGAAGTCCACCACGGCGCGCCTCCTCCCGAGCAGGCGCAGGCGTGGCTCGACGGCTTCGCGGAGGCGCTGGCCCGGCGCGACGCCGGGGCCGTTGCCGCACTGTTCCTTCCCGACGGTCTGTGGCGCGACGCCCTCGCCTTCACCTGGACCATCCGCACCGCATATGGCCGTGCCGACATCGAAACGATGCTGCGCGCCCGCATGGCGGTGGCGCAGGTGACCAATGTGCACATTCCGGAACAGCGCACGCCACCGCGCAAGGTGCGCCGCGCCGGCCGCGCCTGTGTCGAGGTTTTGTTCGCATTCGACACCGTGTTCGGGCCGTGCAGCGGCGTGCTGCGTCTGGTGTCGGATCCCGACAGCGGCGAGCCTCGCGCCTGGATGATCCTGACCGCGCTCGACGAACTGCGCGGGCACGAGGACGCCTGGAAGAAACGGGATGCCACGGCCGAGGCCCATTCGCGCGATTTCGGCGCGCCCAACTGGCTCGACCAGCGCAATGCCGCGCTCAGCTACGACGACCGCGAGCCGGCAGTCATCGTCGTTGGCGGCGGTCAGGCCGGCCTCTCCGTCGCCGCGCGGCTCAAGCAGCTCGGCGTCGACACGCTGATCGTCGACCGGCACGACCGCGTCGGCGACAACTGGCGCAAGCGCTATCATGCGTTGACGCTGCACAACGAGATGCACGTCAATCACCTGCCCTATATGCCGTTCCCGCCGACCTTCCCGACCTTCATCCCGAAGGACATGCTGGCGAACTGGTTCGAGTCCTATGTCGAGGCGTTGGAGCTCAACTTCTGGACCGGCACCGAGCTCACCGGCGGCGACTACGACGATACGACCGGACGCTGGACCGTGACGCTGCGCAAAACGGACGGCAGCGAACGCGTGATGCATCCGCGCCATCTGATCTTCGCCACCGGCGTCAGCAGCATTCCCGTCACGCCCGACTTGCCCGGCCTCAACGACTTTGCCGGCACCGTCGTCCACTCCGGCCGGTTCGGGAGCGGCAAGGACTGGAAAGGCCGCAACGCCATCGTGCTCGGCACCGGCACCAGCGCCCATGACGTCGCGCAGGAGCTCCATTCGAGCGGCGCCGATGTCACCATGATCCAGCGCAGCAAGACCTATGTCGTCAGCCTCACGGAAGCACAACGGGTTTACGCCATCTACAGCGAAGGCATTCCGTTCGACGATTGCGATCTGCTGGCGACGTCGTTCCCCTATCCGCTGCTGCAGCGCTCCTACCAGCTTTCGACCGAGCAGAGTCGCAAGGTCGACAAGCCGCTGCACGACGCGCTCGCGGCGCGCGGCTTCCGCCTGCATTTCGGCGAGGACGACACCGGCTTCCAGATGATGTATCTGCGGCGCGGCGGCGGCTATTATTTCAACGTCGGCTGCTCCGACCTCATCGCCGAAGGCAGAATCAAGCTGCTGCAATTCTCGGACTTCGACCGCTTCGTCGCCGAAGGCGCGCGGCTCAAGGACGGCAGCGTCGTTGCCGCCGACCTTCTGGTGCTGGCGACCGGCTACAGGAACCAGCAGGACACGGTGCGCGCCTTCCTCAACGACAGGATTGCCGACCGCATCGGCCCGGTCTGGGGCTTCGACGACGGCGGCGAGCTGCGCAACATGTGGCGGCCGACCGCGCAGCCCGGCCTGTGGTTCACCGCCGGCAGCCTCGCCCAATGCCGCATTTATTCGCGGTATTTGGCCTTGCAAATCAAGGCCTTGGAGCTTGGCTTGATTCCCTGAGATTTTATCGAACCTGCCGCGCCGTTCGACCGACCTACTCCCAGAAGCAGGGACCGCATTCCGCAGCCCCATGTGAAAGGGAGATCGTCATGAAACGTTTTCTTCTCGTCGCCGCCGCGCTCGTGATCTCGACGTCCGCTTTCGCGGACGCCGGCGGACCAATCGTCCGAGGCCACAAGTGCTGGGCGCAAACCGACCAGCGCGGCTTCGGCTTTTGGGATCAATGCGCCGACCGCCATGAGCTGGCGCGGCGTGCCGGCCGCGATGGCCTGACCACCCTCTACCCGGCTGCCGTGACCGTCGGGGTCGGCTCGACGATCAGCAACGGCGATGGCGGGGGCGGTGGCGGCGGCGGCCGCTAACGGCCTGCCGTCAGGTCTCGATCCGCCAGCGGCTCTGCCGCTGACGGATCAACCACAGCACCGCGTTCCACGCCACGCAAATGGCGAGGCCGATCAGATAGGCCCACCAGACTCCGAGCGGCACCGCGAGCTGATGGACCGCCACAAAGGCGATCGAGAGTCCGACGATCGGCAACTGCACATGCGCGGCGACGCTTGCCGCCGCGGGGCCGCCGAGCCGCCGGTGCAGGATGATGAAGAACGAGCTCATCGCCACCGGGAAGAAGGCGAAGATGCCGGAGGCGACCGACCCGATCGAGTTGCTGGCGGTTGTAACGAGAATGACGACCACGGTGACGACGGCGGCGCGCCAGGCGAGGTCGCGGCCGGTCAGCCGGACCTTGCTTTTGACGCCTTCGATCCGGAACGGCCGGCTGGCCCAGATCGTCAGCGGAAAGACCACGGCATCGAGCACCGACGCGCTGACAACGGTCCACGGATAGACGCGCGCGACCGAGACGCCGATGAGCCACACCAGCAGGGCGACGCCGAGCGAGACCGGCAGCGAGCGCTTTTGCGCCAGCACCGCATATGTCAGCGCGAACACCGGGACGGACGCATTGGCGATCAGGCTGCCGACCATGCCGTTGGCGATGAATTGCGGCGGATGCTCGACGGCAAGGATAATGAGCGCCGCGCCGCCGGCGGTCGGCAGCGAGGCGATCAACGCGCCAATGAACGGGCCGGACCGTTCGACGATGATGGATGCGGCGACGACGATGCCCGCCGTCATCGCGATCTTGAGCGCCAATCCGTACCAGAACATCGGTTCGAGCAACATCGCGGCCTACCGATTCACCGCGCTGCGGCGGAACAGGAAGATTGCCAGATTGCAGCCGATCGAGACGGCGAGCGTCAAGCTCAAGGCGAGCGGCGCGCCGAGCGGCACGGCGGTAACGTGGAGGACGACGACGGCGATGCCGAAACCGGCGAGGCCGATGACGGCGTTCGCCATGATGGCCGCGGTGGCCGGCCCGCCGATGCGGCGATGCAGGATGATCATGATGCTCGACAGCACGATCGGAAAGACCGCGAGATTGCCGCTCAAGGTCGGGCCGATCGTGAAGCTCAGCGTCACCACGACGCCGACCAGCAGCGCCACCATCGCGGCACGCAGCACGAGATCGTACCAGCGCGTCTGCACCGGCGGCACGCGAACGTGGCGCAGCGGGTGCACGATCCAGAGCGACAAGGCGATGACCGCGACGTTGAACAGAACCCCGGCCGTCAGCGTCCAGTGGATTTTTTCAACGGCGAACGACATCGCGAACCAGACCGCATACGCGCCGGCAAGGCACACCGACAGCGAACGCTTCTGCGCCAGCAGCGTGTAGGTGACGGCGAACACGACGTTGAGCGCGTTGGTGACGAGGCTCCCCAGCGCGCTCTGCGCGATGAACCCCGCGCCGTGATCGATCGCCAAAAACACGTAGACCGGCCCGGCGCTGATCGGCAGCGTCGCGACGAGGCCGCCGATCAGCGGCCCGGCGCGCTCTGCCGTGATTGTCGCGGCCAGCAGAAAGGCCGTGGTCACGGCCATTCGGACAATCAGTGTGAGAGCGAAATAGAGGTCGGGGGACATTCGTTTTCTGGTCATCACCGGCCTCGTGCCGATGATCTCGCTCAGGGACGTCCTGCGTCCCTGAGCGGGATGGCCGGGACATAGGCGTTCTGTAGAACGCCGTTCTTTGAACGCCTATGCCGGCCATGACAAGGGAGATATGCGTACGGCCTTATGCGCGCGCGAGCTTCACCTCGACCGGCGGCCCGTTCCTGATGGTCTGATACACCACGCAGTAGCGCTCGGTCAGCTTGAGCAACTGGTCGAGCTTGTCCTGCGGCGCGTCGGTGTCGAGGTCGAAGCACAGCCGGATCTGCGCGAAGCCGACCGGCGCGTCCTTGGCAACGCCGAGCGTGCCGCGGAAGTCTAGGTCGCCCTCGGCCGACACCCGCCCCGACCTGAGCGGAATCTCCAGCGCGGTCGCGACCGCCTTGACGGTGACGCCGGCGCAGGCGACCAGCGCCTCGAGCAGCATGTCGCCCGAGCACAGCTCCAGGCCGGAGCCGCCGGTCGCCGGATGCAGGCCCGCCACCGCGAGCGCGCGGCCGGTCTCGACCTTGCAGGCGATGTTGGTGTCGTCGAGCGTGCCCTTGGCCCTGAGCGTGATCATCCCGGCCTTGGGATCGCTCTTGTACCTGTCCTTGATCGGCGCCTGCATCGCCCGCAATGCGGCTGCATCCATTTTTGAATCTCCGTTCTTTCCAATGTCATCGCCGGGCTTGGCCCGGCGATCCATTTTTCTTGTCGACGGATCACCGGGTCTCGGCGCTACGCGCCGGCCCGGTGATGACGCCTAACAAATATCTCGCAAATGTTCAGCCGGCGCTCACGCCGCCGGCGTCAGCACGACGCGGCCGACGATCTTGCCGGCGCGCAGTTCGCCGTGGACGGCATTGACGTCTTCCAGCGGCCGCGTCGCCACCGGCACGTCCGGCATGCCCTTCTGCTTCACAAGCTCCATCAGTTCCTTCATCTCGTGCTGGCTGCCGACATATGAACCCTGGATGGTCAGCGCGCGCATCGGGATCGGCGGCAGCGATACCGTGAGGTCGCCGCCGTAGAGGCCGACGATTATGTACTTGCCGCCCTTGGTCAGGCTGTCGTAGCCGAGCCGCGCCGAGGCCGACGAGCCGACGAGGTCAATCACCGCCCAGGCGCCCGAGCCGTCGCCGGTGAGCTTCTGGATCTGCTGCACGGCGTCGTCCGCCTTGGCGTTGACCGTCGCCTTGGCGCCCGCCGCCTTCGCCGCCGCGAGCTTGGCGTCGTCGATGTCGACGACGATGGCGCTGTGGCCGCCCATCTTCTGGTGCAGCGCGAGGCACATCAGGCCGAGCCCGCCGGCGCCGATGATGACGGTCGGCTCCGTCTTGAGCGTCGTCACCTTCTTGAGCGCGCCGAACGTCGTCACGCCCGAGCAGGCGAGCGGCGCCGCGCGCTCCGGCGACAGGTTGCCGATGTCGTGCAGGTAGCGCGGATGCGGCACGATCATGTGCGTGGCGTAGCCGCCGTTCGAGAACACGCCGAGGCTCTTCATCGCGCGGCACAGATTGTCGTCGCCGCGCAGGCAGGCCGGGCATTTGCCGCAGCCAATCCACGGATTGGCCAGCACCTTGTCGCCGGCCTTGAGGCCCGAGCCCCGCGCATCCGGCCCGAGCGCGACGACCTCGCCGACATTCTCATGGCCGAGCGTGACCGGTAGCTTCATGCCGCGGTCCTCGAGGCTCATCCGCTTGCCACCGCCGAGATCGAAGAAGCCTTCGGCGAGATGCAGGTCGCTGTGGCACACGCCGGCGGCGATCACCTTGAGCAGTACCTCGGTGCCTTTCGGCTCCGGCGTCGGCGCTTCGTTGAGCTGCAGGGGCTGGCCGCAGGTGCAGACTTGGAACATGCGCATTGTCTTGGGTCCTTGGGCTGTTGTTGCCCTACCCTATAAAGCCGGAGCGGGGCACGGCAAGCCCGCCTACCACCACAGCCCGGCGCCGGCCTCGCTGCGCGTTTCGCCCTCGTCGACCCGGCGTTCGCGTTGCATCGAGCGGTCGAGCGCGGCGAGCACCCGCCGCTTGACGTGGTCGAAACTCGCCGACTGACGGTCGCGCGGACGCGGCAGGTCGGCGGCGATCTCCTCGTAGATGCGGCCCGGCCGCGGCCGCATGACCAGGATGCGGTCGGCCAGCACGATGGCCTCGTCGACGTCGTGCGTGACGAGGATCAGGGTCGGCCGGTTCTCCGACCACAGATCGAGCAGATGGTCCTGCAGATCGGCGCGCGTGAAGGCATCGAGCGCCGAGAACGGCTCGTCGAGCAGCAGCACCTCGGGACGCGGCACCAGCGCGCGGGCGATGGCGGCGCGCTGCGCCTGCCCGCCGGACAATTCGCGCGGCCAGACGCCGGCCTTGTCGCCGAGCCCGACCCGGTCGAGAGCGGTGGCGACACGCTGCTCGCGCTCGGCGCGCGGCCAGCTCTCCAATCCGAAGCCGACGTTCTCGGCGATGGAGAGCCACGGCAGCAGTCGCGCCTCCTGGAACACGATGCCGATCTTCTCGTGCGGCGACGTGATAGTTTCGCCGTCGAGCAGCACGCGGCCCTGGCTCGGCGTATCGAGGCCACAGATCGCGCGCAGCAAGGTCGACTTGCCGCAGCCGGAGCCGCCGACCACGGCGACGACTTCGCCGGGGCTGACCTTGAGGTCGATGCCATCAAGCGCGCGCACGCCGTTCGGATAGGTCTTGCCGACGCGATCGAGCACCAGCATGTTAGGCCTCCATGCTGCCGGGCGCGCGGTCTTCCCAGCGCAGGAACGGCGCGCTCATCAGCACGATGATCCAGTCGGTGATCTTGCCGATGATTGCAAAGGCGACGATGGCGGCAACGATCTGCGACGGCTTGCCGAGCTGCTGGCCGTCGACCAGCAGATAGCCGAGGCCTTCCGACGCGCCGAGCAGTTCGGCGGCGACGACGAACATCCAGCCAAGCCCGAGGCCGGAGCGCAGCGCGATGACGTAGTGAGGTAGCACGGCCGGCAGGAGAATCCGCCGCACCATCTGGAAGCCCGATAACCGGAACGCGCGGCCGACCTCGACGATCTTGCGGTCGACCGACAGCACCGCGCCCATCACGCCGAGATAGACCGGAAAGAACACGCCGACGGCGATCAAGGTGATCTTCGAGCCCTCGAAGATGCCGAACCACAGCACGAACAGCGGCACCCAGGCGATCGACGGGATCGCGCGCAATGCCTGCATGGTCGGATCGATCAGCCGCCGCGTCAGGGAGGAATAGCCGGCGAGTGCGCCGACCATCGTGCCGGCGATGACGCCAAGGCCGAAACCGACGGCGACGCGGCCGGTCGTCACCAGTACGTGGCGCTGCAATTCGCCGGTTTTGGCGAGGGCCATGAAGGTCGCGACAATCACTGATGGCGGCGGCACCAGCCGGCCGTCCGACCAGTGCAGCCGCACCGCGGCCTCCCAGCCAACGGCAACCACGAGGGGCAGCAGCAGCCCAAGCCCCCACCGCACGAAACGGCCCAGTCCCGCCTTGGACTTGCGTGGCTGTACGGCCGCCGGCTCGGCTGTCGATGTCATGGGGGCAGATGTCATGGGGGCAAGAGACATTGCTTTTACACGCCAGATGCAAGCGTTACCTCGACCCTCATCCTGAGGGTCTGACCGGAAATGACTCCGGGTTTTCAAGCTCGTGTCCCGGGCGCAGCATCGCAAGTCGGATTCATCCGACTTGCGCATTCCAAAGACGTGGCGAAAGTCGGGTAGACCCGACTTTCGCTGTGAAACGATGCGCTGCAGACCCGGGACCCCGGTTTCTTCGCGTATAACCGGGGTCCCGGCTCTGCGGTGCACCACTTCGCCATGGCGCGTCGAAGACGCGCGTAAACACGCTGATGGCTCGTGCTGCACCGCGTCCGGGACACGTCGTTGATTTTGACGGGCTCTTTTCGAGTCAGACTCTGAGGAGCCCGAGCGTAAGCGAAGGCGTCTCGAAGGATGAGCCCTCATGGTTCGAGACGCGCCTGACGGCGCTCCTCACCATGAGGCTCCCTTTTCATGCGCGAACTCAGTTCGTCACCGGCACGTAGTTGTCCGCGATCAGGTCGTCGAGCGCCTTCTTGACGTCGACATTCGCCGCGATCACGCCGGCCTTCTGCAACGCGAGACCGGCCTGCAGAATGGAGTCGCGCTGATCGGGCCCGATCCTGTTGTAGTGCAGGTCGGTGCGCTGCTTGAGCTGGATGTCGGCGATCTGATCGGACAGCTTGGTGGCGGCCTGAAACGCCTTCTTCTCTTCGTCGTAGTTGGCGAGCGAATACTTGCGCGCCTCCTCGTAGACCTTGAGCACGCGCTTCACCAGATCGGGATGATCCTTCAGGAACGCGGTGCGCGTCGAGAGAATGCCCCAGGTGTTGGCAGCCTTGTTGCGATAGAACAGCCGGGCGCCGTTCTCGACTTCGGCCTGCGCCATCATCGGATCGAGCCCCGCCCAGGCATCGACGTCGCCGCGGATCAGCGCGGTCTTGCCGTCCGGATGCTGCAGCAACACCGGGATGATGTCCTTCTCGGTCAGGCCGACCGACTGAAGGGCACGCACCAGGAAGATGTGCGGATCGGTACCGCGGGTGACCGCGACACGCTTGCCTTTCAAGTCTTCGATCTTCCTGATGTTGGTGTCCTTGCGCGTGACCAGCGCCGTCCATTCCGGCTGCGAATAGACGTAGATCGACTTGATCGGGTTGCCGTTGATCTTGGACACCAGCGCGGCGGCGCCGGCGGACGAGCCGAAATCAATCGATCCGGCGTTGAGGAATTCCAGCGCCTTGTTGGAGCCGAGCGTCTGCACCCAGCGGATCGAGATGCCGTCCTTGGCAAACTCCTTCTCGAGCCAGCCCTTTTCCTTCAGCACCATCGAGACGGGATTGTAGGTCGCCCAGTCGATGGTGATGGTCTTGGGCTGCTCGGCGGCGAACAGGGTCGTGGTCGGCAAGAGCCCAACCAGAAGCGCCGACGCCAGGATCGAGCGGCGCGATAGAATACGCATGGCAAAAATCTCCTCGTTGCGGCGCCACGGCTGCCGCCGCGAGGCCGATCGTTGAACCAGCTTGTGCGAGGGGATTCGCCCCGCGCTTTAGCTGCATTTGTTAAGCGCCCGCAAGCTGCTCTGCTCAAATCGGCGCTACGTTTCATCTATAGAACCGGTGAAATTACCGGTCAAACGAATGTTTTTATCCTTTTTATCGTATTTTATAGAAGAGAATACTTTATAAGTCGCCACTCATAATCGCTTCCGTCGCGGCGGTGACAGCGGCACGGCCCTCGGCTATCCGGGAGCGCAATGTCATCGCCATCTCTTTACACCGCCGCCGACGGCGCCACGGCGCGCGAGACGCCGGCTCGCCATTCCGGCGACCTCATCGACGCGCGCGCTCTGGCCACGGAACTCGATCAGCTTGCCGCAAGCCACACCGGCAACGACATCGACCTGCGCAGCGCGATCGCGCAGCACCTCAAGGCCGCGCTCAATGCCGGCCGCGCCAAGGCCGAGCAGCTTCTGCTCAAGGACCGCCATGGCCGCCGCTGCGCCGAGCGGCTGTGCAAGATGGAAGACGAGATCATCGGTCTTCTCTTCAACGTCGCGCGCAAGCGCCTGTATCCGTCGCAAAATCCGTCGGACGCCGAGCGCATGGCGGTGGTGGCGACCGGCGGCTATGGCCGCGGCCTGCAGGCGCCCGGCTCCGACATCGATCTCCTGTTCCTGCTGCCGTACAAGCAGACGGCGTGGAGCGAGCAGATCGCCGAAGCCGTCCTTTATTGCCTGTGGGATCTCGGGCTGAAAGTCGGCCACGCCACGCGTTCGGTCGACGAATGCATCCGGCAGGCCAAGGCGGACATGACGATCCGCACCGCCGTGCTCGAAACACGCTTCCTCTACGGCGACCGCTCGCTCTACGACGATCTCATCGCGCGCTTCGACAAGGAGGTCGTGCAGGGCACGGCGCCGCAATTCGTCGCCGCCAAGCTCGCCGAACGCGAGGAGCGCCACCGCCGCGCCGGACAGTCACGCTACCTCGTCGAGCCGAACGTGAAGGACGGCAAGGGCGGGCTGCGCGACCTCCATACGTTGTTCTGGATCGCAAAATACGTCTATCGCGTCCGCGAGCCCGACGAGCTGCTCAAGCGCGGCGTGTTCGACAAGCACGAATACACGCTGTTCCGCACCTGCGAGAATTTCCTGTGGTCGGTGCGCTGCCACATGCATTTCATCGCCGGACGCGCCGAGGAGCGCCTGTCGTTCGACATCCAGCGCGAGATCGCGCTGCGGCTCGGCTACACCGACCGGCCCGGCCTGCAGGAAGTCGAGCGCTTCATGAAGCACTACTTTCTGGTCGCCAAGGATGTCGGCGACCTCACCGCGATCGTCTGCGCCGAGCTCGAGGACAGTCACGCCAAAAGCGTTCCGGTGCTGAGCCGCATGATGGCGAGGCTGCGTCCGGTGAAGCGCCGTGCCCTCACCGGCAATTCCGACTTCGTCGTCGACAAGAATCGCATCACCGTCGCCAACGCGCAGGTCTTCAAACGCGACCCGGTCAACTTCATCCGCATTTTCCAGCTCGCGCAGAAGCACAACCTCGCCTTCCATCCCGACGCCATGCGCGCCATCACGCGCTCGCTCAAGCTGATCGACGCGAAGCTGCGGCAAAACGAGGACGCCAACGCGCTGTTCGTCGACATCCTGACGTCAAACAACGATCCGGAAACCGTGCTGCGGCGCATGAACGAGTCCGGCGTGCTCGGCCGCTTCATTCCGGATTTCGGCCATATCGTCGCGATGATGCAGTTCAACATGTATCACCACTACACGGTGGACGAGCACCTGTTGCGCTGCATCGGCATCCTGCAGGAGATCGAGCGCGGCGCGAGCGAGGAGACGACGTTCGCCACCGGGCTCACCCGCACCATCCGGCCCGAGCACCGCAAGGTGCTCTACGTCACGATGTTCCTGCACGACATCGCCAAGGGCCGCATCGAGGATCACTCCATCGCCGGCGCGCGGGTGGCGCGACGATTGTGCCCGCGGCTCGGGCTGTCGGCGTCGGACACCGCGCTATGCGCCTGGCTGATCGAGAACCATCTCGTGATGTCGAGCGTCGCGCAATCGCGCGACCTCACCGACCGCAAGACCATCGAGAACTTCGCCGCCGTGGTGCAGTCGGCCGAGCGGCTCAAGCTGCTCACCATCCTGACGACCGCCGACATCCGCGGCGTCGGACCGGGCGTGTGGAACGGGTGGAAGTCGCAACTGATCCGCACGCTTTATTACGAGACCGAGCCGGCGGTGACCGGCGGCTTCTCCGAGGTCAATCGCGCCCAGCGCGTCGCCAGCGCGCAGGGCGAGCTTCGCGCCGCGCTCGCCGATTGGCCGCAGGCCGAAATCGACGCCTATATCGCGCGGCTCTATCCGGCCTACTGGCTCAAGGTCGACCTGCCGCACAAGGTGGCCAATGCCGGTTTCGTGCGCGACGCGCAGCGCGCGAGCAAAAATCTCGCGACCACGGCGACGATCGACGCGGCGCAGGGCGTCACGGAGCTGACGGTTTTCGCGCCGGATCATCCCTGGCTCTTGTCGATCATCGCCGGCGCCTGCGCCATGACCGGCGCCAACATCGTCGACGCGCAGATCTACACCACGACCGACGGCATGGCGCTCGACACCATCTCGATCTCGCGCGAGTTCGACCGCAACGAGGACGAGGAGCGCCGCGCCGCGCGCGTCGCCGATTCGATCGAGAAGGCGCTGCGCGGCGACCTGCGGCTGCCCGATCTCGTCACCAAGCGCACCGCGCCGAAGGGGCGCATCAAGGCTTTCGCGATCGAGCCGAGCGTCGCAGTCAATAACCAGTGGTCGCACCGTTACACGATGGTCGAAGTCATCGGCCTCGATCGCACCGGCCTTCTCTACGAGCTGACGGCGGCGCTATCGAAGCTCAACCTCAACATCGCCTCGGCGCATGTCGCCACCTTCGGCGAGCGCGTCGTCGACGTGTTCTACGTGACCGACCTGATGGGGGCGCAGATCACCTCGCCGACCCGCCAGGCGGCGATCAAGCGCGCGCTGGTGGCGCTGTTCGCCAAGGCGGCGAACCCGGTCAAGTAGCCGCTCCCCGGTTCTTAACGGCCCCTTAAATCGCCGCGCATAGCGTGCCCGCGGGGGCCGGACATCATTGTCTGGCGCGCAATGCGGGACGCAGATGGCCGGCGGTCAGCGCAAGACAGAACGGCGGGAGCCGGTGTTCGGCGCCGGGCCGGACCTGCATGCCGATCCGTTGGAGCGCCGGTCGCGCCCCGCCGCGCCGCGCAAGCGCAAGCACCGCCGCACATCGAAGGCGCGCAACGTGCGCGGCCGGATCGGCCGCCTCGCCTACTGGGTCGTCGTGCTCGGCCTGTGGTGCGGCATTGCCGGCGCCGGCGCCGTGGCGTGGGTCGGCGCGCATCTGCCGCCGATCCAGTCGCTCGAAATTCCCAAGCGGCCGCCGTCGATCAGCATTCTCGACGATCATATGCAGGTGCTGGCGACGCGCGGTGACGCCGGAGGCGGTAATCTCAAGATCAAGGAACTGCCGCCGTATCTGCCGAAAGCCTTCGTCGCCATCGAGGATCGCCGCTTCTACAGTCACTTCGGCATCGATCCGCTCGGCATCGCCCGTGCCGCCATCGCCAATGTCCTGCATCGCGGCGTCGCGCAGGGCGGCTCGACGCTGACACAGCAACTCGCCAAGAACCTGTTCCTGACGCCGGAGCGCAGCCTCGAGCGCAAGCTGCAGGAGGCGCTGCTGGCATTGTGGCTTGAGCGCAAGTTCACCAAGGACGAGATTCTCGAGCTCTATCTCAACCGCGTCTATTTCGGCTCCGGCGCCTACGGTGTCGAGCAGGCGGCGCAGCGCTATTTCGGCAAGTCGGCGCGCCACGTGACGCTCGCCGAAGCGGCGATGCTTGCCGGCCTCGTCAAGTCGCCATCGCGGCTCGCGCCGAATCACAATTACAAGGCCGCCGAGCAGCGTGCCCGCGTCGTGCTCGGCGCGATGCAGGACGCCGGCTTCATCACGGCAAGCAGCGAGAAGCTGGCGCTCGCCCATCCGCCGGTGATCGTCGCGCAGAAAGCGACAGGCTCCGTGCAGTACGTCGCCGACTGGGTGATGGACGCCGTCAACGACCGGATCGGTCACATCGACAGCGACCTCGTCGTCGTGACGACGATCGACGGCGGCCTGCAAACCAGGGCGGAACAGGCGTTGACCGACGAACTCGCCGCCAAGGGCGGCAAATACGGCGTCAGCGAAGGTGCCCTGGTGTCGATGACGCCGACCGGCGCCGTGCGCGCGCTGATCGGCGGCCGCAACTACGCGCAGAGCCAGTTCAACCGCGCGGTCGCCGCCAAGCGGCAGCCGGGCTCGGCGTTCAAGCCGTTCGTCTATCTTACCGCGCTGGAGCACGGCCTGACGCCCGACAGCATCCGCGACGACCGGCCGATCAACGTGAAAGGCTGGCGGCCGGAGAACTACGAACACGAATATCTCGGGCCGGTGCCGCTTTCGACGGCGCTGGCGAAATCGCTCAACACCGTGTCGGTGCGGCTGACGCTCGAGTTCGGCCCCGCCGCCGTGGTGCGCACCGCGCACCGGCTCGGCATCACATCGCAGCTCGAACCTAACGCCTCGATTGCGCTCGGCACCTCGGAAGTCACGCCGCTCGAGCTGGTCGGCGCCTACTCGACCTTCGCCAACGGCGGCTACGCGACGCAGCCTTATGTGATCCGCCGCATCAGCACGCCAGAAGGCAAGGTGCTGTATGCCCGCGCCGAGGAGCAGCCCGCCCGCGTGGTCGATCCCCGTTACGTCGGCATGATGAACGCGATGATGCAGCAGACGCTCATCATCGGCACCGCGCGCAGCGCCGACTTGCCGGGCTGGCAGGCCGCCGGCAAGACCGGCACGTCGCAGGACTTCCGCGACGCCTGGTTCATCGGCTTCACCTCGAACCTCGTCACCGGCGTCTGGCTCGGCAATGACGACGGCTCGCCGACGCACAAGACCACCGGCGGCAGCCTGCCGGTCGCGATCTGGAGCCGCTTCATGAAGGGCGCCGAGCAGGGTGTCACGCCGCAGCCGCTGCCCAGCGGCTACGACCAGGGCAGCCCGGGCCTGCTATCGAGCCTGTTTGGCGGTTCGTCCGGCGCGCCGACGCCGCCGGCGCCGATTCCTGGCAGACCACGGCAGACGACCGGCTCGGGCATCGACGGCTGGCTGCTCGACGGGCTGTTTTCGCGCTAATGCAGCGCGCGATGACGCGGCTCTCGCGTGAACGCCCACAACGCCAGCGCGATGGCCGCGGTGATCGCAATGCCCAGCACCATCGGCCATGGCGTCTGGTGCAACAGGTGACCAACCGCGACGCCACATAGCGCCGCCGCGGTCTGCTGCAAAAACCCGATCAACGAGGACGCCGCCCCGGCGCGATCCGGATAGGACTGCATCGCCGCCGCCATCGCCTGCGGCAGCACGATGCCGAGCCCGGCGAGATAGATCGCCATCGGCACGACGAGACCGAAAGCCGAATGATCGCCAACCGCAACGTCCGCGATCATCGCCATGCTGCCGGCCACCTGCGCCACGACACCGATGCCGATCAGCGTGTCGAAGCTCAGGCGTCCGCTCATGCGCGTCGCGAAGGCCGAGCCGACCATGACGCCGGCTGAGCCGACGGCGAACGCGCCGCCGAACGCGAACGACGACAGGCCGTAAATATCCTGCAGCACGAACGACGCGCCGGCGATCCAGGCAAACAACCCGGCATAGGTGAACATGACGATACCGGCGTGGGCGAGATAGCCGCCGTCGCTGAGAAAAATGCGGTAGGAGCGCAGCATCTCCAGCGGCGAGGCCGCTCGTCGCAACGCCGGGGCGAGCGTCTCCGGCAGCAGCCATAACACCACGCCGGCGAGAACCAGGCCGCACAGCACGAGCGCGATGAATACCGATTGCCAGCCGAACGTGGTCTGCAACGCGCCGCCGATCAGCGGCGCAATGACCGGCGCCAGCGCCATCACAAGGCCCATCAACGACAGCTCGCGCCCGGCCCGCGCGCCGGAATAAAGATCGCGCACGATCGCCCGCGCCAGCACGATGGCGCCGCAGCCACCGATGGCCTGCAGCGCGCGCGCCGCGATCAGCATGCCGATGGTCGGCGAAAACGCCGAAATGAAGCTGGCCGCCAAATAAAGCAGCAACGCCGCCAGCAGCACAGGCTTGCGGCCGTAACGGTCCGAAAGCGGCCCGTAGAGCAGTTGCCCGACGGCGAAGCCGACAAGATAGGACGAGATCGTCAGCTCCGCTTGCGCGGTCGAGGCGTGCAACTGCTCTGCGATCGTCGGCAGCGACGGCAGATACATGTCGGTCGACAGTGGACCGACCGCGGTCAGCGCGGCGAGAAGCGCGGTCAGCGCGAAGGTGCCGGGTCGAAGCACGACGCGGCGATCAGGCCGCGCCCGGCCGCGGCAAGCCGTAACGGTGCAGGTCCGCGCCATGAGCGTCGAGCCACGCCTTGGCGCGCGGAACGTTGGGGCAGAGGCCGGCCACCACGCGCCAGAACGCGCGCGAATGGTTCATCTCGACCAGATGAGCGACTTCATGAGCGGCGAGATAATCGAGCACGAAAGGCGGCGCGAGGATGAGCCGCCATGAATAAGACAGTACGCCCATGGTCGAGCACGAGCCCCAGCGGCTCGACTGATCGCGGATCGAGATGCGCTTGATCCTGACGCCGAGCTTCCCGGCGGCACGGCGGCTCGCCGCCTCGAGATCGCGCTTTGCCTCGTGCTTGAGGAAATCCATGACACGGCGGCCGACATGCGGCGCGTCGCCGGTAACGCAAAGGAAGCGCCTGCCGTCATCGCCGAGCTCGACCCAGACCGCTCCACGCTCGTTCGGGCGATGCTCGATGCGATGCGGTTCGCCACGCAACGGCACGACAGCGCCGTGGCGGAACGGCGCCGGCAGCGGAAGCCGGTTGACCCGCGTCGCGATCCAGCCGCCGTGCTTGTTGACGAAGATCTCCGCCTCTTTCGTGCTGCCGCGCGGCGGCATGGTCAGCACCACTTCGCGTGTCGCGGCATGGACCCGCAGCGTGTAGCGCCGCGCCTGGCGATGGCGCTGCACGCGCACCTGATAGACCGCGTCGCCATGAGCGACGTCGATCGTCGCGGGTTCACGCGGCCGCCGGGAGAGCAAGGTGCGCAGGCTCATGAAGGTGCGTCCGGATCGTCAGCCGGCCTGTTGTGGCACGGAATCGGCAGACAGCGGAAGATAACGCGCGACACCACCAGCTGTCCCGTTAGCCGGAAGGCTGGCGGCCATGCCGCGGCCGCATAAGGCCCGTCAGGCGACCTGGGCGCTCGATTTCGCGGCCGGCTTCAAGCCGGACTTTGCGCCTGGCTTCCACCCTGTCTTGCCGTTGCGCGGGCCGTTGTGACTCAGCACGAAGTCGGCGATGCGCGGGGCGATCTCGGCGCGGAAACGCGAGCCGTTGAACACGCCGTAATGGCCGACGCTGGGCTGCAGGTAGTGCACCTTGTCCTCGGCCGGAATGTTGACGCACAGCGCATGCGCCGCCTCGGTCTGGCCGACACCGGAAATGTCATCATTCTCGCCTTCGACGGTGAACAGCCCGACGCGCCGGATTGCCGCCGGATCGACCTTGCGTCCACGATGGGTCATCTCGCCCTTCGGCAGCGCGTGTTTGATGAATACCGTCTCGACGGTGTGCAGATAGAACCCCGCCGAGAGGTCCATCACCGCCAGATATTCATCGTAGAATTCGCGATGCTTCTGCGCGCCGTCGCCGTCACCCTTCACCAGATTGAGGAAGAGCTGGCGATGTGCCTCGAGATGACGGTCGAGATTCATGCTGACGAAGCCGTTGAGCTGCAGGAAGCCCGGATAGACATTGCGCATGAAGCCAGGATGCGGGAACGGCACCTTGGTGATGACGTTGCGCCGGAACCAGTCGATGCCGCGCTCCTCCGCCAGCTTGTCGACGGCGGTCGCGCCGACGCGCGTGTCGATCGGCCCCCCCATCAAGGTCATGGTGCGCGGCACATAAGGGTCATCGTCGGCTTCCATCAGCGCGACCGCGGCAAGCACGGGCACCGCCGGCTGGCACACGGCGACGACGTGCACGTCGCCGCCCAGCATGTGGAAGATCGAAACGACGTAGTCGATGTAATCGTCGAGGTCGAAGCGGCCTTCGGCCAGCGGCACCGAGCGCGCATTGCGCCAGTCGGTGATGTAAACCTCATGATTGGGCAGGAACGCTTCGACTGTGCCGCGCAGCAGGGTGGCGTAATGACCCGACATCGGCGCGACGAGCAGCAGCTTGGGTTGCGGGCGATGCGGCGCGTGCGTGAACTCACGCTCGAAATGCAGAAGGCGGCAGAACGGGCGCTCCCAGACCGTCTTGATCTTGACGGGCACGCGCTCGGCGCCGACCACGGTGGAATCGATGCCCCACTCCGGCCGCCGGTAGACACGCGTGGTGCGCTCGAACACCTCCATCGCCGCCGCGACCGATTTGCCGTAGGTCGTGTGGGCCAGCGGGTTCGCCGGATTGCGGAAGTAGAGCCGCGTGGCGTCGGCGACCGCACGCGCCGGATCGAGCGCGGCATGGCCAAGTTCATAGAGCCAGTACATCGGCGTCGAGAAAGCAACATTGTTGTCGGCCGGGAGCGTTGCCGCTCCGCCGAATTCACCCATTGTCATCGCGTCCGGCCCCGGCCCTTGCTGCACCGCAGCAGACTGTCGTTTTTCTGTCATGGCGTCAACTTTACAAATAAGCCCTTGGCATCCGGTTTAAATGCCCAACAAAAAATTTTATTCTGATAAAACAAAGCCTTGCAGCACTACTCGCTGCCCTGCAGCAGCGAGCCTTCGGTCCGTGCGCTTTCCAGCAACATGTGGAAAGCGATTGATGCGGCCGCGAACAGCACGATGTTGAACGCAAAGGCCTCGATCATGAGGTCGGCCCGGAACACATGGCCGGCCACCAGCGCGCGCATGCCTTCGAACACATAGGTCGGCGGCAACGCCCACGACACGTATTGCAGCCAGTGCGGCAGCACCGACACGGGGTAGTACACGCAGGTCAGCGGCAGGAATAAAAACATGATGGTCCAGGCCATGCTCTCGGCGCCCATGCCGTTTCGCAGCAGCAGGCCGGCGACGACGAGGCCGATCGACCAGCTCGTCAGAATGAGATTGATGAAAAAGGCGACCAGCGCGAGGCCGAGCGTCCACAGGTTGAAGCCGAAGAACGCGATCGCCAGCAGGGTCACCGGGATCATGCCGATGGCGAGCCGGATGATGCTCATCGTCATCAGCGCCGCGATGAATTCGACCGGGCACAGCGGCGACATCATCAGGTTGGCGAGGTTGTGCGAATACATCTCCTCGAGGAAGGAGATCGAGAAGCCGAGCTGGCCGCGGAACAGGATGTCCCAGAGCAGCACTGCGCCGATAAAGACGCCGCCGGCCTGGGCGAAGAAGCCGGTCTTCTGCGAGAGGTAAAGCTGCAGAAAACCCCACATCAGCATCTGCACGGTCGGCCAGTAGATCAGGTCGAGCACGCGCGGCCACGACGAACGCAGCAGATACCAGTAACGCCGCACCATGGCGCCGACGCGATGGAAGGAGAACTTGGACATGCCGCCGGTCATCGCATGATTCTCGCAGCCGTCGTCCCCCGCGAAAGCGGATGACAGGCATCTTCTGATTGCCCCGCCAGGCCGCGGTTCACTGTGCCGCCTCCCGCTGGCGGCCGCGCGCGACATCGAGAAACACCTCCTCCAGCGTCTCGCGGCCATAGCGCTGCAACAGGCGTTGCGGCGTGTCGTCATCTTCGATCCTGCCGCGCTTCATGATGATGACGCGCTCGCACAGGCGCTCGACCTCGTTCATGTTGTGCGAGGCGAGCAGCACGGTCGCGCGACGATCGCGGCAGAAGGCTTCGAGCCGCGTACGCACCCAGTCGGCGGTATCGGGATCGAGCGAGGCGGTCGGCTCGTCGAGCAGCAGCACCTCCGGCGTGTTGAGCAGCGCCTTGGCGAGCGAGACGCGTGTCTTCTGTCCGGCCGACAACTTGCCGGTGGGCCGGTCGAGCAAGTCCGCGAGGTCGAGCTCGGCGGCCAGCTCGGCGATGCGGGCGGCCGGATCGGCGACGCCATAGAGCTGGGCAAACACCGACAGGTTTTGCCGCACCGTCAGCCGCATCGGCACGTCGACATAAGGGCTTTCGAAATTCATCCGGTGCAGCACGCGATAGCGCTCGCGCGGCATGAGCGCGCCGAGCACCCGCACCGTGCCTGACGTCGGCGTCACCAGGCCCATGATCATCGCGATGGTCGTGGTCTTGCCGGCGCCGTTGCCGCCGAGCAGCCCGGTGATCGCGCCGCGGCGCAGGCTGAACGAGATGCCGTCGACCGCCCGCGCGCCCTTGTAGAGCTTGGTGACGCGGTCGAATTCGATGGCCGGGGAGTCCGTCGCCAAAGTCATGCTGCGATCATGTGACGTCTCGCGGGCCGCCGTGCAAGGCCTCGCCGCGCCGCCCGGACCTTGAGCGCATGCCTCGCGCCGGTACACTGCGGCCATGCCTCTCGGCCTCGCTACCGACCAACAGGGCCGCAACGTCCGGCTCGACACTCTGGTGCGTCTGCGCTGGCTCGCCGTCATCGGCCAGAGCACCGCGGTGCTCGTGGTGCAGTACGCGCTCGAATTCGAATTCCCGTTCTGGGCCTGTCTCGCCGTCATTGCGCTGTCGGCCGTGGTCAATATCGCGCTGCGGCTTTACTTCCAGTCGACGCAATGGCTGCCGCCGAACTGGACCACGGGGCTGCTTGCCTTCGATATCGCCGAGCTCGGCCTGCTGTTGTTTCTCACCGGCGGGTTGCAAAATCCGTTCGCCTTCCTGTTCCTCGGCCCCGTGCTGATCTCGGCGACCGCGCTGCCGCCGCGCTACACCATCATGCTTGGCAGCTTCGCCGCGCTGTGCGCCACCGCGCTGGTCTTCTTCCATTACTCGATGCCGTGGGATACCGAGGACAAGCTGATCCTGCCGCCGATCTATCTGATGGGCGAATGGCTCTCGATTATCCTCGCCATCGGCTTCATCGGCCTCTATGCGTGGCAGATCGCCGAGGAGTCGCGGCAATTGTCCGACGCGCTGGCGGCGACCGAGCTGGTGCTGGCGCGCGAGCAGCACCTGTCGCAGCTCGATGGCCTCGCCGCCGCAGCCGCGCACGAGCTGGCGACTCCGCTGTCGACCATCGCGGTGATCGCCCGCGAGCTCGAACGCGCCGTCGCCGCCGACTCCCCGCATGGCGAGGATATCCGGCTGCTGCGCGAGCAGGCGACGCGTTGCCGCGATATCATCGGCAAGCTCACCGAACTGCCGTCGAGCCAGCCGTTCGACCGCGTCACGCTGACCACCCTGATCGAGGAGGTGGTGGCGCCGCATCGCGACTTCGGCATCACCATCAACGTCGTGACACCGCCGGACCGCACCGCCGAACCGGGCACCGAGCGCAATCCGGCGATCCTCTATGGCCTCGGCAATATCGTCGACAACGCGGTCGACTTCGCTAAAAGCCGCGTCGAGATCGACGCGGTCTGGGACGGAACTTCGGCGGGAATCGACGTCAGCGACGACGGACCCGGTTTCGCGCCGGAGATTCTCCAGCACATCGGCGAGCCTTATGTGACCAGCCGCCGCCGCAAGCCTGGCGATGGCGACGAGGAAGGCCGCGGCCTCGGTCTCGGTCTGTTCATCGCCAAAACGCTGCTGGAGCGATCCGGCGCGACGCTCACGTTCGAGAACCGGCCGAAAGGCGGCGCCTCCGTCCACGTCCGCTGGCCGCGCGCCGATTTCGAGCGAATCCGCCTTGGCGCCATGATGCCCGGCGGATAGCGCCGCCACATTTGCGCCGCGGCCTGTTGGTTCCTATGTTTCAAGAGTGACGATATCCGGGAGAGAGCAAATATCGTGGATATGACCCTTGCCGAGAGCAGCATGAAAACGCCGCGCGAAGCAACGCTGGCCGAGCGCACATTGCTGATCGTCGAAGACGACACGTCCTTCCTGCAGCGCCTCGCCAAGGCGATGGAGTCGCGCGGCTTTGCGGTGACGGTCGCCGGATCGGTGGCGGAAGGTCTCGCGCAGCTTGAGCGGGCTGCGCCGGCCTTCGCTGTCGTCGACATGCGGCTTGCTGACGGCAACGGCCTCGACGTCATCTCGGCGCTCAAGCGCCGCCGTCCCGACGCGCGCGGCATTATTCTCACCGGTTATGGCAACATCGCCACCGCGGTGACCGCCGTGAAGCTCGGTGCGGTCGATTACCTCGCCAAGCCGGCCGACGCCGACGAGATCGTCGCGGCGCTACTTGCCGTCGACAGCGGCAAGATCGCGCCGCCGGAAAATCCGATGTCGGCCGACCGCGTGCGCTGGGAACATATCCAGCGCATCTATGAACTGTGCGACCGCAACGTGTCGGAGACGGCGCGTCGCCTGTCGATGCACCGCCGCACCCTGCAGCGCATTTTGGCCAAGAGAGCTCCGCGCTGACGGCACTCTGTCGTCAAGACAGAGCGCACGTTCGATCCTGCTGTCATGCCCCGCGAAAGCGGGGCATCCGGTGCTCATCGAGTCTCGGTACCTGCCGAACCATGATGTGTACTGGATCGCCCGCTTTCGCGGGCGACGACGCCGGGAATAAATTTCAATCCATATCCCCGTAAGGCCCGTGCGGATCGTTGAGCGCCTGCAGGCGTAACGCCGCCGCGCGGGCGATCGCCAGCATCATGCTCTTGCGCGTCGACGCGGCGAGCCGGTGCGCCGGCGCCTCGCATACGACCGACGCGCCGAAGGCGTCGGCGACGATGAGGCCGGTATCCGGCGGGAAAATCTCGCACGGCACCTCCTGCGTGGTCGCAAAGAACAGCCGGTCGCAGTGCGCCCGATAGTCCATCCATTTCCGGTCGGCGCGAAAATCGGCGACCGACGACTTGATCTCGACGATCCAGATTTCGCCGGAGCGGCCGAGCGCGACGAGGTCGGCGCGCCGGCCCGACGCCAGCGACAGTTCGCTGACCACGCAGAACCCGTGCGCATGTAGAAGCCGCATGGTGCCGCGCGCCACCGCGAGCGCGGTTTCGGACTGGCGGCCGTCGACCGGCGGCTGGACAAGCTTGAGCGCCATGCCGCCACCATGCCATCGCACCGCCCGAACGCAAGCTGCTAAAATGCGCCGCGGATTGGATTGCCCCTCCGTTGCTGGTAACCAAGAGCGGAACGGCGAGAGTGAGGTCACGATGACGATCGACTACGAAGTCGAATACGACAATCGCGCACGCGTCAAAGAGCACCCGGAGATCTTCGCGCGCTGGGCCACGGAAGCCGCCGCCTATCGCGAGCAGGCGGGCAAGCGCGGAGCCAGGTTCGGCATCTCTTACGGGCCAAGTCCACGGCAGAGCTACGACTACTTTCCCGCGCCGGACGCGCATCCGGGCGCGCCGCTCGCCGTCTTCATCCACGGCGGCTGGTGGCGCTCGCTCGGTCCCGAAGCCTTCAGCCAGATGGCGCGCGGCCTCAACGCGCACGGCATCAATGTCGCGGTGCCGGGCTACGATCTGTGCCCGGCCGTCAGCATCCCGCAGATCATCGAGCAGATGCGCGCGCTCTGCCTCGCGCTGTGGGCCGCGCACAAGAAGCGCCCCATGGTGCTCGGCCATTCCGCCGGCGGCCATCTCACCGCCTGCATGGTGGCGACGCAATGGCACACCCTGTCGCCGCATGCGCCGGCGGACCTGGTGCCGTTCGGTTACGCCATCTCCGGCGTGTTCGACCTCAAGCCGCTCCTCAACGTGTCGATGAACGGCGACCTCAAGCTCACGGCCGAGACGGCGCGCACGGCCTCGCCGCTCGAATGGCCGCTACCGCCGCAGCGCAGCCTCGATGCCGTCGTCGGCGGCGACGAGTCGAACGAGTTCCTGCGGCAGAGCCGCTTCATCGCGGATGACTGGGGAAAGAAAGGCGCGGTGACGCGCTATGAGGCCGTGCCCGGCGCCAACCACTTCACCGTGATCGATCTCCTGACCGACCCGTCGAGCGCGATGACCGAGCGCGTGCGGCGCCTCGCCGAGCGCGTCAACGCGATGGCGCTGTAGCGCCGGAACCTGCGGCAGGAGCGATCAGAAGAACGCCTGGATGCCGGTCTGGGCGCGGCCGAGAATCAGCGCGTGGATGTCGTGCGTCCCCTCGTACGTATTCACCGTTTCGAGGTTCGAGAGCACGCGCATCACGTGGTATTCGTCGGCGATGCCGTTGCCGCCGTGCATATCGCGGGCCAGCCGCGCGATGTCGAGCGCCTTGCCGCAGTTGTTGCGCTTCATCAGCGAGATCGACGGCGGTGCCGCAGTCCCCTTCTCCAGCATGCGGCCGAGCCGCAGCGCGCCCGACAGGCCGAGCGCGATTTCGGTCTGCATGTCGGCGAGCTTCTTCTGGATGAGCTGATTGGCGGCGAGCGGCCGGCCGAACTGCTTGCGGTCGAGCGTGTATTGCCGCGCCGCGTGCCAGCAGAACTCGGCGGCGCCCATAGCGCCCCAGGCGATGCCGTAGCGCGCCATGTTGAGGCAGCCGAACGGACCGGCGAGCCCCGACACGTTGGGCAGCAGGTTCTCTTCCGGAATGACGCAATCCTCGAACATCAGCATGCCGGTGATCGAGGCGCGCAGCGACAGCTTGCCCTCGATCTTCGGCGTCGAGAACCCTTTGGCGCCCTTCTCGACGATGAAGCCGCGAATCTTGCCGTCGAGCTTCGCCCACACGATCGCGATGTCGGCGACCGGCGCGTTCGAGATCCAGGTCTTGGCGCCGTTGAGCTTGTAGCCGCCGGCGACCTTCTCGGCGCGCGTCACCATCGAGCCGGGATCGGAGCCGTGATCCGGCTCGGTGAGGCCGAAGCAGCCGATCAATTCGGCCCTGGCGAGTTTCGGCAGGTATTTACGCTTCTGCGCCTCGGTGCCGTAGGCGTAGATCGGATGCATGACGAGCGACGACTGCACCGACATCATCGAGCGATAGCCCGAGTCGACACGCTCGACCTCGCGCGCGATCAAGCCATAGCAAACGTAGCCGAGACCGGCGCCGCCGTACTCTTCGGGAATGGTCGGGCCAAGCAGGCCAAGTTCGCCCATCTTCGGCAGAATGTCGGCGTCATATTTTTCCTCGCGATACGCCATCAAGATGCGCGGCGTCAGGGTGTCCTGCGCGAAGCCCCTGGCGGTGTCACGCACCATGCGCTCGTCTTCCGTGAGGTCGGTCTCGATGCCGAGCGGATCCTCCCAGACGAAACTGGAATCCTTGAGCGACACAGCAGGCTTGCCCGTCACTTTCTCGGCCGGCATCGACATCAATATCTCCTCACAGGAACTTCTTGTCCGCACCCATTATAGAACGCCTGCGCACAAACAAAAAACCCGCCGGGCGCACGCCCGGCGGGCTTGATGCCGACGCGCCTCAGATCGCCATCTTGAGGTCTTTCGAGGCGCGGAACGCGACCTTCTTGCTGGCCTTGATCTTGATCGCCTCGCCGGTCGCCGGGTTGCGGCCCATGCGCGCGGCGCGATGACGGACCTGCAGGATGCCGAGACCGACGATCTTCACCCGCTCGCCCTTCTTGAGGTGCTTGGTGATCATCGACACCAGATCGGTGAGCATTTCCTGACCCTGCTTCTTGGTCAGTGAGTGCTCTTCGGCCAGGGCGTTGCCAAGGTCCTTGAGCGTGATCGGTTTTGACGGCTTGGCCGGTTTGGTTGCCATAACTGAAATCTCCCAAGCGCACTATGCGCTGTAGCGCAGAGGACTATGGGATTCGCGATTCGCCGCCAATGCCCGGAATGCAAAAAACGCTGAATAATTCGGCCCTGCAGCCAGGCGGCGCCGACTCCGGTTCCGGCCAGCCATCGTCAGAATGACCAGCCTGCCAGCTCGTGGTCATGGCAGGCTTGCACGGATCGCGATAAGGCGGCATATGCCGCCACGGCGCATGCCCCTCTAACGGCGGGCAGCATATTTTTCTCCTACCGGCCCCTCCCCATGACATCATCCCCTTTCGCGGCGCGCGCCGCGAAGATCGTTCCCGGCCTGCTGGTGTGCGTTGCGATCACGGTGGCGGCGGTCGCGCTGCAGGCCGTCGAGGTCGGCCTCGCCGGCCACCTCTACATCGAGGACCTCGTGCTCGCGATCCTGGTCGGCACCGCCGTCCGCACGGCCTGGACGCCGGGCGAGCGCTTCAGGCCGGGCGTCGATTTCTGCGGCAAGCTGCTGCTTGAAATCGCGGTGGCGCTACTTGGCGTCGCCATCAGCGTGCAGACGCTCGCGCGCGCCGGCCTCGATCTGTTCGTCGGCATCGCCTGCATCGTCGCGGTATCGCTGATCGTGAGCTTCTTCGTGTGCCGCGCGCTCGGGCTCACCACCCGGATGTCGATCCTGGTGGCATCCGGCAATTCGATCTGCGGCAACTCGGCGATCGCCGCGGTTGCGCCGGTCATCGGCGCCAGCGGTGGCGATATCGCCGCCTCAATTGCGTTCACCGCGGTGCTTGGCGTCATCGTGGTGATCGTGCTGCCGCTGCTCGTGCCGCTTCTCGACCTGTCGCAGTCGCAATACGGCGTTGTCGCCGGCCTCACGGTCTACGCCGTGCCGCAAGTGCTGGCGGCGACGCTGCCGATCGGCGCGTTGAGCAACCAGGTCGGCACGCTCGTGAAGCTGGTGCGCGTCCTGATGCTCGGCCCGCTGGTGATCGTGCTGTCGGTGTTCTCGGGCCGGCTGCGCGAGGGCAGCGGCAGCGCCAACAAGAAGCTGTCGCTTCACCAGTTCGTGCCGTGGTTCATCGCGGCCTTCGTCGTGCTCGCCGCCTTGCGCTCCGCCGGCCTGCTGCCGGCGCAGGTGATCGGCCCCGCGGTCGACATCTCGAAATGGCTGACGATCCTGGCGATGGCGGCGCTCGGACTGGGTGTCGATCTCAAGACCGTCGCCCGCGCCGGCCCGCGCATCACCGCCGCGGTAACGGTATCGCTGATCGCGCTGTGCGCGATGAGCCTCGCCTTGATCTACGCCATCCACATTTCGTGAGCGCGGTCAGCTTGCGGCGCCGAGCGAGGCCGCCAGGACGCGCACGCCGCTCCAGGCGATCTCGATGCCGATGCACATCAGGATGAACGCGGACAGCCGCACGACGACGTTGATGCCGGCGGGCCCGAGGAAACGCGCCACCGAGTCCGCGAAGCGGTAACAGATGTAGATGGTCGCCGCGATGGCGACGAGGCCGGCGATGGCCGACGCCGCCAGCAGCGCCGTGTGACCGGCCGACATGCCGATCGGCCTGTGGCTGCCGAGCGTGACCGCGACCGAGATCGAGCCGGGCCCGACCGTCAGCGGCATGGTCAACGGATAGAAGCTGTCCTTGTGCCTGAGGGGCTCGACCTGGTCGTGGATGGCCTTCTTCTCGGCCGGCTGTCCCTCGTTGAGCAGTTTCCAGCCCATCGCCGTAACGACGAAGCCGCCGGCGACACGCACCTCCGGGATGGTCACGCCGAAGAACTGCAGGATTGCCGAGCCGAAGATCAGCGAGCCGACCAGCAGCCAGAAGCCGTTGAAGGCCACGGCATAGGCCAGCCGATCGCGCTCCCTGCCGTCACAGTCGGCGGTCAGGGACAGGAAGATCGGCGCCGAGCCGAGCGGATTGACGACAGGAAACAGGCCGGCGAACACCAGCAGGAATGTATTGATGACGTCGCGCATGCGCCGCCGAATCCCCCCGAAGAACGGGCGCAGGCTAACAACAACGCTGCCGCGCCGCTAGCGCCGCACCGCGCGCATCTCCGGCGTGCCGAAGGCGTCGCGGAACAGCGCGGAATCGAGAACGGTGACGGAAGGCGCGAGCGAAGGCATGAGGAGTCCGGTGGTTGGGCCGCTATCGGCGCGACAAGAGACGGGCGCCGGACTCCATTTCCGGCGCCCGCGCCTGTCAAGCGGCGTTACGCGTTGCGCTTCTTCGGCAGCGCCACGATGCAGTCGAGCTCGACGCGCGCGCCGGGCGACGACAGCGAGTTGACGCAGATCGTGGTCGAGGCCGGGTGCCAGTCGCCCATGAACGGCACCATCGCCTTCTGCATGCCGGTGACGTCGCGAAAGTCGGTGAGATACTTCGTCATCTTGATGATGTCGCGGAAGGTCGCGCCCGCCGTGTCGAGGATCTGCTTGATGGCCTGCATCGCCAGAGTCGTCTGCTCCTCGATCGAGTGCGGGTGGATGTGCTCCTCGTCGATGTGCGGATGGTGGTGATAGAGCTTCGACGGCGTGCAGCCGGACAGGAACATCAGGTCGCAGGCGCCGACGATCGACACCGCCGGCACGTAAGGCATCTTCCACGCCTCGTCGGGCGAGGGATGAATGACCTCGATGGTATGCTGGTTGTCGCCGATCTGTGCCATGACGCCTCCTGGTGCCGTTCGTCCGGTGAAGGCGTAATCCTGCCGCGACTGGCGGCCCCGGAACAACCCGTTTCGCGCGGCAGGCAGCCCTCCTCGGCGCGATTTATGACGCCGCGCTTGCGCCGGCGCGGTGGAGCGAGGGTTTGCCCGTCCGCGCGCCTTGGTCTATTCAGGGGCTAACGCGCCCGTAGCTCAGCTGGATAGAGCGTTGCCCTCCGAAGGCAAAGGTCGGACGTTCGAATCGTCTCGGGCGCGCCATTTCCACTCATCGGCCTAATCGGCCGGCCTCCGTCATCACCAGCCCTTCGCCGTCATCACCCGCGGAGCCCTCAACCGGCAATGCCAAACGATATATCGAGTGACATGTGATGAAGATGATGAAAATCCCCGGCCCCGACCACCCGATTTCCATTGTTCCCAATCCGAAGCGCGTGCGCGTCACGTTCGGCGGCAAGATCGTCGCCGACACCGCACGCGCGCTGACGCTCACGGAAGCGAACTATCCGCAGGTCCACTATATCCCGCGTGCCGACGCTGACATGTCGGCATTGTCGCGCACCGCGCACGGCAGTCACTGCCCCTACAAGGGCGATGCCAGCTACTTCGCCGTTACGGCCAGCGGCAGGACGGCGGACAATGCGGCCTGGAGCTACGAGGCGCCCTACCCGGCCATGAAGGAGATCGCCGGCTGTCTCGCGTTTTATCCCGACCGCGTCGATGCCATCGAGGAGCTATAGCGTTTGTCGCCCTGTCGTCCCTGCACGGTGTCCCGGACGCGGTGCAGTGCGAGCCATAAGCGCGGTGACGCGCTTATGGCGAAGTGATGCACCGCAGAGCCGGGACCTTACCAAGCCCGGCGTTCGCGACGGTCCCGGTTCTGCAGCGCACCGCTTCACTTTGTTTCGCGCTGCGCTGCGCCCGGGACAACAGGCGGCAAATTGGGGAGAGTCGCTAATGCACCGCCGCCGGCGTGATGACGCGGCGCGGCTCCGGCACGTAATGCTGCCCGATCCACACCATCGGCCGCGGCCTGGAGACGACCGAGATCAGCCGGTCCTGCAGCGCCTTCGGCGACGTCGGCTTGATCAGCAATTCATGCACGCCGAGCCGCAGCGCCTCGATGACGTCGGAGCGGTTGGCGCGGCTGGTCAGCATGATAATCGGCAGGTTCGGCCGCGGGAAAATTTCCGGCGAGCGGATGATGCGCAGCAGCTCCGGGCCGCTGAGCACCGGAATGTCGCGCTCGAGCATCATCACGTCGGGATCGGAGGCGCGCACGATCTCGAGCGCGGCCAGGCCGTCGCCCGCCTCGTATACGCTCTTGGCGCCGAGGCCGACCAGCATCATGCGGGTGAGCCGGCGCATATAGGCGTTGTTGTCGACGATCAGGATGCCGAGACCCTGAATGAGATCCCGCACGGCCTTGTTGGACATTCGGTCCGCCCGCACTTGCACGAACGAGAACATTCATTCCTCCGCCGCCTACAATCATCTAAGGCGCGGAGCTCAATTTGCGGTAAACGCTCCGCCGTCGCGGCAAGGTTTCGTTAAGCATGACGGTCGTGGGACTTGACGTCATAGGACTTGTCTGGGACTTGCCTGTCGCGGAACTTGCCCGCCGGGCCTCACGTCGCGCCGGTCTTGATGAAATCGATGAAGGCGCGCAGCGGCGCCGGCACCAGACGACGGCCGGGATAATAAAGGAACGGCCCCGAGAAACGCTGCCACCACTGCTCGAGGATCGGCTCGAGCGCGCCGCTGTCGAGATGCGGGCGCAGCCAATCCTCGAACAGATGGACGATCCCGCTGCCGGCCACCGCAACATCGACGGCGAGGTCCATGACGCCGCCGCTCTGCACGATCAACGGGCCGGCGGGATCGACTCGCACGATGTCGCCGTCGCGCTCGAACTCCCACGCCGGCATCGTGCCACTGACAAAGCGGCCGCGCAGGCAGACATGATCGAGCAGATCGCGCGGATGCGCGGGCCGGCCGTGCCGCTCGAGATAGGACGGCGCCGCGGCCGTGGCGAAACGCTGCACGCGCGGGCCGATCGGCACCGCGATCATGTCGAGCTCGAGCCGTTCGTCGTAGCGGATGCCGGCGTCGCAGCCAGCGGCGATCACGTCGACAAAGCTGTCTTCGGCGACGATCTCCAACCTGATGTCCGGATAGGCGGCCAGAAACGGCGGCAGGATCCGCGGCAACACCAGGCGCGCGGCGCTGACCGGGACGTTGAGGCGAAGCATACCCACGGGTCGTTCGCGGAAGCCGTTGACCACATCGAGCGCCGCCGTGACCTCGTTCAGCGCCGGGCCGAGCCGGTCGAGCAGCACCCTGCCCGCGTCGGTCGGAACGACGCTGCGCGTCGTGCGGTTGAGCAGCCGGACGCCGAGCTGGTCTTCGAGGCGGCGCACGGCCCCGCTTAACCCCGAGGCGCTGACGCCCCGCAGGCGGGCGCCGCCCCGGAAGCCGCCGGCGCGTGCGACGGCCACAAATGCTTCCAGATCGGCCAGATCGAATGGCATTGTCCGAATTTCCGAACAGTCTGTACGGATTATATCGGATTATCGCGCAATGCCAAAGGGCCTAAGTCGGTCGTTACCCAATCTGAGGAGACATCGACATGCCCCACATCGACAAAGCCGGCACTTTTACCCTCGGCGGCCGTACCGTCCGACGTCTCGGCTACGGCGCCATGCAGCTCGCCGGCCCCGGCGTCTTCGGGCCGCCCAAGGACCGCGATGCGGCGCTTGCCGTGCTGCGCGAGGCCGTGGCGCAGGGCGTCAATCACATCGACACCAGCGACTTCTATGGCCCGCACATCACCAACCAGATCATCCGCGAAGCACTGCATCCCTACCCCGATGATCTCGTCATCGTCACCAAGATCGCCGCAAGGCGCGGCGACGACGCATCGTGGATTCCCGCGCTGTCGCCGGACGAGCTGACCCAGGCCGTGCACGACAATCTGCGCAATCTCGGCGTCGACGTGCTCGAGGTCGTCAACTTTCGCAGCATGCACGACGTCCACGGCCCGGCCGAAGGATCGATCGAGGCGCCGCTGTCCGTGCTCGCCGATCTTCAGCGCAAAGGCCTGATCCGGCACATAGGATTGAGCAACGTCACGCCGGCGCAGATCGAACAGGGCCGTAGCATCTGCGACATTGTTTGCGTACAGAACGCCTACAACCTGGCGCATCGCGACGACGATGCGCTGATCGACCGCCTCGGCCGCGACGGCGTTCCCTACGTGCCGTTCTTCCCGCTCGGCGGCTTCACGCCGCTGCAATCATCGGCGTTATCCGCCGTCGCGCAACGGCTCGGCGCCACGCCGATGCAGGTCGCGCTCGCCTGGCTGTTGCGTCGCGCTCCCAATATTCTGCTGATCCCCGGTACGTCATCGGTAGGGCATCTGCGCGAGAATCTTGCCGCCGCCGGGATCGATTTGCCGGACGATGTGATGAGGGAATTGAACGGCGTGGCCCAGGCTGCCGCTTAACATGATGTCCTGAGTCTGCTTCCCTCCATTCGCTCTTCAAAAACTCCGTCATGTCCGGTACTCGGGTCCGGCCCTTTGGCCGGCCCGAGCATAACCTTGTGCCGGGCATCCACGTTTTGCTTCTCACCAACAGTAAGGCGTAGATGGCCGGGACAAGTTTACGACCGGGCCGACCGAAGGTCGGACCCGGTTGCCCGGCCGTGACGACGGTGGGCTGCCGACCAGACTCCGAGGAACGAGACGATGCACATCAGACCGATCGAACGCGGCGACAAGGATCGGTGGCTGCCGTTGTGGCGGGGCTATCAGGCCTTCTACAAAGTGCAGATTCCGGACGCGGTCACGGACCTCACCTGGAGCCGGTTCTTCGATGATGGCGTGCCGATGCATGCGCTCGTCGCCGAAGACGGGCCCGGGCTGCTCGGCCTCGTGCACTACGTCTTTCATGCTTCAACGTGGACCGAAGGCCCTTACGTCTATCTGCAGGACCTGTTCACAGCGGAGAGCGCGCGCGGCCGAGGCGTCGGGCGGGCGCTGATCGAAGCGGTGTACGATGCGGCGAAGACGGCGAAAGCGGCGCGCGTGTACTGGCTGACGCACGAAACCAACACGACCGCGATGGCCCTTTACGACAAGGTTGCCGACAAAAGCGGCTTCATCCAGTACCACAAGACATTCCAGGCAGGCGCGCGCAGCCGTGCCTAATGCAGCTTGGGCGCCTTGAGGAATTTGACGCGATCGGACGAATTCACGCGCACGTCGAAGGTGACGCCCTCGCGATAGAGCGTCAGCGGCACCTCGACGCCGGCGGTCCCGAGCGACCAGACGTTGCGGTAGAACTGCGCCAGCGTCGAAACCTTCTCGCCCTTCACCGCGATGATGACGTCGCCGGTCTTGATCTCGGCGCGCGCCGCCGGACCCTTGCCGGCGAGGCCGACGACCACGACCTTGTCCTCGATCTCGGTCGAATAAAGCCCGAGCCACGGCCGCACCGGGCGGTCGGCGCGGCCGAACGTCACGAGGCTGTCGCGGATCGGTTTGAACAGGTCGATCGGGATGACCATGTTGAGATTCTCGTTCTTGCCGCCGCGCTCGCGCTCGAGCTGCAGCGAGCCGATGCCGATCAGCTCGCCGGCCGACGAGATCAGGCCGGTGCCGCCCCAGTTCGGATGCGCGGGATAGGTGAAGATCGCCTCGTCGAGCACGTATTCCCAGTAGCCGGCGAATTCCTGCTTGCCGGCGATGCGCGCCGCGACCGAGCGCGTGCGACCGCCGGCGCCGCCGAGCACGACGCGCTCGCCGACCTCGGCCGCGCTTGAATTGCCGAGCGGCAGCGACGGCAGATCCATCCGCTCCAGCACCTGCACGAGGCCGAAGCCGGTCTCCTGATCGATCGCCAACGCGTGCCCCGGCACGACGCGGCCGTCGTAAAGGTGCAGCCAGATCGTCTCCGCCTCGGTGACGAGGTAGCCAACGGTGAGGACGAGGCCGTCGCCGATCAGGACGCCGTTACCGGCGCGCTCGGTCCCGAGCGTCTGCGCGGTGAAGGCATCCTGCGGGATGAGCGCGTGCAGGCCGACGATGGCGCTCAACGCCCGTTCGAGATCGTAGCCGTAGTCCTCGGCGCGCGGCTGCGCGGAGGCAGGCACCTTCCATTCGGTCAGTTCGGCCATGGCAAAAAAAGTCCTATCACAGCCTGCCGTCTCCGCGAAGGCGAGGACGGACGATGACGCCGGCGCGAGGGCTTGCGTGAGGACTTGCGCCGAGGACTTGCGCCGAGGACTTGCGCCGAGGACTTGCGCCGAGGACTTGCGCCGAGGACTTGCGCCGAGGACTTGCGCCGAGGACTTGCGCAATGTCGCAGACCTCAAACATAACAACGCCATGACCCGCCTCTCCGTTCTCGACCTGTCGCCGGTCGGCACCGGCATGACCGGCGCGCAGGCGCTGCGCAACTCGCTCGACCTCGCGCGGCTCTGCGACGGCCTCGGCTACACCCGCTACTGGTGCGCCGAGCACCACAACATGCCGGCAATCGCCTCGTCCGCGCCCGACATCATGATCGGCCAGATCGCCGCGATCACGCGGCACATGCGGGTCGGCTCCGGCGGCGTCATGCTGCCCAACCACGCGCCGCTGATGGTGGCCGAGCGCTTCAAGGTGCTCGAGGCGCTCTTCCCCGGCCGTATCGACCTCGGTCTCGGCCGCGCGCCTGGCACCGATCCGGCGACCTCGTACATGCTGCGGCGGCGCCAGGGCGTGTCGGAGGAGGATGACTTCCTCGACCGATTCAACGAATTGATGCTCGTCGAACAACGCGGTTTTCCGGCCGGACATCCGCTCGCCAATGTGCGGGCAATGCCGCTCGAAGCGATCTTGCCGCCGATATATCTGCTCGGATCGAGCGACTACAGCGCGCAGTTCGCCGCCCATATCGGCGCCGCGTTCTCCTTCGCGCACCATTTCGCCACGTTCGACGCCGCCACCGCGATGCGGCTCTACCGCGATAATTTCAAGCCGTCGCAATCACATAGCACGCCTTACGCGATCCTCGGCACGGCCGCCGTCTGCGCCGACACCGACGTGGAAGCCGACCGGCTGGCGACGACGATCGACCTCAACATCGTGCGCCGCGCCAAGGGTGAATATCTGCCGCTTGCATCGCCCGACGAAGCCGCGAACTACCCCTACACCCCCGTTGATCGCACCCGAATTGCGCAGAACAGGGCCAAGCTTTCGGTCGGCAGTCCGGCGACGGTGAAGGCCCGACTCGAGGCGTTGATCGACGAGACGAAGGCCGACGAAGTGATGATCACGACGATGATCCACGATCATCGGGCTCGCCGCAGGTCCTACGAGCTCATCGCCGAGGCTTTCAACCTGACGAAGCCGTGACTCCAATCGCGGCCATCATCGTGCTACATCCGCCGCGGGGATGAGGCGCAGTTCGCGCGTGATATCAGGAGGTTCCGTTGGGCAAGCAGTTCAAACTCACCGCCGCCGACCAGCATATATTGGGCGCTTATCGCGCCGATCCGGCCGGCAAGGCCAAGGGCGCGCTGATCGTCGTGCAGGAGATCTTCGGCGTCAATCACCACATCCGCGCGGTCTGCGATCGTCTCGCCGCCGAAGGCTATGTCGCCGTTGCGCCGGCGGTGTTCGACCGCTTCGTGCGCGATTTTGAATCCGGCTACACGCCCGACGAGATCGCCCACGCACGCAGCTATCTCGGCCATCTCAACTGGGACAACATGATGAAGGACCTCGACGCCGCACTTGGCGACATCAAGTCGGTCGGGCCGTGCGGCGTTATCGGCTTCTGCATGGGTGGCACCGCGGCCTTTCTGGCGGCGTGCCGGCTCAACGGCCTCAAGGCATCGATCTGCTACTACGGCGGCATGATCGCGAAGTTCGCCGACGAGAAGCCGAAATGCGCGGTGCAGATGCATTTCGGCGAGAAGGATGCCGGCATTCCGCTCAGCGACGTCGAGACGATCAAGCAGAAGCAGCCGCAGGCCGAAGTTTATGTCTATCCGACCGCGCAGCACGGCTTCCACTGCGACGAGCGCGCCAGCTTCAACAAGGACGCCTCGGCGCTGGCGTGGAAACGCAGCCTGGACTTCCTGGCGAAGCACATGAAGTAATTCGCGCGTTGGTCCGTAAACGAAAATGGCCGGGCTTGCCCGGCCATTTTTTCAGCTTTCGGCGGCCGCCTCAGAACCACCGTTCCTTGACGACGATGGTGTCGCCGGGCTTGAGGGGATAGTTGAGCGGCACGAGGCCGTGGATTTGCTGGCCGGGGACGTTGCGGGTGAGCTCGACCTTGCTCTTGGAGGCGCGCGGCGCGAAGCCGCCGGCGGTGGCGATGGCGGCCTCCGCCGTCATGTTGGGCACGTACGGGTACTGCCCCGGCGTGTTGACCTCGCCGAGGATGAAGAACGGCCGGTAAGTCTCGATCTCGACGCTGACATGCGGCTCGCGCACATAGCCCTGCTTGAGGCGGGCGGTGATGAGCTGCGCCACCTGCTGGGTGGTGACGCCGCGCACGGCGAGCGTGCCGATCAGCGGCATGTTGATGTTGCCGCCGGCATCGACCGTATAGGTGTTGGAGAGGCCGTCCTGGCCGAACACGACGACGCGCAGCCGGTCGCCGGCGTCGAGCGTGTAGGAGGGCGAGGCAGCGGGCGCCGAGGCATAGCGTGCGGCGCCATAGCCATAGCTGGAGGCGCCGTAGCGTGAGGATGTGGGCGTTGCCGCGGCATAGGCGCCATAGGCGCCGGAAGCAGCCGGGGCCGGGGTTGCATACGCATAGCGTGGCGCTGCTGCGGTGGCCTGAACCGGGACAGAGGTTTGCGGATAGGCCGTAACGGTGCCGGCTTGATAGCCGCGCGGCGCTGTCGTGGAGCCCTGAGGGGCCTGCGTGGTGGGACGGCCATAGGACCCGTAAGAGCCTTGAGGCTCGTAAGAGGCCTGGGAGCCATAATACGAGGCCTGCCCATAGGCGCCCTGGGCCACCGGCGGGCTGTATTGCACGACGTAAGAGGGCTGCACCGCCGCCGGCTGCGGTGCCGTCACATAACGCGGCGCGCTGCGGCTGTGCGACGTGAACAGGCCGCGGTTCTCGATCGGCTGTGCAGACGAAGACGGGGCTGCAGCCTGCGGCGCGGCCTGGGCATAGCTTTGCACTGAGCTTTGCGCTGGGCCTGGCGCGTAAGCCGGCGTGGCGCTCTGGCTGTAACGCCGCGGCGCCGTGCCACCGCTACCGCCCTGGCCGTAGAGCTCGAAGCCCTGCGCCTGCTGCTGTCCATAGGACGGCTGCGCAGAGGACGACTGTGCGTAGGACGGCTGGGCGTAGGCTTGGGGCAGCGCTGTTGTCGTGTAGTGCTGGCCGGTATTGGGGTCATAGACCAGGTAGCTCTGGGTCGAGCGCATACAGCCGCCGGCCGTCAGCGCCCCTGCCAGCGCGATCAGCAACCCGAGGCGGCGTCCCCACATGCGAATCCGATTCCTGCGGCCCAATCCGCACGCGGATTAAGGACTTTCATGGTTAACAAAGTCTCACCAGCCGGAATGCAAAACGGGCGCCAGGGGCGCCCGTCCGCCATGCTCTTTCGTACCGCGCGCTCCTAATGAGCCGCAGCGGCCTTGACGCCAAGCCCGATCGGGCAGCTCACCCCCGTGCCGCCGAGGCCGCAATAGCCGAACGGATTCTTCGCCAAATACTGCTGGTGATAGTCCTCGGCGAAATAGAACGCCGGCGCTTCGCGGATTTCGGTTGTGATCGGTCCATAACCCTTGTTGCGCAACTCGGCCTCGAACACAGCCTTCGACGCCTCGGCCGCCTTCAACTGCGCCGGGCCGTAGGCGTAAATCGCCGAGCGATACTGGGTGCCGACATCGTTGCCCTGACGCATGCCCTGGGTCGGATCGTGACTCTCCCAGAATGTCTTCAGCAGCGTCTCGTACGACACCTTGTTCGGATCGAATACGACCAGCACCACTTCGGTATGCCCGGTGCGGCCGCTGCACACCTCCTCGTAGGTCGGATTTGGCGTCGCGCCGCCGGCATAGCCGGCGGCCGTGACGTAAACGCCATCGCCGAGCTCCCAGAACTTGCGCTCGGCGCCCCAGAAACAACCCATGCCGAACATCGCCATCTCCAGCCCCTGCGGATATGGGCCCTTGAGCGGATGGCCGTTGACGTCGTGCCTGTCAGCCGTCGGAATCGGATCGGGCCGGCCCGGCAGCGCTTCACCGGGCTTCGGCATCGCAAGCGATTTCTTGAACATGAGCATGCGGGCATCTCCTGAATATCGGGAGCTTTCGTGACCCCAATATAGGCGGTGGCACGGCAGACCGCACGAGCAGCGACAATCACGTGCTGGCCAGCGAGCTTCACGCCGCCATCACGCAACTGCGAGACGCTAGCGGGCGTAACCGATCAGCGGCCGCTTTTTGCGGCCCAGCAGGATGAGAATGACCCCGAGAATGCCGAGCGCCGCCCAACTTGGCGTATTGAGAAAACCGGTGAACACCGGGTCCCAGGCGAAATGGCCGAGCCGGCCTTCGATGAGCGGCTGGACCGCCTGCAAGCTGGCCGCATTCAGAGTGTCCCAAAGCCCCCGCACGCTGGTGATGAACAGCGCGTTTCCCGCGATCGATTTCGTCCCGTCATAAATGACGAGAAGAAAAGCAGCGGCCAGGCAGAAAAAGCCGATGCTGCGGACAAGAAAGCGGATCATGGAGCGTCACACGCGGTCATTCGGGTCTCTCGCTTACCGCCTGCCTTGCATTGGTTCAATGCTGTTTCGCAGAGCTCTGCCGGGCCAGCTTCCCTTGAGCAAACAAGTCCTTATCCGCTAACGTCCGCATCCCGGCGCTCGCCGGTCGTCAGGAGTTGTGATGCCGAAGCCGACCAAGGGCCGCACCCGGCCCACCTTCACCGATCAAGAAGCACTCCAGTTCCACAGTGTCGGCAGGCCCGGCAAGCTCGAAGTGATCGCCACCAAGCCGATGGCGACGCAGCGTGATCTGTCGCTCGCCTATTCGCCGGGCGTCGCCGTGCCGGTGCTGGCGATCGCCGAGGATCCGGCCAAGGCTTACGACTATACGACCAAGGGCAATTTCGTCGCCGTCATCACCAACGGCACCGCCATTCTCGGGCTCGGCAATCGCGGCGCGCTGGCGGCAAAGCCGGTGATGGAAGGCAAATCGGTCCTGTTCAAACGGTTTGCCGATGTCGATTCGATCGACCTCGAAGTGTCGACCGAGAACCCGGAAGAATTCATCAACTGCGTCAAGCTGCTCGGCAAAGGCTGGGGCGGCATTAATCTCGAAGACATCAAGGCGCCCGAGTGCTTCGTGATCGAGCAGAAGCTACGCGAACTGCTCGACATCCCGGTATTCCATGACGACCAGCACGGCACCGCGATCATCGCGACCGCGGGCCTGCTCAACGCGCTCGATCTCACTGGCCGCAAGATCGAGGACACCAAGCTCGTCTGCAACGGCGCCGGCGCGGCCGGCATCGCCTGCCTCGAACTGTTGCGCGCCATCGGTTTCCGTCCGGAGAACCTGATCCTCTGCGACACCAAGGGCGTCATCTACCAGGGCCGCACCGACGGCATGAACCAGTGGAAGTCGGCCTACGCCGTCAAGACCGACGCGCGGACTCTCGCCGACGCGCTCAAGGGCGCCGACGTGTTCTACGGCCTGTCCGCCAAGGGCGCGGTCACCAAGGAGATGGTGGCGTCGATGGCCGACAAGCCGATTATCTTCGCGATGGCGAATCCCGATCCGGAGATCACGGTCGAAGAGGTCGCCGAGGTGCGCGACGACGCCATCATGGCGACCGGACGCTCGGACTACCCGAACCAGATCAACAACGTCCTCGGCTTTCCATACATCTTCCGCGGCGCGCTCGACGTGCGCGCCTCTGCGATCAACATGGAAATGAAGATCGCGGCCGCGCGCGCACTCGCCGCGCTCGCCCGCGAGGATGTACCGGACGAGGTCGCCGCCGCTTACGGCGCGCGGCCCAAATTCGGCCCCGACTACATCATCCCGGTGCCGTTCGATCCGCGGCTGATCTCCTATGTGCCGCCGGCCATTGCCAAGGCGGCGATGGATACCGGCGTGGCGCGCAAGCCGATCGTCGACATGGACGCCTACCGCGAGGCGCTGCGCGGCCGCCGCGATCCGGCCGCCGGCTCGCTCGTCCAGGTGTTCGCCAAGCTGCGGCGCCAGCCGCGGCGCGTCGTGTTCGCGGAGGGCGAAGAAGAACAGGTGATCCGCGCGGCCGCGAGCTTCGTTCAGCAGGGCCTCGGCACCGCGCTGCTGGTCGGCCGCGAAGACCGCGTGCGCGAGACGGCGCAGGAAGCGGGTGTCGAGATCGGCAAGGGCATCGAGGTCATCAATGCCCGGCTGTCGACCCGCAACACCGTCTATATCGACTATCTCTACGAGCGCCTGCAACGGCGGGGCTACCTACTTCGCGACGCCCAGCGGCTGGTAAACACCGACCGCAATCACTTCGCGGCCTGCATGGTGGCACTCAACGACGCCGACGCGATGGTGACGGGCGCCACCCGCAATTTTTCGGTCGCGCTCGAGGAAGTCCGTCAGGTGATCGACCCGAAGCCCGGTCACCGCATGATCGGCATTTCCCTCGTGGTCGCGCGCGGCCGCACCGTGCTGGTCGCCGACACCGCGGTCACCGAGATGCCGACCTCGGACGAGCTTGCCGATATCGCGACCGAAGCCGCGCACGTGGCACGCCGGCTTGGCCACGAACCGCGCGTGGCGTTGCTGGCGTTTTCGACCTTCGGTCACCCCAGAAGCGAACGCTCGGAGCGCGTGATCGAGGCCGTGAAAATTCTCGATCGTCGCCGGGTCGATTTCGAGTATGAGGGCGACATGGCGGCGGACGTCGCGCTCAACCCGGCGCTCGCCACAGCCTATCCGTTCAACCGGCTGTCAGGCCCCGCCAACGTGCTGGTTATGCCGGCATTTCACTCGGCGTCCATCTCCAGCAAGATGTTGCAGGAACTGGGTGGCGCCACCGTGATCGGGCCTATTCTGGTCGGGCTTGACCGTCCGGTGCAGATCGTGCCGCTGGGCGCGCAAGACAACCAACTCGTCAATATGGCGGCGCTGGCCGCTTTCAACGTCAACGGCTGATTCAGGAGAAGCGATTCATGGCGTCGTACGGAAACTTGAAGGGCGTGATCGCGGCCATTGCGACGCCGGTGCAGGAGAATGGCGCCCCCGATCTCGAGCGCGGCGTCAAGCTCGGCCGCCATCTGCTCGACAACGGCTGCAACGCCCTCAACGTGCTCGGCACGACCGGCGAAGCCACGTCCTTTTCGCTCGACGAGCGCAAGGCGGTCATGATCGCATTCAAAAGCGCCGGCTTGCCGATGGGCCGGCTGATGGTCGGCACCGGCGCATCGGCAACCGCCGATGCCGTCGCCTTGACCCGGCATGCCGCGGAATTGGGTTATTCCGGCGCGCTGGTGCTGCCGCCATTTTATTACAAAGGCGTGTCCGACGACGGCCTCGTCAATTATCTCGACGTCATCATCAAGGCCACGTCGGACCGGCCCATTCCACTTTATCTCTATCACATTCCGCAGACCTCGGCGGTGCCGTGGCCTATCCCGCTGGTCGATCGTCTGATCAAGACCTACAAGGGCCGTATCGTCGGCCTGAAGGACTCGTCCGGCGACATGGCTTACTCGCGCGCCGCAGCGGCGTTGTCGCCGGAGTTTGCCGTGTTTCCTTCGACCGAGGCCGCGCTGCTCGAAGGCCGGGACGGCAAGTTCGCCGGCTGCATCTCGGCGACCACCAACCTCAATGCCGACATCTGCGCGCGCGCTCTCGCCGCGAACGACCAGGCCCTGCTCGACCAGGCGGTGGCGATCCGCAACCTGTTCAACGGCAAGCCCCTGGTACCGGGCGTCAAAGCGCTGCTCGCCCACATTCACGGCGATCCGGCCTATGCGCGCGTAAAGCCGCCCTTCGTGACCTTCTCGGCGGCCGATCGCGCCGCCGTCATTGCCGGTCATGACGCGATCCGGGCCAAAAAGGTCGCGTAGCGGCGGCCGCGATCGGCGTTGACGCCCCGGCAACGGCTGATTATAAGCCCGCGGTCGCGGTCAGGCTTGTCCTGCCGCACCGATTTCAGGCTCATTATCAATCGCTCCAACGGGATAGACGCCCGCGGGCGTCACCTTTGAACGAGAGTTGCATGGCGAATACCAAGTCGGCCCAGAAAGCGACGCGCCAGATCGCGCGCAAGACCGAGATCAACAAATCCCGTCGCACCACGTTGCGCAATTCGGTGCGCAAGGTCGAGGAAGCGATCAAGAGCGGCGACCGCGCTGCAGCAACGGCGGCCATGCAGACAGCCGAGCCGAAGATCATGCGCGCGGCACAGCTTGGCGTCATTCACAAGAATAACGCGAGCCGCAAAGTGTCGCGGCTGACCCACCGCATCGCCAAGCTCGCGAAATAATTTTCGCGTCCCGTTCTTTCAGTTCGACTCTTCCATGCGATGCCGCACGGTCCCCGTGCGGCATCGTTCTGCTTTTGAGTTGTTGTAAATGGGTCACGCGCGCGTCAGAAATTTTTGCGCCGCCTCGCGCACTGACGTTTTCGCTGGACAGGTTTTCCTGCACGCATCGTTTTCGCTCGCGCTGCGGCGGCTTTCCAGCGTCGGGTAGGTTCGCTTGCCGAACAAAAAATCAAACGCGGTGATAAAGACTTAACAAATATGACACGCAAGGGACCCCGGAAACGCCGGAGTGTTCGCGTTCCGGACATGATGCGGCAAAAAAATATTTGCCGGCATAACACGCCCTGCCGGTCCATCACCGCAAACAGAATCGCGCGCTGATTCAACGCTTTGGAAAATCGCTCTCCGCCGTACGGCGTGATCCTGCGCGCAGCGTATACGCCCGGTAGTCATCGTCCCTGCTCGCGCCATTGCAGCGCACGAGTGCTTGTGTATTTTTTGCAGACACGCCGCGTTTCGCGGCCGCCACCAAAGCACAAACTTTGATCCGGAGCTCATTCGCGGATGAGAGCAGGTTTTTATTGTCCGCACGGAGGCGAGGAAACCGGGTTGAGGAGCGGACGTTCATTTCGCCGCGGAACGGCCCGGATCGGGTGGCACAGGATTTCGACAGGGCTCGCAAGAGCCGCGACTAGCACGGCTCAGCCGGCCGTGGGACATTGGGGGGTGTCATGATAGAGATGGCCAGCCTTTCGATCGCGCGGCGCGCCCTGCGCGAACGCAATCGCGGCGCCGGCGTTGCCTGGCGCGCCACATTGGCTGACTGGATTGCCCCATCCTTCTTTCTGGTCTTCCGACACGGTATCCGCGGCGCAACGCCGCCTCCCCGCGGCTGAGACGCAGCGTCACCGCCGCGGGGACTGCATCGGTCCGCACCGGACCGGTTGATTGATACGTCTCATAAATCATCTGCCTCATCGTCTGCGTAACGACTGATGTTGTGTCCGTTTCCGGCGTGCCGGCAGGCTCGACTCGAGCCGGGCCGCAAATTCAACCGAAGTCAAAGAATACCGAAAGACAACACACGATGGCCCAAACAGAACAAGAGCACTGGTCCAAGGTCCGCGGGCGCTTGCGTGCCGAACTCGGCGAGGATGTCTATTCGAGCTGGTTCGCCCGCATGGAGTTGGAAGGCCTCGAGTCCGGCACGGCGCGCCTGTCGGTCCCGACCCGGTTCCTCAAGAGCTGGATCCAATCGCACTACGCCGAAAAGCTGCTGGCCTGCTGGCAGACCGAGCAAAACAAGGTGAACCGCGTCGAGCTCATCGTGCGCTCGGCTGTGCTGCGCAATGCCACCATCAAGGTCAAGGAAGTCGACGGCGCGACCCGTCTTAACGGCTTCGAAGGGCGCCCGATCTCGGCCAGCGATGCCGGCGCTCACGAAGCGCTGGGCGGCTCGCCGCTCGATGCGCGCCTGACATTCGACAGCTTTGTCGTCGGCCGCTCAAACACGCTTGCGCATGCCGCGGCCAAGCAAGTCGCGGCCGCCAAGCGCGGCGACGCCGTGATGTTCAATCCGCTCTACATCCACTCCGGCGTCGGTCTCGGCAAGACGCATCTGCTGCAAGCCATCACCTGGACCGGCAATGCGATCGGCGAGCGCAAGGTGCTCTACCTCACCGCCGAGAAGTTCGTGTACGGCTTCGTTCAGTCGCTGCGGGCGCAGAATACGCTGGCGTTCAAGGAAGCCCTGCGTGGCATCGGCGTGCTCGTGATCGACGATCTGCAGTTCCTACAAGGCAAGTCGACCCAGGCCGAATTCTGCCACACCCTCAATGCCTTGATCGACGCCGGCCGGCAGGTCGTCATCGCCGCCGACCGCCCGCCGTCGGACCTTGAAAGCCTCGACGACCGCGTCCGCTCGCGGTTGGCCGGCGGCCTGGTGGTCGAGATCGGTGGCCTCGGCGAGGAGCTCCGCCTCGAAATCCTCAAGGCTCGCGTCGCCGCCGCCCGGCTCCATCACCCCGGCTTCGACGTGCCGGCCCCGGTGTTGAGCTATATCGCCAAGACCGTGACCCATAACGGCCGCGACCTGGAGGGCGCCCTCAACCGTCTGCTGGCGCACAGCAAACTGACCGGCCAGTCGGTCACGCTGGAAATGGCCGAACGGGAAGTCCGCGACCTGATCCGCCCGCAAGAACCGAAGCGGGTCAAAATCGAGGATATCCAGCGCATCGTGGCGCGGCAGTATAACGTTAGCCGGTCCGACCTTCTCTCCTCCCGCCGCACCGCCAACGTCGTGCGGCCGCGCCAGGTGGCGATGTATCTCGCCAAGACGCTGACGCTGCGCTCCCTGCCGGAAATCGGCCGGCGGTTCGGCGGCCGCGATCACACCACGGTGCTCCACGCCGTGCGCAAGATCGAAGGCCTGGTCGGCAGCGACATGGCGCTCGCCGAGGAGATCGAAATCCTCAAGCGTCAGTTGCAGGAATAGCTGCGGCAAAACAGGCTGCGGTCCCGATGCCCGACCCCCGCGCCGGGCGTCGCCGTTTCAGGGTCCTGTGGACGCACTGGGGATTCGCCTCGCCAAGGCTCTCGCACCCTTGCGATTTTCGCCCGCGCAAGCCACTTTTGCCGTCCAGATTGGGGCTGTCATGAAAGTCACCGTCGAACGCGCCGAACTGCTGAGGTCATTGGGTCACGTCCATCGCGTGGTCGAGCGGCGCAATACGATTCCGATCCTCGCCAACGTGCTGATCAAGGCCGAGCGCTCGAAATTGAGCCTCAAGGCCACCGACCTCGATCTCGAAGTGATCGACGCGATCGCGGCCGAGGTGTCGCCCGGCGGCTCGACCACCGTGCCGGCGCACATGTTCTACGAGATCGTGCGCAAGCTGCCCGACGGCTCGCAGGTCGTGCTCGAAGGCTCGGGTGATCGCGCCGTGCTGTCGATCCGTGCCGGCCGCTCGCGCTTCACATTGCAAACGCTGCCGGAAAGCGATTTTCCCGACCTCGCCGCCGGCGAGATGAGCCATTCGTTCAAGCTCTCCGCCGGCGACTTCAAGCGGCTGATCGACAAGACGCAATTCGCGATTTCGACCGAGGAGACACGCTACTATCTCAACGGCATCTATCTGCATACGGCGGGCGGCGCCAAAGCGCAGACCTTGCGCGCCGTCGCGACCGACGGCCACCGCCTCGCGCAAGTCGAGTTGCCGTTGCCGGACGGCGCCGGCGGCATGCCGGGCGTGATCGTGCCACGCAAGACGGTCGGCGAGGTCCAGCGCCTGATCGAGAACAGCGACGCCGAGATCACGATCGAGCTGTCGCAGGGCAAGATCCGTTTCACGATCGGCGACGTTATCCTGACCTCGAAACTCATCGACGGAACGTTTCCCGACTACGCGCGCGTCATTCCGGCCAACAACGACAAGACGCTTGAGGTCGACAAGAAGGATTTCGAAGCCGCAGTCGACCGCGTGTCGACAGTGTCGAGCGAGCGCGGCCGCGCCGTGAAGCTGTCACTGTCCGGTTCCCGCCTCGTTCTGTCGGTCACCAATCCGGATTCCGGCAGCGCGACCGAAGAACTCGAGGTCGAATACGCAGCCGATCCGCTCGATATCGGATTCAACTCGCGTTATCTGCTCGATATCGCGGCGCAGATCGAAGGCGAGACGGCGGTGCTCAAGCTCGCCGATCCCGGATCGCCGACGCTCATTCAGGACAAGGACGCCAAGGGGGCGCTCTACGTGCTGATGCCGATGCGCGTCTGATGCTCGCGCCAACGTGATGGCAAAAGCCGCTCCCCATACCGCCATCATCCTGATGGGCGTTTCGGGCTGCGGCAAGACCACCGTCGCGAAACTGCTTGCCGAGCGGCTCGGGCGGCCGCTGCTCGAAGGCGACGACTTTCATCCGAAACGCAATGTCGAAAAAATGTCGCACGGCATGCCGCTGAACGACGACGACCGCGAGCCGTGGCTGCGCGCGATTGCCGCCGCGATCGACGAAGCCCGCCGCGGCGGACGGCAGGTCATTGTCACCTGCTCGGCTCTCAAAAGGACGTATCGCAACCTCTTGGTCGACGGCCACCCGGACGTCACCTTTGTCTATCTCAAAGGCAGCAAAGCGCTGATCGCAGACCGCCTGAAGCATCGGGCCGGACATTTCATGCCCGCCGGCCTGCTGGACAGCCAGTTCGCCACGCTGGAGGAGCCCGGCGTCGGCGAGCCGGCGATCACCGTGCCGATCGACCGGACGCCTGAGGCGATTGCTGACGACATCCTGAAGACGCTCGGGGTGGATGCGCGGCGCTAATCCCGGTTAGATCGCACGATGACCGCCGCCTTCATCCGTCGTCTGACGCTGACCAACTTCCGCAGCTACCACGCCGCCAGCGTCGAGATTCCAGGCCACGGACCGGTGGTCCTCACCGGGCCGAACGGCGCCGGCAAGACCAACGTTCTGGAGGCGATCTCATTCCTGTCGCCGGGGCGCGGCCTGCGCCGCGCCGCGCTCGAGGACGTCGCGTTCAGCGAGGGCGACGGCGGCTGGGCGGTCGCCGCAGAAATTGAGGGCATGCTCGGGCTTGCCACGCTCGGCACCGGTATCGAGCCTCCTGCCGGCGAAGAGGCGTCGGTCAGCCGGCGCGCACGGATCGACCGCGAGAGTGCCGGCTCGGCCACGGCGTTCGCCGATCATCTGCGCGTGATCTGGCTCGTCCCGGCGATGGACCATCTCTTCAACGGCCCCGCCTCCGAACGGCGCCGCTTCCTCGATCGGCTCGTCCTCGCAGTCGACGCGCAGCATTCGAGCCGCGTCGCGGCGCTCGAACGCTCGCTCAGTTCACGCAACCGGTTGCTGGAGAATCCGCACAGCGATCCGCGCTGGCTCGATTCCGTCGAGCACGAGACGGCGGAGGTCGCCGTCTCGGTCGCCGCCGCGCGGGCCGAAACCGTGGCGCGGCTCGCGCGCGAACTCGCCGCATCGGCACATCCGGACTCGCCCTTCCCTCTGGCCGAAGTCGCGATCGAAGGCGCGATCGAAAGCTTGCTGCCGCAACGCACCGCCGCCGAGATCGAGGACCATTATCGCACGCTGCTGAGCGATAACCGCGCCCGGGACGCTGCAGCGGGCCGAACCCTGATCGGCCCTCATCTCAGCGACCTGGTTGTGCGCTATGCCGCCAAGGCGATCCCGGCAGCGGACGCCTCCACAGGCGAACAGAAAGCCATGCTGATCCGCCTGATGCTGGCGCACGCCGGGCTGATCAAGGCGATGACGGGCACGGCGCCGCTGTTGCTGCTCGACGAGGTGGTCGCCCATCTCGATCCGCAGCGCCGCGGCGCGCTCTACGATGAACTCGCCGCGCTCGGCGCCCAGGTGTGGATGACTGGCGCGGATCCGGCGCTGTTCGCCGAGATTGCCGGCCGCGGCACGATTTTCGAGGTTCGGCCAGGCTCGATTTCACCGCGCCCCGGAGCCTAAATCCGTCTCCCACAGGGACACGATTCCGGCTGTCGAATCGGCCTCGCCGATCGTGAGTTTTTCAAAAGCGAATCCTTGAAAAAGGCAATGTAAATCAACACATTATGCTGTGTCACGAAAGCCTATACGACACCCCATTTTCGTGTCACACCAGCATAAGATTCCGACTCATTCTCTGGTGATTTTTGAAGGTCCGTCCATGGCTGAACCGGCCCACGATATGTCTTCCGACTACGGCGCAGAATCGATCAAGGTCCTCAAGGGCCTCGACGCGGTGCGCAAGCGTCCGGGCATGTACATCGGCGACACTGACGATGGCTCGGGCCTGCACCACATGGTGTACGAGGTCGTCGACAACGCGATCGACGAAGCACTGGCCGGCTACGCCACCGAGGTGAGCGTCACGCTCAATCCGGATGGCTCGGCGACCGTGTACGACAACGGCCGCGGCATCCCGACCGACATTCACAAGGAAGAGGGCGTGTCGGCGGCCGAGGTCATCATGACCCAGCTCCACGCCGGCGGAAAATTCGACCAGAATTCCTACAAGGTGTCCGGCGGCCTGCACGGCGTCGGCGTCTCCGTCGTCAACGCGTTGTCACGCTGGCTCAAGCTGACGATCTGGCGCGACGGTAAAGAGTACTTCATGGAGTTCAAGGACGGCGTCGCTGTAGCGCCGCTCAAGGCCGTCGGCGATGCGAAAGACCGGCGCGGCACCGAGGTGACATTCCTGCCGTCGTCGAAGACGTTCTCGATGACGGAGTTCGACTTCAGCACGCTGGAGCACCGGCTGCGCGAGCTCGCTTTCCTGAACTCGGGCGTGAAGATCGTCTTGTCCGACAAGCGCCACGCCGTCGAGAAGCGCGAGGAAATGAAGTACGAGGGCGGCGTCGAAGCCTTCGTCAAGTATCTCGATCGGACTAAGAAGCCGCTGGTGAGCGCGCCGATCTCGATCCGCGCCGAGCGCGATGGCATCGCGATCGACTGCGCGATGTGGTGGAACGACGGCTATCACGAGAACGTGTTGTGCTTCACCAACAATATCCCGCAGCGCGACGGCGGCACCCATCTCGCCGGCTTCCGCGGCGCGCTGACGCGTCAGATCACGTCCTACGCCGACAAGCTCGGCTCCTCGCGCAAGGAAAAAGTGTCGTTGACCGGCGACGACTGCCGCGAGGGCCTCACCGCCGTGCTGTCGGTCAAGGTGCCCGACCCGAAGTTCTCGTCGCAGACCAAGGACAAGTTGGTGTCGTCCGAGGTGCGGCCGGTGGTTGAAAGCGTGCTCAATGACGGGCTCGACAAATGGCTCGAGGAAAACCCGGCGCTGGCGAAGACCGTCGTCGGCAAAGTCGTGGAGGCGGCCGCGGCCCGCGAGGCGGCGCGCAAGGCGCGCGAGCTCACCCGCCGCAAGGGCGCGCTCGATGTCTCCTCGCTGCCCGGCAAGCTTGCCGACTGCCAGGAGCGCGACCCGGCCAAGTCAGAGCTGTTCATCGTCGAGGGCGATTCGGCCGGCGGCTCCGCCAAGCAGGGCCGCAATCGCGAATTCCAGGCGGTGCTGCCGCTGCGCGGCAAGATTCTCAACGTCGAGCGCGCGCGCATGGACAAGATGCTGTCCAGCGCCGAGATCGGCACGCTCATCACGGCGCTCGGCACCGGCATCAGCGACGAATTCGACCCGGCCAAGCTGCGCTACCACAAGATCATCATCATGACGGACGCCGACGTCGACGGCGCCCATATCCGTACGCTGCTGCTGACGTTCTTCTACCGGCAGATGCGCTCGCTGGTGGACAGCGGCAACATCTACATCGCGCAACCGCCGCTCTACAAAGTGGCGCGCGGCAAGTCCGAGCAGTACCTCAAGGACGAGCGCGGGCTCGAAGACTTCCTGATCTCGACCGGCATCGAGGACACGGTGCTACGGCTCGCCAACGGCGAGGAGATTGCCGGCGACGATCTGCGCCGCACGGTCGACAGCGCCCGCACCATCCGCAACACGCTCAACAATCTGCACAGCCGCTACGACCGCCGGGTCATCGAGCAGGCAGCGATCGCGGGCGTGCTGCGGCCCAATATCGCCGAGGACCCGAAGATCGCAAAGAGCGCCGCCGACTACATCGCCAAGCGACTCGACGCGCTGGCGGAAGAAACCGAGCGCGGCTGGACCGGCGAATTCGACAAGGATACCGGATTCACATTCTCGCGCACGGTGCGCGGCGTGAAGAGCGTTGCGACCATCGACTTCGCCCTGCTCGGCTCGACCGACGCGCGCAAGCTCGACAGCTATGCGCCCGATCTGCAGAAGATGTTCCCGAGGCCGACGCCGCCGGCGATGCTTCGCCGCAAGGACGAGCAGGTCGCCATCCACGGCCCCGTCGGCTTGTTCGACGCCATCACCGGCGCCGGCCGCAAGGGCATCACGCTGCAGCGCTACAAAGGGCTGGGCGAGATGAACCCGGAGCAACTCTGGGAGACCACGCTCGACACCAACGCGCGCTCGCTGCTACAGGTGAAGGTGAAGGAAGTCGACGACGCCGAGGACATCTTCAGCCGCCTGATGGGCGAAGAGGTCGAACCGCGCCGCGAGTTCATCCAGGACAACGCGCTGACGGCAAGCGTCGACGTCTGACGCCCAAGCGGTGCCGAATACCAATGGCCGGGTCTTGCCCGGCCATTTTTATTTCGTCGACACTTCCGCTGCACGGACTTGCCGTCACGACAACAGTTTCGAACCCAGAAACAGTCCGATCGCGAGCGCGCCGACGAAAAGAACAAGGAAAATTCCGAACAGGACCTTGGCGATCGAGGCGGACGCCTGTTCGACGCCGGTGAAGCCGAAAATACCGGCAACGATCGCAATGATCAGGAAAACCACGGCCCACTTCAGCATGGCTCGCTCCTCTGCGTGCAGCCTTTCAATGACCCAACGCACCTGCGGTTCCAGCGGCGGGATCAGAACAGGTCGAAATATTCCCGCTGCTCCCAGACCGTCGGTTCAGCCTGCACGGGTCCGTCGGCCTTGAAGCGTGCAATCTCGGCATTCTTGATGTGCACGAAATAGTCGATGAAGGCGGCGCCGAAACCCTCGCGCAAAGCGGCATCCGCCGTGAGCGCATCGAGCGCCTCGCCGAGCGACGTCGGCAGGAATGGGGCCGCCGTTTCGTACGGCGTGTCGGCCGATGGACCCGGCTCGATACGCTGCGCGATGCCGTCGAGTCCGGAGTAAATCTGCGCCGCCATGTAGAGATACGGATTGGCCGCCGGCTCGCCGACGCGATTTTCGAGATGCGTGGACGCGTCGCCGGGCTGGCCGATCACCCGCACCATGACGCCGCGATTGTCGCGCGCCCAGATCGCGCGATCCGGCGCCAGCGAATACGGCCGGTAGCGCTTGTAGCCGTTGACGGTCGGCGTCGTGAACGCCGCCGCGCCGCGCGCATGCGCCAGCAGCCCGCCGAGATAGTGGTGCCCGACGGGCGACAACCCACCCTCATCGCTCGATACGAACGCATTGAGCTTGCGTTTCTTCCCGATGAGCGACTGATGCAAGTGCCAACCGCTTGAAAAGGTATTCGGCAGTGCCGGCCGGCACATGAAGGTGGCATGATAACCGTGACGCCGCGCGATCTGTTTCACCGCCGAGCGAAACAGGATCATGGCATCGGCGGCAGCGAGGCCCGCCTGCGGGCGGAACGTGAACTCGCACTGGCTCGGGCCGAGCTCGAGCTCGATCGAACGCAACGGCAACCCCAGCGCCTGCATGCCGCGGCGGATCGGTTCGAGTGCCGGCTCCATTTGATCGAACCGCGCCTCGGTGAGAAGCTGGTAGCCCTGCGTCAGCAGGCCCACTTGCGGCGGCGCCGGCGGCCAGGTCGCGTCCTCTGGCGTCAGCTTCGGATCGAGCAGCCGGTAGAGATGAAATTCGACTTCAAGCCCGGCGAAGAAGTCGAAACCGGCAGTGCCGAGTCGTGCCAGCGCATCGCGGAAGATCCGGCGCGTCGAGAACGGCACCGGCCGGCCGTCGCCGAAATAAAGGTCGCACAGGAACCAGCCGGTGTTCGGCGCCCAAGGCAGCACGCGAAAGGTTGCAGGATCGGCCACCATCAGGAAGTCGGCGCCGCCCTGCATCTCCGGCATGTTGAAGCCGCCACCGGGCGTGAACACCGGGTAGGCCGTCTTGTGCGATGTATCCTTGGCGAGCAGCGTCGTCGTCATCGTGACGCCGCTCCTGAGTGCGCTTGCCGCTTCCGCCGCGACCAATGTCTTGCCGCGCAACACACCGTGCTGGTCGGCGAACGAGAAGCGCACCAGCTCGAGCTTGCGCTTCTTGATGTCCTGCGCGACCGCGGCGGCGGTCTTGGCCTGATCGTCAGTCCAGAGCCGATAGCGGTCGACAAAGGTCAACGCGGTGGGGCGGCGCGGCGGCATGCTTTTAGGCACGCCCTGTCCTGGCCTCATGGTGAGGAGCATTGCGAAGCAATGCGTCTCGAACCATGGGACCGCCCCATCCTTCAAGACGCGGCCTACGGCCGCTCCTCAGGATGAGGCGGATCGGGCAGACGGAAGGTTCAATGCCCATTAGCCCAACTTTTGGTCTTCTGTCGGTTGGCGTCGGTGCGTTGCCAATAGCCCTGCCAATCGCCGGCCGGCCCGATGCCGTCAACGCAGGCCGGGCCGGTGATCGAGCTCGCCGCGATCTGATCGAGCACCATCATCGGCCGGCCGCCGCTACGCACAGCGTCGATGGCCTGACGCAACAGGCGGCGATAGGCGACGATCGCTTTGTCCGACGTGCCGAGATGCTCCTTCGTGCGATCCTGGATCGCACCCATCGACTCGCAGGCCCACTGATCGTGAACGTTGATGTCGGCGCCCATGCCGGTATACGTCGCGTGCTCCTGCTCGTGCGGATCGAAGCCGTAATCGTTGCTCTTGTTCTTGTTCGGAATGTAGTCCGGCAACTGATAGAGCTCGAGACGTTGGCGGCGCATCTCGTCCTTGTTCACCGGCGCGCCGAACGATGTGAAGATCGCGTACCAGTAGTGCCTGGTGTCATCGATCGGCACGTGCCACTGCGAGATCGTCATTTCGCGGCTCATCGGAATGATGAAAGCGTTCGGGAAGATCAGGTTGGTGACGCGCACATGCGCCTTGCCGTTGCCGATTTCGCGCAATGTCGCGAGGCGGAAGCCGTAGTCGGTCGACTCCACCTCGATGCGCGGCCGCGTGAACTCGCGCATGATCTGCGTCATCGGCATGTCCGCATCCATCGATTTGTCGCGGAACATCTTGCCGTAGCCTTCCTCCGGCTTCTCGTCCTCGAAGAAACGGTGGAGGAACGAGGTATGCACCGGATCGATCCCGACCTCGAGCGACTGCAGCCAGTTGCAATCGATCATGCCCTTGAAGGCGAAGGTATGAGTATCCGGCGCGACGAAGCAGTCGAAATCGGGAAACGCCGGCGGCTCTCCGGGCCCCATATAGGCGAATAGGATGCCGCTCTTCTCGACGACCGGGTAAGCCTTGTGCCTGAGCATCTTGCACAGGTTGCTGTCATCCGGCTCGGCGGGCGTCTCGAGACAGTTGCCGTTGATGTCGAACAGCCAGCCATGAAAGGCGCAGCGCAGGCCGCCGCTCTCCAAACGGCCGAAGGCGAGATCGGTGCCGCGATGCGGGCACGAGCGGCCGACCAGGCCGTAACGGCCCCTGTCGTCCTTGAAGATCACAAGATCCTCGCCGAACAGGCGGATCGCCTTGACCGGACGATTGCCCGCCAGCTCGTCGACCAGCGCCGCCGGCTGCCAGTAACGCCGCATCAGGTCGCCGGCGGGCGTCCCGGCCGTGGTTCGCGTGATGAGATCGTTCTGTTCCGCACTGAGCATAAGTCCGCCTTCACCGTCTCGAATGGACGATGAAGCTTATACGAACTCCGGGGACGGGAGAAAGCCGTCAGCGCGAGTGGCGCGCCGCCCAGCCGAGCTGCATGCGCTTGCGCCAGTACTGCTGGCGAAGGCCGGAGAGTCGCGCCGCGGCAACCTTGGCTTCGGAGCGGCTGCCGGCGGCGCAGGTGCGATATTCGAGATCGTTCACCGGCAGTGCCGCGGTATGATGAAACAGCTTGCCGAACATGCCGGTATTGGCGCTGACCTTGAGATCGCCGAGCGCGTTGGCGACGTTGCCCGAGTGACCGAAGGCGACCACTTCGCCGGTCTCGACGTGGCGGACTTCATAGACTCCCGGCCCGATCGGTGCCTCGACAAGCCCGCCGCGCCGCGCGTCGGGAAACCGCTTCCAACTGGTCCAAGTCTGCATTAAACGCCTCGAACGAAACGCGACACTCTTCTCGCCGCCGCTTACGGACGACACACGTAGTCGTTTGTTCCCTGCGGTCAATGGCTTGCTTCGACAAGCCGCGCCACAAGCTTAATTCACGCAAAACCTGCGTAATTTTGAATGTTTTGGGGCGAAAGGGCCGGCCACGTCAATGGCCGGGGAGAACGACGACCTTCGGCGTCACCGGAATCGTGGCCTTCGAAACGACCAGCGACGGCTCCTCCCGCATCTCGACCGGCCATTCCTTGCCAATTCGCGCCAGAAACCGATCGAGCGTGGCGCTGCCGAAATAATGCATCGGGATCATCAGCGGCGCCTTGAGCGCATGCAGCACCTCGATCATGCCGTCGAAATCCAAAGTATAGTTGCCGTCGACCGGCACCAGCACGGCGTCGACCTTGCCGATCTCGTTGAGCTGCTGCTGCGTCAACGTGTGATGCAAATGACCGAGATGCGCGATGCACAGATCGGCGATCTCGAAGACGAAGATCGAATTGCCGTAAAATTCCGTGTCGCCGCTCCAGGTGCGGATGTTGGTGAAGACATTGCGCACGCGCACGTCCTTATAGGTCAGATCGATCGGCTTTGGATTTTTCGGGTCCTGCGCCCAGCCGCGCAGCACGTATTTGATCGCCGGATCGGGATGATCGGTGTAATGCGACGTATGCGCATGGTTCATCGTGACGATGTCGGGCAGCACCGGCGGCCGAACATAGTCGTTGTAGTCGGTGGCGATGCGCACGAGCTGCGGACTCTCGATGAGAAACGTCGCGTGACCGATGAAGGTAAGCCGCACTTCGTCCGGTTTGAGCGCAACACGCCTGACGAGAGAACGGAATGGTGGCTGCCCGGCAACAAGGCCGGGACAGGCCCGCGTCATTTCGGGTTTTGCCGGCGTAGCGCCTTGCGCAAGGCCGTGCGCGGGCCATGCGGCGAAGGCGACCGCCGCGAGCAGCAAACCAGGGAGACGAAGGACGCGCATGCGGTTCACCACATCCGGCCGGTGAAGTCTGCCATGGCGCATGCGCCGCCGCCATCACCCGCGCATAAAAGAAAGCGGCGCCCGCAGGCGCCGCTTTCCATCCGTTCCCCTCGTTGAACTCAGTATGGCCGGCTGTACGGCGGATAGTACCGCGGCCGGATCGCCGCGCTGCGTTCAGCCTGCTGGACAATCAGGCCCTTGGCCGTGGCGACGACCCATTGATCGCCGTCGCGGCGAATCTCCTCGACCCGGCCAACGCCCGGCAGCGGCACGCCAGGGCGGACCTCGAACAATTCGCCGCGATTGCCGAGCAGCGCGTAACCATTGCGCGCCTCGAGCACAGTCCAGCCCTGCACGATCGCGGGGCGGGGCTGCGGGATCGGCGCGACCGGCGCCACTTGCGGCTTGTCCGCCATTACGGCGGGAACCGTGGCCGGTTTCGCAATCGAACCGGTGATGTCGTCGGCGCGCTGGGCGAGCTTCTCATTGAGCTTGGCAAGCTGCATGCGATTATCGCGCGCGGCGGTCTCGAGATGGCCTTTCACCGCGACCAGTTCCTTCGAGAGCCTGGCAACGGTCTGTTGCAGCGCGTGAGTCTGGTCGAGTACCGCCGTCTCCGCCCTCGGCGCCGGCGCTACGGCAGGCCGCATCGCGACGCCGCCGACCGCCGCGCCAAAAACGGCGGCGGCAACCACGATCGCGGCCAGCGCGATGCGATGGCGCATGCGGCGCGACACAGTCGGCATAACGATGGCCGGCATCGCGAGATGCGGCAGCGGCACGCTCGGCATCCTTGCAGAGAGGCGGTCGCGCCACGTGGACGCTGCGACCTCGGCTTTCTCTTCTGTGTCACCTGGCTGTTGCGCTTCGACGTCCACCGCCGACTCGTCGACAAAGCCGGCCGGCGACAGCGGCGGCGCCTCGACCTGCGGCAGCGACTCGGGTTGCAACACCGCCTCGATCTTGTCGGCGGCGATATCCTTCGGCTGTTCGTTCGGCTCGGCCATGGCCGGCTCCCGCGATGGATTGGTTTACCAATGGGTAACCATGACCGGTTACCAATCGGTTACCATCCGGGAAGCGTCGGGCTCAGACGCCGAAGCCGTTTTCCTCGGCAAGCGCCTTCAGCGGCGTCGCGGGTCTTGCGCCGACATGCTGGATGACTTCGGCCGCTGCGAGCGCGCCGAGCCGCGCCGACGTCCTCAAATCCTTGCCGCGCGAATGGCCGACCAGGAAGCCAGCCGCGAACAGATCGCCCGCCCCTGTCGCATCGACGACGCGCGCGATCGGTGCCGCCTCGATCCGTTCGGTCGTCGCGCCCTGCACGACGACGCAGCCTTTTTCGCTGCGGGTGACGACGGCAAGCGACGCATCGCTTCTCACCGCTTCAAGCGCGCTGTCGAAATCAGCGGTCTGGTACAGGCTGTGCAGCTCGCGCTCGTTGGCGAACACGATGTCGACGGTCTTGTCGCGGATCAGCCTGACGAATTCGTCGCGATACCGGTCGACACAGAAAGCGTCCGACAAGGTCAGCGCCACGCGGCGGCCGGCCTTGTGCGCGATGCCGGCAGCCTTCACGAACGCCTCCTTGGCGTGCGGCGGGTCCCACAGATAGCCTTCGAGATAGGTGATCGCTGTATCGGCGACCGCTTTTTCGTCGATGTCGGCGGGATGCAGGTCCTGCGCGGCGCCCAGATAGGTGTTCATGGTGCGCTCGCCGTCCGGCGTCACGACGATGTAGCACCGCGCCGTCGAGGGCCCGTCCGACGCCGGCGGCGTGTCGTAGGCAACCTGGGCGGCGCGGATGTCATGCATGAACGCATGGCCAAGCTCGTCGTCCTTCACCTTGCCGACGAAGGCGACGCGGGCGCCGAGGCTGGCGGCGCCGACGATGGTGTTGGCCGCGGAGCCGCCCGAGCTTTCGACGGCCGGCCCCATCGCATCGTAGATCGCCTGGGCGCGCGCCTCGTCGATCAGCGCCATCGTGCCCTTGTGCATGCCCTGCGCGACCAGAAAGGCGTCATCGGCCTGGGCGATCACATCGACGATGGCATTGCCGACGCCGAGAAGGTCAAAGCGCGGTACGGTCATCAGGGCCCCTTTTGTTTGGCGGGCGCACTATATCGGCCGAGCCTGCCGCGGCAAGGTTGGGCCGGGCTCAAGACACGGATATCGCCCCCTGCTTGGCCCATGCACGGCACTTGCGCCGTGCCGCCCGCGCGTGGCATTGCAACCGCCGTCACATCGAAGGACCATGGCAATGGCGTTCAAGGAGCGCGTGTTTTCCGGCGTGCAGCCGACCGGCAACCTGCACCTCGGCAATTATCTCGGCGCGATCAGCAAGTTCGTCCCGCTGCAGGAGAAGTACGACTGCATCTATTGCGTCGTCGACATGCACGCCATCACTGTCTGGCAGGACCCCGCCGAGCTCACCAAGACCACGCGCGAGGTGACGGCGGCGTTCATCGCCTGCGGTCTCGACCCCGACAAGAACATCATCTTCAACCAGAGCCAGGTCGCCGAGCATGCCGAACTCGCCTGGGTGTTCAACTGCGTGGCCCGCATCGGCTGGCTCAACCGCATGACGCAGTTCAAGGAAAAGACCGGCAAGGATCGCGAGAACGCCTCGGTCGGTCTCTACGTCTATCCGAGCCTGATGGCTGCCGACATTCTTCTTTACCGCGCCACCCACGTGCCGGTCGGCGAGGATCAGAAGCAGCATGTCGAGCTGTCGCGCGACATCGCGCAGAAATTCAACAATGACTTTGCGCCGTCGATCCAGTCGCGGGGCTACGGCGACGCATTCTTTCCGCTGCCGGAACCGCTGATCCAGGGACAGGCGACCCGCGTGATGTCGCTGCGCGACGGCTCGAAGAAGATGTCGAAATCGGACCCGTCCGATTATTCGCGCATCAATCTCACCGACGACGCCGACGCCATCGCGCAGAAGATCCGCAAGGCCAAGACCGATCCCGAGCCGCTGCCGGGCGAGGAGAAAGGCCTCGAGCCGCGCCCTGAGGCCGACAACCTCGTCGGCATCTACGCAGCCCTCCAGGGCATAAGCCGCGCCGAGGTGCTGAAGGAATTTGGCGGCGCGCAATTCTCGACGTTCAAGTCGGCGCTGGTCGATCTCGCCGTCGCCAAGCTCGGGCCGATCGGCGCCGAGATGAAGAAGCTGGTGCAAGACCCGGTCTATATCGACAAGGTGCTGGCCAACGGCTCGGAGCGCGCCCAGGCCATCGCCGCCGACACCATGAAGGCCGTCAAGGACATCGTCGGCTTTATCCGGCACTGAACCGGGCTAAAATCGCAGTTTCGGCGCCGATTGACCCGGACGGGTTCAAGCGCCATTTATCGGGTATCGATCACGCGACCTGCGGGCCTTGAACCCGTGTGAGGAGCCGACATGTTCATCCAGACCGAAGCCACGCCGAACCCGGCGACACTCAAGTTCCTGCCGGGCCGGCCGGTGCTCGAAACCGGCACGCTCGACATTCGCGACCGAGCCGCCGCCGCGCAGTCGCCGCTGGCGCAACGCCTGCTCGATGTGCCGAATGTGACCGGCGTGTTCTACGGCGCCGACTTCATCTCGATCACCAAGGATGGCGGTGACTGGCAGCAGATGAAACCGGCGATCCTCGGCGCGATCATGGAACATTACATGAGCGGCACGCCGTTGCTCGCGACCGGCGCTGAAGACGCTCCCGCCGATGAGTTTTTCGACGCGGCCGACGCCGAGACCGTCGCCACCATCAAGGACCTCATCGAGACCCGCGTCCGTCCCGCCGTCGCCGGCGACGGCGGCGACATCACCTTCAAGGGCTACAAGGAAGGCGTGGTCTACCTGCACATGAAAGGCGCCTGCTCCGGCTGCCCGTCCTCGACCGCGACCTTGCAGCACGGCATTCAGAACCTGCTGCGGCACTTCGTGCCGGACGTGCAGGAAGTCCGGCCAGTGTAGCTTCGCTGGAAACAAGGCATCCCGTAGTCCCGGCGGTTGCGTTACAATTCGAAGCGATAGTGATTACTGTCATCATCCGCCGTCGCGGACGATGACAGCCGCAGAAACGCATGCGCCTCCTCGCCATCGATACAGCCCTCGAAGCCTGTTCGGCCGCGGTCCTCGACACCGCGAATCCGAAGAGCGGCATTCACGAGTCGCAAGCAATGACGCGCGGCCACGCCGAAGCGATCATGCCGCTGATCGCGCGCGTGCTCGACCGCGCCAAGCTCAATGTCCGCGATCTCGACCGCATCGCCGTCACGGTCGGGCCGGGCAGCTTCACCGGATTGCGGGTCGGCATCGCCGCCGCCCGTGGCCTCGCGCTCGCTGCGGGTAAGCCCGCCATCGGCTTGACCACGCTCGCCGCCTATGCCGCGCCGCTCATTTCCGCGGACGATCAGCGCACCGTCGTGTCAGCCATCGACGCCCGCCACGACCACGTCTATCTGCAAATTTTCGGACCCGGCGGCCGCACCATGATGACGCCACGGCTGCTCAGTCTTCATGAGGCCGCGCGCGCGGCGTCGAGCAACGCACCGCGTCTCGCCGGCACCGGCGCCGCGCTGGTCGCGGCGGCATGGCCCGCCGGCGCCAGGCCACCGGCCTCGGTCGATAACCGCCGCGCCCCCGACATCGAATGGATCGCCCGGCTCGGCGCAGCCGCGCCCGATACCGGTGCGCCGCCCAAGCCGCTTTATCTCCGCGCCCCCGACGCCCAGCCGCAGAACGCGTCGCAACTGGCACGGCGATGATCGGGCTGTTCTCCGCGCTGTTCAAACAAGGCGATCCGGCACTCTCGGAAGCAACCGTCCGCGATGCCGCCGCCATCGCCGCGTTGCATGGCAAGTCGTTTCAGCGCGGCTGGAGCGAGGACGAAGTCGAAGGGCTGTTGACCGAGCGCAATGTCGTCGCGCATCGTGCCGTCGCGGGACGCCGTCTGGTTGGCTTTATCCTGTCGCGCGTCGCCGCCGATGAAGCGGAAATCCTGTCGGTCGCCGTCGCGCGGGCCTCTCGGGGGCGCGGTATCGCCCGTCGGCTGCTCACGCTGCATCTCGGCCGGCTCGCCGGCATCGGCATCTGCACGGTCTTTCTCGAAGTGGGCGAGCATAATGCGCCCGCCACGAGGCTTTATGCGCGCGCCGGCTTTCGCGAGGTGGCGCGTCGCGTGAACTATTACAATGACGCGGACGGCCGCGGCTCGACGGCGCTGGTGCTGCGGCGCGACCTCATGACGCCAAACAGCGCTTCGCAGCACACTCCACAATGAATTATGCTATGAGCCCGCACGGGAGAGAACCGCACCGTGACAACCTCTGAGAAGAAGGCGACGCGAGACATCGAGGCGCTGTGCGCGGCCAAGGGCATGCGCATGACCGGGCAGCGCCGCATCATCGCGCGCGTACTGGCGTCGTCCGGCGATCATCCCGATGTCGAGGAGCTTTATCACCGCTGCGCCAAGGAAGATGACCGCATCTCGATCTCGACGGTCTATCGCACCGTCAAGCTGTTCGAGGACGCCGGCATCATCGAACGGCACGACTTCCGCGAAGGCCGGGCGCGCTACGAGCAGAGTCCGGAATCCCATCATGATCACCTCATCAACTTGCGCACCGGAGACGTGATCGAGTTCCGCTCGGAAGAGATCGAGCGGCTCCAGTCCGAGGTCGCACGCAAGCTCGGCTACCGGCTGGTCGATCACCGGCTCGAGCTTTACGCGGTGCCGATCGACGACGAGAAATCACGCCGCTGATGATCCGCGTCGTCCTGGTCGCCGGTTTCTTTTTCACCTCGCTGCCGTTCATGATCGCGGTGCAATGGGTGCTCGGACGCCTCAATTCGAAATACTGGGGCCCGGCCTCGGTCGCCTATTACCGGCTGCTGTGCCGGGCCCTGCGCATCAATGTCACCATCAACGGCGCGCCCGTGCGTGGGCGGCCGGTTCTGACCGTCTCGAACCATGTCTCCTGGGTCGATATCGTCGTGCTGGCCTCGGTCGCGCCGATGGTGTTTATCGCCAAGCGCGAGGTGGCGTCGTGGCCTTTGATCGGCGCCGCCGCCAGGGTGCAGAAAGTCGTGTTCGTCGACCGCACCCGCCGACAGCAAACCGGAGACGCGGTGCGCGAGATCGCGCAACGGCTGCGCGGAGGCCACCCGGTCGTGCTGTTCGCTGAAGGAACTTCGGGCGACGGCAACCACGTCCTGCCGTTTCGCACCGCGCTGATCGGCGCCGTCGAAGCTGCCTGCAACGACGCGGGCCTCGGCGAAGTGCTGCTGCAGCCGATGTCGATCTGCTACACGGCGCAGCAGGGCATGGCGATGACGATGCGGGAGCGGCCGATCGTCGCCTGGTACGGCGACCTCGATTTCTTTCCGCACTTCACCGCTTTCATCCGGCGCGGCGTGGTCGATGTCAGCGTCAGTTTCGGCACGGCGATTGCGGCGGATGCCAGCCATAACCGCAAGGAAGTCACAAAAGCGCTGGAAACAGCGGTCCGGCACATGACTGTCGTAGCGTCCCGCCACGCGCTACCCGTCACCTCCTGATTGCGCTATAGGGAGCCGCATATCCGGTCCCTGAAAACAGCAATGATCGCGGCATGAACCGCAAGCTTCACGTCAAATCGTTCGGCTGCCAGATGAACGTCTACGATTCCAATCGGATGGCGGACCTCTTGGCGCCCCAGGGTTACAGCGAAACAGCCGTGCCGGACGATGCCGACCTCATCATCCTCAACACCTGCAACATCCGCGAGCGCGCCGCCGAGAAGATCTATTCCGAGCTCGGCCGCATGCGCGAGCTGAAGAAAGCCGCCGCGGCCGAGGGCCGGCAGGTCTTGATCGCCGTCGCCGGCTGCGTCGCGCAAGCCGAAGGCGAGGAGATCGTGCGGCGCGCGCCGTCGGTCGACATTGTGGTCGGCTCGCAGAATTATCATCACCTTCCGCAAATGCTCGAGCGGGCGGCGAGCGGCGCGCGCATCGTCGACATCGAATTTCCGCAGGAAGACCGCTTCGAGACAATGCCGGCACCGGCGCGCAACGTGACGCGCGCGCGCGGCATCGCGGCTTTCGTCACCGTGCAGGAGGGCTGCGACAAGTTCTGCACGTTCTGCGTCGTGCCATATACGCGCGGCTCGGAAATCTCGCGGCCGGTCGAGCAGATCGCCGCCGAGGTCGCACGTCTTGCCGACGCCGGCGTGCGCGAGGTCACGCTGATCGGGCAGAACGTCAACGCCTATCATGGCATTGGCCGCGACGGCGGCGAGTGGCCGTTCGGAAAATTGCTGCACCGGCTGGCCGAAGTGCCCGGCATCGCGCGGCTGCGCTACACGACCAGTCATCCCCGCGACATGGATGCGAGCCTGATCGAGGCGCACCGCGACGTGCCGGCGCTGATGCCCTACGTGCACCTGCCCGTGCAGTCGGGCTCGGACCGCATTCTCGCCGCGATGAACCGCAAGCACACGCGCCGCGATTACCTTGAGGTCATCGCGCGCCTGCGCGGCGCGCGCGCCGATCTCGCCATCACGTCGGACTTCATCGTCGGCTTCCCGGGCGAAACCGAGGCCGACTTCCGGGATACGCTTGCTCTGGTCGAGGAGGTCGGTTTTGCCGGCTCCTATTCGTTCGCCTACTCGCCCCGTCCCGGGACGCCTGCGGCCGACATGAACGACCAGGTTCCTGCAGAGGAAAAATCGGACCGGCTGCAACGGCTGCAGGCCGTGATCACCCGGCAACAGCGCGAGTTCAACGCCAAATTCGTCGGCCGAACGGTCGAGATATTGCTGGAAAAGCCGGGCCGGCACGCTGGGCAACTGGTCGGCCGTTCCCCATATTTGCAGACGGTTCAGGTGATGGCGGACCCCTCGCGGATCGGCGAACTCGCCGAGGTCATCATCACCGGGACCGGGAGCAATACCCTGTTCGGCGCACTCACAGACACTGTGGATGCGCCGGTTTTTGCCGACGCTGGAGCCTGACCCCGCTTGCACACGACGACCCCTGTGATTCCGCCGGCCGCCTCCTCGGAGGACACCGCGACGACGCAGACCGTTCTCGACTTCGACGACAACAAGCTCGCCTCCATCCTGTTCGGCCAATACGGCCAGAACCTTGCGCTGATCGAGCGCCGCCTCGGCGTCGTCGCCGACCAGCGCGGCAACCACGTCACGATCTCGGGTTCGCGCGGCGGCTGCGAGCAGGCGCGCCGCGTGCTCGAGAGCCTGTACGAGCACGTCAAGCGCAGCAAAGAGCTGCTGTCGGGTGACGTCGAGGGCGCGATCCGCCAGGCGCTCGCGCAAGGCTCGCTGTTCGATTACGACCCTGCCGTCGCGCCGCCGAGCTTCGAGGAGATCAACCTGCGCAAGCGGCCGGTGCGCGCGCGCACCGCGGCGCAGGACGCCTACATGCGCGCCTTCAAGCACCACAATCTGGTGTTCGGCACCGGGCCCGCCGGCACCGGCAAGACCTGGCTCGCGGTCGCCTACGCGGTGCAACTGTACGAGCGCAAGGAAGTCGATCGCATCGTCCTATCGCGCCCCGCCGTGGAAGCCGGCGAGCGGCTCGGCTTCCTGCCCGGCGACATGCGCGAGAAGGTCGATCCCTACCTGCGTCCCATCTATGACGCCCTGTTCGACCTCATGGATGCCCGCATCGTCGAGCGCGCATTGCAGGCCGGCGAGATCGAGATCGCGCCACTCGCGTTCATGCGCGGACGCACGCTGTCGAACGCCGCGATCATCCTCGACGAAGCGCAGAACACCACGTCGATGCAGATGAAGATGTTCCTGACGCGGCTCGGCGAGAACAGCCACATGATCGTCACCGGCGACCCGAGCCAGGTCGACCTGCCGAGCGGACAGACCTCGGGCCTGGCCGAAGCGGTGCGAATCCTCGATGGCGTCGAGGGCATCGGCCACGTCGCCTTTTCGGCGCAGGACGTGATCCGGCACGAACTGGTCGCGCGCATTGTCGACGCCTACGATCGCGCGGCGCTGCCGAATGTGCGAAACCAGGGGACCCCAAAAGGATGACGCAAGGCTCCGAGCCGGTCTCGGCGGTCGCGATCGACATCCTCGTTGAATCGCCTTTGTGGAAGAACGTCCCGGCGGCCGAGGCCACGGTCATCGAGGCGATCGGCGCGGCGGCCGCCGAGATTTCCACCTCTGCCGGCGAGGTATCCGTCGTGCTCACGGACGACGAGGCCATCCGGCGGCTCAACCGTGACTGGCGCAAGATCGACAAGCCGACCAATGTGCTGTCCTTCCCGGCGGCCCGGACGCCGGGTCTCGAACCTGTGCTGCTCGGCGACATCGTCATTGCCTACGAGACGCTCGAGCGCGAAGCCGCGGCGGAGGGCAAGGACTTTCTCCATCATCTCGCCCATCTGGCGGTGCATGGCTTTCTGCACTTGATGGGTTACGATCATCAGACTGATTCTGACGCGGACGACATGGAAAGCGTCGAGATCGCGATTTTGAACCGGCTCAAGGTGCCCGACCCCTATCTCGTCCGCGACACCGACTAGGCCGACGGTCCAGATCATGTCAGAGCGCGATTCGATCAACTCCGGCGAGTCCGGGCCGCAGTCCCACAATCTTCCCGCGGTGATCCCGCAGCAGCCCGAAAATTCCGGCGGCGGAAGCTGGTTCGGCCGCGCTTTCCGCACCCTGTTCGGATGGAAGCCGGCCTCGTTGCGCGCGAACCTGCGCGAGTCGCTCGACGCGGCGCCCGACGAAACCGGCTTCTCTCCGGAAGAGAGCCGGATGCTCAAGAACATCCTCGGCCTTCGCGAGCGGCGCCTCCAGGACATCATGGTGCCGCGGGCCGACATCGTCGCCATCCAGCAGGACATCTCGCTCGGCGAGTTGATGCGGGTGTTCGAGAGCGCCGGCCACTCCCGCCTCGTCGTCTATAACGACACGCTCGACGATCCGATCGGCATGGTCCACATCCGCGATCTGATCGCGTTCATGACGCGGACCGCCACGCCGCCCGCGGACAAGATCGCCAAGCGCAAGCGCCCGCTACCGGCCGGTCTCGACCTCAAGACGATCAATCTCGCCTTGCCACTGTCGTCCACCAAGATCGTGCGCGAGATCATCTTCGTGCCGCCGTCGATGCGCCTGATCGATCTTCTGGCGCAGATGCAGGCGACCCGCGTTCATCTGTCGCTCGTTATCGACGAATATGGCGGCACCGACGGGCTTGTCACCATCGAGGATCTCGTCGAAGAGATCGTCGGCGAAATTGCCGACGAGCACGACGAAGACATTGCGCCCGATATCGTCCGCCAGCCCGACGGCTCGTTCGTCGCCGACGCGCGGACGCCACTCGATCAGGTTACCGCCGTCGTCGGCGACGATTTCGTGTCCGGCGACGCCGCGCATGACGTCGATACTCTCGGCGGCTATCTGATCAGCCTCGCCGGCCGCTTGCCGGCACGTGGCGAGTTGATCGCCGGGCCGGGCCTCTACGAGATCGAAGTGGCGGAGGTCGATCCGCGCCGTATCAAGCGCGTGCGCATCTATAAGTTAAAAGAGCGCCGCGAACGTCCGCGCCGCGGCGTCGTCAGCCCGCCGATCGTCGAGTCAGCACCGCTGGCCGCCGACACCAAGCTGCCGCGCTCGTGATGCTCGTCCGCATCGCCCACTCCATCATGCTGGCGAGCGGCTGGCGGCGGGCCGCGATCATGTTCGTCGCCGGCGCGGTTTCGGTGCTGGCGCTGGCGCCGTTCAACGCCTGGCCGGTCATGTTTGTCACCTTCCCTGTCGCCGTGTGGACGATCGACGGCGCGGCGAACGGCCGCTACGGCAGCACGCTGAACGCGGCGATCGCCGGCTGGTGCTTCGGCTTCGGCTACTTTGTCGCCGGGCTTTACTGGATCGGCTACGCGTTTCTGGTCGACGCCAAAACATTCGGCTGGCTGCTGCCGATCGCAGTCTCCGGCCTGCCCGCCTATCTTGCCATTTACACGGCACTGGGCTTCGCGGCGGCGCGCCTGCTGTGGACGCGCGGCCCGGCGCGCATCCTTGGCCTGGCCGTGACGCTGACTGTCGCCGAGTGGCTGCGTGGACACCTGCTCACGGGCTTCCCATGGAACACTTACGGCTATGCCCTCACCGAGCCGCTGGCCCTGGCGCAATCCGTCGCGCTCGTCGGCGTCTGGGGTTTGACGTTCCTCGCCGTCGCGATCTTCGCGTCGCCTGCTGTGCTCGCCGACGAGAAAAATGACACGCCCAATCCGTGGCGCGCGCCTGTCGCCGCTCTTTGCGTGCTCGCCGCGCTGTCCGGTTACGGCGCGATGCGGTTGATGCTGACACCGACGAGCTACGTCAAGAACGTGAAGCTGCGTATCATGCAGCCGAATCTCCAGCAGGACGACAAGTTCAACTATTCCGCCAAGGATGCCGTGATGGCGCGCTACCTGCGCCTGTCTGACCGGGCGACCGGCCCGCAATCGAGCGGCATTCGCGACGTCACCCACCTGATCTGGCCAGAATCGGCCTTTCCATTCTTCCTCACCCGCGAACCCGATGTGATGAAGCAGATCGCCGATCTGCTGGCGCCCGGCGCCGTGTTGATTACCGGAGCGGTGCGCGCGCCGAGCACGCCGCCAGGCGAGCGCATTTCGCGAGCCTATAATTCCGTCTACGTCATCGATCACGACGGATCGATCGACGGCATCTACGACAAGGTGCATCTCGTACCGTTCGGCGAATATCTGCCGTTCCAGTCCCTGCTCGAAAGCATCGGGCTCGAGCAGCTCACCAAGGTGCGTGGCGGCTTCATTGCCGGCGACCGGCGGCGCGCGATGAGTGTGCCCGGCGCCCCAAAGATGATTCCGCTGATCTGTTACGAGGCGATCTTTCCCGGCCAGGCAATCCCGCCGCACGAGCGGCCCGGCTGGATCGTCAACGTCACCAACGACGCCTGGTTTGGAATCAGCACCGGCCCCTATCAGCACTTTCAGCAAGCGCGCGTTCTTGCAATCGCAGAAGGCTTGCCGCTCGTGCGCGCGGCCAACGACGGCATCTCCGCCGTGGTCGATCCGGTCGGCCGCGTGATCCATTCACTTCCGCTTGGCGCGGAAGGCGTGCTGGATTCATCTTTGCCGCGCCCAATCGCACCGACGGTCTACGCCCGGTTCGGAGACATTGCCTCGCTTCTGTTCGGTATCGTCGGTCTGGCTCTGGTTTTACGCGCACGCGCGAGGCGCCAAGGTCGGTAACGAAACCACCGCTGCATAAATTGGTTTGCGGCCCGCGCGAGAGCCATGAAAAGGCCATAGCGACAGGGCTATTCAGTTTCCGCAAATTAAAAGCTGTACCTGCTCCGCTTCTGCAACCGGCCGGAGGGGCGACGGACGGGCTCTCCGATAAATCCCGGATTGCGCAAGTTCGGCGATTTGTGACATAGCCTCGCCCGAGCGATAAAGGAGCCGTTTATGGCGAAGAAGACTCCGAATCCGATCGACAAGCATGTCGGCAGTCGAGTCCGGATGCGGCGCATGATGCTCGGAATGAGTCAGGAGAAGCTCGGCGATTCGCTGGGACTCACTTTTCAGCAAGTGCAGAAATACGAGAAAGGCACGAACCGGATCGGCGCGAGTCGCTTGCAGCATATTTCCGGAATCCTTCAAGTGCCGGTCTCGTTCTTCTTCGAAGGCGCTCCTCGCGGTGAAGGGCACCAGGGTGGCGGCATGTCGGAAGCGCCTTCGCCCGCTTACGTGTCCGACTTCCTGGCCACATCCGACGGACTGTCGCTGACCAAGGCCTTCATGCGGATCAAGGACGCGAAGTTGCGCCGCCGCATCGTCGATCTGGTGGAGCAGATCGCCGGAATCGACGACTGATCGCGGCCTGTCGCCGCCCACTTGTCCCTTCAGGATCGCCCACGCCTGCCCGCATCTTGACCTCGCACGGCATGGCTGCAAGAACCAGCCCCCGCTAGACTGGCGCAACGCGCCTCAGGAGGGTTGTTCGGTGTCTCACAAAAATTTCCTTTTCACGAGTGAATCGGTGTCCGAAGGGCATCCGGACAAGGTCTGCGACCAGATTTCGGACGCCATCCTCGATGCATTTCTTGAAAACGACCAGAAGCTCGGAATTTCCGACGACAGCGCGGTGAACACGCGCCTTGGCTGCGAAACGCTGGCGACCACGAACAAGATCGTCATCGCCGGCGAGGGTCGCGGCCAAGCCCCGCTGTTCCGCAAGCACGGCGCAAAAGCGGTGGTCGATCGCGAGGCGATCTCGGAGATCGCGCGCGGCGTCGTCAAAGATATCGGCTACGACCAAGACGGCTTCTCTTATTATGGCGCCGACATCGAGGTGCTGTTGCACGGCCAGTCGCCCGACATCGCAATGGGCGTCGACGCCAAGAAGAAGCGTGGCGAAGAACAGGAAGGCGCCGGCGACCAAGGCATGATGTTCGGCTTCGCCTGCACCGAGAGCGAGGTGTACGAGAAGAATTCGTTCATGCCGGCGCCGATCTATTTCGCGCACAAGATCCTCAAGGTTCTCGCCGACAAGCGCCACAGCGGGCAACTCGCCGACCTTCAGCCTGACTCGAAGAGCCAGGTGACGGTGCAATATATCGAGGGCAAGCCGGTCGGCTGCACGAAGGTCGTCGTCTCGACGCAGCACAACGCCGAAAGCCGCAACAAGAAGAAGTACACGCCGGGCATGGTGCGTGACCTGATCGGCGACGCGGTCGCGTCCGCTCTGCCGAAGGGCTGGATGCCTAAGAAAGAGTCGGACTTCCTCGTCAACCCGACCGGTAACTTCGTCATTGGCGGTCCTGACGGCGACTGCGGCCTGACCGGACGCAAGATCATCGTCGATACTTACGGCGGTTATGCGCCGCATGGCGGCGGCGCCTTCTCCGGCAAGGACCCGACCAAGGTCGACCGCTCGGCCGCCTACGCCGCGCGCTATCTCGCCAAGAACGTCGTGGCCGCCGGCGTCGCCGAGCGCTGCACCATCCAGGTCGCGTACGCGATCGGCGTCGCCGATCCAATGTCGCTGCTCGTTGACACGCATGGCACCGGCAAGGTCGAGGAACGCAAGCTCGAGAAGATTCTGCCCGAGCTGTTCCGTCTGACGCCGACCAATATCCGCCGCACGCTCAAGCTGAGCCGGCCGATCTACCGCCGCACAGCGGCCTACGGCCATTTCGGCCGCGCGCCCGACAAGGACGGCGGCTTCTCATGGGAGCGCACCGATCTGGCCGATGCGATCCGTCGCGCGGTGAAGTAGCGTTTTACTCGCAAATCCCCGACGTTAATGTGATGGCCGGGCCTCTGTCCGGCCATTTCATTTAGAGACGCGATGTCGAGAGAATCGGCCGTGCCGGATCACGACCATGACAGTGAAAAGCGCGCCTTCTTCGGCCGGCGCAAAGGCCATCCCTTGCGCGCGCACCAGGCCGCGCTTTACGACACGCTGCTGCCGCGGCTCGCGCTTGATCTGGCGACGCCGGCGCCGCTTGACCTGAGTGACTTGTTTGCCGCGCCGGTCGACGATGTCCGGCTCGAGATCGGCTTTGGCGGCGGCGAGCATTTCATCGCACAGGCCGCCGCCCAGCCACGCACCGGCTTCATCGGCATCGAACCTTTCGTCAACGGCATGGCGAAGGCTCTCGCCGCGCTCGAAGAGCGCAGCATCGCGAACGTCCGGCTGTCGACCGAGGATGCGACACACATCATCGACTGGCTTCCCGCCGGCAGCCTGTCGCGGATCGACCTGCTTTATCCAGATCCGTGGCCGAAGCGACGGCACTGGAAGCGGCGTTTTGTACAGAATGACATGCTCGCGCGCCTGGCGCGGCTCCTGAAGCGTGATGGCGAGTTCCGCTTCGCCACCGACATCGGGGGCTATGCGGCATGGACCCTGGCGCGTGTATCGCGCTCCAGCGATTTCGAGTGGATCGCCGAGCGCGCCGACGACTGGCGCAATCCGTGGCCCGGCTTTGTCCGCACGCGCTATGAGGCGAAAGCGATCCGCGAAGGCCGCACACCCGCCTACTTCATCTTCAGGAAAGTCTGAGGCTACGCGCCCACGGCCGGCCGCAGTTGCCAGAACCGCACCACGCGTTGCGCCGTCGCTGCGGTCAGCTTGTCATAGTTTTCTTTGGCCGCCTCGATGGCCTGGGTCGAGGTTCCGCGCGCGCCCGGCCGCGCCGTGATGATGGCGCGCGTCGTCTCCCATGAGAAATTGAGAGAGCGGGCAAGGATCAGCATCGGATCGTAACGCTCGCCGTTCATCAGGCGGTCAACCACGTCGACCGGCACGGCGCATAGCAGAGCCAGCGCGGCGATGGTTTCGTCGTATTTGCCGTCCTTGGCGAAATCGACGACGTCCGCTTCGGTGAGCTTGCGGGCGTTGTGCAGAACCTGCACCGCATGCATCGCCTTAGCGAAACTGTGCGGCGCGACCTTGGCGCCGACCTCTTGCGAGACCTTGGCGAGAATCTTGCGGATTTCAACCTTGGTATCAGCCTTGGCCCTGGCGAGCAGCCGCTCTTGCACGGCCTCGGTCGCCTGCATGAGCAGTTGGCGGAACAGCCGTGGCGGGATGTCGGTCCGCGAGCCGATCCGCTCGGCCAACGCGTCGTCGTCCTCCGCGCGCGCGACGAGCCGCGTCAACGCATTCTCCGACAGGCGGGCGCGGTGATTATCGGCCACGTTGTGAACGACATCGCGGTCGCCGCGCTCGACCAGGACGTCGGCCAACGCCTCGCTGATGCTGTTGCGCATCGAGATCGCGAGCAGATGCGCCTGCCCCCTGGTTTCGGCAATCAGGCGCAGATCGGGATCGTCGAGCCGGGCCTGCTGCAGCACCGGACCGGCCACGGTGATGTCGTCGCTCCGCGCCAGCGTGTGGACGACGTCGTGCGGCGCGTTGGCGATCGGCGCGATACGGCGCGCCAGCTCCGCCAGCGCCCGCACCTCGATTTCCTCGATCAGGTAGCCGATCACCTCGTCGAACAGCTTGACGTGATCGTCGGAAAAACGGTCAGCGCCCGCGAGGAACAGCGTGGTCACCCGCCGCAGCATCTCGGTCCGCCGTTCCGGCGAGCCGTGCTGAACGACGTCTTCCAGTTCGGGGATCAGCGACGCAACGGCGGCGGACATCAATCGGACACCTGACAAGCCGGCGGAAACCGGCCATTTCGCCTGAAAATAGGCAGAGTTCCTCAACGAAGCGTTAGCCCGCCCTCCCGTTCCGCCTTGCGAAAAGACCGAAAACCGCTATATTCGCGCTGTCTTAAGACACCCTCATAACCAAATCGGGTTTTGAGAGTGGGTCCCCTCGGGGGCCCGCTCTTTTTCGTTTAGGGCGCAACAGGCCTGGTCATGGCGCAACAGAGCTTCGAGAACGAGCCGCGGCTGATCGCCGATACCGGGCTTGCCGCCCGGGTCGCCGCGATCGCCGAGCCCGTGCTCGAAGGCCTCGGCCTGCGGCTGGTGCGCGTGCGTGTGTCCGGCGCGGCCGGCTGCACCGTGCAGGTCATGGCCGAGCGCCCGGACGGTTCGATGGCGATCGAGGACTGCGAGCAGGCGTCGCGCGCGCTGTCGCCGGTGCTCGACGTCGCCGACCCGATCGACCGCGCCTACCGGCTCGAGATTTCGTCGCCCGGCCTCGACCGGCCGCTGGTGCGCAAGTCCGACTTCGACCGCTACGGCGGCCATCTAGTGCGCATCGACATGGAAATCCCTGTCGAGGGCCGCAAGCGCTTCCGCGGCAAGCTCGCCGGCACGGACGGCGACATGGCGCGCCTCGTGCGTGACGACGCCGCCGAAGGCGAGCCCGCCGAGGTGCTGCTGCGGATCGAGGACATGGCCGACGCCAAGCTGGTGCTCACCGACGAGTTGGTGAGCGAGGCATTGCGCCGCGAGAAGGCCGCCGAGCGCGAAATGCGCGACGCGCGCAAACGTGAACGTCGTGAAGCAAGAGAAGCACGGCATCGGCCGCACCGGCCCGCCGTCAACGGAGGAGAGTGAGCGATGGCTGTCAGCGCCAACCGGCTCGAATTGCTGCAAATTGCCGATGCGGTCGCCCGCGAAAAGTCAATCGACCGCGGCATCGTCATCGCCGCGATGGAGGACGCCATCGCCAAGGCGGCGCGCTCGCGCTACGGCGCCGAGACCGACGTCCACGCCGAGATTGAGCCGAAGACCGGCGAGCTCAAGCTGATGCGCCACATGCTGGTGGTCGAGCAGGTCGAAAACCCGTCGAACCAGATCACGCTGGAAGACGCCCGCAAGCGTCACCCGGCCGCGCAGGTCGGCGACACTATCGCCGATCCGCTGCCGCCGCTCGAATACGGCCGCATCGCCGCGCAGTCGGCCAAGCAGGTCATCGTGCAGAAGGTGCGCGAGGCCGAGCGCGACCGGCAGTATGCCGAATACAAGGATCGCATCGGCGACATCGTCAACGGCATCGTCAAGCGCGTCGAGTACGGCAACGTCGTCGTCGATCTCGGCCGCGGCGAAGCCATCGTGCGCCGCGACGAGTTGCTGCCGCGCGAAGTGTTCCGCAACGGCGACCGTATCCGCGCCTACATCTACGACGTGCGCCGCGAGCCGCGCGGCCCGCAGATTTTCCTGTCGCGCACGCATCCGCAGTTCACCGCCAAGCTGTTCGCGCAGGAGGTGCCGGAAATCTACGACGGCATCGTCGAGGTGAAGGCCGTCGCCCGCGATCCGGGCTCGCGCGCCAAGATCGCCGTGATCTCGCGCGATTCCTCGGTCGATCCGGTCGGCGCCTGCGTCGGCATGCGCGGCTCGCGCGTGCAAGCGGTAGTCAACGAGCTGCAGGGCGAGAAGATCGACATCATCCCGTGGTCGCCGGACATCGCGACCTTTGTCGTCAACGCGCTGGCGCCCGCCGAGGTTTCCAAGGTCGTGCTCGACGAGGAGAAGGAGCGCATCGAGGTCGTCGTGCCGGATCAGCAGCTGTCGCTCGCGATCGGCCGCCGCGGCCAGAACGTGCGCCTCGCCTCGCAGCTCACCGGCTGGGACATCGACATCCTCACCGAGCAGGAAGAGTCGGAGCGACGCCAGGCCGAATTCGAGGCCCGCACCAAGGTGTTCGTCGAGTCGCTCAATCTCGACGAGGTCGTCGGCCAGCTGCTGGCGTCGGAAGGCTTCCGCTCGATCGATGAGCTGGCGATGGTCGACCAGAAGGAGCTGGCGAGCATCGAGGGCTTCGATGACGACACCGCGCAGGAATTGCAGGAGCGCGCCCGCGAATTCCTCGACCGCCAGGAGGCCGAGCTCGACGCCAAGCGCAAGGAGCTCGGCGTCGAGGACGCGGTTCGCGACGTGCCCGGCGTCACCACCAAGATGCTGGTGGCGTTCGGCGAGAACGGCGTGAAGACCGTCGAAGACCTCGCCGGTTGCGCCACCGACGACCTCACCGGCTGGACCGAGCGCAAGGACGGCGAGGTCAAGCGCGAGCCGGGCATTCTCGACGGCTTCGATCTGTCGCGCGAAGACGCCGAGCAGATCGTCATGCAGGCTCGCCTGAAAGCGGGCTGGGTCACCGAGGCCGAGCTCGCTCCGCCTCCCACCGAAGACGTCGCGGCCGAAGCCGCGCCGACTGCATGAGCGGGCGTCCGGAATGCTGGCGACAGCGTCCGACAACGAGCTCGATCGGGGACCGGTGGCCACCGGCGGTGAGCGCACGTGCGCGCTCACCCGTCAGACGCGGCCGGCCGAGGACCTGATCCGTTTCGTCGTCGGGCCCGCGGGCGATGTCGTTCCCGACGTCAAACGCAAGCTGCCCGGCCGCGGTCTGTGGATTGGATTGAGCCGCGCCGCGGTCGATGAGGCCGTCAGGCGCCGCGTGTTCTCGCGAGGCTTCAAGCGCGAGGTCAAGGTCGATCCGGAGCTTGGCGCGCTGACCGAACGCCTGCTGGAGCAGTCGGCGCTCGACGCATTGGCCATCGCCGGCAAGGCCGGTGGCGTCGTCACCGGTTTCGCCAAGGTCGAGGCCGCGCTCGCCGGCGACGTTCTGGCCCTGATCCATGCCCAGGACGCCGCCGAGGACGGCAAGCGCAAGCTCGCCACCGCGCTGCGGCGGCGCGGCGAGGACGTAAAAGTGCCTGTGATCGAAGTATTTTCGAGCGCCCAATTGGATTTGGCACTGGACCGAATAAATGTGGTACATGCAGCCCTGCTGAATGGGCCGGCCAGCAGCACATTTCTAGCGCGCACCGAGCGGTTCATACGCTTCCGAACCGGAAATTCGGCTGAAGCGGCCACCGGCCTTGACGGCACGGCGCCCGCAACGGCGTCCCTTACACGCGAAGAGAACTGAGAACGGAATGAGTGAAACCAAGACCCCCGGCGATAAGAAACTGAGCGTAGGCAAGTTGACGCTCAAGCCGCGCACCGAAACCGGCGTGGTGCGGCAGAGCTTCAGCCATGGCCGCAGCAAGCAGGTCGTCGTCGAGGTCAAGCGGCGCGTCGGCGCGCCGGCGGCCCCGGCCAAGACCGAGGCTCCGGCGCCGGAGGCCAAGAAGGCTGCGCCCGCAGCCCGCGCGCCGAGCACCCCGTCTGCGCCGCCGAAGACGTCGGGCGTCGTCCTGCGCACCCTCACCGAGGAAGAACGCACCGCGCGCGCCCATGCGCTGGCCGACTCGCGCGTGCGCGAGGCCGAAGAGCGCAAGATCGCCGAAGAAGAAGCTCGCCGCCGCGCCGAACGCGAAGCCGCGGAGAAAATCGAGCGGCAGGCTGCCGAGACTCGCAAGCACGATGAAGAGGAGCGCCACAAGCGCGAAGAAGAATCCAAGCGCAAGGCCGGCGAAGTCGCCAAGCGGCGGCTCGGCGAAGACGAAGCGCCGAAGCGCCCGGCCGGCCGCCTGACGATCGAAGCGGAAGACGAGGAAGCGCCGCGGTCGCGCCGGCCCGGCGCCACCGCGCGTCCGGCCGCTCCCGCCCGTCCGGCACCGCGCGCCGGCGCCGAAAAGCAGCGCGGCCGCCTGACGGTCATCAATGCGCTCGATCAGGATAATGTGCGCGAGCGTTCCGTCGCGTCGTTCCGCCGCCGTACCCAGCGCCTCAAGGGCCATGCCGCGAATGAGCCGAAGGAAAAGCTGTCACGCGAAGTGACCATTCCGGAAGCGATCACGATCCAGGAGCTCGCCAACCGCATGTCGGAGCGCGCGGTCGACGTTATCCGCCTGCTGATGAAGCAGGGCCAGATGGCGACGATCAACGACACGATCGACGCCGACACCGCGCAGCTCATCGCCGAGGAACTCGGCCACACCGTGCGCCGCGTCGCCGAATCCGACGTCGAGGAGGGCCTGTTCGACACGACCGACGCCGAGGAGAATCTCAAGTCGCGGCCGCCGGTCGTCACCGTGATGGGCCACGTCGACCACGGCAAAACCTCTCTGCTCGACGCCATCCGTTCGGCCGAAGTCGCCGCGGGCGAAGCCGGCGGCATCACGCAGCACATTGGCGCCTATCAGGTCAGCGCGCCGTCCGGCGCCAAGATCACCTTCATCGACACGCCCGGCCACGCCGCCTTCACCGCGATGCGCGCCCGCGGCGCCAGGGTCACCGACATCGTCGTTTTAGTCGTGGCCGCTGATGACGGCGTCATGCCGCAGACGGTCGAGGCGATCAATCACGCCAAGGCGGCCAAGGTGCCGATGATCGTCGCGATCAACAAGATCGACAAGCCGGACGCCAATCCGACGCGCGTGCGCACCGACCTGCTACAGCACGAGGTGCAGGTCGAGTCGATGGGCGGCGAGGTGCTCGAGGTAGAAGTCTCGGCCCTCAAGAAGCAGGGCATCGACAAGCTGCTCGAGATCATCGGCCTGCAAGCCGAGATCCTCGACCTCAAGGCCAATCCGGATCGCGCTGCCGAAGGCACGGTCATCGAGGCGAAGCTCGACCGCGGCCGCGGCCCGGTTGCGACCGTGCTGGTCCAGCGCGGCACGCTGCATACGGGCGATATCGTCGTAGCCGGCGCCGAATGGGGCCGCGTCCGGGCACTGGTGTCCGACACCGGCGAAAACGTTCCGGAAGCCGGGCCTTCAACGCCCGTCGAGGTGCAGGGTTTCAACGGCACGCCGGATGCCGGCGACCGCCTCGCCGTGGTCGAAAGCGAGGCCCGCGCCCGCGAGGTCACCGATTACCGCGCCCGCCAGAAGCGCGAGAAGATGGCGGCACGTGCCAGCGGCATGCGCGGCTCGCTCGAGCAGATGATGGCGCAGGCCCGCACCAGCGGCCGCAAGGAATTCCCGCTGGTGGTGAAAGCCGACGTGCAGGGCTCGCTTGAAGCGATCAACGGCGCGCTCGACAAGCTGGCGACGGACGAGGTCGCGGCACGCGTGCTGCATGGCGGCGTCGGCGGCATCTCCGAGTCTGACGTGACGCTGGCGGAAGCCTCGGGCGTTCCGATCATCGCCTTCAACGTCCGCGCCAACAAGGAAGCGCGCGAGGCGGCCGAGCGCGCCGGCGTCGAAATCCGCTACTACAACATCATTTACGATCTCGTCGACGACGTGAAAAAGGCGATGTCGGGCCTGTTGGCGCCGACCTTGCGCGAAACCATGCTCGGCAACGCGCAGATCCTCGAGATCTTCAACATCTCCAAGGTCGGCAAGATCGCCGGCTGCCGCGTCACCGACGGCACCGTCGAGCGCGGCGCCAGCGTCCGGCTCATTCGCGACAACGTCGTGATCCACGAAGGCAAGCTGTCGCAACTCAAGCGCTTCAAGGACGACGTGCGCGAGGTCGGCACCGGCATGGAATGCGGCATGGCCTTCGAGAACTACCAGGACATGCGTCAAGGCGACGTCATCGAATGCTACCGGGTGGAGCAGATTCAACGCTCGCTGTGAGTCCAAGTCTCACGTGTTGCTGAGATCGCCTACCTATCAACTGTCATGCCCGGCCTTGTGCCGGGCATCCCGATAAGGGACGCACTGCCTTCCTAAGCGGGATGGCCGGGACAAGCCCGGCCATGGCCACAATGAAAGCTTGAGTCATGGCAAGGCACAAACAAACTCCCCGCGACACATCGGCCGGCGGCTCGCAGCGCCAGTTGCGCGTCGGCGAATTGATCCGTCACGCGATGGCGGAATTGCTGACGCGCGGCGACGTGCATGACCCCGTGATCGAGGAGCACATGATCACCGTGCCGGAGGTGAAGATGACCGCTGACCTGCGGCTCGCGACCGTCTACATCATGCCGCTCGGCGGCAAGGACGCGCCGGCGGTGCTGACCGCGCTCGACCACAACAAGAAATTCCTGCGCGGCGAGATTGCGCGGCGCGTCAATCTCAAGTTTGCGCCCGACCTGCGCTTCCGGCTCGACGAGCGTTTCGACGAAGCCGAGCGCATCGACAGGCTGCTGCGCTCGCCGAATGTGAAACGCGACCTTGACGGCGAGGGCGGCGAATGAACGATGTGCTGAAGAACCTCGCGCAGCCTCATGCCGAGGAGCCGCCTGCTCCGTCGTTTGGCGCCACCTCACGGCCGCAAGGTGAGAGCCGGAAGAAGCAGCAATTCCGCCGCGACAAGCGCGACGTGCACGGCTGGGTGCTGCTCGACAAGCCGGTCGGCATGACGTCGACCCAGGCGGTGGGAATCATCAAGCGGCTGTTCTCGGCGAAGCGCGCCGGCCATGCCGGCACGCTCGATCCGCTCGCCTCTGGCATGCTGCCGGTCGCGCTCGGCGAGGCCACCAAGACCGTTCCGTTCGTGATGGACGGCCGCAAGCTCTACCGCTTCACCGTGCAGTGGGGCGAGGAACGCGACACCGACGACGCCGAGGGCCGGGCGACGCAGACGAGCGACGCGCGGCCCGAAGACGAGGCGATCCGCGCTGCCCTGCCCGCTTTCACCGGCACCATCCTCCAGGTCCCGCCCCGCTATTCGGCCATCAAGGTGGCCGGCGAGCGGGCCTACGACCTCGCCCGCGACGGCGAGGCGGTCGAGCTCGCCCCCCGCGAGGTCGATATCGGCCGGCTCGAGCTCACCGGCACCCCGGTCCCTGGGCAGTCCGACTTCGAGGCGGAATGCGGCAAAGGCACCTATGTCCGGGCCATTGCCCGCGATTTGGGCCGTAAACTGGGCTGTTTCGGCCATGTTTGCGCGCTCCGGCGCGTTGCCGTCGGCCCGTTCGGCGAAGACACCATGATTTCGCTGGAACGGCTGGAGGCGATGTGCCAGAAAGCCGCCGCCGGCGAGGCAAGCCTCGCCGACGCGCTCATGCCCGTCGAGACCGCGCTGGACGACATCCCGGCGCTGGCCGTTAGCCGGGCGGATGCGGCGAGGCTGCACCGCGGCCAAGCCGTTTTGTTGCGCGGACGGGACGCTCCGATCTTCACCGGAACGGTCTATGTGACGGCGGGCGGCCAGTTGCAGGCGCTCGCCGACGTGGACCACGGCGAAATCGTCCCCAAGCGCGTGTTCAACCTGGCCGGGCTGCATGGCACCGGCCGCAGAAAGGAAATTTGACCGATGTCGGTTACTGCAAGCCGCAAGGCTGAAGTCATCAAGACATACGCCAAGAAAGCCGGGGACACCGGATCGCCGGAAGTGCAAGTCGCGATCCTCTCCGAGCGCATCAATAACCTCACCGAGCACTTCAAGACCCACGTCAAGGACAACCACTCCCGTCGCGGCTTGCTCAAGCTCGTCGGCCAGCGCCGCACCCTGCTCGATTACCTGCGCCGCACCAACGAGAAGAGCTACAAGGACTTGATCGAGAAGCTCGGCATTCGCCGCTGATTTGTTGACGCGCGGGACCAGTCCCGCGCGTTTCGCATGCGGATGCCGGTCGTTGCGTGACCCAAGCATTCGCTTTTTTGTCCGGTGGCGTGATTGGCGCGCTGCCCGACGTCAGGGACCGGCGGACAAGGGTCCATCCGGTGCCCCGGCAAGGTTCGAAACGCCATGGCAGGATCGCCAGACGCTGTTGCCTTCCGCGTTGCGGTCGCGTGCGGCAGCCTCTAGCCGTCTTGCTCATGGCTTTCGGAGTTCGCCGAAATTCATGAAAGACAGAACAGATGTTCGATAAGCATACCGTTGAACTGGATTGGGGCGGCCGCAAGCTAACGCTCGAAACAGGCCGCATCGCGCGGCAGGCCGACGGCGCGGTGCTCGCCACCTACGGCGAAACCACCGTGCTCGCCACCGCCGTCGCGGCGAAGACGCCGCGCGAAGGTGTCGACTTCCTGCCGCTCACCGTCGACTACCAGGAGAAGTTCTACGCGGCGGGCCGCATTCCCGGCGGCTACTTCAAGCGCGAGGGCCGTCCGACCGAGAAGGAGACCTTGGTCTCCCGCCTCATCGACCGCCCGGTCCGTCCGCTGTTCGCCGACGGCTGGCACAACGAGACGCAGGTGATCGTCACCACGCTCTCGCACGACCTCGAGAACGACCCCGACATCGTCGCGATGGTCGCGGCCTCCGCGGCGCTGACGCTGTCGGGCGTGCCGTTCATGGGGCCGATCGGCGCCGCCCGCGTCGGCTTCATCAACAACGAATACGTGCTCAATCCGCAGCTCGACGAGATGCCGGAGAGCCAGCTCGACCTCGTGGTCGCCGGCACCAATGAAGCCGTGCTGATGGTCGAATCGGAAGCCCGCGAGCTGTCCGAGGACATCATGCTCGGCGCCGTGATGTTCGGCCACCGCCACTTCCAGCCGGTCATCGAGGCGATCATCAAGCTCGCCGAGAAGGCCGCCAAGGAGCCGCGTGATCTCGAGACCGCCGACAACAAGGCGCTCGAGCAGGACATCCTCGGCCTCGCCGAGAAGGACCTGCGCGAAGCCTACGCCATCTCGAAGAAGCAGGACCGCTACGCCGCGGTCGGCGCCGTGAAGGAGCGCGTGATGGCGTACTTCTTCCCGGAGGACCAGGAGCCGAAATACGACAAGGTGCGCGTCGCCGGCGTGTTCAAGGAGCTCGAAGCCAAGATCGTGCGCTGGAACATTCTCGACACCGGCAAACGCATCGACGGCCGCGACACCAAGACGGTGCGCCCGATCGACGTGCAGGTCGGCGTGCTGCCGCGCACCCACGGCTCGGCGCTGTTCACCCGCGGCGAAACGCAGGCGCTGGTCGTCGCCACGCTCGGCACCGCCGAGGACGAGCAGTTCATCGATGCGCTGCAGGGCACCTACAAGGAGACGTTCCTGCTGCACTACAACTTCCCGCCCTACTCGGTCGGCGAGACCGGCCGCCTCGGCGGCACCAAGCGCCGCGAGATCGGCCACGGCAAGCTGGCCTGGCGCGCCATCCGCCCGATGCTGCCGTCGAAGGAGGAGTTCCCCTACACCATCCGCGTGGTGTCGGAGATCACCGAGTCGAACGGCTCGTCGTCGATGGCGACGGTGTGCGGCTCCTCGCTGGCGCTGATGGACGCCGGCGTGCCGATCAAGCGGCCGACCGCGGGCATCGCCATGGGCCTGATCCTCGAGGACAAGCGCTACGCCATCCTCTCGGACATCCTCGGCGACGAGGATCATCTCGGCGACATGGACTTCAAGGTCGCCGGCACCGAGAACGGCATCACCTCGTTGCAGATGGACATCAAGATCGCCGGCATCACCGAGGAGATCATGAAGGTCGCCCTCGCGCAGGCGAAGGACGGCCGCGTCCACATTCTCGGCGAGATGGCGAAGGCGATCAACACCGCCCGCGCCGAGCTCGGCGAGCACGCGCCGCGCATCGAGATGTTCAAGATCCCGACCGACAAGATCCGCGAAGTGATCGGCACCGGCGGCAAGGTGATCCGCGAGATCGTCGAGAAGACCGGCGCCAAGATCAACATCGAGGACGACGGCTCGGTGAAGGTCGCCTCGGCCAACGGCGAGTCGATCAAGGCGGCGATCAACTGGATCAAGTCGATCGCGTCCGATCCGGAGCCCGGCCACATCTACGAGGGCACCGTCGTCAAGGTGATGGACTTCGGCGCCTTCGTGAACTTCTTCGGCGCCCGCGACGGCCTCGTCCACATCAGCCAGCTCGCGCCGCACCGGGTCAACAAGACCTCCGACGTCGTCAAGGAAGGCGACAAGGTCAAGGTCAAGTTCCTCGGCATGGACGAGCGTGGCAAGGTGCGCCTGTCGATGAAAGCGGTCGATCAGGCCACCGGCGAGGACATCGAGAAGAAGCGTCACGACGAGCAGCCCGCCAGCGGTGCGGCTGAGTAACCGTTACGCACGTGAGAGAAACGAAGGGCGGCTTTCGAGCCGCCCTTTTATTTTTCGGCGCAACTTTTCACCTCATGTGAGGAGGCGGTTGCGCCGCGCCGCCGCGAAATCCGGCGTCGGCAGATCGACGCCCTGTGCCAGCCGACCGACATCGCCGCCGGCCCCTATTGCGCCCCGGCCGTGTCGCGATGGCGCGACAGCGCTGGAACGATCAGGTCCTGCACCAGTCCTCCGAGCGCCTCGAAATCGGCGCGGCGCGGCGATGTCTTGCGCCAGGCGAGCCCGATGGTGCGACCCGGCGCCGGCGCGGCGAAACGCAGCACCCGGACCCGCCGGTCGCACAGCTCGGTGTCGGCGGCGATCTGCGGCACTAGCGTCACGCCGAAGCCGTTCGCCACCATCTGCATCACCGTCGTCAGCGACGTCGCGCCGAGCCCGGCGGGCAGGTCACGCCGCGCCATGCCGCAGAACGCCAGCGCTTGGTCGCGCAAGCAATGACCTTCTTCCAGCAGGATAAGGCGGCGCCGGTCGACATCGTCCGGCGTGATGGGACCATGCAAAGGATCGTTTGCGGGCACGGCGAGCAGGAAGGCATCGTTGAACAGCGCGACGGTGTCGAGGTCGGCGCCCTCGACCGGCAGCGCCAGCATCGCGGCGTCGAGCCGACCTGTCACGAGTTCGTCGACCAGCGTCGATGTCTGGCTTTCGCGAATTTCCAGCGCCAGCGCCGGGTAATGCAACTGCAAGGGCGGCAGGACACGCGGCAGCAGATAGGGCGCCAAAGTCGGAATGATGCCGAGCTTGAGTGAGCCGCTGAGCGGATCGCGATGGCGGGCGAAATCGACGAGGTCGCGCACCGAGGCGAGGATATGCTCGGCCCGTGCCGCGACCTCGAGGCCGGTTTCGGTCAGCGCAATGTCGTTGGGACGCCGCTCGATCAATTCGACGCCCAGTTCACGCTCGAACTCGCGGATCTGCATGGACAGCGCCGGCTGGGTGACGGCGCAATCGTCGGCGGCGCGGCCGAAATGGCGATGGCGGGCAAGCGAGGCAAGGTACCGTAACTGACGCAACGTGATCATGCCGATAAGCTAATCTTATCGGCATGGGCAAGCAATACGATTAGACCTGATCGAATGCCGCGCCTAAAAACCGCAACACGGAGCTGATCTAAAGAAACGACGGAACGCATCGGAGGAAAAAAATGGACGCAAAGACCGACGACAAACGCGCGGGCAAATGCCCCTTTACCGGCCACGGCCCGAGAAACCGCGATTGGTGGCCCGAGCAACTGGATGTGCAGGTGCTCCACACCAAATCCAGGCTGTCCGATCCGATGGGCGAAGCATTCGACTACGCCAAGGAGTTCAAGAGCCTCGATCTCAACGCCGTCATCGCCGACCTGAAAAAGCTGATGACGGATTCGCAGGACTGGTGGCCGGCCGACTTCGGCCACTACGGCGGCCTCATGATCCGCCTGGCCTGGCACAGCGCCGGCACCTATCGCATCGCCGACGGCCGCGGCGGCGCCGGCGGCGGCCAGCAGCGCTTCGCGCCGCTCAACAGCTGGCCGGACAACGTACTGCTCGACAGGGCGCGCCGCCTGCTGTGGCCGATCAAGCAGAAATACGGCCGCAAGATTTCGTGGGCCGACCTTTACGTCCTCGCTGGTAATGCCGCGCTGGAGTCGATGGGATTCAAGACGTTCGGCTTCGCCGGCGGCCGCGTCGATGAATGGGAGCCGCAGGAGCTGTTCTGGGGTCCCGAAGGATCGTGGCTCGGCGACGAGCGCTACAGCGGCGAGCGTCAACTCGCGGAGCCGCTCGGCGCGGTGCAGATGGGGCTGATCTACGTCAACCCGGAAGGCCCAAACGGCAATCCCGATCCGGTCGCCGCCGCAAAAGACATTCGCGAGACGTTCTTCCGCATGGCGATGAACGACGAAGAGACCGTCGCGCTGATCGCCGGCGGCCACACTTTCGGCAAGACCCACGGCGCCGGCGATCCATCGCTGGTCGGCCCGGCGCCGGAAGCCGCCCCGATCGAGGATCAGGGCCTCGGCTGGAAGAGCAAATTCGGCACTGGCAAAGGCAGTGACACGATCGGCAGCGGTCTCGAGGTCACCTGGACGCAGACGCCGACGAAGTGGGACAACAACTTCTTCGAGACGCTGTTCAAGTACGAGTGGGAGCTGACCAAGAGCCCGGGCGGCGCTCATCAGTGGCAGGCGAAAGGCGCTCCTGCCATCACCCCCGACGCCTTCGACAAGTCAAAGAAGCATGTGCCGACCATGCTGACCACCGACCTGTCGCTGCGCTTCGACCCGATCTACGGAAAGATCTCGCGGCGCTTCTACGAGAACCCGGACCAGTTCGCGGACGCCTTTGCCCGCGCCTGGTTCAAGCTCACGCACCGCGACATGGGTCCGCGCGAGCGTTATCTCGGCCCGCTCGTACCGAAGGAAGTGCTGATCTGGCAGGACCCGGTTCCGGCCGTCGATCACAAGCTGGTCGACGACAAGGACATCGCCGATCTCAAGGCGAAGATTTTCGCCTCCGGCCTTACGGTGCCGCAACTCGTCTCGACGGCCTGGGCCTCGGCCTCGACCTTCCGCGGCTCCGACAAGCGCGGCGGCGCCAACGGCGCGCGTATCCGTCTCGCGCCGCAGAAGGACTGGGAGGTGAACGAGCCGGCCCAGCTCAAGACAGTGCTGGCGAAGCTTGAGACGGTCCAGAAGGACTTCAACGTTGCGCAAAAGGACGGCAAGAAAATCTCGCTCGCCGACCTGATCGTGCTCGGCGGCTCGGCAGCTATCGAGAAGGCAGCGAAGGATGCCGGCATCGATCTCAAGGTGCCTTTCACGCCAGGCCGCATGGACGCGACGCAGGAGCAGACCGACGTCGAGTCGTTCGCGCCGCTCGAGCCGCGGGCGGATGCGTTCCGCAACTACGTCGGCAAGAAGCAGCAGTTCATGGCGCCGGAAGAAGCCATGATCGACCGGGCGCAACTGCTGAAGCTGACCGGGCCGGAGCTGACCGTCCTCGTCGGCGGCCTGCGCGTGCTCGGCGCCAATGTCGGCGGCTCGAAGCACGGCGTTTTCACAAAAGACGCCGGCAAGCTGACGAACGATTTCTTCGTCAACCTGCTCACCATGGATAACGAATGGGTGCCCGCCGGCGACGGCGTCTACGAGGGCCGTGACCGCAAGACTCACGACAAGAGATGGACCGCGACACGCGTCGATCTCATCTTCGGCTCGCACTCGCAGCTCCGCGCCTTCGCCGAGGTCTATGGCTGCGCCGACTCGAAGGAGAAGTTTGCCAGGGACTTCGCCGCGGCCTGGACCAAGGTGATGAACGCCGACCGCTTCGACCTGCACGCCTGATCGCAAGCGTCGAAACCGCAAACGAAAACGGCCGGGTCATGCCCAGCCGTTTTTATTTCTCCGCCTCATCCTGAGAGTTTGACTGGAAATGATTCCGAGTTTTCAAACTCGTGTCCCGGGCGCAGCGCAGCGCGTTAGCGGTGTGCTGCAGACCCGGGACCCCGGTTTCTTTGCATATAACCGGGGTCCCGGCTCTGCGGTGCACCACTTCGCCATAGCGCGTCGAAGACGCGCATAAACACGCTGACGGCTCGTGCTGCACCGCGTCCGGGACACGTCGTTGACTTTGACGGGCTCTTTTCGAGTCAGACTGTGAGAGGCCGATTGTCCCCTGTTCCCAGGCTACTGCGCGGCGTCCTTGGCCAGGGCCTCGGCCGTCTCTTCAGCGCGCAGCGCGTCGGGTTGCGGCATCGCGATGACGTTGTAGCCGCAGTCGACGAAATGGATCTCGCCGGTGACGCCGCCGGACAACTCCGACAGCAGATAGAGCGCCGAGCCGCCAAGCTCGTCGAGCGTGACGCCGCGGCCAAGCGGCGAATGCTGCTGCTGGAACGCGAACATGAAGCGCGCGTCGTTGATGCCGGCACCCGCCAATGTGCGGATCGGACCCGCCGAGATCGCATTGACACGGATGTTCTGGTGGCCGAAGTCGACCGCGAGATAGCGCACCGACGCCTCGAGCGCGGCCTTGGCGACGCCCATGACGTTGTAGTTCGGCATGGCGCGCTCGCCGCCGTTATATGTCAGCGTGATCATCGAGCCGCCGGCCGTCATCAGCGCGGCGGCGCGCTTCGCCACCTCGGTGAACGAGAAGCAGGAGATCACCATGGTGCGGGTGAAGTTGTCGCGCGTGGTGTCGGCGTAACGGCCCTTGAGCTCGTTCTTGTCCGAGAAGCCGATGGCGTGGACGAGGAAATCGAGGCCGCCCCACTGGCGGCCGAGCTCGGAGAATACCGCGTCCACGGTCGCGATGTTCTCGACGTCGCACGGCAGCAGCAGGTCGGTGTCGACTTGCGCGGCTAGCGGCTTGACGCGCTTCAAGAGCGCCTCGCCCTGATAGGTGAAGGCGAGCTTGGCGCCGTGGGCGTGCAGCGTGCGGGCGATGCCCCAGGCGATCGAATGATCGTTGGCGACACCCATGATGAGGCCGCGCTTGCCTTGCATCAGCGGGCTGGTCTTGATCGGTGTCTCAGCCACGGCGGACCTCCGCGGCACGAAGGGAACGATCGACCCCGACGGTGGCGATGACATGCGAAGCCCTCCCGACGGACACGGCGCGGCGAAGCGCGCCCGGCCCGCTTGAAGGCTCGTCTAGGTCGCCGTTGCGACGGGAGGATGACGTCACTGTTTCACTCATGCGTCGAGCCGCTTGAAAACGACGGAGGCGTTGGTGCCGCCGAAGCCGAACGAGTTGGAGAGGACGCAGCCGAGCGCCACGTTGTCCTTGCGGGCGCGCAGGATGTTCATGTCGGCCATGGCCGGGTCGAGGTTCTCGATGTTGGCGCTCTCGCAGATGAAGCCGTTGTTCATCATCAGGAGCGAATAGATCGCCTCCTGCGCGCCGGCGGCGCCGAGCGAATGGCCGGACAGCGACTTGGTCGCCGAGATCGGCGGGCACTTGCCGGCGCCGAACACCTCGCGGATCGCCTCGATCTCCTTGACGTCGCCGACCGGCGTCGAGGTGGCGTGCGGATTGATGTAATCGATCGGCGCCTTCACGGTGCCGAGCGCGAGCTTCATGCAGCGCACCGCGCCCTCGCCCGACGGCGCCACCATGTCGTCGCCGTCCGAGGTCGCGCCGTAGCCGGCGACCTCGGCGTAAATCTTCGCGCCGCGCGCCTTGGCGTGCTCGAGCTCCTCCAGCACGAGGACGCCGGCGCCGCCGGCGATGACGAAGCCGTCGCGGTCGCGGTCGTAGGCGCGCGACGCCTTCTCCGGCGTGCCGTTGTAGCTTGACGACATCGCGCCCATGGCGTCGAACATGTCGGACAGGGTCCAGTCGAGCTCTTCCGAGCCGCCCGCGAACACCATGTCCTGCTTGCCCCACTGGATCAGCTCGGTGGCGTTGCCGATGCAGTGATTCGAGGTCGCGCAGGCCGACGAGATCGAATAATTGACGCCCTTGATCTTGAACCAGGTGGCGAGCGTCGCCGACGCGGTCGACGACATCGCCTTCGGCACGGCGAACGGGCCGATCTTCCTCGGCGTGCCCTTCTCGCGGGTGATGTCGGCGGCGGCGACGATGGTCGAGGTCGACGGCCCGCCCGAGCCCATCACGATGCCGGTGCGCTCGTTGGAAATGTCGGATGGTTCGACGCCGGAATCGCGGATCGCCTGCTCCATGGCGACATGATTCCACGCCGAACCCGGGCCGAGAAAACGCATGGCGCGGCGGTCGACCGAGCCGGCCGGATCGAGCGTCGGGGCGCCGTAGACCTGGCACTTGAAACCATGACTCGCGAACTGCTCCGCGCGCGAAATACCCGACCGCGCCTCGCGCAGGCTGGCGAGAACCTCCTGGGTGTTGTTGCCGATGGACGAAACGATGCCCATCCCGGTCACGACAACGCGTCTCATCATATGCGCCCTCTAAAGCGGCGCCGGCTTGCTCCAGCGCGCCCCAAACATGCACCTGACATGGACCGGAGCGCAGGATGACGCAAGAGCTTCACCGGCACGCGGCGATCGGAATCACGCGCCGCTCGGCTGCGCCATCTGATCGTCGCGGAACAGACCGACCTTGAGATCGATCGCCTTGTAAATGACATTGCCGTCAGCCGACAGCCAGCCGTCGGCGATGCCGAGCACCAGCTTCGAGCGCATGACGCGCTTGAAGTCGACGCCGTAGACGATCTTCTTCATCGTCGGCAGCACCTGACCGGAGAACTTGAGCTCGCCGAGGCCGAGCGCACGGCCCCGGCCCGGCGCGCCGAGCCAGCCCAGGAAAAATCCGACCATCTGCCACAGCGCGTCGAGGCCGAGGCAACCGGGCATCACCGGGTCGCCCTTGAAGTGGCAGAGAAAGAACCAGAGGTCGGGCTTGAGATCGAGCTCGGCGCGCACCAGGCCCTTGCCGTGCTCGCCGCCCTGCTCCGAAATCTCGGAAATCCGGTCGAACATCAGCATGGGCGGCAGCGGCAACTGCGCGTTACCGGGTCCAAACATCTCGCCGCGCCCGCAGGCCAGCAAGTCCTCGTAGCCGAAACTGCTCGGCCGTTGATCCGTCGGCAAATCCATCCCCCCTGCGGCAACTGGCTGCATCGTCATGGGAATTTTCCTAACATAGGGGCCCAAGGTGGCAAAGCCAGCGGTCCGCGGCATTTCGCAGGGTTCGCTTTGCCCCTGCCGTCAAGTTCCACAAGGTCCCGTGGTTGCATCGCACATGCGATTGCGTATATGTTGCAAGTGAAACGGTCTCTCGCGGAGGCCCTTGAAAATATTGTCATTTCGAGCGTTTCCAATGGACATGACCCGCACGATGGTGTTCAGCAAAGAGGCCGAAAACGACCGGCGCGCCATGCAGTGCGGCGATCTCACCGGGTGCCCGTGGCATGACGTGAAGTCGATGCTGCGCGCGGTCGGTTTACGGCCGACGCGTCAGCGCATGGCCCTGGGCTGGCTGCTGTTCGGCAAGGGCGACCGTCACCTGTCGGCGGAAACGCTCTACGAGGAGGCGACCCGCGCCAAGGTGCCGGTGTCGCTCGCCACCATCTACAACACGCTGCATCAGTTCACCGAAGCCGGCCTGCTGCGTCAGGTCGGCGTCGACGGCTCGAAGGCCTACTTCGACACCAACATCTCCGACCACCACCACTTCTTCGTCGAGGGCGACAACGAACTGTTCGACATCCCGGATGCCAATGTCGGGCTCGACCGCATGCCGGCCACGCCGGAAGGCTACGAGATCGCCCGCATCGACGTGGTGGTGCGGCTGCGCCGCAAGAGCGACGCCGCAAAGTAAATCTCTTCTTTTTTCTCTCTGTCTCATTTTCTGAGTGTCATGCCCCGCGAAAGCGGGGCATCCCGTAATCAATGAGCCTCATCGGATACTGGATCGCCCGCTTTCTGTTCAGCCTGGGGACATAGATGACGCCTGTTCGGAGACATGGCTGACAGATTGATGGTTGGTCAAGTCAATGGTTGCGATCTGATGGGCTGCGAAGAAGATGCCATAGCGACCGTCGGTACTGAGGGGTCGGATGGCGAGACGCTCGCCGCGGAAGGCTTGTGGGACTTTCCACAGCCGCCCCTTGAAGCTGACATAGGCTTTGGTGGTTGAGACCGAGCGAACGATCTCACAGTCATCGTATTCAACCTCGGGCAGGCGGTCGGGCATTGGCCGCATGCTCGGCCGATAGCGGCTTGCCGGCACCTCCTGGTCGAGCGCTTCGTGCGGTCGATCGAGATTGTAGACGTCACGCCAGCGATCGAGCGTGCGCTGGACAGCAGCAAGATTGCGAAAGCGCTCGAAGGCGAACACCTCGGCCTTGAGCGTGCGATGAAAGCGCTCGTTCTTGCCGCGGCTCTGCGGGTGATAAGGCCTGCTGTGGATCACCCCGACGCCGAGCTTCAACAGCCAGACGCCGAGCCTGGTCCAGGGCTCGTCGAGGGTAAACCCCCAAGGACCGCCGTTGTCGACGAACACCGCCTCCGGCAGCCCGTAGCGGCGGAATGTCGTCTGCAGGTGCATTTTGACCGTCGTTCCTTGCTCATTCGCGCATGCTGCCAGGCACAAGGCAAAGCGCGAATGATCGTCGATCATGGTCAGCGGATGACACGATGCGCCGTCGCCGAGCGGCATGTGACCCTTGAAGTCCATCTGCCAGAGCAGGTTCGGCGCCTGCTTCTCGAACCGCCGATAGGGCTGGCCGGGGGTGCCGGCCGGCGGCGGGACGCGGCCGTGCCGCTGCAGAATGGCGTGCACGGTCGAGACCGCAGGAACATGCTGCCTTGTGCGCGCAAGGCAGCGGGCGATCTTGCGCGCTCCCCACACCGGATGCGCATCACGCACCGCCAGCACCGCAGCTTCGATGGCTGCGTCACTGCGAGCAGGACTAGCGAGCGGCCGGCGCGAATGATCCGCGAGCTCGGTCTCGCCAGCCGCAAACCGATCCAGCCATTTGTAACCCACCGTCGAGCTGATCCCAAAGCGACGGCAAAGCTCCCGCCGGTTCACACCCTCTTGCATTGCAAGTCGCACAAACTCACGACGCTGATCCACGACAGACACCTCGCGCCACGGCATGGACGGCCTCCCTTGCAGCCGAATCCACGCAATGATGATGTGTCAGCCATGTCCCCGAACACCTGTCAGTCATGTGTCCGGGCTGAACATTTCGCGGGCGATGACAGCGCGGTGTTACTTCACCACCCGCGGCTTCACCTTGGCGCTGCCGACGATGACGTCCTCGCCGCGCTGGTTGGTGTAGCGCAGCGCCAGATCGATATAACGCTTGTCCTCGTGCTTGGCCGTCACCTCGGCGCGCGCCGTGATGGTGTCGCCGGGCTTCACCGGCTTCTTGAACTCGGCGTTGAGCGTCATCAGGATGCAGCCCGGCCCGGGCAGGTTCATGCCGATCACCGGCGCGATCATGCCCATGGCGATCGGCCCGTGCGCGACGCGGCTGCCGAATTTCGTCTTGGCGGCATAGGCGTCGTCCATGTGCATCGGATTGTAGTCTTCGGTCCACTCCGCGTAGCGGTCGATGTCCTCGCCGGTGATGGTGCGCGTGTAGTGCGCGCTGTCGCCGATCTCGATCTGGTCGTAGGTCTTGCCTTCGGGAATCTCCCGCTTCGGCGCCGGCATTGATGTGTCCTTCCTTCTTGCGGCACAATTTGAACACAGGACGTCATGCCGGCCAACATCGAACACGTCATCCGCACCGCCGCCGACCTCGCCGCAATCGAGGCGCGCGGCCTCGACGCGTTTCTCCCGCATCCGACGCCGTACGGCATCATCGCGGCCTCCGCCGCGGCGTGGCCGGAGCGCACCGCCATCCGCTACCTGCGCAAGATCGGCGACCAGGCGGCCGACGTCGTCATCTCCTACGCCGCGCTGGCGGCGCGCGTACGCCAGGCCGCCAACGCGTTCCGCGCGCTCGGCATCGGCCGCAACGACACCGTCGCCATCTTGTGCCCGCACATTCCGCAGGCGCAGATCGCGTTGTGGGGCGCCGAGCTCGCCGGCCGCGCCTTCCCGATCAATCCGGCGCTCAACGCCGACCATCTCGCCGCCCTGTTCAAGGCCGCCGGCGCCAAGGTCGCACTCGTGCTCGGCGAAAATCCCGAAGTGACGATCTGGCCGAACGTCATCGGCACGCTCAGGGAGATGCCGTCGATCGCCGCCGTGCTCGACACCGACAGCGAAGCGCCCTGCGCGCGCTCGAGCGGCAGCTTCGAGACGCTGATGGACGCGCAACCGGCGGACCGGCTCGTCTTCGACGACCGGCCCGGGCCCGACAATATCGCCGCCTATTTCCACACCGGCGGAACCACCGGGCTGCCGAAGCTGGCGATGCATTGCCATCGCAACCAGGCCTTCGTCGGCCGCGCCGCGGCGGCGATGTACGGGCTCACCGAGCGCGACGTGCTGGTCAACGGCTTCCCGCTGTTCCATGTCGCCGGCAGTTTCGTCTACGGCCTGTCGTCGCTGAGCGCCGGCGCCGAGCTTGTCATTCCCGGCCGGCTCGGCATGCGCAACCGCGAGTTCGTCAAGTCGATCTGGAAGCAGGTCGAGGCCTACCGGATCACGGCGATCGGCGCGGTGCCGACCATCATCAGTGCCCTCAACGACCTTCCGGTCGACGCCGATATCTCGTCCTTGCGCGCGCTTCTGACCGGCGGTTCGCCACTGCCGACAGAGCTCGCCGACACGTTCGAGCGCAATACCGGCGCGCCGATCCGCAACATCCTCGGCATGACGGAATGCGCCGGCGTCGTCACCATCGAGCCTTGCGCGGGTCCGCGCACGCCCGGCGCGACGGGACTGCGGCTGCCCTTCACGCGCGTGCAGGCCTTCGCTTTCGAAGGCACGGCCATCGATCTCAACCGGCCATGCAAGCCAGGCGAGACCGGCATCGTCGCGCTATCGGGGCCGAACGTGGCGCCGGGCTACAGCGAGGCGCGGCTCAATGCCGGCACGTTCGAGAACGGCTGGCTCGTCAGCGGCGACCTCGGCCACGTCGACGACGAGCAGCGCGTCTTCATCACCGGCCGCGCCAAGGACGTCATCATTCGCGGCGCGCATAACATCGATCCCGGCACCATCGAGGACGCCTTGCTGGAGCATCCGGCGGTGGCGATCGCGGCCGCGGTCGGCGCGCCGGATTCCTATGCCGGCGAGCTGCCGGTTGCGTTCGTGTCGCTCAAGAGCGGCGCGACGGCGACCGAGGCGGAGCTGATGGATTTCATCGGGCCGCGTGTCGCCGAGCCGGCGGCGCGGCCGAAGCATGTCTGGATTCTGCCGGCGCTGCCGGTCACGCCGATCGGCAAGATCTACAAGCCGGCGCTGCGCGCGATCGCGGCGCGTCACGCCATGGCGGACGCCATCGTCAGGGCCGGGCTGGCTCCCGGCGCGTTTTCGGTCGGAGAAGCGGAAGGCCGCATCGTCGTGACATTGACGGATGCAGCGCCGCGCGACGGCGCCGCTCTCGTCAAAAAGGCGTTGCTCGGAATGCCGGCGAAATACGACGTGGTGAGCTGACGGCTTTCCCGTCTACTCGACCTTCTCGTGCGGATAGGCGCCCCAGATTCGCTCCTGACGAATCCAGCCGTCGAACCCCTTGCCTTCGAAGTGGCACCATTCGCCGTTGCAGGACTTCAATGTCCCCAGCACGCCGGATTGCAGCTTCGCCACGACCGACGACTTGCCGTCATCGTCAGCGTAGAGCGGCACGAGTTCGTCCTTGCCGCGCGGCACCACCACGGCGGTGCGCCGGCCCGACAGCAGCGAATGATAGACCCAGCCTTCCGCGCCTTCCCAGTCGCGCACGCGGCGCCAGTTGTCGTATTCAGCGGTGATCTCCACCGGCATGCCGGCGCGGGTGTAGACCCAGCGCACGTCCTGGTCCTTGTCCGGGCCGCTGCGGACGTTGACCCGGTCGGACTTGAGGCTGACGAAGCGGGGCACCGGCAGGCCGGTGACGGTTCCAACCGGGTTGTCGCCGACCGAATTGGCGGCGTGGGCGGCGCCCGACGTGAATTGCAGGGCCTTGAGGTGCGGCGCCGGCCCTTCCCCAAAGAATGCCCCGGCGAGCAGGAACAGCGGCGCAAGGGCTAAAGCCCCGATGCTTTGTCTTGTTATCGCCATCTGATAGGAAAGACGCAGATCAACTCGGTTCTAGGCACGCGCCCGCTGCGGGCCAGTGTGAGTCAATACGGTTAAAGAGGGCTGAACGGCGCACAGCCATGCCGAAAATCAGGAAGCCACTGGTCATCGTGACGCGCAAGCTGCCGGACAACGTGGAACTCCGGATGCGCGAGCTATTCGACGCGCGTTTCAACGCCGACGACAAGCCAATGACTCAAGGCCAGCTCGCCGAAGCCGTCAAAGTCGCCGACGTGCTGGTGCCGACGGTGACCGATCGCATCGACAACGCCGTGCTCAGCAAGGCCGGCGAGCAGCTCAAGCTGATCGCCCAGTTCGGCAACGGCTTCGACAATATCGACGTGGCGACCGCCAACCAGCGCGGCATCACCATCACCAACACGCCGGGCGTCCTCACCGAAGACACCGCCGACATGACGATGGCGCTGATCCTCGCGGTGCCGCGGCGGCTCGCCGAAGGTGCCACGATCCTGACCGGCGAGAACGACTGGACCGGCTGGACTCCGACCTGGATGCTCGGTCACCGCATCCACGGCAAACGGCTCGGCATCGTCGGCATGGGCCGGATCGGCCAGGCGGTGGCGCGGCGGGCGCGCGCCTTCGGCCTGCAGATCCATTATCACAACCGCCGCCGGCTCAGCCGCAAGATCGAGGAAGAGCTCGACGCCACCTACTGGGAAAGCCTCGACCAGATGCTGGCGCGCATGGACATCGTCTCGATCAACTGCCCGCACACGCCGGCGACCTATCACCTGCTGTCGGCGCGCCGCCTCAAGCTGATGCGGCCCGAGGCCTATATCGTCAATACCGCGCGCGGCGAAGTGATCGACGAAAACGCGCTGGTGCGGCTGCTCGACACCGGCGGCATCGCCGGCGCCGGACTCGACGTGTTCGAGCACGAGCCCGCCGTCAATCCGAAGCTGGTCAAGCTCGCCAAGGCCGGCAAGGTCGTGCTGCTGCCGCACATGGGCTCGGCGACGCTCGAGGGCCGCATCGACATGGGCGAGAAGGTGATCGTCAACATCCGCACCTGGATGGACGGCCACAAGCCGCCGGACCGCGTGCTGCCCTCGATGCTGTAGGGAGCGAGCCTAGAGTCTGATTCATCGCGTTGAATCGCATCGTATTCCGCTCGTCCCTGCACTCCGGGCCGCGCGCAGCGCGGACCCGAGTGCGGGAATGAGCGGATCATGGTTCGATCTTTGAAGATCAGACTCTAGACCGGCCGTTTCAATAGCGGCACGCCGAAGCGGAACACGATCCAGGCCAGCAGCGCCATCCCCAGAAAAACGATCAGCGCGCCAGCGATGGCGACCGGCACGAATTGCGGCCCGATCATCACCACGAGACTGATGCCCGTCGGAAACAGCACCGCGCCGGCCACCGCGGCGACGCCTTGAATCTTCGCCAGCGTGGTTTCCGCCGCCTCCGGCACCACGGCATAATAGAGGCCGGCCAGAAACAGCGTCACGAACCCCACCAGATTGAGGTGAGCATGGGCCGGGGCAAGGCGGAAGTCGTCGGCGATGCCCATCCCGATTCCGGCCGCAAGGCCGACCAGGGCAATCACGACGCCGATTCGGATAAGATTCGATGCAAGCATTGTTGTCACCTCTTCATCGCATGTTCTGCATCGCCGGAGCGCCGTCGTGGCGCGATGCCGCCGGCCGGAAGCGCCGGCCGGATACGACAAGCGCCTCCACTTCGTCGGCGGCTACGGCTGCGCCGTCCACGCCGCGCAACGCCGTCGAACGCTGACGCGCGCGGGCGCGGAACGACGGATTCGACAGGATATCCTGGATCGCAGCGCGGATCGCGGAAGCTTCCGCGTCACCAGGCAGCGAACGCCCGACACCCCATTCCTGCATCAAAGCCGCAATGTGGGGCTGGTCGGCCGCAAGGCCGGGCAGCAGGACCATCGGCAGGCCGTGGCGCAACGATCGCATTGCCGTGCCATGGCCGCCGTGCGTGACCACAAGGCTAGCCCGCGCCAGGATCGGATCGTGGTCGGCAAAGTTGACGACCAGCGCATTGGCGGGCGCGCGGAGTTCGTCCGGCCGGACGATGCCGCCGGTGGTGACGACCGCATGAAGCGGCAGGCCCGCGATCGCGTCCAGCGTGCGCTGGAGCTTATCGAGATTGCGTTGCTCGAATCCGGTGCTGAAGCTCACCAGCGCGAGCGGAGTCGGATCGTTTTCGGGCCAAGGCAGCGCGAGCGGCTTCGCCACCTTTTCGGTTTCGAGCACGGGACCGACGTGACGCGCCAGCTCCCACCCCGGAGCGGGAGACGCATCGAACGACACAATCGCGGTGCAGACGATACGATCCATCTCGCGCCAGAGCTCATCGACGCCGGGAAGATTTCCGAAGCCGGCCTGCTCGCGCATGCCGCCAAACATCGTGAAGACATTCCGCCACATATCGAGCTGCCGGAACAGGAACGTGTGCAGGATGACCGCGTTCGGCAAACCCAGTTTCCGGGCTTCCAGAAGAGCTGCCGGGAACATGGCGTCGACCAAAAGCACGTCGGGCTTTTCGTCCGCCACGATCGTCTTGATCTCGTCCTGGACGTCCGGCGATGTCAGATAGCAGGCCGCGCGCGTGAGCGGGTGTCCCTGCGGGTAGCGGGCAACCTGGGCGTAGGCTTTCATGATCTCGATGGCGGGAAATCCGGCCGCCTCCACGCGCGGCACCATCTCCGGACGCCCGGCGAACGTCACGCGGTGGCCACGCTCCGTCAGGGCGCGGGCAATGCCAAGGCTAGGCGGCAGGTTGCCGCCGCCGGACCAGTTCAGCCAAAGAAACCGTGCCATTGGACTGCTCCATTGTCACAGAGGTCACGAGCTGTCGCACGACAGCTTCCGCCGCCGGCCGCCTCAGACCCATGTCGCGTCGAAGAACTTTCCAGATGTACACATCGGTCGCGGCGATCAGGCAATTGAAGAGACGCTCGCGTGCCGCACCGGACGTTTTCTTCAGTCGCGGCTCAAACACCGATCTCAACCATTCACGATGGTGGTTGCGGCCGCGATCCAGCAACGGCTTGAGCGCCGGATTGCGCTGTTCGTCGCCAAGGTTTCGGATGACCATGTCACCGATGACTTCGTAGGCGCTGTAGATTTCCGCGACCGCCGCGGCGACGTCGCCGGGCGGCGTGCGGCGAAAGCCGCCGGGCTGACCCGCAAAATGCGGCGAGTCCTTGTCCGCCATGAGCTCCAGAGCCGCAAAGATGAGATTGTCCTTGCTCTTGAACGCCCGCAGCACGGTCTGAACCGTCGTCTGCGCGTTTCTGGCGACGTCGTCGAGCGTGAATTCGTCCAGCGCCGCGTCCCGGTAGAGCCGGATCGTCGCCGCGCAGATGCGATCGCGCAGGGCCGCCGCCTTGGCGGACCGCGCGGTCATCCGGTAAACGCGCTTCCTGCTTTTCATGTTATTGTCACTAACACCAAATCTAATTTAGTGTCAATGCCACTAACACGAATTTTAGTCCGGAGCCCGGTCAAGGCCCGCTGGCGTGGACCGTCAGATCATGGATGGTCGGCGTCCTGCCGGTGAGCGGGTTGTTGTCGTCCCACGCGTAGTCGAGCGTCTCGAAGCGCATGTCGCGCACGTCGACCATCAGCAGACGGCCGACGAGGCCGCGGCCGAAACCGACGATTTCACGGATCACCTCGAGCGCCATCATCGAGCCGATAACGCCGGGCAGCGCGCCGAGGATGCCGGCTTCCGAGCAGGCCGGGATGCTGCCGGCGGGCGGCGGTGCCGGAAACAGGCAGCGGTAGGTCGGATTGGGCGCGCCGCCGGCGCCGCGCTCGTGCGCGCGGATCGTGGTGAGGCTGCCGTCGAAGGTTCCGACGGCGGCCGTGACGAGAGGCTTGCGGGCGAAATAGCAGGCGTCGGAGACGAGATATCTGGTCGCGAAATTATCGCTTCCGTCGGCGATACAATCCCAGTGTTCGAGCCGACCAAGCGCGTTGTCGGCGACCATGCGCTCGATGTAACCCGTCACCTTGACGTGCGGATTGAGCGCGGCGACGGCGCGCGCGGCGACTTCGGCCTTCGGCTTGCCAATATCGGCGGTCGTGAAGATCACCTGGCGCTGCAAATTCGACAGCGAAATCATGTCGTTATCGACGACGCCGATCTCGCCCACGCCGGCCGCCGCCAGATAGAGCAGCAAGGGTGCGCCCAAACCGCCGGCGCCGATGACCAAGACCCTGGCGGCCTTGAGCTTGTTTTGGCCGGCCCCGCCGATATCCCGCAGCACCAGATGGCGGGCGTAGCGCTCGATTTCTTCAGTCGTGAGCATGACTTAACCTAGGTTCCCGGCGTCGCCTTGGCCAGCCTTGAACGGCGGGGTCCATCCGCTAAGGTCGAAGCTCGATGGGTTACATCGGGCGTATGTCGGCGAGCGCGGCGTTTGGCGGCGCAATGCTCGGCCTCGTGGCCGGCGTACACCCGGCTTTGCCGCTCGACGTCGCCGCGCAACCGCCCTACCCGCTGCCCGATCAACCGGCCAAGCCCACCGTCAAGCCGGTTGCCAAAACCCAGACCAAAACCCAGGCCAAGACCCCGGCCAAGCCGAAGCCCGCGGCCAAGCCCGCCGACACCAGGATCACGCTGCAGTCCGCGCCAGCCGACAAGGCAACGGCGAAGCCTGCGGCCGTGCCCGAAGCGGCGCGCGACACCCCGCCCGTCTCGGACGATCCGCTCGCCAACGTGCCGCCCGGCGAGCGCGCCGCGATCCGTGACGCGCTGCTGTGGTCCGGCACCGGCGACGAGACGCCGGACGGCTCTCTCCTCGCCGCCATCAAGGCCTACCAGAAGCGCAACAAGGCTGCGGTCACCGGCGTGCTCACTGCCAGCGAGCGCGCCGACTTGCTCGACGCGGCGAGAGCACACAGCGACCGCTTCGGCTGGCGCGTCGTCAACGATCCCGCGACCGGCGTCCGCATCGGCGTGCCGATGAAGTTCGCCGCCGACGTGCATGAGGCGAAGCACGGCACGCTATGGACCGCGCGCCACGGCGAGGTGCAGGTCGAAACCTTCCGCATCAAGACGAGCGAGCCGCTGGGCAAGCTGTTCGAGGGGCGCAGGCAGGAGCGCGGCCTGAGCATCGAATCGAGCTATCAGCACGGCGACACCTTCTTCATCGCCGGCCTGCTCGGCCTCAAGCAGGTGGCGACGCGCGCGCAACTGCGCGACGGCGAGTTGCGCGGCTACACCGTGCGTTACGATCAGGCGATGGAGGGCATCCTGCTGCCGGTGCTGCCGGCGATCGCCAACGCCTTCGCGGCGTTTCCCGGCGGCGGCGCGCCGATCGCCACGCTGTCGCGCGCAGTCGATTACGGCACCGGCGTCGTCGTCACGCCGTCTGGCTACATCGCCACCGACAGCCGCTATGCGACGGGTTGCTCGATCGTCACCATTCCCGGCCTCGGCAACGCCGAACGCGTCGCCACGGGCGAGCGCGGCATCGCGCTGCTGCGCGTCTACGGCCGCGACGATCTCAAGTCCGCGACGTTCGTGGACGGCGCGACGAGCGCCCACGCGCTGACTCTGGTCGGCATTCCCGATCCGCAGACGCAAAACGGCGGCGATCGGCGCGCCGAAATTTCCGCTTCGCTCGGCGCCGATCATGCGCTGCGGCTGCGCAATGCCGTGCCGGTCGCAGGTTTTGCCGGCGCGCCCGCCATCGGCCGCGACGGCCGCGTGCTCGGCCTCATCGAGATTCGCAACGCGCAGCTCGCTAGCGCCGAGCCGGTGGCGCCGCCGGTGCGTTTCGTTCCGGCCGAAGCGATCCGCGATTTCCTCGCCTCGCGCAAGATCGCGCTGCCCGACGGCGACGGCGCCGGGAAGGCTGCCGTCGTGCGCGTCATCTGCGTGCGGGAGTGATTTTCATCTGGTCGCAATAAACGTGCGCGCTGTGTGCTCATTCCGCTCGTCCCCGCGGACGCGGGGACCCAGTCTTTGCTACAGAGTATGGAAAGTGCTGGATTCCCGCTTGCGCGGGAATGAGCGGATAATTGTCTGACCGCTTCAAGAAATTCGCCCGCAAAGCAATTGCGAGACAACTAAGGACCTGTAGCTATGACCGCACCGATGCAGGGCGCGCTGCGCCCGACGCTCTATCGCTTCAAGCTTGGCGACTTCGAGATGATGACGGTGCTCGACAGCTTCGCCGTGCGCGACGGGCTCGGCAGCGTGCACGCCGGCGGCGCCAAGCCCGGCGAAGTCGAGGCACTGGCCAGGGCGAACAACATCGACCCGAACCGCTTCGAGCATCCGTTCGTGCCGGTGCTGGTCAACACCGGCAAGCAACTCGTCCTGTTCGACACCGGCAACGGCACGCTGGCGAAGGACAATGAGGCGCTGAAGGGCCGCGTGCCGGATGGTCATCTGGTCGAGCGCATGGCGCAGGCCGGCTACAGGCCGGAGGACGTCGACGTCGTCGCCTTCACGCACTGCCATCCCGACCACATCGGCGCCAATTTCACCGGCGGCAAGCCGACGTTTCCGAACGCGCGCTACACGCTCGCCGCCGCCGAGTTCGATTACTGGAAGAAGGGCGAAGGCATCAGCGAGGCGCGCAAGCCGACCAAATTCCAGTTCGACAAATTAATGGCGCCGCTCGCCGACAGGTGCACTTTCCTCAATCCGGGCGACGAGGTGGTGCCGGGCATCCGCGCCGTCGACTGCGCGGGCCATTCGGCGGGGCTCACCGGCTATCACGTCGAGAGCGGCGGCAAGCGCGTGCTGCTGTGGGCCGACACCTGCCTGCACTATGTCTGCGGCGTGCAGCGGCCGGACTGGACCATCGGCTTCGACGACAATCAGCAGAAAGCGGTCGAGACGCGCAAGCGCATCCTGAAGATGGCGGCGGCCGAGAAATTCATGGTGGTCGGCTTCCACATGCCGTTCCCCTCGCTCGGCTGGATCGACACGATGGCCGACGGCACCCACCGCTGGGTGGCGGCGGGCTATCAGATGAATGTGTGATGGGCACGGGCGGTACGAAGCAGCGGACCCATTTTACGGCCGTGCAATAACGCAAAGGCATCATGGATCACCTGGTCACGACACTCCCGCGCCAGCCTGGTGATGGTAGAGGAAGTAAAGAGGTCATGCCCGGGCTTGACCCGGGCATCCATGATGCAATTCAGCGCGTGATGTCCGAATAGAGATCACGCCATTGGGGGTTGGCACCGTTTACGAGATCGAGCTTCCAGGCCCGCGTCCAGTGCTTGATGTTCTTCTCACGTTGAATGGCCAATCGCGGCTCGTCATATTTTTCAAAATAGACGAGTTGCTTCAGACCATATCGCTTGGTGAAGCCGGCCGCGACGCCCTCGCGATGTTCGTGCACGCGGCGAACAAGATCATTGGTAATGCCAACGTAAAGCGTCCCGCGCGGCTTGTTCGTCAGAACGTACACAAAATACGCCGACATTGCGGATCGTCGTCATGGATGGCCGGGTCAAGCCCGGCCATGACTCATCATATCTGTGGCCATCGTTGCGATTATCTCACCTGTGTTTCCACTCCGGCTTGCGCTTCTCGATGAAGGCCTTCATGCCTTCCTTCTGGTCCTCGGTGGCGAACAGCGAGTGGAACAGGCGGCGCTCGAAGCGGATGCCTTCGGCGAGCGTCGTCTCGTAGGAGCGGTTGACCGACTCCTTGGCCAGCAGCACCGACGGCAGCGACATCGCGGCGATGGCCTCGGCCGTCTTCATAGCCTCGTCCATCAGGCTCGCCAGCGGCACGACACGCGACACGAGATTGGCGCGCTCGGCCTCGGCGGCGTCCATCATGCGGCCGGTCAGGTTCATCTCCATCGCCTTCGACTTGCCGACCGCGCGCGTGAGCCGCTGCGTGCCGCCGATGCCGGCGATGACGCCGAGCTTGATCTCGGGCTGGCCGAATTTGGCGTTGTCGGCGGCGATGATGATGTCGCACATCATGGCGAGCTCGCAGCCGCCGCCGAGCGCGAAGCCGGCGACCGCGGCGATGACCGGCTTGCGCGCCCGCGCCGCCTCGTCCCAGTCGCCGGCGAAGTTGCCCATCAGCGCCTCGGTGTAGGTCTTGTTCGCCATCTCCTTGATGTCGGCGCCGGCGGCGAAGGCCTTGTCGCTGCCGGTGATGATCATGCAGCCGATGTCCGGATCCTTGTCGAACGCGCGCACCGCCTCGCCGAGCTCGGACTTGAGCGCCGTGTTGAGCGCGTTGAGCGCGTTCGGCCGGTTGAGCCGGATGATGCCGACCCGGCCTTTGGTTTCGACGATGATGTTTTCGTAGGCCATGATGAATTCCCGGTCAGGTGAGGCGTGGCATATTACTCAAGCGTCATTGCCGGGCTTGACCCGGCAATCCATGAGGCGTTGCAACAATGGATGGCTTTTGGGTTTATATCCTTCCAAGCAAGCCACGCGGAACACTTTACGTCGGCGTGACGAACGATTTGGTGCGGCGCGTCTATGAACATCGAGAGGGTCTGGCAGCGAGCTTCTCGCAACGGCACGGCATAAAGCTCCTCGTCTATTACGAACGACACGACACCGCTGCCCTTGCGATCCAGCGAGAGAAGAATATCAAGCATTGGCCGCGGCAATGGAAGGTCGATTTAATTATCACGCAGAATCCTGAATGGCGCGATCTTTTCGATCTCATTACGCGCTGACAGGCCGCATGGATGGCCGGGTCAAGCCCGGCCATGACGCTGAATTATTGGCGACGAGCGCGCTTTACTTCTGGCATGACGGGCACCAGAAGGTCGAGCGGCCGTTCTGGGTAAAGCGCCTCACCGTGCCCTTGCAGCCGCCGGGGCACGGCCGGCCCTCGCGGTCGTAGACCAGGAAGTTGTGCTGGAAGTCGCCGAGCGAGCCGTCGGCGCGGCGGTGGTCGCGCAGCGACGAGCCGCCGGCCTTGATGGCGTCGTTGAGCACGGCCTTGATCGCATCGGCCAGCGCGCGCGCCTTCCCGGTCGGCTCGCCGCCGCGCGTCGCGATGGTCGAGGCCCTGCGCTTCGGCGACAGCCGGGCGCGAAACAGCGCCTCGCAGACATAGATGTTGCCGAGCCCGGCGACGACGCGCTGGTCGAGCAGCGCCGCCTTGAGCGAGGTGGCCTTGCCGGCGCAGGCCTTCGCCAGCAGCGCGGCATCGAAGGCGTTGCCGAGCGGCTCGGGGCCGATGCCGCGCAGCAGCGGCTCGTCATCGAGCCTGGCGCGCGGCACGATCTTCATCGAGCCGAAGCGGCGCGGATCGTTGAAGATGACGGTCGCGCCGTTCGACAGGCCGAACACGACATGGTCGTGCGCCGCGAGCTTGCCATGGTCGTGGTAGAAATGTCCGGGCTTGTCGTTCCGTTCGTCATTCCGGGACGCGGCCTGTTGGCCGCGAGCCCGGAATCCATAATCCCGGTTTGCGTTTATGGATTCCGGGTCTGCTCGCTTCGCTCGCATCCCGGAATGACCCGGTTGTTGAATGCGAAACGAGCCGGACATGCCGAGGTGCATCACCAGCACGTCGCCCGACGACAGGTCCATGAGCAGATATTTGGCACGGCGGCCGAGGCCCTCGACGGTCTGGCCCCTGAGGCGCTTCTCGAAGTCCCCGGCGATCGGCCAGCGCAGGCGGCGGTCGCGCACCTCGACCGTCTCGATCGCGGCGCCCTCCATCGCCGGCGCGAGGCCGCGGCGCACGGTTTCGACTTCAGGAAGTTCGGGCACTAAAACCTCATCCCCAATCGCCTCTCCTCATCCTGAGGAGCCCGCGAAGCGGGCGTCTCGAAGGATGCAGGCCCGAACGCCGCCTGGTCTGGGCCTCATGGTTCGAGACGGCGCTTCGCGCCTCCTCACCATGAGGGTTAACAGTGGCGTCGGCCAGAGAGATAGCGTCCTTTGTGTTCCCACGCTATGGTCCTGCCCGCAAAGGACTTTTGACCAAGATCGAACGACCATGGCGCAAGCGCCCGAGACGCATTTCGGCTTCGAGACCGTGCCGCTGGCCGACAAGCAGGCGCGGGTCGACGGCGTGTTCCACTCGGTGGCGCGGCGCTACGACCTGATGAACGACCTGATGTCGGGCGGGCTGCACCGCGCCTGGAAGGACGCGCTGGTGACGGCGGTCAATCCGCCGCGTTCACGCAGGCCGTTCGCCCTGCTCGACCTCGCCGGCGGCACCGGCGATGTGGCGCTGCGCGTGATTGAGGCGGGCGGGCCCGGCACCCGCGCCACCGTCTGCGACATCAACACCGGCATGCTCGAGGTCGGGCGCGAGCGCATGGCCAGGCTCGGCCGCGACGAGATCGAATTCGTCGAGGGCAACGCCGAGGCGCTGCCCTTCCCCGACAAGAGCTTCGACTGCGTCACCATCGCCTTCGGCATCCGCAACGTGCCGCGTATCGACCGGGCGCTTGCCGAAATCCATCGCGTGCTGAAGACCGGCGGCCGCTTCCTCTGCCTCGAATTCTCCTGCGTCGACGTGCCGGGGCTCGACCGCCTCTACGACCTCTATTCGTTCAACGTCATTCCGGCGGTCGGCCAGGCCGTGACCGGCGACCGCGCCGCCTATCAGTACCTCGTCGAGTCGATCCGCAAGTTTCCCAAGCCGCAGGCGTTCGCGCGCATGATCGAGGCGGCCGGCTTCCGCCGCGTCTCGTTCACGCCGATGACCGGCGGCATGGTGGCGATGCATTCGGGGTGGAGGCTGTGAATTTTTGCCCTCTCCCGCTTGCGGGAGAGGGTGGCGAGCGCTGAGCGAAGCGAGGCGAGAGCCGGGTGAGGGGGTGACCCGGCTTATGCGAAATGCCCCCTCACCCGGCCCTTGCCGCCTGCGGCGGCTGCGGGCCACCCTCTCCCGCAAGCGGGAGAGGGAAACGAGTCATCGACTGTTTTGATCTCCTCCCTCTCGCACCTCCTTCATCTCTCCCGCGCCGGCTACGTGTTCGCGCGCGAGGGCGTGCTGTCGCTGATCGACACGCGGCCGCTGCCATTCCCGGCGCGCGCGCTGATCCGGCTCGGCCGCACGATCGAGCGGCCGAACGCGAAAAGCGGCGCCGGCCGGCTGTCGGCGGCGCTGACGCGGCTCGGGCCGACCTACGTCAAGCTCGGCCAGTTCCTGGCGACGCGGCCCGACGTGGTCGGCACCGCGCTGGCGCGCGATCTCGAGAGCCTGCAGGACAAGATGCCGCCGTTTCCGCAGGCCGAGGCCGAGGCGACCATCGCCACCGCGTTCGGCAAGCCGGTGCGCGAGGTCTATGCCGCGTTCGGCGCGCCGGTCGCGGCGGCCTCGATCGCGCAGGTGCACAAGGCCGAGGTCGAGGTCGTTGAATCGAGTGTTGCCGATTTCTCCGCTCGTCCCCGCGAAAGCGGGGACCCAGAGCTGCACGGCTCTGCGCACGCTGCCGTGGATTCCCGCTTGCGCGGGAATGAGCGGGTGAGGAAACCGGTGGCGGTCAAGGTGCTGCGGCCGAACGTCGAGCGGCAGCTGCGCAGCGAGCTCGACTCGTTCTTCTACGCCGCGCGCAAGGCCGAGGCGCGCTCCCTGGAAGCGCAAAGACTGCGGCTGATCGAGGTGGTGTCGACCTTGGCGCGCTCGGTCGCGATCGAGATGGATTTCCGGCTCGAGGCGGCGGCGCTGTCCGAGATGGCGGAGAACACGCGGGACGACCTCGACTTCCGCGTGCCGGCGGTCGACTGGAACCGCACCGCGCGCGAGGTGCTCACGCTCGAATGGATCGACGGCATTCCGCTCAACGACCACGCCGCGCTCGAGGCCGCCGGCCACGACCTGCCCGCGCTCGGCCGCCAGGTGATCCAGAGCTTCCTGCGCCACGCGCTGCGCGATGGCTTCTTCCACGCCGACATGCACCCGGGCAACCTGTTCGTCGACGCCGACGGTCGGCTGGTCGCGGTCGACTTCGGCATCATGGGGCGGCTCGGCCCGAAGGAGCGGCGCTTCCTCGCCGAGATCCTGTACGGCTTCATCACCCGCGACTACCTGCGCGTGGCGCAGGTGCATTTCGACGCCGGCTACGTGCCGCCGCATCACTCGGTGGCGAATTTCGCGCAGGCGATCCGCGCCATCGGCGAGCCGATCCACAACCGCACGGCGGAGGACATCTCGATGGCCAAGCTGCTGTCGCTGTTGTTCGAGGTGACCGGGCTGTTCGACATGCGGACGCGCCCGGAGCTGATCTTGCTGCAGAAGACGATGGTGGTGGTCGAGGGCGTCGGCCGAGCGCTCGACCCCAAGCTCGACATGTGGACGACCGCGGACCCGGTGGTGCGCGAGTGGATCGAGCGCAATCTCGGGCCGATCGGCCGGCTCGAGGGCGCCGCGGAAGGCGCCAGCGAAATCGGCCGCTTCCTCGCCCAGGTGCCGGGCCTGCTGACGCGCGCCGGCACGCTGGCCGACCAGATCGACGCGGCGACCCGCAACGGCGTCGTGCTGGCGCCGGAGACGGTGGCCGCCATTGGCGCCGCCGAGGCGCGACGGAACCGCTCGACCACGGTGGCGCTGTGGACCATCGCCGCGCTGCTGGCGGTGCTCGTCGCGCTGATCATTTTTTAACGGGCAACACGCTCGCGGCTGATCGTTCCTGGATTCCGGCTCGGCGCCCAATGATTGCATTGATTTCGTTGCAATCATAAGATATTATGAAACAAATTCAGAGACTTCCGAGGTATCCGCCATTGGCATCGCTGACCGTACGCCAGATCGACGAGAGCGTGAAGAAGCGGCTGCGGCTGCGCGCCGCCAGGAACGGCCGCTCGATGGAGGACGAGATTCGCGTGCTGCTGCGCGAAGCCGCCGAGGACGCGGGCCGCGACGCGCCCGACCTCACCGAACCGCCCAATCGCGCAGCGAATGCGGCGAGGAGGAATCCCGCCGCGGTTCCCGCGAACACCAAACGCATCCTGCTCATCGTCGGCGGCGGCATCGCCGCCTACAAATCGCTCGACCTCATCCGCCGCTTGAAAGAGCGCGGCATCCACGTGCGCTGCATTCTCACCAAGGCGGCGCAGCAGTTCATCACGCCGCTGTCGGTGGGCGCCATCACCGGCGGCCATGTCTTCACCGACCTGTTCGATCCCGCGCACGAATTCGACGTTGGCCACATCCGCCTTGCGCGCGAGACCGATCTCGTCGTCGTCGCGCCGGCCACCGCCGACCTGATGGCGAAAATGGCGAACGGCCGTGCCGACGATCTTGCCACCGCGGTGCTGCTGGCGACCCGCGCGAAAGTCCTGATCGCGCCGGCCATGAACACGCAGATGTGGGCGGCGAAGGCGACGCAGCGCAATCTCGCGCGCCTGATCGCCGACGGCATCGCGACGGTCGGACCCAACGAAGGCGAGATGGCGGAAGCCAACGAGCGCGGCCTCGGCCGCATGGCCGAGCCGCTCGAAATCGCCGCCGCCGCCGGCCGATTGCTCGCGCCACAGGAACGTCCGCTCGCCGGCAAGCGCGTCGTTCTTACGTCGGGGCCGACGCACGAGCCGATCGACCCCGTGCGCTACATCGCCAATCGCTCGTCCGGCAAGCAGGGCCACGCCATTGCCGCGGCCGCGGCGGCGGCAGGCGCCGACGTCACGCTGGTGAGCGGGCCGGTGACGATTGCCGATCCGCCGGGCGTGCGCGTCGTCCATGTCGAAAGCGCGCGCGACATGCTGGCCGCCGTCGAGAAGGCGCTGCCGGCGGATGTCGCGATCTTCGCCGCCGCCGTCGCCGACTGGCGCGTCGCCCATGCCGGAACGCAGAAGATCAAGAAAGCGCCGGGCGCGAAGACGCCGGACCTGACGCTCACCGAAAATCCCGACATTCTCTCGACCATCGCGCATCGCGCGAAGGATCGCCCCCACCTGGTCATCGGCTTCGCCGCCGAGACGCAGAACGTGATCGCCAACGCGAAATCGAAGCTGGCGCGCAAGGGCTGCGACTGGATTCTGGCGAACGACGTGTCGCCCGCCACCGGCATCATGGGTGGCGACCGCAACACGGTGTCGCTGGTCAGCCAGGACGGCGTCGAGGACTGGCCGCCGCAGTCGAAGGAGGACGTGGCGCGAATGCTGGTGGCGAGGATCGTGTCCTATCTTATCCCTCCCCCGCTTGCGGGGGAGGGTGGCGAGCGCAGCGAGCCGGGTGGGGGCAGACTGCGGTCGGATTAACCCCACCCCGGCGCTTCGCGCCGACCCTCCCCTTTCAGGGGAGGGATGGAACATGCCGAACACGCGGGGTATTGAACACGCATGCCCATCGACGTCGCCATTACTCGCCTGCCACACGGCAAGGACCTGCCGCTGCCGGCCTATCAGAGCGCGCAGGCGGCGGGACTCGACCTCACCGCGGCGGTCGCCGCGCCGGTGACGCTCGCGCCCGGCGACCGGGCCATGATCCCGACTGGGCTCGCCATCGCGCTGCCGCCCGGCACCGAGGCGCAGGTGCGGCCGCGCTCCGGGCTGGCGGCGAAGCAGGGCGTCACTCTGCTCAATTCGCCCGGCACGATCGACGCCGACTATCGCGGCGAGATCCAGGTGATCCTCGTCAATCTCGGCCGCGAGCCGGTCATCATCGAGCGCGGCATGCGCATCGCGCAGATGGTGATCGCCCCGGTGATGCAGGCGCGCTGGCAGGAGGTGGCGGAGCTGCCGGCGACGGCGCGCGGCGACGGCGGGTTCGGCTCGACGGGCGTGAAGTAAATCCGCCCTCATCTGCTCATCTTGAGAATCCGACTCGAAAAGGATTCAGGGTTTTCAAGCTCGTGTCCCGGGCGCAGCGCAGCGTGAAACGATGCGCTGCAGACCCGGGACCCCGGTTTCTTTGCGTATAACCGGGGTCCCGGCTCTGCGGTGCACCACTTCGCCATAGCGCGTCGAAGACGCGCGTAAACGCGCTGATGGCTCGTGCTGCACCGCGTCCGGGACACGTCGTCGATTTTGACGGCTCTTTTCGAGTCAGACTCTGAGGAGCCCGAGCCAACGGGTCCGCGCAAAGTGCGGCCCGATGATAAACCCCGCGAGGGCGTCTCGAAGGATGGGGCGCTACCGCGCTCCTCCTCGCCGTGACACCATGCGGCGGATGAAATCGGGATGCCCCTGATTCTCCGAGGCTTCTCGTACATCGTTCACGGTCTGGACTCTTTCAGTCGGATTCCCGTTGGGGGTAAAGTCCGATGATTCGCGAGCGGCGTGGCGGACGCCGCTCCGGTTCAGGGGCCAGGGTGGATGCCGGAGACAATCCGGGTGAACGGGCGGCGGCGTTCCTGCCCCCGGCGAGGGCGATTCCTCGCCGCGGCGTTGGGCCTATCGCTCTCCGCAGCCGCCGCAAACGCCGCACCGCTGGACGCCCCTCTCGCCACGCTCGCCAGCCTGAGCCAGCAGGAAATCACGGCGCTGACGCTGACGCTCGGCCTGCTGTGCTTCTCCGTCGTCACCGCCATCATGCTGGTGCGCAACCGCGCCCGCGCCGCGCAGGCCGAGAGCGCGGCACGCGACGCGATGTCGGACCTGCGCGCGACCTATGAACGCACCCGCGCGCTGCTGATGTCCGAGCCGCAGGTGCTGATCGCCTGGGACAGCGGCGGCGCGCCGGAGATCGTCGGCGACGGCAACCTCATCGTTCCCGGCGCCGCGTCCGACGGTGTCCTCGCTTTCGCGAGCTGGCTCGAGCCGGGCGTCGCCGCCGACCTCGACGCCGCCGTCGCGCACCTGCGCAGCGAGGGCCGTGGCTTCACGATGGCGTTGCAGAGCCTCGCCGGGCAGCCGATCGAGGCGACAGGCCGCGCCGTCGGCGGCCGCGCCGTGCTGCGGCTGCGCGAGGTCAGCGGCAGCAAGGCCGATCTCGCAGAGCTGTCGACGCGCTACCAGCACGTCCTCACCACGCTCGGCTCGCTGCGCGACCTCGTCGACGCGCTGCCGACGCCGGTGTGGATGCGCGACGACTCCGGCCTGCTCACGTTCGTCAACACCGCCTACGTCAGGGCGGTCGGCGCCCGCGACGCCAGCGAGGCGGTCGACAACGCCATCGAGATGTTCGACCGCGCCGAACGCGACCGGCTCGACGCCGCGCGCGACGGCAAGACGAGCTTCACCGGACGCCTGCACGCCGTCGCCGGACAGCAACGCCGCCTGTTCGACGTCGTCGACGCGCCGAGCGGGCGCGGCCGCGCCGGCATTGCGCTCGACGTCACCGACGTCGCCGCGATGCGCAGCGAGCTCGCGCGGCTGACCGAGGCGCATCGCCGCATCCTCGACCGCCTCGCCACCGGCGTCGCCGTGTTCGGCGCCGACCACCGCCTCGCCTTCTACAACGTCGCCTATCGCGCGCTGTGGGACCTCGACGCCGGCTATCTCGACCAGGGTCCGACCGACGGCGGCCTGCTCGACCGCCTGCGCGAAGCCAACCGGCTGCCGGAACAGGCCAACTTCCGGCAATGGAAGCAGCAGCTCCACGAGGGCTATCGCGCGCTCGATCCGGCCGAGCAGATGTGGCACCTGCCGGACGGCCGCGCGCTGCGCGTCGTCGTCGTGCCGAATCCGCAGGGCGGCGTGACCTATCTGTTCGAGGACGTCACCGAGAGCCTCGAGCAGAACCGCCGCTACGCCTCGCTCATCAAGGTGCAGAGCGAGACGCTCGACCACCTCTCCGAGGCCGTCGCCGTGTTCGCCTCCGACGGCCGCATGCGGCTGCACAATCCGGCCTTCGAGACGATGTGGAAGCTCACGCCGGACGCGCTGGCGCAGCGCCCGCATATCGAGGCGGTGGCGGCATGGTGCCAGGCGCAGCACGACGACCCGGCGCTGTGGCGGCAATTGCGCACCGCCGTCACCGGCATCGACAACCGCGCGGCAACGACGGCGACAATCGAGCGCCGCGACGGCAGCGTGATCGACTGGGCCGCGGTGCCGCTGCCGGACGGCGCCACCATGCTGACGTTCAAGGACGTCACCGACACCGTCAACGTCGAGCGCGCGCTGCGCGAGCGCAACGAGGCGCTGGTCGCCGCCGACAGCGTCAAGATCGATTTCGTCCACCACGTCTCGTACGAGCTGCGCTCGCCGCTGACCAACATCATCGGCTTCGCGCATTTCCTCAACGATCCGGCGTTCGGCCCGCTGACCGAGAAGCAGCGCGAATACCTGTCCTACATCACGGTCTCGACTAATTCGCTGCTCGCCATCATCAACAATATCCTCGACCTCGCCACCATCGACGCCGGCGCGATGACGCTCAACCTCGGCGCGGTCGACATCCGCGCCACCATGGAGGCCGCCGCCGAGGGCATCCAGGACCGCCTGGTGGCCAACGCCATCCAGCTCGACATCCAGGCGCCGGCCAGCATCGGCAGCTTCACCGCCGACGCCAGCCGCGTGCGGCAGGTGCTGTTCAACCTGCTGTCGAACGCCGCCGGCTTCTCGCCGCCGAACGACATCATCGTGCTCAAGGCGGAACGGCGGCCGGACGCCATCGTGTTCTCGGTGACCGACCGCGGCCCGGGCATCCCGGACGACTTCAAGGGCAAGGCGTTCGACTGGTTCGAAACCCGCTCGCAGGGCTCCGAGCATCGCGGCGCCGGGCTCGGCCTGACCCTGGTGCGCTCCTTCGTCGAGCTGCACGGCGGCACCGTGACGCTCGACTCGACCGTCGGCCGCGGCACCACCGTGACTTGCTCGTTCCCGCTGGAGCAGGCGGCGCAACCGCTGCCCCGGCAGTCGGCGGCGTAGCCGCGGACGATGGCGGCGGTAATAAACGGCCGCAGCACATAGGGTGTTTCGATGCTCCCGATGAGCCCCGGCAGCGCCGGTTTCAGCGAGGCGCTCCCCGACGAAGCGGCGACGCGGCGGCTCGCGGTCGACATCGCCGCCGCGCTCGAGCCCGGCGATTTGCTGACGCTGTCGGGCGACCTCGGCGCCGGCAAGACCACGTTCGCGCGGGCGCTGATCCGTCATCTCGCCGGCGACGAGAATGCCGAGGTGCCGAGCCCGACCTTCACGCTGATGCAGAGCTACGACCTGCCACGCCTGCCGCTGGTGCACGCCGATCTCTACCGGTTGTCGGGGCCGTCGGAACTCGCCGAGCTTGGCTTCGACGACATTCCGGACAAAGCCGTCGTGCTGCTGGAATGGCCGGACCGCGCCGCCGGCGTGCTGCCGGCCGACCGCTTCGACCTCGCGCTGACGTTGTCGCCGCAGCACGGCGACAGCTACCGCAACGCGCGGCTCACGGGCTACGGCAAATTCGCGGCGCGGGCCGAGCGCATCGCCACGGTGCGGCGCTTCCTCGACGCCAGCGGCTATCGCGACGCCGAGCGGCGGCACATGACGGGCGACGCCTCGAGCCGCAGCTACGAGCGGCTGATCCGCGACGGCCGCTCCGTGCTGCTGATGAATGCGCCGCGGCGGCCCGATGGCCCGCCGATCCGCGACGGCAAACCGTACAGCGCCATCGTCCACCTCGCCGAAGACGTCACGCCGTTCATCGCCATGGCGCGGGGCCTGCGCGCGCGGGGCTTCTCGGCGCCGGAGATTCTCGCCGCCGACCGCAACGCCGGGCTCCTGATCATCGAGGACCTCGGCACCGCCTTCATCGCCGCCGGGCATCCGCCGGCGCCGGTCGAGGAGCGCTATGCCACGGCGGTCGACGTGCTGCTGGCGCTGCATCGCCAGGCGCTGCCCGACACACTGCCGGTCGAGCCCGGCCTCGACTACACGCTGCCGCATTACGACAGCGACGCGTTGCTCACCGAGGTTGAGCTGCTGCCCGACTGGTACCTGCCGCGGCTCGGCGCCTCGCTGACCTCGGCCAAGCGCGACACGTATCTGGCGCTGTGGCACGACGCGCTGTCGCCGGTGATCGACGGCCCGCGGACCTGGGTGCTGCGCGATTATCACTCGCCCAACCTGCTGTGGCTGGCCGACCGCGCGGACACTGGCCGCGTCGGCCTCATCGACTTCCAGGACGCCGTGATCGGCCCGCCGGCCTACGATCTCGCCTCGCTCCTGCAGGACGCGCGCGTCGACGTGCCGGAAAAAATGGAGATCGCGCTGTTCAGCCGCTACATGCGCGCGCGCATGCAAGAGCCTGGCTTCGACGCCGCGACGTTCGCGCAGCTCTACGCGACGCTGGCGGCGCAGCGCGCCTCGAAGATTCTCGGCATCTTCGCGCGGCTCGATAAGCGCGACGGCAAGCCGCAATATCTCCGTCACATCCCGCGCGTATGGGCTTACCTCCGGCGCGCGCTGGCGCATCCTGCGTTGAAGCCGCTCGCCGCCTGGTACGGCGTCAACGTGCCGGCGCTGAAGACCTGACCATGACCGAAACCGCCGACACCCCACGACGCGCCATGGTGCTTGCCGCCGGCCTCGGCGAGCGCATGCGCCCGCTCACCGCGACGACGCCGAAGCCGCTGATCGAGGTCGCCGGCAAGATGCTCATCGACCACATGCTCGACCGGCTGGCCGACGCCGGCGTCGAGACCGCGGTGGTCAACGTGCATTACCTTGCCGATCAGATCGAGCGCCATGTCGCGTCGCGCCGCAGGCCGCGCATCGTCATCTCCGACGAGCGCGCCGCGCTGCTCGACACCGGCGGCGGCGTGGTGAAAGCCTTGCCGCAGCTCGGCGGCGCGCCGTTCTATCACTGCAACGCCGACACGATCTGGATCGACGGCGTGAAGCCGAACCTGGTGCGGCTCGCCGAGGCGTTCAATCCGCAGGCGATGGACGCCATCCTGCTGCTGGCCTCGACGTCGCAGACCACCGGCTACAACGGCCGCGGCGACTTCGTCATGGCGGCGGACGGCCGCCTCAGGCGCCGCACCGAGCGCGACGTCACGCCGTTCGTCTACGCCGGCGCCGCGATCCTGACGCCGGCGCTGTTTGCCAGCGCGCCGCCGGGCGCGTTCAGCCTCAACCGATTATTCGACCGCGCCATCGAGAACGGCCGCCTCTACGGCCTGCGGCTCGACGGCCTGTGGATGCATGTCGGCACGCCCGAGGCCATCGCGCAGGCCGAAGTGGCGATCAAGGCCAGCACGGGTTGAGTCCCGGGCGCAGCGCGGCATGCCATGACGCGCTGCACCGCGTCCGGGACACAGAACCTTTCCCGTGTATGATTCCGATATGGCCAGCTCGCTCCCGCACGTCTTCACCATCCCCGCATCGGCGCCGTTTCTGCGCACGCTCGTTCGCGCGCTGCTCGACGGCACGCTGATCGCGGGCTTTCCGGCCGGCGGCGATCCGCTCGCGCTCGTCCGCGCCACGATCTACCTGCCGACGCGACGCGCCTGCCGGCTGGCGCGCGACGTGTTCCTGGCCGAGACCGGCGGGCGCGCGACACTCTTGCCGCGCATCGTGCCGCTGGGCCTGATCGACGAGGAAGAGATCGCGTTCTCCAACGCGGCGTTCGACGCCGGCGCCGGACTCGACATTCCCGACGCGCTCGGCGGCTTCGAGCGCGAGATGCTGCTGACCGAGCTCGTCCTCAAATGGGCCAATACCGAGGGCATGCGCGACGCCCGGCTGGTCGCCAACACGCCGGCTGCCGCGCTCAAGCTCGCCAAGGATCTCGCCCACCTGATGGACGACATGGCGACGCGTCAGGTGCCGTGGTCGAAGCTCGATACCCTGGTGCCGGACCGCTTCGACACCTATTGGGACTTGACGCTACGCTTTCTCAAGATCGCGCGCGACGTCTGGCCGGCAATCCTCGAAGAATACAAGCGCCTCGAACCGGCCGAGCGGCAAAACCGCCTGATCGCCGCCGAAGCCGAGCGGCTGAAGCGGTCCGGCGCGCCGGTCATCGCGGCGGGCTCGACCGGCTCGATTCCGGCAACGGCCGCGCTGCTGGAGACGATCGCGCGGCTGCCGAGCGGCGCGGTCGTGCTGCCCGGCCTCGACACCGTGCTCGACGCCACAAGCTGGGACGCAATCGGCGCCGAGGAGTCGGCGCCAAGCCATCCGCAATTCGCGATGCAGGCGTTGCTGCGACGGTTCGGCATCGCGCGCGACACGGTGACGGAACTGGCGGAGCCGGGCAACCGCGACGTGCTGGCGTCGGAAGCCATGCGGCCCGCCGGCTTCAGCGACCGCTGGAACGCCAACCTGACACGACTCGCGCCGCAGATCGACGCGGCGATGAGCGATATCGCCGTCATCGAGGCCGCCAGCGCCGAGGAAGAAGCCTTGGCGATCGCCATCGCGCTGCGCCGCGCAGTGGAAACGCCGGACGCGACGGCCGCGCTCATCACGCCGGACCGCGCGCTGGCGCGACGCGTGCTGGCGGCGCTGGCGCGCTGGAACATCGAGGCCGACGATTCCGCGGGCGACGATCTTGCCGACACGCCGGAAGGCCTCTTCGCGCGGCTGGTCGCGGACGCCGCCTTGAGCGGGCTCGCGCCCGTGCCGCTGCTCGCCATGCTCAAGCACCCGCTGTGCCGGCTCGACCGCCACGGTGTCGAGGCGCTTGAATTCGCCGTGTTGCGCGGCGCGCGGCCGGTCGCGGGCGTCGCAGGACTGCGGCTCGCCCTTGCCAATTTCCGCAAGCGCTTGTCCGGCGGGCTCTACCGTCTCGACCCCCGGCAAAGACTGTCGCCGCGCGATCTTGCCGCCGCGGACCGCATCGTCGACGCGCTCGAGGCGGCGCTCGCGGCCTTCGCGGCGCTCAAGCCGGGCCCTCAACCGTTCGCCGCGATCGGCGAAGCCCATCGTCAAACCGTGGCGGCGCTGGCAGGCCCCCTCGACACTATCGGCCCGGTGTTTGACCAGATTGCCGAACACGGCACCCTCGCTGTCGCGCGCGACGATTATGCCGAGCTGTTCCATGCCGCCATCGCCAATCGTCCGGCGCGCCAGCCGCCACGGGACGCGCGCGTGCGCGTCTTCGGCACGCTGGAATCGCGCCTTCAGAATGCCGACTGCGCCGTGCTCGGCGGCCTCGCCGAAGGGGTGTGGCCGCCTGAAACGCGCGCCGACCCGTGGCTCAGCCGTCCGATGCGCCAGCAGCTCGGCCTCGATTTGCCGGAGCGGCGCATCGGCCTGTCGGCGCACGACTTCACCCAGGCGCTCGGCGCGCGGCGAGTCATATTGAGCCGCGCCGCGCGCGTCGCCGGCGCGCCGACCGTGCCGTCGCGCTTCGTGCAGCGCCTTGCCGCCGTCGCCGGCAAGGCGCGCTGGGATCGCGCGCGCAAGGATGGCGATATCTATCTTCAGTACGCGCGCAAGATTGACGAGCCGGATGCGACTCTGCGGATCCAGATGCCGGAGCCGAAGCCGGCGGTGGCGCTGCGTCCGGCGCAACTCAGCGTCACCGAGATCGAGCACTGGCTGCGCGACCCCTACACGATCTACGCCAAGCATGTCCTCAAGCTGCTGCCGCTCGACGCCGTCGACACGCCGCCCGGGGCGCGCGACCGCGGCACGGTGATCCACGGCGCCATCGGGCAATTCGTCGAGGCCTATCCCGATGCGCTGCCGGAGCACGCCCTGCAGCGGCTGCTCGAATTCGGCGAGCGCGGCTTCGCCGCCTACAACGACATCCCGGAAGCGATGGCGTTCTGGTGGCCGCGCTTCAGGCGCATCGCCGCGTGGTTCGTCGCGGAGTTCGAGCCAAGACGGCGCGAGGACGCCGACGCGTTCCTGATTGAACGCTCCGTCAAGCTGCCGATCGCGCTGCCCAACGGCTCGACGTTCACGCTGACGGCGCGCGCCGACCGGATCGAGCGTCTCAAGACCGGCGATTATGCGGTGCTCGACTTCAAGACCGGCAAGCCGCCAAAAGAAAAACAGGTCCGCACCGGACTGTCGCCGCAACTGACGCTCGAAGCCGCCATGCTGCGCCAGGGCGCGCTGGAGGAAATCCCGCGCGGCGCCAACATTGCAGAGCTTGTCTATGTCGCGCTGCGCGGCGGCGAGCCGCCCGGCGAGGTCGAACGACTCGACTTCAAGGAGGGCGATCCGAACTCGCAGGCCGACACCGCGCTGAGGCGGTTAACAGAGAATGCCGCCCGTTTCATGAAACTCGAAACCCCCTACCCGCCGCTCGCGCATCCGATGTGGTCGACGCATTACGGCGACTACGACCATCTGGCGCGGGTGAAGGAATGGGCCCTGATCGACGGCTCCGACGGGGACATGCCATGAGCCGGACGCGCGTCATTTCCGAAGCCGTGCTGGACCGGCAGCGGCAGGCGTCGGATCCGGCCACCTCGGCCTGGGTGTCCGCCAACGCCGGTTCCGGCAAGACGCACGTGCTGGCGCAGCGCGTGATCCGGCTGCTCCTGTCCGGCGTCGATCCGGCGCGCATCCTGTGCATCACCTTCACCAAGGCGGCCGCCGGCAACATGGCGAACCGCGTGTTCGATGAATTGCGGGCCTGGACGGCGCTCGACGACGCGTCGCTTGCCGCCGCGATGCAGGCCGTCGGCGCGCGCGATACCGGCGAGGCGATGCGGGCGCGGGCGCGCCGCCTGTTCGCGCTGGCGCTGGAGACGCCCGGCGGCCTCAAGGTGCAGACCATCCACGCCTTCTGCACGCACATCCTTCATCTGTTCCCGTTCGAGGCCAACGTCGCGGCGAACTTCGCCGTGCTCGATGACGCCGAGGAGTCGCAACTGCTCGAGCGTATGACGAACGACGTGCTGCTCGACGCCGCGGCCAACCCCGGCGGCGACACCGGCCGCGCCCTCGCCTATGCGATCACGGCGGCGGCCGATTCGACCTTTCGCGAATGCATCACCGAAGCCATCGACAGCCGCGACGCGGTCGAGGCCTGGCTCGACGGCGCGGGCGGGCTCGAAGGCGCGACGGCGCAACTGTCGAAGCTGCTCGGCTGCGAGCCCGGAGAAACCGACGACACCATTGCGCGCCGGTTCTTCGACGAGAGCGCCTTCTCCGAAAAAGATTGGGCCGGCATCGCCGCGATCGGCGCAGCCGGCAACAAGACCGACGTCGAACAGGCGGTCCGCTTCGCATCGCTGCCGACGATCGGACTGGCGGAGCGCATCGAGCGTTATATCGACATCTTCTGCACGCAGACCCGGAACAATCCCCGCAAGACCATCTTCACCAGCGCCGTCAGCAGGCAGCACGGCCCGCTGTGCGACCGGCTGATGGAGGAGCGCGACCGCGTCTGGACCCTGCTGGAGCGCCGCCGCCGAATCGCGGCGCGCGACCGCACCACGGCGCTCGTCACCATCGCCAAGGCCGTGCTCGACCGCTTCCGCGCCGAGAAAGGCCGGCGCGGCCTGCTCGACTTCGAGGACCAGATCGACAAGACGCGCGACCTGCTGTCGCGCATCTCGGCGGCCTGGGTGCACTACAAGCTCGACAGCGGCATCGAGCACGTCCTGATCGACGAGGCCCAGGATACCAGCCCGAAGCAGTGGGACATCGTCATGCGCCTCACCGCGGAGTTTTTCGCCGGCCTGGGCGCGAGCGAACGCCGCCGCACCATCTTCGCCGTCGGCGACGAGAAGCAGTCGATCTACTCGTTTCAGGGCGCCGCACCGGAAGAGTTCGAGGCCAAACGCCGCGAATTCGAGACGATGGCGCGGCGCAGCGAGCAGCCGTTCCGGCTGGTGCGGTTCGACACCTCGCTGCGCTCCGGCGCCAACGTGCTGGCCGCCGTCGACATCGTGTTCAAGCCCGGCGCGATCGCGATCAGCCTCACGCGCGACGAGGCGGGCGTCCCCGACCACATCGCGCTGGCCAGCGCCGCGCCCGGCGAGGTCGAAATCTGGGACACCGAGAAACCAGACAAGAACGGCGGCGAAACCGACGCCTGGAACGCGCCGTTCGACCGGCCGAACCGCTCCAAGCCGCATGTCAAGCTGGCCGAGCGCATCGCCGCCTCGGTCCGGACGGCAATCGCCGGCGGCCGCCGCGCCGGCGACATCCTGATTCTGGTGAACCGCCGCGGCGCCCTGTTCGAGGCCATCATCCGCGCGCTGAAGCGCGCTCAGGTGACGGTCGCCGGCGCCGACCGCCTCGTGCTGTCCGAACACATCGCGGTGATGGACCTGATGGTGCTGGCTGACGCGTTGCTGCTGCCGGAGGACGATCTCGCGCTGGCGACCGTGCTCAAGAGCCCGCTGTTCGGGCTCGACGATGACGATCTCATCAATCTCGCCGCCGAGCGCGGCGACATATCGCTGCGGGCGGCGCTCGCCGGCAAGGCGAAAGACAATGGGAAATTCGGGCAGGCGCTCGACCGGCTCGAGCAATTCGCGGCGCTGGCGCGCACGACGACGCCGTTTGTCTTCTACGCGCGCCTGCTCGGCGCCGGCAAAGGCCGCAAGCAATTCCTGGCGCGCCTCGGCCACGAGGCGAACGACGCGCTCGACGAATTCCTCAATCTCGCGCTCGATTACGAGCGCATGGAGACGCCGACGCTGCAGGGCTTCGTTGACTGGCTGCGCGCGGCGAAATCCGAGGTCAAGCGCGACATGGAAATCGTCCGCGACGAGGTGCGGGTGATGACCGTGCACGGCGCCAAGGGTCTCGAAGCGCCGGTCGTCTATCTCGCCGACACCACGACACGGCCCGAGAGTCACCACCTGCCGGCATTGCTGCCGCTCAACGACGAGCCCGGCGCACCGCTGATCTGGATCAAGGCCGAGAAGGAGGACGTCGGGCCGATGACGGATGCCCGCGCGGCGGGACGCAAGGCCATCCGTGACGAGCACCTGCGGCTGCTTTACGTCGCGATGACGCGCGCCGCCGAGCGGCTTGTCGTGTGCGGCGTCGAATCGCGCAAGCGGCCGGACGGCTGCTGGTACGACCTGATCTGGAACGGACTGAAGGGCGAGGACGGCACGATCGAGCGCGACGATGGCGGGCGTACGATCTGGCATTATCGCAAGACCGTGGCGGACGCGGCGGAGAGCGAGGACACCACGCCTGAGACCGCCGCGCCCTGTCCCGACGCGCCGTGGCTCGCGCAGCCGCTTCCGCCCGAACCGCCGTCGCGCCGGCTGCGGCCGTCCGACAGCGACGATGCCGCTCCTGCGCGGAACGAAGCCAGCGCGGCACGGCGCGACGCGGCCGCGCGCGGCGTCGCGATGCATCGGCTGCTGCAGTCGCTGCCCGATGTCGCGCCAGACAAGCGCGCCGAGATCGCCCATGCATTCCTGGCGCGCCAGATGCCCGGCCTGCCGCAGGCCGAACGCGACGCACTCGCGGCGGGAACCATGCGTCTCCTCAACGACCAGCGCTTCGCCGATCTGTTTCTGCCGGGCAGCCGCGCCGAAGTGTCGCTGGCCGGAACGGTCGAGACCGGCGGCGCGCGCTACAGCGTGGCCGGCCAGATCGACCGCCTCGTCGTCACCGACAGCGAGGTCCTGATCGCCGACTACAAGACCAACCGGCCGGCGCCTGTGCGAATCGCCGATGTGCCGCCCGGCTACATCCGCCAGCTCGCGCTCTACCGCGCGCTGCTCGCGCAGATTTATCCGGGCCGCGTTGTGCGCGCTGCCCTGATCTGGACCGAAATCCCTGATTTGATGGAGCTTTCGGAGGAGACGCTGAACCAGGCGCTGGCGCAGATCACCGCTCCGTGACCTCACCTTGACGCTGTCGGGGTGCGTTCCTAGGTTCGATCTCCCCTTCGGGCCCAGCGCCCGCCACATGACACGACACGAGGTGCCCCATGACCGTCGGCAAGACTACGGATGCGAGCTTTGACACGGACGTCCTGAAATCGTCCGAGCCGGTCGTGGTGGACTTCTGGGCCGAGTGGTGCGGCCCGTGCCGCATGATCGCTCCCGCGCTCGAGGAGATCGCCGGCGCGATGGGCGACAAGGTCAAGATCGTCAAGCTCAACGTCGACGAGAACCCGAACGTCGCCGCCAAGTACGGCATCATGTCGATCCCGACCTTGATGCTGTTCAAGAACGGCGAGATCGCCTCGCGCCAGGTCGGCGCGGCGCCGAAGCAGAAGCTGCAGCAGTGGATTTCCAGCGCGGTCTGATCCGGCGCTGACCGGATTGCCCTGGCGAACGGCCGGCCCTGGCGCCGGCCGTTTTTATTGCGGCAGCGTGCCGTTCTCCTTCAGCACTTCGCCCGCGAGATAGAGCGAGCCGGTGATGAGGATGCGCGGCGCCGGCTCGAGGTCGAGCTTGCGCACGGCATCGAAAGCGCCGGCGAGATCGTCGCGGCTCGTCGCCGACAGGCCGATGGTGCGCGCCATCGCCGCGAGCTCTTCGGCCGGCACGGCCTTGTCCTGACCAGGGATCGGCACGGCAACGAGGCGGCGCGCCAGCCCGGCGAAATGGCGCAGGAACCCGGTGTTGTCCTTGGTCGCCAGCATGCCGGCGACAACAATGACCGGACGCGACACCCGCTCCTCGAGATCAGCGAGCGCCGCGGCGATGGCGCGGCCGCCGTCCGGATTGTGGCCGCCGTCGAGCCAGACCTCGCTGCCCGCCGGCGCCAGGTCGACCAGGCGGCCCTGGGTCAGCCGCTGCATCCGCGCCGGCCACTCCGCCTTGACCATGCCAGCCTCAAACGCCGCTGGCGGCACCTTGAGCGCCGGCAGCGCGCGCAATGCCGCGATCGCCAGGCCGGCGTTCTCGAACTGATGACGGCCGTAAAGCTTCGGCGCCGGCAGGTCGAGCAGGCCGGTGTCGTCCTGATAGACCAGCCGCCCACGCTCTTCCGTCGCGGTGAAATTCTCGCCGGCGATGACGAGCGGCGCCGTCATGCGCGCCGCCTGCCGCTCGATCATGGCCAGCGCGTCGCGCGGCTGCGCGCCGACGACGACCGGCACGCCTGGCTTGATGATGCCGGCTTTCTCGGCGGCGATTTTTTCGAGCGTGTCGCCGAGGAAATCGATGTGGTCGACCGAGACCGGCGTGATGATCGAGGCCAGCGGCTTTTCGACCACGTTGGTGGCGTCGAGCCGGCCGCCGAGTCCGACCTCGAGCAGCAGCACGTCGGCCGGCTCTTTCGCGAACAGCAGAAACGCCGCCGCCGTGGTGATCTCGAAGACGGTGATCGGCGCGCCGCCGTTGGCGCGCTCGCACTGGCCGAGCGCGTCGAGCAGCGCATCGTCGGAGACCAGCGTACCGGCGAGCCGCACCCGCTCGTTGAAGCGCGCGAGATGCGGCGACGTATAAACATGCACGCGCTTGCCCGCAGCCTCGAGCATCGCGCGCAGGAACGCGACCGTCGATCCCTTGCCGTTAGTGCCGGCGACATGAATGACCGGCGGCACGCGGCGCTCAGGATGGCCGAGCGCGGCCAGCAGCCGCTCGATGCGGCCGAGCGACAGATCGATGCGTTTGGGATGCAGCGCCGTCAGCCGCGCGAGGATGGAATCGACCTGGTTCATGACGAAACAGAGTCCATCGCCCGTCGCATCGCGCTCCTCCCCCCGCGAGCACTTGCGAGTGGTGGGGAGGGGTCGGGGGTGGGGAGAGTGCGCGAATGAGAGGATAGCCCCCCACCCCGACGCGCCTCGCATTCGCGAGGCGCGTCGACCCTCCCCACCGCGATGCGGGGGGAGGGTGAGCTAGGCATGCGCCGGAACCGGCAGGCTGTCCCTTGCGGGACGAACCGGCGCCTTGGTCAGCAGCCGGCACAGATTCGACAGCGTGTCGCGCAACTGGTGGCGATGCACCACCATGTCGACCATGCCGTGCTTCTGCAGGAACTCCGAACGCTGGAAGCCTTCGGGCAGCTTCTCGCGGATGGTCTGCTCGATCACGCGCGGCCCGGCGAAGCCGATCAGCGCGCCGGGCTCGGCGAGATGCACGTCGCCGAGCATCGCGTAGGACGCGGTAACGCCGCCGGTGGTCGGATTGGTCAGCACCACGATGTAGGGCTTCTTCGCCTCGCGCAATTCCAGCACCGCCGCGGTGGTGCGCGGCAACTGCATCAGCGACAGGATGCCTTCCTGCATGCGCGCGCCGCCCGAGGCCGCGAACATGATGAAGGGCGTCTTCTTCGCCGCCGCCGTCTCGAGGCCGGTGACGACCGCCTCGCCCGCCGCCATGCCGAGCGAGCCGCCCATGAAATCGAAATCCTGCACCGCGGCGGTGACGTCGAGACCATCCAGCTTGCCGAAACCAACTTTCACGGCGTCATCCATGCCGGTCTTGGCACGGGCATCCTTGAGGCGGTCGGCGTAGCGGCGCTCATCGCGGAATTTCAGCGGATCGACCGGCACGTCGCGAATCGCGATCTCCTCGAACTCGCCGCCGTCGAACAGCGCCTTGAGCCTGCGGCCGGCGCTGATGCGCATGTGATAGTTCGACGAGGGAATGACGAAGTCGTTCTGCTCGACGTCCTTGTAGAAGACGAGCTGCCCGGTCTCCGGACACTTGATCCAGAGATTCTCCGGCGTCTCCCTGCGGTTGAGGAAGTTGCGGATCTTCGGACGAACGACGTTACTGATCCAGTTCATTTGAAACCTGTCATGCCCGGGCTTGACCCGGGCATCCATGATGAGCGGCAACCGCGTAGCATAAAGATGGATTGCCAGGTCAAGTTTACGACCGGGCCGGCCAAAGGCCGGACCCGGTTGCCCGGCAATGACCCCGAAAAAAGACCTATTTCGCTGCCGCTTTTGCGGCGCTGCGCACGCCCTGCGCCAGCGCGTAGACCAGATCGCTGACGGCGTTGACCGTCTGCGCCGTGGCCTTGCCCTTGGCGTCGAGGCTGAGCCGCAGCGCCTCGACCAGCGCCGAGCCGACCACCACGCCGTCGGCGCCTTCGGCGATGGCGCGCGCCTGCGCCGCCGTCCGCACGCCGAAGCCGACCGCGACGGGCAGCGTCGTATGACTCTTGACGCGCGTCACCGCAGCTCGGACCTTGTCGGTGTCGGGCGCCGCCGAGCCGGTGATGCCGGTGATCGACACGTAATAGACAAAACCCGACGTATTGTTGAGCACGGCCGGCAGACGCTTGTCGTCGGTGGTCGGCGTCGCCAGCCGGATGAAGTTAAGTCCGGCTTTCAGCGCCGGAATGCAGAGCTCGTCGTCCTCTTCCGGCGGCAGGTCGACGACGATCAGGCCGTCGACGCCGGCGTCCCTGGCGTCCGGCAGAAACTTGTCGACGCCGTAGATATAGATCGGATTGTAGTATCCCATCAGCACGATCGGCGTCGTGTCGTCGTCCTTGCGGAATTCGCGCACCATCGCCAGCGTCTTGCGCAAGGTCTGGCCGCTCTTGAGCGCGCGCTGGCCGGCGGCCTGGATCGCCGGGCCGTCCGCCATCGGGTCGGTGAACGGCATGCCGATCTCGATCACGTCGGCGCCGGCTTTCGGCAGCCCCTTCATGATGGCGAGCGAGGCATCGTAGTCGGGATCGCCGGCCATCGTGAACGTGACCAGCGCCGCGCGGCCTTCTGTCTTCAGCGCGGCAAACCGCGCATCGATGCGGGTCATGACTCGCCACAGATTTTGGTAACCTCTCCCCGCTGGGGAGAGGTCGACCGCGCGAAGCGCGGTCGGGTGAGGGGGATGGAACGTTTCAAGCGCCTGTCGCGCAAGCTGCGTACCTCACAGACAAGTGCAGAGGCCAAACTTTGGCAAGCGTTGCGCGCGCGGCGATTGTCAAATTGGAAATTCCGAAGGCAGCACAAGATCGATCGATACATCGCCGATTTCGTGACGATCGATGGCAAGCTTGTCATTGAAGTGGATGGCGCGACGCATTCGACCGACGCAGAACGACGTAGCGACCTGATACGAACGCGAGAACTGGAGCATTGCGGCTTCCATGTCCTGCGCGTGTCGAATATCGATGTATATGAGAATCTCGACGGCGTACTCGAGGCGATCGACCGCGAGTTGAGCATTCCGAAGGCATAGACCCCCTCACCCGGTTCCGGCTTCGCCGGAACCGACCTCTCCCCAGCGGGGAGAGGTGAAGCGAATGACATGCCGAATATCATCGCGCCCTGCTTTCCAGATAATGCGCGACGGAATCGAGGTCCTTGTCGCCGCGGCCGGAGACATTGACCACGATGAGGTGATCTTTCGGCTTGTCCGAGGCGATGTCGGGCAGCCGCGCCAGCGCGTGCGCCGACTCGAGCGCCGGGATGATGCCTTCGAGCCGGCTGCACAGTTGCAGCGCCTCGACGGCTTCGTCGTCGGTCGCCGACAGGAATTTCACGCGGCCGACGTCGTTGAGCCACGCATGCTCGGGACCGATGCCCGGATAGTCGAGGCCGGCCGAGATCGAATGCGCCTCCTGGATCTGGCCGTCGCCGTCCATCAGCAGATAGGTGCGGTTGCCGTGCAGCACGCCGGGGCGGCCGCCGGCGACCGAGGCGGCATGCTGCTTGTCGAGACCGTGACCTGCCGCCTCGACGCCGTAGATCGCGATGCCGGCATCGTCGAGGAACGGATGGAACAGGCCCATCGCATTGGAGCCGCCGCCGATGCAGGCGATCAGCGAATCCGGCAGCCGGCCTTCGGCGGCTTGCATCTGCTCGCGTGTCTCGCGGCCGATCACGCACTGGAAATCACGCACCATCGCCGGATAGGGATGCGGCCCCGCCACCGTGCCGATGCAATAGAACGTGTCGGCGACATTGGTGACCCAGTCGCGCAGCGCCTCGTTCATCGCATCCTTGAGCGTGTTGGCGCCGGACGTGACCGGACGCACCTCGGCGCCGAGCATGCGCATGCGCAGCACGTTCGGCTTCTGCCGCTCGACGTCGAGCGCGCCCATGTAGACGATGCACGGCAGGCCGAACTTGGCGCACAACGTCGCGGTGGCGACGCCGTGCATGCCGGCGCCGGTTTCGGCGATGATGCGCGTCTTGCCCATGCGCCTGGCCAGCATGATCTGGCCGAGCACGTTGTTCACCTTGTGCGCGCCGGTGTGGTTGAGGTCCTCGCGCTTGAAATAGATTTTGGCGCCGCCGAAATGCCCGGTGAGGCGCTCGGCGAAATAGAGCGGCGACGGACGGCCAACATAGTGCGCGAGATAGCCGTCCATCTCCTTCTGGAACACGGGATCGGCTTTCGCCTCGTTATAGGCGCGCTCGAGATCGAGGATCAGCGGCATCAACGTCTCGGCGACGAAACGGCCGCCGTAGATGCCGAAATGCCCGCGCTCGTCGGGACCCGCGCGGAATGAATTGGGCCTCTGAACGGTCATCGCAACTCCAGCAGCGGCTTCGATCCGCGCTCGGCCTTGCGCGCCGCGCGAATGAAGTCGCGGATTTTGTGCAGGTCCTTCTCGCCGGGCCGCCGCTCGACGCCGGACGACACATCGACGCCCGGCGCGCGGGTGACGGCAAGCGCCTGCGCGACATTGCCCGCGTCGAGGCCGCCCGACAGCATGAAATCGATCTTGGGGTCGATGCCCTTGAGCAGCGTCCAGTCGAAGGTCTTGCCGAGGCCGCCCGGCCGCGTCGCGTCCTGCGGCGCGCGCGCGTCGAACAGCAGGCGGTCCGCGACATTGGCGTATTCACGAATCGGCGACAGGTCCGAGCGCTGCGCGACCGGCAGCGCCTTGATCACCGGCAGGCCGAACCGCGTACGGACCTGGACGACGCGATCCGGCGTCTCGCGGCCGTGAAGCTGCAGCATGTCGGGCTTGAGCGCCTCGACGATGCGCGCGAGCATCTCGTCGCTGGCGTCGACCGTGAGCGCGACCTTGCCAGCGCGGCCCTTGACCCGCGCGCCGAGCGCCTCGGCTTGCTGGAACCCGACGTTGCGCGGCGAGGGCGGAAAGAACACGAAGCCGACCAGATCGGCACCGGATTCCAACGCAACTTCAAGGGGTTCCGAGGTGCGCAACCCGCAGATTTTGACCGTCAGCGGCATCGCAGGGTTCTACCCTTGTCTTACGCCGAGCGCAAAGGCGGGCCCGCGCTACGGTCAATGAGTCCCTCCCTGCGAGCGCGGCGCCTGCCGGCTGACCGTGCGCAGGAACCGGCGCGGGTCGACCGGCTTGGCCAAGAGCGCGCCCTCGACGGCGTCGGCGCCGATCTCGCGCGCAAGCTGGAAATCGCCGCGCCGATCGACGCCGTCGACAATGCTGCGCACGCCGGCAAGCCGCGCCAGCTTGACGATCTTGGCCGCGGCGTCGCGGCTTCGCCGGTCCTTGACGCCGTGCGCGACCAGATCGCGGTCGAGCTTGACCTGCTTCGCCACCGGCAGCGCCGCCTCGAGCAGCGGCAGGTGCACGGCGCGGACATGGTCGAGCCCGGCGCGAATGCGGCAGGCCGCCAGCGCGTTGACGGCGCGGCGAAAGCCGTCGATATCGCGAGCGGCTTCGTCGGCGGCGATTCCGATCATCAGCCCGTTGAGCATCGCGCGGTCGGACAGCGCGAGAAAGATGTCCTCGATAAAGCCCGGCGTCAGCAACGCCGGCAGCGGCAGGCTGACCGACAGCGCGATCGGCGCCACGGCGGTAAACGTGTCCCAGTCGGCCAGCGCATGGCTGACGACGTAGCGCGACAGCCGCTCGAGCCGCGGATCGTCCGGCTCGGTGATGAAGTTCGCCGGCGGCACGGCGCCCCACGACGGATGACGAACGCGGATCACCGCCGCGGCGGCGCGCGCCGCCATCATCCGCGCGTCGATGACCGACTGGTACCACAGCTCGATCCAGCCGCCGTTGAGCGCCTCGCCGACGTCGACCGGCACGCTCGGCAGCGGCAGGATCGGCAGGAACTCCTGCAGGTTCTCGGCGAGGTCGCGGTCGCGGAACGGCGTGCCGAGCGGCGGCAGCATCGCCAAGCCGAGCTGCTCGCCGAACTCCTGCGCCGCCGGCAGCGTCAGCGAGCTGCGGCCGCCGAATAGCATGACCTTGCCGGCGAACCCGTCCTGTACCAGCGAGCGCAGGAACAGCGCGAGTTCGCCTTCACTCGTGAGCGGACCGGCGACGATGAGGTCCGGCACGAATTCGGCGAGCACGCGCGGCACGTCGGCGCGCTGACAGTCGCAGGTAACGAAGCCGAGATCCTCGAACGCCTGGGCGAGAAAGCTGCGCACGTGGGGCTTGTTCTCGACCACACAGATCCGGGGCACGACATGCCGCCGTCCGAAAGCCAGGACGTGTGGCGCAGGCATCGTTTCAGTGTCCATTGCAAGCATTCCCCCTGATCGGCCGCCGATGACGAAAGCGCGACAAGGTTCAGGATCGAAGCGGCGAACGCGAGGCAATTGCCCGCCTTACGCACTGGGTATCGCTTGAATAGTTAGCGATCGCCGTCGCCGGTGCGGACAATTCGCTCTCAATTGTCGGAAAGCGCCGGTTGCGTCACGGCAACGGCGGCAACATAGGATAAGACGGCCTGGCCGGATCAACCGCCGGCACGCTCGTCGGCGGCGGCGGCGATTGCTGCCGGCGCATCGTCTCGAGCTCGGTGTGCAGCGTGCGCACCTCCGCATCGAGCCGCCGCGCGGCGCGGCGCCACGGGCTCTGCCGCATCCAGCTCGCGACGCCGCCGACGAGCACGCCGACGATGACGAACACGAACAGCATGATGAACAGCGGTAGCGTCACCGAGGCCGCCGGATGCGACTGGTCGAACGGATCGAACGAGATGCGCACGAGCTGGCGGTTCGCCACGGCAAACCCGACGATCAAAAACAGCAGCGGAACCAGAATGACGATGGAGACGATCTTGCGGACCATCAGAGGACGCTCCGCCCCATGTCGTCATACTCCACGTCGTCATGTCCCGCGACAGCGGGGCAGCCGGTATCCGATGAGCCGATCATCGTTTTCATCAGGATCGCCACGGCCATGACATTGAATCAAGACATTGAATCAAGACTTTAAATCAAGACACTGAATACTGGATCGCCCGCTTCGGCGGGCGGCGGCCATCATACCAGATTGACGTTCCGTGTCGCCGAAACGACGCGCCTACGTCGTCTTGTTGAGCCGCTCGCGCATTTCCTTGCCGGTCTTGAAGAACGGCACGCTCTTCTGGTCGACCGAAACGTGCTCGCCGGTGCGCGGGTTGCGGCCAGTGCGGGCCGGCCGGCGCTTCACCGAGAAGGCGCCGAAGCCGCGCAGCTCGACGCGGTCGCCCTTCGCCATCGCCACGGTGATCTCGCCGAGGATGGCGTTGATGATGTTCTCGACGTCGCGCTGATAGAGATGCGGATTCTGGGCGGCGATGCGCTGGACCAGCTCTGACTTGATCATGACCCCGCCTGCCTACTCAATTTGTCGATGCAGGGTGCCAAAGCGCCAACAGACCGTCAAGATTGAGGCGTTCCACCGCTTGCACCGCGCCCAGGTCCTCGAGACGGCGCGCCGCCGCGCTCAACCCTACCGCATCGAAGGTCCAGGCGGCGACATGCAGGAACGACAATTCGCTGAACCGTGGCTCCAGCGACACATCGCGCACCGGCGTCGTGGCGGGAACGTGCTTCTCCTTGGCCAGCCAGGCCCGCGCCGTGCGTTCGTCGCCGAGGCTGTCGACCAGATGCAGCGCAACACCCTGCCGGCCGGTGAAAACGCGGCCGTCGGACACCTGAGCCAACTGGTCGTCGGTGAGCTTGCGGCGCTCCTTCACCAGTCCCTTGAACCAGGCATAGGAGTCGCTGACGATGGCGGCGATCGCCGCCCGCGCCTCCGGGCTGGTCGGCTCGAAGCCGTTCGGCGCCGCCTTGAGCGGCGACGATTTGATCGATTCCACGCTCACCCCGATCGTCTTCAGCAAATCCGTGAAGTTCGGATACTGGAACAGCACGCCGATCGAGCCGACCAGCGAGGTATCCATGGCGATGATGTGGTCGGACGCCATCGCGGCGATGTAACCGCCCGACGCCGCCAGGCCGTCGACGACGACGACCATGGGCTTCCGGGCGTTGAGCCGGCGCAACGCGTCGTAGAGCTCCTGCGCGCCGGCGGTGGTGCCGCCGGGCGTGTCGAGGTGAACGATGACGGCGCGCGCGCTCGACTTGCCGAGCCGGTCGAGCGCCTCGGTGCGCTTCTCGTTGCCGCGGATCAGGCCCGAGATCTTGATGCGCGCGACGTAAGGGCCGCCGGCGTGCAACAGGCCGTTGCGCGGCGAGGCGGCATAGGCGAGAGCCGCCACCGCGACGATCGCGACGACGATGGCACCGACTCTCCAGAAGGTCAGCTTGCGGCGCAGGCGGCGGCGATCGACGATGGCGTCGGGATCGGTTGTCATGAGCGGGGCTCCCTGACCAGGCAGGCGCTTCGATAGCACGCGTTGCGGCGTTTTTCAGGCCCGTTTTTCGGGCAGGCTCAACGAAACAGAAATCGCGAAACGAAAAGCCCCGGAGCGCGAGCCCCGGGGCCGGTTTTGCTTCGATTTGCCGCGAAGGCTTAGTCTTCGGCTTTCTCCGAGGCGCCGTCGCGCTGCCGCAGCGCGGTGCCGAGAATGTCACCGAGCGTCGCGCCCGAATCGGACGAGCCGTACTGGGCGATGGCTTCCTTCTCCTCGGCGACTTCCAGCGCCTTGATCGAAACGCCGACCTTGTGGGTCTTGCGGTCGAACTGGGTGACGCGGGCGTCGAACTTCTGGCCGACCTGGAAGCGGTCGGTACGCTGGTCGCCACGGTCACGGGCGAGATCACCGCGCCGCACATAGGCGGAGAGCTCGGTGCCCACGATCTTCACCTCGAGGCCGTTCTCCTCGATCTTGGTGACCTCGCAGGTGACGACGTCGCCCTTCTTGATCTCGGCGGCGGCACCCTGCGACATCGGATCGCCGGCAAGCTGCTTGACGCCGAGCGAGATGCGCTCCTTCTCGACGTCGACATCGAGAACCTGCGCCTTCACCACGTCGCCCTTCTTGTACTCGTCAATGACCTGCTCGCCCGGACGCTTCCAGTCCAGGTCCGACAGATGCACCATGCCGTCGACGTCGCCGTCGAGGCCGAGGAACAGGCCGAACTCGGTCTTGTTCTTGACCTCGCCTTCGACCACCGAGCCCGGCGGATACTTCTCGACGAAGACCTCCCACGGATTACGCATGGTCTGCTTGAGGCCGAGCGAGATGCGGCGTTTGACCGGATCGACCTCGAGCACCTGCACTTCGACCTCCTGCGAGGTCGAGACGATCTTGCCGGGGTGCACGTTCTTCTTGGTCCACGACATTTCGGAGACGTGGATCAGACCCTCGATGCCCGGCTCGAGCTCGACGAACGCGCCGTAGTCGGTGATGTTGGTGACGCGGCCCTTGAACTTGGCGCTGACCGGATACTTGGCCTCGATGCCCTGCCACGGATCGTCCTGCAACTGCTTCATGCCGAGCGAGATGCGGTGCGTCTCATGGTTGATCTTGATGATCTTGACCTTGACGTGCTGGCCGATGGTAAGCACCTCGGTCGGGTGATTAACGCGGCGCCACGCGATGTCGGTGACGTGCAACAGACCGTCGATGCCACCGAGGTCGACGAACGCGCCGTAGTCGGTGATGTTCTTGACGACGCCGTCGATGACCTGACCCTCTTCGAGGTTCTGCACCAGCTCCTGGCGCTGCTCGGCGCGGCTCTCCTCGAGCACGGTACGGCGTGACACCACGATATTGCCGCGGCGGCGGTCCATCTTGAGGATCTGGAACGGCTGCGGCTGGTTCATCAGCGGCGACACGTCGCGGATCGGGCGGATGTCGACCTGCGAGCGCGGCAGGAATGCCACCGCGCCGTCGAGATCGACGGTGAAGCCGCCCTTGACCTGGTTGAAGATGACACCCTGCACCTTCTCGTTGGCGTTGAACGCCTTCTCGAGCTTGCCCCAGCTCTCCTCGCGGCGCGCCTTGTCGCGCGACAGCACGGCCTCGCCGAGCGCGTTCTCGACGCGCTCGAGATAAACCTCGACGGTGTCGCCGATCTTGATGTCGGACGGACGGCCCGGCGCGGCGAACTCGCGCAGCGCGACGCGGCCCTCGGTCTTGGCGCCGACGTCGATGACGGCCATGTCCTTTTCGATATTGACGACCTTGCCCTTGACGACCGATCCCTCGGACGGCGTGCCGCCTTCGGCGAACGACTCCTCGAGCATCTTGGCGAAATCTTCACGCGTCGCGGTAGCTGTAGCCATAAACTCTCCTTCTGAGCTTCGAACACAATCCGACCAGGATCATGCTCAAAGCAGTGCGCCGGCGGGTTGAGTGGCGTTCGCAAACGCGGGCCGAAGGTCTCGCAAGACCTTCGGCAGCGTCCCGGATTCCGGGACGGCCGGCGCAATACCGTGCTTTTGAACGATGGGTGTCGTGGTCGTCGTGCGGCGATGCGGGAGCGGGGCGTTGTCCTCCAACAGCGAGAGGCGGTTAAGCCGCGCCCTCGGCCCGCCCGGTGCGCATCGACGATGTCGAAGACGGCCGGATTGGCCGGGGATATAGACAAAGCTGCCCGGTGCGGCAAGCCCGTAACGCCACGGGCCGCGCTCGATGGGGCGGAAAGCTGCTAAAGCTGCTCGAAACGAGGATTTGTACCATATCCGCTCGTCCCCGCACCCGGGTCCGGCTTCGCCGGCCCGAGTACAGGCTGCAGCGGGGATCCAGCGGGCCGCCTATCGTGCCGCCAAAGAGCTGGATTCCCGCTCCCGCGGGAATGAGCGGATTGTGGCGCAGCGCCTGACGCCTTCGACGGAGCCCGATTTGACCGCCAAAGCTGCCGTTTCGCCGGCTTCCGGCCTGACCTTCCGGCATGTCTTCGTCATCCTCGCCGCGTTGACTGTGGTGCGGCTGATCGGGCTGTGGCTGTCGCAGGCCGATCTCTATGTCGACGAGGCGCAATACTGGGCGTGGTCGCGCGAACTCGCCTTCGGTTACTTCTCGAAGCCGCCGCTGCTCGCCTGGATCATTGCCGGTTCCGATCTCGTCTGCGGCAGCGGCGAGGCTTGCGTGCGCGCGTCCTCGCCCGTCCTCTATTTCGCGACCAGTCTCGTCACCTACGCGGTCGCGCGCGCGCTGTACGATGAACGGACCGCATGCTGGACCGCGCTGCTGCTCGCGCTGGCGACCGGCGTCTCGTTCTCGTCGCGCATCATCTCGACCGACGTACCGCTGCTGCTGTTCTGGGCGATCGCGCTGCTTGCCTTCGTGAAGCTGATGCGCGGACCGAGCTGGGGCTGGGCGCTGGCGCTCGGCCTCGCCCTCGGTTTCGGCCTGCTGGCGAAATACGCGATGGTCTATTTCGTGCTGTGCGCGGTCTGCGCGGCCTGGTTCGACCGCGACGCGCGCGCCGTCGTGTCACGGCCGCAGACATGGGTGGCGCTGCCGGTCGCGCTGGCGATCCTCGCGCCGAACCTCTGGTGGGTCGTCAGCAACGGCTTCGTCACCTTCAGACACACCGGCGGCAACATCACCGGCTCCGGTTTCCAGTTCCACCCGTTCGGGCCGGTCGCGTTCCTCGCGTCGCAATTCATCCTGCCGGGACCGCTGGTCTATGCGGCGTTCCTTGCTCTCGTCGCGCGCGCGGTCCGTGAACACATCGCCCAACCGGACAAGGTGATGCTGGCCTTCGCGGTGCCGCCGCTCGCGCTGATCGCGGCGCTCGGCTTCGCGCGCAATCCGAACGCCAACTGGGCGGCGATGGCGGTAATCGCCATGGTCGTCGTCGTCACGGCCCTGTGGGTGCGTGGCGGCGAGTGGCGCTGGATCAAGGTCAGCATCGCCATCGGGCTCGCCGTGCAGGCGTTGATGATCGCGGGCGATGCCTTCGCCTACCGCATCTCGATCCCCGGCCTCGGGCACAACGCCGATCTCTATCACCGCACCCTGGGCTGGCGCGAGCTTGGCGTGAAAACCGCGGCGCTGGCCCGCGCGGCGCAAGCCAAGACCGTCACCAGCGAGCCACGCGCCGAGGTCGCGTCGCTCATCTATTATTTGCGCGATGACCCGGTGCAGGTGCTGTCATGGTCGCAGAGCAAGGAGCCTGCGGATCATTTTGACCTGACGCGGGCGTTGACCGACAAGGCGCCACAGCCGGTGCTCTATATCGGCGCATGCGCGAAGCCCGGACGGCTCAAACAATTCTACGGCGAGGTGACGCCGCTTGGCGAATTCACCACCACCGCGGGCCCGCACACGACGCGGCGCTATTACGCCTTCAAGATGGCGCAGCCGAAACGGCCGATCGCGCCGCTCGGGCCGTGCCGGTAAAGAAAACACACAACCATACAGCGTGGTCTTCACCTCTCCCGCACGCGGGAGAGGGAGCAGGCAGTACACCCTTCAACCGTTGAAACAATAACCGGCTTTACCGCTTATTTCTTTCGATCAACGCCAGCGCCGCGGCAAAGGCGCCGTCGGCGTCGAGCTGCGTCGTGTCCAGCACGTGCGCGTCGTCCGCCGGCTTGAACGGCGCGACGGCGCGGCTGGCGTCTCGCGCGTCGCGGCTGCGGATATCGGCGAGAATGGCGTCATAGTCCGCGGCCTCGCCGCGATTTTCCAATTCGCGCGCGCGCCGTCTCGCCCGTTCCTCCGGCGATGCGGTGAGAAAGATCTTCACTTCGGCCTGCGGCGCGATCACCGTGCCGATATCGCGGCCGTCGAGCACCGCGCCGGGCGGCGCGGCGGCGAAGCTGCGCTGGAATTCGATCAGCGCGGCGCGTACCTCGGGAATGGCCGACACCACCGACGCCATGTTGCCGACCGGATCTGACTTGAGCGCCGGATCGCCGAGGCAGGCCGGATCGAAGGCCCGCGCGGCGCGGATGGCCGTGGCGCGCTCGTCCGCATCCTTGCCGGCGTCGAGCACGGCCTTCGCCACCGCGCGGTACAGCAAGCCGGTGTCGAGATGCCGGTAGCCGAATTGCGCGGCGAGACGGCGGCCGAGCGTGCCCTTGCCGGACGCGGCCGGCCCGTCGATGGCAATGATCATGGACGCCCTTCCTCGCGGTCCATGAACATCGCGCCACCGAAACTTGCAAGCGCTTGCGTGCACCGGTGCCAGTTCGGCTATAAGCGGCGTCATGTCGGCCCGGACCCGCCTCGAATGCTTCAGGACTCTGCTCGCGCATATCCGCGAGCGCGCCGGGCTCGAACTCGGCTTCGTGCTGTGGGACGGCTCGACCGTGCCGCAGAATTATGACGCCGGCGCACCGGCGGTGACCATCGCCGACGAAGGCGTCGTGGCGGCGCTGCTGCGCAAGCCCAAGCTCGACACCCTGATCAACCTCTGGGTCGCGGGCCGCGTCGACCTGCGCAACGGCACCTTCTTCGATTTTGCGCGGCTGCGGCCGAAAACGCGCAGCCGCGACATCCGCCGCTCGCTCGACAAGGGCCTCGCGCTGCGCAGCCTGCTGCCGTTCCTGTTCGTGCCGCGCGGCGGCCCGTGGCCGCTGGAATCGATCGGCCAGGACAAGCCGAGCGACGGCAGCGAGACCGAGAACAAGGACAACATCCAGTACCACTACGACGTCTCGAACGCCTTCTACCGGCTCTTCCTCGACCCGGAGATGATCTATTCCTGCGCCTACTTCACCGACTGGCAGAACGATATCGCGCAGGCGCAGCGCGACAAGCTCGACATGATCTGCCGCAAGCTGCGGCTCAAGCCGGGCGAGCGTTTCCTCGACATCGGCTGCGGCTGGGGCGCGCTGGTGTGCCATGCCGCCAAGACTTACGGCGTCACCGCGCACGGCGTGACGCTGTCGCAGCAGCAGTTCGACCTGGCGCGCGACAAAGTCGCCGCGCTCGGCCTGCAGGATCGCGTCACGATCGAGCTGCGCGACTACCGCTCGCTCGACGGCCGGTTCGACAAGATCGCCTCGATCGGCATGTTCGAGCACGTCGGCATCGCCAACCACCCGGCCTATTTCCGCATGATCCGGCGGCTGCTGGCGAAGGACGGGCTTTACCTGCATCACGCCATCACCCGCCCGGCCAAGAAGACCGACCGCGAGTTCCACAGGAAGAACCCGGAATACAGCGCCGTCACGCGCTACATCTTTCCGGGCGGCGAGCTCGACTATATCGGCATGACCGTGAGCAACCTCGAGCGGCATGGCTTCGAGGTGCACGACGTCGAGGCCTGGCGCGAGCACTACGCACGCACGACGCGGCTGTGGCACGACCGGCTCCTGGAGAATTTCGACGCCGCCAGGCGCGAGGTCGGCGAGCACAAGGCGCGGCTATGGCTCGCTTATCTCGCCGGCGTGTCGATCGGCTTCGAGCGCAACACCATCTGCATCTTCCAGACACTGGCCTCGCCCAAGCGGCGCGGCCCGTCGGGCGTGCCGCCGACGCGTGCGGATCTATATCGGTAGCTCTCTGTCATTCCGGGGCGCGGGCGAAGCACGCGAACCCGGAATCCAGCTCTGGATTCCGGATCGCCTTGCGTCGCAAGGCGTCCGGAATGACCGGAGAATCAGCCCAGATCGGCGCCGAGCGAGCGCATCAGGCCGGTGAAGCCCGGAAAGCTCGTGGCGATGAAGGCGGCATCGTCGACCGCGACCGGCTGCTCGCTGCCGAGCCCCATCACCAAAGCCGACATGGCGATGCGGTGATCCATGTGCGTCGTCACCATGCCGCCGCCCGCGGCGTGTCCCGCCCCGGTCACGATCATGTCGTCGCCCTCGATGTCGACGGCGATGCCGTTGGCGCGCAGCATGGCCGCGGTCGCCTCGAGCCGGTCGCTTTCCTTGACGCGCAATTCGCTCAGGCCGCGCATCACTGTTTGGCCCTCGGCGAACGCCGCCGCCACCGCAAGCACCGGATATTCGTCGATCATCGACGGCGCACGCGCTGCCGGCACCTCGACGCCCTTGAGCGGCCCCGCCTTGATGCGCAGTTCCGCGATCTCCTCGCCGCCGTCGGCGTTGACCGCGAGCGTCTCGATTGACGCGCCCATCTCCCTGAGCGTCGCGAGCAGCCCGGTGCGCAGCGGATTGGTCATCACCGCCTCGAGGATCAGCTCCGAGCCCGGCACGATCAGCGCGGCGACGAGCGGGAACGCGGCCGACGACGGATCGGCCGGCACCTGCACATGGACCGGTTCGAGCTCGGGCTGGCCGTGCAGCGTGATGCGGCGCCCCTCGCCGTGCGGCTTCACCGTGATCTTGGCGCCGAACGCCTTGAGCATGCGCTCGGTGTGGTCGCGCGTCGCCTCCGCCTCGGTCACCGTGGTCTCGCCCGGCGCCGCCAGGCCGGCCAGCAGCACCGCCGACTTGAGCTGCGCCGACGCGACCGGCGGCTCGTAATCGATCGGATAGAGTTCCGCCGGGCCTTTCACGGTCAGCGGCAGGCGGCCGTTCTCGGCGACGTCGAGCGTGCGCAATCCCATGCGCGAGAGCGGGTCGAGCACGCGCGCCATCGGCCGCGAGCGCAGCGAGGCGTCGCCGTCGAAGGTCACCGTGACCGGCGAGCCGGTCACCGCGCCCATCGCCAGCCGGCAGCCGGTGCCGGAATTGCCGAAATCGAGCGGCGCCGCAGGCTCGGCGAAGCCGCCGACGCCGACGCCGCGCACCCGCCACACTCCATCCTCGCCGCGCGTAACCCTGGCGCCGAGCGCCCGCATCGCCGCCGCAGTGCGGTGAACGTCCTCGCCCTCGAGCAGGCCGGTGATTACGGTCTCGCCGACTGTCATGGCGCCGAGAATCAACGCCCGGTGCGAGATCGACTTGTCGCCGGGCACGCGCACCCGCCCGATAATCGGCCCGGAACGACGCGCGGTGAGCGGCTGCACTGCCTCGGTCACTGGTCAAAGCCTCAAAAAAGCCGTGCCGTCCTACCATGCGCTTGCGCGCGGCGTCACCCGGCCATGCCCCGCAAATCGGCACGAGACCGCGCTATTGACAGGGCCGCCGCAACTAGCCAAGTGAAGGCCCGAATTTCGAGACCCCGGATTTAAGGAACCTCCCGAGTGGCGAAACCCGATCTTGGCACCAAGCGCCTGTGCGGCCATTGCGGCGCGAAGTTCTACGATCTCGACAAGGACCCGATCGTGTGTCCGAAGTGCGAGACCGTGTTCGTGCCGGTCCAGCTCACGCGCGCCCGCGCCGAGCCGGCCAAGGCCGCGGCCGTCGCCGAGCCTGTGAAGCCGGAAACCACCGACGCCGAATTTGTCTCGCTCGAGGACGCCGACGCCGAACAGCAAGGCAAGAAGAAGAGCAAGGGCGCGGCCGCCGGCGATGACGAGGAGGACGATGGCGGCGACGATTCGATGGACGACGCCGCCTTCATCGAGGAAGAGGAAGAAGGCGCCGACGTCACCGACATTCTCGGCGACACGCCCATCGAGAAAGAAGAAGAAAGCTGATAGAACGAGCCGTGGCCGGATCCAGCCGGCCGCGGATCTGGAAGGGGCCATAGCTCAGCTGGGAGAGCGCCTGCATGGCATGCAGGAGGTCGGCGGTTCGATCCCGCCTGGCTCCACCAAGTTTTCACGACACCGAAATGAAGCCGCCCATCACAGATCGTGAGGCGGCATTTTCATTTGTGGGCTGACACGCGCACGTGGGCCATTGCATGATGCGCGCATCCATCGCCCGAGGAACATCATGCAAGGCAAAATCGCGCTCGAAGAGCACTTCGCCATCGAAGCCACGATCAACGATTCGAAGGTCTTCGGCGAGAACGTGTGGACCACGCTGCGGCCGCGACTGTTCGACATCCAGGACATGCGGCTCAAGGAAATGGACAAGCACGGCGTCGGCACGATGATCCTGTCGCTCAACGCGCCGGCCGTGCAGGCGATTGCCGACAAGAAACGCGCCATCGCCGTCGCGCGCGAAGCCAACGACGTGCTGGCCGCCGAAATCGCCAGGCGGCCCGACCGCTTCAGCGGCTTCGCCGCGCTGCCGATGCAGGACCCCGACGCCGCCACCGCCGAGCTCGAGCGCTGCGTGAAGGAGCTCGGCTTCGTCGGCGCGCTGGTCAACGGCTTCTCCGAGCTCGATGGCGCGCCGTCGCTGCTCTACTACGACCTGCCGCAATACCGGCCGTTCTGGAAAACGGTCGAGCGGCTCGACGTGCCGTTCTATCTGCATCCGCGCAATCCGGTGGCGGGACAGATTCCAGGCTATGCCGGGCACAACTGGCTGCTCGGCCCGAACTGGGCGTTCAACGCCGAGACTTCGGTGCACGCGCTGCGCCTGATCGGCAGCGGCCTGTTCGACGAATGCCCGAACCTGAAGATCGTGATCGGCCATCTCGGCGAAGGCATTCCGGCGCTGCTGTGGCGCATCGACCACCGCAACGGCTGGATGCACGAGCCGCACCGCTACGCCGCCAAGAAGCCGGTCGCCGATTATTTCCGCCAGCACTTCTGGCTGACGACTTCCGGCAATTTCAGCACCACGGCGCTCAAGCAGGCGATCGAGGAGCTCGGCGCCGACCGCATCCTGTTCTCGGTCGACTGGCCGTTCGAGGATGTCGGCGAAGGCTGCACATGGTTCGACAAGGCGGCGATCGGCGAAGCCGACCGCCGGAAGATCGGCCGCGACAACGCGGCGAAACTGTTCAAGCTGACGTGACGCCTCAGTCGAGCCGATGACGCGCGACGGCGTCGGCGTTCCAGATCACGCCGTTGCCGGGACGGTTGGGAATGATCGCGTGACCGTCGCGAATGACGAGCGGCTCCTCGACCAGCACGTCGGCCCAGTCGACATATTCGAGATAATGGCAGGTCGGCGTCACCGCGAGCAGATGCGCGCTGACCTCCGGAAAGAGGTGCGATGACATCTTGATGTTGCGCGCCGCTGCGAGCGCGGCCGCGCGGCGCCAGCCGGTAACGCCGCCGATGCGCTCGAGGTCGGGCATCACGTCATCGCAGGCGCTGGCGTCGAGCGCGGCTTCCATTCCCGCCGGCAGCGAGAAGTTCTCGCCGAGCTGGATCGGCGTCGCGAGCTCGCGCGCCAGCATGGCCGCGCCGGCGTAGTCGTCATGGCGGATCGGCTCTTCGAGCCAGTAAATGTCCTCGCCGTCGAGCGCGCGGCCACGCTTGAGCGCCTCCTCGACCGTGAGCGCCTGGTTGTAGTCGACCATCAGCCGCACGCCGCTGCCGATCCGCTGCCGCACCGCGCGAACCGCCGCGATGTCTTCGGCAAGATCCGGGTAGCCGAGCCGCAACTTGACCGCGCCGAAGCCGCGCGCGAGCAGTTGGCCGGCCTCCTCGGCCAGCGCGCCCTTGTTGTTCTTCAGGCCGAGCCCGCAACTGTTGTAGGCGAGCACCGGCCGCGGCGAGCCGCCGAGGAACGTGACGAGCGGCATGCCCGCGGCAATCGCCGCGGCGTCCCAGGCCGCCTGGTCGAAGCCCGCCACCGCCATGCGGACAATCCCCTGGACGCCGATCAGCGCAAACCGCCTGGTCAGCCGCTCGAACAGCGCCGGCGGATCGAGCCGCTGGCCTCTCGTGAGAGCGTCGATCTCAGCGATCAGGCGGCAGATAGCTATCGCCGCGGCCGGCAGATAGCCGAACAGATAGCCCCGGCCAGTGACGCCTTCCTCCGTCTCGACGTCGACCAGCACCAGCGGCACCTTGCGCAGGGCTTCGCGGCTGGTGCCGAGCACGAAATTGAGCGGCACCTCGACCGGCGTGGCGCGGACGGCGCGGACGGTCAGCGGCGGAAAGGACGGCTGGAACGGCATCGAACGACTCCTTTGACCGCGCGAAAAGGCCCGCACCGCCTGGGCTTTCGGCGTTCTTGAACCCTTAACCCGGACTGCCCATATTGGAGGAGACCGGAGCCGGGCGCGATGCCCGATTTCGGCCGTCGGAGCGCCTTCCAGGGCTCCGTCAAAGTCGCTTCCAGCGAGGACTTTGATGTCACGCGTACCGTCACTCTCCAGTCCGTTCCTCCTCGGCTTCGAGGAAATCGAGCGCGTTCTCGATCGCGTCGCCAAAGGCGCGGACGGCTACCCGCCCTACAACATCGAGCGCCTGCCGCGCGACGGGGATACCCCGGACCGGCTGCGCATCACGCTCGCGGTCGCTGGATTCACCCGCGAGCAGCTCGATGTGACGACCGAGGAAAGCCAGTTGGTGATCCGCGGCCGCCAGCAGGACGACAAGAGCCGTCAATACCTCCATCGCGGCATCGCCGCGCGCCAGTTCCAGCGCACCTTCGTGCTGGCCGACGGCATGGAGGTGCTTGGAGCCGATCTCAAGAACGGATTGCTCTCGATCGATCTGATCCGCCCGGAACCCGAGCGGGTCATCAAGACCATCGCGATCAACGAGCAGGACGGGGAGTGATGAATCCAACAGGACTCGACGGCGATCCAGCGAGGACGCCAGCCGAGGGCCAGGAGTAAAGCACATGACGAACAACAAGACCGACGCCACGACCAACGAGACCACGAACCCCGTCATCACGCAGGATGCGCTGGCGCATCTCGGGGACGGCCGCATCGCCTATGTGAAGACGATCCAGTCCGAGGACGTGCAGAAATTCTTCCCGCAGGCGCCGCAGATTCAGCCCGGCATCAAGCTGTTCGCGCTGCATGCCGCCGACGGCACGCCGATCATGCTGACCGACACGCGCGAGTCCGCGGTCGCCAACGCCTGGAGCCAGGAGCTCGAGACCGTCAGCGTGCATTAAGCGCGTATCGGAAAAAACTGTCGAAGCGATCACCGGGCCGGCCACCGCCGCCCGGTGATCGTGTTTCGTTATGTTTTCAAAACTCATGTCCCGGGCGCGGTGCAGCGTGCAACGCTGCTCCGCAGAACCGGGACCCCGGTTTCTCAAAAGCAAGCTGGGTCCCGGATCTGCGGCGCACCGCCATACTGCGTTGGAGACGCGCGTGAACGCGCTCGTGGCGCTGCGCCGCGTCCGGGACACCCGTCGTTGATTTTGGCAGGCCAGCCCTATGTCGTCTGAAAAAACTTACGCCGCGCTCGACGCCTGCGGCAGCGTCAGCACCGCATAGATCGAATCGGCATCGCGCGACTCGCGCAGCTTGCGCGCCACCTCGGGGTCGCGCAGCAGACGCGCGACGCGGGCCAGTGCCTTGAGATGATCGGCGCCGGCGCTCTCCGGCGCCAGCAGCAGGAACACGAGGTCGACCTTCTCGTTGTCCATCGCCTCGAAGTCGACGCCGCGCTCAAGCCGCGCGAACAGGCCGAACAGGCGGCCGAGCTTGGGCAGCTTGCCGTGCGGAATCGCGATGCCATTGCCGACCGCGGTGGAACCGAGGCGCTCGCGCTGCTGCAGCACCTCCAGAATGGCGCGCTCGCTCTCGCCCGTGAGCTCGGCCGCGCGCGCGGCGAGTTCCTGGATCACCTGTTTCTTGTTGTTCACCTTCAGCGCCGGAACAATCGCATTCGGCGCGACAATGTCGGTGATCAGCATGAACATGTCCGGTTGAGGGGTTTGGCAAATTTCGCGCTATAAAATCGCGAAAGGCGGCGGACCATAGGGACCGCGTGTCGCGGCGTCAATGCCTCCCGTGCACCCCCTCTGCACATCGTTTGACCGCCTTTTTTACCGTCTTTTGGCCGTTGTTTGCCGGTCTTTGCGCAGCCTTTTGTAGCGGCGCAGCCGCTTTTCGATGTGAGCGGCGGCGAGATCGGCGCTGTCATAGGCATCCGTCGCCACGCCCTGCGACTCGAGCAGAGTGCCGGAATCGAGATGCAGCACGCATTCGGTGTGAAAATTGAAGCCGTCGCGGCCGATCGTCACGTGCCCGGAATAGCCGCCCCTGAAGTATTTCGCCGTGGCATCCGCGATTCGCACGTCGATGCGTTCGCGCAACGCCTGCCCGATCGAGATGTTCTTGCCCGAGATGCGCAAGGACATGCCGCAACTCCATGCAGACGAACCAGCCGGCAGCCCAAGCTTAGGCCAGTCGCGACGAAGGTCAATGCAGCGGCTGGGGACGGTCAGGAACCCGCGGCGGCGGTCTGCTTCTCGCGGCGGCGCTGCACCGAGGACGGAATGCGCATCGCCTCGCGGTATTTCGCCACAGTGCGGCGGGCGATATCGATGCCGGCGTCGCGCAGCTTCTCGACCAGAGTGTCGTCGGACAAGATGTTGGCGACGGTTTCGGCGTCGATCAGCTGGCGGATGCGGTGACGCACCGCTTCCGCCGAATGCGATTCGCCGCCGTCAGCCGCCGCGATGGCGGCCGTGAAGAAATATTTCAGCTCGAAGATGCCGCGGCTCGTCGCCATGTACTTGTTGGCGGTGACGCGCGACACGGTCGACTCGTGCATGCCGATGGCGTCGGCGACGGTCTTGAGATTGAGCGGGCGCAAATGCTCGACGCCGCGCGCGAAGAACGCGTCCTGCTGGCGCACGATCTCGCTCGACACTTTCAGGATCGTCTTGGCGCGTTGGTCGAGCGCGCGAACGAGCCAGGTCGCCGTCTGGAAGCACTCGGCGATATAGGTCTTGTCCTTGTCGGTCTTCGTCGTCTTCGACACCTGCGCGTAGTAGCGCTGGTTGATCAGCACTTTCGGCAGCGTGTCGGCGTTGAGCTCGACCTGCCAGGTGCCGTCCGGCGCCGCTTTCACGAACACGTCCGGCACGATCGGCTGCACGGTCGAGGTGCCGAAGGCGAGGCCGGGTTTCGGATTGAGGTTGCGGATCTCGGCGATCATGTCGACGAGGTCTTCGTCGTTGACGCCGCAGACGCGGCGCAGCGCTGGCAGATCGCGCCGCGCCAGGAGCGCGAGGTTCTCCACCAGCCGCTGCATCGCCGGGTCGAAGCGGTCGCGCTCCCGGAGCTGAATCGCGAGGCACTCCGTCAGCGTGCGGGCGAACACGCCGGGCGGATCGAAGGTCTGCAGCGTGGCGAGCACCGCCTCTATTCGGGCGATGCTCGTGCCCAGCTTTTCGGCGAGGATCTCAAGCTCGCCGCCGAGGTATCCGGCTTCATCGAGCATGTCGATGAGGTATTGCGCGATCATGCGGTCGGCGGGGTCGGACACCGCGAGCGCCATCTGCGCCGTCAGGTGATCGCCAAGTGTCTCTTGCGACGAGACAAATGCCTCGAGATTGTAGTCGTCGCTCGCGCCGCCCGATCCCGACCATTCCGAATAGGAGGGCGGCGGCGCTTCGGCCGGGGCCGGCTTGCCGCCGCCGTCATCGGGAAAAACATTTTCGAGCTCGGTGCCCAGCCCCTGCTCCATCGCACTTCGCGATGTCTGCATCTCCTCGCCGGCCCAGTCGGCGGCCACCGCATCGCCCGAGCCTTCGGACGGCGGCGGCGGCTCCTGCGAGGTCTCGGCCGGACTGTTGTCGTCGGCGCCGCGCTCCAGCAGCGGATTGCGCTCCAGCTCGCCTTCGACGTAAGCGGCAAGATCGAGGCTCGAGAGCTGCAGCAGCTTGATGGCCTGCATCAACTGCGGCGTCATCACCAGCGCTTGCGACTGGCGAAACTCGAGTCGTTGGGAAAGCGCCATCAGGCCCCGGCGTTTGGTCCGATTCTTGCTTTCCCCTGTATAGCAGATCGGCCGCAGCGCAGCATGAAAAAACGCGCCGCTCGGTCGCAACGTTAACGGACAGCCTAAAGGCGGAATTCCTCACCGAGATAAAGCCGGCGGACGTCTGGATTGTTGACGATGTCGTTCGGCCGCCCCTCCATCAGCACCTCGCCGGAATAGATGATGTAGGCGCGGTCGGTGAGGCCGAGCGTCTCGCGGACGTTGTGGTCGGTAATGAGCACGCCGATGCCGCGGTTGGTCAGATGGCGGACCAGTTGCTGGATGTCGCCGACCGCGATCGGGTCGATGCCGGCGAACGGCTCGTCGAGCAGCATGTAGCTCGGCCGGGTCGCCAGCGCGCGGGCGATCTCGACGCGGCGTCGCTCGCCGCCCGACAGCGCGATGGTCGGCGTCTTGCGCAGCCGCGTGATGTTGAACTCCTCGAGCAGCGCGTTGAGATCGTTCTCGCGCCGGCGCTTGTCGGGCTCAACCAGCTCCAGCACCGCGCGGATGTTCTCCTCGACGTTGAGGCCGCGGAAGATCGAGGCTTCCTGCGGCAAATAGCCGACGCCGAGCCGCGAGCGCTGATACATCGGCAGCCCGGTGACGTCGTAGCCGTCGAGCTCGATGCGGCCGCGATCCGCCGCGATCAGGCCGGTGATCATGTAGAACACCGTCGTCTTGCCCGCGCCGTTGGGGCCGAGCAGCCCGACCGCCTCGCCGCGGCGCACATAGAGCGTGACGTTCTTCACCACCGTGCGGTTGCCGAAGCTCTTCTCGACGCCGTGCGCCGCGAGATAGCCGTGGCGAACACCGTGGCGGCCGTCATCGCGCTGCGGCGATTGAGACCGCGCCTGCGCCGCACGCTGGCCTTGCGGCTGCGTTCGCAGCGGCGCCATCTGACCCTGGCGCGCGTCGGCGCGCGGCCGTGGCACACTTTGCGACGCGCCTGATGGTCTGCCTGGCGGCTGACGGCGAAAAAACGAGATGATGCTCACCAGCTTCCCTCCGGTGGCGGTCCCCGTCCGACCACCGGCCCATTGTTAATCCGCCACCTTAGCCGATTCCGGCATGCTTCGCCGGTTACAACCAGGACGTCCGGCGCTACCTTGCCGGCCCTGACTTCTTGCCGGGACCAGGCAAGCCGCCCGGCCCTTCGCTGCCCGACGGCACGAACAGGCCCTGCACCCGCCCGCTCGAGCCGGCGCTCGACTCGACGCGCGAATAGCCGGTGGCCAGATCGACCACCAACCTGCTGCCCCGCAGGACGTTCTGACCCTGGGTCAGAACGACATTGCCGTCCATGGTGACGACATTGGTTCGCATGTCGAACGTCGCCATCTGGCCGGTCGCGACCTGATCGTTCTGGGTGACGATGACGTTGCCGCGCGCCTCCAGCTTCTTGATCTTCTGGCCGGTGCCTGGCCCGACTTCGGCGACCGGTGCGGCCGCCGCGGCCGGTTTTCCGGCGTCGCCGCCGCCTTCATAGAAGACCGTGAGCGTGTTGCACTTCATTACCGTGTCGCCTTGGTTGACCTGGACCTTGCCGCTGAAGGTCGCGGTCTTGTCCTTGTCGTGCACCTCGAGCTTGTCGGCGGAAATGTGGACCGGCTGTCCCTTGTTCTTGCTGAAGCCCTGCATCGCATTGGGCGGGCCCTCGCTGGCCTTCGGTCTCGGCTGCGCCGCGACCGCGGACGCGATCGCGAGACAGGCAACGACCGTCGTTGCGAGAGCGGCGAACCGCGACATCATTTCGGACTCGCGTTGGTGGAGGAGCGCGCCGGCGCGCCGGCGGGCGGCGACAGCTCGTTCGGATTGATGGTCATCGTCACCCCGTTGAACACGATTTCTCCGCCGGCATCGCGCACTTTCATGCCCTTGGCGTCGAGCCGGCCCTGCTTCATCTCGATCTGGACCGGATCGTCGGTCGTCATCCTGGCGTTGTGAATGTCGATATCGGCGCTCTTGAGCAAAATCTTGTAGCCGCTGGTCGACGTCACGACGATGTGCGAGCCGAGATTGAGTATCTCCTGCTTCGAATTATAGGTGCCGCCATCCGCGGTCATTTCCGTGGTGCTCTTGTCCTGCATCTCGAACTTGCCGTGCAGGTCGTTGAGCTCGACGATATCCGGCCTAGTCAGGTCCTGCGCCGCCGATTGCGCGCTGAATTCGTACGGCCGCGAGTCGCGGGTGAAGCCGGTGACACGCGGCTGCTGCATCGTGATCTTGGTGCCGGAAATGACGAGATCGCCGCCGATATCCGGCACCTTGAGCAGCAGGCGCATCGGGTTGAACCAGGTCCAGGCCGCGAAGCCGCCGATCAGCAAAACGACCAGCGCCGGAATGAGAATGCGCAGCCGCCGCACCGAGCGCGAATGCCGCAGCGCCTGGCGAAACGCGCGCTCGCTGTCACCGCGCTGCATCGTCCAGTAGGAATGCGCGGTTCTGGCATCGGGCCTGGCGGCGATCAGATGATCCATCGTCTCTCGACTGTACCGGGAACTCGCCTCCCGTGTGCCTCCTAAATATGGCTCACGCGCGGCATGCGGCACCCGGATCGGGCGTTTGCGGCCGGCTCAGACCGAGTGTGAGAAGATGTCCTGCTCCGCCCAGCCGGCGAGATCGAGCTTCACCCGCTCGGGCAGGAAGCGGAAGCAGGCCGCGGCCAGATCGGCGCGCTGCTCGCGCGCCAGCATGGCGTCGAGCCTGTCCTTCAACGCGTGCAGGTGCAGGACATCGGACGCCGCATAGGCGACCTGCGCGTCGGTCAATTCGCCGGCGCCCCAATCCGTCAACTGCTGCTGCTTCGACAGGTCGATGCCGAGCATTTCGCGCGCGAGGTCCTTGAGGCCGTGCTTGTCGGTGTAAGTGCGCGCCAGCCGCGAGGCGATCTTGGTGCAATAGACCGGCGCGGCCATGACGCCGAAAGTCTTGTAAAGAAGGCCGATATCGAAGCGGCCGAAGTGGAAGATCTTGAGCTTCGAGGCGTCGGCCAGCAGCCTGGCGATATTCGGCGCGGACGTCTGCTTGGGCATGATCTGCACCACGTCCGCGGTGCCGTCGCCGGGCGAAAGCTGCACGACGCAGAGCCGGTCGCGAGCGGGGTCGAGGCCCATCGCCTCGGTGTCGATCGCCACGGCGCCCTTGTAGGCGGACAGATCGGGAAGGTCGCCGCGATGCAGGCGGATCGTCATTCGGTATCCCGGCCTTTCACACGCAGGATCCGCCGTCCGGATCGAGGGTGGGGTTATGGTGCCCATCTGGTGCCCAGGAGAGGACTCGAACCTCCACGGTGTTACCCGCTAGTACCTGAAACTAGTGCGTCTACCAATTCCGCCACCTGGGCAGGCGCCAGAACGTGCGGCGGATAGGTACGGATGACGTCCGGCCTTGTCAAATCGCGCGGCTGACGGTCCTGTACAGCCGCACAGGCTTGCGCTATGGCGCTGTCACCCGCCCCGCTTGAGATCGCAAAACCCGAAGAATCATGAGCCCGAAAAGCGCCTTCGATCGTCTGATCACCGTCTATGGCGGGTCCGGTTTCCTCGGCCGCCACGTCGTGCGCGCGCTGGCCAAGCGCCACTACCGCATCCGGGTCGCCGTGCGCCGGCCAGACCTCGCCAATCACCTGCAGCCGCTCGGCCGCGTCGGCCAGATCACCGCCGTCCAGTGCAACCTGCGCGACGCCGCCTCGGTCGACATGGCGGCGCGCGACGCCGACGTCGTCGTCAATCTGGTCGGCATCCTGTTCGAGAGCGGCAAGCAGCGTTTCAACACGATCCAGCGCGACGGCGCCGAGCGCGTCGCCCGCGCCGCCGCCGCGCATGGCGCCCGCATGGTGCAGATCTCGGCCATCGGCGCCGACGAGAATTCGCCGTCGCTCTATGCCCGCACCAAGGCAGAGGCCGAGAAGCTGGTGCTCGCGGCCGTGCCGTCGGCGGTCATCATGCGGCCGTCGATCATCTTCGGGCCGGAAGACACCTTCTTCAATCGCTTCGCCGCGATGGCGCGCATGCTGCCGGCGCTGCCGCTGGTCGGCGGCGGACTGACGCGCTTCCAGCCGGTGTTCGCCGGCAACGTCGCGACCGCGATCGCCGACGCGGTCGACGGCAAGGCGCGTGCCGGCATGACCTACGAGCTCGGCGGGCCGGACGTGCTGACCTTCAAGGAGCTGATGCAGTTCACGCTCAAGACCATCGAGCGCCGCCGCCTGCTGCTGCCGCTGCCGTTTGCGCTGGCCAAGCTTCAGGCCTCGATCCTGCAATTCCTGCCGAACCCGCCGCTAACGCCCGACCAGGTCGAGCTGCTGCGCAGCGACAACGTCGTGTCGGACGAGGTCAAGCGCGACGGCCGCACGCTGGAAGGGCTCGGCATCGTGCCCGACTCCATCGCGGCGATCGTTCCTTCTTATCTCTGGCGCTTCCGCAAGGCCGGCCAGTTCAGCCGGCGCCCTGCCTGACCGCGGCGAGTCAACATGCCGGCCATCACCAACATCGAAGACCTGCGCCAGATGATGCGCAGGAAAATTCCGCGTGCCGTGTTCGATTACGTCGACCGCGGCTCCTACGATGAGCTGACCTGGCGCACCAACACCGCCGACCTGCGCGCCATCCGCTTCCGCCAGCGCGTGCTGATCGACGCCGACAATCGCGACCTGAGCTGGACGATGCTCGGCGAGAAGATTTCCATGCCGGTGTGCATCGCGCCGACCGGCCTGACCGGCCTCGTCCACGGCAACGGCGAGATGCTAGCCGCGCGCGCCGCCGAGGCCGCCGGTGTTCGCTACACGCTCTCGACCATGTCGATCTGCTCGATCGAGGACGTGCGCAGCGTCATCAAGGGTCCGTTCTGGTTCCAGCTCTACGTGTTCCGCGACCGCGGCTTCAGCGAGTCCGTGATCGAGCGCGCCCGCATCGCCGGCTGCACGGCGCTGTTCGTCACCGTTGACCTGCCGCTGCGCGGCCAGCGCCACGCCGACATCAAGAACGGCCTCGAAGTGCCGCCGCGCCTGAAGCTGCGCAACGCCTTCGACATGCTGACCAAGCCGGCCTGGACCGCCGGCGTGCTGATGGGCAAGCGCAAGACCTTCGGCAACATCCAGGCCTATCTCAAGCAGCAGGGCGGCGAGAAGACGCGCGGCGACGTGCTTGCCGCCGGTGCCTGGGCCAACGAGAACTTCGACGGCTCGTTGTCGTGGAAGGACATTGCGTGGGCCCGCAAGCACTGGCCCGGCAAGCTCGTCATCAAGGGCATCCTCGACCCGGCCGACGCGCGGCAGGCCGCCGAGCTCGGCGCCGACGCCGTCGTCGTGTCGAATCACGGCGGCCGTCAGCTCGACGGCGCGCCGTCCACCATCGAGGTGCTGCCGAAGATCGCTAACGCGGTCGGCGACCGCATCGAGGTGCTGTTCGACGGTGGCATCCGCTCCGGCCAGGACGTGCTCAAGGCGCTGGCACTCGGCGCGCACGGCTGCATGATCGGCCGATCCTATCTCTACGGGCTCGGCGCCATGGGCGAAGCCGGCGTGCGCAAGGCGCTCGACCTCATCGCCGCCGAGCTGAGGGTGAGCATGTCGCTGACCGGCGTGCGCAACATCGGCGAGGTCACCGCCGACATCCTCTACGATCGCCCGGCCGACCGCGGCTCGAATTAGATAACTCTCAGGTTAGGTACTCTCGGAGTCATTGCCGGGCTTGACCCGGCAATCTATCCTTTCATCGACTGTTCGCTCGATGGATGCGCGGGTCGAGCCCGCGCATGACCGAGCGGTGCGCGTGGACCAGCCCTACACCCGGAAGAAATAGATCGCGAACAGGCCGACGCTGCCGAGCACGATACGCCACCACGCGAACACCGCGAAGCTGTGGCGCTGCACGTAGCGCAGGAACGTCTTGACGACGATCCAGCCGAAGATGAACGCGGCGATGAAGCCGACGGCGATAGCCGGAAGATCGCCGTGCGCCAGCTCGGCGCGGCTCTTGTAGGCCTCGAACGCGAAGGCGCCGACCATGGTCGGCATCGCCAGCCAGAACGAGAACTCGGCGGCGGAGCGCCGGTCGGCGCCGAACAGCATGGCACCGACGATGGTGGCGCCGGCGCGCGACACGCCGGGGATCATCGACACGCACTGGAAGAAGCCGATGGCGAGATACATCCACAGCGGAAACTCGGTGGCGTCGTGCTTGTTGGCCTCGAGGTTCATGCGATCGATCCACAGCAGTACGAAGCCGCCGAGGATCAGCGTGACGCAGACGATGCGCACGTCGAACAGCACGCTCTTGATGAAGCCGTAGGCCAGCGCGCCGATCACCGCCGCCGGCAGGAACGCGAGCAGCACGCCGATGACGAAACGCGCCGCCGGCCAGCTCGTGAACATGTTGAGCGCGAGGTGCCACAGCCGCGTGAAATAGATCGTCAGCAGCGCGAGGATGGCGCCGAGCTGGATCAGTATCGTGAATGACTTGCCGAAATCGTCGCCGCCCCAGCCGAGCACGCGCTCTGCCAGCAGAAGATGCCCGGTCGACGACACCGGCAGGAATTCGGTGAGGCCTTCGACGACGCCGAGGACGGCCGCTTTCACGAGGTCGAGGGGAGCGCCCACCATGCCTGCACCTTTTCGAGGGAGTGCGGACGCCGCCCCGGGGTCCGCGCGAGAACGAATCGACGGCTGCGAGCATTGGCGCAGCCGCTCGCAGCGGGCAAATAAAAAGCGGCCAAAGTACGGCCCGCTCAACAGGTTGCTCGGACGCCGCGGCTACCTATAGTGCCAAAGTGATTCCCGCCGTGCCGCGGCCCATCGTTTCGTCCGGGCGACCATGCTGACGTTGTTTCACCAGACCCTGTGTCCGCTGTCGCGTTACGTGCGCCTGATGCTCGGCGAGTACGGACTGACGGCGCGGCTGGTCGAGGAGAAGTTCTGGGAGCGGCGCGAGGACTTCCTGCTGCTCAATCCGGCCGGCGCATTGCCGGTGCTGGTGGAGGAAGGCCAGCCGCCGATCCCGGGCGCGGCGATCATCACCGAATACATCGAGGAGACGCGCGGCGCCGACCATCCCGACAACCGGCTGTTCCCGCAGAGCGTCGGCGGCCGCGTCGAGGTGCGGCGGCTGGCGAGCTGGTTCAACGACAAGTTCTACGCCGAGGTCAGCGGCCCGCTCACCACCGAGCGCGTGTTCAAGCGCTACATGACGGCGGAACAGGGCGGCGGCCCGCCGGACACCGACGCCATGCGCGCGGCGCGCCACAATATCCGCTATCATCTGGCCTATATCGGCTGGCTGGTGCGCACGCGCAATTTTCTCGCCGGCGACCGCCTGACCTTCGCCGACCTGGCCGCGGCGGCGCATGTATCCGTGGCCGACTACCTGGGCGATGTGCCGTGGAGCGAAGACGAAGCCGCGAGGAGCTGGTACGCGCGCGTGAAGTCGCGCCCGTCGTTCCGTCCGCTGCTGGCCGAGACGATGGCCGGCCTGGCGCCGTCGAAGACCTACGCCGATCTGGATTTCTGACAGACCCTGCCACGATCAAGAGCGCGCTGATCGCGCAGGCCCACGTACAAGGCTTCGCCGTCGCGCGCGTCACCCGGCCCGACGAGACGCCCGAGACGAAGGAGCGGCTCGAGCGCTTCATCGCCGACGGTGCGCATGGCGACATGGACTGGCTCGCCGCCACCATCGAGCGCCGCGGCACGCCGCAGGCGTTGTGGCCGGACGTGCGCTCCGTGCTGATGCTCGGCCTCAATTACGGGCCCGACGACGACCCGCGCGCGATCCTCCGGCAGAAGAGCAAGGGCGCGATCTCGGTCTATGCGCGTGGCGACGATTACCACGAGCTCGTCAAGGCGCGGCTCAAGACGGTGGCGCGCTGGCTCGTCGCCGCCGCCGGCGGCGACGTCAAGGTGTTCGTCGACACCGCCGCGGTGATGGAGAAGCCGCTCGCCGCCCATGCCGGGCTCGGCTGGCAGGGCAAGCACACAAACTTGGTGTCGCGCGACTTCGGCTCGTGGCTGTTTCTCGGCGCGATCTTCACCACGCTTGATTTGCCGGCCGACAACGCCGAGCCCGACCGCTGCGGCACTTGCCGCGCCTGCCTCGACGCCTGCCCGACCGCGGCGTTTCCTGCGCCGTACCGGCTCGATGCGCGGCGCTGCATCTCGTATCTGACGATCGAGCATAAGGGCCCGATCCCGCGCGACCTGCGGCCGCTGATCGGCAACCGCATCTACGGCTGTGACGACTGCCTCGCCGTGTGCCCCTGGAACAAGTTCGCGCAAGCCGGCCGCGAGGCCAAGCTCGCCGCGCGCGACGCCTTGCGCGCGCCGGACTTGCGTGAGCTGGCGCGGCTCGACGACGCGCAATTCCGCGCGCTGTTCTCCAAAAGTCCGGTCAAACGCACCGGCCGCGACCGCTTCATCCGCAACGTGCTGATCGCCATCGGCAACTCCGGCGATGCGTCGCTCGTGACCGAGGCACGTCGTCTGCTCGACGACGCCTCGCCGCTGGTGCGCGGCGCCGCCGTGTGGGCGCTGTCGCGGCTGCTGCCGCGCGAGGCGTTTGTCGCGCTGAGGCGGGAGGATGCGGATGCGGGGGTAGAGGAGGAGTGGCGGGTGAGCTAACGCGAGAGCGGCGTTGAGCGAGTTAAGGTTAGCGCTCTTCGCTAACGTCGGCCGCGCTGGGATGGTCACCATGGATGCCCGGGTCAAGCCCGGGCATGACGCCGAATAAAAATCCGCGCGATGTCTTTACTGGATGCCCGCTTTCACATGACGCCGGGCCTCATGGTTCGAGACGGCGCCATAGCGGGTCGTAGACGCGCGTGACGCGCTAATGGCGCCTCCTCACCATGAGGATTAAGAATCTAAAACTCCGCCACCGCGCTCAAGAGCCGCTCGATGTCCTCGGTCCGGGACAGGCGGTGGTCGCCGTCCTTGATCAAGGTGAACACGACGTCGTCGCTGACGAAGCGCGATACTAGCTCGGCGGCGTGCTGCCACGACACGTCGGGGTCCTGCACGCCCTGCAGGATGCGCACCGGGAATCCAGTCTCGATCACGCCGTCGAGCAACAGGTGCTTGCGCCCCTCCTCGATCAACTTGCGCGTGATGACGTAAGGCTCGTGCGAATATTGCGATGGCCGCGACCATGCGCCCTTGAGCTTAATCTCGCGCTTCACCTCGGCGTCGAAAGCGTTCCACATCAGCACCTCGGTGAAGTCGACGGCCGGCGCGATCAGCACCATGCCGGCGATCGGCGCTGATGGGGCCTCATGGTTCGAGACGCCGCTTCGCGGCTCCTCACCATGAGGTTGACCAGTCGTTCCGTTGCCTTGCTCGCGCAGCGCCTGCGCCAAGAGCAACGCTAGCCAGCCGCCCATCGACGAGCCGATCACCACCTGCGGGCCGCGGCAGAAGCGCCGGTACACGGCGAGGCTTTCCTCGAGCCAGCGGCCGATGCTGCCGTCGAGGAACGAGCCGCCGGACTCGCCGTGGCCAGAATAGTCGAACCGGGTCACGGCGCGGCCGTGCGCGGCGCCCCATGCGTCGAGCGCTTCGGCCTTGGTGCCCCGCATGTCGGACTTGAAGCCGCCGAGCCAGAACAGGCCGGGATTGCCGCCGGTCCGCTGCCGCACCGCGATGGCGCGGGCGTTGTCCCCGATTCCTATCGTCAGGGTTTTGAGGCAAGAATCGTCTGATGAGTCGGCCATCGATTCGCTCGTTCGGACAGCGGCGCGCCGCGACGCCGTCACGGCCGGATTCGCCCCTGCGCCTTGTTTCGCCGCAACCGGCGCCGCAAGGCAAGGGGGAGAACACGGGGCAGAAAAAGAGCCCAGTCCGGCCGGCGAAACTCCCGGCCCAGCCGCGCGGGCCGCGCACGCTCGCCGGCGCCACCATCCTGCAGATCGTGCCGTCGCTGCGCGACGATCCTGCGGCTCATTCCGCGGTCGACACCGCGCTCGATCTCATGCAGGCCGGCGCGCGAACCATCGTCGCCAGCGAAGGCGGGCCGCTGGCCGGTGAATTGCGCGCCTTCGGCGTCGAATGGGTGACGATGCCGACTGAAACTTACAATCCGCTGGCGCTGCGCCGGAACACCGGCAGGCTCGCGCGCATGATTGCCGGCGAGCGCGTCGACATCATCCACGCCTTCGGCGCCGGCGCGGCGTGGAGCGCGCTGTCGGCGATCGGCAGGATGCCGGTGTGGCTGGTGACCTCGTTCGGCGACCGCGTCGAGCCGCCGTCGTGGTTCGGCGGCAAGTTCGAGGGCGCGCTCGCCAAGGGCCATCGCATCGTCGCGCCGTCGAGCTATGTCGCGCGGGCGATGATCGAGCGCTATCGCCTGCCGCCCGACAGGATCACCGTCATCCCGCGCCGGGTCGACACCGCGCAGTTCAGCCCGGCCGCCGTGCACGCCGACCGTGTCGCCGCCATGCGCCGGGCCTGGGGCATCCTGCCGAACACGCGCGTCGTGCTGGTGCCGGGCCGCATCGCGCCGTGGAACGGGCAGCTCGGCGTGGTCGACGCCGCCCGGCTCGTGGCCGGCGGCGGGCGGCGCAACGTCGCCTTCGTGCTGGCCGGCGACGACCGCGCCGAGCCGGCCTATCGCGACGCGGTGATCAAGCGCGCGCACGGCCACGCCGTCGATACGCTGTTCCGCATGGTCGGCCATTGCCACGACATGCCGGCCGCGCTCGCGGCCGCCGACGTCGTCGTCGTTCCGGCGCTCAAGCCGCCGCTGACGGGACGCGCCGCCGCCGAGGCGCAGGCGATGGGCCGGCCTGTCGTCGTCAACGCCGTCGGCGTGCTGCCGGAAAATGTGCTGGCGCCGCCGCGCATGGCCGAGGAGTTACGCACCGGCTGGATCGTCCGCCCCGGTCATGCCGGCGAGCTGGCGCGCGGCATCGCCACGGCGCTGGCGATGGACCGCAAGACCTACGACGCGATGGGCGCGCGCGCCCGGCAGTTCGCCGAATTCGTTTTTTCCCCGCACAGCGTGTCGGCGGCGATGCGCGGGCTTTACACCTCGCTGCTGTCGCGCCAGCCGTGACGCGCGGCCTTTGACCTTTTAATGAAACCGGAACGATTAGAACGGGTTGACCCGGTGCATCGGCCGTGTCTTTACCTCTACCGCGCCGGAGCCGTTGACTTATCCGGGGTTTCTACCAATCTTTCGCTTTCCAAGTAGCCCGTCATGGGCGAAAGGACCGTCGCAACAGCATGAGGAGACAGCCATTCGTCGTCCGATGAGAGCCGCGGCCCCCGTTCAGAAGGACGGTCCGCGCGTTAACGAGGAGATCCGCGTCCGAGAGGTCCAGCTGATCGATGCCAGTGGTCACAACCACGGCCCCACCCCCATCCAGGCCGCGCTCGATGCGGCGCAAGCCGCAGGGCTCGATCTGGTCGAGATCGCCCCGAATTCGACGCCGCCCGTCTGCAAGCTGCTGGATTACGGCAAATACAAATTCCAAGCGCAGAAGAAGGCGGCCGAGGCCCGCAAGAAGCAGAAGGTCGTCGAGGTCAAGGAGATCAAGCTCCGGCCCATGATCGACGATCACGATTATCAGGTGAAAATGCGCTCGATGGAGCGGTTCTTCGAGGAAGGCGACAAGGTGAAGATCACCCTGCGCTTCCGCGGCCGCGAGATGGCGCACCAGGAGCTCGGCTACAAGTTGCTCAACCGGGTCAAGGAAGACACCGTCAAGATCGCCAAGGTCGAATCGGAGCCGCGCTTCGAAGGCCGCCAGATGGTGATGATGCTGGCGCCGCGCTAGCAAACGCCGCCTCATGGTGAGGAGGCCGAGCGCAGCGAGGCCGTCTCGAACCATGAGGCGACCCCGACCCGGGCCTCATGGTTCGAGACGCCGGCCTTCGACCGGTTCCTCACCATGAGGGTCTAGGTTGTATTTTTCCACATGCTCTGCCATAACCCCGCCCTCTCGCCGACCGGCTGAAAGGGCTGCCGTGGCGGCGAGTCACGCTCAATTCCGAGCACCGCTCCAAGCCCCTGCGGCGACGCGGGTTTTTGGCTTGTGAGCATCAGATTGGGCCCGCCCGGCGGGTCCCGAAGGAGAGCCAAATGCCCAAATTGAAGACGAAGTCTGGCGCGAAAAAGCGCTTCAAGGTCACCGGCACCGGCAAGGTCAAGTACCAGCAGTCCGGCAAGCGCCACGGCATGATCAAGCGCACCACCAAGCAGATCCGCGAACATCGCGGCACGGCGGTGCTGTTCAAGACCGACGGCGACAAGATCAAGAAGTACTGGCTGCCGAACGCCTGAGGCGTTCCGGCTTTCGCACGAACCCATTTCAGTTTCTGAAGGAGATCAGCCATGGCTCGCGTCAAGCGCGGCGTCACCGGCCACGCCAAGCACAAGAAGGTCCTCAAGCAGGCCAAGGGCTATTACGGCCGCCGCAAGAACACGATCCGCATCGCCAAGCAGGCCGTCGAGAAGGCCGGCCAGTATGCGTTCCGCGACCGCAAGCGCCGCAAGCGCTCGTTCCGCGCGCTCTGGATCCAGCGCATCAACGCCGCGGTGCGCCCGTTCGGCCTCAACTACTCGAAGTTTATCGACGGGCTCGCCAAGTCTGGCCTGGTGATCGACCGCAAGGTGCTGTCGGATCTCGCCATCCGCGAGCCGGCGGCGTTCGAGGCGATCGTGCAGAAGGCGAAGTCGGCACTGCCGGCGTAATGACAACTGTCATGCCCGTCAAAGCGGGCGTCCAGTAACCACCGATCCGAGTAATCTTGACTGCCGGGGTTACTGGATCGTCCGCCGCCGCGGACGATGGCGTCGGGGGTTAGGAATGCCGGATATCACTCAACTGGAAACCGAGCTGACCGCCGCCGTCGCCAAGGCCGGCGACGAGGCGGCGCTCGAGGCCGTGCGCGTCGCCGCGCTCGGCAAGAACGGATCGATTTCCGCGCTGCTCAAGACACTCGGCGCGATGACGCCGGACGAGCGCAAGCAGCAGGGCCCGGCAATCAACGGCCTGAAGGATCGCATCAGCGCGGCGATCGCCGCACGCAGAGACGAACTTGCCGCGGCGGCGCTCAATGCGCGGCTCAGCAGCGAGACCGTCGATGTCACGCTGCCGGCACGTGACGCTCCGGCCGAGCTCGGCCGCATCCATCCGATCAGCCAGGTGATCGATGAGCTGACGGCGATCTTCGCCGACATGGGCTTTGCCGTCGCGGAAGGTCCCGATATCGAGACCGACGACTACAACTTCACCAAGCTCAACTTCCCCGAAGGCCATCCGGCCCGGGACATGCACGACACCTTCTATTTCCCGCCCGGACCGGACGGCAAGCGCAAGCTGTTGCGCACGCACACCTCGCCGGTGCAGGTGCGCACGATGTTGAGCCAGAAGCCGCCGATCCGCGTCATCATTCCGGGCCGCACCTATCGCAGCGACAGCGACCAGACGCACACGCCGATGTTCCACCAGGTCGAGGGGCTGGTGATCGACAAGTCGTCGCACCTCGGCCACCTCAAATGGATCCTCGAGGAATTCTGCAAGGCGTTCTTCGAGGTCAATCACGTCAAGATGCGCTTCCGGCCGTCATTCTTCCCGTTCACCGAGCCCTCGCTCGAAGTCGACATCCAGTGCAAGCGCGACAAGAACGAAGTGCGCTTCGGCGAGGGCGACGACTGGATGGAGATTCTCGGCTGCGGCATGGTGCATCCGAATGTGTTGCGCAATTGCGGGCTCGATCCCGACACCGTGCAGGGCTTCGCCTGGGGCATGGGCATCGATCGCATCGCGATGCTGAAATACGGCATGCCGGACCTGCGGCCCTTCTTCGAGGCCGACGTGCGCTGGCTCAATCATTACGGCTTCCGCCCGCTCGACTTCCCGACGCTCGCCGGAGGCCTGAGCGCATGAAGTTCACCCTTTCCTGGCTGAAAGAGCATCTCGACACCGACGCATCACTCGACGAGATCGTCGACAAGCTGACGATGATCGGCCTTGAGGTCGAGCGCGTCGAGGACCGGGCGAAGATGCTGGCGCCGTTCGTGATCGCGTCGGTGATCTCGGCCGAGCAGCACCCCAATGCCGACCGCTTGCGCGTCTGCATGGTCGATCCCGGCACTGGCAAGCCGGTCCAGGTCGTGTGCGGCGCGCCGAACGCGCGCGGTGGCATGACGAGCGTGTTCTCGCCGCCCGGCAGCTACATCCCCGGCAAGGACATCACGCTCGGCGTCGGCAAGATCCGCGGCGTCGAAAGCCACGGCATGCTGGTGTCGGAAGCCGAGCTGCAGATTTCCGACAATCACGACGGCATTATCGACTTGCCGGCCGATGCCCCGGTCGGCAAGAGCTACGCCGCATATGCCGGCCTCGGCGACCCGGTCATCGAGATCAACCTGACGCCAAACCGCCCCGACTGCGCCGGCGTCAGCGGCATCGCGCGCGACCTCGGCGCGACCACGATCGGCAGCTACCGCGACCGCGCGCCGAAACCCGTAAAGGGGCAATTCCCCTGCCCGGTCTCGGTCAGGCTCGACTTCGGGCAGACCCATTCGCTGTGCCCGGCCTTCAGTCTGCGTCTCGTGCGCGGCGTCAGCAACGGACCGTCGCCGGAGTGGCTGCAAAAACGGCTGACCGCGATCGGCCTGCGTCCGATCAACGCGCTGGTCGACATCACCAACTTCATCACCTTCGACCGCAGCCGCCCGCTGCATGTGTTCGACGCCGCCAAGGTCAAGGGCAATCTCACCGTGCGCCGCGCCCGGAACGGCGAGCAACTGCTGGCGCTCGACGGCAAGACCTACACGCTCGATGAGGCGATGTGCGTCATCGCCGACGATAACGGGCCCGAATCTCTCTCCGGCATCATGGGCGGTGAGCATTCCGGCTGCTCGGAGACGACAACGGATGTGTTGATCGAGTCGGCGCTGTGGGACGAAGTCAATATCGCCCAGACCGGCCGCAAGCTCGGCATCAATACCGACGCGCGCTATCGTTTCGAGCGCGGCGTCGATCCCGCCTTCATGATTCCCGGCCTCGAGCTGGCGACGCAGATGGTGCTCGACCTGTGCGGCGGCACGCCATCGGAGATCGTCATCGCCGGCGAGGTGCCGCTCAAGGAGAAGGTGATCGACTTTCCGCTCGGCGAGGTAACCCGGCTCGCCGCGTTGAAGGTGACGCAGCCGGAAGCGCGCCGTATCCTGGAGCGGCTCGGCTTCTTTGCCGCCGGTCAGGATCGCATGAAGGTTGCGGTGCCGTCATGGCGGCCGGACGTCGAAGGCAAGGCCGATATCGTCGAGGAAATCGTGCGCATCGTCGGCGTCGACCAAGTACCGTCGACGCCGTTCCCGCGCGGCGAATTTGCCCGCAAGCCGGTGCTGACGCCGATCCAGTTGCGCACGCGCAAGGCCAAGCGGGCGCTGGCTGCGCGCGCCATGGCCGAAGCCGTGACCTGGTCGTTCATCTCCAAGGCCGAGGCCAAATTGTTCGGCGGCGGTAGTCCCAATCTGGCGCTGGCCAATCCGATCGCGGCGGAGCTCTCCGACATGCGGCCGAGCCTCATCCCCGGCCTAGTCATGGCGGCGCAGAAGAACGCCGACCGCGGCTTCAAGGACATTGCGCTGTTCGAGGTCGGCCAGATCTTCAAGGGCGACAATCCAGACGACCAGAGCACGGCGGCCTGCGGCGTGCGGCACGGTCTCGCCAATCCGAACGAGATCGGCCGGCACTGGACCGGCAGTGGCGTTGCCGATGCATTCGATGTCAAGGCCGACGCCTTCGCGGTGCTGGCGGCCGCCGGCGCTCCCGCGCAGGCGCTGCAGATCGTGCCGGGCGGGCCGGCCTGGTTCCACCCCGGCCGCAGCGGCACGATCCAGATCGGGCCGCAGAACGTGCTCGGCCATTTCGGCGAGCTGCATCCGCGCATCCTCGCGGCGCTCGACGCCGAGGGGCCGATGGTCGCGTTCGAGGTGATCCTCGAGAAGATTCCGGAGCCGAAAGCCAGGGCGACGCGCGCCAAGCCGATGCTCGAATTGTCGCCGTTCCAGCCGGTCGAGCGCGACTTTGCCTTCGTCGTCGACCGAACCGTGAAAGCAGGCGACATCGTGCGCGCGGCGCAGAGCGCCGACCGCAAGCTGATCACGGCGGTAACGGTGTTCGACGTCTACGAGGGCAAGGGCATCGACGCCGGCAAGAAGTCGATCGCGATCGCCGTCACGTTGCAGCCACGCGACAAGACGATGACCGACCAGGATATCGACGCGATGGCAAGCAAGATCGTCGGCGAAGTGCAGAAGCGCACCGGCGGCGTGCTGCGCGGTTAGACTCCGGCATCGGTCATGCGCGGACTTGATCCGCGCATCGAATTTTTTTTGGACGCCAGGTCGAACCCGGCAATAACCCAACGGCGTGTTTCCGTCAAAATCTGAAGTGCACTAATCGGCAAGCAGATCGGCATAAGCAGCGCCGTCACGCTCGACGGCATCGCCGACCTTGACGGCGAGCGGCTTGGCCAGCATCGGGCCGGCGCTGACGAAGGTGTGAAACTCGCCGTTCTCGCCACACGGATCGATGTCATCCGGCAGATCAGTCAATAAGGCGCGATCGAAAGTTCGCCCCGCAAAAGTGCTCGGCAACTTGTTGCGGTCGATGCAAACGACATGCGCGCGTAAACCGGCATCGAGCATCTCATGCGCCAGCGCCACCGTCGGGCGGCCCCAGATCGGGAATACCGGCGCGATGCCGGTCCCGGCCAGCATCCGCTCACGATAGGCGCGCACATCCTCCAGAAACAGGTCGCCGAAGATCATGTGCGTGATTCCGTCGGCGACGGCTTGCGCGACCGTGGCACCCATTTCGCGCTCGTAAGTCTCGTTCGAACACGGATATGGGATTCGCACCTTGCGCGACTGCAATCCTGCCGCCGCAAGCTGCGCGTCGAGCAAGGTCTCGCGCAGGCCGTGAATGCTGACGCGAGCGAACGCGCCGGTCACGGTTGTCAGCGCGCCGACAACCTCATAGTCGCCCGAACGCCTGGCCTCGTGGAGCGCCCACGCCGAATCCTTGCCGCTCGACCACGCGACCAGCGCTTTTGGCCTGGTCATTGACGATTCCGGCGGTTGCGCTTCGGCTTTTTGCCGGACTTTGGCAATGCCTTCTCGCCGCCGGCGATGAACCGCATCGCCGCTTCGGCGGCACGCGTTCCCGAGTCCCAAGCGCCGTTCACCGTGCCCCAAAGCGTCTCGTGCACCGCCTCGCCCGCGAACCAGACCCGGTCGCGCAGCGGCGTCATCAGCACTCGCCGCGCCGCGGCTCGTCCCGGCCGCGCGATCGAGAACGCGCCGCCGATCAACGTATCGCCGCTCCAGCGTGTCGCGGCGGCCCGTTTCACGTAACGCTTGGCGTCCGAGCCGAACATGGTGGACAGCCACTCGATCGCGAAACCGGTCATCGCGTCTTCGCCGGATCGCGACAGATCGTGGGCAAAGTCGCCGCCGACATTGACCACCGAAAGCGGGCCGCCGCCGACATTGGCCAGCAATGCCGCCGTTCGCGGGCCCGACGAACGCTCGAACACAACATCGTCGGCCTCGAGTCCGAACGGATTGCCCGGCAGCTCCAAAGCGATGTTCTCGAACTGGCCGAGCGGCAGCGCCGCCACGGCATCCGTGTAGCTCTTCGGCAAATCCGGCGTGAAGCTCAGGGCGCCGCCGACGAGCGCTGCCGTGGAGACAGTAACGATCACCGCGCGCGCCCACACCGGTCCCTTTGGAGTATCGACCCTCAAGGCAGAGCCCCAATCCAGCCGTTGCGCCGGAGTGGACAGATGGACGGGCAAACCCGCCGCCAGCTTCGTCAGTAGCGCGCCGTAACCGTCGCGGCAGAACGCATCGGTGCCGCGCTCGGGGGCGCGCGCAAGATCCGCAGTTGACACGTCGCGCAACGGCCGTCCGACAGCGTAAGGGCCCAGCGCGAATTCGACACTGTCACGCCATACGCCGAGATCGCCCGGCAGCACCAACGAGGCGGGGCGATCGGCGACGCGTCCCGCGTCAATGATCGCCCGATTGGCGCGCACCAGCGCGGCCAAATAGGCTTCGAGCTCGTTCTCGCGGGCGGCGCGCGGCGGGATGCGCAGCTTCTGGCCACGCGGCGCCGGATAGATGTCCGGACTGTGCGTCTCTCTGAGCAGGGGATTATCCGATGGCCGATGAATCCAATGCGCGCCACGATCGAACGGCACGCCGAAGGTCGCCGTATCAGTCACGCAGCGGCCGCCGATGGCATTCGACGCCTCGAGAAGAACGAAACGGACCTTCGCTGCCTGCAGGCGCCGCGCCGCGGCGATGCCTGCCGCGCCCGCGCCCACGATGGCAACCGGAACGTCCGCCAGGTCGGAGGTCGCCGCGACCGCCGGAGCCGCGATCAGCGCGGCAGAGCCGGCGACAAAGGAACGGCGGGAGAGCGTCGACATGGTATCCAGAAGGTTGCGGCCGGAGACGCGACATTGCCCGAAGCCGCGCGGCACCGCAATTCTCATGGCTAACGTTCGGCTAATTCATAGCGCGGTGAAGAGGCCGTGAGCGCCGGTGAACCAAATTGCAATGAGTCATCACTAAAGTCTCCTTCAATGAGACGCGCATGAGCGCGCCTGGGGATGCGCGATGGGTTGGGCGTTCGAGGGAATCGGGCAAGTCCTCGCCCGATATCTGGATAAACCGGAAGCCGGTTACGAGCCGTTTACGCCGAGCGAGGCCGACGCGCTGCGCGCCGTGCTTAGGCCGGGCGACGTGCTGCTGGTCGAAGGCAACAATCACATCTCCGGCGTCATCAAATACCTGACGCAATCGACCTGGTCGCATGCCGCGCTTTACGTCGGCCCGATCGGTGATCGTGTCACCGCCGAGGGCGAACCTCTGGTGCTGGTCGAGGCCAATATCGGTCAGGGCGTCGTTGCCTCGCCGCTGTCGAAATATGCGCGTTATCACACCCGGGTCTGCCGGCCGGTCGGATTGACCGGAGACGACGTCGCGCGTGTCTGCACCTATGCTAGCGAGCGCATCGGCTTCGACTACGACGTCAAGAATATTCTCGATCTGCTGCGGTATCTGTTTCCGCTGCCGGTGCCGCAGCGCTGGCGCCGCCGCATGATCGCGCTCGGCTCGGGCCACCCGAGCCGCATCATCTGCTCGGCGCTGATCGCGCAAGCCTTCGCCTCCGTCCGTTATCCGATCCTGCCGAAGGTAACCCTGGTCGAGAGCGAGCAGGCCCGCCAGGAGCTTCTCGAAATCCGGCATTCCTCTCTTTACGCGCCGCGCGACTTCGACATTTCGCCCTATTTCGAGGTGGTCAAGCCGACCATCACGCGCGGCTTCGACTACCGGACCATGTCGTGGGCCGATCTCGCTCATGCCGACGCGCCGCCGATCGCACCGTCCGCTGGCAGCGACGAAACGCTGACGCCCGCCGTCTAACCGCGTCAATATTGCGCTTCGCCCGCCGCCGGCTTACCTGTGCCGGATGATCGAAGCTGCCTTCAGCGCCGTCGCCCGGATGTTCAGCGCGCCCCTGCGCGCCGTGCTGTTCAAGGCCATCGGCCTTGCTCTGCTGCTGATCGTTTTGATCGGAATCGCGCTGCAACGGTTGTTCGCCGCGATGGCCGAACGCGGCGCGACCTGGGCCGAGCAGTCCTATGGCGTGGTGCCGCATGGCGCCTGGAACGCGCTGGTCTGGGCGCTGTCGATCATGGCGGGGCTCGGCATCATTACCGGCGCCCTGTTTCTGATGCCGGCGGTCACGGCCTTCGTCGGCAGCTTCTTTGTCGACGACATCGCCGATGCGGTCGAGCGGCGCGACTATCCGGCCGAACCGCCCGGCCGCGCGCTGCCGTTCGTTCGCGCCATGATCGAAGGCATAAAGACCGCGCTGCTGGCGATCGCCGTTTACGTGATCGCGCTGCCGTTCCTGGTGTTCGGCATCGGCGTCCTGGTGCTGTTTCTGGCCAGCGCCTATCTGCTTGGCCGCGAATATTTCGAACTGGCAGCCATGCGGTTCCGGTCGCCGGCCGAGGCCGCGGCGATGCGCAAGCAACACGCCGCCTACATCTTCGGTGCGGGCATGATCATTGCCGTGTTCGTTTCGATCCCGATCGTCAATCTGGCGACGCCGATCTTCGCGATGGCCTTCATGGTGCACGTCCACAAGAAGCTCTCTGGCCCGCGTCCCGAATTGCTCGAGCCGGCGCGTTAAAGCTTCCGGCGCAGGTCGACGACGCGCTTGGCCTTGCCCATGGATCGCTCGATGCTGCCGGGTTTGACCGCGCGCACTGCGGTGGTGATGCCGATCAGGCTCTTGATCTTGCCGGACAGATCGCGCTCGCAGGCACCGAACACGTCCTCGGCCACGTTGGGTCGTGCCTCGACGACCACGATGACGTCGTCGAGCCGGTCGGTGCGGCGCAGCTCGATGACGAAATGCGGCGCCAGCCGCGCGTCGGCGAGGATGATCTCCTCGATCTGACTTGGAAATACGTTGACGCCGCGCACGATGAACATGTCGTCGGAACGGCCGATCACCTTGTCCATGCGGCGAAAACTGCGTGCGGTCGGCGGCAGCAGGCGTGACAGATCACGCGTGCGATAGCGGATCACCGGCATCGCTTCCTTGGTCAGCGACGTGAAAACCAGTTCACCGGTTTCGCCGTCCGGCAGGACCTCGCCGGTCCCGGGATCGACGACCTCGGGATAGAAATGGTCTTCCCAGATCGTGCAGCCATCCTTCGTCTCGATGCATTCGCACGACACGCCGGGCCCGATCACTTCGGACAGGCCGTAATTGTCGATGGCGTGCATATCGAAGGCGTTCTCGATCTCGTCGCGCATCGCGTTGGTCCAGGGCTCGGCGCCGCACATCGCGATTTTCAACGAGCTGGCCCGCGGATCGACTCCTTGTGCGCGAAATTCATCAAGGATCGCAAGAAGATAGCTTGGCGTGACAAAGATGACGTCGGGCCTGAAATCGCCGATCAGCTTGACCTGACGCTCGGTCATGCCGCCCGATACCGGTACCACCGTGAGCCCCAGATGTTCAGCGCCATGATGGAAGCCGAGGCCGCCGGTGAACAGCCCGTAGCCGTAGGAGTTCTGCGCCAGCATGCCGGGGCGGCACCCGGCCGCGCGCAAGCTGCGCGCGATGATCGACGCCCAGGTGTCGACGTCCCTGCGGCTGTAGCCGACCACCGTCGGCTTGCCGGTCGTGCCGGATGATGCATGAACGCGCAGCAATTGCTCGCGCGGCACCGCCATCAGGCCGAACGGATAATTCGCGCGCAGGTCGCTTTTCGACGTGAACGGAAACTTGCGCAGGTCGGACAGCGTCTTCATGTCGTCGGGATGGACGCCGGCCTTGTCGAAGGCCTGCCGGTAGTGCGGCACGTTGTCGTAAACGCGCGCGAGGGTCCACTTCAGCCGATCGAGCTGCAACGCCGAGATTTCGTCGCGCGATGCGACCTCGATCGGATCGAAGTCCTGTTTGCGTGGCGAAAGATCAGCGCCTTTGAGCGTCAGCCCGGGCATTTCAGATTTTCCGGTTCGCGGCGTTCCAGTGTCTCTCCAGGTTGGCGATCAGCGCCGGCGAATAGTGACAGTAGGCCTGCTCGCGGCAATAGACCGCCATGTAGCGGCGGAACAGATCGAGCGGTTCTTCGCCGACGCGCAGCGCGCGTCGATTGCCCGCGGCGCTGACGACGCCCGACGAGGTGAAATCCTCGATCGTCTTCGTCACCGCGGCCGCGACCTCGCCGGGCGGCGCGATGACGTCGCAGATCAGGCGGCCCTCCGGGGTGTCGCAGTCGAAGCGGCGATCCATCATGATCGCCTGGCGGGCGGCGCGGGCGCCGACAAAGCGCGTCATGCGCAGGTTGGCAACGCCGGGAATGATGCCTTCCTTGCGGGCCGGCAGCGTCATGTAGGCGTCGCTGCCGGCGACGACGTAATCCATCGCCAGCAGATACTGGCAGCCGCCGCCGATGGCGAAGGTATCGAGCTGACAAATCCACGGCTTCTCCCGGGTGCCGCCGTAGACCTCGTCAGGGCCGTTCGGGCCGAACGCCACGCCGCGGAATATCTTGTTGACGATGCCCATGTCGCGCTCGATGTACCAGAGGTACGGGATCATGCCGCGATAGAGATGCGTCAGGTTGATGCCGGCGCAGAAGACGTTGCGTCCCCTGTATCTCGGGTGATCGACCTTGCCGCCGCGCAACACGCAGATCTCGCTCATCGGATCGAGGATGGCGATGTCGGCGGCGGTTTCGGTATCGGATAGCGTGTGGGCGTCCTCGGCGTTGAGATAGCGCGGATTCTGGATCGTCACGATCGCCGCCTTGCCCTGGCGCTCGACCCGCGCCGGGCCGAAGTCGATCATGCCGTCGGCTATGAACTTCGAGCCAAGCTCGATCGCGGCCGGCTTCGGCTTCAGCATCGCCTCGCATAAATGCATGCCGGTTTCAGCGTTGGCCAGCGCGTGCGCGAGAAAGATGCCCTGATCGATCGCGACGCCGTCCTTTTCGCCCTGCAGGCCGCTGTCCGCCTCGATCTGCTTCCCGGTCGGTGTCAGTCCCGGCACCAGCTTCGCCGCGTCATGGCAAAGCTCGTCGACGCGCTTGAACGACGACAGGTTTTTCGTGAGCTGACGATAAATCCGGTCGACGTGAAGCATCAGGAAGCGCTCGCGCGCGCTCCGCGCGTTGAGCTGGATCACGCCGGCGGCGAGCTGCTGCGCCTTGTTCCGCTTCGGCTTGTTCGGCAGCTTCGCCATGAAGGCCGCCGCCTCGCGCCAATATTTCGTCGCGGCGGCGGCGTCGCGCTTATAGTGCCCGCTGAACGTCAGAGCCTTCATCCAGGCCGCACCCGATTTCGGCGGCAGCCCGGCGTTACCGAAGATCGCCTTGGGATCGCTTTGATCGGCGGGGTTGTTCTTGGTGGACGAACCTTCCATCGACGCGCTCCCTCATGATGTTTTTTGCAGGATTATTTTGCCCGGCCATTTGCACAGGTCGTTGATGATACATTTCTCGCACAACGGCTTCCGGGCGACGCAGGTGTAACGGCCGTGCAGAATCAGCCAATGGTGCGCGTGGTGCTTGTATTCTGCCGGAACCACGTGTTCGAGTTTCTGCTCAACCTCGAGCGGCGTTTTGCCCGGCGCCATGCCGGTGCGATTGCCGACGCGGAAGATGTGAGTGTCGACCGCGATGGTCGGCTCGCCGAAGGCGATATTGAGAACCACGTTCGCGGTCTTGCGGCCGACGCCGGGCAATTCCTCGAGCGCCTCGCGCGATTGCGGCACCTCGCCGCCGTGCTCGTCGATGAGCTTGCGTGACAACGCGATGACATTCTTCGCCTTGGTCCTGAACAGGCCGATCGTCTTGATCATCTCGCGGACCCTGGTCTCGCCGAGCTTGACCATCTTCTGCGGCGTATCGGCCGCCGCAAAAAGCGCCGGCGTCGCCTTGTTGACGCCGGCGTCGGTTGCCTGCGCCGACAACACGACGGCAACCAGCAGCGTGAACGGATTGATGTGACGAAGCTCGCCCATCGGTTCCGGATTGGCCTGCTTGAAGCGGCGGAACGCTTCCTCGATCTCGGCACTTGTCCAGGGAGGAAGGTCGGCGTGAGCCGCCTCGACGTCCGCGGCGTGCCGCCTGGCCGGACCTTTGACCCTGACCTTCGGCTTGCCCGGGCGCGGTTTCGCCTTGGCTTGCCGTTTCGCTGTCCTTCCTCGTGCCATGATCAACGCTATACTGACGCCATGACCTCAGACAATCGCGACGAGGAGCTCGAGCCGATCTTCGAGGCGCGGATTACGCCGTACCGGTCGCTGTCCCGCACTGGCTTCTTTGTTTTGATGAGCATCTTCACGGTCGTGAATTTCACCGCCGGCATCATGTTCTATCTGGCCGGCGCCTGGCCCGTATTTGGCTTCTGCGGGCTCGACGTCCTGCTGCTCTATTGGGCCTTCAAGATCAACTATCGCGCCGCGGCAGCTTACGAGCTGGTACGGGTTACCCCGGTCGAGTTGCGGGTGCGCAAGGTCAGCCATCGCGGCCGCATCCGGGAATGGGTGCTCAACCCGCTCTGGGTCACGCTCGACAAGGTCAGTCACGAGGAATTCGGCATCGAGCACCTGTTTCTGGTATCGCGCGGCAAGCGTCTGGTGATCGCCAATTTCCTCGGCCCGGACGAGAAGGCTTCGTTTGCTCAAGCACTTAGCGAGGCGCTCTGGACCGCGAAGCGCGGCGTGACCCGCACGCCCGCCTGATACAGAAATCGGGTGGGCGGCCGCTGGCGCTCGCCCTAGATAACAGGGCATGACATACGCCCTGGACACCATGACCGCCCCCGCCCTGCCGACCGCGCGCCGCCAGCCCGACCTGGCCGAGCTCAAGACCGCCGCCGCCGACTATGACGTGGTGCGGCGCGCCATCGCCCATATCCGTGGCAACTGGCGCTCGCAGCCGGAAATCGGCGCGATCGCCCATGCCGCCGGCGTCAGCGAAACCGACCTGCACCATCTGTTTCGCCGCTGGTGCGGCCTGAGCCCGAAGGCTTTTCTTCAGGCCCTGACGCTCGAGCGGGCGCGGTCGTTGCTGCGGTCGTCGGCCAGCGTCCTGGAAACCTCCTATGAGGTCGGCCTGTCCGGCCCAGGACGCCTGCACGATCTGTTCGTCACGCACGAGGCGATGTCGCCCGGCGAATGGAAAGCCGGCGGCGAAGGGCTGACGCTCACCTACGGCTTCCATCCCTCGCCGTTCGGCATGGCGCTGGTCATGACGACGCCGCGCGGCCTCGCCGGCCTCGCGCTCGCCGACGCCGGCAAGGAGCGCGTGATCCTCAGAGACATGAAGTCACGCTGGCCGCGCGCCACCTACGTCGAGGACCCGGCGGCGACCGCCGCGACGGCGAAGCGCATCTTCGATCAAAGCCTGTGGCGCAAGGACCGGCCGCTCCGCATCATCCTGATCGGCACCGATTTCGAAGTGCGGGTATGGGAGAAGCTGCTCGAAGTGCCGATGGGGCAGCTCACGACGTATTCGGATCTCGCGGCGCGTGCCGGCGCGCCAAAAGGCGCGCGCGCGGTCGGCGCCGCGGTCGGAAAAAATCCGATCTGCTTCGTCGTGCCGTGCCATCGCGTCGTCGGCAAGGCCGGTGACATCACTGGCTATCATTGGGGACTGACGCGCAAACGCGCCATGCTCGGCTGGGAAGCTGGCCAGTCGGCGGCATAAGCCGAAATCGCAGGAACTCTGCTCATTCTGTGCCATGCCCCGGAACCGGGGAACGCCCTCCTGTTCCCCCGGTTGGCGTAACGCGGCCTTTCCATGGGCGCGTGACGTCCAACAATCTCGAGGAGGCGAACTATGCGTATGACTCTGATTGCGACAGCCGCGGTTCTGGCGCTGGCGCCTGCCGCGGCATTCGCGCAAGCGTCGACGGCGGGCGGCGCCGTCGGTGGCGCTGTCGTCGGCGGCGCTGTTGGCGGGCCGGTCGGCGCTGTGGTTGGCGCCGGCGTCGGCGCGACGGTAGGCGCGGCGGCAGAGCCGCCGGCTCCGGTCATCACCTACGTGCAGCGCGAGGACATTCCATCCGTCGCCGTGCAGGAGCAGGTCGTCGTCGGCGAGCCATTGCCGGCCACGGTCGAGCTGCACACGATCCCGAAATATCAGCACTACCGCTTTGCGGTCGTGAACCATCAGCGGGTAATCGTCGAGCCGCGGACTCGCAAGGTCGTGAAGATCATCGACTGATCCGCACGCACACAGGACCCCGCCGGCACACCCGGCGGGGTCTATGCCGCGAGGTCAATCTTGTCGGCGACGGTCGAGTCAGCGTTGAGCCGGTAGATCATCGGCACGCCGGTCTCGAGATTGAGCTTGGTGATGCTTTCGGTGGTGTGGCGATCGAGCACCATCACGAGCGCGCGCAGCGAATTGCCGTGCGCGGCGACGAGCACGCGCTCGCCGCGCAGCACGCGCGGCAGGATGTCCTGGATGTAATACGGCAGCACGCGCGCCGCGGTGTCGCGCAGGCTCTCGCCACCCGGCGGCGCGACGTCGTAACTACGGCGCCAGATGTGGACCTGCTCTTCGCCCCACTTGGCGCGGGCGTCGTCCTTGTTGAGGCCGGAGAGATCGCCGTAGTCGCGCTCGTTGAGCGCCTGATTGCGGATCACCGGAACGGCCGGCTGGCCAAGCTCGTCGAGCATGATCTGCAGCGTGCGCTGCGCGCGCTTGAGCGCCGAGGTGTAGGCGATATCGAACTTGAGGCCTTGCGCCTTGAGCTTGCGGCCCGCCTCCTGCGCTTCCCCGACGCCCTGCTCGGTCAGATCGACGTCGCGCCAGCCGGTGAACAGGTTCTTCAGATTCCACTCGCTCTGGCCATGGCGCACGAGGACGAGAACGCGGTCGGTCATCGATCGTTCCTTCACTGACGGGCTGGTTCGCTGACGGACCTGGAAGCCCTTGCTAGAAATCCTTGAGACCGAGCACGTCGGTCATCGAATAAAGGCCCGGCTTCTGGTTGCGCGCCCACAGCGCGGCATGCAGCGCGCCGCTGGCGAAGATCATGCGGTCCTCGGCCTTATGGGTGAGCTCGATGCGCTCGGCGGGCCCGGCGAAAATCACGCTGTGCTCGCCGACCACGGTGCCACCGCGCAGGCTGGCGAAACCGATGCCGCCGGCGGGCCGCACGCCAGTATGGCCTTCGCGGCTCATGAGCGAATGCTTGTCGAGCGGAATGCCGCGGCCCTCGGCCGCCGCGCGACCCAGCATCAGCGCCGTGCCGGACGGCGCGTCGATCTTCTTGTTGTGATGCATCTCAAGAATTTCGATATCGAACGAAGCATCGAGCGTTTTGGCGACACGGCGCGTGAGCGCGGCGAGCAGATTGACGCCGAGACTCATGTTGCCAGACTTGACGATGATGGCGCGCTTCGCCGCGTCCTTGATCTTCTCCTCGTCGGCGGCGGTGAGCCCCGTCGTGCCGATGACATGGACCTTGCCGTGCCTGGCTGCGGTTTCGGCATAGGCGACCGTCGCCGCCGGGATGGTGAAGTCGATGATGCCGTCGACACCGCCGACGATCGCGGCTGCATCGCCGGTCAGCTTGATATGGTTTTCGCCGAGGCCCGCCAGAAGTCCGGCATCCCGGCCGAGCAGCGGCGAGCGCGCGTCTTCCAGCGCGGCGGCGAGCGTGAGGCCCCTCGCCTCGGCGATCGCCTTGATGAGCGTGCGCCCCATGCGCCCGCCGGCGCCCGCCACCATCAGCCGCATGTCGGACATGTCGTCGTCTCCCGTGCGGCGCGGGTATAGCGTGCCGTCCGCCAAAAGGCGACCGCGCTAAAGTGACGGCCCGTCGTAGCCTTCGAGAACGACGAGGTCGGCGCTGGCCGCCCGCAAGCGCAGCGCTTTGGCCGCGTCGTATTCCGGCGAGCGATAGCAGGCGAGCGCCGCCTCATGGCTCGGAAACTCGACGACGATGACGCGCGGGCGCAGCGCGCCTTCCATCTGGTCGACCTTGCCGCCGCGCGTGAGAAACCGGCCACCGAACTTGCGGAACGGAACCGCCAGCGCCTCGCGGTATTTCTGGTATCCGGCCGGGTCCGTGACGTCGACACAGGCGACCCAATATCCTTTCGGCATTCAGCCCTCCCTTGCGCTTTCGATGTCGGCGACGATCGACGCGGCCGCCGCCTTCGGATCGGCGGCTTCGGTGACCGGCCGGCCGACGACGAGATAGTCGGCGCCGGCGGCGATCGCCTTGGCCGGCGTCATGATGCGTTTCTGGTCGCCGGTCGCGCTGCCGGCCGGGCGAATGCCGGGCGTCACCAGCAGCATGCCGGAGCCGACGATCCGGCGCAGTGCCGCGGCTTCCTCGGGCGAACAGACGAGGCCATCGATCCCCGCCTCCTTCGCCTGCGCCGCGCGCCGCGCCGCAAGGTCGCGCACGTTGAGCCGGTACCCCGCCTCGGCGAGATCGTTGTCGTCGTACGACGTGAGGACAGTCACCGCGAGAATCCTGAGCCCCGACGATCCCGTGCCCGCAACCGCCGCCTTCATCGTCTGCGGATAGGCATGCACCGTCAGAAACATCGCGCCGCTTTTGGCGACGCTCGCCGCACCTTTCTCGACTGTATTGCCGATGTCGTGGAGCTTGAGATCGAGGAACACCTGCTTGCCCTGATCGACCAACTCGCGCGTGAGCGCGAGACCGCCCGCGTAAGCGAGCTGATAGCCGATCTTGTAGAACGTCGCGGCGTCGCCGATCCGCTTCACCAGATCGCGCGCCGTTTCCACCGACGGCACGTCGAGCGCAACGATCAGGCGATCTCGGGCTTTCAATTCGGTCCTCACATCATGTCTCGCGTGATTTCGACCATGCGCGCCAGCTCACTGCGTAACGCGGCGGCAAGCCCGATGCTGGAAAGATTACCCATCTCATCGAACGCCTGCGCGGCATGAGGCACAGCGACCTGCTCCGGCAGCACCAGCGCGCCGCAGCCGAGCGTCAGGATTTGCCGCAACGCCATCAGGCCCGCCTGCCCGCCGGCGAATTCGGTCGAGGCGGAGGCGATCGCGAAAATGCGGTGGCGAAACGCCGCGTAGGGCGGATCGCCGCGCTCGCGTGCCTGCGAAACCCAATCGATCGTGTTCTTGAGAAGCGGCGAGACCGAGCCGTTGTATTCCGGGCTGGCGATGAATACGCCCTGATGCGCCGTGAAGAGCTGCTTGAGACGCACCGCATTGCCGTGCGGACCGCCCCTCATCTCGTCGTCCGGATCGTAGAGCGGCAGCGGAAAATCCTCGAGCGAGATGCGCGTGACCTCGGCGTCGAGCAGCGTCAGCTCCTTGGCGGCCAGCGCCGCAAGCCGCGCGTTGAAGGAGCCGGAGCGCAGCGAACCGGGAATGACGAGGATTTTGGGTGCGGCCATCCGGCATCCATATCACGCGGCGTCCGGAAACAGGAATGCCCGGCGCAGCCGGGCATCGCAGCATCGAACGCAACGAATGGCCGGTTCACTCGGCGCGGTAGGTCCAGACGCGCGCCGGCGGCAGATTGAGCCAGATCGGGGGCGAAGCCTCGGTGCGAATGCCGGCATAGCTCTTTGGAATCGGCGGTACCATCGCATAGGTGAACTGAACGAAGGGTGCGTCGGTCGCCATCAGCGTCAGCGCGTCCGCGATCAGGCGAAGCCGGGTGCGCAGCGGCTTGGTCAGCAGCGGCAGGCTCGACACGACGGCGGCGGCCGGTTCGCGAATGTAACTCTCGAGCAAGCGGCGCAGCCGATAGGCGTCGCCCTGCACGACAGTCGCCGTCGGATACCGGGTGCGCAGCATCCGGCAAAACGTCGGATTGAATTCGACCAGAACGAGACGCGAGGGATCAACGCCACGATCGACCAGCGCCTGCGTCACCGGGCCCGTGCCGGGTCCGAGTTCGACAACCGGACCCTTCGACTCAGGATCAACATAGCTCGCCATGGTGCGCGCCAAGGCACGGCCCGACGGCATGACGGCGCCCGTCGCGAGTGGCTTTTCGATCCACGAGCGCAGAAACTGGACGTCGTCGGTACCGAGGCGGAAGGGCCGTTTGGCAGCGCGAGCAATGGATTGATTGCGCATTGGCAAGACTTGACCGTGGCGGGGGCTCCCGCGTCTGTCACCGGTAGCGGGAGGCAGCCGATGGGTCAAGACGTCACTCTCCGCCGGCGCCACGCGCGGACATACCATCAATGAATTCCCTGACTTTGCTGAAGAATCCCTGAGATTCCGGCTGCGTCTTGTCAGACGACAGCCGGTCAAACTCAGCCAGCAGGTCGCGTTGCTTCTTGGTGAGATTTTGCGGCGTTTCGACGGTGACCTGGACGTACATGTCGCCGTGCTGTTTCGATCGCAGCACCGGCATGCCCTTGCCGCTCAACCGGAAGCGGCGGCCGGACTGCGTGCCTTCCGGAATTTTCACGCGTACCTGCTCGCCGTCGACGGCCGGCACGTCGAACTGACCGCCGAGCGCAGCCGTGACCATCGAGATCGGCACGCGACAATAGAGGTCGGCGCCGTCACGCTGGAAGAATTCGTGGCCCGCAAGCGACAGGAAGATATAAAGATCACCCGGCGGTCCGCCGCGCACGCCAGCCTCGCCCTCGCCGGCCAGGCGAATCCGCGTGCCGTCCTCGACGCCCGGCGGAATATTGACCGACAGCGTCCGCTCGCGCGTGACCCGGCCGGAGCCTGAGCAATTCGGACACGGGTCTTCGATCATCTCGCCGCGGCCCTGACAGGCCGGGCAAGTCCGCTCCAGCGTGAAGAACCCTTGGGCGTGGCGAATGCGACCGAGACCGCCGCAGGTCGCGCACGTCTTCGGCTTGGTGCCGGTCTGCGCGCCGCTGCCGGAACATGCTTCACAGGTAACCGGTGTCGGAATCCGGACCTGGGCGACCTTGCCCTCGTAAGCTTCCTCGAGCGTGATCTCCATATTGTAGCGGAGGTCCTGGCCGCGCTCGCGGCCGCCACCCGCCCGCGCGCCGCGGCGACCGCCGCCCATACCGAACAGGTCTTCGAAGATGTCGGAGAAGGTGGAGGCGAAGTCGGCGCCAAAGCCATGCGCGCCACCGCCGCCGTGCTCGAACGCGGCGTGACCGAACCGGTCGTAGGCCGCGCGTTTATCACCGTCCTTGAGGACGTCGTAGGCTTCGTTGATTTCCTTGAACTTGTGTTCGCAGTCCTTGTCGCCCGGATTGCGGTCCGGGTGATGCTGCATCGCCAGCTTGCGGTACGCCGCCTTGAGCTCGACCTCGGTGCAGGTCTTCGAGACGCCGAGCACTTCGTAGAAATCGCGCTTGGACATTGCGTTCGCGGTGGCCCGTTAGGCGATCACCCCCGGCGGACGCCGGGGGTGACGGATTATGTGTGGGCTCGTGGCGTCATGCCAGCGAGAACGACTTACGCCGACTTCTTGTTGTCGTCGTCGACCTCGGTGAACTCCGCGTCGACCACGTCTTCCTTCTTGGCGTCGGCTCCGGCGGAAGTGCCCTCGCCGCCGCCGGGCGCGGCGTCAGCCTGCTGCGCCTTGTACATCGCCTCGCCGAGCTTCATCGAAGCCTGCGCCAGCGTGTTGCTCTTGGCCTTGATCGCCTCGGAATCGTCGCCCTTGAGGGCTTCCTTGAGATCGGCCATCGCGTTCTCGATCGCCGACCGGTCGGCCTCGCCGATCTTGGAGCCGTGTTCGGACAGCGCCTTCTCGGTCGAATGGACCAGCGCCTCGCCCTGGTTCTTGGCTTCGACTGCGGCCTTGCGCTTCTTGTCTTCTTCGGCGTGAGCCTCCGCGTCCTTGACCATCTTCTCGATGTCGGCTTCGGACAGGCCGCCCGACGCCTGGATGCGGATCTGCTGCTCCTTGCCGGTGCCCTTGTCCTTGGCCTGGACGTTGACGATGCCGTTGGCGTCGATGTCGAACGTGACCTCGATCTGCGGCACGCCGCGCGGCGCCGGCGGGATGCCGACGAGATCGAACTGGCCGAGCATCTTGTTGTCGGCCGCCATCTCGCGCTCGCCCTGGAACACGCGGATCGTCACGGCATTCTGGCTGTCTTCCGCGGTCGAGAACACCTGCGATTTCTTGGTCGGGATCGTGGTGTTGCGGTCGATCAGCCGCGTGAACACACCGCCCAGCGTTTCGATGCCCAGCGACAGCGGTGTCACGTCGAGCAACAGCACGTCCTTGACGTCGCCCTGCAGCACGCCGGCCTGAATGGCCGCGCCCACCGCGACGACTTCGTCCGGGTTGACACCCTTGTGCGGCTCCTTGCCGAACAACTGCTTCACGACCTCCTGAACCTTCGGCATGCGGGTCATGCCGCCGACCAGGACCACCTCATTGATCTCGGCTGCCGTCACGCCGGCGTCCTTCAACGCCTGCTTGCACGGAGCCATCGTCTTCTGGACGAGATCGTCGACCAGCGCCTCGAACTTGGCGCGGGTGAGCTTCATCGTCAGGTGTTTCGGGCCGGACGCATCGGCCGTGATGAACGGCAGGTTGATCTCGGTCTGCGTCGTCGACGACAGCTCGATCTTCGCCTTCTCGGCCGCCTCTTTCAGGCGCTGCAGCGCGAGCTTGTCCTTGCGCAGGTCGATGCCCTGCTCTTTCTGGAACTCGTCGGCGAGATAGTTGACGAGACGCATGTCGAAGTCTTCGCCGCCGAGGAACGTGTCGCCGTTCGTCGACTTCACCTCGAACACGCCGTCGCCGATCTCGAGGATCGAGATATCGAACGTGCCGCCGCCGAGATCGTAGACCGCGATGACGCCGGTTTTCTGCTTGTCGAGGCCGTAGGCGAGCGCCGCCGCCGTCGGCTCGTTGATGATGCGCAGCACTTCGAGGCCGGCAATCTTGCCGGCGTCCTTGGTCGCCTGGCGCTGCGCGTCGTTGAAGTAGGCCGGCACGGTGATGACCGCCTGCTCGACCTTTTGCCCGAGATAAGCCTCTGCCGTCTCCTTCATCTTCATCAGCGTGAAGGCGGAGATCTGCGAGGGTGAATACTGCTTGCCGTCCGCCTCCACCCAGGCATCGCCGTTCGACGCCTTCACGATCTTGTACGGAACGAGCTTCTTGTCCTTCTCGACCATCGGATCGTCGTAGCGGCGCCCGATCAGGCGCTTCACCGCGAAGATAGTCTTTTCCGGATTGGTGACCGCCTGGCGCTTGGCCGGCTGGCCGACGAGGCGTTCGCCGTCGTCAGTGAATGCCACGATCGACGGCGTGGTGCGCGCGCCTTCCGCGTTCTCGATGACTCTCGGCGTCTTGCCTTCCATCACCGCGACACACGAATTCGTGGTGCCGAGGTCGATGCCAATGACCTTGCCCATAGTGTCCTCTCCTTTGTGGCAGGCCGGCCGGGCCTTGTGGCGCCCGAAAAAGACCCGCGGCTCATCCGCGGACCCCCTCAACCAGCCCCCTAAGATACGCAATTCACGGCCGTTTCCGGCCTGATGCTCATATAGGAGGGGCTCGGTAAGCCGCAAGTCGGAAGGCGCGCGGACCGTCTGAAACACGCGCATTTCCCGGACCGCATCGCCGGCGCCACGGCCCGCCACCGCCCGCACTCCGGCAGGGGCTTATCAACGACACAAATATGGGCCATTCAGCACCGCCTCGATCCAAAGGACGCCCAATGCTTCGTGTTCCGCTCCGCGCGCTCGTGCTGGCCCTTGTGGCGATGGCTCTCGCCTGCCCGGCCGCGGCCGAAGCCGTCTTCCCAAAAGGCCTTCAGATCGGCTTGACCCCGACCGGCGACCTCACGCCGAACCCCCAGCTCAACGGCTTCACTGATCCCGACCGCAAGGTCGCGGTGGTCATCGCCCAGTTTCCGGCGGCGGCCTATCCGGAGCTGGAGAAATCGATGTTCGACAAGCCGCCCGGCGTCACCGACATCCATCGCGAGACGTTTCCATTCGCGAGCGGCGTCGGTTACCTGATGAGCGGGCACGGCTCGGACAACGGTCAGCCGTTCACGCGCTGGCTGATGCTAGCGCGCGCCGCCGTCGGCGACAGCAGCTTTTCGGCCGTCGTCACCGTGACCGTGCCGGACGCGGCGCGTAGCGCGTATCCAGACGACGCCATCCGCAAAATGTTAGGCAGCGTGACGTTCCGCAAGCCGCCGCTCGCCGAACAACTCGCGCTGATGCCGTTCAAGCTCAACGAACTGGCGGGCTTTCACGTGGTTCAGGTGCTTCCGGTCGGCGCCGTCGTCTTGACCGAGGGCAAGAGCGAGGATATCCGCGGCCAGCCTTACGTCGTCGTGTCGATCGCCCGGGGTGACGCCGATCAGCCCCAGGATCGCGCGCGATTCGCACGCGACCTTCTCTCATCGCTGCCGCTGAAGGACCTGACCGTGAAATCGGCGGAGGACATGCGCATCGACGGGCGACCCGGCTTCGAGATCCGCGCCGAAGCAAGTCAGCAAGACGGCGCTCCCGTTTCGCTGGTGCAATGGGTGCGCTTCAATGGCAGCTCGTTCACGCGGATCGTCGCCGTCAGCCACCGCGACCAATGGGAGGCGATGTTCAATCGTTTCCGTAGCATCCGCGACGGCGTCGAGCTCCGCCGCTAGAATTTGATCGTCGAGCGCAAGCCGATGACCGCGGCGTTGGCGACCGACGTGGCGCCGCCGGGGTGGACGATGTACTGGAAGTCCGGCTGCAGCACCCACCATGGCGCAAGCTGGGCCTGATAGCTGAGTTCGAGCACGACCTCGTCGTCGAGAATCGTCGGCAATGCCGCGGTCGCGGCCTTCGAGCTGACCTTCTCGTAGGCGATGCCGAATGTCAGCACGTCGTCACTGCGGCCCGGCACCAGGCCTTTGAAGCCGAAGCCGCCGTCGACGTAGAACGACAGCAGGTTGCGGTCCGACGGCGCCGCGCCAGCGCGCACGAAGACGCTCATGCTTTGTGCGGCGCCCTTCCACACGGTCTGGTCCGCGACGCCATAGATACCGTAATTGCCGCTGTGGTTGGCGCCGCTGATCCAGTCCGGGAACTCGGTCGTCTCGTACCAGGCGCCGACCTTGTAGATACCCGGCAGGCCTTTCGTGTCCTTGCCCTGGTTGACGGCATATTGCACCTCGCCCATCCACAGCGAGCCGCCGTCCATGTCAAACATCTTGAGGCCGTAGCGGTTGCAGACCTGCGGCCGGTCGCTGCAGCCGGCGCCCGCCGGATCGCCGGTGAACACCGCGCCGAGGATGGCGATGTTGTCGCTCGGCTTCACCTGCACGCGAACGCCCGGCGCCGCCAGCGGATAGGCCGGGCCGCCGTCGAGCATGTCGGCGGCGAGAACGCCGGCCCAGCCGAACGTGCTGTTGACCAGGCCGCCGGCGGTCGGGCTGGTGATAAACTCGTCGTCGGCGGCGAGCTGGCCGATGCGCACCGAGAACGGATCGTTGGTCGAGCCTTGCTGGAACCACGCCGTGAACAGCCGCGTCGTCTGTAGCGCATCGATATTGCTTGGGTCGGCGATAGTGCCGACATTGGCGGCGACGTTTCTGCTGCTGCTGTTGATGTTGTAGACCGTAATATGCGTCGACGCCCCCTTCCACCCCACCAGCTTGCCGAGATCGGCGTCGACCGAGAATTCGAGGCGACCCTCGTAGCTGCCGCGCCGCTCAAGATCGCCCGACAACACGCCGAACGTCTCGGCGATGTCGTTGAAGCTGATGTCGATGCCCTGGTTCTTGAGAGTGTTGCGCGCGCCGCCCCAATCGCCGGTTAACGTATCCTGCTCCCAGATAGACTTCGGCGCGCCGGTCGCAGGCGCCTTGGCGGCAGGATCGGCCGCCTGCGCAACCGCGCTCCAGGACATCAGCCCCATCGCCGCCGCGATCGCGGCTTTCCGAATCGTCATAGAAGCCCATTCCGCAAAAGTTTTTGACTTCGCGCCAAACTTTATCGCGTTACCGCGCCGCTGCAGCCATCTCGGTCAGCCGCTGCAGCGCCCGGAAATGCGCCGCGCGCACCTGCGGATTGAACAACGAATAACGCTCGGCCTGTTTCATCGCCGCTGCAGCAATAGCCGTCTGTTTGCGATAATCCGCAAGCGCGTCAGCAGCGCCGTCGAAATCGCCGGCGGACGACGCCATGGCAACCCGCCTTAGATTGAGAACCTGCTCCCGCGCAGCACCGATGGCGCGCAAGCGCTCGGTCAAGCCCCCGCCGACGCTGGTATCGGTGCGGCCGGGAAAATTCTCTCCGAGTTCGCGCCATTTGTTGCCGATGGTGTCCGTGGTCAGCGTGATGACCTCGCCATTCTTTTCCGGAACTGCCGTATCGAGCACGCTGGCAAACTGGGCGATTTCATCGAGCTCGATCTGCACCGTATCTCGCGTCACCGGCTGGTCGGCGGCACCGACGGCGTCGAGGTAGGCAACGAGATCGCTCTGCTCGGCATTCGTGAGCTTGAGATCGAAGTGCCGGTCGAAATACGCAACGACCTGGTCGAAGGTGTCATAGCGGCCGTCGTGGAAATACGGAGCGTTGAGTCCGGCGTTGAGAAGGGTCGGCGTCTTGAAGGCGTCGCCCGTGCCGACATCGTGCGTCTCATGATCGACGAACGATGCCGTCGGCTGATGGCAACTCGAGCAACTCATGGACGCGTCGTTGCGGAACGGTTTGTTGAAAAGAACTTCTCCCCGATGCGCCGCGGCCGATGCCTTGGCGCTCAGCCGGCCACCCTCCGTCAGCTTGTCGTTCGGCAGGAAGGCAATGTCCTTGATGTAGGCTTCGAGCGCGTCCAATACCTGACCGGACGGTCCCGGTCCCGCGAACTCGTTGACGATCGCGTTGCGGATGAAGTCCCGTAGCGTCGGGAAGCGGCCATTGTGAGCGTAAGGCGCCAGGAACTTCGCGCCGCGAAGGCTTGGCGGTGTCACCGGATTGAACACGCCATCGTCATTCTTCGGATTGAACAGCGCGTTGGTCGTGTCAAACGTGCCGGGCCGTACCGACATGCCCGGAATGAACAGCTTGGCATTATTGGTGCCCTGCTGATGGCAACTTTCACAGCTCATGCCGGCCTGCCGCGCCACGCCGCCAAGGATCGCGGGTGACGAAAACAGCATATCGCCGAGGTTGAGCAGATACGAGCGCTTGCCGCCGGCAAGCTCCGAGTCAAACAGCTCGGTCGGCTGATCGAGCACGTCCTCGTTGAGCTCGGTGCCGGGTGGCAAGAGGCCTTCCCTGCCGACGATCGGGCGAGCGGCGGCGGCAGCGATGCCGATCACCAGCGCCGCCGCACAACCGATCGCCAGCCAAGGCTGTGCGCGCTGCATGCGAAGCCGCACGGTCAGTCCTCGCCGAGCTTCGGCTTCTCGAGGCCGAGCTTCGGCGCCGACGACTGCAGCAGAACCGCCAGCTCTTCACTCGACTTCCTCAATGCCGCGGCATTGATGCTTGTGAGATCCTTGCCTTTGACGTTGTCCTCGACTTCCTCGATCTTGTCGCGGATCTGCTTGTCGAGCTTGGCGTCCTTCTTCCTCAGGACCGGGCTGAAGACGAGCTTGTAGACAGCCTCGACGCCCTCGTTGTTCTCGTAGATGTCGTTGACGGAAGTGCCGGCGTAAGGCGATTCACCGCCCTTCGACTTGTTTTCTCCCATCTCATAGGCGAGTCCGGTAGCGCCATCGAGCAGTCCCTGTGGCGTGAATTGGAATGACGGCGCGCTGACCTGCGCCTGGAACCTTTCGAGATTGGCGACCAATCCGTCGACCGGCGCTTTGATCTCGTCGAGCTTGCCGGCAAACAACGGCGCCTCGACAGCATGATAGCCCTGCTTGGCATCCGGCCACGAATCGATCGCGCGATCGAGGTCGCCGAAGAATTGCCCGGTGATGGGCTCGGCCACCTCCCAGCCCTTGCGTGACTTGATCCACGCCGCCTGCGCTGCCTTGACGTCACCGGCCTTCAGCGCCGCCTGTAAGTCCTTGGCGCCGGCAAGCGCGATGCCAATGTGCTCGACGGCAAACGGCTTGTAATTTTTGACGCCTGTCGCCAGCGACTGAGCCATCGCCGGCGCGGTGCCGGCAAAAGCGATGACGCACGCAAGCCATGCGATGCGCGCGCGATGCGTGGATTTGGGCATGGTCTTCCCCGCTCAAAATTATCGCGGGCACCATTGACCCCGTTTCAGCATCAGGTCAATAAAAACTCAATAAAATCAATATTTTATAAGTAATCCAAACTAGGATTAGTTTCGAGTTATTCCAATCATGAGAGTGCGGCTAAACGATTGAGTCTGTTCAGGACGCCGCGCCGCCGTTGTCGTTAGCCGACGGGACCTGCGGCTTGGGTGCCGCTTTTGCAACGGCGACCATCGCCGGACGTAACACACGATCGCCGATCAGATAGCCCGCCTGCACAACCTGGGCGACGGTGCCGGGCGCGTGCGACGAATCGGCGATCTCGAACATCGCTTGATGAAAATTCGGATCGAACTTCTCGCCGAGTGGCGAGAAAATCTTCACGCCGTGCTTCTCGAGCACTTTCATCAACTCACGCTCGGTCAGATCGAGGCCCTCGACGAGCGACTTCACATTGGCATCGTTGCTGTTGCGCAATTCATCGCCGATGACGTCGAGCGCGCGATGCATGTTGTCGGCAACCTGAAGCACGTCGCGTGCGAAACTCGTCACGCCGTACTGGCGCGCATCGGCAACCTCGCGCTCGGTGCGACGGCGCAAGTTTTCCATCTCCGCCAGCGAGCGCAGCATCTTGTCCTTGAATTCGGCCGCGGCCTCGAGCGCAGCCTTCACCTGCTCCGCCGGCACCATGTCGCCGGGCGACATATCGGCCGCCGTCTCGGGCGCCATGGCTTCAGCATCATTCCGGCGTGACGTCGGATCGTTCATCGCGGTCAAATCCCTTTATTGATGCCCCGGATATCAGGTGCCGGCACGAAAAGATCAAGGTCAGGTGGCGAGCAGCCGGCCGACCAGCTTGGCGGTATAGTCGACCATCGGAATGACACGGGCATAATTGAGCCGTGTCGGGCCGATCACGCCGATGACGCCGACGATGCGGCCCGTACCGTCTTGATAGGGCGCGATGATGGTCGACGAGCCCGACAGCGAAAACAGCTTGTTTTCCGAGCCTATGAAGATGCGCACGCCATCGGCCCGCTCGGCCCGGCCGAGAATGTCGATGACGGCCTGCTGGGCCTCCAGCGCGTCGAACAGCATGCGAACTCGCTCGAGATCCTCGACCGCCTTGAGGTCTTCGAGCAGATGTGCGTGGCCGCGGACGATCAGCTTGCGGTCGTCGCTGTCTCCGCCGGACCAGCTCGCCAGACCGGCGGCAATCACCTTTTGGGTGAGCTGGTCGAGCTCCGCGCGTCCATCCTCGACGGCCTTCTCAAGGTCGGTTCGCAGCTCACCCAACGTCTTGCCGCGAATGCGCGCATTCAGAAAATTGGCAGCTTCGACCAGCGCCGACGCCGGAAGTCCGATCGGTACGTTGAGCACGCGATTTTCGACCTGACCGTCTTCGGCGACCAGAACCGCGAGCGCGCGTTCAGGCTCGAGCCGCACGAACTCGATATGCTTGAGGCGAACATTGTTCTTCGCCGTGAGCACGATGCCGGCGGACCGCGTCAATCCCGACAGCATCTGCGAAGCCTCGGTCAGCACGCTTTCCACCGACTGGCCGCTGCGCGCGCCGGCGATCTGGGCCTCGATCGAACGGCGGTCGCCTTCATTAAGGTCGCCGACCTGCATCAAGGCATCGACGAAAAAACGCAGGCCGAGCTCCGTCGGCAACCGCCCGGCCGAGGTATGCGGCGCCCAGATCAGGCCGAGCTGTTCGAGATCCGACATCACGTTGCGCACGGATGCCGGCGACAACGGCATCGTGAGGATGCGCGACAGGTTGCGCGAGCCGACCGGCTCGCCGGTCGCCAGGTAGCTTTCGACGATCTGGCGGAAAATCTCGCGCGACCGCTCGTTGAGCGCCGCGAGGCTCACCTGTGTCGCGCCAATCGGGATGTCGTGCGAGACCACGTCCGGAAACCCTGTGCAACTCCTTCAAACGGCACAGATTTGACCATTCCGGCGCTCTTGTTCAAGCCGGGGATATCAGTATGGTGGCGCGCCACAATCACAACCGAAACGAGGCGACCGTGATCCGGCCAAGCCGCCGCAAACCCGACGAGCTGCGCGCCGTGTCGCTGGAACGCGGCGTGGTCAAATACGCCGAAGGCTCCTGCCTGGTGAAATTCGGCGACACCCATGTGCTGGTGACCGCCAGCCTGGAGGACCGCCTGCCGCCCTGGCTCAAGGGCCAGGGCCGCGGCTGGGTCACCGCCGAGTACGGCATGCTGCCGCGCGCGACGTCGCAGCGGACGCGCCGCGAGGCCTCCGCCGGCAAGCAGGGCGGCCGCACCGTCGAGATCCAGCGACTGATCGGCCGCTCGCTGCGGTCGGTGGTCGACCTCGTCGCGCTCGGTGAGCGCCAGATCACCATCGACTGCGACGTCATCCAGGCCGACGGCGGAACCCGCACCGCGTCGATCACCGGCGCCTGGGTCGCGCTCAAGGACTGCCTGTCGTGGATGAGCGCGCGTAACATGGTGACCGGCAACGTGCTGCGCGACCATGTCGCCGCCGTCTCTTGCGGCGTCTACGACAACACCGCGCTGCTCGACCTCGATTATGCCGAGGACTCCGAAGCCGAGACCGACGCCAACTTCATCATGACCGGCAGCGGCAACATCGTCGAGATCCAGGCGACGGCCGAAAAGACGCCGTTCAGCGAGGACCAGTTGATGGCGCTGCTCGGCCTTGCGCGCAAAGGCATCGCGCGGCTGGTCGACCTGCAAAAGCTGGCGGTGACGTGAGCGGCACGCATCGCCCGTTGACGGGCAAGCTCGTCATCGCCACGCATAATGCCGGCAAGCTCGCGGAAATACGCAACTTGCTCGCGCCCCACGGCATCGAAGCGATCTCGGCCGGCGAGCTCGGCCTGCCCGAACCCGAAGAAACCGGAACGACCTTCGCCGCCAACGCGCGCATCAAGGCCGCGAGCGCGGCACGGAGGAGCGGCCTTCCCGCCTTCGCCGACGATTCCGGCCTGTGCGTCGAGGCACTCGACGGCGCGCCGGGCATCTACTCGGCGCGCTGGGCCGGACCGGACAGGGATTTCGCCGCCGCGATGGCCGAGATCGAGCGGCAGCTCGACGAGAAAAAATCGCCGGACCGGCGCGCCTGTTTCATCGCGGCCTTGTGCCTCGCCTGGCCGGACGGCCACGTCGAGGATTTCGAAGGCCGGGTCGACGGCACGTTGGTCTGGCCGCCGCGCGGCGACAAGGGCTTCGGCTACGATCCAATGTTCCTGCCCGAGGGTTTCGACCGCACCTTCGGCGAGATGAGCGCCGAAGAGAAACACGGTTTGCCGCCGCGCGGCAAAGGCCTGTCGCACCGCGCGCGCGCCTTCGTGAAACTCGCGCGAGCCTGCCTGACGTGAGCGCATCCTGCGGCACGCGATCGTTACAATTTTAATGAATGGCCACAGCCTGGTGCCAACGCGCTAGAAGACGACCGCGACGCAGCCTATAGTCGTTAACATGTCATTTACCAAACTGGACGGTGACTTCGGCGTCTATCTGCACTGGCCGTTCTGCCTGTCGAAGTGCCCCTATTGCGACTTCAACAGTCATGTCCGCCACGCGGCGATCGACGAGACGCGCTATCTCCGCGCCTTCGAGCGCGAAATCGCGATGACGGCGGAGCGCACGCCGGGCCGCACCGTGTCGACGATTTTTTTCGGTGGCGGCACGCCGTCGCTGATGCAGCCGTCGACCGTCGGCGGTCTGCTCGATGCGGTCGCGAAGCACTGGACCGTTTCGCCCGGCGTCGAAGTGACGCTGGAGGCCAATCCGACCAGCGTCGAGGCGGCGCGTTTTCGCGGCTACCGCGCCGCCGGCGTCAACCGTGTGTCGCTCGGCGTGCAATCGCTCGATGATGCGTCGCTGAAAGAGCTCGGACGGCTGCATACCGCGCGGGAAGCGCTCGACGCCGTCGCCATCGCGCGTTCAATTTTCCCGCGTTATTCGTTCGATCTCATCTACGCACGGCCGCGACAGACCCTACAACAATGGGCCGGTGAGCTCAGGCGCGCCATCGCGGAAGCGGCCGAGCACCTGTCGCTCTATCAGCTCACCATCGAGCCGGACACGCCGTTCGCCGCGCTCCACAAGGCGGGCAAGATCGCGACTCCGGGCGACGAGCTCGGCCGCGAGCTTTACGATACGACACAGGAGATCTGCGCGGCTGCCGGACTTCCCGCCTACGAGATTTCCAATCACGCGCGGCCCGGCGCGGAGTGCCGGCACAATCTCGTTTACTGGCGCGGTCACGAATACGCCGGCATCGGCCCCGGCGCGCATGGCCGCCTCAACATCGACGGCCGTCGCATCGCGACCGAGACCGAGAAGCGGCCGGAGAGTTGGATGATGCGCGTCGAGTCGCTCGGCCACGGCCTGATCGTCGACGAGGCGCTCACGCCCGGCGAGCAATCCGACGAATATCTTTTGATGGGCCTTCGTCTCGCCGAGGGCATCGAGCCGGAGCGTTACGCCGCCTTGTCGGGTCGGGCGCTCGATGAAAAGCGCATCGCGCTTCTGCAGAATGAAGGCGCCGTCGAGATGACGCCGTCCGGCCGCCTGCGCGTAACGATGGCCGGCTTCCCGGTGCTCGACGCCGTCGTCGCCGATCTCGCCGCCTAGTGTGGTGGTTCGGAAAATCCGCTTCATTCTTGCAGAAAGGAATGAAGCGGACTTCGGATTCGGGACACTAGGTGCGCGCGCTGAACGTCCGCGGCGCCGGGTTGATGACGCGGCCGTCCGGCGACACAACCTCCATTACCGCCAGCTCGCGCTCGTTGGTGCCGTCCGGCCGGAAACGAAACACGCCGTCGATCCCGGCAAAGCCCGATGAATTCGTCAGCACCTGCTCGCTGAACGCCGCGGCGCCTTGCGTCTTCTGCAGAGCCGCAACGAGCGCGACCGCGTCGTAGGCAAGCGTGGCGGTGCGGACCGGATCCTGCCCGTAGCGCGCGCGATAGCGTTGCGAGAAATTGCGGAAGCCGGCGCGATCCGGCGCCGGGAACCAGCCGCCGGCCAGCGACGGCGCCGAGAAGATGCGCGGGTCGTCCCACAATCCTGTGCCGAGCAGTTGCAGCCGCTTCAGGTTGACGCCGGACGCCTGCAAGGCCGCGACCACCTGCGGAACGTTGTCCGGAATATCGGGAATCAGAATGGCCTCGGCGCGGCTGGCACTTTGCGCGATGCGTCGGGCCGGCTCTTGCATCGCTGGCGGATTGAGCGGATAGCGCTCGAGCGCGACAACGCGGCCGCCGTTCCGCGCGATCGACTGCTGGAACGCCGCTTCGACCACCGCCCCGTAGGCATTGTCCGGCACCAGCGCCGCGAACGATCGCTTGCCGCGCGACACCGCATACGAAACGATCCGCTGCACGTCCGACTCCGGCAGGAAGCTCAGCAGATAGACGCCGCGCGACGCGACATTGGCGTCGGTCGAAAACGCGATGATTGGAATGCCGCGTGGACGCACCACCTGCGCGGCCGCGCTGACCGACTGCGCGAACAGCGGACCGAGGACGAGCTGAACGCCTTCGCCGAGCGCCTGCTGCGCCGCCTGCTGTGCACCTTGCGGCGAGCCGGCGTCGTCCTTCACCAGCAACTGGATGGCCGGGTCCTTGAATTCCGCGATCGCCATTTCGGCCGCGTTCCGCATCGACTGCGCCGCCACGCCGGCGTTGCCCGGCCCGGACAACGGCAGGATCAAAGCCACGCGCGTGTTGCCGGTGCCGATCTGCGTCCCGGCCACAGGCGGGCCGGCCGGCGCCGCGGCCGGCGGTGGCGCTTCGGTTGTGAAGGTCTGGGAGCCGCTGGTGCAGCCCGACAGCAAGGCCGCCACCGCCGACACCAAACTCCCTTGCAGCAGCGGCCGCCGCGCGATCAAAAGCTGTCTGTGTCGTGGTCCGTGCGCCATGCTCAATCCGGGCCATCGCGGCCGCGGCCCTTCAAAGCCGGGCTGCAAAGTATAGGGAATAAAAACTTAAGTAAATGAAAAGAATAGGGAATTCGCCGCGACATGACGCGCATCGTCCCGGTGACTAAAGTTGCCGTGATGGCGAAAAACGACAAGACATTTCAACGCGCGCCGCGTCCCAGCCGCACTTTCGCGATCGACGGTACGATGGTGGCTGCGCCACCGATCGCAGGCGGCCTTTACCTGGTCGCGACCCCGATCGGCAATCTCGGCGATATCAGCCTGCGCGCGCTCGGCGTCCTTGCCGCCGCCGACGTGATCGCGTGCGAGGACACGCGAGTCACGCACCGGCTGACGGAGCATTACGGCATCGCGACGCCGCTCACGCCCTATCACGAGCACAATGCGGCCAGCGCCCGCCCCCACCTCCTGGCACGTCTTGCCGCCGGCGACGGCGTCGCGCTCGTCTCCGACGCAGGCACGCCCCTGATCTCCGATCCGGGCTACAAGCTGGTGCGCGAGGCGCGCGAGGCTGGTCACGCCGTGACCGCGGTGCCCGGCGCGTCGTCGGTGCTAACGGCGCTTTCGGTCGCCGCGCTGCCGACCGACCGGTTCTTCTTTGAAGGCTTCCTTCCGGCAAAGGACGTCGCGCGGCAGAAGCGTATTGCCGAGCTCGCGCGCGTCCCGGCAACACTCGTTCTGTTCGAAACGGGACCACGCATCGGCGCGGCGCTTGCCGATCTGGCGCAGGGCCTGGGATCACGGCAGGCCGCCGTGTGCCGCGAGCTGACCAAGCTGCACGAGGAGGTGCGCCGGGAATCGCTCGAAGCTCTCGCGCGGCATTACGCCGGTGACGCGGAGACACGCGGCGAGTTTGTCATCATTGTCGCGCCGCCGGCGGACGACGCCGCGCCGGCTGACGATCTCGACGATCTGTTGCGGCGCGCCCTGTCGCGCGTGTCGGTCAAGGACGCCGTCGGCGAGGTGGCGGTCGCTACCGGCTTGTCGCGGCGTGACGTCTACCAACGCGCGTTGGAACTGGCGAAAGACGGCGACGATGACGCGGCGCGCTAGTCCCGTGATGCCGCGGCGCTCGCCGCGCAAGTCGAACACGGCGCTCAAGCCGCGCGAGCCGCGGCCGGAAAAGGTCGCGGCGTTTCGCGTCGGCCTGTCCGCGGAAAGCCGCGCCGCCGCCTACCTGATCGCCAAGGGCTATCGCATCGTCGCCCGGCGCTGGCGCAGCCCGGTTGGCGAAATCGACATCGTCGCGCGACGCCGCACGCTGCTCCTGTTCGTCGAGGTCAAGGCGCGCGACACGCTCGATGCCGCCGCCGAGTCGCTCGGGCCGCGGCAACAGGCGCGGATCGCCGCGACGGCGGAAGCGTGGCTCGCGACCTATCCCGATGCCGGGATCACGGACATGCGCTTCGACGCCGTGCTGGTGGCGCCGGGCAAGCTGCCGCGGCACATCGCCGGCGCGTTCGAGGCGCGCTAGGCGCTCAGCCGCTGGAAGAACTGATCGACCTGGCCGCGAATGCGCTGCGCAACCTGGCCGAGATTGTCGGCCACCGCCTTCACGGTATTGGCGCTGGCGTGCGTGTCTTCCGTCGCCTCTCCGACCTGGGTGACGTCGTTGGCGGTATCGGCCGTCCGCTGCGCCGCCGTTTCCACCGCGCGGGCGATCTCCTGCGTCGCGGCGCCCTGCTCGGTCACCGCCGCGGCAATCGCGCCGCTGATGTCGCCGATCTCGCGAATGGTCATGCCGATGGCGTTGATGGCCTCGATCGAGTTCGAGGTGGCGTGCTGCATCGACGCGATCTGCGCGCCGATCTCCTGGGTCGCCCGCGCCGTCTGCCCGGCCAGCGCTTTCACCTCGTTGGCGACGACGGCAAAGCCGCGTCCGGCATCGCCGGCGCGCGCCGCCTCGATCGTCGCGTTCAACGCCAGCAGATTGGTCTGCTCGGCGATGTCGGTGATCAGCTTGATCACGTCGCCGATGCGCGACGCGGCGGCGTTGAGCTCCTTCACGGCAAGGCCGCTGCGCTCCGCGTCCGTCACGGCGCGATTGGCGATCATGTTGGCCTGGGCCACCTGGCGATCGATCTCGCTGACCGATGCTGACAATTCGTCGGCGGCGGAGGCGATATCGCGCACATTCGAGGAGGCTTCCGCCGACGCTGTCGTCGCGCGGGCGGTCTTCGACGATGCGTCGGCCGCAGTTGTCGAAAGCTGATGGGCGGCGCCAAGCATCTCGTCGGCGATACGGCCAAGCTCGGCCAGCGTCGACTCGACGTCGCCCGAAAAGCGCGCGATCTCGGCGTTGACCTGCTGCTGACGCACGCTGCGCGCTTCGGCGTCCGCCGTCACGGTCCGGTTCAGCTCGACATTGCGCCGCATCGCCTGCTGGAAGACGGCGATCGAGCGCGACAAGGCGCCGATTTCGTCGCGGCGCGTGCCGTACGGCACCACGGTTTCGACGTTGCCGGAGGCGACCTGCTCGGTAATTTTGGCGATGCGCCGGATCGGGCCGGTCACGCCGCGCGTCACGAGAAACGACGCACCGACAGCGAGCAGCAAGGTCAGGCCCGCCAGGAGGGCGGTCGACGCCGCCGTCGCGTTGATGCTGCTGTTGATGCGCGCGTAGATTTTCGACGCCTTGCTCGCATAGGCGTTGCTGAGCTGCGCGAGATCACGGGCAAGGTCGTCGCGGGACACCGTGCTGCTATGGGTCTTGGTCCAGTCGCGCGCGGCCTGGCCGCCCTGGCCGGCGGCGACATCCGCGAAATCGGTCAGATATTGCTGGAAATCGTTGACCTGGAGCGCGAAGGCACTGAACTGCACGGCATCAGTATCGGCGTCGCCGAGACCGACCTGCCATTCGGCCATGAGCGCGCCGAGGCGGTCATTCAGATCGTTGAGGTGCTTGGCCGCTTCCGCCGCCGAGGCGCGATCCGGCGCCAGAAAGATCGCCTCGCTTTGGGCTTCGATGGCGTAGATCAGCGCGCTGACCCGTTCGACATTGATGCTGCCGGCATTGTCCGAGCTGAAGCTGCTCGTCAGCGCGGCGTGCTGGCGCGCGGCCATGGCCGTCATGCCGGCCACGGCCAGCGTGATGATCGCCATGATCGCGAAAACGGCGTAGAGCTTCGCCGCTATTGAAAGCTTGCGCAAACTCGGCAAAGTCACAGATATCCCCGGCCCAACGCGTCCACCCGCCGGGGCATTATGGCGTTAAAGTGTTAATGACCGTTGACGCTACCGATCCGTTAACGGCCGCAGCCGCGACCTCTGATCGAGCCCCGAAAGCCTCCTGCCCATGCCATTGACCGTTGCCGTCCAGATGGATCCGATCGCCCGCATCAATATCAAGGGCGACTCGACGTTCGCGCTGCTGCTCGAGGCGCAAAAGCGCGGCCATACGCTCTCCTATTACACGCCGGACCGTCTGGCGATGCTGGACGGCCGGGTGTTTACGACGGTCGCGCCGCTGACCGTGCGCGATGTCGCCGGCGATTACTTCACGCTCGGCGCGGAGCGGCGCGTCGAGCTATCGGATTTCGACGTCGTGCTGTTGCGGCAAGACCCGCCGTTCGACCTCAATTACATCACGTCGACGCACCTGCTCGAGCGCATCCATCCGAAGACCCTGGTGGTCAACGACCCGGCCAGCGTGCGCAACGCGCCGGAAAAGATGCTGGTCAATCAGTTTCCCGACCTGATGCCGGCGACCCTGATCACGCGCGACCTCGCCGAGATCAAGGCGTTCCGCGCCGCGCACCACGACATCGTCATGAAGCCGCTGTACGGCCACGGCGGCGGCGGCGTCTTCCGCGTCACCCGCGAGGATCTCAATTTCGGCTCGCTCTATGACATGTTCGCGACGACGTTCCGCGAGCCGTGGGTCGTCCAGAAATTCCTGGCGGCGGTGCGGGCCGGCGACAAGCGCATCCTGCTGGTCGACGGCGAATTCGCCGGCGCGGTCAACCGCGTGCCGGCCGCGGACGACCTGCGCTCCAACATGGTGCGCGGCGGCTCGCCCAAGGAAACCGAGCTGACGCCGCGCGAACGCGAAATCTGCGCGCGGCTCGGCCCGGTGATGCGCGAGCTCGGCATGATCTTCGTCGGTATCGACGTGATCGGCGACATGCTCACCGAGATCAACGTGACGTCACCGACCGGCATCCGCTCCGTCAAGAATTTCGGCGGGCCCGACGCCGCGGCGCTGACCTGGGAGGTCATCGAGCGCAAGCGCAAGGCTTAACGCGACAAGGCCTGACGCGACACGGCCGCCGGCGCCATTGCCGGTGTCGGCCTCCGCGGCGTGATGATCAGCACCGACGCGATCAGGCAGAGCGCGCCGATCGCTTCATATGTTCCCGAAATGTTCTTGCCGATGGCCTGCGGACGCGCTAGGGTTGCACCCGGTCTGTGGGGGCTCGGCCAATGGTCCAGCGGGTAGCCACCGTCGCCTTCGAGGGCATCGAAGCGCGCGCCGTCGACGTGCAGGTGCAGGTCGCGCCCGGCCTGCCGGCTTTCGCCATCGTCGGCCTGCCGGACAAGGCGGTGTCGGAGGCGAAAGAGCGCGTCCGCGCCGCGCTGATCGCCTCCGGCCTGGCGCTGCCGGCGCGCCGCATCACCGTCAACCTCGCCCCCGCCGATCTGCCCAAGGAGGGCAGCCATTACGACCTGCCGATCGCGCTCGGCCTGATGGCCGCCATCGGCGCCATCCCGCACGACGCCCTCGCCGGTTTCACCGTGCTCGGCGAGCTGGGGCTAGACGGTTCGATCGCCGCCGTCGCAGGCGTATTGCCGGCAGCCATCGCGGCCAATGGCCGAGGCGACGGCCTGATCTGCCCGGCCGCCTGTGGCCCGGAGGCCGCCTGGGCGTCGCCGGAAATCGAGATCGTCGCCGCGCAGTCGTTGATCCAGCTCGCCAACCACTTCAAGGGCACGCAGGTGCTGTCGCGGCCCCAGCCCAAAGTGCGCGAGGCCAATGGCTCACTGCTCGATCTCGCCGACATCAAGGGGCAGGAGGCGGCCAAGCGCGCACTCGAGGTCGCGGCCGCCGGCGGCCACAACCTGCTGATGGTCGGCCCGCCCGGCGCCGGCAAGTCGATGCTGGCGGCGCGATTGCCATCGATTCTGCCGCCGCTGTCACCCACCGAGCTGCTCGAAGTCTCGATGATCGCCTCGGTCGCCGGCGAGATCGAAGGTGGCGCCTTGACCAACACGCGGCCGTTCCGGGCGCCGCACCATTCGGCATCGATGCCGGCTTTGGTCGGCGGCGGACTGCGGGCGCGGCCCGGCGAGATTTCGCTCGCGCATCACGGCGTGCTGTTCCTCGATGAATTCGCCGAATTCGCCCCGCAAACGCTCGACTCGCTGCGTCAGCCACTCGAGACTGGCGAGGTCGCCATCTCGCGCGCCAACCATCGCATCACGTATCCCGCGCGGTCCATGCTGATCGCCGCGATGAACCCCTGCCGCTGCGGCCGCGCCTCGGACCCCGGCTTCACGTGCCGGCGCGGACCCAACGCACGATGCGCCGCCGAATACCAGGCGAAGCTGTCCGGCCCTCTGCTCGACCGCATCGATCTCCATATCGAGGTGCCGGCAGTCACGGCCTCGGATTTGATCCTGCCGCCGCCGTCCGAGGGCAGCCGCGAAGTGGCCGCGCGGGTCGCGCGCGCCCGCGACATCCAGGCCGAGCGCTACGCCGCGCGCGGACTCGACGGCGTTCGCACCAATGCACAAGCCAGCGGCCCCGTGCTCGAGGAGGTCGCGCGGGTCGAAGGCAGTGCATTGACCCTGCTGCACGACGCGGCCGACGCCATGCAATTGTCGGCCCGCGGCTACCATCGCGTGCTGCGCGTGGCACGGACATTGGCCGACCTCGACGGCGCCGATAAAGTCGGCCGCATCCATCTCGCCGAGGCGCTGTCCTATCGTGCACTGGCCGACGACATCCGGCGTGCCGCCTGATTCTTTCAGCAACTGTTAACCATGATCCCGTAGCGTGGCGCCGGGAGCCGGTCCGTGGCCAAAACCGGCCGGACACACCGATGACACGCTTACATTTCATCGCTCTCCTTGCTCTCGCCGCGGCGATTCCCGCCGCAGCAGCCGGCGCGGGCTCTTACTTCGCCAAGCCGGACCGGCCCTGCTTCTCCGCCGGCCCGACCGGCTACCGGCTCACCGACGCTGCGAAGGCCGACTTCGTCATTCGCGTCGACAGCGCCAGCGCCAAGCCCGATCTCGTGCTTCAGACGGTCGACGACCCCTCGATCGCCGATTTCGTGCTGGCCGATGGAACCGAAAATCCCGACAGTTGCGACTCGGTCGGCGTCATCCGGACGATCCGCATCGATCCGCTGGCCGCGGACCCCGACCTGACGATCGCCCTCGCGCCTCGCGGCGGACACGGCGCGTTCAAGATCTACGCCCACTCGGCCGAATTCAGCGCGCAGGATGCCGCGGCGCTGTTCGCCGTGATGTGGAGCGCCACCCGCAAGTGGGCTGCGGCGCGCTGAACGGCGCGCAATTCATCGCGCCGGCTTAACCGCTCCTTCACCACGATCGCGTCGCAACGGTCGCGGCAATAAGATCGCAAGGCCGCCGACGCCAGACTGCCGCCGTGGAGAGGAACGCGGAGACCGGCATGGCGGCGCAGCGCGAGTCGAACCGGCAGGCGCGGCGCAATTATCGCGCCCTGCTGCTGTTCGGCCGCGCCACCTACAGCACGCTCGCCCTGATTTCCGTGGGGTTCGGCTTCGTCGCGGGCGCGCGCGCCGACAGCGCAAACTTCGACCCCAAGACCTTCGCGCTCGGCACCGGCGCGTTGCTTGCGGCGGCCTGCGCCGTGATCGCCTTCATGTCGTTTCGCCGCCGCGCCGCGCGCGCCAGGATGGCGATGCTGGAAGCGCGCGTCGAAGAGCTGGCCGACAAGAACTGGGAATTGCATGATGCCGAGATGAAGGCGCTCGGCGAAGCGCGCGATCAGGCCGAAGCGGCCAACCGCGCCAAGTCGCGCTTCCTCGCCACGATGTCGCACGAAATCCGCACGCCGCTCAACGGTATCCTCGGCATGACCGGCCTGCTGCTCGACACGCCGCTGACGCCGGAACAACTGACTTACGTGAAGGCGGCGAAGACCTCGGCGGAAGCGCTGCTCGGCCTGATCGAGGACATGCTCGACTTCTCCAAGATCGAAGCCGGCAAGCTCGACCTCGACTCCACCCGCTTCTCGCTGATCGCGCTGATCGAAGACACCGTCGAATTGCTGGCGCCGCGCGGACAGGCCAAGGGCATCGAGATCGCGTCGTTCGGCGACGACAGACTGCCGCCATACGTCACCGGCGACCCGGCGCGGTTGCGGCAGGTTCTGCTCAACCTCATCGGCAACGCCATCAAATTTACTGCGCAGGGCGGCGTCTCGGTCATCGCCGAGCCCGACGGCGCCGGACAGATTCGTTTTGCCATCCGCGACACCGGCATCGGCATCAGGGCGGAAGATCAGAAACGTATCTTCCGCGACTTCGAGCAAGCCGACGGCTCGTCGACACGGCACTACGGCGGAACCGGCCTCGGCCTCGCGATCTCGAAGCGCATCGTCGAGGCGTTCGGCGGAGCGATTGCCGTCAACAGCATGCCGGGGCACGGCGCGACGTTCTCGTTCAGCATTCCGCTGGCCGACGCCGGCGGCGGCGCAGCCCCCGCCCGCCCCGGCCTTGCCGGCCGCGCGATCCTGATCGCCGCGGAGTCCCCGGTCGAGCCCGCCTTGATCGCGCGCCGCCTCGCACAATGGGGCGCAACGGTCGATCTCGCGGCTGACGAAAAGGCTGCGAATCAAAAGCTCGCCAGCGGCAGATGGGACGCGATCCTCGTCGACAGCAACATGGCGGCGGCGCAGCTCGCAAGTGCCGGTATCCGGCAGCGCATCGTTCTGATCGCGCCCGGTGACCGGCAATACCTGCCGGCCCTGCGCGCCAACGGCTTTACCAACTATCTGGTCAAACCGGTGCGCGCCGCCTCGCTCGCCGCGATGATGAGCGGAGATACGAGCGCTCTCGCGTCGATCGACGATGCGCCGCCGCTCGCGTCACCCGAAAGCGTTCCGTCACGGAGCCTGTCGATCCTCGTCGCCGAGGACAACGAGATCAACGCGCTGCTGACGCGCACGCTGCTGACCAAGCTCGGCCATCGCCCCGTGGGCGCGACCGGCGGCGAAGCGGCGATCAGGGCGTGGAGCCGGGCGCGCGACGCGGGCGAGCCGTTCGATCTCGTCCTGATGGACCTGCACATGCCGGGCCTCGACGGGCTCGAGGCGGCGCGGCGAATTCGCGCACATGAAGCCGGCGGCAGGCGCACGCCAATCATCGCGCTGACCGCCAACGCCTTCGCCGAAGACCGCGACGCCGCGCTGACGGCCGGGATGGACGATTTCCTCGTCAAGCCCCTCGATCGCGCGCAATTGATGCAGGCTCTCCACCACCTTGGCGGTCATGCCCCGGCACCACTTGCCGCCTGACGGCTTTGGCAGCACATTGTCATAAATCCGCAGCGGTCCCATGGTGTAGAGAGCCGGGCGGGTGAAGTGCGATTCGCGCCACTGGATGCGAGTGGATACGGCGCACGAGAGGGCCTTTTCGATGGAAAATCACGGTCCTGTCATCAAGGGACTCTTCAACCGATTTCGTTCGTCGCCGCCGGCCGTAAAGGCCCGCTTCCTGCCACAGCTTCAGGCCTATGGCGGCCTGCAGGCGGCGCCGGCGCGCGCGCTTCGGCCGGTGCAGACGCTCGGCCGACTCGGCAACCTCGAGGTCCGCCTGGCGCGGACCGCGGCAGAAGTCCGCCTCGCGCAGAAGCTGCGCTACCGCGTGTTCTATCAGGAAGGCTCGGCGATCGCCGATCCCGGCCGCCTGTTCGCGCGCCGCGACATCGATGCGTTCGACGCGATCTGCGATCACCTGCTCGTCATCGATCATTCGCTCAACGAGGACATCCCCGGCCGCCGCAAGCTGGCGGTGGTCGGCACCTACCGCCTGCTGCGCCAGCGCCTCGCGGAAAATTACGGCGGCTTCTACACCGCCGGCGAATTCGACATCGCGCCGCTGCTCGAACGTCATCGCGACCTCAATTTCCTCGAGCTCGGCCGCTCCTGCGTGCTCGCGCCTTATCGCAACAAGCGCACCGTCGAGCTGCTGTGGCATGGCATCTGGACTTACGTGTTGCAGAACCGGCTCGACGTGATGTTCGGATGCGCCAGTCTCGAAGGCACCGATCCGCACCGCCTCGCGCTGCCGCTGTCGTTCCTGCATCACTACTGCCGCGCGCCGGACGGCTGGCAGGCAAAGGCGCAGCCCGAGCGGTACATCGACATGAACCGGCTGTCGAAGGAAGCGGTCGATCCGAAGGCAGCGCTGCGCGCGCTGCCGCCGCTCATCAAAGGCTACCTGCGGCTCGGCTGCTCCATCGGCGACGGCGCGGTGATCGACCATCAGTTCGGCACCACCGACGTGCTGATCATCCTGCCGGTGTCGGCGCTCAACGCGCGCTACATCGAGCACTTCGGCGCCGGCGCCGAGCGCCACGCCGCCTAAAGCCGCCGCAGCGCCACTTCCTCGATCTGGTGGCTCGCCACCTTCTTGAGAATGAGATCGGCGCGCTGGCGCGTCGGCAGGATGTTCTCGTGCAGGTTGACGAGATTGATCCGGTTCCAGATTCCGGTCGCCGTCTCGCGCGCTTCTTCGTCGGACAGATTCGAGTAGCGATGGAAATACGACTTCGGATCGCGGAATGCCGTCGAGCGCAATGTGAGAAAGCGGTCGACGTACCATTCCATCAGCACGTCGTCGCTGGCGTCGAGATAGACCGAGAAGTCGAAGAAGTCCGACACGAACGGGATTTCCTTGCCGTCCTTCGGCAGCCGCCCGGTCTGCAGCACGTTGAGGCCCTCGACGATCAGAATGTCAGGCCGGTCGACCTCGACCCACTGGTTGGGCAGGACATCGTAGATCAGGTGCGAATAGATCGGCGCGCGCGCCGGGCGCTTGCCGCCCTTCACCTCGGAGAGAAAGCGCAGCAGCGCCGGCAGGTCATAGCTCTCCGGAAAGCCCTTCTTTTCCATCAGACCCTCGCGCTCGAGGATCGCGTTCGGATAGAGGAATCCGTCGGTGGTAACGAGATCGACCTTCGGCACGTTGGGCCAGCGCGCCAGCAGCGCCTGCAACACGCGCGCGGTGGTCGACTTGCCGACCGCCACCGAGCCGGCAACGCCGATGATGAACGGCATCTTCGTGTCTTCGGTGGCGAGGAACGCCTGCTGCGCGCGGAACAACCGCTGCGCCGCGGCGACATACATCGACAATAGCCGCGACAGCGCGAGGTAGATGTCCTCCACCTCCTTGATGTCGAGGCGGTCGTGCATCGAGCGCAGCCGGGTGATCTCCTCGGCCGTCAGCGTCATCGGCGTGTCTTTGCGCAACGCCGCCCATTCCGCGCGCGAGAACACGCGAAACGGCGAAAGCGTTTCTTCGGTGCGCTGCTCCATCGGCCTCACGATCCCGATTATGCCGTCCGCCGGCGCTCCTTAGCAGGGCGGCGCTTGCCGCGCGACGCCTTCTCGGCATGTCCGGATTGCGCGGTGCGCCGGGCCAGTTCGGCCTCGACAGCGGCCAGCGTCACGCCGCGCGCCTTCAACACGACCAGCAAATGATAGAGCAGATCGGCCGCTTCCGATGTCAGCCGCTTGCGGTTCTGGCCGACGGCCGCGAGCGCGGTCTCGAACGCCTCCTCGCCGAGCTTCTTGGCGCAAGCCTCGATGCCCTTGTCGAGCAGCGCACGGGTGTAGGACTGGTCGGCGCCGGCCCTGGCCCGCGCCGCCACCCGCTTCTCGAGATCGGCCAGCGTGAATGTCGTCGACGTCATCGATGTCATGGGCGCTGCCATAGCACCTCCGGCCGCGCCCGTCATGGTGTCCGCGTCGCCGCGCCCAATCAGGCGTCGAGCCGCATCGGCAGGCCGGCCTTGGCCATGTACTCCTTGGCCTGCCGCACCGAATATTCGCCAAAATGGAAGATCGACGCCGCCAGCACCGCGGTGGCGTGACCGTCGCGAATGCCGGCGACCATGTGATCGAGATTGCCGACGCCGCCCGAGGCGATCACCGGCACGGTCACCGCATCGGCAATCGCGCGCGTCAGCACGATGTCATAGCCCTGCTTGGTGCCGTCGCGATCCATCGACGTGAGCAGGATTTCACCGGCGCCGAGGCCGACGACCTCTTTGGCGTATTCGACCGCATCGATGCCGGTCGGCTTGCGGCCGCCGACGGTGAAGATCTCCCAGCGATCCGTCTCGCCGGGCTTCGACACCTTCTTGGCGTCGATGGCGACGACGATGCACTGGTCGCCGAACTTCTCGGCGGCTTCCTTGACGAACTCGCGCCGCACCACCGCAGCGGTGTTGATCGACACCTTGTCGGCGCCGCAGGTCAGCAGCTTGCGGATGTCCTCGATCGTGCGGACACCGCCGCCTACCGTCAACGGCATGAAGCAGGCCTCCGCCGTGCGCGTCACGACATCGAAGATGGTCTCGCGATTTTCGTGGCTGGCGGTGATATCGAGGAAGCACAGCTCGTCGGCGCCGGCGGCATCATAAGCAATCGCCGCCTCGACCGGATCGCCGGCATCGCGCAGGTTGACGAAATTGACGCCCTTGACCACCCGGCCATCCTTGACGTCGAGACAGGGGATGACACGAACCTTGAACATCAGCCGCGCGCCTCGCGAATGAGCCGCAGCGCCGCGGCGGCGTCGAGTCGGCCATCATAGAGCGCGCGGCCGGCGATGGCGCCTTCAAGCTTGCGGGCGCGCGGCTCGAGCATCGCCCTGATGTCGCCGATCGAGGCAAGCCCGCCGGAGGCGATCACGGGAATCGAGATCGCGTTGGCGAGCGCGACGGTGGCGTCGAGATTGAGGCCCTGCAGCATGCCGTCGCGCGACACGTCGGTATAGACGATGGCGGCGACGCCGGCGTCCTCGAAGCGGCGCGCAATCTCGAGCGCCGTCAATTCCGACGTCTCCGCCCAGCCTTCGACTGCGACTTTGCCGGATCGCGCATCGAGCCCGACAGCAACGCGGCGGGGAAACGCTTTCGCCGCCTCTTTCACCAGCTCCGGATTGCGCACGGCCGCGGTGCCGATGATGACCCGGTCGATGCCCTTGGCGAGCCAGCCCTCGACCGTCTTCATGTCGCGCACGCCGCCGCCGAGCTGCACCGGAATGCCAATGGTTTCGAGGATGCGCTCGACCGCGGCGGCATTGACCGGCTTGCCGGCAAAGGCGCCGTCGAGGTCGACGACGTGCAGATACTCGAAGCCCTGCTGGGCGAAGGCCTGCGCCTGCGCCGCCGGATCGCGATGAAAAATCGTCGCGCGCGCCATGTCGCCCTGCTGGAGACGCACGGCGAGGCCTTCCTTGAGGTCGATAGCCGGGAACAGGATCATGGCATCAATTCAACCTGTCATTCCGGGTCGCAGCCGCAGGCCGCGAACCCGGAATCCAGAACACAGACGCTGTGGAGTATGGATTCCGGCTCTCGCTTCGCCCGGCCGGAATGACAGAAATAGCATTCACGGCTGCCACCGCAGGAAATTGGCGATCAAGGCAAGGCCGAGCTTCTGGCTCTTCTCCGGGTGGAATTGCGTGCCGACCATGTTGTCGCGCCCGACGATCGCCGTGAGCGGACCGCCGTAATCGGTCTGCGCGACGAGGTCCTCGTCCTTCGACGGCCGCATCTCGTAAGAGTGCACGAAATAGCCGTGCAATCCGTCCGGCCCGAGCGGAATGCCGTCGAGCAGCGGGTGCATCGCCTTCAGGTTCAGCGTGTTCCAGCCCATGTGCGGGATCTTCAGCGACGCATCAGACGGCGCAATGCGGTCGACCTCGCCGGCGATCCAGCCGAGGCCCGGCGTCACGACATATTCGCGGCCGCGCTCGGCCATCAATTGCATGCCGACGCAGATGCCGAAGAACGGCTTGCCCCGCTGCAGCACCGTCTCGTTCAGGGCCTCGACCATGCCGGGCACCGAATCGAGTCCGGCGCGGCAGTCGGCGAAAGCGCCGACGCCGGGCAGCACGATGCGCGACGCGGCGGCGACCCTGGCCGGGTCGTTGGTGACGAGAACCGGCTCGTTGTGCCCACTCTCACGCGCGGCGCGCTCGAACGCCTTGGCCGCCGAGTGCAGATTGCCCGAACCATAATCGACGATGGCGACGCTCATCGTTTCACTCCCGGCTCGGGAAACAGGCCGATGATGCCGTGACCGGGATTGCGCGGCGGCGTTGCCGCAGGCGGAGTGGACGCGGTGGACGGCACGGGCGGCGTCCACTGCTGGAAGAAGCGTCGTTCGGCATCCTCCCGATCGTCGCCGACCACGACGCCGACATTGCGCCAGCCGTTGCGCGCGTAGGTCCAGCGCCGCAGCGTCGGCGCCTCGAGCCCGACCAGCATCGCGAACAGGAAGCCGATGACGACGCGCGCGCCTTCGCTGCCGACCAGGACGTACGACAGCAGCGACACCGCGATGGCGGCGGCGAGGTAGCCGATCAAGGCGAGCCACAGCCGGTGCGCCAGGAACCAGAACGGCCCGGCGAGAAAAGCCCAAAAATGGAAACCGTCACGCACGAACACGAAGCGTTGCGGATCGGGCGATCCGCTGGGCGACGGCGGGGCGTGCACGGTGTAGGTCGGCATGACAAAGACTCTCGACACTAATTAGTCATTCCGGGGCGCGAGCACAGCGGGCGAACCCGGAATCCAGAAGCAAACCCAGAGACTGCGTCTGGATTCCGGGTCCGGCGCTTCGCGCCGTCCCGGAATGACGCTTAGCTGCCCAGCGAGCCCTTGGTGCTCGGCACCTCGTCCTTCGCCCGCGGATCGATGGCGACAGCGGCGCGCAGCGCGCGGGCCAGCGCCTTGAAGCAGGACTCCGCGATATGATGATCGTTGGTCCCGTACAGGCACTGCGCGTGCAGCGTGATGCCGGCGTTCATGGCGAAGGCCTGAAACCATTCCTGCACCAGCTCGGTATCGAACGTGCCGACCTTGTCGCGCACGAACTCCGCCTTGAACACCAGGAACGGCCGCCCCGAAATGTCGAGCGCGACGCGCGTCAGCGCCTCGTCCATCGGGATGTGCACGTCGGCATAGCGGGTGATGCCCTTCATATCGCCGAGCGCCTGCTTCACCGCCTGGCCGAGCGCGATGCCGGTGTCCTCGGTGGTGTGATGATGATCGATGTGCAGGTCGCCCACCGCCTTGACCGTGATGTCGATGCGCGAATGACGCGCCAGCAGATCGAGCATGTGGTCGAGAAAGCCGATGCCGGTCGCAATCGACGACGTCCCCTTGCCATCGAGGTCGATCGCGACCTCGATGTCGGTCTCCTTGGTCTTGCGCTTGACGCTGGCGGTGCGCATCGCCTGATCCTGCGTAAATGGGCCGAAGCGCCTCGAAGACCTTTTCGAAGCGCTGCGATTTGCGCGCCTTTTATCAGGGGCGCCGCGCCTTTGCCACTCCAGCACGGCAGCAAGGGCGCGTCGGACCGAAACGCCGTTAACCGGCCCGCAGCACCGTGAGCGAGCGCCAGCCGCCGCCCGGCGTCTGCCACTCGATCGACTGCCCGGCGGAGAGGCCGATCAGTGCCGCGCCGATCGGGGTGAGCACCGAAACCTTGCCGGCGGCAATGTCAGCCTCTTCCGGATAGACAAGGGTAACGATCCGGACTTGTCCGGTGACGTCGTCCCGAAATTCGACCTGCGAGCCCATCGTGACGATGCCGCGCAGCGGCGCGCCCGCCGGCGCAATCGACGCGCGCGCCACCTCCCGCGCAAGGAAATCAGCTGTCGCCGGCGCCTTGTCGGCGGCAAGCTCGGCAAGGCGCGACAGGCGCTCGAAGTCGGTCCCGCTCAAGGTGATCGGCGGCAGGTCCTTGCCCGTTGTGGCTGTGGCGTCGAGGGTTGTGGTTGTCTGCGTCATGATGGAGTCCTTTCGGTATCTGGTGTCCTGCTGGTTGGCTTCCGATCGACTGGACTGGAGTCCAGTCGCTGCCTCGTCGTGCGCGTCCGGCGCGGACATGTGCTCGGGGCTGGTGCAATGCACCCGCGGAAGCGCGTTCAGTTGTTGGCAGTGGACGAACGAGGACGAGGCCCGGGCCGACGACAGAGGTCGCCCGGGCTACCTGCCTGCTTGCAGGTGACCCGCGCGCAAAAAGCGGCGAAGGCGATGGCCGAGCGGTCCGTTCATGACAGCAAATGTAGGACCAAAGGACCCGAAGTCAATGTGGCAGGCTGCCCCCGGCACGACGTCCGTTTGCATCGCCGCGCACCGCGCCTTACATCTTCGAGTATCCCCCAAGGGATCGAACCGCATGTCTTTCACTATTTCTCCCGGCGAATTTCCGGCCTGGCACGGCACCACCATTCTCACCGTCCGCAAGGGCGGCACCGTCGTGGTCGGTGGCGACGGCCAGGTCTCGGTCGGCCAGACCATCATCAAGTCCAACGCCAAGAAGGTGCGTAGGCTCGGCAAGTCAGGAACCTCGGGCGACGTGATCGGCGGCTTTGCCGGCGCGACGGCCGACGCCTTCACGTTGTTCGAGCGGCTCGAAGCCAAGCTCGAGCAATATCCCGGGCAGCTCACGCGCGCCGCGGTCGAGCTCGCCAAGGACTGGCGCACAGACCGTTATCTGCGCCGGCTCGAAGCCATGATGATCGTGGCCGACAAGGACGTCTCGCTGGTGCTGACCGGCACCGGCGACGTGCTCGAGCCGGAGTCCGGCGTGGCCGGCATCGGTTCCGGCGGCAACTACGCGCTCGCCTCCGCGCGCGCGCTGCTCGACGGCCCGCACGACGCCGAGGCGATCGTGCGCAAGTCACTCGACATCGCCGCCGACATCTGCGTCTACACCAATCGCAACGTCACCATCGAGAAGATTTAGCGCGCCGGCGGCTGCAAGGTCCGTCACCCGAAATTACTCATGCGCAATGTAACTTGTTCCGGCCACAACGGCGCTTACCTTTCCGGTCATGTCCGATCCCATGTCTGATTTCTCTCCCCGCGAAATCGTCTCCGAGCTCGACCGCTTCATCGTCGGCCAATCCGACGCCAAGCGCGCGGTCGCCATCGCGCTGCGCAACCGCTGGCGGCGGCTGCAGCTCGACGAGCATCTCCGCGAGGAGGTGCTGCCGAAGAACATCCTGATGATCGGCCCGACCGGCGTCGGAAAAACCGAGATTTCACGGCGCCTTGCCAAGCTTGCCGGCGCGCCGTTTCTCAAGGTCGAGGCCACCAAGTTCACCGAGGTCGGCTATGTCGGCCGCGACGTCGAGCAGATCGTGCGCGACCTCGTCGAAATCGGCATCACGCTCACGCGCGAGAGGAAGCGCAAGGACGTCGCCGCCCGCGCCGAGCAATCGGCCGAGGAACGCGTGCTCGACGCGCTGGTCGGCCCCGGCGCGAGCCCCGCGACGCGCGACAGTTTCCGCAGGAAGCTGCGAGACGGCGAGCTCGACGACAAGGAAATCGAGATCGAGGTGTCGTCGTCCGGCAGCGGCATGCCGATGTTCGAAATTCCCGGCATGCCGGGCGCCCAGGTCGGCGCCATTTCACTGGGCGACATCTTCGGCAAGATGGGCGGCAAGCCCAAGACCCGCCGCGTCACCGTGCGCGACTCGCACCCGATCCTGGTCAACGAGGAATCCGACAAGCTGCTCGACAGCGAGCAGGTCGTGCAGGAGGCGATCCGCGTCGTCGAGCAGAACGGCATCGTCTTCCTCGACGAAGTCGACAAGATCTGCGCGCGCGAGGGCCGCATGAGCGGCGACGTCTCGCGCGAAGGCGTGCAGCGCGACCTGCTGCCGCTGATCGAAGGCACCACCGTCAACACAAAGCACGGCCCGGTGAAGACCGATCACATCCTGTTCATCGCCTCGGGCGCGTTTCACATCTCCAAGCCCTCGGACCTGCTGCCCGAGCTGCAGGGCCGGTTGCCGATCCGCGTCGAACTGCGCGCGCTCACGCGCGACGACTTCCGCCGCATCCTGACCGAGCCGGAGGCCTCGCTGATCAAGCAGTATGTCGCGCTGATGAAGACCGAGGGCGTAACGCTCGCATTTACCGACGACGCCATCGACGCCATCGCCGACATTGCCGTGTCCGTGAACGCCTCGGTCGAGAACATCGGCGCGCGCCGCCTGCAGACCGTGATGGAGCGCGTGCTCGACGACGTCTCGTTCCGCGCCTCCGACCTCGGCGGCGAATCCGTGACGGTCGACGCCGCCTACGTGCACAAGAACATCGGCGATCTCGCCAAGAACGCCGACCTGAGCCGCTTCATTCTGTAAGAACGCCCACGCACACCCAAGGGGGAAACCGATGTCCATGTCGTCCGCCGCGCTCTCGACTTTCGAGATCACGCTCAATGCCGTATCCAAACTGCTCGACAAGGCCGAGGCCTTTGCAGCCGCCAAAAAGATCGACCCGTCCGTGTTGCTGAACGCTCGGCTCGCTCCCGACATGTTCGCGTTCACCCGCCAGGTCCAGGTTGCGTGCGATATGGCCAAATTCGGCGTGGCGCGGCTCGCTGGCATCGAGTCGCCGAAGTTCGAGGACACCGAGACGACGATCCCGCAGCTCAAGGAGCGCATCGCCAAGACGCTCGCCTTCATCAAGACCGTCGACGCCAAGGCCATTGACGCCTCGGCCGGGCGCGAAATCACCTTCCCGCTCGGCCCCAAGAGAGGGCAAATGACCGGCGCCGACTACCTCAACCATTTCGTGCTGCCGAACCTCTACTTCCACGCCACCACGGCCTACGCGATCTTGCGGCATAACGGCGTCGAAATCGGCAAGCAGGATTTCCTGGCCGGCATTCCGCTCAAGGTCATCTGATCCGGCATGTGACCCAGCATGGCCGACACCAACGGCACGACATCCCCGGAGAAGACGCCGCAAAGCCTGCTGCTGCCGGTCGAGGACGTGAATTTCCTGTTGCGGCCGGAAATGCGCGCGATCCGTTTCGCGCTCGAATACGCCAAGGCCGACCTGTTGCTGCGCGACTGGGGCATACGCTCCACCATCATCGTGTTCGGCAGCTCGCGCTGCGCCTCGCCGGAGCAGGCCGCGGCGATGCCGCCGTCGCAACGCGACGCGCATGTCGAGCGGCAGCTCGGCTGGTACGCCGCGGCGCGCGAGTTTGCCCGCATCGCGTCGGAGCGCGGCGGCGCCTTCGCGCCCCAGCATCGCTGGCGCGATAACGTCATCGCAACCGGCGGCGGACCCGGCATCATGGAGGCCGCCAACCGCGGCGCGGCCGACATCGGCGCGCCGACTATCGGCTTCAACATCACGCTGCCGCGCGAGCAAGCGCCCAATCCTTACATCACGCCGGAGCTCGACTTCCGGTTTCACTACTTCGCGATGCGCAAGATGCATCTGGCGATGCGCGCCAATGCGCTCGTCGTCTTTCCCGGCGGCTACGGCACGCTCGACGAGCTGTTCGAGATCCTCAACCTGCAGCAGACCAACAAGGCGCCGGTGGCGCCAATCGTCATGTTCGATCGCGCCTATTGGACCAGGCTGATCAATTTCGAGATGCTGATCGAGGAGCGCATGGTCGATCGCCGCGACGTCGGCCTGTTCGAATTTGCCGACACGGCGGAAGAGGCCTGGGCATCGCTGACGCGGCGCGGCCTAAATGCGCACATCAATAACAACACCGACGACCACTCCTGAAATCCTATGGCTTCGCTCGAGCTTTGCCGCCGTCATGCCGTCCATGACGAACGTGGCGCGCTCCGGCCATCGGCACGCAACCGCGATGGCGCGCGTCAGTCGCGCGAGCGGCGCAGCCTCAGGTAAAGCGCGCCCTCGCCGCCATGGCGGATCGCCGCCTGCTCGAACCCGATCAGCAGCGCGCGAAAATCTGGCGAGGCAAGCCAATGCGGCACCTGCCGGCGCAGCACCCCGCTCTTGCCGGTGATCACAAGCACTGTGCGCGCCTCCTGCGCGGCGCTCTGCCGGATGAACTGCAGCAGAGCCGAATGGGCCTGCGCCTGGGTGAAGCCGTGCAGATCGATGCGGCGGTCGATCGCGGTGCGGCCGCGCGCGACCCGCGCTTTGGTGCGACGGTCGAGCGTCAGGGGTTGCGAGGCCGGCTTGTGCGGCGGTTCGGAGCGGACTGGCGCCGCCGCGGCCTTTGCCGCGGATTTGCGCGGCTTTTCAGGCTCAACTGCGGCCACCTTGGGCGTTGACGATGCGGCGTTGCGCTTGCGCAACGGCTTGATCGGCCTGGTGAAAGTCTCCCACAGCGCGCGGTCCTCGTCGCGCAACGAGCGTTTATCGCCGTCGCCCATCGCGCGTCACCTTCAGGGCCGCGGACGCGGCACCGGCGCGGCCTGCGCCGTCGCGGTGGCGATGTCGACGCCGTTCGGCACCAGCATGACGAACGTGCCGAACTGCTTGATGCGCCCGGCGACAGTGCCGATGTTCTCGCCCGAGCCGAAGAAGATGTCGGCGCGGGCCGGTCCGACGATCGCGGTGCCGGTGTCCTGCGCGATGGCCAGATGCCGGAACGGCGTCTCCGGCTTCTCGCTCGCGATCGGCAGCATGGCGTCGATCCAGATCGGCGTGCCGTAGGCGTGGATCGACCGGTCGATCGCCACCGAGCGATACGGCGTCAGCTCGACGCCCTGCCCGCCGCCGGCGTGCTCCTCCTTGCCGAGCGGTATCGTCTTGAAGAACACGTAGGAGCGGTTCTTCAGCCGCAGCGCGTGACCTTCCTTCGGGTGCGCCTCCATGAACTCGCGGATCTTGTCCATGGACATCTCGTCCCGGGTGTAGATGCCGCGATCGATCAGGAATTTTCCGACCGCCGTGTAAGGCAGGCCGTTGCGCCCGGCGTAACCGATCCGCATCGTCTCGCCGCCGGCAAGCTGCACGCGGGCCGACCCCTGGATCTGCGCGAAGAAGGCGTCGACCGGATCCTTCAGCCAGACGATCTCGAGGCCCTTGTCGCGGAGCAGGCCGTTCTCGATGGCGGCGCGATCGGCGCGCGCCAGCGCCGGATCGCGCGGCATGGCGTAGATCGGCACGTCGAATTCGGCGGTCTTTTGCAGCGAGCCGTCCATCACCGTCTCGTAGTAGCCGGTGAAGAAGCCGCCCGGCTCGCCGTGCGGCACGATGCGGACCGGGTGGAAATTCGCTTCGAAAAAGGCGCGCGCCTTGCCGGCGCTCAAGTGGCCCGCCGTCATCGCCTTGGCGCAGACGCGATAAAGCCCGCCATAGACCGGGCGGGCTTCGCGGGACGGCCTGCCGCCGCCGAGGATGGCGGCGCAGCTTTTCAGGAACGAGCCGAACGCGGCGCCTTGATCGTCGGTACTCCAGCCCTCAAGCGCGTGAAACGTCGTCGGCTCGGCGCTGGCTCCGGGAATGCGAACGAGCGAATCTGCCTGCGCCGTCGACATCGCCGCGGCCATCAAGCTCAAGGGAAACGCATAACGAAGGGTCTGGCGAAGCAGGCGCCGTGCCATTCGTTCATTGCCCGCCTTCGGTCGCGACCAGTTTCCAGTTCGGATCGCGCGAGGTGATGTCGCGCGCGAATGTCCAGACGTCGGTGACGTCGGTCACCTTGTCGGGATTGCCGTCGATCACGTTGCCGTCCTTGTCGCGCGTCGCCGAGACGAGCTGCGAGACGAACTTGACCGTGACCTGCGCCGTCTTCTGCCGCATCTCGGCGGCGACGATATCGGACGACGTGATCGCGACGAAACGCGTCTCGACCTTGTGGCCGGCCTTTTCGCGTTCGGTGATGGCGTGATCGAATCCGTCGAACACCTCGCGCCCGAGCAGATTGCGCAGCGAGCGGCGGTCGCCCTCGGCGAAAGCCGAGACGATCATCTCGTAGGCGGCGCGGGCGCCGGTGACGAAATGCTTGGCGTCGAAATCCTTGTCGGCGGCGACGATGGCGTCGAGACCGGCGGCGATGGGCGAACCGATCGGCGCGATATCCTTCCAGCGGTCGGCGGCCGGCACGGCGGGCGCCGGTCCGGCGGGCTGTTGCGGCGTGGCCGTGGCGTCGACCGGACGCGGCGGCAGCGCCACCACCTTCTCGCCCGCCGGGCGGGCCGGTTCGCGGGCCGAAAACGGGTCATAGGGCGGCCGCTCGCGGCCGGTGCGCTGGCCGAGCACGCTGCGCAGACGCAGGAAAATGAACACCGCCAGAGCGAGAAAGATGATGGTGTAGATGTCGAACACGTCTGCCATGCTCTCGCGTATCGTTTGCGGGAAGGCCCCAAACCCCGCCTCGCGAACGAGGGTAGGCAGGTCCATCCGTCGCTCTTATGTAAGCCGCGGGCCCCGCCAATCCATAGGTTGCGGCCCGGTCGTGACGCGATTTCGCGCCATTTGGTCGAAACTTTAGACGATTGGGCCTGTTACGCCAACATTGCCGGAATCCGGACTATGGTTAGCCCATGAATGTGGCCATATGGTTGCTGAGCGCGATCCTGGCGCTGCCGATCGCGGAAATCATCGTATTTGTGCTGGTCGCGGCCTGGATCGGCTTCGCCTGGGCCGCCCTCGCGGTGTTGCTGACCTCGCTGACCGGCGCTGCGATGCTTCGTCACGGTGGCGGAAATCACATCGCCCGGATGCGCGTCGTCATGGGCGCGCAACGCGCCGCCGCGCTGGAAGCCGACAGCGCCGGAACCTTTTATCTGCTGGCGGCGATTCTGCTTCTGATTCCGGGCTTTATTACCGACGTCATCGGCATCGTGCTGCTGCTGCCGCCGCTTCGCCGCATCATCGGCGCGATGCTGCAGCGAGGCCTGGCGCCGCGCGGGGCCAACGACGACGTGGTCGATCTCGATCCGCGCGACTGGCGGCAGGTGCCCGACCCGACATTGCCGCCGCGTCGCGACGCCGACCGCTGACAGCCCGGCGTGTTGTGCCTCCAAACCGCGTGTGTTAGCCAACCGCCGCCCACCGAGAGGGCGGCGAAGGAGAGTCCATGTCGATGACCAATGGCGGCCAGAACGGCGGCGGCGCAGCACCGCAGGCGGATGCCGGCAACGATGCGCCCCAACTCAGCGTGCTGGCCCAATACATCAAGGATTTCTCCTTCGAAAATCCGCTGGCGCCGCGCGGCCCCGGCAGCAATCAGCAGCCGGCGATCAACATTCAGGTCGGCGTCAACGTCAATCCGCTCAACGATCCGGACGTCGAGGTCGAGCTCAAGATCGAGGGCAGCGCGGTGATGCCCGGCAATAACGCCGTATTGTTCGCGTTCGAGCTCGTCTATGGCGGCGTCTTCCGCATCCGCAACGTGCCGCAGGAGAGCGTGCAGCCGTTGATGCTGATCGAGTGCCCGCGCCTGCTGTTCCCGTTCGCGCGCGAGATCATCGCGACGACGGTGCAGAACGGCGGCTTCCCGCCGCTGATGCTCGATCCGGTGGATTTCGCCGGGCTCTACCGGCAGAACCTCGCCCGCGCGCAAGGCGCCGGGTCGCCCGCCCAAGCGTAAGTCTAAGTTGTCATGCCCGCGCCCGCTTTCGCGGGTGCAGGCTCCAGCGGGCATCCAGTACTCAATGAAACTCATTGGATACTGGGTCCCAACTTTCGCGCGGCCGACAATCAAACAGGCGAATCAGGCGTCCGGCCAATAGGTCCGCCACAGCGCATCGTCGCCCAGCGACGCGATAAAGGCGCGGTGCGCGTCGCGCTCGGCGTTGGTGACGCGCGGCGGCAAGGCGATCGGCCGCTGCCGCGCCGCGCCGCGCCGCGAGCCGGCGCCACCGTTGGTTTCGAGCAGCACCAGCGACGCCTGCCGCGCGCCGATCAATTCGAGATAAACCTCGGCCAGGATTTCGGCGTCGAGCAATGCGCCATGCTTGGTACGGCGCGAATTGTCGATGCCGTAGCGCGCGCACAGCGCGTCGAGGCTATAGGGGCCGGCCGAATGCTTGCGCCGCGCCAGCGCGATGGTGTCGATGACGCGGTCGCGCGGCAGCGTCGCGCGCTTGCACAGGTCGAGCTCGGCGCACAGGAAGCCGTAGTCGAACGACGCGTTGTGCGCGATCAGGGTGGCGTCGTCGACGAACTCCAGAAACGCGTCGGCGACTTGCGCAAACAACGGCTTGTCCTTGAGGAAGTCGATGCTCAGGCCGTGCACCTTCTCGGCCTCCGGCGGCATGTCGCGCTCGGGATTGAGATAGCGGTGAAACGTATTGCCGGTCGGGATGCGGTTGATCAGCTCGACGCAGCCGATCTCGACCACGCGGTGACCCTGGAACGGATCGAGGCCGGTGGTTTCGGTATCGAGGACGATCTCGCGCATCGGGTTTCACTTTCTTGTCATCACCCGCGAAAGCGGGTGACCCAGTAAACTCATGAGCCCGTTGGACGGACCGGGGCTCCTGGATTGCGCGCTTGCGCGGGCAATGACCCCAACGGGGCGACTCACCGCGGCCGCTTCGGCATTGTACTCACCGCGCGCAGGATTTCACGCACCTGCGCGCGCGCATGATCGAAGCTCTGCCCGCTATCCACGATGAAATCGGCGCGCTCGCGCTTCACGGCATCCGGCACCTGCCGGGAGACGATCGACTCAAACCGTTCGTCGGTCATGCCGGGCCGATTGAAGACGCGGGCGCGCTGGACATCCGGCGGCGCCGAGACGACGACCACGGCGTCGCAGCGCGCCTCGGCAGCGGTCTCGTACAGCAGCGGAATGTCGAGCACGACGACCGGCGCGTCCGCGTGCGCGGCCAGAAACTTTTTTTCGGCCGCCTGCACCAGCGGATGAACGATGGCTTCGAGCCGCTTGAAGTCGCCGGGATGAGCGATGAGATGCGCGCCGAGCTTGCCGCGGTCGACCTTGCCGTCCGCCGTCGTGCCCGAAAACGCCGCCTCGATCGCCGCGGTCGCCTCGCCGTCGTAGAGCCGGTGCACCACGGCGTCGGCGTCGTGCACCGGCACGCCCTCCTCGGCGAAGAATTTGGCCGCGGTCGACTTTCCCATGCCGAGCGAGCCGGTCAGGCCAAGGATGAACATTCAGACTCCTGCGCCCGGGACAAGCCGGTCATGCCGCCGCCATGCCGCTGGCGCGCAAAAACTCGAGCAGCGGCAGCAGCGGCAGGCCGAGAATGGTGAAGTAATCGCCGGAAATCTTCTCGAACAAATGGATGCCGACGGTCTCGACCTGATAGCCGCCGACGCTCGTATAGGCACCCTCGCCGGCGGTATCGAGATAGCTGTCGATGAAGTGATCGGAAAAATGGCGCATCACCAGCCAAGCGTCGTCGGAGGCCTCGAACAGCACCTCGCCGTCGCGCACCACGCACAGCGCCGAATGAAGCTGGTGCGTCTTGCCGCGCAGCGCGCGCAACTGCCCGGCCGCCTCTTCGCGGCTCGACGGCTTGGAGAAGCGCCTGCCGTCGAGCGTCAGTGTCTGGTCGGCCGCGAGCACGACCCGGCCCGGCATGTCGGCGGCGACGGTGTGCGCCTTGGCGCCGGCCAGCACCTGCGCCACTTCGAGCGCGCTGTGGAGCTGCGCGCGCGCCTCGACGCCGCGCTCGTCGATCGACGCCGGCCGGCTTTCGACCGGCACCCCGGCCGCGGCCAGCATCTTGCGCCGCACTTCGCTTTTCGAGGCGAGCACCAGCGGCTTGTTGGCAGCCCATAACGGCATGATCAGCCCGGCCGCCGGCGTTTTTCGGTAAGCAGCTTGATCACCGCGGCGGCGGTTTCCTCGATCGAGCGGCGCGTGACGTCGATCGACGGCCACTGGTTTTTGGCGCAGAGCCGTCGTGAATAGGCGATTTCTTCCGCCACGGCGGTCTTGTCAACATATTGCGCGTCGTCGCGATGGACGTTGAGGCCGAGCAGCCGGTTCTCGCGGATCTGCACGATGCGCTCGGGGCTCGCGTAAAGCCCGACCACGAGGGGATGCGTCAGCTTCTCGACCTCGGGCGGCAACGTCACGCCCGGCACCAGCGGCACGTTGCCGGTCTTGATGCCGCGATTGGCGAGATAGATCGACGTCGGCGTCTTCGACGTGCGCGACACGCCGACCAGGACGACATCGGCGTCGTTGAGGCCTTCGACGTGCTGGCCGTCGTCATGCATCATTGTGTAGTTCAGCGCATCGATGCGGTGAAAATACTCGGCGTTGAGCATGTGCTGCGCGCCGGCGCGATGCGTGGTTTCGGCGCCGAGATAGGACTGGAACAGCCGCAGCACGGGACCCAATATCGACATGCAGGGCGCGCCGAGCTCGCGGCATTTCGCCTCGAGGAGCTGGATCAGTTCGTCGTCGAGCAGCGTGTAGAGCACGACGCCCGGCGATTCCGCGATCTCGCTCAACGCCAGGTCGAGCTGCCGGCGGCTGCGCACCATCGGATACATGTGCTCGACCGGCGCCACGTTGGCGTATTGCGCCGCCGCCGCCCGTGCCACCGTGATGAGCGTCTCGCCGGTCGCGTCCGACACGAGATGCAGATGAAAATAGTTGGTGTCAGCCATCGGTATAAATCGGGGACGGCCTGTGAGTTGTCAGGGAGAAAGGCATGCCGGGCGGCCCGGCGCAAGCCGAAACGGCCCAAGCCCATTCATGGTCTCCACACCGGTGCCCTCGGGAGAAACAAACCGGGACCGCGAAGTGCACGCTGTTGAGATGTGAGGAGAGGCTGGGGACGATTTTTCCTGCGCCAGGCATTTCGCCAGCAAAACCAATCAGGCAAGCTCGGCAAAAAAGTTGTCCCGGCAACGCGGGACTCTGGACGACCACAGCGGAGGCAGTGGATGGCATGTGGACAGCAAAGCGTGAGTCAAATCCACCGCCTAACAACCACTACAAAAAGATTCTTAGTAAGGAATTGGGAAAAGCAGACCGGCGGGATACGCATGAGGACAACCGGCAGAACTTGACCCGTTCCTTCATGGTGAGGAAGCACTCCTCAGAGTCTGATCGAAAATGATTCCAGATTTTCAAATTCGTGTCCCGGGCGCAGCCCAGCGTGAAACGGTGCGCTGCAGACCCGGGATCCCGGTTCCTTTGCGTACAACCGGGGTCCCGGCTCTGCGGTGCACCACTTCGCCATAGTGCGTCGAAGACGCGCATAAATGCGCTTATGGCTCGTGCTGCACCGCGTCCGGGACACACCGTTAATTTTGACGGGCTCTTTTCGAATCAGACTGTCAGGATGAGGATTGACCGATGTACCTCTACATCAAGGCCTTCCATGTCATCGCCGTCATCGCCTGGATGGCGGGGATGCTCTATCTGCCGCGGCTGTTCGTCTATCATGCGGCGGCGAAGCCCGGCTCGGAGCAGTCCGAAATCTTCAAGGTGATGGAGCGCCGGCTGCTCAAGGCGATCGTCAATCCGGCGATGATCGCGACCTGGCTGCTCGGCCTGGCGATGATTTACCTGATGGGATGGCCTGCTTTTGCCGCCTCGCATTGGCTGCACCTCAAGCTCGTTCTGGTGCTGGCGATGTCGGCCTTGCACGGCGAGTTGGCCCGCTATCAGCGCCAGTTCGCCGCTGATGCCAACCGGCACAGTCAGAAATTCTATAGGATCATCAACGAGATACCGACAGTCTTGCTAATTCTGATCGTCATCCTGGCGGTGGTGAAGCCGTTCTGATTCACAATATCCGCGCCGGGCTTTCGTTTGCGGCTTGCGCAAATCAGGCTGTTTCCATATATTTTTTTACGTCCCACCGAACGCAGGCAGATGCGATTGCGTTCCGGTACCGGATATTCGGGCCGGCGCGGCATCGGGTCGGGACCTTTCTGAAGCTCTCCTTCATCAAAGACCTGCCTTAGTCCTGCGATCTGTCTGACTTCCTCTCTCCCGGCGTGACCCGTCTCTCCTGACCGGCGTCCGCACTCTCTCCCAAGGACCTTCCTCCCCATGCGGGAAATGAAACTTCAGGACCTCAAGTCCAAAACTCCAGCCGAACTCGTTGCGTTCGCCGAAGAGCACCAGGTCGAGAATGCCTCGACCATGCGCAAACAGGAATTGATGTTTGCGATCCTCAAGCAGCTCGCGACCCAGGAAATAGACATCATCGGCGAAGGCGTCGTCGAAGTGCTGCCGGACGGCTTCGGCTTCCTGCGCTCTCCGGAATCGAACTACCTGTCCGGTCCCGACGACATCTACGTCTCGCCCTCCCAGATCCGCCGCTTCGGCCTGCGCACCGGCGACACGGTCGAGGGCCACATCCGTTCGCCGAAGGAAGGCGAGCGCTACTTCGCGCTGCTCAAGGTCAACACGCTCAATTTCGAGGACCCCGACAAGGCCCGGCACAAGGTCAACTTCGACAACCTGACGCCGCTCTATCCGGAAGAGCGGCTCAAGATGGAGCACGACGATCCGACCAAGAAGGACCTGTCGCCTCGCGTCATCGACATCGTGGCGCCGATCGGCAAGGGCCAGCGCGCCCTGATCGTGTCGCCGCCGCGCACCGGCAAGACCGTGCTGCTGCAGAACATCGCGCACGCCATCACCGCCAATCATCCGGAAGTGTTCCTGATCGTTCTCTTGATCGACGAGCGCCCGGAAGAAGTGACCGACATGCAGCGCTCGGTGAAGGGCGAGGTGATTTCCTCGACCTTCGACGAGCCGGCGTCGCGTCACGTCCAGGTTGCGGAAATGGTGATCGAGAAGGCCAAGCGCCTGGTCGAGCATGGCCGCGATGTCGTCATCCTGCTCGATTCGATCACGCGCCTCGGCCGCGCCTACAACACGGTCGTGCCGTCATCCGGCAAGGTGCTGACCGGCGGCGTCGACGCCAACGCGCTGCAGCGGCCGAAGCGCTTCTTCGGCGCCGCGCGCAACATCGAGGAAGGCGGTTCGCTCACCATCATCGCCACGGCGCTGATCGACACCGGCAGCCGCATGGACGAGGTGATCTTCGAGGAGTTCAAGGGCACCGGCAACTCCGAGCTCATTCTCGACCGTAAGGTCGCCGACAAGCGCACCTTCCCGGCGATCGACATCACGCGCTCCGGCACGCGCAAGGAGGAGCTGCTCACCGAGCCAGCCGTGCTCAAGAAGATGTACGTGCTGCGCCGCATCCTCAACCCGATGGGCACGATGGATGCCATCGACTTCCTGCTCGACAAGCTGCGTAACACCAAGACGAACAGCGAGTTCTTCGACTCGATGAACACGTAAGCAGCTGATCTCGAGGCCGGCGACGGCGGCTGGATATTGGTCCGAACGGCTAGAACCGCTCGCCCCAGTCGCCGCGCATCATGCGCTCCCCGATCTCGCGTTCGATACTGTCGGTGAAACGGCCGCGCCGGGCGACGAAACGGTCGATTTCTTGCTGCGTCTGGCGACGATGGGATGCGGTGACGGCCTCGATCAGGGTGCGCCAGACGCCGCGGCGGCGCGGGACGGGTCTGACGGCCGGCAAAGGCTGAGCGGCGTGAAAATCGGACGGGCGTGCGACATAAGCCATGGTGGCCTCCTGTGTCGGCGATGAGCAGTTGAGTCGATCTCATCGATGAACCGGAAAGTGGTTGCAAAAGACCCCGTTGACAAAGGATATAGTCTCACCCGATAGTTGAGATAATCTCAACTAAAGTGGACCGCGCATGGCCCGCCCGATGCCCCCGTTGTCGGCGTTGCGCGCCTTCGAGGCGGCGGCGCGGCATCTGAGCATGAGCGCCGCGGCGCGCGAGCTGAACGTCACCGCCGGCGCGCTCAGCCACCAGATCCGCGGGCTCGAGGAGATGCTCGGCGTCAGGCTGTTCGAGCGGCGGGTTCGCGCGATCGCGCTGACGGCCGCCGGCAAGCAGCTTTATCCCGGCCTGCAGACCGGCTTCGCCCAGATCCGCGACGCCGTCGCCGGCCTTGCCGTCGCCGGCCAGCCCAACGTGCTCGTGGTCAGCACGTCGCCCGGCATGACGTCGAAATGGCTGGCGCCGCGGCTTTATAAATTCGGCGCGGCGCACCCGGACATCGACGTGCGCATCTCGTCATCGCTCACCAACGCCAACTTCGAGACCGACGGCATCGATCTCGCCGTCCGCAATATGAGCGTCACTGCGCCGCCCGACCGCATGCTCGAGGTCGAGCGCCTGGCCGACATTACGTTTATCCCGGTGTGCAGCCCGAGACTGATCGACAAGCACGGGCCGGTGAAAACGGCGCACGATCTCGCTCGGCTGCCGCTCATCCACGACGAGACGCTGAAATCGCGCGCCGCGCAGGCAGACTGGAAGGACTGGTTCACGGCGGCGGGTGTAACGGACGCCGACCTGCGGCGCGGCCTGCGCTTCAACAGCGCCGACCACGCGCTCGACGCCGCCGGCGAAAGCGCCGGCGTTCTGCTCGCGCACAGCCTGCTCGCCTATGACGATCTGCGCACCGGCCGTCTCGTCATTCCGGTGAAGCTGTCGATCGCGCCGGGCCGCGCCTTCCATCTGGTGTCGGCGAGGGGGCGCAAGCCCTCGCCCGCCGCCGAAGCCTTCAAGAGCTGGATCAAGGACGAGGTCGCGGCGCTCGACTGGCGCAAGTTCAAGACCAGGGTAATGGCTCAGCTCTAGAACCGAAAAACGCGCGCCGCTCAACGCCCCTGCAGGAATCCGGGCCGCGCGCATTCCGGGTCGGGATAGCTGTAGAAGCCGCGGCCGCTCTTGATGCCGAGCTCGCCTTTGGCGACCTTGTCCTTGAGCGCCTGCGGCGGAGCGTCCTTCGGATCGTCCGACTCCGCAAAATAGACGGTCTCGATGGCCAGCACGACGTCGAGCCCGACCAGGTCCATCAGGAAGAACGGGCCGTAGGTCATGCCGGTGAACACCATCCAGGCGCGGTCGATGTCGCGGAAGTCGACGAAGCCGCCGGCCCACATGTAGAGCGTCTGGCGCTTCACCGCGCGCCACACATTGTTGAAGCAGAAGCCGAGGATCTCCTTCCGCACCGGCAGCGGCACGCACTGGATCGAATGCAGGAAATCGCGCGCCGCGGCGATCGTCTCGGGCGCGGTGCGCGTGCCGCCCATGATGTCGGCCATCGGGATGCCGACCGCCGGCTGGTAGAAATGCAGGTTGAGGCAGAGCTGCGGCCGCTGCGTCGCGCTCTCGATGCGCGAGACCGGGATCGACGAGCTGTTGGTCGCGAGCAGCGCGCCGGGCGGCGCGGCGCGATCGAGCTCGGCGAACACCTTGCGCTTGAGCTCGACGTTTTCCGCCACGACCTCGATGACGAGGTCGGCGTTCTGCGCGGCGCCGGCGAGGTCGGGCGCGAGGCGCACCTGCGCGGCGATGTCGTCCCAGCGCTCGATGGGATAGGTCGGTCCCTTGCCCACCATCTGCATGGCCGAGCGCACCTTGCCGCGCGCCTGCGCGAAGGCGTCGGGATTCGGGTCGAAGGCGGTGACGCGATGGCCGTAAGCCGCAGCCTGCATGGCGATCTGGCTGCCCAGGGTGCCGAGGCCGATGACGGTGACGTTTTCGATGGCGGTCATGACGACGTGTTCGTGCGGTGAGGGATAAGCGGTGCGTCATCCTCTCATTCGCATGACCGTGCTGGCAATCGATATTGGTTTCAGGCCGGTGCGTCGCGTCGCCCGTTCAGGGCGAAGGCGGGATCGGGCACGCAGACCGCGTCCTTGGCGTCGCCGAGCGCCTTCTCGCAATCCTGTTGCGAGACGAAGCCGCAGCGCACGCGCGATCCGGCCTTGTCGAGGAAGCCGCACCAGTGCGCCGCCGTGCCGGCGGGCGGAGGATTGGATTGCGCCGACGCGGCGTTGAACGCCAGCAGCGCGGCGGGGGCGAGAGCGAACAGCCAGATCACAGACCGCATGGAGAGTCTCCTGGTCGCCGCCCCGGCAACGAATCGCCTGCAATTTTGGCGGATATGCGGACGCGTATCCGTCACCGCCGCATCGCGGCGACGGCATCGGCCAGACCGGCGGCATCCGTGACCGGCAGCGAGCAGCGCTCGCCGGCGCAAACGAAGGCGGCGGGGCCGTTCGCCGTCTTCAGCTTCTCCTGCGCCGGGTGCGACGCCGGCAGGTCGTCGGCGGAGCGCGCGCGCAGCACGATGCGCGTCGTGAACGCCAGCTTGAGCGCCGCATCGGCCAAAGCCGGCGCGTCGCCGGTGACCACGATCTCGGCGCCGGTGAGCCGCAGGTCGAGCGTGTTGAGCAGCGCGACGTGGCCGAACAGGTTCTGCCCGGCCGTCGCCAGGATGCCGTCGATCAGCCGGTCGGCCTTGTCGCGCCAGGCGTGATCGCCGGTGAACACCGCGAGACGGATGAGATTGCCGGCGGCGACCGCGTTGTGATTCGGCGTGGCGTCGTCCGCGGTCGAATGCGGCCGCAGCACGAGGCCTTCGGCGTCGTCGGCGGTGAGGAAATAGCCGCCGGTCGCGGCGTCGGTGTAGTGCGCGTCGAGCGCGCGCTGCCAGGCGAGCGCGGTATCGAGATAGCGCCGCTCGCCGCTCGCCTCGTGGAGCGCCAGCGCCGCCTTGGTCATGGCTGTGAAATCGGAGGCGAGGCCGGGAAACAGCAACTGGCCGGCGCGCCAGGAATGGCCCAGCCTCTGTTCGCCGTTCACATCGCGCGTCATGTTGGCCGCGATGAAATCGAACGCGCGCCGCGCCATCGCGATCCAGTCCGGCTCGCCGAGCAGCACGCCGGCATTGACCAGCGCCGTGATCGTCAGCCCGTTCCAGTCGGCCAGCACCTTGTCGTCGCGCCCGGGGCGCACGCGCTGCTCCCGCGCCTCGAACAGGATCTGCCGCAGCGTCGCGAGCCGCGCCTCGGCCTCCTCGGTGCGCGGATGCGAGGCCAGGTGATTGAGGATGTTGTGGCCCTCGAAATTGCCCTCGTCGCTGACGTCGTAATGCCAGGCGAAAAAATTGCCGGCGTCGGGGCCGAGCAGCTCGATGATCTCGTTCTTGCCCCAGACGTAGAACTTGCCCTCCTCGCCTTCCGAGTCGGCATCGAGCGAGGCGCAGAACGCGCCGTCCTTCGTCGTCATCTCTCCCGCGAGCCAGCCGACCGTCTCCTGCGCGCGCCGGCGGAACAGCTTGTTGCCCGAACGCGCATAAGCGAGCGCCAGCAATTCGAGGAGCTGCGCGTTGTCGTACAGCATCTTCTCGAAGTGCGGCACCAGCCATTTCTCGTCGACCGAATAGCGCGAGAAGCCGCCGCCGAGATGGTCGTAGATGCCGCCTTCGCTCATGCGTTCCAGCGAGTGCTCGACGGTCTCGAAGAAGAGGTTGCTGTCCCCTCCTCCCGCGAGCCAACGGGTCCGGCCCTCTTGGGCCGGCCCGATGGCGAACGGTGGGGAGGGGTCGGGGGTGGGGGGTGCTATTGAAGAAGACCCCCCACCCCGGCTCACGCCTTCGGCGTTCGCCGACCCTCCCCGCCGCTGCGCGGGGGGAAGGTTACGGGAAGCCTCGCGCTGCCCGGCCCGCCACAGCATCTCGAGCAAAAACGGCTGCGGGAATTTCGGCGCGCCGCGCAGGCCGCCGTTGACGCTGTCGAAGGCGTTGCCGATCTGCGCCGCCGCGGCGTCGAGCTCGGCAACGCCGACCGTCACTTTGCCTTCCGGGTGCGCGCACGCCGCGAGCCGCGCCAGCAGCGCCGCACGGTTCTGCTCGACGCGGCCCGGCTCCTCGCGGAAGATGCGCGCCAGTTGCTGCAGCACGTCCTTGAAGGCGGGCCGGCCGAACCGCGAGTCCTTCGGGAAATACGTGCCGCCCCACACCGGCTCCCCGGCCGGCGTCAGGAACATGGTCAGCGGCCAGCCGCCTTGCTCGCCCAGCAGATGCAGCGCGGTCATGTAGATCTGGTCGATGTCGGGCCGCTCCTCGCGGTCGACCTTGATGTTGATGAAGAGCGCGTTCATCAGCCGCGCGGTGTCGGCGTCCTCGAACGACTCGTGCGCCATCACGTGGCACCAGTGGCAGGCGGCGTAGCCGATCGAGAGCAGGATCGGCTTGTTCTGCGCGCGGGCGGCGGCGAGCGCCTCCGGCCCCCACTGCCACCAGTCGACCGGATTGTGCTTGTGCTGGAGCAAATACGGCGAGGTCGCCTGCGCCAGCCGGTTGAGATGCGCGGTGTCGTCCATGCCCGGCACAATGTGGTGCCAGGGCTTTTCGTTCAAGCCGCTTCGCTCGATTCGCCCGACCCGATGGCTTTGCTGTTCAATCCGGTTCCGGAGCGATCAGCGTTATGCCGGAAAAGTATGTGCGATAGCGGCGCGGGTCGCGGGTGAGCAACGGAAGCGCCGCTACGGCGGCATGCGCACCGATAAAAAAGTCGGGCAGGACGCCGGTACGTTTTCCGCCGCGTGAGCGGTAGCGTTGAAATACCTTTCCGGCCAGAAACAGGGCCGCGCGCGGAATATGCGCGAATGTCAGTCCGACGGCGGCGACGATTTTGTCGAGATCCTCGATACGAGAATAGCCGATGGATAATTCGGAGTAGATGACCGGATTGATGAAGGTCGGTCCGCGGACCGCGGCGGCATCGAGCTGCCGGAGCGACCAACCCGCCCATGCCGGATCATCCGTTGCAATGTCGAGAAGAACGTTCGTATCGACCAGCGTCATCACCGCTCGCCGCGGGTCAGCGCCATGATTTGATCCGTGGTCAACCCGCTGGTCGCGGTTCCCCGCAGCCGCTCGAAGCGGCTGGGTTTCGCGCGCTTCCCGGCCCGGTGCAGATAAGCGCGCCCGTTCTCGTCGATCTCAAAATCGATCTTGCTGCCGGGGTCGATGCCGAGCCGGTCGCGGACCCGCTTCGGAATCGTGACCTGGCCCTTGCTGGTGACGGTGACCATCGCAGTAATACTCATCTTTGCGCTGGTATTACTTTAGCATCCTGCAGAAGCGGCTTCAATTGCCATGGTTCGCGTGTGCGTTCCGGGGGTACTCGGCGGATCGGAGCAGCCGGCCGTGTTCGGATCGCGCTTGACCGTTGTGACAAGGTGGCGTTTCGGTTACGGCAATGACCCCTCCTCCCCGCGACACGATTTTCGCCCTCTCCTCCGGCCATGGCATTGCCGCGCTTGCGGTGATCCGGATCTCTGGCGAGCGCGCCGGCGAAGCGCTTGAGATTCTGACCGGCAAGATTCCGACGCCGCGCAAGGCGGCGCTGGTGACGATCCGCGCTGCGGACCGCGAGCCGATCGATCAGGCGCTGGCGCTCTATTTCCCCGGACCCAACAGCGAGACGGGCGAGGACGTCGCGGAGCTGCAGGTTCACGGCGGCCGCGCGGTGGTCGCCGCCGTGCTGGCGCGGCTCGGCGGCATCAAGGGGTTGCGGCCGGCGGAGGCCGGCGAGTTCACGCGGCGGGCGTTCGAGAACGGCAAGATCGACCTCACCCAGGTCGAGGGCCTCGCCGATCTCGTCTTCGCCGAAACCGAGGCGCAGCGGCGCCAGGCGTTCCGGCAGATGACCGGCCTGCTCGGCGGCCGCGCCGACGCCTGGCGCGGCCGGCTGCTCGGCGCGCTGGCGATGGTCGAGGCGCGCATCGATTTTTCCGACGAGGCCGATGTTCCCGAGGATCTACTCGGGCCGGCGCTGCGGGTTGCCCGCGACATCGAGGCCGACATCGCGGCGGCGCTGGCGCAAGGGCGGCGGGGGGAACGGCTGCGCGAAGGGCTGGTGGTGGCGATTGCCGGCCCGCCGAACGCGGGCAAGTCGACCTTGCTCAATCGCATCGCCCGGCGCGAGGCGGCGATCGTGTCGCCTCATGCCGGCACGACGCGGGATATCATCGAGGTCCACCTCGATCTCGACGGCTATCCGGTGACGGTGGTGGACACGGCCGGGATTCGGCCAACGGCCGACCCGGTGGAGCAGGAGGGCGTGCGGCGGGCCCGGGAACGCGCCTCGGCCGCTGACCTGGTGTTGTGGGTGGTCGACGCCAGCGCGGGCGAGGCGGCGGACCGGCTTGCGGGTCTGGCGCCGGATACCGATGGGCCATTGGCCGATCCGGTGTCCGGAACCATGCCCGGGCAGGACATCTGGCTCATCGAGAACAAAGTCGATCTCATTAAAGAAAGAAATGAACAAAGGTTCGTTAGTTTGACAAGTCAGGTTAAGGATCAATTAACCATAAATCGTAACCAATCCTTAACCTCTGACAGTCCTCATAGAAATGAACATATGTTCGAACTATACAGTAAGACTTTATTAACCAAGTTTGTTAACAACCCGTTAGGGTCGCAGGATCATGGAAGCAGTGAACCATTGTTCAAGGCAAGTGAACAATGGTTCGGTTCTTTTTCCAGAGCCTATGCCGTGTCGGCAACTGCCGGAACGGGCCTGGGGGCTCTCGTAACAGCGCTGGCGGCAAAAGCCGTAGATGCCTTGGGCGCCGCCGAGCCGGCCCTGCTGACCCGTGAGCGACACCGCGCAGCACTGGAGGCGACGCGGGCGGCGCTGCAGCGGGCCATCGCGGTCGGGGCCGAGGGGCGCGAGGACGTCCTTGCCGAGGAGCTGCGGCTGGCCGCCACCGCCCTGTCCCGGCTAACCGGGCGGATCGACGTCGAGGATATTCTCGACGTGATTTTTCGAGACTTCTGCATCGGCAAATAACGGCGTCTGCGATGTCGCGGTGTTCGGTACAAACAAAACCGGGCAACGGCTTGTTTCGGGCGATGGTCGGCGATGTTTCACGTGAAACATCGCCGACCATCGCGATCCAAGGGCCGGTGTAGCGGTCGTGTTTCACGTGAAACAGTCCGTCAAATCGGCATTTTAACGGTGTTTCAGGCTTCATTTACCATCCTGCGCGAGATTTGGACGCGCCGCATTCCGCGGCTCATCCCGATTCACCACGTTTGATGTCCGAACGCGCCACGCTCCCCGCGCCCGTCCCATCTGCCTCCGCGAACGCGACAGCCGCGATCCGCGAAACGATCGATCTGCTCGAGCTCGATCTCGGCGCCATGATCCGCGGCGTCAGCCAGGCCGCCGACGTGGTCCAGGAAGGCGCCAAGCGTTCGGCCCAGAGCTTCGACGCCATCCAGCGCCGCACGGCCGAACTCGCGGTCAAATCGCAGGACGCCAAGCGCGATACCCAGCAATTCGCTCAGGCGACCGAAGAGCTGGCGCGCACATCCGGCGAGATCGGCCGACGCGTCCGCGAGGCCGACGATCTGGCCCAGAATGCCGCCGATGCCAGCGCCAATGCCGGCCGGAGCGTCGACGGCCTGCGGGCCTCATCCGCCGAAATCGGCAAGGTCGTCAATCTGATCGCGACCGTGGCGCGCCAGACCAATCTCCTGGCGCTGAATGCGACTATCGAGGCGGCGCGGGCGGGCGAAGCCGGGCGGGGCTTTGCCGTCGTGGCGCAGGAGGTCAAGGCGCTGTCCCAGCAGACCCAGAAGGCGACCGAGGTCATCAAGGCTAGCATCGCGTCGCTCCAGGACGATGCCGGCGCCTCGATTGCGGCGGTTCGCAAGATTGCCACGCTGATCGAGACGATCCGCCCCTTGTTCGGCGGCGTTGCCGGCGCGGTCGAGCAGCAGGTCGCGACGACTGCGGAATTATCCCGAAGCGCCGTTCAGGCCTCGCAATTCGTGGCCGCGGTTGCGGACAGCGCCGTCGAAATCGAGAAAGTCGCGGCCACCGAGAGCGAGCACGGCGCGATCGTCGACAAATCGGGCAGGGACGTCGCTCGCCTCGTCGAACAGCTCAAAACCCGCTGCGTCGTCTTCCTGCGGCAAACGGAATTTGGCGACCGCCGCCGCCACGACCGTCTGCCATGCAATCTGCCGATGACGCTAAACTGGCGCTCCGGGCCGATCCACGGACAGACCTTCGATCTGTCCGAGGGCGGCGTTCTGATGCGGCTTGAAGATGCCCATGGCATCGGCGTCAGTGACATTCTGACGGGAGACATCTCCGGAATCGGCACCTGCCGGACACGTGTCGTCAATCATTCGCATCTGGGCCTGCACCTGCAGTTCCTCGAGCTCGACGCTGAGGTGCGGGCGGCCCTGCTGAAAAAGCTCGCCGCCATCCGCGCGGAAAACGACGAATTCATCGAGCGCGCGATTGCCGCGGCGGGCCGCATCGGCGCGATGCTCGAAGAGTCGCTGGCGCGCGGCGCGATCAGCGAGGCCGATCTGTTCGATAACAATTACGTGCCGATCCAAGGCACCGATCCGGTCCAGTATCGCACGCGCTCGGTCGACTTCCTCGAAAAAGCGCTCCCGGCGATCCAGGAACCGCTGCTGGCCTCGGATCCACGCATGGTGTTTTGCGTGTCCATCGATCGCAACGGTTATATCCCAGCCCACAACGCGGCGTATTCGGAGCCGCAGAGGCCGGGCGATCCGGTCTGGAACGCGGCGCATTCCCGCAACCGCCGCATCTTCGACGACCGCGCCGGCCTCGCCGCAGGGCGTGTCGTGCGTCCCTATCTCCTGCAGAACTATCCCCGCGACATGGGCAACGGCGTCATCGTGACGATGCAGGAAATCGACGCGCCTATCCGGGTGCGCGGCAAGCACTGGGGCGGCATCAGAACCGCCTATAAACTCTAGCCTTTTGACCCCTTCAGGCAGGTTGGCTACAAGGCGCGCATTCGAGGCTTTCGGATGCAGGATTTCGACGTCATCGTCATCGGCGGCGGCCACGCCGGCTGTGAGGCCGCGGCCGCGGCCGCCCGCATGGGCGCGACGACCGCGCTGGTGACGCACCGCTTCGCCACGATCGGCGCGATGTCGTGCAATCCGGCCATCGGCGGCCTCGGCAAGGGCCATCTTGTGCGCGAGATTGACGCGCTCGACGGCCTGATGGGACGCGTTGCCGACCAGGGCGGCATCCAGTTTCGCGTGCTCAATCGCCGCAAGGGTCCGGCGGTGCGCGGGCCGCGCGCGCAGGCCGACCGCAAGCTTTACGCGAAGGCGATGCAGGCGGCGATCCGCGCGCAAGCCAATCTTACGGTGATCGAAGGCGAAGCCGACGACTTGCGTCTCGACGGCATCGACGTGCGTGGCGTCGTGCTCAAGGACGGCCGCGATTTGTCCACGCGTGCCGTCGTGCTGACCACCGGCACATTCCTGCGCGGACTCATCCACATCGGCGAGACGCAAACGCCGGCCGGCCGCGTCGGCGAGGCGCCTGCGGTCGGATTGTCGCTCACGCTCGAACGCGCCGGCTTTGCGCTCGGACGATTGAAGACCGGAACGCCGCCGCGTCTCGACGGCCGCACCATCGATTGGGCGTCGCTCGAGATGCAGCCGGGCGACGATCCACCCGAGCCGTTCTCGATGCTGACCGCGCGCATCGAGACGCCGCAAATCCAATGCGGCATCACGCGCACGACGACTGCGACGCACGACATCGTCCGCAAGAACGTGCACCGCTCGCCGATGTATTCGGGACAGATCGCGTCGCGCGGGCCGCGCTACTGTCCGTCGATCGAAGACAAGATCGTCAAGTTCGGAGAACGCGACGGCCATCAGATCTTCCTCGAGCCGGAAGGACTCGACGACGACACCGTCTATCCGAACGGCATCTCGACGTCGTTGCCCGAAGACGTGCAGCGCGCGATCGTTGCGACGATTCCCGGACTCGAGAACGCGCGCATCACGCGGCCCGGTTACGCCATCGAATACGATCACGTTGATCCGCGCGAGCTCGAGCCGACGCTCGAAACGCGCCGTATCCACGGGCTTTTTCTTGCCGGCCAGATCAACGGCACGACAGGCTACGAAGAGGCCGCCGCGCAGGGGCTGCTCGCCGGCCTCAACGCCGCGGCGAAAGCGAGCGCGCGTGCGCCGGTCATGTTCGATCGCGCGGATGCGTATATCGGCGTGATGATCGACGATCTCACGACGCGCGGCGTCAGCGAGCCGTATCGCATGTTCACATCGCGCGCCGAATTCCGTCTCGCATTGCGCGCCGACAATGCCGATCAGCGGTTGACTGCGAAAGGCATCGCGCTCGGCTGCGTCGGTGCGGAGCGCATGCGCGCATTCCGCGAGAAAATGTCGGCGCTCGACGCCGCGCGTGATTTTGCGAAATCGGTGTCCGTCACGCCGAACGAAGCCGCGCGTCACGGGCTTGAACTCAATCGCGATGGACAACGCCGGACCGCATTCGAGCTGTTGTCGTATCCGGACATCGGCGTGAACGATCTCGCGCGCATCTGGCCGCAGCTCGGCAATGTGCTGGCGACGATCGCCGAGCAACTCGAAACAGACGCGAAGTACGACGTGTACCTGTCGCGACAAAAGGCGGATGTCGAGGCGTACCGGCGCGATGAATCGTTCGTGCTGCCGGCCGATTTCGACTACGCCGCACTGCCTGGACTGTCGAACGAGGTTCGGCAGAAACTCGCCGAGCATCGGCCGAGGACGATCGGGCATGCGGCGAAGATCGACGGCATCACGCCGGCCGCGCTGACACTGCTGGTCGCGCATGTGCGGCGCGGCAATGCTCGTAGAAGCGCGTGACCCCGGCCGCGACGTTGGCGCAGGATCGTGCTCGGGCCCTTGCTCTCACGCCCGTCGATTCCTCGGCGCTGGCCCGCCTCGACGCTTTCGTCGCGCTGCTCACCGACTGGCAGCGCCGCATCAATCTCATCGCCAACTCGACGCTCTCCGAAATCTGGACCCGGCATATCGCCGACTCGCTGCAGCTCCTGCGCTTGGCGCCGGACGCGAAAATCTGGGTCGACCTCGGCTCCGGCGGCGGCTTCCCGGCCATCCCGATCGCCTGCGCGCTCGCCGGTACTCCCGGCGCTATGGTCCATCTCGTTGAAAGCAATGGAAAAAAAGCCGCATTCCTGCGCGAGGCGGTGCGCGTCACCGGTGCGTCGGCGGTGGTCCATGCCGAACGCATCGAGAATTTTGGGGACAGCTTCACCGGCCGCGCCGACGCGGTTACCGCGCGGGCGCTGGCGCCGCTACCGTTACTGTGCGAGCAGGCGGCCCCGTTGATCGCCAGGGGGGCCATTGGCCTGTTCCTTAAGGGCCAAGATGTAGAGGCTGAATTGACCGAAGCCGCTAAATATTGGAGTGTGCAGGCGGAATTGAAACCGAGTCTGACCAGCCGCGACGGTTGTGTGGTGGTCGTCAGGACGCTGACCCGAAAAAGCTAGGGCTTTGGCCGACTACCGAGGCCAGGACATCGAACCATGACCGATTCCCCGCAAAATCCCGCCGATCCGACCGTCGTTCCGCTGGTCAAGCCGGAGCCGGCGGTGTCGCCCCGGGTGCTGGCCATCGCCAACCAGAAGGGCGGCGTCGGCAAGACCACCACGGCGATCAATCTCGGCACCGCGCTGGCCGCCATCGGCGAAACCGTCCTGATCGTCGACCTCGACCCCCAGGGCAACGCCTCGACCGGGCTCGGCATCGACCGCAAGCTGCGCCGTCACTCGACCTACGACGTCCTGACCGGCGCCGAGCCGATGCGCGCCGCCGTGCTCGAAACCGCGGTGCCGCGGCTGCACATCGCGCCGTCGACCATGGACCTGTCCGGCCTCGAGCTCGAGATCGGCCAGCAGCGCGACCGCGCCTTCCGGCTGCGCGGCGCATTGCGCGCGCTCAACGCCGTGGTCAGCGATCATCCCTACACGTATGTGCTGGTCGATTGTCCACCGTCGCTCAACCTTCTCACCGTCAACGCCATGGCGGCGGCGAATGCCATCCTCGTTCCGTTGCAGTGCGAGTTCTTCGCGCTCGAGGGCCTGTCGCAATTGCTCAAGACCGTCGAGCAGGTGCGCACCACGCTCAATCCCGACCTGTCGATTCACGGCATCGTGCTGACGATGTTCGACTCGCGCAACAACCTGTCCAACCAGGTCGTCGCCGACGTGCGTCAGTTCATGGGCTCCAAGGTTTACCAGACCGTGATCCCGCGCAACGTCCGCGTCTCGGAAGCGCCGTCCTACGGCAAGCCGGTTCTGGTCTACGATCTCAAGTGCGTCGGTAGCGAAGCCTATCTGCGTCTCGCCACCGAGATCATCCAACGTGAACGCGAATTGAAGCGCGCGGGTTGATCGGCGGCCGAGCCCGGACAACGAAGAAACGTCAGCAACGAAGAGGCGCGCAGTGACGAGGAGTGCAGGAGCGGCGATGGCGGACGAACGCTCGCGGTTGGGACGCGGTCTGGCGGCGCTGATCGGCGACGTCGGCGAAGAGACGAAGACCGGAGAAGCGCCGCGCAAGCCGCGGCGCGCGCCGATCGAGAACCTGCGGCCCAATCCGCGCAACCCGCGCAAGACCTTCACGGAGGACGAGCTCAACGAGCTCGCCGGCTCGATCCGCGAGCGCGGCGTCATCCAGCCGATCGTGGTGCGCACGCTGCGTGGACAGAACGACGCTTACGAGATTATCGCCGGCGAGCGGCGCTGGCGCGCCGCCCAACGCGCCGGCCTGCACGACGTGCCGGTCGCCATCGTCGAAGCGACCGACGCGCAGGCGCTCGAACTCGCCATCATCGAGAACGTGCAGCGCGCCGATCTCAACGCGCTCGAGGAAGCGGCCGGTTATCAGGCGCTGATCGACACCTTCGGCCACAGCCAGGACGGCGTCGCGCAGATCGTCGGCAAGAGCCGCAGCCACGTCGCCAACACGCTGCGGCTGCTCAAGCTTCCGGACAGCGTGAAGGCCTACGTCGCGTCGGGTAAGCTCAGCGCCGGTCACGCGCGGCAGCTCATTGGTCAGCCGAATGCCGAGGCGCTGGCGCGCGACATCGTCGAGCGCGGCCTCAACGTGCGCCAAGTCGAGGCGCTGGCGCGCGACAAGGCGGTACCGGGCAAGGCCGGCGGCAAGGGCGCGGCAACGGAAAAGGATCCGAATACGCGCGCGCTCGAACGCAGCGTATCCGATGCGCTGGGCCTGACGGTGACGATCGACGTCAAGCCGAACGGCGGCGGCGCGGTGCACGTGGCTTTCAAGGATTTCGATCAGCTCGACGAGGTCGTGCGGCGGCTGGGGCGGCGGTAGGAGAACCCGCAATTAGAATCTACGCGACCAGCTCTTACCTCTCCCGCTTGCGGGGGAGGTCGGACGGCGAAGCGGTCCAGGTGAGGGGATCTATTCGAATGTGGGTCCAAGTGCCCTCACCCCAACCCTCTCCCGCGAGCGGGAGCGCGCCGTGCCATTCGTTAGCGTTAAGAAGTCCCGCCACTCGATTACGGCAGGCCCCTGTGGCAATCAGTCCACTGTTCAATCCACCTGCTTTTCCGCATGTGAATCAACATCTGATGGCCAAGATCGTCACGATTGGACTCGCGCTTGCGACGCTGTTTGCGCCGGCTTTGGTGCAGGCGCAGGTTCAGCAGCCCGCCAACGTTCCCTACCGGTACGCGCGCGACACGCCGCGCAACTGCGTCGACCGCGCCAGGTTTCCGCAATTTCTCGAACGCATGAAGCGCGAGGCGGCGGCGCAGGGCGTCGGCCGCCGCGGCATCGCCGCGCTCAATGGCCTGACCTTCGATGAAGACGTCATTTCGCGCGACCGCGGGCAGAAGGTGTTCACGCAGTCGTTCGAGGAATTCTCCGGCCGCATGGTGCCGCCGCGCGTCGCGCGCGCCCGTTCGTTGATGCAGAAGCACGCGCACCTGCTGAGCAGGATCAAGCATGACTTCGGCGTGCCACCCGGTCTGATTGTCGCGATCTGGGGCCTCGAAACCGATTTCGGCGGCTTTCTCGGCAATTTCCCGACGATGCGCGCCGTCGCCACGCTCGCCTATGACTGCCGCCGGCCGGAGAAATTCCAGCCGGAGCTGATCGACCTCATGAAGCTGGTCGATCGCGGCGACATCGATCCGGCGACCGCCAAGGGCGCCTGGGCCGGCGAAATCGGCCAGACCCAGTTCATGCCGTCGACCTTCGTCAAGTTCGCCATCGACTACGATCATGACGGCAAGATCGATCTGGTGCACAGCATTCCGGACGTGCTTGGCTCGACCGCCAATTTCTTCAAGAACAACGGCTGGCAGCCGGGGCAGGGCTGGCAGCCGGGCCAGCCGAATTTCCAGGCCATCCTGCAGTGGAATCAGGCCGAGGTATATGCGCGCACGATCGCGTACTTCGCCCAGCGGCTCGAGAGCGGACGGTAGCAATTGACCTCTCCCGCTTGCGGGAGAGGTCGACCGCCGAGCAAAGCGAGGCGGGCGGGTGAGGGTATTTTCAATTCAGAACTATCCCCAACCCTCTCCCGTACAAGGGAGTTTACGCCTGTCTTCGACGGGCTATGCGGGAGAGGGAGCAGGTGGTTCCGCGCAACAGCTCTGAGCAAATAATTTCACTCCCTTCGCCGCGCGCTCACCGCGAGCGACAGCAGCACGCGCTGCGCGATCGTCTCGGCCAGCGCCGGCTGCTTGCGGGTGTCGAGCGTCGCTTCGGCAAGCTGCTGCATCGCGCGGGCGAGCCGTTGCGCCGACCACTGACGTAACGCTGCGCCAACCTTGTCCTCGCGGCTGAAGTGCACCGGTGGGCCGCCGCGCATCATCGCCGACTTCGCGTCCATGCCGTCGTCGATGGCGAGCCGCATCCTGTGAAGCTGCGCGACCTGGCGCACCGCCGCCGACACGATGGCGCCGGGCGAGGCACCGTCGGCGCGCGCCTTGTTGAACTCGCGCTCGACCTCCCGGGTGTCGCCGGCGAAGGCGGCGTCGACGACGTTGTCGAGGCCGAGCTGCGAAGCGTCCGACACCACGGCGGAAATATCGGCAACCTCGACACGGCCCTTGTCGCGCGCATAAAGCGCGAGCTTGCGGATCTCGCTGCGCGAGGCGAGGCGGTCGCCGCCGAGCAGGTCGAGCAGCGCCTGCCTGGCATCCGGCGCGATAGTCAACTGCGCCTCGCGCATCTCTTCGTCGATCAGGCGCGCGAGGTCGCCGGCGCGGTCGGGATAGCAGGCGATGGCCGCCGCGTTCCTCGATTTTTCGCAGGCCGCGCGCAGCGGCGCGTTCTTGCGCAGCTCTCCGGCCTCGATGACGACGCGGCAATCGCGCGCCGGATTGTCGAGCACGGCTTCGACGGACGGCACGATGTTGTGCCGCGAGCTGACCCGCAGCAGCACAGCGCGGCGGCCGCCGAATAGCGGCACGGTGCCGACCTCGTCGGCGAGACGCGCCGGATTGGCGGCGAGCTCGTCGCTCTCGATGCGGACCAGCGAGAACGGGTCGGCGACGTCGTCGACCGAGGCGCGCAGCAGCATGTCGGCACGCTCGCGCACCAGCCCGGCGTCGGGGCCATAGACCAGCACGACCGGCGCGTTCGGTCTCGCCAGGAACTTGTCGATGTCGTTGGCTTTGAGCGCGGTCATAAATCTCTCCGCCTCATCCTGATAGTCTCACCGGAAATGATTCCGGGTTTTCAACTTGTATCCCGGGCGCAGCGCAGCGTGAAACGATGCGCTGCAGACCCGGGACCCCGGTTTCTTATGTATAACCGGGGTCCCGGCTCTGCGGTGCACCACTTCGTCGTAGCGCGTCGAAGACGCGCGTAAACCCGCTGACGGCTCGTGCTGCACCGCGTCCGGGACACGTCGTTGATTTTGACGGACTCTTTTCCAGCTAGGCTCTGAGGACCCCGCGCAGCGGGCGTCTCGAAGGATGGGGCCGATCACGTCCCCGCCGTGAAATACGACGCGAGACGGTTGCGGATGCTGTCGGCGATCTCGCCGGCGGCGCGGTCCTCGGCGTCGCGCAGGCCGCGCTCACTGGCGAAGCGCTGCTGCTGGCCGGGAATGTTGTAGGACACGCGCGCCGCCGCGATGCCGTTCACCACCACCTTGCCGGTGGCGAGGTCGGTCAGCGTGTAGGTGGCGTCGAGGCCGTAGTTCTGCACCTCGGCGCGGCCCGAGGTGATGTCGACGATCACCTGCTGCTGGGTGGCGTTCAGCTTGATGTCGAGCCGGTGGGTCGGCGCCGCGCCGCCGGCGCCGCCGGTAAGCGCGAAGATCAGGTCGTTGCGGACCTTGAAGCCGACCCGGTCGATCGGGGTGCCACGTGGCGTCTTGAGCTGGGCGACGTCGACGCCGCGCATGGTCTGCGCGACCGAGTCGTTCGTGCCGCCAACCGAACGCTCGCCGTAGAGCGGCTGGAAGCAGCCGGCCAGCAGTCCGGCCATGGCGATGACCGCCGCAACGCGGGCTGCCGTTCCGGTCATTCCGGACGCCGAGAAACGCGAGGCGATCCGGAATCCAGATGCGACCACCGGAGGACGGTTCTGGATTCCGGGTTCGCGCGCTTTGCTCGCGCCCCGGAATGACCACCGTGTGTCACGCCACCACATTGACGATCCTCTGCGGGACGACGATGACCTTTTTCGGGCTCCTGCCGTCGAGCGCCTTTTGTACCGCATCGAGCGCCAGAACGGCAGCCTCGACAGCGTCTTTTCCGGCGTCGCGGGCCACGGTGACGTCGGCGCGCTTGCGGCCGTTGATCTGCACCGGCAGCGTGACGGTGTTTTCGACCAGCAAATCCGCTTCGAGCCGCGGCCAGGCCTCCGTGGCGATCATGGCCTTGTGGCCGAGCATCGCCCAGCATTCCTCGGCCAGATGCGGCATCATCGGGTTGAACAGGCGGACCAGGATGTCGCCGGCCTCGCGCAGGGCCCAGGCGAGGTCGGGCGCCGGCGCCCGGTCGACGCTGCCGATCGCCTCGTTGAGCGCATTGGCGAACTCGTAGACGTGGGCGATGCAGCGGTTGAAGCGCAGCTTGCCGATATCCTCGGACACATTGGCGAGCGCCTTATGCGCGGCCTTGCGCACGGCGGTGGCGGCGTCCGAAAACGCGGCCGGCCGCTGTGCCGGCGCGGCGATGCGGGCGACCTCGCCGACGATGCGCCACAGCCGCTGCACGAAGCGGCTCGCGCCCTGCACGCCTTCCTCGCTCCAGATCACGTCGCGGTCGGGCGGCGAGTCCGACAGCATGAACCAGCGCGCCACGTCGGCGCCGTAGCTCTCCATGATGTCGTCCGGGTCAACCGTGTTCTTCTTCGACTTCGACATCTTCTCGATCGGGCCGATCTCGACCGGCTCGCCGGTCGAGATGAGCGCGGCGCGCCGCTCGCCGCTGTCGGCGGCCTCGATTCTGACGTCGGCGGGCATCACCCAGTTGCCGGCCTTGTCGCGATAGGTCTCGTGCACGACCATGCCCTGCGTGAACATGCCGTCGAACGGCTCGTCCATGCCGATGTGGCCGGTCTTCTTCATCGCGCGGGTGAAGAAGCGCGAATAGAGCAGGTGCAGGATCGCGTGCTCGACGCCGCCGATGTACTGGTCGACCGGCATCCATGCGTTCGCCATCGCCGGATCGGTCGGCCGCTTGTCGTCCCACGGATCGGTGAAGCGCGCGAAGTACCACGACGAGTCGACGAAGGTGTCCATCGTGTCGGTCTCGCGCGTCGCCTGGCCGCCGCATCGCGGGCAGGTGACGTGTTTCCAGGTCGGATGATGGTCGAGCGCGTTGCCCGGCCGGTCGAAGCTGACGTCGTCCGGCAGCGCCACCGGCAGGTCTTTTTCCGGCACCGGCACGACGTCGCATTTGGGACAGTGGATCACCGGGATCGGGCAGCCCCAGTAGCGCTGGCGCGAGATGCCCCAGTCGCGCAGGCGGAAATTAACCTGGCGCTCGCCGACCGGCGCGTTGCCGCGCGTCTCGTTTTCGAGCCGCTTCGCCACCTCGTTCTTGGCCTGCTCGATAGTCATGCCGTCGAGGAAGCGCGAATTGATCATGGTCCCGTCGCCGTCATAGGCGACGTCGGTGATGACGAAGCTGCCGGGGTCCTGGTCCGGCGGGCAGACCACCGGCGTATTGCCGAGGCCGTAGGTGTTGACGAAGTCGAGGTCGCGCTGGTCGTGCGCCGGGCAGCCGAAGATGGCGCCGGTGCCGTACTCCATCAGGATGAAGTTGGCGACGTAGACCGGCAGCGTCCAGTTCGGATCGAACGGGTGCACGGCGCGGATGCCGGTGTCGACGCCGCGCTTCTCCTGCGTGTCGATGATTTCCTGAGCGGTGCCGTGGCGCTTGGTCTCGGCGATGAAGGCGGCAATCGCCGGATTTTTCTCGGCCGCCGCCTGCGCCAGCGGATGATCCGGCGCGATCGCCATGAACTTCGCCCCGAACAGCGTATCGGGCCGCGTCGTGAAAATCTTGAGCTCGGTCTCGCCCGCCGGCGTCGTGTTCGGGTCGAGCGCGAAGCGGATCAGCAGGCCTTCCGAGCGGCCGATCCAGTTGCGCTGCATCAGCCGCACCTTGTCGGGCCAGCGGTCGAGCGTGTCGAGCGCGTCGAGCAGCTCCTGCGCGTATTTCGTGATCTTGAAGACCCACTGGCTCATCTCGCGCTGCTCGACGGCGGCGCCGGAGCGCCAGCCGCGGCCGTCGATAACCTGCTCGTTGGCGAGCACGGTCATGTCGACCGGGTCCCAGTTCACCTTGCGCTTCTCGCGCTCAGCCAGCCCGACCTTGAGGAAGTCGAGGAACATCTTCTGCTGGTGCTTATAGTAGGACGGATCGCAGGTCGCGACCTCGCGGCTCCAGTCGAGCGATAGGCCCATGGCCTGGAGCTGCTTCTTCATCGCCGCGATGTTGTCGTAGGTCCACGCCTTCGGCGCGACCTTGCGCTCCATCGCCGCGTTCTCGGCCGGCAGGCCGAAGGCGTCCCAGCCCATCGGATGCAGGACGTTGTTGCCCTTGGCGCGCATGTAGCGGGCGAGCACGTCGCCCATCGTGTAGTTGCGCACGTGGCCCATGTGGATGCGCCCCGATGGATAGGGGAACATCTCGAGCACATAGTATTTCGGCCGGGGATCGTCGTTCTTGGTGGCGAAGATGCCGGCCTGAGCCCACGCCTTCTGCCAGCGCTGCTCGGCCTCGCGCGCGTTATAGCGCTCGTTTTTCTGCGAATCGGCGGTCATTTCCGGGCCTATCCAGGATGCGCGGAACTGACACGAAAGGCGCGGGCCGGTCAACGGTGACGGTGCGAGGCGGGTCCGGAACGGTTCAGCGGTCGCCGCCGAGCGCGCGGCGTATCCCGCCGAACAGCGACGCGTCGTCGAACGGCTTGGCCACGATCGGGACATCCGGGAAGGCGCGGGTCTCGCCGTCTTCCGGCGCGCCGGTCAGGAACGCGAAGGGGATGCCGAGTTCATTCAGCCGTGCGGCGACCGGCAGTGCGCTTTCGTGGTTGAGCTTGAGGTCGAGCACGGCGACGTCGATCTTGTCCCGCCCGGTTTCGACCTCGTCGAGAACGGTGAGCGCGTCCTTGACGTTGCCGGCATGGCGGCTGCCGGCGGCCCCCGCGCTTTCGAGCATGCCGTCGATGTCGAGCGCGATGATGAATTCGTCCTCGACGATGAGAACGCGAAGCCCTGACAAGCTGATGTCGTGATCCGGCGAGAGCATGGAGGCCCGTCCGCTGGTGGCGTCTTGCAATCTGCGAAACCGGCAGCGGCGCCGAACATCAGCCCTTTGCAGCGCGCTGACGCGGCCCCCGATTGGAACGAGAAGTTCCGTCAGGCGTTATCGGTTGTCATTTAAAAAAGACACACAGCCCAGGTAATTTTCATGAGCAATACGCCCGTTGCCGACGGGAGAGCCACGTCCTGCGCGGCCTGTCCCTTGCGGCAGAAGCGCGCCCTGCGCGAATTTTCCGCGGACGAGCTCGCTATCGTCCAGCGCATGAAAACCGGCGAGCTGCGGATGAAGCCGGGCGCCAGTTTCCTGCGCCAGGGCGAGCGTAACGAGCACTTCTACACGATCCTCAGCGGCTGGGCCTTTCGCTACAAGATGCTGCCGGACGGCCGCCGCCAGATTCTCAATTACGCGCTGCCCGCCGATCTGGTCGGTCTCCAGGGCTCGCTGATGGTCGAGATGGAGCATTCGGTCGAGGCGCTCACCGACGTGACGCTCTGTGCCTTCCCGCGCGAGCGGCTCTGGACTCTCTATTCGAACAGTCCTTCGCTCGCCTTCGACATCACCTGGCTTGCCGCGCGCGAGGAGCAGCTTGTCGACGAACATCTGCTGACGCTTGGCCAGCGCACGGCGCTGGAACGGACAGCCTATGTCCTGCTGCACCTTTACACGCGCGCGGAAGAGGTCGGCCTCACCCGCGGCAGTGACCCGGTGCACCTGCCGATCACCCAGCAGCATCTTGCTGACACGCTCGGCCTGTCGCTCGTGCACACCAACAAGACACTCAAGCGGCTGCATGTCGCTGGCATGATCCGCTGGAAGGATCGCCTCTTCGAGGTGCTCGACCGGCAGGCGCTCGCCGCCGCCGCCGGCGGTGACATAACCCGCATCCGTCAGCGCCCGTTTATCTAGACGTTCATCTGGCGCTTGATCGGCGCGCCGGAGTCCGGCACCCATAGCGCATGAGCGCAACCCGTTCCGTATCGGTCGCCGACAGTCTCGCCGAGGTGCGAGCCGGGGTCGCGCGCGCCTGCCGCGACGCCGGGCGCGATCCGGCGTCGGTGACCTTGATCGCGGTGTCGAAGACATTCGATGCTGCGGCGATCGAACCGGCACTGGCCGCGGGTCAGCGCGTTTTCGGCGAGAACCGCGTGCAGGAGGCGAAGGCCAAGTGGCCAAGCTTGCGCAACAAATACGCCGGCGTCGAACTGCATCTGATCGGGCCGCTGCAATCGAACAAGGCGCGGGACGCCGTCGCCTTGTTCGACGCTATCCATTCTGTTGACCGCGACAGCCTGTGTGAGGCCCTGAAGGCCGAAATCGCGAAACAGCGGCGTGCGCCTTTGCTCTTTGTCGAGGTCAACACCGGCGGCGAAACACAAAAGGCCGGCGTGCTGCCGCAGGATGCCGACGCGTTTCTGGCGCGATGCCGCGATCGTTTCGGCCTGGCTATTTCCGGCCTGATGTGCATTCCGCCGGCCGATGACATGCCGGCGCCGCATTTCGCGCTGACGGCGAAGATCGCCAGGCGCAACGGTCTCAAGCTGCTGTCGATGGGAATGAGCGCCGATTACGCGACGGCGATCGAGCTCGGCGCCACGCATGTGCGCGTCGGCAGCGCGATCTTCGGCGAACGGACGCGCAAGCTTTAAATCGACCGACTTCCTCTCCCCCGAACGGGAGACGGGAAGTGAGGTGTTGGTCCAGACGTAGAGTTTGTCCCAAGAGTTATGACCGGAAGTGATTCCGGGTTTTCAAACTCGTGTCCCGGGCGCAGCGCAGCGCGTGAGCGGTGCGCTGCAGACCCGGGACCCCGGTTTTTTTGCATATAACCGGGGTCCCGGCTCTGCGGTGCACCACTTCGCCATAACGCGTCGAAGACGCACGTAAACGCGCTGATGGCTCGTGCTGCACCGCGTCCGGGACACGTCGTTGATTTTGACGGGCTCTTTTCGAGTCAGACTCTAGCGGCGCGGCGGGAAGCCGGGCGGGGGGGCGCCCGGTGCGCGGGCCGACGTGCCGAACGACATGCGTTGCGGCGGGGCGGCGGGCGCTATCGGCGCTGCCGCAGCGGGCGCGCCGGCCGGCTGGACCTGCCGGTTGACGGGTTTCAGACGATTCGGATTCCAGGCCTGCATTGGCTGCGCCGGTTGGGCCGGCTGTAACGGCGGCGCCGGCGTCGCCGCGCCGAACTGATCGAGTGGCGAGCCGCCGTCGTCGGCAACGGCGACCTTGTTGCTCATGCTGGCGCGGCGCCAGCGTTCGATCACAGCATTGATCAGGTCATGATCGGCCCCGACGCCGGGAATTTCATGTGTCGATCCGGCAGCTTCGCTGTTCGGGCGGCGCTCGGCGGCGAGCTCCTTGAATCGCAGGCGGGTCGGCAGCGCGACGCCGGCGCCGAACGTGAAGACCTCGCGGATGCCGAGCGTCGGAAGGAAAGTGAGCAGATTCGCGGCGGCATCCGACACGGCGGAACGGATCAGCGCCTGGTCATGGTCGTTCGCCATGCGCATCACGAACAGCGTGCTGCACTGGGAAATGATGGTCGAGTCGATCTCGGCCGGACGCTGCGTGACGAGCCCGAGGAACACGCCGTATTTACGGCCTTCCTTGGCGATGCGCGACAGCGCGCGGCGGGTCGGGCCGAAGCCGATCTTCTTGTCGGCGGGTGCGTAGCGGTGCGCCTCCTCGCACACGAACAGCAGCGGCGAGACGCCGTCGCTCCACAGGCCGAAGTCGAACGCCATGCGGCACAGCACCGACACCACCGAGTCGACGACTTCGGCGGGAAAACCGGCGAGCTGCATGATGGTCATCGGTCGGTTGTCAATCGGCAATCGGAACAGGTTGCCGATGATCTCCGCCATCGTGTCGCCGCCGATGTTGGCGTTCTCGAACATGAAGGCGTAGCGCGGATGATGCCGCACGGTCTGAACCCGTTGCATCAGGCGATGAATGGTGACGCGCTGCGACCGGTTCTCGAGTTTGCCCATCCGTTCGTCGAGCAGCGTGAGAAGGTCCTCGATGCGGTAGGGCACCGGCGTGTCGGCGGTGAAGCCGATGTCGCGCGGGTCGCGCTTTTTGGCGGTGTTCTGGTTCGAGGCGTTGCGGTACTGCAGGTAGACCGCCTTCGCCTGCGGAATCATCTCGGAAAGAATATCGACTTCTTCGCTGACGCCCGGCCGCCCGCCGAAGAACGCGTCGACGATCTCCTCGAAGTTGAACAGCCAGAACGGCAGCCGCAGATTGAGTGGCGTGAGAATCTGCGCCTTGTCGCTGAAGCAGGGCGCGTACTCATTGTGCGGGTCGACGAGAAAGATGCGGAGATTGGGCCGCGTCTTGAGGATCTCGGACAGGATGATCGCGACACTCGACGATTTGCCGACGCCGGTGGTGCCGAGGATCGCAAAATGCTTGCTGACCAGGTCGTCGATGTTGACGTTGACCGCGACGTTCGGATTTTGCTGAAGATCCCCGATATAGGCGCGGTCCTTGTCGGCGCCGCCGTAGATGAGCCGCAGTTCGCGTTCGCCGACAAGAACGGCGGAATCGCCGATCGTCGGATAATTCGCGACGCCGCGCTGGAAGGTGACGCCGTCGCCGTTCGGCCGGATCTCGCCGATCAGATCGATGCGCGCGATGTTGCGATACCCGTGCAGCGCGACCTGCTGCTCGCTGATCTCGGTGACGAGACCGATGATGAGCGACGTGCCGTTTTCAATGCCGATGAATTTGCCAACGGTGACCCGAGGAGCGCTGCCGGCGATATTCGCCGCGGCCGCGATAGTGGCCTGCGAGCCGTTGACGGATGTGACCTGCCCCAGCGGCACGGGGGTGCCGAGGTCGGCGGCTGGACTGGCGGGCTCGTTTGTCATCCTCGACTCGATGCGGCGGCGACACGATGCACTGCCTGAGGTTTAGCGGACCGGGCTGGATATATTGTTAATTGCTCCAGCTCCGCCGGGCCGTTTGCTTAATGCCCGGTTAAGAGGCGGAAAGCCCTAGAAAATCGCTATTCGCGTCCGGGGGCCGACTCGAGCCAGCATTTGCCGCAAAGCAGGCAAAGTTAATGATATACAACCTGCAGTTGGCTCAAAGCCGGAGCGGGCAATGTGGACGAATACCGCGCTGCCGCGTCCTGCGATGCGCGGCCGTGTGTTGTGATCGATCTCGATGATGAAGTCGTACAGCCGGTCCTGGCGCATGAGGCGATCCGCCTTGCTGTCCTTCGGCACCACGACCGGCCGATTGTAGTGACGATCCAGCTGGTCCTCGCACCAGCCGTCATCGCTGCGAATGCGCCGGACGGGAAGCTGTGTGCGTGGCCGCGGATGACGGTCGGCGCGCCACCACAGACGCTTGAGACGGAATATGCCGCGCGGCGTGGCGCCGTCGCCTTCCCGCTTGTTCGCCTTGATGCCGCTGCGCCCGAGTGCGACGGGGATAGCCAGCGGCCCGGCGAGCAGCACGCCGCGCGAGCGTTGCGCGGGACGGCGGTGAACCGTGAGCGTGCTGAACATATCGTGTCTCTCCCGCGAATCCGGCACAGACTTAGCGATTCCCGCGACGACGCCAAGTCCGTCAGGAAGTCCGTCAGGAAGTCCAGCATGAAGCCCGGTATGGCCGTCGCTTGCGCTGGCGGCTGCAGATGGTTATTGCCGGGGAGCCGGCTGGCGGAGCCGATCCGAGGCTCTTGAAAGGGTTCGAGCGCAATGGCCACGAAGCGCACGATTCTGATCGTCGAGGATGACGCCGAACTGCGCGCCGCATTGGTCGAGCAGCTTGCCCTGCACGAAGAATTCGAGGCGATCGCCGTCGAGAATGGCACCAAGGGCGTGCAAACGGCCAAGGCCGGCCAGATCGATCTCGTCATTATGGACGTCGGCCTTCCCGACGTCGACGGCCGTGAAGCGGTGCGGATCCTGCGCAAGAACGGCTTCAAGGCGCCGGTCATCATGCTGACCGGTCACGACACCGATTCTGATACGATCCTCGGCCTCGAATCGGGCGCGAACGACTATGTCACCAAGCCGTTCCGCTTTGCCGTATTGCTGGCGCGCATCCGCGCCCAGCTTCGCCAGCACGAGGCGAGCGAGGACGCGGTATTCGCGGTCGGTCCCTACAGCTTCCGTCCGAGCTCGAAACTGCTGCTGACGCCGAAGGGCAGCAAGGTGCGGCTCACCGAAAAGGAAACGGCGATCCTGCGCTATCTCTATCGCGCCGGACAAAAGCCGGTGGCGCGCGAGATGCTGCTGCAGGAGGTGTGGGGCTACAATTCCGGCGTGACCACGCACACGCTTGAAACGCACATCTATCGCCTGCGGCAGAAAATCGAAAAGGACGCTGCGGCGCCGGTCATCCTGGTGACGGAAGGCGGCGGCTACAAGCTGGTACCGTGAGCCGATCCGCCGGAACGGGCTGAGGACGGACTGTGTCTCTCGAAGACGACATTGCGCTGCTCGAACAGGTGCCGACGCTGGCGGTGCTCGGACGCGCCGCGCTTCGCATCCTCGCCATCGGCGCCGAGACCCGCAACGTCGCGAGCGGCGCCGTGCTGTTCTATGCCGGCGACCTCGCCGAGGGCGGCTATGTCGTGCAGGATGGCTCGTTCCTGCTCGAGCCGGATCGGCCGACACGCAACCATCGTGAGACTATTGTCGGCCCCGGAGCCTTGCTCGGAGAACTCGCACTTGTCACGGATACCGTGCGCGCGACCACCGCGACGGCGCAGGAGCCTTCGGCGGTATTGCGCATTTCGCGCAGCCTGTTCGTGAAGATGCTGGAAGGCTATCCGGAGGCCGCTCGCTCGCTGCGCGAGGCGATGGCGGAACGCGTCAACGGCTGGTCGCGCGAGCTTGAAGGCGTCAAGGCCAAGCTCGCGAGCGGATTGCCGCCCGGCGAGTCGTAGGCGCGCTCAATCGAGCTCGAGCGCCGCCGTCACCGGCACGTGATCGGACGGACGCTCGGCGCCGCGGTAATCCTTGTAGATTCGGATGGCGGCGACGCGGTCAGCCACGGCGTCCGACGCCCAGACGTGATCGAGCCGCCGGCCACGGTCCGACACGCGCCAGTTCTCCATCGCGCGGTAGCTCCACCACGTATAGAGCTTCTCCGGCTCCGGCGTGTGCACCCGCATGGCGTCGACCCAGCCGCCGGCCCTGAGCGCCGTCGAGAATTTCTCGCACTCGACCGAGGTGTGCGAGACGACCTTGAGCATCTGCTTGTGGCTCCACACGTCATGCTCGAGCGGCGCGACATTGAGGTCGCCGACCAGGATCGCGCGTTGTGACGGCGCCGGATGCAGCGTCGTGTCGGCGCCCATCTCGTCGAGGAACGCGAGCTTGTGCGCGAATTTCGGATTGATGTCGGGGTCGGGCTCGTCGCCGCCGGCCGGCACATAGAAATTGTGCAGCGTAATCGGATCGCGCAGCCCGGCGCGTTCGCCGAGCACGACCGACGTGTGGCGGCAATCGGCCTTGCCGCAGAAATTGCGCGTCTCGAAGGACTCGAACGGCAGCCGCGAGATCACCGCGACGCCGTGATAACCCTTCTGGCCGTTGAGCGAGACATGCTCGTAGCCGAGCCGCCTGAAGCGCTTGAGCGGAAAGGCGTCGTCCGGGCACTTGGTCTCTTGCAGGCAGAGCACGTCTGGCCGCGCGGCCTTGATGAACTTGGCGACGAGGTCGATGCGCAGCCGCACCGAGTTGATGTTCCAGGTCGCAAGCTTGAGACGCATGAAGACTATCTAGGCAATCGGCGCGGGCAATTCCACGCCGCGGCCAGGCTTGTCCCGGTCATCCACGCTTTTGTCGATCGGCCTGGAGAAATTGCCTGGCTCTGCCGCGCATGAGGAGCCGCTTATCGCGGCGCGCCGTTGCTGTAGCGCGTGTAGTCGATCTTGAACGTGCCCGGAGCGGCCTTCGCGGTGGTGTCGAGGTTATAGACCGCCACGGTGGTGTCATAGCCCTGCGGGTCGGTGACGGTCCATTGCTTGAGCTGCATGTCCTTGGCGCTGAACATCACCATCAGGCGGCTGGTGCCGACGATGGCGTTCTTCTCCTCGACCACCACGGTGACGAACACGTCGTCGGCATAGACGGCGACGAGGTTGGTGTCCTTGAGCAGGTTGACGTGGTTGGCGAGCAGGAAGCGCAGCGGCGTCTGCGACAGCGGATAGACATCCTGCGTCGCGAGGTTGCGGTCGCGAACGACGACGGACTGGCCGTCGGCGACGATCTCGATCGGCGAGGGCGGGTCGTATTCGAAGCGCACCTTGCCGGGCTTCTGGATGATGAACTGGCCTTGCGTGCGCTTGCCGTCGGGCCCGACCTGGACGAACTGGCCGCTCAGGTTCTGGACCGACGACAGGTAATTGTCGACGCGGTCGATGATGCCGCGCTGATCCACGGTCAGCGCCGTGGTCGCGCCGGTCTTGCCGAGCAGCGCGGCGAACGGATTGGGCTTGACCGGATCGGCCTGCGCTGGCTGCGGCGCGGGGGTCGTTTGCGCCGTTTGCGTCGCCGCGGGCGGCGGCGGTGTCGTCGTGCCGGTGACGAGCGGCGCGGCGCGCGGCCGCTCAGCCGGCAACGGCACCTGACCTTGGCCCTGGATCTGGGCCGCGGCGGGCAGCGCGCATCCGGCGAACAGTGCCGCGATCACAGCCTTGCGGCCGAAAACTCTCATATCGATCTCCGCTTGCGCCCCGCGTTCACCTACGCGGCCGCTATGGCGATTTCGCGACGCCCGGCCACACCCGACTTAACGGGCTGGGCCACGATTCTCAATACCGCTCGTCCGGGGCTTCGCCGATGAGGATCTCGCGTTTTCCGGCGTGGTTGGCCTGGCCGACCACGCCCTCGGCCTCCATCCGCTCCATGAGCGAGGCGGCGCGGTTGTAGCCGATCTGCAGCCGGCGCTGGATGTAGCTGGTCGAGGCCTTGCGGTCGCGCCGCACGATGGCGACGGCCTGTTCGTAGAGGTCGCCGGCGCCCTCGGTGCCCATCGCCGAGGCGTCGAACACGCTGCCGCCGTCCTCGTCCTCTTCCTCGGTCGAGGCGGTGACCTCCTCGAGATACTGCGGCTGGCCCTGCGACTTGAGGTGGCGCACCACCTTCTCGACTTCGTCATCGGATACGAACGGGCCGTGGACGCGGCTGATGCGGCCGCCGCCGGCCATGTAGAGCATGTCGCCCTGGCCGAGCAGCTGCTCGGCGCCCTGCTCGCCGAGGATGGTGCGGCTGTCGATTTTCGACGTGACCTGGAAGGAGATGCGGGTCGGGAAGTTGGCCTTGATAGTGCCGGTGATGACGTCGACCGACGGACGCTGCGTCGCGAGGATGACGTGGATGCCGGCGGCGCGCGCCATCTGCGCGAGGCGCTGAATGGCGCCTTCGATGTCCTTGCCGGCGACCATCATCAGGTCGGCCATCTCGTCGACCACGACGACGATGTAGGGCAGCGTGTCGAGGTCGAGCTCTTCCTTCTCGTAGATCGCTTCGCCGCTCTCCTTATCGTAGCCGGTATGCACGGTACGCGTGAGCTGCTCGCCCTTCGCCTTCGCCTCGGCGACGCGCATGTTGTAGCCGTCGATGTTGCGAACGCCGAGCTTCGACATCTTCTTGTAGCGGCCTTCCATCTCGCGCACCGCCCACTTGAGCGCGACCACCGCCTTCTTCGGATCGGTGACGACCGGCGTGAGCAGATGCGGAATGCCTTCGTAGACCGACAGCTCGAGCATCTTCGGATCGACCATGATAAGCCGGCACTGGTCGGGCCGCAGCTTGTAGAGCAGGCTGAGCAGCATGGTATTGATGGCGACTGACTTGCCCGAGCCGGTGGTGCCGGCAATTAGTAGATGCGGCATGCGGGCGAGATCGACGATCACCGGCTCGCCGCCGATGGTCTTGCCGAGGCAGAGCGGTAGCTTGGCCGAGGTATCGGTATATTCCTTGCTCGAGAGCTGCTCGCGGAAATAGACTTTTTCTCGGGTCGGGTTCGGCAATTCGATGCCGATGGCGTTGCGGCCCGACACGACGGCGACGCGCGCCGACACCGCGCTCATCGAGCGCGCGATATCGTCGGCCAGGCCGATGACGCGCGACGACTTGATGCCCGGCGCCGGCTCGAGCTCGTACAGTGTGACGACCGGCCCCGGCCGCGCATTGATGATCTCGCCCTTGACGCCGAAATCGCCGAGCACGCTTTCGAGCGCGGTGGCGTTGGTCTGGATCTGGTCGGCGCTCAACGTCTGTCCCGTCTGTTTCGTCTTGGCGAGCAGATCGAGCGACGGCAGCACGTAACCGTTGCCTGCGCGGCGCGCGGGGGCGCGGGTCGCGACCTTGCGCGGGCGCGCCGGCGCTTCGTCATTCCCTGCCTCGTCGTCGTCTTCAATGTCGGGCGCAAGCGGCGCCACGGGCCGGTCGACGCGCACGGTCGGCGCGGCGCGGGCGGCGCCGAAATTCGGCTCGACGCGTTCGCCGCGCGGCAGCGTGGTGGCGGCCGCCATCGGCTGACGCGGCGACCGGCGCAGCAGCAGCCCGATCCGCGCCCTGGCGCTCAGGAGCGCATGCGTGACCATTCCGAGCGAGAAGAAGCCCTCGCGGCTCTCATCGTCGCCTTCATCCTCGGCATCTTCCTCTTCGTCGTCGTCCTCGTTGGAGACACGGGCCTGTCGCTCCGGCAACCGCACGCCGGCGGCAAAGACGAACAGCGCGAGCGTGACGGCGAGCAGCACCAGCGACAGCATCGCGACAGTGAAGCCGTGCAGCGACAGGCCGAACCAGGCAAACACACTGAGCAGGGCATCGCCGAACACGCCGCCGAGCCCGGTCGGCAGCGGCCAGTGTGCGGTGCGCGGCAGGCAGGATGTGAACGCCGCGGCGGCCAGCATGGCGGGGAGCCACATCGCAATCCGCCAGCGCGACGTCATCGGGCGATGCGACAACAGACGCCATCCCGCGAGTCCGATTGGAAGAATGATGGTCGCAGAAGCGATGCCGAACAGTTGCATCAACAGGTCGGATGCGACCGCGCCCGCCGTGCCGAGCAGGTTGTGCACTGGCATGTTGGTGGCGTGACTGAGCGAAGGGTCCTGCACGGACCAGGTCGCCAGCGCGACGGCGGAGATCAAAGCAAGCGTCAGCAGCACGAGCCCGGCCATTTCGCTCAGCCGCCGCCACAGAATCTCGCGGAAGTGATCCGAGATGAAAGCCACGGCATCGAGACTGCGGTCGATCGCTGACATCAGGCGTATCCTCGCCGTCGCAAAATCCTGTCAAAAACGAAATCGGTCATGAACGGCATCACCCGAACAACGCGACGAGCCGATGCAGAGCCTCGGCGGTCGCGTCCTTGTTCTGCACCATCGCCACGCGGATATAGCCTTCGCCCGGGTTCGAGCCGTCGGCCTGGTCGCGCGCGAGATAGCGTCCCGGCACGACGCGCACGCCCGCTTCCTTCCAGAGTTTTTTCGTCACGGCTTCGCTGGTGCCGTAGGCGCTCATGTCGAGCCACAGAAAGAAGCCGCCGGCCGGCCGCTTGTAGCCGTAACGATCGCCGATGATCTGGTCGGCGAGATCGAATTTGGCGTTGTAAAGCCGCCGGTTCTCCTCGACGTGCGTTTCATCGTTATAGGCCGCGGCGGCGACCTGCTGCAGCGCGACCGGAACCTGCGGCGCGGCGACGTTGCGCAGTTCGAGAAAGGCGGCGAGGAATTTGTCGTCGCCGGCGGCGAAGCCGACGCGCAAGCCCGGCAGGCTCGACCGCTTCGACAGCGAGTGGAATGCGACTGTGTTGGCGTAGCCAGGTCCGGCGGCTTCGAGAATGCCGTGCGGCCGCGCCGCGGTGTTGTAGATCTCGCTGTAGCACTCGTCGGAGAAGATCAGGAAGCCGAAGCGGCGGGCGAGCGCGACGAGACGCTTGAGATAATCGAGACCGGCGACCGCGCCCTGCGGGTTGGACGGCGAGGCGAGATAGATCGCGACGGTGCGCGCCCAGGTCGTCTCGGCAACAGCATCGAGATCGGGCAGGAAGTTCGTCGCTTCGGTGGCCGGCAGATAGACCGGTTCGCATCCCGCGGCCGCCGCGGCCGCCGAATAGACGGCGTAGAACGGATTGGGGATCAGCATGGCCGGCAAGACGCCGGATTTGCCTGGCCGCGGCGCGACGAAACGATTGGCCGCGAGCGCCGAGAGGAACAGGCCCTCGCGCGTGCCGGCCAGCACCAGCACGTTTCTGTCGGGGTCGATCGGTTGCGGCAGCGCGTAGCGGCGGCCAAGCCATTGCGCGACGGCGGCGCGAAACGGGTCGCTGCCCTTGTTGGCGGGATAACGGCCGAAGGCGGCGAGATTGGCGGCGAGCACCGGTCCGACGAAGCCGGGGATCGGGTGCTGCGGCTCGCCGACCGAGAGATTGATGACCGGCTTGCCCGGTTCGATGCCCGCGATCAGTTCGGTCAGCCGCACGAAGGGCGAGCGGCCGCCGGCCGGAGCGGCCGGAACGGAAACGTCGTGCTGGGCGGTCATTTGCGACATGCGGAAAAGCTCACGGGACGCGCCCGCGCACACTGTTTCCTCACCATAATGTCGGCGAGGTTAAGACCCGATTAACCAATCAGGTCTGGCCGGGTGCGCCACGGTGCCCGTGCGCACGATGCCCATGCAAAAAAGGGGAGGCCCCCGGCTCTTGCGAACCGGAGGCCTCGACGGAAGGGACAGTGCCGGGTTTCCGCCCCTACCGCTAGCTGAGCGGCTTACTGGACCGCCTCGCCGTGCAACGCGACGTCGAGACCCTCGCGTTCAGCCTCTTCCGAGACGCGCAGCCCGATGACGGCCTTGACGATGAACAGGATGATCAGCGTCGCCACGGCGTCGTAGATCAGCGTACCGAGGATGCCGTAGATCTGGATCAGCACCTGCCCGGCATTGCCGTCGATCAGGCCCGAACCGGCGCTGTTGATCGCCTTCTCGGCGAACACGCCGGTGAGCAGCGCCCCGACCATGCCGCCGACCGCGTGGACGCCGAACGCGTCGAGCGAGTCGTCGTAGCCGAACATGTGCTTGAGGCTAGTGGCGCCCCAGTAGCAGACGACGCCCGCGGCGATGCCGATCACGAGCGCGCCGGTGGGGGCGACAAAGCCCGAGGCCGGCGTGATGGCGACGAGGCCGGCGACCGCGCCGGAGCAGATGCCGAGCACGGACGGTTTGCCTCTCAGCGTCCACTCGGCGAACATCCAGGCTAGCGCGGCGGCTGCGGTCGCGATCTGGGTGACGGCCATCGCCATGCCGGCGGTCTGGTTGGCGGCCACGGCTGAACCGGCGTTGAAGCCGAACCAGCCGACCCACAGCAGCGAGGCGCCGATCATGGTGAGCACGAGATTGTGCGGCGCCATGTTCTCGGTGCCGAGGCCCTTGCGCTTGCCGAGCACGAGCGCGCACATCAGGCCGGCCACGCCGGCGTTGATGTGAACGACGGTGCCGCCGGCGAAGTCGAGCACGCCGAGACCGCCGAGCCAGCCGCCGCCCCACACCCAGTGCGCGATCGGCGCGTAGACGAACAGCGACCACAGGCCCATGAACCACAGCATCGCCGAGAACTTCATGCGGTCGGCGAAGGCGCCGGCGATCAGCGCCGGCGTGATGATCGCGAAGGTCATCTGGAAGCACATGTAGACCGACTCGGGGATCGTCGCCGCCAGCGGGCTGACGACGTTCGTGCCCATGCCATTCAATAGAAAGCGCGACATGCCGCCGAGATACGGCCCGCCATCGGTGAAGGCCCAGCTATAGCCGACCACCATCCAGAGCACCGTGACGAGGCAGGTGATGGCGAAGCTCTGCATCACCGTCGCCAGCACGTTCTTCTTGCGCACCATGCCGCCGTAGAAAAGCGCAAGGCCGGGGATGGTCATCATCAACACCAGCGCCATCGAGGTGAGCATCCAGGCGGTGTCACCGGAATCGGTCTTGCAGTCTTTGAGGACCGGCGGCTTGGCGGTCGCATCGCAAACCGGCGGCGCGGCAGGCGCGGCCGGAGCCGCGGCGGGCGCCGCCGCCGGAGCGGGCGCAGTGGTCTGCGCGTAAGACGTGCCGGCGGGCGACACGGTCAAAAACAGTCCCAGGGCGACTCCGAGCGCGAGCGTAACAAGGCCCGCACGGGAGAACTTCTTCAGCGACATGATCTTCTCCTGTCCGTAAATCGTTGCGGGTTACAGCGCCGCGTCGGCCGTCTCGCCGGTGCGGATGCGCATGGCGTTCTCGAGATTGAAGACGAAAATCTTTCCGTCTCCGATCTGGCCGGTCTTCGCCGCGCCGGCGATGGCGGCGATCACCTTGTCGGCCTCGCTCGAGGGCACCGCGACCTCGATCTTGATCTTCGGCAGGAAGCTCACGGCATATTCGGCACCACGATAGATTTCGGTGTGGCCCTTCTGCCGCCCGTATCCCTTGACCTCTGTGACCGTCAGACCCTGCACGCCGATCGAGGTCAGCGCGTCACGGACCTCGTCGAGCTTGAAAGGTTTGATGATGGCCATGACGATTTTCATGGTTTTCAATCCCGCTTTGGGCCCGTTTCGTCGCATCCGCAGTACGGGCGTTTCACTGAGCCCGGCCGGCGAAGGGCGCTTCGCGGGCATAGCCGGGCACAGGGAATCAAGCGTCGTGCCAGATTCCCTGATTTGGTTTAAGTCATTGATAGAATTATTGAATCAGACCCGCGCGCGGCCGGACACAAATGATGCCGCGGTGTGCCGCACAAAGCGGCGTCGGCGCTGCACATAAATTGAGCAACTACCGCTGCCGAAGCAGAGCGCTATTGCAGCGCTTCGCCGTGCATCGAGACGTCGAGCCCTTCGCGCTCCTGCATCTCGGTGACGCGCAGCGGGATGAAGGCGCCGATCAGCTTGAAGATGAGATAGGTCGCGACGCCGGACCACAGCACGGTGACGGCCACGCCGTAGCATTGGATCAGGAGCTGCTTCGGATTGCCCTCGATCAATCCGGCGACGCCGTGCGGCAGATCCGGGCTTGCCGACAGCGCCGCGGTCGCGAACACGCCGGCGAGCAGCGTACCGGTCACACCGCCGATGCCGTGCACGCCGAACACGTCGAGCGAGTCGTCATAGCCGAACTTCAGCTTGAGCTTGGTGCAGGCCCAGAAGCAAATGAGACCGGCGACGATGCCGATGGCGATGCCGTGCATCGGCAGGACGAAGCCGGAGGCCGGCGTGATGGTGCCGAGGCCGGCGACCGCGCCGGAGATCATGCCGAGCACCGACGGCTTGCCGCGCGTCCACCACTCGAGCGCCGTCCAGGTCAGCGCGCCGGCGCAGGCCGCGAGATGGGTGACGACGATGGCCATCACCGCGCGCGGCGTCGCGCCGAGCGCCGAGCCGCCGTTGAAGCCGAACCAGCCGACCCACAACAGGCCGGTGCCGATCACTGCCAGCGACAGGTCGAACGGCGCGAGATTCTCGTGGCCGTAGCCGCGCCGCGTGCCAAGGACGTACGCGCCGACCAGCCCGGCGATGCCGGCGTTGATGTGGACGACGGTGCCGCCGGCGAAGTCGATCACGCCGGCCGCACCGAGGAAGCCGCCACCCCATACCCAGTGCGCGATCGGCACATAGACAACGAAGAGCCACAGCACGCAGAAGGCGACGAAGGCGGAAAACCGCATGCGATCCGCCACGCCACCGGCCACCAGCGCGACGGTGATGATCGCGAAGGTCATCTGGTAGAGCATGAACAGGCTCTCGGGAATCGTCTTCGCGAACGGCGAGATCGAATTGAGCGCGAGGCCGTGCAGGAACAGGCGGCTGATCGAGCCGATCACCGCGCCGCCGCCGGTGAAGGTGAGCGAGTAGCCGGCGACGACCCAGAGCAGCGACACGATGAAGGTCGCGGCCAGCGATTGCGCCATGGTGGCGAGCACGTTCTTCTTGCGCACCATGCCGGCGTAGAACAGGGCAAGGCCCGGGATCGTCATCATCAGGACGAGCGCGGTCGCGGCGATCATCCAGGCGGTATCGGCGCCGTCGATCCTGGCGGTGGCGGTCTGCGCCGCGGCGGGACCCGATACGAGCACAAGCGAAACAGCCGCCATGCGGACGCGGCGGCAGGGCAGGTTGAACGTCATAAATCCCCCGGCTCTCGCAAGCGGCTTGCGAGCAAGGTCACGCGCTACAATGCGTCAGCGTCGCTCTCGCCGGTGCGAATGCGCACCGCCTGTTCGAGCGGCATGACGAAAATCTTGCCGTCACCGATCTGGCCGGTGCGGGCGCTGGCGGTGATCGCCTCGACGACACGGTCGGCGCGCGCGTCGTCGACGGCGACCTCGATCCGCACCTTGGGCAGGAAATTCACGGCGTATTCGGCGCCGCGATAGATTTCCATGTGGCCCTTCTGGCGGCCATAACCCTTGACCTCGTTGACCGTCATGCCGTGCACGCCGATCGCGGTCAGGGCGTCGCGGACCTCGTCCAGCTTGAACGGCTTGATGACGGCAACGACGAATTTCATGAGGCGATCCCGGGCTTCGGAGCGGGACGCTAGCGGGGTTCGGCCCGGAAATTAAGCGGCGATTGTCCTTTCAGGCCAGGAGCCTGTGCAAAACGCAGATCCATTAGGGCAGGGCCTCTGTCCTATGGGCCGCGGGCGAGGCCGAGCGATGCGATCAGGCCGGGCAGGCGCTTGCGCACCGCGCCGCGGCTCATGCCGGGCGCCAGCCTCGGATCGTAAAGCAGGGTCAGCAGCGCGCGGTCATAGACGTCGAGATAGCCGACGGAGCGATGCTGATTCAGCATGGTCCAGGGATTGTGCTGGTCGTGATTCGACAGGCCGAAGGCGTGCAGTAGCTCATGATAGGCGCAGTCGAGGAACACGCGGTCGCCCTTGTCGGCGATGATGAACGAAGTCGAGGTGACGATGACGCCGTCGCTTCGCGAGCGCACGCTGGTCATGCATTGCGGGTCGGTCCTGGCGACGAAGGCGCGCGCCGTCTTGACGCCGAAAGCACGCACCAGAGCTGACTCGAAATCCTTTTCGTCGATCAGGTGAACGATGATATCGGCATCGTCTTCGTTGGCGATCAACGACACCGCGAGATGCGGAATCGATCGGCCGTACTCCTCGACGATCGACCGCATCGCCGTGCGGCGATCGACGCTGCCGGTCGAGTCGATGAAGACCGTCACGGCGCGGTCGAACCGGCGAATGCCTTTCGGTTTCATGCCGACGCGCAGATCGGCGCCGAACGCCAAGGCCATGAAGCCGCGGATCAGGTCCTGCGAGGTGAACGCCGTATATTGTGGCGGTGCGTTGACAGGTGCGCCCGCCGGGGCCGGCTGCCTGTCCGAGGCCGCGAATGCGGGCACCGTCAGTGTGACGAGCAAGACGATGACAAATGGCCGCAGCCGCCGCATTAGTCTTGCGGACGCCGCAGCCGCACGAGGCCTTCCTGCGCGACCGATGCCACCAGCGTGCCGTCGCGGGTAAATACAAGGCCTCGCGAAAAACCACGGCTGCCATGCAGGTTGGGTGTGTCCTGCGCGTAGAGCAGCCAGTCGTCGGCGCGGAATGGCCGGTGCAGCCACAGCGCATGATCGAGGCTTGCGGCCATGAAATCCTTCTCGAACAACGTGCGGCCCATCGGCACCAGCGCAGTGTCGAGCAGCGTGAAGTCCGATGCATAAGCGAGCGCGCATTGATGGATGGCGGGATCATCCGGCAGTTTTGCAGTGGCGCGAATCCAGACGTGGAAACGCCCGTCCGGATATTTCTTGCCAAGGTAGCGGTCGAACTCGACCGGCCGTAATTCGATCGGCCGCTCGCGCTCATAATATGAGCGCACCGAGTCCGGCATTTGCGGCAGCAGATTGGCGCGCATCTCGGTGTCGCCCGGCAGGCTCTCCGGCGGCGGTACCTTCGGCATCGGGACCTGATGGTCGAGCCCGTCCTCGTTCTCGTGGAACGACACGAGCATTGAGAAGATCGGTTGGCCGTGCTGGCGCGCGGTGACGCGCCGCGTCGTGAAGCTCTTGCCGTCACGCATGCGGTCGACGTCGTAGATGATCGGAACCTTAGGGTCGCCGGGCAGCAGGAAATAGGCGTGCATCGAATGCGCCAGCCGCCCCTCGACCGTGCGGACCGCCGCGACCAGCGCCTGGCCGATCACCTGGCCGCCGAACACGCGCTGCCAGCCCGATTTCGGCGAGCGGCCGCGAAACAGGTTGAGGTCGAGCTGTTCGAGATCGAGGATCGACAGCAGATCGGTGATGGCGAGCGACATAGCGTAAAACCTGCGGCACGAAAGTCAGGAAGCCCTACAGCCAAACTGCTATGCTGCATCGCGTTTGACAAGGAACCGTGGTGATTATGGCCGGACCGGTGAAGATGGATGTCCTGATCGCGGGCGGCGGATTCGCCGGCCTCGCGTTGGCGATCGCGCTGCGCGAGGGGCTCGGCGACCGCTTCGCGGTCATGGTCGCCGACCCGGCGCTGGCCGCGCCGAAGTCGAGCGACATGCGGGCGAGCGCCATCGCCGCCGCGGCGCGCCGCCTGTTCGAGACGGTCGGCGCCTGGCAGGCCGTCGCCGGACAGGCGCAGCCCATCCTCGACATGGTCATCACGGATTCCAAGCTCGACAATGCGGTGCGGCCGACCTTCCTGACCTTCGCCGGCGAGATCGAGGCATCTTTTGGCGCGGGCGGCGCAGGCTTGCCCGCGCGCGAGCCGTTCGCGCACATGATCGAAAACCGCCATCTGATCGACGCGCTGGTGGCAAAAGCGCGCGAGGCTGGCGTCACGCTGTCGCCATCGCCGGTCGTCGGTTTCAGCAACGGTCCGCGGTCCGTCACTGTGACGCTGAAGGACGGCTCAACTTTCGAGGCGAGGCTTCTGGTCGGCGCCGATGGCGCGCGGTCGGCGGTGCGCGAGCAGGCCGGCATTGCGGTGCATGGCTGGGACTACGGCCAGTCGGCCATCGTCACGACGGTCGGGCACGAATACGACCACGAGGGCCGCGCCGAAGAACATTTCCTGCCGGCCGGTCCGTTCGCGATCCTGCCGCTGACCGGCCGACGCTGCTCCATCGTCTGGACCGAGACGACGAAGGAAGCCGAGCGCCTGATCGCGCTCGACGATCGCGCGTTCCACGATGAGCTGGAAAAGCGGTTCGGCCTCAAACTCGGCGAAATCGAGGTGATCGGACCGCGCCGCGCATTCCCGCTCGGACTCTTTACCGCGCGCCGCTTCATCGCCGAGCGCGTCGCGCTGATCGGCGACGCGGCGCACGTCATCCATCCCATTGCCGGACAAGGTCTCAACATGGGGCTGCGCGACGCCGCGGCGCTCGCCGAAGTCATCGCCGACGCGGCTCGGCTCGGCCTCGATCCCGGCGGCGCGGACGTGCTCGAGCGTTATCAGCGCTGGCGCCGGTTCGATACCATGACGATGGGCGTCGCCACCGACGGCCTCAACCGGCTGTTTTCCAACAACTCGGATGTGTTGCGCGCCGTGCGCGATGTCGGTCTCGGCCTGGTGGAGCGCATGCCCGCGCTCAAGCGCGTCTTCATCCGTGAAGCGGCAGGCTTTACCGGCGACGTGCCGAAGCTGTTGCGCGGCGAAGCGCTATAGGCGCGGGTGTTCGTCAGACCAGCTTGATGCTGCCGACGTGGTCCTGGAATGGCTTGCGTCCTGAAATCGCCTTGTACCAGCGGTCGAGATTCGGCATCGCCGGCCGGTTCGGCACGAGCTGGACGAAGCGGTAGCACATGATGCCGACCGGAATGTCGCCGTAGGAGAAATGCGGGCCGGCGACGAACTCGGTCTTGCCGAGCTGGGCGTCGAGCATCGCCATCGACTTTGTGGTCTTCTCCTGCGAGGCCTTGATGGCGGCGTGGTCGCGCTTCTCTTCCGGCGTGCGGATCAGGCCCCAGAAGGCCGGACCGATCGCGGGGCCGAGCACCGAAAGCTGCCAGTCCATCCATTGGCTTGCCAGCGCCCGCTGCCTGGCGTCGCGCGGCTCCAGCGCGCCGGTGCGATCGTATTTACCGGCGAGATAACGCACGATCGAATTCGATTCCCAGAGCAGGAAGCCGTCTTCTTCCTCGAGCGTCGGCACCAGGCCGTTGGGGTTCATCGCCAGATATTTAGGCTCGTTGTTCTGCCCGAAAGAGCCGCCGATATCGATGCGGTGATGCGGAATGCCGAGTTCGCCGACGGCCCACATCGCCTTCTGCACGTTCGACGATGTATTGCGGCCCCAGATCTTGATCATGGTCGTCTGTCCTTGGGTCTTTTCCTGAACGGGTTCACTCGATCCGGCGCGCTTCGTCGACCAGCATGATCGGAATGCCGTCGCGGATCGGATAAGCGAGCTTGGCCTTGCGGGAGATCAGCTCCTGTCTCGTCGCGTCATATTCGAGCGGGCCCTTGGTGACGGGGCATACCAGGATTTCGAGCAGCTTGGGGTCGACGCTGTCGCTCGGCCGGTCGGGAGGCGGATTGCTCATTTTTCGATCATAGCAGAGCCGCGCGCTCCGCGCTTCAGGACGATTTGATATTCTGAAATGAGCCGGCATCGCCTCCTATTGGAGAGGCGGCTCGCCTTCGGTGTTCTTCTTGGCAAGCTCGATTTCGGTGACGGCGATCAGAATTTCGGCGCGCGTCTTGAGGTCCCTGGCCTCGAGCATGGCTTGTTTCTCGGCCGGGCCGTACGGCGACATCATCGCCAATGCGTTAACCAAGGCCTCATTCGGCGCGTTCTCGATACCGTCCCAGTCGGCGCTCAACTTGTTGGCCTTGAGGAAATCGCGCAGCGTCCGCAACACAGACTGACGGTCGACCTGCTCCTCGCCCTTGCGGGCGATGAAGTCGTCGGTGAAGTTCGCGTAGCTGACGCGACACTGCCGGTAAGCGGTGAGGACCTTGAGCTCTTCGATAATCTCGAACCGCGACACGCCGGTGAGTTCGATCAGATAGCGGCCGTCGCCGCTCTCGGCGAGCTGCGTGATGCGGCCGGCGCAGCCGATCCTGTAGAGCTTCGGCACGGCAGCCGACGTGTCGTGCCGCAGGTCGGGCTGGATCATGCCGATCAGCCGGTGGCCGTCGCGCAACGCGTCGTCGATCATCGCCAGGTAGCGTGGCTCGAAGATGTTGAGCGGCATCTGGCCGCGCGGCAGCAACAGCGCCCCTGCAAGCGGAAAGACCGGAATCGTCTCCGGAAGATCGATCGGTCCGCGGTACTGCGCATTCATCGGCATCAATCGGCCCTCATGTTGAGGAGCGCCCTCAAGGGCGCGTCTCGAAACATGGGGCCGCCCCATCCTTCGAGACGGGCGCTGCGCGCCCTCCTCAGGATGAGGGCGGAGCGATAGGCACGACGACTTGTATCACTCACGAAAACAGGATTGACGATAACCGCTTGCGGCCCTCGACCGTCGCTTCGTCAGTCGGGCCCCAGGCCTCGAAAAACTGCACGAGCTGCTTGCGCGCGCCGTCCTCGTTCCACTTGCGGTCGCGCTTGACGATATCGAGCAGATGCTGCGCGGCCTCGAGCCGCTTGCCCGCGGCGTTGAGCGCGACGGCGAGATCGAACCGCGCCTGATGATCGGCCGGATTGGCGGCGAGCTTGGCTTGCAGGTCGGAGACAGGACCGATCGACTTCGCCTGCTCGGCGAGATCGAGCGCGGCCTGTACCGCGGCGACGGCGGCGTCGTTGCGTTTCGCTTCCGGCACCATCGCCAGGGTCTTCTTGGCCTGATCGAGCGCGCCGGTCGCGATGTAGCAGCGCGCCAGCCCGGCGATCGCCGCGACGTTATCGCTCTCTGCCGACAGCACCTGCGCATAGAGTTGCGCGGCGCCGGCGCTGTCGCCTGCCGCGAGCGCGGCGTCGGCAGCGGCGAGCTGGTCCTTCTCTTCGCCGCCGATGCGGTCCTTGGTCAGGCGCTCGAGAAACTGGATGACCTGGCTTTCCGGCAGCGCGCCCATGAAGCCGTCGGCCGGCTGGCCGTTGACGAAGGCGATTACCGCCGGGATCGACTGGATGCCCATCTGACCCGCGACGTCCGGGTGCTTGTCGATGTCCATCTTGACGAGCTTGACCTTGCCCTTGGCGGCGCGCACCGCTTTCTCGAGGACGGGACCGAGCTGCTTGCACGGGCCGCACCACGTCGCCCAGAAGTCGACCAGCACCGGCTGGCGCTTCGACTCTTCGATGACGTCACGCATGAAGGTCTGCGTCGTCGTGTCCGTGATCAGGCCGTCATCGGCCGACGCCACCGTTCCACCATTCTGCAGCATGGGTCCTCGTTTCGACGGCCCGACGGGGCCTTAAACGTTCCGTTGCCCGATTAGATGGGCAATCACCGCCGATAATGCAATCAGCTTGCGACGCCCTCGGCCGCTGTCGCGTCCGCCAGCGGCTCAATTCGCGGCGGATGGCCGGTGGATTCGAGGAATTTCACCAGGTCGTTCCGGGTGATGGAAGTGGTCATGGTGTTGATCAGCGGATGGAAGTTCAGGGTCTCGAATTCCATCATGGCGGGGTCGAGCACGACCGTGACCCGCGGCTCGGTGTCGTTAATGACGCCGAACGGTGTCACCGAGCCGGGTTCGACCCCGAGCAGTTCGCGCAGCAGATCGGACGAGGCGAACGAGAAGCGGCCCGAAGCGCCGAGCAGGCGATGTAGCGCCTTGAGATCGACCGTCGTGCCCTCGAGCGCCGTGACAAGGTAAACGGCATTTTTCTTGTCGCGCAGGAACAGGTTTTTGGTGTGGGCGCCGGGCACCTCGCCGCGCAGCTTTTTGGCCTGTTCCACGGTGAAAACGGGCGGGTGGCTGACGGTTTTGTGCGGAATCCCGAGCGTGTCGAGGTAGGCAAGGAGCTGGTCGGGTGTGGTCATTGACACATTATTCGGCTCTTTGCCGCATGTTGCAAAGGGCGGGGCCGGTCGCTATAGGAGCGGCCTCGGATGCGGGTGTAGCTCAGGGGTAGAGCACGACCTTGCCAAGGTCGGGGTCGAGGGTTCGAATCCCTTCGCCCGCTCCAGTTTGGCCAAATTCCCCCAAGACCGTTCGATCAGTCGCCTCGCGCATCTCTGGCGCCGAGTTCCTCGATCATGCCGCATGAATCGTGCGGCGGAAATCCCTGCGCCTGTGAGGATAACGGCGGCTGACTCAGCCTTCCTTCACATCCGCCACGGTACCGCCGGTCATGCGCGCCAGCTCGGCGGCGCTGGTGCGGAACACATGCTTCGGCGTGCCGGCGGCGGCGAACACCGGATCGAGCGCCATCAGGTCTTCATCGATGAAGATGCGCGGCGGCGCCAAATGCCCGACCGGCGCCACGCCGCCGATGGCAAAGCCGGTGACATCGCGCACCCAGCGTCCGTCGGCCGGCTTGACCGGTTGGCCGACCACCTTGGCGATCTTGCCGACGTCGACGCGGTTAACGCCCGAGGCGATCACCAGCACGACCTGCTCGCCGGCGCGCAGCACGATCGACTTTGCGATCTGAGCGACGGTGCAGCCGACAGCGTTGGCGGCATCCTGCGCGGTGCGCGTGCCGTCGGGAAAGAGATCGATGGTGTCGGGATGTCCGGCGGCCGACAAGGCGGCGCGCACGCGTTCGACGGAGTCGCTCATTTCAATCGTCCTGTTCAGTATCCGATAGCGAATGCGCCGCGCGTGCGCGTGTCGGCCGCCCCGACATAACCATCAGGCGTGACGGCGATGGAGTTGGCCGAGGTTCCCGGCTGCGCCGGCACGATGTCGTGTCCCCGCGCCGCCAGCGCCGCCAGCACAGCCGGATCGAAACCGGGCTCGACCAACACCTGGTCGGGCAGCCACTGGTCGTGCAGGCGCGGCGCGGTCACGGCCTCGTCGATCGGCATGTGGAAGTCGAGCGCATTGAGGATGACCTGCAGCACGGCGGTGATGATGCGGCTGCCGCCGGGCGAGCCGGTGACGAGCACCGGCTTGCCGTCCTTCAGCACGATGGTCGGCGTCATGGACGACAGTGGCCGCTTGTTCGGGCCGGGCAGGTTGGCGGCGTAGCCGACGAGGCCGTAGGCGTTCGCCGCGCCGGCCTTGGCGGTGAAATCGTCGAGCTCGTTGTTGAGCAGAATGCCGGTGCCGGCCGCGACCATGCCGAGACCGTACGAGAAGTTGAGGGTGTAGGTGTTCGACACCGCGTTGCCGTCGCGGTCGATCACCGAGAAGTGCGTGGTGTTCTGACCCTCGAACGGCGCCGGATCGCCGGCGTGAATCTCGGCGGCCGGCGTCGCGCGTTCCGTGATGGTCTTGCGCAAGCCGGTGGCATAGGCCTTTGAAATCAGGCCTTGCACCGGGACTTTCACCGTCTCGGGATCGCCCATGTAGACCGCGCGATCGGCATAAGCGCGCTTCATCGCCTCGATGATCCAGTGCTCCGCGTCGACCTTCGGCGCATGGCCGAGATCGTAGCCCTCGAGGATGTTGAGCATCTCCAGCAGCACGATGCCGCCCGACGACGGCGGCGGCATCGAGACGATGTCGTAGCCGTGATAGGTGCCGGTCACCGGCTTGCGGATCACCGCGCGGTAGTTCTTGAGATCGCCGGCGGTGATGAGGCCGCCCGCGGCCTGAATGGCGGCGGCGAGCTTCTGCGCCGTGTCACCCTCGTAGAAGCCGGCCGGCCCGTCGTGTGCGATGCGGCGCAGGACCCCGGCGAGATCCTTCTGGACAAGAATGTCGCTGCCGTCGAGCGGCGAACCATCGGGCTTGAGGAAGATCGCGGCGGAGGCCGGCCATCGCGCCAGCCGATCGCGCGCGGCGGGCAGCGAGTCGAGGGTGTCGTCGTCGACCGGGACGCCTTTCGCCGCAAGATCGATGGCCGGCGCCATCAGCTCCGCGAGGGTGAACGCGCCAGAGCCGTATTTCGCCTCGGCGAGCGTGAGGCCGGCGACGGTGCCGGGCACGCCGATCGATAGCGCGCTGTCGCGCGACTTGTGCGGATCGGGATTGCCGGCGGCGTCGAGGAACATCGTCGGCGTCGCGGCGGCGGGCGCGGTCTCGCGATAGTCGATGGCGACATTCTCGTTGCCCTTGGCAAGATGAATCACCATGAAGCCGCCGCCGCCGATATTGCCGGCGCGCGGATAGGTCACGGCCATTGCAAAGCCGACCGCGACGGCGGCGTCGATGGCGTTGCCGCCACGCTTGAGGATATCGGCGCCGACGCGCGCGGCGGCCGCTTCCTGCGCCACCACCATGCCGTTCTTCGCGTGAACGGCAATCGACGGCGCGATGGTCTGCGGACGCGTCTGTGCAGCCGCGCCGATAGCCAGCAGCGCGAGTGTGCACAGCGCGGCCAGCAGGCGTGTCATGACTTGCGCCACGCTTGAATCCTACCGCGCCTGCTTGTGATAGACCGTGTTCGGCCGCATGTCGGTCGCCGATGCGACGCGGTTGCTCATGTTGAAGAAGCCGGCCACGGCGGCGATGTCCCAGATGTCGCGGTCGGTGAAGCCGGCGCGGCGCAGCCGCTCGCGGTCGCCTTCCTCCACGTTCCACGGCTGCGACGTCAGCTTGACGGCGAAGTCGAGCATCGCGCGCTGCCGCTTGCCGATACGGGCGACGCGGTAGTTCATCACCATCTGCTCGCCGAGCAGCGGGTTGCCGGAATACTGGCGCACCGCCGCGCCGTGCGCGGTCAGGCAATAGTAACAGCGGTTCTGTGACGACGTCGCGACCGCGATCATCTCGCGCTCGAGCCTGGAGAGCCCGCTCTCGCCGAGCATCAGGTCGTTGTACATGGCGACGAACGTCTCGAGCTTGGCGTTGTCGAAGGCGTACGCCAGCAGCACGTTCGGCACGAAGCCGAGCTTGTCCTGGCATTTCTTGAAATACGCCGCCATCGCCGGCGATAGCTTCGCCGGCGGCAGGTTGAGCGCGACGATCGGCGCGTCGTCGGCCCGATTATCGGTCGTTGCGGGCTTCGGCGCGGGTTTTGACGCCATCCTGGCGACCGGTTTGCCGCCTTTGACGGCCTGAACAGCCGTCGCCGCCGGCCTGGCAGCAGAGCGCGCGGGAACCGGCCGGTGGGCGGTTTTCGCCGGTTTTTGGACCTTGGCCATTCGAAGCGCTCCCGAACGTTCTGGTTTGAGCGGCAGATTACACTTTTCCACATGGCCGCGAAACGAGAGCCGTGAAACACTCGCCGCGGACGGCATTGTCAGGCATTGGTCGCAGGGATCATTTATCCGCGCGGTCCTATCGACGCCACAAACGGGATCGGGGAGAGTGATGACGGACTCACGGATTCGTCGCGGGGACGACACAGCGCGAATGCCCGCAGATTACCCCGACAGCGCGGAACAGGTCGCTGCACGCGATCTCATCGCACACGCCGCTGCACTCCTTGCTGCGCAGCGCAAGGACGCGCCGGCCGGCTTCCTCGCGCACTTGTTTGATCGCGCTGTACCGGAAGACCTGCTGCGCTACGCGGCGGACGATCTTGCCGCGATCGCGGCGCAAAGCCTCGATTTTCTCAAGGACCGAAAGCCCGGCGCTCCGAAAATCCGGTTCGATCTGGTGCAGCTCAACTCGTCGGGTGCGCTCAAGACGATCGGCCTGATCGAGATCGCCAACGACGATATGCCGTTTCTGGTCGATTCGGTGCTTGCCGAACTGAACGAGCGCCAGCTCAATCCGCAACTCGTCGTCCATCCGGTCTATGGTGTCGAGCGCGATGACGGCAAGCTCGTCAAGCTCCATGTCGACCCCTTCACCGGCGGCAATCGTGAGAGCTTCATCCAGCTTTACGTCGCGCCGGTTGAAGACGGCCTCCGGCGCAAGCAGGTCGTCGACAGCCTGGCCGAAGCCTTCGGCCAGGTCCGCCTGGCGGTGCAGGACTGGAAGGCGATGCTTACGCGCGCCTCCGAGGTTGTCGGTGAGCTCAAGAACAGCCCGCCGCCGCTGCCGGTCGACGAGGTCGCCGAGGCGATCCAGTTTCTCGACTGGCTGCGCGCCAACAATTTCACCTTTCTCGGCGTGCGCGACTACCTGCTCAAGAACAACGAACTGGTGCCGGTGCTGGACAATGCGCTCGGCATCATGCGTTCGCCCGACATGCGCGTCCTGCGCCGGGGCAAGCAGCTCCTCGAATACACGCCGGAAATCATGGCGTTTCTCAAGGAACCGAAGCTGCTGATCGTCGCGAAAGCGAACATGCGCTCGCTGGTGCATCGCCGGGTCTATCTCGATTACATCGGCGTCAAGCGCTACGACGCGTCGGGGCAGCTTGCCGGAGAATTCCGCATCGTCGGCCTGTTCACGTCGACGGCCTATACGCGACCCGCCCGCAACATTCCCTATCTGCGCCGCAAGCTCGCAGCCGTCGAGCATCGCGCCGGCTTCGATCCCAACAGCCATTCCGGCAAGGCACTCGCCAATGTCATCGATCAGTATCCGCGCGACGAGCTGTTTCAACTCGACGAAGACACGCTTTATCACTTCGCGCTGACCATCCTGCAGCTCGACGAACACCCGCGCGTGCGCGTGCTGGCGAGGCGCGACCGCTTCGACCGGTTTGTCTCGGTGCTCGTCTACGTGCCGCGCGAGCGCTACGACAGCCATATCCGCGCGGCGATCGGCAAGTACCTTGCCGAGGTGTTCGCCGGTCATATTTCCGCATTCTATCCGTTTTTCCCCGACGGACCGCTGACGCGCGTGCATTTCATCATCGGCCGTGCCGGCGGCGCGACGCCGGAGGTCGACCGCGCCACGCTGGAAAAGGCGATCGGGGACATCGTCCGCAACTGGACCGACAAATTCGCGAATGACCTTGACGCGCACTATGCCCCGGACAAGGCAGAGGCATTGCTGCGCAAATACGGCGGCGCCTTCTCCGACGGCTTCCGCGAGGCCTATCAGCCGTCCACCGCGATTGACGACTTGCGTATTCTCGAAGGCCTCAGCGACGAGCGGCCGCTCGGCGTGACGTTCTATCGCCGTCAGGACAAGGAGCGCCGCGCCGCCGGCCTGAAGGTCTGGAGCCACGGCCGGCCGCTGCCATTGTCGGAGCGCGTGCCGGTGCTCGAGAACATGGGCTTCCGCGTCGTCGACGAGCGGACCTTCCGCGTCGAGCCCGGCAACGGGGACCCCGAGTGCTGGCTGCACGACATGCTGCTCGAGGAACGCGAAGGCGGCGACATCGATCTCGACAACCTCAAAAACGCGCTCGAGACCGCCTTTCTGATGGTGATGAGCGGCGGCGCCGAGAACGACGGCTTCAACGCGCTTGTCCTGCGCGCCGGACTGATGTGGCGCGATGTCGCGCTGATCCGCGCCATCTCGCGCTTCCTGCGTCAGGCGCGCGTGCCTTATTCGCAGGATTACATCTGGGCGACCCTGGTCAAGCATGCGGCGATTGCCGCCGATCTCGTCGCGCTGTTCCACGCGCGCTTCGATCCGGCTCGTGACAATCGCGATGCCGCGCAGCAGGAGATTACGGCCAGAATCGAGGCGGCGCTCGAGGCGGTCGACAGCCTCGACGAGGACCACATCGTCCGGCTCTTCATCAATGCCGTGCAGTCGGCGTTGCGCACCAATTTCTATCAGCTTGACGCCGCCGGACAGCCCAAGGGCCTGATCTCGATCAAGTTCGAGAGCGGCAAGCTGACCGAGCTGCCGTTGCCCCGGCCGCTGTTCGAAATCTTCGTCTATTCGCCGCGCGTCGAAGGCGTGCACCTGCGCTTCGGCAAGGTCGCGCGCGGCGGTATCCGCTGGTCGGACCGGCCGCAGGACTTCCGCACCGAGATTCTCGGCCTCGTCAAGGCGCAGCAGGTCAAGAATGCCGTGATCGTGCCGGTCGGCGCCAAGGGCGGCTTCGTACCGAAACTGATGCCGAAGTCGCCGACGCGCGATCAGTTCATGGCCGAGGGCATCGCGACCTACAAGCTGTTCATCTCGAGCCTGCTCGACATCACCGACAATATCGCGCCGGACGGCAAGATCGTGCCGCCGGACAACGTCGTGCGGCACGACCCCGACGACCCCTATCTCGTCGTCGCCGCCGACAAAGGCACTGCGACGTTCTCCGATATCGCCAACGGCCTGTCCGCCGACCATCATTACTGGCTTGACGACGCCTTCGCGTCGGGCGGCTCGGCCGGCTACGATCACAAGGCGATGGGCATTACCGCGCGGGGCGCGTGGGAATCCGTCAAGCGTCACTTCCGCGAGATGGACGTCAATGTCGGCGTGACGCCATTCACCGTGGCCGGCGTCGGCGACATGTCGGGCGACGTGTTCGGCAACGGCATGTTGCGCGAAGACACGATCAAGCTGGTCGCCGCCTTCGACCATCGCGACATTTTCATCGACCCCGACCCCGATCCGAAGAAGGCGTTTGCCGAGCGCCAGCGCATGTTCTACCTGCCGCGCTCGAGCTGGCAGGACTACGACAAGAGCCTGATCTCCAAGGGGGGCGGCGTCTATTCGCGCAGCCACAAGGAAATCGCGCTCAGCCCCGAGGCGCGCCAGCTGACCGGCCTGCCGGAAAAGGTGACGCCGCAGCAGTTGATGAAGGCGATCCTGCAAATGCCGGTCGACCTGCTGTGGTTCGGCGGCATCGGCACGTATATCCGCGCCTCGACCGAGACCGACGACATGGTCGGCGACCGCGCCAATGACGCGATTCGCATCGCGGCGCCGCAGCTCAGGTGCAAGGTGATCGGCGAGGGCGCCAATCTCGGCATGACGCAACGCGGCCGTGTCGAGGCGGCGATGGCCGGAGTGCGGCTCAATACCGACGCCATCGACAATTCAGCCGGCGTCAATACGTCGGACGTCGAGGTCAATATCAAGATCGCGTTCAGCCGGCCGGTGCGGGCGGGCCAACTGACCGTCGCGCAGCGCAACGAGATTCTGACAGCGATGACCGACGAGGTCGCGCGTCTGGTGCTGCGCAACAACTATCTGCAGTCGCTTGCGCTGTCGCTGGCGCAACGCCGCGGCCTCGAGGCCTTTGGCTTCCAGCAGCGGCTGATGCAGACGCTGGAATCGCGGGGTCTGCTCGACCGCGCCGTCGAATTCTTGCCCGACGACGCGGCATTGACCGACCGGCGCAAGCGAAACGTACCGCTGACGCGGCCGGAGCTTGCCGTGCTGCTGGCTTACGCCAAGCTCACGCTCTACAGCGAGTTGCTCGAGTCCAGTGTGCCGGACGATCCATATCTCGGCCGTGAGCTCGGCCGCTATTTCCCGAAGGACATGAGCGAGCGCTTTTCGGATGCGCTCGAGCACCATCGGCTGCGTCGCGAGATCATTGCCACGCAGCTCGCCAACTCGATGATCAACCGCGGCGGGCCGACCTTGCTCGTGCGCATCGCCGACCAGACCGGCGCCTCGGCAGAGGCCATCGCCTTTGCGTTTGCCGCGGTGCGAAACAGCTACGACATGCCGGCGATCAACGAGAGCATCAATGCGCTCGACAACAGGATTCCCGGCGCCTTGCAACTGTCGCTCTACGCCTCCGCCGAGAACCTGCTGCTCGACCGGCTGGTCTGGTTCCTGCGCAACGTCGATTTGAGCCAGGGCCTTGCCAAGGTGATCGACCATTATCATGGCGGCATCGCCGACGTGGCCACCGCGCTCGATGGCGCGTTGTCGAAGGACAGCGTAACGGCGCGTGACGCGCGCGAGCACGAACTGGTCAAGGCCGGTGTGTCGCCGGAGCTGGCCCGCAGGCTCGCCAATCTGCCCGAGCTCAAGCACGCGACCGACATCGTCATGGTCGCCGATCAGGCCAGGCGCCCGGTCGCCGACGTTACGCGGACCTATTTCGCCAGCGAGGCGTTCTTCCAGCTCGACCGCGTCACCGGTTCGGCGGGCGAGATCGCCGTGGCCGATTACTTCGACCGGCTGGCGCTCGACCGCGCGCTCGATTCGATCGGCGACGCCGAGCGCCGGCTGACGACGGCCATGGTCGGCAATGGCGCGACCGGCGTTGAAGCGGTCGAGGCGTGGGTCAAGCCGCGCCGCGCCGAGGTCGAACGCATCCGCGCTTCGATCCACGAGATCGCACGCTCGGGCCTCACGCTGTCAAAATTGTCGGTGGCGGCGAGCCTGCTGGGCGATCTGGCGCGCCAGTGATTTTCTTTACCTTTCCTGACAGTCTGACCGGAAATGATTCCGGGTTTTTACTCGCATCCCGGCTCTGCGGTGCATCACTTCGCCATAGCGCGCCGAAAACGCGCTGATGGCTTGCGCTGCCCTGCATCCGGGACAAGTGTCCATCAATGCCTGAAGTGCCGCGTCCCGGTGAAGACCATGGCGATGCCGTGCTCGTCCGCGGCCTGGATCACCAAGTCGTCGCGCATCGAGCCGCCCGGCTGAATCACCGCGGTGGCGCCGGCCTCGATGGCGACGAGAAGGCCGTCGGCGAACGGGAAGAATGCGTCTGACGCCACGACCGAGCCCTTGGTCAGCGGCTCGGCGAGCTTGGCTTCCGCCGCCGCGTCCTGCGCCTTGCGCGCGGCGATGCGCGCCGCATCGACCCGGCTCATCTGGCCGGCGCCGACGCCGACCGTGGCACGATCCTTGGCATAGACGATGGTGTTCGACTTGACGTGCTTGGCGACGCGGAAGGCGAAGCGCAGGTCGCGCAGTTCCGCCTCGGTCGGCGCGCGCTTGGTCACGGTCTTGAGCTGCATGTCGTCGACCACAGCATTGTCGCGCGATTGCACGAGCAGGCCGCCGGCGACGGATTTCACCAGCCAGCCCGGCGCGCGCGGGTCAGGCAGGCCGCCGGCCAGCAGCAGGCGCAGGTTCTTCTTGGCGCCGACGATCCGGATCGCCTCGTCGTCGGCGTCCGGCGCGATGATGACCTCGGTGAAGATCTCGGTGATCGCCCGGGCCGCCGCCGCGTCGAGCTTGCTATTGAGCGCGACGATGCCGCCGAATGCCGATACCGGATCGCAGCGCAACGCCTTGCGATAGGCGTCGACGAGATCAGTGCCCTCGGCGACGCCGCACGGATTGGCGTGCTTGACGATGACGCACGCGGCCGCGCGGTTCGGATCGAACTCGGCGACGCATTCGTAGGCGGCGTCGGTATCGTTGATGTTGTTGTAGGACAGCTGCTTGCCCTGGACCTGCCGCGCCGAGGCGACGCCGGCGCGCGCAACGGGGCCGCGATAGAACGCGGCGCTCTGGTGCGGGTTCTCGCCGTAACGCAATGCCTCCGCGAGCTTGCCGCCGAAGGCGCGGTAATCTGGCGCCGGGTCCTTGAGCTCGTCGGCGAACCAGTTGGAGATGGCGGCGTCGTAGGCGGCGGTGCGCGCGTAAGCCTTGGCGGCGAGCCGCCGCCGCAACGCCGGTCTGGTTGCGCCGTTGTGCTCGGCGAGCTCGGCGATCACGGCGTCGTAGTCGGACGGCTCGACGACGACCGTGACATCGGCATGGTTCTTCGCGGCGGCGCGGATCATCGCCGGGCCGCCGATATCGATGTTCTCGATGCAATCGTCGAACGGCGCGCCCTTGGCGACCGTCGCCTCGAACGGATAGAGATTCACGACCAGGAGATCGATCGGCTTGATGCCGTGCTCCTGCATCGCCCTCTGATGCTCGGCATTGCCGCGGATCGCCAGCAGGCCGCCGTGCACGTTCGGGTGCAGCGTCTTGACCCGGCCGTCCATCATCTCGGGAAAGCCGGTGAGCTTGCTCACATCGATGACGGGAAGCCCGGCCTCGGCCAGCGCCTTGGCGGTGCCGCCGGTCGAGACCAGCTCGATCTTGAAGCCGGTGAGGGCGCGCGCGAAGTCGATCAGGCCGGTCTTGTCGGATACCGAGATCAGGGCGCGGAAAACGCGGCGGGGATGGTCGCTCATGGCCGCCATATCCCCCGACATGCCCCCTGATTTCAAGCGCCGTCTTTACAGTGGCAGTTCGGGCTCGTCGCTGCGCACCTCGCGGCGCGGCTCCTTGCTGCGCGGCGTATGCGTAAACGCCCACCGCACCCGTGGCCGGGTGCGGGCATGGCCGTAAATGACGATCTGGACCGTGCGGCGCGGCCCGTCCGGCCCGGCCAGATAGACGCTTTCCTCGATCTCGACCGTGTCCTCGAAGGCGTTGAAGGTCCACACGTCGCGGTCGGCGAGGGTGAGCAGAACGCCGTGGCGGTCGCTCAGCCGGTTGGCCTTCACCGCTGGATGCAGGTGGAAGCGGATGGCATATTCGTCGGCGCCATGCGGCGGCAGCCGCTCGCCATGCGCCGGCGCGAAGGCGTCTTCGCCGGACAGGCCGCGGCCGTCCGCGGCGAGCGTCAGCGTGCGGCGGTGCACGATGTTGAAGGCGCGGGCGTAGCCGTCATGCGAGGCCGCCAGCGTGACGCCGTCCTCGCTCTCGGTGCGCGAGCCGCCGACGTCGCGCGGGCCGTTGATGATCGGCACGCCCCACAACAACCGCCGGAACAGTTTCGTGTCGACGAAGCGGCACGACGAGGCATCGTCGATGGTCACGGTCGAATGCGCCGGCGTGGCGCGCGCGACCTGCCGCCAGGTGGCGAGGTTCATCGCCGGCAAGCCGCAATTGACGACGAGCCGGTGCTGCTTCCACGACAGCTCGAACGACAGGCAGCCGGCATGCGCCTCCTGGCTCACGGCCAGCGGCGGCGGCCGGCCGGCGTCCATGAGGATCACGGCATCGGCGGCCTCGAGCCGCTGGTAGCCCGAGTGCGGCGCGTTGGCGACCGGCGTGCCGCGCGCATCGTCATAGGCCAGCACGGTGGCGAGCAGATCGACCGGCGTCGGTCCCATGCCGTTGAACAGCGCGAAATTGCCGTCGCCGTGCCGGAAGAAGCGCAGCATCGGCATCATGCGGTCGATCGCGTTGTTGAGGCCGGCGGGCGGCGGCACGTTGCGGTGGCTGAACAACTGCCGCAGCGGCAGCAGGTCGAGCAGCAACTCGATCAGCACGCCGGGATTGCGGCTGATGTGCCCGCCGTCGGGTAGGATCTGGCGCGCGAGTTCATCGACCATGCGGCGGGTTGCGGCGCGCAGATGCCGCGACTGGCTCTGCATGCACAGCGCGACGAAGCATAGCGCGATGTAGGATTGCAGCCGCGGCAGCCCGTCGCGCGATTGCGGCGCCGTGACGCGCAGATACCGCACCTGACGGCCGAGGCTGCGGATGAAGCGGCGATAGAACCGCACGTCGGCGTCCTGCAGGATGAGCGGCGCCTGCGACAGCCACGAGATGATGCGGCGCGACAGCACGTCGCTGCGCCAGCCGAGCGGATGCCAGCGGCCCTGCAGCGTGATCCAGTCGTCGACCAGCGCGCGCGCATTGGCGCGGCTGATGGCGGAATCGGCGGCGCGCAAATGACGCAGCCACGAGAAGCCGAGCAGCGCCGTCGCCCATTCCTCGGTCGGCGGCGTCATCTCGAACGGTGAGCGCCGGTCGCAGACGACGATCTTGCCGTTGAAGGCGAAACGCCCGGCGTAGATCTCGCCGGCGCGGGTCGGATCGGCGGTGCGCAGCTCCTGCGGCGCGATGACGAGCCGGTCGTTCGCCGATGCCGCCGGCCGCCAGCGCAGCAGCGGATTGGCCCGGAGCTTGCCAACCAGCGCGTTGACGGCACGGCTGCCGATGAACACGGAGAGCTTGGCCTGCTCCGCGATCGAAATCCGTGTCATGAAGCCGGTTGTCCCCGCTGCTCGCCCAATTTCTACCGGTGAGTCAGCACGATAGCGAAGGCTGACGAGTCGGCCAATACGGCGTGTGGCTGTCAAATCCGGCGCATTCGCGCCGCGTAGAAGCCGTCGAGACCGCCCCAGCGCGGGTCTGGATCGGGCAGGTGGATCGGCAATGTGCGCAGGTCGCCCGCGCCGTCGATGAAGTCGGCGCAGCCGAACACCTCTGGCGCCGCGATGGGAACTCTCTGCATGCGCGGCTCGCGCGCGAGGAAAGCCTCGATCTGCCGTTCGCCTTCCTCGGGCTCGAGCGAACAGACGCAATAGACCAGCGTGCCGCCGGGCGCGACCAGATCGGCCGCGCGGTCGAGCAGCTTCGCCTGCAGCGCCGTCAGCACGGTGAGATCGGCGTCCGACTTGAGCCAGGCCACGTCGGGATGACGGCGGATCGTGCCCGTCGAGGAGCACGGCGCGTCGAGCAGAACGGCGTCGAACGGCTCCGCCTGCCATTCGAGCAGGTCGGCGGTGGCGATGTCGGCGGTCAGGCCGAGCCGCGTGAGATTTTCGCGCAACCGCGTCAGGCGCTGCGGCGAGCGGTCGAGGGCGGTGACGGCGGCTCCGGCCTGCGCGAGTTGCGCGGTCTTGCCGCCAGGCGCGGCGCACAGATCGGCGACACGCCGCCCGTGAAGATCGCCGAACACTCGTGCCGGCAGCGCCGCCGCGGCGTCCTGAACCCACCACGCGCCTTCGTGGAAGCCCGGCAGCAGCGCGATGGCGCCGTGCGCCTGCGTGCGCACGGTGCCGGTCGGCAGCACGCGGCCATGCAGGTGATCGGCCCATCCCGTGGCGTCAGACTTCACTGTGACGTCGAGCGCCGGCTCCTCGGCCATCATGTCCGCGATCTTTGCGGCGGTGCCGGCGCCGTAGGTTTGCGTCCAGCGCGCGCGCAGCCAATCCGGAATGTCCGGGTGCCGCTCGGCCGCGAGCTCCCTGGCGCGCTGCGCGACCCGGCGCAGCACGGCATTGACGAGGCCGGCATAGCGCGCGGCGCGGCGGTCGGCTTGCGCGAGCCGGACCGCGAGATCGACCGCGGCATGATCGGGCACGTCGAGCCACAGGATCTGCGCGGCGCCGATCAGCAGGATCGTCTCGGCGCGCGGTGCGTCGGATGGAAAGCCGCGCTCAAGGAATGCCAGCAGGATATGGCGGAGCGTGCCGAGCCGGCGCAGCACGGTGCCGATCAGGCGCCGCGTCAGCGCCCGGTCGCGATCGGGCAGCGTGACAAGGCTGCGATGCGCGCCTTTTCCGGAAAGCTGCTCGTCGAGCGCGATCTTGCGGCGGAGCACGCCGTCGATGATATCGGCGGCGATTCGGCGGGCGGCGAGACCCGGCGCTTCGGTTGGTGTCGTCGTGCGCGGTCGCGCCATTGAGCGATCTTTGCCGGAAAAAGTGGCCGTTGCGCGAATTTCTGCGCAATTCCACGAGTTTTCACAAGGCAAACCGTCGCGGCTGCGGTTGGTTCGCGTGCGCCCGGATTCCGCCGTCGAAGATTTTAGCCGGCGAAAGCCAATGCTGCGATATGGACCGGCATGTTCATGCCTAGTCCATACCTGGCACCTATGCCTGGCGCCGTTATCGCTCGACGACCACGGGCGTGCCGACCGACACCATGCTGTAGAGCGCGCGGATGTCCTCGTTATACATCCGGATGCAGCCATGCGAGACGAATTTGCCGATCGAGGCCGGGTTGTTGGTGCCGTGGATGGCGTATTCGCCGCCGCGCAGCGTCAGCGCCGCCGCGCCCATCGGATTGCGCGGCGAGCCGCCGGGGTAGACCGGGCGCGGGCCGGGGCGGTTGCCCCAGATCGACGGCGGCGGTGTCCATGCCGGCAGCACGTATTTCCCATCGATGCGCTCGACGCCGGTCCACGCCATGCCGGGCCGGCCGACGCCGACCGGGAAGCGCAGCGCGTGGTCCGGATCGATGACGAAATAGAGTCTTCGTTCTGAGGTTTTGACGACGATGGTGCCGGGGGCGAAGCCGTTGAACGGCACGATGTCCTGCGTCGTCGAATGCGCCGCGGCGACGAGCAGCGCGCCGCCGAACACGATCAGGAAAAAGATAATCGCACGCTTGATCATCGGCCACGCCGCGCAGTCACGCCGCAATTATAGGACAGGGCGTGACGATCGCGTGCGGAAGTGCCGGTTAACCTGAATCGTCCGGCGATGCGCTTCAAGATTTGTTAACTGTGAGAATACGCCACTCGCCACAAAAAGCGGCGATAACGATCGCCGCTTCAGTGGGCACGGGTGAGTCGTGCCTCCGCTTTCACGGGAACGACACGGATGTGCTTGGCCGTCGGCCTGCGATGCCGGCGCCGACACCGCTCAGGCGCTGCGGCGGTTCTGCCTGTTGTTGACCAGATCGTCGACCACGGCGGGATCGGCCAACGTCGTGGTGTCGCCGAGGTTTCTGAAGTCGTCTTCGGCGATCTTGCGCAGGATGCGGCGCATGATCTTGCCGGAGCGTGTCTTCGGCAGGCCGGGGGCAAACTGGATCAGGTCGGGCGAGGCGAATGGCCCGATCTCCTTGCGCACCCAACCGACCAGCTCCTTGCGCAGATCTTCGGTCGGATTTTCGCCGGCCATCAGCGTCACATAGGCATAGATGCCCTGGCCTTTGATGTCGTGCGGATAGCCGACGACGGCGGCTTCCGACACCTTGGTGTGCGCGACCAGCGCGCTCTCGACCTCGGCGGTGCCGAGCCGGTGGCCAGACACGTTGATGACGTCGTCGACGCGGCCGGTGATCCAGTAGAAGCCGTCGCCGTCGCGGCGGCAGCCGTCGCCGGTGAAGTACTTGCCCTTGTAGGTCGAGAAGTAGGTCTGCTCGAACCGCCCGTGGTCGCCATAGACCGTGCGCATCTGGCCCGGCCATGAGTCGGCGATGCACAGATTGCCGGAGGCCGCGCCTTCCAGCACCTTGCCGTCGGCGTCGACGATCTCCGGCCTGATGCCGAAGAACGGCTTGGTCGCCGAGCCGGGCTTTTGCGCGATCGCGCCGGGCAGCGGCGAGATCATGATGCCGCCGGTCTCGGTCTGCCACCAGGTGTCGACGATCGGGCAGCGGCCGTCGCCGACGACGCGGTGGTACCATTCCCATGCTTCGGGGTTGATCGGCTCGCCGACCGAGCCGAGCAGCCGCAGCGACTTGCGCGATGTTTTTTTCACCGGGCCGTCGCCGGCCTGCATCAGCGCGCGGATCGCAGTCGGCGCGGTGTAGAAGATGTTGACCTTGTGCTTGTCGCACACCTCCCAGAAGCGTGAGGTGGTCGGATAGTTCGGCACGCCCTCGAACATCAGCGAGACCGCGCCGTTGGCGAGCGGGCCGTAGAGGATGTAGCTGTGCCCGGTGACCCAGCCGACGTCGGCGGTGCACCAGTAAACGTCGCCGTCGTGATAGTCGAACACGTACTGGTGCGTCATCGAGACATAGACCAGATAGCCACCGGTGGTGTGCAGCACGCCTTTCGGCTGTCCGGTCGACCCGGACGTATAGAGGATGAACAGCGGGTCTTCCGCGTTCATCTCCTCGCACGGGCAGTCGGCGCTCACGTCCTTGACGAGGTCGTCGTAGTAGACGTCGCGTCCGGCTTTCATGTTGACCGGCGCGCCGGTGCGCTTGACGACGATGACGCTCTTGACCGGCGCCTTTTCGCAGGCGGTGTCGACATTGGCCTTGAGCGGAATCTTGCGGCCGCCGCGGACGCCTTCATCGGCGGTGACGATCACGTCGGATTTGCAGTCGGCGACGCGGCCGGCGATCGAGTCTGGCGAAAAGCCGCCGAAGATCACCGAGTGAATCGCGCCGATGCGCGCACAGGCGAGGATGGCGTAGGCCGCCTCGAGGATCATCGGCAGGTAGATGGTGACGCGGTCACCTTTCTTGACGCCCTTCTTCTTGAGGACGTTGGCGAACTTGCACACCTCGTCGTGCAGCTCCTTGTAGGTGATCGCCTTGTGGTCTTTGGGATCGTCGCCTTCCCAGATCAGCGCGGTCTGGTTGCCGCGCTTGGCCAAGTGCCGGTCGACGCAGTTGAAGCAGGCGTTGAGCGTGCCGTCCTCGTACCATTTGATCGAGATATGGCCCGGCGCGTAGGAGGTGTTCTTCACCTTGGTGAAAGGCTTCGACCAGTCGACGCGCTTGCCGTGCTCGCCCCAGAACTTGGCCGGGTCCTTGATCGAGGCGGCGTACATCTCCTTGTACTTGGCCTCATCCACCCAGGCCCGCTTCGCCCAGTCGGCGGGGACGCTGTAAATCTTGTCGTCGGACATTGCGTTTCCTCCCGGGGGCCGGTCGCGCCGCCCCTTTCTCATCGGCCGATTATGCGACGGCGCGACAACCCCGGACAAGCCGTGGCGGAGTCACACTTTAGTGGGATTTCAGCGGGTTAGAGGCCGCGCCGGTGTCCGGTGCCGGCAGCGGTCACGGTGACGATCCCCGCACTTCAAATCTGGACAATAGAGCCGAAGTCGAACGTCTTGCCGGGCGGGTTTTCGCCGATGCGAATCTTGTCCGAGCCGACATAATGATGCGGCGGCACCGGCAGATTGTACGGCGCCGGGACGCCGGCAAAGACGCGGCCGGCCAGATCGTATTTTGAGCCGTGACACGGGCAGAAGTAGCCGCCGAGCCAGCCGGCGGCAGGCTGCGAGTCGCTGGGCTGCGGATAGAACATCGGGATGCAGCCGAGGTGCGTGCAGATGCCGACCAGAACAAGGAATTCCGGCTTGATCGAGCGGTGCCAGTTCTGCGCGTAAGGCGGCTGCTGGCGAACCGAGGACGTCGGATCGGACAGGCGGCTGACGAGCTGCTGGCTCTGCAGCTCCTTCAGGATGGCCGGCGTGCGATGGACGATGAAGATCGGGCGCGAGCGCCAGGTGGTGCGGACCTGGCCGCCGGGCTCGATCTTGCCGATGTCGAAGTCGATCGGCCCGCCGGCCGCGATGGTCGAGGCGTCCGGCTCCATCTGGCTAATGAGCGGCACCAATGTCGCGGCGGCACCCACGGCGCCGACGGCTGCGGTGGCGACGTAAAGGAAATCGCGGCGTGTAGGTTCTGGCTTTGGAACTTGAGGAGATGCTGCGTCGGACATCGCCATCCTCCGTTGATGGGTCTGCCCTCAATTGCCGTCGCTCGATTGAGGAGGCGCCGGCCGGCGCCGCGCCGTTCGCATGGACAACGCGGCCGAACTCCGCGAGGTCCGTTACGAAATCGTCATGCGACGTTATGCGACGGTTGCGCGCGGGGCGGTCAGAGACCGCCCATCTTGCAGACGAGCTTCCATTCGGCGTCGGTTACCGGCTGCACCGACAGGCGCGACAGTTTGATCAGCGCCATGTCCTTGAGCTTGGGTTCCCTCTTGATCGCCTCGAGCGTCACCGGCTTCGGCAGCGGCTCGACCGCCTTGACGTCGACCACGACCCACGGCTCGCCGGGCTTCGCGCTCGGGTCGGGATAGGCGGTGCGGATCACCTCGGCGATGCCGACGATCTCCTTGCCGACATTGGAGTGATAGAAGAAGGCGCGGTCGCCTTTCTTCATCTTCATCAGGTTGAGCTTGGCGGCGTGGTTGCGCACGCCGGTCCAGGCCTCGCCCTTGGCGCCTTTCGCCATTTGCTGCGCGAACGACCAGACGTCGGGTTCCGATTTGATCAGCCAGTAGGCCATGGGTCGCTCCGCCTGGTTATTCCGCCTTGAAAGGCCGGGTCAGCAGCGATTCGATCGCACCGTCGACCGTCAGCGCGCCGTCGAGCACCGCGGCGATCGCCTCGCAGATCGGCATCTCGATACTCCTCGCGCGCGCCATGTCGAGCAGCACCGGCGCGGTGAAGGCGCCTTCGGCCAGCTTGCCGCCGCCGGCCTTGTCCGGCGCGATGCCTTTGGCGAGATCGACGCCGAACGCGTGGTTGCGCGATTGCGGGCTCGAGCAGGTGAGCACGAGATCGCCGAGGCCGGACAGTCCGGTGAGCGTTTCCGGCTTCGCGCCATAGGCGCGGCCGAACCGCATCAATTCGGCGAAGCCGCGCGTGATCAGCGCCGCCGATGCGCTGGCGCCGAGCCCGCGGCCGGCGACGATGCCGGCGGCGATCGCCAGCACGTTCTTCGCCGCGCCGCCGATCTCGACGCCGCGCACGTCGCTCGAATGATACGGCCGGAACGTCGCCGAGCCGAGCGCGTGCGCGAGGTCGCGCGCCACATCGGCATCGGCCGCGGCGAGCGTCACCGCGGTCGGCAGGCCGCGCGCCACGTCGGCGGCGAAGCTCGGCCCGGACAGGATCGCCGGCACGGCGCGCGGCGCGCAGCCGCGCACGATGTCGGTGACGAATTCATGAGTGCCGCGCTCGATGCCCTTGGCGCAGGACACGATCGGCGTGCCGGCGGCGATCGCGGCGGCGAGCGGCTTTGCCACCGCGCGCGTCGCCTGCGCCGGCACGACGAGCAGGATGGCGTCGGCCTTGGCCGCCACGGCGAGATCGCGCACGAGCTCGATGCGGTCGTCGATGCGCACGCCGGGCAGGTACCGGCTCTCGCGCTTCGCCGCGAGGTTTTCGGCGTTGACGGGATCGTGCTCCCACAGCGACACGCTGCGCCCGGCGCGCACCGCCACCTCGGCCAGCGCCGTTCCCCAGGCGCCGCCGCCGAGCACGGCGATGCGGTCGATGCTCACTTGAAGGCCGCCGTCTTGGCCGGCGCGTTCGCCGCCGCGATCTCGTCGAGCGGCCAGCGCGCGCGGGGCGCGACGTCGAGCGTGTCGGTGAGGCCGAGCGCGAGCCGCTCGGCACCGGCCCAGGCGATCATCGCGCCGTTGTCGGTGCACAGGTCGAGCGGCGGCGCGATCACGATGGTGCCCGCCTCCAGCGCGGCGTGATGCAGCGCCTTGCGCAGCGCCTGATTGGCGGCGACGCCGCCCGCCGCAACCAGCGCGGTCGGCGCGCCGAACCGCGCCTGGAACAGCTTGAGCCCGGCGCGCAGCCGGTCGAGCACGACGTCGACCACGGCCTGCTGGAACGAGGCGCACAGGTCGGCGACATCCTGATCGGTCAGCGGCGCGATCTTCTCGGCTTCGAGCCGCAGCGCGGTCTTGAGCCCCGACAGCGAGAAGTTGGCGTCGTTGCGCCCCGTCATCGGCCTCGGCAGCGCGAAGCGCGCGGCGTCGCCATGCGCGGCTTCCTTTTCGACCTGCGGCCCACCGGGATAGCCGAGGCCGAGCAGCTTCGCCGTCTTGTCGAAAGCTTCGCCGATGGCGTCGTCGACCGTGGTGCCGAGCCGCACATAATCGCCGACGCCGCGCACCGCGACCACTTGCGTGTGCCCGCCGGAGGCGAGGAACAGGCAATAGGGAAAGGCGATGCCGTCGGTCAGCCGCGCCGTCAGCGCGTGCGCCTCGAGATGGTTGACGGCGATGAGCGGCTTGCGGTTGACGAGCGCGATCGCCTTGGCGGTGGTGAGCCCGACGATGACGCCGCCGATCAGGCCCGGTCCCGCCGCGGCGGCGACGCCGTCGAGATCGTCGAAGCGCTTGCGCGCCTCGCTCATGGCGCGGGCGACGATGTGGTCGAGCGCCTCGACATGGGCGCGCGCGGCGATTTCCGGCACCACGCCGCCGAACGCCGCATGTTCGACGGTCTGCGACAGCACGATATTGGACAGGATGACGCCACGGCCGGCGGGCGGACGCTCGATCACCGCGGCGGCGGTCTCGTCGCAGGTCGTCTCGATGCCGAGCACAACCATCGGCTTTTCCGGTCCAGTCATGATCCTTATGATCGGTTAGCACCGCGAGGCGATGCGGTGCAATGCTAGCACCGTTTAGTCCCGTCACCGGATGTCCCGATGCGCATTCTCGTCACGCGACCCTTGCCGGACGGCGAGCGAACCGCACAGGCGCTGAGCGCGGCGGGCCATGACGTCATGCTGGCGCCACTGACGCGGATTCGTCCGGTCGCGGCGGATGTCACGGGCGCCTGGGCCGCCGTCATTATTACAAGCATCAACGCCATCCGGGCGTTGACGCGCGCGCAGCTTGAGCCGCTGCTGGCGCTGCCGCTGTTCGCAGTCGGCGAGCGCAGCGCCGCCGCCGCCCGCGCCGCGGGGTTCCGCGACATCCATACGCCGCGCAGCGATGCGGGCGATCTGGTTCGCCTGATCGTGAGCCGGCGCCTGGGGCATAGCCATCCCTATCTTTATCTCGCCGGCGCCGAGCGGGCCGCTGACATTGAGGGCGAGCTCAAGCGGCAGGGCATCGCGGCGGTGACGATGGTGGTGTACCGGACCGTCACGACCGGCTTCCCGCCCGATCTGTTCGACGCGATCGATCATGGTTCGATCGACGCCGTGCTGCATTTCTCGCGCCGGAGCGCGGAAACCTATCTGGCCGGCGCAAAGGACGCAGGATTGCTCGCGGCGGCGCTGAAGCCGCGTCAGCTCTGCATTTCGGGGACCGTGGCGGAGACACTGGCGCAAGCCGGCGCCAATGCGGTCGAGATCGCCAGCCGCCCGGATGAAGCATCCGTGCTGGCGCTGGTAGCACAAAGGTCGCCTTGACGCCGCTCGTGACCGGTCGTTTTGTAGCCCGCATATTGGCGGCGGCTGAATCGTTCGGAGAGCCGGAATGGCGGAAGATGATCAAGGCGACAAAGGCGCCATGCCCGGTCCGCGCAGCCGCCGCGCGCGTCCGACGCCGACCATCGATTTGACGGCGACTGAAGTGGCGGCAGAGAAAACAGACCAGGCTGAAGCGCAGCCGCACGCCTCATCACCGGTGGGCGACGAGCCGAAAGCTGAAGCCGAAGCAGCCGCGAGCGATGCGCCTCCGTCACCGTCGTCACGTATCGGCGGCTATCTTGTCGCGGGCGCTGCCGGCGCCGTCCTGGTCGCGATTGTTGCCGTCGCTCTGGCGCTCGGCGGTTACGTCCCGATGCGGACCGTCGATAACAGCGCACTGAAATCGCAACTCGCCGCCTTGCAATCGCAGATCGAGGCGCTGGCCGATCGAGCCCCGGTCGCCGATCAGCAGACTGTCGGCCGGCTCGCGCAGCGGCTCGACAAGATCGAGCAGGCGGCAAGCAAGCCGTCGTCAGATGGTGTGGCGTCCGATGCGGCCCTGTCGGATCGCATGGCTGCCGTCGAGACGTCGGTGAAAACCATCACCGCGTCGACGGCGGCGTTGAGCCAGCGCGCGCAGAGCGCCGCGGAGGCGGCGACGGCAGCAGCGCAGAAAGCCGGTGCCGCGACACAGGCGCTCGATGATTTTCGTGCCAAGCAAGCCGCCGCTCTCGACGCCGTGACGAAGCGTCTCGATGCGCTCGAAGAGTCTGCGAAGGCGACACAGGACAAGGTCGCCAGCCAGACCGGCTCCGACGCGGCGGCGCGGCGCGCGCTCGCCACGTTTGCCCTGCGGGACGCCGTGACCCGCGGCGCGCCTTACGCCACAGAGCTGTCCGCGGCGAAGGCGCTCGGCGCCAACCCGAAGGACATTGCCGCGCTGGAGCCGTTCGCGGCATCGGGCGTGCCGGACGACGCCAGGATGGCGGCCGATCTCAAGGCCTTGCTGCCGGACATGATCAAGGCGGCGGGGACCGGAACGGCGCGCCCCGACGGCTTCATCGCCAAGCTCGAGGCCAATGCCGGCAGGCTCGTTCGCATCCGCCCGGCCGGCGAGCCCGCCGGCGACGCGCCCTCCGCCGTGCTGGCGCGCATCGAGGCGAAGCTTGCTCACGACGATATCGCGGGTGCTGCCGGTGAGCTGGACAAGCTGCCGGACAAGGTCCGCGCCGTCGCCGCGCCGTGGCGCAAGACATTCGACCAGCGCCAGGCGGCCATCTCCGCCAGTAACAAGCTCGCCGCTGACAGCGCCGGCGCATTGGCAGCGAGGTAGCATCGGCCGATGTGGCGCGTCGTCGTCTTCCTCATCACCGCGGCGTTCATCGCGCTCGGCATCGCCTGGTTCGCCGACCGGCCCGGCGCGGTGGTGGTGACATGGCTCGGCTACCGCATCGAAACCTCGCTGATGGTGGCGGCGGTCGCCGTCATTCTGATTGCGGCGTTCGTCATCGTCGTCTGGGCGGTTTATCGCGCCATCCTGCGCTCGCCCGATCACGTTTCGGGATTCTTCCGGCACCGCCGCGCCATGAAGGGTCACGCCGCGATCACGCGCGGGCTGATTGCGGTCGGTTCCGGTGACATGCACACCGCGCGCAAGGCCGCCGACGAGGCGGCGCGGCTGACCTCCGACGAGCCGCTGGCGATGCTGCTCAACGCGCAGGCGGCGCAGCTTGCCGGCGATCGCGGCGCGGCCGAGCGCGCGTTCCGCCAGATGACGCGGCACGCGCACACCAAATTGCTCGGCCTGCGCGGGCTCTATATCGAGGCGCATCGCCGCAACGATCACGCTGCGGCGCGGCTGTTTGCCGAAGAGGCCGCGAAACATTCGCCGGGCGTCGCCTGGGCCTCCCAGGCTGCGCTCGAGCATCGCTGCGCCGCGCGCGACTGGGCCGGCGCGCTTGCGGTGCTCGACGACATGAAGCCGTCGCTTGAGGCCGCGACCTGGCGGCGCGAGCGCGCGGTGTTGCTTACCGCGAACGCGCTGGCGCTCGAGGCGACCGACCGCGACACGGCGCGCGCGCAGGCGCTGCAGGCCGTGAAACTCGCGCCCGATCTCGTGCCTGCCGCCGTGCTTGCGGGGCGGCTTCTCGCGGAGGCGGGTTCGGTGCGCAAGGCCGGCAAGATTCTCGACGCCGCGTGGCAGCAGACGCCGCATCCCGACATCGTCGCGACCTACGCCAATCTGCGTTTCGGCGATTCCGCGCGCGAGCGCCGCGCCCGCGTGCAACGGCTTGCCGCTAGGAGACCGGACTCGGTGGAAAGCGCGCTGGCGCTGGCGCAGGCCGCGCTCGAGGCGCGCGACTTCCCGGCGGCGCGGGCGGCGCTCGCCGATCATTTGCGCGCGCCGACCCGCCGCGTCGCCGGCCTCATGGCCGACATCGAGGACGCCGACGGCGACGTCGGCCGGGCGCGCGAATGGATGTCGCGGGCGATGCGCGCCGCGCCCGATCCGGCGTGGACCGCCGACGGCGTTGTCAGCGAGCAATGGCAGCCGGTGTCGCCTGTGACCGGCAAGCTCGACGCGTTCCAGTGGAAGGTGCCGGTCGCCGCGATCGGCGTCGAACGTCCGGCGATCGAGCCGGAGGTGCCGGCGTCGGTGGAAGGAGCGCCGGCCGTCGAGGCGCCGGCCGAAACTGCGGCGCCGGAGCCTGACAAAAACACTGCGACGGCTGCCGGGTCTGCGCCCGAACCTCCGCCCAAGCCTGCGTCCAAGCCGAAACCGGCCGAAAGGCCGGTCGAGCCGGTCATCCCGGTCGTTCATGCGCCCGACGACCCGGGTCCGGAGGCGGCCGCCGATGCCGACGAGCCTGTTCCGGAGCCGCCGTCATCGGCCAGCGGCGCCTGGGGCCGGCTGCGCCGGATGTTCGGCTGACCGGCGCGGACGAGGATTGCTTGCCAAGCGGGACCTGCGCCTCTATCAGAGGCGCAATTCCGAGGTCGCCGGCGTAGCTCAGCGGTAGAGCATCCGCTTCGTAAGCGGGTGGTCGGGGGTTCAAATCCCTCCGCCGGCACCAGTTTCCGCCCCTGCGGATTCCATCTTGCAAATCAATCTTGCAAGCCTCTTTTGCACGAGCGACGGCTCTCGCCGGAGTCTTGGCGGATCAGCTTATCCCGTCTTCAGCTTGCGCGCCGCCTTTCGCAGGTCCGCATTCATTCGCGTCTGCCAGCCGCGGCCGGTCTTTCGGTATGAAGCAAGCACGTCAGCATCGAGACGGAGCTTGACGGACTGCTTTGGATTGGCGAGCCGCGGCCGGCCGCGACGAGCTTGGCTTGCGGCCTCCAGGAGCGTCGTGCCCGGCTTGTGGCGAACGGCCTTAGCGAAATCGGCCTTGGTCCACTCGGGGTTGTCACGATCGAACACGGGTTCTTTCGTCTGCTTACGGGGCATAACGCTTCATCTCCTTGGAATGGGCACGGCGGAGGCTGATCGGACGCACGACGTTGCCTCGCGTCGGTCGTCGACGACAGAGGCGGCGGGAACAAGATCGGCCGCCCGCGCCAACGAGATGCCGTGCTTCTTGATATTGGCAGCATCCTTGACCGGATCGAATTCGATCATGAATTAATGTACCCCCATAAAATAGCAATGGCCAGGGAGTCATAGAAGTCTGAGGGTCTGCGGGGTTTGTCGCCACGGGCGCTTGCGGCGTCGAAATCGGTCACGGTGGAAGCCAGCCTGAAGTCGGGCTCAACGAATTGACTCGACAGGTGAATTCCTGTCGATTGGGCCGGCGATCGAGCATGGGCCGTTGTCATACAGGCACGCGGCCCGTGCTAAGGTCCGGTCCGTTCCTCGTTGTTGAGTGAAATCGATGGCCAAGCCAGCAGTCATTCTCGTGGGCGCCGACAAGGGCGGCGTCGGCAAGACCACCGTCGCGCGAACCCTGCTCGACTACTTCACCGCGCACCAAGTCCCGGTCCGGGCATTCGACACCGAATCGCCGCGTGGCACGCTCAAGCGCTTCCATCCGGACCTCACCGAGGTGGTCGACGTCACCGAGGTCGGCGATCAGATGAAGATCTTCGACACGCTCGGCAACGCCGGCGCCAACGTCACGGTCATCGATATCCGCGCCGGCCTGCTGTCGCCGACGTTGCGCGCGTTGAGCGAGATCGGCCTGCTCGACTCCGCCAAGAAGGGCCAGATCACCTTTGCGGTATTCCACATCCTCGGGCCCTCGATCGCTTCGCTCGAGGAGATCGCCGAAACCGCCAAGGTGGTCGGCGACGCCAACTACTTCCTGGTGAAGAACTTCATCAACAACACGACGTTCTTCGAGTGGGACCCGTCGACCTACAACTCATACTTCAAGCGCATCCCCGGCGCGGCCGAGATCACGGTGCCGAAGCTCAACGAGATGGCGTGCGAGCAGGTCGAGGTGGCGTCGACGCCGTTCGTCAGTTTTGTCGCCAACAAGAACGGACGCGGCGACGCGGCCAACTACTCGTTCGTGCTGCGCGGCTACGTGCGGCACTGGCTCGGCAATGTCTGGGGCGAGTACGACCGCGTCAATTTGATGGACCTCGTGGCGCCGAAGGCGGAAGGCGAGCCGCGCCAGGCCGCGAGTTGACCGCCGGCGTGGCGGCCGTGCACCGGAGCGGTGCTGACAGATGTCGCTGCGCAACGTCATCACCATCGTGACCTCGACGCGGCCGCACTCTGGCCGCACCTTGATCGCGCGCCTGCTGGCCGATTTCTACATGCAGGACGCGCGCAAGGTGGCGGCCTTCGATCTTAATGGCGGCGATACCGCGCTGAGCGACTATCTGCCTGCCATCGCCGCGCCCGCCGATATCTCCGGAATCTACGGGCAGATGGCCTTGTTCGACCGGCTGGCGGCGAACGACGGCACGCAGAAGGTGATCGATCTCGGCCTCGCGGCGATGAAGCCGTTCTTCGCGGTCATGCAGGATATCGACCTTGCCGGTGAAATGCGCCGCATCGGCACCGCGACGATCATCCTGTTCGTTGCCACGCCGGACGACGCCGCGGCGGAGGCTGTCGCCGCGCTGCGCCGCGATAATCCGGCGGCGGCGCTCATCCCGGTGCACAACGCCTATCTCGGCGAGTCGCAATACCGCGGCCGCTTCGCCGCGCCGGGGCCGGGCGCGGCGCCGGTGCACATTCCCGTGCTGGCGCCGGGGTTGCGCCGCCTCATCGAGACGAAGCCATTCTCGTTCAACGATCCGCCGAACAACGCGATCGTCGGGGCGGGGATTGAGCCGGGCAACGAATTACAACGCTGGTTGCGGCGGGTGTATGTCGAATTCCGCGAGATGGAGCTGCGCGTCCTGCTCGGCGAGTTGCAGGGCTCGCTCGGCGGTCCGTCGCCATGAAGCTGTTGTTTTCACGGCGCTTTCTGCCGCTGTTCGCGTGCCAGTTCTTCTCGGCGTTCAACGACAATTTTCTCAAGACGTCGCTCGTCTTCCTGATCTTGTTCGGCGCGACAACCGATACATCGGCGCTAGTGACGCTTGCATCGGGCATCTTCATCGCGCCGTACTTCGTTCTGTCGGGCCTGGGCGGCGAGCTGGCCGACCGCTACGACAAAGCGACGGTGGCGCAATGGCTTAAGGGCCTCGAGATGATCGCGGCCGGCGTCGCGGTCGCCGGATTTCTGACTCATACACTGGTCGTTCTGTTCGTTGCGCTGGCCTTGTTCGGCGTCGTCGGGTCATTGTTCGGGCCGATCAAGTACGGAATTCTGCCTGATCATCTGCGGCCCGAAGAACTTCCCGGCGGCAACGCGCTGATCGAGGGCGCCACCTTCATCGCCATCCTCACCGGCACCATCGCCGGCGGCCTCGCCACCAGGGGCGCCGGCGACGCGCTGATCGTGTCCGGCCTGATCGTTGCCTTCGCGCTGGCGTGCTGGCTCTCGGCGCTGCTCATCCCGCCGACCGGCTCGGGCGCGCCGAACCTCGTCGTCACCGCCAACATCCTGCGCTCGACCGCGGCGATGCTGCGCCACCTGCGCGGCGACGCGCGGCTGTGGTGGGGCTCGCTGGTGACGAGCTGGTTCTGGCTGGTCGGCATTGTCGCGCTGTCGCTGTTGCCGCCGCTTATCAAGAACGCCATCGGCGGCGACGAGACGACCGCTACAACTTATCTCGTGATCTTCTCGGTCGCGGTCGGTGTCGGCTCGGGCCTTGCCGCGGTCATTGCGCGCGGCCGTATCGTGCTCGGCACGACATTGGCCGGCGCCGTGCTGATGGGCGCGTTTGCGCTCGACCTCGGCATCCTGCTGGCGACGAGCGGCGCGGCGCCGATGATGCGGCCGCCGCTCGCCGTGTTCTCGAGCGCGCTCGGGCTGCACGCGGCCCTCGATCTCGCCGGCCTCGCGATCGCCGGCGGCCTGTTCATCGTGCCGGTGTTCGCGGCGGTGCAGGCCTGGAGCGGCGCCGATTATCGCGCCCGCACCATCGCCGCGGTCAACGTGCTCAACGCCGCGTTCATGACCGCCGCCACGGCGATCGTCGCCGCCTTGCAGAGCTATGGCGCGACGCTGGCGATGCTGTTCAGCGGTCTCGGCGTGCTCGGCCTGCTGGTCGCGCTGCTGATCCGGAAGACGATGCCGCGCGCCGCGCCTGTCGCTTCCACGAAAGCGGGAGCCCGGTAAGCAATCAGGCCAGATTCGGATCGATGGCGATGCGCCATGTTTGAACCCGGCTTCACGACGAGCAATCGGCGCCGAAGCCGCTCGATCGCGGGAAGGGCGCTTTTCCCGCCTGATTCGAAGGAGATCGGCGTTTAAGCTTCAAGAGCAATTCCGGCAAAGCGGGCAAAAGCAAATTATGATTCCGCAGACTGCTTCGCCACCCTTGGTCCCTGCTGGCGCCGACCGTCGACCTCGCATCGCCTTCATTGATACTCTGAAGCCCCGCGAAATCTCGTTTCTGCGCGACATCATCGCCTTTCTCGAGCCGGATTACGATATCCGTTTCGTCCATTCGCGTCAGGAGGCGCCTCTCATCGAGGCGATTTCCTGGGCCGATATCGTCTGGCTGGAATGGTGCCTCGAACATGCGGTCTGGGCCACCAACAAGTTCGATATGCGCGCCCACGGCAAGAAGGTCATCGTGCGTCTGCATTCGACCGAGGTCATCGACGGACGCATGCCGCATCAGGTGAAGTGGAGTGCAGTCGATCATCTGATTTTTGTCAGCGAAGATATCCGCGACGAGCTGCTGAGACAGATGCCGGACCTGCCGAAGCGTGTCCATTGCTCCGTCATTTCCAATGGCATCGATTGCGACCGCTTCGCGCCGGGTGCTACGCCGGGCGATCCTCATCGCATCGCTTGGGTCGGCGATATCGCGATGAAAAAGAATCCGATGCTGGCACTCCAAATCCTGCGGCGGCTGGTCGATCGTGACACCGGCTATCATCTGCATGTGGCCGGCGAAGCCAACTGTCCGCGGACCGCGCGCTACTTGCGCCATCTCATCGATGCGATGGATCTCGGGCGCTTCATCACCTTCTATGGGCGAATTGCCGATATCGACACCTGGTATCGCGACAAGGGCGTGCTGCTCTCGACCACTCTCTACGAGAGCTTCGGCATGAATATCGGCGAGGCGATGGCAAGCGGCTGCTGGCCGGTGGTGCACGATTATCCCGGCGCAGCCAAGACCTGGCCGGCGGAAGCGCTGTTCGCAACGGTCGATCAAGCGGTCGAACGCGTCCTTCACGCGCAGGCAAACATTTATCGCTCATTTATCGTCGGCCGCTACTCGCTCACCCGCCAAACGGAAGCCGTGGGCCGCCTGCTCGGGCGCGAGTCCAACGCCTTCGATGCCAAGAGGTACTGGACGGAGCGGCATGACTCGCTGAAGGGATCGATCCGCAGCGTCGGCCATATCGGAATGAGCGAGGCACAGAACCTGCAGGACTACGCCTTGAACGCCGACTATGTGCGGACGGCGCTCCTCGCCAAATTTCCAAAGCCGCAGGGACGGGTCCTGTTCGACGCTGGCTGCGGCACGGGCGTGGTCAGCGCGGTCTGCGCCGAGCTCGGCTTTCAGGTGATTGGCGCCGATTTCTCCGAAACGGCCGTATCCCAAGCTCGGACCCGCGTTCCCAGCGGGACCTTTATCGCCCAGCCTTTCGATCAGGTGCGACTCCCGCCGGTCGACGCCGTTCTCTGTCTGGATGTCCTGTTCCATGTCGTCGACGATACGGCGTGGCGGCGCGGACTCGAGATGCTGGCGCAGAACCTGAAGCCCGATGGCCGGTTGCTGGTGCTCGAGCATTTTCCGGGAACGCCGAGCGATGCGTCTCACGTGCGGTGGCGCTCTCTTGATCGCTATCGTGAAGTGATTGCCGGGCTTAATCTGACGTTGAGCGAGGTCATTACCTATCGCTTGCCTCAGCTCGGGGCGGAGAAAACGCTTCTTGTTCTCGACAAAGTCGCGGCTGAGGTGCCCGGGGTTTCGCCGGCCTTCGCAGATCGGAATATCGCCGTGGCGGCGGCAAGCTAGACGCCATCATGCCGCATGTTTCTGTCATTACCCGCACCAAGAACCGTCTGCTCTTCCTGGCGCGCAGTATTCTGAGCGTCCAGCAGCAGGGTTACCAGGATTGGGAGATCGTCATCGTCAACGACGGTGGCGATGCGGCAGCCCTGGAGCAGTTGCTTTCCCAGGTGCCGGACGTCGTTCGGCGCAAGATTGCCGTCGTCCATCACGACACCTCGAAAGGACGCTGGGCGGCAGCCAATGCCGGATTGAGGGCAAGCCGAGGCGACCTCGTGGTCATCCATGACGATGATGATAGCTGGCACGAAGCCTTTCTGGAGACGATGGTCGCCGTTCTCGACTGCCAGCCGCCTTCGGTCGCGGGCGTCGTTTGTCACACGCAATATATCGACGAAGTCGTGTTCGACGGCACCGTCGCCCGCAAAAGCGTTCGTCCTTTCAACAACTGGGTTCAGAACGTCACCCTGTTTCGAATGGCGTCGCGGAATTTCATTCCTCCGATCTCGTTCCTGTACCGGGCCCGCCTCCACGAGGAGCTGGGACCGTATCGCGAAGAACTGCCGGTCCTCGGCGATTGGGATTTCTATATGCGCGTGCTTTCGCGCTTCGAGATCCAGCTCGTCCCGCGCGTTCTTGCGAATTATCATCTGCGCCCGTCCGACGCCGGAGAGCAGTGGGGCAATTCTGTGGCGGCCGGTCTCCAGAGTCACGTGATGGTGGAAGCCCACATCCTCAATGCGCTTCTGCGTCAGGACCTCGCCGAGGGTAAAGTCGGCCTCGGGACAATCGCCAATCTCGCCTACGACCTCCGTGAATTGCGCGAAAACGCCTCTGTCACGACCGGGCACGTCACGGAATTGCTCAAGGCGATGACACCGCCACGCTGATCTGGCGAACGATGCCGTCGCCTGAAGGTCATTATCCGCGCAAGCGGATAATCCAGTACCCAATGAGTTTCATTGATGACTGGATGCCCGCTTTCGCGGGCATGACAGCAACAATAATGCCCGCGATCAGTATTTCCGCTTTCGGCCCTTGAGCACGCGGTCGACCATCTCCCCGGCGACGCCGAGGTAGTTGGCCGGGTCGGTCAGCGTCTCCAGCGTCCTGCGGTCGGCGTATTGCGCGATCTCCTTGTTCTCCAGCAGCAGGTCGACCAGCGGCCGTCCGGTCTTCACCACCTCGCGGCACACGTCGTAGACGACGTCGTGCGCATAGTTGCGGCCCATGCGGTCGCCGAGACCCATCATCACCGCTTCCGACATGATGAGGCCGTTGGTCATGTCGAGATTGTCGCGCATCTTCTTCGCGTTGACCTGCATGCCCTCGACCACGAACCGCGTCTGCGCCAGCGCGCCGGCGGTCAGCATGAAAATCTCCGGTAGCACGATCCACTCGATCTCCCACGGCCCGGTGGCGCGCTCGTGGTCCTCGACCTGCGCTTCGAGCAGCGCGGCGGCGAGCTGCTTGACGATGGCGACCTGCGCGGTGATGTAAACGGACGAGATCGGATTGCGTTTCTGCGGCATGGTCGACGACGAGCCGCGGCCCTGGTGGAACGGCTCCTGCACCTCCTCGACCTCGGTCTGCATCAGGAGCTTCACGTCGAAGGCGATCTTGCCGCAGGTGCCGGTGACGAGGCCGAGGAAGCAGCCGACCTCGGCGATGCGGTCGCGCACCGTGTGCCAGGAGATGTCGGGCTGGCCGAGCCCGAGCTCCTTCATCAGCCCGGCCTGCACCTTGAGGCCGTCCTTGCCGAGCGACGACAGCGTGCCCGCCGCGCCGCCGAACTCGCCGACCAGCACGCGCCTGCGCAACTGCGCGAGCCGCTCGCGGTGGCGCTCGAAGGCGCCGAGCAGCGTCGCCATCTTGTAACCGAAGGTGATGGGCACGGCCTGCTGCAGGTTGCTGCGGCCGGCCATCGGCGTGTTGCGGTATTTCCTGGCGAGCTTGGCCAGCGCCTCGGCGATGCCGTCGATTTCGGCGCCGATCAGGTCGAGCGCCTCGCGGATCTGCAGGATGGTCGCCGTGTCGGTGATGTCCTGCGTGGTGGCGCCCCAGTGCGACCACTCGCCGAGCTTGCCCTTGCACAGCGCGACGAGCTGCTGGACCACCGGCAGCACCGGATAGCCGATGCGCTCGGTCTTTTCTTTCAGCAGGGCAAAATCGAACTTATCGGCCTTGCAGTTTCGGACGATTTCGGTGGCGGCGTTCTTCGGAATGATGCCAAGCTTGGCCTGCGCCCTGGCGAGCGCCGCCTCGAAGTCGAGATATTTCTGCACGCGGTTCTCGTCCGACCACACCGCGCGCATCGCCGGAGTCGTGAAGATGTCGCGGAACACGGCGGAATCGAGATAGGTCGAGGGCATGGGGGTACTCCGGTGGCGTCCCTGCGGAAGTGGGGATTGAGTATTCAAAGAGTCAGAACGCGGTAACGGGCGTCACCTTTACTGGATTTCCGCTTGCGCGGGAATGACAACGACAGCGACAAGGGAATGAGCGCATGAGCAAACTGCCGGACCGGCTGCAAGCCATCGTCGATGCCGAATATCCGCGCTTTTCCAGCGCGGAGATGGAGCGCCATCGTGCCGCCGTGACGGACCTGCTGGCGCAGGCGCAGTGCGATCATCTGGTCTTCGTCGGCGCCAACCGGGTCGGCTCCATCGTGCAATACCTGACGCGTTGGCCGGTGACGGCGGAGGCCGTCGGCGTGTTCACGCCGGGCCGGCGCGACATGATGTTCGTGCAGTGGGTCAACCACGAGCCGCAGGCGGCCTTGATCGCCGCTGACCACGCCGATGTGCGCTGGGGCGGCGAATCGTCGATCGCCGCGACGATCGCCACGCTGAAGGAGCGCGGCGCCGGGCAGGGCCGTGTCGCCACCATCGGGCCGCTGACGGCGATGCAGTACATCGCGCTCAGCGAGGCGTTCGGCGCGCCGAAGGACCTCAACAAGCCCTACACGCGGCGTCGCCTGGTGAAATCGGCCGAGGAGATCGACTGGATGCGCATCGGCGCGCACTTTACCGATCTCGGCATGATGGGCTTGCGCGACGGTGTGCGTCCGGGGCTCTCCGAGCGCGAGCTCGACGATCTGGTCGAGCGCGCCTATGTCAGGCACGGCGCGGTCAACTTCATCCACTACATCGGCGTGACGCCGATGAACGCGTCGAAGGTCGGCGTGCCGCGCCAGTTTCCGTCGACGCGTAAGGTGCAGAAGGGCGACGTCGTGGTGGCGGAGATCACCGCGACGTTCTGGGATTATCCGGGCCAGGTGCTGCGCTCGTTCGCGCTCGGCGAGGAGCCGACCCCGCTTTATCGCGACTTGCACGCGGCGGCGGATGCGGCGTTCGACGCCGTCACGAAGGTGCTGAAGGCCGGCGCGACGCCGGCGCAGGTGATCGCGGCCTCGCGCGTCATCGAGGACGCCGGCTTCACCATCATCGACGATCTGCTGCACGGCTATGGCGGCGGCTATCTGCCGCCGGTGCTCGGCTCGACCAGCCGGCCCTCGGGCCCGGTGCCGCAGGAGCCGTTCCGCGCCGGCCAGACCGTCGTGGTGCAGCCCAACGTCGTGACGAAGGATCGCACCGCCGGCGTGCAGACCGGCGAGATGCTGCTGATCACCGACACCGGCGTCGAGCGATTCCATACTATCCCGCGAGGGTTCAAAGTGCTTTGAGCGGTGTCGCCGGGAGCGTTGCGTTGGTTAGTCCACGCTGATGTGGCGCCGAACCAGACCATATTCATGCCAAATTAAGAGCATGACGATCAGGTCGAAGATCGTGAGAACGATCAGTCCAGCGCCGTGCGTGTAGGAGAAACGATAGGCTTGATAGGCGATGAAAAGCCCCAGAACCACCAGCGATGCCGGATAGGCCCACAATTTGTTTCTCAGCAATCCGATGACCAGGCCTACTTTGATCGCGCCGTGACTGACCAGGTAGAACGCGTAAAAGCTCTTGGTCTGTACCGAAAAGTCACGAGCCATCGCGAGCAGATGAGTGGCCACGAAGTCGTGGGGGTCTTGAATGAGTTCGGTCTGCGTGACGGCGTTGACGATGCGTACAATGCTGTCGGTGCTGATGATCGCCAGCGCGGTGCCGCCGACGATCTCGATCAGCGCATGCGCGCCTTTCAGGAGGATACTCGCCGTGAATATCTGATGGATTCGGTGTTCGTTCACCGCGCCCTGCCTTCCCAGCCGAATTGAGGCTTCCTTATGGATCGCACCGTTACTCTCTGGATAAACAGCCTTGCCGGTGCAAGTCCGCTTCTTGACTGGACCATGATCGCGGCGAGTGAGGTCGGCGTTCCGCTTCTGGTGCTCTATGTCGTGCTGCAATGGTGGAGCAAGAACGACCGGCTTTCCGTTCGGCATACCTGCGTCGCCGCCGGGCTTGCGTTTCTGATCGGTCTCGGAATCAACCAGATCATTCTGCTCTTCATTCATCGCATCCGTCCCTACGACGCCGGCCTCACTCATTTGATCATCAGCCGCAGCGCCGACTGGTCGTTTCCATCCGATCATGCGACCGCGACCTTTGCCATTGCGTCGACGTTTCTGCTGCGTCGCGCGTGGCGGCGCGCCTGGGTTCTCCTGTCCGGTACGCTGCTGGTTTGCGTCTCGCGCGTTTACGTCGGAACGCATTATGCGACCGACATCATCGGCGGCGCCATGACCGGCGCGATCGCCGCGGCCGTTGTCCTTTCAGCCTATTGGGAAGGGACATGGGCCGACAAGTTCGTGACGGGATTCCTCTGAACGGCCGAGCCTTCAAATCCGGAGCTGGTCCGCCATCCAGTCGGCGCTTTGCGAGCGCCAGCGGTAGGCGCGGTTGTTGGCGATGTGGTTGCCGTCCTCGACCATCATCAGCTCGACCGGCCCCTTGACCTCGCGCGCGAGGCGCTCGGCGTCGCCCGGCGGCACGACGCGGTCGTGGCGGCCGTTGACGATGTAGATCGGGCAGGTGATGCGACCGGCGAGGCCGGCGAGCGACAAGGTCTGCGCGTTCTTCTTCGCCTGCGTCTCGTCCCTGGCGTGGCTGCGCACCTGGAAGGCGAGGCGGGTCAGCGCCGGCAGCGTGTCCCATGCCGCGCCCCAGTCGAACGGGCCGCCGAGCGCGATGCAGGCCTTGATGCGCGTGTCATGCGCGGCGGCGCGCGGCGCGTAATAGCCGCCGAGCGAGACCCCCCACATGCCGATGCGGCCGGCGTCGAGATCGTCGCGCGTCTCGATATAATCGATCACCGCCTTGACCGGCACCTCATAGTCGCCGCGGATCGGGAAATCGTACTGGCCTTCGCCCTGGCCCGGCCCATCGAACACCAGCGTCGCCATGCCGCGCGGATGGAACGGCGCCTCATAGGCATCGGTCTCCTCCTTGGTCGAGTCGAGGCCGACCGCCATGACGACGACCGGCGGCTTCGCGACACCCGGCGGCTTGCGCAAAATGCCGTAGAGCGTCTTGCCGAGATAGGGGATGGCGACGCGCTCGCCCGGCGGACGCAGGTTCGGCAGCGCCGCCTGGCGGCACGCGATCGCTTTCATGTGCGCGGCCCTCATCTGCGCCTGGTCGTGCACGAACAGGAAGGCGCCGAAGTGATAGTAGACGCCGGCGCGCTGGAAGCATTCGGCGGCGGTGAGCATCTTGCCTTTGGCCTGCGCCTCGCGGGCGATGCTCTCATGCACCGCGCCGCGCTCCGACCACGCGCGGCACCAGTCGTCGTAGGACTTCAGCGACTTGGTGATGTCCTCGAAGTCGGTCAGCGCCACGCCGTTGGCGACGAGCCGCGCGCCCCAGTGCGAGACGGCGGCGGTGAGACGGGGATCGGGGGTCATGGTTGGGGTTCCTGTCCTGCACATTCAATTCGCGCCACGCCGGTACCACGGCATGAAGCGCCGGGTGCACCAGCCGACCAGCACCTCGAAGCCGACGCCGAAGGCGGCGAGCAGCAGCACACCGACGAAGGCCTCGCTGTGGTGGTAGGAGCGCGAGTTGTAGAGGATGTAGTAGCCGAGCCCGCCGATCGACAGGAAGAACTCCGACACGACGGCGCCGATCAGCGCGCGGCCGCCGGCGAGCCGCACGCCGGCGAGCAGATACGGCATCGACGACGGCAGCACGATCTCGAACAGCATGCGCAGGCGCTGCGCGCGGAACGAGCGTGCCACTTCGAGATATTCGCCTGGCACCGCGCGGGCGCCGTCGGCGACGTTCATGACGATGGCGAAGATCGAGGCGAAGATGATGGTGGCGATGCGCGTCGCCGCCGAATAGCCGAACCATAGCGAGAACAGCGGCAGGATGACGATCATCGGCATGGCGTAGAAGAAGTTGACGTGCTGGAGCAGCGCCTTCTCGGCGATGCGGGAGCGGCCGATGGCGAGCCCGGTCAGCGTGCCGAGGATGAGCGAGATGACGAGGCCCTCGGCGACCGCGAGCAGCGTGCTGCCGGTGGCGGCGAGGAATTTCGGGTCGGTCAGCACCTTCGGCGCGATCGCGACGACGCTCGACGGCCTGGCGACGAACGGCGGCGCCAGCAGCCGCACGGCAATTTCCCACATCAGTAGCAGGATCAGGCCGGTGACGAGGCGCGGCAGGACCGTCTGGCGCAGCCGGTCGGACAGCGGCGGCGGCTCCGGTGCTGCATCGGCCGGTGCGTTGATAGCGGACGAGGTCACTTACTGCCTCCAGCGCGCGAAGCGGCGCTCGATCTCGAGCCCGAGCCGCATCAGGCCGACGCCGATCAGGCCGATGACGAAGATCGTGGCGAACACGCCGGCGGTGTCGAAGTCCTGTGACGCGCCCATGATGAGCTGGCCGAGCCCGGTCGAGCTCAGGAAGAATTCGGCGGCGATCATGCCGACCAGCGAGCGGCCGATCGCCTGGCGCACGCCGGTCATCAGATAGGGCAGCGTGTAGGGCAGCATCACCTCGCGCCACAGCGGCCATTCGCCGGAGCGGAACGAGCGCGCCACCTCGATCAGCTCCGGCTTGATGCTGCGGGCGCCCTCGACGGTGTTGTAGATGACCGGGAACACGCCGAACAGGAATACGACGAGCACCTTGGGCGCGAAGCCGAAGCCCATCATCGACAGGATGAAGGGGATCAGCGCCACCATCGGCGTGGCGTAGATGAGCATGAGGTACGGCTCGATGCCGACGCGCACCGCGCGCACGCGCGCGAGCAGCATGCCGAGCGGCGCGCCGACGGCGAGCGCCAGCACGAAACCGGTGATGAACAGCTCGGCGGATTCGAGAAACTGCGCGATGAAGTTGCCGTGCACGACGAGCTGCCACAGCCGCACCAAAGTCACCGAGAACGGCACCATGAAGGCGGCGCTGGTCATGCGGCCCGCGATCTCCCAGATCGCGAGGCCGCCGATCAGGCTCAGCAGGAACGGCGCGTGGCGGCGGAGCAGGATGAAAGGCACGGCGCGCTAGACCCGTTATTCGGTGTCGTCGTCATCCGCGAAAGCGGATGATCCAGTAATCGCCGACCTTGCGACTGACAACAGGCGCTTGCGGTTACTGGGTCCTCGCTTTCGCGGGGACGACAACATGATGTGTTGCGAGGGTTCGCGAAATCAAACGGTCACTTCACCATCGCGTTGGCATCCTTCCAGATGCTGCCGTCGACGAACTGGTCGTAGCTCACCGGCTCCTTGTCGGCCTTGATGCTGCCGATCTTCTTCATGAGCTTGGCGACCGCCTCGATCTTGTTGCGCGGCATGCCGTCGTCCTTGGTGGCCCAGAAGTCGATCTTGAGGAACTCCTCGAGCGCCGCTTTGCTGACCTTCTCGTCGTGGCCGGTCACGGTCGCGACCTTGGCGACGGCGTCGGCGTTCTTCGGGTCCGACATGAAGCGCGCCGCGGCGATCATGCCGGCGAGCGCGCGCACATAGGCGTCGCGGTCGGCCGCGAGCTTGTCCTTGCGCGCGACCAGCACGAGGTAATGGCTGGTCGGGTTGGTGTTCTTCATCGCCAGCAGGATGTTGAGCTTCTTGCCCTGCGTCTGGATCTCGGCGAGGTCGTCGAGATGCAGCACGGCGTATTTCAGGCGGCCGGCGAGCATGGCCTGGCCGGAGCCGGAGCCGAGCGCGACCTGCTTGATGTCGGCGAACTTGATGTCATGGCAGCCGTTGGCGACCATCGAGCGCAAGGCGACCGAGCGCGCGCCGTTGATCGAGTCGACGCCGACCTCCTGGCCGGCGAGGTCCTTGCAGGTCTTGCCGCTCTCGGTGGTGCCGACCACCCAGTCCGGGTTCGGCATGCCGTAGATCGCGACCAGCGGCACGCCGGCGTTCGACACCTGGTTGATGACCGGCGGCGTCGGCGACCACGCCATGTCGACGTCGCCGGCGACCACGGCGCGCGCCGCAGCGGTGCCGTTGTCGAATGGCTTGATCTCGACATCGGCGCCGTACTTCTTGAACAGGCCCTCCTTGTCGGCGACGTAGCCGATGACCACCGAATAGATCGGCGGAATGCCGGGCAGCGCCAGCACGAGCTTCTTGCCCGATGCAGCACTTTGCGCCGCAGCGGGCGATGCGGCGCCGAGCGCCAGGGCGCCGGCGAGCATCAGTCCGGTGGCGAGTCTGGAAATGCCAGTCATGTGAATCCTCCCTGATATCTTTTGTCTTGTGTCTTTGTGTCTTGCCGTCAGGCGCGTTCGAGTTGGAATTCGGCCTCGCGGGCCTCGCGCATCAGCGTGCCCCAGACGCGCTCGCGCAGTTCGGCGAAGCGCGGCAGTTGCAGCGTGGCGCGCGTGCGCGGGCCGGGCAGGTCGATTTCGACGATCTCGTGGATCGACGACGGCCGGCCCTTGAGCACGATGACGCGGTGGCCGAGTAGCACCGCTTCCTCGATCGAATGCGTGACGAAGATCATCGCGGTCGGCCGCTCCTGCCAGATGCGCAGCAGTTCGAACTGCAGGATCTCGCGGGTCTGCGCGTCGACGGCGGCGAACGGCTCGTCCATCAGCAGCACGCTCGGCTCGACCGCGAGCGCGCGGGCGAGGCCGCAACGCTGCTGCATGCCGCCCGACATCTGGTACGGGAACGCCTTTTCGAAGCCGGCGAGCCCGACCATCTTGATGAACTCGGGCACCTTGCGCTCGATCTCGGTCCTGGCGGCGCCGGCCATGCGCAGGCCATAGGCGACGTTGTCAAACACCGTCTTCCACGGAAACAGGCCAAAGTGCTGGAACACCATGGCGACACCGGCGATCGGCTCCTCGACGCGCGCGTCGCCGACCCAGATATCGCCGGTGTCGTGCGGCAGCAGCCCGTCGATGCAGCGCAGCAGCGTGGTCTTGCCGCAGCCCGACGGGCCGACGATGGCGACGATCTCGCGCGCGCCGACATCGAACTCGATGTTGCGGAACACTTCGAGCGCGCCGTAACGCTTGCCGAGGCTGCGGACGCGAATCCGCGCGCTGTCCGCGTGGGCGGGCTGCGCCGCAGGGGCCGATGGCGCGCTCACTCGGCGGCCTGCGTGTGCGGTTTGGCGGGAGTCTTCGCCCAGTAGTCGGGCGCTTGCTTCGACTGCGTCAGGGCGTCGGCCGTTTCGAAGCCCGGTGCCATCGACCCGTCGGTGCCGGCGAGAATCTGGTGATGCTCGATGTTGAGCGTGCGCAGCCAGCGCTGCTGCCCCATCGTGATGGCGACGAAGTAGCCGATCTCGACCAGCTCCGGCTCGCTGAAGTTCTTGTGCAGGCGCGCCCACAGCTCGTCGGTGGCCGGCAGGTCCCAGGTAATGCATTCGGTGTAGGCGAGCGCCGCCTTCTGCCGCTCGTCGTATTTCGGCGACGACTCGAAATTGATCAGATCCATGTAGTCGGCTTCCTGCAGTCCGGATTTCGCCGCCTTGATCGAGCGCTGGTTGCCGCAGAACTCGCACATCACCGAGCGCGACACATAGATGCGGCACAGCTCCTTGATCTTGTGGTCGGCCACGCCGTTCTTGAACACGTCGCGCCAGGTATTGGCGAACGACCAGAAGGCCGCCGGCACATGCGCGCGCACCGCCTGGCTCTCGGGTCGCGGCGTTCCTTCGCGGGCGCAACGGTCGAACTCGGCCAGCATGGCCGGATCGTTCACCGTCGACGGATCGACGTAGCTGATGCGGGGGTTCGGCACGGCGTTTTCTCCGATAGCGTTGTTTTGGCCTTATTCCTTGCATGTTGCCGCAAGGCGCGCGGCGCGGCAACGCAATCCGATGTCGCATCGTCTTGTTCGGCCATCTGAAATAAAAGTGTTTATAAGCGGTTATGGCGCTTTATGACGTCTGCCGGCGGCACCACTATCGGTAGTGATTTGGTTGCATCGATGTTGGGCACAGCAACTTTCCTCCCACGAAAGGTGGGCACAATGGCGGATCATAACCAGGCCACCATCCCGGCGATCGAGCCGAACACTCTCTGCATCGGTCTTGGCGTTTGCGTGAAAGGCGAGGTGACGGTGCCGGGCATCGTTGTCGTCGACGGTGTCGTCGAAGGCAACGTCAACGCGCGCGCGGTCTGGGTGAGCGAGTCGGGCTCGGTCAAGGGCACGATCGTCGCGACCGAGGCGGAAATCCACGGTACGGTTTCGGAGTCGGTGCAGGTCAAGCAACTGCTGTCGGTGCATTCGACCGGTCGCGTGCTCGGCGACATCCGCTACGGCGAGCTGCAGCTCGAAAAGGGCGCGGTGCTCAGCGGCACGCTGTCGTGCGTCACTGACGAGCAGGCCCCGGTCGTCGAGTCCGTGCTCGCCAAGGTCGAGCGGCCGCGTGTCGTGCATCGCGCCGAGGGCAACCGTGTGCTCAATGGCGCGGCGAACGGCGCGGCCAATGGCGCCGTCATGAACGGCATGCTGCCGCCGCCGGATTTCCGCGCCGCGAGCTGAGACTTTGAGCCGTCATCACCGGGCTTGACCCGGTGATCTCGCTCAGGCAGGCGCGGCGCGTCCCTGGGCGGGATGGCCGGGATAAACCCGGCCATGACAGTGCTGGTGAAGCAATACAGTTTCATTCCATGCCTCTCCGTCCCGTCACGCTCATCACCGGCGCGTCGTCCGGCATCGGCGCCGAGTTGGCGCGCGTGTTCGCCGCCAACGGCCACGCGCTCGCGCTGGTGGCGCGGCGGCGCGACCGGCTCGAGGCCCTGGCCGGCGAGATCGCGGCCCAGGGCAAGGACCGGCCGCTGGTGATCGTGGTCGATCTCGCGGCGCCGGATGCGGTCGAAACCATCCGTGGCGCGCTCGCCGCGCACAGCGTCGAGCCGCAGTACGTCGTCAACAACGCCGGTTACGGTATCGCCGGGCCGGCGGCGCGGCGCGCTCTCGGCGACCAGCTCGGCGTGATCGACGTCAACATGCGCGCGCTCACCGCGCTGTCGCTCGCCTTCGTCGACAGCCTCGCGCGGCATCGCGGCGGCATTCTCAACGTCGGCTCGATGGCCGGATTTCTCCCGGGTCCCGGCATGGCGGTCTATTACGCCAGCAAGGCCTACGTGCGCTCGTTCAGCGACGCCTTGCGCCGCGAGCTCAAGCCGCGCGGCATTCGTGTCACCCATCTGGCGCCCGGCCCGGTGCCGACCGAGTTCGGCGAGCGCGCCGGCACGCGGTCGGTCCGCGTGCCCGAGCTTCTGACGCAGAATGCGGACCACGTCGCCGAGCTGGGCTATCGCGGCCTGGTGGCGGGCAAGGCTCTGGTCGTCCCCGGCGCTCTCAACAGGATGCTGGTCGCGCTGGTGCGATTCGTGCCGGCCGGCCTCCTCGCCGCCGCGGTCGGCCGGCGGCAGTCGCGCCGCGGGGCCGTGGCGGAGCTCCGAAAAGGGCCGTAAATCCGGCGCATTTGCGTCTGAGTCGCGTTGCAAACCGCGATAAACCCGCTAGTAGTGAATACCGGCGTACAGTCTACGTCCGAGCCATGCCGCAACCGATTCTGATCATTCTTCACCAGGAGCACTCCTCGCCCGGACGAGTCGGGCAGATGCTGGAGAAGCTCGGGTATCGCCTCGACATCCGCCGGCCGCGGTTCGATGATCCGCTGCCGAAGACGATGGATGGTCATGCCGGCGCGGTGATCTTCGGCGGGCCGCAGAGCGCCAATGACAATGAGGACTTCGTCAAGCGCGAGATCGACTGGATCGGCGTGCCGTTGCGCGACCGGAAGCCGTTTCTCGGCATCTGCCTCGGCGGCCAGATGCTGGCGAAGCATCTCGGCAGCAAGGTCTATCCGCATCCGGACGGCCGTGCCGAGGTCGGCTATTACCCGATTCGCCCGACCCGGACGGGGCTCGAGGTCGTGCCGCAATGGCCGGACGCGGTCTATCAATGGCACCGTGAAGGTTTTGAACTGCCCGGCAACAGCGAGCTGCTGGCCGAAGGCGACGCCTTCTCGATCCAGGCGTTTCGCCACGGCACCGGCTACGCCATCCAGTTCCACCCCGAAGTCACGCACGCCATGATGTACAAGTGGCTGGTGCGCGGCGCGCATCGCATGGAGCTGCCCGGCACCAAGCAGCGCCACGAGCACATCGCCGACCGCGCGGTGTACGACTTCGCCGCGCGCAACTGGCTCGCGACGTTTCTCAATCACTGGCTGGCGCTGGCTCCGGCTGAAGAGCAGAAACTCGCGGTCTGATCGCCGTTCGCTTTTGATGGAAACGGGCTCGCCTTGCCGGACTTGATCCGGCAATCCATGACCGGATGCCCGCCGGAAATCCCGGCTACGCCGCCGCCATGTCGCCCAGTACGGTTCCGGTATAGGGATCGATCAACGTCATATTGTCACGCACCGATTTCACGCCGGGGACATTCTCCGCGAGCACCTTGAGCGCAACGCGGTCACGCTCGTCGAGCAGGCAGCCGGTAAAGGTCGCGACACCATTCTCGACCCGCACGTCGACCATCGCAGTCGGCGCCCAGGAACTGCGTTCCATTTCAGCGACAATCGCGTTGCGGATCTTGCTGTCGCTCGAAACGACCGAAGCGTCATACTTTGCGCTCGCCAGCAAGGCCTTGAGCAGGTTGGCGCGGCTGACGATGCCGACGATCCTGTTGTGACGCAGCACCGGAAGGCGCTTGATGTTGTGGCCTTCCATCAGGGCGACGACGTCGTCAAGGCTCGCTTCTTCCGTCACCGTGTAAGGCGTCGGCGTCATAACGTCTTCGATCTTGCGGCCATGCGCCTTGGTAAAGGCTTCCGCCGCCCGCCCCGGCCCTAGCAGAAAAACGAGCCAGCTCGGCCGATGCTTTTCCGTGGCGATTTCCGAGCGCCGCAGCAGATCGCCTTCGGTGAGCATGCCGACCAGCTCACCCGCGGCCGAGACGACAGGCAGGCCGCTGATACGGTGCTTGAGCATCAGGTTCGCCGCCTGAAGAACGGTCGCGTCCGGCGACACCGTCAGCACGCGATGGGTCATGATGTCCTTGACGTTCACGGGTCACGCCTCCTCGCAGCATTCATCAATAAAGAAATGTTATCGGCACGGCGTGCGGCGGCGTTGCGCTAGATCAAGGCCGCCGCCGTGACATAAAGCCCGCCAGGGACCGGCGGTTTCATCTCGCAACAAAGTATTGGATGGCGTGTCGTCTTGCCGGGCCGGAACCCGCAAAGCGGCGAAGGCTGGTGGAGCTGAGGGGATTTGAACCCCTGACCTCCTCATTGCGAACGAGGCGCTCTCCCAACTGAGCTACAGCCCCAGCCGATCGCTCGCGCGGCGCAAGGCCGCGCGATGTCCCAAGGACACATCCATAAATGGATGTCCATAAGAGTGCGCGGGATGTACGGCGGGGGTCGGGGGCTGTCAAGGATTGCCCGCCGCCCCCTTTTCTCAGCGCGGCCAAGCCGCTATTCGTGTCGCCGACCAACGGGCGGAACCGGCATGAACCCCTTTCTCTGGCTGATCTTTACGCTGATCGACCTCTACATCTGGATCCTGATCGCATCGGCCGTGCTGTCCTGGCTGGTCGCGTTCAACGTGGTCAACACCCGCAATCCGCTGGTCGCCAGCATCGGGGAGTTTCTCTACCGCATCACCGAGCCGGCGCTGCGGCCGATCCGGAACATCCTGCCGAATCTCGGCGGCATCGACGTCTCGCCGGTGATCCTCATCATCGGCCTGCTGTTCCTCAAGCAGCTCGTGTCCTGGCTCTACATCCAGATCTTCATCTAGGTGGCCGGCGGCGTTCCCTGGGTCCTTGCTCCCGACGGCGTTTCGCTCGCCGTGCGGCTGACGCCGCGCGGCGGCCGCGACGCGATCGACGGCGTTGCCACGCTCGACGATGGGCGCCCGGTGCTCAAGGCGCGAGTGCGCGCCGCGCCCACCGAGGGTGAAGCGAACGACGCGCTCGTGCGTCTCGTCGCCAGGGCGGTGGGCGTCGCGCCGCGCGCGGTGACGATGACGGCGGGCCTGACGTCGCGGGTGAAGATGCTGCGCATCGAAGGCGATGGGCCGGCGCTTGTTGCGGCGCTGGAGAAGCTTGTCGCCGTCAAGTAATGATGGCGGCGCAGAGGGCGGCGACATGACGGCACGCATCATCGACGGCAAGGCAATTGCAGCGGAGCTGCGCCACAAGGTGGCGGCCGAGGCCACGCGCCTGAATGCGGCGCACGGCGTCGTGCCCGGTCTTGCCGTCGTTCTGGTCGGCGCCAGTCCGGCGAGCGAAGTGTACGTGCGGTCGAAGTCGAAGGCAGTCGCCGAAACCGGTATGCGGCCGTTCGATCACAAGCTGCCGGAGACCGCGAGCGAGGCCGAGCTGCTGACGCTGATCGGCAGGCTCAACGCCGATCCGGCGGTGAGCGGCATCCTGGTGCAATTGCCGCTGCCGCCGCAGATCGACGCGCACAAGGTGATCGCGGCGCTCGATCCCGACAAGGATGTCGACGGCTTCCATCCGCTCAACGCCGGCCGTCTGGCGCGCGGCCTTCCCGGCCTGGTGCCGTGCACGCCGTTCGGCTGCATCATCCTCGCGAAAACGGTTCACGCCTCGCTGGCCGGCATGGACGCGGTGGTGGTCGGCCGCTCCAATATCGTCGGTAAGCCGGTGGCGCAGCTTCTGCTCGTCGAGGACGCCACGGTGACGATCGCCCATTCGAAGACGCGCGACCTCGCGGCAGTCTGCCGCCGCGCCGATCTCCTGGTGGCGGCGGTCGGCAGGCCTGAGTTCGTCAGGGCGGACTGGATCAAGCCGGGTGCGACCGTCATCGACGTCGGCATCAATCGCATCGCTGGTAAAGATGGCAAGCCGCGCATCGTCGGCGACGTCGCGGCGGACGCCGCCGCGATCGCCGGCGCGCTGACGCCGGTGCCGGGCGGCGTCGGGCCGATGACGATCGCCTGTCTGATGCTCAACACGCTGCGCGCGGCGTGCCTGCAGCGCAGCCTGCCGCCGCCGGACATTGGCTGCTGAGTAGCGCAACGGTGTCATGCCCGCACCCGCCTGCGCGGGTGCAGGCTCCAGCGGGTGATCCAGTGAAGACAGCGTGAGTTATTACCGACGACTCATTGAATACCGTCGTCTCTGCTTTTGCAGGGACGACGCTTCGCGCTAAGCCTGCCAGGCGTAGGCGACCTTATCGAGCGTCTTGTCGCCGAACTTCTCCGACGAGCGTGCTACGGCGCGGCCGCCCATCGAGCGATAGAACCCGACCGCCGGCTCGTTATCCGACAGCGCCCAGATCACCAGCGAGCGCAGGCCGCTCTGCGCGAGATCCTTGCGCGCCGCAGTGAACAGGCGGCGGCCGAAGCCGAGCCCGTGATATTCCGGCCGCAGATAGAGCTCGTAGATCTCGCCGTCGTAGGTCAGGCTGCGCGCGCGGTTGCGGCCGTAGTTGGCGTAACCGGCGACGGTGTCGCCGAACTGCAGCAGGGTGATGCGGCTGCCCTTGCGGATCGCCGAGTCCCACCACTCCGGACCGCGGCGGCTGATCAGCCGGTCGAGCTCGTTGCCGGGAATGATTCCCTGGTAGGCGTTCCGCCAGGACTCGTCATGAGTGCCGGCGACCGCCGTGGCATCGGACGGCTTGGCGCGACGAATCTCGATAACGACCGTGCTCATGCGTCGATACAAGCAACGAACACGGCGGCCATCAAGACTTGTGTTTAACGAAAGGTAAACGGTGTGGATTACGGGCCACAGAGGCCCAAACCGGCGGGCAATGCCGTCACGCGCGGTGTGATAACCGCCTCGCGCATCGGATTTGTTTCAAATTGACCCACGGGATGAACCCGCCGACCGGATCAGAGTGCGCTGACTGCCGCCGAAAGGCAACGGACCAGTCGTCATGCCCGCGAAAGCGGGTATCCAGTATCCAATGACTCGGAGAATAACAACCGGCTTTCGCCTTTACTGGATCACCCGCTGGAGCCTGCACCCGCGCAGGCGGGTGCAGGTGATGACAGCCGAACCCCAGCGACAGATGATATGTTACGCCACCTCGGCGGCAGCCTCGCGGGCGCGTTCGTCCTTCTTGCGCTCGTTCTCGTCGAGCAGCTTCTTGCGCAGCCGGATGGATTTCGGCGTCACCTCGACGAGCTCGTCGTCCTGGATGTAGGCCAGCGCCTTTTCCAGCGTCATGCGGATCGGCGGCGTCAGCCGCACCGCCTCGTCCTTCGACGTGGTGCGGATGTTGGTGAGTTGCTTGCCCTTGAGCACGTTGACGATGAGGTCGTTGTCGCGCGTGTGCTCGCCGACGATCATGCCCTTGTAGACCTTCCAGCCCGGCTCGATCATCATCGGGCCGCGATCTTCCAGGTTCCACAGCGCGTAGGCGACGGCGTCGCCCTGGTCGTTGGAAATGAGGACGCCGTTGCGGCGGCCCTGGATCGCGCCCTTGTGCGGCGCGTAGCCGTGGAACAGCCGGTTCATGATGGCGGTGCCGCGCGTGTCGGTGAGCAGCTCGCCCTGATAGCCGATCAGGCCGCGGGTCGGCGCGTGGAACACGAGGCGGACGCGGCCGCCGCCGGACGGCTTCATCTCCGTCATCTCGGCCTTGCGTTCGGACATCTTCTGCACGACGACGCCGGAGTGCTCCTCGTCGACGTCGATCACGACCTCCTCGATCGGCTCTTCGAGTTGGCCGGCGTCGTTCTTGCGCAGCAGCACCTTCGGCCGCGACACCGAGAGCTCGAAGCCCTCGCGGCGCATCGTCTCGATCAAGATGCCGAGCTGCAATTCGCCGCGGCCGGCCACTTCCATCGAATCCTTCTCGTCGCTCTCGCGCACGCGCAGCGCGACATTGCCTTCGGCCTCGCGCAGCAGGCGGTCGCGGATCATGCGCCCGGTGACCTTGCTGCCTTCGGTGCCGGCGAGCGGCGAGTCGTTGACGCGGAACGTCATCGCCAAAGTCGGCGGATCGATCGGCTGCGCCGGCAGCGGCTTCTCGACCGAGGGGTCGCAGATGGTGTGGGCGACGGTGGCGTTCGGCAGGCCCGCCAGCGCGACGATGTCGCCGGCCTGCGCCTCCTCGATCGGCTGCCGCTCGAGGCCGCGGAACGCCAGCACCTTGGTGATGCGGCCGCTCTCGACCAGCTTGCCAGCGTGGTCGAGCACCTTGACCGGCTGGTTCGGCTTGACGCTGCCCGAGGTGATGCGGCCGGTGACGATGCGGCCGAGATAGTTGTTGGCCTCGAGGATGGTGCCGAGCAGGCGGAACGGCCCTTCTTCCACCACCGGCGGTTTGACGTGGTTGAGGATGAGGTCGAACAGCGGCTTCATGCCGTCATCGTGCGAGCCGTCGAGCGCGGTTGCCATCCAGCCCTGCTTGGCCGAGCCGTACAGGATCGGGAAGTCGAGCTGCTCGTCGGTGGCGTCGAGCGCGGCGAACAGGTCGAACACCTCGTTGACCACCTGCACAGGGCGGGCGTCGGAGCGGTCGACCTTGTTTATGACGACGATGGGCTTGAGCCCCATGCGCAACGCCTTCGACACCACGAACTTGGTCTGCGGCAGTGGACCCTCGGCGGCGTCGACCAGCACCAGCGCGCCGTCGACCATGTTGAGGATGCGTTCCACCTCGCCGCCGAAGTCGGCGTGGCCGGGCGTGTCGACGATGTTGATGCGCGTGCCGTTCCACTCGACCGAGGTCGCCTTGGCGAGAATGGTGATGCCGCGCTCACGCTCGAGGTCGTTCGAGTCCATCACGCGCTCGACCACGCGCTGGTTCTCGCGGTAGATGCCTGACTGCTGCAAGAGCCGGTCTACCAGAGTCGTCTTGCCGTGGTCGACGTGTGCAATGATGGCGACGTTGCGCAGATTCATGACGTTCGCTTTTCCGGAAACCAAAGCGCGGGCCAAAGGGCCCGCGAGTTGCGCGGAATATAGTGTTTTTGCGCCTTTGTGCAATGCGGCGGTAGAGGGCTGGTTAAGCCGCGTTGGGACGGCTCCAGGGCCCTAAAGTCGCGCCTTTCGGCAGCGCCGCCTGCAGCATCATCATCTCGCCGATGGTTTCCTGGGTAATCAGGCCGATGAGCCGGCCGGTGGCGTCGATGACGCCGACGGCGGGAGCCTGCTTGTCCTGAAGGAGTTGGAAGGCCTGATCGAGATGGCTGCGATGCCCGACGGTCGGCATGTCGGCCACCATGGCGTCGGTGACGTGCGAGTCCGGGCCCTTGGCGTTGAGCGCACGGATCAGGTCGTTGCGGCCCAGCACGCCGAGCGGCTTGCCGGTGCCGTCGACCACCGGGAACTCGCCCTGGCTGGTGCTCAGCAGGGTGTGCACGGCGTCGCTGATCTTGGCGTCGGGCGACAGCACGGCGAACTGTGTCATCATCGCGTGGACGAGCGGCACGCCGTGCGAGGCGGCGCGCAACGCCACCATGTGCGCTTCCGACGAAGCGGCGAGATAAACGAAGATCGCGATGAAGATCAGGATCGGGTTGTAGAGCAGCCCGATGAAGCCGAGCACGAAGGCGACAGCCTGGCCGATCGCCGCGGCCGTTTCGGTCGCCCGCACATAGCCCATGCGGCTCGCCAGCGCTGCGCGCAGCACGCGGCCGCCATCCATGGGAAATGCCGGGATCAGATTGAACAGTGCGATGAACAGGTTCACGGCAGCGAGCCGGTCGATCATGGAGACTTGCGCGTTGCCGACGTCGGCGGAGGCGCCGCTGTCGATATGCGCGCCGGCCAGCATCAGCATGCCGGCAATGACGACGTTCACGATGGGGCCGGCGATCGCGACGAGGAATTCCTCGGAGGGCTTTTCGGGGATGTGTTCGAGTTGCGCGACGCCACCGATCGGCAGCAGCGTCACGTAGGGCGTCGTGACGCCGAAGGCGCGGGCCGTGAAGATGTGGCCGAATTCATGCAGCAGGACGCAGAGAAACAGGAGCACGATGAACAGCACCGTGTCGAAAGCCGTCGCCGGGCCGGCGGAGGCATAGCTGGCGGCGAAGATCCACGCCAGAAACAGCAGGAAGGTCAGGTGGATGCGCACCACGGTGCCCGCCACCGAGCCGATGTTCAATGACCAGGACATGAAACCCTCATAAGCTAATCGAACCCTAGAGATAGGGGTGGGGTTGAGCATTTGGCAGGGAGCCGCAAGGCCAACGAAAGGACCGTGCTATGGCGCAGAAACTCGATGCAGCAGCCCGCAAATCGGCGCTCGGCCGCCTCAAGGGCTGGTCGGATGTGTCCGGCCGCGATGCCATCACCAGGACGTTCACGTTCAGGGACTTCAACGAGGCGTTCGGCTTCATGGCCCGCGCCGCGCTGGTCGCCGAAAAAATGGACCACCACCCGGAGTGGTCCAATGTCTACAAGACTGTCACCGTGACGCTGTCGACCCACGACGCCGGCGGCGTCACCGAGCGCGACGTGACACTCGCCGAGGCGATGGACCGGATCGCGGGGCCGTAGCCGCCTTGGGACTCCGGCAGCCATGCTTGCGAGAGAGTGTCGCGCTGCCCACATACCCGGCCATGACCGCACGCGCCGCATTCGGACGGATCGATCAGGATACCGGATTGCGCTTTCGCTTCTGGCGCAAACTTGTCCGCCACAGTGCGCGTTTTAGCGCGCGGTTGCCGTTCGCCGCGGATCTGCTCGCCGCCTATTACTGCGCGTTCGACCGCGACACGCCGCTCAAGGTGAAGGCGACGCTGGTCGCGGCCATCGCCTATTTCGTATTGCCGGCTGACGCCATTCCCGACGTGCTGCCGGTGATCGGCTTCACCGACGATGCCGCCGTGCTGGCGGCGGCGGTCAAGCTGGTGGCGAGTCATATCACGCCGCTGCATCGCGAGGCGGCGCAGCGCGCGCTGGCGCGGCTTTAGCGCGTATCAGGTGTCGCGGGCGTCGAAGGCCTGACGCGCCTTCTCGATCTTCTTCATGTGACGCCGCGCCCAGTCGCCGAGTGGTCCCACTGCGCGCAACAGGTCGCGGCCGAGCTCGGTCAGCTCGTAGTCGACGCGCGGCGGGATGCTCGGGAACACCGTGCGCTCGACGATGCCGTCGCGTTCGAGCCCGCGCAATGTCAGCGTCAGCATGCGTTGCGAGATGCTGCCGATGCGCCGCCGCAATTCGGAAAAACGCAGCGCGCCGCCGGCGAGCTGGACGACGATCAAAATCGTCCACTTGTCGCCGATGCGCTGCAGCACCTCGCCGATGCGCTTGCACTCGCTGGGAACATGAATGTTCCCGAGTGCCACCTGTGTGCCTTCTTGCACGCTCGCCATATGGTCACCTAATGAGCCCGGGACACAAATAGTAACCATGAGCGGCTTTCGCAACCGGGAAAGCCCTCCAGCCAAAGGGACTTTCCGATGCGGAACCTTCATATCGTCATTGCCAGCGTCCGTCCGGGCCGCGGCGGGCCGGCCATCGCGCGCTGGTTCGAGGGCTATGCGAAAGAGCACGGCGGCTTCGCGCCGAAGGTCGTCGACATCGCCGATTTCAAGCTGCCGCTGCTCGACGAGGCCAAGCACCCGATCATGAAGCAGTACGTGCAGAGCCACACCAAGGCGTGGTCGGCGAGCGTCGCCGAAGCCGACGCCTACGTGTTCGTGACGCCGGAATACGATTACTTCCCGCCGGCCTCGTTCGTGAACGCGCTGCAGTTTCTCGCCAGCGAGTGGCACTACAAGCCGGCCGGCCTGCTGAGCTATGGCGGCGTGTCCGGCGGCCTGCGCGCCGCGCAGACCGAGAAGCTCCTCATCACGTCGTTGCGCATGATGCCGATTCCCGAAGGCGTGCCGGTGCCGAGCTACGCGCAGTTCATCGACGACAAGGGCACGTTCAAGCCGAACGACCTCATCGTCACCAGCGCCAAGACGATGCTCGACGAGCTGGTGAAGTGGTCCGACGCGCTCAAGCCGATGCGCGCGGCGTAATTGTTCGGCACAGCGCGCTCCCTCTCCCGCATAGCCCGTCGAAGACGGGCGTGAACGCCCTTTCGCTGGGAGAGGGTCGGGGGGTCTTGCTTAATCGCACGAGCGAAAGCCCTCACCCGCCTGCCTCGCTTCGCTCGGCAGGCGACCTCTCCCGTAAAACGGGAGAGGTGAAGTGAGCGTAACGAAGCTCATCTTATTAGCCTTGAGACGCTTACACTCTCACAGCCGCAAGATCACCTTGCCCATCACCTGCCGCGCGGCGATCGCCTTGAGCGCCGTGGCGGCGTCATCAAGCGGGTAGACGGCGTGGACGTGCGACGACAGCCTGCCGGCTGCCGTCCACTCCAGGATTTGCCTCATATTGGCGCGGTGGCCGTCCGGGTCGCGCTCGATGAACGAGCCCCAGAACACGCCGACGATGTCGCCGCCCTTGAGCAGCGCGAGGTTGAGCGGAATTTTCGGGATCTCGCCGGCGGCGAAGCCGACGACGAGGAAGCGGCCCTGCCAGGCGATCGCGCGCAGCGCCGGCTCGGCGTAAGGCCCGCCGACCGGATCGTAGATGACGTCGGCGCCCTTGCCGCCGGTGGCGCGGCGCAATGCCTCCTTGAGGTCGCCGCTCGCGTAATTGATCGTCTCGTCGGCGCCGTGCGTTGTCGCGAAAGCGAGCTTGTCGTCCGACGACGCGCAGGCGATGACGCGCGCGCCCATCACCTTGCCGATCTCGATGGCGGCGAGGCCGGCGCCGCCCGAGGCGCCGAGCACGACCAGCGTCTCGCCCGGTCTGAGATGCGCGCGGTCCTTCAGCGCGTGCAAGGCCGTGCCGTAGGTGACGGCGAGGCCGGCGGCGCGATCGAAGTCGAGCGCGTCCGGCATCGGCACGAGCGTCTCCGCCGCGACGAGCATCTTCTCGCGCGCGGCGCCGTAGCCGACATAGGCAAGCACGCGGTCGCCCGGCTTCACGCTCGTGACGTTCGGTCCAACGCTCTCGACCACGCCGGCGAATTCGGCGGCGGGCGAGAACGGCATCGCCGGCCTGGTCTGGTACTTGCCCTGGATGATCAGCGTGTCGAAGAAGTTCAGCGCGGCCGCCCTGACGCGAACCACGGCCTCGCCAGGTCCGGCGGCCGGGTCGGCAATGGTTTCGATACGGAGGTCGTCGGGCGCGCCGTAGCGCGTGCAAAGCAACGCTTTCATGGACCCGTGCCTTAGCACAAAGCGTGAAGATTGACGCGGCGCGGCGACCGGTCGCGCGATACGGGCTTCACATGATCGATTTTCATGTTTAATGCGCTAGTATCCCGCGATTCCTCGGGCGGCCTGTCGGCCGTCACCCCTTACACCGGAAGGGCCCGATGACCAGACTTTCTTTGCTTCATTCGATATCGGCTGGACTGCTCGCTTGCGCGGCGTTTTCCGCGCCGGCGCTGGCCCAGCCAAAAAGCGGGGGCGACCAGCCGGTACTGCTCGGCCAGTTCGGCGACTGGGGGGCCTACAAGGCGACCCCGGGCGGCAAGATGGTGTGCTTCGCGCTGGCGAAGCCGTCGTCCGCCGTGACCGATCCGCCGGGCCGCAGCCGCGATCCGGCCTATCTGTTCGTGTCCACCCGGCCCGCCGAGAAGGTGAAGAACGAGATATCGGTGATCGTCGGCTATCCGCAGAAGCCCGGCGCCGACACCACGGCGATGGTCGGCAACGACCATTTTGCCATGTACACGCAGAACGACGGCGCCTGGATCAAGAACGCGGCCGACGAATCGAAGCTGGTCGACGCCATGCGCAAGGGCGCCGATCTGGTGCTCAAGAGCGAATCGACCCGCGGAACCAAGACCACCGACACCTATTCGCTGAAGGGCGTCGCCCAGGCGCTCGACAAGGTGGCCGAGGAGTGCAAGTGACGTCCTCCTCATGGTTAGGAGCGCTGCCATAGCGCGTCAAAGACGCGCGTGAACGCGCTTACGGCAGCGCGCCTCGAACCATGAGGCCAAATGTTTCAAGGGCTTGATCTTCATCCTTCGAGATGCGGCTCGTTGGGCCGCTCCTTGGAGTCTGACTCGAAAAGAGCCCGTCAAAATCAACGACGTGTCCCGGACGCGGTGCAGCACAAGCGTAGCGCCGTGGTGCACCGCAGAGCCGGGACCCCGGTTATATGCAAAGAAACCGGGGTCCCGGGTCTGCAGCGCACCGCTAATGCGCTGCGCTGCGCCCGGGACACGAGCTTGAAAACCCGGAATCGTTTCCGGCCAGACTGTCAGGATGAGGGTCGTATTTTGTGCCCAATGGCATAAATAGCTGACGTCATGAGTTTGCAGGAACTCGCCCCGATCGAGAAAACTGCGCTGGAGCGCTATGTCGCGCCGGCGAGGCCGTCGCTCGTCGGCCTGTCGCGCGCGGCGCTGTCCGATGCGCTCGGCACGCTCGGCGTCCCGGAGCGCGAGCGCAAGATGCGGGTGCAGCAGCTCTGGCACTGGATCTACGTGCGCGGCGCGACCTCGTTCGGCGTGATGTCGAGCGTGTCGAAGGAGCTGCGCGCCAGGCTCGGCGCCGCGTTCACCGTGGCGCGGCCCGAGGTCGTGGTCGAGCAGATTTCGGTCGACGGCACGCGCAAGTGGCTGCTGCGGCTGCCCGGCGAAGTGGACGGCGAGCGCCCGCACGAGGTCGAGTGCGTCTATATCCCCGACGGCGACCGCGGCACATTGTGCGTGTCGAGCCAGGTCGGCTGCACGCTCAACTGCGCGTTCTGCCACACCGGCACGCAGCGGCTGGTGCGCAATCTGGTGCCCGGCGAGATCGTCGGCCAGGTCATGGTGGCGCGCGACCGGCTCGGCGACTGGGCACCGGCTCACCTCTCCCCGCGTGCGGGGAGAGGTCGGCGCGAAGCGCCGGGTGAGGGGGCTTTGCCGTACGCCGTGCCAGCTGAGGTGGCCCCTCACCCCGACCCTCTCCCCGCACGCGGGGAGAGGGAGAAGAGCAAGCGGCAGGTCACCAACATCGTCATGATGGGAATGGGCGAGCCGCTCTACAATCTCGACAACGTGCGCGACGCGTTGGCGATCGTCGCCGACGGCGACGGCATCGCCATCTCCAAGCGCCGCATCACGCTGTCGACCTCGGGCGTCGTGCCGATGATCGCGCGCGCCGGCGAGGAGATAGGCTGCATGCTGGCGATCTCGCTGCACGCCGTGCGCGATGAACTGCGCAACGAGCTGGTGCCGCTCAACCGCAAATATCCGATCGCCGAATTGCTCGACGCCTGCCGCAATTATCCCGGCGCCAGCAATGCACGCCGCATCACCTTCGAATACGTGATGCTCAAGGGCGTCAACGATTCGATTGATGACGCCAAGGCGCTGGTGCGGTTGCTCAAGGGCATTCCCGCCAAGATCAACCTGATCCCGTTCAACCCGTGGCCCGGCACCCGATACGAGTGCTCGGACTGGGATCAGATCGAGAAGTTCTCCGAGGTCGTGTTCAACGCCGGCTATGCGTCGCCGGTGCGCACGCCACGCGGCCGCGACATTCTCGCCGCCTGCGGCCAGCTCAAGAGCGCGACCGAGAAGCTGTCGGCGCGCGAGCGCATGGCGTTGCGCGCCATGGCGATGACGGAGTAGCGCGACGATCATGCGCAAGGACGCATAATGGCGCTGATCGGCCGCATCCTCGTCATTCTGGTCGCCATTGTGCTGGCCGCCGTCGTCGCCGGCATTGTCGCGGCGGCAGGGGTTCTCGATTCGATCACCCACAGCTTCGGTGCAAACGAGAGCTTCTTCTATTGGGGCACCGCGTCGGTCGTCAGCGCGTTCGCGCTGGCGGTCGGCTTCCTGCCGCTGGTGATTCTCATCGCCGTTACCGAGGCCTTCAATGTGCGCGCCTTCCTGATCTACGCGTTCGGCGGCGCGCTGCTGATGCTGGCCGGCTATTACGCCAGCGGCGCGCCGGGCCTTTACGAGGAATCGATCGATCGTCCGCCGCCGCTGCTGCCGCGCGAGGCCGAGGTGGCCGCCGCGGCCGGCGCCGCGTTCGGCACGGTCTACTGGATCATCGCCGGCCGCCGGGCGGGCCAATGGCGGCGGCAGGGTTGATCGCTCTGTTGCAAAGGCACAGCGATCCGTCATCCTCCGATGTCGTCCCCGCGCAAGCGGGGACCCAGTATCCAATGAGGTTCATTGGGTACTGGATGCCCGCTTTCGCGGGCATCATGACGAAAGAGATCGCCTCATGACTCGCGCCGGACTGGTGGCTGTGCTCGTGGTCGCGCTGATCGGCGGCGCGCTGTTCGCGCTCGAACCGCGGCTCGACCTCACGCTGTCACATTATCTGTTCATACACGTTGCGCCGGGCTTCAAGGCGGGCACAGTGATGACGGTCCTGCGCGAGGCCGCGCGCTTCGTCGTCACGCTGGTCGCGGCGCCGGCTTTCGTCGCGGTGGCGCTCAAATTGCTGGCGCCGCAGCGCGCCATGCTCATTCCTGCGCGCGCCGTGCTGCTCATGATCGCCTCGCTCGCCATCGGCCCCGGCCTCGTCAGCAACGTCATCCTCAAGGATCACTGGCACCGGCCACGGCCCTATCAGGTCACCGAGTTCGGCGGCGCGCTGCCGTTCGTGCCGTGGTGGGATCCGCGCGGCGCCTGCGCCACCAACTGCTCATTTGTTGCCGGCGAGCCGTCGGGCGCGTTCTGGACGATCGCGGCCGCAAGCTACGCGCCGCCGCCGTGGCGCGCCGCCGCCTATGCCGGCGCGATCACGTTCGGCGTCGCCGTCGGCGTGCTGCGCATGGCGGCCGGCGGCCACTTTGCCAGCGACGTCCTGTTTGCCGGGGTGCTCACTTTCCTGGTGATCTGGCTTATCCACGCGCTGATCTACCGCTGGATGGCGGGCCGTTTGACGGACGCGGCCATCGAACGCGCGCTGGTGAGCATCGTGCGGCGGCCGCAACGGCAAAACGGCCGGGACTAGCGCCAAAGACCCTTGATGGCGGCACGAACTGGCCCCTTCACTTGGCCGGTGAAGATGTGCCAAGTGTTCCCGCGCGCGTTGCGCGCCTGTGCATCAAGAGTGGACCGATGGCCAAAAGCGGCGAAAAGAGCGTCAAGAAGGTGGTGCTGGCCTATTCCGGCGGCCTCGATACCTCGATCATCCTGAAATGGCTGCAACAGACCTACGGCGCCGAGGTCGTCACCTTCACCGCCGATCTGGGGCAGGGCGAGGAGCTCGAGCCGGCCCGCAAGAAGGCCGAGCTGCTCGGCATCAAGCCGCAGAACATCTTCATCGAGGACCTGCGCGAGGAATTCGTGCGCGACTACGTGTTTCCGATGTTCCGCGCCAATGCCGTGTACGAAGGCCAGTATCTGCTCGGTACCTCGATCGCCCGGCCGCTGATCGCCAAGAAGCAGATCGAGATCGCCGAAAAAGTGGGCGCCGACGCGGTGGCGCACGGCGCCACCGGCAAGGGCAACGACCAGGTCCGCTTCGAGCTCGCCTATTATGCGCTCAAGCCGGACGTCACGGTGATCGCGCCGTGGCGCGAATGGAATCTCACGTCGCGCACCAAGCTGATCGAGTTCGCCGAGCAGCACCAGATCCCGATCGCCAAGGACAAGCGTGGCGAGGCGCCGTTCTCGGTCGACGCCAACCTGCTGCACTCGTCGTCCGAGGGCAAGGTGCTGGAGGATCCGGCGCAGGACGTGCCGGATTACGTGTTCTCGCGCACCGACGATCCCATGGGCGCGCCCGACAAGCCGACCATCATCACGGTCGACTTCGAGCGCGGCGATCCGGTCGCGGTCGACGGCAAGAAGATGTCGCCGGCGACGCTGCTCAAGCATCTCAACGACCTCGGCAAGGCGAACGGCATCGGCCGGCTCGACCTGGTCGAGAACCGCTTCGTCGGCATGAAGTCGCGCGGCATGTATGAGACGCCGGGCGGCACCATTCTGCTGGCCGCCCATCGCGGCATCGAATCGATCACGCTCGACCGCGGCGCCGCGCATCTCAAGGACGAGCTGATGCCGAAATACGCCGAGCTCGTCTATTACGGCTTCTGGTTCTCGCCGGAGCGCGAGATGCTGCAGGCGGCGATCGACAAGTCGCAGGAGTACGTGACCGGGCGGGTCAGGCTGCGCCTCTACAAGGGCGGCGTCGCGGTGATCGGCCGCGAGAGCAGATACTCGCTGTACGATCAGGACCTGGTGACGTTCGAGGAGGGCGCCGTGGCCTACGACCATCGCGATGCCGAGGGCTTCATCAAGCTCAACGCGCTGCGGCTGCGCACGCTGGCGCAGCGCAAGAAGAAGCTGGGCCTGTGATGCGGCGCGGCGCGCTCCGCACGGCCGTGGCGTTCGCGGTGCTGGCCGCCGCGGCCGGCTGCAGCAGCCTGGACAACCTGAATCCGTTCGGCGGCAGCAGCAGCAAGGACGTGGCGGTCGATCCGAATCTGGTCCCGGCGAATTTCAAGGCCGAGATCATCGCGACGATTCCGAAGGTCTATTACGATCCGAGCGGCATTCACGACGCCTATTATTCCGACCCCGTCATCCGGCCGGACACCGGGGTCACGGTCTATCAGTCCTGCGTGCGGCTCAATCCGCGCGGCCCCGACGGCCAGTATCTCGGCGACCGCGAGTACATCGCGTATTATTACGGCGGCCACCTCAGCCAGTTTTTCCGCGCCACCGACGACCGCTGCGCCAAGGCCGCCTACCGGCCGTTCCCCGAGATCGAACGGCTCTGCGCGCCGAACGTGAAGAACAAGAAGGTGTGCCCGTAACGAAAAAGAGCGCCTCATGGCGAGGCGCTCTTCGTTTCGTGGTCCCGTCGTTACTGACGCGCCAGCAGCGGCGTGATGCGGCGGATGGTGACGCGGCGGTTGGCCTGCGACGGGCCTTGGGTCGGCACCTTCAGGTACTGCTCGCCATAGCCCTGCGTCACCATGTTTTCCGGCGGAATGCCGAACTGGCTGGTGAGCACCTCGGCCACGGCCTCGGCGCGGCGGTCGGACAGCGAGAGATTATCCTCCGGTGAGCCGACCGCGTCGGTATGGCCCTCGATCAGATAGACCTCGTTCGGGTTGCGCGCGATGGCGCGCCGCATCGCCTCGGCGATCGGCGCGAGGAGTTGGGCCTGGTCGGGCGTGATCTCCCATGAGCCGGTCTGGAACGTAATGGTGTCGAGGTCGAGCCGCGGCATGCGCTCGCGCACCGTGTCGTTGTAGAGCACCTCGTCGAGCGTGAACGGCTCGGCGATCTGCTCGACCGGCGGCGCCACCAGCGTGTCGTAGATCAGGGCCGGCGGCGCCTGGTCGACGTCGACGATGTAGCGGTCGCGCGGGATGTGGATCACCGGCGGCGGCAGGACGACGATGAAGCCGAAGCCGTTGCCGTAGCGCCCGTCGCGGTGACGATAGTGATCCTCCCGGTTGTCGAACAGCACGTATTGCCGGCCGTTGACAAAGCGGACGCGGCGCAGCGGGCGGCCGCTGGCGTCGGTCTCGGTGACGATGCGCTCGCCGTTCGGCCGCACGATCTCGGTCCGCGTCACGTTGCCCTGCCGCTGCACCTGCACGTTGCGAGCGTTGCGGCGGAAGCGGTCGGTATCGTCGTGGCGGATGATGGTCGTGTTGTTCTGGCGAACGATCGTCCGGTTGTCCTCGCGGATGATCGTGCGGTTACCTTCTTTCGTCTCCTTGCGTTCGGCGCGGACCTGGTCGATGCGCTTTGGTCCGTTTCCGGTGGCGCCGGGCTGGTTTTGCTGATTTTGCGCAGCGTTGCCATTGGGCGGCTGCGGCCCGCGGCCTTGCTGCGGGACGGCAGCGGGACCGGGCTTGTTGTTCTGCTGTTGCGCGGCGGGATTGGTGGGCGGCGCGTTGTTCGGTCCGGGCTGGCGATTCGGGGCAGCGTTGTTCGGCCCGCGGTTTTGATCCGGCCGCGCGCCGTTCGGCGGTGGCACGGGATGGCCTGCATTCGGCGGCAGGTTCGGACGGCCCGTATTGGGCGGGGGCGGCGGAGTGTTCGGCTGTGCGGGTGCCTGGATGATCTTCGGCTGTGCCGACGCCGGCGGCTGCGCCGGCTGCACGTGCTGCGGCTGTACGTGTTGCGGCTGCACCTGCGGCGGCTGCGCGGGTTTCGGCGCCTGAGGCGCGTTCACGTGCGGTTGCTGCGGCGGATGGACGCCCGGCGGTGGCCCAGCCGGGCGCTGCTGTTCCGGCCTCGCGGCAGCGGGCGGCTTCGGCGCCTGCGGCGCATGCTGCTGTGGCGGCGCCGGACGGTGCGGCGGCGGCGCCTTCTCCTGCCTCTCCGGCTTTTTCTGCTCCGGAGCGTTGCTCGGCTGTTGCTGGGCGAGGATGATCGGACCCGCCGGCTGCGCCGCCGACACGACTGGGCAAAGCACAAAGCTGGCGGAGCCAACGGCGAAGGCGCTCGCCACCAAGGTCAGGTTCAATCGCATCTGGATTCCTTTTCTGAAGCGGACGGCGAGAAGTTCAACGCGCGAAGTTTCAGCCAGTTGCAGTGAACCGGCCATGAACGTCACGTTGGGATAACGGGACGACAATACGCCAATTCGCTGTCGCGCCTGTGACGAAAGTCGCAACCGGCATGCCGCGGAGCGCGCCCGCCCGACGATTCGAGGATTGTCAAAAATCGGGGGCTCAGACCTGCCGGTCGACCAGGTTCTTCTTAATGTCGGCGATCGCCTTGGCGGGATTCAGTCCTTTCGGGCACACCTTCGCGCAATTGAGGATGGTGTGACAGCGATAGAGCCGGAACGGATCCTCGAGATTGTCGAGCCGCTCGCCGGTCGCTTCGTCCCGGCTGTCGATGATCCAGCGATGCGCCTGCAGCAGCGCGGCCGGGCCGAGATAGCGGTCGGAATTCCACCAGTAGCTCGGGCACGCGGTCGAGCAGCAGGCGCACAGGATGCACTCGTAGTGGCCGTCGAGCTTGGCGCGGTCGTCGTGGCTCTGCTTGCGCTCCTTCTCCGGATCGGGCGTGACGGTCTGCAGCCACGGCTGGATCGAGGCGTACTGCGCGTAGAAATTGGTGAGGTCGGGCACGAGGTCTTTCACCACCGGCTGATGCGGCAGCGGATAGATCTTCACGACGTCGCGCTTCTCGTCGTCGATGGCGCGCGTGCAGGCCAAGGTGTTGGCGCCGTCGATGTTCATCGCGCACGAGCCGCAGATGCCCTCGCGGCAGGAGCGGCGGAAGGTCAATGTCGGATCGATGTTGTTCTTGATCCAGATCAGCGCGTCGAGGACCATCGGGCCGCAATCGCCGCGATCGACGTAATAGGTGTCGACGCGCGGATTGGCCTCGTCGTCCGGCGACCAGCGGTAGATGCGGAAGGCGGTGATCCGCGTCGCGTCGGCGGGCTTCGGCCAAGTCTTGCCCTCGGTGATCTTCGAGTTCTTCGGCAGCGAAAATTCGGCCATCTCGGTTCCTCTTGTCCCGGGCGCAAAGCGGCGCGGCGCGCCGCTTTGCAGAACCGGGACCGTTACAGCCTCAAACCTCTCTACGGTCCCGGATCAGCAGCGCATCGTGTCGTGCTGCGCTGCGTCCGGGACAAGATTCATCAGTACACGCGCGCTTTCGGTTCGACATAGGCGACGTCGTTGGTCATGGTGAATGTGTGCACCGGGCGGTAATCGATCGTGACCTCGCCCTTGCCGTTCAGCCACGTCAGGGTGTGCTTCATCCAGGTCTTGTCGTCGCGATTGGGGAAGTCCTCGCGCGCGTGCGCGCCGCGGCTTTCGGTGCGGTTGCGCGCCGCGTCCATCGTCACGACGGCTTGCGCCAGCAGGTTGTCGAGCTCGAGCGTCTCGACAAGGTCGGAATTCCAGATCAGCGAGCGGTCGGCGACGCTGATGTCGTCGATGCCGCTGCGAATCTGGTGAATCAGGGTGTGGCCTTCGTCGAGCACGTCGGCCGTGCGGAACACGGCGCAGTTGGTCTGCATCGTCTTCTGCATCTTGAGTCGCAGCGCCGCGGTCGGGGTGCCGCCCGAGGCGTAGCGGAACTTGTCGAGGCGCGACAGCGCCCGTTCGGCCGAATCCTTCGGCAGTTCCGGCTGGTTGTCGCCGGCGGTGAGGATGTCGGCGCAGCGGTGCGCCGCGGCGCGGCCGAACACGACGAGGTCGATCAGCGAATTCGAGCCGAGCCGGTTGGCGCCGTGCACCGAGACGCAGCCCGCCTCGCCGAGCGCCATCAGGCCCGGGATCACCGTCTCGGCGTCGCCGTTCTTCTTGGTCAGCGCCTCGCCGTGATAATTGCAGGGAATTCCGCCCATGTTGTAGTGCACGGTCGGCAGCACCGGGATCGGCTCCTTGGTGACGTCGACGCCGGCGAAGATGCGCGCCGATTCCGAGATGCCGGGCAGCCGCTCGGCCAGCACCTTCGGGTCGAGGTGGTCGAGGTGGAGGAAGATGTGGTCCTTCAGCTTGCCGACGCCGCGGCCTTCGCGGATCTCGATGGTCATCGAGCGCGAGACGACGTCGCGCGAGGCGAGGTCCTTGGCCGACGGCGCGTAGCGCTCCATGAAGCGCTCGCCTTCCGAGTTGACGAGATAGCCGCCTTCGCCGCGCGAGCCCTCGGTGATGAGGCAGCCGGCGCCGTAGATGCCGGTCGGGTGGAACTGCACGAACTCCATGTCCTGCAGCGGCAGGCCGGCGCGCAGCACCATGGCGTTGCCGTCGCCGGTCTGCGTATGGGCGCCGGTGCAGGTGAAATAGGCGCGGCCGTAGCCGCCGGTCGCGATCATCGTCATCTGCGCGCGGAAGCGGTGGATGGTGCCGTCCTCGAGGCAGAGCGCGATGACGCCGCGGCAGCGGCCCTCGTCGTCGACGATCAGGTCGAGCGCGAAATACTCGATGTAGAATTGCGCCTCGTGCTTGAGCGCCTGGCCGTACAAGGTGTGCAGCATGGCGTGGCCCGTGCGGTCGGCGGCGGCGCAGGTGCGCTGCGCGATGCCCTTGCCGTAGTTCGTGGTCATGCCGCCGAACGGCCGCTGGTAGATCTTGCCGTCTTCCTCGCGGCGCGAGAACGGCATGCCCCAGTGGTCAAGTTCGTACACCGCGGCAGGCGCGTTGCGGCACAGATATTCGATCGAGTCCTGGTCGCCGAGCCAGTCGGAGCCCTTGACCGTGTCGTACATGTGCCAGCGCCAGTCGTCCTCACCCATATTGCCGAGCGAGGCGGCGATGCCGCCCTGCGCCGCGACGGTGTGCGAGCGGGTCGGAAACACCTTGGTGATGCACGCCGTCTTGAGCCCCGCTTCGGCGCAGCCGACCACGGCGCGCAGGCCCGAGCCGCCGGCGCCGACCACGATCACGTCGTAGGTGTGATCCTCGATCGGATAAGCGCGCCCGTTGATGGTCGGCGTTGCCGGTTGTCCGCCGTTGCTGGCCATGCCTCAGACTCCGAACGATAATTTCAGGATGGCGAACGCGCAGGCGACGCCGATCGCGACGCAGAAGAAGGCGTTGCCGAGCAGCAGGAGAAACTTGCTGCCTTCCTCGTGCACATAGTCGATGATGATTTCCTGCATGCCGATCCACATGTGGTAGATCGTGACGCCGATGAACAGCAGCATCAGCACCGCGACGAGCGGCGAGCCGAGGATCTGCACGGTCGCCGCGTGATTGCGCCCGATCAGGGACGTGGCGATCACGACGAAGGCGCAGGATAGGAACAGCAGCGCGATGCCGGTCACGCGCAGGACGATGAAGTCTCCGGTTCCGGTGTGCGCCGCGCCGAGGCCGCGGACGCGGCGGGCGGCGGTCTTGTAGCTGCGTTGCGCGCTCATTGCGATCCTCCGCCGATCACCATGAAGCCGATCACCCAGAGCACGACAGTGAGGCCGATCGAGCCGATCAGCGTCGCCAGCGCCAGCATCTCGCGCTCGCTCGGCTCGAAGCCGCGGCCCATGTCCCAGATGAAGTGGCGCACGCCGCCGAGCGCGTGATGGATGAGCGCCCAGGTGAAGCCGAACAGGATCAGCTTGCCGATGATGCTGCCGATGAAGCTCTCGAAGATGGCGTAGGCGTTGGGCCCCGCCGCGGCGGCGAGCAGCCACCACGCCACCAGCAGCATGCCGAAATAGAGGGCAGCGCCGGTGATGCGATGGGCGATCGACATCGCCATCGTCAGGGTCATCCGCCAGACCTGCAAATGGGGCGAGAGCGGCCGCGGCTTCATGCGCGTCGTCGTGTCGGCCATGCGAATCTCCAGGCTGCCTGCAATTTCTTCAAGTTGGTCTTATTTCAGGCTATATACTTCGCCTAGCGCGAAACATGACCCCGGCGAAGCTCACTCGCAATCCGCTTTTTGCTAAGTTAGCCTTCGCTAATAACGAAGGCTAACCATGCGCTTTGACATGACCGATTTGAGCCTTTTTCGCCACGTCGTGGATGCCGGCAGCATCACGCGTGGGGCGGAACGCGCGAATCTGGCGCTGGCGGCTGCCAGCGCCCGCATCCGCAACATGGAGCTGGCGTTCGGCACGGGTCTGCTGATTCGCGGCCGCCAGGGGGTGACCCCGACGCAGGCCGGCCGGACGCTGCTGCAGCATGCCCGGATCATCCTCGACCAGTCGGCGCGGCTGCGGGAAGACCTCGGCGCCTACGCCGGCGGCGTGGCCGGGCAGATCCGCCTGCTGTCGAACACCAATGCGCTGACCGAGTTCCTGCCCGAGGTGCTCAGCTCGTTCCTCGCCGAGCACCCGCATGTCAGCGTCGACCTCGAGGAGCGCCTGAGCGAGGAGATCGTGGCGCTGATCGCCGAGGGCGTCGCCGACATCGGCATCGTCGCCGGCACGGTCGATGCGAAGCGGCTGGCGCGTTATCCGTTCCGCCGCGACCGCTTCGTCCTCGTCGTTGCGCAGGACCATCCGCTGGCCAAACGGGCCGACATCGCCTTCGAGGAAATCCTCGACCACGACTTCATCGGGCTCGAGCGGCAGAGCGCGGCGCAGCGCTTCTTCGCTGACAAGGCGTCGCGCATCGGCCGGCCGCTGCGGTTGCGCGTGCAGTTGCGCAGCTTCGAGACGGTGTGCCGCGTCGTCGAGTTCGGCGTCGGCGTCGGCATCGTGCCGCGCTCGACCGCGCTGCGCACGGTCAAGACCATGGCGATCCGCGTGCTCGACATCAAGGACGACTGGGCGGTGCGCGACCTGACCATTTGCGTGCGCGACATCAACGCCATGGCGCCGTTCGCGCGTCAGCTCGTCGAGCACATGCGCGACAAGACCGCGAAGTCAGCGGCCTGACGGCAATCTCATCATTCCTGTCCCGGATGCAAGCGGTCAACGCGGCATCAGCACCCAATAATCGAGATCAAGGATGACCGCGGGGTCGTACTCGTCGCCCTGCTTGCAGGGAAAGTCGGCACACGGCCTGTCCTTGGTCGCGATCGTGCGCACGCGCAGCGCGCCGACGTCGCCGCGCCCCGGCACGTCGGCCTTGGCGACAATCTCCGACCACGCGAACACCGTGCCGCCGGCGAACAGCGGATTGACGTGGCGGCCGCCGTTGATCGCGGCGACGTGGAAGGCGTTGCCGAGCCCGTTGAACGACAGCGACCGCGCCAGCGAGATGGCGTGGCCGCCGTAGATCAGCCGCTTGCCGAAGCGGCCCTTGCTCTCGGTGAAGGCGTTGAAGTGGATGCGCGCGGTGTTCTGGTAGAGCCGCGTCGCGATCATGTGCTCGGCGTCCTCGACGGTGACGCCGTCGATGTGGTCGATCTTCTCGCCGGCGTCGTAGTCGCCGAAACGGAAGCGGCTGCCGGCGAGCTCGTTGCTGTAGGCGGCGATGTTGAGGCTCGGCCAGCCCGCGCCGAGCGCCGGCGGCTCGACCTGCGCCGGCAGGTCCGGCACCTTTTCGGCCGGCGCGGCGGCGCTCTCGTCGCGCTTTCGCACCATCACCCAACGCATGTAGTCGAGCACCGCGGCGCCGGTCTGGTCGAAGCCGCGCGAGCGCACATAGACGATGCCGGTCTTGCGGCTGGAGTTTTCCTTGAGGCCGATCACCTCCGACTCCGCCTTGAGCGTGTCGCCCGGATAGACCGGCTTGAGGAAGCGGCCGCCGGCGTAGCCGAGATTAGCGACGGCGTTGAGCGAGATGTCCGGCACCGTCTTGCCGAACACGACGTGGAACACCAGCAGGTCATCGACCGGCGCGCGCGGGTAGCCGACCGACTGCGCGAAGGCGTCCGACGACTGCACCGCAAAGCGCGGCCCGAACAGCCCGTTGTAGACCGCGACGTCGCCGGTCGTGATGGTGCGCGGCGTGGCGTGATGGATGACCTGGCCGAGCCGGAAATCCTCGAAGAAGTTGCCGGACACGGTCTTTCGCTCGCTCACGGTTTCGCTCCACGCTCGTTGTGCCGGCGCGGCAGTGTCACAAATCCGTGAGGCAAACGCCAGCATCCGACAACGGGAACTGATGAGGGCGTGTGCAAGCTCTCTGCTACCTGAAGCGCGCGGTCGCCGCGATGGCGCGGGGCCGAACCTCAGGAGGGAGAACACATGACAAAGATCGTTTCAACCGGGACATTTCTGGCCGCGCTGATTGCAGGCGGCATCGCCTTTGCGCCGCTGGCGGCGCGCGCCGACGACATGAAGAAGGACACGATGGGCCGCAGCGACAGCATGTCCAAGGACCAGATGAAAAAGGACTCGATGGCCAAGGACACCATGACCAAGGATTCGATGTCGAAGGACCACATGACGAAGGACCCGATGTCCAACGATACGATGAAGAAATAAGGCCCGCCGCGGCGGCTGGCATGCATCCGCAGCGCCGGCTGCCGCGCCGTCGTTCCAGCGATCGCGCAATGTCCCGCCTCGACAGGGAGACCGTCATGACCGCCGCCGCGCCCGCGACAATGCCCCGCATCGCGATCCATCCCGGCTGGGTCCGCGTCTGCCACTGGATCAACGCCGTCGCCATCCTGGTGATGGTCGGATCGGGCTGGCAGATCTACGATGCCTCGCCGCTGTTCGATTTCACGTTCCCGCGCCAGATCGCGCTCGGCAACTGGCTCGCCGGCGCCATCATGTGGCACTTCGCGGCGATGTGGGTGCTGGTCGTCAACGGCCTCGTCTATCTGGCGCTCGGCTTCGCGACCGGCCGCTTCCGCCGCAAGCTGGTGCCGGTCCGTCCGCGCGAGCTCGCCGCCGACATCAAGGCGGCGCTCACCTTCAGGCTCGCGCACGAGGACCTCGCGCACTACAACGCCGTGCAGAAGCTGCTCTACATCGGCGTCATTCTCTGCGGCGTCGTCATCGTGCTGTCGGGCCTCGGCATCTGGAAGCCGGTGCAGTTCCAGGAGCTGACGGCGCTGTTCGACGGCTACGACACCGCGCGCTACGTCCATTTCTTCGCGATGGCGGCGATCGTCGCCTTCCTCGTCGTGCATGTCTCGCTGGCGCTGATCGTGCCGAAGAGCCTGCGCGCCATGATCACCGGGCGATAGGAGACAGCCATGCGATGGAAGAAAGCCATTCCCGGCGTCGACCAGGCGCTGCTCGTCAAGGACGCGGCGAAGCTGATGCCCGATCCGATGCGCCGCCAGTTCCTGCGCGGCGCGGCCAGTGTCGGCGCGCTCGCCTTCCTGACCGGCTGCGACATCATCGACGGCGACACCGCCGAGAGCGTGCTGCGCAAGGTGTCGGACTTCAACGACGGCGCCCAGGCGGCGATCTTCAGCCGCACCAAGCTGGCGCCGACCTACAAGGAAAGCGACATCACCCGGCCGTTCCCGTTCAACGCCTATTACAGCCTCGCCGAAGCGCCGATGGTCGACGGCGCGAGCTACAAGCTGGAGGTGGCCGGGCTGGTCGACAACAAGACGCCGTGGACGCTCGACGCGCTGCACGCGCTGCCGGAGGTGTCGCAGATCACGCGCCATGTCTGTGTCGAGGGCTGGAGCGCGATCGGTTCCTGGCAGGGCGCGCGGCTGTCCGACTTTCTCCGGCGCATCGGCGCCGACACGCGCGCCAGATACATCTGGTTCAAGTGCGCCGAGGGCTACACCAACACCATCGACATGGCCTCGGCGCTGCATCCGCAGACGCAGATGAGTTTCAAGTTCGACAACAAGCCGCTGCCGCGCGCCTACGGCTTCCCGATGAAGATCCGCATCCCCACCAAGCTCGGCTACAAGAACCCGAAATACGTGGTGGCGATGGAGGTCACCAACACCGACAAGGGCGGTTACTGGGAGGACCAGGGCTATAACTGGTTCGGCGGATCGTAACAGCCCGCCCGCCGGGTTGAGCAAGATCAAGGCACCGAGAGTGCTGCCGTCCGAACGTACATTGAACGGCCTTTATCTGTGCACATCAGGGATTATCGCCATGACCTACAGCTCAACCGAAAAGGCGCTCATCGTGTATTTTCGGCTCACGATGGCGTGGACCTTTCTCTATGCCGCGTCGCATCAAGTCTTCGTGCCGGATTTCAGCGTTATCGGCTTCCTGAATCACACCAAAACCTTCCATGACTTCTTTTCGATGTTCACGACGCCGACCATGGCGCCGGTCACGACCTTCCTCGTGGAGTACGGCCACTTGCTGATCGGCCTGTCGCTGCTGGTCGGGTTGATGACCCGCGTCAGCGCATTCTTCGGCATGCTGCTGATGATCGTTTACTGGTTCGCCCACATGGACTGGCCCTTCATCGAGAACACCAATAATTTCATCGTCGACTATCATCTCGTTTATGCCGGCGTGCTGGTGTTCCTGATGGTCAAGCACGCGGGCCACGTGTTCGGGATCGACGGCTGGGTGGAGAAGCTCGCCTTTATCAAGGCGCATCCGACGCTCAAGCCGCTGGTCGCCTGATACGCCCTCAGACCTGAAAGTCCGGCGCTGCGGCGCCGGACTTTTTGATTCCGGCATGACGGCTGCCCGGCCGCTTCGGCTTGCCTTATGCGCCTCGGGGCTTTAGCAATCCCCGGCATTTTGCGCACGGCGTGCTGCGGCGAGGACACATATGGCAACCTACAATCTTCTTCTGCTTCCCGGCGACGGCATCGGTCCCGAAGTGATGAACGAGGTGAAGCGGCTCATCGCGTTCTTCAACAAGAAGGGGCCGAACACGTTCAAGACCGAGGAGGCGCTGGTCGGCGGCATCTGCTACGACGCCCACGGCGTCGCCATCACCGACGCGACGATGGAGAAGGCCAAGGCGGCCGACGCCATCCTGTTCGGCGCGGTCGGCGGTCCGAAGTGGGACAAGGTCGGCTACGACGTGCGCCCCGAGGCCGGCCTGCTGCGGCTGCGCAAGGATCTCGACCTCTACGCCAATCTGCGCCCGGCGGTGACCTATCCGGCGCTGGCCGACGCCTCGTCGCTCAAGCGCGAACTGGTCGAAGGCCTCGACATCATGATCCTGCGCGAATTGACCGGCGGCGTTTATTTCGGCGAGCCGAAAACCATCACCGATCTCGGCAACGGCCAGAAACGCGCCGTCGACACCCAGGTCTACGACACCTACGAAATCGAACGCATCACGCGGGTCGCCTGCGAGCTGGCGCGCAAGCGCCGCAACAAGGTGACGTCGATGGAAAAGCACAACGTCATGAAGAGCGGCGTGCTCTGGAAGGAAGTCGCGCAGCAGACGCACGACCGCGAGTTCAAGGACGTCGAGCTGCAGCACATGCTGGCGGATGCCGGCGGCATGCAGCTCGTGCGCAATCCCAAGCAGTTCGACGTCATCGTCTGCGACAACCTGTTCGGCGACATGCTGTCCGACGTCGCGGCGATGCTGACCGGCTCGCTCGGCATGCTGGCGTCGGCCTCGCTCGGCGAGGTCGACCCGAAGACGAAGAAGCGCAAGGCGCTGTACGAGCCGGTGCACGGCTCGGCGCCGGACATCGCCGGCAAGGGCGTCGCCAATCCGATCGCGATGATCGCGTCGTTCGGCATGGCGCTGCGCTACTCGTTCGACATGGGCAAGGAAGCCGACATGATCGACGCCGCGATCGCGGCCGCGTTGGCCAAGGGCCTGCGCACCGCCGACATCAAGTCGGAAGGCACCACGGTCGTCTCGACCGGCCAGATGGGCGACGCGATCCTGGCCGAGCTCGAGGCGCTGTCGGCTTGACGCATATTGTCCCGGACGCGGTGTACCGCGAGCCGCGGCGCGCGTTCGGCGCGTTGCGGCGAAGTGGTGCGCCGCAGAGCCGGGACCGTTTCAGATACGGTGGTCGTTAAGGTCCCGGTTCAGCAGCGCACCGTTTCACGCTGCGCTGCGCCCGGGACAAGCAGGCTTACTGCCCGCCGATCGGATTGCTCGGAAAGGCCAGCTCGAAGCGGCCCGGCAGCGGATAGTAGCGGTCGGTCGCGGTGTAGCGGTCCGGCCCGTCGAACTGCCGGTGCTCGACCAGCCACGGCCCGTCATTGTAGCGGCGCTCGCCGTTGTACACCTCGGTTCCCGGATCGAGGAACGAGCGTTTCTCGACGATGATCCTGGTGCGGGTGTGTCCGCTCTCGTCGCGGCTCGTCACCACCGTGCGGGTGCCGTGATGGGTGCGCTTGGTCACGGTCTCCGACAACGCCGGCGTGGCCAGCACGGCGGTTGCAGCAACGGCGGCGATCAGAAGTCCAAAGCGCATAATGCCCCTCGTGGGATACCCGGTTGGAACGCACTGTAACCGGCTTCGGTTCGCAGCGACAGGGCCAAGTCACGGGGAATTGTTGGGTAAAACCGTTAAAAAAGAAGCCCCGCCGGCCGGCGGGGCTTCGCCGTCGTCGTCGGCAGTCGAATCAGCCGCCGTAGTTCTTGGCCAGGTAGGCCTTGATCGCCGCGGCATCGGCGTCGTCGATCGGCGCGCCATAGCCCTTGATCATCTTGTTGACCTCGGCGTCCCACCCCGCCGCGTTGAGGAACGGCGAGTTCATCGGGATATAGGCCAGTGTGTGACAGGCCTGGCAATTGCCCTCGACCTTGTCGAGCCCGTCGGCCTTCTTGAGCTGGACCGTCAGCTCGTCGGCCAGCGCCGGCGCAACCAGCAGAGCGGTCGCAGCCGCCAGTGCAAAGAGTCTCGGTGTGAATCTCATGGCGCTCTCCTTCAGGCGGCGTTGAGCGTGATGCTCTGCATCACGTTGTTGTGGTAGCCGGCGCCGTTGAAGATCAGCGCCGACGCCTGGGTCTGCCCGATGGTGTTGAGCGCATTGACCATCACGTTCGTCTTGCCGCGCCTGACGGAGAGCTCGAGGCTCCACGGCCGGAACGCGTAGGGGCCGAGATCCTGCCCAAGCTTCGCGTCCGTCCACGTCTTGCCGCCGTCGGTCGATACCTGGACCGCGCGGATGCCGTAGCCGCCGTCCCAGGCGATACCACTGACGGCGACCTTGCCGTGCTTCACCCTGGCGCCGTCGCGATGGCTGGTGATGAGCGAGTTGATGACCATCTCGGTGATCGGCGTGTTCGGCGCGTATTCCTGCGAGGTGAAGCGCGCCGCCAGCGGGAATTTGCCGATCGGGATGCGGTAGGCCGGATTCATCCAGTAATTGTTCAGCGGCTTGGTGCGCGCCTCGATGGCGTTGACGTGCTTCATCCAGTAGGTGCCGGTCCAGCCCGGCACGATCAAACGCGCCGGCGCGCCGTTGAGATGCGGAATGGCCGCGCCGTTCATCTCGTAGGCGACGATGGTGTGCTCATCCATCGCCTTCCAGATCGGGAGGCTCTTGACGAAATCCGGCGTGGTATCGACCACCGGGCCGTCGGCGCCGCCGAACGAGACTTCGACGGTTTCCTTCTTGACGCCGACCTTGTCGAGAATATCCTTGAGTTTGGCGCCTTTCCATTTGGCGCAGCCCATCGCGCCGTAGCCCCACTCGACGCCGGGCACGTGCGGCTTCGACAGGCCGCGGCGGTTGCCCGAGCACTGGTTGACGGCGGTGATCTCGACGGCGGGCATCGCCTTCAGATCGTCGAGGGTCAACGTCGCCGCGCCGTTGGCGCCGTCGCCGCCGATCGAGATCTTGAAGGTCTTGGGATCGAGCGCCGGGTCGTTGGCGTCCGGAACGCCAGCGAGATGATAGCGCACGAAGAACTCGTCGTTCGGCGTGATCGGCGTGCGGAAATATTCGAGCGGCGCCTCGTAGTTCGGCGGCCGGTCGGCGAGCTGGATCAGCGGCTTCTTGCCGGGCAGGGTCGACATCCTGGCGTAGGTGCCGACACCGGCGGGAACGCCGGGCGTAAGCTCGGCGAGCGCGGCCTGTGCCAGACCGGGCAATCCGGTCAGCGCTGCGCCGGCCGCGGCGGTCGTACCGAGAAAATCCCGGCGATTCAGCGTTCTCATTCGTCTCCTCCCATTGTCTCCTGCCTGGCCGCGCGCAGCGGCCAGAATTCCGCGTGACCCTCGTCACGCAGCCAGAGCGAAGAAGAAACGAACGAGGCGGCGGATTTATTCCAGCGTGCTGGTCAGCCCGTGCCGCTCAGCCCATGCCGGTCAACCCATGCACGGCGGCGGATCGAGGCCGGCCTGGCGCAGCGGCTGCTCGATGCGCCGCGGATCGAGCACCTGCCGGGTCTGCCATTCGGCGGCGCCGGCGATCAGCGCGAAGCGGGCCGGCGGCATGCCGTGCGCCACGAGCTCGTAGGCGATGTCGCCGACCACCCAGTGCCGGCGGGCGGTGCCGGTAAGGGCGGGCAGGCCGGCTGCGGCGGGCGCCGCGCGCAGATCGAGGCGGCAGCCGTGCGGGCCGCGATAGCTGGCGAATACGGTGTGTCCGGGCGGCTCGACTGTCATGCTGACCAGCTTGAGGCCGGCCATGTCGAGCCGCGGCACGGCGACGCCGGGCGGCAGCGCCGGCAGCGACACCATGGTCGGCTGTTCCGGACCTGTGCTCGCGGTTTCGGCCGGCTCGTGCATCCACGTGACGGCGGCGAAGACGGCGGCGGCAGCCGTTGCGGCCGCGGCCAGCATCCACGGCCAGCGGCGGGACGGGCGTGGCTCCGACAGCGGCAGCGCCATGTTGACCAGCTTGCCGCCGAGGTTCTCGTCAAGATTGTCGTCAAGATTCTCGCCAAGCGCCCCGACGGTCGCCTTGAGCCGCGCCAGCGTCGCGTGCGCGCGCGCCATGTCGCGGCTGGCGGCGATCTCGTCGGCGACGGCGGCGCGTTCGGCCGGCGACAATTCGCCGTCGACCATGGCATTGAGCCGCTCGAAGGCGCGCTCGACGCCGCTCTTGCCGCTTGCGGTCCCGCCGCCTTCGTTATCGTGGCCGCCGCTCGTCACGCGCGCCGTTATCCTTTCCGGACCTGCATCGGCCGTACCCGGCTGTGTTCGATGGCCGCCAGCAGGGCGCCGCGGGCGCGCGCCAGCCTGCTCATCACCGTTCCCGAGGGGATTTTCAGGATGCTGGCGGCCTCGCTGTAGCTGAAGCCGGCGATGTCGATCAAGGCGATAATCTCGCGATACGGCGCGGCCAGCGCGGCAAGGCCCTGCTCGACGGTGATCTTGGCGATGCGCACGTCGTCGAAATGCCAGAGGTCGACGTCATCGTCCGGCGCGGCGAGCGGCAGCCTGCGGCGGCGCAGCTCGTCGAGCGCGGCGTGGCGCACGATCTTGAACATCCAGGCGCGGTAGGCGCGCGGCTCGTCCGGCACGCGGCGCGCCGCCAGCGCGCGGGTGGCCGCTTCCTGCACCAGGTCGCCGGCGTCGTCGGCGAGGATGGTGCGGGCGAAAGCGTGCAGCCGCGGCAGAAGCCCGGGCAGGGCATCGTGCAGGGCGTCATGTCTGGTGCGCGCCATCTTATTCCCGGGCACGGACGACCCTACGGACGTCGAACAACGGGCCCAACTATCCAATTGTCGCCCCGCCTTGGCAATCATCGCGGCGACGGCGCTCCGGTGTAGCGGCGTTGTATTTGCGGGGATTCTCGCCTAGATCAGGCGCCGCGGCCCGCGCGCGCTTCGCCGGCCGCTGTCATTTCGGAGCGTTTGCAATGGGTTACAAGGTCGCCGTGGTCGGCGCGACCGGCAATGTCGGTCGCGAGATGCTCTCCATTCTGGCCGAGCGGGATTTTCCCGCCGATGAGGTCATTGCTTTGGCCTCGCGCAAGAGCCAGGGCGTGGAGTGCTCGTTCGGCGACAAAACGCTCAAGGTGAAGGCGCTCGATCACTACGATTTCTCCGACGTCGACATCTGCTTGATGTCGGCCGGCGGCTCTGTGTCGAAGGAGTGGTCGCCGAAGATCGGCGCGCAGGGCGCGGTGGTCATCGACAACTCGTCGGCCTGGCGCACCGATCCGGATGTGCCGTTGATCGTGCCGGAAGTGAACGCGCACGCGCTCGACGGCTTCCGCAAAAAGAACATCATCGCCAATCCGAACTGCTCGACGGCGCAGCTCGTCGTCGCGCTCAAGCCGCTGCACGACGCGGCGACCATCAAGCGCGTCGTCGTCGCGACCTATCAGTCGGTGTCGGGCGCCGGCAAGGACGCGATGGACGAGCTGTTCTCGCAGACCAAGTCGGTGTTCACGCTCGACGAGGTCGAGAACAAGAAGTTCACCAAGCGGATTGCCTTCAACGTCATTCCGCACATCGACGTCTTCATGGACGATGGCTACACCAAGGAAGAGTGGAAGATGGTGGTCGAGACCAAGAAGATTCTCGATCCCAAGATCAAGCTGACCGCGACCTGCGTGCGCGTGCCGGTGTTCGTCGGCCATTCGGAGGCCGTCGACATCGAGTTCGAGAAGCCGCTCAGCGCCGACGAGGCGCGCGAGATTCTGCGCAAGGCGCCGGGCTGCCTCGTCATCGACAAGCGCGAGAACGGCGGCTACGTCACGCCGTACGAGTGCGTCGGCGAGGACGCGACCTACATCAGCCGCATCCGCGAGGACGCGACGATCGACAACGGCCTGCAGATGTGGGTGGTGTCGGACAACCTGCGCAAGGGCGCCGCGCTCAACGCCGTGCAGATCGCAGAAGCGATGATCAACCGCAAGCTGATCCAGGCGAAGAAGAAGGCGGCTTAGTCTCAATGAGGAGCGCTCGCTCGGGCTCATCCTTCGAGACGCGCTCGTTACACTCGCGCTCCTCAGAGTCTGACTCGAAAAGAGCCCGTCAAAATCAACGACGTGTCCCGGACGCGGTGCAGCACGAGCCATCAGCGCGTTTACGCGCATCTTCGACGCGCTATGGCGAAGTGGTGCACCGCAGACCCGGGACACGAGGTTGAAAATCCGGAATCCTTACCGGTCAGACTGTCAGGATGAGGTGGGAGCTAAAACCGCGCCGCGGCAAAGACCCGCGCGTAGTCTTCCGCCGCGACCGGCTCGAACGCGCCGCTCGCCGCGTCGAACACCGACAGTCTGCCAGTGGCGACGCCGAAATAGGCGGCGTGCAGCGTGAGCTTGCCGCGCTCGACCAGGATCTTCACGCAAGGGAACGTGATCAGATTGTCGAGCGTGGTCAGCGCCGCCTGTTGCTCGAGCGCGGTGAGATAGTCGGGAAGCGGCCGGCCGCCGCGCGGTCCGACCTTTTTCGCCGCTGGCTCGACCAGGGCCATCCAGTGGCCGATGAAATCGCCGGGCGACAGCGGCGCTGCCTCTTCGGCATAGGCCCTGATGCCGCCGCATTGCGCATGGGCGAGCGCGACGATGTGCTTCACGCGCAGCGCTTGCACCGCGAATTCGAGCGCGGCCGAAACCGAGCGTTGCGCGCCGTCCGGCGTGTAGGGCGGAACGAGGCCGCTGATGTTGCGCGACACGAACAATTCGCCCGGGCGCGCGTTAAAAATCACTTCGGGTGAAACCCGGCTGTCGCAGCAGCCGATCACCATGACCTCCGGCGATTGGCCGGTCTGGGCGAGCTCGCGGTAACGGTCCTGCTCGGCCCTGAGGCCGCCAGTCAGGAACGCGCGGTAACCCTGGATGAGCTGGTCGGGGAACGTCATCGAAGCGCCTCGTCAAGGTTGTGGCCGTCACCAACCACGACCCCGGCAACCTTGGCAACCTTAACCGTGCCGATGGAAAGGCGGCCTTTTTCCGGCCCAAATCGCGCGTTCATCAGTGCTTCAGACAGCGCGGGTCATATACTTATCCGATCGTCGCCGCCCGCGGGGGCCGGCCCGGTGCTGCAGGATCGCCGCCATCATGCTCATGAAGACCTCTGAAACCGGCGCCGTGTCGCGGCGCACGTCGGGCTTTTCCGGCGCCCAGGTCTTCGTCCTGTTCCTGGTGTGCACGCTGCTGATCTCGGTTCCGGTATGGACGCATCCGCTGCCGCCGATCTCGGACTACATCAATCACCTGGCGCGCATGCACGTCATCGCCACGATCTCGAAGAATCCGATGCTTGCGCATTTCTACGAGATCGACTGGCAGATCATCCCGAACCTGACGATGGATCTCATCGTTCCGCAACTGACGCGGTTCATGAGCGTTTACGTCGCCGGCGAAGTCTTCATCGTCGCCACCTTCGCGCTCATCATTTCCGGCACGCTCGCGCTCAACCGCGTTCTCATCGGGCGCTGGGGGCTGCTGCCGCTTGCGGCGATTCCGCTGCTCTACAATTACAATTTTCTCGTCGGGCTGATGAATTACATCTTCGGCATCGGCGTCTCGCTGTGGGCGCTGGCGGCATGGATTGCGCTACGCGAGCGGTCATGGCCGATCCGCCTCGGCATCTCGACGGCGCTCGTCGTCGTCCTGTTCTTCTGCCATCTCTCCGCGCTCGGCATCTATGGCGTCGGCATCCTCTCGTTCGAGATCCTCCGGCTGTGGGAACGGCGCGCCGAGCCATGGCCGGGCCGTATAGTCGATTTCGTCGTCAGCGGCCTGCCGTTCGCGGCGGCGGTCGCGCTGCTTCTCAAGAGCCCGACCATGAGCCTGGTCTCGGCGATCTACTGGGACCAGCGCGGCAAGATGGACGGCCTGATGTACGTGGTGTCGGATTACTCCGACATCGTCGCGCTCGGCCTGATCGCGACGGCGCTGGTCGCCGCGGTCTGGGCGGTGCGGCACCGCGTGCTGAAATTCCATCCGTTGGTGTTCGTGCTGCTCGCCGTCGGCCTCGTGATCTACATCGCGCTGCCGCGCGTCATGTTCGAGACCTACATGGCCGACCAACGCGTGCCGCTCGGCATCGTCTTCATGCTGGTGGCGTGCGGCGATCTCGAATTGCGCCGCCGCCTGGTGCGGCGCGGCTTCATCGCCGTGCTGGTGCTGATGATCGGCGCGCGGCTGATCGAAATCGATCTCAACTGGTCGAACCTGTCGGACACGACCAGCGAATTCCGCTCGTCGGTGCGCCGCATCGCGCCCGGCTCCAAGGTGTTCGTCGCCTATGCCGACCGCTCGAGCGCCGGCGACGATATCCGCGACCTTGGCCTCGTGCACGCCGCCTGCATCGCGATGATCGAGCGCTCGGCGTTGGTGACGACCGCTTTCACCGTGGTCGGCAAGCAGATCCTGCACGTGCGGCCGGAATTCCGCGATTACGTCGACACCCACGACGGCACGCCGCCGCTGATGTCGCAGCTTTTGATCGAGGACGACGGCATCCCGGCGCCGAACACGCCGGTGTTCTGGTCGAACTGGACCAAGTTCGACTACCTCTATCTGCTGTTCACCGAGGACGACGCGCCCAATCCCGATCCGGACCGGCTCAAGCTCGTCGCCGACGGCGACCGCTTCCAGCTCTACAAGATCCTGAAGCCGCAGTCGCAGGCGGCCCTGATCGCTCCGCAGCCGCAACAGCCGGTCCTGCCGCGCAAGCCGTAACCGGCAAGGCAGATTTGATTGGCGAGGCTTGATTGCCCGGCGCGGGGCCGTGAAGATGGCGGCATGACGATCCGTCCACGCCGCAGCGTTCTTTACATGCCGGGCTCCAACGCCCGCGCCCTCGAAAAAGCCAGGACCCTGCCGGCCGACGGCGTCATCCTCGATCTCGAGGATTCCGTCGCGCCCGACGCCAAGAACGCCGCCCGCGACCAGGTCGTCGCGGCGGTGAAGGCCGGCGGTTTCGGCCCGCGCGAGGTGTTCGTGCGGGTCAACGGCATCGACACGCCGTGGCATGCCGACGATTTGACCGCCGCGGCTCACGCCGCGCCGGATGCCATTGTCGTGCCGAAAGTGTCGACCCCCGACGCGCTCGAGCGCGTCGGACGCCGGCTGCTCGACATGGGCACCGACCACAGGACGCACATCTGGGCGATGATCGAGACGCCGCTGGCGCTGTTCAACATCCTGCCGATCGCAGCCGAAGCGCGGGATTCGGAATCCCGTCTCGCCGGCTTCATCATGGGCACCAACGATCTCGCCAAGGATACACGGGTGCGGCTGGTGCCGGGCCGGGCACCGATGGTGGGCTGGCTCGCCAACTGCGTGGCGGCGGCGCGTCACAATGGCATCGACATTCTCGACGGCGTCTATAACGACATCGGCAATGCCGAGGGCTTTGCCGCCGAGTGCAGGCAGGGCGTCGAGCTCGGCTTCGACGGCAAGACGCTCATTCATCCGAGCCAGATCGAGCCGTGCAACGCCGCTTTTACGCCGGGCGCGGACGAGGTCGCGTGGGCGCGCAAGACGATCGCGGCCTTCGACCTGCCGGAGAACAGGACCAAGGGCGTGGTGTTGATCGACGGCCGCATGGTCGAGCGGCTTCATGCTGACATGGCGCGACGCACCGTCGCGGTCGCCGACGCCATCGCCGCACGATGAGGGCGCCGAGGGGGCACGGTCGCAAGCCAAATCCGGCTGTTGCGGGTGATGACAGCAGAAGGCGAGGCGGGGCCGGCCTTTCTCCGCCTCATCCTGAGGAGCCGCGCCGGAAATGATTCCGGCTTTTCAAGCTCGTGTCCCGGGCGCAGCGCAGCGTGTAAGCAGTGCGCTGCAGACCCGGGACCCGGCTTTCTTTGCGGGTTAACCGGGGTGCCGGCTCTGCGGTGCACCACGTCGCCATAGCGCGTCAACGCGCTTTGGCCTGCGGCGCTCCTCACCATGAGGGCGACAGCGCTTCCACATTCCAGGCGTCATGCCCGGGCTCGACCCGGGCATCCATGATGCCTCGCTTCACCGAAGGACTTACGTAAGGCTGTATTCGCCTTGCCGCTTCATGGATTGCCGGGTCAAGCCCGGCAATGACAACCAAGAGGTCGGCGCAAAGCGGCATCCAGTAGCCAATGAGTCAGAGGACAACGACGAGCGCCGCCTTACTGGATCGCCCGCTGGAGCCTATGCTCGCGAAGGCGTGTACGGATGACGACCGCAGAAGAAGCCGTTGGCCATGAGCAGCGCTCACGCCCACGGGCGGCTTTCTTTCACCTTCGACTCGTAGCTCGCGATCTCGCGCTCGTGCTGCTTGGTCAGGCCGATGTCATCGAGGCCGTTGAGCAGGCAGTGCTTGCGGAACGGATCGATGTCGAACTTGACGATGCCGCCGTCCGGCCCGTGAATTTCTTGCTTCTCGAGGTCGACCGTCAGCGTCGAGTTGGCGCCGCGGTCGGCGTCGTCGAACAATTTCTCAAGGTCCTGCGGCGAGACGCGGATCGGCAGCAGACCGTTCTTGAAGCAGTTATTGTAGAAGATGTCGCCGAACGAGGTCGAGATGACGCAGCGGATGCCGAAGTCCTGCAACGCCCACGGCGCGTGCTCACGCGACGAGCCGCAGCCGAAGTTATCGCCGGCGACGAGGATCTTCGCCTTGCGATAGGCCGGCTTGTTGAGCACGAAGTCCGGGTTCTCGCTGCCGTCGTCCCTGTAGCGCTGCTCGGAGAACAGGCCCTTGCCGAGTCCGGTGCGCTTGATGGTCTTGAGGTATTGCTTCGGAATGATCGCGTCGGTGTCGACGTTGATCTGGTGAATCGGCGCGGCGACGCCTTCGAGAGTGGTGAACTTTTCCATCGCGGTGATCGTCTCGCTTGTCTGGTCCGGGTCTCGGCGTTTTCGGGCCCCGTTTGTGCGGAGGTTGGCCGCGGCGGTCAAGAGCGCGGCAGTCCGGGCTGGCGTGCGGCCTAGCCGGCGCTAGCTTCGATCCGCTCCATGTCCTCGTCCGAGAGGCCGAAGTGGTGGCCGATCTCGTGCACCAGCACGTGGGTGACGATCGCGCCGAGACTGTCGTCATGCTCGGCCCAGTAGTCGAGGATCGGCCGCCGGTACAGCCAGATCATGTTCGGCATCTGGCCGCTGACGTCGGCGCGGAACGGCAGGCCGACGCCCTGGAACAGGCCGAGCAGGTCGAACTCGCTCTCGGCCCTCATGTGGTCGAGCACCTCGTCGGTGGGGAAGTCGTCGACCTGGATGACGAGGCCGGCGCACAGCGCGCGAAATTCATCGGGCAGGCGGGCATAGGCCGCGGCGGCCAGCGCCTCGAATTCGGCGAGCGAGGGCGCGCGCCGCGCCGTCCAGTCGGTGGGGCTGTGCGGGTCAGGCATAAGCGATACGGCGCCACGGCTTGAACGGTCGGTAATTTGCCATGTCGGCCAGGAGGTTGATCGAGAATTCCATTTGCAGCAAGGTGGCAGGCTGCCGGCAAACTTCGGGGGAACGGATGACACGAACCTTGCTGCTTGCGCTCGCAGTGCTTGTTGCGGCCGCCGCGCCATCATGGGCGCCGTCATGGGCCGCGGCCGACAATAGCTCGGATGCGGCGACGGTTCATCGCGCCCGCATCACCGTCTATCCGCGCCGTGCGGAGCCCGGGCCCAACGCGGTGCGCCACTGCGAGGCGTGGCTGCAGCGCGAGAACCGGCCGAGCGGCCCGGTGCTGACGCCGCAGATGCGTTGCGAGTGGCGCTGATTTGCGCTCCTCATGGTGAGGAGCGTTGCGAATGCAACGCGTCTCGAACCATGAGGCCACATCCACCAATCTCGATTTACCCAAGTCTGATTTATCTTAATGCGCAAGTCGGGCATGCCGCGACTTGCGGGGACGTGCTCCTGACGGAGTGCCCCTCAGAGCCTGACCGGAAATGATTTCGGGTTTTCAAACTCGTGTCCCGGGCGCAGCGCAGCGTGAGCGAAGCGAAACGATGTGCTGCAGACCCGGGACCCCGGTGTTTCTTCGCGGATCAACCGGGGTCCCGGCTCTGCGGTGCACCACTTCGCTATAGCGTGTCGAAGACGCCCGTAAGCGCGCTGATGGCTCGTGCTGCACCGCGTCCGGGACGCGCCGTTGATTTTGATGAAGGTCCTGGCTACTTCCACTCCCTGACGTCGACGAAGTGACCGGCGATCGCGGCCGCGGCGGCCATCGCCGGCGAGACGAGATGCGTGCGGCCCTTGTGACCCTGTCGGCCCTCGAAGTTGCGGTTCGAGGTCGAGGCGCAGCGCTCGCCGGGCTTGAGCTTGTCCGGGTTCATCGCGAGGCACATCGAGCAGCCCGGCTCGCGCCAGTCGAAGCCGGCCGCCTTGAAGATCTTGTCGAGGCCTTCGGCTTCGGCCTGCTCCTTCACGAGGCCCGAGCCCGGCACAATCATCGCGTAGACATTGCCGTTCACCGTCTTGCCTTCGGCGATGCGCGCCACCTCGCGCAAATCCTCGATGCGCGAGTTGGTGCAGGAGCCGATGAAGACGCGGTCGAGCTTGATATCGGTGATCTTCTCGCCGCCCTTGAGGCCCATGTAGCCGAGCGAGCGCTCGGCGGCGATGCGCTTGCTCTCGTCGGCGATGTCCGACAGCACCGGCACGCGGCCGGTGACGGACGCGACCTGCTCGGGGCTCGTGCCCCAGGTGACGATCGGCGGCAGCTTGGCGGCGTCGAGCCGGATCTCGCGGTCGAACTGCGCGCCGTCCTCGGAGCGCAAGGTCTCCCAGTAGCGCATCGCGTCGTCCCACATCTTGCCCTTCGGCGCCTTCGGGCGGTCCTTGAGATAGGCGTAGGTCTTGTCGTCCGGTGCGATGAAGCCGGCCTTGGCGCCGCCTTCGACCGACATGTTGCAGACCGTCATGCGGCCTTCCATCGATAGCGTGCGGATCGCCTCGCCGGCATATTCCAGCGCGTAGCCGGTGCCGCCGGCGGTGCCGATCTCGCCGATGATGGCGAGGATGATGTCCTTCGCCGTAACGCCGGGGGGCAGAGTGCCGTCGACGACGGCGCGCATGTTCTTCGACTTCTTCTGGATGAGCGTCTGCGTCGCCAGCACGTGCTCGACTTCCGACGTGCCGATGCCGTAGGCAAGCGCGCCGAACGCGCCGTGCGTCGCGGTATGGCTGTCGCCGCATACGATCGTGGTGCCGGGCAAGGTGAAGCCCTGCTCGGGACCGATGACGTGGACGATGCCCTGGCGCCGGTCGAACTCGTTGTAATACTCGACGCCGAAATCCTTGGCGTTCTGCGCCAGCACGGCGATCTGCTCGGCCGATTCCGGATCGGGGTTGGGCTTGCTGCGGTCCGAGGTCGGCACGTTGTGGTCGACGACGGCGAGCGTCTTCTCCGGCGCGTGCACCTTGCGCCCGGCGTTGCGCAGGCCTTCGAAGGCCTGCGGCGAGGTCACCTCATGGACGAGATGACGGTCGATATAGATCAGCGCGGTGCCGTCGGCGTCTTCATGGACGAGATGATCGTCCCAGATCTTGTCGTACAGGGTGCGCGGTTTCGATGTGCTCATGGGATTGTCCGTTGGGATTGTCCGTGGCGTATCGGCCTAACCGGCCGTGAATTGACGAAGCGGATGGATCGCGCGGGGCGCGTCAAAGTCCGGCGACGAGCGCCGCGAGCTGGCCGAAGAAGCGCCACGGCAGGCGCGCATGATCGGCAAGGATGATCCGCTGACGTTCGGAAACCATGCGCTGTATATAGCGCTTCAAAACTGAGGCGACAATGAAACGCATCGCCGCGCCGCGGCATGGATGCCGCGCGAGCCATTCATGGCCTGTCATGCCCGCACCCGCCTTCGAGGGCGCAGCGGGCATCCAGGAGCTAATGAGGCGGAGACAGGCACCGCCTTCATCGATCAAGACGTTATGGGAGCAGCAAACTCCGTTCGTTCCCGCGCAAGCGGGATCCAGGGGCGACAATGCTGACACGTGAAGTCTGAGTCCCGCTTTCGCGAGGACGATCGGGCGGTGACCTTACTCGGCCGCAGCGGCGGTCGCTCCGGCGGCTTCGCCGCCGCCGTGGCCGGTGCCTTCGGTGATGCGCGCCTTCTTGCCGCGCAGGCCGCGCAGGTAATAGAGCTTGGCGCGGCGCACCTTGCCGCGGCGCACCAGCTTGATCGAGTCGATCATCGGCGAGTACAGCGGGAACACGCGCTCGACGCCTTCGCCGTATGAAATCTTGCGGACCGTGAAGCTCTTGTTGAGGCCGCGGCCGGCGCGCGCGATGCAGACGCCCTCGTAGGCCTGCACGCGGGTCTTGTCGCCTTCGACGACCTTGACGTTGACCAGCACGGTATCGCCCGGCTCGAAATCGGGGATGTCCTTGTTGGCGGACAATTTGGCGATCTGGTCCTGTTCGATCTGCTGGATCACGTTCATGGCTAACTCCTCGGCAGCGCCAGCATCCGGCGCGCGGTTCCAAAAGCGGCGGTCTGAATGGGTCGGCGAGCTTCTACGCTAAAGCGGAGCCGTTGTCACCCCATCCAAAAGCTCGGTATCAGGGCTTTTTCCGGGCCTGGTAGGCCTCCCACAGATCGGGCCGGCGCTGCTGGGTCAGCCGCTCGGCCTCGGCCCGGCGCCAGGCCTCGACCCTGGCGTGGTCGCCGGACACCAGGACATCCGGGATGGTCCGGCCTTCCCAGACCGGCGGCCGGGTGAACTGGGGGTATTCGAGCAGCCCGGCTGAGAAGCTCTCCTCGGCCGCCGAGGCCTCCTTGCCCATGACGCCGGGAATGAGCCGGACGCAGGCGTCGAGCAGCGCGAGCGCTGCCGGTTCGCCGCCGGACAGGATGAAGTCGCCGAGCGAAACCTCCTCGAGCTGTCGCCCCTCGATCAACCGCTCGTCGACGCCCTCGAACCGGCCGCACAGGATGACGGCGCCCGGGCCGGCGGCGAGGTCGCGCACCCGCGCCTGCGTCAGCGGCTTGCCGCGCGGGCTCATCAGCAGGCGCGGGCGCAAAGAACCCGATTTGTCAGCGGGAAGCGTATCGATCGCGGCGGCGAGCACGTCGGCCTTCATCACCATGCCGGGACCGCCGCCGGCCGGCGTGTCGTCGACGGTGCGGTGCTTGTCGGTGGCGTGGGCGCGGATGTCAATCGCCTCGAGCGACCACAGCTTCAACGTCAGCGCCTTGCCGGCCAGGCTGAGGCCGAGCGGGCCCGGAAACATCTCGGGGAAGATGGTGAGGACCGACGCGCGCCACATGACGGCTCTCCTATACCTCCCCCTGAAAGGGGGAGGTCGATCGCGCGTAGCGCAATCGGGTGGGGGTCATGTTCCGTTTTTCCGGTTGACCCCACCCCGGCCGCTTCGCGGCCGACCCTCCCCTTTCAGGGGAGGGTGAGAGGAAGGGCGCGCTTCGACTTCCGCCGGCGGCACGACGACGATCCGCCGCGCTTCGAGATCGACCTTCGGCACCGTGGTTTCGGTGAACGGCAGCATCAGCGTGTTGCCGCCGGGCAGCATGATCTCGATAACGTCGCCGGCGCCGAAGTTGTGGATCGCATGCACCGCGCCGATCGGCGTGCCGTCTTCGCGCAGGGCGTCGAGGCCGACCAGGTCAGAGTGATAATAGGTGTCGTCTTCGTCGATTTCCGGCAGACGGTCGCGCGGGATATAGAGGTCGATGTTGCGCAGCGTCTCGGCAGCGGTGCGGTCGTTGACGCCCTTGAAGCGCGCGATCAGGTGATCCGACCCCAGCCGCACGCTTTCGATTTCGAATGTCCGTTTGCCGTCCTCGCTCTCGAGCGCGCCGTAACCGGCGACCGCCAGCGGCTCTTGCGTGAAGGGCCACAGCCGCACCTCGCCGCGCACGCCGTGCGCGGCGCCGATGCGGGCGACGATGACCTTCTTTTTCATGGCGGGCGGTGCGGATTCATGGCCGCGCGTCCCGGATCATGATCGATGGTCGTCATCGCCCGTGCGCGTCAGGCGGCCGGCGCTTCGGCCGGCTTGGCGGCGCCGGCGGCAGGCGCGGCCTTCGCGGCTTCTTCCTGCGCCTTGCGTTCCTTGCGCGGGATCGCCTTCTTCGAGTTGTTGTGCTTCTCGCGCTTGACGATGCCGGCGGCATCGAGGAAGCGGGTGACGCGGTCGGACGGCTGCGCGCCCTTCTTCATCCACGCTTTGACCTTGTCGAGATCGAGGGCGAGACGCTCGGTCTTGTCCTTCGGCAGCAGCGGATTGAAGTGACCGATGCGCTCGATGAAGCGGCCGTCGCGCGGCGACCGGCTGTCGGCGACGACGATGTGATAGAACGGCCGCTTCTTGGTGCCGGCGCGGGCCATGCGGATCACGAGCATTTCAGTTTTCCTTTCGGTTGATTGAGGTTGTCCCGGATGCGGTGCGGCGTGAAATGCCGCACCGCAGATCCGGGACCATTACGACATCCCAGCGTGCGATGATTCCTGGGTCTGCAGCGCACCGCGAAAGAGCGCTGCGCTGCGCCCGGGACAAGCACGAGATTGGTGACTGGGCTCATTTCTTTTTCCCAAAGCCCGGCGGCAGGCCGCCCGGGAGTCCGGGAAACTTCCCACCGAGACCCGGTAATTGACCCGGGAGAGCTGCGCCTCCCGGCAGTCCCGGGAAATTCGGTGACAGTTTGGGCAGGCCCGGCGCATTGCCGGCGGCGTTCCCGCCGCCTTGCGCCTGCGCCTGTTCGGCGAGCTTCTTGAGCTCTTCGGCCGACGGCACGCCGCCGCCGAAACCCATCATCTGGCCGAGCCCGGCGAGCGGGCCGCGCTTGCCGCTGCCGACGGCCTTCATCATGTCGGCCATCGTGCGGTGCATCTTGAGCAGCTTGTTGATCGCTTCGGGCGAGGTGCCGGAGCCCGTGGCGATGCGCTTCTTACGGCTCGCCTTGAGGATATCAGGGTTGCGCCGCTCCTTCGGCGTCATCGAATCGATGATGGCGACCTGGCGCTTGAGGATGCTCTCGTCGAGCCCGGCATTGGCCATCTGGCTCTTCATCTTGGCGATGCCGGGCATTAGGCCCATCAGGCCGCCGATGCCGCCCATCTTCTGCATCTGCGTGAGCTGATCGCGCAGGTCCGACAAGTCGAACTGGCCCTTGCGCATCTTCTCGGCGGCGCGCATCGCCTTCTCGGCGTCGATATGGGCCGCGGCCTTCTCGACCAGCGAGACGATGTCGCCCATGCCGAGGATGCGGCCGGCGATGCGCGCGGGATCGAAGTCTTCCAGCGCGTCGAGCTTTTCGCCGGTGCCGATCAGCTTGATCGGCTTGCCGGTGACGGCACGCATCGACAGTGCGGCGCCGCCGCGGCCGTCGCCGTCGACGCGGGTGAGGACGATGCCGGTCAGTCCGACGCGCTCGTTGAACGAGCGCGCGAGGTTGACGGCATCCTGGCCGGTCAGCGAGTCGGCGACGAGCAGCACCTCGTGCGGCGCAGCGACGTTTTTCACCTCGGCCGCCTCGTTCATCATCTCGTCGTCGAGCGTGGTGCGGCCGGCGGTGTCGAGGATGACGACGTCGTAGCCGCCGAGCCGTCCGGCCTCGAGCGCGCGCTTGGCGATCTGCGGCGGCGCCTGTCCGGCGACGATCGGCAGCGTCTCGATCTGCGCGTCGCGGCCAAGCACCGCGAGCTGCTCCATCGCCGCAGGGCGGCGCACGTCGAGCGAGGCCATCAGCACCTTGCGGCCCTGCCGGTCGGTGAGGCGGCGTGCCAGCTTGGCGGTCGTCGTGGTTTTGCCGGAACCCTGCAGGCCGACCATCATGACGGCAACTGGGGGCGGCGCGTTGAGGTCGACGCCGGTTTGCTGTCCCTGGCCACCGAGCGTCTCGACGAGCTGGTCGTGCACGATCTTGACGACCATCTGGCCGGGCGTCACCGACTTGAGGACCTCGACGCCGACCGCGCGCTGCTTGACCTGATCGGTGAAGGCACGCGCCACGTCGAGCGCCACGTCGGCCTCGAGCAAGGCGCGGCGAATCTCGCGCAGCGCCGCCTCGACGTCGGCATCCGTCAGCGCGCCGCGCCGCGTCAGCTTGTCGAGAATGCCGCCCAGTCGTTCCGACAGCGAGTCGAACATGCGCTTTCCTCTTCACCTCTCCCGCGCGCGGGAGAGGCCGGCTTGCGAGCTCTTGCGAGCAAGTCGGGTGAGGGGGCTTGCGTTGCCCTCACCCGGCTCGGACCTTTTCAGGTCCTCGCCACCCTCTCCCGTAAACGGGAGAGGGAAAACGAAAACACGCCCGAGGGCGCATCGCGCTGTCGGGCGGGGGCCTCCAGCCTCAAGGGACCGGTCGGCGGGTTAAAAAGTCTGATCTCTTGCGAGAACGGGCCGGAAATTAGAGACCGGCCGTAGCCAAGTCAAGACAAGGTCGAGACAAGGTCAAGGCAAGGCCAAGACGGGCAGGGTGCGCCGGATCGAGGCCAAAACCCCCCTATCTACTGCACCAGTTCGTAGGTGATGGTGACCGCGGCGCGCAACGTCTGCTCGCCGGGCGCCACCGGCGTTGCCACAGTCGCCCGCATCATTGGAACCGGGTGCACCGGACTGGCGCCGTCCTCCGTGATGCTGATGGCCCGCCCGACGGTGAGACCGGCGGCCTTGGCGAAGATGTCGGCCTTTCGCCGCGCATCGGTCACGGCGGCGGCGCGAGTCTCGTCGAGGCGCTTCGAGGCGTCCGACACCACGAACTGGATGCCGGAGATTTCGTTGGCGCCGGCCGAGACGGCCTGGTCGAGCAGACCCGGAAGCTTCTCGATCTCGTGCAGGCGAACATTGACGTCGTTGCTGGCGCGGAACCCGGTGAGGTGATTGCCGCCGTTCTTGCCCTGCTCGAACTGCGGCTGCAGCGCGAGCCGCGCCGTCTGGATGTCGTTGTCGGCGACGCCGGCAGACTTGATGGCGTTGATGACGGCCGTCATCGCCTTGGCATTGCTGTCGGTCGCCTCGCGCGCGGTCTTGCCCTGGCTCATGACGCCGACGCGAATCATTGCCTCGTCCGGCATGGCGGCCATCGTGGCCTCGCCGGTGACAGTGATTCTCTTCTCGGGCACCGCCGCAAAGGCGGGCGCCGCGGCGGCGTACACGATAAGGGCAATGGCTATCAGATATCGCATGGTCATTTCACCGGTACATAAATGTTGACGACGACGTCGCTGTCGCCGGGCTTGAGCGGGCCGCTGGCGTATTCCTCGATAAAATTGTCCTTGGCATCGAGCTGTTTGCTGTCGAGGTAATTGGTGATCGCCTCGTAGGTCGTGTCGAGCGCTTCGTAGGTGCCGCGATGCGTGAACTCGAGCGCGCGGCCGGACGGCGCTGCACCGACGGCGATGTCGCCCTTCGGCGGATCCTTCGGCGCCTCGGCGATCGGATAGGCAGCCCAGAAGTCGAAGCCGGAGTCGTCGGTCTGCTGATAGATCGTCATCGGCTTGCCGGACGTCTTCACGCCCTGCTTGTCGATATAGGCCGTGAGCGAGGCGAAGGCATCGAGCAGCGTCTCGAAGGCGGTGTCCCAGCGGGCGTGGCCGCGAATATAGATGACCTGCCGCTCGGGCAAGGTCACGTCCTTGCCGAAGGCGTCGGCCGGCTTGAGCGGCTGCGGCGAATCCGGCGCGGCGGGCTGCGAAGACGGCGGCGAGACGGCCTGCTGCTGGGCCCATGCCGGAGCGGTCACGAGCAGGGCCAGCACCGCGGCCTTCGCCAACCTCCGGACGGTCACCGCCATAACTCCCGTTGAATCCGCGCGATTCGCGCTGCCCCGGCAGGCTAGCACGGCGCTAGCCAACGGTTGCCTTGCCACCATATAAACCAGACCAAATTCGGGCCGGACCGAAGAGTCATGAGCGTGCCAAGCCCTGCGATAAGCCCTCTCGCCAACCACGCCTTCGTCAAGATGAACGGCGCCGGCAACGAGATCGTCGTCGTCGACATGCGCAACGACGCGCGGCCGATCAGTGCCGCCGACGCCCGCGCCGTGGCGGCGCCTGCCGGCGCGCCTTACGACCAGTTGATGGCGCTCTATCCGCCGCGCACGCCAGGCACGGACGCCTTCATCCGCATCTACAACAATGATGGCTCGGAGGCCGGCGCCTGTGGCAACGGCATGCGTTGCGTCGCCTCGCGCGTCGCCGGCGCGACGGGAAAGTCGTCGCTGCTGTTCGAGACGAAGAGCGGCCTGCTCAGTTGCGTGCGCAACGCCGACGGCAGCTTCACCGTCGACATGGGCGCGCCGCGCTTCAAGTGGAACGAGATCCCGCTCGCTGAGGAATTCCGCGATACCCGCGCCATCGAATTGCAGATCGGCCCGATCGACAAGCCGGTCCTGCACTCGCCGTCCGTCGTCAGCATGGGCAATCCACACGCGATCTTCTGGGTCGACGACGTCGATGCCTACGACCTGCATCGCTTCGGCCCGCTGCTCGAGAACCATCCGATCTTTCCCGACCGCGCCAACATCACGCTCGCGCACATCGTCTCGCGCGATCATATCGTCATCCGCACCTGGGAGCGCGGCGCCGGTCTCACCAGGGCCTGCGGCTCGGCGGCCTGCGCCACCGCGGTGGCGGCGGCGCGTCTCAAGCGCACCGGGCGCAAGGTGCGCGTCACGCTGCCCGGCGGCGAACTCGTCATCGAATGGCGCGAGCGCGACGATCACGTTCTGATGACCGGCCCGGCCGAATTCGAATTCGAAGGCACGTTCGATCCGGCGCTGTTCGAGAAGGTTGCGCCATGAGTGTCGACGTCGTCACGTTCGGTTGCCGGCTCAATGCCTATGAGTCCGAGGCGATCCGCGGCGTTGCCGCGGGCAATGACGACACCATCGTCATTAATACTTGCGCGGTGACCGGCGAGGCCGTGCGGCAGGCGCGGCAGGCGGTCCGCCGGCTCAAGCGTGAGCGTCCGCACGCCGATATCGTCGTCACCGGCTGCGCCGCGCAGACCGAAAGCGCGTCGTTCGCGGCGATGCCGGAGGTGGCGCGTGTGCTCGGCAACGACGAGAAGCTCGACGCGGATGCGTGGCGCGGTGGTGCCCGCGTCGCGGTCGGCGACATCATGGCCTCGCGCCGCATCGCCGCACCGCTGATCGACGGCAATCGTGGCAAGACGGGTCTTTTGCCGCGCGGCTTCGTGCAGGTGCAGAACGGCTGCGATCATCGCTGCACGTTCTGCATCATTCCGTTCGGCCGCGGCAATTCGCGCTCGCTGCCGATGGCGGAGGTCGTCACGCAGGCGCGGCGTCTGGTCGAGCACGGCGTGACCGAGGTTGTGCTGACCGGCGTCGATATCACGAGCTACGACGCCGATGGCGCGCGGCTCGGCGCGCTGGTCAAGCGCGTGCTTGGGGACGTGCCGGATCTGCCGCGCCTGCGCCTGTCGTCGATCGATTCCGTTGAAGCCGATGATGACCTGCTCGACGCCCTGGCGGACGAGCCGCGCCTGATGCCGCATCTGCATCTGTCGTTGCAGGCCGGCGACGATCTCGTTCTCAAGCGCATGAAGCGCCGCCATCTGCGCGGCGATGCCGTGGCGTTCTGCGGTCGCGTCCGCGCGCTGCGGCCAGACGTTGCATTCGGCGCCGACATCATCGCCGGCTTCCCGACCGAGACCGAGGCGATGTTCGAACGCTCGCTCGCTTTGGTCGACGAGTGCGGCCTGACGCAGCTTCACGTCTTTCCATTCTCGCCGCGCCCCGGCACGCCGGCGGCGCGCATGCCGCAGGTGGCGCGTGATGTCGTCAAGGATCGTGCCCGCCGGTTGCGCGACAAGGGCGAGGCCGCGTTGCGGCGTCACCTCGAGGCGCAGATCGGCGCCAGGCGCCGGGTGATGGCAGAATCGCCGGTGCTGGCGCGGACCGAGCAATTCACGCCGGTGAAGCTCGGCGCGTCATGTCCACCGGGTGCGCTGCTTGAGGTTGCTATTGCCGGCCACGACGGGCGGCAATTGATCGCAGCCTGACCCTCATCCTGACAGCCTGGCGGGAAAAGATTCGGGGTTTTCAAGCTTGTGTCCCGGGCGCAGCGCAGCGTGAAACGATGCGCTGCTGACCCGGGACCCCGGTTTCTTTATGTACAACCGGGGTCCCGGCTCTGCGGTGCACCACCTCGCTACGCTCGTGCTGCACCGCGTCCGGGACACGTCGTTGATTTTAACGGGCTCTTTCCGGTTAGACTCTGAGTAGCGCTCCGCAGCAGTGGATGTGGCTTCATCCTTCGAGACGCGCTCTTGCGGAGCGCTCCTCAGGATGAGGATCAGGGTTTCCACCCGCATTGAGCCAGCCGCTCCGTCATGTGCTCCGGCACCGGTGCGACAACCCTGACCGCGTCCTTGTTCTTGGAGAGCGGCACCACCACTTCGCGCGAATGCAGGTGCAGGATCGGCCCGCCGGTGCGGGGCGCGGTTCCATAGATAGTGTCGCCGACGATCGGGAATCCCATCTCCGCGCAATGGACGCGAAGCTGGTGCGTGCGGCCGGTCAGCGGCTCGAGCGCGAGCCACGTCACGCCGCCGCCGCGGCCCATCACCGTCCATGTCGTCGAGGACGGCAGTCCATTCGGATCGGGCTTCATCCACCAGCCGCGGCTCTCGTCGCGCTTGCCGAGCGCAATGTCGATGCGGCCTTCGTCCTGTGCGGGTCCACCCTCGACCACCGCCCAATAGGTCTTGCCGACCTTGCCGGCCTTGAACAGCTTGCCGAGCAGGGCGAGCGCCTTGCGGTGACGGCCGAGCACCAGGCAGCCCGATGTGTCGCGGTCGAGCCGGTGCGCCAAAGCTGGCCGGCGCGGCAGGCCGAAGCGCAGCGCGTCGAAACTGTCCTCGAGGCTTTCGCCGCCCTTCGGCCCGCGATGAACGTGGATGCCGGCCGGCTTGTCGATCACCAGCATCAGCCCGTCGCGGTAGAGCAGGCGCGCGAGGATGTCGTCGGGGCTCATCGGTTTCGGAACGACGGGGGTGTTGCGATCATGCCGAAACCGCTATCACGGGCGCCCAATGAGCGACAGTGAACCGAAAAAGAGCTGGTGGCAGCGCCTGTCGGGCGGGCTCAAGCGCTCGTCGTCCGCGCTTGGCACGGCGATCAGCGATCTCGTCACCAAGCGCAAGCTCGATGCCGCGGCGATCGAAGATCTCGAAAGCGAGTTGATCCGCGCCGATCTCGGCGTCGAGACGGCGGCCCGAATCTCGTCGGTGCTGGCGGGCAACCGTTACGAAAAAGGCATCGCGCCCGACGAGATCAAGGCGGTGCTGTCCGGCGAGATCGAAAAGGCGCTGGCGCCTGTCGCCAAACCGCTCGAGATCGGCGCGCGGCCTTTTGTCATCCTCGTCGTCGGCGTCAACGGCTCCGGCAAGACGACCACCATCGGCAAGCTCGCCGCGCACTACCATGCGCAGGGCAAGCGCGTGCTGCTCGCGGCTGGCGACACATTCCGCGCCGCGGCCATCGACCAGCTCAAGGTCTGGGGCGAGCGCGCCGCCGCGCCGGTGATCGCGCGCGCGCCGGGTGCCGATGCGGCGGGTCTTGCTTTCGATGCGGTCACGCAGGCCAAGGCCGAAGGCTACGACATCGCCATCGTCGACACCGCCGGCCGGCTGCAGAACCGCACCGAGCTGATGGGCGAGCTAGAGAAGATGGTGCGCGTCATCCGCAAGGTGATGCCGGATGCGCCGCATGCGGTCCTGCTCGTGCTCGACGCCACGGTCGGGCAGAACGCGCTGTCGCAGGTCGAGTTGTTCGACAAGACGGCCGGCGTCACCGGACTCGTCATGACCAAGCTCGACGGCTCGGCGCGCGGCGGCATTCTGGTCGCGCTTGCCACGAGGTTCGGCCTGCCGGTGCATTTCATCGGCGTCGGCGAGGGCATCGACGATCTGCAGCCGTTCACCGCGCGCGATTTTGCCCGCGCGCTGGTGGGATTGGACGATTGAGCTAGCCATGACAAAGAAGATGCGATGGATCCCAAACCCCAACTCAATCCGCTGCTGAAGCTGACGCTCGATCTCGGGCCGCTGCTGCTGTTCTTCGTCGCCAACGCCAGGCTCGGCATCTATGTCGCGACCGGCGTGTTCATGGTCGCGGTTCTGCTGGCGCTCGCCGTTGCCTGGGTGATGACGCGCCACGTCGAGGTGATGCCGATCGTCACCGCCGTCATCGTGCTGGTGTTCGGCGGCCTGACCTTGGTGCTGCACGACGACGTCTTCATCAAGGTCAAGCCGACCATCATCTACGTGCTGTTCGGCGGCGTGCTGCTGGGCGGGATTTTTTTCGACAAGCCGCTGCTCGGCACCGTGCTCGGCTCGGTGTTCAATCTCACCGAGGAAGGCTGGCGCAAGCTGACTTGGCGCTGGGCGCTGTTCTTCTTCGCGCTCGCGGTGCTCAACGAGATCGTCTGGCGCACGCAGAGCACCGACGTCTGGGTCAGCTTCAAGGTGTTCGGCGTGGTGCCACTGACGCTGCTGTTCGGCGCGCTGCAGTATCCGCTGCTGATGAAGTACAGCGCCGACGAGAAGCGCTAACGCGGCACCGCGACGGCGTCGGCAGGATCGCTCCGCGCCCGGAGATAAGGACGGCGGTAGGCTAGGAATCGCCGCTCGAAATAGATGTAGGACATGGCCGCGACCGGCAGGAACGCGACGAAGGCGAGAGTGGCCACGAGCCACGCGGCATAAAAATCGCTTCGGGTCCCGACCTGCGTGAAGAAGACGTGGCGCAGCCACACGGCCGGGAAGAAGTGCAGCAGATAGATCGAGTAGGACCACTCGCCGATCTTGGCCAGCGCCCGATCGAGCCGGCGCGGCATCGTGATAAAGGCCGCGCCGTCGTACCACGCGATCAGGCAGCTCCACGTCAACGCTTCGACGGTCGGAATGACGATCCACAGCGGGTTCGGCGATGAGCCCGCGTTGTCGTAATAGCCGCCGATCTGGTCGAAGACCTGCCAGAACACCAGGAACGCAACCGCGATGACCGCGGCGAGAATGTTGAGCGCGCGGCGGCTCGGCGGCGCGAGCGCAAACAGCATGCCGAGGGTGAATTGATCGATGCGGCCGAAGATCGTCCAGTAGGCGAGGTGTTGAACCTCGCCGTAGGTGCGCCACCAGTCGAAACGCAGCAGGAGTGCCGCGGCGACGACACCGAGCAAGGCGAGCGGCCCGTAGCGGCGCACCGCGAGCAGCAGCAGCGGAAATACCAGATAGAAATGCAGCTCGATGCTGACCGACCACGTGCCGTAAGGCCAGGTCGGCAATACGAAGCCATCGATGATCCGGCTGAGCGGAATGGGATGGCCGGTGCACCAGCCGATGAAGGCCCATGCCGCGATGCAAGCGGCGAGCAGCGGCGCGAGCCGCATGGTTCGGTTCCACAGGAAGCCGCCGAAGTCGATCTGACGTCCGGCGGCGAGCTTGGCGAACAGATAGCCGCTCAGGGTCATGAACAGCGCGACGCCGGTGTGCCCTTCGTCGATCAGCGCCAGCGGGAAAACCGGTGCGCTGGCATAGGGCACCGGGAATTGCGGCGTCATGTGCAGGAAGTGCCAGCAGAAAACGAGATAGACCGCGAGCGCCCGCACGTGGTCGAGCCGCGAGTAATAGACGCCTTCGGTCGAGCGCATGGGCCGACCTTAAAGCCGCCTGTCTAAGGATTGGTTACGCGAAAGATCGCGATTTCAGGTCGTTATTGGCTTGCCACGGCCCTGGCGATGGCCGGCTCCAGCACTTGCTTGAGGTTTTCGGCGCCGATCGGGCCGACCAGCTTGTAGGCAATCTTGCCGTCGCGCCCGATCAGGAACGTTTCCGGCACGCCGTAAACGCCCCAGTCGATGGCGGCGCGGCCGTTGGCGTCGACGCCCGCGGCCGCATAGGGATTGCCGTAACGGTTGAGGAAGCGGCGCGCGTTGCCGGCCTGATCCTTGTAGTTGATGCCGACGAGCTGGATGCGCTTGTCCTTCGCCAGCGCCGCGAGGAACGGAATCTCGTCGTGGCAGGGAATGCACCACGACGCCCACACGTTCACGAGGGTCACCTTGCCGGCGAAGGTCGCGTTGTTGAGGCCCGGCACCGGCGCGCCGTCATGCGTCAGCCCTTCGAGCGGCGGCAGGTCGGTTTGAGGCGCAGGCCGGCCGATCAGCGCCGAGGGAATGCGCGAGGGGTCGCCGGTGCCGAGGCGGAAGAAGAACAAGCCCGCCAGCCCGAGGAACAGAACGAGCGGCAGCAGCACGAGCAGCCGGCGCCGCACCGGCGCGCCTTCCGCCCGCGCGCTCATTGCCTGCGCGAGCGGCGCCTGGCGCCGCGCTCTTCGAGGTCGCCGAGCACGCGGCGCTGCTCGCTGTAGTCGAGCACGACCCAGGCGACGAGGCCGATGACGACGGCGAGCGCGACCGCGTAGGCCGCGACGATGAAGTCGGCGTGCGGTCCGAGGCTCATGCGGTCTGCGCCTGCATCATCTGCATGGTGCGCACGCGCCGGCGCAGGATCTCGTTGCGCATCGCGGCGAGGTGCAGCGTCACGAACAGCAGCAGGAATGCCAGCGCCATCGCGAACAGCGGGCGCAGGATGGTCGGGTCGATTTCCGGGCCGCCGGCGCGGAAGATCGACTCGCCCTGGTGCAGCGTGTTCCACCAGTCGACCGAGAACTTGATGATCGGCAGGTTGATGGCACCGACGAGGACGAGCACCGCGGCGGCGCGCGCGCCGCGGTTGGGATCCTCGGCGGTCCAGTACAGCGCCAGCACGCCGAGATAGAGCAGGAAGAGGACGAGCACCGAGGTGAGCCGCGCGTCCCACACCCAGTACGTGCCCCACATCGGGCGTCCCCACAGCGAGCCGGTGACGAGACACGTGAAGGTGAGGGCCGCGCCGATCGGCGCCGCGGCTTTGCCGGCGACGTCGGCGAGCGGATGCCGCCACACCAATGTGCCGAGCGCGGCGACGCTCATCAGCGCCCAGCACAGCATCGCCAGCCACGCCGCCGGCACGTGCAGGAACATGATCTTCACGGTCGCGCCCTGCTGGTAGTCGTCGGGCGCGTTCATCGCCATCGTCAGCCCGATTGCGAAGGCGATGACGGTCGCGGCGATCAGCCACGGCAGCACGCGCCGCACGAGATCAAGGAACCGGGTCGGGTTGGCGAGGTCGATCAGGGCCATGGCGTCAACTCATATGCCTATTCCAGCCCGTCTGCCTATTCCAGTCCTTGGCGCAAAGCGGTGGCGGCGGCGAACGGGCCGATCACCAGGCTCATCAAGCTCAACGCGCAAAGAATGGTGAAAGGTGGGCCGAACGGCACCGGTCCCGAAACCGCGGCGTTGGTGGCGGACACGCCGAAGATCAGCACCGGCACGGTCAGCGGCATGACGAGGACCGCCAGCAGAAGGCCGCCGCGGCGCAATGTCACGGACAGCGCCGCGCCGATCAGGCCGATGAAGGTGAGCGCCGGCGTGCCGGCCAGCAGCGTCAGCGCCACGGCATCCATGGCGCCGCCCTCGATATTGAGCAGCAGGCCGAGCACCGGCGCGACGATGACGAGCGGCAGCCCGGTGGTGAGCCAGTGCGCCAGCGCCTTGGCCGTCACCGCGAGCTCGAGCGGCAGCGATCCTGTCAGCAACACGTCGAGCGAGCCGTCCTCGAAGTCGGAGGTGAACAGCCGGTCGAGCGCCAGCAGCGAGGCGAGCAGCGCGCCGAGCCAGAGGATCGACGGCCCGATGCGCCCAAGCAAGGCGAGGTCGGGGCCGAGCGCGAACGGCACCAGCGTGACGACGATCAGGAAGAACAGCGCGCCCATCAGCGCGCCGCCGCCGGCGCGCATGGTGAGGCGGATGTCGCGCATCAGCAGGGCGTTGAACGCGGTCATGCGGCGCCGAGCCGCAGACTGCGGGCGCTCTTGAGCCCGATGTCGGCATGGGTGGCGGCGATGACGATGCCGCCGCCGTGCAGGTGACGGTCCATGATGCCGGCGAGATCGGACTGCGCCGGGGCGTCGAGCGAAGCGGTCGGCTCGTCGAGCAGCCAGACCGGGCGCTTCGCCGCCACCAGGCGGGCGATCGACAGCCGCCGCTTCTGCCCGGCCGAGAGCGTGCCGGCAGGCAGGTGGCCGATGGCATCGAGGCCGACTGCCGCCAGCGCGTCGTCGGTGTCGCCGTTGCCGCCCAGATAGGCGGTCCAGAACTGCAGGTTTTCTCCGACCGAAAGCGCGGGCTTCACCGCGTCATGGTGGCCGAGATAATGGACCTGCTCGGCCAGGCTCCTGTCGCCGTCCGGCTCGAGAGCCAGCGTCCCGGCTGTCAGCCGAACCAGCCCGGCGATCGCGCGCAGCAGCGATGACTTGCCGGCGCCGTTGCGGCCGGTGACCAGCAGCGCCTCGCCGGCCGCGACGGAAAAACTCAATCCGGCAAAGACTTCGCGACCGCCGCGCGTGCAGGCGATGGTGTCGGCGACCAGTTTCATGGGCGAGGCGTCATCTGTTCCGGAAACGATGATCTGATTATTGCAAAGCCGGCTAATGAACCGCCTCAGAACGACTATAAGTTCGCCCGTATGGTATTGATGGCGAAAAGACATTATAAGCCGGGCATCTTCGCCACCTGTACCGGATTCGCAACCGGCACCACGGCATTGCGAAGGTCGTGGCTTGTTGAACAGTCTAGCGCGGAGCCGCGCCGATGTCCCCATCCGGGAATGGAACAGCCGACATGACATCTCTCGACAGTTTTAAATGCTGCACGACTCTCAAGGTTGGCAGCAAGTCCTACGCCTATTTCAGCCTGCCGCTCGCCGAGAAAAACGGCCTCAAGGGCATCTCCCGCCTGCCGTTCTCGCTCAAGGTGCTGCTGGAGAACCTGCTGCGCTTCGAGGATGGCCGCAGCGTCAAGAAGGAGGACATCCAGTCCTTCGTCGCCTGGCTCAAGACCAAGACCTCGCAGCAGGAGATCGCGTTCCGGCCGGCGCGCGTGCTGATGCAGGATTTCACCGGCGTTCCGGCGGTGGTCGATCTCGCCGCCATGCGCGACGCGATGAAAACGCTCGGCGGCGATCCCAAGAAGATCAATCCGCTGGTGCCGGTCGATCTCGTCATCGACCACTCGGTCGCTGTGACTTATTTCGGCTCCAACAGCGCGTTCAAGAAGAACGTCGATGAGGAGTACCGGCAGAACCAGGAGCGTTACAAATTCCTGAAATGGGCGCAAAGCTCGTTCGACAATTTCAGCGTGGTGCCGCCCGGTACCGGCATCTGCCATCAGGTCAATCTCGAATACCTGTCGCGCACCGTCTTCAGCAAGAAGGACAAGGTCGTCGTCAAGGGCAAGGCGGCGACGATGGACGTCGCCTATCCGGACACTCTGGTCGGCACCGACTCGCACACGACGATGGTCAACGGCCTGTCGGTGCTGGGCTGGGGCGTCGGCGGCATCGAGGCCGAGGCCTGCATGCTCGGTCAGCCGTTGTCGATGGTGCTGCCGGAGGTGATCGGCTTCAAGCTCACCGGCAAGATGAAGGAAGGCATCACCGCGACCGACCTCGTCCTGACCGTGACGCAGATGCTGCGGGCGCGCGGCGTCGTCGGCAAGTTCGTCGAGTTCTTCGGCCCGGGCCTCGCCGCGCTGCCGGTTGCCGACCGCGCCACGCTCGGCAACATGGCGCCGGAATACGGCGCCACTTGCGGCTTCTCGCCGATCGATAACGAGACCATCACCTATCTCACCGACAGCGGCCGTCCGACCGATCTCATCAAGCTGGTCGCCGCCTACGCCAAGGCGCAAGGCCTGTTCCGCACGGCAAAGACGCCGGACCCGGTGTTCACCGATACGCTCAAGCTCGATCTCGGCACCGTGCAGCCGTCGGTCGCAGGCCCGAAGCGTCCGCAGGACCGCATCGTGCTCAAGGACGTCAAGAGCGGCTTTGCCGGTTCGATGACTAAGGAGTTCAACAAGGCCTCCGAGATGGCCAAGCGCGTGCCGGTCGAAGGGCGCAAGCACGATCTTGGCCACGGCGACGTCGTCATCGCGGCGATCACCTCGTGCACCAACACGTCGAATCCGAACGTCATGGTCGCCGCCGGCATCGTGGCGAAAAAGGCCGCCGCGCTGGGGCTCAGGTCGAAGCCCTGGGTGAAGACGTCGCTGGTGCCGGGCTCGCAAGTCGTCGCCGAATACCTGTCGAAGTCCGGATTGCAGAAGGAGCTCGACAAGCTCGGCTTCAATCTCGTCGGCTTCGGCTGCACCACCTGCATCGGCAATTCGGGCCCGCTGCCGCCGGAGATTTCGAAGGCGATCAACGACAACGACCTGGTCGCCGCCGCGGTGCTGTCGGGCAATCGCAACTTCGAAGGCCGCGTCAACGCCGACGTGCGCGCCAATTATCTGGCCTCGCCGCCGCTCGTCGTCGCCTACGCGATTGCCGGCTCGATGAATGTCAACCTGGCGACAGACCCGCTCGGCACCGACAAGAAGGGCAAGCCGGTCTATCTCAAGGACATCTGGCCGACCAACAAGGAAATCGCCGCGGTGGTCCGCAAGACCATCACGCGCAACATGTTCAAGAAGAAATACAGCGACGTGTTCAAGGGCGACAGCAACTGGCGCAAGATCAGTGTCAAGGGCGGCATGACCTACGACTGGGATCCGAACTCGACCTACGTCCAGAATCCGCCGTACTTCAGCGGCATGGGCCGTCACGCGCAGCCGCTGCAGGACATCGTCGGCGCCCGCGTGCTTGCCTTGCTCGGCGACTCGATCACGACCGATCACATCTCGCCGGCCGGCTCGATCAAGATCGATTCGCCCGCGGGCAAATACCTCGTCGCGCACAACGTCAAGCCGATGGACTTCAACCAGTACGGCACGCGGCGCGGCAATCACGAGGTCATGATGCGCGGCACCTTCGCCAATATCCGCATCAAGAACCAGATGATCCCCGGCGTCGAGGGCGGCTTCACGCTGCACGAACCGGACAAGGCCCGGATGTCGATCTACGACGCCGCGATGAAGTACAAGCAGGACGGAACGCCGCTCGTCGTGTTCGGAGGCAAGGAATACGGCACCGGCTCGTCGCGCGACTGGGCGGCGAAAGGCTCGGTCCTGCTCGGCATCCGCGCCGTCATCGTGCAGTCGTTCGAGCGCATCCATCGCTCCAACCTGATCGGCATGGGCGTGATACCGCTGATGTTCGAGGACGGCACGTCGTGGCAGTCGCTCGGGCTCAAGGGCGACGAAGTCGTCACGATCCACGGCCTGCATGGCGATCTCAAGCCGCGGCAGACGTTGACCGCCGAGATCACGATGGGCGACGGCTCGGTCAAGAGGGTTCCGCTGATCTGCCGCATCGATACGCTCGACGAGCTCGATTACTTCAAGAACGGCGGCATCCTGCAATACGTGCTGCGCCAGTTGGCCGCCTGAGCGGCCAGCGATTAACGGTTGCAAAAGGGCCGGCTTTGCCGGCCTTTTTCGTGTTGATACGACCTTCACCGCGAAGTGACTGGCGGGTGAGGGCGCGCGCGCCTATTAACGAGCGTCGCTGGGGGGTCCAACAGGACGCCGATGAAGTTTCACTCTCTCGCCTGTCTCATCATGATCGGGGTCGCAACCCTGTTGCCTGCTCATCGCGCTGCCGCCGGTGAGCCGCGCGCTGTCGTCGAGCTGTTCACCAGCCAGGGTTGCTCGTCCTGCCCGAAAGCCGACCGGCTGCTCGGCGAGCTGTCGCGCGACCCGTCGCTGGTCACGCTCAGCCTTCCGGTCGATTACTGGGATTATCTCGGCTGGAAGGACACGCTGGCGCTGCACGGCCATACCGCGCGCGAGCGCGCCTACGCGGCAGTGCGCGGCGACCGCGCCGTCTACACGCCGCAAGCGGTCATCGACGGCAAGGTTGCGGTGGTCGGCAACGACAGGCAGGCGATCGAGGACGCGATTGCCAAATCCCCGCAGACAACGCTGCATGTTCCGGTGTCATTGAGGGTCGAAGACGGAAAGATTGTCGCCAGCCTCGACGCGAGCGGCGATGCCAGTACCGCCGAGGTCTGGCTGTGCCCGACTATCGCCAGGGCTGTCGTCAAGGTGATGCGCGGCGAGAACTCGGGACACGAGCTGACCTACACCAACGTGGTGCGCCGCTGGGTCAAGCTCGGCGACTATACCGGCAAGGCGCAGACATTCACCGCCTCGCTGGACGACGTATCGGGCGACGGTGCCGACGGCTTTACGGTGCTGGTGCAGCGCGGTGCGGCGTCGAAGCCGGGACCGGTCATCGGCGCGGCGCAGACCGCCGCGCGCTGAATGGGGGCTGAGCTTTACGTCCGACGAAAAAAATCGGGCCGGTGAAAACCGGCCCTAGTCGTTTGGGGATTGAACCGTACGCGGAACTCAACTGGCCCGGCCGTCCAAGCCCGGGGGGCTGGGGGGCTGAGGAATCCGGTCTCGGAGCAACCGGGCCTTTGAGGCAACGCTAGCGATATCGCAAGCCACAGTGACCAGCGCTTGACCGAAATTAGGCCTTATTGTGGTTCGTCTAACGAAAGCGTGATTGCAATTTGCCGCTTTCCGAGGCGTTTTTCCGGTTTCGCCTGCGTCGTTTTCCGGCTTGCCGTCCCGGGCGCGCGGGGCGATCATTATAGCGATTGAACAACAAGGAGGCGCCGAATGACCTTCGGATCGGGCGAAATCGATCCCAGCCAGTCCTTGGCGGGCGTCGACGCCCAGCGTTTACCGCCCGCCACCGCTCTCAACCAGGTCACGTTCAACAGGCGCGAACTCAAGCGCATTCTGGACCTCTACGGCCGCAAGGTCGCCGCCGGCGAATGGCGCGACTATGCGATCGATTTTCTGAAAGATCGCGCGGTGTTCTCGGTGTTCCGCCGCACCTCCGAGGTGCCACTCTACCGGATCGAGAAAGACCCGCGGCTCGGCCGCAAGCAGGGCGCCTATTCGGTCATTTCGGCCACGGGCCTCATCATGCGGCGCGGCCACGAACTCGACCGCGTGCTGCGCGTGCTCGACAAGTCTCTGAGCGTGGTCGCGAACTAGCGGCTCAGCGCAGGAATTTCTTTTCGATCTGCCGCATGGCGTCGTCGCCCTGCAGCGCGAAAATGTCGCTGACCGGCGCGATCGTGCCCTCGACGCCGCCGAGGCCGCCGTCCGCCAGAATGCGCCTGAACGTCTCGCGCATGGCGCCGACGGCGGCGCGGATGGCGTGGTTGCCGCAGATGATCAGCCCCACCTTGCCGAGTGCGGCGACGTCGGCGAACGACAGTTGCGGATAGCTGGTCGGCACCAGCACCAGCGGCACTTGGCCCGGCCAGGCTCTGCAGAACGCGACGATCTCGTCCGGCGTCTTCTGCTTGCTGTGAATGAGAACGGCGTCGGCGCCGGCCTGCGCATAGGCCGCGCCGCGCCGCAGCGCCTCGACCTGGCCGAGCCCGGCGATCAGCGCCTCGGTGCGCGCGATCACCAGGACGCCGCCTGCGCCTGCTTTCGCGGCCTCGATCTTGCCCTGGAACTCCTCGACCGGAACGAGCTGCTGGCGGCCGCCCGGCCGCAGGCTCGAATCCTTCGGGAACGTCTTGTCTTCCATCACCACGGCGGCGACGCCGGCAGCGGCGTAGCGCGGCACGACATAGGCGACGTTCACGGCGTTGCCGAAGCCGGTGTCGAGATCGGCGATGACCGGCGCGTCCTGCGCGTCGCCGATCGCGCGCATCATGTCGAGATGCGTGCTCATCGACAGGATGTTGGCGTCGGGCACCGCGTACGACGCCGACAATTCGAAGCCGCTGCCCCAGATCGCGTCGAAGCCGGCCTGCGCCGCGAGCCTGGCGGCCAGCGGATTATGCGCCGCCATCGCGATGGCGGGCTTGCCGACATCGAGCTTGGCGCGCAGCGCCTCCGCCTTGCTCACGGGCGTCCCTCCTTCGGCGGCATTTTGGCGCCGTCACCGAGCTCGAGCTGCATCAGCGGCGTGTCGAGCCACTGGCCGAACTTCCAGCCGATGTTGCGCAGGTTGCCGGCCGGCGTGAAACCGCAGGCCTTGTGCACGCCCAGCGAGGCGTGCTGCTCCGAGTCGCCGATCACCGCGATCATCTGCCGGAAGCCGAGCGCCGTGCAGGCCTCGATCAGCTTGTGCAGCAGCGCGCGGCCGGTACCGCGACGGTGCATGTCGGGCGCGATATAGACCGAGTCTTCGACCGTGAAACGGTAGGCCGGCCGTGTCCGGTACAGCGAGGCGTAGGCGTAGCCGGCGACCTTGCCGTCGATCTCGGCGACGAAATACGGGAACTTGCCGTCGAGCAGGGCCTGCATCCGGCGCGTCATTTCGGCCTCGTCCGGCGGCGACAGCTCGAAGGATGCGGTGCCGTGGGTCACCGCGTGAGCATAGATACGTGTGATCGCCGGAATGTCGGCGAGGGTAGCGGGGCGGATATGCATAGTCGGCGTCATGCGCGGGCTTGACCCGCGCATCCATGGTGAGCGGCTACAGGGGTGCCGCATTGATGTTGCGCCTCATCATGGATTGCCGGGTCATAGGCGTGCAAGCACGCCGTTCTTCGAACGGCTATGCCCGGCAATGCCCCTCGCGAAGGACAATGCAAATGCAAAACGCCCCGGCTTTTGGCCGGGGCGGTCGTTGCCTCAACTCTGTGCTGCGGCTTGGCGCCGGCGCCTTAGCGCCGATCGCCCAGGAAGCGCAGCAGGAACAGGAACAGGTTGATGAAGTCGAGGTAGAGCGTCAGCGCGCCCATCACCGCCTTGCGGCCGGCGATCGTGCCGTCGTCCTGGACGCTGTACATCTCCTTGATGCGTTGGGTGTCCCAGGCGGTCAGGCCGGCGAAGATCAGCACGCCGATCACCGAGATCACGAACTCGAGGCCCGTGCTCTTGAGGAAGATGTTGACGACCATCGCCAGGATCAGGCCGAACAGGCCCATGACCAGGAACGAGCCGATCGGCGACAGGTCACGCTGCGTCGTGTAGCCGTACAGGCTCAGCGCGCCGAACGAGGCGGCCGAGATGAAGAACACCCGGGTCACCGAGGTCAGCGTGTAGGCGAGGAAGATCGACGACAACATGAGGCCAAGCAGGCCGGCGTAAAGCATGAACAGCGCGAAGGCCGTCGACGGCTGCAGCCGGTTGATGCGGAAGCTCATGAAGAAGACGATGCCAAGCGTCGCGAGGAACAGGACGATCGTCAGCGGCCCGCCGAAGATCGCGTGGCCGAACGAGGTCAGCCCGGTGATCGCGCCGTTCGGGCCGGTCACCACGGCCGCGTTGAAGGTCAGCCAGGCGACGACGCCGGTCAGCGCCACGCCGGCCGCCATGTAATTGTAGACGCGGATCATGTAGGCGCGCAGGCCTGCATCCACCGCTGCCTGGGCACCATAGCTACCGCGGGCAGCTATGTTCCGGTCATAGTCAGACATCGAGGTCCACTCCCTGAACCGGCCCCCGTGGCCGGCTTGTCATTGCGACGGCCGGATGGCCGCCGACTTCGCGTTCAATCTAATGCGCACAAAGCCTGTACGCCAGATATGGCCGGCTGATGACACCCTAACTTGCCGAAGTTTAATGCAAATTCCGGCCAAAACGGGCTGTTTTGAGGTCAAAATGCCTCGCGGCCGAATGCCGCAAAAAAGTTAAAGGCTGCGCAGCACCGCAGCCGGCTTTTGCCCGAGGGCGCCGAAGGTCCCGATCAGGCCCAGCGCCACCGTCACCACGACGGCGCCGAATGTCGCGACGAAAGCCGGCGTGGCTTCCCAGACGAAGGTGAGATGCATCAGCCGTATCACGATCAGCCACGACGCCAGCGATCCGCTCAGCATGCCGAACACGGCGGTGGCCGCAGCGATCAGTGCGTATTCGATTGTGTAGGCGGTAAGCAGGCGGCGGCGGGTCGCGCCGAGCGTCTTGAGGATGACGGCGTCGTAGACGCGATGGCGGTGGCCGGCGGCTAACGCGCCGCCAAGGACAAGCGCCGCGGCGAGCAGCGTCACCGCGCTGGCCGCGCGGATCCCGAGCACCAGATTGCCGATCAGGTCGCCGATGGCGTCGAGCGCGTCCTTGACGCGCACCGTCGTCACCGCGGGGAAGGCCTGGGCCAGCGCCTTGACGAGGTCGCCTTCCTGCCGTGGCGTGCTGCCGCCGTTGTAGGTCAGCGTTGCCATGCGGGTGTGCGGCGCGCCGCGGAACACATTCGGCGGAAACACCATGACGAAGTTGATGCCGAGGCTCTGCCAGTCGAGCGTGCGCAGGTTCGAGATCGTCGCCGTGATATCGCGACCGAGGACATTGACCGTGACAGTGTCTCCGACTTTCAGGCCGAGCCCGGTGGCGATGCGCCGCTCGAACGAGACGACGGGCGGCCCGTCGTAGCCCGGCCCCCACCAGTGGCCTTCGGTGACCTTGGAGCCTTCGGGCACGCCGTCGCTGTAGGTGATGCCGCGGTCGCTCTGCAGCACCCAGGCCGCGTCCGGGTCCGGCTTGAGTTTCTCGGCCGGAATGCCCTTGGCCGAGACGATGCGGCCGCGCAGCATCGGCACTTCCTCGAGCCTGGCGTCTGGCGCCTGCGTTCGCACGAAGGCGTCGAACTTGTCGGCGTCCGTCGAGGGGATGTCGAGGAAGAAGAACGACGGCGCTTTCGCCGGCAGCGCCGCGGTGAACTGGCGGTGCAGGTTGACGTCGATCTCGATCACGGTGACGAGCAGAGCGAGCCCAAGCCCGAGCGACAGCACGATGGTCGGCGTCAACGCGCCGGGCCGATGGATGTTGCTGATGGCGAGCCGCAGCATCGGCGCACGGGCGTGCGGCGCGCGCCGCGCCGCCACCATCAGCGCGGCGGCGACGAGACGCAGCACGACGAAGGTCGCGACCGCGGCGCAGACATAGAAGATCGCGACCTTGCGGTCATAGGCGAGCCCGATCGCGAGCGCCGCCAGCGCAATGGCGGCCGCCGCCGTGGCGGCGATGTAGGCGCGGCGCGGCCAGGCTGGCTGCGGCGCGACGGCGTCGCGGAACAACGCGCCGGCCGGTATGTCGTGCGCGCGGCCGAGCGGCCACAGCGCGAAAGCGAGAGCGGTGAGCAGGCCGTACAGCAGCGCCAGCGCCAGATCGCCGGGATGGATGGCCGGCACGATCGGCAGCGGCAGGATCGAAGCAAACAACGCCGTCACGACGAACGGCATCGCGGCGCCGATGACAAGGCCGATGGCGCTGCCAGCCAGCGCCAGCACCATGACCTGCGTCAGGTAGATCGCGAATACGCGGCGGCCGCCGGCGCCGAGCGCTTTCAGGGTGGCGATGGCGTCGCGCTTGCGGTCGAGATGGCCTTTCACGGCATTGGCCACGCCGACGCCGCCGATCAGCAGCGCCGTGAGGCCGACGATGGTGAGGAATTGCGTGAAGCGCTCGATGTCGTCGGCGAGCCGCGGCGACGCGTTGCTGCGCGTGCGCACCTCCCAGCCGGCGCCGGGAAATTGCTCATGTGCCGCGGTGACGACGGCCTTGGCGGCGGCATCGCTGTCGGCGCTTTGCGGAAGGCGCAGCCGGTAGGTCCAGCGGATCAGGCTGCCGGGCCGGATCAGTCCGGTGGCGCGCAGCGCCGCTTCGGTGGTGAGCAGGCGCGGCCCGAAGGTGATGCCGGCGGCGAGCTTGTCGGGCTCGCTGGTCAGCGTCGCGCGGATGGCGATGACGGCGTTGCCGACCTTGACCGTGTCGCCGGTCTTGAGATTGAGCCGCGCCAGCAGTGCCGGATCGGCGGCCGCGCCGAAGACGCCGGCCTTCTCGGCGAAGGCATCGGCGAGCGGCATCGCCGGATCGAGCTTCGCCTGGCCGACCAGAGGATAAGCGCCGTCGACCGCCTTGAGCTCGACCAGCGACGCGTTGCCGCCTGCGGTGCGCGCCATCGCGCGCATCGTCGCGGCTTGCGACACGGTGCCGCGCGATTGCAGGAATGTCAGCTCGGCCGGATTGGCCTGGCGCTGAATGAAACTGAACGAGACGTCACCGCCGAGAATGGTGCGGCCCTCGCGGGCAAGCCCGTCGGCGAGACTGCCGGACAGCGAGCTGACACCAGCGATCGCCGCGACGCCGAGCCCAATGCAAGCGATGAAGACATAGAAGCCGCGCAGGCCACCGCGCAGCTCGCGCAAGGCGAGGCGCAGCGAGAGTGAGAAGCGAGGCGCCGCGGTCGCAGCAATGTTCACGCCGCCGCTCCATCGAGGCGGCCGGACCGCAGCGTGATGACGCGGCCACAGCGCGCGGCAAGGCCGTTGTCGTGGGTGACGAGAACGAGTGTCGTGCCGCGTTCGCGATGTGCGGCGAACAGCAGGTCGATGATCTGCCTGCCGGTCGCTTCGTCGAGATTGCCGGTCGGCTCGTCGGCGACGAGGATCGGCGGATTGGGCGCGAGCGCCCGCGCCAGCGCGACGCGCTGCTGCTCGCCACCCGACAACTGGGCCGGATAGTGATCGAGCCGGTCGCCGAGGCCGACCGCGGCAAGCTCCGCCCGTGCGCGGTCATAAGCGCCGGCCGCGCCGACCAGTTCGAGTGGCACCGCGACGTTCTCCAGCGCGGTCATGGTCGGGATGAGATGAAACGATTGAAACACGATGCCGACATTGCGGCCGCGGAATTCGGCGAGCCGGTCCTCGTCGAGTTCGGTCAACGGTTCGCCGGCCACCGAGACGGAGCCGGTGTCGCAGCGCTCGAGGCCGGCCATCACCATCAGCAGGGTCGATTTGCCGGACCCCGACGGGCCGACCAGGCCAGCCGCCTCACCGCGCACTATATTCAGCGTTATGTCTTTGAGGATATGTACCCTCGCCGCGCCCTGGCCGAGCGAGAGATTCACTCCGGCGAGTGCGATGGCCGGGCCGGCTTGGGCGTCTGTCATGGAAACTCACAGGTCACAATCGCTGTCATATGGGGAAGCCGTGGCGTCGGTCCAGCATCGCGCAGGCCTGTTTCTGCGCCTTTGGGCTGCATTTGCCATTCTCCTCACGCTGACGGCCGCTCTGCCGGCAGCGGCCGCCGCGCCTGTCCATATTGTCGCCCTGGGCGACTCGCTGACTGCCGGTTTCGGATTGCCGGTCGAGCAGTCGTTCCCGTCGAAGCTCAACGTGGCGCTGGCGAAGACAGGCATCGACGCTACCGTCACCAATGCCGGCGTGTCCGGCGACACGGCATCGGGCGGGCTTGCCCGCCTGACCTGGTCGGTGCCGGACGGCACCGACGCGGTCATTCTCGAACTCGGCGCCAACGATGCGTTGCGCGGCGTCGATCCAAAGGTCACCCGCGAGGCGCTCGATGACATTTTGACGAAACTCGCGGCGCGCAAGATTCCGGTCCTGCTCTGCGGCATGCAGGCGCCGCCGAATATGGGCGAGGACTACGGCCGCGCTTTCGATGCGATCTTCCCGGCGCTTGCCTCGACTCACCGGGTCGTCTTTTATCCTTTCTTCCTCGACGGGGTGGCTGCCGATTCGAAACTTAACCAGGCCGACGGAATGCATCCCAACGATGCCGGCGTCGACGTGATCGTGTCGCGTATCCTGCCCAAGGTCGAAGAGCTGGTCGCTCGTGTTCGTGCGTCGCGCGGATCTTCAAACTGAAGAAGTGAGCCATGCCGCGTCTGTTCACTGCCGTCGAGATTCCGCCTGACATCGCGCAATCCCTGTCCATGCTGCGGGGCGGACTTCCGGGCGCGCGCTGGATCGATCCCGAGAATTATCATCTCACGCTGCGCTTCATCGGCGACGTCGACGACTCCACCGCCCACGAGGTCGAGTCGCTGCTCGATCGTGTGCGGCGCAGCGCCTTCGAGCTTCGCATCGACGGGCTGACCTCCTTCGGCGGCAAGAAGCCGCGCGCGGTGGTCGCGACCGTCACGCCGACGCCGACGTTGATGGACGTGCAGGCCGAGCAGGAACGGCTGATGCAGCGCATGGGCCTCGAGCCGGAGGGCCGCAAATATATTCCGCACGTCACGCTGGCGCGGCTGCGTGATTCGTCGAGTCGCGACGTCGCCGACTTTCTCGCGACGCGCGGCTTCTATCGCAGTGCGCCGTTTCCGGTGTCGCGGTTCGTCCTGTTCTCGTCGCGTGCCTCGGTCGGCGGCGGACCGTACATCGTCGAGGCGGGCTATCCGCTCGGCGCGCAGGCGGCTATGCCGTCCTGAGCAGGCGCGACTGCGCGTCGAAGATCGCGCTGGCGACGCTGTAGCTGTCCGCTGCCCATTCCCGCATCATCGACAGCGCCGTCGAGCGCGGCGGATCGACGTCGCCGACCACATTGCCGAAATCGAAGCTCAGCTCGGCGTCGAATTTGCGGGCAAGCTGCTGCATTCGTTCGTTCTCGGCGAGACAATACATACGCAATTTGCGCACCCCGCGGTTGCGCGCCGTCAGCAGCATGCGCTCAAGCAGGACCGAGCCGATGCCGTGGCTCTGCCAGTCGCGTTCGATCGAGAATGCGGCCTCGGCCTCACCCCTGAACATCGGATGATCGATGTGGAGTTCGCACGCGCCGCGCAGCACGCCGTCGAGGAAGAAACCGTAAATGACGACATTGAATCCGCGCGCCTTGTCGGCGTGGCGGCGGATGAAGTCGTTCGATACCGCCCCGCCGAAGCGCCGATGCCGGCTGTCAGGGTCGAGCCGCAGCAGGTGGTCGGCATAGGTCTTGGCCTCGCCGATCCACAGCTTGCGGACATAACCGCCTTCCAGAAGCACGTCTTCCATCGCTGGTCTCCTGATGAACGCCGCCCCACGCGGTGCGTGACCCCGTTTCGCCCGCCGGCCCGCTATATGGTGCATCGCAGCAAAAAATCGACTAAACCGTTACATTGCAACCCAAATCCCCGAAATTCGCATAGCTAAAGGATTGTGTTCGCTGGGCGAACATCGTGCGACGGAACCGTGTCATTTACAGCGCCACCGGTTGGCCTTAGCTCTCGCGGATCGCCCGATGTCCCGCCGATTCTAGTCCGCCATCCATGCCCGCAGATTTCCGCACGCGTTACGCAGCGCTCGTTGACGCGGGTGAGGTCGAATCCGATCCCGCGCAACTCGAGCTGATCAGCCGCTTCGAGGCGCTTGAGCAGCGGCTGATGCAGCGGCGTCTCGCCAACAAGGCGTCAGCGCTCGGCTGGATGTTCGGCAATCGCGTCCGATCCGAGCCGCCGGTGCGTGGCCTCTACATCTACGGCGAGGTCGGCCGGGGCAAGACCATGCTGATGGATCTGTTCTATTCGGAGACCAGGGCCAGGAAAAAGCGCCGCGCGCATTTCCACGAGTTCATGGCCGACGTCCATGAACGGATCCATGCATTCCGTCAGGATGGCAACGGCAATGGCAATGGCGCCGACGCGATCCGGCGCACCGCCGCGGCGATCGCCGAGGAGGCGACGCTGCTGTGCTTCGACGAATTTCACGTTACCGACATCACCGACGCCATGATCCTCGGCCGCCTGTTCACCCGGCTGTTCGAACTCGGCGTCGTCGTGGTTGCGACGTCGAACTTGCCGCCGGCTGACCTCTACAAGGACGGTCTCAACCGCGGCCTCTTTGTTCCTTTCATTAAGCTGCTCGAACGGCACTGCGAGGTGGTGCAGTTGCAGTCGCGAACCGATTTCCGCCTTGAGAAAATGACCGGCCTGCAGACGTGGTACGTGCCGCCTGATAAGGCGGCCGAGATTGCACTCAACGAAGCGTGGCGGCGCATCAGCGGCGGTCATCGTGGTGCGGCGCAGGACCTGATGGTCAAGGGCCACGTCATTCACGTGCCCAAAGCGGCGATGGGTGTGGCCTGGTTTTCGTTCAAGGACCTGTGCGGCCGGCCATTCGGCGCTGCCGACTTCCTCAAGATCGCGCACGACTTCCATACCCTCATCATCGACCACATCCCGGTGATGGACTTCGACCGCCGCAACGAAGCCAAGCGCTTCATTATCCTGATCGACACGCTTTACGATTCTGCCGTGAAGCTTGTGGCCTCGGCGGAGGCCGAGCCCGACGACCTGTATGTCGGCGAGCAGGGCTACGAGGCGAGTGAATTCAAGCGCACTACGTCGCGGCTCATCGAAATGCGCTCGCAGACCTATTTGGGTCTGCCGCACGGGCCGCGTCAGCCCGGCATGACCGACTGGTCGCCGCAGATCGTCGAGACCTGAGCGGTTGCGCGCAGCGTGAAATCGGCTGCCGCCGTCAATGTTTCGCTTTACCCCGCGAATTGATGTAGGCAATGATCTTTGGGGCGCGCGTCATCACGTAACCATGCCGGAGACGGTGCATGGCCGACGAACTTCAAAATGCAACGGGCATGACGGCTTCGAGCGCGGAGCCGGCGCCTGCGGCGACGGACGATGCGACGCCGGACCAGGTCAAGCGGCGCTCGCGCGCGGCCCGATATCCCTGCGCTGTATGTGGCCGCGAGCGGCCGTCCAAAGACAGCGTCCGCCTTGATGTCGTGCGGCCGACCCTGCTCGAACGCATCAAGCAGGACAATCCGGACCTGCCGTCCGAGGGCTTCATCTGCATCGACGACCTCGACGCCTATCGATCGCGCTACGTCGCGGAGTTGCTCAAGGACGAGCGCGGCGAATTGAGCAATCTCGCGCGGGAGGTGGTGCAAAGCCTGGCGGACCACGAGATTCTGGCCGAGAACATCGAAAGCCAGTTCGAGGGACACCGCACCTTCGGTGAGCGCCTGTCCGATCATCTCGCCAGCTTCGGCGGCAGTTGGCCGTTCCTGATCCTGTTCGGGGTCGTGCTGTTCGCCTGGATGGGCTTTAACCTGATCGTGGCCGCCGGCCGCGGTCAGTTCGACCCCTATCCGTTCATCCTGCTCAATCTCGTGCTGTCATGCCTCGCCGCGGTGCAGGCGCCCATCATCATGATGAGCCAGAAGCGGCAGGAGTCGAAGGACCGGTTGCGGTCGGAGAACGATTACCGCGTCAACCTCAAGGCCGAGCTCGAAATCAGGCATCTGCATGAAAAGATCGACCACATCCTCACGCGTCAGTGGGAGCGGCTCGCGGAAATTCAGCAGATCCAGCTCGAGAGCCTGCGCGAACCCCTGGCGCGGAAGCGCTGACCTTTCGTTCCGGATCGTCACGGCTGGGTTTGCCGCACCGCCGCAACGATTTCGGTCGCCCGGCTCTTTACAACAGCCCTCAATCCTGTTTGGTATTATGTATACCAGTAAGATCGGCGGGGCCGCGATCGGCTTCTTGTCGCCATGAACCGGACCGGATAGGCAGTGTGCGCCGCAATACTGCGGCCCTCCAACGCTACTCGAGAGACCTTCCCCATGGCGCGCAACAAGATTGCCTTGATCGGCTCCGGACAGATCGGCGGCACCCTCGCTCACTTGATCGGCCTCAAACAGCTCGGCGATGTCGTGATGTTCGACGTCGCGGAGGGCATCCCGCAGGGCAAGGCCCTCGACATTGCCGAGTCCTCGCCCGTCAACGATTTCGACGCCAGATTTACCGGCGCCAATTCCTACGAGGCGATTGAAGGCGCCGACGTCTGCATCGTGACGGCCGGCGTGCCGCGCAAGCCCGGCATGAGCCGCGACGATCTGCTCGGCATCAATCTGAAGGTGATGGAGCAGGTCGGCGCCGGCATCAAGAAATACGCCCCGAACGCTTTCGTCGTCTGCATCACCAATCCGCTCGACGCGATGGTGTGGGCGCTGCAGAAATATTGCGGCCTGCCACAGCAGAAGGTCGTCGGCATGGCGGGCGTGCTCGACTCGGCGCGCTTCCGCTATTTCCTTGCCGACGAGTTCAACGTCTCGGTCGAGGACGTCACGGCGTTCGTGCTCGGCGGCCACGGCGACGCGATGGTGCCGCTCACCCGCTACTCGGCGGTCGCCGGCATCCCGGTGCCGGACCTCATCAAGATGGGCTGGACCACGCAGGCCCGCATCGACGAGATCGTCAAGCGCACCGCGAACGGCGGCGCCGAGATCGTCAACCTGCTCAAGACCGGTTCGGCATTCTACGCGCCGGCGGCGTCGGCCATCGCGATGGCGGAGAGCTACCTGCGCGACAAGAAGCGGGTCTTGCCGTGCGCGGCGTGGCTCAATGGCGAATACGGCATCAAGGACCTTTACGTCGGCGTGCCGGTCGTGCTCGGCGCCAAGGGTGTCGAGCGCGTTGTCGAGATCGAGCTCAACGGCTCGGAGCGCGGCGCATTCGAGAAGTCGGCGCAAGCCGTGCAGGGACTGGTCGAGGCGTGCAAGAAGATCGCGCCGAACCTCGGCTAGCAGACGTCCGGAGTTCATCCGGCGGCAAGGTGTGAGGAAGCGAAGGAGGGAGTCCGGATGAACATTCACGAATATCAGGCGAAGCAGGTGCTGCGCGGGTTCGGCGTTCCCGTTCCGCGCGGCGAGCCTGCGATGAGCGTCGACGACGCCGTCAAGGGCGCGCAGAAGCTCGGCGGCCCGGTCTGGGTCGTGAAGGCCCAGATCCACGCCGGCGGCCGCGGCAAGGCCGGCGGCGTCAAGGTCGTCAAGTCGCTCGACGACGTGAAGAAGGAAGCGCAGCGCCTGCTCGGCTCGGTCCTGGTCACGCACCAGACCGGCCCGCACGGCAAGCAGGTCAACCGGCTCTATATCGAGGAAGGCTCGGCGATCGACAAGGAATTCTACCTGTCGATGCTGGTCGACCGCCAGACCTCGCGCGTCGCCATCGTCGTCTCGACCGAAGGCGGCATGGACATCGAGCAGGTCGCGCACGATACGCCCGAGAAGATCACGACGATTTCCGTCGACCCGGTCGAGGGCATCTGGCCACATCACATCCGCGCGGTCGCGCATGCGCTCAAGCTCGATGCCGACCTCACCAAACAGCTCGGCCCGCTGCTCACCGGCCTCTACAAGGCCTTCGTTGACACCGACATGAGCCTGCTCGAGATCAACCCGCTCGTCGTCACCAAGGACAAGGCGCTGATCTGCCTCGACGCCAAGGTCGACTTCGACAACAACGCGCTCTACGCGCACCCCGACATCGTCGCGCTGCGCGACGAGACCGAGGAGGACGCCAAGGAAATCGAGGCGTCGAAATTCGAGCTCAACTACATCGCGCTCGACGGCTCGATCGGTTGCATGGTCAACGGCGCTGGTCTCGCCATGGCGACCATGGACATCATCAAGCTCTATGGCATGGCGCCGGCAAACTTCCTCGACGTCGGCGGCAGCGCCACCAAGGAGCGCGTCAGTGCCGCGTTCAAGATCATCACCTCCGACTCGAACGTGAAGGGCATCCTCGTCAACATCTTCGGCGGCATCATGAAGTGCGACGTGATCGCCGAGGGCGTGGTCGCCGCCGTCAAGGAGGTCGGCCTCAAGGTGCCGCTCGTCGTTCGCCTCGAAGGCACCAATGTCGAGCTTGGCAAGAAGATCATCGCCGAATCGAAGCTCAACGTGACGTCGGCCGACGACCTCGACGACGCCGCCCAGAAGATTGTCGCCGCCGTGAAGAAGGTCGCGTGATGTCCATCCTCATCGACAAGAACACCAAGGTCATCTGCCAGGGTTTCACCGGCAAGAACGGCACCTTCCATTCGCAGCAGGCGATCGCTTATGGCACGAGGATGGTCGGCGGCGTGTCGCCGGGCAAAGGCGGCTCGACGCATCTCGACCTGCCGGTCTTCGACACGGTCGCCGAGGCGAAGGAAAAGACCGGCGCCGACGCCACCGTGATCTATGTGCCGCCGCCGGGTGCGGCGGATGCCATCGCGGAAGCAGTCGCCGCCGAGATCCCGCTGATCGTGTGCATCACCGAGGGCATTCCGGTGAGCCACATGGTCAAGGTGAAGCGCGCATTGTCCGGCTCGAAGTCGCGGCTGATCGGGCCGAATTGCCCCGGCGTCATGACGGCGGGCGCGTGCAAGATCGGCATCATGCCCGGCAACATCTTCAAGCCGGGCTCGGTCGGCATCGTGTCGCGGTCGGGCACGCTGACCTACGAGGCCGTGTTCCAGACCACGCGCGAGGGCCTGGGACAGACCACCGCGGTCGGCATCGGCGGCGACCCGGTCAAGGGCACCGAGTTCATCGCGGTGCTGGAGATGTTCCTGGCCGATCCGAAAACCGAATCGATCGTCATGATCGGCGAGATCGGCGGTTCGGCCGAGGAAGACGCCGCCCAGTTCCTCAAGGATGAGGCCAAAAAGGGCCGCAAGAAGCCGATGGTGGGCTTCATTGCCGGTCGCACCGCCCCTCCGGGGCGGCGCATGGGCCATGCGGGTGCGATCATTTCCGGCGGGAAAGGCGACGCAGAGTCGAAAATTGCGGCAATGGAATCGGCTGGGATCAGGGTGTCGCCATCCCCGGCCAGGCTCGGCAAAACCCTGGTTGAAGTATTGAAATCCTGATTCAGTTCTTAGCCTTCCGTTGACTTACAAGCGTCTTAAATAGATTTAAAGGTCGGGATCGCCCGTTAAGGTCCGCCCCCCTGCTCGGGGGCGGCCTGTTTTTGCGTTTCCGGGGCGAGGGGCCCCGTCAGGATTGGACATCATGTCTCGCCAAGAAGCGAATGCCGCGTTCGCCCACACGTCTTTTCTCTACGGCGGCAACGCCGACTACATCGAGGATCTCTACGCCCGCTACGAAAAGAATCCCGGCTCGGTCGACGCCGAATGGCAGACATTTTTCCAGAGCCTGAAAGACAACAAGCAGGACGTCGAAAAGAGCGCGCAAGGCCCGACATGGGAGAAGCTGAACTGGCCGCAGCGGCCCAACGACGATCTCACCGCCGCGCTTGACGGCAACTGGAGCGACACCGGCAAGCAGGTCACCGACAAGATCAAGGCCAAGGCGCAGGCGAGCGGCGTCGACATTTCCGCGAGTGACGTGCAGCGCGCCGCGCGCGACTCGATTCACGCGCTGATGCTGATCCGTGCCTACCGCATCCGCGGCCACTACCACGCCAATCTCGATCCGCTCGGCCTTGAGCCGCACAAGGACGACCGCGAGCTCGATCCGAAGAGCTACGGCTTCACCGAAGCCGACATGGACCGCAAGATTTTCCTCGACAATGTGCTCGGCCTCGAGTTTGGCACGATCCGCGAGATTATCGCGATCCTGCGCCGCACGTATTGCCAGACGCTCGGCATCGAATTCATGCACATCTCCGACCCGGCGCAGAAAGCGTGGATCCAGGAGCGCATCGAAGGCAAGGACAAGGAGATCGCGTTCACGCGCGAGGGCAAGCGCGCCATCCTCAACAAGCTGGTCGAGGCGGAAGGCTTCGAGAAATTTCTCGATGTCAAGTACACCGGCACCAAGCGCTTCGGCCTCGATGGCGGCGAGTCGTTGATCCCGGCGCTCGAGCAGATCATCAAGCGCGGCGGCAATCTCGGTGTGCAGGAGATCGTCATCGGCATGCCGCATCGCGGCCGTCTCAACGTGCTCACCCAAGTCATGGGCAAGCCGCACCGCGTGCTGTTTCACGAGTTCAAGGGCGGCTCGGCGATGCCGGACGAGATCGAGGGCTCGGGCGACGTCAAATACCACCTCGGCGCTTCGTCGGACCGCGAGTTCGACGGCAACAAGGTGCACCTCTCGCTGACGCCGAATCCGTCGCATCTCGAGATCGTCGATCCGGTCACGCTCGGCAAGGTGCGCGCCAAGCAGGAACAGCACGGCGCGACGCCGGAAGACCGCACGATGGTGATGCCGCTCCTGATTCACGGCGACGCTGCGTTCGCTGGTCAGGGCGTCGTCGCCGAGTGTTTCGGTCTGTCGGGGCTGAAAGGCTACCGCACTGGCGGCTCGCTGCACTTCATCGTCAACAATCAGATCGGCTTTACGACCTATCCGCGTTATTCGCGTTCGTCGCCGTACCCATCCGACGTCGCCAAAATGATCGAGGCGCTGATCCTGCACGTCAACGGCGATGATCCGGAAGCGGTGGTGTTCGCGGCCAAGGTCGCGACCGAGTACCGGATGAAATTTCAGAAGCCGGTCGTCATCGACATGTTCTGCTACCGGCGGTTCGGCCACAACGAAGGCGACGAGCCCTCGTTCACCCAGCCGTTGATGTACAAGAAGATCCGCTCGCACCCGACGACGCTGGAAATCTACGCGCGGAAGCTGGTCGGCGAGGGTGTCGTCGCCGAAGGCGAGGTCGACAAAATGCGCGCCGACTGGCGCGCACGTCTCGATGCCGAGTTCGAGGCCGGCCAGGGCTACAGGCCGAACAAGGCCGACTGGCTCGACGGCCGCTGGTCCGGCCTCAAGGCCGCGTATGAATCCGACGATCCGCGCCGCGGCAACACCGGTGTCGCGCTCGACGAACTGCGCGAGATCGGCAAGGCCGTCACGAGGGTGCCGTCGGATTTTCACGTCCACCGCACCGTGCAACGTTTCCTCGATCATCGCGCCAAGGCGATCGAGACCGGCGAGGGCATCGATTGGGCGACCGGCGAAGCGCTTGCGTTCTGCACGCTGCTCAAGGAAGGCCGCCGCGTCCGTCTATCCGGCCAGGACTCCGAGCGCGGTACTTTCTCGCAGCGCCATTCGGTGCTGTTCGATCAGGAGACCGAAAAGCGCTACGTGCCGTTCAACAATCTTGGCGGCAAGCAGGGCCGTTACGAAGTCCTGAATTCGATGCTGTCGGAAGAGGCGGTGCTCGGCTTCGAGTACGGCTATTCGACCGCCGAGCCGAGCACGTTGACGTTGTGGGAGGCGCAGTTCGGCGATTTCGCCAACGGCGCGCAGGTCGTGTTCGACCAGTTCATCTCGTCGGGCGAGCGCAAGTGGCTGCGCATGTCCGGCCTCGTCTGCCTGCTGCCGCACGGCTACGAGGGTCAGGGTCCCGAGCATTCGTCGGCCCGTCTCGAGCGCTATCTCCAGATGTGCGCTGAGGACAACATGCAGGTCGCCAACTGCACGACTCCGGCAAACTATTTTCATATCTTGCGTCGTCAGTTGAAACGCGAGATCCGCAAGCCGCTGATCCTGATGACGCCGAAGTCGCTGCTGCGCCACAAGCGCGCGGTGTCGCGGCTCGACGAGATGGGGCCGGATACGTCGTTCCACCGTCTGCTGTGGGACGACGCGCAGTACCTCAAGGGCGAGAAGATCCAGCTCGTTCCCGACAACAAGATCCGCCGCGTCATCCTGTGCTCCGGCAAGGTCTATTACGACCTTTACGAGGAGCGCGAGAAGCGCGGCGTCAACGACATCTACCTGCTCCGTGTCGAGCAGCTCTATCCGTTCCCGACCAAGGCGCTCATCACGGAGCTGTCGCGCTTCAAGCAGGCCGAGTTCGTCTGGTGCCAGGAAGAGCCGCGCAACATGGGCGGCTGGTTCTTCGTCGAGGTGTTTATCCAGTGGGTGCTCAACCAGATCGGCGTCGGCGACAAGAAGGTGCGCTACGCCGGCCGTCCGGCCTCGGCGTCGACCGCGGTCGGTCTGATGTCGAAGCACCTTGCGCAGTTGCGTCAGTTCCTCGACGAGGCGCTGGGGTAATTCACACATAATGCTGTCATGCCCCGTGAAAGCGGGGCGTCCAGTGCCCAGGCTATACATTGATAACGGGCGTCTGACTTTACTGGATCACCCGCCTTCGCGGGCGATGACGCCGAAAGAGGCGAAAGGATCATGACTGATATTCGCGTGCCGACCCTCGGCGAGTCCGTGACCGAGGCGACCGTCGGTAAATGGTTCAAGCAGCCGGGCGACGCCGTTGCCGCCGACGAGCCGTTGGTCGAGCTCGAGACCGACAAGGTGACGCTCGAAGTGCCGGCGCCCGCCGCGGGCACCTTGGGCGAGATCGCGGTCAGGCAGGGCGAAACCGTCGCGGTCGGCGCCATCCTCGGTCAGATCACGGATGGTGCGGTTGCCGCAGCGAAACCGGCAACGGCGACCAAACCGGCGACGCCGACCGGCGCGCCCGATCAGAAGACAGCCACGGCCAGGCCCATCAATGCCGGCCCCGAGCAGCCGCAGCCGCGCGACATGCCGGCGGCCGGTGGCACGACGATGCCGCCGCCGCCGTCGGTGCGGAAAATGGCGGCCGAGACGGGAGTCGATCCGTCGGCCGTCGCCGGCTCCGGCGTGCGCGGTCAGGTGACCAAAGGCGACATGATGGCGGCGATCGAGCGCGCCGCCGCATCGCCGACCCCGGTCACCGCGCCGGCCCCGGTGCAGATGCGCGCGCCGTCGCCGGCCGACGATGCCGCGCGCGAGGAGCGCGTGCACATGACGCGGCTGCGCCAGACCATCGCGCGCCGCCTCAAGGACGCGCAGAACACCGCCGCCATGCTGACGACCTTCAACGAGGTCGACATGACCGCGGTGATGGCGCTGCGCAACGAGTACAAGGAGCTGTTCGAGAAGAAGCACGGCGTCAAGCTCGGCTTCATGGGCTTCTTCGTGCGCGCCTGCATCCAGGCGCTCAAGGATATTCCGGCGGTCAACGCCGAGGTCGACGGCAACGACCTTGTCTACAAGAACTACTATCACATCGGCGTCGCCGTCGGCACCGAACGCGGTCTCGTCGTGCCGGTGGTGCGCGACGCCGATCACCTGTCGCTCGCCGGCATCGAGAAGACCATTTCCGATTTCGGCCGGCGCGCCCGCGACGGCCAGCTCAAGATCGAGGAGATGCAGGGCGGCACCTTCACGATCTCGAACGGCGGCATCTACGGCTCGCTGATGTCGACGCCGATTCTCAACGCGCCGCAGTCCGGCATTCTCGGCATGCACAAGATCCAGGAGCGGCCGGTGGTGATCGGCGGCAAGATCGAGGTGCGGCCGATGATGTATCTCGCGCTGTCCTACGATCACCGCATCGTCGACGGCCGCGAGGCGGTCACCTTCCTGGTGCGCGTCAAGGAGAACCTCGAGGACCCGGCGCGGGCCATCCTCGATCTGTAATTATTAGTCCCTGTCATGGCCGGGCTTGTCCCGGCCATCCACGTCTTGTTTCCTTGGCAAAAGAGAAGGCGTGGATGCCCGGCACGAGGTTTATGCTCGGGCCGGCGAAGCCGGACCCGAGTGCCGGGCATGACGAAGGAGAGGTATGGCAATGTCTCAATACGACCTCATCGTCATCGGCTCCGGTCCGGGCGGCTATGTCTGCGCCATCCGCGCGGCCCAGCTCGGCCTCAAGACCGCCGTCGTCGAGAAGATGCCGACCTATGGCGGCACCTGCCTCAACATCGGCTGCATCCCGTCGAAGGCGCTGCTGCACAGCTCGGAGCTGTTCGAGGAGGCCGGGCACGGCTTCGCCCAAATGGGCATCGGCGTTCCGGCGCCGACGCTCGACCTCAAGGCGATGATGGCGTTCAAGCAGGACGGCGTCGACGGCAACGTCAAGGGGGTCGATTACCTGTTCAAGAAGAACAAGATCGACGGCATTCACGGCACCGGCCGCATCGCCGCGCCGGGCAAGGTCGAGGTGAAGGGCGCGGACGGCAAGACGCAGACGCTCGACACCAAGGCCATCGTCATCGCGACCGGCTCTGATGTCGCCAGGCTCAAGGGCATCGAGATCGACGAGAAGCGCGTCGTGTCGTCGACCGGCGCGCTGTCGCTCGAGGCCGTGCCGTCGAAACTGCTGGTGGTCGGCGCCGGCGTGATCGGGCTCGAGCTCGGCTCGGTGTGGCGGCGTCTCGGCGCCGAGGTCACCGTGGTGGAATTTCTCGACGGCGCCTTGCCGGGCATGGACGGCGAAGTGCGCCGCCAGGCCCAGCGCATCTTCGAGAAGCAGGGCATGACCTTCAAGCTGTCGTCGAAGGTCACCGGCGTCGACACGTCCGGCAAGCGCCTCAAGGTGTCGGTCGAGCCGGCGAAAGGCGGCGCCGCCGAGACGGTCGAGGCCGACGTCGTGCTCGTCTCAATCGGCCGCGTGCCGTACACCGAGGGGCTCGGTCTCGCCGACGTCGGCGTCAAGCTCGACCAGCGCGGCCGCGTCGAGGTCGACGCGCATTACGCCACCAATATTCCGGGCATCTGGGCGATCGGCGACGCCATCAAGGGGCCGATGCTGGCTCACAAGGCCGAAGACGAAGGCGTCGCAGTCGCCGAGATTCTGGCCGGGCAGGCCGGCCACGTGAACTACGACGCGATCCCGAACGTCGTCTACACATTCCCGGAGATCGCTTCGGTCGGCAAGTCGGAGGATGAGCTGAAAGCGGCGGGCACCGCCTACAAGGTCGGCAAGTTTCCGTTCACCGCCAACGGCCGCGCCAAGGTCAATCACACCACCGACGGCTTCGTGAAGATTCTGGCCGATGCCAAGACCGATCGGGTGCTCGGCGTCCACATCATCGGCGCCGATGCCGGCAACATGATCGCCGAGGCGGTCATCGCCATGGAGTTCGGGGCGTCGTCGGAAGACATCGCGCGCACCTGTCACGCCCACCCGACGTTGAGCGAAGCCATCAAGGAGGCCGCGCTCGCGGTCGACAAGCGCAGCCTCAGCATGTGAGCGGCCTTACTTTCGGCCGCGGGGCTGCCTAGATGATGCCGATGCGCCGCTGGCTCAAGCCGCTCTGGATCCTGCTCGCCCTGCTGTTCCTGCTGGAGGCGTGGCTGTGGGACCGCCTCAAGCACGTCGTCGCGGCGGTCGTCGATGCCCTGCTGCTGGACGCGGCAAAAGAGGCGCTGCGGCGCGGCATCGAGCGGTTGCCGCCATGGGCGGCGCTCGGCGTTTTCGTCGTCCCGTTCCTTGTCCTGCTGCCGCTGAAATTCGCCGAGGTCTATTTCCTCGCCACTGGGCAGTGGCTGTTCGCGGCGCTGGTGTTGCTGTTCGCCAAGCTGCTCGGCCTCGGTGTCACCGCCTTCGTGTTCGACGCGACCCGGGACCAGCTGATGCAGATAGGCTGGTTCGTCGTCCTCTACGGCTGGGTGATGGCCGCGCTCGACTGGGCACATGCGCAGATCGAGCCGTTCAAGGCGCGGCTGCATCACTATCTGTCGCTGTTGCGACCGCAGCGCGCCGGCCGGTTCTTCCGCCTGTTCCGGCGCATCCGCCGCCGCGCGCAACGCGTCTGAATGGCGCTAATGTGCGGCGTGGGTGAGGATATCGAGCGCGTGCGGCGCCCACAGGCCGAGCCCGATCAGGCCGACGCCGGCGACGCCCATGAGGCCCGCCAGCCAGCCGAGCGCGGCGATCGCCGTGATCACTTCCGCGGACGCCAGCACGATGCCGATCTGGAGCGCGGCGGAGGCAAACTCATAATTGTGGTAGCGGGACAGCGCGAGGTCGCGGGCATGCTCGGCATGCGTGGCGCGTTCAGCGAGCTGCTTGCGGCCCTCCTGAGTCGAGGGCTCGTCGTCGTAGCGCGCGGCGGTCTTCTTCCAATCGTCTACCGTCTTCAACATGCGGGCCTTGGCGGCCTCGTCCGTCGTCGCCTCGGCGTCGAGCGACAGCCGGTCGGCGCTGGCGCGCAGCACGGTGGTGCGGATCGTTTTGGCCTGGAAGAACGCCCAGAGATCGTTGGCCGTGACATTGAGCGTGACGGCGCTGGTTTGCGCGCTCTTGCCGAGCGTTTCCGAGAACGCGAGGAACAGCGCCAGCACTGCAATCAGCAGCGCGATCTTCTTGTTGCCGCCATGCGAGGCGTGTTCGGCGTGCTCGGCATGCTCGAGATTTTCGTGTGAACTCATCGATGCCCCCTCAGGATCATGAGGCGCGACGATGGCGAGTCGCCGCGCGGCCGACAAGACCGGAGCGAGGTTGTTTACGGACTTATTATTCGACGGTTCAGGCGCGGGGATGGGCGCTGCGATAGGCCTTGAGCAACTGCTCGGTGTCGACCGCGGTATAGATCTGGGTCGTCGACAGCGAGGCGTGGCCGAGCAGTTCCTGGATGGCGCGCAGGTCGCCGCCGCGCGCCAGCAGGTGCGTGGCGAAAGAGTGGCGCAAGGCGTGCGGCGTGGCGTTGTCCGGCAGGCCGAGCGCGCCGCGCAGCCGCGCCATCGCCAGTTGCACGACGCGCGGCGACAGTGGACCACCGCGCTGGCCGATGAACAACGGGCCATCCGCTTCGATCTCGACCGGGCAGAGCGTGAGGTAATCGTCGACAGCCTGCAGCACCTGCGGCAGCACCGGCACCATGCGCTGCTTGCCGCCTTTGCCGGTCACCGTGATGACGTCGAGTGCGCGTTCAGCAAAAGTGGACACCGGTTTTGCGTCTGAACGCGCACCATCTTTGACTCGCGCGCTTTTTGGGCGGCTGACCGGTTCCCACTCAGCCTGAAAGTGCGCCGCGCCAGATACGGGTACCTCCTTGCGCTTGAGCGACAGCGCCTCCGATAGGCGAAGACCCGAGCCGTACAGCAGCGCCAGCACGGCGGCGTCGCGGGCGATCACCCACGGTTCACGCTCCTCGCCGGCGCGTAACTCCGTGTCTGCAATCCGTTTGGCCGCGGCGATGGCCAGCGGCTTCGGCAAGGTCCCGGCGACTTTGGGGGCACGCACGGCGGTCAGCGCGCCAACCTTGCCCTTGCCGTTGCGTTCGAGAAACCGCGCGAAAGACCGGGCGCCCGCCAGGCCCCGCATCAGGGACCGGCTGCCGATGCCCTCGCCGCGCCGCGCCGCCATGAAGGCGCGCACGTCCTGCGGAGTCAGCGCCGCGAGCTCCGCCAGTCCGGGCGCGCCGCCGAGGTGCCCGGCCAGGAAGCCGAGAAACTGGCCGATGTCCCGGCGATAGGCCTCCAGCGTCTTCGGCGACATCCGCCGTTCGGCGTTGAGATAGCCGAGCCAGTGGCCGATTTCGGCGGCGACATCGGGGGCAATCGCGGCTTGCGGCATGGCCGCAGAGTGGCATCGCTTCGTTACCCTTCCTTAAATGGCCGGAATCGCCATCTAATGCCCTCATGCCTCCGCGTATTGTCGACGTTCTGGTGCCGGTCGCGCTCGATCAGGCCTACAGCTATCGGGTGCCCGACGGTCTCGGCCTCGAGCCGGGCGACGTCGTCTCGGTTCCGCTCGGCGCGCGCGAATATACCGGCGTGGTGTGGGGCGAAGGCAACCCGCGGCCGGGCTTGCACAACCGCCTCAAGGACGTCGACGGCAAGCTCGACGTGCCGCCGCTCAAGAGTGAATTGCGCGGCTTCGTCGACTGGCTGTCGAACTACACGCTGACGTCGCGCGGCACCGTGCTGCGCATGACGCTGCGCATGGGCGAGCATCTCGGCCCCGGCCGCGAGCGCGTCGGCGTGCGCAAGGCCGGGCCGGCGCCGGCGCGCATGACCGCGGCGCGCGCTCGCGTCATGCGTTTGTTCGGCGACGGGCTCGTTCGGCTCAAGGGCGAAGCCGCGCACGATGCCGGCGTCAGTCCCGGCGTCATCGACGGGTTGATCGACGAAGGCACGCTGGAGACGGTCGTGCTGCCGCCCGAGCCGGTGGCGAAGCCGCCCGACCCTGATTTCCGCAAGCCGGATTTCTCGCTCGGCCAGCTTGCCGCCGCTGACGCGCTGCGCACGACCGTCGCGCAGGGCGGCTTCACCACGACGCTGCTCGACGGCGTTACCGGCTCCGGCAAGACGGAAGTGTACTTCGAGGCCGTCGCCGAAGCGATCCGGCGAAAGCGGCAATCCCTGATCCTGATGCCGGAGATCGCGCTCACCGGCCAGTTTCTCGATCGCTTCGCGCAGCGTTTCGGCACGCGGCCGGCGGAATGGCACTCGCAGGTGTCGCCGCGCAAGCGGGCCCGCACCTGGTCGGCGGTGGCTGCGAACGAAGTGCAGGTCGTGGTCGGCGCGCGCTCGGCTCTCTTTCTGCCCTATGCCGATCTCGGTCTCATCGTCGTCGACGAGGAACACGACCAGGCCTACAAGCAGGAAGACGGCGCGCATTATCACGCCCGCGACATGGCGGTGGTGCGCGGCACCATGGCGAAGATTCCCGTCGTGCTGGCGTCGGCCACGCCGTCGGTCGAATCCGTCGTCAATGCGCGGCGCGGCCGTTACCGCCATCTGCATCTGCCGGAACGGTTCGGCGGCCAGTATCTGCCCTCGGTCGAGGCCATCGACCTGCGCCGCGAAGGTCCGATGCGCGGCCGCTTCATCGCGCCGCGCCTCGCTGAAGCGGTGAAGGTCGCGCTGGAGCGCAAGGAGCAGGCGCTGCTGTTCCTCAACCGCCGCGGCTTCGCGCCGCTGACGTTGTGCCGCAGTTGCGGCCATCGGCTGCAATGCCCGAACTGCGATAGCTGGCTGGTCGATCATCGCTTCAAGCGGCGCCTGGTGTGCCACCTGTGCGGCTTCTCGACTCCGCCGCCGCAGGAATGCCCGAAGTGCCACGCCGCCGAGAGCTTCGTCGCGGTCGGTCCCGGCGTCGAGCGGCTCGAGCAGGAAGCCGCCGAGCTGTTTCCGGACAGCCGCATTCTCGTTCTGTCGAGCGATCTCGTCGAATCCGTCGAACGGCTGCGCGCCGAGCTCGACGACGTCGCGCAAGGCCGCTTCGACATTGTCATCGGCACGCAGCTTGTGGCCAAAGGGCATCATTTTCCCAAGCTCAATCTGGTCGGCATCGTCGACGCCGATCTCGGCCTCGGCAACGGCGATCCGCGCGCGAGCGAGCGCACGTTCCAGCTTCTGCATCAGGTGGTCGGCCGCGCCGGCCGCTCGGAAGGCTTCGGCCAGGGCTTTCTACAGACGCACCAGCCCGATCACCCGGTGATGAAGGCGTTGATCTCGGGCAATCGCGAGGCGTTCTACGACAGCGAGATCGAGCTGCGCGAGCGCACGCACTATCCGCCGTTCGGCCGCCTCGCGGCGCTCGTCGTCAGTGCCGGCGAACGTCACGCCGCCGAATCGTATGGCCGCGGCCTCGCGCGGATCGCGCCGCATGACGAGCAGGTGCGCGTGCTCGGACCGGCCGAGGCGCCGATCGCGGTGATGCGCGGCCGGCATCGCTTCCGGCTGCTCGTGAAGTCGCCGCGCAATTACGATCTGTCGGCCTATGTTCGCGACTGGCTGGCGGCGGCGCCGAAGGCGAAGGGCACCCTGCAGGTCGAGGTCGATATCGATCCGCAGAGTTTCTTCTAGAAACTATTCCGGCATGGTCGCGGTCGCGCGGGCCGTGGGCTTCAGCAGCACGCAAGCCGCCGCGGCAAAGATCGACACGAAGCCGACGATATCGGTGAGGCTCAGGCGTTCGCCAAGGATGACGGCGGAGGCGGTGACGCCGACGATCGGCACCAGCAGCGAGCCGATCGATGCGGTCACCGCCGGCAACTTGGCGACAATGGTCCACCACAGGAAATGGGCGAGACCGACGCCGCACACGCCGACGAACAGCACGGCCCCTATCGTCGCCGTCTGCAGCGGCCACAGATGCGGCGCGCCTTCGACCAGTATCGTGGCGATCACAATGAAGCCCCAACCGAACAGGAGCTGCCACGCCGCGTTGGCGAGCGGCGGCATGCTCACTTTCGCCCATTTGATGTAGACCGTCGCGACAGCCCAGCTCAGCGCGCAGCCGAGCGAATAGAACACGAAGACCGGGATGCCGTGCGCGAACAGCGGCCACAGCAGAATGCCGAGCCCGCAGATGCAGAGCGCGAAGGCAAGCTGCCGGATCGGCGTCAGCTCTTCGCCGAGAACGATCCGGCTCAGCATCGTGGTCCAGATCGGCATCGAATAGGTGATGATGATGGCGCGCGAGGTCGCGCCGCTGAGCTGCGCGAAGCCGGAGAACAACTGGAAGCCGGTGACGTTGAGCAGGCCGGCGATCATCACGTGGATCCATTCGCCGCGCGGCAGCCGCAGCGGCTGCCGGGTCAGGGCGACCGCGGCAAACAGCACGGCGACCGCGATGCCGACCGCCACGGAGCGTAAGGTCCAGGGCGACATCTCGCGCAGCGCGATGGCGGTGGCGATCCAGTTGAAGCCCCAGGCCAGCGCCAGCAGCCCGACCAGGATGCGCGCGCCCGCCGTCGCGTCGTGAGGGCGCGCCGGCGCGGCGCCAGAAACGGCTGGCGTTGAATTTGCGGGATCGTGAGTCATATGAAAGCCGGCACTGCCAAAGAGGGCGGTCACGCTAGCGTCACCTCGTCCCGAAAGCGAGACGGCGGCGCTTGCAGCGGTGGCCCCGGCGCGGGCCGCCTGGAGGTTGCATTCCGGCTCGCCTTAAGCGTTTCGCCATGTTGCGCCGCAAGGGGCCGTGTGATAGCAAAACCGCGATTTTGCGAGGGTTTTCCGCGGTCAACGGCGGTCCCGGCAAGGTCGGAATTCCCTCTTGGATTCCATAGGGTTACGCCGCTACCTTGGCGACGGTGCTGACCCGTGGACATGCAGAAGAGACGGGCGGCAGGTGGCAGGCGCAGATCCCATTATTTCCGGCATGGCGGGACGCTATGCCACAGCCTTGTTCGAGCTGGCGCTCGAGGCCAAGGCGCTCGACCAGGTCAAGGTCGACCTCGATACATTTGACAGGCTGGTGAGCGATAACGCCGACCTGGCGCGGCTGGTCCGCAGCCCGGTGTTCGGTGCCGACGAGCAGCTCAAGGCGCTGTCGGCCATTCTCGACAAGGCCGCTATCTCCGGCCTGACCGCGAACTTCCTGCGCGTCATCACGGCCAACCGCCGGCTCAACGCCGTGCGCGACATGATCCGTGCCTATCGCGCTCTGGTTGCGCGGCAGCGCGGCGAGGTCACCGCCGAGGTGACGGTCGCCGAGCCGCTCAGCGACAAGAACCACGCCGCGTTGAAAGACGCGCTGAAATCGGTAACCGGCGGCAAGGACATCGACTTCGACGTGAAGATCGATCCGGCCATCATCGGCGGGCTGATCGTCAAGGTCGGCAGCCGCATGGTCGATACGTCGCTGCGCACCAAACTCAACACGATCAAGCTTGCCATGAAAGAGGCCCGCTGATGGACATCCGCGCCGCAGAAATTTCCAACATCCTCAAAGAGCAGATCAAGAACTTCGGCCAGGAGGCCGAGGTTTCCGAAGTCGGCCAGGTGCTGTCGGTCGGTGACGGCATCGCCCGCGTCTACGGCCTCGACAAGGTGCAGGCCGGCGAGATGGTCGAGTTCGAGAACGGCACGCGCGGCATGGCGCTCAATCTCGAAAACGACAACGTCGGCATCGTGATCTTCGGCGCCGACCGCGAGATCAAGGAAGGCCAGACCGTCAAGCGCACCGGCGCCATCGTCGATGTGCCGATCGGCAAGGGCCTGCTCGGCCGCGTCGTCGACGCGCTCGGCAATCCGATCGACGGCAAGGGCCCGATCCAGGCCGACCGCCGCGCCCGCGTCGACGTCAAGGCGCCCGGCATCATCCCGCGCAAGTCGGTACACGAGCCGATGGCGACCGGCCTCAAGGCCATCGACGCGCTGATCCCGATCGGCCGCGGCCAGCGCGAGCTGATCATCGGCGACCGTCAGACCGGCAAGACCGCGATCGCGCTCGACACCATCCTCAACCAGAAGCCGCTCAACGCGCAGCCCGATGAGAAGATCAAGCTCTATTGCGTCTACGTCGCGGTGGGCCAGAAGCGCTCGACCGTCGCGCAGTTCGTCAAGGTGCTCGAGGAGCAGGGCGCGCTCGAATATTCGATCATCGTCGCCGCCACCGCCTCGGACCCGGCGCCGATGCAGTTCCTGGCGCCGTTCTCCGGCTGCGCCATGGGCGAGTTCTTCCGCGACAACGGCATGCACGCGGTCATCATCTACGACGACCTGTCGAAGCAAGCCGTCGCCTACCGTCAGATGTCGCTGCTGCTGCGCCGCCCGCCGGGCCGCGAAGCCTATCCGGGCGACGTGTTCTATCTGCACTCGCGCCTGCTCGAGCGCGCCGCCAAGATGAACGACGAGAACAAGGCCGGCTCGTTGACCGCGCTGCCGGTCATCGAGACGCAGGCCAACGACGTGTCGGCCTACATCCCGACCAACGTGATCTCGATCACCGACGGCCAGATCTTCCTCGAGACCGACCTGTTCTATCAGGGCATCCGCCCGGCGGTGAACGTCGGCCTGTCGGTGTCGCGCGTCGGCTCCTCGGCGCAGACCAAGGCGATGAAGAAGGTGGCCGGCAAGATCAAGGGCGAGCTCGCGCAATACCGCGAGATGGCGGCGTTCGCGCAGTTCGGCTCCGATCTCGACGCCACCACGCAGCGCTTGCTAGCGCGCGGCTCGCGCCTGACTGAGCTCCTCAAGCAGGCGCAATTCTCGCCGCTCAAGATGGAAGAGCAGGTCGTCGTGATCTACGCCGGCGTCAACGGCTACCTCGACAAGATCGACGTCGCCCAGGTCCGCAAGTTCGAGAACGGCTTGCTCTCGCTGCTGCGCAACGAGAAGACGATCCTCGATGACATCCGCAAGACCAACGACCTGAGCGCCGATACCGAAAAGAAGCTCAAGGAGCAGGTCGACAAATACGCGGCGACCTTCGCCTGATCCGGAACCGGGAAGCACGGGGCTAAAGCCGGATGGCATCACTCAAGGACATGCGGGTCCGCATCGCCGCGACCAAGGCGACGCAGAAGATCACCAAGGCCATGCAAATGGTCGCGGCGTCCAAGCTGCGCCGCGCCCAGGCCGCGGCCGAAGCGGCGCGGCCCTATGCCGAGCGCATGGAGGTGGTGCTGCGTAACATCGCGGCCGGTGCCGCCGGGTCCGATACCGCGCCGAAGCTGCTCGCCGGCACGGGCAAGAACGAGGTGCATCTGCTGGTCGTGGCGACCGGCGAGCGCGGCCTCGCTGGCGCGTTCAACTCGGCGATCGTGCGCCTCGCGCGCGAGCACGTCGCCAAGCTCCAGTCCGAAGGCAAGGAGGTCAAGATCATGACCGTCGGCCGCAAGGGCTATGAGCAGCTCCGGCGGCTGTACGAGAAGCAGATCGTCGAGCGTACCGATCTGCGCAGCGTCCGCACCATTGGCTACGCCAATGCGAGCGACATCGCCAGCAAGGTCATCGACATGTTCAATCGCGGCGAGTTCGACGTCGCGACCCTGTTCTATTCACGCTTCAAGTCGGTGATCGCGCAGATACCGACCGCGCAGCAGATCATTCCGCCGAAGTTCGAAGGCGAGGCGCCGCAAGGTCCCGTCGCCGCTTACGAATACGAGCCGGAGGAGGAAGAGATCCTCGCCGAGCTGTTGCCGCGCTACGTCGCCACCCAGGTCTTCCGCGCGTTGCTCGAGAACAACGCCTCGTTCTACGGCGCGCAGATGTCGGCGATGGACAACGCAACGCGTAATGCCGGCGAGATGATCCGCAAGCAGACACTGCAGTACAACCGCACCCGTCAGGCGATGATCACGAAGGAATTGATCGAGATCATCTCGGGCGCCGAGGCTTTGTGATGAGCACGAGGACGCCCACAAGATTTGCCCCTATTCGCGCGCGACGCGCAACAACGTGCCCGTCACGTTGACCGTCGCCTGAAGGTTCAAGGAGAGAGTGATGGCCACAGCTCAGATGGGTTCGAACAAGACCGGCAAGATCACGCAGGTGATCGGCGCCGTCGTCGACGTGCAGTTCGACGGCTACCTGCCGGCGATCCTGAACGCGCTCGAGACCAGCAACGGCGGCAACCGCCTGGTGCTCGAAGTCGCGCAGCATCTCGGTGAATCGACGGTCCGCACCATCGCGATGGATACTTCGGAAGGCCTGGTGCGCGGCCAGGACGTCACCGACACCGGCGCGCCGATCTCGGTGCCGGTCGGCGTCGAGACGCTCGGCCGCATCATGAACGTCGTCGGCGATCCGGTCGACGAAGCCGGCCCGATCAAGACCGCGTCGAAGCGCGCCATCCACCAGCCCGCGCCGCTCTACACCGACCAGTCGACCGAGGCGCAGATTCTCGTCACCGGCATCAAGGTCATCGATCTGCTGGCGCCCTACGCCAAGGGGGGCAAGATCGGCCTGTTCGGCGGCGCCGGCGTTGGCAAGACGGTGCTCATTCAGGAGCTCATCAATAACGTTGCCAAGGCGCACGGCGGCTACTCGGTGTTCGCCGGCGTCGGCGAGCGCACCCGCGAGGGCAATGACCTTTATCACGAGTTCATCGAGTCCAAGGTCAACGCCGATCCGCATCATCCGGACCCGAACGTGAAGTCGAAGTGCGCGCTGGTGTACGGCCAGATGAACGAGCCGCCGGGCGCCCGCGCCCGCGTCGGTCTGTCGGGTCTGACGGTTGCGGAATATTTCCGCGACGAAGGCCAGGACGTGCTGTTTTTCGTCGACAACATCTTCCGCTTCACGCAGGCGGGCTCGGAAGTGTCGGCGCTGCTCGGCCGCATTCCCTCGGCGGTGGGCTATCAGCCGACGCTCGCCACCGACATGGGCGCGCTGCAGGAGCGCATCACCACGACGACCAAGGGCTCGATCACCTCGGTGCAGGCCATCTACGTGCCGGCCGACGACCTGACCGACCCGGCGCCGGCCACGTCGTTCGCGCACCTTGACGCCACCACCGTGCTGTCGCGCGACATTGCCGCCAAGGGCATTTATCCGGCGGTCGATCCGCTCGACTCGACCTCGCGCATGCTGTCGCCGCTGGTCGTCGGCGAAGAGCACTACCAGGTCGCCCGTCAGGTGCAGCAGGTGCTGCAGCGCTACAAGGCGCTGCAGGACATCATCGCCATCCTGGGCATGGACGAACTGAGCGAGGAAGATAAGCTCACTGTCGCCCGCGCGCGCAAGATCGAGCGCTTCCTGTCGCAGCCGTTCCACGTCGCCGAGGTGTTCACCGGCTCGCCGGGCAAGCTGGTCAGCCTCGAGGACACCATCAAGGGCTTCAAGGGCGTCGTCGAAGGCAAGTACGACTACCTGCCGGAAGCGGCGTTCTACATGGTCGGCACCATCGAGGAAGCGGTCGAGAAAGGCCGCAAGCTCGCCGCCGAAGCGGCGTAATCAAAACGCCCTCGTCCTGAGGAGCCGCCGAAGGCGGCGTCTCGAAGGGCGAGGGCCTCATCCTTCGAGACGCATCGCTTGCGCGATGCTCCTCAGGATGAGGAGAAAGGGTGGAGTCTGAATGGCCCTGCATTTCGAACTGGTGTCGCCGGAAAAGCTGGTGTTCTCGGGCAGCGTCGAGCAGGTCGATGTGCCGGGCCTCGAGGGTGATTTCGGCGTGCTGGAAGATCACGCTCCGATGGTTGCCACGCTGCGGCCCGGCATCCTCACGGTTCACCTTTCCGACGGCGCGCAAAGGATTGTCGTGCTTGGCGGTTTTGCCGAAGTCTCGGAGAAGGGTCTCACCGTCGTCGCCGACCTCGCCGACTCGGTCGAGGACTTCGACAAGAGCCTGCTTGCCACGCATATCGGCGAGATCGAGCAGAAGATTCAGAAGACCGAGCCTGGCTCGGAACTCGACAAGCTGGTCACCCGGCTCGATCACTTCAGAGAGGTCGATCGTCATCTGACCGGAACGGCGATGCACTGAGCACGATGCAAGGCGAAGAGATCGAGGGCCCGCGCGAGCGGGCCTTTTTTTGTCGGCTCATGCCTTGCCAAGGCGTCGTCATCCGCGCTGAACTGCGCACCTGACGTTGCACGGGTAAAATCCATGACCGAAACACTGCCGTCCGGCTGGCCGCCGCTGCGCTTGAGCGCCAAGCAGGCCTTGCCGCATGATGCCGCCGCGGCGACTCTGGCCGGGCGCATTTGGCGTCCCGACGCGAACGGTCCCTCCGTCGTGGCGATTCGTGGCGACGATGTTGTCGACGTCAGTGCCGGCTTCTCGACCATGGCGCAGCTTTGCGAGGCCGCCGATCCGGCGTCGGCGCTGCGCGCGGTCGCGGGCGAGCGGGTCGGGTCGCTCGACGCGGTGCTGGCGAACAGCGTCACGGCGGGCCGCGACCCGGCCCGACCGTGGCTGCTGGCACCAATCGATCTGCAGGCGATCAAGGCCGCCGGCGTCACTTTTGCGGTGTCGATGCTGGAGCGCGTCATCGAAGAGAAGGCGCGCGGCAACCCGGCCGCGGCGGCATCGATCCGTGCCGAGATTGTTGGCCTCGTCGGCGAGGATTTCGCCAGGCTCAAGCCGGGCTCGCCGGAGGCGATGCGGCTCAAACAGGTGCTGATGGAGCAGGGCTCCTGGAGCCAGTATCTCGAGGTCGGCATCGGTCCGGATGCCGAGATCTTCACCAAGGCGCAGCCGATGTCGGCGGTCGGCACCGGCGCTGACGCCGGGTTGCATCCTTCGTCGTCATGGAACAATCCGGAGCCGGAGGTGGTGCTTGTCGTCGCCTCGGATGGCCGCATTGTCGGCGCGACGCTTGGCAACGACGTCAACCTGCGCGACGTCGAAGGCCGCTCGGCGCTGCTTCTTTCCAAAGCCAAGGATAACACCGGAAGCTGCGCGGTCGGCCCGTTCATCCGCTTCTTTGACGGGAATTTCAGTCTGAATGACGTGCGCAAGATGACAGTCGATCTGCGCGTCGAGGGCGCCGACGGATTCGTGCTCAAGGGCTCGTCGTCGATTGCGCGCATCAGCCGCGACCCGGCCGATCTCGTGGCGCAGATGGTCAACCCGCATCATCAGTTTCCCGATGGCGCGGTGCTGTTCCTCGGCACCTTGTTCGCGCCGGTCGAGGATCGCAAGCAGCCGGGCGGCGGCTTCACGCACGACCTCGGCGACGTCGTCACCATCTCGGCGCCGCAGCTCGGCGCGCTGGTCAACCGCATGCGGCGCAGCGACGAATGCGAGCGCTGGACCTTCGGCGCCTCGCAACTCATGCGCAACCTCGCGAAACGCGGGCTGCTGTAGGAAAAAATATGGCGCAATTTCAAACTGTCATGCCCGCGGAGGCGGGCATCCGGTATTCAATGACTTCATAAGACAGCGACGGCCGTTTCCCTTTACCGGATCACCCGCTTGCGCGGGTGATGACATTTGAGAGATTGCAGCGGTGCCGCGACGATACCAATGTGCTTGCTCTAGGTGTAAGGCGCAAAGGCCTCGACCACCGCCTCGTAGGTCGGCCGCTTGAATGGCACGACAAGGTCCGGCAGACGGTCGAGCTTCTCCCAGCGCCAGGCGATGAATTCCGGCTTGTGCTTGCCGCCGCCCGGCGTCGCGATGTCGATCTCCGACTCGTCGCCGGTGAAACGCAGCGCGTACCATTTCTGCTTCTGGCCGCGAAACTTGCCTTTCCAGGCCTGGCCGACGATGTCGCGCGGGATGTCGTAACGCAGCCAGTCGCGGATCTCGCCGAGCTTCTCGACCGAGGAGATGCTGGTTTCCTCGTAGAGCTCGCGCAGCGCCGCCTGGTAGGGGTCTTCGTCGTCGTCGATGCCGCCCTGCGGCATCTGCCAGACGTGGGTCTCGTCGATGTGCTCGGGGCCGCTGGCGCGCCGGCCGATGAAGACGAGGCCTTGCGCGTTGAAGACGGTGATGCCGGCGCAGGGCCGGTAGGGCAGTGTCTCGTAGGGAGGCATGGGGTCGGTCCGCTCTTGCGGGCCTAACCTAAGACGACTTCGGCTTGCTCACCACCATGCTGACCGGCACCAGCACGAAGCCGCGGCCGGCGGCGGTCTTCGCCCAGTCCGCGATCTTCGACACCGCGGCCGGGGTCGCGTTGATGAAGCCGGTGGCGCGGCCGGTCTGGCGCGCCTTGAGCTCGAGGCGCGCCAAGGCGTGATCGACGTCGTTGGGCGCCGACACCGCGTCGAGCGAGACATCGGCGCGGGCAAAGGGCAGGTTCTGCGCGCCGGCCGCCTGCGCGGCGACGCTGCGCGGCGACGAGCCGTCGTCGACATAGATTAGGCCGCGATGCGCCAGCTCCTGCATCACCGGCGTCAGCGCCGCGTCCGATGCCGTGAAGCGCGCGCCCATCAGGCTGGCGACGCCGACGTAACCCTGCATGCGCGACATCAGCCATCGCAGGCGGTCGACGTTCTCCCGGCCGGACAGCGTGGTCAGCAGGGTCTGCGGACCGGGGTCGTTGTCGGGATAATCGAACGGTTCCATCGGCGCCTGCAACAGCAGCTCGTGGCCGCGGGCGCGAGCATTGGCCGCGACGGTGACGAGGTCGGCGCTGTAGGGCGTGAACGCCAGCGTCACGGGCCCCGGTAGCGTGTCGATCGCCTTGTCGGTCGTCGACGCGCTGACACCAAGGCCACCGACGATCAGCGCGATGCGCGGCTCATTGATCTTGCCGGCCGGGATCGTCACCGGCTGCGCGTAGGCTTGCGCCGGCGGCCGCCCGTCCGCGGCGATCTTCGGCAACGAGCCGTGGCGGGACGATTCGGTCAATTGCGAGTCGGCGGCGCCGGGATGGTCTGTGGGACTTTGTTGGGTCGCGCCAGTTTTCGCGGCGCCGTTCGGCGGCACGACGACCTGCTGCACGGCGCCGTTCGAGCCGTCGGTGATGGTGATGATCTTGCTGCCGGGCGGCGCCTTCGCCGCGATGGCGGACTTCGCCGCGTCCACAGCGGCATTCGCCGGCGCACCGGTAGCGGCTTTGGCCTCGGCGGTTTTGACCGCGCTGCCCGGCGTGGCGACGACGGCCACCGGCTGGCCGCCATACGGATCCCTGGCGATCAGCATCCAGCCGATCGCGATCGCCGTCGTCAGCCCAAGCACGCCGGCGATGGCCTGAGGCAGCGCAATCGGCAACTTCAGGCGCGGACGCTTCGGAGTTTTGCCCAACGGGGCGTCGAGATCATCGGCCGCCACGATCGCGATCCTGTGCCTTGGTCCGGCGAATCATCCGCAGAATCTAACATGCCGGCCCGTGGCGGCCGGTTAACAGGGCCTAAAGCGGACATATCCTGTCATTCCGGATCGCCGCCGCGCCGTCCGGAATGACGGCGAGCTTCGCAGTCTCCCGTTTCCCAAAGCAAAAGGGACGGCCCGGGAGCCGCCCCTTTCGTGATTCTCTCCGCGCGGGATCAGTTCGGGATCGGCGCCTTCGGATTCGGCGGGAAAGCCGAATTGACCTGGATGCCGCGCAACAAATCCTCGGCGAGGTGCAGCGCCTTGTCGTTCTTCTCATCCGGCGGAATGTAGGACTGCGAGCCCTTTTCCTCCTTGCCCGGGTCGCCGATCAGGTGACCGCGCAGCGAGGCCTCGCCCTGGGTGTCGGTCTTGCCCTTGAGGTCGGCCGGCACGTCCTGTTTCACCTCGATGTCCGGCGTGATGCCTTTGGCCTGGATCGAGCGGCCGGACGGCGTGTAGTAGCGCGCCGTGGTCAGGCGCAACGCGCCGTTGCCGGAGCCGAGCGGGATGATGGTCTGCACCGATCCCTTGCCGAACGACCGGGTGCCGACGACGGTGGCCCGCTTGTGGTCCTGCAGCGCGCCGGCGACGATCTCGGACGCGGAGGCCGAGCCGCCGTTGATCAGCACGATCATCGGCTTGTTGTCGACGAGCTCGCCGGGCCGGGCGTTGTAGCGCTGCGTCTCGTCGGCGTTGCGGCCGCGGGTCGACACCACTTCGCCCTTGTCGAGGAAGGCGTCCGCCACCGAGACCGCCTGGTCGAGCAGGCCGCCCGGATTGTTGCGCAGGTCGATGATGTAACCCTTGAGCTTGTCGTTCGCTACCTTCGCCTTGATGTCGGCGATGGCCTTCTTCAGGCCGTCGGTGGTCTGCTCGTTGAACTGGGTGATGCGGATGTAACCGACGTCGTCGCCCTCGACCTTCGAGCGCACCGATTTCACGCGGATGATGTCGCGCGTGATGCTGATGTCGAGCGGCTTGTCCTGGCCCTTGCGCAGGATGGTGAGCTTGATTTTGGTGTTCACCGGGCCGCGCATCTTGTCGACCGCCTGGTTCAGGGTCAGGCCCTGCACCTGCTCGTCGTCGAGCTTGGTGATGATGTCGTTGGCCATCACGCCGGCTTTGGCCGCCGGGGTGTCGTCGATCGGCGCCACCACCTTGATCAGGCCATCTTCCATCGTGACCTCGATGCCGAGGCCGCCGAACTCGCCGCGGGTCTGCACCTGCATGTCGCGGAAGCTCTTGGCATCCATGTAAGCTGAATGGGGATCGAGGCCGGACAACATGCCGTTGATCGCGGATTCGATCAGCTTGGCGTCATCCGGCTTCTCGACGTAATCGGCGCGCACGCGCTCGAACACATCGCCGAACAGGTTCAGCTCACGGTAGGTGTCTGCCGCGGCCGCCTTGGCGCTGGCTCCCATCAGCGTGAGTTGCGGCTGAGTGGCGAACAACGTCAGCACGGCGCCCGCCGCGGCACCGAGAAGAATAAGGGAGGTCTTGCGCATCATCCGCGAACCTTTTCGACTTCGCCAGCCGCCCACCATGGGCCTGGATCGATAGGAGCTCCGTCCTTACGAAGCTCGATATAGAGAACCGGCTGGCTGGAACCTGTCGCGAGAATGGCAGCGATATGGGAGCCATTTCCCATGGCCGCAACGGGCTCTCCGGCCAGCACGAACTGTCCGAGATCTACTGATATCCGTTCCATCCCCGCGAGCAGAATATGATACCCGCCGCCTGCGTTCAGGATCAAGAGTTGGCCATACGAGCGGAACGGCCCTGCATAGACAACCCAGGAGTCAGCCGGCGCGGTTACTTGTGCACCTGCTCTTGTGGCAATTGAAAGGCCCTTTTCGGTCCCGCCCACCCCGTCGGCGTCGCCGAAGCTGCGGATCTTGATGCCGTTGACCGGGATTGGAACCTTGCCGCGCAGTGACGCAAACGTGACCGCGGGCTTCATCCGGCCGGGGTCATTGAGGATCGCGCCGCCCGGACCGGGCCCGGCGGCCTCGCGCTCCGCGCGAGTCTGCTTGTCGAGGCCCTGCTCGAGCTTGGCGATCAGGTCCTGCAGGCTCTGGGCCTGCTTGGCGAGGTCGACGGCGCGGGCCCGCTCGGCGGCGAGCGAGGCCTCGCGGTCGGCCTGCTGTTTCTGCCGTTCTCCGATCAGCGCCGCCATCCGGGTCCGCTCGTTTTCGATCGCGGCGGCCTCGCCCTTGAGGCGATCGCGCTCGGCGGCAATGTCCTGGCGGACCTTCACCAGCCTGCCGAGGTCGTCGGCCAGCGCCTGGGCCTGCGCCTTCATGTCGGGCAGCACCGCGCCCAGCAGAATGGCGCTGCGCACCGCCTGCAAGACGTCCTCCGGCGTCACCAATAGCGCCGGCGGCGGATGCAGCCCCATGCGCTGCAGCGCCGCCAGCACGTCGGCGATGACGGCGCGGCGGCTCTCCAGCGACGCCTTGATCCGGTCCTCATCGGCGTCGAGCGGCTTGAGCCGCGCCTCGGTCGCGGTGATCCTGGCTTCGAGCTCGCGAATGCGTCCCGCGGTGTCGATCAGGCTCTGGTTCAGCTTGCGGCGGTCGGCGCCGATGGTTTCGATCTCGCGCTTGAGCGCCGCTTCGGTGTCGGCAGATTTTTGCTGCTGCTCCCGAACCGATTGCAGCTCCTGGTCATGCTGCTTGAGGGCGTCGAGTTTCTCGGATGTGGCCGGCGTCGTCGCCGGCGTCTGCGCGAAGGCGGGGACAGACAGCGCGGCGGCCATCAGCAGCGCCGTCATCGCCGGCACAAGCGGGCGTCGCATGCGTCCGGGAGAGCCGCCGGATGCACGGCGCGCCGGACGCGCGGTATTCGCGGGAGCCGGTTGCGGAAGCTGATGGTCGTGCCGTTTGCTCAAGGAGGCCTGTCCGCTTCGCCCGCGCCCCGATTGCCACCGGACGGGCCCCAAGGCAAGGACGCGCTTCTACGCGCGGTGATACGGGTGGCCGCTCAGGATCGTGGTGGCGCGGTAAATCTGTTCGAGCAGCATGATTCGCACCATCTGGTGTGGCCAGGTCGCGGCGCCGAACGAGATTTGAAGCTGCGCCTTGTCCCGCAGACTCGGCGACAGGCCGTCGGCGCCGCCGATCATGAAGACAAGCGCCGGCGTATTGGCGGCGCGCCATTGACCAATTCGTGCCGCAAACGTGGTGCTGTCGATAACATCGCCGTGCTCATCGAGCAGGACGACCACAGCGCCTTGGGGAATAACATTGGCCAGCGCGATTGATTCCTCGAGCCTGCGCCTGTCGGAATCCTCGGCGCGGCTTTCGCGGATCTCGACGATTTCGACGCTGCGCAGCCCGAGCGCGCGGCCGCTTTGTTCGGCGCGCTTGCGGTAGCGCTCCGCGAGTTCGGTTTCCGGCCCGCTCTTCAGCCGTCCGATCGCGGCGACGATAATGCGCATCGCGCCGCCGTCGCGTTTAGCGCGACGTCCGTGCCCTGGCCTTGCCGCCGCCCATCCACATCTTCTCCAGATCGTAGAAGGCGCGCACCTCGGGCCGGAACACGTGGACGATCACGTCGCCGGCGTCGATCAGGACCCAGTCGCCTTGCTGCTGGCCTTCGACGCGGACGCGTTTCACGCCGGCCAGCTCGACCTCCTTGACGACGTTCTCGGCAATCGACACGACATGGCGCTGCGACCTGCCAGTGGCCACGACCATGAAGTCGGCGATCGACGATTTTCCGGAAAGATCGATGGTGACGATGTCCTCGGCCTTCATGTCATCGAGGCCAGCGAGGACGGTACGGAGCGTCTCATCGGCGTCAGGACGCCGGAAGGCGCGTTCAGGCGAATGAGCCGCCTGAGAGAGGGCATGGGTCGACAGGTTGCCTTATCCTTTCGCTTGTCGAACGGACCCCGGCGAAGGCCGGGGCCTTGCGCAAACGTAATCCTAGTCTTCGTTTCTTTCCACTCTTTGAACGCGTATTTGGCTCGATTTTCCGGCGAGTTCCGGGTCTTTCTCCGCATCCGTCGGCCGCGTCCCCACGGTCGATTCGCAAGCCGCCTCCGAGGGAATCGCATTTCCGGGTGCGACGCCAGCCTGCTCGCGGCGTACCTCGTGTTTATGGTGCCCGCACGACAGGCTCGGTCCCGTCATTGGTCCACGGTCCCCTCGTGCGCGGCGCCATCACGCGGCTGTTTCCGGTCAAGCAGTGACGGTCGTCGTCACCGGCCTTTGCGTTTGGCCAAAGTCACCTTGCGCCGCAGCGCGCGCAATTGTGTCGACGACAGCGGCGACTTCAGCCCATGCAGGAACGTCCAGGCCGGGGGCTTGCGGGAGGGCAGCGTGGTCACGGCCGCTTCGGGGATTCGGAAGCGGCCGAGCGCTTGGCCGGCGGGGCTGGCCGCCGCGTAAAGGCTCGGTCCGAGCCGGTCGACGACCACGATCGGCACGCAGCGTGCGATGTCGCGCCATCTCTGCCAGCGGTGGAAGCTGCGCAGGTTGTCGGCGCCCATGATCCAGACAAACTGTACGCCGGGGCACCGCGCCCGCAGCCAGCGGATCGTGTCGTAGGTGTAGCGCGTCTTGATGACGGCCTCGAGGCCGGTGACGTCGATGCGCGGATGATGGGTGAGCGCGCGGGCGGCGCGGATGCGGTCCATCAGCGGCGCGAGGCCGCTGGTGTCCTTCAGCGGATTGCCGGGCGTGACCAGCCACCAGACGCGGTCGAGCTTGAGCCGCCTGAGCGCCAGCAGCGATGCGCCGAGATGCGCCTCATGCGGCGGGTCGAACGTGCCGCCGAACAGGCCGATGCGCATGCCGGGAGCATGCGGCGGCAGCAGCGGCTCGCTGCGCAGACGTTCGCCGGTCACGAGCGGTCCGCCCGCTTGTCATTCCGGGGTGCGAACGAAGTTCGCGAGCCCGGAATCCATAATCCCGGCGCTGCGGAGCATGGATTCCGGGTCCGCCGTTTCACGGCGTCCCGGAATGACGGAAGAAGGATCACGGCCGAATCTGCCCCGTGCCGCGGATGCGGTATTTGAAGCTGGTGAGCTGCTCGACGCCGACCGGACCGCGCGCGTGCATGCGGCCGGTGGCGATGCCGATCTCGGCGCCGAAGCCGAACTCGCCGCCGTCGGCGAATTGCGTCGAGGCGTTGTGGAGCACGATCGCCGAATCGACCTCGCGCAGGAATTTCTCGGCGGCCTTCGGGTCGTCGGTGACGATGGCGTCGGTGTGGTGCGAGCCGTAGCGCTCGATGTGGGCGATCGCCGCGTCGAGATTGTCGACCACCTTCGCCGCGATCACCGCGTCGAGATACTCGGTCGACCAGTCCTCTTCGGTCGCGGGCTTGACGCGCGGGTCGGCGGCCTGCACGGCCTGATCGCCGCGCACCTCGCAACCGGCGTCGAGCAGCATGGCGATGAGCGGCTTGAGCTCGGCCGGCGCCGCGGCGCGATCAACCAGCAATGTCTCGGCGGCGCCGCACACGCCGGTGCGCCGCATCTTGGCGTTCAGCACGATGGTCTTGGCCATGTCGAGCGAGGCGGCCTTGTCGACGAAGACGTGGCAGACGCCTTCGAGATGCGCGAACACGGGAACGCGCGCCTCGGCCTGCACGCGGCCGACGAGGCCCTTGCCGCCGCGCGGCACGATGACGTCGATAGTGCCGTCGAGGCCGGCCAGCATGTGGCCGACGGCGGCGCGGTCGCGCGTCGGCACGAACTGGATCGCGTCTTCGGGCAGCCCCGCCTCGCGCAGGCCCTGCGCCAGCGCTGCGTGGATGGCGCGCGAGGTGCGATGGCTGTCGGAGCCGCCGCGCAGGATCGCGGCGTTGCCGGCCTTGAGGCACAGCGCGCCGGCATCGGCCGTCACGTTGGGCCGGCTCTCGTAGATGATGCCGATGACGCCGAGCGGTACGCGCACGCGCTCGATGGTCATGCCGTTGGGGCGGGTCCAGCTCTCGGTGACGACGCCGACCGGGTCGGCGAGGGCGGCGACGGTCTCGAGGCCGGCGGCCATCGCCTCGATGCGTTGTTCGTCGAGCGACAATCGGTCGAGGAACGCGCCATTCGCCGACGAAGCCCGTGCATCGGCCAGATCTTCGGCGTTGCTCGCGATGATGGCGCCGGTGTAACCCCTGATCGCCCGGGCCATGGCGGCCAGCGCGGCGTTCTTCTGCGCGGTGGACGCCAAGGCCAGGACACGCGCCGCCGAACGCGCCCTACGGCCGATATCGGTCATGATCGAGGCGAGATCGCCTGTGTTTTCAATCGTTTTCAGCGGTGTAGCAGCCATCGCCCCGGCACTCGTAGGCACGCGATTAAACGACAGGTGTCCTAACACGTCGCGTTCCGTCTCGCGAGTTCGGCATTTTATCGTTGTCTTTCAATTGCTTCGTTGGATTGGGGATAACGTGGATAACCCCACTGCGCGCGGAACGGGTAATCCTCTCTTCACATTGTCCTGCCAGCGTCGGGGCGTCGATGGAGAGTACTATGGCGTTGAAAGTCAAAGAACTTCCGGACCGCTTTCCGGTCGGCACCAAATTCGTGATCGAAGGCCGGCCCGGCGCGCGGCCGTCGCGTTCGATCGAATTGCCCGACGGCACGACCTTCCGGCTGCCGCCGCGCAAGCCGCAATCCGTGAGACGCAACAGACATTTGCGCTCGCGAGCCAAATAGCGCGGCAGCCTATCCTGCTGATGCGCAAGCAGAAAACCCGGCGCTGAGGCCGGGTTTCCGGGCGATCGGTCAATCGCCTTCATGGTCGTATCGCTGTCGCCGCATCGCGCGCCGCACGGTCTCAACGCGCTACACCGGCCCGTGTTCCGCAACGTCGGCGTTGGCCGGCCCGTTCGCCGGCATTCGTCTGCGATGCCCGGTGCGTTATTCGCCGCCAAGCACGAGATCGTCGCGATGGACGATCTCGGTGCGTCCGGTGAAGCCGAGAATCGCCATGACGTCCGCCGAGGAGTGGCCCTTGATGCGCTCGGCATCCGCCGCGTCATAGGCGATGAGCCCGCGCCCGACCTCGGCGCCGTCCGGCCCGCGCACGATCACGGCGTCGCCGCGCGAGAACGCGCCTTCGATGCGCACAACGCCCGCCGGCAGCAGGCTGCGGCCGAGCCGCAGCGCCTTCACCGCGCCGGCGTCGATGACGACGGCGCCGCGCGGCTCGAGCGAGCCGGCAATCCATTTCTTGCGCGCGGTCACCGGATTGGCCGGCGTCAGGAACCAGGTGCAGGCGCCGCCGCCGGCGATGGCCTTGAGCGGATGATCGACGCGGCCCGACCCGATCACCATGTGCGTGCCCGCGGTGGTCGCGATCTTGCCGGCCTCGATCTTGGTCACCATGCCGCCGCGCGACAATTCGGAGCCGGACGCGCCGGCCATCGCCTCGATCTCCGGCGTGATGCGCGGCACCACCGGCACCAGCGTGCCGCCGCCTTCCGACGGCGGTCTGTCGTAGAGGCCGTCGATGTCGGACAGCAGCACGAGCAAATCGGCGCTCGTCATGGTGGCGACGCGCGCGGCGAGGCGGTCGTTGTCGCCGTAACGAATTTCGGATGTCGCCACCGTGTCGTTCTCGTTGATGACCGGCACGGCGTGCCATTCGAGCAGCGTGTCGATGGTCTCGCGCGCGTTGAGATAGCGGCGCCGCTCTTCGGTGTCGCCCAGCGTCAGCAGCACCTGCCCGGTGGTGATGCCGTGCGCGCCGAGCGATTCCGCCCACGAGCGCGCCAGCGCGATCTGGCCGACCGCGGCGGCGGCTTGCGCCTCCTCGAGCTTGAGCGCGCCCGGCGGCAATTTGAGCACGGCGCGGCCCATGGCGATGGCGCCGGACGACACCACCAGCACATCGCACTTGCGCCTGTGCAGCGCCGCCAGATCGGCGGCGAGCGAATTAAGCCACGCGCGCTTGAGCGCGCCGGCTTTGGAATCGACCAGCAGCGACGAGCCGACTTTCACCACGACGCGGCGAAAGGACTTGAGATCGGGCGTTTGGGACATGGTCCGGCGCGCGTTGAGTGCGCGCGCTGTCTAGCACAGATACGGTCGAAGGTCGGCGGGATTTTGCTGGCGCGGGACTTTATTCCGCGGCGTGCCCCCGCCGGGCGTCGTCGCGCTTGTCGAGCCAGCCGGTCAGGCGATAGACGCTAAGTGCAAGCGCCAGGACGACGAGCGGCGACAGCATGACGTAAATTTCCAGGACATTACGCGCGCTCATTCTCGCAACCTCCCAAGCGCCAGCCAGCCCAAGACATGTAAGATTCCACCGACGGCGAAGCAACCGGTCGCAAGCAACAACAAACGGTCCACGGGAAGCGACAGCGAGGGCGCTCCGTAGACGAGCGCCGCAGCCGGCGCGAATACACCTGCTGCGATCAGGGCGGTTGCGAGGGTATTGAGCCAGTTCGCCAGGAGTTTGGCTCGTTCGTTATGGATCAGAACCATCGGGGGCAACCCACCGCGTGGGAGGATTCTCCCGCCGTACGGTCTTGAACTTCGTGCCGTCCTGCTTCACGCCCATGAAACAGCGCCATGACGTGCTCTCCGCTTGAGAGAACATATCATGAACAAAGGCAAGTTGGAGTCAAGACGCGATCGCGTCCCTGGACATGTCCTCTCTTGCGTTGACGAATGAGGGGAGCGAACCGGCGCGTGTCATCTTTCGACATGTTTCGACATGCATGAGTGCCGCCGACCACGGCATTGCGATCGTGCCGGAGCATTGCACCGATATCGTAACAGCGGTCGTTACACCGATTGCGAGTGCCGGCCGCGGGGTTCGGAAATGCGGCTCAATGCCTCGCCGGCGCCGTTGGTCGCGCCCTGCTCGAAGGCGATGTCGCCGAGGGCGACGATGCCGACCAGCCGCTTGCCGCGGTTGAGCACCGGGAGGCGCCGGACCTGGATCTCGCCCATGTTCTCGGTGATCTCGTCGAGATCCTGGTCGTCGTAGCAGTACATCACTTCCCTGGTCATCACGTCGCCGACGCTTGCGTTCGGCCCCAGGCCTTGCCCGACGCCGCGGATCGCGATGTCGCGGTCGGTGATCATGCCGACCAGCCGGTCGCCGTCCGCAACCGGCAAGGCGCCGGCGTCGAGGCTCGCCATCAGCTTCGCCGCGTGCGTGATGGTCTCGCTTGGATGCGCAAGCTCGACCTCGCGAGTCATGATCTCGCTGACCTTCATGTCTTTACTCCTTCCGCTTTCAAGCCCGTGTCCCGGGCGCAGCATTGCAAGTCGGATCTATCCGACTTGCACGTTCAAAGACGTGGCGAATGGGTCGCGCCGCATCGAGCGAGCCCGTGCGGCGGCTCCTCGTCGGGCGAACGCATCGCCATGAGCGGCGTTCCGATGTTCCGCGAAAAGCGCGCCGGTTCCGTCTGGACGATTCGGCGGCTGCCCGGATCAGCCGCAAACCTGGCCGCTGGCGTCGCAGCGCGGCAAGCGGCCGGACGAGAGGTCATAGAAATAATGACGGTGGTCGAGCAGCGAGACGATGTCGACGCTGCGGAAGCCGGACTTCAGCGCCGGCTCGAGAAACCGCCATGTCGAAATCAGCCGGTATACAAATGGCTCGTCGAACGCACCGGCAATCGAGAGTTTCGGGAACTGCCGCGCGTCACCGGCGCCATGCTCCTCCGCAACGACGCGGAGCGCATAGCCGCCCGTCTTGAAGGACGCGGCGAGATGTGCGGCGAAAGCCGCGCGGCCGGACGCCGTCCGGAGAGACGGCGCAATCGGTGCGACCGGCACCGGGCGAGGTTGTGGTTTTGTCTTGAGTTCGGACGGCGTCTGCAGCGGCGCCGTCTGGCGCTCCATCATTTGCGCGTGCGACGGCGCTGCGATGACGGCCAACGCCGCCGCCAGCGTCGCGAACAGAACCGGACGATGAATCGGGATCATAAGGCGTGCACGCAGCGGGTTGGACAACTTGTCTAGCACGCCGCTGCGGCGAGCGTCACGGCAACCTACTGCGAGGCGACACGTTCGAGCTTGACCGGCGCCAGGCCGGAAAAGCCGAGTGCCTTGGCGGCGGCGGGCGTGACGTCGATGACGCGGCCCTTGATGAACGGTCCGCGGTCGTTGATGCGCACGACGACGCTGCGGCCGTTCCGCTTGTTGGTGACGCGAACGTGGGTGCCGAAGGGAAACGACCGGTGCGCGGCGGTGAGCGCGGCGGGAGAGCACCGCTCGCCGCTCGCGGTCTTGCCGCCCTTGTAGGCGTAAACTGACGCGAGTCCCGACTGCGCCAGCGCCGGCGCGGCGGGCAACAGCAGCAACGTCGCTCCGCAAAGCGCGGCGCACAGACGCACCTTCATCGACATTTTGGATTGTTCCCCTCTCCAGCGGTGGCGGTCTGGTAATGCGCTGCCGGTGCCCTTTGATGGCGGCAATGCGGCCGTTTCGGGATTCGGGAACAGGAACTCCCGGCTGCCGCTCGCGTTCCATGCTATGAGGACGGCGATGCCTTTTTTGATCTACGTGCTGATGTTGATCGCTGTATTGAGCAGCGTGGCATTGGGACTCGATTGGGTCGTCACGCCGCCGCCTGCGATCACGACGCAGGCCGCGGCGCCGGCGTCGTCAATTCCCATGGCCGAAACCGCGCCCGCGGTCACGTCCGTGCTCAAGCCTGCCGCAAAGGCGGTTCCGGCAACGCCGAATCCGGATGACGCGGCATCCGCCCATGCGTCGGCGACGCCGGGCGACGTGAAGCCTGTGGCCGGCAACCGGGCGGCGGCGCAATCCGCTGCGGAGCAGGCCAGGGCGCAATCGTCCGGGCCGGCGGCGCACTGCAACGTGCAGGCGTGCGGCGCGGCCTACCAGTCGTTCCGCGAGTCCGACTGCACCTATCAGCCGTACGAAGGCCCGCGCCGGCTCTGCACGAAGTAGCGGCGCTACGGTCCACATCGCGGCGCCGATTTCAGAATCTGGTAGATTAGCCGAAGCAAGCGTCCGCGTCAGGGTTGGGCCGGCGTCTCACCGCAACGATGTCAAAGACGCTGACACGAAGGGAACCGCGGCTCGCGTCATTGCGTTTCCGTTGCGGGCGAAAGGAGCGCGTTGGGATGCCGTCTCGTACCGTGATCGCGCTGACGTCGGCCGCCGGGGTCGCCGGCATATTCGGCATCGGCGTTCTGTTCGGTCTCGGCCTGCTGTCGTCGCCGCGCGAGCGGCAGACAGTGTCGCTGGCCGGGCCGGCGGTTTCCGCGGCGCACCGCAGCGAGACGACGGGCCAGGCAGCTTCCGGCGGCGATGATCGCGCGCTCAGTCCCGTCTATCCGACGCATCTCAATGGGCCGGACACGCCGAAACCGGCGCCGGTTCAGCAGCAGGCATCACAGGACGCTCAGGCACAAGATACTCAAGCACAAGACACACAAACGGCGGACGGCCGGACCGCGCTGCAGCAGCAGGACGCGGGAGCCGCGTCTGCGCCGATTCACTCCGCGCCAATGCCAGGCACTACCGATGCGGCGCCTGTGAACTCCGTGACCGGAGAGACAGCCGATGCGGCGCCAGTATCCCTCGAAAGCCGCAACGTTTGCGACGTCGATGCGTGCGCGCGCGCCTACCGGTCGTTCCGCGCCTCGGATTGCACCTATCAGCCGTATTTCGGGCCGCGCCAGCTCTGCGCCGGCGCGCCGGCGCAGCAGGCCTCTCGTGCGCACATGCTCGCGCGCTTCGGCCATCTCGGACGCCGCGTCGATCTGAACGGCGTCGCGCGCGAGGTCGAGCGCATCACCGGCGGCTGGGACTGACGCCGCCGCTCAATACACCACGACGCTGCGGATCGACTTGCCATCGTGCATCAGGTCGAAGGCGTCGTTGATCTGGTCGAGCGGCATGGTGTGGGTGATCAGGTCGTCGATGTTGATTTTCTTGTCCATGTACCAGTCGACGATCTTCGGCACGTCGGTGCGGCCGCGCGCGCCGCCGAACGCCGTGCCTTTCCAGACGCGCCCGGTGACGAGCTGGAACGGCCGCGTCGCGATCTCCTGGCCGGAGCCGGCGACGCCGATGATGATCGATTCACCCCAGCCGCGGTGACAGCATTCGAGCGCCTGGCGCATCACGTCGACGTTGCCGATGCACTCGAACGAGAAGTCGGCGCCGCCGCCGGTGAGGTCGATCACCGCCTGCACGACCTTGTCGCGCCCGGCGTCGCCGGGATTGATGAAGTGCGTCATGCCGAATGTCTCGGCCATGGCGCGCCGCGCCGGATTGAGATCGATGCCGACGATCTTGTCGGCGCCGGCCAGGCGCGCGCCCTGCACGACGTTGAGCCCGATGCCGCCGAGCCCGAACACCGCGACATTGGCGCCGGGCCATACCTTCGCGGTGTTGATGACGGCGCCGATGCCGGTCGTGACGCCGCAGCCGATGTAGCAGATCTTGTCGAACGGCGCGTCGTCGCGGACCTTCGCCACGGCGATCTCCGGCAGCACGGTGAAGTTCGAGAAGGTCGAGCAGCCCATATAGTGGAACACGTCGCCGCCGTCGCATCTGAAACGCGACGTGCCGTCCGGCATGACGCCCTTGCCCTGCGTGGCGCGGATCGCGGTGCAGAGATTCGAGCGGCGCGACAGGCAGGTTTTGCACTGCCGGCATTCCGGTGTGTAGAGCGGGATGACGTGGTCGCCCGGCTTCACGCTGGTGACGCCAGCGCCGACCTCGCGCACGATGCCGGCGCCCTCGTGGCCGAGGATCGCCGGGAACAGGCCCTCGGGATCGGCGCCCGACAACGTGTAGGCGTCGGTGTGGCAGACGCCGGTCGCCTTGATCTCGACCAGCACCTCGCCGGCTTTCGGTCCCTCGATGTCGATGGTCTCGATCGTGAGCGGCGCGCCTGCTTTCCAGGCGACGGCGGCGCGTGTCTTCATGTCCAGGTCTCCGGCCCGAATTTCCGGGCTGTGCGTGACCCAGCAATGGCACGACACGATAGCGCCGCGCAACGCATTGGCTGCGCGGCGTTTCAGCGGCCGGACATGGTTTACCGGCCGCTACTCCTCGTCATATTCGCGTGAAATGTCCTGGCCGGTGTAATCGGGCATCATCGCCGCGGCGATCACGCTGACCACGGCGCACAGGGCGATGTAGACCGAGATCACGTAGCCGGAATGATAGCGCGCGAACAGCGCGGTCGCGATCAGCGGCGCCGGGCCGCCGGCGATGATCGAGGCGAGCTGATAGCCGAGCGACGAGCCACTGTAGCGCAGCCGCGGCGTGAACGCCTCGGCGATCAGCGCCGCCTGCGGGCCGTACATCATGTCGTGCGGGACGAGCGACAGCACGATCGCGATGAACACCAGCACCGGAAGCGCGGTGTCCACCAGCCCGAAATAGATGAAGCCGAAGATGCCGGTCACCACCGCGCCGATCAGGTACATCTTGCGGCGGCCGATGCGGTCCGAGATATGGCCGGACAGCGGGATCGTGACGAACGAGACGCAAGAGCCGACCAGCACCGCGGCGAGGATCAGGTCGCGCGACATGTGCAGCGTGACGGTGGCGTAGGCGAAGACGAAGGCGGTGAAGATGTAGAACGGCGCCTGCTCCGCCATGCGCAGGAACGCCGACAGGATGATCTCGCGCGGCTGGCGCTTGATGACCTCGACGATCGGCGCCTTCTCGATCTTGTTGCGGTCGAGCAGTGCCTGGAACACCGGCGTCTCGAGAATGCCGAGCCGGATCCACAGGCCGATGCCGACCAGGATGATCGACAGCGCGAACGGAACGCGCCAGCCCCAGGTCGCGAACTGGTCGCCGGACCAGGCGCTGACCGCGAGGATGACGAGATTCGACAGGAACAAGCCGGAGGGGACGCCGAATTGCGGCCACGACGCGACGAGGCCGCGCTGTCCGTGCGTGCGCGACCACTCCATCGCCAGCAGCACCGAGCCGCCCCATTCGCCGCCGACGCCGATGCCCTGCAGCATGCGCAGCACCGTCAGGATGACGGCGCCCCAGATGCCGATCGAGGCATAGGTCGGAACGAAGGCGATCAGGAAGGTGGCGATGCCCATGCACAGCAGCGTCGCGATCAAGGTCGCCTTGCGGCCGATGCGGTCGCCGTAGTGGCCGAAGATCGCCGCGCCGATCGGGCGGCCGATGAAGCCGATGAAATAGGTGCCGAACGCGGCGAGCGTCGCGGTCAGCGGATCCTCATGCGGGAAATACAGCTTGCCGAAGATCAGCCCCGCCGCGGTGCCATAGATGAAGAAGTCGTACCACTCGATGGTGGTGCCGATGGTTGCGGCGATGACGGCCTTGCGCAATTGCGCGCTGTGTTCGGACGCCGGCAGCATTCCCGGCATTGTCCCTTGAGTTGCGGCATTCGCCATGAGACGACCTCCCGAGCGATGATGGGCTGGACTCGTCGCGGTCCGCGTGGACGACGGAATAATCGCTCAGAATGGCCGAAAGTTCCATCGGGCGGGAGCCGGGTTCCGGCCAGTCGCGCAGAATTGAACGCGGAGGCTAAGCCGGCTGCGTCGGCGCCGCCTGCTCCTGACGTGCTCGATCGATGATAGCGGCGAGCGCGCGCAACGCCTCCGGCACACCCTGGCCCGACGCCGACGACAGGACAAGCGGCGTCTTTTTTGCCGCCTTGTTGAGCCTGGCGCTCTGCTCCTTGATCGTCTCCGGCGTCAGCGCGTCGGCCTTGGTCAGCGCGACGATTTCCGGCTTGTCGGCGAGGCCGTGGCCGTAGGCTTCGAGCTCGCCGCGCACGACCTTGTAGGCGGCGGCGACATCCTCGGACGTGCCGTCGATCAGATGCAGCAGCACGCGGCAGCGCTCGGTGTGGCCGAGGAAGCGGTCGCCGAGGCCGACGCCTTCATGCGCGCCCTCGATCAGGCCGGGCAGGTCGGCCAGCACGAATTCGCGCTCGTCGACGCGCACGACGCCGAGCTGCGGATGCAGCGTCGTGAACGGATAGTCGGCGATCTTCGGCTTGGCGGCGCTGACGACGGACAGGAACGTCGACTTGCCGGCGTTGGGCAGGCCGACGAGGCCGGCGTCGGCGATCAGCTTGAGCCGCAACCGGATCGTCAGCTCCTCGCCGGGCTGGCCGGGATTGGCATGACGCGGCGCGCGGTTGGTCGACGACTTGAAATAGGCGTTGCCGAAGCCGCCATTGCCGCCCTTGGCGATGGTGACGCGCTCGCCGACCTCGGTGAGATCGGCCAGCAGGGTCTCGCCGTCTTCCTCGTAGACCTGCGTGCCGACCGGCACCTTCAGCACCACGTCCTTGCCGTTGGCGCCGTGGCGGTCCTTGCCCATGCCGTTGCCGCCGCGCTCGGCCTTGAAGTGCTGCTGGTAGCGGTAGTCGATCAGCGTGTTGAGGCCGTTGACCGTCTCGACCACGACGTCACCGCCACGGCCGCCGTCGCCGCCGTTCGGGCCGCCGAACTCGATGAACTTCTCGCGGCGGAACGACACGCAGCCGTTCCCGCCGGCGCCGGAGGCGACGTAGACCTTGGCTTCGTCGAGGAATTTCATGACGTTAGCCTATATGTCATCGCCCGGCCGAGTTCCACAGTGCCGCCCGGAATAAATCGGCGCCGTCGTCGATCTCGTTTCCTGCAAGGCCATCACAGGGAGACCGCCATGACGAGCCGCGATCACGATGAAGGTCCCAACCGCCGCAAGGTGCTGGAATGCATGACCTGGGTCGGAACCGGGGTGCTGTGGACGATCTCGGGCGGCGTGCCGCATTCGCTCGGGCTCATCGATCAGGCGATGGCGAAAGACGCGGGCGGCCTCACGTTCCTGCAGATCAGCGACAGCCATGTCGGCTTCGACAAGCCGGCCAATCCCAACGCCAAGGGCACGCTGGAAGAGGCCATCGACCGCATCAAGGCCATCCCGACCAGGCCGGCGTTCATGATCCACACCGGCGACATCACGCATCTGTCGAAGGACTCGCAGTTCGACGACGCCGAGCAGATCATCTCGCGCGCCAAGCTCGACGTGCATTACGTGCCGGGCGAGCACGATATCGTCGATCCCGACGTCAAGATCTACAAGGAACGCTACGGCCGCGGCACCAAAGGGTCGGGCTATTACAGCTTCGACGCCAACGGCGTGCATTTCATGGGGCTCGTCAACGTCGCCAACCTCAAGGGCGGCGGCATGGGCAGTCTCGGCGACGAGCAGCTCGAATGGATCGAGGACGATCTGAAAGGCCGCCCGGCGTCTCAGCCGATCGTCGTGTTCGCTCACATTCCGCTCTGGACGGTCTATCCGGAATGGGGCTGGGGCACCGAGGACAGCGCCCGCGCGCTCGGCTACCTTAAGCGCTTCGGCTCGGTCACCGTGCTGAACGGCCACATCCACCAGGTCATGCAAAAGGTGGAAGGCAACGTGACGTTTCACACGGCGCGCTCGACGGCGTTTCCGCAGCCGGCGCCCGGCACGGCGCCGTCGCCCGGTCCGATGAAGGTGCCCGACGGGCAACTGCGCAAGATGCTCGGCACCGCCAGCGTCAGCTACTGGGAAGGCGAACAGCGCCTTGCCATCATCGATACGCCGTTGAAGAGCTGAGGCCGGCCATGAAACTGCATGTCATCGCCGCGCTCGGCGTCGCCGTCGTGCAGGCCGCAGGCCAGGCCTGCGCGGCCGATATCGAGGTCAAAATCGACAACTTCACGTTTGCGCCCCAGCAGATCACGGTCAAGGCGGGCGACAGCGTGACCTGGACCAACCGGGATGACATCCCGCACACGGTTACGTCGAAAACGATGGCTTTCCGTTCGAAGGCGCTCGATACCAACGACAAATTCACCTTCACCTTCTCCACGCCGGGCACCTACGCCTATTTCTGCTCCCTGCATCCGCACATGACCGGCGCGGTCGTCGTTGAAGCGCGCACGGGAGAGAAATAACGTCCGGTGAACGGGGTTGACCGGTTGACAGTCTCCGTTGGCGAGACCGGGCATTTGGTGATGACGGGCGGCAGAGAGTTCGACGCCGGCGGCAAGGCGGACCGCTTCAAGCAGGTTGCCTTGCCGCATCTCGACGCCGTCTACACGCTGGCACGGTATCTCATGCGCAATCGAAGCGATGCCGACGACGCCGTGCAGGAATGCTATCTGCGCGCCTATCGCTATTTCGACACGTTTCGGGGCGGACCGGTCAAGCCGTGGCTGCTGGCCATCCTGCGCAACGTCTGTCACGGCGCTCATTCGGAAAATACGCGGCTCGTTTACGGTGAGGATGCCGGTGACGACGAGGCAGCGGCCGGCCCGCTCTGGCGCGAACAGGCGGAAACGCCGGAGCAGACCGCCATGCGACACGCCGATTCGGCGACGATGCGGCGACTGATCCGCGAATTGCCGGCGGAATTCCGCGAGGTCATCGTGCTGCGCGAGATCAACGATCTCTCCTATCGCGACATCGCCGCGGCGATCGATGCGCCGATCGGAACGGTGATGTCGCGGCTGGCGCGTGCGCGCGGCCTGTTGCGCGAAGCCTGGCTGGCCTCGGGAGATGATGAATGACGTGCGATGAAGCCACCATTTTGCTGCACGCGCTAGTCGACGGCGAACTCGACGCCGGCAATGCGCGCGAGGTCGAGGCGCACGTCGCGGCGTGTCCTGACTGCGCGGCGACATTGCGCGAGCTCCGGGCGCTGCGCGGCGCCATTCGCCCGGCGGATTTGCGCTACGCGGCGCCGGACCACCTGCGGCGCACGATTGAAGGCAAGCTGCCGGCGTCCGCGCCACCGGTGGCCAGCCGGCGGGCCGCGCTGAAAGGATTTGCGTTCGGCGCGGCGGCGAGCGCGCTCGCGGCCACCGGCCTGCTGTTCATCGTCACGCGCGACGACGAGCGGCAGCGCGTTCTGGACGAGATCGTCTCGGCGCATCTGCGCTCGCTGCAGGGCGACCATCTGGCCGACGTCGTGTCGAGCGATCAGCACACCGTCAAGCCGTGGTTCAACGGCCGGCTCGCCGCGTCGCCGCCGGTCATGGATCTGACCGCGCAAGGCTTCACCTTGCTCGGCGCTCGCATCGATTTCGTCGACGCGAGGCCGATCGCAGCGATCGTCTATCGCCGGCGCGTGCACATCATCAACCTGTTCTGCGAGCCGGCCGCGAGCCCGGGAGAAACCGCGGCGACCATGCAGAGCCTGCACGGATTCAACGTGCGCTCGTGGCACGAGAAGGGCATTCATCTGTGGGCTGTCAGCGATCTCGCTCCAGACGAGCTCCGGGACTTTGGCGAGAAGTTTTCGGCCGCGCTGACGCGGTAGGCGAAGTCGTCTTGTGTAAGTTGAAGACGCGTAACAAGTGTTTCTTACCTCTCCCGCAAGCGGGAGAGGGGACGCGCTGTGCTTGAAGCAAGCGATTCAATCCGAATCGATTGACGATGCATTACCCGCGTACGAAATGCGTGGTGCCGTCCTGCTCGATGCGATCGAGCAAATCGACCTCCCACGACAGGTAGGCGTTCATGGCGGCCTCGTTGTCGTTCGCCCGCTCGTAGGGCTTGAGCCAGACGTCGACCGGCTCGTCGGCCATTTTCTCCTCGGCCGAGAGCGGCAGGCCGGCGGCCTGCCAGGCCGCATTGCCGCCCTTGAGCCAGTGCACCGGCTGGCCGGTCAGCGCCTGCGCGTCGGTGGCGGCGAGGCCCGCCAGCGTGCCGTCCTCGCAGGTGAGCACGACCGGGCCGGCGGGGGCGATCGCCGCCAAGGCGCGGTCGAGCCGCGAGCGGATGGCGAACCAGGCGCCGGGGATGTGGCCGCGCCGGTAACGCGGGCTGGCCGAGAGGTCGATCACCGTGGCGCCGCTCATCGCCTCGAGCGCGGCCGGCTCGATGGCCCTGTCCATCGCGGGCGTGCCGAGCAGAATCGGCGCCGGCATGTCTTTCTCATCGCCTGCTTCGGCGAGCACGAACACGTCCTTCCAGCCCATCTGCCGCAGCCACGACGCCGTCATCAGCGCGCGCACCTCGGCGTCGTCGCTCACGACGATGCGGGCGCCAAGCGTGCCGGCGTAGAGGTCGGTCGCCTGCACGAGCTGACCGCCGGGCGCCGAGGTCGCGCCCGGATAATGACCGGCGATGTATTCCGCCGGATCGCGCACGTCGAACACGTAGGTCGTGCGGCTTTTGTCTTGACGCCAGCGTTCGACTGTGGCGCGGTCGGCATGCGCGACGCCGAATTTTCCGGCGACGCGCTTGGCGGCCGGCTTCGCCCAGGCGAGGCCGTCACGCGTGAAGTCCGGCGCGCGGTCGGTCTTGCCGCTGGCGCAGGTCAAGCCGGCGAGATGCCAGCCCATGGTGCCGTTGCGCAGCGCCATCACCCTGTTCGGTACGCCGGCATTGATGAGAGACTGCGCGCCGATGATGCTGCGGGTGCGGCCGGCGCAATTGACGACGATGATGGTGTCGGGCGAGGGCGCGATGTCGCGCACGCGCAGCACCAGCTCGGCGCCGGGCACGTTGATGCCGCCCGGAATCGAGACGCGCGTGTATTCGTCGAACGGCCGGCTGTCGAGCACCACCATTTTGGCGCCGGATTTCATCAGGGCGTCAAGCTCAGTGGCGCCGATGCTCGGCGTGCTGCTGTCGTGCTCAACGAATTCGCCGAAGGCCTTGCTGGGCACATGCACGCCCGAGAATGTGACGAAACCGGCCTTCTCCCAGGCCGGCACGCCGCCGTCGAGGCAGGCGATGTCGGTGTAGCCGCCGCGCGCGAGGATCGCCGCGGCGCGCGCGGCAAGGCCGTCGTTGTCGTCGCACAGCACGATGCGAGTGTCCTTGCGCGGCACCAGCCGCGCGAAGCGGATATCGAGCCGGCTGAGCGGCACGTTGCGCGCCCACAGCAGATGGTTCTGCGAAAACGTCAGCTCCTCTCGCACGTCGACGAGCGCGATCTCGCCGCCGTCCTCCAGCATGTGCCGGACGGCGGCCACGCTGACGGGTTTGGCCGCCGATACGCCGGCGTGCAGGGTCATGACACCGTCATGCGCATGACGGCGACTTCGCCGGTCTTCGGGTCGATCCTGATGCGGTCGATCTTGTCGAGGTCGGTGCCGGTGACGCGGATGAAGCGGGCGTTGTCCGGATAGTCGATCGAATGGATGGCGCCGTCCTGGTAGATGCCGGCCTGCCCGGGATTGAGCCGGTACTTCTTGACCGGCGTGACCTTGGCGTGCGCCGGATCGCGGCCGTCGTCCTCGCGACGCCATTCCGTCATGTCGGTGTATTTCTTGGCTTGGCCGTAGATCGCCCACGACTTGCCGTGATCGTGCGGCTGCGACACCCGCGCCTTGCCCATGACATGACTGAGGACCTGGAAGCCGAGCTTTGGGTCTTCGTACAGCACCTTGATGCCGGCCGGCTGATCGTCGCCGCAATGTTTCTCGACGAAATCCGGATTGGCGAGCAGCCGCTCCAGGTCGGCCATGACCCTGGCGCGGCCGGCGGGGCCGGGGTCGCGCGTCAGCATGTCGCGGCAATCGGCGATAAATTGGTCGAGGTCGTAGGCCATGGCGTCCTCCTTGTTGCCTCCACGATACCAACTTTGCCGGGCGGCTTGCTATACAGGCGCCGCATGCCGGAACCCGCCTCACCCTCCGTTGCGCCGCACCCGGCCGACCGCGTCCTGGCCGGCGTCGGCCTGATGCTGACCGGCATTTTCTTCTTCGCGCTCAATGACGCGATGGGGAAATACCTCGTCGCCACGTTTTCGGTCGGCCAGGTGCTGCTGATCCGCAGCATCGCCGGCCTGGCGGTTCTGACGCCGTTCATCGCGCGGGAGGGGCGGGCGGCCTTCACCGCAGCGCCGCGGCGCGGGATCCAGCTCCTGCGCGCCGTGTTGCTGACGCTCGAGGTCGCGGCGTTCTACTGGGCGCTGACGTCGATGCCGCTCGCCGACGTCATGACATTTTATCTCGCCGGCCCGATCTATGTGACGGCGATGTCGCCGTTCCTGCTCGGCGAGAAGGTCGGCTGGCGGCGCTGGAGCGCCGTCGCCGCCGGTTTCATCGGCGTCATGATCGCGCTCGATCCGTCGGGGCAGTCGCTGTCGCCGGCCGCGCTGGTCGCCATCGCCGGCAGCCTGATGTTCTCGATGTCGATGATCTGCACGCGGCTGGTGCGCGGCACCTCCGATATCGCGCTCATCACCGCGCAGACCGCGGCGGCGCTGGTGTTCGGCGCTGTGACGTCGCCGTTCGTCTGGGTCGCGGTGAGCTGGATGGACGGCGCGCTGCTGGTGCTGCTCGGCGTGGTCGCGACCTTCGCGCATTTCTGTATCAACCGCGCGCTCAAGCTGGCGCCGGCGTCGGTCGTCGTGCCGTACCAGTACACGACCATCGTCTGGGCGGTCCTGCTCGGCTATGTCTTCTTCGGCGACGTGCCGTCCTGGCACATGGTCGCCGGCGCGGCGATCATCATCGGCGCCGGCATCTACATTTTCTTCCGCGAGCAGGTGCGAGGGCGGCAGACCGCGTTCGCCGATCCACCGTAACGGCTAGCCGGCGCGCCGCAGTCCCCTGGCCGGGGCGGTGACGCAGAAGCGGTTGCGCCCGAGCCGCTTGGCGCGATAGAGCGCATCGTCGGCGCACTTCAGGATGTCGTCAGGCGTTGTCATCTTTTTCGTCCAGAGCGCGACTCCGATGCTGAGCTCGATGTCGAATGCGGTGTCGTCGACCGTGTAGCGGCGCGACACGGCGTCGAGCACGCGTTGCGCCAGGTCGGCCGGGCCGATGCCGCCGGTCGCGGCCTGGATGATGGTGAACTCGTCGCCACCGAGACGGGCCACCGTATCTTCCATGCGCAGCACGCCCTTGAGTCGTCCGGCGACGTCGACCAGCAGCCGGTCGCCCGCGGCGTGGCCGAGGGCGTCGTTGACGTCCTTGAAGTGGTCGAGGTCGAGCGCCAGAACGGCGAAGCCGATGCCATGCCGCTGGGCCATCGCGATCGCCTTTTCGAGCTGCTCGTGCAGCAACACGCGGTTCGGCAGCCCGGTCAGCGAATCGTGCCGCGCCAGGTGCTGGAGATGGCGCTCGGCGTGCTTGCGCAGCGTCACGTCGGTATAGGTGCGGACCAGGCGGCCGTCGGGCAGCGGAACGGTGCGGATCTCCAGCACCGTGCCGTCGGCGCGCTCGCGCTCATGGACCAGCGTCTGACGCGGCGGCAATGCGCTCGCATACATGATGGCCACGTCGTCGGGCGTGCCGATGAAGTCGCCGCGGCGCATCTGGAAGCCGACCGTCATCGATATCTCGGCGCCCTGGACCAGCACGTCGGGCGGCAGGCCCAGCAGTTCGGCGGTGCGGGCGTTCCAGAGCTGGATGCGGCGGTTCTGGTCGGTGACGACGAGGCCCTGATCCATGTGCGACAGCGTCGTCTCGAGCAGGCTGGTCTTTTCCGCGAGTTCGCTGGTGCGCTGCGCGACCCGCTGCTCGAGCTCGACATTCGCCTTGTGCAGCGCTTCGGCCTGCTCGCGGATGTGCTGCGAAGCTTCGGCCAAGGCCTGCCCGATCGCGTTGGCTTCGGTGATCGGCGTGACCGGACTGGCGATCGGCTCACCGTCGCCGAGCTTGTGGGCCTTGTGCTCGAGCGTCTGCACCGCCCGCGCCATGATCCGGGTGATGAACCATGCCGCGGCGGCGCCGGCGGCGATCATGACCGCCGCGAGCAGGGCAAGCCACTGCAACGAGGCCCGCAGCGGCGAGTGCAGCAGGCTCTGGGAGACGCCGGTGGTGACGCCCCAGCCGAAGTTGAGCCGGCGGAATACGCCGTAGACGCTGACGCCCTGCGGATTGACGCCGGTCCAGTCGAAATGATCGGGAGCATCGTCGGCGACGCCGGGAATTCTTTGCCCGAACCGGGATTCGTTTTCGGCGGATCGCGCGAGAATGATTCCGTTGCGGTCGACGATCGACACGAAATGGCCGACGCTCAGGTTCTGTTCCCGGATGATGCGCGCCAGCCGCGTCAATGGCAGTCGTCCCGACAGGTAGAACCGGGTCGAGCCGTCGATGACCACGGGGACGGTGATCGAATAGGTGGAATTCCAGAAGGTGGCGCCGCGCTCCAGATTGGAGATGTCCTGGCCGAGCACCTTGACGGGCGGCGGCAAGCGTTCGCCGTTCAGTGTCTTGCCAACGTCGAGCAGGACCTGGAAACCGTCGCGGCTGTAGAGGACGATATGCGCGTTGTGGAAGTGCATCGCGATCAGCGCCTGAGCCTGGGCCTTGAAGGACTCGAAGTCGCCGTCGCGCAATGCGGGGGTGGTGGCAAGCGTGGACAGCATCGCCATGTCGGCGCTGTGCTGGCGCTCGAGGTCGAACACGATGCCGCGGTTGATGTCGTTGACGTCGTTTTCGAGACGCGCTTTCTCCGACTCGGCAAAGCGCCACGTCATCAGCCCGATGACCGACAGCGTCGGCACGGTGAGCGCGACACACAATGCCGCCAGATAAAAAGTCAACGGCCTTGGCCGCTTTAACAAATGGCGCACGTCATCCCCCAGTCGCCCGGCACGACCTTAGGGTGACAGCATTGCCAATTCCTAATGGGTCATAACGGCGATTGAATCGTGGTTGTCGGGAGTTAAACGACGCGCGGTAAGAGACCGATAACCATCGCGTCAGGCGACGATGGCGTCGGCTTCGATCTCGATGAGCCAGTCTGGATCGATGGCCTGCACGATCTGGATCATCGTTGCAGCGGGGCGGATGTTGGCGAAGAATTCACCATGGGCGCGCCCGGCCTCCTGCCAGTTGGCGATCTCCTTGAGGAACATGCGCGTGCGCACGATGTGCTCGCGCTTGCCGCCGGCGGCGATGACGGCTTGCTCGATGATCTCGAGGCAGCGTTTGGTCTGGCCATAGAGGTCGCCGGGGCAGGCCGTGTCGCCGCCTTCGGCGATCGGTGCCGTGCCGGAGACGGCGATATGCGAGCCGACCCGCACGGCGCGGGAAAAGCCGATCCGCGGCTCGAACGGCGAGCCCGAAGAAATGAGTCGGCGGTCCATTGGCACTATTCCTGATGGCGAGTGTCCCGAATCCGAAGTTCGCTATGAAGCGCGCTGCGAAATGAGGCGAACTTCGGATTCAGGACACTATTAAAGCGGTTCAGGTTTGCTTGGAATCGTCATGCGCGGGCTTGACCCGCGCATCTATCGAAAAAGATGAGTCATCTCAAAAGGATGGATTGCCGGGTCAAGCTTACGACCGGGCCGCGCTTCGCGCGGACCCGGTTGCCCGGCAATGACGAGTCCCATTTTCATCAAAAGCGAAACGGCTCTAGCGGGGAAGGGTCTTGCTGCGCTCGGCGACGACGTTAGCCATGACGTCGCCGCCGTCGCCGGTGCCGCGCAGGCCGGCCACGACACCATCGCGATCCGCGGCCGGCCGGTTCTGGCTCGTCTTCCATTTGCCCTCGATGCGGGCGATCGGCACTTCGAGGCCGACGATACCCTTGACCTGTGCCGCGATGAACTCGTCGGGCGCGTCCGAGACGTGCCACGGCGGATCGCGCGTCGATTCGGCGTGCCGTGTCAGGTCGTCGATCTGGCGGCGCAGCCATGATGCATCATCCATGACGCGCGGCGTGCCCCAGGCGTGCACGGTGACGTAGTTCCAGGTCGGCACGACTTTCCCGGTCTCGCGCTTGGTCGCGTAGAGCGACGGGCTGATGTAGTGCTGCGGACCCTGGAATACGACGAGGCATTCGTCGACGCTCGCCAGCTCCTTGAGCTGCGGATTGGCGCGTGCCAGGTGAGCGCGCAGCGTGCCGCGTTCCGACGCGGCAGTGTCGACCAGGAACGGAATCTGGTTCGCCTGCAATCCGCCCGCGCCTGCCGTGATCAGGAGGCCAAGCGGGTGAGCGCGGATCAGGGCATGCTGGACCTCGAGCCGGTCTTCACGAAAGTGCGGTGGCTGGTACATCGATCGCTCCGGAGCCGGACTACTGGCCCTTCCTCACCTTGCCGCGGCCCCAGTCCTTGATCGCCGACCAGATGCCGCGTTCGAGCCGGAACCGGTCGATCGGCGCCGACGAATTGATGGCGCGGATACGATATAGCCCGACGCCGGTCCACTGGAAGCCGCACTTCTCCAGCACGCGGCGCGAGGCCGGGTTGGTGACGCGGGCGCCGGCGTGCAGCGCGGCGTGATCGAATTCGGTGAAGACGTGGTCGATCACGGCGTGCACCGCCTCGGTGGCGAAGCCATTGCCCCAATAGGCGGTGCCCAGCCAGTAGCCGAGCTCGGGCGCCTGGCTTTCGGGCATGGCGATGCCGCATGCGCCGATAATCGTGCCCTTGCCGGGCCCGTCGCGCAGCGTGATCAGGAACACCGCTTCGCCGCCCGCGCAGTTTGCGCCGGCAATGAAAGTCTCGGCATCCGTCAGTCGGTACGGATGCGGAATGCGCGCGGTGTTCTCTGCGATGCGGCGGTCGTTGGCGAGCACGGCAATCGCTTTAGCGTCCTCGAGTCGCGGTGCGCGCAGGGTCAGCCGCTTGGTGTCGAGGACGGGGATACTCCGCCCGCAGTCTGGTCCTCTCGGCAATTCTTCCAGCAGTGTCATGGCATGGGCTCCTTGGGTTGCCTCGTTGCAAAAGCGAAGAGGGGGAGCCGGTCACCCGTCTCCCCCTCTCAGAGCCCATTGAGCCCCGCCGGTTTGACTGGATGACCGGCGGACCTCGTTATGTCCACCGTCTACTCGGCCGCAGCCTCCGTCATCGGAACAACCGATACGATCTTGCGGCCCTTGGATTTTGTCGTGAACTGAACCTTTCCGTCGATAAGCGCGAACAGCGTGTGATCCTTGCCGGTGCCGACATTCTGGCCGGGATGCCACTTGGTGCCGCGCTGACGCGCAAGGATGTTGCCGGCGAGAACGGTTTCGCCGCCGAACATCTTCAAGCCGAGGCGACGGCCCGCGCTGTCGCGGCCGTTACGGGAAGATCCGCCTGCTTTCTTGTGTGCCATCGAAACGTCTCTCGAATTCGCTCGTTACATACACCGATTCCGCGACGGAATCATCTCACTTCTTTTTACCTTTTGCGGCAGCCGAGGCTTTAGCCTTCGTCTTCGTCGTCCGCTTCCGGGTCTTCGCCCTGGCGCTCGCCTTCTTGGGCGTGCCCTCGGCGTCCTCAGCTGCGCCGGCCTCGACTTTCGGTTTGGCCTCGCGCTTGGGACGCGGCGGTGCCTTGTCCGATGGCGTCTTGCCGTCGGTCAGGATCTCGGTGATGCGCACCAGCGAGAACTCGTGACGATAGCCGCGCTTGCGGCGCGAATTCTTGCGGCGCCGCTTCTTGAACGCGATCACCTTGTCGCCGCGCTCATGCGCGAGCACCTCGCCGGCGACGGTGGCGCCGGCCACAGTCGGCGCGCCGAGCGTCGTGGTGTCGCCACCGACCACCAGCACCTCGCCGAACGACACAACCTCGCCCGGATTGGCGCCGACGCGGTCGATCCGGATCACGTCTTCGGCGGCGACGCGGTATTGTTTCCCGCCGGTCTTGATCACTGCGAACATCGTTCATCCCTCAGGCGCCAACCGGGTCGTCGGAGCGAGCCCCGAGCGCCAAAAAACCGAAATTTGCCTTGTATTGCAGGGCGTTAGCCGCCGCTTCAATAAGCACGCGGGCCAATCCTGCTGGACCCGGCCCGCGACGGCAGGGTTATGGCTTTGTCGACCCGTCCTGTCAAGAAAACGGGGCGCATTTCCGGCTCCGCGCCCCCGGGCGGGGGGCGGTTCAGCCGGCCTTGGAGCCGGCCGCGGCCGCCGTGGCACCGCCATGCGGCCAGGCCGGCGAGTCGATCTCGCCGTTCTGGACCAAGCGGTAGCCGACGCCGAGTTCCGTGACCAGGATGCGCGGCGCATTGGGATCGGGCTCGATCTTCTGGCGCAGCTTGCGCACAAAGATGCGGAGATAATGCGTGTCGTGGACATGCACCGAGCCCCACACCTCCTTGAGGAGGTGCTGGTGCGTGACGACATTGCCGGCGTGCTGGGCGAGGACCTGCAGCAGCCGGTATTCCTTCGGCGTCAGGGACAGCCGGGCGCCGTTGAGCAGCGCGGCGCGCGCCGCGAGATCGATGGTGAGCGGGCCGATCTTGACCTGCGGCTCGCCGCTCGCTGCGCGCATCTGCCGCCGCAGCGCCGCGCGCACGCGCGCCAGCAACTCCGCCATGCCGAACGGCTTGACGACATAATCGTCGGCGCCGAGCTCGAGCAGCCGCACCTTCTCGGATTCGTTGGAGCGCACCGAGAGCACGATGATCGGCACCGTCGACCAGGCGCGGATGCGTTCGATGACGCCGGCGCCATCGATGTCGGGCAGCGCGAGGTCGGCGATGACGAGGTCGATCGCCTGCAGGCTGGCGCTGCGGATCGCTTCCGCGCCGGTGCCGACCTCGATGACCGAAAAGCCGTTGAGCTCGAAGCCGGTGCGCAGGAACCGGCGGATCTGGACTTCATCGTCGACAATGAGAACGACGGGTGTGGCGCTATTCATCGGCTTCGCTTTCGACATGAACGAGGGCCGCCTGGGCGACCGGGAGCTCGATCGTGATGGTGGTTCCTTCGCCGGGGCCGGCGCTTAGTGCGGTCATCGCGCCGTCGTTGGCGGTGATGAAAGCGTGGGCGATCCACAGGCCGAGGCCCGATCCGCTCGTCGTCGCCAGCAGCCGGTCGCCGCGGAAGAACCGGTTCCACATCTTGGATTTCTCGTCCGCGGTGAGGCCGACGCCGGTGTCTCTGACCTTGATCGCAAGCTTGTCATCATGCGCGGCCGCCGAAATCTCGATCTTCGATCCGGCAGGAGAATATTTGACGGCGTTGTCGACGATCTGGACCAGCGCCTGCTGCACCAGCACGGCGTCAACATGAATCAGCGGCAGGTCGGCCGGCAAGTCAAGGCTGATTCGTCGGTCGCCGAGGCGGCGCCGGCACCGCTCGATCGCCGCGTGGATAATATCGGTGGGGTCGGCCCATTCCATGCGCGGCGTGACGCCCTCGCTGCTGATACGGCTGGCATCGAGCAGGTTCTGGATGTCGCTGTTGAGGCGCTCCGCTTCCGAGTAGACGTCGTGCACCAGCGCGCGCAAGCGCGGCTCGCTGGCGAGGGCCTGTGTCGAGCCGAGCACGGTCGCCGCGCCCATGATCGACGCCAGCGGGGTGCGCAGCTCGTGCGACACCGAACCGATGAGCGCATCACGCAACTGCTCGGTCCTCGAGCGCATGTGCGCTTCGTTGATCGCGTGCGCGACGCCGAGCCGTTCCAGCGTTGCGGTGGCATCCGACAGGGCGGTGCCGACGCGCGCGCGCAGATCGTTGACGCGTTCCTTGGTGACGCGGCCGAGATTGATGGCAATGACGCCGAACTCCAGGCTCTTGGGTGACACCGCCTGCACCAGCCATGTCGAGTCGGGCCTCTCCTCGATCATCACTGTGTCGGATGAATGAGGCCCTCCCTGCGCGATGTCGACGACGGCGTCGCGCACGCTGTCCGGCACGATCGTGCGGCGGTGCGGCAGGATCGAGGCCTCACGCGGCGAGGGAAACAGCACGACCTTGCGCTCGACGACCGTCGAGAGATGATCCTCGATCGCGGAGTGAATCTCCGATGTGTCGAACGCCGCCGCCAGCCGCCGTGAGAATTCGTAAAGGGCGCGGACGTCGATTTCACGTTGACGGGCGCGCTCGGCCTCCGCCCTGAGGCGCGCCGCCAGGTGCCCGATCACCGCTGCCACGATGATGAACATCACCAGATTGAGGATCGCGTTCGGGCTTGCGATGTAAAGGCTGAAGTAGGGCGGGTAGAAAAAATAGGCCGCCGCGGCCCCGCCGGCGAGCGCCGACACGACCGCCGCAACGATACCCCAGTTCACCGCGGCGATGATGACGGGGATCAGGAAGATCGAGGCGCCGTGCGTAACGCCGGTGTACCACTGGATGGCGCCCCGGACCGCCGTTGTCGCTGCGACGATGAGCAACGCGTAGATCACGTTGCGGAGGTGCGTCCGCGCGGCGTCAGAAATGCCAATTCGCTGCATGGGTATGCCGGGACTCCGGACGACAACCGACCGTATAATTTTAGCACATTCCGCCGCCGGCGAACATCGGCCGCCCAACATCGGTCACCCAACATCGGTCACCCTTGTGTCCGGTCCCCCGCTTGGCTAGATAGCGGCGTCCATGATCGGCCGGATTGAGGCGGATTTGGGCTCCGGAGAGGTGGCAGAGTGGTTGAATGCACCGCACTCGAAATGCGGCATACGGGCAACCGTATCGGGGGTTCGAATCCCTCCCTCTCCGCCAGTGCGCAGGAATTGCATTGTCATGCGCGGCGTTTCGCTCTGACGCGCGCGTGACGTCCTCAGGCGGGGCGTAGCAGCTCCGCTGCACAGTCGGCGCGAACCGGTGATACCCGGACGATTCGATCCTAGCGGCCCGCAGCCGCGCTCGGTGCCTTCTCGAAATGCGGACCGCGGGTCTTTTTGGTTTGCGCGCGCGGCGGAACGAAATCGCGCTTCGTCAGCAGGACGTCGGCGAGCGTGTAGCGGTCGAGCGTATGGACAAAGGCATTCAACGCCTCGTTCAGGATATTGGGCAGCATGCATCGCTTGGTGATCATGCACTGATTGCCAGAGGCGAAGCATTCGACCAGCGCGAAATCCGGCTCGGTCGCGCGCACGACAGCGCCGAGATTGATGGCTTCCGGCGCCAGCGCCAGCGTGAATCCGCCCGATCGCCCGCGCACGCCCCGAAGGAAGCCCTCGCGCGTGAGGATGTTGACCACTTTCATGAGGTGCGCGCGCGAGATATTGTAGGTCTTTGCCGTTTCTTCAATCGTGATGAGCCGCTCGGTCGCGGCGGCGTACATCAGCACGCGCAGCGCGTAGTCTGAAAATGCAGTCAGTCGCATGGAACGGCCAAATGTTGCGGGAGGTCTTCGTCCGCAGCGGCGCGGACGATCGACGGCTCCTCCGGTTTGATATAATCGATGTAGAATATATATTTTAGCCCGTCGGACAAGGATAAAGGCTGCTCCGCTCATGAGTTTCCGCTTCGCGGTCGATCATGCCCCCGTGCTCAGCTTCGGCTTCCGGCCTTTTTTCTTCGGCGGGGCATTGTGGTCGGCGTGCGCGATGCCGCTCTGGCTGGCGCTGATGACGGGGCATTTGACGTTCGCGACGTCGTACGGCGCGGTCGCCTGGCACGCCCATGAATTCCTGTTCGGCTACGGCGGCGCGATTATCGCGGGCTTTCTGCTCACCGCGGTGCCGAACTGGACCGGCCGCTTGCCCGTGCGCGGCGCGCCGCTGCTCGCGCTGTTCGCCGTCTGGCTTGCCGGGCGCGCCGCCATGCTAGCGACCGATCTCATCGGTCTCGTTCCGGCGGTTCTCGTCGAGATCGTGTTTCTTCCGGCGCTCGCGGCGGTCATAATCCGGGAGATCATCGCCGGGCGCGATCGGCGAAACCTGAAAGTCGCCGCCATCGTCGTGATTCTGGCGGCGGCCAACGTTTTTTATCACTTCGAAGTCGTTTATGCTGGTGTCGCCGCATATGCGCTGCGGACGGCCATTGCGGCGATCGTTTGCCTCATCATGCTGATCGGCGGCCGCGTTACACCGAGCTTCACGCACAACTGGCTCGCAAGACAGCAGAGCGAGCGCCGGCCCAGGCCATTCGGCAGATATGACGGGGTTGCCATCGCCGCCGGTGTATTGGCGCTGGCTTTGTGGGTTGCGGGCTTCGATCCTCGCGTGACGGGTCTTGCGCTCGTTTTGGCGGGCCTGCTGCATGTAGTTCGTTTGGCACGTTGGGCCGGCGTCTCGGCCCGGCGCGAGCCTTTAGTCCTTATTCTCCACACGGGTTACGCGTTCGTGCCGCTGGGCTTCGTGCTGGTCGGCGCCGCCGTTCTTTGGCCCTCGATTGTTCCGGCAAACGGGGCGCTCCACGCCTGGACGACAGGCGCCATCGGCATCATGACACTCGCGGTCATGACCCGCGCGACTCTCGGCCACACCGGACGGCCTTTGACGGCAAGCGGCGCGACGATGGCAATCTACGCTGCCGTTATCGTTGCCGCTGTTAGCCGTATCGTGGCGCCGTTTTTTGACGCCGCGGCCATGTCTCTTTTGACGGTCGCAGCCGTTGCGTGGACGGCGGCGTTTGCCGGCTTCGTTGCCGTTTACGGTCCGATGCTGCTGATGCCGAGACGGGCGGCCCGATAAAACCGGACCACAGCCGGCCGGGCTCAGGCAAAGATCATCGCGAGCACCATTCCGATAACGATCATGACGAGGCCGGCGATCAGCATCGGCAACAGGGTGCTCGTCGAATCCGCGGCGGGGGCCTGGCTTTGCAGGTTCGTCGGATCGTTGCCGCGATCGAGTGTGTTGCCAGCGGGTGACATGGCACAACTCCCTCTAGCGCCGTTGGCGCAAATAAAATATATATGGAAAATGTATCATTTCAAGCGGACGGTGGCAAATGGCAACGCTTGGCGATGACGGCTTTCTGATCGACGCGTCGACCCTCGGCCGGCTCCTGGAGGTACGGCCGTCGGATATCCTGGAATTGATGCAGCAAAAGCAGATCACAAGTCTTTGCGAACGTGGCGAGGGCGCGGATGCCGGGCAATACCGTCTCAGCTTCTTCTACAAGGGCCGCCGCGCCCGCCTGTACGTCGACGAGGCGGGGACGGTTATTCGCTCCTCCGCCGTCAACATCGGCGACGGTCCATTGCCCGCGGCTCTTCGCCGACCTGGCAGCTGTTGACGCGCTAGCGTTTCAGGACGCGGAAGGTCAGTACGCCATCCGCTTCGCTCTTGTCCTCGAGCGAATCTCCGGTCTGCCGTAGCAAGTTCGGAATATCGATCGCCGTCAGCGGATCCGTGCACTCGAGAATCAGCACGTCGCCGCCCGTCAGTCCCGAGAGCGCCTTTTTGGCACGCAGCGCCGGCAATGGGCATTTCAAGCCCCGCAAATTAAGTGTCTTTTCCGTCATCGGTGTCGATTGATCCCGGCCTGTGCGACGATATTGAGCTAAAATAGCGCCCCAGGAATCGTCAAGCGTCAGAACGCCGGTGTCCGACGAACAGCAACATATCGCGAGGCTGACGCCGCTGCATGAGGCGTTGGCTGCGCTCGACACGCTCGTTCGTGCTGTTACGCCGCGCGAGATCGACGCACGCGATGCACTCGGCGCGGTGGTTGCAGCCGATGTGGTGGCCGGCCCGTTGCCGGTCCGTGCGATGGCGCTGCGCGACGGTTTTGCGGTGCGGGCGGCCGATCTCGACGGCGCCGGCGGTTACGCGCCGATTCCGCTGTCGAGCGTGCCGCCGAGCATTGAAGCCGGCGATGAGCTTCCACAAGGCATGGATACCGTCGTCGCGCCGGCGGCCGTCGTCGTTGCGGACGGCCACGCCGAGGCGGTGGCGCCCGTTGCACCGGGCGAAGGGGTGATACCCGCGCGCAGCGAGAGCGATCCGGCGCGGCCGCTGCGCGAGGCGGGCGAGCGTATCCGGGGCGCCGATATCGCGGTGCTCGCCGCGGCCGCCGTTGGCCGTGTCAGCGTGAGGCAGCCGTGCCTTCAGGTCACCGCTGCGCGAGAAGATTTGCGGCTTGCGCCGGCACTGGACTTTGTGATGCGCGACTGTGCCGCGCGTGGTTGCCGCGTGCAGAGGCGCAACGGGCGCGATGTCGACGATGTGTTGCTGGTGCCTGAGGCGGATGCCGTGGTGATCGTCGGTGGCAGCGGTGTGGGATCACGCGATCGCAGCGTGCATGCGCTCGCGTCGAAAGGGCAGGTCGTCATCCACGGCATCGGATTGATGCCGGGCGAGACGGCGGCCATCGGACACGTAGGCAGCCGTCCGGTCATCGTCGTCCCTGGCCAACTCGATGCCGCGATGGCGGTGTGGCTCACGCTCGGCCGCCGTCTGCTCGGGCGGCTGGCGAGGCTGACCGAATCGGAACCGGTGTCGATGCGCACGCTGACCCGCAAGGTGACGTCGCCGGTAGGTCTCGCGGAGATCGTGCCTGTTCACCGCAGCGGCGACACAGCCGAACCGCTGGCGCGGCAACACTGGCCGCTCTGGGCGCTGGCCCGTGCCAATGGCTGGCTGCTTGTCCCGGCGGGCAGCGAAGGCTATGCCGCAGGCAGCACAGTCGCAATTAATGAGTGGCCATGAACGATCCCCGCACGGCGCGGCAGGCGGAAGCTGAGCTGCTGGCGCGCGTGCGCGCCGCGGCGCGGCAGGAGCAGTTCCTCGAAGTGGTGTCGCCGCAGGAGGCGCATGCCCGCTTCGAGCGCCATCTCGATTTGACCCCGATGCCCGCCGAGCGCGTCGATCTGCAGGCGGCACTGGGCCGCGTACTCGCGCATGACGTCGTCGCTGCCGTCGATGCGCCGCCGTTCGACCGCGCCAATGTCGACGGCTTCGCCCTGCGCTCTGCCGATTGCGTCGGTGCCAGCGACGCGTCGCCGGTTCGCCTGACGCTCAACCGCGAGGTGATCGCCTGTGGCCACAATCCGGCGCTCGAGGTCCGGGCCGGCACGGCGACGGCGATCGCGACCGGCGGCGTGATGCCGCGCGGCGCCGATGCCGTCGCCATGATCGAGGACACCGATCTCGTCGAGGACGCCGCGCCTGCGGTCGTGCTGCGCCGCGCTTTGTCGCCGGGGCAGTTCGTGTCGTTTGCCGGCTCCGACATCGCGCGCGGCGAGACGCTGCTGCGGCGCGGCGCGCGCATCGGCTCGCGCGAGATCGGCATGCTGGCGGCCTGCGGCCTCGCGCGGGTCGACGTGGTGCGGCGGCCGCGCGTCGCCGTGCTCTCGACCGGCGACGAACTGGTGCCGCCCGGCGTGCCGCTGCGCCCGGCCGGCGTCTACGACAGCAACGGCGCCATCATCGCCGCCGCTGTCGCCGAAGCGGGCGGCGAGGCGGTGATGTTCGGCGCGTTCCCCGACGACGAGGCGCCGCTCGAGGCGGCGGTGCGGCGCGCGCTCGACGACTGCGACATGGTCGTATTGTCCGGCGGCACGTCGAAAGGCGCGGGCGACCTGTCGCACCAGATCATCGCCAAGCTCGGCACGCCGGGCATCCTCGTCCACGGCGTCGCGCTCAAGCCGGGCAAGCCGCTCTGCCTCGGCGTCGTCGGCACGACGCCGGTCGTCGTGCTGCCAGGCTTCCCGACCTCGGCGATCTTCACCTTCCACGCCTTCGTCGCCCCGGTGATCCGCGCCCGCGCCGGATTGCCGCCCGACGCCGCCGAGACCGTTCGCGCGCGGCTGCCGGTGCGCCTCGCGTCCGAGCTCGGCCGCCAGGAATTTGCACTGGTCGCGCTCGTGCAGGGCGACGGCGGCGCCATCGCGTTCCCGACCGGCAAAGGCTCCGGCGCGGTGACAAGCTTCTCGCAGGCCGACGGTTTCATCGCCGTCGATGCGCTGGCGTCGGCGGTCGAGGCCGGTAGCGAGGTTGACGTCACGCTGATCGGTGGCGGCGTGCGGGCGCCCGACATTGTCATCATGGGCAGCCACGACATCGCGCTCGATGCGGTGGTCGGCGCGCTGTCGGAGCGCGGCCTGTCGGCCCGCGTCATCGCGGTCGGCAGCCAGGGCGGCGTCACCGCGGCGCGGCGGGGCGAATGCGACGTCGCGCCGGTCCACCTGATCGATCCCGCGACCGGACAATATAATGTGCATCTTGCCACCGCCGGCCTGCGGCTGGTGCGCGGCTGGCAACGCATGCAGGGCATTATGTTCCGGCCGGGCGACCAGCGTTTCGAAGGCCGCAGCGCCGGTGACGCCGTGAAAGCCGCATTGGCCGATTCGTCCTGCCTGATGGTCAACCGCAACGCCGGGGCGGGAACGCGCGTTCTGATCGACAGGCTGCTCGCCGCCGCGCGGCCGCCGGGCTATGCCAACCAGCCGAGGTCGCACAATGCCGTCGCCGTGGCGGTGGCGCAGCAGCGCGCCGACTGGGGCGTCGGCATCGCGCCGGTCGCCCGCCTTTATGGTCTCGGCTTCATCCCGGTCGCGCCGGAGCACTACGATTTCCTCGTCGTCGAAAGCCGCGCCGGCCGCCCGGCGGTGCAGGCGTTCCTGGCGGTGCTGCATGACGAGGCGACGCGGGCGCGCATCGCCGCGCTCGGCATGACGCCGGCCTAGTCTGCTATAAGCTTTCCATGCGATTGATCGGCCTCGCCGGCTGGAGCGGCTCCGGCAAAACCACGTTGATCACCAAGGTGCTGCCGGTGCTGATCGGGCGCGGCCTCAGGGTGTCCACGCTCAAGCACGCGCACCACGGCTTCGATCTCGACAAGCCCGGCAAGGACTCGTTCATGCATCGCGCTGCGGGGGCGAGCGAGGTGCTGATCAGCTCGGCGAAGCGCTGGGCCGTGCTGCACGAGTTGCGCGACGAAGCCGAATGGGACATGCCGGCGCTGCTCGGCAAGATCACGCCGGTCGATCTCGTCCTCGTCGAGGGCTTCAAGCGCGAGAACTTCTCCAAGATCGAAGTCTACCGCGCCGAGAACGGCAAGCCGCTGCTGCACGGCGGGGACGGCTATATCGTCGCCGTTGCGTCGGACAGTCCGCTGCCGGACGTGACGCTGCCGGTGATCGGCCTCAACGACATCGAAGCGGTCGCCGACGCGTTGCTGACCTATGCCATGCCGATGACGGAGATGCGGTGATGGCGCAGCTCACCGACGACTGCTTCGCATTTTCCGGGCCGCTGATGCCGCTCGAGACGATGGAGCGGCTGATTGAGGAGCGCGTCGCGCCTGTCGCGGCGACGGAGACGGTGCCAGTCGTCGAAGCGCGCGGGCGCGTCGTCGCGCGCGACGTCATGGCGCCGGTCGACTTGCCGCCGTTCGACAACTCGGCGGTCGACGGTTATGCGGTGCGCCACGCCGACGTAGCGGGAAAGGGCGAGACGCGTCTGGCCGTGAGCGGTCGGCTCACCGCGGGCCGCCGCGCAGGCGCGCCGCTCGCGCCGGGGCAAGCCATCCGCATCTTCACGGGCGCTCCGATGCCGGCCGGTGCCGACACCGTGTTCATGCAGGAAGACGTGCAGGCCGACGGCGATGCGGTCGTGATGCCGAGCGGTTTGAAGAAGGGCGCCAATCGGCGCCTCGCCGGCGAGGACATCAAGGCCGGCTCGGTCGCGCTGACGGCCGGTACCGTGCTCGGCCCGTCGCAGATTGCGCTTGCCGCCGCGCTCGGCCTCACGGCGATCGAGGTGCGCCGCCGCCTGTGCGTCGCGATCTTCTCGACCGGCGACGAGGTGGTCGAGCCGGGCCAGCCGCGGCCCGCCGCGGCGATCTTCGACGCCAACCGCTTCCTGCTCGGCCAGCTCCTTGCGCAAATGGGGACGCAGGTGACCGATCTCGGCATCCTGCCGGACGATCCGGCCCAGCTCGCACACTCCATCGGCGATGCCGCAACAACGCACGACCTGGTGCTGACCTCTGGCGGCGTCTCGACCGGCGAAGCCGATCATGTCCGCGGCGCGGTCGAACGGGTCGGCAAGATGGTGTTCTGGCGCATCGGCATCAAGCCGGGACGGCCGGTGACGATGGCGGTGCTGCCCGGTTCGGGCGCAGGGGAGAGCGCGGCGTTCGTCGGTCTTCCCGGAAATCCCGTCGCCGTGTTCGTCACCTTCGTGCGCGTGGTGCGGCCGCTGCTGCTGCGCCTTGCCGGCGCGCGCATGCAGCCGCTCATGCCGCTGCCGGTTCGTGTCGGCTTCGCCTACAAGAAGAAGGCGGGCCGGCGCGAATATGTGCGCGTGTCGCTGCGGCGGCGCGACGACGGCGAGCTCGAGGCCATCAAGCATCCGCAGGACGGCGCGGGCGTCATCACGTCGCTGACCGAAACGGACGGGTTGCTCGAATTCGCCGACGATGTGACGACGGTCGAGCCCGGCGATCGCGCCGGCTTTCTCTCTTATGCGGTGCTGATGGGCTGAAGGCAAAAGGTACTCTCTCCCGTTCACGGGAGAGGGAGCGCTCTCAGCCGCCGGCCATTTGCGCGGCGAGCTGCTGCGCGCGCGCGGCGTCGTCCGGCGTGTTGACGTTGAAGAACGGGTCGACCGGCGTGTCCGGCCAGTCGGCCACCGCGATGCCGTGGCGCGCGGTCCATACCTCGATCTTGCGCAAGTCTTCCTCGACCAGCGCCTTGCGCAAGTCCTCGCGCAAGGCCAGTGGCCACAGGCCGATGACCGGATGGCGCCATTCGCCGGAGCGGGCACACGCCAGCGGCACGCCGGAGCCCATCTTGCGCCGCGCGGCATGCAGACGTTCGGCGAGATCGTCGGGCAGGAACGGGCAGTCGCCCGGCACGCTGAGTATCCATTCGATGCCGTTGTCCTGTCCGGCCAGCCAGTCGAGGCCCGCCAGCACGCCGGCCAGCGGTCCGGCGAAGCCCGGCACGCTGTCGGCAATGACGGGAAGGCCGGTGTCGGCGAAGCGTTCGGGATCGCCATTGGCGTTGATGACCATGCCGGCGCATTGCGCCGACAAGGTCGCAATCACGCGATCGAGGATGCTGACCCCGCCGATCTCGATCTTGGCCTTGTCGCCGCCGCCCATCCGCCGCGCCAAGCCGCCGGCGAGGATGAGGCCGAATGTGGGAGGGTGTGGAATTTCAGTCATCGTCATTCCGGAGCGCGTGCGCAGCATGCGAATCCGGAATCCAGATGCACGTGCTGAAGTATTTGACTGGAGTCCGGGTTCCGGCCTTCGGCCGGCCCCGGAATGACAAGCGGTCAATCATCAACCGCCGCCTTGCGCCGGTGCTTGGCGCTCTCCTCCTCGACGAAATCGAGGTCCTGATCGAACACGATGCGTTGCTCGCCGGCGAGCGCAATGAAGCGCTTGCCGCGCGCGCGGCCGATCAAGGTGAGGTTGGCCTTGCGGGCCAGCTCGACGCCCCACGCCGTGAAGCCCGAGCGCGAGATCAGGATCGGGATGCCCATGCGCACGGTCTTGATCACCATCTCCGATGTCAGGCGGCCGGTGGTGTAGAAGATCTTGTCGGACGGCGAGACGTTCTCGCGGAACATCCAGCCCGCGATCTTGTCGACCGCGTTGTGGCGGCCAACGTCCTCCATGTAGACGAGCGGCTGGTCCTCACGCGCCAGCACGCAGCCGTGGATCGCGCCGGCCTCGAGATAAAGCGATGGCGTGGTGTTGATCTCGTGGGTCAGCCGGTAGAGCCATGACGTGCGCAGCTCGGCGGCGGGCAGCGACACGGTTTCCAGCGCTTCCATCAGGTCGCCGAACACGGTGCCTTGCGCGCAGCCGGACGTCTGCACCTTCTTCTTGAGCTTCTTCTCGTAATTGGTCTTGCGCTCGGTGCGCACGACGACGACCGAGAGCTCTTCGTCGTAATCGACGCCGGTGACGACGTCGTCCGGCAGCAGCATGTTCTGGTTCAGCAGGTAGCCGATCGCCAGATAGTCCGGATAGTCGTTGATCGTCATGGCGGTGACGATCTCCTGCGAATTGAGGAAGATCGTCAGCGCGCGCTCGACCGTCACCGAGGTTTCGATCGGCGCGCCGGTCTGGTCGATGCCGGAGACGCGTTCGGTCAGCCGCGGATCGGCCGGGTTCGGGCGGATGATGTAGGGGTCTTTCGCCATGATCCCAATGTAGCGACGATTGCCGGTATTTTCATCCCGGCGGCGCAAAACCGTGCCGTCTTGAGGCCGTAAACGGCTCAGGCCGACGGGTCGGTGGCATCCGGATAGAACAGTTGCTGGCCGTTGATCTTGTAGTTGGCGATCACCTTCTGGCCCTCGGGCGAGATCAGCCAATCGATGAACTGCTGGCCGAGGTCTTTCTTGACGTTGGGATGCTTGGCCGGGTTCACCAGCATGACGCCGTACTGGTTGAACATGCGCTTGTCACCCTCGACCAGAATCTCGAGGTCGCCCTTGTTCTTGAAATGGATCCAGGTGCCGCGGTCGGACAGCACATAGGCGCCGCTGGCCTGCGCGGTATTCAGCGCCGCGCCCATGCCCTGGCCGATCGCCTTGTACCAGGGCCCCTTGTCCTTATCGATGTCGATGCCGGCATCCTTCCAGAGCTTGAGCTCGGCGATATTGGTGCCGGAGCGGTCGCCGCGCGAAATGAACGAGGCCTTCTTGTCCTTGATGGTCTGAAACGCCTTGGCGACGTCCGTCATGCCCTTGACGTGCGCGGGATCGCTCTTCGGCCCGATCAGGACGAAGTCATTGTACATGACCGGATAGCGCTTCACGCCCTGGCCCTCGGACAGGAATTTCAGCTCGGCGGATTTGGCATGCACGAACACGACGTCGGCGTCGCCGCGGCGGCCGGTGTCGAGTGCTTGCCCCGTGCCTTGCGCGATGACTTTCACGGTGATGCCGGTCTTCTGCTTGAAGATCGGCAGCAGGTATTCGAACAGGCCGGAGTCCTGCGTCGAGGTCGTCGACGCGACGACGATCGACTTGTCCTGCGCCAGCGCCGGTGCCGACAGAAGCAGCGCGCCAAGGGCGGCAACGAAGAGTGAGCGGCGGGTGTGCATCGAAATCCTCCTGTTGTCGTTGAGCTAGACCAGCAAGTCGCCCGCGAGAAAGATACGCGCCGCCTCGGTTTGCGGCGAGGTGAAGAATGTCGCGGCTGGCCCTGTCTCAAGCAGGCGGCCACGATGAAGAAGGACGATGTCGCCGCCGAGGCGGCGAGCCTGGCCGAGATCGTGCGTCGACATCACGACCTTGGCGCCCTTTGCCGCGACGGCGCGGATGACGTCCTCGATGGTCTTGGTGGCGGCGGGGTCGAGGCTCGCCGTCGGTTCGTCGAGCAGCAGCACGGCCGGGTCGCCGGCGAGCGCACGGGCGAGCGCCAGCCGCTGCTGTTCGCCGCCCGACAGGCGGCGCGCCGGACGGCGTTCGAGACCGTCCAGCCCGACCAGCGCCAGCAATTCGTGGATGCGGCCGGCGTAGTCGCGGCGCGGTATGCCCGCAGCATTCAACGCGTAGCGCAGGTTGCCGCCGGCGGAGCGGCGCAGCATCGCCGGCTTCTGGAACATGATGGCGCGGCGAGCCGGCACGTCGGGGCGGCCGCCCCACGTGATGCGGCCGCTCGTCGGCGCCATCAGTCCGGCCATCAGGCGTAATGCCGTTGTCTTGCCGGCGCCGTTGGGGCCGATCAGCACGGTCGGCGCGCCGGCGCCGACCGTGAGCGACAAGCGGTCGAGGATCGTTACGCCGCGCATCGCGACACTCACATCGTCGAGAACGATCGGAAGGTCGGAGGCGGGAGCCCGCATGTCAGCCCGCATAGGCTTCGCCGGCCCGGCGCACGACCCAGGCCAGCGCGTTGATGATGACGACGATACCGATCAGCACGATGCCGAGGCCGATGGCAAGCGACAGGTCGCCCTTCGAGGTCTCGAGCGCGATCGCGGTTGTCATCGTGCGGGTGAAGCCCTCGATATTGCCGCCGACGATGATGATGGAGCCGACTTCCGAGGCGGCGCGGCCGAAGCCGGCGAGCAGCGTCGTGACCAGGCTGAAGCGGGCGTCCCAGACCAGGGTCGCGATCTTGCGCAGCGGCCCGACGTTCATCGCCGTCAGCTCATCGCGGTATTCGGCCCAGAGGTCTTCCACGGTCTGGCGCGTCAGGGCGGCGATGATCGGCGTCACCATGATCGTCTGCGCGACGATCATGGCCTGCGGCGTGAACAGCAAGCCGAACGAGCCGAGCGGGCCGGACCGTGACAGCAACAGGAAAACCGTCAGGCCGATGACGACCGGCGGCACCCCCATCATGGCGTTGAGGAACACGATCATGCCTTCCCGGCCGCGGAACCGGGTCAGCGCGACCGCGGCGCCGAGCGGGATGCCAATGACGGCGGCGAGGGCGGTTGCACTGAGGCTGACCGCCAAGGAGAGGCGCACGATCGCGAGCAAGGCGGGGTCGCCTGCGAGCAAAAGGCCGAACGCGCTGGTGTCACCGGGCATGACGCAATCTGGCAACCACGCGGCGGACGGTCAAATGGTCAGTCGAATCAGGCGATTAAGTTGCCCGGTGCGGGTTGTGCCGGACTACGCGATAGCTATAGTCCCGGCGCCGACATGGCGTCCGGAGAGGTGGCCGAGTGGCTGAAGGCGCACGCTTGGAAAGCGTGTATACGGGAAACCGTATCGAGGGTTCGAATCCCTCTCTCTCCGCCAGTCCGGCTGTTCCGAATTTTCTCTCAGCCGATGTGACCTAGCGAAGAACCCCAGTATTCGCGGACTTTGCCGAGCAAACCTCCGCACCACGCCACGACGGCTCAGGCCGTAAATTCTCTCAGTTAGCCCATTTCTCTCCAAACCTCCCGACTGCGCGGATTTAGTACGGTTCTCGTAAGTTACTGTTTTATCACATATTCTGACCCTGACGACCTCCGCACTTTTCGCAAGAACACTTGGGGAACGGAGAGCAGAGAATTCAAACTCGGTGTTTGATATTGCTTCGTTTTCGGATCGTTAGTACGGATCTGCTGCGCGTCCCTTGCGTTTGTGAGCGAGTGCATCACTGTTAACGCGTGCTCACGCCAGCAACGCATGCGCTTCCTCGCGATCGAGCGTAACGACGTAACGACTATCGCGTCTCAGCTTCTGCTTTACTGCGGGTTGCGGACGTTGGACTGACATGTGGCGATGTCGCCCAAGGGCCATCAGCCGACATCCGCGCTCCAGCAGATGTCGGCCCCTCAATCCGACGAAAGCTCAGGCACGTGTTGTCAAAGTCGAGAGTTGGTCGGTGTCGTAGCGGTTTCGGAGATCTGAGAGTGCGCTTGGATCCGGCGTCCCCTTTGCGGCTAGTTTGGCGAGCTCTTCGAAATAATGCTCATGGCCGGGCGGAGAGACCGTCATGAGCACGCGGGCGGGCTTCTCGCTGACATTCGTGATGTTGTGCGGTACGCCGGGCGGGATGAACAAGTAGGTGCCGGGCGTCGCACGGATCGTTTTGTCACTGACGTGCCACTCACACTCACCCTCCAGCACGTAAAAGGTCTCTTCCTGCACTCGGTGAACATGTCGCCCGGTGGCGAACCCCGCCGGGATCGTCCAGTCGAACATGCTGGTGTGTTTCGTATGCTCCCCGGTGATGAGGAACGCCATCGGATGGCCACGCAGCATGACTCCTTTGTTCTCGTGGGGCATGCGAATGACGGCATTGGCGCTCATGTGATCCTCCGTTGACTAAGTGGTTGCTTCCGCAAGCACGTGCCAAAGATCAATCGTTCCAGCCGGGAAGTCGTGAATTCGTTGCCAAAAATTTGCTAAAAACCTCCAATGACAGAGGGCCATCACTACCAGTTCGGTCCATTCCGCCTCGATTCGCAGGCAGGCATTCTCTATCGGGGGCCCGAGCCGACCATGCTCGGCCATCGCGCGGTCACGCTGTTGCGGTTGCTGCTAGACAAGCCCGGCACCCCAGTCTCCAAAGATACGCTGGTCGAGGCTGGCTGGGGTGGATTGACGGTTGCGGATAACAATCTGACCGTTCAGATCGCCGCATTGCGCCGGGTACTGGCTGCCGGCGCCGATGCCGAGAGCTGGATCGAAACGCTGCCGCGGCGCGGCTACCGTTATGTTGGACCGCCGGTGACCAGCACCGACGCTGATGCCGCAGCGGTCCGTTCTGCGTCGGCGCCAGCTTTGCCCGACAAGCCGTCGGTGGCGGTTCTTCCATTCGTAAATCTGAGTGGCGACCCAGAGCAGGAGTACTTCGCCGACGGAATGGTCGACGACATCATCACGGGCCTAGCGCGCATCAACTGGCTGTTCGTGATCGCGCGAAATTCGAGCTTCGTTTACAAGGGCCGCTCTGTGGACGTAAAGCAGGCCGGTCGTGAGCTTGGCGTCCGCTACGTTCTCGAAGGCAGTGTGCGCAAGTCCGGTCCTAGTGTCCGCGTAACCGCGCAGATGATCGATGCGTTGACCGGCGCTCACGTCTGGGCCGAGCGTTACGACCACAGCTCCGACGACATCTTCTCGCTTCAGGACGAGATTGCGCAAGCGGCCGTCGGCGCAATCGCCCCAAGCGTCCGGAAAGCTGAGATCGAGAGGGTAAAGCGCAAGCGCCCCGACAGCCTCGACGCATACGATCTCGTGCTACGAGCCCAAACTGACGTCGATTCAGGCATGCCCGAGCAGGTCACCAGAGCACTTGTGCTGCTGGAACGCGCGATCGCGCTCGATCCCACTTACGCGTTGGCCCATGGCAACGCCGCGATGTGCCATCATTGCCTCTTTCTTCGCGCCGGGCTTAAGGAGGCAAGTCGCGCCGCTTCGATCCGCCACGCGCGATTGGCCATTGTCCATGGACAAGACGATGCGCTCGCGCTGACGTGGGCCGGGTTCTCGATCGGCATGGATGCGCACGATCGGACCGCTGCATTCACGGCGCTAGAGGCTGCGCTCGCCATTAGCCCGTCATCGGCGCTGACCTACATTCTGGGCAGCGTCATTCTCGGATGGAGTGGCGAAGCCGACCGAGCAATAGAATGGAGCGAGAAGGGTGTGCGGCTAAGCCCGTTCGATTCGTGGGCCTGGGCCGCGTTTGACGCGCAAGCGATGAGCCATTTACTGCGGGGGCGTTACGAGGAAGCTGCTCGTGCCGCGTACAGATCCGTTCAAGCCAACCCTTCGCACAGCATCACGTATGTTCAGTTGACCGCTGCGCTCGCTAAACTCGGACGTCTGGATGAAGCGAAGGCAGCAGCTGCGCGGGTGCTCGAATTGCATCCGACGTTCCGTTTCAGCCGCCAATTTGCCGGCGTGAACTGTGCTCCGCCCCTGGCGGAGGTGCTTGGCGGGGCACTGAGAGAGGCCGGATTGCCAGAGTAGACAAGCCCGGCACCCCAGTCTCCAAAGATACGCTGGTCGAGGCTGGCTGGGGTGGATTGACGGTTGCGGATAACAATCTGACCGTTCAGATCGCCGCATTGCGCCGGGTACTGGCTGCCGGCGCCGATGCCGAGAGCTGGATCGAAACGCTGCCGCGGCGCGGCTACCGTTATGTTGGACCGCCGGTGACCAGCACCGACGCTGATGCCGCAGCGGTCCGTTCTGCGTCGGCGCCAGCTTTGCCCGACAAGCCGTCGGTGGCGGTTCTTCCATTCGTAAATCTGAGTGGCGACCCAGAGCAGGAGTACTTCGCCGACGGAATGGTCGACGACATCATCACGGGCCTAGCGCGCATCAACTGGCTGTTCGTGATCGCGCGAAATTCGAGCTTCGTTTACAAGGGCCGCTCTGTGGACGTAAAGCAGGCCGGTCGTGAGCTTGGCGTCCGCTACGTTCTCGAAGGCAGTGTGCGCAAGTCCGGTCCTAGTGTCCGCGTAACCGCGCAGATGATCGATGCGTTGACCGGCGCTCACGTCTGGGCCGAGCGTTACGACCACAGCTCCGACGACATCTTCTCGCTTCAGGACGAGATTGCGCAAGCGGCCGTCGGCGCAATCGCCCCAAGCGTCCGGAAAGCTGAGATCGAGAGGGTAAAGCGCAAGCGCCCCGACAGCCTCGACGCATACGATCTCGTGCTACGAGCCCAAACTGACGTCGATTCAGGCATGCCCGAGCAGGTCACCAGAGCACTTGTGCTGCTGGAACGCGCGATCGCGCTCGATCCCACTTACGCGTTGGCCCATGGCAACGCCGCGATGTGCCATCATTGCCTCTTTCTTCGCGCCGGGCTTAAGGAGGCAAGTCGCGCCGCTTCGATCCGCCACGCGCGATTGGCCATTGTCCATGGACAAGACGATGCGCTCGCGCTGACGTGGGCCGGGTTCTCGATCGGCATGGATGCGCACGATCGGACCGCTGCATTCACGGCGCTAGAGGCTGCGCTCGCCATTAGCCCGTCATCGGCGCTGACCTACATTCTGGGCAGCGTCATTCTCGGATGGAGTGGCGAAGCCGACCGAGCAATAGAATGGAGCGAGAAGGGTGTGCGGCTAAGCCCGTTCGATTCGTGGGCCTGGGCCGCGTTTGACGCGCAAGCGATGAGCCATTTACTGCGGGGGCGTTACGAGGAAGCTGCTCGTGCCGCGTAACCATGGGCTCCGCGCGAAAACCTTCGGACTGCGGCGCACCGCCCGGGACCCGCAATTCTCTCTCTCGGGCCGTTTGTCTCCAGACCTCCCGACTGCGCGGAATTAGTACGGAACTCGTAAGCGTCTGATTTTGAATCGCTTTTGGTGACGGCAACCTCCGCACTTTGCAGAAATATCGCGGGGTAGCGGAAGCGACCGGGAACCAACATGGGCATTGATCGGGCGAAGGTTTTTCGACTCGCTCGGTGCGGCCACCGCGCGAAGACCGCCTGCGGATCGCACGAGAAGCGGTGGAAGCGTACATCTAGGCTAAGGTGACTGGCTTTATCTCGGGCCAAGACACGGCCAGCTCCCACGACGGGTGATAGCCGCCTAGGTTCCACACGTCTTTATCTACCGTCACCATCAATTCGTTGAACGTCTCGGGCTCACCAATTTCGTACCGCGGAAATGTCGTGCTGCTTGCAGGAATTTTGGCGCTCGGCGAGGTCGCATAGCCGAATATGAGAAGCGGGTCCGAAGTCATGAACTCTATTTCGACCGCGAAGTGTTGGGTGGGCCGGGAGCTGACGGCTCTAATCAGGGCGGCAGCGTGAAGGACGCAGGCTACGTTCCAATGGAATTGGATTATCTCAAGTTCACCGTGACGTGGTCTGCTTCTCTCCGGTTGCTTCAGCCACACGAAGCGCTCGATGAGCCCATCACTGCTGACGCGATCAAGTCCCAGGCTGTTGGTGCCCTCAAATTCTCGCTCGACGGCCCTGAGGCGAGGTGCCCACACACGTGTCGTATTGAGGTCACGCCATCCCAGTTGCCGAATCTGCCCGCTGCCATTGAACGCGCGCGTGTCGATTTCCTTCAACCAGGGTTGTTTCGCAAGGTTCGCGAGCATGAAAGGCGATAATGGCCGTGCCGTCACGCGCATCGCCCAGATCCCCACCCAAACTTTGGTCGTTCCATGCTCGGTGTGAACTCCGTCAACGCCCGGGTACGGGTGGGAGCGGCGGTGTTCGTGCGGTATCCACGAATAGAAGCGGTCGCTGCTATCCTTAAAGGCCTTTTCGGCATCTGCCGCTGCGCGTGACTTCTGCCGAGCCATTTCATGGATTTCGAGCATGCTCATCGGCTCAGCGCGGTCATTGCGTCGAACGTAGCAGTCGTTGTTCTGCGTATGACGATGGGGAGCCAGATACGATTCGAGCGTGCGCATGATGATGACGCCGCTTGTGCCGTCCTTTTCGGTCACGATGCCTTCGCACTCGAAGACTGGCAACTTGGGCTCTACGCGGTCACTTATGGCTTGATGCAGCCGCGCAGCCGCTTCCTTGCAGCGTGGCATAGGATGTATCGGTGGCTTCGCCCGTTTTGTGGTTGTGTCTTCGTCGATGCCGACGATCAGCGTCCCACCGACCGTGTTGGCAAACGCGATAATCTCTGCGGCCAACTCATCTTTTGCGTCGTCACCTAGTTTGCCGCCGCTCATCCAAGGGTCAGCACCTTTCTTTGCAGGCAGGGCGCGCTTGAGTTCGAAATCAATGGTTTCTGCGGCTTCGGCATCAACGACCGCTTGCACCTCAGAGGCGGTTACTTCGGACAGACGGGTCGGGAACATGGTTCACCAGTTGTCCCGCTTGTTTACACAAGCATTGAGGAACGCGGAGCAGTTTTCTGCGCGCCACGTTACTGGGGAGGTCGGGTGGCAGAGATAGAACAAGCCATTCGCGCACGTAAATTGGCTTCGATCAGCCTGCACTAGCCAATTGAGCGTGTCGTTGAAATTCGCGCTGTACGAGCCGCCGAAACGGTCGATGGGTACGTTGTACAAGAGACCTTCGATGAAATACGAGGGCGCCAAACTGTCCGCAATCAGGCCATCCGCAATCATCTTGTTGCGGAGGTTCTTGTAGGTCCGCACCGTCCTTTTGAACCACGGCGATGATTGGTTCTTGCTCGTGCAACTATCCGAATGTTGCTTGGGAAAGTTTTGGATTTCGGTGCCGTTTGACGTGAAGAAGCAAATTCCGGTTTCGTAGCTCGGCTGTCCCGTGGCAGGAAAAGTGTAATAGCGCCTGAACTCGGCCGCGATCACTACGTCGGCATCGCGGCGTCCTGCATTGCCCTTTATGAAAACAGCTTTATTTCCAGGCGTGACTGCGTTCGGATATTTCTGAGTCAGCCACCGGACGACATCGTTCTTAAAGTCAGAGAGCTGGTATTCGGCGCGGCCCCACCCCGCTTGGTATCGCTGCTTGTCTTCCGGCGAGAAATTCGACGTGTCCGCGTAATACACGGAATCAGTGCATATCACTATGTCCACATCGCTATCGCCATATACGTTCGTGTCGTTCTTGTACGAGCCTTGCAGGAATACGTTGAAACTCCGGGCAGCGTACGGCGAATTTGCGTCCCAAAGGACAGTTCGTATCGCGTCGTACGTGGACGTGAATTGCGGCGTGGGCCCCTGATGGGACCACGTTTCGAGCTGTGCCTCCGGAATTGCCACGTCACCGTTCCTTCATGACAGGAGTTGCCTTAGGTCGGCTTCGAGCTCCCGAGCAGAGTCCCGACCGCGCTGCCAGAGTAGGTTCAGCTTGTCCGGATCTACTTCGAGCATGTCTGTTGCCATTTCAGGCTGCGTGTACTTATTGTTAATGCGGATTGTTCGCACATCGCGGAACACGACCTTCCTGAGCTGGTCCATGGACTGCGTGTTAATCTCTAACGTCTTCTGCAGAAACTTCATCGTCGGCAATTTGCTCGCCCACTTGCGAACACTCCATGCGGGAAGCTTCGGTGACGGGTATTCTCCAACACCGATGCTCACGACACGGACATCTGCACGCGAGAAACCCAGTGATTCGGTCGCGTCGGCTATAGCGTAGAGCGTTGGATTATTTGCCACGAAGCCGCCGTCGCGGACCTCTATGCGTTCGCCATGGCTGATGGCGACGATTTTCTTCTCGAAAAATGGATAAGCTGAGCACGACCCAATAACCGCATCAGCGAGCGTCGCGCCAAAGCCCGGTTCGAAGGTTGCCTTGCCGGCGTACGCCTGCCTTTGATTCGTCTTGAAGATTATCGGACGCTCTTCTTTCCAGCGCGTTCCCACGATGCCCATCTCCGTCTTGAAGGCATCGAACTTCAAGTCGCCGAAAACTTCGGTCGCCAGTGCTTCCAGCGCGGCTGTCTTTGCAGAAGGAAGCCACGCGGACATTACCTTCACCACATGGGTGCGGTAGAGCTCTGAAATCTCCTCAACGGACCGCCCGAGGCCGAGAAGCGCGGCGATGATAGCCCCTGTGCTGGTGCCAAAGATTAGGCCGAACTTCTCGCACAGAGGCCCTCCCGTGAGGCCCTCGATCTCCTTGAGGGCGCCAAGCGTGTAGAATCCCTTAGCCCCGCCGCCGTCCAGGCTAAGCACGTGGAAACATTTATCGTCGCGTGGCCGAGCTGACTCAACTGGCATCGCCAATGCCTCGCGTTTTGTGCATTTTCATCTCACACATCATAGGCCGGATATTTTTTTGAATTTTGCCTGCGGAGCACTAATGAACCTCTCAGGAAAGTATCTGCTCAAGCCGCGCCTTGCGGCTGAGCCAATCAGGCATCAGCGCTTCGAGCAATTCGTAGAATTTTGGACCGTGATTTGGATGCACAATGTGCACAAGCTCGTGGGTGATCACGTAGTCGATGCAAGGGACAGGGGCGCGTATCAGATCCGGATTCAGCAAAACTCTGCCAGTGCTATTGTAGCTGCCCCACCGTCGCGGCATTGAACGTAGGATCGGCGGCGATGGCGTGTACCCCAAGAGTATGAAGCGCGGCGAGATTGCGTCGAAACGTTCTCTAAGCCTGACGTTTGCCTTCTCTCGGTACCATGCCGTCACCAGTTTCTTCACATGACTTGCGTCCGCGCAACTGGGTGATGTCACCCGAAGATATGGACCCTTCAGTTTAATCGTCTCGCCTTTGCTCCTCGTGAGCTTCAGACGATATTGGCGTCCCAGGTACAGATGAGTCTCCCCACCAACATAGCGGCGCGCTGGAGAGCGCGGACGAAACTGCTCGAAGTGCAGCCGTTGGCGTAGAACCCAACGTGCACGTCTTCGAAGCCGCATCTCGACCTCGCGTTGCGCGGTGCCCCTTGGCGCAATGACTTCGACCGCGCCATTGGGGTAAACCGTTATCGCCATCGTTCTGCGATTTGAGAACCGGAGGAGGTAATCAAACTTGTGGGTCGAATAGGTGATCGTCCCGTGCATGGCCGTCAATCCGGCATGCGGGCCCGGGCGATGCTGAGCAGCCGGTCGATGATGTCGTCCATCACTGCCGGCGTGAGCGCATAACCCTTCTGGTCGCGAACTACATCGAACAGATAGTCGTCCAAGTCGTTGCGCATTTCATTTTGGATATCATCGCGCTGCGCCCAATTGACGACGCGGCGCTGCTCGATCCGATCGAGCATGGTCTGAGCCGCTTCCGCGCTATCGGCTTTGATATCTCGTCCGTTGGCCGCGACTGCGCCGAGATGCTTTTCCAGCGCATGGTAGAAGGCAACGGCGCTGGCGTTACTGCGAATATCGTGGGGCACGTCGTCGTTCCGCGGCCGGACGACCTGCTCGCGCGCCTGCTGCACGATGTTCAGGAATTCAAGCTCTGACAACCGTTGCGCCTTGTGGTCGGCGATGGCCTTTTGGATCAGGGCAGAAATCTTCTCGAAATAGACCGGGTCCTCCTCCATGCGCTCGGTGATGGTGCGCTGGGTGAGGCTTGCGATCATGTCCGCCTTGGAGGCCGGCGTCGTCTGTTCGGCGACGGCCTCGTCGAATGCCTTTTCGTCGAAAATATTGACCGGGGCCGTAAGCGTGACGATTTCGTTGGCATGGATGTGTTGATCGAGCAGCTTTCGGACCCGCTCCTCGTAGAGCTTGAAATCGATGTCCTCTTGGTACCGCTTGCGGACCGCCGTTCGGAGCTTTTGGAAACGCCGCAGATCGTCTTTGTAGGTTTTGATCGCGTGCTCATTTTTCGGATCGTTCACCCAGTCCGCGGTCGACAAGGCAATGGCCAGGTTCCGGGCAAACTCAGCCAGGCGGTCGTAGAATTCTTCGCGGCGCTCCTCATCTCCAAGGTGGCGCTCGAATGCTTCTTCGTCGAGCTTGTTCCGGATTTCCTTGAAGAGGTCCCACAGCTGGTGATGACGCTGGGGAAGCTTCTCGATTTCCACTAGGTTCTGCGTGACGACGCCCGCGACATCCTCAGCCTCGAAATCGGCCAGGGCCGAATAGGTCTTGAGTGCGGGGTCGAGCTCTCCCAGTACGCCCGCATAGTCGATGATGTAACCGTATTCCTTGTCGTCCTCGACGCGGTTGACGCGAGCGATGGCCTGCAACAGGTTGTGATCCTTAAGCGGCTTGTCGAGATAAAGGACGGTGTTTTTCGGGGCGTCAAAGCCCGTCAACAATTTGTCGACGACGATCAGGATTTCGGGATCGTCCCGGAATTTGAATGAATCCACGATAGAACGGTTGTAGCTCTTCTCGTCGCCAAACCGCTCCATCATCCGTTTCCAGAAGCGGACCACCTCCTCACGGGATTCATCACCGACCTCGTCGTAGCCCTCGCGATCGTCCGGTGCGGAAATGACCACCTCGGAGGTCACCATACCGATCTCGTCCAGTGCCCGCTTGTACAGCAGGGCCGCGCGCTTGGATCGCGTGGCAAGTTGGGCCTTGAAGCCCGTGCCTTTCCAGTTCTTCGCGTAATGCTCCGAAATGTCATAGGCGATGCAGTAGATCGTCGGCTCGGTCTGGCCGATCTCACTGTAGCGTGCGAACTTGCGCTTAAGGTCGGCCCTCTGGTCCGGCGTCAGGTCCTTGCTGACTCGCTCAAACCAGGTGTCGATGCCGTTGCTGTTTACGTCTTGCTCGACATGCCGTCCCTCGTACAGCAGCGGCACGACGGCGCCGTCCTTGACCGCCTGGTCGATGGCATAAATATCGATGAGACCGCCGAACTTGGCCGCGGTGCTCTTCTCTTTCTTCATCAGCGGCGTTCCGGTAAAGCCGAGATAACAGGCTCTCGGGAACATCCGCTTCATCCGCGTATGCATCTCGCCGTATTGGCCGCGATGGCTCTCGTCGATCAGCAGGAACACCTCGGTCGATTCGTCGCGGTAGTCGCGGACGTTCAGAGCCGTGTCAAATTTGTTGATAACAGTCGCAATGATGGCCGGCTTGTCCCGAGACACGAGGCTCAGGAGATGCCGGCCCGAAGTCGCGTTGTCCGGCTCGAATCCGCACGCCGCGAAGGTCCGCTTAAGTTGATCGTCAAGATCAATGCGATCAGTAACTAGCACCACGCGCGCGTTCTTGATCTCCTTGTCGAGGGCCAGGCCGCGGGCGAGCATAACCATGGTCAGCGATTTGCCTGAGCCCTGGGTGTGCCAGATGATGCCGCCCCGGCGCCGACCGTCAGATTCGCGCTGCTTCACACGCGCAAGGATATTCTTGACCGCGAAGAATTGCTGATAGCGAGCGACCTTCTTGACGCCAAGATCGAACAACGTAAAGCGGCGGGCGAGATCAAGGAGGCGATCAGGGCGGCAGAGCGCATAGAGGGCGCGATCCTGCTCGGTGAGCTCGCGGCCGCCGTCCATCAAATATTCGAATGGCCTCTGCTCGTCCTCGAAGCCGTCGCCAAAGGTGCGCCTGCTCTCCTCGGGCACGAGCGGCTGCTTGAGCACAGCGGCCACATCGCTGTCCTTGAATTCCTTTTCACGCCAGATCGCCCAGAACTTTCTGGACGTGCCCACGGTGCCGTACTGCACCTTGTTCTTGTTGGTGGCGATGAGCAGCTGGACCGAGCGGAAAAGCTGCGGGATCTCCTCCGGCCCCTGGTTGCGGATATTCTGGGAGACCGCTTCTTCGAAGTCCTCGTTCGGTCCTTTGCATTCGATCACGCAGAGTGGAATGCCGTTGACGAACAAAACGATGTCGGGCCGGCGCGTCTTGCTGGAGCCAGCGCGTTCCACGTCGAACTCCTTGCAAACGTGGAAGACGTTGTTCGCCGGGTTTTCCCAATCGATGTACTTGAGCGAACGTCCCCGGGTGTCGCCCTCAATCGTCTGGTCGAGAGAGGTTCCGAACTGGAGCAGTTCGGTCGTCTGTTCATTCAGCTTGATCAGGCCAAGCGGATCACGGCTTCGCAGCTTCTCAATGGCTGTCAGAATATTAGCTTCAGAGAATGGATAGCGCCGACCGCGATGCTCGATTGCGTTTAGTTTCGTAAGCTGGCTATGGAGGATATCTTCCAAAAGCACATTGGAGAGTTTGCCGCGACGCTCGTCATCGACATCTGCTTTTGAGAGCATGACCCACTTGAGAGTCATCTTTTGCAGCAGGTGAAGTGCAGGCACTTGAGAGAGATGCTTTTCGCCATCTCGGAATTGCTGCCGCTTGCTCATGGAGTGAGCTCCTCGGCGGTGCGCTTGACAGATTTCTCGACGTCGTCAGTACTCAGCGGCACACGCCACTCGCCAGTGAGCAGCTTCTGCATGAGCCCACGTTTCTGGCGGGTAAGGGCTTCGAGCTGCTTTTTGATTACGGTACTCTCGACGATCAGGGCATCCAGCAGGTTTGCCTGCTTTTCCTGATCTTCGAGGGACGGAAGGAAGACCCTAATCTTAGAAAAGGCTGGGAACTTGAGATTCCAAGTGTCACTCGTGAGACCTTGCGAGTAACGCTCGAAATCGAACACCATCCGGCGTGACTTGAAGAGATGTGCGGCATATCGGCCCAAGACCCGGTTTGGGAGGGGGCTCACAACCGTATACGCGGGGCTGATGATCCCGCGAAGGGCTGACAGGCCTGAGACGCCCTGCCACATACGCATTGTGTTGTAGCCAATGTCACCGGGCAGGATGAGCTTGTAATTCGATTTGTCCTCCGTCGAGGTATCTTTGCGTCCTACGTCTTCCCGATCGATTACTCCGCCGTTCATGGTGATGCTGAGCAGCCGGTCGTCTTCCTCGCCCGACTGGTTTCGTTCGCGAAAAACGTCGCCGAGTTCGAACTCCTGCCACGCGTTCGGACGCCCGTGAAAAGTGGGGTGGCAAGGATCGAAAAACATTCTTGCAAGCGCGTTGTAGCGCCGCTCTTTCGCCGCACGCAGCGCCTCCAGCTGCTCGATCGCGTCGTCCCAGGTACATAGAATCTCCGCGATGCGACGTTGCTCCCGGAGCGGTGGTAATGAAATAGGGTAAGGAGTTATGTGTTTATTGTTAATTTGTGGCACGGAGGAAACATCTGCAATCCGCGACAGTTGTTTGAACGCAATAAAGTAAAACAAAAATTCCGAATCCAATCGATCCACTTTAGGCTTGAGTGCCATCATGTTGGTGTCCATGATGATCGAGACGGCGGCAATCCTTACTTTGTTCGCCGAAATCGCTGCACCTCGCTTTGGAAAGAGCACACTTCCTGTCGGCACAATAGGTACGTCACCTTCGACTCTTTCTCGTGCTTCTGTCTGATATTTTTGGCAGCTGTTCAGGTCTTCTACCTTTACGAATGGCAGACCGCCTCCTGCTACTATGAAAACGTTCGACGGGCTAACGCCGCTATAGATCTTCACAAGATCGCCAAGCACACAGTCTGTCCACTGATTACGCATCAACGCCGAGCTCCTTGAGATAGCCCTTCATCTTTGCCTTAATCTGTACAAGCTCGGTTTCGAGCGCGTCGATTTCAGTCTGTACGGTTCTGATGTCGATCTCCTCCTCGGCCTCGAACGTGTCGATGTAGCGTGGAATATTGAGATTAAAATTGTTCTCGATAATTTCGGCTACCGGTACCGCGCGTGCGTATTTCTCGACATTTTTTCGAGCCTCGAACGTCTCGATGATCTTCGCGATGTTCTCTTCGAGTAGTAGATTCTGTGTCTTGGCGGGTTGATACTCACGGCTCGCGTCAATGAAGAGAATGTCTTTGCGGTCATCGAGCGGGCCTCCGGCTTCGCGTCTGCGATCAAACACCAAGATCGCCACCGGAATCGCAGTCGTCTGGAACAGGTTCGAAGGCAGTCCGACGACGGCGTCAATCAGGTTTTCTTCGATGATCTTCTGGCGAATCTTGCCCTCCGCGCCGCTGCGAAACAGCACACCATGCGGCACCACGACCGCGACGCGCCCGGTCTTTTGCCGCGCCGTCTCGATCATGTGCGTGATGAAGGCCCAGTCGCCAGTGCTCTTGGGTGGGATGCCGCGATGAAATCGTTTGTACTTGTCGTTCGCCGCGTTTTCTGCACCCCACTTGTCGAGTGAGAACGGCGGATTGGCCACGACCACGTCAAACGCCAACAGCTTGTCGTCCTCGATCAGCTTCGGATTGTTGAGCGTGTCGCCCCATTCGAGCCTGGCGCCGTCGATGTTGTGCAGAAACATGTTCATCTTGGCGAGCGCGTGGGTGCCGCCGTTCACCTCCTGGCCATAGAGCATCACGTCCTTCGAGCCGACCTCTTGAGCAGCCTCGATCAACAGTGAGCCTGACCCGCAAGCAGGATCGGCGATCTTCTCGCCGGCCTTCGGCGCGACCAGTTTGGCGAGCACGCGAGAGACTTGGCGGGGCGTGTAGAACTCACCGGCCTTCTTGCCCGCATCGGAAGCAAACCGCTCGATCAAGTAGATGTAGGCGTCGCCGATGATGTCGCCCTTTGCGAGCCGTCTGGGGCGGAGGTCGAGGTCCTTGAAATCGCCGAGCAGATTCTTGAGGCGGCGATTGCGGTCCTTGGTCTCGCCGAGCTTGGTCGCAGAGTTGAAGCTGATGTTGCGAAACACGCCGTCAAGCTTTGCCTTGTTCGCCTCCTCGATCGCGTCGAGCGCGATGTCGATCAACTCGCCGAGATTGTCTGCATCCCGCTGCTCCCAGACATCTTGGAAGCTTGCCCCCTTGGGAAGCACGAACCGCTCGCGGTCCATGCGACGGCGAAGGCGCTCCTCGTCGTCGCCGTAGCGGGCTTTGTTGTCGTCGTAGTGCTCCTGCCAAATGTCGGAGATGCTTTTCCAGAACAGCGTGACCAGGATGTAATCCTTGTATTCCGCGGCATCGATCAGCCCGCGGAAGGTGTCGCAGGCGGCCCACGCCTTGCGGAACACATCCTCCTTGGTTGTCTTGGTGGTGGCGCCGTTATCGTCGCTCATGGTTCTGTCCTCTCATCCTGCCTGTTGTTCGAGCCGGCGGGGCGCGAAGCCCGCCGGCTGGTCTCCGGTCAGCGGTCGCCGCAGGCCGGGTTGTATTGCAGGCGCAACGTTTGCTCGACGACCATGCGGGTGGCCGCATCGCAATAGAGCGCGGCCACGCTCAGCGTGGCATGACCGCACCCCTGCCATTGCGGCTTGCGATCGTGGGTCTCGACGCGGCTTTTCACATCGCCGCTCTCGCCGATATCGACGACGATCCAGTTGCCGCCCGTCGCGCCGCGGCCGAGGATCGCATAGACCCCCGACCGTGCCACCAGCTGCGACGTGCTAGTGAACGGCCCGTCGAAGCTGTGATTGCCAATCGTGATGCTCATCAATAGATTCCTTTCGTTCTAGAGCACCTAGGACAAGGCCTGAGGGCGTTTGCCGCGCCGCTCAGGTCGTTTGGAAGCCGGGGGCGTTACCACGCCTCCGGTTTTCTTCGCGCACTCAAGCGCGAGCGCGTGAAGTTCTTGCAGCCGCAGTTGGTTGAGACGCTCGGCGATGTCCGACTGCTTACGAACCAGCCGGCCAAGCTCGACGAGCCGGCGCTGATCGGCCAGGCTCGGGAGCGGCACCTCAAGATGCTCCACGGCAGCACGGCGAAGATTGAGAATAGTCGAGCCGGTGGCGAGCTGGCGCAGGGTTGCCTGGGTGCCGGGCAGGTTCAGATAGAAGACGAGGAACTCGGGATCGATGCGCGATGCGTCAGGTGCCAGGATGTAGAGCGACCCCGCGGCCACCATCGGGATGTCGGACCGGGGGACGACGGCGGCGCGGTAGCTCGATCCGCGGGTCTGGAGGGCGACCTCGCCGGCCCGGAGAACGTCAGGCATTCCCTTGCCCGGTATTTCACTCAGCCGCACCATGGCGTCCAGGCCGAGCGTACCGTCCGAGCCGATGTCCTTGCCTTGAACGACTCGAAATCTCCCGCCCGGCTCATGGACGATCCGCTCGCGAAAGGGCGAGCCGGAACGGATACTTGCGAGATCGGCGACCTGATACATTTTGCAGTAATGCCTTTCGTGCGATTATTTCCGTATCAGCCTGCGCCGAGGCTGTCAATAATCATTTCTTGCACGAAAGGCTTTACTGAAATAAAGACAACCGGCCGCATTGGACGGGCAAGGGAGCCCTCAGTGGACGGCAGAAAGGGCCGATTTCTGAGTTTCCCACTCGGCCGGAAATCGCCGCATCAGCACGGGTAGCGTCCATTCTGCCGGCTGCCGTCCAGCCAGAATCGCCTCAACGATGTCGGGCTCCAGCAGTGTCAGCCGCAGTACGCGGCCCACATACGACTCGTTGATTTTTTCGGCGGTGGCGATCTCCCGGATAGTCGCGTACGTGCCATCTTCCAGCATTTCCCGCCACCGAAACGCCCGCGCGATTGCCTTGACCATGGCGCTGTCAACGTGGCGGCAAACCGGCGCGGCCGTTAGGCTCGCGCCATCCGGCGCCAGGACGACCTTCCGACCCCCGCGTCGCCGGATCGAAATCGGCACCCGCACGGTGACAGTCGTGCCATCGTCAATGATCTCCGGTTTTGTCATCATGCCGCCCTCCGGGCTCCTGGCTGCACGGCACTCAGATCCGCGACGAGATTTGTCAGCCCTTGCGTCCGTAGGCGGATGTCTGCGCCTTCTGCGCTGATGTCGACTCGCTCGACGAGCAATTGCACGATGCGTGCCTGCTCGGCCGGGAACAGTTCGTCCCAGAGTGGATCGAGCCGCTCCAGCGCGATTCGGACATCGTTCTCGCTGAGATCGTCGATCGATTGCCGCGCTCTGCGCCAAGTCCGTACGATGATTTCGGGCGAGCGCAGCACACCGCGTACCTGATCGATGACAGCGCCCTCGATCTCGGCCGCAGGCACGCGCCGTACCGGGCAGGCGTCACCATCACGTTTGAGCACATCAGTCGAGACATAATAGCGGTAGAGCTTGTCACCTCGCCGTGTGTGAGCAGGCGTCATCGCCCGGCCGGTCGGTCCGAAGATCAGGCCCTTCAGCAAGGCAGGCGTCTGCGCTCGCGTCTGGCGGGCACGTGTGCGCGGACTCTCAGCGAGAATGCTGTGGACTTTGTCCCAGAGCGCCTGGCTAACGATGGCCTGGTGCTCGCCGGGATAAGCCGTTCCTTTGTGCACCGCTTGGCCGATGTAGACGCGGTTGTTCAGGAGCTTATAGACGTAGCCCTTGTCGACCAGCTTGCCTTGCTTGCCGGCGATGCCCTCGGCGCACAGCGCCCGCACCAGTGCGGTGGCAGAGCCGACTTTGACGAAGCGTTCGAAGATCATGCGAACCCTCTTTGCTTCGCCTTCGTTCACTACCAGCTTGCGGTCCTTCACAATATAGCCGAGCGGCACAAAGCCGCCCATCCACATGCCCTTCTTGCGCGATGCCGCGAACTTGTCGCGGATGCGCTCGCCGATAACCTCGCGCTCGAACTGCGCGAAGGAGAGCAGGATATTGAGCGTCAGCCGTCCCATCGACGTCGTGGTGTTGAACGACTGCGTGACGCTCACGAACGTAACGCTGTTGCGATCGAAAACCTCGACCAGCTTGGCAAAGTCCATCAGCGCGCGGCTGAGCCGGTCGATCTTGTAGACCACCACGACGTCGACGTGGTGCGCCTCGATGTCGGCGAGCAGCCGCTGGAGTGCTGGACGGTCCAGTGTTGCACCGGAGATACCACCGTCGTCGTAATGATTCGGTACCAGCACCCAGCCCTCGGGCTTCTGGCTCGCGATATATGCCTCGCAGGCCTCGCGCTGGGCATCGAGCGAATTAAATTCCTGCTCCAGACCCTCCTCGCTCGATTTCCGGGTGTAAACCGCGCAGCGGAGTTTGCGCACGATGGGTTTCTTCATCGTGCGCCTCTCTGGTTTTTCAAGCCAAAGAAGGTCAGACCGTTCCATCGCGTGCCAGTGATGGCGCGCGCGATAGCCGACAGCGATTTGTAGGGGCGGCCCTGGTAATCGTAGCCGTCGTCGCACACCGTTACGCAGTGCTCGACGCCCTGGTATTCGCGGATAAGCCGCGTGCCCGCGATCGGCCGATCCTTGGCAGGCTGGCGCCGCCGTTTCGGGTCGCCGCCGTCAAGTTCTTCGGCAAGATCACGCAGGCGCTTCAGCGTCTCTGGTTTGAGGCCGCCATACGCCAGCTCCTGGATGCGGTAGGCAAGCCGGTGTTCGAGGAAGCGCCGGTTGTACGGCGGTGGTTCGGATTCGAAGAGATCGCGCCATTTCTGCTTGAGCGCGCCGATCGGCGCGGTTTTCAGGGTGGCCAGTTGGGCCAGCACGGTGTCGGTCAATCCAGGCCTCCATCCGACGTGAGACGGTCGGCATGACTGCTCTGGTGGCCGGCACAGTCGAGCAAACTCTCTCTGCAGGGCGCAGATAAAAGACTGGACTTCCGGGCCTGGAGCCGCATGAGCCCGGCCGCCAAGATTTCGGCGATTTCGTCCAGCCGCTCGGCAGCTGACATGCAATCGGCAGCGAGCGGATTGGGCAAACTACTATATGTCGGCATCCGTGCGATCCGGTGGCTTGCTCGTCCCACGTACCGGGAGCCGGGGAAAAATGTCGGGGCAACAGCCAATCAGATTGAGAGGGCAGCGCGACTCGTGCTTGAGTTGTAACGGGAGGCAACTACCGATTCTCTGGGGAGGGGGAGCTGCTGACGTGAGGCGACTATGGCTACCTTTAGTCTCCGGAAATTCACGAATCCCGGGCTGCTGAAAACAATCGCTCCGGGTCGGCTGGTCGCATTCCTCAATCCCTGGCGCGAGTATCTCGCCGGTCGGGGTCTCGATTTCCCGACCAATGGCTCAGGCGAGATCGATTGCGACGCCTTGGCCCATATCCTCATCGACCCGGACGCCAGCGTGCCGAAGGAGATGGTCGATGCGCTCTACTACGTCCACGAGACATCGTCGGACGAGGACATGGATGCACTCCTCGATCTGGCAAAATCACGGGATGTAAAAATCGATCACGACCCCAGGACGACGGTGGCGGATGTCGCGATCCAGATGTGGCTCGCCGCTCCCGATATGCTCCGAGAACATCATGCCGAGGCTATCGCGTTCCGGCAGAAGAACTTCCTCTACTATGGCGGCGCGCACGGCAAGAAGCGCACCTTTCCGACCGTCGACAATGAACTCCGTCTCCGGATCCAGGCTGAGCTTGACGACTGGTTTGAGGAGCACAAGCGCGGCCGCGGCTGTCACATATTTTTGTTTCCCCACGGCACGAAAGTCTGGATTCTCATTCGGCATGGTCTGCCAATGCGCCGAGAGGCCAGCCATCACGATGATGGTCGCTCATCGACTGAATTCTATAGACCCCAGCAGCATGACGTACTGATCTACGACACGTCGGCCGACGAGTTAGGGGTACACGCGAACACCAAGGGCGAAACCAAACTCTATCTTGCTTGTTTTGGGCGCCATGTGTTCGGAGACGAGGAGTATTTCCCGCCCGCCGACAAGTTCAGCCTGGATCCGCTCATCGAGGATGGAGCGAAGTCGTTGCTGTGCGAGGATGTCGAAGGGCTGGAGGAGATTCGCTTGGTCGAGTACCGCCGATATTGGGGCGGAGCCTACAAGGAAATCGAAATCCGCAAGGCGAGCGATATCTTTGCTGCCCTCGCTGCGCGCGGGCAAGAACTCGGGTCGAAAGGAAGGCTGGTCGGCGCGGCGTTCAAGGTGAAGTTCACCGGCTCGCCAAAGGAACGGTCGTTGACGATCAGGCCGCCCGGCAACGCCAAATATGAACGGAATGAGGATAGCGAGCTGATCGAGGTCTGGCTGGCAAACCGCGGCTTTATTCTTGAGCCAGAAGATGGCAATGACGACGAATCGCCTACACCGGTTCTGGAAAGCCCTTGACGAGCTTCCAGAATCAACAACCGACCGACGGGAATGGTCCCTTCGGCTCAAGGACGACTGGCCGGTTGCGGCATCCTATCTGACGCAGGTAGGCCGCCGTGCCAAGGAAATCGGGTGTCCGTCGCCGGGCGGTGAGGGCTGTCCCCGCAAGATTGTGAAACACGGGGACGGGCGCTTCCGCGCCGTGTGCGGCAACAAGCCGGCGGAATGCGATTCCATCGATGTGACGGGTGAAGAAATCGCTTGCCTCGCTGTCGATCGGAAAAAACTTGCGGCGGCGGTCTGCACCATACTGAGTGCCACATCCGAACCCGGTATTCAGGAGCGGGGCGCCGCAATGCTCGTCGGGTCCCACGCGGTGGCGGCTGGCGTCGGCATTCCGATCATCCTCTTGATTCCAGGTCCGATGGCGGAAGTCTCGCTGGAGATGTTACCGGAATTGGATGGGCCCGCCGCGATTGTGACACCGACAATCGGTTCGATATCCCAGCAGTTCAAGACTACGCTCAAATCCAGGGGACATTGCATCCTGGCGCTCAGTGAAATCGGTAGTGTGGACGACCAGGATGGCCTGACAGGTTTGCAATCCGCCGAGAAATTGCTTTCTCCACTCCGAGAAAGGCTACTTGCCAGTCAGGCCTCGGCAGCATCGGGACGGATATGGCTCTTGCCGGCCGACGCTCGGTGGGAAGATCTGACTTTCGAGTTCACCGCGGCTGAAGTCGTGAACGTTCGGTTTCGCCAAGAAACCCGACGCTTCGAGCCCGAACAATTCGGGATGAAAAGCAAGAAGAATGGGCGACCAACCACGCTTTGGACGCTACTTCGGAGCGTTGCGCAGCTCGCGGGCAGTCTGACGTGGAAAGATCGGGCAGCTTCGACGAAGATCAAGAAGCAAAAGCAGCTATTGTCAGGTCGCTTGATTGCTCTTTTCGGAATCACAGGCGATCCGATCCCCTGGCAGCCGGGCCAACGAGCTTATGTCGCCCGTTTCACCATTTCTGACAGGACTGCTGGCAACGGGCGTGCGCGAGGCGGCTCGCGGTGAAATTTCACCGCTCGTATTTGTCTCTCGCTGAAAAAATCTTCAGCTCCTAAGCCATTGAACTCCTTCTTTCCTCGGGTCGGCGCGCCGTCCGATCACCGGTTTTTCGTCTCCCCAGCGAAGTTTCGCGAGTGGCGAGTGATCGGGCCCAGAGCCCGCCACTCGGACCATTGGCGAAACCTCTATGGAGACCAGCAACCGCGACGGCGGCATCGACCGCCGCGTCATACGCAACATTCAGTTCAATGCTCGCCGCCTGGCGTGCCGCCGTACGATCCCCGGAATGGAGGTCGAAGATTACGAGCAGGACCTCATTGCCGATCTCCTCGACCGCGTAAAGTCATTTGATCCGAGGCTCGCGTCATTCGCCACATTCGCCGATCGTCTCGTCAGGCACCGCATCAGCACGATGACGAGCCCGACGCGACGTCTGAAGGCGGAGCGCAACTCTGTCTCCATGGACGCTCCCGTTTTCGACGAGGAGGGCAACGAGCAGACGCTACGCGACCTTCTCCCCGACGAGTCACCACCTGTCGATGAGGCCTGCGCAATAAGGATCGACGTCGGTCGCTTCGTCGAAAGTCTCCCGCCGCCCCTGCTCGATTGTTGCGATATTCTCTTGGCCGACAGTGTTTCGGAAGGCGCGCGAGCGGCCGGAATCCATCGTTCGACCGCTTACGAACGTGCGGCGCGGCTTCGCGAACGAGCAGCCGCTCAGGGCCTTGCTGTCTACGTCACGAAGGTCCCCGACAGTTTCGCCCGGCCCCCGGTAGATGACGAACAGCAATCCGGCAGGGCTTTGCCGGATTCCGATTTCGATCAGCATGGGGCTCCCACAATGGGCCGCGGCCGTAGGTTCCCGACCGTCAGCTTGTCGCTGAGTGAGATCGAGCTTTGCGGCTGGCTGGGTCAGGCAGAGCCTGGAGACACGCTGGAATATTACCGCGGCTTCTTGTTGGTCGACGCGAGCCAGCACAGCGGCCGCTTGCCGGAGCAGGACCGTGTAGAGCTCATGCGCGTCGCGCGTCGCGCCTGGTTGGCAAGCGAGCAGAAGCTGATCCATCTCGTTCAGCGCCGCCACGGTCCCGACGACTACAGCTATCTCGCAATTGCGCGCCCGAAGTCGAACCCGGCATCGGCTTCGCTGTCATCGCTGCTCTTGGCGGAGGCCGCGTGATGGGCCGCAACCAAGCCAAGCCGAGATTTCACGTCAGCACCAACAAAGAGGTCTTCCGATGACCACGTCAATTGCAGTGACCGCGCTGCGCAAGCGCCACATCTGGCTCGAAACGCTGCCCGACACCGTTTCCATTCCGGCGCTCGAAGCACGGCAGCGGCCAGCCGCCGTCAAGTCGATCGAGGATGCTACGCTCGACGACATCGCGTTCGCGATGCTCGGGGCGGAGGCGGAATTCAATGCCGTCGGCGACCGGCTGCATGCGCTGCGCAAGCTCTACAACCTCGCTCGCCAAGCCGGTGCGCTCGGTTCCGACCGCGCGGTCGATGTGATCTACGAGGGAGGTCGCTGATGGCGCTGCGCATCATCACCGCCGATCAGCGGCTCGCCGAGGCGCATGCCAAGACCACGATGGCGATCTTCGGGCCCTCGGGTGTCGGCAAGACCTCGCTGCTTAAGACCCTGCCGCCGGCGGAGACGCTCTGCATCGATCTCGAGGCCGGCATGAAGTCGGTCCAGGACTGGCCGGGCGACAGCATCCCGGTGCGCAGCTTCGGCGACGCGCTCGACGTCGGCTGCCTGATCGGCGGCGTCAATCCGGCGGCCGACGAGAAGACGTTCTTCTGCGAGAGCCACTACCGGCACCTGGTCGACACCTATCCCGACCTCGTCCGCATGATCGCGGGAAAGCGCATCATCTTCGTCGACTCGATCACCGACCTGACGCGGCTCGCCATGGTGTGGGCGAAGACCCGGCCCGAGGCGCAGTCGGAGCGGACTGGCAAACCCGATACCCGCGGCGCCTACGGTCTCCTGGCACGCGAAACCATCGGGCTCCTGAAGCACCTGCAGCACGCGCCCGGCCGCACCGTCATCTTCGTCGGCATCCTGGAGCGCATCACCGACGAGTTCAACCGCGTCACCTGGCAGCCGCAAATGGAAGGCGGCAAGGCCGCCCGCGAGCTCCCCGGCATCGTCGACCAGGTGATCTCCATGAGCCGGTTCACGGCAGATGGCGACGCGTGGCGCCACGAGCCCGAGCGCGGCGACGTGCGCCGCTTCGTCTGCCAGGCCGCGAATCCGTTCGGCCTGCCGGGCAAGGATCGTTCCGGCCGCCTCGACCTCACCGAGCCGCCCGACCTGAGCGCGCTCATTCGCAAGATCAACCAGCCCAGCAAAGGATGACCACCATGTTCGACATGAACGACGCCGAGCCGCAGAAGAGCGGTGAACTCATTCCCGATGGCACCTTCGCCAAGGTCACGATGAGCATCCGCCCCGGCGGGATCGATGGCCAGAGCGAGATCGACCAGGCACTGCTCAAGGCGCCGAAGGACCCGTCGAGCGACGTACGCATGCTCGACTGCGAGTTCACGGTGGCGGAGGGACCGCACGCCAAGCGCAAGTTCTGGCAGATGTTCACGGTGCAGGGCGGCAAGGTCGACGAGAACGGCGTGTCGATCGCCTGGAAAATTTCCAAGAGCACCTTCCGCGCCATGATCGACAGCGCGCTCGGGCTCGACCCGCAGGACATGAGCGAAGCGGCCAAGCAGAAACGCATCCTGCGCGGTCTTGCCGACCTCAACGGCATCACCTTCGTTGCCAAGATCAAGGTCGAGGCGAGCGAGGACGCCCGCTACAGCGATCAGAACCGCCTCGACCGCGTGGTGCTGCCGAACGAGAAGGAATGGAAGCTCGTCATGGACGGCAAGGACGTGCCGGCGAGCCCGAGCCGTTCTCGCGGCGCCGGCAGCAAGGCCGCGGCCGCGCAACCCGCCTGGACGCAAGGCGCAGCCCCGGGCGGCCAGTCCCCGGCTGCGCAGCGTTCGACGCAGGCGCCCAGCGCGCCCGCCTGGTCGCAACCGTCACCTGCCGCCGGAGCGCCGGCGGCAAAGCAGTCGGGTCCGGCATGGCTCAACGGCTGAACCATGACCGACAACGAATGGCAGGCGCACGTCGCGCATGAAGCGGCCAAGGCGACCGGCGAATGGCTCGAAGGAAGAGGACGGCTTCACCAGCCAATCCGCTCTTTGACCATGCCCGAGCTCGAGGCCATGGCGCAGAACGCCATCAGCCGCTTCATCGTGATGGCGTCGCAGCGGATCGCGGAGGCACCGGACGAGCCCGGGTCGCGGAAGCTCTCGACGCTGCTCATGGGCTGAGAGCCTGTGCGCACTGCAGTCGGGAATCCCGAGGTTTCTACTACACGCACCAACTGCGCCCCGACCGGTACCCGACCTTTGCGTTCTGCTCGTTGCGCTGCCTCAACGCCGGCGCTGCTATCGCCAAGAGGAACCACGGCATGATCGACAAGACCGAGCTGGAGACGCAGGCGATCAAGGCGGCACGCCGCAATCTTGCGGAGGTGCTGACCGAGCTCGGGTTGATGGCGCCGTTCCATGACCGATCGGCCGACGAGATCGATCGCGTCATAGAGGCCTGCGTCGACGGCTTCCAGGCCGCGATGCACCGCGAAACGCTCAACGACGATATCCCGTTTTGAGGGTGCTCATGGACGTCGTCAATCTCAATCATGGCTCCGGATTTGTGTACGGCATCGGCGCGCGCGAGATGTCCGTTGCCCAGCGCGTCAACACGCTGATCGATGCCGCTCTATTGACAGCGCGGCGCGAGCAGCCCGAGCGCGATTACCTCGGGGCGTCGCGGCTGGGAGAGCCTTGCTGCCGCCGCCTCGCCTACGAAATCACCCACACGCCGCCGGATTATGGTCACGATCTCGACGGCGCCATGCTGCGGGTGTTCGAAGCCGGCCACCGGTTCGAGGCGTTGTCGATCGAATGGCTGCGCGCTGCGGGATTCGATCTGCGGACGCAGCGGCGCGACGGCAGCCAGTTCGGCTTTGCGGCGGCTGGCGGGCGGCTGCGCGGTCATATCGACGGCGTGATCCTTGCCGGCCCCGACATCGGCGTGCCCTGGCCGGCACTGTGGGAGCACAAGGCGCTCAACGCCAGGTCCTGGAACGACATCCTCAAGCGCGGCCTGCGCATCGCAAAGCCGCTCTATTTCGCGCAGGTCCAGATCTACATGGCCTACATGGAGATCGGCGTCACGCTGTTCAGCGCGCTGAACAAGGACAGCCAGGCGCTCCACCACGAGCTGGTCTCCTTCGATCCCGCTGAAGCGCAGTCGCTCTCCGACAAGGCGGTCGACATCCTGCGCGCGGTCGAAACTTGCGAACTGCCGCCCCGCATCGCAGCCGCGTCCGACTTCTACCTCTGCCGACTGTGCCCGTTCGCCCGACGCTGCTGGGAGCAATGACCATGACATTCACGCCGTCGGACATGCAAGCCAAGGCGATCAACGCGATCAAGGACTGGTTCACGAACCGCACCGCCGTGCAGCAGGTGTTCCGGGTGTTCGGCTATGCCGGCACCGGCAAGACCACCATCACCCGACACGCCATCGCCGAGCTCGGTCTCGAAACCGGCGCAAGCGACGGCGTCCACTACGCGGCCTTCACCGGCAAGGCGGCGCTGGTGATGACCCGCAAGGGGACGCCGGCCTCGACCATTCACTCGCTGATCTACCGCGTGTCGGAGGCGACGCCCGCGGAGATCGAGAAGGTCAAGGAGGAGATCGCCGATCTCAAGGCAAAAATCGCATCCATCGGTGCGGCCGAGCGCCTGTTCGCCGAGTCGCAACTTCGCTCGCTCGAATTGCGGCTGTCCGACATCCACAAGCCGCGTTTCGTGCTGAACGAGCAGTCCATGTTGCGCGAAGCCAAGCTGCTCGTGCTCGACGAGGTGTCGATGGTCGGCGACGACATGGCGCGCGATCTTCTCGCCTTCGGCAAGCCGATCCTGGTGCTGGGCGATCCCGGCCAGCTGCCGCCGGTCAGGGGCGAAGGCGCGTTCACGCAATGTCAGCCCGATGTGATGCTGACCGAGATTCATCGCCAGGCCGGCGAGAGTGCCATCATCCGATTGGCCACGCTCGCGCGCGAAAGCAAATCCATCCCCTACGGCGTGCACGACGAATTCGTCTGGAAGATGCGCAGGCTCGATGTGGCGCCCGAGCAGATGCTGCGCGGCGGCCAGGTGATCTGCGGCCGCAACGCCACGCGCCTGCAGCTCAACCTCGCCATGAAGCGGGCGTCCGGGTTCGAGGGCGTCTATCCGACCGGGCAAGGCGAAAAGATCATCTGCCTGAAGAACCGCAACGATCTTGGGCTGGTCAACGGCATGTTCCTCGACCTCACCGAGGTAAAGGACGAGGACGAGATTTCATTCACCGCCGTCGTTACCACGGAGGACGGACAGAAGATCGGCGGGACGAACGGAGCGCGCGAGCGCTTCCGCGTCTACAAGGGGTACTTCGACGACCACGTCACGCCCGATCCGGAGCGCGAGCGCCGTGATCACTGGAAGAAAAAGACTATCATCGAGGCGGTTTGGGGCTGGGCCATCACCTGTCACAAGGCTCAGGGCTCGCAGTGGGAGAACATCATCGTCTACGACGACGGCCTTGGCCGCACCGCCGAAGATCGTGCCCGCTGGCTCTACACCGCCATCACCCGCGCCGAGCGCGGTCTCGTGCTGCTCGATTGAGGCGCCGATGCTCGACCTCAACGAAGCCGAACCTGCACGCCCGGCCGAGTGGTTTGACCTCGATGCAGTCGTCGCAAGATTGCGCGAGACCGCCGAGCACTGGGTGCCGCGACACTTCCCGAATGGCCGGCGGATAGGCGATGAATGGCGGCTTGCCAATATCCGGGGCGATGCGCCGCGCAAGAACGGCTCCTGCGTGATTGCACTCACCGGCGAGCACGCCGGCGACTGGATCGATTTTGATGGCGGCGAGGGTGGCGGCCCCATCAACACGCTGGAGCACGCCATCCATCGCACCGGTCGCGAGCTGATAAGCTACGCGGCCGATCTGACCAGGACCGGCCCGCAGCCGAAACGAGGCGCAACCAAGCCATCGTCCAAGCAAGCCGACCAGGCCCGCGAGATTGACCATATCCTGTCGAAAGCAGTGCCGGTCGCCGGCACGCTGGGCGAACGCTATCTCGCATCGCGCCGGCTGGCGGCGCCGGATTGTACTGACCTTCTGTTCCACCCAGACCTGACGCACTGGGAGAGCCGGCGCGGCTTTCCGGGCCTGGTCGCGGTGGTGCGTGACGGCAGCGGCACTCGCATCGCGCTCCACCGCACTTATCTCGCCGACGACGGGGCCGCCAAAGCGCCGGTTGATAACCCGCGCAAGATGCTGGCCTCGGTCGCCGGCGGTGCTGTCCGCCTTGCCAATCTGACCGATGATCACGTCGTTGGGCTCGCCGAAGGCATCGAGACGGCGCTCTCGGTGATGGCGGCCAGTGCGCGCCTGCCGGTCTGGGCGACGCTATCGACGTCCAACCTGGAGCAGGTCGTTCTGCCCGTCCAAGCACGGAAGGTCGTGCTTCTGGCCGACCACGACCCCTCCAACGCCGGCGCGCGCGCCGCCGCGACCGCCGCCGCCCGCCTGCACGCCGAAGGCCGGCGCGTCTTCATCGCAATGCCACCCAAGGAGGGCGATGACTTCAACGATCTGCTGATGCGCGAGGGCGCCGATGCCGTGCGCAGGGTCGTCGAGTCGGCGGTCGAGTGGAGCGGCCAGGGCACCTCAGAAACCATGGCTCTCGTCGTTGACGGCGGCACGCACCGGCCAATCGGGCTGTCACTGCCCGAGCGCGCGCGACCGCAACTCCGCGCCGACAACGGTGATCTCGCCGGCGCGGTCTCGCAGGCCTGGCGCATCCTGCTTGCCGCCAACAATCCACCCTGGCTGTTCCGTGCCGCCGGATGCCCAACCTGGGTGGTGCGCGACGACGACGGCCTTCCCATGGCGAAGCCGCTCACGGAGGATCGCTTGCGGCCGGTGCTCGCCCAGCTCGTCGATTGGCGGAAGATCAATCGCAACGGCGAACTTATTCCCGCCCATCCACCATCGCCGGTGATCAAATCGATCCTCGCTACGCCCGATCCGGCACTGCCGGTGCTCGCCGGCATCGTCACCACGCCGGTGTTCGGCCGCGACGGCGAACTCATTACCAAGCCGGGATACCATCCGGCGGCGCGCCTGCTTTATGACCCGCCCAAGGATTTTGTGCTGCCAACGGTCGCCAAGCAGCCGACGCCGGCGGATATCGCTGCGGCGCGGTCATTGCTACTCGAAGATCTCCTGGGAGAGTTTCCGTTCACTGGCGAGGCCGAGCGCGCGCATGCACTCGCGCTGCTGCTCGTCGGCTTCGTGCGCACCATGATCGACGGGCCGACCCCGCTGCACTTGGTCGAAAAGCCCACGCAAGGCACCGGCGCGACCTTGATGGTGGACGCGGTTTCCGTGATCGCTACCGGCTGCCGCGCCAGCGTCATGGTCGAGGGCAGTGACGACGAGGAATGGCGCAAGCGCCTGACCGCCAAGTTGCGCCAGATCCCGTCCGTCGTGCTGATCGACAATCTGCGCCGGCCGCTCGATTCCTCGGCGCTTGCGGCCGCGCTCACCGCGCCGTTCTGGGAAGACCGCATTTTGGGTATCTCGGAAACCACGCGGCTGCCGATCCGCTGCATCTGGATCGCCACCGGCAACAATGCCGAGTTCTCAGGCGAAATGGCGCGCCGGCTGGTGCGCATCCGGCTCGATGCCCGTGTCGACCAGCCCTGGCGCCGCAACGGTTTCCGCCATCCCGATCTTATCGCCTGGGTTCATGCCAACCGGGCAGACCTCGTGGCCGCCTGTCTGTCTCTTTGCCGCGGCTGGATCGCGGCCGGCATGCCACGCGGAGCCAAGCATATCGGCAGCTTCGAAGCCTGGGCCGCCGTCATGGGCGGCCTGCTCGAGGCGATCGGCGTTCCGGGCTTCCTCGGCAATATCGACGAGATGCTGGAAGCCTCTGACGGTGAGGGCGCGGTCTGGCGTGTGTTCGTCGGTCAATGGTGGGATCGCTTTGGCACCGCTGAAGTCGGCAGCAGCGGACTCTATGAACTCGCCATCACCTGCGAACCACCATTGCCGCTCGGCATGGGCGGCGAACGATCACAGCGCACGCGGCTCGGCAAGGCGCTCGTGCGCATGCGCGATCGTGTGTTCGACATCGCCGGCCTAAAGGCGCGCATCCGGGCGATCGGAGTGTCGCATCAGGCGCGCCGCTGGCAGCTCGTCCTCGAAGGGGAACCTGGGGAACGTGGGGAACGTTTTTCGCAAGCCGCCAAAGCTGAACAAGGGGAACGTCAGGCCGATTTGGAGCAACGTTCCCCTCGACGTTCCCCGACTTATCTTATTGATGGACAAGGCATCGGGGAACATGGGGAACCTGGGGAACGTTTTTCTGACCTACGCGCATGCGCATCGAAGAACGACGAAAATAATATAAAAGAAGAGCAAGCACGTTCCCCACGTTCGCCACGTTCCCAAAATGGTGGCGGTTCAGACGCTTATACGGGGGAACGTGGCGGGGAACCTCGGAATGGACCTTCCCCACGTTCCCCGCTGACTGAATCTCCCAATTGGCTAAAGGGGGTGCCGTGATGCAGCGCACTCTCAATGCCAGATTGCTCCGCGGAGCCGCGCCATGAGCCGGCAACGCCTTCCCGATCGCCGGCCCAGCCTCACGATCACCTTCGTGCACGACTGCCGGTCCTATTCGGTTACGTTCGGCTTCGACCCCGACAGCTGCCGCGTCGGCGAAGTGTTCACGCACGGCGCCAAGGTCGGCTCTGCCATGGATGGCATCCTCGACGATGCCTGCATCGCGCTGTCGCTCCTGCTGCAGCACGGCGTCGAACCGAAGGCACTCGCGGCGAGCATGGGGAGGCTCGGCGACGGCAAAACACCTGCCTCAATCATCGGCGCGCTTGCTGACCTCATCGCACGCGAGGCGCAGCCATGAGGTGGATGCCTAAGGGATACGGGGGCAAACGCCGTCCGCCGGAAGACGTCAAGCGCGATGGCTGGCACGAGCACGGCATCCTGGTGGTCAGTGAGGATGATCAGCGTCTCACCTGGCCGGAGCGTGAATTGATCAGGCAGCTCGGGAGAAAACTTTACGGCAAGCGCGCAGCAACCAAAGAGGCGTGCCATGGCTGATTGGACGCCGGCCTGTGTCGAAGCGCGCCTGCATGAGGCGGCCGACGTGATGAAGCGTCTGCCCGAGGTGCGCGTGCAGGGCTACTATTCGCTGTGGCCGAAAGTTCTCGCCGAGTTCAGCGATTTGGTTGGCCAGGAGCCGTCGCGACTCAAGCGTCCTCCTCCGTCTCCAGATGCCATCTCGCGGATGGAGGAGACGCTCCGCTGGCTGCGCTGGCTGGAAGCCGAAGATGCCAAGCTCGCGTGGGCGCGCGCCGAGCGCACGCCGTGGAAAATGATCTGCTGGCGGTTCGGTGTCTGTCGCGCCACTGCGCATCGGCGCTGGCAGTATGTCCTGAGCCTGATCGCTTGGCGGCTTAATGGCCGCAAGCTACCGACGAAGCGATCGCGGAAGTACGTGACTGCGATGGTGGGGCGAGCCCCGCCGGGCTGAGGCGATACTCGGTTTTTCGATTATTTTCATGGCTCGCTTTGGGAAGTTGCGATTGTCGAGTAAAAAAGTGTCTCAGTTTGAATAAGGCAGCCCGTCACTAAACATCTAATTTTTTGACATCTGGTTCTGGTTTACCTGACCAAGTCATGCGGTAGATGGAGCCGGGAGCTACAGACTGAACTGCATGGGGCCAAAGAGCCGCAAAGCAGGTGCCGCCCGAGTGACGCACGGACGGATAAATAATACCGTTTAGACCGCGACTACGAGCGGCTTCCGCCAGTGCGTTGCCTTCTGGGTAACCTACCGCTGGGTCTGGATGCAGGCACGGATGACTTGGATCAGCACGCCGTAAAGCCGAACCGAACCACATGACGCCGCGACTGCCCGATGCGGTCGAGCACTGGCAGCTCGATCGTCTAATCCCCTATGCGCGCAACGCCCGGACTCACGACGACGATCAGGTGGCGCAGATCGCGGCCTCGATCGTCGAATTCGGCTGGACCAATCCGATCCTGGTCGACGCGGAGGGCGGCATTGTTGCCGGCCACGGCCGGCTGCTGGCGGCACGCAGGCTTGGCCTCGACACCGTGCCGGTGGTCGTCCTTGACCATCTGACGCCAGCGCAGCGGCGCGCTTACGTCATCGCCGACAACAAGCTCGCACTCAACGCCGGCTGGAACGAGGAACTGCTCGCATCTGAACTGCATGCCCTCAACGGCGAGGGCTTCGACCTCGGACTCACCGGCTTCTCCGAGTCCGAGCTCGACGCACTCATGGCGCCGCTTGGCGAGGAGACGGATGCCGCCGATAGTGACGGCGAGGACGCCGCTGATGAAATGCCGGAACCGCCGCGCGAGCCGGTCTCTCGTGCGGGCGATCTCTGGCTGATCGGGAACCATCGACTGCTTTGTGGCGACAGCACCGATTCCTCAGCGGTGGCGCGCGTCATGAATGGCGAGCGCGCGACGCTCGTCTTCACGTCGCCACCCTACGGCAACCAGCGCGATTACACGACCGGCGGTGTAGGCGATTGGGACGCGCTCATGCGCGGCGTGTTCGCGGTACTGCCGGTCGCAGACTCGGCGCAGGTCCTGGTCAATCTTGGACTGGTCCACCGCGACAACGAATGGCAGCCCTATTGGCAGGCTTGGCTCGACTGGATGCGCGAGCAGGGCTGGCGTCGCTTCGGGCTCTACGTCTGGGACCAGGGCCCGGGATTGCCGGGCGACTGGAACGGGCGCCTGGCACCGGCCTTCGAGCTCGTTTTCCACTTCAATCGCAAGGCGCGCAAGCCGAGCAAGATTGTGCCCTGCAAGTGGGCCGGCCACGTCAACGACACGCATGGCGGCATCCGCCACAAGGATGGCCACGTCGGCGAATGGACGCACGCCGGCCAGGGCGTCCAGGAAACGCGGATCCCCGACAACGTCATCCGCATCACGCGCCACAAGGCGCGCGGGATCGAGACGGAGCATCCCGCCGTCTTTCCGGTCGCGTTGCCGGAATTCGTGATGCGCGCCTACGGCAACGAGCGCGACATCATCTACGAGCCCTTTGCAGGCTCGGGCACCAGCATCATCGCCGCGGAACGAACCGGCCGGCGCGCGCGGGCAATCGAACTCGCTCCCCAATATGTCGATGTCGCGCTTCGCCGGTGGCGCAAACTCTTTCCCGATCAGCCAGTGAAACTCGATGGCGAAGGCCAAACCTTCGAAGCGGTCGCGCGCGAACGCGGGGTCGCAATCCCCGACGACTGACACGCTGCAGGTCGAGCTCTGGCCGCTGGACCGGCTGTTGCCATATGCAGCGAACGCCAGGACCCATCCTGACGAGCAGGTCGCTCAGATTGCCGGCTCGATCGCTGAATTCGGCTTCAACGTGCCGTGTCTGGTTGACGACCGCGGCGTACTCATCGCCGGCCACGGCCGAATCGTCGCGGCGAAACGACTCGGCTTGCAGCAGGTCCCGGTCATCCGGCTCGGGCATCTGACTGATGCACAGGCGCGAGCCTTTCGGCTCGCCGACAATCGCATCGCGCTCAACGCCGGCTGGGATGATGAACTGCTCTCTGCCGAGCTGGAACGGCTCAAGGAGGATGGTGTCGATCTCGCCTTGCTCGGCTTTGCCGAGGACGATCTCGATCGACTGCTCGATGGACTCGACGCGGGTGGTGCATCCGAGGGAGAGGATGAAGTCCGCGAACCGCCAGCCCAGGCGGTCACCCGCCCGGGCGACCTTTGGCTCCTTGGATCGCATCGCCTGCTGTGCGGCGATGCGACGGTTGCCACCGATGTTTGCCGGCTGCTCCACGGCGCTAATCCGCATCTGATGGTGACCGACCCGCCTTACGGGGTCGAATACGATCCCAACTGGCGAGTCGACTCCGGTGTTTCTTCGACCGCGCGGCCCGGCAAGGTCAACAACGACGACCGCGCCGACTGGCGCGAAGCCTGGAGCCTGTTTCCGGGCGAGGTCGCCTACGTATGGCACTCGGGGATTTACGCACGAATCGTTGCGGAAAGCCTCGACGCCTGCGGTTTTCTGATCAGGGCACAGATCGTATGGGCGAAGCCACGCCTGGTGCTCTCTCGCGGTGATTACCACTGGCAGCATGAACCGTGCTTCTACGCAGTGCGCAAAGGCGCGACCGGCCATTGGCAGGGCGCCCGCGACCAAACCACGTTGTGGACCATCGCCACCGGCGAGAGCGACGAGGCGACCGAGCACGGGACGCAAAAGCCGGTCGAGTGCATGCGCCGGCGACAACAACGCGGTCTTTACCTCTCCGGACGCGATCAATTGGAGTCAGCGCACCGGGCCGACGACAGCCAAAAACTGGCGCAGCATCGTCTGGGCCGCCGGCGCCATCCAGAAGTTCTGCATGATTGCTGGCAACGCCAGCGGCAATAACGATTACGCTTATTGCAGCGATCCGACCTCGGCGGCGTGGTCGCAAAAATCGCTGACCGGCTCGGCCTACGATTGGCAATCGATCGCCTATTCGCCGGGCCTCGACATGCTGATGGTGGTCGGTGGCAATACCGGCGTCATTGCCCGCTCCACCGATGGCGTTAATTACACGCAACTCGCGAGCGGCCTTGGCGGCACGCGCTTCGATCATGCCTGCTGGTCCGATGCCGGCAAGTGGCTCGTCATCGGCGCCAATACGCTCTACACCTCGGCGAATGGCGTCGTCTGGGCGGCCGTCGCGCCGCCGTCGAGCTTAAGCTGGCATCGCTTGGCGGCGGCGAATGCACTGCCGGTCGCCGGCAATCTGCGGGTCGATTTTTCCGATGGCGCGACGCTCGCGGTCAATTCGCGCGTGCCCATTCCGCCTGGCGCACACTTCTGGTGGCGCGTCTATGTCGAGGCCAACAACGCCGATTCCTATACGTCGATCGGCGAGATCTATATGCGCGCCTCGCCCGGCGGCGCCGATCTCTGCGCGGGCGGGACCGCGCTCGAAAGCGGCCATAGCGGTTCCGATGTCGCGGCCAACGCCTTCAACCGCAGCGAGGGAAATCGCTGGGCGACGGTCGGCTCTTCCGGCGTCTGGGTCGGCTACCGCTTCCCACTCCGGCAGGCCATCGTCGAATTCGCGCTCAAAGCCGACACCTCGTATCTGACGCAGGTCCCCAAGCGCTTCTGGCTCGAATGGTCGGACGATGGGGTTGCCTGGCGCACCACTATCGGCGCCATCAACGAGATCGGCTGGACCAATCTACAAACCCGCACCTTCACCAAGCCGGCGCTGGTTGCCGGCGCGGCTGAGACCTGGGCGGTGCGCTGCCTCGACAAGATGTCGAGCGGCGCCTTCGGCAGCGCCGATTACGTCGAGATCCAGGAGCTCGAATTCCGCGATAGTAGCGGCGTCGACCTGACCGACGCCGGCGGCGGCAACGCGATCGAGTCCTCGCACAACTCGAGCTACGTGGCCGCCAACGCCTTCGACAATAATTCCGGCACGCGCTGGCAATCGAGCGCGAACGGCAAGCAATATGTCGGCTATGCGTTTCCGTCGGCGGTTGCGTCCGCCGTCCTCACGATGCGGGCGCAGAACACGTCCGAATACAATCTAGCGCCGCTGAATTTCGACGTTCTGATTTCGCATGATGCGCAAGTGTTCGGCGCGGTCCTGGCCGTCCCGACGCTGCCGGCCTGGACGCAAAATCTCCAGCGCGCCTTCGATCTCGTCGGCGACGGCACGCCGCTCGGCCCCTCTATCGACGGCCAAGCCAACGCGAATTTCTCCGGTACCGCGACGGGCAACGTCTCGCTCACGACCACGCAGGCCGACGATGTCATCGTCGTCATCGTCCATACCGAGACGACGGGCACCAATGGCTATCGCCCGGTCGGCAGCGTCACCGACACGGCCGGGCTTTCGTGGCAGCGCCGCGCGCAATACCAGTGGGCCGGCGGTCGCAACAGCAACTCGAACACGCTCGAAATCTGGTGGGCGCATGCGCCCGCTGCGCTCACCGCCGATACGATCACCGCGCACATCTCGGGCGGCAATGTCGACGACGCGACTATTCTGGCGTTCGGTGTCGCTGGCGCCGATATCGACGAGCCATTCGACACGAACGCTGCCCTCCCGGCGACCGCGAGCGGCGGCGCATCGACCGCCAGCACGCCGAGCATTGGGGGCGTTGCAACCGATGCCCCCCGCGCGCTGATCCTCGCGGTCGCCGGCTCGCCGCGCACCGGCGGGACGACCTCCTCGCCCGCCGATTTCACGACGCTTGCCAATTTCACCAATGGCGGTGGCACCGATTGGTCATCGCAGCAGAGCGAGTACAAGCTCGCGACCGCCGCGCTCACTGATGCGACCGTCGCTTTCGGCACGTCATTTACGATCCTGAATTGGGGATTGATCGTCGATGCGATCAAGGTCCCGCCCGCCGGCATCCCGCAACTCAAACTGACGGCGGCGTTGGCCGAGGATGGGGGCTTCGAGGCGGCGATCACCATCATCCCGCTGCCGCTAGGATTGGCCGCCGCGTTCGCCGACGAGGCGCGGCTCACGCCGACCGTCGGCATCTGGCCGGTGCTTTTTCTCGCCGCCGCCTTCGGCGAAGACGCGCCATTTGCGGCGGCAATCACCGTCCTGCCGGCGCCGCTCCGTCTCGCCGCGGATCTCACTGACGGCGCGGCGTTTGGCGCCTACCTGACCATCGGTGTCGCAGCCTTGCGGCTCACGGCCGATCTCGCCGACGACGCGGTGCTGACCGCGCGCGCAACGCTCTTCGCCGCGCTGGCGCTTGCAGCCGCGTTCGCCGACGAGGCCGAGCTTGTGGCACCGGTGACAATTGGATTTGGGCCCCACGCACCTCCGATCCAGGTGGTCGTGGTGCTGAGTTGGTAACCAACGGAGAAAAAACATGGCATCTGACATGAGCGTCTATCTCGGCAACAAGGTTTGCCGCTGGCTTGCCGGCAATGCGATGCCGGCGGCGCCCGCCGCCTGCTATGTCGCCCTGTTCAACGGCAACCCGAAAGCGAGCGGGACCGAGGTCACCGCGACCATTCGGGCCGCCGGACGCGTCGCGATCGCCTTCGACGCCATCGCCGACGACGGGGTCGACAACGAGATCACGAATTCGGCGGATGTCGATTTCGGCGAGGCAGCGGGCGATGTCGCCAACCTCGACTATGTCGGCATCTTTGACGCGGCCTCAGGCGGCGATCTGCTGTTCAGCAAGGCTCTGCCGGGCGGGCCGTTCGCGGTCGCAGCCGGCACGCCCATCAAGTTCCTGTCCGGTGATCTGACTTTTACCATCGGCGCCGCCGGCTAACGCAATCGCACGACCAATCATCCGCACAACCGCCGCCGCGAGGCGGCTTTTTTCATTTCTGGAGAACATCGAATGGCAGCCTGGACCTATGACGAGGCGCTGCGACGCTTGCTTGCGCACGAAGGCGGCTACACCAACCATCCGTCTGACCCGGGCGGGCCGACCAACTTCGGCATCACGATCGCGGACTACCGCAAATACGTGAAGCCGAACGCGACAGCGGCCGACGTGCGCGCCATGACGGTCGACGACGCGAAGACGATCTACCGCAAGCGGTATTGGGACGCGCAGCGCTGCGACGATCTGCCAGCCGGCGTCGATTACTCGGTGTTCGATTACGGCGTGAATAGCGGGATCGGCCGCAGCGGCAAGGTGCTGCGCCGCGTCATCGGGCTTCCAGACACGACGCATGTCGTCACTGACGAGGTGCTGCGCGCCGTCGCCAAGCGCGATCCGAAAGCCCTGGTCAGTGCGATCAATGACGAGCGCCTTGCCTTCCTCAAGCTCCTCAAAACCTGGCCGGTATTCGGCAAGGGCTGGCGCGCGCGCGTCGCTGCCGTCAAATCCGTCAGCCTGCGCATGGTGGCGCAACAGGCGCCGGCGCCCTCGGTCGTTCCCGATGCCGCACCCGTCCCCGGCAAGGGCGTCGTGCCCGCCCCCACAGCCGCAAAGAAGGTGATCATGGGTACTGGCACTGCGGCGCCGGTCGCCGCCGGCGGCGGATTCTGGGACTGGATCGCCGCCCACCCGTTCCAGACCGCGGCGCTCGGCTGCGGCGTCGTCCTGGTCGTCGGCGGTTCGGTTTACGCGCTCAACCGCTGGCACCAGCGCCGGCAGGAAGCCGCCATCCCCGAAGCGCCCGTCATCCCCGCACTCGCCACCCCCTGAACATAGGAGTCCATCCATGCTGCTGTACATTTCGATCGCGGCAACGCTAGTTGCGATCTACTGGTTCTGGATTCGTCCGATTCTGAAATCGCGCCCGGCATTCCGCGAGCTCTATCAGGAAGAAGAGAATTTCCTCGCGGCTGTGCGTGCGAAGTTTGCCGGCATCAAACAGAAACTCTCGTCCGCCATCGTGATCGCCGCAAGCGCCATCGTCAGCGGCTACGACTTCTTCGCGCCGATCGTGGGCGGGGTCGATGTGAGCTCGATCGCGGCGCAGGTGCCGTCCTGGGCTTGGCCGCTGATCCTGATCGCTGTGACGGCGGTCCTGAAATATTTCCGCGACCTTGCTGACAAGCGGCACGAAATCGAGCTCGGCAACGGGTCACCCGCGCCGCAGGAGAAGTGAGCCATGTGGACCTGGCTTGCGAGCCTCATCGGCGGGTCCGTCGTTTCCGGTCTGATCAATGCCTACAAGGCCAAGCTCGACGCGGCGAATATGCAGGACCGGATCGCCGCCGATCTCGCAGCCAAGGAAATCGAGGCCGAGATCGACGCGAAAAGGCAGGCGTCCGCCATCATCATCGCCGAACAAGGCCGCTGGTACACCGCCATCATCCGTCCTCTGCTCGCGTTCCCGATCATCATCTATTTCTGGAAGGTGATCGTGTGGGACAAGGTGCTGGGCTTGGGCGCCACCGACCCGATCAACGGCATGATTGCCGATTGGACCGGGATGATTATCACCGCCTACGTGGGCGGACGATCGATCGAAAAGGTCGCGCGCATCCTGCGCCGGTAGCGTGGCCGCTTCCCTCAGCGGACGTAATCGATGCCGAACAGACTGGACCAGATCAGCCGCGTCATCGGCAACATCGAAGCCGAGGTGCGGAACCTGTCTGCATCGGTGGCGGACGTACGGCGCTCCTCCGAGGAACAGCACCGCGAGAACCGTCTGCATCTGGAAAGCATCAGCGAGCGCGTGGGAAAGATCGAAGCCGACATGAAGCCGCTTGGAAAGACCGTCGCGACCATGGAGCCGATCGTCGCGGGTTATGCGGTGACACGCTGGAAGGTCGCCGGAGCGTTCGCGCTGGGCACGAGCATCATCACCGCGCTGGGATGGGTGATTTCCCTGTTCGCAGGCAAGCTTGTCGCTTGGTTTCTGTCATTGTTTCGATGAGAGCCGAACTAGTCGAAGTTGATGTTGCGAAGGCACGATTCCGACAAGAACGCCGATAGACCCAGGATAGTCAGGATTCCGACTGGCAGATTGATGTAGAAGACCCAGCGCCAGTTGAATACTTCGGTCAGATAACCCCCGAGCGTCGGCCCGAGGATCGGGCCGACCATGACGCCAACGCCCCAGATCGCCATGGCAGAGCCGTGCTGCTCTTTCGGGTAGCTGTGGAGCAGGACGGATTGCGACATCGGGACGAGCGGCGCCCCGAACACGCCTTGCCGCAGGCGAAAGAGGACCATTTGTTCGAGTGAACCAGCCATTCCGCAGCGCGGACGCGAATGTGAATCCGGCGACCGTCACCATACCTCATGATTGAATGTTCTTGAAGACGCCACCAGTGCACTCGCAAATATCAAGAGCATAGCCAATCTTACTCGCGGCGCTGCTCGGCCGGCCCATGAGAGTTTAGGAGATTCTGCGCCGTGTTGATGAGGGCAACGTGAGAGAACGCTTGTGGGAAATTGCCGAGCATGCGACACTCCACTGCATCATACTCTTCCGCAAGCAATCCAAGATCGTTTCTGAGCGACAGCAATCGTTCGAAAAGCGCTTCGGCTTCGTGATAGCGTCCCGACAATGCGAGGGCATCGGCGAGCCAAAACGTGCAGGCGAGGAATGCACCCTCGGGTCCCGGCAGGCCATCATCGGCGCAGGCTGGGCGATAGCGTCGGACAAGGCCGTTCACCATTAGCGTGCTGCGGATGGCCTCTATGGTTCCTTCAATTCTCGCGTCGTTCGGCGGGAGAAAACCGACTTGCGGAAGAAGCAGCAGCGCAGCGTCCAGCTCCTTGCTCTCGTACGATTGAACAAAGCTGTTCAACTCGCGATCGAAGGCGCGCACGCAGACCTCTGAATGAATCGCTTCGCGGATGCTCTGCCAACGCGAAACAGGAGCTTCGCGCTGGGAAAGCTCCGCAATTTTAATTGCCCGATCGAACGCCAGCCACGACATCACCTTCGAGTGGGTGAAGTGACGTGGCGGGCCCCGCATCTCCCAGATACCCGCATCCGGCCTTTTCCAAGCCGATTCGAGAAAGTCAGGGTCACGGCATCAATCCCGGGCGGAATCCGAACCGTCGCTGCACCGATTACGATCTCGACCATCGGCGTGCTGCTTGGCACGGCCAGTGCGATCGACGCACCCGAGCGACACCGGGATGCCTCGACGATGACCGGCGTGAAGGCAAGGCCCCTCTCGTCGGCCTCGCTCTCCGCCCGCTGCCGCGATTCCCGACGCCAGCCGAACAACTGCTGTGGTGTCAAACCGTGCCGGCGCGCAACGGCGGAGACCGTCTCGCCGCCCGCGTAGCTCTCGGCAATGATCCGCGCCTTCTCATCCGCAGCCCACGCGCGACGCCGTCCCGTCCCAGTGAACACCTCTACCCGGCGCACCGGCTCCGGCTGGGATTTGGGCAAAAGCTCAGTGTCCGACACGTGTCCAACCCGCCTCGATTCAGCACGCCGACATTCGCTCATCGGCGTCCCGCGCGAAACGTGGGGTCAAAAGGCCGCTTACGATCTTTCGAAGGTTGGTATTAATTGCTCGCCTTCTCGCCGGGAAGGCATACGGCACTGCGCGCGCCTACTCGCCGGCGGCCCGCGCGCGGTCCGTCAGGATGCCGGCAAGCGTCTCACCGCGCAGGACTGGCGGGCTTTAATCCAGTCCCATGACAAAGAGGACGCAATCAAAACGTCAGCCCAGAGTGCCTCTGATGGGTTCAATAGGTTGAGCGTCCACCTGAGAGATCGAATACCGCTCCCGTGCTGAACGAACACTCCTCGGAACTCAGCCACGCCACCAATGCCGCGATTTCTTCCGGACGCCCGAAACGGCCCAGCGGAATTTTCGACAGCATGAAGTCGATGTGGGACTGAGGCAGTTGCTCGAACAGCGACGTTTTGACGGCCGCCGGCGTCACACAATTCACCCGGATTTCGGTGTCGGCCAGTTCCTTGCCGAGCGATTTGGTCAACGCGATCACGGCGGCCTTGCTGGCGCTGTAGCCGGATGCGTTCGGATTGCCGTCCTTGCCGGCGACGGATGCGATATTGACGACGCGCCCGTAGCCCGCCGCGCGCATGTGCGGGAGCACCGCCTTCGCGCAATAGAACGGTCCGTCCACATTGATGCGGAACACGCGCGCCCATTCGTCGACCGGATAATCCCAAACCTTGGTGGTGGCGCCGGTGATGCCGGCGTTGTTGACCAGGATGTCGATGCGTCCGTGCTGCTTGAGCGTGTCGGCGGTCGCTTTGGTCACCGCATCGAAGTGGCTGACATCCGTCTCGAATCCGGTCACGGCGCTCAGGCGCCCGCGCAGGGCGGCCAGGGCCTTAGCGTCATAGTCCCACACGACGCATCGCGCGCCGGACCGCAGTAGCCGCTCGACGATGGCGAGACCAAGCCCCGACGCGCCGCCGGTGACGACCGCCACCCGGTCCTTAAGGTCAATCTGGTTCATTTGATCCTTTCTATTTTATCGATAACATGAAAAATGTTGCATGTAAAGTTGGAATACCGATACAATTGGTGTTAGAAGATAGCCGCCTCAGGCGCTTTACGACCGCGACCGCCGAAAAAACAAACCAGGGAAGAGACGATGCCAATCATTACGAACAAGCGTGCGCTATTTCGCGCCATTCTTGGCGCCTCTGCCGTGCTGGCCGTCACTGCGGCCACGACGGTGATTCCCACTGCCGCTCAGGCGCAGACGACCATCCGCGCCGGCGTGATCAATGCCATCAGCGACGCGGCCTTCTTCATCGCCGACCGCAAAGGCTATTTCCGTGAGGAGGGGTTGAACGTCGAGATCGTGCCGTTCAAGGCCTCCTCGCAAATGGTCGCCCCGCTCGGCACCGGCGAGTTGCAGGTGGCCGCCGGCGCCGTCTCCGCCGGCCTCTATAATGCGATCGCCCGCGGCATCGACATCCGCATCGTTGCCGACAAGGGTTCGATGCCGAAGCTGCACGGCTATGTCGAGCTGCTCGTGCGCAAGGATCTGGTCGATAGCGGCCGCTACAAAGGCTTCAAAGACCTCAAGGGCATGAAAGTCGGCAGCCAGTCCAAGGGCGGCAGCGCGACCATCATTCTCGAACATGCGCTCAAGAAGGCCGGCTTGACCTTCAACGACGTCGATCTCGTCTATATGGGCCATCCCGAGCTCGCCGCCGCGCTCCAGAACAAGGCCATCGACGCCGCCTTCGTCACCGAACCGCATGCCGCGCGCACGATCCGGAGCGGCGCGGCCCTGCTGATGGCGCGTGGCGACGAAGTCTATCCCGACGCGCAGGTCGCCGTGGTGCTGTACGCCGGCAAGTTCATCACCGAGAACCGCGGTGCCGCCGAGCGCTTCATGCGCGCCTATGTGCGCGCCGCGCGCGACTACAACGATGCGATCAAGGACGGCCGCTTCTTCGGACCCAAGGGCGACGAGATCATCAAGATCCTCGCCGAAGCGACGCCCGTGAAGGACATCGAGCTCTACAAGATCATCACCCCGAACGGCTGCAATCCGAACGGCCAGGTCAACCGCGAAAGCCTGGCCTCCGATCTGGCCTCGTTCAAGGCCGACGGTCTGATCAAGGGCGAGCCAGATTTGAAGACGATCATCGACATGTCGTTCGCCGAAAAGGCGGTGAAGGAACTCGGACCCTACAAGCCGAACTCGTGATCGCGTGCATCGGCGGCTTGGCCCGGCCGAGCCGCTTTGCATGTTGCTTCAGCACGACGGCAGGCGCGCGCCGCCGGCGGGCGGCATTAGTCCTTCAGGAGAGCACTATGAGCAGTGTCCTTGCATTTCAAAGCAGCGACGGAACGGCGGGCTCGGCCGGACGCCGCGCTGCTGCTGATCCGCCGATCCGCATCCGGTTCGTCGGAACGCGCAAGACATTCATGATCGGCAGCAAGCCGTTTGTCGCGCTCGAAGAGCTGAACCTCGACGTGGCGGAGGGGACATTCTTCTGCATCGTCGGGCCGAGCGGCTGCGGCAAGACGACCTTGTTGCGCATTCTCGCCGGACTCGAGTCGCCCAGCGAAGGCCGCGTCGAATGCTCGCGCACCGGCAAGGAGCCGCCGCGTATGTCGATGGTGTTTCAGGGAGACTCGATCTTTCCCTGGATGTCGGTGTGGGACAATGCTGCCTATGCCCTGCGCCTGCGCGGCGTCGCGCACGCCGCGATCAAGGAAACGGTCGACTATTATCTCGATCGCACCGGCCTGCGGCGCTTCGCCGACTACTATCCGCACCAGCTCTCGGGCGGCATGAAGCAGCGGGTGTCGATCGCGCGCGCTTTCGCCAACGATCCCGAAATCCTGCTGATGGACGAGCCGTTCTCCGCGCTCGACGAGCAAAACAAGACGCTGTTACAGGAAGAGCTGCTGCGCATTTGGGAAGAAACCCGGAAAACCGTGCTGTTCATCACGCATAGCGTCGACGAGGCGGTGACCCTAGGCGACCGCATCATGGTCATGACCGCTCATCCGGGCCGCGTGAAGGCGATCATCGACGTACCGTTCGAACGGCCGCGTTCGGTGCTGGAGCTGCGCGCGGAGCGCAGCTACGGCGAACTTGTCTACCGCATCTGGGGGCACTTGCGCGACGAAGTGCAGCAGGCGCGCGACCAGCAGCAGTCGAATGGATGATCCATGACCCTCGCCACACACGACAATACGACGCAAGCGACCTTCGTCACCGTCGCCGAACCGAAAAGGACGCGGCGCTCCTTTGCCGACGGCGTCTTCGCCGACGAGCACGTGATGATGGTGCTCTCACCGGTGGCGTTATTGCTGATCTGGGAGATCGCCGGGCGGCTCGGGCTCATCGATCTGCGCTTCTTTCCGATGCCGAGCCAGATATTCACGGAGCTCGTTGGCGTCATGAGCTCGGGCGAATTGTGGCTGAACACGACCGCGAGCCTGCAACGGCTGGCGATCGGCTTCGTGCTCGGCGGGGCGCCGGCGCTGGCTCTCGGCATTCTGATGGGGCTGGTGCGGCCGCTGCGCCTGTTCGTCGATCCGCTGGTCGCCGCCACCTATCCGGTTCCGAAAAGCGCGATCCTGCCACTCATCCTGCTCGTCTTTGGGCTGGGCGAAGCCTCCAAGGTCGTCATGGTCGCGATCGGCGTATTCTATCCGGTCATCATCAACACCACGGCCGGCGTGCTGGCGATCAATCGTACTTATCTGGACGTCGGCAAGCATTTCAGGGCGACGCCCTGGCAAACCTTCCGCACCATCGCGCTGCCGGGAGCGATGCCTTTCATCATGACCGGCTTCAAGCTCGGCGCCGGGCTCGGACTCATCCTCATCGCCATCGCCGAGATGATCGGCGCCAAGCGCGGTCTCGGCTACATGATCTGGAACGCCTGGGAAATCCTGCAAGTGGAGATGATGTATATCGGCATCTTGGTGATAGCCGTCATCGGCTTCATCGTGACCATCCTGCTCAATCAACTCGAACGCTGGATGGTGCCGTGGCAGTCGGGCCGGTGATGCCGGTCGCGCGCGGTGTTTGCGGACAATAAGGGAATTCAATGAAAGCAATGCAGATTTCGAGCTTCATCGCCGGTGAATATGTCGGCGTGGGCGGCCGCAACGCATTCGAGAACATCAACCCGGCCGACGGCAGTGTGATATCGCACGTGATCGAGGCGAGCGCCGACGACGTCGACCGCGCCGTGCAGGCCGCCAAACGCGCGTTGAAGGGACCCTGGGGCCGGCTCAGCGTGCCGGAACGCGCTCGCTTGCTGGAGAAAGTGGCCGCCCGCATCGAGGAGCGATTCGATGAGTTCCTCGCCGCCGAGGTCGCCGACACCGGCAAGCCGGTGACGCTCGCCTCCCATCTCGACATCCCGCGCGGCGCCGCCAATTTCCGTGCTTTCGCCTCGGTCATCGAATCGGCGCCGACGAAAGGTTTCACCATGCGCGGCCCGACTGGCGGCGACGTCATCAACTATTCGCTGCGCACGCCGAAAGGCGTGATCGCGGTCGTATGCCCGTGGAATTTTCCGCTGCTGCTGATGACCTGGAAGGTCGCGCCGGCGCTCTCCTGCGGCAACACGGTGGTGGTGAAGCCGTCCGAGGAAACGCCGTCGACCGCGAGCCTCTTGGGCGACGTCATGCGCGAGGTCGGCATCCCGGACGGCGTCTACAACGTCGTGCACGGCTTCGGGCCGAATTCGGCCGGCGAGTATCTCACCTCGCACCCTTTGGTGGACGCGATCACCTTCACCGGCGAATGCAAGACCGGCGAGGCGATCATGCGCGCGGCGGCCGCCGGCACGCGACCGGTTTCGTTCGAACTTGGCGGCAAGAATGCCGGCATCGTGTTTGCCGACTGCAACATGGAGAAGGCGGTCGACACCACGGTGCGCGCAATCTTCATGAACGCGGGGCAAGTCTGCCTGCACACCGAACGCGTCTATGTCGAGCGGCCGTTCTTCGAGGAGTTCACCGCCAAGGTCAGCGCGCGCGCCAAGGCGCTCAAGCCGGGTCAACCACACGACAAGAGCACGACCATCGGGCCGCTGATCAGCGCCGAACATCGCAAGAAGGTGCTCGGCTATTACCAGAAGGCGGCGGCAGCCGGCGCGCGCGCGCATACTGGCGGCGGCGAATTCCGCATGGAGGGCGCGCTCGCCAAGGGCTTCTGGGTCGAGCCGACGGTGTGGACCGGCCTCGACGATGGCGCCGCCATCAACCGCGAGGAGATCTTCGGGCCCTGCGCGCATTTCTCGCCTTTCGACTCCGACGACGAGGTGGTGGCGCGGGCGAACGACAGCGACTTCGGCCTTGCCGCCATGGTGCTCACGGAAAACCTCACGCGCGCGCACCGCATCGCCGGGCAGCTCGAGGCGGGCACCTGCTGGATCAACAGCTGGTTCTTGCGCGACCTGCGCGCGCCCTTCGGCGGCGCCAAGCGCTCCGGCATCGGTCGCGAAGGCGGCGTGCATTCGCTGGAATTCTATACGGAGCTGAAGAATGTCTGCGTTCCGATCTGACCCGCTCCGCTGCGGGACGGAGCCGCAATCATGAGCAAGAATGCATTCGCGCAGGCTGCGGCCCTCGCCGACGCTTTGAATGCTGCCGAGACGGCCCGGGCCCCGATTGCACCCATCAGCAGGGCCCATCCTGCGGCGACCGAGTTGGACGCCTATGCGGTGCAGGCCTTCAATATTGAACGTGGGCTCAAGTCGGGTCGCCGAATTGTCGGCCGCAAGATTGGGCTGACCTCGGTTTCGGTGCAGGCGCAGTTCGGCGTCAATCAGCCGGATTGCGGCATCCTGTTTGCCGACATGGAAGTACCCGACCGCACTGAAGTGCCGGCGGGAGAACTGATTGCCCCGCGCGTGGAGGCCGAGATCGGCTTCGTCATCGGCAAGTCGATCGAGCATCCCGACGTCACGGTGGCCGAGCTGGTGTCGTCCATTGCCTATGCGATGCCCGCCATCGAGATCGTCGACAGCCGCATCGTCGACTGGAAGATCAATCTCTTCGACACCATTGCCGATAACGCTTCGTCCGCTCGCTTCGTGCTCGGCTCGACCTTTCACAAACTGTGCGGGCTCGATTTGCGGCTCTGCGGCATGATGTTGGAGAAGAACGGCGAGCCGGTCTCGTTCGGCGCGGGCGCCGCCTGCATGGGACATCCGCTCAACGCGGTGCGCTGGCTGGCGCGTGTGATGGCGCAGGAAGGCCGCCCTTTGCGCGCAGGTGATGTGGTGCTGTCCGGTGCACTGGGGCCGATGGTTCCGGCGGCGCCCGGCGACCGCTTCACCATCCGCATCGAGAAACTCGGCGATGCCGCCGTGTCGTTCCAGGCAAAAACATGAACAAGAACATGAATACGATGGCTCAGCTTGACGTTGCCGCAAAGCTCGATGAGGCGGCGCGGTCGGCGACAGCCATCGAGCAGATTTCGCTTACCACCGCGCTGTCGGTGCCCGACGCCTATCGCGTGCAACGACTCTCGGTGAACTTGCGCGTCGCGCGCGGCGAAAAGCCGAGCGGCATGAAACTTGGACTGACCAGTCGCGCGAAGATGGCGCAGGTCGGCATTTCGACGGCGGTCTGCGGACTGCTCACGGACGCGATGGCGGTGGAGGAGGGGCACGAGCTGCCCTTCGCGCGGTATATCCATCCGCGCGCGGAGCCGGAAATCGCCTTTCTGCTCGGCAAATCGCTGCGCGGCCTGGGAACCATTCCGGAAGTCGCCCGGGCGGTCGAGGCGGTGCTGCCCGCCATCGAGATCATCGACAGCCGCTACCGTAACTTCAAGTTTTCGCTTGCCGACGTAATCGCGGACAATTCCTCGTCGTCGGCCTATATTCTTGGCCAGCCGATTCCGACTCGCCGGGCGATCGACAATGTCGGCATGGTGCTCTTGATCGACGGCAAGCCGGCCGAGATCGGATCGTCGGCGGCGGTGCTGGGAAGTCCGTGGCGCGCGCTGGTCGCCGCAGCGCATTTTGCCGATGAATACGACGTCGACCTGGGGCCGGGCGACATCATCCTCAGCGGCGGCGCGACGGCGGCGGTCGGCCTTGCCGCGGGACAGACCGTCTGTCTGGAGGTGAACGGGTTCGCGCCGATCCAGTTCAAGGTGACGGCCTAGAGACGCGGCCGGCCGGGAGCGACAGGACATGAACAAGATCGTGACGCAGCAGGATGTCGGGCGGGCGCGCTTCCTCGACGTGCTGCACCGACTGCGCACCGAAATCCTCAACGGCACGGTCGAGCCAAACCAGAAATTGTCGATCGACGACATCGCGCGCCGCTATGATGTCTCCACCGGCACCTTGCGCGAGGTGATCTCGCGGCTGGTCGCCGAACAGCTCCTCATCATGGACGGCCAGAAGGGAGTGCGGGTGACGCCGATCAGCGTCGCCGACATCGACGACATCATCAATGTGCGCATTTTGCTGGAGACCCACGCGCTGCGCGAATCGATGCGGCGCGGCGGCCACGCGTGGGAAAGTGGCATCGTGGCGTCGCAGCACAAGCTCAGCCGTATCCAGCGCGACGCCCTGGAAGGCCGCGAGCAATGGAATACCGAATGGCATCGCACCAACCGCGAATTCCACTTGGCGCTCGGCTCGGCCTGCGGCTCGCCGCGCATTCTGCAAATCCTCAACAGTCTGTTCGACCAGTCCCAGCGCTACGGCCTGCGCTTCCTCCAAAGCCATGGCGCGGTGATTAAATTCGCCAACGATCACAATGAGATCATCGAGGCCATCCTGGCCCACGACATGGAGAAGGCCTGCGAGCGGCTGCGCGCGCATCTCGAACAGGTGCGCTTCGACCTGACCCAGGTGCCAAAGCTAAGCTCGGTATCTTAAATTGCATTTGACAAAAGTCATTTCATCGATAAAATCGTCTCTGGTTAAATAACAAGCGTTACGGGTTGAAGGTCCATGGTATCGTGAGAGGAATGCCCATGAATATTGAGGCCCGCCAAGTACAAGGCTTGGTCGACGACCGCCCGAGCCACTTCAAGGTTGACCGTTCAGTCTACACCGACCCCGCGATTTTCGCGCGCGAGATGGAGCTCATCTTCGAGCGCAACTGGGTCTATCTCTGCCACGCCAGCCAGATCGCCAACGAAGGCGACTTCTATTCGACTCGCATGGGCCGTCAGCCGGTCTATGCCGTGCGCGGCAAGAACAACAAGATCAACGCCTTTATCAATGCCTGTAGCCATCGCGGCGCGGTGCTGACGCCAATGCGGCGCGGCAATGCGAAGACGCTGACCTGCCGCTTTCATGGCTGGTGCTTCAACACCGAAGGCCGCTGCGTCAAGGTCAAGAACGAAAAGACCGGCTGGCCGGACGGCTGCGACAAGGAGCAGTTTGGGCTGACGCCGGTGGCGCGCGTGGAGGAATACAAGGGCTTCGTGTTCGGCTCGCTCAGCGCCAACGTCGAGCCGCTCCAGGATTTCCTCGGTGAAGCGAAGACCTTCATCGATCTGCTCGCCGACCAGTCGGTCGAGGGCATGGAGGTTGTGCGCGGCGGACAGACCTACCTGATCCGCGGCAATTGGAAATTGCAGGCCGAGAACGGCGTGGACGGCTATCACGTGTCCACGGTGCATCGCGTATTCGCCGGCGCGATGGCCAAGCGCGAGTCGCTGGAAGGCGCCGAAGGCATGCGCAAGACCGAAGCCGGCCGGATCGCGGGGATCGTGCCGACCGGCCAGTACGATCTCGGCAACGGCCACATGGTCGTGTGGGCGAAGCGGGCAACGCCGGAGGTGGCGCCGCTCAGCGCCTCGCTTGACAAGCTCCAGGAGCGCTTCCCCGACGATCGCATCGAATGGATGCTGCGGCGCGGACGCAATCTTCTCGTCTTCCCTTCGACGCACTTCATGGATCAGCCGTCGACGCAGATCCGCGTGCTGCTGCCGATCTCGCCGAGTGAAACGGAATGCCGCGTTTACTGTATCGCCCCGAAGGGTGAACCGGCGGCCGGGCGCGCCGCCCGTATCCGCAAGTTCGAGGACTTCTACATGCTCACCGGCATGGCGACGCCGGACGACATGGCGGCGTTGGAGGACATCCAGCTCGGCTCGCTCGGCGTTGCCGCGCAGTGGAACAACATTGAACGCGGCCGTTCGGTGATGGTGGACGGGGCCGACGAGGAGGCCAAGGCGCTCGGAATCAAGCCCGTGTCGAGCAACGGAAGTTGGGAAAGCGAAACGCTCTATTACGGCTTCTTCCGCCAGTGGAGCAAGGAGATGTCCACGCCATGAACCAGCATGCAGCGATCATGCAGCCGGACCTCTCCGCTTGGCTCCAGCCGGCCGAACAGTTGCTCTATCTCGAAGCGGACGTGCTTGACCGCCAGATGTGGGAGGAATGGCTCCCGCTCTATACCGAGGACAGTATTTACTGGGTGCCGTCTTGGGCCGATGAAGAACATCTGATCGAGAATCCCGAGCTTGAGATCAACATGATGTATATCGTCGGCAAAGCCGGGCTCGAGGCGCGGCTCTACCGCATCTCCTCGCGCGATTCTTATGCCTCCTTGCCGCTGCCGCGCACCTCGCATGTGGTGAGCAGTGTGCGCATCACCGGAGAGGCGGAGAACGGCGACATTCTCGTATCGGCGAAATGGTCGGTGCTCTCGAGCGACGCACGGCGCGGCAAGATCGTCCGCGGCGGGTGGTATGACTACGCTCTGGCCAAAACGGCCGAAGGGCTGCGCATCCGACGCAAAAAGATCACGCTGCTCGAAGACATGATCGACGGAACGATCGACATCTTCCAGATCTGAGGGACCGATGCTTGCTTTGTCCAAGGTGACGCAAGGAGAGAATGGGCTTGCGCTCGTCGACCATGCCGAGCCCCAAATCGGTCCCGGTCAGGTGCTGATCCGCATCGAGGCGAGCGGCATCTGCGGCACCGATATCCAGATATACAAGTGGGCGCCGCGCATGGCGCGCCGGATGACCCTGCCGCGCGTGCTCGGTCACGAAGGCAGCGGCGTGGTCGTTGGCGTCGGGCAGGGCGTGAACCGGGTGAAGGTCGGCGACCACGTTTCGCTCGAAAGCCATATTTTTTGCGGCGAATGCCACCAATGCAAGACCGACCGGGCGCATCTCTGCGTCAACACGCGCTATCCCGGCGTTGATATCGACGGCTGCTTCGCGCGCTACGTCGTCGTGCCCGAGCAGATCGCCTGGGTGCATCCGGAGCCGATTCCGTTCGAGCAGGCCGCGATCTTCGAGCCCTTCGGCATCGCGATGCATGTCTGCAACGAGGGCCGCGGGGTCGCCTCGCTGCCGGTGCTAGTCAGCGGCTGCGGTCCCATCGGCCTGATGGCGGTCGCCACCGCGCGTGCGCTGGGAGCGCGGAAGGTCATTGCCGTCGATCCGATCGCTATCCGCCGGCGCGCCGCGATCGAGCTCGGCGCCGACGCTGCGCTCGATCCGACCACGCACGATATCGTTGCGGAGGTGAAGGCCTTGACCGCGGGGCAGGGGGTCGAGGTCGCCATTGAATTCTCCGGCACCGAGCCCGGTTTCCGCACCGCGCTTGATTGCGTGACGAAAGGTGGCGAATTCCGCCTCGTCGGCGCGCCCGCGCTGCCGATCGAAATCGATCTCACGCGCTGGCTGCTGCAATGCCCGACCATCTACAACATCCACGGCCGCCGCATCTGGCGGAGCTGGGACCAGCTCTGGGCGCTTTTCAAGTCGGGCAAGATCGACCTGCGCCCGGTCATCAGCCACGTGCTGCCGCTGTCGGAGGGCATCACCGGCTTCGACCTGATCCGCAAGGGCGAAGCGCTGAAGCCGATCCTCATTCCGTCCTGAAGGTGCGCGGTGTCCCTCCATCAAATCACCCTGGTGTTCGAGGACGGCGTTGCCGCGGTGGTGACCGCCAACGAAATCGAAAGCGTCTATCAGGCGGCGCTGCGGCAGAACGTGCAGATCCAGACTGACTGCCGCGAGGGCGCCTGCGCCACCTGCATCGGGCACTGCACGTCGGGCCGCTATGAACTGATGGAGTTTACCGACGAAGCGCTGCCGCCCGAGGAGCAGGCCAAGGGCGCGGTGCTGACCTGTCGCATGCAGGCCAAATCGGATTGCGTGGTCACGCTGCCTTATCCGGCAGCGGCGATCCGCATGGCGGCGCAGAAGCCGGTGGCGGTGCGGGTCGCCGGCGTCGAGACGGTGGCGGAGAATGTGCGCCGTCTTGTCGTCACCCAGATCGAGGGACAGCCGCTCCGCTTCCTGCCCGGCCAGTACGTCAATATTGCCATCCCCGGCAGCGGCTTCACCCGCTCCTATTCCTTCGCCAACGCCCCGGGCGGCCGCGACTACGAGTTCTTCGTGCGCAAGCTGCCGGCCGGGCTGATGAGCGACTGGATCGACCAGCCGGCGGTGATCGGCGCCGAGACCATGCTGAGCGCGCCGCTCGGCCAGTTCTTCTTGCGCAAGGCGGACCGCCCGCTGGTGATGGTTGCAGGCGGCACCGGGCTGGCGCCGATGCTCAGCATGCTCAGCCATCTCGCGACGGCCGAGGCGAAGCCACCCAGGATCACCCTGCTCTATGGCGTTAACCGCGCCGGCGAGGCCTTTGGCGCCGAGCGTCTCGCCGCGCTGGCGCAGACGCTGCCGATCGAGGTCCGCCGCGCGGCCATCGACGTCGGCGCGGCCTGGGACGAGCGCGTGGGCCTGGTCACCGACCTGCTGACGCCCGACCTGGTGGCCGCGAGCGCCGACGTGTATCTCTGCGGCCCGCCGGCCATGGTCACCACGGCGCGGCAATGGCTGGACGAGAACAGCCAATCGGGCGATCGTATCTTCGCGGAGCGCTTCCTGGCCGCGGCCGACGCCAAGGCCGCTTAGCCGCCCCGAGCGGGGCGAGATGTGAGATTCGAACGATGCCTGTGATCGACCAGTTGCGCTATGTGTGGTTCGAGACGCCTGACTTCGCCAGCGCCTGCACTTATGCGTCCGACGTGATCGGGCTTGAATGCGGCCAGCGCGGCGCCGACGCCGCCTATTTCCGCTCCGACGACCGCGCTTACTCGCTGGCCTTCCAGCGCAGCGACCGGGTGTTGGCCAGCGTCGGTCTCGAGGTGCGCGAGGCCGCCGTGCTCGACCGGATCGCTCAGACACTGGGCGAGCGCGGCATGAAGAGCCAGCGCGGCGACGGCGCCTTGCGCGCGCTGCGCCGGGTGAAGGATATCCTCCAGGTCAGCGATCCGAGCGACAATGCCATCGAGCTGGTCGTGCGTCCCGAGCACAAGGGACGCCGCTGTTTCCCCAGCCGCGACGCCGGCATCACTGGCTTCTCCGGGGTAAGCTTCGATTCGACCAACCCGGAGAAGGACGCCGCCTGGTGGTGCGAGGTGCTCGGCGCCCGCATCAGCGACTATGTGGGCGACGCGGTATTCCTGCGGCTCGACGACCTGCATCATCGCATCGCGCTCTATCCGGCGCGCGCGCCGCGGCTGACCTCGCTTTCCTTCGAGGTCGAAGACTTCAACAACATCATGCAGAGCTGGTACTTCCTCACCGACCGTCAGGTTCGCATCATCCAGGGACCCGGCCGGCAGCCGTTCTCCGGCCAGATCTTCGTGAAATTCGAAGGCCCCAACGGCTTGGTGTTCGGCTACACGCACGGCATGGACCGGATCGTCAATGCCGAGAAATGGCGTCCGCGGCAGTTCGCGGCGGCGGCGACCTCGGCCTGCATGTGGGGGACCGAGCCGCCGGAAGCCACTTTCCGTTTGAGCTTGCAATAGACCGAACGAGGGCACCGATGCCGCTCATCCAGATTACCATTGTCGAAGGCCGGACCCCGGAGCAGAAAAAAGCCCTGGCCGAGAAGGTGACCGACGCGGTGCAGGAGTCCATCGGAGCTCCACGCCAGGCGATTCGCATCGCGATCTACGAGATACCCACTGCGCATTGGTTCATCGCCGGCGTCCCCAGCGGATGACGCCGGCCGAAACAAGCAGAAGGAATTCGCCATGATCGAACTGAAAGACATCTGCTACGTCCGGCTCGGCACAGCGGATATCGGTCTGTGCGAGAAGTTCTCCACCGAAGTGCTCGGCCTCGACGTCGCCGAGCGCAGCCGCAAGGCGACCTATTTCCGCTCCAATCAGCGCGAGCACACGCTCTGCTATTTTGAAGGAGATCCGGCCGACCAGGCGGTGGGCTTCGAGGTCGAGGGCCATGACGAGTTGCGCGCGGCGGCGGCGACGCTGGAAAAGCTCGGCCACCCGGTGCACGAAGGCACGGCCTCGGAATGCGAAGCGCGCAAGGTGCGCGCCTTTATCCGCTTCCAGGACCCTACCGGCAACTCGATCGAGCTCGCGGTGCGGCCGGCCATGGGCGGCGTACGCTATTTCGGCACGCGCGACGCCGGCATCACCGGCTTCAGCCATGTCGGGCTGTGCTCGAAGGACCCGGCGCGCGACGAGAAATTCTGGACGCAGGTGTGCAATGCGCGCGTCAGCGACCGCATCGGCGACGTGCCGCTCATGCGCATCCACGAGGTGCACCACACCATCGCGCTGTTCCCGGCGAAGCGCTCGGGCATCCAGCACGTCAACCATCAGGTCGAGTCGTCGGACGACATCATGCGGTCTTACTGCCTGCTGAAGGAAAAGAACGTGCCGATCGTCTTCGGTCCCGGCCGGCATCCGACCTCGTCGGCGCGTTTCGTCTATTTCGAGGGACCGCAGGGGATGGTCTACGAATACTCGGTCGGCGTGCGCGAGATCACCGACGAAGACGGCTATCGCGAACGGCAGTTCAATTTCGAGCCGCCGAGCCTGTGCATGTGGGGCTCTAAGCCCGACATCAAGGAATTCAAGAACTAGCCCGTGCCGTCGCTCGACACGCTTCAGCTTCTGGTACGGCGGGCCGCCCGCGCGCTGGCGCGGCACGGCCTCGTGCACGCCTATGGCCATTGCAGCGCCCGTATCGACGCGGGCTCGTTTCTCGTCTGCGCCGCGCAGCCGATGGGGCTCATCCGGCCGGGTGAAGCCGGCGCGGTGGTGCCGGTCGAGGGCGCGCTGCCCGACGGCGTGCTCGGCGAGGTGCGCATCCACCAGCAGATCTACAAGCGGCGGCCCGATGTGAACGGCATCGTGCGCAGCATGCCGATGAAGGCGATGACGCTGTCCACGTTGGGTCTCACGCCGCGCCCGCGGCATGGCTTCGGCTCCTACTTCGCGCCGCAGCCGCCGCTGTGGGACGACCCGCTGCTGTTGCGCTCGGATGAACAGGCGGCGGCACTGGCCCATACGCTCGGCCCGGCACCGGCGATCCTGATGCGTGGCAATGGCGTCGTGACCGCGGCTGAGAGCCTGGAAAAGGCCGTCGTGCTGACCTGGTATCTGGAGGATACCGCCCGGGTGGAGCTGGAATGCCTCTCCGTCGAAGACGCACAGGCCGGGCGCATTCTCACGCCGGAGCAGTGCGCCGTGCGCGCGACCGGCCAGGGCCGCATCTTCGAGCGCATGTGGGATTATCTGACGGCCGGCGATCCGGAATAGCGCGCGGGGCGCGCGCTGTGCCTCAGTCGAGCCAGACGCGGCGGATGTCGAGCAAGGTGCGCTCGATGTGCAGGCGATTGGCCGCGAGCGCGCGCTCGGTATCGCGGGCGAGAGTGGCATCGACAATGGCGCGATGCTCGGCATGGACGTCGCGCGTGATGCGCTCCTTGAGGCGGCCGAGCGCATAGCGGCGGTAGCGTTCGTGGTGGTCGTAGACCTGGTTGCGCAGCCGGTTGATCCAGGTCGAGCGTGAGGCCGACAGCAGTGCGTTGTGGAAATCGCGGTTGCGCTCTTCCCACGCGCCGAGGGGGGCGGTCTCGTCCTTGACGCGCTCCGATTCCAGGCGGTCGAGCCGATGGAATGCGGCAACGATACCGGCTTCCCAATCGTAATCGCCGAATCGGATCGAGCGCCGCAACGCCTCCGACTCGATCATGATGCGGGTTTCCGTGATGTCTTCAAGTTCGCCGAGGGTGAGGGGGGCGACGCGGAAGCCGCGCTGCGCCACGATCTGCACCAGCTCTTCCGTCGCCAGCCGCGACAACGCCTCGCGCAGCGGGGTCGGGCCGACCTGGTACATTCTTTTCAGGACCTCGATCTTCAATTTGGATGAAGGTTCGAGAACCCCGGACAGGATATCCCGGCGGATGTTACGGTAGGCCTGCTCGGACAGGGACTCCAACAGTCTTCCGTCCTCGGCGATAGATGAGGTATTGCCGTATGTAGCCTTGAGATCCGAGCTTTCGTCTACCACGGCTGTATTCCGTCCTCAGGTCGCCTTTTTGCCTAGAATCAGTGACCTCCCGAATCTAGGCACCTGCTGGTTGAGCGGCACGGCAGTGAAGCTGGCGAGCAGCAAAGCGAACGCCGCCGCGGCTGTGCCGCGCCTGCCTCTCGCCGATGCTGTCGTCTGTACCGAAGCCATGGCCCACACTACTCGTTTTTACTTAATCGGCGAATTCGATCTGTTTGGGCGCTGCCGCGTCGATCATAGGGCCGCTGCGCTGTTCCAGCCACCCGCGGATGCGCGGGCGCCGGCCTTCCAGCCTTTTCGGTTCCAGGCCGGCCGCGGTGAAGGCCGGCTTGAGCCGCCGCGGAATGGTCACCGAGAAATCGCGGGTCCGGCGGCGCCCGAAATTCACATAGATTGTAGTCCCGCTCTCGCGCACAGACAGCACTTTGCCCTCCACCGGTGCTGATGGCTGTGAGCTTGCAGGGCGCCTGCGAGGCAGCGCCGCCGCGGCGAGCGCAAGCATCGCGGCCGTCAAGGCGAGGATCGGTAGGCGCCGGCGCCGTTGCATGCTCGATTGTCCGAACCCGCCGGCCGTTCCGTCAATACGGGGTAGCGGCCGGCGCTACGCTGCCTGGGAACGGGCGCTGTGGAAGGAGGTGGCGGCGCTATCGAGCGCCAAGGTGGACCAGCCAAATGTATACTCCCCGAAACCTTCCCATTTTTGGGAGCATCAATATGGCTCGCACCATCCGCGACGCTAGACTCGTCACACGGGCCGCCCGCTTGCGGCTTGGCATCCGCACCGAGCCGTATTGGCGCACGCTGGAGAAGCGCCTTGCGCTTGGCTATCGGCGCCGCACCAACGGTGGCACGTGGTTCGCTCGGCGGCGGACCGCGAGCGGGAGCTATGTCGAGCATAAAATCGCGACCACGGACGATTTGCAGGCCGCTGACGGGGTGGCGGTGTTCGACTTTGGCCACGCCCAACGTGCGGCGCGGGAATGGTGGCTCGCCGAACGGCGGCGGGAGGAAGGCCACGACACTCGGATTGGTCCTTTCACAGTCGCCGACGCGGTTTCGGATTATCTCGAAACTTTGAAACATGGTGATGGCAAATATGGTGGTAAATCCGCCTACCAGACCCGTTGGGCGGCTGAGGTGCACATCTTACCAGCGCTCGGCGCGCTCCAAGTCGCCAAGCTGAAAGCAGGGCAGATCAAGTAACACATGAGCGCTGCTGACCCCGAGCACGTAGCCTTTGCCCGCCCGACGTAGCTGCTGCTCGATATCGCCAACACCGTAGACGGTGTCACCAGCAACCCACTTGAACGGTACAGACGCAGCGATCGCGCGTGCGATCGTTCTCGTCGCAAGCTTTGGTTTGGTCGCAAAGCCGACATCGGCAGGCACATAGGCAGCTTCCAGACGATCCGGATCGTCGGTCCATTCCTTCGGAAGATACAGCGCACGATCGATGAATGCATGACCGTGGCGCGAAACATAGGCCGCGAAGACCCCGATCTGACAGTTCGTGATCTTACCCGCCGAACCAGTGTATTGCCGCGCCACTCCGCACGATGCCTTGCCCTGCTTGAGAAAGCCGGTCTCGTCGATCACGAGGACCGCATCGTCATCCGCCAAATGCTCGATGACATAATCGCGTACGATATCGCGTAGGGCATCCGCATCCCAATCGCTGCGACCCAGGATCGCCTGCTGACGCCATGGGCCGGGATCGCCAGCCGCCTCCGCGCGCATCCAACCGGTCTTGCGCTGCTAATCTCCGAGCAGGCCTTCCAGGAACAGACCTGCATTCGTTGCAACTCGCTCTTGCCCGAACAACGGACGTATCCGCTTCTTGATCTCCCGAAGCGACGCCGCCCACAACGCAAGCGTCTCTTCTATCGACGCTGCCCGCGTCCACGATCTTCGAATCATGTTGCCTATGGATTCAGAACTCCGTAAGAACAGCAACTGTAATGCTAGGATGCCAAATGGAGTTGCGAAAAATTCCGCTGTCTTTTCAATTGATCGATTGTATCCCAGTCGCACTCCCATGTGGAAGATTGGGCACTCCGAATTCGGAGAATGTTAGTTTCCAGTTCCTGTCGCTCCGCCACTCCTGACGCGACCAACATTCTCTGCCGGGATTTCTCGCGGTGAAATCGCCAATAACGGCGGCCCTTCGCGCGAAACCTCCGCACTGTGGTGAGCCCGTCGGGGCCCGAAATTCTGTCTCTCGGCCCGTTTGTCTCCAAACCTCCGCACTTCGCGGATTTAGTGCGGTTCTCGTAAGCAACTGATTTTGAAACTCTTTTCGCGACACCAACCTCCGCACTTTGCAGAGATATCGCGGGGTAGCGAGAGAGTCTGGGAGCGAACGCCGATGTTGATTTTGCGAGCGTTTGTCAGTCTCGGAGGATGGACCGGAACCGAGCGCATTGAATGCTCAGTCCGCCGCGGGTTACCTGCCCGTAGACGTCGCGAGCTGATGCCAGAACCCGAGGTGGAGGACAACGTTGACTCGTCCGTTGACGCGCCTTTGGCGGACGCTGGAGGAGCTTCCACAGAGAGCAGCCGAAAGACTGGAATGGCGCCTACGCCTGGCTGACGAGTTGCTCGTGGCGGCGCGCCTTCTCCGTAGCACCGGTCGGCTGGTGCACGCCGTCGCTTGCCCGAGTCCTGGAGGAGATGGATGCCCACGAAAGATTGTGCATCACGGTGATGGCCGTATCGTTGCGGTCTGTGGCGATCGACCTCAGCGGTGCGAGAGGCTAGACCTGCATCCAGATGATATCGAAGTGCTGGAGCTCGATGAGCAAATCCTTTGCCGTGAACTGCGCCGGGTGCTTGCCCTCGATGAGCCACATATCCCCACAGCTCTGACGAAACTTGCTCACGTCGGTACGATTCCCGCCCGGGCGGGGCTTGGACTCCCAGTGCTTATTGGGTTTCCAAGCATGGATGTACCGATCTCGGCTCACGATATTCCGACTCTATCGGTGGGGGAGATACCGGGTCTAGTTCTCACCCCGACCGGCAGCTTTGTCGATGTCCTGCCGGGCGGCTGGTCCTCCCTGTCTCTCGGGCAACTCCTTGGAGCGGATGACAGCCGACACATCGTGGCACAGGAAGCGGCGCCTGCACTAATCGATGAGTTGAAAGCGAAGGCGATGGCCACGTCCACGTTTCCGCACGACGTGATTTGGCGACTTCCACCGGACGCCCGCTGGGAAGAGATGGCGTTCGAATTCACGGCGAGCGATGCTCTCAACATCCGCTTTCGCGGGGAGAGCCGGAGTTTTGACTCTCAACAACTCGACATGAAGCGGAATAGGACTGGCAAGCCAACGAGCCAGTGGAAGCTCCTCCAAGGGTTCGCCGAAAATGGCGGTGAGATTTCTTGGTCCAGCCCCGGGGCCAATCCGACAGTCAAGAAGCAGAAGCAACTGCTTTCGGACAAGCTGATCAAAGCCTTCGGGATCGCCGACGATCCGATCAATTGGGTCAAGCGTTCCAATACCTATCGAACAAAATTCAAGATAAGTGGAACACCCTTGGGCTTTCGCCATGCCCAGGACGCTCGCCGGTGAAATTCACCGGGGAAATTACGTCTCACGCAGAAAAAATCTTTAGCGCCTAATCGATTGAATTCATTGGTACGGCAGGCAGCCAGTTCCATCTGACAGCCGGCTTTTTCGTCTCTCTCAGCGAAGTTTCGCGAGTGGCGAGTGATCGGGCCCAGAGCCCGCCACTCGGACCATTGGCGAAACCCCTATGGAGACCAGCAATCGAGACGGCGGCATCGACCGCCGCGTCATGCGCAACATACGGTTCAATGCTCGCCGCCTGGCGTGCGGCCACACTGTCCCTGGAATGGAGGTCGAAGATTACGAGCAGGACCTCGTTGCTGATCGGGGCTGCTCCGGGCCGGCCAGGTGATCTGCGGGCGCAACGCAACGCGCATGCAGCTCAACCTCGCCATGAAGCAGGCCGCAGGCTTCGCTGCTTCCTATCCGACCGGGGCCGGCGAGAAGCTGATCTGTCTGCGCAATCGCAACGACATCGGCCTGGTCAACGGCATGTTCGTCACCCTCGACGAGATCGAGGAGGACGGCGACGAGATCGCCTTCAAGGCCGCGATCACCACCGAGGATGGGCAGAAGGTCGGGGGCGAGACCAACGACAAGCGCGAGCGCTTCCGCATCTATCGCGGCCACTTCGACGACCATCTCTCGCCCGATCCCGATCGGGACCGGCGCGACCATCATAAGAAGCGCACCCTGATCGAGTGCGTCTGGGGCTGGGCCATCACCTGTCACAAGTCGCAGGGCTCCCAGTTCGAGAACGTCGTGGTGTTCGACGACGGGCTCGGGCGCACGCCGCAGGATCGCGCGCGCTGGCTCTACACCGCCATCACCCGCGCCGAGCGCGGGCTGGTGCTGCTCGATTGAGGCGCCAATGCTCGACCTCAACGACGCGCAACCTGTATGGCCGTTCGAGCGGTTTGACCTCGATGCCATCGTCTCGCGTCTGCGCGATAGCGCCGAGCAATGGGTTCCGCAACTGTTCCCGAACGGCCGGCGGGTCGGCGATGAATGGCGGCTCGCCAATATTCAGGGCGCCGCGCCGCGCAAGAACGGCTCTTGCGTGATCGCGCTTGCCGGCGAGCATGCGGGCGACTGGATCGACTTCGATGGTGGTGATGGCGGTGGACCGCTCAGCACATTGGAGAATGCAACGGGACTCAGCGGACGCGAGCTGTTCGCCTACGCGGCCGATCTGACGAAAACGGGCGCGCAGCCGAAACGGTCCGCCGCCAAGCCGTCGACCAAGCAGGCCGATCAGGCCCGTGAGATCGAACATATCCTCTCCAAGGCAGTGCCAATCGCGGGCACCTTGGGCGAACGATATCTCGCTTCGCGTGGCCTACCGGCGTCCTACTGCTCCGACCTTCTGTTCCATTCCGACCTGACGCATTGGGAAAGCCGGCGTGGCTTTCCGGGCCTGGCAGCCGTGGTACGGGACGTTGCCGGGAACCGCATCGCGCTCCACCGCACCTATCTCGCCGACGACGGCACCGCCAAGGCGCCGGTCGATAACCCGCGAAAAATGCTGGCCTCGATCGCAGGCGGCGCCGTGCGTCTCGCCGACCTGACCAAAGATGGCGTCATCGGGCTCGCCGAAGGTATCGAGACGGCGCTCTCGGTGATGGTGGCATGTGCGCGCCTGCCGGTCTGGGCAACACTCTCGGCCTCGAACCTGGAACAGGTGGCTCTGCCCACCGAGATGCGGAAGGTCGTGCTCCTTGCCGACCACGATCCCTCCGGCGCTGGTGCGCGCGCGGCCGAGACTGCTGCCGCCCGTCTGCACGCCGAGGGCCGGCGGGTCTTCATCGCCATGCCGCCAAAGGAGGGCGACGACTTCAATGACCTGCTGCTGCGCGACGGCGTCGATGCCGTGCGCAGAATCGTTGAGGCGGCGGTCGAATGGGGCGCCCACAGCAACGACGACCGCGTGATCCTCGCCATCGACAGCGGCACGCACAAGCCGATCGGCTTCGGGCAGTCGGATCGCCCCCGACCGCAGTTGCGCGCCGACAATGGCGATCTGGCGCGCGCAGTGTCGCAGGCGTGGCAGATTCTGCTCGCCGCCAACGATCCGCCCTGGATGTTCCGTGCCGCCGGATGTCCGACCTGGGTGGTGCGCGACGACGACGGCCTGCCCATGGCGAAGCCCCTGACCGAGGATCGCCTGCGTCCGGTGCTCGCCCAGCTCGCCGATTGGCGAAAGCTCTCCCGCAACGGCGATCTTATCCCGGCGCATCCGCCCTTGGCGGTGATCAAGTCGATCCTCGCCACACCCGATCCGGCGCTTCCCGTGCTGGCAGGCATCGTCACGACGCCTGTGTTCGGCCGCGAGGGCGAGCTCATCACCGAGCCCGGCTACCATCCGGCTGCGCGCCTGCTCTACGACCCGCCCAAGGGCTTCGTCCTGCCGCCGGTGCCGGCGAAGCCTACGCAATCCGACATCGTCGTTGCACGGTCTCTGCTGCTCGACGACCTATTGGGAGATTTCCCGTTCATCGGCGAAGCCGAGCGCGCGCATGCGCTTGCGCTCCTTCTCGTCGGCTTCGTGCGCGCCATGATCGATGGGCCGACCCCGCTGCATCTGGTCGAGAAACCGACCCAAGGCACCGGCGCGACCCTGATGGTGGACGTGATGTCGGTCGTCGCGATCGGCTGCCGCGCGAGCGTCATGGTCGAGGGCAGCGACGACGAGGAATGGCGCAAGCGCCTGACCGCCAAGCTACGCCAGATCCCGTCCGTCGTCCTGATCGACAATCTTCGCCGACCGCTCGACTCCTCGGCGCTCGCTGCCGCGCTCACCGCGCCGTTTTGGGAAGACCGCATCCTCGGTGTCTCGGAAACGACACGGCTGCCCATTCGCTGCATCTGGATCGCCACCGGCAACAATGCCGAGTTCTCCGGCGAGATGGCGCGCCGGCTCGTGCGCATCCGTCTCGACGCCCGCGTCGACCAGCCCTGGCGCCGCAATGGCTTCCGCCATCCCGATCTCATTGGCTGGGTTCATGCCAACCGGGCGGATCTTGTGGCCGCCTGTCTATCGCTCTGCCGCGGCTGGATCGCGGCCGGAATGCCACGCGGGAGCAAACACATCGGCAGCTTCGAAGCCTGGTCCGCCCTCATGGGCGGCCTGCTCGAGGCGATCGGAGTGCGAGGCTTCCTCGGCAACATCGACGAGATGCTCGAAGCCTCCGACGGCGAGGGCGCGGTCTGGCGCGTGTTCGTCGGTCAATGGTGGGATCGCTTCGGCACGGCAGAGGTTGGCACCAGCGGACTCTATGAGCTCGCCGTCAATTGCGAGCCTCCGCTGCCGCTCGGCACCGGCGGCGACCGATCCCAGCGCACCCGGCTCGGCAAAGCGCTCGTGCGCATGCGCGACCGGGTCTTCGACATCGCCGGACTGAAAGCGCGCATCCGGGCGATCGGGGTTTCCCATCAGGCGCGCCGCTGGCAGCTCACGCTCGAAGGGGAACATGGGGAACGTGGGGAACGTTTTTCGGAGTCGTCCGATTTCGGGAAAGGGGAACGTCAGGCTGCTTTAGAGCAACGTTCCCCTCAACATTCCCCGGCCTATCCCATTGATGGACAAGGCGTCGGGGAACGTGGGGAACCTGGGGAACGTTTTTCCGACCTACGCGCACGCGCGCGCGTACACAATAATAAAGAAGAGCAAACACGTTCCCCACGTTCGTCACGTTCCCAAAACGGTGTTGGTTCAGACGCTTACGACGGGGAACATGGCGGGGAACGTCATAACGCACGTTCCCCACGTTCCCCGCTGAATGAATCGCCCGATTGGCTGAAGGGGGTGCCGTGATGCCGCGCGCCCTTGATGCCAATTTGCTCCGCGGAGGCGCGCCATGAGCCGGCAGCGCCTTCCCGAACGCAGGCCAAGCGTCACGACCACGTTCGTGCACGACTGCCGGTCCTATGCGGTGACGTTCGGCTTCGACCCGAGCACCGGCCGCATCGGCGAAGTGTTCACGCACGGCGCCAAGGTAGGCTCCGCCATGGACGGCATCCTCGACGATGCCTGTATCGCGCTGTCGCTTCTGCTGCAACATGGCGTCGAGCCCACGGCGCTTGCGACGAGTATGGGGCGGCTCGGCGACGGCAAGACGCCCGCGTCTGTCATTGGTGCACTCGCCGATCTCATCGCTCTCGAGGTGCAGCCGTGAGGTGGATGCCCAAGGGATACGGCGGCCACCGGCGTCCGCCCGAAGAGGTCAAGCGCGAGGGCTGGCACGAGCACGGCATCCTGGTGGTCAGCGCGGACGATCAGCGTCTCACCTGGCCTGAGCGTGAACTGATCCGGCAACTCGGGGGAAGACTGTACGGGAAGCGATCATCGAACAAGGAGGCGTGCCATGGCTGATTGGACGCCGGCTTGTGTCGAAGCGCGGCTGCACGAGGCGGCCGACGTGATGAAGCGTCTGCCCGAGGTCCGCGTGCAGGGCTACTACTCGCTGTGGCCGAAGATGCTCGCCGAGTTCAGCGATTTGGTTGGCCAGGAACCTCAGCGCCTCAAGCGTCCTCCTCCGTCTCCCGATGCCATCACGCGGATGGAGGAGACACTGGGCTGGTTGCGGTGGCTTGAAGCCGAGGATGCGAAGCTCGCCTGGGCGCGCGCCGAGCGCACCCCATGGAAAATGATCTGCTGGCGGTTCGGTATCGCTCGCGCCACCGCGCATCGGCGCTGGCAATATGTGCTGAGCGTGATCACGTGGCGGCTCAACGGGCGGAGGGTGCCGGGGAAGCGGTCACGGCGATTCGTGGTCGAAAGAGCCAAGGCTTGAGATTCTATGCTTCAGCCGGCGGACGACGAACGTCGAGAACGTCAAGCACTGGGCATTCTGGTGCGGTAGTTCCAGTGCAACGCGCAACTGTCTTCGCCAGCAACCGCTCCAGCTTGCGAAGGTCAGCTATCTTGGCGCGAATCTCGTCGAGATGATGCGAAGCGATTTCGCGAACTTCCCGACATGAGGCTTTTGCGGGGCCGCCGAGCCGAATCAGCGCGCGGACCTGATCGAGAGAAAATCCCAACTCCCGCGACCGGCGGATAAAGGCCAGGATACGAAGGTGAGTGGCGTCATAGACGCGACGCCCACCGGCTGTGCGCGGCGGCGCCGGGAACATCTTGATCCGCTCGTAGTAGCGGATTGTCTCGATGTTCACGCCGGTAAGTTCCGACAAATTACCGATTGTTAACGCTTCCGCTCGCGCATCTGTGATCGAGCCCATGGTGACCGGCCTTGCTCCTGTAGTGACTACAGGAAGTATACCGCCCGCGATCCAGAGAGGACAACGAAATGAGCGAAACGCGCAGCGCCATGGGTTCTATTGCATTGAGCGATCGCCCTGCCAACGCCTCGCCCGGCAAGGGTCAAAAGCTGGCGGCGGCGGGCGGGATCATCGGTGCGCTCGCCGCATCGTCGTGCTGCATTTTGCCGGTCGTTCTCTTTAGCCTTGGTGTCAGTGGCGCATGGATTGGAAACTTCACGCAGCTTGCGCCCTATCAGCCGTATTTCATTGCGGCCACGCTCGCTTTCATCGGCACCGGCTATTGGTTGGTCTATCGCTCGTCAAAGGTCGCCTGTGCAGAGGGTGAGGCTTGCGCACGGCCATTGCCTAACAGATTCGTTAAGATCGCGCTCATTGCGGCGACCGTCATTGTTCTTGCCGCCTGGGCCTTCGACTATGTCGCCCCCTACGTGCTGTCCTAACCAATGGAGCAAATCAAATGATGAAGTACGTCATCCCTGTTACGCTCTCGCTCGGCATCATCGGTCCTTCGTCTGCTCGTGCAGCGGAAAAAACGGTGACGCTCGCGGTGCAGAACATGTACTGCGCCGCGTGCCCGCACACCGTTAAATCGAGCCTGCAATCCGTGCCGGGTGTCAAAGCGGTTTCGGTGTCATTCAAAAACAAGACTGCCATCGTGACCTTCGACGACGCAAAGACCAACGTGAAGGCGCTGACGACAGCGACGACGAACGCCGGCTATCCGTCCTCTCCGAAAGGCTGAGCCTCCGGTGAAAGCAGCCGGTACCACAATTGGAGCAGTGCTCGTTGGCGCCCTTGCGGTGGTTTGCTGCGCCACGCCAGCGATTATTGCGGGCATCAGCGTGACGGCGCTCGCAGCTTGGCTCTCCTATTCGGGATACGTGCTGATCGCAGCCGTGCTGATTGCCGGTGCGGTCGGCTGCGTCCTGTGGCTCCGGCGTCGCGGCATCAATGCTCAAGCGTGCTGCGGGCCAGCAAAGAAGGCGTCAAATCATGAGTGACTGTTGCGCGTCTGGAAATCGCGGCAAGCAATTTGATCTCGCCGTCATCGGTGCGGGGTCGGCAGGCTTTTCGGCGGCGATCACTGCGGCAGAACAAGGTGCGCAGGTGGCTCTGATTGGTCATGGCACTCTTGGCGGCACATGCGTCAACATCGGTTGCGTGCCGTCAAAAACACTAATCCGGGCCGCTGAGACACAGCATCAGGCCAGCGCCGCCGCGCGCTTCGCAGGCATCAGGGCCAAAGGGCAGGTGGGCGATTGGACAGCGACCGTCCAGCAGAAAGACGAGCTCGTTTCGAGCCTGCGCCAATCGAAATACGCCGATCTTTTACCGGCTTATAACAACATCTCTTACGTCGAAGGGCAGGCCCGCCTTGCCGAAGGTGGCGTGGCCATCAATGGCGATCTGATCAAGGCGCCGCGCCTTATCATCGTCACGGGCGCACGGCCTGCAGTGCCCTCGATCCCCGGTCTTGATGCTGTCGAGTATCTGACAAGCACCACCGCGCTATCCCTTGAATGCCTCCCGAAGTCATTGCTTGTGATCGGCGGGGGTTACATCGGCGCTGAACTAGCGCAGATGTTTGCGCGCATGAGCGGCAGCATCTCCGACGGCAGCATCTGAAGCTGGAGCGGGACCGTGAGCCCGTCCTGCGGCCGGCGCGGCCGGAAACGGAAGAACACTTCGCCTGCGATGAACACTTCGCGTGCCGCGCGGCGTTGCAGGCCATAGAAGTCCGTGAAACCTTCGGCGTCGGCCTCGTCGGTCCAGTCGAGCCAAAGCTTCTGGACCTGCGCTTTGACGCCGGTATCTTTGATCAGGGATGACGGCTTGATGCCGGCACCCACAACGTTACCGGCCCAGCTCTCGATCGCGTTCGCCGCGTAGCCGTTGTTGCGAATTAGCCAGCGGGCGCGCGCCGTGATGTCGGGACCGGCCGCCGCAATGAGCGTGTTGAGATGCGCGCGGCTCGGCTGGAAGCCCTTGAGCCTGCGGTTCGCGAGTCCTGCTTCGAAGCCGCCGATGAAGGCTCCAACCCGCCGCCGGAACGCTGTCAGGGAGGCGAGCACTCAGAGGCCTTTCGAGGCAGACGTGAGAATGCGGCGCTTGCGGCCACCCTCCTGGGCCGCCGCGATCCGCCGCTCGAGGTCCGTGATTGCGGCTGCCATCTCGGCATCGCTGCCGTAGGTGACGCGGCGGCCGTCGATCTCCACGGTGCGCACGCCGCGGAAGCGCGCGGCGAGCAGCGCGTCCCGTTGCGCGGTCATCTCTTCGAGCGTCATGAGTTCAGCCCAGATAGCTCGACCGGAACACGCGCCGCGCTCGGCGCTCAGGCCGTCGGCGGATCACGCCGGCGACGGGATCGCTTTCCGCGGCGGGATCGGTGGTTTGACTGCGCTCATCTTCGTCAGGCGGGCCGATCTGACTCTCCAGGTCACGCCACATCGCGTCGGTCCAGCGATCGGCGCCGGCGATCCACGCGGCTGCTCTCGCGTAGACCAGCGTCCGCGGCTACGTCCGCGAGCTGCAATCCCAGATTCAGGTGCTCTCGGAGCGCGCCGCGAACCTCGCCGCCAATCTGGCAGCGGCGAACGAGCAAAACGAGCTGCATCTCGCGCGTATCGATGCGCTCCAGGATGAGCTCGCGAAGGCCAAGGAGCCGCGCGACGTGAGCCCGGAGCCGCCGCCGGGCTGATCCGATCCTCCCGTTTCCGATCCTCAACCTAGGCCGCCTCCGGGCGGCTTTTTCATTTGGAGAACCGACATGGCGGCTTCGACCTACGACGAGGCGCTGCGGCGCCTGCTCGCCCACGAGGGCGGTTATACCAACCATCCGTCCGACCCCGGCGGCCCGACGAATTTTGGCATCACGATCTACGACTACCGCAAATACGTGAAGCCGAACGCCACAGCCGCCGACGTGCGCTCCATGACGGTCGGCGAGGCCAAGGCGATCTATCGCAAGCGCTACTGGGATGCGGAGCGCTGCGATGAGCTGCCCGCCGGGGTCGATTACTCGGTGTTCGATTATGGCGTGAACAGCGGGATCGGGCGCAGCGGCAAGGTGCTGCGCCGCATCGTCGGGCTGCCCGACAGCACCCACGTGGTCACCGACGAGGTGCTGCGCGCTATCGCCAGGCGCGACCCGAAGGCGCTTGTCGTCGCGATCAATGACGAGCGCCTGGCCTTCCTCAAGCGCCTGAAGACCTGGCCGGTGTTCGGCAAAGGCTGGGGCGCGCGCGTCGCCGCCGTCAAATCCGTCAGCCTGCGCATGGTGTCACAACAGACGTCGGCACCCCCGATCGCGCCGGGCGCCGCACCTGTCCCCGGCAAGGGCGTCGTGCCGGCGCCGGCAGCCGCAAAGAAAGTGATCGTTGGGACCGGCACCGCCGCTCCGGTCGCTGCCGGCGGCGGCTTCTGGGACTGGATCGCGGCCCACCCCTTCGAGACCGCAGCGCTTGGCTGCGGCGTCGTCCTGATCGTCGGCAGCTCGGTCTACGCGCTCAACCGCTGGCACCAGCGTCGGCAGGAAGCCGCCATCCCCGAAACGCCTTTCGTCCCCGCGCTCGCCACCGCCTGAATATTGGAGGACACCCATGCTGCTCTACATCTCGATCGCCGCAACGCTCGTTGCGGTCTATTGGTTCTGGATTCGTCCGATCCTGAAATCGCGCCCCGCCTTCCGCGAGCTCTACCAGGAAGAGGAGAATTTCTTCGCCGCCCTGCGCGCAAAATTTGCCGGCATCAAGCAGAAGCTGTCGTCCGCGGTCGTGATCGCCGCGAGCGCCATCGTGAGCGGCTACGACTTCTTCGCGCCGATCGTCGGCGGCGTCGATGTGAGCTCGATCGCGGCGCAGGTGCCGTCTTGGGCTTGGCCGCTGATCCTGATCGTCGTGACTGCCGTCATGAAATACTTCCGCGATCTTTCCGACAAGCGGCGTGAAATCGAACTAGGTGATGGGTCGTCCGCGCCACAGGAGAAGTGACGCCATGTGGACTTGGCTTGGGAGCCTCATCGGCGGCCCCGTCGTTACTGGCCTCATCAATGCCTACAGGGCGAAGCTCGACGCCGCGAACACGCAGGACCGGATCGCGGCCGACCTCGCCGCCAAAGAGATCGAGGCGGAGATCGAGGCGCGCAGGCAGGCCTCCGCCATCATCATCGCTGAGCAGGGCCGCTGGTACACGGCGATCATTCGGCCGCTGCTTGCGCTGCCGATCATCATCTATTTCTGGAAAGTGATCGTCTGGGACAAGGTGCTCGGGCTCGGCAGCACCGATCCACTCACCGGCATGATCGCCGATTGGAGCGGCTTGATCATCACTGCATACGTCGGCGGACGCTCGATCGAGAAAGTCGCGCGGATTTTCAGGCGATAGTCCGAAGGTGCTCAGATGAGTGCAAGCCAAGACGAATTCAAAAGGCCGAAGCCGCTGCTCGATCGGACAATCACCTACGGTCATATTCTGACGGCGATCAGTTTTGTGATCGCAGGGACGGCAGCATTCTTCGGAATGAAAGCGGAACTGCAGAATGTCGATCAGCGCGTCGCCAAGATCGAAGCGACGCTCCAGCAGCTTGCGAACGTCGTGGTGCAGACCGCCCGACAGGACGAGCGGCTTAATGCTATCGAGCGGCGTGTCGATCGCCTCGAACAATCGTCAACCCACCGCTGACGAGATTGGCACGAAGGGCGCCGCTGTGTCTTTCAAAAACATTGCCGCAATCTGTTCGCCCTGGCGGATGATGGCCGCATCAGCTGCGGGGACAAATTCGGCAACGGAACGTTGCCAATCGTCCATCGGGATTTTCGGCTCAAATATCGGAGCATCCAGACGAATGACCGAAGGCGGACCAAGGAGAAGACGAACTTGATTTGTCGCGGCGAGTGATTGCAGCCGCATGGCGGCTTCGATGATCCTCTTCCAGTGCCAAAGACCGCCCTTCGTGATCTCGGCTCGCGACACGATGTACTTGTCGTCGCCGCAACCGAGGCTCGGCGCCTTGAGCAGGGCCTGGTCGATCTCGCTCTGGCCGTCGATTCCGCCCGGGCGGACGATCATGGTCACCTTGGCGAAGGTGCCGTCGGGAATGAGTTCGCCGGTCTTCTGCGGCTCGGCATCGTTCATGTCGAACATGGTGGTCATCCTCTGCTGGTCTGGTTGATCTTGCGGAGCAGCGCGCCGAGGTCGGGCGGCTCAGTGAGGTCGAGGCGGCCGGAGCGATCCTTGCCCGGCAGGCCGAAGGGATTGGCCGACTGGCAGACGAGGCGGCGCACCTCGCCGCGATCGGGCTCGTGACGCCAGGTGTCGCCATCGGGCGCGAACCGGCTCATGGAGATCACCTGGTCGACGATGCCGGGGAGCTCGCGGGCAGCCTTGCCACCCTCCATCTGCGGCTGCCAGGTGACGCGGTTGAACTCGTCGGTGACGCGGTCCAGGATCCCGACGAAGATCACGGTGCGGCCTGGCACGTGTTGCAGGTGCTTCAGGAGCCCGATGGTTTCGCGCGCGAGCAGGCCGTAAGCGCCGCGGGTGTCAGGCTTGCCGGTCCGCTCCGACTGCGCTTCCGGTCGCGTCTTCGCCCAGGCCATGGCGAGCCGCGTGAGGTCGGTGATGGAGTCCACGAAGATGATGCGCTTGCCCGCGATCATGCGGACGAGGTCGGGATAGGTGTCGCCGAGATGCCGGTAGTGGCTTTCGCAAAAGAAGGTCTTCTCATCCGCCGCCGGATCAACGCCGCCGACGAGGCAGGCGACGTCGAGAGCATCGGCGAAGCTGCGCACGGGGATGCTGTCGCCGGGCCAGTCCTGGACCGACTTCATGCCGGCTTCGAGATCGATGCAGAGCGTCTCCGCCGGTGGCAGGGTCTTGAGCAGCGAGGTCTTGCCGACACCCGAGGGCCCGAAGATCGCCATCGTGGTCTTCGCATGCGCCTCGGCGAGCCGCTGATCGGCGGTGATGATGCGCAGCGCCAGCCGCATGAGGCCGGTAGCTAGAATCTCGGCGATTTCGGTAAGGCGCTCGGCGGCGGAAAGATGCTGGGGCGATAGAGGGTTGGGGATCGAAGCGGTCGGCATTTTTGGCCCCGGTTACCTGGCTGTCACCTACCGGGCGTCGGGGGAAACTGTCGGGATACTGCATCGCAAAGGTTGTGATAATTGTGCGACTCGTGATTTAGTGGTGAGGAAGTCTAAGAATCGCTTCTCTGGCGCGCACTCTACATAGGGGTGATCGCATGGCTACCTTCAGGCTCCGGAAATTCAGCCACCCTGATGCTCTTAGAGCCATTGCGCCTGCTAGGCTGACGACATTTCTCCGCCAATACATGGAATATTTCAGAGGTCGCGGCGTCGCATTGCCGGAGGACGGTATGTTCTCCGGCGATGCAGAGATGTGGGACGCGCAGCAGGCTCAACATGAGCTATTGCTGCAGCTCGCGAATAAATCTGATCTCGCAAAATATTTTGAAGAGAATGCCAACCAGCAGGTCGATCCGATTCTCCTCGATGAGAATGGCTTCGTTGTAAATGGGAATAGACGCCTCTCGTATTGGCGCGAGCTCCTGCACAAAGAATCAACCAAATACGGTCATTTCCGTCACATCGACGCCGCGGTGCTCCCACATTGCGATGAGAAAGAGATCGACCGACTCGAAGCGACGCTGCAGATCGAAAAGGACATCAAGGCCGACTACAGCTGGGATGCCAGAGCTAACATGATGCTGGCTAAACAGAAGCGTGACGGCTTTTCCAACAAAGAACTTGGCGAGCTTTACGGCATGAAGGAGAGCGACGTCGAAGAGCTTCTCGATATGCGTGCTTAGCTATACGGGCAGGTAACCCGCGGCGGACTGAGCATTCAATGCGCTCGGTTCCGGTCCATCCTCCGAGACTGACAAACGCTCGCAAAATCAACATCGGCGTTCGCTCCCAGACTCTCTCGCTACCCCGCGATATCTCTGCAAAGTGCGGAGGTTGGTGTCGCGAAAAGAGTTTCAAAATCAGTTGCTTACGAGAACCGCACTAAATCCGCGAAGTGCGGAGGTTTGGAGACAAACGGGCCGAGAGACAGAATTTCGGGCCCCGACGGGCTCACCACAGTGCGGAGGTTTCGCGCGAAGGGCCGCCGTTATTGGCGATTTCACCGCGAGAAATCCCGGCAGAGAATGTTGGTCGCGTCAGGAGTGGCGGAGGGAGAAATCCTCTGTGCCAACTCGCTCTTCGTAATCGCGCGCAAGGTGGAGTGGCTACGAGAAGTACTGAGAATCGATCTGCAGACCTCCTCCTGCTGTCAAAGGTCGCCTTCAACGGTCGGTAGAATCATCGATGATGCTCTGGACTACTTCCACGATCCCTTTGAGCTTCTCGTGTGCATCGATGAGTCGACGCGCTCCCGCGTAATGTTGGCGCCCAGCGCGCTGCAGGAATAGCTCGAAAATCGCGTCCGAAGAACCCGCGAGTGCGATCAGATGGTGGCCGCTCGGTCCCCTCGAACCAGCAAACCAGTACTTCACCGTCCGCTCGCTGGCCCCGGTCCAGCGCATCGCTGATTTGACCGCTTGGTGCGTCGTACCGAGTTCTCTTCGCAGGGCAGCGGCTATCGCAATTGCATAGTCTACATCGGAATCGTGCCCACGGTTGGGCTGGTGCACAACTGTGCCCTTTTTCGGCACAAGTGTGCCCTTTTTCGCAGGCATGTTTTCGACCCTCCCCCGTTAAACTGGTGAAGGGCCATCAACGGCAGAACTGCTCTCGCGCGTCCTGCGGCTGGTGCAGGCGGTCGAGAGCAATCACGACCACGGACAGAGGAAGCGAAACGTGGTCGGTTCCGGCCAACGCAATTCTGTAGAGGGGCCGACCGACACCACGAAAACGGTGCGCGCTGCGCAGTACGTGCGCATGTCGACGGAGCACCAGCAGTACTCCACCGAAAATCAAGCTGACGCCATCCGTTCGTACGCTGAACGCCGTGGCATCGAGATCGTCCGCACCTACGCCGATGAAGGTCGCAGCGGGTTGCGTTTGGCCGGTCGCGATGCGCTCAAGCAGCTGATCGAGGACGTGCAAAGCGGCAAGGCGGACTTCACCGCGATCCTCGTCTACGACGTGAGCCGCTGGGGCCGTTTCCAGGACGCCGATGAGAGCGCCTACTACGAGTACATTTGTAAGCGCGCCGGCATCAGCGTGCATTATTGCGCCGAGCAGTTCGAGAACGATGGCAGCCCCGTTTCCACCATCGTCAAAGGCGTCAAGCGAGCCATGGCCGGCGAGTACAGCCGTGAGCTGTCGACCAAGGTGTTCGCCGGTCAGTGCCGGCTCATCGAGCATGGGTTCCGGCAAGGCGGCCCGCCCGGATACGGGCTGCGCCGGCGGCTGATCGATCAGGCCAAGATTGCCAAGGCCGAGCTGTCGCGCGGAGAGCAAAAAAGCCTGCAAACCGATCGCGTCGTTCTCGTGCCGGGCCCCGCCGAGGAGGTGGAAACGGTCCGATGGATGTATCGGATGTTTGTGGAAGCAGGAAAGCCAGAACGGGAGATCGCAACCCTCCTGAACGAGCGCGGCATTGCGACTGACCTTGGCCGGCTGTGGACGCGCGGCACGGTTCACCAGGTGCTGATCAACGAGAAATATGTCGGTAACAACGTGTGGAACCGCATCTCCTACAAGCTCAAGAAGAAGCGCGTCCGCAACGACCCGGACATGTGGATTCGGGCAGATGGAGTGTTCGAGCCGATCGTTGATCGCCTGCTATACGACGCCGCGCAATCGATCATCCGGGAGCGTTCCCAGCGACTATCCGACGACGAGATGTTGGATGCCCTTCGACGGCTCTTCGGCGCACGCGGCTATCTTTCCGGGCTAATCATCGACGAATCCGAACACCTGCCATCAAGCAGCGCCTACCAGCATCGTTTCGGGAGTCTGTTACGCGCCTATCAACTGGTGGGTTTCACGCCCGATCGCGACTACGAATACATCGAGATCAACCGAGCCCTACGTGCCATGCACCCCGGCGTCGTTGCCGGTACGATCGCTGGGATCGAGAAGGCTGGCGGCAGGGTCGTCCAAAATGCCGCGACCGACATGCTGACGATCAATGGTGAATTCACTGCGTCAGTTGTGATCGTGCGATGTCGAGAGACGCTCGCCGGATCCCTCCGATGGCACGTCCGCTTCGACACCGGCCTTTCTCCCGACATCACCGTCGCCGTGCGCATGGATCGGATGAACCGGGAGGCGATCGACTATTACCTTCTCCCCCGTCTCGATATGACCGTCCATCAGCTTCGGCTTGCCGAGCACAATGGCGTATCGCTCGACTCCTACCGGTTCAATTCGTTGGACGCATTGTTCGGGATGGCGGCCCGTACCAAGGTCTTGGAGGTTGCCTGATGAAAGCGGAAGCCGTCCCGGCCGTCGAAATGATTCCCGTTGATCTCGTCAACGTCTTGAATCCGCGTGTCCGGAGCAAAAAAGTGTTCAAGGAGATCATCAGCAACATTGCTGAGATCGGGCTCAAGAAGCCGATCACGGTCACGCGCCGGAATTCTCCCGACGGGACCAAATACGATCTCGTCTGCGGCCAAGGACGGCTCGAGGCCTACCGGAGTTTGGGCCAACGCGAGATCCCGGCACTGGTCATCAAAGCCGAGACCGAGGATTGCCTGGTCATGAGCCTGGTGGAGAATCTCGCCCGCCGCCAGCATCGCGCAATCGACCTTCTTCACGATATCGAAGGGCTTAAGAAGCGAGGTTACAGCGAAGCCGAGATTGCCAAAAAAACGGGCCTCACCCTTGAATATGTCCGAGGTGTCATCCGTCTTGTCGAGAAAGGGGAGCATCGCCTTCTGCGTGCAGTGGAGTCCGGCCAAATCCCGGTCAGTACTGCGGTCATGATTGCCAACGCTGACGATGCGGGTGTGCAGCACGCGCTTCAGCAGGCCTATGAGCAGAACCTGCTGCGCGGCAAAAAGCTGCTGGCTGTAAAACGGTTGATCGAGCAAAGGCGACGCCGCGGTAAAGGACTCGCCAATACCCAACCAAGACGCGTGCAGGCGCTATCGTCGGATGCGCTATTGCGTACTTACCGCGAAGATGCTGACAAGAAGCGGCTCCTCGTCCGCAAGGCGGGCGCGACCCATGACAGGCTCGTGTTCGTGACCGAGGCCCTGCGTAAACTGCTCGCTGACGAAAACTTCGTCACACTGTTGAGGGCCGAGGGTCTCGACACGCTGCCGCGTAATTTGGCCGAACGGTTCCAGACCAGCATGCAGGCCTGAGCATGGCACGCAAGGCATCCATTTTACCTGTCAAGATGAGCTTTGAAGCCGCCGGGCTCCGGCTGGCCATCGCGGACATCAATCCGCTGCGCCTGGTCACGGCAGCGGTCAAGAGAACGCCAAAATACACGCAGATCGCCACTTCGATTAGGGAGGTCGGGATCATCGAGCCTCCGGTCGTCGCACACGACCGCTCAAACCGAGGGAAATATTTGCTCCTCGATGGCCATTTGCGGATTGAGGTTCTCAAGGAGATGGGCGCCACCGAGGTCGTCTGCATCATCTCCACCGACGATGAAGCGTACACATACAATAAACGCGTGAGCCGCCTCGCAATCGTCCAAGAGCACAAGATGATTCTGAAGGCGATCGAGCGCGGCGTTTCCGAGGAGCGTATCGCCAAGACCCTCAACCTCGACATAAAGACGTTGCAGCAGAAGAAACGAATGCTCACGGGGATCTGCCCAGAAGCTGTCGAGCTGCTCAAGGACAAGCACGTGGCTCTTGGCACATTTTGGATTTTCAAGAAGATGGTGCCGTTCCGACAGATTGAAGCGGCGGAGCTCATGGTGGCCATGAACAAGTACACCATCAGCTACGCAAGATCGCTCCTCGCAGCAACGCCGCAGGACCAGCTCGTCGAGACGGGCAAGCCGAAGGCGATCAAGGGCCTCACGGACGAGCAAATCTCGCTCATGGAGCGCGAATCCGGAAATCTCGAAAGAGAGTTCAAGATAGCCGAGCAATCATACGGCACGGACCATCTCGACCTCGTCTTGGCCAAGGGCTATCTCGGAAGCCTCCTCGGCAACCCGCGCATCGTACGTTACCTGGTTCAGAACCACCGCGAAATTCTCGTTGAGTTTCAGAAGATCGCAGAGTTGGAGACCGCTGCGGCTTGATGCGCCGCGGCGGCCTGGTCGCGCGTCCGGATCGGCGCGGCCGATGATGGGGACCCGGACCCGATAAGCGCGGGGACCGCGGGAGAAGCCGCACTGTGGGGCGGATCAAGCGCGGTGGTGGGGATGGCGGCGAACCCGTTCGGAGCCCACCAGGCTGGCCCCTCATGGCTAGCCGCGCGCCCGGCTGTCGCAGTTTCAGCCGGGCGCGTCGTCGCCCGAAGCGAACCCGGACGGGGCCGACGCGGCCATCGCTTGAAACTCCGAATCCTACCGCCCAACCGATTTTTGGCAAAAACTCAATGACTTGGCGACGTTTCCATTTTGACGCGTGCACCAGGATTGACGAACTGACGCGCCCATTGATTCGACAGGAGTTTTCGGATCGTGTTTCTGGGTGGGTGCGCGTCGAACCAGCATGACTGGGGCACGTTTTGAGCGACAAGATCGAGCAAGGAAGTTTTGTCGAGGCCCGCGGCCGGCCATGGCTCGTCGAGGCGGTAGACGATTTGGAGCCGGGCCTAACCACCGTCCGGCTTTCGTGCATTGCCGACGATGCGCAAGGCGAACAGGTCGAAATTCTGTGGGATGCCGAAATCGGCGCGTCGGTCCTGGCCGAGGACACTTGGTCCCGTGTTGGGCGCGGTGCGCCCGATAGCCCGCAGGTCCTCGCCGCACATTTGCGGGCAATCCGTTGGCGCTCGGCAACGGCTGCCGATCGTGACTTGCTGCAAGCGCCGTTCCGGGCCGGCATTCGGCTCGATGCCTATCAGCTGCTACCGCTCCGCAAAGCATTGCGGTTGCCCCGAGTGAATCTCTTGATCGCAGACGATGTTGGCCTCGGCAAGACAGTCGAGGCCGGCCTGGTGGCACGTGAGCTCCTATTGCGGCGGCGCATTGATTTTATGGTCATCACCGCACCGCCAGCAATGACCGTCCAGTGGAAGGACGAACTTGAGAGCAAGTTCGGTCTATCGTTCGACATCGTCGATCGTGAGCGTGTGAGCGAGCTGCGGCGGCTTCGCGGTTTTTCTGTCAACCCGTGGAGCACGGGGTCGCGATTCATTATTTCCCACAGCCTGCTGACCGAGGAGAACTACATAGCTGGCCTGCGTGATGTTCTTGGCGAGTTCCGGTCGCGCGCATTATTCATAGTCGACGAGGCGCATCACGCAGCCCCATCCGGCGGCGCGCGATATGCAATATCCAGCCAACTTACGAGGGCCGTGCGCGAGCTCTCCGAGCGCTTCGAGCATCGTCTGTTCCTGACCGCCACACCCCACAACGGCCATTCGAACAGCTTTTCGGCACTGCTCGAAATGCTCGATCCGCAGCGCTTCACGCGCGGCGTCGAGGTTCGCCCGCGGGACCTCGAACCGGTGATGGTGCGCCGGCTGAAATCGGACTTGAGGCGTCTCGGCGAAGCATTTCCCGAGCGAAAGGTCGAAGCGATTCCGATTGCGGGCTTGCGCGAGGACACGCCGGAGCTCGATCTTTGGCGCCGCCTCGCCGACTATGGCGAGATGCGCAAAAAGCGCATTGCCAAGCTGCCACCGCACAAGGCTGCACTTGCGAAGCTCTCCTTCGTCGGATTGCAGCAGCGGTTACTGTCCTCGATCCCCGCCTTTGTGCGCACATTGAAAGCACACCGCAAGACACTACAGCGGCTGCTTGATGGGCAGCAGGAGCAGGTCATCGAGGCCGCGGCGCAAACGTTTGTCGACGGAAGCACAACTGACAAAACCGAAGACCTAGGGTTGGAGGACGAACGGGCAGAAGCGTCGCTTGAAGTCGATGAGGAGATTGCGGCGGAAGCAGCAGCCGTTGTCGGGGCCGCCGATGCGTCGACCGCCGACTTGCGGGCGGAATTGGCTGCGGTCGACGACATGCTCGCGATAGCCGAACCTGCTGCCCTGAAGCCGGACGCGCGCGTACATTGGCTCGTGCAATGGATCAAAGCCAATCTGTTGTCTGGTAAAAATTGGAACGAGCGCCGGCTGATCATCTTCACCGAATGGGAAGACACCCGGCGTTGGCTCGAACGGCGTCTCAAAGAGGCGCTGGCCGAAGCCGACCGGGTTGACGAGCGCATCGCAGTATTCACCGGCGCCACCGGCCAGGACCGCCGCGAGGAGGTGAAGGCTGCGTTTAATGCCGATCCGGCGAAGGAGCCGCTGCGTATTCTGATTTGCACCGATGCGGCGCGTGAGGGCATCAACCTGCAGACCTACTGCTCAGACCTCGTCCATTTTGATTTGCCGTGGAATCCCTCGCGCCTCGAGCAGCGTAACGGGCGCATTGACCGCAAGCTTCAGCCGGCCAAGCAGGTCTTCTGCCGCTATTTCCGCTATGAGCAGCGCGAGGCCGACATCGTGCTTGAAGCGCTTGTCCGCAAGACCGACGTGATTCAGGACCAGCTTGGCTCTGCCGGCCAGGTCATCGAGAAGCGCATCAAAGACAGGATGGAGGCGGCCGGCATCGATCGCGGCGAAGCCAAGGCGCTCGCCAAGGCGATCGAGGAGGAAACCGACGCCGAACGACTGGCGCGCGCCCGGGCGGAAATGGATGACGAGGAGAAGGCTCGCTACGAACGCGTGGTGAAAGAGCAGCGGGACCTTCAGGACGCCCTGGAAAAATCACGTGAGCGCGTTGGCGTCGATACGCACGACCTCCAGCGCGTCGTCGGTGCTGCCCTGGCGCGCGCCGGGTTGTCGCTCGATTCCACGCGCGGCGAAACGGTCGGCAAGGCCGCCACCTTCAGGTTCGATCCGGACCACTTGGCGTTCGCCAAGGAGGCCGGCTGGCAAGATACGTTCGACGATCTGCGCGTGCGGCCGCGCAAACGGGGCGAGCGCATCAACGAATGGCGCAAGAAAGTGCCGATCCGCGCGATTGCCTTCGAGCCGCCGCGCTTGCCGGACGGACGCGACGCGCCCGAGGTCGTCCAGGTCCATCTCGAACATCGGCTGGTGCGCCGGCTTCTGTCTCGGTTCATTTCGCAAGGATTCCAATCGGGCCTGTCGCGCATCTCGGTCATCGAAGGGCCAGGCGCGCAGCCGCGCCTCGTCCTCATGGGGCGGCTCGCCGTCTATGGCGCCGGTGCCGCGCGCCTGCACGAAGAGGTCATCCCGGTGACAGCGATCTGGACCGAGGCGGAGCGACACATCAAACCGCTGCGGGCCCTCGGGGAAAGCGGCGAAGAGCGGACGCTCAATCAGCTTGAGGAGGCGTTGCGCGATTCTCGCGCGGCGCCAGCGATGGCCATTGGACGCATCCAGGCGCTGGTCGAGCGAGACATCGCCGACCTTGTTCCGACGCTTGAAAAGCTCGCCAACGAGCGCCTGGCGAAAGTCAAAGTCGATCTTGCCAAGCGCGGCGAAGCCGAAGCGAAGTCGCTCACCGAACTGCTGGACCAGCAACGCAAACGGATCGCCAAGGCCAATTCGGATTTCGATCCCAACCAGCTGCTGCTGCCGGGCATCGCCGATGATGAGCGCCGAGAGCGCGAGGCCGACCGCCGCCATTGGCAAGGCCGGCTCATCCGTCTCGAAAAGGAAATCCGCGAGGAGCCCGCGCGCATCCGAGCCTCTTACGATGTGACCGCGCACCGGCTTGAGCCGGTCGGCCTGGTCTACCTCTGGCCGGCGACGGGTTGATCGCCATGGCGGCCGAGATCAAGCGCGATCCCGATCTGGAATGGCTGGATCACGTCCAGCCGGTCGGCCTGGTCGTGGCGCCGATGCTGCTGAAGGACCTTGGCCTCGCGCCATCGCGGCAAACCCAGGTCGACAGCGCGCAGGTCGCCGAGCACATCGAGGAGGACGAGAGCAAGCCGGCGCTGCGTGACCCTTGGCGCTTTGTGCACGACGTATTCGGCTGGGAGGTCGAGCATGTGGCCGGCAGTCCTGGCGGCCCCCAGCTGCCGGACGACGTGCATGTGCGCTTGCCGGAACATTCCACGACGCTCAGCCCCACCTGGGCGGTGAAGGAGCTTGGGCAATCCGAGCGGCCCTGGCAGCTGCTTGTGCGCATCGAGCCCGGCGTCGAACCGGACGCGCGCGGCACGCTCGACGGCTGGGAAGCGACGGCGCATCAGCGGTTCGAGCGCTTGCTGCGCGATACGAGCGTGTTCGCCGGCATACTGATCTCCGACAAGGAGTTGCGCCTGATCTATGCGCCGCGCGGCGAAACATCGGGGCATTTGAGCTTTCCGCTGCGCGCGCTCGCCACCGTCGCAGGCCGGCCGATGCTTGGTGGCCTGAAACTACTGCTCGACTCATTTCGCTTGTTCGCGGACGCCGGCGACCGCCGCCTTCCCGCGCTGCTGAAGAAAAGCCGCGAGGCGCAGGCCGCCGTCTCCACGGCGCTCGCCGAGCAGGTGCTGGGCGCGCTGCACGAGCTGCTGCGCGGGCTTGATGCCGCTGCTCCCGACGTCATCCGCGATCTCGCCCGACGCCGGCCCGGGCATCTCTATGAAGGCCTGCTCACCGTCCTGATGCGTCTCGTGTTCGTGCTCTATGCCGAGGACCGCGGCCTTCTGCCCTCGCGCAGCGACGGCCGCGCGCAGAAACTCTACGAGACTGGCTATTCGTTGCGCGGCCTCTACGACAAGCTCACCGGCGACGCTGCGCTCAATCCCGACACCATGGACGAGCGGCGCGGCGGCTGGGGCCAGCTGCTTGCGCTATTCCGGCTGATCCACAAGGGTCACCCGAGTCATTTCGTTCAGGCGCGCGGTGGCAAGCTGTTCGATCCCGATCAGTTTCCGTTCCTCGAAGGCCGCGCTGATGCGGCCGCCGCGCCCCGCGTCCTGCCCGTGTCCGACGGCTGCATCCTGCGGATCCTCGAAGGCCTGATGACGCTCGCCGCAAAGGGCGGCGCCCGCGAGCGGCTGTCCTACCGCACGCTCGATGTCGAGCAGATCGGCTCAGTCTACGAGACCGTGATGGGCTTTACGGTCGAGACCGCGTCCGGGCGCGCGCTCGCCATCCGCGCCGGCAAGAACAACCGCACGCCGGTGTTCGTTGATCTCGACAAGCTCGCCGCCGCCAAGGGCAAGGACCGCGTCAAGTTCCTCAAAGAGGAAGCCGACCGCGGTCAACTCTCGGCGGGCCTTGCCAAGGCGGTGGAGGCTGCCAAGTCCGCGGCCGAGCTTGCCGCCGCCCTCGATCCGATCGTCGACGAGCGCGGTTCGCCCAAGAAGCACGAGATCGCCGCAGGCCTGCCGATCCTGCAGCCGACCGATGAGCGCCGCCGCACCGGCAGCCATTACACGCCGCGCAGCCTCACCGCGCCGATCGTCGAACATGCGCTGGAGCCGGCGTTCGCGCGGATCGGGCCCGATGCGACGCCGGAACAGATTCTCGATCTGAAAGTGTGCGATCCGGCCATGGGTTCGGGCGCCTTTCTGGTCGAGGCCTGCCGCGCGCTTGCGGCGCGGCTGGTCGAGGCGTGGTCACGCTACCCCGAGAAAAAGCCGACCATTCCAACGGACGAGGACGCCGAGCTGCATGCCAAGCGGCTGGTCGCGCAGCGTTGCCTCTACGGCGTCGACAAGAACCCGCTTGCCACCGATCTCGCCAAGCTGTCGCTGTGGCTCGCCACGCTCGCGCGCGATCACGAGTTCACCTTCCTCGATCATGCGCTGAAATCCGGCGACAGCCTGGTGGGGCTGACGCAGGCGCAGATCGCGGCGGCGCATTGGGATACGTCAAAGCCCGGCCTGCCGCTGTTCCGGCGGCTGGTGCAGGACCGCGTCGCCGAGGCGATGAAGGGCCGCGCCGAAATCCAGGCCGCGCCCGACGACACCGCGCGCGCCATCCAGGAGCAGCGGCACCGCTCCTTGGAAGGACGGCTGAAGGACATCCGCCTGATGGGCGACGCTGTGATCGCGGCATTCTTCGCCGAGGACAAGCCGAAGGCGCGCGAGAAGAAGCGTGCGGAGGTCGAGAGCTGGTTGGGCGGATCACCAGTACCCTGGGACAAGCTCGCCGCCATGGCCACGACATTGAAGCAAGGCACGCATCAGCTCACGCCGTTTCATTGGCAGATTGAGTTTCCGGAGGTGTTTGCGCGAGCCAATTGTGGATTTGATGCGATGGTTGGCAATCCCCCGTTTGCCGGCAAGAACAGCATAGTAGGGTCGAACCGCGAAGGCTATCTCGACTGGCTGAAAGCTTTGCACGAAGGCTCGCACGGCAACGCCGATCTCGTGGCGCATTTCTTTCGTCGTGCTTTCGCGCTGTTACGCGAAGGTGGCGCTTTCGGGCTGATCGCAACCAATACGATCGGTCAAGGCGACACGAGGGCAACGGGGCTTGTCGTGGTCCTTCGCGCCGGCGGAGCGATCAGCCGCGCCATCAAACGATTACAATGGCCGGGCGAGGCGGCTGTCGTGGTTTCCGTCGTACATCTAGTTAAAGGGCGGGTCCGTTCTCCTGTCCTCGGCGCCCGGCAAGTTTCACGCATTTCGGCCTATTTAGTCGAAGGTCAGATGGATGGCTCGCCGGAGCGCCTTGCCGCCAATATGCGGCAGGCATTCATTGGATCGTATGTGCTCGGGATGGGCTTCACCTTCGATGATCAGGCCGCTGCAAAAGGCGAGGCTGAGGGTCTTGCAGCCATGCGTGCCTTGATCGCTAACGATGCGCGCAACCAAGAACGTATCTTTCCTTACATTGGTGGCGAGGAAGTAAATGGCTCGCCCACGCATGCGCACCACAGATATGTAATCGATTTCATGGACTTCCCTCGGCAACGGGATGCCGCTTTGCCATCGTGGTTCAGCACAGGCGAGAAGGAACGTGACGCATGCCTACGAAAGTTTGTTGTGCCTTTGGATTATCCTGCTCCCGTGGCAGCGGACTGGCCGGCCTTGTTGGAAATCATCGAGCGACGGGTCAAGCCAAATCGGCAAAGGCAGGGTTCAATCGTCAACCCAGAACGCTGGTGGATGCATGCAAGATCAGCCACTAATCTGAGACCAGCTATGGCCTCGCTCGAACACGTACTGGCGCTTTCTCGCGTGTCGCCCCAGCTCGGCATCGCAAGGTTGCCATGCGGGATGGTTTTTGCTGAATCGATGGTTGTCTTCGCTTTCGAGAATTTCGCCGCCTTCACGATGCTCCAAGCGCGCGTCCATGAAATCTGGGCGCGGTTTCTTTCCTCGTCTATGAAAGATGATTTGCGTTATGCTCCCTCTGATTGCTTTGAAACCTTTCCGTTTCCGTCTGGCTTCAATATTTCTCCAAGTCTCAAAACAACTGGCCAAATCTACTACGACCACCGCGCAGCGCTCATGGTCGCCCGCAACGAGGGCATGACCAAGACCTACAATCGCTTCCACGACCGAACCGAGACCGCCGCGGACATCCAGCGCCTGCGCGAGCTGCACGCCGCCATGGACCGCGCCGTGCTCGAAGCCTACGCCGCGGGCGCCAGCACCGCGGACGAGGCAAGAGCCTGGCGCGACCTCGCCGCGCGCGCCGCGCCGGTCTTCCTCGACGAGACCAACGAGGATGACCACACCTATCAGGGCCGCCTGTTCTGGCCCTCCGACTTCCGCGACGAAGTCCTCGCCCGCCTGCTCGCCCTCAACGCCGAACGTCACGCCGAAGAATTACGCCTCGGCATCGCGCCTGGGATGAAGGGTAAGGCAGTGGAAGATGACGAGGACGATGTCGATGTAGAGTGATCGTGCCAGCGCAGAGTAGCCGATGCCAATCTGTAGTCGATGCGGCAATGAAATTGAATTCCGCTACATAGACGGCCGCTGCATCCCATTGCATTTTGATGGCGGATGCAGCGGGTCCGCGCGCTCGGATGTTTACGATTACGCCGGCTACAACCGAAGCAAAGAAAGCAGCTGCTTTCAAACGAAATGCCCCGAGTGCAAGAAGCCGGTCTACTTCATCCGTCACAACGGCGGCAGCGTTTGGATCGATCCACCGTTGGGACCGCCCTGGTACAAGCATCCTTGCATGGACAAAACCTACGTGGCGGCGAAAGGCATTCGCTCGTCGGCCGTGCCAGAATCCGCTCTTGCAAAATTCAAGCAACGCGAGGGTCTCATCATCGGAGTCGTGACGGAGGTCGAGGCGTCTGCGTCGAAACAATGCTCGTTGATCACGATCGAAACCGGGAAGGACGTGAGCATTGTGCTTTTGATGAAGAACAATGCCGGTTTCCTCGTTGGGAGCCTCGTTCTATATGACCAGCGCGGCAAGAGCGTCTCTTGGGTCGAGAACGACAGCTACACTTTCCGCGTCATCGCCCGTCTCAAACCTCGTTTCATTCGACCGGATTTGCTAGCGCTGCGGATCGAATGCCCTGAGTGCAATGCCATGATCGCGACAGGCGATATCGCGGAACACATGAAGCGGCAGCATTGGTTTCCTCGAAGATTCGATCTGGATCGGTATCCGGATCAAAGCGCGCCGGTGAAGCATGCGGGCGGTGCAGTTCGCAGCAATAAGGCGAAGCCTGCGGCCCCGCAACGCATTTGCCCCAATCCGTCGCGATGGAACGACGTACACAAGCAACTGGTCAATTACGCCGAGGCGCATTCCTGTCGTCCGAGCAGGCCGCCTGCACCGCTCATTCTGGCGGGGTGGGCCTACAGCAACGACACCGAGAAGATGCACAGGTGGAAAGAGACCGTCGATTGGGCGTCCGCCAATGGCTGCGCCGAGATCGTCAAAGCAGTTTCAGATCAAGATTTATACAAGGTCGAAGAGCCGACCACTTATTCAATCGGTCCGATGGGCGGCCCGTGTTACCGCCAATGGGATACCGAAGCCAAGGTGAGGCCGCCCGAGGAAGAGTTGGCGAAGCATTTCGAATATCTGTCGGCTCATTGGGTTGATGTCGCAGGATTGGACCTTTCAATGGTTACACGCCCCGTAGCATTCACGGGCAAAAAAGCGCGGCGCTTGCTGGTGCAGGCTGAAGGTGAGGCCATCCCGCCGTGGGGAGGATGGTTCGATCGATCGACGGAAGAGGCGAAGCGACGCACCTTCACCCGATTCCGTTCTGCGGTTAATAAGGCAATCGCTCCACATGAAGTGGATCATATCGATTTTGTCACCGACGAAGAGCAGGCCCGTGCATCGCCTCCGATAACTTCTGCCGGATGAAAGTGGATCGATATCCGTGGCTCGATTGAACCCAAATTATGGTAGCGAGCTTCACCTTCTCCGAATGCTTGGCCGTCATCGCGAACATTTTATCCGAAAGGTCTGCGAAGCGACGCGGGCTGAGCATGTTGAATGGCTCGATTTCCCATCGGGCGAGATGCGCCGGGACAAGCAAGGAAACATCCTGTGGGATCGGGAATGGCATCAGCTGCAATTCCTGCCGGCGGCCGACCCTGCTAGAAAGGCGTGGGAGACGGCTTGGCCGACGCATCGAACGGGTCACAACTGGGATGCGGTCGGCCGTCTTCGTTTTGGTGCGGCGCATGAATGGCTGCTCGTCGAAGCCAAAGCCAACGTCGAAGAGATCTTGTCCGGCTGTCAGGCAGCCGATGCCAGGAGCGTCGCGCTAATTGGGCAAACTCTGAATGCGACCAAGGCGGCCCTCGGCGTAACGGCAAGCTGCGACTGGAAGCGGCCCTATTATCAGTTCTGCAACAGGCTGGCGGCATTGCATGTTCTCAACCGCACCGGCACGCCGGCGCGGCTACTTTATGTCTACTTTTGCAATGATGTGGGCGACCAGCGCAGGACCTGCCCAGCGTCGGAGGAAAGCTGGCGGGCCGAGTTGGCGAAGCAGGACCAACATGTGGGCCTCGCAGTCGATCATCCCCTCCATGATCGCGTTCATAAGCTTTTTCTCGATGTACAGTGCATTGAATGAGCTGCGGCGTCTACGCCGCGAGATTTGAGCTTTTGCCAGGGTAGGAATGATGCCGATCAAGCTGACGGAGCTGATTGAGCGCGTTCCGCCGGCGGTGGAGGAGAAAGTCCGCCGCGTGCGGGATCAGGTGCAGCCCGCCGTCCGGGAAGCGCTCCGGGCGGAGTGCCGTCTGATGTTCCGAACGCCGGAGGAGGCCGAGCAGAAGCGGCCGGGTGCGCAAGTCCCGGTCGAGGTGGCGCCTGGCTATCCCGCAGTGCTCAAGGACGTTCAGTTTCCCGATGACTTCGAGCGCATCATGTTGCTCGGACGCTATCGAGCGTTGCTCGAACAGGCTCGTAGCGGGGCTTCGGGGCTCCTGAGGTTGCGCGACGAGCTTTTGGGCCGGCCGGAGCCGGACAAATGGGTTTCCGCGAGCGCAGCGGACCTGCAATCGGTCGCGAACTGGGCTGCGGCGCTACTCAAGGTGCTTGACCAACACGATCCCTTGAAAAAAGTGCTGTCCATTCGCGAGGACTTCCTCGGCATCTATCAGTATGACGCGAGCGACTTGCTCGCCGACGAAAGGGCGGTCAACCGCGCCACCATCCGGCTCTATTGGGGCGTCATCGGACTGGTATCGGAATGGTTCGGTTGTGGTATCGAGGATTTGGCGATTGTGGTGCTCACGCACGAACTGGCGCATGCCTACACCCAGCTTGGCGCCGACATCGAAGGTCGTCGGTGGGCTGCGCCTTCCTTTGCCAAGGCTGAAACCGCGCTGAAGGAAGGCCTCGCGCAATACTACACGGATCGTGTGCTGCGCCGGCTGGAGCGCCGTTACGGCGGTGCGCTCAACGTCTTCCTCGGTCTGTTGCCCGGCCAGCCCGAACCGTATCGGGCTCATCAGCCGTGGGTAGAAACCTCATCACCGGAAGCCGTCCGCCGCGCCATGCTGGAAGTCCGCCGCTGGAACGAAGGCAAGTTGGCCGACTTCAACCGGCGTCTTGGCGCCGCGCAGAAGGAACTCGCTCCGAAGGCGTAGCGAGGGCGAGCGGCGGTGAACTATTCGGCCGTGAATCCGTTGTTAACTAGATCGGCGGAGGATCGAGTCATGACGCGCGCCGAACTTGAGCGGGTCCGGGAATGGGCCTTGCAGAAGCTGGCCACGGGGCAAGAGCCCCCGTGGGCGTGGTATCAGTACATGAAGCTTCGCGAGACGCTCGACGCCATCCTCGCTGGAGTTGATGCGGTCACGCCGCAAACGGCGAATTCACCGCAAGAGGCGCCACGTCGGGGAACGCGTCTCCGATTAGTGGAGGCCACGCGTTCGCCAGATAGCGCTCAACGCCATCGAGCTGATGAGCCGGTACAGCTGCCCATGTGACGCGCAGCTTGCCGTGCTTTTTGTAGGCCAGGATCGCGGCATCGCGACGATGAGCACCAAGGCGGCTTGCGATGTCTCCCTGGCCGATCCGGACCACCCGGCCCGGATTGCCCTCATGCCAAATGACATACACGCCGTTTTTGGCCGTGACGGTTCCCAGATCGAGCAGCTCCAGGTCGCAGTAGTGACCGTCGTTGCCGCATTTCATCCAAGCTACTGAAATCATTGAAGTTCCCTTTCTGGTGTCGGCGATGCATCGCATGCGCCGAATCGATCATTGCTATGCATATATCACGACGCAATAATTTCTTGCAAATTGACTTTCGCAAGGATATATCAATGGCCTCCGGAGGCAATCGATGACAACCAATCTGATCGGCGCGCGCATCAAGGCACTGCGCGAGGAGAGAGGCCTTTCCCAGGATGATCTCGCGCGCATTTTCGGATTCAAGGACCGGCAAACCGTCTCCGCAATCGAAACCGGCGAACGCCGTGTATCGGCCGAGGAGCTTCTGACCGCCGTTGAGAAGCTCAATGCTTCGCTCGACTACTTCACCGACCCATTCCTGTTGGCCGGCGAAGGCAAGTTCTCCTGGCGCCGACATCCGAGAGTGGGACTTGAAAGCGTCAAGGCGTTTGAACGTGTCGCGGGTCGCTGGATTGCAGCGAGTCGAACGCTGGCGGACCAGGTGGGCAGGCCTGCGCCGATCTTGCGTCAATCCCTGAAACTCACTTCCCGAAGTAGTTTCGAGGATGCGATGGCAGCCGGCGAACGCTTTGCGCTCGAGTTCCAGCTAGGACCTATTCCTGCGGAGAAGCTCGCGGAGGTCATGGAGTGCCAGCTCGGCATCTTAGTGCTGATGGTGGATACTATCGATGGTGTCTCCGGCGCGGCATGTCGTCTTCCCGATCTCGATGGTGTGCTTATCAACCGTCACGAAGTAGCTGGACGACGCAATTTCGATCTTGCGCACGAGCTGTTCCATATCCTCACGTGGGACACGATGCCGCCCGAGTATCTTGAGGACGCAACCGAATACAGCAAGATTCGCGTAGAGCAGCTCGCGAATAATTTCGCGTCCGCACTGCTGATGCCGGAAGCGGCCCTCAAGGATTTTGAGCGCGCTTCGGCTGAAGGCGACATTGTTTCGTGGCTTAATGCGACGGCCGATAGGTTGCAGGTCACGGCAACCGCTTTGAAATGGCGGCTTGTCGCGTCGAAGCGGCTTGATGCTGCTCGGGCGCGAGCAGTTTCAGACGACGAGCTTCGCTACAATGGCCACGAGGGGCCGACCGGCGAGCCGCCGCCGTTATTCTCGAAATCCTTCATGGAGGTCCTGGGGCAAGCGATTAACGAAGGCCGCATTTCGGCGCGCCGTGCCGCCAACCTTCTCGATCTGACAATTGAGGACCTGGCCGATCTGTTTGAACGACATGCGGTCGAGGCGCCGCTAGACCTATAAAATACATGAGCGCCCGATGGCTCGTCACAGCGGTCCTGTCCTAGTGGACACAAATGTAATCCTTGAGTGCTGGCGGATTGATGCCTGGAAGGCGCTCGTGGGAGGGTATGGGGTCGAGACGGTGGAAGACTGCGTGATCGAAACTCAGACGGGCTTTCAGCGCCGACGTGCCGAGCAGCAAATCGACAATGCGCAATTGCGCGCCTCGCTGACGGCAGTTCAGAAGGTCGGAAACAAAGAATACGCCGCTGCCGCGGTGCGTGATGCGTTGTTCTCGTCACTCGATGTCGGTGAGCGGTCGCTTTGGGCGCACGCCCTGACGCGAAGCGAGGCATGGGTTCTGTGCGGTCCTGATAAGGCGAGTTTACGGCTCGGAGTACGGCTCGGTTTTCGCGACCGCTTGGTCGCGCTTGAAACGCTGCTGAATGACGTTGGCTTTCGATCGAAGGTGTCCCTGAGGACCAATTACACCGCAAAATGGCACGCCCAGGCACTGAATGAAATCATCGTTTTGGAAGGGCCGAAACGCCCATGACGCGATCAGTCGACATTCGCGCTAAGCTGGTGGACGTGTTCCGACGTGATCTTGTCGGGCCCGGCCCTCAAGATGCCGATCTGGCGACCGAGCGCCTCAGCGAGAATCCCTCGCGCTGGTATCTGACGGGATTTCTGGCACCCGCGGATGATCCGCTGACTCAAAGCGGTCCGGATGAAGATGAGGAGAATCCTTCGGCACAGGAGGAGATGGAAATCGATGTCGAGGAGCCGGCGGATGAGGGCGCCGGTGGCGCGGCCGGCGATGCCGAGACGCCCGAGGCACCGAACACAAAACGACGCTTTCTCCCGTCATCGATCGGCTTGACGGTACTCTTGCCGCCAGAGGTCACTCAAATCGAGGCGCGCGTCTGCTGGGGTGATTACCGTACTGAGCCGCCCCTGCACGAGGGCTTGTTTATCCCTGAGGAGTCGCAGGACAAAGACCGCGAGACGAAATCCAAAAAGAAAGAACAGGTCGAATGGGTGCGCGTGCCGCAAGAGCGTACGGTTCTTCTTCGCGTTCCCGTTGATGGCTTTCGCGGCGAGCCGCTCGTCGTCCCGGAAAGCGCAGCGCCGCAGCGCAAGGGCGGAGGTCTGGCGCTCGAAACTCATGCACGACTGTTCGACTACGACACACCGGACGGCAAGGAACAGGTCAGAGCCCTCACGGTGTTCGTAGTGAACCGCCGCGCAACGGTTCACCGTTTCTATGCTGACGTGAGCTACGCTTTCCAAGCGCGACTCGAACTCGTTTGCCCGGAGGGCTTCCGGCCGCGGCGCGATTTGTCGGGCTACAAGTCGAATGATCCTGACATGCGGCTCGCCGATCTGCATTACCGTGATATTTGTGAGTATGCGGTGGGACGGAACGCTGCCGCATCGTGGGACCCCGCCGAGGAGAAATCTGGAAAGATCACGCGGGCGTGGACCGATCCCCTCCCGCAGGCAGAGGTTGAACGGGTGGCGCCGAACGAGGATGAGCCGCTCAAATCGCGCGTCATGTTTTCGATGGAAGCGCTTGCCGAGCGTGCGACAGCGGGCGGCGACTCATTGCGCGAGGCGCTTGCAGATCTTCCCGTGCTATATGCCGACTGGATCGCAGCCGAACGCAAGAAAATCGATGGTCTACCGGTGCGTCGCGGTGAGACGGCCGCGCGCCTCACTACGGATATGGAAGAGGCACGCCGCAGGATTTTAGAGGGCATCGATATTCTTGCCCAAAGCACAATCGCTCGAACCGCTTTCAAGTTCATGAATTTGGCAGTCGCCATGGCTGCGAGGCGACGAAATGCAGAAGCAACGGGCGACCCAGCGACACAGGTAGCGCCAGAATGGCGTCCATTCCAACTCGCCTTCATCCTCTTGAATGTTGCGGGTTTGGCGGACCGCACGCATGCGGACCGCGAGATTGCCGATCTTCTGTTTTTTCCAACGGGCGGCGGCAAGACGGAGGCCTATCTCGGTCTTGCCGCCTTCGTGATTGCGTATCGCCGATTAACCGGACCTGGTGTGCTTGGCGCGGGTGTTGCCGTGATCATGCGGTACACGCTGCGACTGCTCACCCTCGATCAATTGGCTCGGGCCGCAGGCGTGATCTGCGCACTCGAACTCATGCGCGTGGATCCCAGCAATGTAAATGATAGGGGACGGCGCCAACTCGGCGACTGGCCGATCGAAATTGGACTTTGGGTTGGTTCAGATGCATCCCCTAACCGGCTTGGCCGCACGGGCGACGCCGACCAAACCACAGCAGTCGGACGAGTTCGCCGGTACAGAAACGGACAGGACAAGCGCGCGCCGGCGCCGATCAAGGCGTGTCCATGGTGCGGCACGCCCTTCAAGCCGGCATCCTTTGCCTGCGTGCCGAACAACGCCGCTCCGATCAACCTCGAAATCCGCTGTGCCAACACGGCCTGCGAATTCACCCGTGATCGCCCACTTCCGATTCTCACCGTCGACGAACCCATTTATCGCCGTCTCCCAGCCTTCGTCATTGCGACGGTAGATAAATTCGCAAGTCTGCCTTGGGTCGGTGAGACGGGAGCGTTTTTCGGCCACGTGGACCGATTCGCCGATGGAGTTGGCTTCTATGGTGCCGCCGAGCCGGGCCGGCACGGTCAACCGCTTGATAATGGCTGGTCGCTCGATCCGCCCGATCTGATCATCCAGGACGAGCTTCACCTCATCGCCGGTCCCCTCGGCACCATCGCGGGCCTGTACGAAGCGGCAATTGATCAACTTGCGTCCCGCCACAAAGGCGGAAAGCGCATTCGGCCAAAAATTGTAGCTTCAACTGCTACCGTTCGGCGCGCAAGCGATCAGATCAGCGCGCTGTTTGATCGTTCGCGCACCAGCATTTTCCCCCCGCCTGGAATTGATCGCACAGACAGTTTCTTTGCCCGAACCGTTCCCAGTACGGAAAACCCAGCGCGGCTCTATCTCGGCATCGCTGCGCAAGGACGAGGGCCCAAGCTTGTGTTCTTGCGCTCTCTCACGACCTTGCTTGCTGCCGCTGCGGCGGCATTCGAGGCAAACGCTGCGAATTCCGAGGCAGGCATCAATCCCGCTGATCCCTATATGACGGCGCTTTGTTATTTCAACGCGCTGCGGGAATTGGGTGGCGCTCGCCGAATTGTGGAAGACGAAGTCCGGGACCGTACCGAGCGCTACGGCACACAAAGGCGGCGTGTCGATCCGAAAGACAGTCCATTCGCCGATCGCAAAATCAAACAGCCGATGGAAATCACGTCGCGCGTTTCGACCGATGACGTTGCAGAAGCGAAGCAACGCCTCGACGCGGTGTTCGGACGCGATGAGGAGCCGGTGGATGTCGCGCTTGCTACCAACATGATTTCAGTTGGTCTCGACATCTTGCGGCTTGGCCTGATGGTGGTTCAGGGTCAGCCGAAGACAGCGGCCGAATATATACAGGCGACGAGCCGCATCGGCCGAGACTATAACCGACCCGGTTTGGTGTTGGTTGTTCTCAACTTGCACAAGCCACGAGACCGAACGCATTTCGAGCAGTTCGGGCACTTCCATCGCAGCTTCTATCGCTCAGTGGAGGCGACCAGTGTGACGCCTTGGGCGGCCCGCGCCCTCGATCGCGCGCTCGCTGCGCTCGTGGTTTCGGCATTGCGTCATGTGGATCCGACACTGACGCCCGACTTGGCGGTGAAGGAGCTCAAGAATTGTGCAGCTGCCCGGACAGCCGTGAGAGAGGCGATCCTTGAGCGCGCCCCTGACAAGGATATTCCCGGCGGGAAGGCTGCCCTTGGCGTGATGGTCGATGATCTTCTGGAGGCGTGGATGGCAACATCAGACGAACAAGCGGCTGGTGGAAACGTCTTTGCTTATGCGCATAAGAAGAGCCCCCATCGGCTCTTGCACATGCCGCTCGCTCCGGAAATTCCAAACCTCAGTGTCACGCACAGGAAATTTCTGGCGGGGCGATCGATGCGGGACGTTGAACCAAGCGTAAGCCTCAATCCTCGTGATCCCCAGGGCCGCCCCATCGCCAATGCGGACGATCTCGCATGAGCAAGAATGCTCAACGCCTAAGCCAAGTCGTATCAACCTTTGGGCCTGGAGCCATGGTTGACCTACCGACGCGCTCCGTTGTCGTCGGCGGCTTAGAGCTGTGGGACATGAGGGGCGACTCATTCAAAACAATTCCCGAACCGCGGCTCACCATGAGGTTGGAACAGCTGCTCAAGGAACAGGGGCGCCTTGGGGAAGCGAGAAGCTTGTCGTTGCGAACGCCACCAGTCAGCAATGGTATAGCCAACAATCTACCGAGCGGAGTGGCTGCGCCGGTCTTTCCAAGCTGGTTCGTGTGTGAACAGGTCGAGACTGCGACGGTCGGCAATAGGCCAGCGCGGCGGCGGCGGCTTGTGCGCTGGCAGGACCTCGATACGCGTGGGGGACGCCGGAAGTTCACATTTGACGACGGCAAGAAGTCAGATGTAACACCGATCCGATTCGTGTGTGCATGTGAGAAAGGCCACTTGCAAGACATCGACTGGAAGTGGGTGGTACACGGCAACCAGTCATGTCTCGAACCGATGTGGGTCGAAGAAATCGGGACCAGTGCAGACCCGGCCGACATGACTATTGTTTGCGGTTGCGGAAAGCAGCTGTCGCTCCAGGCTCTATTTCAACCGGGACGACCGGGAAACTGTCGCGGCGAGCGACCCTGGCTGTTGGACAGAGACCCGGATGGTTGCGATCAGAAGCTGAAGCTTCTCACGCGTACCGCCACAAACACCTATTTTCCACAAGTCTACACGGTCATCTCACTTCCAACCGAGGAGGACGAGCTGACGAAGCTTGTCGATGAACTATCGGGCGAGCTGAGTAACGTCACGTCAGTCAATGACATTGCGGCGGCTAAGCGATTCAATTCCAAAGTCTCAGCCACGCTCGGATCGTACTCGGACGCCGATATTTTTGCTCGCCTGCAACGCATCCGCGAGGGCGCGAGAACTGATGCGCTTCGATCGCCAAAGCTCTCCGAGTTCGATATTTTTGCCAGTGGTCGTGCTGAGATTGGTCAAAATCACCCGACGGCCAAGCTTTACGCTCAAACGCTAGAACGCGGATATTGGGCTGACCCGACTACCGGTCTTGATCTATCTGGCATCAAGAGCGTCGTCGCGGTGCACCGGCTTCGAGAGGTATCTTGCTTGTATGGATTTACGCGATTTGAAGCGGCACCGACGAGCGCCGATGGCGAACTTGAGGACATACAGCTTGCGGTGCGCGGGGCGCCAATCTCGCGGGATGCAGATTGGTTGCCGGCAATTGAACAATTTGGCGAGGGAATCTTTATTCATTTCGATGAGGCCGCAATCGCGCAGTGGCTCAGGAGTGAAGCGACCGCACGCCGCAGCAATAAACTGATGGCCGGATACGGACACTGGCGTGCGCGATTCAGCGGAAAGGCGCCCAATTATCCTGGAACGGCCTATGTTCTGTTGCACAGCCTTTCACATGCGCTCATGGCGGAGATCGCGCTCGATTGTGGATATCCGGCCAGTTCTCTAAAGGAGCGTGTCTATGCTCTTGCCGGCGCGGAGTCAGACAGCGGCAATGATCGCTACGGAATTCTGATCTATACCGCGACGGCGGGAGCTCAAGGCACCCTTGGCGGCCTCGTCGGGGCGACTCGGCGCTTTTCGCACATTCTCCGGAGTGCACTTGAGCGTTCAGCTATTTGCTCGAACGACCCAATCTGCGCTGACCATGAACCGGATAATCGCAGCGGTGACCGCGCGACCCATGGCGCAGCTTGTCACGGGTGTCTGCTTATCGCGGAAACGAGCTGCGAGATGAGAAATCTATTTCTCGATCGCAATCTGCTTGTTCCGACTATGTCAACTGATGACTCGGCATTCTTTCAATCCTTCAATTCTTCTGCAGACGTCTAAGTTACCTAATTGGTTTTACGGTTTTGATCCTTTGCCTATTGAATGGATCGCTAGAGACATCTTCAGGGCCGTTCTAGGCGATCGACACGCCGCTCGATCGCATTGAGCCGCTCGTCCTGCCGCGCTGTCTGCACCACGACATTCGCGAGCTGCTGGAGCGTCGCTTCGATCTTGGCGACGCGCTGGTCGACGTTCTGCAGCTCCGCCTTCATTCCGAAGAATGCGGCCGTTCCCGCGACCACAAAGCTGATCGCCGTCAGAATGTGACCGTACGTGATTGTCCGATCGAGCAGCGGCTTGGGCTTTTTTGACTCGACTTGAGTGTCACCCATCAGAACACCTTCGGATTATCGCCGGAAAATCCGCGCGACCTTCTCGATCGAGCGCCCGCCGACGTAGGCTGTGATGATCAGGCCAGTCCAGTCAGCGACCATGCCGGTGATCGGATCGGTAGTGCCGAGGCCGAGCACCTTGTCCCAGACGATCACTTTCCAGAAATAGATGATCACCGGCGCTGCGAGCAGCGGCCGGATGATCGCCGTGTACCAGCGGCCCTGCTCCGCAATGATGATCTTAGACGCGTCGGCGCGGGCGGCGATCTCTGCCTCGATCTCCTTGGCGGCGAGATTGGCCGCAATACGGTCCTGCGTGTTCGCGGCATCAAGCTTCGCCTTGTAGGCATTGATCAGGCCGGAAACGACGGGGCCGCCGATCAGGCTCGCGAGCCAGGTCCACATGGCGTCACTTCTCCTGCGTCGCCAGCGACCCATTGCCAAGTTCGATTTCGTGGCGCCGGTCGGCAAGGTCACGGAAATATTTCATGACGGCGGTCACCGCGATCAGGATCAGCGGCCAGGCCCAGGACGGCACCTGTGCCGCGATCGAGCTCACATCGACGCCGCTCACGATGGGCGCGAAGAAGTCGTAGCCGCTCACGATCGCGCTTGCTGCGATGACGATGGCGGACGAGAGCTTCTGCTTGATGCCGGCGAACTTCTCGCGCAGGGCGGCTAAGAAATTCTCCTCTTCCTGGTAGAGCTCGCGGAATGCCGGGCGCGACCTCAGGATCGGGCGAATCCAAAACCAGTAGACCGCAACAAGCGTTGCGGCCATCGAAATGAACAGCAGCATGGATGGTCTCCTGGTTAGGCGGTGGCGAGTACGGGGACGACGGGCGTTTCGGGGATGGCGGCTTCCTGCCGGCTCTTGTGCCAGCGGTTGAGCGCGTAGACCGAGCCGCCGCCGATCAGGCCGACGCCGCAGCCGAGCGCCGCGGTTTCCCAGGGATGAGCGATGATCCAATCCGCGAAGCTGCCGCCGGCGGCGACCGGAGCGACTGTGCCGGTGCCGACGATCACCTTCTTTGCGGCGGCCGGGGTTGGGACAACGCCTTTTCCGGGGGCAGGTGCGGCGTCTGGAACGATCGAGGGCGTCGGCGCCTGTTGCGCGGCCATGCGCAGGCTGACGGATTTCACGGCCGTAACGCGCGCGCCCCAGCCCTTGCCGAACACCGGCCAGGTCTTCAGCCGCTTGAGGAAGGCCAGGCGCTCGTCATTGATGGCGATGACCAGCGCTTTCGGATCGCGCTTGGCGACGGCGCGCAGCACCTCGTCGGTGACGACATGGGTGTTGTCGGAGAGGCCAACGACCCGGCGCAGCACCTTGCCGCTGCGGCCGATCCCGCTGTTCACGCCGTAGTCGAATACCGAGTAGTCGACGCCGGCCGGCAGCTCGTCGCAGCGCTGCGCATCCCAGTACCGCTTGCGGTAGATCGCCTTGGCTTCGCCGACCGTCATGGCGCGCACGTCGGCGGCCGTGGCGCTCGGCTTCACGTGCTTGCGGTAGTCGTAGATCGTAATGCCGAAATTCGTCGGCCCGCCCGGGTCGGAGGGATGGTTGGTGTAGCCACCCTCGTGGGCGAGCAGGCACCGTAGCGCCTCGTCGTAGGTCGATGCCGCCATGTCGGTTCTCCAAATGAAAAAAGCCGCCCGGAGGCGGCCTGGGTGAGGATCGAAAACGGGAAGACCGAATCAGCCCGGCGGCGCATCCGGCTTGGCGTCACGCGGCTCGTTGGCCCTCGCGAGCTCGTCCTGGAGGGCATCGATGCGAGCGAGATGCAGTTCGTTCTGCTCGTTCGCCGCGGCCAGGTTGGCGGCGAGGTTCGCGGCGCGTTCCGACAGCACCTGGATCTGGGATTGCAGCTCGCGGACGTAGCCGCGGACGCTGGTCGGCAGCACGATCTGCTCGGTCATGACCTCTCCCTCATTCAGGCGATACGGGCGCCGCAGAAGTTGTTGGTATTGGCGGCGACATAGCCGTCGTTGGTGATGAACTGGGTGCGCGCGTCGACCGTGTCGCCGGCGCTGAGCTTGAGTACCGCGGTCGTATGCAGGAACGTGCCGAGGTCGACGATGGTCTTGGTCAGCACCTCGGACTGCGTGACGATCGAGCCGTTGAGATAGAAGGCGAGGTCGACCTCGGTCGGCAGCGTCGCGTTCTTCTTGAACACGAAATGCGCGCCGAAGAGGTAATAGCCCGCAACCGGCGCCACGAAATTGCTGTTTGCGGCGCTGAAGGCGTTCTGATCGTTATGATTGGCGTTGTTGAAGCCGATCTTCGCCCAGGCGCCCGCCGCGTGATAGTCGTCGAAGTTCACATAGGCCGAGAATTTGGCGCCTTGCGTATGGTCGATCTTGCCGCTGCTCTTGTCGATCGTGAGCGCGGTGTAGAAGGTCGACGCATCGGGCGTGACCTTGACGGTGAAGTTATCATCAGCGAGCAGACCGAACAGCGCCCGGGTGCTGAAGTTGTCCTGCAGCGTGAAGCCCGCATCCTTGGCTGCTGCGCTCTTGTTGATGGTGACGCGCATGTCGCCGGAGGCATCCTTGTTGAACAGGATGCCGTCGGCGTTGACCGCGAGCCAATTGTTGGAGTCGGGCGAGCCGTTGATGCCGATGTGGCCGTTGCTCTTGTCGATGACGATCGCGGTCTTGAACGCCGAGCCGTCGGGCGAGACTTTGATGGTGAAATTGTCATCCCCCAAAAGTCCGAACAGCGCGCGCGTGCTGAACGCATCCTGGAAATTGAACGCCGCATCCTTGCCGGCGGCGCTCTTGTTCAGCACGATCCGCATGTCGCCGGTGCCGGGCGTCACATCGTCGTGGCTGAACAGCGCGGCGGTCGACTTGACCGCCAGCCGGTTGGTGCTGTCGGCTGCAGTTAGAATACCGAGCTTGGTCAGCGTGCCATTGCCGGCCGCCGTAATGGTCAAGTAGCCGCCCGCGGCGGCGAGGTCGGTCCATCCCGATCCGGTCCAGACCGTGAGCGCGCCGCTCGCCTCGTCGAAGCAGGTCCAGCCCTTCTTGGGGGTGAGCTTTACCCACTGGCCATTTGTATAGAGCGCGATGTTGAGGTCCCAGGCAGCCCAGGCGCCGGTCGCGCCGGAGCCGGCCTTGTAGCGGTCGCCCTCGGCCGGCGAGCCGGGCGGCGCCGTGTGCATCGAGTCGATTACCGACAGCATGACGATCGCGTCGAGGATCACGATCGCCTGGTTGTGGGTGACGTGCTTCTGCGACTGGCTTGCCGCGATCAGCGGCATGCCGAGATGAGGCGTGTCGGTCATTTATGGAACCGTTCTGGTCGCGCCGGTGCCGCGCCCATAGGCGAGGCTGACCTGATAGACGGAAAACTTCACCTGTGCCTGATTGCTGCCGAAGTCGGCAACCTGCATGGCCGAGGTGTAGAGGAAGCTCGGTTGGCCGACACGGGTGGTGCGCACGGCCGCGCCGGTGCCGATGTTGACGATGTCGACGTCGTAGAGTTCGACCTCCTCGCCAAGCGGCACGTCCGGCGCTTCCCAGTTGTCACCGTCGATGCGGGTGCGGCGAATCCAGCTGAGCGTCCAGTCGGACGTGCTTAGGCTCCGAAGGCCTGCGAGCTGCACCGGACTGTACGGCCGCAAGCCCACGCCATCGAACGTGAACGATGTGACCTGGTAGGTCGGATCATCGATGGTCTTGGTCGAGGGACCCCATTTCCAGTTCCAAGGGTTATGCCGCTCGGTGACCGCGATCGAGGACTGCATGACGGTCGTATCGAGCACCACGAACGGCGCCCCGGCTCCGACCGGATCGCGCATGGCGTATTCGCTGCCAAGCTGGCCGCGCAGCAGCCGCGTCAATTTGTATTGGTCCGCCGCAATCAGCTCGGCTGTCGCGAACTGCAGGATTTCCCACTGGCCGTCGGCGTTGCGGACCGCGCAGGTGTTGCCGCCGGCGAGCACGAACAGATCATCGAGCGAGGACAGCCCTTGGGTTGAGGGAATCTGGACAGTGAGGCTGTTCGCCATGTCCCAGTTCCAGAGCGGCCCGGAATAGAAATCGAACAGCGTCCTGCCGATGGCCGAGCGATTGATGACCAACTGGTCGAGCAGGTAGCCGCTGGTCGCGGGCGACCGGAACACGTTCACCCGCGCCCAGGGCTCGGCATAGGCGGCCAGGCGCGGGACGCCCGCCACCTCGGTCGGGGTCAGGACGGGTAAGTCCATGATCTCAAGCAGCGCCGGCCCGGGCTCGGTGACGGGTTTGGGCTGCCGGGTCGGCGGCGGGCCGTCCGAGGTGCCGTAGGTCGCCTCGTCGGTTCGCACGAGCTTGGCGGGGCGGCTGTATTCGAAGCCGACCGAATCGGCCCGCATCTCGAAGATGCGGCCATTGAGATCGAGATAGACCACATCGGTCGGTTCGATGGCGAAGGCCGACGGCGGCAGCGTCAGCTCGGCGCGCTCGCGCATCACCCAGGCATCGACCAGCAGCGCATCGACAATGCCCTGGGCTTCGGCGAAGTCGAACACGATGGCGGGCTGGAGCTCGATGGTCTTTTCGCTCGATCCGCGCAGCCGCCGCGCATAGACGTCGGCCGCCTGGAAATCATTATCCGGGTCGAGGAATTGCAGGTGCACGGTGCGCGGCAGCTCGGTTTCCTGCGCGCGGGTGAGGCTATAGAGGCCCTTGCTGTCGGCACCGGTGTCGACCAGCTGATCCAGCACAAACGTCTCGACCGCCGAGCCGCCGCGCTGCACGAATTTGATGAGGCCGCTCGATTCGCAGGCATCGAAGAAATAGAGCTGCATCAACGGCCCAAGTGCGGAGCGCGGGCTCATGACCTTGTCGATGAGGTAGCCGCGGACGATGCCGTTGATGCCGGACACGTCCACGAAAACGCCGAGGCCGGCACAGATCTCGGCAACCACATCCGCAAGCGTCACCAACCCAAGCCGACCGGTGAGCCAATGGCCGCGGCGCCAGTTGGGGCCATCGCGCCAGACCAAGGAACTGTTCGGGTACTGCGGATAGGGCCGCGCGTCCCAGGTCCAGGCCCACATCGAGGCGCGGTCGATCATCGGCGCGCCATAGACCAAGGACGTGGGATTGTGGCCGTTGGCCGGCTCCCAATAGGTCAGATGCGCTTCGAGGAATGCGCGCTGGATCAGGTCGTCGCGGCGTCCGGTCGAGAAGTACGGGTAAAAGCTCTCCGATGACTTCGGATCGTAAAAGACATTGGGCTGGTTGCTGCCCTTGTCGATCGCGGGACAGCCAAACTCGGTGAACCAGATCGGCTTTGACTGCGGGACCCAGGCGGTCGGTAAGCCGCTCTCGATGCCGCCCGGTCGGTCGTAGTGCTGGTTCGCCCACCACTCACGAAAATCCTTGTAGCGGAAGACCCACGACTTACCGTAGGCGCCGTCCGTGACGGTAGTGCGCGTTTGCGTTTTGCGGTCGTTGCTTGACGCATAGAACCAGTCGAAAAGCTCACCGCCCTCGATGTTGCCTTGCAGGTAACCCTGGTCGTAGATCGACGGCGCGCCAGCTTGCGCGTCGAGATGCAGCCGCCCCGAGCGCCAGTCCGACAGCGGCATGTAATTGTCGACGCCGACGAAATCGACGTTCGCGCTTGCCCATAACGGATCGAGGTGGAAGTAAACGTCGTTCGAGCCGTCGCTTGGCCGGAAGTTCGCGTATTCGCTCCAGTCCGCCGCGTAGCCGACCTTGCAGCCCGCCCCGACGATCGCCTTTACGTCGGCCGCGAGCGCCGCCATCTTCGACACTGCCGGGAATGCCGACGCGCTCGATCGAACCGCGTTGAGGGCTACCATCTCGGAGCCGATCAGGAAGGCATCGACCCCGCCCGCCGCGACCGCGAGCTTGGCATAGTGCAGGATGAAGCGCCGATAGGACCATTCGGCCGGCCCGCTGTAGGGGATGGTGTCGCCGTTCCAGACGCCGAAGTCGGACGGCGCCGCGCTGCCGAAGAACGCGCCGACTTGCGTTCCCGCAGTCGCCGTTTTGTCGACCGTGCCGGCGTAGCCTGGCGCTGGCGAGCAGGTGATGCGGCCGCGCCACGGAAACGTCGGCTGCCCGTTGCTGGCGGCATTGTCGCTGTACGGATTCGGCAGACTGTTGCCGGCTGGAACGTCCATCATCACGAACGGGTAGAGCACGACGCGGAAGCCGCGCGCCTTCAGCTCCGTGATGGCTTGGACAATCGACCGGTCGGCCGGCGCGCCGCCGAGCAGCGGGCCAAAGCTGTCGGAGGAGACCACATCGGCGCTGCCGCGCGCAATCCCTGAGACCTGCCAGCTCCATGGCGTGTTTGCCTTGGCGGCGAATTCGATCTTCGGCTTGATCTCGCAATTGCCGCTGCGAAGATCGGTGCCGTGCCAGGCCACGACGAGCGAGACGGTATCGATGTTCGGGGCGCTGGACTGCAGCTGATCGAGAGAGACCAGGAAGTCCGCCTTGCCGATGCTGCCGTGCCGGTTCTCGGCGATCGTGTGGCCGAAGCCGTCATCGCGATACACCGTGTCGGTGGCATAAGCGAACTCGCCAAGGCTCGGAATGAGCGTGACGCCGGTGAGAATGTCCTCGAGGCGAAGGCCGATTGCGTTCGGGCGGCGGATGACCTCGACGGTGATCTGGGGGATGCGATTGCCGAATTTTTCGACCGGCATCTCCTCGAACACGAGGTAGGCAAGCCCGCGGAACCCCGGCACGTTGCCTGAGCCTTCCACCGCCTCGATCTTCGGGTCGGCGCCTTGGGCTTCGTCGCCCTTGTAGAGCCGCCAGGTGAACTGCGACATGTCGAGCGGCTTGCCGTCCGCCCAAACGCCGCCAATGTCGATGATCGGCCCTTCGCAAAGCCCGAGCGCAAATGAGACATAATAAGTGTAGGTCGTCGTGGTCGTGGTGACGGTCTGTCCGCCACCGCCGCCGCCCTTGCCGCCACCGCCCTGCGTCTGGGTGGTCGTAGTCACGACCTCGCGGAAATTGGTGGCCCAGATCATCTGCGGGCTGACCCGCATGCGGCCGTAGACGCGAAGGACCGCCGCGCCCTCGCTTGAGGACGTGACAAACAGGCTGGTAAGCCGCGGGCCTTCCTCCTGGTTCTGGATCGGCCCCGGCGCGAAAAGCTTCTTGTCGATGAAGCCGCCGGCAAAGGCGCCCACAAGCGCGCCGATCGGCCCGCCGACCGCGTAGCCGGCGATCGACAGCACGAGCTGCGCCATCGGTCAGTCCATTACGCCCGGAAACTGGAACGCGTAGGCGATACGCCGCCGCCAGGCAGCCGGCAGCGCGTTCGCGGCCACCGCGTGGCGGTCATAGGCATGGATGATCGCGTCGGGACCCGAGACGATGGCAGCATGCTTGGCGGGACCGCGGTCCTTCACACGGATCAAGATCACGTCGCCCTCCTTGAGCAGCTCACCCTCGCGGAGCGGCGCGGCGTCGATCTCGACCAGGTGCCGGCGCGCGGCGTCGCGCAGGGTTTCCTGCCCGGTCTCCTCGGCCCAGTTCGGCGAATAGGGCGTGATCGGCTGCTTTTCGGGTCCGTAGAACACGCGATAGACGCCGCGAATAAGCCCGAGACAGTCGGCACCGGCGCCCTTGAGCGAAGCCTGGTGCCGATAGGGCGTGCCGATCCAGGAGCGGGTCTCCGCCACGATCTCGGCGCGGCTAACCTTGGCCGCCGACTTTTGATCCGCCATCGTTAGCGTCTCCGGTGTTGGCATAGCTCGTCACCGCGTCGTTTCCGGGGATGTAGGGGAACCCGCGGAAGTTCGGGACGTTGGCAAAACGGTCGCGGCAGGTGGCGAGGCTCTTGTCGCAACCGGCCGTCACGCCGAACGTATCTCCGACCACGATGTCGAACGGCATGGTCTCCCAGAGCTCGAACGAAACCTCGGCGCCGTTGTTGACGTGGAATTTGATTTCCATGATCGCGCCAGCATTGGCGCCGGTGAGCCACGCCACCTTGCCGCCGGTGAACCAGCCGTCCTGGTAGCCGTCGAGCCCGTTGGCTGAGAACGTGTGATTGGTGGCGACACCGTCCACCGTGCCGCTGCCCTTGTAGGTTGGCGAGTTGAGATCGACCGTACATCGGGCATCGCCGAGATCGGCGTCGCACGAGCGCTGGTAAAGTCGGCCGCGCTCCTGGTTGAGCGCATGCGAGAGGCCCCGCATCTCGGTCGTGAACGCATTGAGCCCCCGCGAAATCTCCCCGACCGAGCCGCAAAACACGATGTCGCGGTCATTGACGTCGCTCCAATCGACCAGGAACAGCGTCAACGACGCATTGTCGTAGAGACCGGCGGCCAAATCCGATTCGTTGAGATGGTCGCTCTGCAGCGCGCCCGCGATATCCATGGTGTCGACGTTGAGCGCGAGCGTCTGCGTGACCGCTGACGCCGTCATGCCGGCAAGCCGCTCGTAAGTCGCCCCATCGAACGTCAGGTCCTCATCGTGATCGGTAAACCCAATCTTGACGCCATCCGTCCGCTGCAGCAGCCAGCAATGGCAGAACGTGGTGAGCCCGCTGGCGAGCTTGTCTCGCATCGAGGTTGACAGGTCGCGCATGTTTGAGACCGGCCTCTATTCGCGGACCTCGACGAGGTCGATCTGCGAGACCACTTGCTGGTCGAAGGAGTTCGCTTGCACCGGCAAGTGATCGGTGTCGAAACGCGCAGGCACGTCGAACTCGAAAGTGGCAGTCGGGTTCGACCCTGGGCCGGATGCAAACGTGACCTGCCCGGTCAGGTAATCGATGCCGGTTGGCACAACCGGAGAGCCATCGACCATGACAATGACAGTGCCGACCACCGGCTTGGTGATGGTGCGGACATGCTGAAAGCCGCCGATGTCGTAGCGCTTGACCAATTGCCAGACGGTCGGCGTGATCTCGACCATCAACTGGTCGCTCGCGTCGTAGTCGTTCCAGTCCTTGAACCGGAACGAATAGGCCCGGCCCTTCACGACATGAAAGAACGCGATCACGTCGAGCATCTGCTCGCGCGTGCGGATGCCGGTCGAGATGTTCCATTTGCCGCGTGCGTTGGCCCACAGGACGTTGCGCTCCTCGGCGCCAGACGCGAGCGTCACCACATTGGTTGAAAATGACGGTCCACCCGTTGCCCCGCGCGCCACGTAGGGCGGGAACGAGATGTCGCGGAACGGCAGGGGCATTTTCTCAGCTTCCGCGCATGCCCATGCGCACCGCGCGCGCGAGGTCGGCCGCAACCTGCGTGCGGCTCGCCTGGAACGCAGCCGGGCTCGGGGTCTGGATCGTCACGTTGACCACGGGCGCGACCGGCATTGTGCCGCCCGCGCCATAGTTTCGCGCCTCGTCGCGGCTGAGCACCCGCTCGCCACGTTGCAGGATCGCCGGCACCTCGTCAGGCGATAGGAACGCGCCGTCGTGGAAACGCGGCGCGCCCCGGAACACGGCTGCCGGCAAGGCGGCTGGCCTTCCGTCGAGCCCCACAACCCCGCCTTCGTGGAATTTGAACCCCTTCAACAGGCCGCCGAGTAGCCCGCCAACATCACCAAGCGTGGTGAGATTGGTGCCGAACAGGAAGTTCTTGAGCGGATTGAGCACCGCAAGCTTGAGGATTTCCTTCTCGATGTCGGCAAGCGCCGCGCGTCCGGCATCGGCCCAGGACTTCCAATCAAGCTTGCCCTGCGCGATCAGGTCCGCGAAATGGTTGAAGGTGGTGTCCGTCATGCTCTGCAGGGACTGCATGGCGCCCTGCGAGCGGGCGAGCGACTGATTGAGGCGCTCGATGTAGGCGGCATTGGCAAGGATCGCCTGGCCTTCGGCGCTGGCGAGGTCGATGCCCTTCTGGCGGAGCTGCTGCTCGGCCTGCAGCTGCGCGATGATGACGGCGCGCTGGGATTCGCCAATGCCCGCGAGGTCGATCTGCTTCTGGAGAAGCTCGACTTGGTTTCGCTGGTTTTCCAGCGTCTGCAGGGCCGCGGCGCGCGCCTGCTCGCCATGGAGACGCGCATAGGCGCCGCGCAGCGCATCGATCACGCGGCCGAGGGTCGCCTTGGCGTCACCCTCGGCGAGCGATTGCGCGATGATCAGCGGCCGAAGCGCCTGCTCGACCTGCATCTGGCGCTGCGCCTGCTCGGTCGAGAGCCGGCCGGCAAAAACGGCGTCGTTGAGCCGCCGCTGCGCCGCAGCTTCCGCAGTCAGATCGTTGACCGACTTGGCCGATTGCGCGGCCTGCTCGGCAATCTGCTCCCGCAGCAGATCGCGCGCCCGGCTCTCCACGTCGACGCCGTTCTGCACGGCCTCGGTCAACGCCTTGCGGCGGGCTTCGGCCTGTTGCGCAGCCGCGGCCCCTTTCAGCCAGGCATCTGCGAGACCAAGCGTCGCCTTGGTGTTGACGTCGAGGACCCGCGCCTGGTCGATCAGCGCCTGCGTCGCCTCGGCACGCGCCTTGGCACCGGCCCGCGTGATATCGGCTTCCGCAATGGCCACCGGAATCGCCTGGCCGGCGAGTTCAAGCCGCCGCCGCTCTTCGGCGATGGCCGCCTTCTGCGCCGGGGTCTTGGCGGCCAACGCCTGAATTTCGAGCTCGTCGAGACGGCGTGCCTTCTCGGCCGGATCGAGCCAGGTCTGGATCGCACGCGTGACCGCATCATAGGCGGTCTCGACCTGTCTGAGATCGGCGACCTTTTGCTTGACCAGCGGATCGTCGAGCGCGGTGCGGATCTGCGCCTCGCGCGCCCGCAGCGTCTGCAACTCTTCGAAGCCCGGCGTCAGCTCGCGCGCCACCGTGCCGGCGCGCACCGACAGCTCGTTGGCCTTCGCCTCCTTGGCACGGACCTGGATCGCGTCGAGCTTCGCCTCGATCTTGGTAATCTCGGCGTCGACCTGCGCCAGCATCCGCGTGTTGAAGTTGCGGGCCTGAGCGGCAAAGCGGGTTGGCGGGTTCTCGATCAACGCCTGCAGGCGCGCGCGTTCCTGCTGAAGCTCCTTGAGGCGTTCCTCGATCGGGGCGCCGTCCAATACCCGCGAAATCCCCCGGCCGAGCGCGTCGTAGGCATTCGAAGCCATCCGCCCGACGAAGTCCCAGGCGCGGCCGAGCGCCGTGGTCGCATCGGCGGCGTTGACGAGGCTTCCTTTGAGCGCCTCGAGCAGGACCCGCTGCGCAGCGGTGCGATCGTTGTGATCGGCAAGCGTGCGAACGTATTGCCGCGTCCGATCGTCGAGGAAGTTGAGCTTGGCGTTGAGCGCATCGGCGCCCTTGATCGGGTCGGCGAACGCTCCCGCCAACTCCTTGGCGGCGGTCGCAACGTCGGTGCCGGTGGTCGCCGCATAGTTCTTGGCGACCTTGATCAGGCCGTCGAAGTTGGAGACCGCGATCCTGCCGGTCTGCAGGAACGCCGCCTCCATCTCTCGGGCCGCGGCGACTGACACACCGGCCGTAGACGCCGACCGTTCGGCGATGCGCTCGATCTGACCGACGGTGGCGCCGGCAGCTCGGCCGGTGCCGCCGAGCGCGACCTCGAGCTCCTTCTGCGACTCGATGTAGCGGTAGTAGGAGTAGCCGACCGCAGCGCCGATGGCCGCAATGCCGGCGACCACCGCCATGGTGGGCGAGATCAGGCCCGTCAGACCCTTCCAGACACCCTGGAGCAGTCCACTGAGGCCGCCTTCGCCCAACGCAGCTGAGGCTTTGATGCCCTCGGTGGTCAGCACCCGCATCGGGCTCTGCCCAGAGATCAGCGCGTCGACCGTATGGCGCGCCGCAGAACCCAGGATCAGGACCTGATTGGTGCTGAGCGCCGCGCTGCCGCCGTACTTCTCGATGACAGCCGCTGCTTCCTTGTAGCGGCTGTTGGCGAGCGCGACCGCCGCCGCATGCTCGGCCTGCGTGATCGCGCCGGCCTTGAACAGCGAGCCGGCTTCCGCGACGTCGCTGTTGAGCTTCTTCTGTGCGGCTCCAAGCGGATCGATCTGCGCGCGCAGCGCCGAGGTTCTGGCTTCCAGATCTTCGGCGGCTCGGGCGGTTTCCTCGAAGACCGCGGCCGACTCGCGCGCCGACTTCGGCTGTGCCGTGTTGACGCCCAGGACCTGGTTGAAACTGCGCTGCGACTGATCAGCGGCGCCCGCCTGTCGCGCTGCCTCGGCCAGGCGTTGCAGGCGCTGGGTCTGCCGATCGGCGGCGGCACCGGTCGCGTCCATGTCGGCTGCAACGCCGCGGAACGCATCCTGTCCGGCCTTGCCGACTTCGTCGAAGGCGCGCTTGACGTCGGCCTTGCCCTCGACGCCGAGGCGGATCGAGACCTGTGTGGTGCTCATTCGTTATCCCGGCCGTAGGCCCGAATGATGATCGGCTCGACTTCAGGGAGAAGTTCGACGAGGAGCGGGTTAAGCGCGCCCATGGCTTCGGCAAGCAGCAGCACGGCGCCGAAGTCGACCGCATAGACGCCGCCCATCACGGCGCGGACCTGCCCGGCGGCGCGCTTGAGCACGGCCCAGGCCACAATGCCGTCCGCTGTCTGTGGCGCGTGTTCGCGATAGGGACACGCAGCACATGATTCCGGGCACGCGGCGCAATAGCCCTCGCCCCCGCCGAAGTGCCATTCGGCGAGAGCGATCAGACGTTTTTTTCGGCGTCCTGCAGAAGCGCCGGCCCGACATAGAGACGGTCGATGGCGTCGAACAGCGACCAGAGCTCGAGCGCGGCGTCGATTGTATCCTTCGTCGGTTCGACCGGATTGCCGTCGGCGTCGCCGATGCCCTCCCACGCGGCGATACCGGAATGCGCCAGCGAACGCGTGAAGGCGCAGCCGGCCTTCACCATGGCGTCGTCGCCGCCGGCGCGCAGCACGTCAGCGGCCGCCGTACGCGCCAGCAAGATGGCGGCGACGGAGATCGGGCGGATCCGACGCCTCGTACTCGCGCTCGATCCTCGACAGGCCATGGATGGTCGGCGTCGAGCCGAGCAAGACCTTTGAGCGCCACGAGAAGGTGCGCGTCCGTGCCTCGGCGAGCGCGACCGGATCGCCTTCCTCGTCGGCCGACGGCGGATAGGCATCGACCTCGTCGAGGAAGAGGTAGCGGGCCGGCATCGAGCGCAGGCCGACTGCGCTGTTCGCCCCGGTGATTACTAGAAGGCCTGCCGGAAACTCCTTGGACAGCACCGTGTTTCCGGCGTCGCGCGAGCGCGCGGGCTTGACCCGCTCGCGCAGCGCCGGGCTCTCGTTGACCAGCGGATCGATGCGTTGGCGCGAGAAGCGCTTAGCGAGCTCGACGGTGGGCTGCACCGCGAGCATCGGCCCCGGCGCATGATGGATGACGTAGCCGATCCAGTTGTTGCCGCCTTCGGTGAAGCCGACCTGCGCCGACTTCATCACCACGATGCGCCGCGCCGGATGCGTGGGCGACAGCGCATCGATGATCGCCCGCATGTAGGGCGTGCGATCCGTGCGGTAGCGCCCTGGCTCGGCGGAAGCTCGCGGACTCAAGATCCGATGCCGGTCAGCCCACTCGGAAACCGTCAGCGCAGGGTCTGGCGTGAGCCCGTCGCGCCACGCTTGGCTGAGCTCCTCTGCGCCGTCGAACGCGAACAGGTCACCGGAATTCGGCTCGAATTTCGGCGAGCTCGGCGAGGTGACCGCGGACATGCGCTTCGATGAGCTTCTGGACCGCGTGTGCTTCCACACCGAGGTCGGCTGCAATAAGGGCGGCGACCCGCGCCGGCCAGTTGACCCACGCGTCGCGTTCCTCGCGCGCCAGCCTGAACACCAGCGCGGTAGCACGGGCCCGATCGACGAGCTCACCCTTCATGCGCTGCAGGCGCAGCCGCGCGAGATGCGCCTTGGCAATCTCGTGCGCGGTGCGCGCCTGGACGAAGGTGACGTTGCCGCCGGCGGGAAGCCCCTGCTCCTTCAGCGTCTCGCGCACGGAGCCAAGCGCTGCCTCGCCAACTGGGCGGAGCTTCTCTGCAGGCGCCTTCGGCTTTGACTTGGCGCGTCCCGGATCCGTGGAGCGCTGCCAAGCCGCGTCGGCTTTGGCGGGATCGATCGTGCCGTCCGGCTCCAGCGGGATACGCCCGGCTTTCGCGGCTTTGAGCACGGCCACGTGGCTGACGCCACGCGCCTTGGCATAAGCGCGGATTGATAATCCCATGATTGTGCGGCGAACCAAGCAATCAAATGATCCGATTATTCGCTTGGCTCCGGGCCGAAGCAGCGCCTCTATGCCGCCATCACTGAACGGAGAATGCCCAGGAGGAGCATTACCATGGAAGACTGGTCCGAGCTCACGCCTGCAGAGATTCGCGCCCGCGTCGCCGCCGCGCGCGAGCCGGCGCTGCGAAAATTCCTCGCGAACTGTGGCGCCCAAGTCCTGCCCGGAGAGACGCTCGAACAGGCGGTCAGGCGCGTCCAGCTCGTCATATTCGGAGTGATCCGGCACGCCGCCGAGACTGCGCTTCCCAACGAAACCTTCCAGCAGTCGATGGACCGCGTGCTGTCGCGCCGAGACTGATTGGCTTCTTCCCCTCAAGGCTCTGCCCCGCCCTGATGCGGGGCTCGGGGTCGTAGAAGGGTCGCGATGGTCGCGCCCCGACTGCGAAGGAGCCGAAGATGGCCAAGGCAAGCAAGGCGAAGACGTCTCAGAAGCGGAAGGTCCAAACCAAAACCAAGACGACCGGCACACGCGCCAACAGCAAGCAGGCGCAACTCATCGAAATGCTGAAGCGTCCCGAGGGCGCCACGATCGAGGAAATCGTCAAGAAGTTCGACTGGCAGGCGCACACGGTCCGTGGCGCACTCGCCGGCGCTCTCAAGAAGAAGCTCGGATTGAACGTGCAGTCCGAGAAGGTCGAAGGCCGCGGGCGCGTCTACCGCATCGCCTGAACTGAGACCGAATGCTCAAGCGCCGCCGGATGCGAGTCCGGCGGTGCTTTGCCGTTCATCCCTCAGCGCATCGAAGGTGCGACCATCGTCGGCAAGCGTCGCCTTCCCTTGTGCATGGCGCTGCCAGCGCTCAATGATGACATCGCAATAGCGCGGGTCGATTTCGATGCCGAGGCAGACGCGGCCGACGGATTCGGCAGCGATGAGCGTCGAGCCGGAGCCCGCAAACGGCTCATACACGAGATCGCCTTTGGCGCTGTTGTTCACGATCGGCCGGCGCATGCATTCGACCGGCTTCTGCGTGCCGTGTTCGGTGGCCTCGTCGCTCTCGCCGGTGGCGATGGTCCACAACGTCGTTTGGTCTCGTGCGCCCTGCCAGTGTCCGCTTGCCCCCTTGCGCACCGCGTAGAAGCACGGTTCATGCTGCCAGTGATAGTCACCGCGCGATAGCACCAGGCGCGACTTGGCCCATATGATCTGTGCCCTGATCGCGAAGCCGCAGGCATCGAGGCTTTCTGCGACCGTGCGCGCGTGAATCCCGGAGTGCCAAACATAAGCGACTTCGCCCGGAAACAGGCTCCAGGCCTCGCGCCAATCGGCGCGGTCGTCGTTGTTGACCTTGCCGGGCCGCGCAGTCGAGGACACGCCGGACTCGACTCGCCAGTTGGGATCGTACTCAACGCCATAGGGCGGGTCGGTCACCATCAGGTGCGGATGAGCGCCGTCGAGCAGCCGGCCAACATCGGTCGCAACGGTCGCGTCGCCGCACAGCAGGCGATGCGCTCCAAGCAGCCAAAGGTCGCCGGGCCGGGTGACCGCCTGGGCGGGCGGTTCGGAGACTTCATCCTCTCCCTCCGCTGCCCCATCCCCGTTGAGGTCGTCGAACAGTCGATCGAGTTCGTCCTCGGCAAACCCGAGCAAGGCGAGATCGACGCCATCCTCCTTGAGCCGTTCCAGCTCGGCAGAGAGCAGCTCGTCATCCCAGCCGGCGTTGAGCGCAATCCGATTGTCGGCGAGCCGGAACGCGCGCGCCTGCGCATCGATCAGGTGGCCGAGCCGGATGACCGGGACCTGCTGTAAGCCAAGCCGCTTCGCAGCGACGATCCGGCCGTGTCCGGCGATGAGCACGCCACGCTCGTCCACCAGGCACGGCACGTTGAAACCGAACTCTGCAATCGAGCCGGCGATCTGCGCCACCTGCTCCTCGGGATGCGTCCTCGCGTTCGCCGCATAGGGCAGCAGTCGATCGATCGGCCAGAGCTCGACCTGCAGTACGTCACTCGTCGTCGGAGATTGCGACCCCGCGCGCTCGCGCGACCGCTTCGAAGGTTTGGCCTTCGCCATCGAGTTTCACTGGGTGATCAGGGAAGAGCTTGCGCCATCGCCGGAGCGCGACATCGACGTATTCGGGCGCGATCTCAATTGCCCTCATGCGCCGGCCGGCTCGTTCCGCCGCGATGATGGCGGTGCCCGAGCCGGCGAACGGCTCGTAGACGATGTCCCGTTCGTTGCTGTAGGCGCGCATCACGAATTCCGGCAGCGCGACCGGGAACACCGCGGGATGCTCGGTCTCGATGCCGCGCGCCTTGTGGCGCGTGATGCGGATGACGTTGTCCGGGATGCGCGTGTCCTGGACGCCCTGTCCGGCATGCGTCCATTCGCCGACATGCCCGTCCTTGTGGCGGATGCCGCCGTGCGTGTCGTTGACGTGACCGGCCCATTTGCAGGGCACGATCTTGTTCGGCTTGCGGGCCTTGCGATTGAAGTGAAAGACGAACTCGAAAGCCGGCGCTAGCCGGCCGTTCCAATCGCCTGGCAATCCCGGTCCCTGGTCCCAGGCGTAGAGTCCGAACCGGCGCCAGCCCTGCTCGCGCATCCATTCGAGCCAGGCCTGCCAATAGGGCTGCCACTCGTTGTCCCGGTGAATGAGACCGAGATTGACCAGGACCTGAGCGGCTTCCGTGGCCGGCAACGAGGCGAACACGCCGCGCATCAGGGTGTCCCAGTCACCGACGCCGCCCGTCGTGTAGTCCCGCTGGTTGCCGTAGGGCGGCGACGTGAAGACGAGCGCCGCGCGTTCGCCATTCATTACGCGCGCCACGGTCGACGGGTTAGTGCCGTCGCCGCACAGCAGGCGGTGATGGCCAATCAGCCAGAGATCGTCGATACGCGAGATCGGCTCGCGAGGCGGTGCCGGCATCTCGTCTGCGGCATCCTCGCCAGCATCAGCGGTGGCTTCCTCCTCGCCCAGCGGCGCCATGAGCGCATCGAGCTCGGTCTCGGAGAAGCCGGTAAGCGCAAGATCGAAGCCTTCGCCATTCAGGGCGTGAAGCTCGGCCGCGAGCAGTTCCTCGTTCCAGCCGGCGTTGAGCGCGAGCTTATTGTCGGCGATGACGTAAGCGCGCCGCTGAGCCGGCGTCAGGTGACCGAGGACGACGACCGGCACCGTGTCGAGGCCAAGCTTGCGAGCAGCAAGCAGCCGGCCATGGCCGGCAACGATGCCACCCTCCGCGTCGACCAGGATCGGATTGGTCCAGCCGAATTCGACGATCGAGGCCGCGATCTGCGCCACTTGGTCGTCGTCATGAGTCCGGGCGTTATGCGCGTACGGGCTCAGCCGATCGAGCGGCCAATGCTCGACCGCGTCGGGCAGTCGCGGTTTCATTCGGTTTGGTTCGGCGGTGTCCCGCGGCGGGTGGTAACTGGCTTCGGCGGGTTACCACGCGCGGTTACCAGGTCGGCCTAGCCAAGAAACGCGCGCCGTTGCGCGCCTCTAGGGCACACAGGCGCCAACCGCGGGTGGTAACTGGTAACTCAGATTTTGTGGCTGGCGGTGGCGAATTTCCGGGCCATTGCCCCCCGCATACCATTTTGCGCCAGGGAGGACCCGTGCGTCGGTCTTGCTGATCGTCGAGCGCGCCTCGCCCGAGCTTGACGCGAAATTACGCTGAACCGGTCAACTGCGTCTCGCCGAAAAATGTCTCACCAAAAAATGTCTCACGTTCCAAAATGATCTTGACAGAAGAATCGGGTATTGAATCTCCGCTGCGCTCCATTGTTCCCGAAATCAGGTGGCAACACGGCCAAGTCGAGATCAGCTAGAAGCAATCCTTAGCACTACGAGAATCGCCCCACGCTTGTTCCGTAGCCCACCAAATGATCCAGCCGCCACCGACGATCAAAGCGGCAAGCGCGAGCCAACCGTAGAAGTTTGCTGACGCGAGGCCGGATGCAAGCACAAGCACAGGAAGGATCATGGCGAGATAGTACGGTCCCGTGTAGCGGCAGTGCGTGCGCCCGCAACGCTTTGCATTGAGGATGCACGCTGTGCCCATCCAAATGAGCGCAGCGGACCAAACGGCCGCGCGTGCCGACACCGGGGCGAACAACGCAGCGACTACGGCACCTTTAGGGAGCCACCACGCGATGATGCTGCTATGGGCCTTACCGAGCCAGTCCCTCGCGGATTGGGCTGCAACGTTCATTCAACTACCCGGCACAGCAGGACAGTTTCGCGACATCTTTCTCGAATCCCAATGCCGCAAGCTTCAAGCCTTCGACGGTTGTGAGATACGGAAAGATCGCGTCGGCAAGATCGTTGGTCGTCAGACCCTGCTGGATGGCGAGCGCCGCAGTCTGAATGCTGTCGCTTCCTTCGGGCGCGAGAATGTGCGCGCCCAGGAGTTTGCGGTTCTTTCTGTCGGCAACAAGCTTGATGAGGCCGCGCGTATCTCGCGCCGCCAATGCGCGCGGCACGGCACTGAGGGGTAGCACGGACACTCTCACGTCACGGCCGGCGGCTCGGGCCGCGCCTTCGGTCAACCCGACGCTTGCCACCTGCGGATCAGTGAATACGACCGACGGCATAGCCGTGTTGTCATAGCGCAGGCTGTTTCCGTTGAGAGCGTTCTTGGCCGCAAGCTTCGCACCGTAAGCAGCCATGTAAACGAATTGATCGTGGCCGGTGACATCGCCCGCCGCATACACGCCAGGGCGCGTGGTCTGCATTCGATCGTCCACCTGAATGCTGCCGTTTGCCGCTTGCGCGATCTTGGCTTCTCTCAAGCCAAGCCCCTCGACATTGGGGGCGCGACCCGTCGCAACTAAAATGCGCTCGGCTGTCAGCGTCGTATCCCGAGCTTCGCGCGTGACGACAAGAGCCGCTCCAGCTTCAGTCTGCCGCGCCTGCTTGTAAGTGACCCCGCACTCAAGAGCGATGCCTTCGTCTCGGAAATAGCCTGACAGAGCATCCGAGATTTCCGGCTCCGCCGCCGGCAACAGGTGGCTGCGGCAAACGACTGTGACTTTGACGCCCATGCGCGCAAACATCTGCGCTAGTTCAGCGCCGATGTAACCCCCGCCGATCACAAGCAATGACTTCGGGAGGCATTCAAGGGATAGCGCGGTGGTGCTTGTCAGATACTCGACAGCATCAAGACCGGGGATCGAGGGCACTGCAGGCCGTGCGCCCGTGACGATGATAAGGCGCGGCGCCTTGATCAGATCGCCATTGATGGCCACGCCACCTTCGGCAAGGCGGGCCTGCCCTTCGACGTAAGAGATGTTGTTATAAGCCGGTAAAAGATCGGCGTATTTCGATTGGCGCAGGCTCGAAACGAGCTCGTCTTTCTGCTGGACGGTCGCTGTCCAATCGCCCACCTGCCCTTTGGCCCTGATGCCTGCGAAGCGCGCGGCGGCGCTGGCCTGATGCTGTGTCTCAGCGGCCCGGATTAGTGTTTTTGACGGCACGCAACCGATGTTGACGCATGTGCCGCCAAGAGTGCCATGACCAATCAGAGCCACCTGCGCACCTTGTTCTGCCGCAGTGATCGCCGCCGAAAAGCCTGCCGACCCCGCACCGATGACGGCGAGATCAAATTGCTTGCCGCGATTTCCAGACGCGCAACAGTCACTCATGATTTGACGCCTTCTTTGCTGGCCCGCAGCACGCTTGAGCATTGATGCCGCGACGCCGGAGCCACAGGACGCAGCCGACCGCACCGGCAATCAGCACGGCTGCGATCAGCACGTATCCCGAATAGGAGAGCCAAGCTGCGAGCGCCGTCACGCTGATGCCCGCAATAATCGCTGGCGTGGCGCAGCAAACCACCGCAAGGGCGCCAACGAGCACTGCTCCAATTGTGGTACCGGCTGCTTTCACCGGAGGCTCAGCCTTTCGGAGAGGACGGATAGCCGGCGTTCGTCGTCGCTGTCGTCAGCGCCTTCACGTTGGTCTTTGCGTCGTCGAAGGTCACGATGGCAGTCTTGTTTTTGAATGACACCGAAACCGCTTTGACACCCGGCACGGATTGCAGGCTCGATTTAACGGTGTGCGGGCACGCGGCGCAGTACATGTTCTGCACCGCGAGCGTCACCGTTTTTTCCGCTGCACGAGCAGACGAAGGACCGATGATGCCGAGCGAGAGCGTAACAGGGATGACGTACTTCATCATTTGATTTGCTCCATTGGTTAGGACAGCACGTAGGGGGCGACATAGTCGAAGGCCCAGGCGGCAAGAACAATGACGGTCGCCGCAATGAGCGCGATCTTAACGAATCTGTTAGGCAATGGCCGTGCGCAAGCCTCACCCTCTGCACAGGCGACCTTTGACGAGCGATAGACCAACCAATAGCCGGTGCCGATGAAAGCGAGCGTGGCCGCAATGAAATACGGCTGATAGGGCGCAAGCTGCGTGAAGTTTCCAATCCATGCGCCACTGACACCAAGGCTAAAGAGAACGACCGGCAAAATGCAGCACGACGATGCGGCGAGCGCACCGATGATCCCGCCCGCCGCCGCCAGCTTTTGACCCTTGCCGGGCGAGGCGTTGGCAGGGCGATCGCTCAATGCAATAGAACCCATGGCGCTGCGCGTTTCGCTCATTTCGTTGTCCTCTCTGGATCGCGGGCGGTATACTTCCTGTAGTCACTACAGGAGCAAGGCCGGTCACCATGGGCTCGATCACAGATGCGCGAGCGGAAGCGTTAACAATCGGTAATTTGTCGGAACTTACCGGCGTGAACATCGAGACAATCCGCTACTACGAGCGGATCAAGATGTTCCCGGCGCCGCCGCGCACAGCCGGTGGGCGTCGCGTCTATGACGCCACTCACCTTCGTATCCTGGCCTTTATCCGCCGGTCGCGGGAGTTGGGATTTTCTCTCGATCAGGTCCGCGCGCTGATTCGGCTCGGCGGCCCCGCAAAAGCCTCATGTCGGGAAGTTCGCGAAATCGCTTCGCATCATCTCGACGAGATTCGCGCCAAGATAGCTGACCTTCGCAAGCTGGAGCGGTTGCTGGCGAAGACAGTTGCGCGTTGCACTGGAACTACCGCACCAGAATGCCCAGTGCTTGACGTTCTCGACGTTCGTCGTCCGCCGGCTGAAGCATAGAATCTCAAGCCTTGGCTCTTTCGACCACGAATCGCCGTGACCGCTTCCCCGGCACCCTCCGCCCGTTGAGCCGCCACGTGATCACGCTCAGCACATATTGCCAGCGCCGATGCGCGGTGGCGCGAGCGATACCGAACCGCCAGCAGATCATTTTCCATGGGGTGCGCTCGGCGCGCGCCCAGGCGAGCTTCGCATCCTCGGCTTCAAGCCACCGCAACCAGCCCAGTGTCTCCTCCATCCGCGTGATGGCATCGGGAGACGGAGGAGGACGCTTGAGGCGCTGAGGTTCCTGGCCAACCAAATCGCTGAACTCGGCGAGCATCTTCGGCCACAGCGAGTAGTAGCCCTGCACGCGGACCTCGGGCAGACGCTTCATCACGTCGGCCGCCTCGTGCAGCCGCGCTTCGACACAAGCCGGCGTCCAATCAGCCATGGCACGCCTCCTTGTTCGATGATCGCTTCCCGTACAGTCTTCCCCCGAGTTGCCGGATCAGTTCACGCTCAGGCCAGGTGAGACGCTGATCGTCCGCGCTGACCACCAGGATGCCGTGCTCGTGCCAGCCCTCGCGCTTGACCTCTTCGGGCGGACGCCGGTGGCCGCCGTATCCCTTGGGCATCCACCTCACGGCTGCACCTCGAGAGCGATGAGATCGGCGAGTGCACCAATGACAGACGCGGGCGTCTTGCCGTCGCCGAGCCGCCCCATACTCGTCGCAAGCGCCGTGGGCTCGACGCCATGTTGCAGCAGAAGCGACAGCGCGATACAGGCATCGTCGAGGATGCCGTCCATGGCGGAGCCTACCTTGGCGCCGTGCGTGAACACTTCGCCGATGCGGCCGGTGCTCGGGTCGAAGCCGAACGTCACCGCATAGGACCGGCAGTCGTGCACGAACGTGGTCGTGACGCTTGGCCTGCGTTCGGGAAGGCGCTGCCGGCTCATGGCGCGCCTCCGCGGAGCAAATTGGCATCAAGGGCGCGCGGCATCACGGCACCCCCTTCAGCCAATCGGGCGATTCATTCAGCGGGGAACGTGGGGAACGTGCGTTATGACGTTCCCCGCCATGTTCCCCGTCGTAAGCGTCTGAACCAACACCGTTTTGGGAACGTGACGAACGTGGGGAACGTGTTTGCTCTTCTTTATTATTGTGTACGCGCGCGCGTGCGCGTAGGTCGGAAAAACGTTCCCCAGGTTCCCCACGTTCCCCGACGCCTTGTCCATCAATGGGATAGGCCGGGGAATGTTGAGGGGAACGTTGCTCTAAAGCAGCCTGACGTTCCCCTTTCCCGAAATCGGACGACTCCGAAAAACGTTCCCCACGTTCCCCATGTTCCCCTTCGAGCGTGAGCTGCCAGCGGCGCGCCTGATGGGAAACCCCGATCGCCCGGATGCGCGCTTTCAGTCCGGCGATGTCGAAGACCCGGTCGCGCATGCGCACGAGCGCTTTCCTGCAGCGTGTGGAGGTCAGCAGCGAAGCTCCGTAGCTCCTCCAAGAAGACCCGCTGCTCAGCGAGCCCGGAAGGCCAGCGATCCGTCAATTCATCCTCGGGACAAACAGGGTTCACTTCGTATACGACCCGACCGGAACGTTCGGCGGCTTCGAGAACGCTGATGATGCACTCGACCTGATGAATCAGCTCGTCGGTGAGTGTCCGTGTCTGGTTGGCATTGCTGGCGACGTAATAGGCCAGGAGGACCGAAGGCGGGATGCGCAACCTCGAATGCCGGCGGTCGTAGGTGAGATTACGCCACCGCTTAATAAGCTGGAGGCAGATGAGGGCGCGGCTCTTGCGGTAAGCCGGCATCTGCGGAGGCACCGGATCAGCATCGGCTTTGGCAAGGGCTTCGAGGCGCATGCGCTCGTAGTCGAGAGACGCCTTCTCGAAGTACAGGCCAAAAATCTCCTCTGCCGGTGTCTTCGCAAGGAACCAGTGACCAAACCCATACGGATTCGCGAAGAGCCGTTGCTTGGGCTCCTTCGGGTCAGATGGTTTTGAATGGAAGATGTAGCTGGTCCTCTCCTCGCGCCCAATCAGCCGCACTGCCGGAGTCACGTCAAGGTGCATTCCGTCGTAGTGGACGGTGCTGCATCGGGTCTTGCGCTCCGTCTTTTTGTAGTACCGTGAACCAGGCTCGCCGCGAATTGCCTCTTGCAAGGTCGCCAAAGCGATTTCCGGGTCGATGTTCGCCGGCCATTCGATCTGAGCCATGATGTCGATGTCGAATTCCGAATCGGTGGCATGGCGAGCAACGGTTGCGCCGATCAAGAACCCACCCTGTGGATAAAAAAGTTCGACACAGCCGCTGAGCGGACTGTCATCCCGCTCAATCCATTCATTGATCGCCTCGTAATGCTCGACCGCTCTTTGGTAGTCGGTCGGGGTCAACTGGATGCGCACGGCAATGTCGGTGAGCATCACGTCCAAGACGCTGTAGCTCGCTGTCTCCCGCAGAAAGCGGTCCGAGTAGTTCATCGTCTCACCCGCTTGTATGGACCGGTTCTTGCGGCCTGTCGGAAAGCGACGCCAGGGCCCCGGTGCTCGTTATCTCACTTGCGGCCGGCGCCGTTTTTCGTGGGGTCGACCAGGCGATAGCCCATCCCCGGCTTCGGAGCCGGAGGCAGCGGCTCGTGCCTCACCACGGTCCGTTCTTTGCCGGTGTGGCCGCCGCGAGGGCCAATCAGCTCATATTGGCCGGACCGAGGGGCTGTGCTGCCCGGCTTGAGGGGTCTGCGCATCGGGATACCGCCTTTCGCTGTAGTACGATTCTGTTCGATCTATATCGAACACACGCGCAATCCTCTTGTCAAGCACGATTCTGTTCGGCATATATCGAACGCCCACTAAACCCACTCTCAGAGCCGCGAAATGCCGTCATCACTTGGCGAGAAGATCAGGAAGCATCGCCAGGAGAAGGGGTATTCCCTGGACCAGCTGGCGGAGCTCACCGATTCGAGCAAGAGCTACGTATGGGAGCTCGAGAATCGCGATACCCGGAAACCGTCGGCGGAAAAGCTGACCCGCATAGCGCAGGCGCTGTCCGTCACCACGGACTATCTTCTTGACGACTCGGCAGCCCCGAACGAAGGGGTCCTGAAGGAGGCCTTCTTCCGCAAATTCAACAAGCTCGATCCTGAGGATCAGCGGAAAATCGAGCAGCTGATCGATGTCTGGGGGAAGAAGCGTTGAAGCTGCCGACAACACCCGAAGGTTGGGCGATCCATCTTTCCAAGCTTGTCAAGATTTTTCACGACGCTCATGGGCTAAATCGGTTTCCGATCCGTGTGGCGCCGATTGCCGAGGAGTATTCGCGAAACGTGTTTCCCGATGCGCCCATCACCATGGTGAAGGGGCTCGATCTTTCGGACAAGTTTGAAGGCATGCTGATGCCCAATCCAAATCAGATCGGCGAGTGGGGTATCATCTACAACAGCGCAATTACGTCCAAAGGACGCATCAATTTCACACTGGGCCACGAACTCGGCCATTATCTGCTGCATCGCCATCTCTCACCCGAAGGATTCCGCTGCTCCAGCCGAAACATGCTCGACTGGAAATCCGAACACGGGCAGGTCGAGGCACAGGCGAATACGTTCGCATCTTATCTTTTGATGCCACTCGATGATTTTAGACAGCAGGTCCGCGGTCAAGAAATCAGCCTAGCACTCATGCGCTTTCTCTCGGAGCGGTATGAGGTATCGATCACGGCTGCAATTCTGAAATGGCTCGGCATCACCGATAAGCGCGCAATGATAGTGATCGGCAGAGACGGCTTCATCGATTGGGCTTGGGGCAGCAATCCGTTGTTCAAGTCAGGGATCTTCTATCGTGCGCGCCAGCAGACTGTCGCATTGCCGGAACAGTCGCTCGCCGCGCGACGAGACTCCTCGATCGATTCCCAAACCGGGGTTGTTCATCCCAAGGGTATCTGGATTGGCGACGAGGAAGTGCATGAGATGACCATCTTTGCTCCCAAGAGCAACATGACCATCACGCTTCTTCTATATGCCAACTCTCCGCCCGTACGTTTCCAAACATTCTTGGAAGACGACAACGACGACGTAGTCGAAGCATACGATCGCTTCGCGCGGTGAAAGGCCGCGTCCACGTCACCGGCGGCTGCCAGTTGGCTCTGCGCGAAATCTGACCGCCCCAAGCGGACGTCGTGCCGCTGGTCGCTGCACGTCGGTGGAATCGCTGACTTTCCACAGCAAGATCGAATCACTCTGCTGAATCAACAGCTTAATCAAACGCGCGCGTTGACGATTCTTGTAAACCCAGCCATCGTCGTTGCAGAACGAATCAGGTGCGCGCAGTTGCCGAATCCCAGGGCCTCAAAACACACCATCCGCTCACGCCGAGAGGCCCTTGGGCTGTCGCAAGCACAGATTGCCAAGCGGCTTGGCACCACCAAGTCTCTCTTGAGCCTCATCGAAAACGGCAAGCGTCAGCCAACGGAAGACCAAATAGCTGTGCTGGCGGAGGCATTACGAATTCCTCCAGACATCCTTCTCTTGGACGCGGGTCGACTTCCTACGGACGTCCGCGGCGTATTTCGAGCAAATGCCGCTGAAGCGGTGGCGGCTATCCGCCAGCGGACTGAGGCACAGGCTGTCTCGTATCCGACCATCCCACAAAGGCTTCCTGTGCCCACGAACGTTCCCGTACCCGACTTGGCGCATTTGCTGCCCGAGCGAATCGAGGTCCGCAAGACCTCGACCTCATATCGTGCGCACAGCTACCACACGAAAGTGCCACCCGAGGCTATCCAGCCCTTCATCCGCGCCTTCACTCGGCCCGGCGAAATGGTCTTCGATCCCTTCTGCGGCTCAGGAATGACCGGCGTTGCTGCGCTTATGGAGGGCCGCGATGCGCTGCTGTCTGATCTGTCGCCGGCTGCCGTCCACATTTCTCGCAACTACACCACATATTGCGATCCTAACGCGTTTGCCACAGCTCTTGCCGAGGTCGAGAAGCTCGTCTCCCCGACCATCGCCTGGCTTTACAAGCCTCTCGGCAGCAATCAGACGGTAGAGTACACGACCTGGAGTGACGTCTATCGTTGCCCCGCTTGCCGCGCCCGAATTGTTTATTGGGATGTGGTGCAACGCGCAGGGGGTACCACTCCAGATCGGATTGAGTGCGTACGATGTGGTGCCGCTTCTCGTAAGACGGACCTAGAATGGGTGAGCGAGGAGCCCGTTCAAAGTCATACCTCGTGTGGATCGAATAGGATCGATTCCCACCAGCCGACGCGTAAAGAGCTTGCGCTCATTGAGGATGCGGCCAATGCGCCAATTCCTTATTGGATTCCTGCTGTCCCTTTTGGCTCCGACCGCGAGATGTGGCGTGCAGCCCATCACGCCATGAAAATCACTGACGCTTCGGGCTTTTTCACGCGCCGCAATCTTCATGCGCTGGCCGCACTGCGGCACGCGATCATTGGTGCTGCCGATGGCAGGGTGCGCGAGGCGCTGATGTTTGCATTCACTGCCGCGGTCAATCGAGCGTCGCGGAGATACCAATGGAATGCAAAACGTCCGACGAATGTCATGACGGGTACACTCTACATTTCGTCTCTGAGGTACGAGTGGAATGTATGGAGCCTGTTTAAGCGCAAGGCGGCCGACGTCTTGCGTTACTATCGCAGCTTTCCAAAGAGCGCCTCGACCATTGAAGTATTTCAACGATCAGCAACGGACCTCGACTGCATACCTGATCGTTCGGTTGACATGGTGTTCATGGACCCACCTTTCGGGTCGAACATTTTCTATGCAGATTCGTCCTTACTGTGGGAGGCATGGCTAGGCGATTTGACGGACGAGCGTGCTGAAATTGTCATCAATAAGCACCGAGCGGCAACGTCGGGCGGAAAGACATTAGAAGATTATCGCGATCTGATGGGTCGCTCCTTTGCTCACACGGCCCGGATTTTGAAGCGCGGCGGGCGCGCAGTTCTTGCATTCTCAAACTCTGATGACGCAGTTTGGGAGTCCGTCCAGAGGGCGCTTGGGGACGCAGGATTCGAAACCACAAGCGTACACCTGCTGAACAAGGGCCAGCCTTCCATCAAGGGTGTAAAGGGAGTCAACGGTAAAGAACACGTTACGACAATTGACTTGGTTCTTTGCCTAGAACTTCGGCGGACCCCAGTTCAGACTGCCGTCGCCTTTTCGCCTCCGCAGAGCGTCATCGACCAAGTCATTCGAGACGTACTGAGTGATCCCGACGCACGCGACGGTCACCGGACAGATGAAGTTTATTCCGCCGTAATTCGGGCAGTAGTGGAATCGAAGTATTCAGTGGCCGGCATCACTATGCCTGGGATCGAGGCTCGGTGCGAAGCGCTTGGTGCCGTCGAGCGAGGCGGTCGATGGGCTCTGCCAGAGTCCGATTCATCTCAGTCCACTGACTTCATTGCTGGATACCTTACCTCTCCCGGCTCGTTGCCAAACGGTGGCACGGGGGCCGCGATTGAAAAGCCGATAGGCCGCATCCGCGTCGCCGGCGGACGTAACAGTACTTTCTATCTGGCACACAGCTATCACACGAAGGTGCCGCCCGAAGCAATCCAGCCCTTCATTGAGCACTACACGAAGCCCGGTGACGTCGTGCTCGACCCGTTCTGCGGATCGGGCATGACCGGTGTCGCTGCCGCTCTCACGGGCCGCCGGGCCGTCCTTAACGACCTGTCTCCGGCAGCAGCGCATCTTGCTTGGAACCATACTCGGCCGTGCGATCCTCAAGCGCTTGTTGACGGGTTTGCCGCGATCGAGGCTCGGCTCTCAAAGAAGTTTCAAAGCCTCTATCGGACTACTCACACGGATGGACGTCCCAGTCTTATTTATTGGACCCTCTGGAGCACGCGGCATCGATGCACGATCTGCTCCCATGAGTTTCGCTTGTGGGACGTGATTGACCGCAGGTCCGGGCGGCTCGGCAAGACAGTCACTTGTCCGTCCTGCAATAATGATCTCCGCCGATCGCAGATCGGTAACTTAGGCTCTGCGCCGACCTGGATTGCTTACGAAACTCAGAACGGTGAGCGCGCCGAAAAGGAGGCCAGTCAAGAAGATATTGAACGAGCACTGAGCTTCAGTCGCGAAGCCATTCGCCACTGGTACCCCACCATCCCGCTTGCTCCCGATCGCGAGATGTACATTCGTTGTGCGCTCCAGCTTCAAGGCATCTCGTGTGTTGCCGATTTCTATACAGCGCGCAATCTCGCGGCACTGGCAATGCTTTGGCAAGAGATCATGGCTGTTCCCCAGGAGAGGGTGCGGCGCGCGCTGGCATTCGCGTTCACGAACACGGCTTGGCATGGCACGCGAATGCGCCGCTTTAATGCGCGCGGCGGGCAGCGGCCGCTGACCGGGACGCTCTACATTCCGCAACTGTCGTCTGAAGCGAACGTGCTGGAGGTTTTTCGTAACAAAATTGATCAGCTTCACCGCTACTATCGCAATTATCGGCCGCATGGAGCCGAGTTACCGGCAATCCTGCTCGGCAGCGCTACTGAGCTTTCGGGCCTCGCCAGCGAGTCGATAGATTACGTGTTCACCGACCCTCCGTTTGGATCAAACATCTTCTATGCGGACTGTAACCTGATTTGGGAATCTTGGTTGGGTCGTTTGACCGATACGGCTCGCGAGGCCGTCGTCAATCGTTCGCTCGCGCAAGAGAAGGGCGGCAAATCGCTCGCGACTTACGCAGATCTGATCGGCTCAGCAATGCGGGAAATTGCGCGAGTGCTAAAGCCGGAGGGTTGGGCGACCATTGTCTTTCACAACACCGACGCTGACGTATGGCAAGCAATTCGCGATGCGGCTGAAAGTGCGGGTTTTGCTTTCCACGAAGCTTCGGCGCTCGATCGACGCCAGCAAAGCCATAAGGGTTATAAAGGGCGATCAGAATCCGAGGACGTCGCGCATTTTGATGTTGTTTTCAATCTCCAGAAGACCAAAACAGTGGGCCGCAGGGCTCGCCCTGCAAACGGCAAAAAGCTCGATCTTGCGGTGCTAGTAGCGAGTCTGGCCTCTGATCCTGAGGTTGCTCAGCGGGGCCTCCAAGGGGTGCATGCTGAGGTAATGCGTCGTCTAGCCTCCGGAGGCACTGCCACATTCGTGAGTTACTCGGATGTCCGCGAACTCTGGGAGCGCTTCAGGATGCCAGCGGCGATCCCGGCCGAGTAAGCAGAACCGTCAGTAACTCGCGCAGCATACCGCTCGGATCAGCGGCGGTCGGCCTGAGGGGAATGGCCCCAACACCATCTGCATTGGCGATGCTCCCGGGCGCGTTTCGCTTGGCGCCCGAGCGCTCAAAAAACACGAATTCCGTGCCAGGGTACAGCACAGATGCTGATCGCAGATTGCTTATGGCATCGCGATAGGTATGCATCTTGTATAGGTCCACCCGCTTGTACGTGGCCGGATCGTCATCGGGATCGTTCTCAGCGACGTCAAACCGATCGAGTCGATACTTGGCATCAAAAGCATGAAGTGCGTCACCGACCTTCAAGATGACGTCTGGACGCAGCGGTGTGGAATAGGCAGTTCGGTTCGATCGTCGGAAAGTTGGATTGAACGAGATCGATATATTGGGGCCAACCCCGGTTGACAGACCTAAGCTGAGGCTTTCTCCGAGCTCATCGCGGCGTACCGCCACTTCACCAGACAGCCGGCGACCAGTTATGTTGACGGTGGCCTCAAGCAGTTTGAGGAAGCTCCAGTACTCATAAAGCGTCGCCACATCCCTCCCTTCGAGGATCCGGACTGTCTCGGTGGCGCTCAACGGCAACGAGACGTGAGCAGTCAAGCCGGTCCAGAAGCTGAAAACCTCTCGGTATCCATCTGCCTTCGCGAGAGCCTGTGTGGGTGAGTGAAATCCAGCGAGGCGACCCGCCTCGGTCAGGAATGGTACAGCAGCGCTCTGCTCCAAGATACCAAGCATCAAGCGGCAGTCAGCCTTTAGTGACTCGTGCAGCGCCGGGTGATCGACGAACCGATACACCAGCGCCAGACACTCGCCGATCACATGCCTGACGAAACGGTTCTCGGGGGTGTCGAAAGACAGCTTTCCACGCGGAGCCGCTACACGCGCCGGGAAATGCTTGGTAGGCGGATCGCCGAAGGTCAGCTTGGTTGCTAGCGCGCCTGCTGACACGGCTACTGCCGGCGAAACAGGAACAAGACGTTCCAGCCGAGAAAAAATTGATTGGACGGCTCTGTGATCCAACCGCCTCACCCGACTTACTTCCACAACCGGTCGCTCTGGCTCGAAGCGCCGAGTTGGATTGCGTTCGATGATCTGTAGAAAGTCCTGCAGTCGTTGGCCCGGTCGTTCCCTTAACAACGCTCGGCGCAAGAACTGCAGTTGATGATACGGCACTGGCGCATGACGCAGATGATCTGACGTGCTCTCAAAGCCCGTTGGAGCGCGCCAACCAAATATGAGTGATGACGCGAGGCTAGATACTTCTTCCAGGAGCCGAGATACGCCACCAGGGCCAATCTTTGTCGAGACGACCTCGACCGTGACTCCAGCAATTTCACTGCGGCCAACGAAATTGCCGAAAGAAACCAATGCGATGTTGCGACCAACGAGCTCGCTACCCAATTCCTTTAGGCGAAGAGATTCGAGCGCAGTTAATTCTCGTTCAAATGAAAGCACATATTGGACGCGCTCCTCAAAAGCGATGGTGTCGCCGCTTCGCGCTGAAAGCGTCTCATCCTGATCTTTGCGGCGGAATCGGAAGACAACGGGCGTGCCCATCGGCGAGTTCACTTGAAGAACGAGACGAAACCGAATCCGCGTAGCGCATCGAGCATTTCGACCGTACGGCGATAGGACTTGGGCAGGGCCGCGCTAGCCGCTGGATCAAACTCTTCGAGATTGACGTCACCTGCCGGAAGCTTCAGATCGCGCAGGTACAAACACAGCTTGGACAGTGGAGCTTCCAGCTTTGCTCTATTGCCAGACAGTCGCGGCAGCAATTTCTGGAGCACAGCTGCGTCCAGAGCTCGCTGCCAGTCGGCATCGGTGGCCCGCTCGGGAAGGATGTCATTGTAGATAGTCATAAACAGCGCCGCCTCATTAGCCGCTCGGTACCCGAGATGAAGCCGCGCTTCCTCCAAGATGCCATTGATCGCAACTAGATGTTTGTGAGTTCCGATCGGGAGTCGTCCAAAGTCCTCGGCGGTTGCAAGCCGGAATGGAAGCAGTGTTTCCGGGAAACGATAGTTTGCCGCACCACCACTGCCGGACGTGCCGGCTCGCAGCTGGTCCAGGTTGACCTCGTCAAACTCGATGACCATAGCGCGATCAAGCACCTTCGGGCTGAAGCCGAAGGTCGTTTCATCGACGTTGACGGTGCCCGTGACGACAAGATTTGTGGGCAAAGTAAGCATTGCTGGAACAGACACAGTTACGGTGGTGCCGTCGGGATTAGACACTTGGGCATCCATCGCATCCTTTGAACGATGCAACGGAACTGGCTGCTGTGAAACCGTGCCATCCGGGCGCAATCTGCGGCTTTCAGCGCAGGACAGCCAGTCAGAAAAATAGTGTTCGACCCGCGCAAGATTCATCTCATCAAGCAGCATGAAGTAACGTGGCGCCGCTGACCTATCGGATGCTGCTGCGAGCGCCTGATCGGCGCGCAGGATTAAATCGAGAGCCTGTGTCGACTCGTAGCTTCCCGTAATAGGATTGACGAAGCCAAGTATGGATTGGTTGTCGATCCAATCTGGTCGTACTGCAACCAGGGCGAACCTTTTTGGATCGGGTGCTCCCCTGCCTGGCACAAATACGAATTTATCACCGGGCGCTGGTTCGCTTGATGCCGACGCGGCAGTCGCAGTCGCACTGTAGTATTCGGCGACCAGCTCCGCCAATTTGGATTTCCCAGTACCGCTGATCCCCGCCAGTATGACAAATGGTTTCGTGAGCAGCGCAGCTATGTAGCGTGCGAGTAGGTCGGCCTCGAATGGGAATCCTTGAGCTCGGCAGTAATCAACGATGGTTGATTCTCCAAGGTTCGGACTCGCTGATTTGGCCTGTTCGGCGGTCATCGTCCCGCGTAATACCGCTTGGTGGTTCATCAGGTAGGCAGGAAGCATCGCCGGGCTCATCGTGACGATGTCCGCTTGCCCAAAATTAGCTGTCTTAGTCAGATGGTGGACACCTTTATCGTGCCCCGCCTGGATGTCCGCCTCTTTAACTTGCACAGAGGGTGATCCTCGCTCACCGCCCGACGTCTTATCAATCCACCGTTCCAACCAGCGCCGATCATAAGCAATGATCGAATCTCTGTCGCGCGAATAGCCGACCAGCAGATCGGTGGTGCCGTCCTTATCAATATCAGCAAGCGAGCTGGGGCCATTCGTGATTTGAATCCGAAACTCGTCCGCTGCACGTACCGTTGGACCGCCCCCACCGTGGGTGACGTCAAAGGCCCACAGCCGATACCGGCGTACGTCCTTTCCGGTGTGCCACTCAACCACGACCGGGTTTCGGTGGCTTGTCGGCTGCTCGCTGCACTGGAAGCCAGCTTTGGCAAACCCAGTCATCATCGCTTCTACATCTTCGAGTGTTAGTGCCATGGTCCCTCTGGGAATAAGTGCAGTGAGAGCCCGAACTTCGTCGTCGCTGAGGGCGAAGTTAGTGCCCTGCGGCGCTTTCAAAATCGTCATGTTGTGAAGGACCGGATGTTTGCGAAGATCGACGCGGCTTATCCGATCCTTGAGGACGCGTTCGACACGAAGCAGTACTCGTAGCTGCTCACCGGCGAATTTGTCTGCATCGCGAACAAAATCGGCTTCCTGCGGATTGTCACCGCGGAGTGCTGGTCCCTCGATGACTTGGGCGACAGCAATGATGCCTGCATCAGAACCGCCTTCCCAAAGGAAAACGGTATCGCCCTCCTTGATATCGTCCTTGTGCTGCTTCACAAGCCAAGTGAGCTGACCGAGCGCCTGTACTGCGCCCTGCAAGTCATACAAACCTGGATTGGCTTGAAATATCCAAGCTCGTGACGGTGCATCACTGCCCGTAGCGGGTATCCCCGGCGTATCGGCAGACAGGCCGTCAGACATGCTGAAGCCAAGCTGCTCCAGCACATGGCTTACGGTCTCTTCTCCGCCCGAAAACTCATTAGGCTTGAGGGGGCCACGATCCGGAAATTGATGGCCGTATGCAACGCCGGCAATCGCCTTGGAATCGTAATGGTGATCACCGTGTTCAATGAAGATGTGACGGGCGGGGCCAAAGCCATATTTCTTCAGGAAGGCCTCTCGTCCCAGGTCATCGAACTCTTTGATAGCCGCCAAGACAGCGTCGCGGCTCGACAGTTCACTTAACGCCATACTCGTTGCCCCCCGCACGGGCGGGACCATGATCTCCGCCATCTCGTCGTGAGTGCAGCCACTGCGGAGTATAATCGCGAAAGTTGATTCGACCAACCCATTGCACTCACACACATTTTCGACTTGTGGGATGCGTCCTTAACGCGCCTACTGAGATCGTGGGAGCCGGTCGCGCGATGCGAGTGAAAGCTTCAGCATGCCACAAGCCAAAATCATGGGGTCATGTTGAGGGGAGCGGGTCCATTGCGTCACAACCGACCCGCCCCCGCTCGTTCTATGCTGCGGTCTTTTTACGCCCCAGCTTGCCCAGCCGTTGCGCGATCAGGCTCTCTTCAGCCAACAGCCCCATCAGGGCGACGGTCAAGGCAGCCTCAGAGCGATACTGTTCGTCGAGGTCTTCTTCCGGGACGTGCTTCGCGAGCTTCTGTGAGTGCGCGATTTTGCAGACGGCAACCTCGCCATAGGTGTCCTGCACGATCTTCTCGACCTCCTGCGCATAAACGTCCGGATACTGCGCTTGGTGGTATTTGATCGCTTCGAGCAAGATCGGGCAGTCGCGATTCATGAGGACCGTGGGACCTTGCGGATCGGTCGGCACCCAGGATGCGAGGTGCCAAGGATTTTCGAACTCGTCCTTGCCGACATAGGTGAAACGCGGCACGTCCACGGCAACTTCACGCTCAACGCCTTGACCGTTACCGCCGGGCACTGCGCGGAGCCGGATGACGTGAATGCGGCGCTTCCGCTTCCTCTTATGGGGGGCAGGATTCGGGTTCGGGTCCGGATTGGGATCGGGACGGTCAACAACCTGAGCTTCTTCGTTCGTCGGCGTAGCGTCGACCCCCTCCTTGGTGTCCGTCTTCAAACGCTGGACGAGTTGAGTCGTGATCCAACGGCTCCCAAACTTGTCCTGGAGACGCTTGCGATACTCCTCATCGGTGAGGGTGTTCGGCCCATCGCCGCGCGCCTTCAAGATGGCCTCGCGGATTTCCTCAGGCATCAATTCAGAGAACTCGTTGCCCCAGTCGGCCAAGGGTACAAGAGCACCCTTATCGCCGTTACCGGTGAAGATGACGCGGTTGCGGCTCTGGTCGGGATGGATGCCCCACATGCCGACTTGCGGATCGAAAAGCTGGGGCTCCAACACAATGAAGAGGTTTTGCTGAACCTTCGCGTCGGCCACCCCGAACCAGCGGAAGTGAGCCTTGTGAGCGGTGAGCTCGAAGAGTTCATCCTTATACTTAACTGCAATGTAGCCGGGCTTCTTTGCGTACGAGTGAATAGCCGGGCGCTCGCCTTCCCAAAGGTACCAGTGTGCGTTGACGCGCTTTTGGTCCAACGGCACAACGCCGACCGCAGTGAGCTTGCCATCCTTGCCAGTAATATCGGCGAGATAGTACTTCGCGCCCATGATGCGCCGATTGTTCGGACGGCGGGCGTCGTCGCGATCATCGGGTCCAGTCGGCCATGAGGTCTTGCGCTCATTGCGCAACTCAACGACGACCACATCCATGTTCGTCAAATCCCAGAAGCGGCTGTTGAGATAGACTGACAAGCCCTTGATGGCGTTCTCACCGGCCTTCGGATTCCCAAGAATCGTGTCGGGTGCTTCCTCGCTGCCGAGCAGCACGATTGTTGTGCCGTGAGCCCGCGACCACTCTGGAGCCACAGTGCTCCAGTTAACGCCATCACCCCAGTCCACTTCGGCGGGATTGATGACGTAGGTGGTCCCCTTTTCGCTCTGAAACTCGACAAGCTCATATTCGGCGCTGTCGGGATCGAGCTCGATCTGGATCATCGAGGCCTTGCCATCCTTATACGAGATGACGACGACGCCCTCCGGATTCCACGGCAGCGATGCTATCTTCGCGCCAACCCCGAAATTGTCGTGTACACCGCCGATGCGCTTCGCCCCTTCTCCAAGTGTGGAGAAGAAACGCAGCAGCTCGTCCTTCGACATGCCCGAGCCGTTGTCGCTGATGGTGCGGTGGTAGACGCCGAGCTTTTCGACGGCCTGCCACTCGATACCGAATTCGACTTTGGTGGCGCCGGCTTCGCCCGCGTTCTTCAAGAACTCACGGGCCCACTGATAATTACCGCATGCCTCAAACATGCGGTTGACAAAGTGAGACGCGCCAACGATGGCGAGTTTCTTCATAACTCTCTCCTGATCACTAGTGCTCTAGGGTTCGGGTCTCGCCTTATCCGCGTTCGACATGGGTACATGGCGGCAGCAGATTCAGTGAGACGGAGGTTCCATAGCACCGCGAAGTTCCACAGGAAAGGGCATGGTCGACACGCTTGACTGGGCGCGCCATCGATCTGCGTGGTTTTGAGGGTCAATTCGGGGGCGCGGTGGTGCGGCGGAACGAAGGCACACCGTCAAACCTCTGGAGCCCACCCCAAACGGGGACTGCTGCGATGGTCACTAATCCCTTGAGAATCATCTAGAAAAATTGCGTCGGCGACGCTGCCCCTGCGCCGGTTTCGGTGTTTCGACCGTATTTCAACCGGCTAGCGGCATATGGTGGATCGCATCGAGGGACAAAGATGGCGTGCGGGGGGACAGCAGCCTTGGCTGGCAAACGCATATCCATAAACAAGGGGGCACGATGGCGACGCCAGTACGGATTGATACCCACATCCGATTAGCAGCGATGCGGCAGATTCACTGCGCAATTGAGCATCTACATCGTGGCGACTACGAATGCGCAATCACGCTGGCGGGCGCAGCAGAAGGGATGCTGCCTGACCCCGATCAGCCGACTTTCCGCCAGAAGGTCAAGGCGCTCTCGCAGAAACCTGAGATCCAAGCCGCGGGAGGGGCGACTGGCCCGAACGACTACATCAATTGGCTGAAGCATGGCACGCTGAATGGCGAGAGGATCGGGAACGCAACAATACCAGCAGACGAGGCGCCGGCTGTGATTTGGCGTGCGATCACAAAGTACCAAGCGGTTTATAACGACCGCTCACCGCAGATGCTCAGCTTTGAGAAATGGGCGCGGGAATGGTTGCAGAGCGAGAATGCATGATTACGCCTCTGCATGTATTGATGACGTGGCTAGCCCCGGTCCACGCGCCCGGCTGCTAACGTGACAGCCGGGCGCGGGCGGCTGACCGTATATAGGATCAGCCTGGTGGGCTCCGAACGGGTTCGCCGCCATCCCCACCGCCGCGCTTGATCCGCCCCACAGTGCGGCTTCTCCCGCGGTCCCCGCGCTTATCGGGTCCGGGTCCCCATCAAGGCAATGTTCAATTCGGCCGACGGACACCCACTAGGCAGCTACCGTTTCGGTGTCGGCGAGCTTCTGAAATTCTGTCAGGATGTCCTGGTGGTGCTGCGCGAGGTAGCGGACCACGCGCGCATTGCTGAGCAGTTTCGCGATGTAGCCGTTGGTCAGCACCAGATCGAGATGGTCTGCACCGTATGATTTCTCCGCGATCCTAAACTCTCGCTGCAGACTGACCGACTCGCGCTCCATCATGGCGATCTGCTCGTCCGTCAGGCCTCTGACGTGCTTGGGTTTGCCTTGCTCCACGAGCTGCGCCTGTGGTGTGGCAGCAACCAGCGATTTCGCATAGTTGGTCGTGAACTTGTTCATCGCCACCATCAGCTCTGCCGCCTCGATCTGACGAAGCGGCAACATCTTCTTGAGTTCTGTGAAGGTGTTGATGGCGATGTGCTTATCCTTGAGAATGTCGGCCACCTCCGGACAGATGCCCTCTAGCAGCCGGCGCTTTCGGATGATGTTTTGCACATCAACGTTGAGCGCTTTGGCGATGCGATCTTCAGGCACTCCACGCTCGACTGCTTTCACGATCATCCGGTGTTCTTGGATCATCGCCAGGCGATTGACGCGCTTGTTGTAGGTGTATGCCTCATCATCGGTCGAAATCAGACACGTCACTTCGTTGCGGCCCATATCCTTCAGCACATCGATCCGTAAGTGCCCATCGAGCAGGAGATACTTTCCGGGCTCGCCACGGTCGCGCGCCACAACCGGCGGCTCGACCAGGCCGATCTCGCGGATGGAGGCCGCGATCTGGGCATACTTCGGGGTCTTCTTGACTGCAGAGGACACGATTTTGAGGGGAACGATTTGATCGATCCCTATCCGCAATCGGGCTTCCTCGAAGCCGATCGTGACGGCCGATGATGCAGCTCTTCGCGTCATCTTATCCCCCGGGCTGTGCCTCTAACCTCAGAGCAATATTTTTTGGCAGCGTGTCGATCGCCTCGGCGCGCAGCAGCGTCACGAAATTCTCATCGGCAAACAGTTTGCGGAGCGCCTCCGTCACAAACACGAGCCGATTGCGCGTCGTTTCAGCCTTGCGAATCAACAAGCGCTTACGGTCGACGTCCTCTTGGTAGGCCCGAATGAGCGCGTTTGACGACAAGGGTCGCTCGCGACGCTTGCTGTTCTGCCCATTGATCTTCAGGCCCTTGCCGCGCCTCTGGCGCTGCTCGACCAGACGTCTGGCGGCAATCAGCTTGTGACCGCGCAGGAGCTTCTTTTCGTACGCTTGCTGGAGGATCGCTTGGGTCTCGTTATCTGACGCGGATGCAATTTCGACCGCGATGCTGACCGGGATTTGTCCAGCTTCGACCGCACGTAGCAGTCGATGCTCGCCGTTCTTCAGCAGCCGCAGCACGGCCCTGACGTATTCGATCGTGAGACCAGTCTTGTGAGCGATGGCCGTGTCATTGTAGCCGCGCTTCCTGAGACCCTCGATGTCGTGAAGCAGGTCGATAGCGCGGTGCTGCCGGCGGGCCAAATTCTCCACGAGGCTCATCACCATGCAATCTTCGGTGTCCGCATTCACCACGATTGCAGGAATTTCGTGTTGTCCGAGCGCTTGGTAGGCCTCCAACCTACCTTGGCCACAGACCAGATCGTAACGTACCCCGTCGGGATCATCCCGCCGAGTGACTGTGATCGGCCGCTTCAGTCCAATTTCGGCGATGTTAGATACGATCTCGGCAAATACCCTTTTGTTCCGAACGCGCGGATTGATCACCGTCACGCGATCGATGGGGATCATTTCGATTACTTGTGGGTCCGAGTGGTCGTTCATGCGACCTCCTGCAATGTCGCGCGAGCCGCCAAGGCGAAGAAGGCATCGAGGGTTTCAAAGCGGTACGCATCGAGCGAAACGCCGTTGTCTTCAGCGAGCCTCACGTTTGGCACTGTCATGTCGATGCGAGGCAGCAGGTAGTAATCGAGTGCGTTCTGGTTTGGCTCGTCCATCCGCACTGCCACCGTAATGTCGGGCCATAAGCCAACATCGAACCGTATCTTCCACCGGCGTGATCCGGTTGAGGTCGTGAGACACCGCACCACGACAACTGATGCCGTAAACTCGCGGTTGATTGTCAGGAGATCGCTTTCGGGATCTTGCTCGACCAGGCCACCGGCCTGACGAATGCCGGTGACGGTATCCGTCACGATCTGCGGATGCATCCGACGAAGCGTCCGATTGATTTCGACATATCGATAGTCTCGATCGGGCGCAAACCCGACCAGCTGGTAGGCACGAAGCAGACTGCCGAAGCGGCTCTGATAGGCGCTACTTGATGGCAGGTTCTCGCTTTCATCGATGAGCAGGCCTGATAAGTAGCCGCGGTCCTGCAAGAGCTGTTGCAGAGCTTTGAGCATCTCTTCGTCAGACAGCCGAAGCGACCGCGCGTGGATGATGGCTTGGGCGGCGTCAAACATTGTTCGATCAACGATGGCCTTGAAGGCTCCATCGGCTCGAATCCACATGGCGGGCAAATTATGAATACGCTTCCGTTTCAGTTTGAATGACGCGCGATTCCAGACGTTGTTGCCAATGTATTTTTCGTTGATCAGGATTTGATGGACCGTACCGCGAGTCCAGGAACGACCAAGATCGGTCACAACGCCCCGTTCGTTGAGCGCATCAGCAATCTCGCTCTCAGTCTTCTTCTCCGAAACGAAAGACCTGTATATCCAGCGGACGATTTCGATTTCTTCAGTGGGACCGGGGACGAGCACCACCCGGTCGGTCTGGATGCTCTTGTGCGCGCCTCGAGCAAGCTCGCCCTTAGGCGCGCCACTTTGATCAATCAGGCTACGTCGTAACCCAAATCCTGGCGGGCCACCCTGGCGGTAGCCAAGTTCGATGAGGCGGCATTGGCCCGTGAATACTTTGACCGAGAGCTCGCGGCTGTACTCTCCGGCCATGGCACGCTTGACGCCTTTGACGATGGTCGAAACTGGACTGCCATCATTCTCGAACTGCTCCGCGCAATACTGGACGCTGATACCGGCTCTCTTGCAGATGTATTCGTAGTAAGCGCTCTCATCGGCATCCTGGAACCGTCCCCAGCGGCTGACGTCGTAAACCAATATCGCAGTGAAGTCCGTGGCACCTGATTGTACGTCATCGATCAGACGTTTCAGGGCATCGCGCCCGTCAAGTCGGAGGCCGCTCTTGCCCTCGTCCGCATAGGTGCGGACGATTTCAATACCCCGCCTTGCAGCGTACTGCCGGATTGCCTCGGCCTGATTTTCCGTAGAGTACTTTTGATGATCGGTGGACATCCGAACGTATTCGGCTGCCCGCACGATGACTGCTGAGGGAGAGCCGCTGCCGTTCGATTCTCGGTCGCTCCGACGGTCCATAACGCGGATTCACTCACTCATTGACCGTGCAGTTCTCACATGCCGGCTTCATGCGAACCGGTCGTGCCTCCTCCCCCTTGGGCGACAAGCTTAGTATCGAGGAGGCGGAAACATGTTGCCGAAAACGGGCAAGCTCTTGCCCAAGCGAGACGGGAGAGGGCCTTCCAAGCTAACCTACGCTGCGGCAGTAGCGGCCGCGCTGCGCACTGAACTCGGTGACAGCCACCGCGCAATCAAGATCGTGATGAAATGGACCGGAGCCAGCGAGCGGACGGCTAAGAACTGGTTGACCGGGGCACGCGGTCCGACCGGCGAGCACTTGGTATCGCTCGTGCGCCATTCCGACGCGACGCTGGAAGTCTTCCTGCAGCTTGCGGGACGCGAGGCGTCCCTCGTTTCCGTGAATTTGGCCTACGCGAGATCGCAGCTCGCCGAGGTCCTTGGCTCAATCGATAATCTGCTGGCGAACGGACAACGACAGCATGCTGATCGCTAGACGCCTTGAGCTGAGCTGACCGATCGCAAATGTCGGTTACAGCCCGTGCTTGCGAAAAGCCAGAATTCTCTTCTGTCGCGTGTGGGTTTGGTTATGATGTCAGTCTATGCCCTCCACCCCCGTCTGTTCGGCCCGCGCGCCCAGGGGTGGGGGCGGTGCTGTCGGGAGGAGAGCCGTTGCCCCATCGCCAAAATGACCTTGCGGCCGCAACGAGCGAGGCTGCCAAGCCACCCTCCCAGGACGAGCACCTCGGGGACATTGCCCAAAAGAGCCTCGACTTTTTTGAGGAAGCGGCCGGCGCCGCCCAGGAAGCGCTCGGCGAGGAGCGACGCCCGGGCATGAACGTCCTGGCGGTCGTAAACACCCTGACCGCAGAAAAAGCTGTCCGCAATCTGGAGGGCATGAATGAAGCGCGTCGGCGCGAGTTGCGCGTGTTGAGCACAGAGCCGGCCATCGCGCGGATTGTCGCCGAAGACGAACACGGCAAGCGCAAGACCTATTTCATTTCACGTGCAACGCCCCACACTAAGCCGCGCGACGGCAGTGCTGCGGCGAGTTACCGGGCGCCCATTGGCCGGCTGGCGGCCTTGCCAGTCGGCGGCGATCTCGATGTGCGGACGCCTGCGGGCGTCGTAAATATGGCAGTCGTTGAGCGCGCCCTTTTGCGGCCGGCGCATAGGGACGGAGAATGGGATTCCGTCAATTCAGCGTTGCAAGGCGAGACGTATGGACCGCTTACGATCACCTCGTTCAGAGAATTTCTGCGGCTGCGGGGCGTTACAGCTGAGGAGGCGGATCTTCTCGAAGCGGCGCTCGCCGAAGACCGTGCTGCCGGGATTGTGGCGGAAGGCCTGCGGCGCAATGCCATCACGAAAATGGAGCTGCGCGATCAGGCAGTTCTTGATCAATACCAGGACGAAATCTTCCGTCTTCCGCTCGACACTCGTCTGGTCATTCTCGGACCACCCGGCACCGGCAAGACGACGACACTCATCAAACGTCTCGGTCTGAAGCTCGACCATGAGTATCTGACCGACGAGGAAAAGGACCTGGTTGCCACGACGGCAGCGGGTTCGGCGGGGCACGCGCGAAGCTGGATCATGTTCACGCCGACCGATCTACTCCGGCAATACGTCAAGGAGGCGTTCGCACGCGAAAACATCGCGGCGTCGGATGAACACATCTCCACCTGGGATGATTTCCGGCGCGACACGGCGCGGCATCGGTTCGGTATTCTGCGCTCCGGCGCAGGGGGCGGAATCTTTGTGATGAAGGATGATGCGCCGTCGCTGCAAGAGACAACGCTCGCACTACAGCGGGAATGGTTCGCCGATTTCGACGGATGGCAGAGTGAGTATTTCTGGAATGATCTGCGCACGAACGCGCAGGCCCTCAACGGCCATAAGGATTCAGGGATTGCGCGCCTTGGTGCACAGTTGCTGGAGACGTTGCCGGGAACATTATCCGGTACCAATGCCACTGCGTTCCCAGCGCTCGCCGCCGTTGCCGACGAGGTCCAGACTCTCATCGCGCGCCTGAGGACCTCAACAGATGCAACAATCCGAACGGCGATCGGGCAAGAACTGAGGAAAGACAAGACATTCCTCAACCAACTGGCCGATTTTGTCGCGACCTTAGCAGATACTGACGAAGGCGAGGACGAGGACGGCGAAGGAGAAGAGGATCGGCGTCCGATTCGCGTAGGCAAGGATGCGGCCGTCGATGCGCTCATGCGTGCTATTCGGGGCAAGGCGCGCGCCAAAGCCATGGGTCGCGCACTCAATCGCGAGACGCGGAACGGGCGCATCATCGAATGGTTGGGGGATCGCGGTCTTTCTGATAGCGACCTCCTTCCGATTGGTGAAAGCATCCAGGTGCAATCTGCGGCCCGCCGCTTCGTTAATCCGTTGCAGCGGTACTATTCTGGCCTTCCCGGCCGCTATCGGCGGTACCGCCGCGCGCGGCAGGGGGAAGGGCGCTGGTACAGCACTGGGGATTTTCCGGCGAGCGATGTGCATCCGCTCGAGGTCGATCTCATGCTGCTGGCCTTGCTCAAGGCCGGTCGAAGCATGCTCGAAGACCGTCGGATCGCACGCGCGTTTGCGCAAGGCGAGTATCGCCCGCTTGCGCCGATCCGTGAGCTGTATCGGACGCAAGTCGTCGTCGATGAAGCGACAGATTTCTCGCCCATCCAGCTCGCGTGTATGGCGCAACTTAGCGATCCTGCAGCCAGCGCGTTTGTTGCTTGCGGCGATTTCAATCAGCGCATCACATCCTGGGGCAGCCGCTCCGATGCCGATCTTAAGTGGGTGTATCCGGATTTCGAAATCCGCGCGATCACCGTCACGTACCGGCACAGCCGCCAGCTCAATGAACTTGCCCGCAGCATCGCCCACCTGTCGGCACCAGAGACGCCCGAAGCGCAGCTTCCGCCGCGGACCGACAATGAAGGATTCAAACCGGTGCTGGCTACTGGGATAGGAGATCATGCGGCGATCGGTGCATGGCTATCGGCACGCATTGAGGAAATCGAACGTCTCTCAAAAGAGCTGCCGCCCATCGCCGTGCTAGTTAGCAACGAGGATGAGGTCATTCCGCTCGCCGACTATCTCAACGGAGTTCTTCGCGGAAAGAATATCCGAGCCGTGCCTTGCTCGCGGGGCCAGCTTGCCGGCCAGGACAACGACGTACGCGTGTTCGACGTCCAGCACATCAAAGGGCTTGAGTTCGAGGCGGTGTTTTTCGTCGGGCTCGACCGGTTGGCGGAACGCTATCCGGACCTGTTCGAGAAGTACCTATACGTCGGCGCAACGCGCGCGGCGATGTTCCTCGGCATGACCACCAGCGCGCCAAGCCTCCCTGACCAGATGCGTGCGATCGAGGATCATTTCGGGCCCAAATGGCCCTAGACCGTCGCGGCCGCGGGCTGCGCCCAATTTCGCACGAATTCGCGGGCTACCGCGGGATTACGAGGAGAAGGTTTATTTATCGGTTCTCTCCCTCCGCCAGCTTCATTCGCTAAACAAGCGTCCCGCACTCGCCAGCGACGAAATTCCTTTTGGCTTCCGAAGGTTTTGCGGAAGCTCATCCGAACCTCGGACCCACCCGTCCGTCCGTCTCTGTTTGCCCGAACCTCGCCTTGAGAGGTCATCCTATTTTGCCAGAGTGCAATGATATAGCCTAGGGCTTCCATGTACTGGAGGGGGCGTGCGTTGCGAGCAATCATTTTGGCGGTCGTTGCAGTGGCAAGCGGTCTGACCGCTTCCCATGCTCAGTCGCGACAGTTCGAACACCAGATGAACTTGTGCGACACGGGTTCGGCGGATCAAAAGATCAGCGGTTGCACCGCTGTCATCCGATCGGGAAAATTCGACGCAAATGGAACGGCAATGGCCTATTTCTCGCGCGGTAATGCTTACAAGAGCCGGGGCGATTTTGATAACGCGATCGCCGATTACACTCAAGCGATCCGCATCAGCCGCAAGCCGTTTCAGGGTGCCATCATCAACCGCGCCAATAGTTACGAGGAGAAAGGTGATCTCAACCACGCGATCGCCGATTACAGCCAGGCGATTCAGATCTGGCCAGACTTCGCAAGAGCATGGTGGTTACGAGGTCTGGTTTATTACGCCAATGGTGACTACGACCGCGCCATTGCCGACTACGATATCGCAATCAAGAAGACGCAAAACCAATCAGACAAGGCGTATGGCCTCTATATTCGTGGCCTGATGAAGCTAAAGACGAGCAACGCGACGGGTCGTGCCGATATCGCTGAGGCCGAGGCGCTGAAGCCCGATGTCGCCGGCTCCTTGCCGAAATGGGTTACGAAATACATGGCGCGCCCCCAATAGAACGTCCCAATGTTGAATAATTTTAATCGCAGAACAAAGGGTATCCTCCTCGGTTTCGGGATGATCCTGCTTGGCATCGCGACATCGATCTATGGGTACTTCGATGACATCTGGTCGCACGATCTGTACAGGCTGCTGCTCGCTGAGCGATATGCATGGCTCCATGTCGTACTTTGGACGCTCGGGGGATCAGGGGTGATGCTCTGGTACATGCTAAAGGGCGCAGCGAACGATAAGCCCTGACGCCGAGAAGTCGGGCGCCGCTACATCTTCAATGAGGTCATCAGTAAGCCCGCCAGGACGGTGGTGTTTGTCGGCCAGGCGCAGAGACGCGTGATCGTGCCGTGGAGCGATTTGGGGGTTGCGCGGCGGAGCCGTTAACATACGCCTCAAATCGCGCTGGCTGACGTTCGTCTCCCGCGATGCCGAGTGGCGCCGCAACGAGATCGGCCACTTCGCCAGTGGCGGTGTCAAAGTTACGTGGTGAAATCCGGCGAATGCACTTGATGATGGAGTTCGACATGCTGCTCAAACGGTTCTTTTTGGCACCTCTCGCTTTCCTCGTCCTGCTTGCCTCTCATGACGTGAGCTTGGCTTCCAACTTCGACGGTTCGTGGAATGTCAGGCAGGTCTGTCCCAGAGCGAAGGACGGCGCATCTGCGTATGCCTGGAGTTACGTAGCGCGTGTGAAGGACGGCACTATTGAGGCAAACTATGCGCCAAAGATGGGCTCGATCCGGCTCCGTGGCGCCATCAAGCCCGACGGCACCTCCGAACTAACCGCCGACGGCGTGACCGGCCCGTCCGAATACTCTGTTGGTCACGTGGCGCAGGGTTCTCCGGTGCACTACCACATCAGGGCCAAATTCGACGCTACGCGCGGTAGGGGGGAGCGCGTTGAGCAGCGGCAGTGCAGCTTCACTTTCACAAAGGCGCACTGAACGGCTCGAACCTTTAGCGCCTGTCCAGAGCCTCTCGTTGGTTGAGGTCGCGCGACTGAGGGGGCGCCCGCGATGGTCAAGAACGGATCGCTGGCTTCGGCAAAGCCGTCGAGCCAGGCGCTGTTGTAAGTGAGGCCCGCAGCGGCTGGACCGAGGCGCTAGGGTCGTGTCGCCGAGACCTCCGCCAATTCTGATGGGTTTTTCTGATAATTCGTTTTTCCGCCGGTGGGGCCGAGGGGACGCCAATTTAGGCGGATTTTCCTGGATTGGATTTTCTCTAAACGGTGCCTCCCGGATAAATGCAAATTGGAGCACTGCGGCCGCTCTTTGCTCAATCCTTGGATTGCGACGCAACCAGGTGTGGTGAACAGTTTTTTACGACAACGTTCCTCGAAAGTTCCGTTGCCGCCCATATGCTTGATCTACCGCAATTGGCTGGCAAAAAAGTGAATTATGAAAATTTCAAGCCACTAAAAAAGTGATCTATGCTTGCGTTAAATGTTTCGATGCCACCGGGGGTGGAGTGTGAGCGTATCGGCGACAGAAACACTCTCTTCTTCTTCGTTCGGAGCATTCCGAAGCACGACGCGGGTCGCAGGCTTTGTGTTTGTCGCCTATCTTCTTGGCGCCGAATTGGCATTTCTGATTGGCACTTTTTCCGGCAGGACTTTCACGCCGCTCTGGCCGCCAAGTATCATCTTATTAGCCGCTTTGCTGACGATAGCGCGTGACCGACCCTGGGTATGCATCGCGGCAGCATTTCCTGCACACTTGATTGCCGAAATCCCGATCGGCGTACCTTGGCTGCAGGCTCTTGTCGGATTTGTCGCCAGCGCCGTATTCGCAGTCGCCAGCAGCCGAATCGTCCTTTTGTTCCTTGGCGCGCGCCCCTGGTTTGGCGCGACGTGGAAGGTTGTCAGATATGTCGTGCTGATCGGATTCCTCTGCTCCGCCGTTTCGGCGGCAATCGGTGCGATTGGGCCGGCCATTGGGAGTGGGCAACTTGACCAGTACCTCGCGCACTGGAGCCGCTTTTTCACTTCAACTGCGCTGGGGGCGCTGACACTTGGGCCTGTAGCGATTCTCCTGGCTGATAGCGGAGAAAAGCAATTTTGGCCGCACGAGCTAAAACGCCAAGTTGAGGCGATCGTCCTCTTATTCGTTCTTGCCATCCTGACTCTTGCGGCCCTGCGGGCAAGCGAAGGCCATGCCGCCGACATGTTTCTGCCTCTACTACTTTATGCGCCAATCCCTTTCATCGCCTGGCTTTCGATTCGTTTTGGAGTGGCGGGCGCCGGCGCGTCAATTCTGACCGTGGCCGTCGTGCTGATCTGGAATGAGTTAAAAGGCGCGAATCCATTCATAGCTGGTGATCCGGAATCCAGTGTACTCGCACTTCAGGTCTTTTTGATTTCGATAGCAGTGCCGGTCTTGTTTCTCGGTGCCGCTTTCGAGCAGACGCAAGTTGTCGAAGAAAAATTAGCTGAAGATGAGGAATGGATCACTTTGGCTGCGAGCGCCGCGTCCGCGGGCTTCTATCGTTACGAAAGCGAATTGCAGTCATTCTGGCTTAGCAGTACGGCGCGAAGCCTGTTTGGCCTGCCCAAGACCGGCAGCGTGACGCGCGATCAGATTCTTGCAGCTGTTCACCCGGATGATGTTCCGCTCGTCTTTGCCAAGTTCTGCAACAAAGAAAAGTCCGAAGGGTCATCTGTTGAATTTCGACTAGCCGCTCATGACGGAAATTCCCGATGGATCTTGTCCCGGTCACGAACGAGGCCAGGCAAGCACAAAAACACACACTCCATTAGCGGTATTCTTCTTGACGTCACCGCACGCAAGCTTGCGGAGGCGGAGTCCGAGCAACGACGACGTGAACTCGCGCATTTGATGCGCGTCTCTCAGATGGGCGAGTTGTCGGGCGGTCTTGCGCATGAATTGTCGCAACCCCTTACAGCCATTCTCGCGCGGGCCGAGGTCGCCCGCTTGTTGTTGGACTCGAAGCCGTGCGATCTAAAAGCGGTCGCTGCGACGCTCGACAACATTATCAGCGAAGATCAACGGGCCAGCGACATCATCAAGCGGATGCGGTCACTTCTTAAAAACAAGGAGACGGGAATCGAGCTCGTCGACATCAACGAGCTTTGCCAGGGTATTCGGACCTTGTTGCATATGGAGCTTATCAACCGGGGTGCGACACTGAAAATTGAGGCGGCGCCCGATTTGCCAAACGTTTTTGCCGATTCAGTCCAACTGCAACAGGTGCTGATTAATCTTGTCATGAACGCCATCGAAGCTGCGCAGAGTGTCGAAGCATCAAGGCGACACGTTGTGATGAGGCTCAGGAAACTTGGTGCGGATAACATCGAGATCGCGGTTCAGGACAGCGGACCTGGTATCAGCCCGGATGAACAGGCTCATCTGCTCGAACCATTCTTCACAACTAAAGAGAGAGGGCTGGGCCTGGGCCTGTCGATTTGCGCGACAATCCTGCGCCGGCACGGCGGCACGCTATCGATTGAAAATAACGAGGGTGGCGGCGCGACTGCGTTTTTGCGTCTGCCGATCCGACCGGTCGGAGTACATGTGTCATGACAGCTCAGGATTATTCCGTATTTCTCGTTGACGACGACAAAACGGTACGTGAGTCGCTGGCTGAGCTTCTCGAAGCGAAAGGCTATACGGTCAGGGCGTTTGAATCCCCAACCGAATTTCTGGAAGAGCACGATCCGGCCGTTGCCGGGTGCGCCCTGATCGATCTCGCAATGCCTGAGCTGGATGGCCTTTCGGTGCAGCGGGCACTGTCGGAATCGGGTTGTGAGCGCCCCGTCATTTTTCTCTCCGGCCATGGAGATTTGACCAGCGGAGTTCGGGCCATGCGAGCCGGCGCCGTGGATTTTCTTGAAAAGCCCGTTAATTCTGCGGATCTGATGGCTGCGATCGAACGCGCCGCGCGGCTTGAGAGCGAGTTGCGCTGCCGGACGGCAGAACAGAAAGCGATTCGTGCGCGACTGGATAGACTTACTCGCAGGGAGCTGGAAGTGCTCAAGCGTGTCATCGCGGGGCGGCTTAACAAGCAAATAGCCTACGAACTCGGCGCGGGAGAGAAGACGGTCAAGGTCCATCGCAGTCGAATGATGACCAAGATGGGCGTTCATACCGTTGCCGATCTCGTACGCATGACCGAGAAGGTCAATTTACCTCCCAGCGCCGAAGCGATATAGGCCCGAAAGGCCAACTCGACGCGGCCGCATCCGAAGGTAACCTTCGGATATGAGCGAGCGAAAAGCACATATCGTCGTGGTCGATGACGACGAATCTGTTCGTGCTGCATTGACGCAGTTGCTGGAGTTGAGTTCCTACGATGCCCGGTCGTTCGGTTCGGCAAAGGAGTTCTTGGATTCGCTGGCGCTAGAAATCCCCGACTGTTTGGTACTCGATATCTTTATGCCCGAATTGGGAGGACTCGATGTGCTGCATTATCTGCAGCGCACGATGACTGCCATCCCGACTGTCGTTGTGACAGCCCAAGGCGAGGAGGGGCTGTATGATCGCTGTCGTAGTGCGGGCGCTTCGGCAGTTCTTGTGAAACCCGTGCGTAGCGATATTTTTTTCCATGCCATCGAAACGGCAATGCGAACGGCACCCAGACATGCTTGACCACAGGCCTAGGCAGCAGGGATAGCCTGCTTCAGAAGATCGCTCAAAGCTGTCCATACGATCTGGACACCTAGACAAAACAGGATGAATGCAGATAGCCGCACGGCAATATCGGTACCGCCCTTGCCGAGCGCCTTTGCGACCCAATCCGAGAACGCGAAGCAGAAATAGATCGTGATTGCGATGATCAGGATCGCGAGCAGGCCGGTCGCGAAAAAGGCGATCTCCGCGCCGTCGGCGGAATACGCGCCGTGGGACAGGCCCAGGCTGATCATGACTGCGATCGTGCCGGGACCGGTCGTCAACGGCATGGTCAGCGGGTAGAAAGCGTGAGTCTTGTAGTCGATTTTGGAGTCTGCGGAGTCTGCCAGGGCCGCCCCCTCCTTTGAGCTTCCCGTGTTGAGAAGCATCCAGCCAGAACTGGCTACCACCAGTCCGCCCGATAAACGCAGCACGACGACGGAAATGCCGTAGATCTTCAGAATAAATGCGCCGATCAGCAACGATCCGGCCATGACGAAGAAAGAGTTGATTGCGACGCGCTTTGCCAGTTGGCGCCGTACCGTTGTCGACGCCCGCTTCGTCATGGCCAGAAAGACCAGAGCCGAGCCCGGCGGGTTCACGATCGGGAAAAGCGCGGCAAGCATCAAGACGAATGTATCCGGCATGGATGCCCGCCCCGTTACTTGAGGCTGTCAATGACCTGCATCACCGGCGTTTCGTGGTTCTTTGCGAGGCGGCATGCCGCGCGCAGCTTGCTGTGGTTGGACTTGAAACGCTCAAGTTCTAGTGTCGTATTTCGATGCTCACCCTGATAGTAGCCGCTCAGCCAATACGACAGCGCTTGTGAATCCCGCATCAGCAATAGCTGCTGGCACGTGACCTTTGAAATATCGATCATGACCTGCGCATGCGTCACATTGTGCGCTGCAAGCAGAAGCAGCAATGCAGGCAACAAGACCCGATACATATTTTAGACTCCGTCCTTTTGCATCGCAGCAGTATCGAGACGGCCACGCTCGCCGGCTAGTTGGACTAGTGTCCAACTCGACCAGAGCGAGCCGCGCCTCTTACCGTCAGTAGCCAGAACGATTCTGTCTGGAAATCAGGCGCGTTGCGCCGTTGGGGGACGTTTGGAACGGCCATGATGTGGGTCCATCACATTGCAAGGAGCGCGCCGGAGATTTTCCTGCTGGCGTCCATCGCTATTGGGACCTGGCTGGGCAGGGTCCGTATCCATGGTTTCGCGCTCGGGGCGACAGCATGCATCCTGCTGGTTTCTATCGTCCTGGGTCAGCTGGACACCATCGCTATTCCATCGATCCTGCGGTCGATTTTCTTTGGTTTCTTCGTTTTCACCATAGGCTATCGCTCCGGCCCGGAGTTCTTCGCTTCGTTGAGCTTTCGCACGCTCAACCAGGTCGCGCTGTCCCTGTTTATTGGTGCCTCTGGATTAGTTGCGATCCTGTTCTTCGCTCATCTTCTGGCCCTCGATCCCGGCACGACCGCCGGGCTTGGAGCCGGTGCGCTGACCCAGTCGTCGATGATCGGTACCGCCGTCGGCGCCCTGGCGCAGCTCGGCCTCTCGCCGGATGTCTTTAACCAATTGCAGGCGAACGTCGCCGCCGGCTATGCCGTGACCTACATCAGCGGCTACATTCTCGTTCTGCTGTTTGTGCCCTTCGTCGCCCCGTTGCTGATGGGCGTGAACCTGAGGGACGAAGCCGCAAAGCTTGAAGCATCGATGGCGGGGGAGCACGGGGCTGCGCCGATCAATCTTGCCTATCATAAATTTCAGTTTCGGGCTTTTCGCGTGTCGGCCGCGAATGGTTGCCTGGTTCATGATATTGAGCAGCAGATCGGCAGGCGCACTGTCATCGAGCGGATTTCACGGAGCGGCCAAGACATTCCGGTGGGGCCCGACACGGCGCTAAAGTCCGGCGATGAAATTCTCGTGGCCGGGCCGTCTTCCGCGATCGTCGCGGTGTCGGCCACGATTGGGCCGGAGATCGAGGCCCAGGAATTGCTCTCCAACGCATCGGGGCGCGTCATCGACGTTTATGTGACCTCAGCGCGCTTGCATGGCCGCACGCTGGCGGACATTGCGGCGGACCTTGGTGGCCGAGCGCGCGGCGTCTTTCTTAACAAGCTCACGCGCCAGGGACGTGAGGTTCCACTGTCTCCCGAAACCCGGATTTACGTGAGCGATGTCATGACGCTCGTCGGCATCGCCAAGGATATCGAAACAGTAGCGGCGTCGGTCGGTGAGATCATCCGGGCCAGTGATCGTACGGATGTTGCGTTTGTCATCGTCGGCCTCGCGATTGGGCTTCTGTTCGGTTTGGCGAGTTTTACGGCCGGTTCAGTGCCGCTTACGCTCGGTGGGGCGGGGGGAGCGCTGATCGCCGGCCTGGTCTGGGGCTGGCTGCATTCGCGCAGGCCGACACTGGGCTCCTACCCGGCCGCGGCCCAACAGACTCTCAGCGACATCGGTCTCGGTGCATTCATCGCGGCAATCGGGCTGACGAACGGTCCGGCGGCGCTTGCCGCTATTCAGTCCCACGGCCTCGTCCTGCTCGGCGCCGGCATCGTCGTGACGCTGACGCCCATGGTCCTCGGCACGATATTCGCGCACCGCGTGCTCCACATGAACCCGGTCATCATCTGCGGCGCCTTGGCCGGCGCGATGACCGTCGACGCGGCTGTCAGCGGGGCATGCGAGGTCGCAAAAAGCCAAACGCCAGTTCTTGGCGTCGCGGTGCCTTACGCGATGTCCAATGTCGTGCTGACGGTCCTCGGCCCGATCATCGTTGCCTTGACGTTTACGGCCTAACGTGCGGACGAAGCGATGGTCTCGCGGCAAAGCGTCGAACTTGCAATCGGCCTGGCGATACTGGCGATCATCGCCGTCGGCGCGTTTTTCGTCCTGAAGCCATTCTTGTCCGCGATCATCTGGGCCTCGGTGCTGAGCTATGCAACGTGGCCGCTCTTTACGCGACTCAAGCAGACGCTCGGTGGCAGGGAAGTACCTGCGGCGATCGTGATGATTTCAGCGGCGACAATGGTCTTGGTGGCCCCGATCGCGATCCTAGCCTGGAGCATGACCGACCAGATCGTCGTCCTCGCCGGTGCCATGCGCGGCTGGGCCGAGCATGGGGTGCCCGAGCTTCCGGCGTGGGCCACGGCAATACCGTTCATCGGAGGAAAGCTCAGGGATCGGTGGCATGACGTTCTTCAGACGGGCGATCTGGCCAAGAATTTGACACCCTATATCAGCATGGCGCGGACTCATTTGCTTTCGCTGGCTGGCACAGTTGGTGACACTCTGCTGCAAATGCTGCTCAGCCTCCTGATTGCATTCTTCCTGTATTGCAAAGGCCCAGAAATCAGCGAGACCGTGGAGTCGCTCGGTGCGAGACTTTCTGGCGAGCGCGGTCATCGTCTCATCAGTGTTGTTGCGTCAACGATACGCGGAGTCGTCGAGAGTCTCCTTGGAACCAATTTATTGCAGGCGATTCTCGGAGCGGTCGGCTTCTGGGCGGCCGGCGTGCCCGGTCCGTTGGTGCTTGGCTTCTTTCTGTTCTTCTTGACCGTTATACCGTTCGGTGCCGCTCTCGTTTGGATTCCGGCGGTCATCTGGGTCGCGAGTTTGGGCCATAGCGGAACTGCGATCCTGCTGACGGGCTGGTGCATCCTGGTATTTCCGGTTCTCGAAAATCTGGCGCGCATCTATTTCTTAAAACGTGGCAGCCAACTGCCGGCCTTGCTTATTCTGCTCGGCATGCTTGGCGGTATCAGCACGTTCGGATTCCTTGGCGTATTCATCGGTCCGGCGTTGCTGGCGCTTGTCTATATGCTGGTCGATGATTGGTGCGCGCCAATTACAGCACAAGCGTGAATTCTCTCAGGGTCAACCGGCCGATTTTTCTTTAGCTTCTTCCTCTTCCAGTTCGATCAGTCTCGGAACCAGGCTAATCACCCATGCGACAACGATGCCAAGCGCGGTCTCGAGAAAGCGATCCAGCGCGTAGTGAAGCGGATCGTTCGCATAATTGATAACGATCAATGCGCTCAAATAGGCGGCGAGTTTAGGGTCACCCAGTTTCGTTACGGCTATTGAGGCGACGATCGACACGAAAATCGCCATGCCTGCTTCCCAGGCGCTCGATCCGAGAAATTGTGCGAGCCCGATGCCGCAAAGAGCGCCGATAGCCGTGGAAATGACCCGCCGGATTGCGAGCCTTCGCGTTTCCGCCGGGTTTCGGTCGGTCACAATCACTGCAGCGATGAGCGCGAAAATCGGTGTGTCGAAGCCGATCCAACGCGCAATACTGAGCGCGAGCACAGCACCCACGGCTGCCCTGAACGCAAGCTGCATTCCAATCTGGATTTGTCGCCAGCGCATCACTCGCTGCTTGCCCGCAGGTTCGCACCTTCATACAGCACGGTCAGCCTAACTGCCCCGCCGTGCGGAATGACAGCCTGCCGAATGCCCTTTGGTCCAACTCGACGGACAGGCTGGGTGCGTCGGAAATTGCCGATCATTGCGCGGTTCAGATCGAAGCCCCGAGGAGCGGTCAGATGCAAGCGGTGTTCAAATTTCTCGCTGCCAATCCGTACTTCCTGTTGTTTTTTGCGGTGGGTCTTGCCGTATGGATCGGCCGATTCAACATTAAGGGCTACGGCCTTGGAATGGTCGCGGCAGCCATCGTCGTCGGTTGCGGATTGTCCGTCTGGGCGTCATCGTATGGTGTCAAGCTGGAACTAAACAATTTCGCGAAGAGCCTCTTCTACTATCTCTTCATGTACGGGGTCGGACTCCGAGTCGGCCCTTCGTTCATCAACAGTCTTGGCGGCGATGGTCTGAAGTTTAGCATCTTGGCTGTCGTTTCGTGTGTCATCGGCCTCGCTTTGGTACTTATCGGCAACAGAATATTTGATCTTCCTCCAGGCGCCGCGGGCGGCATGCTCGCCGGATCGCAGACGATGTCGGCTGCAATCGGTTCCGCTGAACAGGCGATCCCGCTGATCTCGCTTCCGGCAGGCACAAAGCCTGAAGATGTCACGGCGATGATCGCGCTGTCGTACGGCATCACGTACATCTGGGGTACCGTAGGCATCATCCTGATTGTCAAATACCTGCCGCGTTGGTGGGGCATCGATGCGAGAGCCGCCGCCAAAAAGTATGAGGCGGAATTTGGCGTCGCCAACGTCGAAGGCACGGGATTGTCCGGGTTCCGGCCGGCAGGCCTGCGGGCTTACAAACTGGAAAACCCGTCGACAGCGGGAAAGAGCATCGAGACTTTCCGGCAGGCCCATCCCGAATATCGGGTGATTAATGTGGTCCGGGACGGTGAGGTGCTGGGTGCAGATCCGACAATCGTGCTGCAACGAGGTGATGTCATTGCGCTCGGCGGCCGCCTCGAATCGCTGACTGACAAGATGGGCTTGATCGGGCCTGAAATCCCCGACCAAAAGGCTCTGAACATTCCGCTCGATCAGGCGGAAATTCTGATCACCAACAAGGATGCCGTTGGTCGCGAGCTGGAAACCTTCCGCAGTTCGCCGATCGCCGGCCAGGTGCAACTGGTCAAGATGGAGCGCGGCGGCGTCCCGTTCCCCGCCGGCCTGAAGACGAAGCTGCAGCGCATGGACGTCCTGACCGTCGCGGGCCTCAAGGGCGCGGTGGACGAGGCAGGCCGCATGCTGGGCCGTATCGCCCGGCCGAGCACATCAACCGATCTGCTCACGCTCTCTGCCGGCATGATCCTCGGGTTTCTGATCGGCCTCATCCAGTTTCCCGCATTTGGCTCGAAGGTCGGTTTGGGTAACGCCGGCGGTCTGCTGCTTTCCGGCGTGATCGTTTCGTCGCTCGTGTCCCGGCTGCGATATTTCGGCAATACGCCCAACGCCGCGCGCAATATTCTTGAGGACCTTGGGCTCGTCGTCTTCGTCGCCATTGTCGGCATCAACGCCGGCAACAGCCTCCTCTCGCAACTGACCGGTGCGATTGCGCTGAAGATCTTCATTGTGGGCTTTATTGCCTGCTCGGTGCCGCCCTTCATCGTCTGGGCCATCGGGTATCACTTCTTCAAGATCAACCCGGCGGTTCTGATGGGCGGCGTCGCCGGTGCGCGGTCGCACTCCGGCCCGTGCCGTGAGGCGGCGGTCGAGATCAACAGTACGGTGCCGTGGATTGGATTTCCGGTCGCGTATGCGCTGTCAGGCGTGTTGCTGACGGTGTTCGGCTACTTCGCGATGATCTTGGCGCAGTAATCCGATGCCCTCGAAACGCAACGAAAGCACAAGCCGTCCCGCATTACCTGCAAGCAGTAAGGAGGCGCCTATGTCGAACCAAACCAGTCCAAAGGAAGGTCGGATCGACCAGTTCTTTTCCGGGCCGGGGGCGCGAGCGGATCGCTGGCGCGACTTGCAGGACGCCGCCCGCGCCTGGGCGAGCGGATCGGGCAAGCGAGCCGACTTCGAAGCGGTTTTCGACGGGATGGCGGCGCTCGAGGAGTTTCACGCTTATCCCGGCGCTCACCTCTTGGGCGCATTGCGCGATATTGCCGCGAGCGACGACGCGCGAGCGACGGCCGGCTTGGTGACGCGGATCAGCAACGCGCTGTTGACCCGCTCCTTCCGCCGCAACGTCACCGACTGGGAGGCGCGCGAAGACAACGACGTTGCCGTGCGCGACGTCCTCCCCTCGGCGCTCGGCAAGGCGGACTCGCTACGGCCCTATTTTGAGACTTTGATTGTGACCGGCATTCCCGCGGAGCGCTGGCCCGCAGCATCAAACGAGTGGCGCCGGCTTCGCCGGCCGCTCGACAACTTCGTGTACGAGCCGGTCTTCGTCGGAAGCGTCGAAGACGCATTCTGCGCGATCATGCTGAATGGTGACATCGCGTCCGTTGTCATCAATGAAGGATTCACATTCCATTCGCGTCACGAGGCGCCGGTTCTACGGACGATGAGCGCGTCCATCGAGCAGCAATATAGAGGCAATCCAGATCTCACGGCGCTCCAACTGGCGACGTTGCTGAAGCGCGTTCGCCCCGAACTTGACATCTATATCGTGTCGAACCGGCGTGTCGAGGCGATTGCCGGCAATCCGATGGCGGATGTCGCCCGCCGCGTATTCTACGCGGTCGAAGAGCTGCTCGAATTGCATCTCGCGATTCTCGAAGGTATCCAGGATCGGTTCGATACGCCGTTCTTCGACAACCTGAAGAAATATGCCCAGCGTCCGATCGGTACCTTCCACGCACTGCCGATTGCGCGCGGCAAGTCGATCTTCAAGTCCGACTGGATTCGCGACATGGGCGAATTCTACGGAGTCAACCTGTTCCTCGCGGAGAGCAGCGCGACGACAGGCGGACTCGACAGCCTGCTGGAGCCCACGGGCAACATCAAGGTCGCGCAGGACAAGGCCGCGCGTGCGCTCGGCGCCGACCGCGTCTTCTTCGTTACCAACGGCACGTCCACGTCCAACAAGATGGCAGTGCAGGCGCTCCTGGCTCCCGGCGACATCGCGATTGTTGATCGGAACTGTCACAAGTCGCACCACTACGGCATGGTGTTGTCAGGCGCGCAGCCGCTTTACGTCGAGGCGTTCCCGCTGACGGAATATTCGATGTACGGAGCTGTGCCGCTGCGCACCATCAAGCAGGCATTGCTCACGCTCAAGGCTGAAGGCCGGCTGGACCGCGTGAAGATGCTGGATCTGACGAACTGCACCTTCGACGGCCACATCTACAATACGCGCCGAGTGATGGAGGAATGTCTGGCGATCAAGCCGGACCTGATCTTCCTTTGGGACGAAGCCTGGTTCGGCTTTGCGCGGTTCTCGCCGTTCCTGCGGCCACGGACCGCCATGGGTGCGGCCAACGCCATCGAGGCATGGATGAAGGATCCAGCGTCGGTCCAAGCCTATGAGAAACAGCGGGCCGAGCTTGGCGATAATCCGTCCGAGGAGAAATTGCTCAACGCTCGTCTCATACCGGATTCGCGGAAGGTTCGGCTGCGCGTCTACCAGACCAACTCGACTCACAAGTCCATGTCGGCGATCCGGCAAGGCTCGATGCTGGCGGTCAAGGATGTCGATTTCTATACCGTCGAGGCGCAGTTCAAGGAAGCCGTGTTCACTCATGCGTCGACGAGCCCAAACCAGCAGTTGATTGCGAGCCTCGACGTATCGCGCCGTCAGATGGAGCTCGAGGGCTACGGTCTTGTCGCCAATGCTATCGATGTCGCGCTTACCATTCGCAAGGCGGTCGCAACTCATCCGTTGATCTCGAAATACTTCCGGATCTGCAACGCAGGCGAGATGATCCCGGCTCAGTTCCGGCAAAGCGGATTCAGCGACCATCTGTCACCCAACATGAACTGGGCGAAAGCGCTGGAGAGTCTCAACGACGACGAGTTCTGCCTCGATCCGACGCGCATGACTTTGGTCTGCGGCACAGCCGGGTTCGACGGCACGCAGTTCAAGGGCATCCTGGCGAGCCGCTACAACATTCAGCTCAACAAGACATCTCGCAACTCGGTGTTGTTGCAGTCCAATATCAACAACACTCGAAGCGACGTGGCCCATCTCATACGGGTGCTGGTCGAGATCAGTCACGAAATCGATCAGCGCCTTGCAGAAGGCGGAGCGAATGTCCGCAATGCATTCGAAGCGCGGGTCAAGAGCCTGATGACGGATGTGCCGGACCTGCCGAACTTCTCGCGCTTCCATGAGGGATTCCGAAAGGAGGCCGGCAAGAAGACGAACGAGGGCGACATTCGTGCCGGGTTCTTCTCGGCTTACAACGCCGAAGGATGCGAATACATCCCGTTAAATCATCCGGACATTGATAAGCGGCTCAAGAACGGGCCCGATCTCGTCTCGGCGAACTTCGTCATTCCGTACCCTCCGGGCTTCCCGATCATGGTGCCGGGACAGGTGATTACCCAAGAGACGATCGACTTCATGCGTAAGCTTGATGTCAAAGAGATTCACGGCTATGACGCGAGCGAGGGCCTGAAGCTGGTCCGTCCCGAGGTGCTGGCGAAAATGACCGGCAAGGCATCAGTGGACAGGGGCGGCCGCAAAGTGGCTTGAGCACAAACGACACGCACTGTCCCGCGAGGACAGTGCGCCCCTTTTTTAGGGACGCCCTATGAGCACGCCGAGCGCCGCGGCTCCCGCACCTTATTTGCCTATTTTTCTGCCGTCTTCGGATGGTTCGGATCCCCTGATGCTCGTGACGGGGATCATTCTGCTAATCGGTGTCGTTCTGATCGGCGTGGTGTTCTTCAGGCTGCATTCGCTGCCGGAGCAGCTCGGTCATAAGAAGCTTCAATTCGAAGTCGTCGCTGTTCTCGCTCTTATCTCTCTCTTTACCCATATCCAAATTCTGTGGGTCATCGCGCTTATTCTCGCGATCATTGACTTGCCGGACTTCGTGACGCCGCTGCAGAGAATCGCGACGGCGGTGGAGCGCCGGGCGGGTCAGGAGGTCTTCACTACGGAAGAGCAGTCAGAGCCGCCCAGGGAGCTCAAACATGATTGAGCTTCTCCTCTGTTCGCTGTTCACGATCGTCCCGGACTATCTGTATCGCAGATATATCCAGCACAAACGCATCGGCAAAGAGATTACGATCTACTCGGTGTGGTTTGAGCTCAGATGGGGCATCACAGGATGCATCCTTCTGACCGTTCTGCTCATCACGACCGTTTTCTATTTTCATCCGGCGGCCAATTTTGCAGCTCCGTTATTCCGCACCATTCCCATTCTGCCGGAATCGGTCGGCCGAGTGAGCAAGGTTTACGTCAATATCAGCGGCGAAGTGAAACAGGGCCAACCCATTCTGGAGCTTGACAGCAGCAAGGAGAAGGCGGCCGTCGACCAAGCCTCCAGTCGTGTTGCCGAGATCGAGGCTCAACTCATCGTGGCGCGAACCGAGGTTTCCGCCGCGGAGGCGCAGATCATTCAGGCGAAGAGCGATCTGCAGCAAGCCGAAGACGAATTGAAGACCAAGCAAGATCTCTATTCCCGCAATCCGGGAAACGTGGCCTTCAGGGAGATCGAGAAACTCCAGGTGGCCGTCGAAGGACGTAAAGGGCAGCTTGCCGGCGCGGAAGTCGCGAAAGAGACCGCGATCGCACGAGTCAATTCGCTGCTGCCCGCACAGCTTGCGACGGCGCAGTCGGCTCTCCGTCAGGCGCAGGTCGACCTTGAGAAGAGAACTGTCTATGCGGGCGTGTCGGGCCGCGTTGAGCAGTTCACGCTTCGCGTCGGCGACGTCGTCAATCCGCTGATGCGTCCCGCTGGCGTCCTGATTCCCGAAGGGGCCGGACGGGTGCAGATCCAGGCCGGCTTCAATCAGATCGAAGCTCAAGTCGTCAAACCGGGCCTGATCGCCGAGGCACTGTGCGTTGCCAAGCCGTTTACGATCATACCGATGAAGGTCGTGAGCGTGCAGGAGGCGATTGCTTCGGGACAAGTCCGTGCCGGTGAGACACTGCTGGACGTGCAGCAGCTCCTGAAACCCGGCACGATCCTGGCCTATTTGTCACCGCTATATCCCGGGGGGCTCGACGGCGTGACGCCGGGAAGCAATTGCGTTGTCAACGCATATACGAGCCACCATGATCAACTGGAGCATGAAAATTTGAGTCTTCTGACTCGTATCGTTTATCACGGGATAGACGCCACAGGTTTGGTGCACGCAATCATTCTCCGCGTTCAGGCCTTGGTGCTTCCGGTGCAGACGCTGGTACTCGGCGGGCACTGAGATAGGATCGCCTCATCGGGCCAAGCGTCGGACTCGTCGTCGGCCGCCAGGTTGCGGAAGGCACGTAAAGACTGCTGACTGAAGCGACCGAGCCCCAAGAGGCCTGCGCCAGGCTTTTGAATCAAGGTTTGCAGCGGTAAAATGAAATTCCCATGTCGGGAAATTCCGGATAGATGCGCGTTATTTTGTCGTCGCCGTCTATTTTTGCGCTGACTTCCTGAGTGCCAAGCACCGCTATGTCGGTCGTGCAAGATGCAATCAAATGCAGAGTGCCGCCTTCTTCCTTGCGATTTATGATCCGGCACGTCTTCGCTGGCCCCCTCATCTGGTTTCCGTCGATGATGAAGCCGCTGCCAAAGAAGTCGGAATCATGAGCGAATGAAATCTTACCGTTTTTTGTTTCAAAAATTTTTGCGCAGCTGTCCGGATTAGTTGTCCAGGCACCATTCAGGTCAAATGCATGGGCAGAGGAGCCGAGCAGAACGCTCATGAAAATCAGCAGTCGCACAGCTGTCTTTGGCATTCGTATTCTCTCCTCTTGCGGCTGATGCGGCCTCGTTTGCGAAAGTTCAGACGTCGCTTTTTACACCATCTTACAATTCTTGCCGTTTGATAGGAATCAATCGAGGAAGATACTGGAAGTACAGGGAGAAGGAATTCGCCAATGCGAACTTCCGCCGCCGATACTTGACGCAAATCAAAACCGCCGGTGAAGAGTCCCCATAGTGAGAGGAAGTTTGGGAATTAGGTTCGCCGACCTAACCACAGCGACATCTTTGCAATGAGATCGTGATACATGCCCATTCTGGCTTTCTTTGTTGGCACGTTTATCCTTGTGATGGCTGCCATTGAGGGTGGATACCGCCTGGGCGGGTCGTCGCATCGCCGCTCGCGCCAGGAAAAGGAATCTCCGGTTTCGGCAATAGAGGGATCCATACTCGCATTGCTGGCGTTTATTCTCGCTTTTACGTTTGGGACGGCGTCCAATCGATTTGATGCTCGCAGAGAGCTTGTCCGGACGGAGGCTAATGCCATCCGAACAGTCTGGGATCGAAGTGATTTTTTGCGAGAGCCCGAGCGTGGGGAAACAAAAGCGCTTTTGCGCGATTATTTGTCCGCTCGTGCCTCGGCGTTTCAGTCCGCGGAAGAAGAGCGCTTGAGCCGCGTCCTCGATGAGGCCGAGCGCATCCAGGACCGCCTATGGAAACTGGCGGTTGAACACGCCAGCCAGGACATGACTTCGGACATCGCGGCTCTCTATCTCCAATCTCTCAACGAGATGTTCGGAATTCACGCGTCCCGCGTGGCGATTGGGCTCCAAATGCGGATCCCACCTGGCATTTGGCTCTCGCTTGGGGTGCTGACCCTTTTGGGGATGAGCATGGTGGGCTATCAGGCGGGCATCGCTGGATCGAAGAGAACGTTGGCTATGCCGATCCTCGGACTTGCGTTCGCGTCGATAGTTGCGTTGATAAGTTCGCTCGATCATCCGATTGCGGGGTTTACGTTCACAAGGGTCTCTCAACAGCCGATGATTGATCTTCTGTCAGATATCGATCGTTCTCAAAAGGCAATCCGAGAACTCGCGCACTGACACGTGCGTACCGATGCGCCCGGTTAAGGTTCTGATCATGTCACCTTTACTGGTGGCGTCGCGCTCCTCAAACAGGATGATAACTCCGGTATCGGTGTTTTTCGCGATGCCATCCCCGCCCGCATCTGTTCGCGACTCCAGTTTTTCGCAAGCCGAAGAGCTATCGTCTCGGATATGGTTCAGAATGAAATCGGGTTAGTGCTCTGCCAAAACCTTTACCCACGTGCTGTTCGGATCGAAAGAATTGATCTGTGGCGCAAGCTTGTCTGTCTCGTTTCCTAGATCCTTTTGAAACACAACGCCGTCGTAATTGACCATGAACGTCATAATACCCGAGTTACCGTACTGCGCTGGCCAGGCGACGAGGGCGAAGCCGCCGATCATCTTGCCGTTGACGATGTAATCGTGCGCTCCGTCGGGCGCGTTGGCGCCTTGCCGCGTCAGGATTTTGTAGAGGTAGCCATGATACGGCTGGCCGCTGCCGATGCGATATCCTCGCACGGTAGCAAGCGCGACGGCTAAACCTAATGGACTCGGATCCTGTCCTGCTTCAGTCGGCCAATAAAGACCGTTCCTGGTTCCCGGCGTGCTGACAAGACGCTGAGCGTAGACGGAAAGATGGCCGACGCGCGTGACCGCAGCGTATTCATACTGAGCATCGACGTAAGCCAGGCACGTCTCGATCACGGCGCTTTCGTTGCGCCCAATGCGACGCGCGAATAATTCATCCCGCCCTGCAGCGAGGTCGAATCTCCACGAGTCGTCCTTTTTGCCAAGCGGAATCGAAAACGGATAGTTATCCTGACCGATTAGCAGAATCGCCGTTTTGTCGTTCTTGAGTTCGATTGAATGCTTCAAATCATACGCGAGCAGAAAGGCCTTGCGCAGGTTCTCGTCGTTGGTTGCTTCGCCTGAAGAAACAACATCGCTGCTGCCGGGGCCCAACAGCGTAATCAGTGCCTTTTCATCTTTCGCGCGCAAGGCTGCTGCCAGCGTCTGCGAGGCTTCTTCAGGTGACTTGAAGGCCTGCTGAGCCATGGTAGGGGCGCTGCTGAGGATAACGATCAGGCTCGCAGCCAATACCGAACGACTAAAAGCGGAGGCAACATTCATAATAATCACCACTTCGCTCAGGCCGCTTGTGCCGAAAAGCTGCATCCGGTCCGGCATTCCCCTTCGGAGATCGATGATTGACGCGGAGTACCGACGATCGCCGCGCGCGCGGACCCTAGCTGCGCAAATCGGATGTCGAATGTACCGATGTCGCCGCGTCGTCCGCCCCCGCGTCCGCCGCCGCCACGGCCTCCTCCTCCGCCACCTCTCGCGCCGCCACCGCCGCTGAAGCTGGCTGCGTTGCGTCCACCGAGGCTCGAATGCCCGCGCGCGCTGTTTGATTGTGCGCGTTGTCCGTTCGATATCGAAAGCGCGTTATCTCGGCTCGTGCTCGGACGACTTGCGGGCCTCTGCCCGGTCGAGGGACCTTGGCCTGCAGATGGGCGTTGACCGGTCGATGGACGTTGGCCCGCGGATGGGCGGTCACCGCCTGACGGACGCTGGCCTGTGGACGGGCGCTGACCGGCTGAAGGTGTGTTGCCGCGAGATGGATTGAGGACTTGTTGGCCGTCGCGGCCGCGGAAATCCATGCGGTTCTGAACGCTGCCGCGCGAGGCTTCGCCTTTGCCAAACTGCTTGGCGACGTTGGAGTTGTTATAGCGGACGCCTTCGCGATGCGCGGGATTATGCTGCCAGTGAGTGACGCGGTTAAAGTTATTATTGATGTTGATATTATTATTATTCCAATTACAGCCGCCACCCCAATAGCGTCCTGCCCAGGCACCAAGCGCCACGCCAGTCGCGAACGCAATTCCAGTCGCGAGAACAGCGCCGCCATAACCATACGGTGGGGGATAGTAGTAGGGAGGGTAAGCCGGGTAAGGCCAGGGCCCGTAAACGACCGCCGGATCATAATACGGTACGTAGATAGTATCCGGGACGGCCGATTCGATGACGATGACCTGCTTGTTGTTCTCGTTCTTTGTCGAGACCTTTTGTTGCTTGGTGCTCACGAGTTTTTTGTTGTCCTCAGCACGCTTGCGGAGCCGTTGAACAGCGTCCATCACGTCCGCCTGTTGCGCCAACACCGCATCGCCAAGGTCTTTCGTCCACGACAGCTTGTTGCTCATTATGTCCAGAACCTCAGGCGTGGCGATGAGGCCCTTAACGCTGTCATCCCATTTTTGCTTATCGACGGCGTCCTTTAAGGCGGCACCTTTCAAATTCTTGTTGGTGGTCAGCCACCGGCTCGCTTCGACTACTTCCAGCGGATAGGTCGACGCGATGAGAACCTGCGCAAGAAGCGTGTCCGGATAGAGCGCAATCGGCGAAACCAATTGCTCGAGTTGTTCAGGCTTGAGAAGTGTATCAGCCGCAGGCGGTGGCGGTGAGGTGGGAGTGCTGGTTGCCGCCGCGGGGGGCGGTAACGGTGGTTCGCTTGTTTGGGCGCGCGATATGCCTAAGGAGAGTGCCAAACTCAGCAGGGTTGCGACCGTGACTGAAAGGATTGGACGCAGCATTTCTGGCTCTCTACTATTCCGCGGCGTCTGAACAATTCACGCCGTCTATGGTCTCGCCGCAATAAACGATCAATTTTACCAACGGCATCCTACGGGCGTAGTTGCCCTTTGGTCCAACTGGCATCTTCCGACAGCACGGAGGACTCATCCATGATGTCAGAGGTATTAGGAAGGATGCGGATCTAACGGATGGAAAATCTCGACCCGTTTTCCTTACCATTGGGATGATGTTCTCCAGCGTCAGCTTTCTCCGGAGATATCTATGAGAAAGATTGCATTAGCTTGCACACTAGCTTTGATTTTCAGTCCGGTTCTTGGCGACCTCGCTGTCGCTCAAACCATCGGTTACGCCGATGCAGTCGGAGCAATGGCTGCGGCTTGCCGGACTGATATCGATAAATACTGCAAAAAGGAAAATCTCGGCGGGGGCCGCGTAGGCAGATGCCTGACGACAAACGCCAACGGAGTTTCTGCTGGATGCAAGGCGACTGTTGCCGCGCTTACCGAGCTTGTCAGAAAACGCAAGGCAGCCCAGGCAAGCATCATGCAAGTTTGCGACGTCGATATTCGCCGGCTGTGCCAAGGCATCGCTCCGGGTGACGGCAATCTACTGGAATGCTTCTTCAATGCCCGTCGCAGTGTAGGCACAAAATGCCAGCAGGCCGTCGCCGACGCCGGCTATGAAGTGACGATCGCCCCCGGTCAGGATACCGATCAGGTCAACCTCGATCCGAACAACATCATCAGCGTTCTGCAACATGTCGACGCGTTTGCTCACACGCTGACAGCTGCAAGTCTTCGCCAGATGGTTGTAAAGGGCATGAATGACCCGTCGCGGGTCCAGCGTCTCAATCGTCCGCCGCTGGTACCTCAACTCAACAATCTTGCTCAACTGACGATCGCAATTCAGTTTGATCTGAACTCGGCACGGATTCGCCCGGATTCGTTTCGCGCGGTCGGCCTCATGGCCGATGCGTTAAACCATCCACTGCTGACGGGTTATCGATTTATTGTGATCGGCAACACGGATGCGACGGGCAGTCGAGAACACAATCTGAAACTTAGTCAGGAACGCGCCGACGCGATCCGTGAAGCGTTGATACGACCGTTCGGAATCGATCCGGCGCGGCTTCAGGCGGTGGGACTCGGGGAAGAGGACCTGCTCTATCCGGATCGTCCTGCCGACCCAAAAAATCGCCGTGTGCAACTCATTAATATCGGCCGGTAAGGGAAGCCGCCGGTTGAGGACGAATTCCATGCGCCGTCGACCTGTGGCCTAGAACGGGTGCAGACAGTGAGGAGATCGAGTCTATATTGTCCAGGCGGTCGCGGAGCCGCAGCGATCGGCCTTATACTACTTGCCGTAACGCACAGCGCGGCACAGCCCTGCAATCCCGCCGTGGATGGTACCTACTGTGCCGAGAACGGAGTGCGGCCTCGTTCGGACACGCCATCGTCTCCGAGTTCACGCCAGACCATGGATTTCGAGTGGGCGTTCAAATCATCGAGCGGTGAGTCGATTGGGACGATTGGTGCGATCACTTTCGGCTCAAATGGTTCGCGCTGCGTAGGGTTGATCAGGCGAGTGAATTGTAATGGCGGCAGCTGACGGCACGGCTCGATGACTTTGGAGGGTGATACAATGAGCGGAACGGTTCGGTTAATTGTTGCGACTGCGCTGTCGAGTCTGTCGCTTTTCAGCTTCGCGCAAGCACAGCCTTCCAGTGCCCGCACGATCGAGCAGTTTACCTGCAAAGATGTTATGCGTGAGGAGGGTACCAACCGTGAGGTGGCGATCGCTTTCCTACACGGCTTCCTGCTTGGTAAGTCTGGGGGTACCGGTTTTGATGTTGACGCTCTGCACAAGCAGAGTCGTGCCTTCGTCGAACAGTGTCTCGACAATCCTTCGGCTCGTGCGGTCGACGTGATGACTAAAATCAAGGGCTGACACGGATGCCCATTTCTGATTGGGCATGGACTATCCAAATCGATTGCCAATATCTAAAATAAGCTATGGCGTTCCGTGCGGAGGTGCAGCAATGAAGAAGCTGCTTTCCTTGCTATTCGCTCTCGGTGTCGTTGGCGGCTCAGCCGCATACGGGACGCCAATCGTGCCGCTCAATGCAGCGCACACAAGCCTTGCGACCCATGTTGGCTACCGATGTGGGCTTTTTGGCGCATGTGCCCCTGTCTACATCTACGGGGGTCATGATCTATATTATCAAGGGTATCGTCGAGGATATTACGACGGCTACCGCGATGCCTCCTATCCTTATGTTCGATATCATTACACGCGCGATGTGATTGCGGCCGACAGAGGATTCTGTGGTTTCGGCTTCTATCTGTCCTGTGCCTACGGTACGTGCTGGCGGCTTTGTTACTGATCGCTGATCATGATACGGAGGGCCTGTGAGACGAGTCGTGATTGGGGTGATGGGCGCGGGCGACAATGCGCGTCCTGGTGATGTTGCGATGGCGCTCGAGCTTGGCGAGGCCATCGCGCGTGAGAACTGGGTGTTGCTCAGCGGAGGACGCAACGCCGGGATCATGGATGCAGTCAATCGCGGCGCCAAAAAATCCGGCGGACTGACCATCGGTGTCGTTCCCGGCCACGACAAGCGAGCCTTGTCGGACGCGGTCGACGTCGGCATCGTCACCGGCATGGGCAGCGCGCGCAACTACATCAATGTTCTGTCGAGCGATGTCGTGGTGGCCTGCGGTCAGGGCGGCGCCGGCACGGCGTCGGAGATCGCGCTAGCATTAAAGTCGTCAAGGCCCGTCATCCTGCTCAACGACCGGCCGGAGAGCCAGCGTTATTTTGCCGCGATCGGTGGTAGTCTCGTTCACGCGACAGACAGCGTTGCAGCCACGATCTCGACGATCCGTTCGCTGCTCGACAAGTCTTGAGCTAGGCTGGAATCCGCGCCAGCACGGCCTCGACCATCCGCGCGCCATCCTCGCCTTTATGCGCGCGGTCCCACTGGTCGACGATGATGTCCTTGAACATGCGCACCGCTTCCGGCGCTGAGGTCACCATGGCGATGCCGGCGGAGATATTCGGGTGGTCGCCAAGCCGGTATGGACTCATGGTCACGACTGTCGCGGCGCTCTTCTCGAACACCTGGAACGTCTGCTCCGGCGCGAAATTCTCCACCACGCCGATCTGTGTCCCGATCGGCTGGCGGCGGAAGATCTCGACGAGACGCTCGACCTCGCGCCGCGCCAGCGCGCGACGCTTGCGCACGACAGTTGCCGGCAAATCGTAACGGCCGATCAATCCCGAGTGCAGGAAGCGCTCCAGCGTCTGGGTGTTGATGATGCTCACCATCGGCGGTCTGCGCCGCACCGCGCTGCCGCGGCGTTCTTTGAGAACATCGAGCACGCGATCGACGTAGTCAGCAAAATCGGCGTGGTCGGGACTTGTGGCGCCGGTGGATTCCAGCAGCATGGTGCGCAAGTGCCCGACATATTCGTCAGACAGCAGCAGGAACGAGATGGGGGTGAAATTGCCGAGCACCTGGACGACGTTTTCCTCGAGCTGCCGCATCCGCTCGAAGAACGCGACAGCGTTGCGGTAATACTCGACGCCGACGCCCATCAGCGACGGCAGGGATACTTCCAGTAGATCGGCAAGCTTTTCCAGCGTCTCGATCTTGACCAGCTCGCCTTTTTCCAGGCGGTAGAGCGCGGCGCGCGACACGCCGATCCGCTTGGCCATGTCGTTCGCGGTAAAGTTCTTGCCGAGCCGGTAGGCTCGCAGCCGGTTCCCGATTTCTTCCCATTGCGCCGACATTAGGCGGGGCCTCTGTCTCAACTTTGATACAGTGCGCCGATCCGGCGGCAGGATCAGCGGGAATACCGTCCAGATATCACAGTCCTGACAGGCTCAACAAATCGCCTTTCCCTGACCGCCTTCGCGGGTGCAGCGGGGCGGAGGCTGGCTATCATCCACGGATTGCTCGTAACTCGACCTTGACTCGCCGGCCAAGGCTGTCTCAATAATTATACTGAGGTAAGCGGGACAACACGGGGGATTCAAACATGTCATCAGTGACGGCCGCGGCCGACGCCAATACGGACAGTTACGCCAAGAAAGCATTGATCGGATCGGCCGTCGGCTACGCGATGGACGGTTTCGACCTGCTGATCCTCGGCTTCATGCTCTCGGCCATTGCCGCCGAGCTGCATTTGACGAAGGCGCAGGCCGGTTCGCTCGTGACCTGGACCTTGGTCGGCGCCGTCGCCGGCGGTCTGCTCTTCGGCATGCTGAGCGATTACTACGGACGCATCCGGGTGCTGACCTGGACCATTCTGCTGTTTGCCGTGTTCACCGGCGCCTGCGCCTTCGCGCAAGGCTACTGGGATCTGCTGATCTATCGCACCATCGCCGGGCTGGGGCTCGGCGGTGAATTCGGCATTGGCATGGCGCTGGTCGCCGAAGCCTGGCCGGTGGCAAAGCGCGCCCGAGTCTCGTCGTACGTCGGACTCGGCTGGCAGGCCGGCGTGCTGCTCGCGGCGGTGGTGATTCCATTCCTGCTGCCGATCATCGGCTGGCGCGGCATGTTCCTGGTCGGAATCCTTCCCGCTCTCGCTGCATTCGCGGTCCGCTATACGCTGGGCGAGCCGCCGATCTTCGTCGAGCGCAATGCCAGCGCGCGCAAGAGCGTTCCCATCAGCCTTCTGGTCAAGGATTGGCCGACCACTAAGATCAGCATCGGCATGTTCATCCTCTGCTCGGTGCAGAACTTCGGCTACTACGGCGTCATGATCTGGCTGCCGTCTTATCTGTCGAGCCGCTTCGGCTATACGCTGACGCGCTCGGCGGTCTGGACTGGCGTCACGATTCTCGGCATGGCCTTCGGTATCTGGCTGTTCGGCCAGCTCGCCGACAAGTTCGGCCGCCGCCCGATCTTCTTCCTGTATCAGGCCGGCGCGGCGATCTCGGTCGTCGCCTATTCGCAGCTTACCGATCCGACGCATCTTCTGATCGGCGGCGCTATCATGGGCCTGTTCGTCAATGGCATGCTTGGCGGTTACGGCGCGCTGATGTCGGAGCTCTATCCGACCGAAGCCCGTGCCACGGCGCAGAACGTCCTGTTCAACCTGGGTCGCGCCGTCGGCGGGTTCGGGCCACTGGTCGTCGGTCTGCTGGCCTCGGAGTACTCGTTCGCGGTCGCCATCGGCCTGCTGTCGATCCTCTACGTGATCGACATCATCGCGACGGCGCTATGCATTCCGGAGCGCAAGGGCGCGCCGCTCACCTGAGCTTTTCTCGCAAAGCGAGATGAGCGGAGAGAGGCGCGCAAGCGCCTCTCTCTTTTCGTTTAGAGCTTGGTTCAGACCTGTTTTGAGCTCAGTTCAGGTCGGACGCGGCGATCTCGTTGAGCAGCTTCAGCCGCTCGTCGGCCGACAACGCGTTGAACTTGGCGGCCTTGTCGGAACACGCGACGAGCCGCTTGTGCGCCTCGTCGGTGATGTCGAGCGTCAACGGCTCTTCCTCGTAGGAATCGATGAAGCGGCCAACCAGCATGGCGAGCAGATAGTACAGCGCGTACTGGTCGCGATGTTTCGCACCAGCCTCGAGGACCCGCTGCTGGAATGTCTTGTAGGTCCGCAGGCCCTTGTGCTGCGATTTGAGCCACTGCGCCAGTTCTTCCACGTCGGTTCTCCGTCTTGCCGCCGATCATCTCAGCCAAATGAAGAAACGACCAGTTTAATGCAGCGGTCTGCGTAAAAAAATAGAGAAATGGCCGGAATAGGCTCATTTGGTCAATAAAGAGGCCAATTGCGAACGTCTCAAAAATGAGATAACATGATAGTTTCTCGGCGAATAGGGGCAAGGGCGAGCGAGACCGCGAACGGACTGGCTCATCATGTCGACTGTGGCGTACGAAACCGATCTTGAGAAAGCTGTGCCGGTGGTCCCCGCCTCGTCGCCTGCGTTCGACGTCGCCGATATCGAGGCGACGGTGCTCGCCAATACGCCGGTGAACGACGACTACGTTCATATGATTCTGGACGCCCGCGGTCTTGCGCTGTCGGCCAAGGCCGGGCAGTTCTTCAATATCGCCTGTCCGGCGACCACGCGCGATCTACCCTACTTGCGCCGGCCGATGAGCGTCTATCGTGTCGTTGCTCCTGAGGATCGCGTCGAGTTTCTCTACAAGGTGACCGGCGCCGGAACGCGCGGACTTGCCACGTTGCGTCCCGGCGACCGCGTGTCGCTGCTCGGTCCGCTCGGCAACGGCTTCTCGCTCGACCCCGCGTGGAAAAATATCGTGGTGCTGGGCCGCGGCGTTGGCCTCGCCACGCTGGCGCCGCTTGCCGAAATGGCCGCCGCGAGCGGCATCGGCGTCACAGCCATCCTGAGCGCGCGGTCGCGCGCGCTGGTGATGTCGGTCGATCGCTTCGCCAACTGCGGCGAACGGGTCGAGGTTGTCACCGACGATGACACCAGCAGCGATCCGGTCAACGTCGAGCGCATCCTGCTGCGGCTGATCGAGGCCGGCAAGGCCGACGCTTTTTTCACCTGCGGCTCGAACCGGCTGATGCTGCTGATGAAGCGCGTCGCCGCGCAGTTCGGTGTTCCCGGCCAGGTGGCGATGGAGCAGCAAATGGCCTGCGGCCTCGGCATGTGCTTCTGCTGCGTGCGCAATTTCGAGACGCCGGATGGCGAGCCGGAACAACGGCGCGTCTGCCTCGAAGGCCCTGTGTTCAAATTGTCGGAGGCGCTGTCATGGTAGACCTGCGCGTCAAGATCGGCAGCCTCGCGCTCAAGAACCCGGTGATGCCGGCGTCCGGCACGTTCTCGGAAGGGCTGGCGCGCATCTTCTCGTTCGATCATCTCGGCGCGGTCGTGACCAAGACGATCACGGCCGAACTGCGCGGCGGCAATCCGACGCCGCGCGTCGCCGAAGTCGGGCAGGGCATGCTCAACTCGATCGGCATTCCGAGCAAGGGCGTCGCCAATTTCGTCGAGCACATCATGCCGGAATACGAGCGGTTTTCCGCGCCGCTCGTCGTCAGCGTATCGGCCCCGACCGCCGAGTTGTTCGGCGATATCGTGCGCCAGCTCAATCTGCCCGGCATCGCGGCGATCGAGGCCAATATCTCGTGCCCGAACATTGAAGAGGACGGCAAGGCCTTCGCGATGCGGTCGAAGTCGACCGCGGCGGTCGTCCGGGAGCTTCGGTGTGCGACGCCGTTGCCGTTGTGGGTCAAGCTAACGCCGAACACCGGCGATGTCGCTGCCGTCGCATGCGCGGCCGAGGAGAACGGCGCCGACGCACTGGTCGTTGCGAATACCGTGCTGGCGATGTCGATCGATATCGAGACGTTCCGCCCGCGCCTCGGCAGCATCATGGGTGGTTATTCCGGCCCCGCCATCAAGCCGATCGCATTGCGCATGGTCTATCAGTGCGCCAAGGCGGTCGAGATTCCGGTTATCGGCTGTGGCGGCATCGCCACTGCCGGGGATGCCGTTGAATTCATGCTGGCTGGCGCCACCGCGGTGCAGGTCGGCACGGCGACCTTCATCAAGCCCAACACGATGCTCGAGGTCGTCGAAGGACTGTCCGCATTCTGCGCCCGCAAGGGCATTGCGCGGGTGAGCGAACTCACCGGAGCGGTCAAGGATCGCGGCATGCACGTCGACAAGCTGGAAGCGTTGCCGTGAACGCGCCGGCGGCCGTGTCGGGCGCCGTCAGCGGCGCCAAAATGCGCAGTCTCGCCGAGACGCTGTTCGAGCGGATGCGCGCCGAAACGACCGCCGAAGATGGCGTCGGCATCACGCGCGAATGCTACGGCGAAGGCGAAGCTGCAGCTCTCAAGCTTGTCCGCGAGACTGCCGAAGAATTCGGCCTCAAGTACAGTGTCGACCGGGCCGCCAACGCCATCGTTTCGTTGCCGGACGACGATCTCAGCAAGCCGGGGTTGATCCTCGGCTCTCATATGGATTCCGTGCCGCACGGTGGTAATTTCGATGGTGGCGCCGGCGTCATTGCTGGTCTGCTGACCATGGTTCGCCTGGGTGCAGAGCGGCGTCAGGGCGGCACGCCGGTACGGCTGCTGGCGTTGCGGGGCGAGGAAAGTGCCTACTACGGCCGGGCCAATATCGGCTCGCGCGCCTTGTTTGGCCTTCTGACCTCGGCCGACCTTGATGCCAAGCGTCAGGGGACGGGTCGCACGTTGCGGGAAGCGCTGGCGTCCGTAAAGGCGGATGTTGCAGCCATCGAGCAGGGTGCGCGGCTGATACCCCTCAACTTCGCCTCGGCCTATCTCGAGCTCCATATCGAGCAGGGTCCGGTCATGGTCGCGCGTGAATTGCCGACCGCGATCGTTACCGGCGTCCGCGGCAATCTGCGGCATCGCCGCGTGGTCTGCCGCGGCGAGGCCGGTCATTCCGGCACGGTGCCGCGTTGGCTGCGGCACGACGCGGTGTTTGCGGTGTCCGATTTGTTGATGCGGCTCGACGAGCACTGGAATAGATTGCTCGAACGCGGCATTGATCTCGTGGTGACCTGCGGAGTCATGGGCACCGATCGCGAACGCCAGGCGATCAGCCGGATTCCGGGAGAGGTCTATTTCAGCTTCGAAGTGCGCAGCCAGAGTTACGAAACATTGGAAGGTTTCTACGAGCTGTTCCGTTCGGAATGCCGCGCCGTGTCGGACCAGCGTCACGTCACGTTCGAGTTCGACGAGCGCGTCTATACAGAGCCGGCCAGGATGGACGAGGCGATCATCAATCGTCTTAAAAAGCTCTCCGACCAATTCGGCTTAGCCACCGAGCTGATCCCGAGCGGGGCGGGGCACGACTCCGCGGTATTCGCCAACGCCGGCATTCCGTCCGGCATGATCTTTGTGCGCAACTGCAACGGCTCGCATAATCCGGACGAGAGCATGACGATCGACGATTTCATGCAAGGCGTGGACCTGATGTACGCCTTCGCCGCTACCGGGGCCACGGCGTGACCGAGATCACGATCCGCAAGCCGGACGACTGGCACGTCCATCTCCGCGATGGCGAGGTCCTGAAATCGGTCGCCGGCTTCACGGCGGCGTGCTTTGCTCGCGCGATCGTGATGCCGAACCTGGCTCCGCCTGTGACTACTGCAAGGGAGGCCGTCGCCTATCGTGCGCGGGTCGAAGCGGCGGTGACAGGCCACACGTTCACGCCGCTGATGACGTGCTACCTGACCGACAACACCGACGCGAAGGATTTGATCGCCGGATTCAAGGACGGCATCTTTACCGCGGTCAAGCTTTATCCGGCGCACGCGACGACGAACTCAGCCGCCGGAGTGACGAGCTTCGACAAGGTGCAAGGCGTGCTGGAGGCGATGGCGGAAAACGACATGCGTCTTCTGGTGCATGGCGAGCTGCCCAAAGCCGAGATCGATGTGTTCGACAGGGAGAAAGCGTTCATCGACGAGATCCTGTTGCCGCTGCTGGACCGCGTGCCATCTCTCAAGATCGTCATGGAACACGTCACCACCTCCCATGGCGTCGACGTGGTGCGCGCGCACAAGGGCCGCCTCGGCGCGACGATCACGCCGCAGCATCTGCTGTTCAACCGCAATGCACTTTTCAATGGGGGGCTGCGGCCGCATTTCTATTGCCTGCCGGTGCTCAAGCGCGAGGAACACAGGCTTGCGCTGCGTAAGGCGGCGACCAGCGGAGAGCCCGGCTTTTTCTTGGGAACTGACTCCGCGCCGCATCTACGCCATCTCAAGGAGGCGGCGTGCGGCTGTGCCGGCGTGTTCAATGCGCCCGCAGCGCTAGCGGCCTATCTCAGGGTGTTCGAAGAGGAAAACGCCCTGGACAAATTTGAGGCATTTGCGTCGCTGAACGGCCCGGAGTTTTACGGTCTGCCGGTCAACGAGGAACGTGTCACGTTCCGCAAGAAACCGCAGTTCATCTGCGACGGCGTGCCCGTCGATAAAATGGGGGAAATTCACCCCATGTTCGGCGGTGGCGAGGTTGACTGGTCCATGGCCTAGCGGCATAAGGATTTGATCGCTGGACAAGACTTCGGTTTCTCTGCGGGCAGGTCGGCCTAGCAGCGATCTGGCGCGCAGAGTTGCTCCGCGGGTTACGTAGGGAGAACTCATGGGTCAAATTTCTTCCGCGCCGGCCGATAGGGCTGCCATCGCGCGACAGACCGCCAAAATGATGCTGGAGATCAAGGCGATTCACTTCAATGCTGAATCGCCTTTTTTCTTCACCTCAGGCTGGGCAAGCCCGGTTTACGTCGACTGCCGCAAGATCATCTCGTACCCGCGCTTGCGGTCGGGGCTGATGGATTTTTCATCGCAGGTCATCCTGTCCGAGATCGGCTACGAGTCGATCGATAACATCGCGGGCGGCGAAACTGCGGGCATTCCGTTCGCCGCCTGGATTGCCGACAAGCTGATGCTGCCGATGCAGTACATCCGCAAGAAGGCAAAAGGCTTCGGCCGCAATGCGCAAATCGAAGGTGATCTGCCTGAAGGCGCGCGCACGTTACTGGTGGAAGATCTCGCGACCGACGGACGCAGCAAGGTCAACTTCTGCAACGCGCTGCGCAAGGCGGGCGCGACGGTCGATCACTGTTTCGTCCTGTTCTATTACGACATCTTCCCCGAGAGCAAAGAGCAGATGCGTGACCTCAACGTCACGCTGCATTACCTCGCGACATGGTGGGATGTGCTTCAGGTCGCCGAGGAAAGCGGTCATTTTGACGCCGGCGTGCTGAGAGAAGTGCGCAGCTTCCTCAATCAGCCGTCGCAATGGTCGGCGGCGCACGGGGGCATCTCTGAGAACAACCCATCGCCGCAGGCCGACAAGGCGTCCGCCGCGGCCTGACGGTCACCGGTGGACGAAGCGAACGGTCAGAACCGGTAGGGATTGAGGTGGAATGCGCCGTTCGTAAGGACGGCGCATTGTCGCGTCGGACAGTCGCTGGCCCACATCCATTCGACGAAGCGCTCGCAAGATTTCCGGCATGCTTGACCGTCGTCGCGCATGACGGTCGGCGCCTCTCGGCGTGCTACGTTGCTGCGACCGTCATCGATACCGGTCCCGGGGCTGCGCGCGTCCCGCCGCAAGCCTCCGATAAGATCGAGCAGGGAAACGCTCCTATGTCCGTGCAGACGCCGACGCTTGTTACCCCTGAGGTTGCTCCGCGTACGGAGCCCGCGCTTCGCGCGATTGCGATGCCCGCAGATACAAATCCGCATGGGGACATCTTTGGCGGCTGGCTGCTCTGCCAGATGGATTTGGCCGGCACAGTCTATGCGACCCGGCGGGCACTGGGCCGGGTCGTCACCGTGGCCGTTACGGGAATGGTCTTTCACCGGCCGGTCATGGTCGGCGACGAGGTGACGTGTTTCTGTGAAATCGAAAAGATCGGGAACACGTCGATTACCGTCAAAATCCAGAGCTGGGTCAAGCGCGGAATCGGCAACGATCAAATCAAGGTCACCGAAGGCATCTTCACTTACGTCAAGGTCGATTCCGGCGGAAGACCGCAACCAGTCGCGGCATCATGAGCTCAAAAACGTTTCTGAAGACATTCTGACTTCGAGCAAAGACGGCGGTGCCCATACGAGCGTGTGGTAATCGAATCCGTCGTCGAGACCCGGCTTCAGGATGGCGAAATATGGCGACACGTCGAAATCGCGCGGCGTGTAGAGACCGTGCTTGCGGATGTGATTGATTTCGCCTTGGACATAGGGGGCGATTCCGATCGCCTTGCCCTCGATCGTAACCTTCTCGGGCAGAATTGGATAATGAATGGACTGAAATGATTCCGCAATCAGCGTCGAGCAGATAGCTTTCGTCGGATCGCCCGCTCCGATTGCAAGCATGCGCCGGCGAAACCAAACCGGCACCGGAGGATAGGGAAACAGGTATCGTGCCAAATCGACGATCTGCTTGGAGTCATAAAGCTTGCCGATGCGCGCCAGCGCGTAAGCAATCACCTTTTTCCTGTCCGTCTCGTTCAGACCCACGGCACGGCAAATCCGCAGGTTGTAGTTGGAATATTTGGAAAGCGGCACTGTGCTGACGCCGGATTCAACCTCCGCTTCGAGCAGCACATTCGGCTCGCCGTCCGGCGCAACGTCGTCCGGCCGCGCGCCGACATAAAGTGCCGCATGTGACCAGGTGGACTGGGTCAGGAACTTGATGATGGCGCTCAGCCGAGTGTTGCCTTCGATCAGGATGACGTCGCCGGGCTTCAGGGCCGCCTTCAGGATACCGGGCTCGGGCGCGAAAAACGGCGCGTAACGCACCGTCGGCTGGGACAAGAGGCGAAGGATAGCGGCGCTAATTCGCTCTTTGATTCTATCAAGCATGAGACAAAAGACGTGTGGTAACAGCCCCTTGGGCAATCATTTCACTAAAGGCGGGCCAAGGGGAGGGCTGTTCAATCACCTCCAATTGTAACGATGCCGACGCCGCGAATCCGCTAGAATCTAAAATTGTTCCGGCCATTAAGGGCTTGTTCGTGCCCATCGGCTGGATTGGGGAGAACGAATGGCTGGCTTTTCATTTCGGCGGGATGTGGTCACCAAGCCGATCTTCGGTGGAGCCAAACACGCGCTGCCGTCTTTGTCGGAGACCGAGCGCGAGGCGATCGAAGCCGGCGACGTCTGGTGGGACGCCGATCTGTTCGGTGGCAACCCGGACTGGACCAAGCTGCTGGCCTTCGCGCCGGCCAGGCTCTCCGAGGAGGAGCAGCGCTTCATGGACGGGCCGGTCGAAGAGCTATGCGCCATGCTCGACGACTGGCAGATCAACTGGACGTTGCGCGATCTGCCGCGCGAGGTCTGGGCCTACCTCAAGGCGAAGAAGTTTTTCGCCATGATCATCCCAAAGGAATACGGCGGGCTCGGCTTCTCGAATTACGCGCACTCCGAGGTGATCCGCAAATTGTCGTCGCGGTCGATCTCGGCGGCGGTGACCGCGATGGTACCGAACTCGCTGGGCCCGGGCGAACTGCTGATCAAGTTCGGCACCAAGGCGCAGCAGGATTACTGGCTGCCGCGGCTGGCGACCGGCGAAGAGATCCCCTGCTTCGGCCTGACCAGCCCGGAGGCCGGCTCCGACGCTGCCTCGATGATCGACTCCGGCGTTGTCTGCCACGGCACCTACGAGGGCAAGGACACGCTCGGCATCCGCCTCAACTGGCACAAGCGCTACATCACGCTGGCGCCGGTCGCGACCGTGCTCGGTCTCGCCTTCAAGCTCTACGATCCCGACCATCTGCTCGGCGATCGCGAGGAGATCGGCATCACGCTCGCGCTGGTGCCGACGCATCTGCCCGGCATTGAGATCGGCCGGCGCCATCTGCCGGCGATGCACGTGTTCCAGAATGGCCCGAATTGGGGCCACGACGTCTTCATCGCGATGGACAACGTGATCGGCGGCGTCGATCAGGTCGGCAAGGGCTGGAAGATGCTGATGAGCGCGCTGGCCGCCGGCCGCGGCATCTCACTGCCGTCGCTGTCGGCCGCCGGCGCGTCGTTCACGGCTCATGTGACCGGCGCTTACGCCCGTATCCGCGAGCAGTTTCATGTGTCGATCGCCAAGTTCGAGGCGATCCAGGAGCGGCTCGGACGCCTTGCCGCGACCGCGTATCTGCTCGACGCCGCGCGCCGCATGACCTGCGCCGCGCTCGACGACGGCCACCATCCGGCGGTGGTCACGGCGATCATGAAGTCGCAGGCGACCGACCGCATGCGCGTGTCGGTCAACGACGCGATGGACGTCCACGGCGGCAAGGGCATCATCGAGGGCCGGCTCAATTATCTCGGCAGCCTTTATCGTGGCGTGCCGATCGGCATCACGGTGGAAGGCGCCAACATCGTCACCCGTGCGCTGATCCAGTTCGGGCAAGGCGCGATCCGCAGCCATCCCTATCTCCTGAAGGAGATGATGGCTCTGCAAAACCCGGATTACGCGCAAGGGCTCGACGAATTCGACAAGGCGTTCTGGGGCCATGTCGGCCACAGCATCGCCAACACGTTCCGCGCCTGGACGCGGGCGTGGACCGGCGGCCTGTTGGCGCCCGCGCCGGATGCGGGCGCCGCGTCGCGCTACTACAAGCAACTCGGCCGCTATGCTTCAGCCTTTGCTCTCGCCGTCGACCTCGCGCTGCTCAGTCTCGGCGGCGGCTTGAAGCGGCAGGAGATGCTGTCGGCGCGTTTCGGCGACATCCTCTCGGAGCTCTATTTGTCGAGTGCGGCGCTCAAACGCTGGAACGACGAGGGCCGCCAGCCCGACGACCTGCCGCTGCTTGCCTACTGCATGGAGTCGAGCTTCGCCACCATCGAGATGCGCTTCGACGAGGTCATCGCCAATTTCCCGGTGCGTCCCGTCGCCTGGCTGTTGCGCGTCCTGGTGCAGCCGTTCGGCCCGCGCCGCCGCGGCCCATCCGACAGCGTCATGATCGCCTGCGCGAACATCATCACCAGCCCTTGTGCCGCGCGCGATCGGCTCACCGTCGACCTCTACAAGTCGACTAACGTCGCTGGCGACCATCATGACGGCGTCGCGATCCTCGCGCGCGCCTTCGAGATGGTCGTTGCCGCGCAGCCAATCCGTGACAAGATGCACGCGGCGCGGGTGCGCGACGCCGATCAGGCCCTGAAACAGGGCACGATCACCGCCGATGAAGCTGCGCAGCTCAAGGCCGTGGCGGAAGCGGTGTCGGCCGCCGTTGCGGTCAACGATTTCGCGCCGGAGGAGCTGACCTCTCGCGACGCCCAGAGCGGAGACACATCATTTCAACCGACATCGCACCGGCCGGCGGCAGAGTGAGCAATCGGCCCGTTTACATCATCGACGGCAGCCGCACGCCCTTCATCAAGGCGCGCGGCAAGCCCGGCCCCTTCACGCCGGTCGACCTTGCCGTGCAATGCGGCCGGCCGCTGCTGATGCGCCAGCCCTTCGCGCCGCATCAGTTCGACCAGGTCATCCTCGGCTGCGTCAATGTCATCGCCGACGAGATGAACCCGGCGCGCGTCGCCGCGCTGCGGCTCGGCATGGGTGAGGACATGGTCGCCTTCACCGTGCAGATCAATTGCGGCTCCGGCATGCAGTCGATCGATACGGCCTACCGCTACATCCAGAACAGCACGTCCGACCTCATCCTTGCCGGCGGTGCCGAGGCCTTGAGCCACGCGCCACTCGTCTTTAATCGACAGGCGGTCGGTTGGTACGCCAGGCTGTTCGGCGCGCGTGGCCTTGGCGCCAGGCTTGCTGCCTTCGCCGCGTTCCGCCCCTCAATGCTGACGCCTGTGATTGGCCTCGAGCGCGGCCTCACCGATCCGATCACCGACCTCAACATGGGCCAGACCGCCGAGCTCGTCAGTCATCTGTTCCACATCACGCGCCGCCAGGCCGACGAATACGCGGCCGAGAGCCAGCAGCGCCTCGCCAAGGCGCAGGCCGAAGGTCTGCTCAGGGACGAGGTCGAGCCAGCCTTCGCCCGTGACGGCACCGTGTTCGATCACGACGACGGTGTGCGGCCCGACAGCACAGCGGAGAGCCTCGCCAAGCTCAAGCCGGCGTTCGAGCGGCCGTGGGGCAAGGTGACCCCGGGCAACTCGTCGCAGATCACCGATGGCGCATCGTGGGTGATCCTTGCCTCGGAAGATGCCGTGAAAGAGCACAAGCTGACCCCGAAAGCCGTCATCGTCGACAGCGAATGGTCGGCGCTCGACCCGTCCGTCATGGGCCTCGGTCCAGTCTATTGCTCGACCGCGCTGTTGAAGCGTCATGGTCTCGCGCTCTCCGACATCGAGTTGTGGGAGCTCAACGAAGCCTTCGCCGCGCAAGTGCTCGGCTGTCTCGCTGCCTGGGAAGATGCCGAGTTCTGCCGCGACGCGCTCGGCCTCGATAAACCGGCTGGCCGTATTCCGCGTGACCGCATCAACGCCGACGGCGGCGCGATCGGCGCCGGCCATCCGGTTGGCGCCAGCGGCAACCGCATCGTCTTGCATCTCGTCAACGCCATGAAGCGTCTCGGCTTCAAGCGCGGCATCGCCACCGAATGCATCGGTGGCGGGCAGGGTGGTGCCATGCTGATCGAGACGGTGTGAGGCACTCATGAGCAAAGCCCCTGCACCGAAGCCCGCCCTCGCCATTCTCGGCGACCGCGACCTCGAACTCGGTCCGTTCGACGCCGGCGAAACCGACACCGGCCCATGGCAGCACTGGCGGCTGCGCACAGACGAGGACAATATCGCCTGGCTGCTGTTCGACAAGAAGGATGCCAGCGCCAACACGCTTGACGAGGCGACGCTCATCGAATTGAACGCCGTGCTCGACAAGATCGAGCAGGAGCGGCCGCGCGGCCTCGTCATCCGTTCCGCCAAGCCGAGCGGCTTCATCGCCGGCGCCGATATCGCCCAGTTCCGCGCCGCGACCGATCCGGCGCAAATCGAGGCAATGCTAACCAAGGGTCACGCCGTGCTCGACCGGCTCGACAACCTGCCGCTATCGACGGTTGCCGTGATCCACGGCTTTTGTCTCGGCGGCGGTCTCGAAGTGGCGCTCGCCTGTGACAAGCGCATCGCCATCGATGACGCCAGCTTCGGCTTCCCGGAGGTGCTGCTCGGCCTGCACCCCGGCCTCGGCGGCACGGTTCGACTGCCGCGCCTGATCAATCCGGTGCAGGCGATGACGATGATGCTGACCGGCAAGACCGAGCGCACCCGCCGTGCCAGGTCGCTCGGCATCGTCGACGCCGTCACGAAAGAGCGGCACGTCCGCGGCGCCGTAAAGGCTGCCGTCAATGGCGATCTGAAGACCCACTCGCAGGGCTTCCTCGACAAGCTGCTCGGCTCGGCGCCGGTGCGCCCCATCCTGGCCTCGCGCATGCGCAGTGAAGCCTCAAAGAGGGCGCCGGAGAAATTCTATCCCGCGCCCTACGCCCTGATCGACCTGTGGGTCCACCACGGCGGCAGCCGCACGGCGATGCAACGCGAGGAGATCAAGTCGTTCGCGCAGCTCCTTGTCACCGACACGTCGCGCAATCTCGTCCGCGTGTTCTTCCTGCGCGAGAAGCTGAAAGGTCTCGCCAAGGGTGAGTTCAAGGGCCGCCGCGTCCATGTGATCGGCGCCGGCGCGATGGGCGGCGACATCGCGGCCTGGTGCGCGTGGCACGGCTTTGTTGTCACGCTCGCCGACATGAAGCCGGAGCCGCTCGCCGGCGCAGTCAAGCGGGCCGCCGAACTCTATGGCAAGATCAATCACGGTGATCGCCGCAAGCTGCGCGACGCGCTCGACCGCCTGATCCCCGATCTCGCCGGCCACGGCGCCTCTTCCGCCGACCTCATCATCGAGGCGGTGCCGGAGAAGCTCGACCTCAAGCAGAAGGTGTTCGCCAGCGTCGAGCCGAGGATGAAGCCGGGCGCGATCCTCGCCACCAACACGTCGAGCATCCCGCTCGAGCAGTTGCGCGAAGGTCTCAGGCGGCCAGAGCGCCTCATCGGTATCCACTTTTTCAATCCTGTCTCGCGCATGCAGCTTGTCGAGGTGGTGAGCCACGACAAGGTCGCCAATGACGTGATCACTGTTGCCCGCGCCTTCCTCGGCGAGATCGACCGCTTGCCGGCGCCAGTGAAGAGCGAGCCCGGCTTCCTCGTCAACCGCGCGCTGACGCCGTACATGTTGGAAGCAATGGTGATGCTCAACGACGGCGTGAAAAAAGAAACCATCGACAAGGCCGCCGAGGATTTCGGCATGCCGATGGGCCCGATCGAGCTCGCCGACGAGGTCGGTCTCGACATCTGCCTGCACGTCGCCGAGATGCTGCGCGGAAGCCTGCCGGACCTGCCGTTGCCGCCGAAATGGTTGATCGACAAGGTCGAGAAGGGTGAGCTGGGCAAGAAGACCGGCAAGGGCTTCTACGAGTGGAAGGACGGCCGCGCCGTCAAGTCGGGCGAAGCCGGCGCGCCGCCAGCCGATATGGCGGATCGTCTGATCCTGCCGATGCTCAATGTCTGCATGGAATGCCTGCGCACGGGCGTCGTGCCCGGCGACGAGATCGATGATGGCGCGATGATCTTCGCCACCGGATTCGCGCCATTTCGCGGCGGGCCGATGCACTACGCGCGCACGCGCGGCATTGCCGACGTGCATCAAACGCTGACGCGGCTCGCGGCCAAATACGGCCCGCGCTTCGAGCCCGATCCCGGCTGGGACAATTGGAAATGACCACGGCCGGCGGCGGCCCCGCCGTCTTTCAGGACGCCGCGCGGCTTGCCGACAGCATCGTCGAACGCGTCGGCCGCACCATCGTGCTCGCGCTGCCGCTCGGCCTTGGCAAGGCCAACCACATCGCCAACGCGCTCTATGCCAAGGCGGCCGCGGATTCGTCGATCAAGCTGACGATCTTCACAGGGCTGACTTTGGTCGCGCCGCATCCGAAGAACGAGTTGGAGCGGCGCTTCCTCGGCCCGGTCGCTGCGCGCGTGTTCGGCGGCTATCCGCCGCTCGCCTATGCCGAGGCGATCCGCGCTGGCACGCTGCCGCCGAATATCGTCGTCGACGAGTTCTTTCTTCAGGCCGGGGTGTGGCTTAATTCGCCGTACGCGCAGCAGCACTACATATCGGCGAACTACACCCACGCGCTCGCATGCGTGCTCGACCGCGGCGTCAATGTCGTGGCGCAGCTTGTCGCCCATCGCGGCGATACGTTCAGCCTGAGCTGCAATCCCGACCTCACGCTTGATTTGCTGGAGCTGCGGCGCAAGGGCAAAGCGAATTTCATCTTCGCCGGTGAAACGAACTCGGAGCTGCCGTTCATGGGTGGCGATGCGGCGATCGGCGCCGGCAAATTCGATCTGTTGCTCGACAACCCCGCGCTCGACTTCCCGCTGTTCGCGCCGCCGCGCGAGCCCATCACGCTGGCCGATTACGCTGCCGGCCTACATGCCGCGACTTTGGTACCCGATGGCGGCACGCTGCAGATCGGTATCGGCTCGCTGGGCGATGCGGTGACGCAGGCACTAGTCCTGCGGCACCGGAAAAATGAGGATTTCCAATCCCTTATCGCGCGCCTCGGCGCCCCTGGCGAAACGGCTCCGTTCGCCACCGGCCTCTACGCCTGTACCGAGATGCTGGTCGAAGGCCTGCTCGATCTTCACCGCGCCGGCATCCTCAAGCGCGAAGTTGACGGCGCGGTGCTGCACGCCGGGTTCTTCGTCGGCTCGCGTGCATTTTACAAGGCGCTGCGCGATATGCCGCCCGACATCGCCGCGAAATTCCGCATGACGTCAATCTCCTACGTCAACGCGTTGTACGGCGGCGAGGACAGCAAGCGCCAGGCGCGCGTCAAGGCGCGCTTCCTCAACGACGCCATGATGGCGACCTTGCTCGGCGACATCGTCTCCGACGGCCTCGAGGACGGCCGCGTCATCAGCGGCGTTGGCGGCCAGTACAATTTCGTCGCGCAGGCCTTCGCGCTGGAAGGGGCGCGAGCGGTGATGATCCTGCGCGCCAGCCGCGCGTCCGGCGGCAAAGCACAGTCGAACATCCGCTGGAGCTACGGCCACGTCACCATTCCGCGTCACTTGCGCGACATCGTCGTCACCGAATACGGCGTCGCCGATCTGCGTGGCAAGAGCGACCGCGACGTGATCGCCGCGATGCTCAACATCACGGATTCGCGCTGGCAGGGCGACTTGCTCCATCAGGCCAAGGAAGCCGGCAAGATCGAGCATGCTTATGAAATTCCGAAAGAGGCGAGGGACAACACGCCGGATGCCATCGCGCGCCAGCTCAAGCCGGCGCGGGACTCCGGCCTGCTTCCGGATTTCCCGTTCAGCACCGACTTTACCGAGGTGGAGCGCAAGCTGCTTCCTGCGCTTCAGGCCCTCAAGCTGGCCTCAAAACGGGAGCTGCTTGAATTCATCCTGCGCGGGATGTCCCGTGGTCGGGCGGAGACAGATTGTCTCGAGCGCATGGGCCTGACGAAACCTCGGGGATTTCAGGACCGATTGTATGCGACGTTCGTGCGCGGCGCATTGAGGCAGTCGCAAACCTAAGCCGGCGCTATTGACCGGCTTTCAAACTCGGTCTCAGGTCGAATAGGTGGCGAAGGCCGCCGTGCCGGCGCGGGCGCGATGGTCCGTCTTGACGTTGACGAGCGCGACCGCGCCGCGGTCGACCTCGCGCTGCGCCCGATCGAGGGCTGGACGGATGTCGGCGGGTTTCTCGACATATTCGCCGTAACAGCCGAGCGATTCGGCCATCTTGTCGAAGCGCGTATAGCCGAGGTTGCGGCCCGGTTTGTTGCCGTCCGGATCGGCGGTCCAGCCGCCGTTGAGGCTGACGACGCACAGGAGCGGCACGTTGTGACGCACCGCGGTGTCGAGCTCGAGCGCGTTCATGCCGAACGAGCCGTCGCCGTGCACGACGATGACCTGCTTGTCGGGCTTGGCGATCTTGGCGCCGACGCCGAACGGCAATCCGACGCCCATGGTGCCGAAGGGCCCCGAATTGAGCCGGTGCCCCGGGACGAATGTCGGCATCGACTGGCGGCCGTAGTTGAGGATTTCCTGCCCATCGACCACCAGGATGGCATCGCGCCGCATGAAATTCTTGATCTCGTCGCACAGCCGCAGCGGATGGATCGGCGTATCGTCCATCGGCTTGTTGGCGCCCGGTGCCTCTCGTTTTGCCGCTTCGCCATCGGACAGTTTTTTTCGCCAGCCCGCGAATAGATCGGCCTTGATGCGCTTGCCGCTGGCGTCGATCAACTGCCGCAACACCGCCTTGCAGTCGCCGACGATGCCGATGTCGACCTTGCGCGGCGAGCTTGCGATCTCGTCGGCGTCGATGTCGATGCGCGCAATCCTGGCCGCCGCGTTGAAGCGCGGCGGCGCAGCGTGACCGATGATGTAGTTCATGCGGGTGCCGGCGACCACGATCAAGTCAGCGTCGCGGAACGCCGATGAGCGCATCGTCAGGTACGAATAATCGTGGTCGTCCGGCAGCACGCCGCGGCCTTGCGGCGTGGTGTAGAACGGAATGCCGGTCTTCTCGACGAACTCCTGCAGCTCCGGCCAAGCCTGCGACCAGATCACGCCGCTGCCGGACAGGATGATCGGCTGTTTCGCCTTGGCGATCGCGTCGACCAGCGCGTCGACCTTGTTGGGATCGCCGAGCGGCCGCGCATCGAGCAAGGGCCGGCCCGACAGGCTCCAATCGACCTGCTCCTCGGGAATTTTCGCGTAGAGGATGTCGCCGGGAAGATCGAGATAGACCGGGCCGGGTTTGCCGCTCATCGCCTTCTGGAAGGCGAAGTTCACCATCTCGGGAATACGCTTGATGTTGTAGACGCGATCCGCCCATTTGGTGCAGGGCTTCATGATGGCGAGCTGGTCGATCTCCTGAAACACCTGGCGGCCGTTCTGGCCGATCGGGCTCGAGCCGCCGATCGCCACCACCGGCGCGCAATCGATCAGCGCGTTGGCGATGCCGGTGGTGAGATTGATCGTGCCGGGCCCGCTCGCCGCCATGCAGACGCCGGGCTTTTGCAACAGCCGGCTGTAGGCCTGCGCCATGAAGGCGGCCGATTGCTCGTGCCGCACGTCGAGCGGGCGGATGCCTTCCTTGATGCAGGACGACTCGGCGAGCAGCATCGGCCCGCCCATCAGGAAAAACAGGACGTCGACGCCTTCGTTCTTCAACGATTTGGCCAGGATCTCCGAACCGGTGAGCTCCGTCATGTGCCGTCTCTCCCCTAGATGATCTTGTCGTTGCCGAGCTGTTTGATCGTGTCCTCGTCAAATCCGAGCCACTCGCTCAACACTTCGTTGGTGTGCTGGCCGAGCAGCGGCGCCGATTCGAGCTTCGGCGGCCGGCCGCCGAAGCGCACCGGCCAGCCCGGCATCTTGAATGGACCGGCGGTGGGGTGCTGCATCGTCTGCATGATGCCGCGCCGCTCAAAATCGGCGTCGTTGGTCAATTCCATGGTGTCGAACACCGCGCCGGCCGGCACGCCGGCTTCGCCGAGGATGCGCATCGCCTCGCGCTTGTCGTGCCGGCGTGTCCAGGCCGAGATCATCTCGTCGACCTCGCGCTCGTGCTTGAGGCGCGCCGGGCCGGTATCGAATCGCGGATCGCCGATCAGATCGGCGCGGCCGATCACCTCGAGCAGCCGCTGCCAATGCGCGGGATTGGTCCGGCTGGTATAGACGTAAACATAGTCGTTGGGCCCGCCGGGCTTGCACGGATAGGTGCCGCTCGGCACGGCGAAGCCCGACAATATCTTGGCGCCATTGCGCTTGGCCGCTTCGCCCTGCGTCGCCTGGCTCGACAGCGCGACGCGGATGTATTGCAGCATGGCGTCCTGCATGGCGATTTCGATGTGCTCGCCCTCGCCGGTCTCGCGCCGCCGGTAGAGCGCCGCGAGAATGCTGATCGCGAGCAGCATGCCGGTGCCGGTGTCGCCGAGCGTCACGCCGGGCTTGATCGGCGGCCCGTCGGCGTCGCCGGTAATGCTCATCACGCCGCCGGTCGCCTGCGCGATCATGTCGAAGGCGAGGTTGTTTTCATAAGGCCCGCCGGTCCCGAATCCCTTGAGCTGCGCATAGATGATGCCCGGATTGATGCCGCGCATGGTGTCATAGCCGAGTCCGAGCCGTTCGATCGCGCCCGGCGCGAAATTCTCGACAAAGATATCGGCGCGCTTCGCCATGTCCTTGACGAGTGCGCGCCCGCGTTCGGATTTCAGATTGACGGTGACGGATTTCTTGTTGGCGTTGAACAGCAGAAAATACCAGGAGTCCTGGTTCTGGTCCGCCGCGCCGTAGAGCAGCATGCGGCCGGCTTCGCCGCCTTTCGGATTTTCGATCTTGACGACCTCGGCGCCGAGCCAGGCGAGCGCTTCGGTGCAGGATGGGCCGGCTTCGAATTGAGACAGGTCCAGAACCCGGACGCCGGCAAGGCAGCCCGGTCGCGCGCCGTCGGCAGCCATCGTTTCCTCCCAACAGGAACCGTTCTTGTTCTTCTGCCGAGAATGCGCTTGGCACGGATGCAATCGGATTGCGCAGGCCCAGCTTTCGATAGCAGCGTAGTCGCCCGTCCGGCGCTTCTCAAGCGCGGGATCGCCGGCAGAGCCGACGGATTTGTCCAGACGATGCTTGGAGGGAGCCGATTATCGCTTACGAGGCGTAATCCGGTTCCTCACGGTCGAGAATACGTTTCAAGGCGTCGAAGTGCCGCTGCGACGGCGAAGGATCGTAGGTGTAACCGCCGCTCATGTCCCTCTTCGTCTTCTCGACGACGGCAGCGGGGAGCTGCTTCAAGGGCTGCCCGGTCCACATGGCGTAAATCTGCACCTGCGCGGCGCGCTCGACGTAATAGAGCCGATCGTAGGCGTCGGCGACGGTCTCGCCCAGCGTGGTGACGCCGTGGTTTGCCATGAACAGGACAGTCTTGTTTCCGACGACCGCCGCGAGGCGTCGGCCTTCTTCGGGATCGACGGCGGGGCCGGTGTATTGGTCGTCGTAGGCAATCTGCCCCATCGTCCCGACTTCGGTCTGGCCGATCTCCTTGATGCGGGGATCCTCGAGGCGCGTCAGCGCGCTCGCATAGGGCATGTGGGTGTGAAACACCGCCTTGGCATGGGGCAGTGCGCGATGGATCGGCGCGTGGATGCAATAGCAGGAGCGTTCGACATCGCCGGCTCCACGTTTGACCACGCCGTCGTCGATGCCGACTTCCATGAACGAGGAGGCCGTCACTTCGGACCAATGCATCCCGAACGGGATCTGGTAGTAGCGATCAGTCCGGCCCGGCACGACGAAGGTGAGGTGGTTGAAAATGCCTTCGTTGAATCCGTGTCTGAAGGCGAGCCGGTGTGCGGCAGCGAGATCGATTCGCGCCTGGGCTTCTTCGGCGCTGCAATCCTGAAGGCGGGTCGGTGAAACGTGAAACTGCATGGAGGCCTCCCTGCTGCCGTTACAAACTCCAGCTTGAATCAGGCCGGACCGGGTGAACTTTACCAGAGCGAGTCGCGCCGGTTAGCGTTTGTTCTCCTAATTCAACGGTACTCTTTGGCCCGTTTTTAGTCACGAAAAAGCGGACGCCGTGGAGATCACTCGCCGTTCAAGCAAGAAGTCGCGGGTAGGGCATGCGTCGCATCCATTGCCGGAGCGGTCCCAGGCGAAACCGCCGGTGCCGTGCGGCCCAATATCGGCCGTTAACACCCCAAACCGTCGTGGATCAGACGCGGAATTTGTGACGTAGACACAAGTCGCCAACCCAATATTTGATCTGGATCACTCTGCGGGGGCCGGTGATCGGGTTATGTGCGGCTTGGCGAGCCGAACGGTGCCGTTTGGCGGTAGCGCGCGCGACCGGGAAAAGTATCTACATGGTTTCGACACTGACTATGAATGAGCGCCACATAGCGCTTGTCATCTCCTCGTTTGTTGCCGTGCTGGGGCTCGTTTTGGCGGCATCTGGGCGTCACGACCTGCTGGAACCACATGGCTTCCTGATATTGCTCGCGGGCTTGGCCGGCGTATTCGTGATTCTTCACGGATATTTCGATCCTGAGCCGGGACCCGAGCGGCTGTCCTCCTATTTCGATGAGCCCATCAAGGTCGGCATTGTCCTTGCCATGATCTGGGCTCTGATCGCGATGTTCGTCGGAGACTGGGTGGCCTGGCTGCTCGCCTATCCCGATTTCAGATTCGACGCGGCCTGGTCGAGTTTTGGGCGGTTACGGCCCATACATACGACCGGCATTATTTTCGGCTTCGGCGGCAATGCGCTCATCGCCACCTCCTTCCATGTCATGCAGCGCACGTCGCGAGCGCGCCTGCCCGATCAACTCACCCCCTGGTTCGTGCTTGCCGGTTACAATCTCTTCTGCGTTTTGGCTGTCACCGGTTATCTGATGGGCATCACGCAGTCGAAAGAATATGCCGAGCCGGAATGGTACGCCGACTTTTGGTTGGTGATCGTCTGGGTCGCTTACTTCGTGCTCTATCTGCGCACACTCGCCCGGCGCAGGGAGCCGCATATCTATGTGTCCAACTGGTACTACCTTGCGTTCATCCTCGTGGTGGCGATGTTGCACATCGTCAACAACCTTGCCCTGCCGATCTCGATCGGGAGCGCCAAGAGCTATACGATTTTCGCTGGCGTGCAGGACGCCATGGTGCAGTGGTGGTATGGCCACAACGCCGTGGCCTTCTTCCTGACCGCGGGCTTCCTCGGCATGCTCTATTATTATCTGCCGAAACGCGCCGGCCGCCCCATCTATTCCTATCGGATGTCGATCATCGGCTTCTGGGGCATCACTTTCTTCTACGTCTGGGTCGGCTCGCACCATCTGCACTACACGGCGCTGCCGCAGTGGGTCCAGACGCTCGGCATGACTTTTTCCGTCATGCTGCTCGTTCCTTCCTGGATCGCCGCGGCCAACGCGCTGCTGACGCTAAACGGCGCCTGGCACAAGGTTCGTGACGACGCCACGCTGCGCTTCATGATGGTCGCGGCGGTTTTCTACGGGCTGGCGACCTTCGAGGGCTCCTTCCTCGCCATCCGGCCGGTGAATTCGCTCTCGCATTACACTGACTGGACCATAGCCCATGTCCATGCCGGCACGCTGGGCTGGAATTCAATGATTATCTTCGGCGCGATCTACTATCTCGTTCCGCAATTGTGGAAGCGCGAGCGCATGTATTCGCCGGCGCTGGTGGAAGTCCACTTCTGGCTCGCGGTCGCCGGAACCTTCGTCTACGTCTTCGCGATGTGGAACTCAGGCATCACACAAGGCTTGATGTGGCGCACCTATAACGACAGCGGCATGCTCGCTTATTCCTTCGTCGATTCGCTTGTCGCTATGCACCCTTATTATATCGCCCGTGCCTTTGGCGGCCTGCTGTTCTTCATCGGTACCGCGGTCGGGGCCTACAATATCTGGAAGACGATGCAGCCCATTCCGGCTGCGGAGCGGACGCAGGCCGACCTTCCCGTTCTAGGCGAGCTTTCCCGGCCCATTCTGCAGGCAGGGGAATGAACGGCCATGTTCAAGAGCCATTACAAGCTTGAACGCTATTCGATCGGCCTTGCCATCGCCATCATTGTCGTCGCCAGCATCGGCGGCATCGTCGAGATCGCGCCGCTCTTCACGATCCATCAGACCGTGGAAGAAGCACCCGGCATGCGTGTCTATACGCCGCTCGAACTTGCTGGCCGCAACATCTACATTCGCGAGGGCTGCTATGCCTGCCATTCGCAGATGATTCGCACGCTGCGCGACGAGGTCGAGCGCTACGGGCCATATTCACTCGCCGTCGAATCGCAATACGATCACCCGATGCTGTGGGGCTCGAAGCGGACCGGGCCCGATCTTGCGCGCGTCGGCGGCAAATATTCCGATCAATGGCAAGTCACGCATCTCAATAATCCGCGCGACGTGGTCCCCGAGTCGGTCATGCCGGCCTATCCCTTCCTGAAGGAAACCGAACTGCGTATCGATGATCTTCCCGAGCATCTGGCTACGCTCAGGAAACTTGGCGTTCCCTATACCGACGACATGGTCGCGAATGCAGTCAGCGACGCCTATGGCCAAGCGGTGCCCGATAGTCCGCAGGCCAAGGGCGTCAAGGAGCGTTATGGCGAGGCCACCGATGTTCGCGCCTTCGACGGCGATCCCGGAATGGTGACCGAGATGGACGCGCTGGTTGCCTATCTCCAGATCCTCGGACGTCTGACCGACGCAGCTCACAAGCAGGAAGCCGTGACTGGAGGAATCAAATGACCGGATTGGAGCATGAGACTCTTGTCGCCATCGCCAAGTCCTGGGGCCTGTTCTACCTGATCGCACTGTCGATCGGCGTGCTCGCCTATACGTTCTGGCCGGGAAATCGGAAGCGCTTCGAGCACGCAAAGAACAGCATCATGAACGACGAGAGCGGGCCATGGGAGTGATCGAGCGCGATCCCTATACGGGTCATGGCACGACCGGACATGAATGGAACGGCATCAAGGAACTCAATACCACTGTTCCCTGGCCGATCTGGGCCTTCCTGATCTGTTCAGTGGCGTTTGCCGTGCTCTGGTGGATCCTGATGCCGGCGTGGCCGCTGGGCACGACCTATACCAAAGGGCTTCTCGGGAACGACGTCCGCAAGGATGTCGCCGCCCATTTGCGCGCCGCGGCGGAGGAACGCTCGGTCTGGATGCGGCGGATCGAAAAGGAAGACTTCGCCGCCATTCAGGCCGATCCGGCACTCATGAAGAATGTTCGTGAGGCGGGTCATGCGCTGTTCGGTGATAACTGCGCCGCCTGCCATGGCATCGGTGCGACAGGCGGTCCCGGCTTTCCCAATCTTACCGACCGGGCATGGTTGTGGGGCGGAACGCCGGATGCGGTGTTCCAAACCATACGTGTTGGCGTGAATTCCGAGCATCCCGACAGCCGCTCCTCCCAGATGCCAGCCTGGGGGCGGGACAAGATGCTGAAGGATTCCGCCATCAACGATGTGGTGGCATATGTCTATTCACTTTCGCATCCGGGTGGAGACGGCAAGAGTTCCGCGGCGCAACTGGCCGCGGGCCAGAAGGTGTTTGCGGATAATTGCGCTGCCTGCCATGGCGCCGATGCCAAAGGTAAGACCGAGGTCGGTGCGCCCAATCTGACCGATAGCTTCTGGCTCTACGGCGGCGGCGAGGCGTCCATCTACAACACGGTCTATAATGGACGACAGGGCCACATGCCGACCTGGGAGAGTCGGATCAGCAAAACGGATCGCAAGATCCTGACCCTCTACGTCCTCGATCTCGGCCGGGCTCCGCCATGATCGCGCGGATCGGGACACGGACCAAGGTCGGGCTGGTGGTGCTGGTCGTGTTTGGTCTTTTTGCCGCTGCCAACGCGCACCTCATATGGACGTCGGTGAGTTCGCAGCCCGATTGCGTGCCGCATCTCAAGACTCCCGAGGCAAAAGGAACGCCCTTATCGCAAGGGCAGTTCCGCGCGGCGCAATCATCCTGCTGAAGCAAGGGAACTCATGATGGCCATCGCAAGAGAGACAGATGGGCAGCTTCCCCCGATCCTGCCGCCGATTGCCGCGGTACGGACGGATTGGCGTCGCCACGTGGCGCCGGTTGCTGCGTTTGGTTGGCTTTTGGCAGGATGGCGGGATTTTGTCCGGCAGCCATGGCTAAGCCTTGTCTATGGCTCTGCCGTCTTCGTCGGTTCGCTGGTAGTCGTCTACAGCATTTTCAATTTCGGTTACGACTACATCTTGTTTCCCGCGCTTTCGGGCTTTCTGGTGATCGCACCGCTGGCAGCGACCGGGCTTTACGAAAAGAGCCGGTGCTTGGCGGTCGGTAAACCCGTCACGCTTGGGAGCATGCTGTTTGTCCGGATCAGTTCCGGTGGCCAGATCGTCTTCGTCGGCCTACTGCTCTGTCTGCTGATGGTGCTATGGAACCGGGCGGCCATCCTCCTCTACGCGCTTTTCTTCGGGCTGCTTCCATTCACTGGGCTCGATACCATCCTTCCCGTCCTGATCGGTACGCCTTACGGTTGGGGGCTGCTCATCGTCGGCAGTCTGATCGGCGGCGTGTTTGCGGCCTTCTCCTTCGCCATCAGCGTGTTCGCGATTCCGCGGCTTCTGGATGAGCGCACCGACGCGCTGACAGCCATGGGACAGAGCATGGCGCTCGTCTGGAACAACCTACCGGTCATGCTCACTTGGGCCGCGATCATTGTCTTCCTCTTCGGCCTTTGCGTTCTGACCGGCTTGCTCGGCCTCATCATCGTCTTTCCTGTTCTTGGCCATGCCACATGGCATGCGTATTCGACGATGCGCGGGCCGCATATCGAAGCACCTGACGGGGAGGCGGCCCGGTCATCCACATGAGCTGCTGCGCGCCGGGAGCCGAAGACTTCGTTTCCGTCGAGAGCGGGCATGGCGCCGTGCCTTCGCGTGAAGAGTTGCTGCTCGCCAGCCGGCCGGTGACGGAGGGCATGCGAGAGGTACGGCTGTCGGTTCCTTCCATCCATTGCGGCGGGTGTCTGAGGACTATCGAACGCGCGCTCGGAAATCTCGACGGCGTGGCCGACGCGCGAGCCAATCTGACGACGAAAAGCGTTACGGTTCGCTGGGCCGAGGGCATCTCCCCGCCGCCGGTCGGCAAAACGCTTTCCGCCATCGGTCACCCGCCGCATCTGGCCGCCGACGGGGCCGCCGGCAGCGATAAGACGCTCAGCGAGCTTGTGCGCTCGCTCGCCGTGGCTGGATTCGCGTCCGCCAACATCATGGCGTTCTCAGTATCCGTGTGGGCTGGCGTGGGAGTTGAGCTTCGCAACCTATTCCATCTCCTGTCCGCGGTGATCGCGCTGCCGGTTCTCGTCTATTCCGGCCGCGTCTTCTATCGCTCGGCTTGGGCGGCGCTCCGCCATGGGCGAACCAACATGGACGTGCCGATCTCGATCGGCGTGTCGCTCGCCTTCGCCATGAGCCTTTACGATATGATCCATGGCGGCCCGCATACCTATTTCGACGCTGCGGTCATGCTCCTGTTCTTCCTCCTGATCGGGCGCACGCTCGACCATGTCATGCGGGCGAGGGCGCGCACGGCGATTGGTGACCTCGCAAAGCTGACGGCGCGCGGTGCGACCATCGAGCGTGAGGACGGGAGTTGCGTCTATCTGCCGGTCGGAGAAATCCGGCCCGGCGTGACAATCCTGGTCGCTGCTGGTGAGCGGGTTCCAGTTGATGGACACATTCTATCCGGCACTTCGGAACTCGACCGTTCGCTGGTGACGGGCGAAAGCGCACCCGTCGCGATGACCACCGGCGCCGTGGTCGAGGCGGGCACGTTGAACCTCACCGCGCCGCTTCGGCTTGAGGCAACCGCCACGGCAGACGATTCCTTCCTGGCGGAGATGGTCCGCCTGATGACGGCGGCGGAGGCCGGTCGCTCCGGCTACCGTCGTATCGCCGACAAGGCCTCGGGCCTTTACGCGCCGGTGGTGCACGGCGCGGCGCTCCTTTCCTTCCTCGGCTGGGCTTTTGCCACAGGTGACTACCACCGCGCTGCGACCATCGCAGTCGCTGTGCTGATCATCACTTGCCCCTGCGCGCTCAGCCTTGCCGTTCCTATCGTGCAGGTGATCGCCGCAAGGCGGCTGTTCGAGCACGGCATCATAGTCAAGGACGGTGCAGGGCTCGAACGCCTCGCCGAAGCCGATACGGTCATCTTCGACAAGACCGGCACGCTGACGACCGGACGCCCGGAGCTCATGGATACGGACCTTGTCGATCCCGACGTGCTAAGCCTTGCGGCGGCACTTGCCGCCCATTCGCGCCATCCCCGGTCGCTCGCGCTTGTTGCAGCCTATACGGCGCGCGGCGGCGCAAAGGTGCATGTGACCGATATAAGAGAAATGCCGGGGCACGGCCTGGAAGCGCGGTGCGATGGGGCCGCCATCCGTCTCGGCCGCGCCGATTGGGCCCTGGACGATCCGGCGGCGGTTTCGGCGGTGCCCTGCCATCCTGCCGCCACGCTGTCGAAGAACGGACGCCTCCTCGCCGTCTTCACGTTCCATGAGCGGCTGCGTCCCGGTGCCAAGGAAGCAATTGCCGCGCTGAAGAATGCGAAGCTCGATGTCGAAATCCTTTCCGGGGATCATGGCGCGGCCGTCCGCAACCTCGCCGATGCCTTGGGGGTAAGGCAGTTCGAAGCGGGCGTTCGGCCGGATAAGAAGCTGGCACGGCTGAAGGCGCTGGCTGACGCCGGCTATCGGACATTCATGGTTGGTGATGGCCTCAACGATGCGCCTGCGCTCGCCGCGGCTCATGTTTCCATGGCGCCGTCCAGCGCGGTCGATGCCGGGCGCAATGCTGCCGATTTCGTATTCATGCGCGACAACCTCGAAGCCGTGCCCTTTGCGTTTAAGGTCGCCAAACGCGCTCGCCGGCTGATCCGCGAGAATTTCGCTCTTGCCGTCCTCTACAATGCAATCGCGCTGCCCTTCGCGATTGCGGGCCTCGTCACGCCGCTTGCCGCCGCGCTCGCTATGTCGGGATCATCGCTGATCGTCGTGGCGAATGCCATGCGCCTCAATGGCGGCCTCAAGCGCACCGAAAAGGAGCGGCGGCGTAGTGCCGGCGCCCAGGCAGCTTCTCCAAGCGTTGCCGCACAGCCTGCCGAATGAGCATCCTCATCTATCTCATCCCCATTTCCATCGTGCTTGGCGCGGTCGGTCTCGGCGCGTTCCTGTGGTCGCTGAAGAGTGGGCAGTATCAGGACCTTGACGGAGCGGCCGAGCGCGTCCTCTTTGAGGACGAGGACGCACCGGGCGTCTGAACGGAACGGACCCTTTCGAGTTTTGGCTCGCCTGCTGAATGATGCACCTTGCTTTCTCTTTTATTGTCGTCGGGAATGCGCGGTGTGGGCGTTCTTACGGGTCGCCTTTTCCTGGTTCGGGGCTGAAGAAACGAAGCTTGTCAGGAACGCCGTTTAACGCGTTCGCATCGGCGGGCGGAGACTTTTTCTGCGTGATGTTCGGCCATTTGCTGGCGTATTCATGATTGAGCCGCAACCAGTCCGGTCCGACGGTCGGATCGGTATCCGGGACTATCGCCTCGGCGGGACACTCGGGGACACAGACGCCGCAGTCGATACACTCGTCGGGATGGATGACGAGCATGTTCTCGCCTTCATAGAAACAATCGACGGGGCAGACCTCGACGCAGTCGGTGTATTTGCATTTGATACAATTGTCGGTGACGACATAGGTCATTGGATGCTGCCAGGTATCATGAAGCGTCTGTGACCTCGACTTGCCATTTGGCCGAGAGGGGGATGCTAAAGTCTGTCATGGTCTCGCCGAGCATGTCGTTTCCTGGTGCGCCATATCGGTTAGGCGGCGTGAATCTCGTGCTCCGGTAATGGCAACTTCCCGCGTTGGCCGTGTACTGCGGAATCACAGACGAAATGAGGGATGTTGCGGTATGTGCCGGTTACAACGGCCGGTATGTCGGTGCGCATTATGCCGATGTCTTGGAGCTCGGAATCACTCAGGGCGGTGAGCTCGTTGTAAGCTCGTGACACGCGCCGGGCTTCGGCGATGCCTTCGGCACAGGCTCTCATCATACGGCAGATGGCACCCCAGGCGGAATGTGCGATCGATTGCCGTCGATGTCTTTTGGCCAATGGGAGACTGCAAGGCCCGTAGCTGGTTCGATTCTTGATGAGAACAGGGAAGTTCATGGCTGCTACCCACTTTCGAGATCGTCTATTTTAATCTTGTTGAAAAACATATATTTATAATATATCTTTTAGTCCAGCAGTCAATATCTCTGAGGCATCTGATGGATATGACCGATGTCAGCAAAAGAGATCGTCTGATCGATGTTCGCGACATCGATCCGCGCATTCGCCACACAGTAATCCTGCAGTTCTTCGAGCATCTCGACGACACGAGCTCGTTGCAGCTTGTTGCCGACCATGATCCGCGGCCGTTGCGCCTCCAGCTCGAAGCCAAATATGGCGGACGCTGTCGATGGAGCTATCTCGAACAGGGTCCCGACCAGTGGCGTGTTCGATTGCAGCATGATCGCAGAAAAGTCGAGGTATAGGCTTCGAGGATACCAAGTCGGGAGCGTGCCATGTGGCGTCAAGAGAGTGATGTGTTCGCAAAAAATGTCATCGGCGGAACCGCGTTACACTGCGAAAGCGAATGCGCCGATGCCATATCGTCGACCCGGCAGCGTTATGATCGGTGTCATCCTGACGATACGTTTGAAGACCTGAAGCGACGGGCGCGCTTTTCAAAAGAGGATAAGGGAGTGCTGCGAGATTGGATGGCGTTGGCAATTAAGCAAGCATCATTCAAGGCGTGAGCAGGCACCAATCGCCGTTTCAACCAAGCGGAGGCAGGCCGAGAGCAGACTTGCTTCAAAAAGGTCGGCGATGGCGGGCCGCGTGGCTCCCGCCTTTCTTGTCGGGACAGCGACTAAGATATATATTATTTGTATGAAATACCCTGAGTGATGCTCAGGCGGCTGCCTTGAGGACTGTAACAATGCCTGATTATTGCAAAGTTGCTGTTGTGGCGAGCACCGGACGAGGCGCAACGGAATCGCTCCTTGCGGCGGTCGCATCAAACGTAAGCGCGTCCGGGGCGAGGGTCGCGGGGTTGCTGGCAGAAACACCCGATCTTCCCGATGGTGTGTGTGGCGTCGGAATATTGCGGGATATTACGTCCGGCAAGTCATTCTCGATTCGCCTCGACGTCGCACCAAAAGGCACATCCTGCCAACTGGATGCCGCAGGTGTAACGGCGGCTTGCTCGTATCTGCTCGGCCAAATCGCAACAAGTGACCTTGTCGTGCTCAGCAAGTTCGGGAAGCTTGAAGCTATGGGGCTCGGTCTTGCTGCTGCTTTTGAAGCGGCAATAGCCGCCCGCAAACCTCTTCTGACCACCGTGTCAGGTCTGCATCGCGACGCCTGGCGAACCTTCGTTCCAGATGCGTCCGAGCTCGCTTCCGAAGAAGCCGCAGTATTTTCCTGGTGGGAAGGGTGCAGAACTTCTAACGGACAATAATTCGAATCCACCAAAGCGGAGTGATGAGATAAAAACTGGCAGAGCGAACAGACTTTAGATCCTCGACGGCAGAAGCGGTATCGTGTTGCACTATAGCTCTTCAGACCTGGAGCCAGAGGCATGATCAGTCATTGATTGGTTCGAACCTTACGCTTGTGCAAATCTCAGGGAGTATCCGATGGACGCAATGTATCCAAGTGTCACGGCCGAGCTTTCAGGCTTGCGACGCGAATTGACGCCAGCGCAGCAGGCCGCGTTTGAAGCTTTTGGCAAAGCTGTCTTTGCAGACGGTGCGCTCACAGCAAAAATGAAACAGATCGTCGCAGTTGCTGTCGCCCATGTGACGCAGTGTCCCTACTGTATTCGCGGTCATACCAAGGCCGCGCTTCGAGCCGGCGCAACGAAGCAGGAGCTCATGGAGGCGGTGTGGGTCGCTGCCGAGATGCGAGCGGGCGGCGCGTATGCCCATGCCACTCTGCTGCTCGATACGATTGCCGGGGAAGAGATGAAAAGCAAAGGCGCCTGACGCGTTGCGCCATTGGGGGCGATGTCGCGCACCGCGGCCGCTCGCGGCCGATAACTGATGGTCCCGGAGTCCTCGTCCGATTCGATCAGTTTCGCCGTCTAGCTTGGCCCGACGAGCTTAATTCCGGTCTCTTTGCTGAGCAAAGAGACCCTTCTTTTTAGGGTGGTCCCGAGAGATTTGTGAGTGACGTCAAATTGTCTCCGGTGGCCGCCTTTGGCCCCCTGTGCGAAGGCTCGAAGTATCTGCCGCGGAGATCGGGGTAGCAGGCATGAGTAGGTGGCTGGTTAACGAGCCGTTAACCAGCCATCGTAACGATAGAGGTCGGCGCACCCTGAGTGATTCGATTGCGGACATACATTGCAACTGATGCTGTTGCTTCGGTGTGCGGACATATCTGGATCTGGAAGCTCGACGAATCCTCTTGAGAATACCGAGCCGCTCGCTTGCCCCTTAAACTTGCATATTCCTTCCGCGCTAACGCCGAGGATGCGGCTCGCTTAGGACGGGCGCCTGCGAGTCATTCCCTGAACGTCGGAAACGATCTCGTTATCGCTCCCGCAGAGACGGCTAACGACGATCTGGCTCTGTTTGACCGCGCCTCGCCGGACGCCCAGGCGACTCCATCTGTCTCACATTTACGCGTCAGATATCTCGAGAGGACGATCGAGACGCAAAGGCAGGAGATCGACGAACGCTGCACCCAGATTGCAGACCTCTGGTGCGTGCAGCAGCAGCAGGTTGAGGCGCTCAACAACGCTTGTGACGCGATCAAGCGGCTCGAGGACAGCCTGGGTTCGCTTCAGGACAAGCTGACACAGCGCGACAACGAGATCGAGCTTGCCAAGCAGACGATTGCCACCCTGGAACAAGATCGGGAATCGTCTCAGCGAGCTCTTGCAAAGGCGAGGGACGATAACGCCGCCTTGCTGCAGAAAGGCCTCGAGCTCAGCGACGCGCTGAAGGTGCGCGAAACGGCGATTTCTGCCGCCCGTAGCAAGGTTCACGCGCTCGAGACAGAGCTGTCAGCGAAGACGCTGGAGAACGTGAGCCTCGCGGCTGCGGTCGAGACACTCAATAGCCGCCTTCGCGCCGAAAGCGAACTCCGGCGCTCTCAGGTTGCGGAACAATGCGACGCGCGCGATCAGGCGCTCGCAGCGAGAGACAAGGATATTCGGGACGCAAAAGCGGTCATGGCTGAAATCATGGCGCGCTATACGGCGCTCAAGGCCAACCTTGAAACGCTCGAGTTCGAAAAGGCGCAGACCCAAGCCAAGCTGAAATCGCAGGCCGATATGATCGTGTTTCTCGAGACGGTGGTCCGAGCAGGCCGGCAGAGCTAATACACCGGGGTCGCTGGATCGCTGCGCTTGGTTGGCTCGACCGTGGCGCCCGGACGTCACGCCCTGCGACATCTTAAAATCTGGACGGCATGGCCGAAGCATCGCTACGCTTCGCCGCGCCGGAGGCACGCCCGCGTCGATCCTCTGGATTGAGCATCAGACGGAATTTTCGGGAAGGAGCGCCGCAGGTATAGTGCCCGCCGCGCGGACGGGCGTTGAGGGGAGACAAATGGATAGTCGGCGTTTCAAGTCGCGACCAGATCGCGGCGACATCAGGATGCCAGCCGCATGGCGGTTTGGAGTTGCGATAGCGGGTTTTTTGCTTGTCTGGGCGCTGTGCGGGTACCAGGCGAATGCCGCGGAAGAGCCGGTGCTCAACGTTTACAATTGGAGCGATTATATCGCGCCCGATACGCTGGCCGAGTTCACCAGGCGTACCGGCATCAAGGTCAACTACGACGTCTACGATTCGAACGACGTGCTCGAGGCCAAGCTCCTGGTCGGCAAGTCGGGCTACGACGTCGTTTTTCCCTCGGCCATGCCCTATCTGGCGCGCCAGATCAAAGCCGGCGTCTATCGCAAGCTCGATTTCGACAAGCTGCCGCATGCGCGCGGCATCGATGCGAAAGTGATGACGCAATTGCGTACCGCCGATCCGCAGAACGCCTATGCGGTGCCCTACATGATGGCCGGCACAGGCGTCGGCTACATCGAATCGAAGATCAAGCCGCTGCTTCCATCACCGCCGATCGGCAGCCTGGCCATGCTGTTCGATCCCAAGGTGGTCGATGCGCTCAAGCCTTGCGGCGTGACGCTGCTCGACACGCCGGACGAGGTGTTTCCGGCTGCGCTGGCGTACCTCGGCAAAAACGCGACCAGTACGGATAACGCGGACCTCAAGACGGCCTATGACGCGGTCATGAAGGCGCGGTCCGGCTATCGGTATTTCCATTCGTCGAGCTACATCAACGATCTGGCGAACGGGTCGATTTGCGTCGCGCAAGGTTATGCCGGCGATCTGTTCCAGGCACGCAAGCGTGCCGAAGAGGCGAAGAACAGCGTCAAGATCGGGATTTTTCTTCCCAAGGAAGGTGCTGTGTTCAACATCGACGTGATGGCCGTGCCGAAGGACGCGCCGCACCCGGACAACGCGATGAAGTTCATCGACTACATTCTCGAGCCGGAGGTCGTCGCCAAGATTACCGCGGCGGTCGGCTATGCCAATGCGGTGCCGGCATCGCGTCCGTTCATTCCCAAGGACATTCTTGATGATCCGGTCGTCTATCCGCCGAACGACATCAAGCTCTATGTCGAGCCACTGGTGACGCCCACTTATGAGCGTGAGCGCAACAGACTGTGGACGCGAATCAAGACCGGCCGCTGATGGCGGCAGACGCGGCCGCCATGCCGGCCATCGCAGTCGCCGGCGTATCCAAGCGCTTCGGAGAGGTGCGCGCGGTTGATAGCGTGACGCTCGAGATCGCGCGCGGCGAGTTCTTCTGTCTGCTGGGCGCCTCCGGTTCCGGCAAGACGACGTTGTTGCGCATGATCGCTGGATTCGAACAGCCGGATAGGGGTCGTATCTCGATCGACGGCGAGGACGTGACCGCGGCGCCGCCGTACCGGCGCCCCGTCAACATGATGTTCCAGTCCTACGCGCTTTTTCCGCACCTCACCGTCGCGCGCAACGTCGCGTTCGGGCTGGAGGAGGAAGGTCGCCCGAAGGCGGAAATCCGCACGCGAGTCGCCGCGGCGCTCGATCTCCTCGACATGGGCGGGCTCGGTGGCCGCAAGCCGCACCAGCTTTCCGGCGGGCAGAGCCAGCGCGCCGCGCTGGCCCGGGCCCTGGTCAAGGAGCCGAAGATTTTGCTGCTCGACGAGCCCTTGGCCGCGCTGGACAAGCGCCTGCGTGAGCGCGCGCAAGGCGAGCTGGTGGCGTTGCGCAAGCGGCTCGGCATCACATTCGTGATGGTCACGCACGATCAGGAGGAGGCGATGGGGATGGCGAGCCGCATCGCGCTCATGCGCGACGGCGCGGTGCTCCAGGTCGGCAGCCCGCGCGACCTTTATGAGAATCCCGTATCCCGCTATGCCGCCGAATTCTTCGGCACGGCCAATCTGTTCGAAGGCCGTGTCGTGCGCGTGAACGGTCCTCATGTCTCTGTCGAATGTGACACGCTGGGGACGCTGCAGGCGTCCTGCGCGGGCGGCGTGTCGCCGGGCAGCGCGGCCGCGGTCATGGCGAGGCCCGAGCACGTGACACTGTCGCGCGCGCCAGCCGGCGAGACCAATATGCTCCCGGCGCGGCTCGACAGCCTGTCATTTCTCGGCAGCTTCTACGCCGGCGAGGTCGTGCTCGCACAGGGGCAGCGCGTCAGCGCGCGTCTCTCACCGGCGGAATACGCAGCGGCCGGTGCGCCTAATGCCGGTGAGGAAGTGTCGCTGTCGTTCTCGCCGCAGGCGGCGAGGGTGCTGACGCGATGAAGGCGGCCGGGCGCTTGACCGTCCGCGCGCGAGGACTCGTGGTCGGCCTGCCGTTCGGCTGGCTCGTTCTGTTCGTGCTGCTGCCGTCGTTAATCGTGTTCGCCATCAGCCTGGTCGAGCCGCGACTGGGCGCGCCGCCGTTCACGCCGCTCTTCTCGCATGGGTCGGGGGCCTTACCCCGGTTCGACGGCAAGCTCGACAATTATCTGCTGATTTTCTCCGACTCGCTGTATGTCGCGGCATTTCTGAGCTCGATCCGCATCGCCGTATCGGCCGCGTTGATTACGCTTGTGCTGGCCTATCCGATGGCTTACGCGATCGCGCGCACGGGCCCGCGCTGGCGCACGCCGCTCCTGATGCTGGTGGTATTGCCGTTCTGGACTTCGTTTTTGATTCGCGTCTATGCGTGGACCGGCATTCTCAACTCGAATGGTCTCGTCAACAACGCGCTCAGGCATCTCGGCGTGATTGCCGAGCCACTGCCGCTGCTGCACAACGAATTCGCCGTCTATCTCGGCATCGTCTATTCCTATCTGCCGTTCATGGTGCTGCCGATCTATGCGGTGCTCGAGCGGCTCGACTGGAAGTTGCTGGAGGCGGCCGCCGATCTTGGCGCACCGCCCTGGCGCGCCTTCTTGCGCGTGACGCTGCCGCTGTCGCTGCCTGGCATCGTCGCCGGCTTGCTGCTCGTGTTCATTCCCGCGGTTGGCGAGTTCATTATTCCCGAGCTGCTCGGCGGGCCCGGCACCTTGATGATCGGCCGCGTGCTGTGGACCGAGTTTTTCAGCAACCATGACTGGCCGCTCGCTTCGGCGCTGGCGATTGTGTTGCTGGTGCTTGTCCTTACCCCGGCGATCGCTTTGGCGCGGGTCACCCGCCGGCCGGAGGACGCGGCATGAGGCGACGGTCGGGCCTCGCCATCACCGCGCTCGCGTTCGGCTACGCATTTCTCTACGTGCCGATCGCGATCCTGATCGTCTACTCGTTCAACGATAGCCGCCTGGTCACGGTGTGGAGCCATGTCTCGACGCGCTGGTACGGCGAGTTGCTCCACAATGCTCAGATCGGCGATGCATTCTTCCTCTCGTTACGCATTGCGGCGGTGAGCGCCAGCGCTTCGGTCATGCTCGGCACGCTGGCCGCGCTTGCCATGCGGCGGGGGCGGCGGTTTGCCGGGCGGAGCGCCTTCGAGGTGCTGGTGATGATGCCTCTGATTCTGCCGGAGGTGCTGACGGGTCTGTCTCTGCTGCTGCTGTTTGTTCTGCTGGGCAATTTTTTCGGCTGGCCCTCGGAGCGAGGCGCTACGACGATTACACTCGCCCATATTACATTTGGCATGGCCTATGCGACGATCGTGATCCGCGCTCGACTCTCGGAGCTCGATCCATTGCTGGAAGAGGCCGCGGCCGATCTCGGTGCCACGCCGGTGCGGACTTTCTGGCGCGTCACGCTGCCGCTGCTGATGCCGGCGGTCCTTGCGGCATGGCTTCTTGCCTTCACGCTGTCGCTCGACGATGTGGTGATTGCGAGCTTTGTCACCGGTCCCGGTGCATCGACTCTGCCGATCGTGATTTTCTCAAGCGTGCGGCTTGGCGTCTCACCGCAGATCAATGCGCTCGCCACCTTGCTGGTTTGCGCGGTGGCGCTGATTGTTGGCGTGGCAACCCTGACGCTGGCGCGGGCAAAAAAATAATGCCAGCCGTGGTCAATTTGAATACTGCCGTCTCAGCACCCGCCGTATTTCGGAAGCCCCCGCACGTCGGCAAGGAATGGAGCGTTCGCATCGCGCGTTGATAACGACGGCTTCTCGATGCCCCACGGGATTCCGATTGTGGGATCGTTCCAGCGGATTGTGATTTCGTCGGCGGGGCTGTAAGCCTCGTCGCATTTGTAGAAAAAGTCCGCAGTTTCCGACAACACCAGAAAGCCGTGGGCGAAACCCCGTGGAATCCAGAATTGCCGCCGGTTGTCGTCATTAAGCTCGACGGCGACATGCTTTCCGAATGTGGGGCTCCCGGTGCGGACGTCTACGGCCACATCGAGGACGCGGCCGCGCAAGACCGTGACGAGTTTGCCCTGGCTGCGGGGATTTTGGAGGTGCAGCCCTCGCAGGACGCCGGCGGAGGACCGCGAGATATTGTCCTGGATAAAGGGCTCCGAAATTCCGCGCTCGCTGTAACGGTCGGCTCTAAAGAGCTCGAAGAAGAAGCCACGCGTATCCCCGAAGATCTTGGGCTCGACAATCATGACTCCCGGGATCGGCGTTTCGATTATATTCATACCAGATGACTTTAATTGCCTGGGTTTTCTATTTTTCTAACACGCACAGCGTGTTATCTGCATTTGCATAGGGAGGCTGATCCATCACGATGAAAGGAATTATTCTCGCCGGAGGCACCGGAACGAGGCTTTACCCTTTGACGACAGTTGTCTGTAAGCAGCTTCTGCCGGTCTTTGACAAGCCGATGATCTACTATCCGCTGTCGACACTGATGTTCTCCGGCATTCGCGAGATTTTGATTATTTCGACGCCCGCCGACAAGCCGCTTTTCGAGCGTCTCCTCGGTGACGGTTCTGACCTGGGACTCACGCTGTCATTTGCCGCACAGAAGACCCCCCGGGGTCTTGCCGACGCGTTTATCGTCGGGCGGCAATTTATCGGCGATGACCGCGTTGCGCTCATCCTGGGCGATAACATCTTTTACGGTCACGGTTTGACAGGTCAGTTGGCCAAGGCTGCGGAGCGCACAAATAGCGCGACAGTATTCGGATACGTCGTCAAGGATCCCGAACAGTACGGGGTCGTCGAGCTTGGTCAAAACGGCCGGGCAATTTCCATCGAAGAGAAGCCGAAACGCCCGAAGTCCAATCTGGCGGTGACGGGCCTTTATTTCTATGACAACGATGTTATCGACATCGCTGCCGCACTGAAGCCCTCGTCTCGGGGCGAGATCGAGATTACCGACGTCAACCGGGCGTATCTCGAGCGTGGAGATTTACACGTCGAAATCCTCGGCCGCGGCTTCGCATGGCTCGATACCGGGAGTCACACGACGCTTCTGGAAGCAGCCAATTTTGTCCGTCTTCTGGAGCAGCGCCAGGGGCTGCGAATTGCCTGCCCGGAGGAAATTGCCCTCCGTCTAGGCTATATTTCGCGCGAACAGTTTCGCGTTCTTGCCGAGCGCTCTGCCAAAAGCGGGTATGGCGAATACCTGCTCTCGATCTATCACTCGACTGCAAGCCATCTGGCGTAGTTGCTACCAAGGTTCGAATGCGGTTCGCGGATAAAACGATTTTTGTGACAGGCGGCGCCGGTTTCATTGGCTCTGCGGTCGTGCGTCTGCTGCTTGACCGTACAGGAGCTCGCGTTGTCAATATCGATAAACTGACTTACGCGGCCAATCTCAATTCGATTCCGCAAGCATCCGGGCACGCGCGGCATAGTTTTGCCAAAGTCGATATTTGTGACGGGTCACGGCTACGATCGTTGTTCGACCGGCATCGGCCTGACGCGATCTTAAATCTCGCCGCCGAAACCCACGTCGACCGGTCGATCGATGGCCCGGCCGAATTCATCCAGACCAACGTCTTGGGGACATTTACCCTGCTTCAGGAAGCTTTGCGATATTGGCGCGAGCTAGAGCCGGTGTGTCGTTCCGCTTTTCGATTGGTGCACGTATCGACGGATGAGGTCTATGGATCGCTGGGAGCAAGCGGTCTGTTCAGCGAAAGCAGTCCATACCAACCAAATTCGCCATATTCAGCCAGCAAGGCGTCATCGGACCATCTTGTTCGCGCCTGGCGTGAAACGTACGGCCTTCCGACGATCATCACTAACTGTTCGAATAATTACGGCCCTTATCAGTTTCCGGAAAAGCTCATTCCGCACATGATCATCAAGGCGCTCGCGCGAGAGCGCTTGCCTGTCTACGGGGACGGCTCCAACATTCGCGACTGGCTCTACGTCGAGGACCATGCCCAAGCTCTTGCTGTCGTACTAGAACGCGGGGAGGTCGGGGAGACGTACAATATTGGCGGGCGGAACGAACGATCGAACCTGGAGGTCGTCAGAACAATCTGCGGTCTTCTCGATCAGGCGATCCCGCACAGAGAAGGATCGTACGGTCAATTGATCGATTTTGTTGCGGATCGTCCGGGACACGACCGACGATACGCCATTGATGCCACAAAGATGGAAACGACTCTCGCTTGGCGACCTGAAGAAACGTTTGCCACGGGGCTTGAAAGAACTATTCGATGGTATCTCGAGAATCGAGAGTGGTGGCAGGCGGTCCTTGATCGCGGCTATAGGGCGAATCGGATAGGGCTATTCGTCAACGATGCGTCGGCTCTCTAAATAGGCCGTCAGCACAAGATAGGCCTTTTATTGAGGCCTAATGAACGAGAAGCCGAGCGGATGTCATTCGGTGTTGGGCAATCAATCCGCGGCCTTGAAAGTGCCAATCTCCTGAATTGGCAAGCCGCATCCGACGATCCCTCGTTTGTCTATCGCTTTTGGCTTCGCCGTCCGCGCTACATGATCATTGTAGTGGAAGGCGAAGGTGGTGAGTCATTGGATCCCAAGCTCTACGTAGATCGCGGTAACGGATTCGAAGAGAGCACCGCCGTTTCATTGAAATATGCCGGAAGTAGCATTTACTCCATTACCGTTCTGGAACCTCGCAAGGTCAAAGGGATCAGGTTTGATCCTTGCTCAAACAGTAGGAAACGCTTTAAGTATTGGGCTGAATTGGCGTGGACTGACGGTGACCGCGATCAGTGTCTAATCGAGGCACGGCAGAGACTGGATGGGGCTGCGCAGCTCTACAAAGTTACGCTCGACGGAAAAGGCGAAAAGAAGACCAAACGTCGCTCATCTAAATTTATCGCTGAGCACTATGCTTCTGTTCTCCGTCTTGCTGAGAGCACGGCGCCGGCCCTTGACGTTAGTCTCCTTCGTGATGGGCCGTTCATCTCTTTTGTTGTCCCCGTTCATAATACTCCAGCACGGTACCTGGCCGCGGCTGTGCCGCGAAAATGCTTGTTACGCGTTCATTGACGTCTATGAGGACATAGCCGCCGAGATCCTGGTTGGAGGACGCTTCCTGGCTCGAAAAATCCTCAGCAGATGGCCCAGAGGCGGGCAAGGCGGTACACCCCGCAAGAGTGACCGCCAGCATGCAACAGGCAATTTTACCGACGAGCGACACTTCTTGCGGATCCCCCAGACCCCATAATCTATCAAAATTGACAATGGCTTACGCAATTCGAAGCAGTTCCTGCCAGCTTGCATGCGACGGCCAAGCCTGCAAGTGATTTGCGCAATTTGGGAGAGGCTTTGTCAAATTTCCTCGATGGTATTGGAATCACTAGGTTTTTCTGACTGTCCCTATGTCTGCGCTTCCGGTCAAAACAATGTATTTTGCCTGAAATATCATTAGGTTAATTTATATCTCTTGGCGGGCCGTCAGCTTGGGAGTCCCGATGTTGGTCGTGGCGAAGGCCAATGCGCGCCGGTCGCTCAATTTTGCGCTGGTCAAGTCCCCTCCGGCTACTGCTTCAGTATCCTCAGCATCGTCAGTGGCCTGGGTGCTTGGTAGCACTCCTTGACACACCGCTTCTCCGGGTTAAAGGGCGCGCGAGCTCAGCACAGTCACCGAGTGCCGGCAGGCAGGCCTCATCCCGTCTAACAACGGCACTGAGTTTGCCTCCAACGCGATAAGACTAGGTGTTTAGTCCCGAAGTGAGGTGGATTGGATCGTATCTGAAGCGATCTGGCTGGTCTGCCCATGCCTTGCAGATTGCCTCGTAAGGCGTGAGCCCACGTAAAGTCTTCAGCCGTTTGGCGAAGTTGTATGCGTCGAGGAACGCAGCCAAGTGCTCTTCGAGCTGGCGATGGGTGTCATAGTGATAGCGTTTTACGGTCGCTTCCTTGAGCGAGCGGTTCATCCGCTCGACCTGGCCATTGGTCCATGGATGGTTGGGCTTGGTGAAGCGATGCTCGATACCGTGCTCGCGGCAGACACGGTTGAACATGTGCAACCGGTAGCGGGCGGTCGGGTAGCGTTTGAAGGGTTTCTTAGAGGTCTTGTCGCCGGCGATCTCCGGCAGCCGACTGACGCCGTGACGCTTGAGGCATCGATGCAGGGACGACCGGGTCAGGTGTGGGACGGTTGCCTGCAGGGCATAGAGGCAGTCGTCAAGTGGCAACAGCGTGTGCCTGCGGAAGGTAACGACGATAGCCTCTTCCTCATGCGACAAGACTGTCGAGCGCGGTATCTTCGGCCCCATCGGGGCATCATGAACAAACGCCCGCTTACGCCATTTGGCGACGGTCTTGTGATTTAGCCCGTATTGTGCGGCGAGCTCTTTGAGCGGAGCCTTCGATCGCTGTATCGCAGCTTGGATGGCGTGCGTGGTCGTGGCGCTGCCGTGAAGTATCTGACCCATAGTGCCTCCCGGAATGCGGGATCAGCCTGACTGATTCCCCCACACTCCGGGACCAGACAGCTAGGGCGATGAAAGGCTGCGGGCTAAGCTTGCGAGCTATAGCAATCACGGCCTGTGGCGAGGATGGCACAGCCCTTACCGAAACTCGGCGACGTCGAGAGCATCGTGTAGTATAATAAGCACTACGAAGCTCATCAGCACATCGTTCACGTCGATTGGTTTCAATTTCGCAGTGTTGACCGTCCCCCCAAGCGGCCGTCATCGGCCACGTTGATCGCGGCCTTGTAGCTTTCGGATCGCGGCCGACAGCCCACTGTTTGGAAAAACTCGAAGGAAGAAGGAGGATTTATGATGTTCTGATTTATTCTTCGTCCTGCTCTGATATATTTTTATTTATGGCAATTACGACTCGAGACGATGAATCTCCCGCGTTCTGGCGCAGATTTCCATTCGATGATCTCGTTCAGCGAGTTGCTACATTGCACGCCGAGCGAAACCAGTGGAATCAAAAATTTCTATCTAGTCAGATTGAAATTGCGCGGCTCGCCGTGTCGTCCATGCTGCTTCCGTCAGGCGCCGACGGAATCGAAGTTGGCGCAGGGGCTCGTCCCTTCCCGCTTCCAGCCGGTGTCACGTGCTTCTATGGTGACCATCTCGACCATGACGGACTGGTAAAATATTTCAATAGCGATATTGATCATCATAATGGTTTTATTGACGCGGAATCTTTCACAGGTATTGCACAATCATCCGCTGATTTTGTCGTCATGGCACATGTCATCGAGCATCTACAGAACCCACTCGGCAGCATTCAGGCTGCTATCGGAGTATTGAAACCAGGTGGCGTGCTCATCATGGCTGCTCCAGATCGGCGGCATACCTTTGACCGACGAAGACCTGGTACTACGCTTGATCACATCTTGAAAGATTTTGCAGATGGAGGTCGGTCAACACGGAAGATGGCTTATCTTGAGCACCTTCGTTTCGTTTATCCCGAGCTCACTGGAAATACCTTTACGGAAGCGGAGATTGAACAGCATGCTGAGCAAAGCACTGCTCTTTCAAAAAGCCCGGATTGCCATTTTCATGCATGGAATGATGTCGAGTTCCGTGGACTTTGCGAATACGCAGCGGCTGCCTTTGGTGCGTTGATGGTCGGGTCAATCTTCGTCGTCAATGAGAACATCGCGGCGATGCGAAAGCTGCCTTAAATGAGGCCTTACGCAGACGCGCATCGCGATTATTTATGCCTGCGGACGGTAGTCAGCCTTCGGACCCCGTCAGGAGGTAATTTTGGAGAGCAACGGCACGCTCGCCATCCTTGATCATTTTTTTGAGAAGATCGTTCAGCGCGAAGAACTCCTGCTTGCTGAGACTACTGAATTCCACGTCGTTAATGCGGCGTTGAACGGGCGCAAGTTTCTCCAACGCCAAACGCCCCTTGCTCGAAACAGTGAGCGTCACACGGCGCCGGTCGGCCGTATCCACCATCTTGTGAATGAAGCCGAGGCGCAGTAGGTGGTTTGTCGTTGCGGTGATAAATGCACCCGACAAGTGCAGATGGTCCGCCACTGTTTTGACATTGACGTCGCCTTCGAGGGCCAGGTGCCCGATCGCGATCAGTACCGTATATTCGATCCCGGCAAGGCCAATGAACTTGCCATGACCGCCGCGGATACGCTCGTGTAAGGCAAAAAAGCCAAACAGGTTATGAACCAACTCGCGGAATTGATTGTCGCTACCATTCACGATCAATTCAGGGCGAGAAATAGTCAGCGGAATTGACCGCTGTCGTCGGCTTGCCCTGCGAGGCTGGGTAGTAGACTGAGTGGCAGAGGGACGCTTGCGTACTGATACGGCCATGTGGTCAGGTCTTTTGTTTGATGAACATGAAAATCGCTATGCCGTTTCGGCGGTCGCGACTGACGTTCCCCCCAGAAATGCTTTCGATATCAGCGAATCATTTGCCAGATCAGCGGCACGGCCAGACATTACCACGTGCCCCGTCTCGATCAGATAAGCGCGGTCGGCGATTTTGAGGGTTTGGCGCGCTTTTTGCTCGACCAAGAGCACCGTAAGCCCCTCCGACCGCAACGATGTGATCAAATCAAAAACCTGTGCGGTTGTTTTGGGTGCCAATCCTAGGGAGGGTTCGTCGAGCAGCAACAGATTTGGCCGGCTGAGCAGCGCCCGTGCGATGGCAAGCATCTGCTGCTCGCCGCCGCTCAGCAAATTTGCCAAGCTGGCTCGTCGTTCTCGCAGAATCGGAAAGCGATCGAACATGCGCTCGATATCATGCGCAGCATCAGCCCGATCCTTGCGGCAGTAAATTCCCATCTGAAGATTGTCGTCGACCGTCATTTGGCCGAGAATGCCGCGCCCTTCCGGAACAAGGGAGAGGCCAGCGCGCAGGTTCATCTCTGCCGAATTCGGTATTAAAGGTCTGCCCTTATAAGTGATTGTGCCGCGGAAAGGCGTCAGCCCAGCAATGGCGCGGACCGCCGTCGTCTTGCCGGCCCCATTGGCTCCGATCAGTGCGACGATCTCGCCAGCATGAATATCAAGATCAATACCGCGAAGCGCGCGGATGGGACCGTAAAACACTTCCAGGCCGCGCACAGTCAGCATGCGCCCTCCGCCCCCAAATAGGCATCGAGCACGACCGGATCGTTGCGAACTTTGTTCGGCGAGCCTTCGGCGATGACGGCGCCAAAGTCGAGAACGTAGATTTCATGACACAACGACATGACGAATGTCATGTCGTGCTCGATCAGCAGGATGGAAAGACCACGTTGGTTGAGCCCGACGAGAAGCGCGCGCAAGTCCTCTGCCTCGTCGTAGTTCATCCCGGCGACCGGCTCGTCCAGCAGCAGAAGTTTTGGATCGGATGTCAGCGCGCGTGCCATTTCGACCTTGCGTTGAATACCGTAAGGCAGGGTGCGCGCGATCGCGGTCCGGTAGGGCTCAAGACCGAAAAAGCTCAGTGCATCCTCTGCGCGTCGTGCAGCCTCCGGATTCGCCCAGCGAATCGGCATGAGATTGCGAAGCGATGCGCCTTGCCTCGGCTGCGCCACGAGCAGATGCTCCCAGACCGTCATGCTTGAGAACAGGCGGATATTCTGAAACGTGCGGGCGATGCCAGCGCGAGCGATACGGTGCGGCGGCCATCGCGTGATAATCTGTTCGGCAGTGACGATGCTTCCGCTATCGGCGTGAAAGGCGCCGGTAATGACATTGAACAACGTTGTCTTGCCGGCGCCATTCGGCCCGATCACGCCGACAATGCGCCCCTCTGGCACGGTGATGGAGACATCCGACAGGGCCCGGATGCCTCCAAAGTTCTTGTGAACCCCGGACAAGGTCAGGGCGGCGCCATTTTTTGCCGCCGTCACCATGCGCCGCTCCGGAAGGTCAGTTTTGCCAGAAGAGGCCGATCGAGGATGCCCTGACGGCGGAGCAGAAGGACAAGGATGAGAAGGACACCGAATGCAGCAAGCCGCCAGTCGGCAAGGAAGCGCAACCATTCAGGCAGCAAGATGAGCAGTCCAGCGCCAACCACCGCGCCCGCACCCACCGTAGAGCCGCCCAGGATGACCGCCAGCACGAAGTCGATCGAGCGTTCGAACCCGAAATTACCTGGCTCGATGTAGACGTAGTGGTGCGCAAACAGGCCGCCTGCAATCGCGGCAATCGCCGCTCCAAAGCCGAATGCACCGACCTTGATATGTGTCGTGTTCAATCCGACAAGGCCGGCGGCTGTTTCGTCGTCATGAACGGCCCTGAGCTCAAGCCACAGCTGCGATCGTTCTAGAATGGTGACGATCAGAAAGATACCGGCCGCCCAGAGCCAGATATACGCAAGCGAAATGTGCTGCATGCCGTGATAGCCGCTCGAGCCGCCCATGCGATCGAAATTCAAAAAAAAGCTGCGGACCATCTCGCCGAATCCGAGTGTGGCGATGGCGAGGTAGATCCCTTTGAGTCGTAACGCCGGAAAGCCGACAATGATGCCGATCATGCTTGCCGCTAGTGCTGAAATGACCAAGGCCACGGTCAGCGGCCAGTGCCATTCGACCGTCAGGAACGAGGCAATGTAACTGCCGATGCCCATGAACCCGGCATTGCCCAGGGAAAGCTGTCCGGTCGCGAGGATGACGTACACGCTCAAGGTGCCGATGAGCAGGATGCCGATGTCGGCAAGAAGGCCGGCGTAATAGGTCGACATCATACGCGTGGTCCGACGTCTTGGCGGCTTCCGCCGAGGAGACCCTGTGGACGGAGAAGCAGGATCAGGATCATCAATCCATAGACGACCAGATCGCGGATCTGAGAACCGCCGTAAGCGATCGTGAAGACCTCAACAATGCCGATGAGCGGCCCCGCGATCAGCGCGCCGAACACCCGCGTGGTTCCGCCAATCACCATGACGGCGATGGCCTTGAGGCCGATGTCGACGCCGATATACGGCGTAATCGCAGCGTAATGGAGACTGATGAGGACACCGGCCGCGCCCGCCAGAAGACCAGAGATGAGAAATGCAACGAGCGTGACACGGTTCACGGAGACGCCGAGCAGGCGCGCGACCTCTCGACTTTCAGCCACCGCGCGCAGGGCTCGTCCGACCGAGGTCTGCTGAACGATATAGGCCACGATGGCAACAAGGGCGACGGTAGCGCCTACCACAACAAGTTGCATGACGCCGATATCGACCGATCCGAGGGCGACGCGATTGTCAAACATTTCCGAAGGCAGTTGAAGCGGATCTGAGCCCCAGACATTGGTAACGACGTTTTGCAGAATGATGGAAAATCCCAGCGTCGACAGCATCGGCGTGACCAGCGGCGCATCGCGCAGCGGCTCATAGGCGACCTTCTGGATGACGACCGACAGGATCGCCGCGCCGGCCATTCCCGCAGCGAGTGCGACCGGAAGAGGAAAGTGCATCGCGATGACAGCGAAGCCAATATAGCCGCCTAGCATAAAGAGTTCGCCGATCGCGAGATTGAGAACCGACAGGATGCCCATGACCAGCGAGAACGCCAGGGCGATCAGTGTATAGACCGCCCCCAGCGTCAGTCCGTTCACCAGTTGCTGAAGCAGCATCGCCGTTCCGTGATTCAAACAAGCGGTTGATCGCGCAACATTAGCGCTGCGATTGCAGCGGCGCGACCGTTAGGCGGCCGCTGCAGCCAGGTAACACCTCGTGCGGCTATTCGGTAAGCGAGGTGCCCGGGTGACAGGGACCCGGGCACCTACCGCATTCTCAGCAACCGCCACCGCTCGCGGAGCAGCCGGTGACCTTGGTTCCCCAGGATCCGTTCTGGCCCTGAACGATGAAGAAGTTTTTCACCGCGTCGCCGTCGGCACCGAAGTGGACCGGCCCGCTAAAGCCCTCATAGCCCTTTAGGTTGGCCATATAGTCCCGAATCTTGGTGCGGTCTGCTTCGAGGTCGGCGGGCTTGCCGGTAATATCGGCTTTCTTGATGGCGTCGATATACATGCTGACGATCTCATAGATGTTGGCGTCATACATGCTTGGTTCGATGTCCTTCGGCAGGCCGGACGTTTTGCGCAGCAACGGCTGAAGTTCGGACACGAACTTTTCCGCCTTCGGCGTCTTCATCGTAGCGTAGAAGGTGGCCGGCGCGACGACAGGAATTTCCGGCGCGGCTTGGAGGATGGCTGATGAGATCAGCGGCGTCCCGCCAATGACCGGTTTCATCAGGCCCTGTCGCTTCATCTCTCGCAGCACTGTGACGGCCTGGCTGTAGTCCGCGCCAATCACGACACCGTCCGGATTGAGCGACTTCAGCTTCGTGACCTGCGCGCTGACGTCGAGATCCCCGGTGTTGAATGAGATCGGCGAGTCGCCATTGCTGACCTTGATGCCATTTTCGGTGAAGATTGTCGGCATGATCTTGGTGGCGATCGCGGTCGAAACTGCGTCTTTGGCGTCGTAGATGATCGCCACCGACTTCACGTTGAAGGCCTTCTTGAAATAAGGGACGGAGGTTTTCGCCAAAATACCTTCATCGACCGTGTTGCGGAATGCCCAGGGCCGGTTGGCTTTGGCGACACCAGGTTTCGATGACGCTTGCGACGTTGACACCACCTTCATCTGGTTGGCGACCGGGAAGGTCACTTCGCAGGCGCCGCTGGTCAGCGGGCCTGCTACTGCGAGTACCTTGTCGTCGCCGGCGAGCTTGCGCAAATCATTGGCTGCTTGCGCCGGCTTTGCCGCGTCGTCGAGAATCACGAGTTTGAGTTTGGCGCCGTTGATGCCGCCGCCGTCGTTGATCTGCTTCTCGAGCATATCAAGCGTAACGGTGTTGGCGCGTCCCCATTCGGCGAAGGGGCCACTGCTCGGCACGATGGCGCCGATGGTGATCGTGTTTTGTGCATAAGCGAACTGTGCGCTGGACACGAGTGCAGCGGTCACCAGACCGCTCAGAAAAAGCCTACGTCCTTGGACCATGTTCACACCTCTGGTTGACGCCAAGTGCCACATATCGATGGTGCGGCCTTTGCCTTCCCGACTTACAATTAAAACTCGACATCGAGACGAAGCGAGTTGTGCCGCCCCCCACAAGAAAAAGGCTAACATCAGAAAGCAAACTTGAAAAGCTTAGTTAGTTAGGCAATTATGAAAGATGTCAGTCGCCGGGTGGCGAGCAGGTGGCCCATGAAAATCAAACGGATTTTGACGTTTTTCGATGAGACCCGTGAAGCCAGCGGGAAGCCCACCGAGCCGGTGCTGCGGAAATGTGCCGTGGCGGCGATCGTACAAAATCCATTTGCCAGTCGGTACGTCGAGGACCTTTCGCTGCTCAGGAAGGAAAGCGAGTCCATCGGCCGCGAGATTTGTGCGATCGCTGTCGGCCTGCTCGCGCCTCATCGACCGATCAGTTACGGTAAGGCGGCGGTCATCGGCATCGCCGGCGAACAGGAGCATGGCAATGCCATGCTCACGACGGTATTCGGCAATGTCATGCGTGACGCTGCCGGCGGCGGCAAGGCCTGGATTTCTTCGTTTACAAAGCGCGCGGCGCCGGGAGCGGCAATCGACATTCCCTTGGCGCATAAGGACGCGCTTTACGTCCGCTCGCACTATGATGGCATCAGCATTACGCTGCACGATGCACCGTTGCCGGACGAGATCGCCGTCATTTGCGCCTATGCAACGCGCGGACGGGCCAACCATCGCGTTGGCGGCCTGGCCGCAGACGATATCAAGGGTATCGACGGCCTCAGCTGAGGTGGCACGGATTCAAAGGAGCGGATCATGAGCGACTGCAAGACAGGAGCTGATCACATCAAGTCCTTGAAGGACGGCCGCACCGTCTACATCGACGGGAAACTTGTTGAAGACGTGACCGTGCATCCCGCGTTTCGTCATGCCGTGAGTGCGGCGGGTGCTCTTTATGACTTTCAGGCGCGACCGGAAAACCTTGAGCTGATGACCTTCCAGCCGAACGGGTCGAACCGGCGCGTCAATCGCGGCTGGCAGATGCCGCATAATTACGGCGAGATGGTTCAGCGCCGTAAGGCGCTGCAGGCATGGTCGACGCTCTCGGGCGGCTTCCTCGGGCGGTCGCCCGACCATCTGGCATCGGCCCTGGTTGGCCAGCGCATGGGCATCGACGTGTTTCGCAAGCATAGCGAAGAGCGCGCCAAGGCCTTTGCCGACTATTTCGACTACGCCACCAAGGCTGACCTGTTTCTGACCTATGTGATCATCAACCCGCAGGCGGAGCGCAGCAAGGCTTGGGGCGAACAAGCGGAAGAGCTAGTGGCCCGCATCGTCGACGAGGATACGACCGGCATCACCATCCGCGGCGCGAAAATGCTGGGGACGTCGTCGATCATGGCGAACGAGGTTTTTGTCGCCAATCTCCAGCCGCTCAAACCGGGCGAGGAGGACCTCGCTTTCTGCTGTGCGTTGCCGATGAATGCCAAGGGTCTACGCGTGTTGTCGCGAAAGTCCTATGAGGCGCACGCGGTGTCGATTTACGACAACCCCATTTCGTCACGTTTCGACGAGAACGACGCGCTGATTTACTTCGACGACGTCAAGGTGCCCTGGGATCGCATCTTCGTTTATCGCGACACCGATGCGTGTCGCGCACAGTTTCACGACACCCCTGGTCATGCCTATCAGAACTATCAGGCTCAAATTCGTCTTTCGGTGAAGATCGCGTTTCTGGTGGGTCTTGCCCGCCGTATTACGGAGGCGATCGGCACCACCAAGATTCCGAGCGTTGCCGAACAGCTCGGCTTGCTGGCTGCCCAGGCGGGCATGGTCAATTCGATGCTGTCGGGCATGGAGGCGTCAGGCTCGCAGGTGGGCGAATGGTATGTGCCGAACAAGCACTTCATGTATTCGGCGCAGGTCATTACCCAGGATCTCTACCCGAAAGTGATCAACGCGATCCGCGACCTCGCCGGCGGCGCGCTAATCATGCTGCCATCGTCGATCGCGGATTTCGGCAATCCCGAACTTGCCGCCATTATCAAGAAGACGCAGCGCTCCGCCGCGATGGAGCCGGAGCACAAGGTGAAAGTCATGAAAGCAGCCTGGGATGCGATCGGCTCGGAGTTCGGGTCGCGTCACACCCAGTATGAGATGTTCTATGCGGGGGCTCGCTTCGTGACCTGCGGTCACAGTATGCGCACCTACGATTGGGACAAGGCGACCGGTCTGGTTGAGAAGATGTTGTCGTCCTACGATTTGCAGAGTGAATTGACACGAATGCAGCGTGAGATGGCAGCCGGACAAACGAGGCAGTGATGAAAGTCGCGATCGTCAATCTCGGACAAATTGTTTCCGGCGATTGGCATTCGCCACTGGCGGCAGGCGACACCATCCTGATGGATGGGGATCGCATTGTGAGTGTCGGGACCGCGGCAGCGGGTGCTGTCGAACAGGCCGACGTCGTTGTCGATGCCGACGGCATGACGGCAATCCCGGGTCTGATCGACTCACACGTTCACATCACGTTCGGTGATTACACGCCCCGGCAGCGCACCGTCGGCTATCTCGAAAGCTATCTGCACGGTGGCACAACGACCTGCATTTCGGCATCAGAAGTGCATGTCCCCGGCCGTCCGCGTGACCCGGAAGGGGTGAAGGCATTGGCGCTTGCCGCACAGCGCTGCTTTGAAACCTATCGGCCGGGTGGCATGCGGGTCATCGCCGGCTCGGTCATCCTCGAGCCTGGCCTCGCGCCCAAGGATTTCAAAGAGCTTGCCGCCAAAAGTGTGACTCTGGCGAAGGCGGGATTCGGTGCCGTCAGGACAGCCTACGACTATGTACCGCTGGTCAAAGCCGCCAAGGAGGCTGGGCTGATCACGACCTGCCATACCGGCGGCTCGTCAATTCCGGGCTCAGGTGCGATCACCGGCGACCATCTACTCGCGATGCATCCGCACGTTTCGTTCCACATCAACGGCGGCCCGACGGCTATGCCCGACGCGGATTTCGAACGGGTCATCAACGAAAGCGCCATTGCGCTTCAGGTCTGCACGGCCGGCAACCTGCGCACGACGCTTCTATGTGCGCGGCTGGCGGATCGCCTTGGCGCGTTTGACCGTTTCATCATTGCGACAGATACGCCCACCGGGTCCGGCATCATGCCACTCGGCATGCTCTATACCATCGCGCATTGCGCAAGCTTGACGGACATGGACGCCGATCGCTTTATTTGCGCGGCGTCCGGCAGTAACGCCCGAGTATACGGCCTCGATTCCGGCTTTCTCATGCCGGGTAAGGCGGCGGATATCGTGCTGATCGACGCCCCGGACGGCGGCACGCAAGAGACAGCGCTCGCGGCGATCAAGCATGGTGACATCGCGGCGATTGGCGCCGTCATAACGGCCGGCGTTCCGCGTTTTGTCGGCCGTAGCCGCAATACGCCGGCGACCACCCGCAAGGCGCGGGTGGCGCGGTCATCGGTCGTGCAGGATTTTGCCGCGATTGCCCACTGACTGCGATCGGCTCAGGCCGGATCGTAGTAGTGGAGTTCAAAGAGTATGCAACCGTGCGTTGATTTGAAGGGCCCGTGATAGGCGCCGGGCGGGCGGCACGCATAGGTGTTGGGTGCAAAGGTGGTGCCGCCATTGCCCTGCTTGTCGTTGCCCACGGTGAGGTCGCCGGAGACGAGGTAGACCTCCTCCCAATAGTCGTGGACGAAAGGGTCGGTCGTATAGACGCCGGGCGCAAAGCGAAGGAGTCGTGAGCGCGTTCCGCGCTTGTTTTTCTCGTCGAGCGCGCCGGCAAGTATCTTCTGTTGGATGCCGGACGGATAGCCTGCCGGGGTTTCCCAACCGGAGGTCAGATCGACGTTGTGGAATTCCTTGTGTTCTTTATTGACGGTCATGTCGGTTGCTCCTGCGCATCGTCATTAGAGGCTACCAGCCTTCAAAGATATTGGCATCGCGCGGCGGCATATCCCGGAATCCCGCGTCGAGCCGGCGATAACGGCCACCGTAGAAGATCAGCGGCTGCGCTTGCTTGTGCGGCGTCGTGCGCAGCGCGATCACGCGGCCGACGAAGATCATATGATCGCCGCCATCATAACGAGCGTAGGATTCGCATTCGAAGCTGGCCAGCGTGTTGGGCAAAAGCGGCAGGCCGGTTTCGCCGTCGATCAGGACGAGGTTCGACCATTTGTCCCCCAAGGCTCGCGCAAATCGGTTCGAGACGTCTTCCTGAGCTTGCGAAAGGATATTGATGGAATAGCGCTCCATCCCCATCCAGGCTGGAAAGCTGTGGGCGCGCAGCGCGACGCTAAAGAGGACGAGCGGCGGCGACGTAGAGACCGAGTTGAACGAGCTGACTGTCATGCCGAGCCTATGGCCGTCGGCGGTGATGCCGGTCACAATGGCGACCCCGGTCGGAAAGGCACCCAATGCGTCACGGAAACGTCGTTCGTCGAAGCTCATTTGTCGTCCTTGCGCATGATCATTATTATCTTCTAAAAATAGGTATGTCACTTAGCTTATTGGGATCACCACCTTGCCCGCTCTGACATTCAGCCGCGCCGGCGGCACGCCGACAACTGTCGAATTTGACACGTTGATCGTCGCCGGTTGGACCGGACGCGACACCGCCGCGCTGGAACATCACATCGAAGAACTCGCCGCGCTTGGCGTACCGCGGCCATCATCAGTACCGGTATTTTATCGCACCAGCGTCGAAGGTCTTACCCAAACCCGGCGTCTCGAGGTCCTCGGCGCTGATACCTCGGGCGAGGTGGAGCCGGTGATATTTGCGCTCGATGATGGCCTGTGGCTTGGCCTCGGCTCCGACCACACCGATCGTAAAGCGGAGGTCATGGGCATTGCTCTGTCGAAACAGCTCTGTGGCAAGGTCGTCGGGACCGAGCTGTGGCCGCTGGCGGAGGTTGCCCCGCACTGGGATCGATTGATTATCCGTTCGCACGCGACGATCGGCGGCACGCGTGTGCTCTATCAGGAAGGGGCGCTGTCAGCGATGCGGACACCGGCTGACCTGCTATCGCTGTACGACGGCGGCAAGACGTTGCGGGCAGGCACCGCAATGTTTTGCGGTACAGTGGGCGCTATTGGCGGTATTCGGCCGGCAACCCGTTTCGAGATGGAGATCGAAGACCCGGTTCGTCGGCGAAGCATGCGTCATGCATATGACGTGTTCGCTTTGCCAGTGATAACGTGAAAGTGTACCGGCGCGCCACGTTACTTTGCGCGTCGCATCTCGCGAACAAGATCGGTGACTTGTGCCGCTGACGCACCTTTAATGCGTGCATTTGGCCGGGTGCCGCCGAGAAATCCCACGATGAGTAGTATCTCATCCCGGCGCGGTGCATCGGCGACCGATACCGCCATCGTGTCCATGGCATCATAGTCCCACGCATCTTCAAGTCCGCCGAAAAGGACATCGACCTGCGTACCGGGATTTCCAACCTTGGCATTGCCAGGGATCAGAGCAGGCCCTCCACCAGCGCCCTGACGCATTGCGAGACCCATGCGGACGTGGATCATGCTCGCGCCATGCTCGAGATCGCCGGCGGTTCCAACGATCACCGCTTTGCCATAGCCACGCGGTTTTAGGGGCTTGAGTGCTTCGAGCGCGCGTGCAGTAAGAACCTTTCCGGCTTCTACCGAAAGATCGATCAGTCCAGTAAAATCATCGATAGCCGCTTGGCCGGCGTGAGGATTGTGCAGCACGCCACACGCTGCAACGCGCTTGCAGGGCATCGCCAGCTTTCGGCTTCCCTCGCTAAAGACGTCCTGGCTGATAACGGTGATCTGTCGAAACATTGGTTGCTCACTTTCTACTCTTGAGCCCATTACGGAACGGCTTGAGCAGTCGTGTCGAGATGCCGCAAGCTATCATCCTTTGTAGCTCATGCTCTAATACAACGTGATGGCTGCAAGCGGCGGTCCCGACAGGTCGAAGAAGACGCGACCGAGGTCGTGGATTGGTCCGGTCGGGCTCCATCGGGAGACGGCGTGATAGGAGTCGCCGTGGCGGCCTTCGATCAGCCAGTCGGCGCCGTCCAACCCCATTTCGTCGCTGTGCGGAGCAAGGGACCAGAAGCCCGCGGCATCGAGGGCGTGTTGGAGGCGCTGCCAGTCTGCCGGTGACAGCGCCAGATTGCGCGGGGCCTTCGAGTCGGTCGACCCGGTGCCCCAGCGCAGCATCATGGTGTCCGGGCGCAGCATTATGTTGTGGTGCCACCGGCCGATATGAACCACGGCGTGGCCATCGAAGCTGCTGCGCCAGAAGAAGCGGTAGGCTTCGTCCTCCTCGGCGCGGAAGCGGCAGAGCGGCTTGGCCGCCTCAAAGCGGGGGCGACAGCAGCAGCAGCGATCGAGCTCGCAGCGGAAGGAGAGCCATGACCAGGTGTCGTCCGGCAGCTGGGCAAAGTAGCAGGGACGGGGCAGCCTGATCATGGCATCTGAGGCATTGCGACCGGCTTATTTGGCCGCAGTGCCCGGTGCTGCGGTTGCGGTGCCCTCGTGTGGCGAGGCGACCGGATAGGTCGCTTGCCAGAGCGCGCGAGCCGTCTCGAGCGGACTGATGTTGTGCTGCGCCCACCAGATCCTCTCATCGCCGACCGATGCAGCTGGCGGTGATGGGTGCGGCAGAGCGGCACGGTGAACTCGTCACTCACTTTCATGCCGATGGCGCGCGGCTGGGCAAAGCGCAGGTGATGGGGATCGCACGGGTGGCGGCCGCAGACCAGGCAAGGTTGCGAGGCGACGTGCCGCAGGTGCGTCCGATCGCGCAGCCGCTTGGGCTCACCGATGGTCAGCGCGCTCTTGTCGATCTTGCCCGGCTGTGTCAGCGGTAGAGAGGGTGTGCCGACCACCGACTCGGCACGAGGCTCGCTCCGACTGGCGGCGCCAGGCAGGTTACTGCGCGCGGCGTTTGCTACGGGTGCTGACGGCGGACGATCCGTCTGGAGCGCTTGCTCGAGCCGCCGTTGCCGCTCGGCGTCCCGCCGTTCCTTGCGGAAGTGCTCGGCGAGCTCGTCGTGCGGCCGGCCGTAATAGTGCGACGGTCTCGGAATGGGTGTGGTGTCGTCGGGGTGGAAGCCGCTGCGCAGGGACGCGGCAGGCTCAGACATGTTCGGTTGAGCTTGGCCGATGGTGGGCATCTGGGCTTGGATCTGGGTTTGGGCTTGGCGGTTGGAAGCCTCATGCTGCGCCAGGATATCCGGCTGCGGCTGCAGTGCTGGCTGCAAGGCCGGGCTCTCGCTGGTGCAGATCGGCAGAGAAGCAGGAGGGTTCGACGCGATAGCACTCCGGGCTTGCTGCGGACCGGCAAGAGCGGAAGATGTGGCGCCGTCACTGTGAGGAAGACGCGCCGGCTTTGCGGCCTGAGGCATCTTGTGACCGCGATAGAGCTCGAGCCCGAACGGCTTGCCGAAGGTGGCCAGAGCCCGTTTGGTGGCATCGGTCTCGGCCGCCTTGAGGGCGGTATCGTGCGCTTCGCCGGGCGAGGTGCCGTGCCCTTCACCGGTGCCATGGCCCTCGCGGGTCAGGGTGGTGCCGTCGGCCTGGACAGTCAGCCGGACCTTGGCGGTGTAGACGGCGGTGAACGAGCCACGGCTCTCCCGTGCCAGGACACAGCGCGAGTCCAGTGTCTCGCGGCTCCAGCCGTCGAAGCCGAAGATGCGGTTGGCCTGCGAGATGGCGTACCAGCCCTCGAGATAGGTGAGCTCGCGGCCATGGGCCTCGCGGGTCCTGATATAGCGATGGTCGGGTGCGCGCCGCAGCGCGCGCAGTTGGCGGGTTGAGAAAGCCATCAGCGGGTCCTCACGCTCAGCACGGGTTCGGGATTGGCCAGAGTGACGCCGGTGATGGCGGCGCCCTGCTTGAGCTCGCTCAAGAGCTCCTGCCGGTTGAGCCTCGGCTCGCGCGGCTCCCAGTAGATGCTGGGCACCGCCTTCTCACGAGCACCAGCAGCGAGGGCATGCCGGGCCGCACCGAGGCGGTGAAGTCGGGGGCGGTGAGCTTCTTGAGATCGAGCTCGACCATCGTGTCTTTGACGATCTGCCGGCGCTTGGCGGCGCGATCCTGTAGCCGCTTCAGCCGGTCTTCTATCTCGGCAATGCGGCCCTTGAGGCCGTTGGCCAGCACAAGCATTGGCGCGCGTCCGGATGTTTTATAATGATCTTATGCACGACGCCGCTTTCGCAAAGCGCTTGCCGGTTAGCGCGCCGAATGTTGTCAATAGCCGCTTCGGGATGCATTGCGGCGGCCGCGATGAGATGGCCGCCGCATCCGTGCTTCAGGGGTTGGCAGGAATTTTAAACGTCTTGGCTTGATGGATTACCGCCTCGCGGTCGAATTTGTTGATCGCGTCGATGAGAGCGTTGGTATAGAAACCCGACGCGTCTTTTATTTTTCCTTCAAGCCCGAGAAAGTCGATCTCGTCTTGCCACTCTGTTGCTGCGATGCGGCCAAAATCGTGGGCCGACTTGTCATAGCTGGTGAATAGCGGCGCCCGCTTCTCGACCGGAATTTTAACGGCCTTGATCTGCTCGGCGAGACTTTTGCCGCGAGGAGCCGCTTCAGGATATTGCTTGATAAAGATGTACGCCGCCGCGTCGGGATTTTGCTGAACGAACAGGCTACCTTTCGCGACCGCGCGAGCAAAGCCGATCGCTTCCTTCTTGTTTGTCGTGAGGTAGTCCTTCGACGCCGAAATGTATAGACCACCGACTTTCGGCAGGTGATCTGGCAGCGGCAAATAGCGCATCTTGATGCCGGCGGCTTCGATCTGGCCAAATCCGGTGTCGAAGTAGACCAGCGCGTCGACGCTGCCGCGTTCAAGCGCCTGGCCTGCGGTGATGCCAGAGCCGACCGCAAGCCACTGCACATCTTTGGCCGGATCGATGTTGGACAGTCGCAGCAGCGCCTTTCCGATCGGGAAGTCGGTCACGCCAAGGCTCGACACGCCAACCACTTTGCCTTTGAGATCGGCCAGCGAATGAATAGGGCTGTCCCGCTTCACCGCGACGGACCATTTAAAGGGATAGGTGTATTCGAAAAAGTTGATAGCGGGCAGCTTGTCTCCCTTGGCGACGACGGGGAGCTGAAACGACGGTACACCCACGCCGAATTCGACGCGCTTCTGTTCCAGGCTCGCCATCACAGCGGCGTTCGTCCCCAGAGTGACCAGTTCGACGTCGAGACCCTCGTCTTTGAAGTAGCCGAGGTACTGCGGCACGATGAAGTTGATGAGGATCGGCGAAACGGCAGTTTGCGCGAATCCGAAGCGGACTTTCTCGGTCGCCTGTGCGTTGGACTGAATGACCATCGCAATCGGTACGATGACCGCCAGCACGGCATAACGAAGTGCGTTTATGAGCTTCACAGTATTTGTCCTCCCGTTCCTTTGGCTGTTGAATGTGGCCATCAGTTATGTGTTGGGCTGTCGCGAGCCTTTCTGCTTACTGGTCGATCTCCCGTCTCGTGCTTTCCGACCAAAACACGGCCCAGCGCTGGGCGAGCCGCATAATCGAGATCAAGACGTACCCGGTGCATCCGAGGACGACCAACGCGGCAAAAACGCCGGCCGTGTCCGACACGCTTTGCATTTGGGTCATGATCACGCCCATGCCGCGCTGCGCGCCGGTGAATTCCGAGACAATGGTCCCGAGCATGGCGTAGACGATTCCGATATTGAGTCCGGCGAAGATCATGGGCAGTGCACCGGGGAATCGGATATAGCGAAATACTTGAAGGCGGCTCGCGTTCAGGGCGGACATCAGTTCGAGGCGGTCGCGGGGCGTTGAGCGAAAGCCGGCCATCGCATTGATCAGCACCGGGAACAGCGTCAGCACCGCGGCCATCGCCACCTTCGATCCGCTACCGTATCCCAGCCAGATCACCAGAAGTGGCGCGATCGCGACCTTGGGAAGGCTCTGCAGGCCGACCACGTAAGGCAGCGCTGCCACCTCCACCAGCCAATACTCAGCCATGCATGCGGCGAAGAAAATTCCAAGCGTCGCCCCGATGAGAAACCCGAAGACCGTCGCTCTCAGCGTGTCGATGAGATGAAACCAGAAGCTTGCGCGCTCGGTGGGGCTGCGAGTTAGGCCGTCCGCGAGCGCCGCCCATACCGACTTCGGCGAAGGTAGAATGTAGCTTGGGATATGGGTAAAGGAGACGGCAAGCTGCCAAATCAGAAGCCCGGCGCCGAGACTGACAAGGACGACCACGACAAAGGACGCGCGATTTGACGAAGCGATCGCTTTAGTCATGGACCGCTCCGCTGCCACCGAGGACGTGCCTGAGATGCCGGGTGAGGTCACCGAATTCCGCGGTGCTCATAAGGTCAGCATTGCGCGGCCGCGGAAACGATACTCGCACGTTTTCGACCAGCGATCCTGGCCGCGCCGACATCACGAGCACGCGGTCCGACAGGAATACCGCCTCGGAGACGCTGTGCGTAATGAAGAAAACAGTCTTTCGGGTCGACAGCCAGATACGTTGAAGCTCGACATTCATCCGCTCGCGCGTCATGGCATCGAGCGCCCCGAATGGTTCGTCCATGAGCAAAATCCCAGGGTCATGGATCAGTCCGCGAACAATTGCCGCGCGCTGCTGCATCCCACCCGAAAGCTCTCCCGGATAGCTGTTTTCGAATCCTTCGAGCCCGACCAGCCTGAGCAGTTCACGGGCCTTTTGGCGGTAGCTCGTGAGATCGAGCTTGAGAACCCGGATCGGCAACAGAACGTTGTCGAGGACGGTCCACCAGGGCAGCAGCACCGAAGATTGAAACACGACTCCCATGCCGGCCTGCGGCCCGCTTATCGCAGTGCCGCGGTACAGCAGGGTCCCACCGGACGGAGGAACGATTCCGGCGAGAATCTTCAGGAGCGTCGTCTTGCCGCATCCTGAAGGGCCGAGAACGCTTACGAATTCGCCATCTGCCAGATCGACCGAAATCTTATTAAGTGCATGAATTTCGTCGCCGGATTTTGTCTTAAAACGCTTGTCGATTGCCCGGACGCTGAGAACGGGCACTTTCACTTCAGGCTCCGCGCATACGCGCGGTGTGGCGGCGTTCTGGAGAGAGCTCACGCAATCCTCGTCTCGAGCGATCCGATCCCTTCAACTGCGGCATGGACGACGTCGCCGGGCTTAAGGTAGAACTCAAATGGGTCGGGCTTCCTGTGCAAGGCAACTCCCTCGGGAGTTCCCGAAGCGATCACGTCGCCCGCCGCGAGCCCAACCTTCGACCAGAACGAAATCAGTTCGGGGAAACCGAAGATCATATCGCTGCAGCTCTCATGCTGCAGGGTCCGCCCGTTCACTTTCAGGTCGAGCATGAGCTTCGAGGGATCGCGCACTTCATCGGCGGTAGCGATCCAGGGCCCGAGTGGACCAAAGCCCGGAAAATTCTTCCCAAGCATGATCATCTGGTTTCTCATTTCTTTCTTTTGCCACTCGCGTGCGGAAAGATCGTTGAAAACGGTATAACCGAAGACGTGCCCAAGCGCGTCTTTCGCGTCGACGCGTTCAGTCGGCTTTCCGATAACCGCCGCGACTTCGACCTCGTAGTCGAACTCGAGCACGTCGGGCGGGCGTTTTACTGTGGCGCGGTGCGGAACCAGCGTTTGTGGAAGCTGTATGAATCCGCAAGGAAATTCGAAATGGATCCCGGTCGTGCCCTGTTTCGTCCAGTAGCCCAGACTTTCGTCCTTGTGCCGTCCAAAATTGCGGCCGGCACAGATCATCGTGCCCGTAGCTTCCACCGGGATTAGCCATTGCACATCGCGTTCCGCCGTCGTCCAGGCGGGGTCTTTGCGGCTCGCAGCCCAGTCGGCAATGGCGCGCACAGCGTCGAGGCTGCGTTCGCCTCCCGCGATCAATGCCTTCATCGTATTGGCAAACGCAAGGCGATCCTGCTTCGCTCCAGCGGCGGTCTCGACGTCCAATACCGTTTCGTTGCCAACGTTGCCGACCACAACGCCGAGTCGCTCACCGCCATTTAGCGAAGCAATACGTCCGATCTTCATGCCTGCCTCTTTTGTCTTTCGGCCTCGGAAGCTGCGTGGTCGACACAACCATTTGCATCGATGACGACGCCATAGTCGGCTCGCGCGGCCTTAATCGAGACGAAGCCTCTTTGAACGTCCTGGCTTACCGCGGCGATATCGCGCGCGAGTGGGGAGCCAAAGCCTCCGCCTCCGCCGGTATGCACGAACACGCGGTCACCGGCGTTGAGTGGAAGATCAGTTGCTTTCAGATATTTTTTGCGTCCCTGCTTCGGCCGCTCGATTTCAACATAGCCGGGTTGTCCCGCTTGTCCGCCGAGCAACCCCCACGGGGGACAGCCGTGGCGTTCGAACGTCAACGTCAGGTTGACGGGATGGCGGATTATATAAGCCTTATCCAAGCCGAGACCGCCACGAAATTGGCCGGGGCCCGCGGAGTCGGTGCGGAATCCAAACGCGTCCACTCGTAGATCGTAAAGCGCTTCCTGAACTTCCACGGGGACGTCGAGCGTGTCGCCGTGGGCCAGCGTCTTGTAAGGTCCGGCGCCGTCGCGTCCGAGTGATCCGCCCCAGCCGCCGTGCGCGGTATCGAGATGCGTGGACAGTCTGCCGCTTGGCGCGAGCCGCCCTTGAAAGCGGTGCGAGCCCATCGAGGCATGATGGCCGGCAGCAACACGATCGGGCACCGCGGTCGCCATCGCGTGGATGATGGTATCGATGACTGTAGCGAGGGGCGTGCTGTACCGCGCCATAGCAGCTGTTGCGCCGGCGCTCAGGAACTTGCCATCGGGCAATATTACCGTGAGTGGCGCGAAACTGCCTTCGTTGGTCTGCTCGTCTGGTGTTGTTAGATATTTGAAAGCGATGCGGGCTGCCGTCACGCCGCCGCCCTCGCGCCCCGAATTGAATGGACCTCTGACCTCGGGCGAGATCTCGGAGAAATCAACAATAAACTGATCGCCGTCGATCCTCACAATGACCGGACATTCGATTCGGCGCTCGAGGTCGACCCCATCGTTGTCGAGGAATGCCTCGGCGCGATAAACGCCGTCGGGAATGGAGCGAACTGCGGCGCGTGCGGCAGCTTCCGACTGTTTCCACATCATCGTGATGGCACGCAGTGTGATGTCGGTGCCGAATTTCCGTGCGATATCCGTGAACAGATTGCTGCCTTTGAGGCAGCCCGCATATTGGGCTTCGACGTCGCCCAGGACCATTTCCGGAAACCGCGTATTGTATTCGATCATCCGGTACATCTCGGCGACGGGTTCACCGCGGCTACGCAGCTTTACCGAGCGGAACTGAATACCTTCCTGAAAAATCTCGGTCGTATCGTTCGATGCCGAGGAACCAACGTATCGGCCGCCGACGTCCGTCCAATGCTCCAGCACGCACATGAATGCCACGATCTGCTTCGAATCCGTCGGATCAAAAATCGGGGCATACATCACAACGTTGTTGAGATGCTGCCCCATCGTCCCGCTGTGATTCGTGATCAGAATATCGCCGGGATGGATGTGCTCCTTGCCGTAAATTGCGATGCCGTCGAGAACGGCGAGGCCGAGGACGTTGGCGAGAAAGATCGGTATCCCCCCGCGCGACTGTGTGATGAGCCGTCCATTCACGTCGACAATGCCGACCGCGTAATCCTTGTATTCGTAGATCAGAGGACTGAAGGCTGTTCGCGTCAGATCCGTCTCGATTTCGTCGGGTATCGATTGCAGAAGCTGACGAATGATCTCGAGTGTGATCGGGTCGATGCTCGCAGGGTTTTTTACGGCGCTCGCGCGAGAAGGGTCAGAGTGTACGTTCATGATGACTTTTGCTGGCGTCCCAGATGAATGTGAATTTCGCCGAGCTCGCCCACGGAGAAGCGGTCCTGAGGGCCAATGGCGGTGGTTGAGCCGTATTCCTCGATCAGCGCCGGGCCTTCTTTGGCGAACCCCGCCGGCAGTTCATTGCGCCGATAGACACGGGTCTCCACGGCGCCATTCGTGGCACCGAAATAGACCGAGCGTCGGCGGAAAGCGGGCTCTGTTCCTCCGCTCTGGCACTGCAGCGTGTCGAGCGCTGGGCCGGCCATTCCCCCGTGTGCCGCAACGGCGAGGCTAACGAATTCGATCGCCTTTTTTGCGTCTGCATGGCCGTAGCGGGTCCGGTACACTTCCTCGAAGCGGCGGCGCACGCCGGCGGGATCCTTGACGCCGTTGAGCGGCGTTCGGACCGAATGCGTTTGTCCGCGATAGCGGATTTCGGCATACCGTTCGAAAGAGACCTCGGTATCCGCGATTTCTTGACGCAACGCGGCGGCCATGCGCTCGCTCAGCTCGTCGAAGACCTGCTCGCTGGCGGCAAGCGCGTCATCGTCGACTGGTCTGATGAAGGTGACGGTTTCGTCCAGCCGGAGATTTGCCAGCAGCATCCCGAGCGCGGAGAAATTACCCGGCTCCGGCGGAATAACGACGTGCGGAATTGCGAGCTGACGCGCAATGTCGCACGCGTGGAGGGGGCCGCCGCCGCCGAAGGCAAAAAGTGTGTAGTCGCGGGGATCGAGCCCTTTCTCGAGCGTGATGCGCTTGATCGCGCCGGCCATAGTGACCGACGCGATCGTGACGATGCCATCCGCTATTCGCAGCACGCCGTCATGGCCGCCGTAGCCGAGCGGCTCCGCCAATCGCTCGCGGATAGCCCGCGCGGCGGCAGCGGCATCAAGCTTCATAGCACCGCCGAGGAAGCCGTCGGGGTCAACTTTGCCGAGCACGATGTTGGCGTCGGTCACCGTCGGTTCCGCGCCGCCGCGGCCGTAGGCGACCGGCCCGGGCATCGACCCTGCGGATTTGGGGCCGACATAAAGACGCGCTTGCGCATCGAGCCATGCGATCGAGCCGCCGCCCGCCCCGACCTCGACGATGTCGATAACGGCGCCACGGATGGGAAAGCCCCGCGCATAGCCACCAACGTGATAGACGGACTTCACGTCAAAGCGGCCGTCCTGCACCAACGCGCATTTCGCGGTGGTGCCACCCATGTCGAACGCTATTGCGTTTTGAATACCGAGGCGTTTGGCGAATGTGGCGGCGCCAATGCTGCCGCCGACCGGACCGGACTCGACGAGCGCTATGGGAGTTTCCAATACATTCTGAACGCCGAGCATCCCGCCGTTTGATGCCATGAGAAAGAAGCGGCCTTCGAAGCCGTCCTTCTGCAGCCGATGATTAAGATCGCGAACGTAGCCCGCAACTTGCGGTCCGACATATGCGTTTGCGGCGGCGGTTGCGGTGCGTTCGTACTCGTACCACTCTCGGGACAACTCGGTACTGCGAGTCACAAAAACGCCGGGCAGCATCTCTTTGAGCCATTGCGCGACCTGCTCCTCATGCTCGGGCGCGACATAGGAGTTGAGAAACGCAACGGCGACGGATTCGACATCAAGGCTACGCAGGTGAGACGCAAGTTTTGCGACTTCCGCCTTGTCAGGCGCCTGGTCGGCCTCGCCCTTTGCCGACATCCGTTCGGCAATCTCAAATCGCATATCGCGCTCGATCAGCGGAGGGTGACGCCGATAGAACAGATCAAAAGGGTCAGGGCGGTTGCCGCGCGCCATTTCGAGCAAGTCGCGGAAGCCTTTCGTGGCAACCAGCGCCGTGCGTGCGCCCATTCTCTGGAGCAGGGAGTTGATGGCGAGCGTGGTGCCGTGCTTGAAGACGACGCCGTCGGCGGGCGAGATGTCGGCCTTGCGCAGGCAATCGAAGGCGCCGTTGGCCAAATTATCGTATGTGGTCAGACTCTTCGTGGACACGAACCGGCGGGTCGTAAGGTCGAAGGCGGCGAGGTCTGTGAACGTACCGCCCGTATCGATCGCGATGACTAACATGCGTTGATGCTAGGTGTTGGCAATCCAAATACAATGACATAATTCGTTATATGATATATGCTCAAAAGTATGATGAGCGTGCGGCAGGACAATGCCCGACATTAAAGGGATGAACTACTTCATCGAAGTAGCTCGGTTGGGGAGCTTTTCCGCGGCGGCACGGCAACTCAGGATCACGCAGCCTGCAGTCAGCCGCCGCGTTCGCGCGCTGGAGCAAGAGCTCGGCGTTTCCCTTCTGCAAAGACGCGGCCGTACCATTCTTCTAACCAGTGCAGGCGCAACCTTGATGGCGCGCGCAACCGCGCTGCAACGTTCGGCCAATGCAATTTATGAAGAGGTCAGGGCAGGTGCCACAGTGCCGTCAGGGCCGTTGGCGTTGGGTGTCTCTGTCGTTATCGGTCATCTCATCATGGCGCCGCTGATTGACGGCTTCCTCCGACGATTTCCAGCTATACGGCTCCATCTGTTTGAAGGTTATTCGAGTTTTGTCGAAGAATGGCTCGCGCACGGTCGGATTGATGCAGGACTGATCTGGGGAGAACCGCGTAGTAGCGATTTGTCGGTCGAGCCGCTTCTTGAACTCGAGTTAGCGATTATTGCGCCGAAGAAGCCGCTCGCCGGATGCGAAAATGGTCGGCGGCCGGTTAAGGCCATACGCCAGCATGAGTTGGTGCGCTTTCCGCTCATTCTGCCAGCCGTGCCGCACGGGCTGCGCATGCTTGCTGAGCGGGCCGCGCAAGTGACGAAGCGGCCTCTCAATATTGCGATGGAGTGTGACGGCATCGTGTTGACGCGTGAACTGGTCAAGCAAGGCGTCGGCTATACACTACTCGCGCTGGCTGGCAGCAAGGAAGAAATCGCCAACGAGCAGCTTCGCGAAATCCGCATTGGACCACCCGCTCCCCATTGGACGCTTTCGATGGCAACTCGCAAAAATAGCGCTCCTTCTATTGCTGTGACCGAGCTCTCCCGTGCGATCAAGACGACTGTAGGTCAGAAAATCCAGCGGGGAGAACTTCGCGGTCGGATATTCTGAGGAGTTGTACCCTAGGAAATTCTCCCGGCGATGGGGGCATCAAGGCGCGATTCATAAGCCTGACCTCTATTTTCCAAAATGGGCTGTGAATAGTAGTGGCCATACGAGTGGTTACGTTTGCAGGTCCGATCGCGCTCCAACGGTTTCTGCGAGGATGTTACGCGTTTTATCTGGAAGCAGGGCCAGGCCTTCGGTCAAAAGCTGACGCCACGTCGGCCCGCGCCCAAAAGCCTCGGACCAGGCCGATTTCAAGTCGTGCGGCCGTTTTTGAAGAAGGACATCGATCAGCGCGGCTGACTGTTGAGCATCCTTATCTCGTTTCGCCGATCCGCCTTGACGTCGACGAGCGACGATCAGCTTATGGATGGCGTAACGCTCGGGCGCAGGCACGAGCACGTAGATGCCGGTACCGTGGAGCAGGACCGCGGGTTCTGGCTCAACAATGAGAAAGTCCAAAAAGCGGAGCGGCTCCGCGTCGGTTTGAAAGGCCGACAGCGCCGCGGGAGCATCCGTATCTGGTCCTTCGTTTGGTGTGAGGAAGTCGACCCGTAACCCGCCACGGGCGATGTAACTGGTTACGCTCTTTTGGTCGTGAATGTGCGGGACCGCCTTGAACGTCTTATCGACACCCTTGAGCACGTCGAGCATCGGAGGAGTGCGGTCTTCAACGGCGACGGAGACATTTTTGAACTGGGCGATGTCGACATCGCCAGTTTGCAGATGTTGCAAGGGCAGGCGTGTCCCGAGCATCGGCGCATAGGTTTGGTAGGCGACGGTGCCGACGAGGACACCGCGGAGCCGGAACACGCCGGCCTTGGCGAGCGCGGCGACAACATTGCCAATCTCGGGAATGGCGCGTGGCAGGCCAAACGAGCGAACCAGTGTCGACACGAGCGCGCGGCGCTCGCGTTCGTCCTCGCGACGAGACTGTTGCTCGGAGATCTGTTTCAGCAGCTCGGGCGTCTCCGCGCCCACATATTTCTGGACCCGGCCGGCATCGGTGGAGGTCTGGAAGTACCAGTACCGCTTCCCCTTGATCGTCTTGGCGACGAATGTTCCGTCGGCAGGAAAGTCGTCACTGAACGCGACGGCCCGGCACCGGTCGAACAACTCGGCGTAGGTCGTTTGCATGACAAGGGTGGGCGGCGGCATGTGCTGTTTCGAGTGTTATACTCATTTGGCGACATGCGTATAACATGCGCAAGACTATCGCTCAAGAAGTTATACGCATTCAGCGAATTGCGTATAAATAAGGCAGAAATAGCTTCCGCTGTTGCCATTCGCGGGGTCATTGGACCGCCCGCTCCCCTATTGGACGCTTTCGATGGCGACTTGCAAAAATAGCGCTTCTTCTATTGCCGTGACCGAGCCCTCCCGTGCGATCAAGACGGCTGTAGGCCAGAAAATCCGGCGGGGAGAACGTCGCGGTCGGATATTCTGAGGAGCTATGTCCTAGGGCCTATTGCCCTCGGCACGTCGATCGAAGTTCGTGACCAAGCGGTCGCCTCGATGCTCCAGGGCATAATGCCCTGAGCTTGAACATCTGCTCTTGTGCCGCAGGGCATAAACGCCAAAGCAGGCCTATTTGCCCTAGGTCATCGACTCATTAAAACGCATCCAAATTCGTATAGATGCGAGTTTGATGGATGCGAGATAGTTGTCGTCGCGCTTATCGTAGCGGGTTGCGACGGCTCGAAAATGCTTAAGCTTGTTGAAGAAGCGCTCGACGAGATTGCGCTTGCGATAGAGCCTCTTGTTGAACGGCGGCAAGTTCACCCGGTTGGGCATGAGCTTGACATTGGCGCATGCGCCGCGTGTGGCAAGCTCCAGCCGCAGGGCGTCGGAGTCGTAGCCGCGGTCGGCCAGCAAGATGTCGCCTCGGCCCAGCGAACCCAGCATGCCGTTTGCGCTGCGCCCGTCATGCGCCTGGCCCTCGGTGATCTTCAGCAGGATTGGCAGTCCGCAGGCATCGACAAGGGCATGGATTTTGGTGGTCAGCCCGCCCCGCGAGCGACCCATGCAACGGGATCGCGCCGCTTTTTTTGACCGTTGGCGGCGTGCTGATGCACTCGGATCGACGACGAGTCGATCATCTGCAGCGTGCCGTCGTAAGCCTTCGAAACCGCCTGCAGGATGCGATCCCAGACGCCTGCCTTGCGCCAACGGTTGAAGCGGTTCACGCAGGTCGTGTACGGACCGTAGCGCTCGGGGATATCCGCCCAAGGCGCGCCGGTGCGCAGCCGCCAGAATATCCCGTTGAGCACCCGCCGGTCGTCCACCCGCTTCACGCCCCGCACCTTGTTCGGCAACAGCGGCGCTATCACAGACCATTCGAAATCCGTCAGATCAAAACGGGCCATTCAAACCTCCATCGCTGGAGCTTTGAATCACGGTTCGCCAAAAAACGGAATCCTATTTATGAGTATGTGACCTAGGACGAAATTGTCATCTGTGACATCCATGCCCTAGGACAAAACAGCCGGCTCCAACGTTGACCCAGAAACAGAATCTGTAGCGCGTCAGACTTAAGGCGTTATGCCCTACAGATGCGCAAGAAACTGTAGGGCGTAATGCCCTCGAGCGCGACGCGGACATGGTGACCGGTCTTTGGCCGTGAGCGATAGGGCAAAAAGTCCTAAAAAATCGCGCATCGAGGTGGCTCATCGACAGGGCGCCACTGACAGAGGCGACGATGATCATCGATCAGGATCGCGAGGATGTTCTCTGGTGTCGCGTCACATTCTCTGCAGGACTGAGGATTCTCCTTCGCGCGAGCATCAGCGTCGGCTTGATGCAAGTTGGCAGAACGAAGCCAAAAAACTGAAGGAATACGACGGATCGTTAGCCGGGCAGACCGACCGTGGTGTCGGCGCCTCGACAGCGTAAGGGAGACCTGTGCGAGCAGCGGATCCGGATTGTCGACATCGCGGGTTGTTGGATCCACGATATGCTCTTTGTCCTCGCGAAGGCGCGAGTGCCCTTGATATCGATTGACGACTCACCGAATCAAGTACACCAGATAAGGCATTGTCGTAGTTTTTTCCCGCGCAAGAGGTGCGGACCCCCGAAAGGGAAGTCCCGTCATGCTCCGCGCGGTTTTTGTTTGTCCGGCGCCGTCGGCGCCCGCGTCTTCCAAGTCTGACATGGTGATTGGCGCCACCGCGCAGGCTGCGGCGCGCCGGCACGCCACGACCCCCCCAACAATGTCACCGCGCGGCGACATCGAGCCGCACCGCTGTTCCCACCCCGCTTGCGGGCAGGCCGCGGCCTGCCGGAGCGATATCCAGCATACAGAAAAGGAATGACTCAAATGAAATCTAAAAAGCAAAAGACCGCGCAGCTTCGTGTCACAGCCGGGCTGATGTCCGGTTTGCCCGACGCCGAGATCATCGATCGACTGTTCGGCGGTCCGGCGCTGCTGCCCGGGGAAGATCGGCTGCTCTACGATCAGTTGATGCGGCGGGTTCGGGAGACCGTCCAACCGGTCGACATCATCGACCATCTCCTGATCGACGACGCGGTTAACTGGGGCTGGGAGGTCCTCCGCCTGCGACGGATCAGGCTCGACCTCTACGCCAAGCTGGAGAAATGGCAGGACGATCAGTTTGCTAATGCCGAGTTCCGCCAGGTGGTCAGGAATATAGCGACCATCGAGCGGCGGATCGCGATGGCTGAGGATCGTCGTGACCGCGCCCTGCATGAGATCGAGCGGCGTCATGGCCTGAGAGCCGCAAGGCTACAGCAGATGATCGAGCAGCCTGCAGATGGACCCAGCCGCGCGATCGCGTTGTACACGCCGCAAGCCAAAATCGACCTGCTACGCGCTCAGCTTGTTGCGGTCGCCGGCGCCCTCCAGGCCGCCAAGGCTGAAGCCGGGTCTGCCGGCGACGTGGTCGAAGAGGCGCCGCCGGAGGAAGTGGACGAGGCTGCCGAGGGAGCTGCGACCGAACTGGCCGAGGACGAGGCCTCCCTTGTGCCGCAAGAGACCCCGGAGGGGGAGGAGTCCGAGCTGTCGGCGGTGGACGACTCAGACGAGGCGTCCGACACGCCGGACGAACCCGACGACGAGGCGTGTGATGACTCTGACGAAACCGCCTGATCAATCCGCTGGGCGCCCGTCGCGGCGTCCAGCCAGGGGGGCGGGGCGGCTCACGCCGGTCGCCTCGCTATCGACGGGTCTTCGAGTCGGTCGCCAAAACGATCTACGCCATGGGTGGCGAGTCCTACCACCTCGAGGCGGCCCTCCAAGTCGCGCCCGCCGTCATCGCGCGGTGGGAGGAGGAGCATCCTGCCTTCCGCAAGGCGCGCCAGGAGGGCGAGGAATTTGCCGATGATACCGTGACGCGGTCTCTGGCGCAGCGCGCCGTCGGCTATACCATCGAGCGCGTCAAGCTGATGCGGATCGACGGCAAGGTGGTGCCGGTCCGGTATCCTGTTTGCGTCATCCCGAATGTGAAAGCCTGCTTCTTGTGGCTCGCCAATCGCCGCCCCGAAGAATGGGGTGACGTTCTGCCGCGACGCCGCCCGCGCAAGGTCAAGCCGGAATCTGAGCATGACCGGAAGGTCAAGGACTTCTTCCGCACGCTCAACAAGGCCGTGAACACGCCCGGGGCAGACGAACAAGGTACGCCCGATGACCAGCCTCCGCAAAATCCAGGCTAATCGCGCCAACGCGCGCCGCAGCAGGGGTCCCACGACCTCCCGCGGCCGCGCCCACGCGGCCCGCAATGCCTACCGCCATGGCTTGAGTCTGCCCGTCATGACCGACCCGGCTCTCGCCGAGCAGGTCGTCCTCCTGGCCGGGGTGATTGCAGGGCCGACCGATGATGCCACCCTCAAGGCCCGCGCCATCGCGGTGGCCGAGGCGCAGGTCGACTTGAGACGGATTCGCCGTGCAAGAGATGCCGTTGCACCTGACGCCGCCGGTGGCAACGTCGATGATGAAGCCTTCAAGGCCGAGGTCGCGTTCGAGCGCTACGAGCGCCGCGCCTTCTCGAAGTTCAGGACCGTGCTGCGCGAGTTTGACCGCGTCCGCCTCGAAATGATTGCGCAAGAGTTGGCGAAACGAACCCAAACGACTGAGACCGACTTGGCAGAACGAAGCCAAATTCTCATGAGTGATCAGTGAATTAGATATCTTACCGAGGTGATGGCGCTTCTCCAGGGAAGGAGTGGCGAACTGCGCCATACACGATATTGGCTCAACGTGCCGGGTAAGGTCTGAGCTCTGCAGCTCAAAAGACTTTCCACGGCCGACGAATGACGCAGCCCATTTACTGATGCTGCACCACAACCTTCGTGCCGAGCGGCACCCGATTGTAAAGATCGATGACGTCTTCATTGACCAGCCGGATGCAGCCGGACGAGACGGCATGGCCGATCGTCTCCGGCGCGTTGGTGCCGTGGATACGATAGACGGTATTGCCGAGGTTCATCGCGCGGGCGCCGAGCGGGTTGCCGGGTCCGCCGGCCATCCAGCGCGGCAGGTAGGGCTGGCGCTGAATCATCTCCGGCGGCGGCACCCAGTCCGGCCATTCGCGCTTGAGCGAGATCTTCTGCGTGCCGCCCCATTGAAAGCCGTCGCGACCCACACCGACGCCGTAGCGCAACGCGCGTGTCGGCGACTGGATCAGGTAAAGATAGCGGTCCGCGGTGTTGACCACGATCGTGCCTGGTGCGTAGTCGCTGCGGTAATAGACGGGTTGCCGGCGATACTGATAGTCGAGCAGATCCTCGCTCGAGCCGTGATCGATGCCGGGGTCGACATCCTGGACGGTCGGTTCGGGAATGCCGTCCTGTTGGGCAAGCGATAGTCGCGGTGCGGCGACGGTGAGCACAATGATGGCAACGACAGCGCCGAGCGGCATTCCCAAGCGAGACATGAGGCCGTCCTCCTGTCTTCAGTATAGCGCGTCATCGAAGGGCGGGAACATGGCCCAAGGGGCAATTCCGAAGCGCGTTAACCCTGCCGATACGCAGCAATTTTTCGATAAACCCGATCCCGGCGTTCGTCCTGCAGGCCGGTTAGGCCGTCCTCATACCGGCATTATTTGGTGCCGAACATGCGATCACCGACGTCGCCGAGGCCGGGCACGATGTATCCGGTATCGGTGACATCGTCGTCGATCGCGGCCGTGAAAATCGCGACGTCGGGATGATTGCCGCGCACCGTCTCGATCGCGCGCGGCGTCGCCAGCATGCACAGGATCCGGACCTGTTTCGCGCCGGCTTCCTTCAGGCGGTCGATTGCCGCTACGGCGGAATTGCCGGTTGCAAGCATCGGATGGAGTACGAGCGCCAGGCGCTCCGCCATGTCGTCCGGCGCCTTGAAGAAGTATTCGACCGCGACCAAGATGCGCGGATCGCGGTAAACGCCGACATGCGCGACACGGGCGGCCGGCATCAGTTTGAGGACACCGTCCAGAAGGCCCATGCCGGCGCGACCGACCGGCGCGAGCACAAGTTTCTTCCCGGCGAGGATTGGCGACTGCATCGCCGCGAACGGCGTTTCGATTTCGACGGTCTGCAGGGTGAGATCGCGTGTCGCCTCATAGCAAAGCAGCGCGCCGATCTCGCCAAACAACTCGCGGAAGATCTTGGTGGAACTCGTCTTGTCGCGCAGCAGCGTCAGCTTGTGCTGCACCAGCGGATGATCGACGACGGTGACGCTCTTTATCGTCATTTTAAAACACCGTTCCATCACTGACGATCGTCAACGGAGGTCCGCCATCGGCGCGCCGTGCTGTGGCGAGCTTGCGTCCTGCCGCCCAAGTGCCGCCCTCAAGCAGCGAACCGAGCGGAAATGCTCGCTTGAACACGCCGAGCCGGTCGCGTACGAGCGGCGCGAGTCGATCGAGCAGGGCGACTGTCAGCGCCCGCCACTCGATCACAAGAGTTGAATCGACCGGATGGGTCCGGGAGGCCGCAGCCGGGTCACGCAGCACAAGAACGCCGGTGTCGATGAACAGGCCGCCGTTGCGGTATTCGGCGAGGCCCGTCAACGCATCGAGGTCGCCGACAGGCAGGCCGGCGCGCAGGCACGGCTCGATCAGCGAATAGGTCAGCCATTGTGACAGCTTGTGCAGCGGCATCAGGCCGTTCGTCGCATCGGCGCGGCAAATGGCCGGGTGACGCCACGTATCGCCAAGAGGCAGGCCGCGAAGCGTCAGCCGGGCTGGCCAGATCGGGCCGAGATGCAGAAGCACCTGATGAAGAATGTCACTGGCACCCAGCGGCCGGCCTCGTGCAACACCGGCGAGATGGTCGAACAGGCCGCCCGGCCGCGCATCATCCGTCATTGCGAAGACAGCCAAACCATCCAGTAGCGCTCGACCGAGCCTCGCCAGCAACGCGGCGCGCCTGTCGAGACCGGGGAACGGGTTGCTGCCGCTGACGCCAAAGCCCTTTTCAAGGTCGGCGCCCGTCAGCGCCGTGAGCCGCACCGCGTCGGCGCGAAACGGGTCTTTCGAGTCCGAGGAGAAGAGCCCAGACTCGAACATGCGCAAGCTCGCGAGTGCGAGGCCTTCGGAGCGGCCGATCGTAATATCGGTGCCGGCATCGTGATAGCGCCATCGCGGATCGGCACCGGCGTCAAGCAGCACCGAAACGATCGCAAGGTCGAACTCCGTCCGCGCGCGATGAGCCGCGTCGCGCCACGGATGCCGGCTGGCAATTTCGGCCCACAGGTCGCGCGCGCCGAAGACGAAATGCCGCCAGCGCGCATGCAGCGGCACATTCAGGTCGAGGTAGTTTGCGCGGATGACATCGGCAACGATCTCCGCCGTCGATGCGAGCTGGCCGAGATCGATGCGAAAGTTTTCGAGGCGCCCATCCAATCCGGCGGTCAGCATCTCCCCGGCGCGGGTGCGGACCGCCTCGGCGGTCAGCAGTCCCAGCGCCGCGCCGCGTTCTGTCCGGTTGATTTCAACCTGATACAGAATGGTCAGAACTCTTCAAGTTTGCGGCCGACCACGGATTTGAGCTCGTCCGTGCTCGGCACGTGGTCAGGCGTGAAGTACCCGGCCGCCTTTTTGGCCTCGATCTCGACCTGCGCATCGGGCGGCACGAGTCCTTCTGGAATCGAGACGCGTTCGCCGATCTCGATGCCGGAGCCGGCAATGGCGTCGTATTTCATATTCGACATCGATACGAAACGATCGATGCGCGTGATGCCGAGCCAGTGCAGCACGTCCGGCATCAACTGCTGAAAGCGTGCGTCCTGCACGCCGGCGACGCATTCGGTGCGCTCGAAGTAGGTGGCGGCCTGGTCGCCGCCCTCCTGCCGCTTGCGCGCGTTGTAGACGAGAAATTTCGTGACCTCGCCGAGCGCGCGGCCTTCCTTGCGATTGTAGACGATGAGGCCGGCCCCGCCGCGCTGCGCTTCCTTCACGCACTCCGCGATGCCGTGCACGAGATAGGGGCGGCAGGTGCAGATATCGGAACCGAACACGTCCGAGCCGTTGCATTCGTCATGGACACGACAGGTGATGCTGTGCTTGCGGTCGCCCAGCGCCGCCGGGTCGCCGAAGATATAGAGCGTGATGCCGCCGATTGGTGGCAAGAAGATTGAAAGATCGGGCCGCGTCACCAGTTCCGGATAGGCGCCGCCGGTCTGCTCAAACAGGGTGCGACGCAGCCTGTCCTCGGTGATCGCGAATCGCCGGGCAATGCCGGGCAGATACCAGACCGGGTCGATGGCCGCTTTGGTGACGGCGATATCGCCGCTCTCGTGCACGATCTCGCCATCGGCCTTGACGCCCCACGCCTTGGACGTGAATTCGGGAATCGTCAACCGGGCTTTGGTCACGGCGATGGTCGGGCGGATATCGACGCCTTCCGCAATTTCCTCGTGGAAGTCCTGCGCGATGCGATGGCCCCACGGATCGAGCGAGACGATGCGTTCGGCGTCGGCCCACTGCGGATAGGGGCCGATATCGATGGCCGGCGACGTGTTGGTGAGGTCGGGACGCGCGATCGGGTTGAGCGCGCCCGACGATACCGCAAGCGCGCGGTAGACGGAGTATGAACCGCCATGCGCGCCGATGGCGTTGCGATCCGCGCTGGACGTGACGGTCCCGATGACGGGGCCGCGCTCGCGCGCCGTTGGTGCGCCCCAGACGATCGGAAAGCGTCCAGGCGCGCGGTGGCCGGGATGAGATGTGAGCCGGATGTGGCCCGTCTTGTTCGTGGACATCAGCTTGCCCCACAAAAGCAAAAAGCCCCTTTCGGCAGCGCCGAAGAGCGGCTTCAAAAAAGCAATATAATGTCGGCGCTGCACCTCCTCAAGGGATGAGGGCGCCGTCCCCGCGCTCGCTCCAGGCCGGCTTTCGCGCTCTATGCCTTCTTCGTCATGGGGGCGATATGCGCCAATGAGCCGCGGTCGAGGGCGTATGCGAGCTGATAGGTAGTCATCGTATCCTTCACCGCGCCGAATTTGAGGCTCGCCAGATGCCCTGCCGCGGCTGGAAACAGCTCCGGCCCATAGCCTTCCAGCAGGATGACCCCGGCCTGCGGCGCTTCCGGCGCGGCGCCTCCGACTGAAAACGGCACGTCGGGGACAGTCGGATCGCGTTGCAGTAGATGTGCAGCCGAGATGGCGTCGTGGGCGACCGCTTTTTCAACCCAGGCTGTCATCGCCTCCGTTTGAATATCGGCGTCGTCGCCGAGCATCGCAACGACGAGCATTGACCCGAGTCCGCCGCCGGCCGAGTGAATGCGGCGGCAGCACACCCGCATGAAATCGCGCAGCGATGGGCGCATCGATCGGGACCATTCCGTCGGATTGTTGAGGAGCGTCCGGTAAGGGGCGCTTGTCAGCACGTCGGTGTTTTCGAGCGCGTAGAGCGTCAGGAATTCGGGCAAGGGGCCGTGCAGCCTGGTATAACGCCGCGCGCCCAGAATGCCGGGCACTGAAACGCGCTCGGGCACGTGCTCGCGCGTGTGCCAGACGTGGTATTCGCGCATGTGCGACGGCTCGATGCCGTTCCAGAGCGAAAGCACGCCGTTCCCGGTAAAGTCGATCATCCGCCGTCCCTTTCAGGCAGTGAGCCCATACGCAAATTGCCCTTTGACCAAACCCGTCGCCGCCCTAACCTGCGGTGATACAAGACCGAGGATGCGATGGCCGACAACAAGGATTATTCAGGACGCGCTTTTTTCCAGGCGGAGGTATTCGAGACCCGCAAGCTCGATCGGCGGGCTCCGAGCAGGCGCAGTATCGAAGAGCCGGCGCAAAAGGTGCCCGTACACACCGAGTGCGATGTGCTCGTGGTCGGCGGCGGTCCGGCCGGCACCGCGGCCGCAGTCGCGGCGGCGCGGCTCGGCGCCGACGTCGTGTTGATCGAGCGCTACAATCATCTCGGCGGTCTCTCGACCGGCGGCCTCGTCATCTGGATCGACCGCATGACGGACTGGAGCGGACGCCATGTCATTCGCGGCTTCGCCGAGGAGCTGATCTCGCGCCTCACCCGCGACAAGATTCAGGGGCCGCCGAAAGACGACTGGGGCTCGAAAGACCCGGCCAAGGCGGCGTACTGGGCGCTGCGCACCGCGGCCTATCACGGCATCGTCACGCATTCGCCGACCTGCGATCCGGAATGGCTCAAGGCGGAATCGTTAGCGCTCGTTCGCGACGCCGGCGTGCATGTCATCTTCCATGCCTGGGGCGCCCGTCCGCTGATGGACGGCAATCGCGTCACAGGTTGCGTGTTCGAGAGCAAGGAGGGGCGCCGCGCCATTCTCGCCAAGGTGACGATCGACGGCACCGGCGACGGCGATCTGTTCGCGCGCGCCGGCTCCGGATTCGAAACGGAAATCGACGCCGGCGATATTCACGGTTGCATGAATACGCCCTGGCTGTTTGGCGGCGTTGACATGGATGCGTTCCTGCGCTGGCGCGCAGAGGCGCCGGATCAGTTCACGCAGTTCATGGCGCGCGGACGCGAGAAGATGAAGTTCTTCGAGCGGCCGTTCGTATCGTGGCGCAACGATATCGCTCTTTTCCTCGGGCCGCGGCTGGCCGGCTATTCGGCCGTCGATGTCGAGGACCAGACGGAGGTCGAGATCATCAGCCATGAGCTGATGCTCCAGCATCTCACGTATTTCCGCGAGAATGCGCCGGGCTTCGCCGACGCCTACATCATGCTGTCGGCGCCGCAGCTCGGCGTCCGGCACAGCCGCCGGCTGGCCGGCCGCGGCAAGGTGACGCGCGATCACTGGACCGGCGCGGTATCGCCGGACGAGATCGGCGTGTCGCCGTCGCTCGCGCCGAAGTTCGGCAATATCTCGGTGCCTTACGGCTCGATCGTGCCGCGCGATATCGAAGGGCTGCTGGCGCCGGGACGGCACCTGTCTTGCGATGTCACCAGCCATTCGTTCATGCGGGAAATTCCGCAGTGCTGGCTGACGGGCCATGCCGCGGGCGTTGCCGCAGCCATTGCCGCCAACCGCAAGCTGGCCCTGGCCGATGTGCCGATACCGGAGCTGCAGCGCAGTCTGGCGGCCCAGGGCGCCTATCTCAGTCCCGTGCGGGAAATGGCCGAGAGTTGAATTGCCCGCCGGCTAGGCTAGAACCACAGCTCAAGATGGGCTCACGCAAGGGCCTCACAAGGGGAGGATTCATGATCCGCATTCTCAACACCGCCATCGGTGCCGTTGCCGCCATGGCGCTTACCGTCTCGCTCGCCAGCGGCGTCCGGGCAGCCGAACCGGCGCCGCTCAATCCGCCGCAGAAGGTCAAGATCGCCTACGTGCCGATCATGAAATTCGCGACCGCCTACGTCGCGGCTGGCCGCGGCCTGTTCAAGAAATACGGGCTCGATGTCGACTTCGAGAAGGTGAAGTCCGGCACGGAGGCGATTGCCTTTCTGCAGCAGGGCACGGTCGATGTCGGCGGCATCGCCATCGTCACTTCGCTCTGGAACTCGTGGAATCGTGGTCTTGATATCCGCATCATCGCGCCCGGCGGTCTTGAACCGCTCAAGGGCAGCTCGACCGATCTGCTCGTCAGCAAGAAGGCCCAGGAAGCCGGCGTGAAGACCGTTGCCGATCTCAAGGGCAAGAGGATCGGTTCCGCCGGCGGCCCCGGCAGCGGCAGCGAATATCTGATCGCCAAGGCACTGGAGCGCGTGCACCTCACGATCCGCGACGTCAATCTCATCAATGTGTCGAATCCCGACATTCCGGCCGCGCTCGCGGGTGGCACCATTGACGCCGGGCTCGCCGGCCCGCCGTATTCGACCCAGGCGCTCAAGGCCGGCGACGCAGCGGTGCTGGCGACCGACCTGACGCCTGGCCTGATGACCGTGGCGTTCGTCGGCTCCGGCAAGTTCATCAAGGAGCGGCCGCAGGTAGCCGAGCGTTTCGTCGTCGCGCTGACCGAAGCGGCGCGGATGATGCAAGGCGATCAGTACCTGTCGAAGGAAAACATGGACGCTTATCTCAAGTACACGACCTCGACGGAGGCCGCGATCAAGGCGGCCAAGCCGGCGGTGTATGACCCGAACCAGAGCATTCCGGTCAAGGGCCTCGCCGATATCGAGCGTGTGCACCGCGAGAACGGCCGCACCGACTACGACAAGCCGATCGATCTCAAGAAGGTGATCGACGAGCAATTCGTCGAGAAGGCGATCGCCGATCTGGGCAAGGCGAAAGAGTAAGCGACGCGGTGCCGGGGCTGGAAAACATGCCCCGGCACCGTTGAGGATCGTGCGTATGGCCTTACCGAAAATCGAGACCCGCAACGTTTGCAAGGTCTATGAGACCGTTGCGGGTCCGATGACCGCGGTCGACGATTTCAGCCTCGACGTTGCCGATAATGAATTCGTCTGCATCGTCGGGCCGTCCGGATGCGGCAAGTCGACCTATCTGCGGATGCTGGCCGGACTCGACACACACACCTCCGGCACCATTCAGATTCGGCCTGGCAACGACCCGAAAAAGCCGCTCAACAGCGTCGTCTTTCAGGAATACGCGGTCTTTCCCTGGAAGACCGTGATCGAGAACGTCACGTTCGGCCTGCAGATGCGCGGCATCGGCAAGGAACAGCGGCTCGAGACGGCGAATTACTGGCTGGAGCGCGTGGGATTGCGCAAGTTCGCCAACTACTACCCGTATCAAATCTCCGGCGGCATGAAGCAGCGCGTCAGCATCATCCGCGCGCTCGCCAACGATCCCGAAGTATTGCTGATGGACGAGCCGCTCGGCGCGCTCGACGCGCAAACCCGGATCGTGCTGCAGGATGAGTTGCTGCGCATCTGGGAAGAGACGCACAAGACGGTTGTCTACATCACCCATAGCCTCGACGAGGCGATCCTGCTGGGAGACCGGGTGATCCTGATGACGGCGCATCCCGGGCGACTGCTCACGACGTTCCACATCGACATCAAGCGTCCGCGCACGATCGAGACGCTGAATACGCCTGAATTCGCCGAATTACGCGGCGCGATCTGGGAGCAGCTCGGCAAGGAGGTCACGCGCGCCATGGAGATGCAGGCGTGACCGAAACGCTCGAGCGCGCAACGTCCGGCATGTTCCGGCGGATTCCGTCCGTCCGGAACATGCAGCTCGGACTTCCGGCGGCTCTTCTTCTGCTGACTGTCGTCGCGATTGTCTGGAATGGCGCCCTCTATCTCACGCGCTTGTGGGCGCCGCTGTGGTGGCTCGCGCTGTTTGGCGACTTCGCTCTGACCGTCGTTGCCGCCGAGCGTATCGGACGTTGCGTGCCGCCTACCTATCGCAAGTTGTACGAGCGCACGTTGGCGATCGGCTTCCCGGTCATGGCTCTCGTCGCATGGCAGCTCATCGTCGATGCCGGAATCCTGAGCCCGTTGTGGTTTCCGCAGCCGACGCGGATCGCCAAGGCGCTGTGGGACGTCACGGTCAATTATGACCGCGCGTCCGGCACCAGCCTGCTCGGGCGGCCCTGGCTCATTCCCTCGCGGTTCGAGCATGACGGCTGGGCCGGGGTCTGGGCGCTGTTCGCCGAAAGCCACGTCTGGGCGACGCTCGGCCGCGTCGGCGCCGGCTTTGTCATCGGTGCCATCCCCGGCATTCTGCTCGGCGTCGTCATGGGCATCAATCGTACCGTGCGCCTGATGCTCGATACGACGCTGTCGGCGATCTACGTGCTGCCGAAGATCGCGATCTTCCCGCTGGTCATGCTGATGTTTGCCGATCCATTCGGCGAAGGTCCGAAGATCGCAGTGGTCGCGCTGTCGGTGTTCTTCCTGATGGCGATCAACACGATGGCGGGCGTCCGCGACATCGACCCGGTGTTTCTGATGGCAGGGCGCAACTATGGCGCGCGCGGCTTTCAGCTGCTGTGGCACGTCATCCTGCCGGCGGCGATGCCGGTTATTTTCGCGGGTCTGCGGCTCGCGCTCGGCACCGCCTTGATCGTCATCATTTCCGTCGAATTCCTGCGCGCCAAACAAGGCGTGGGCTTCATGACCTTCTATTACTGGGAGGTGATGAACCCGGAGCGGATGTATGCCGGCCTTGTCGTCGTCATGGTGCTGGGCGTCGTGCTGGCCTACGGGCTCCAGGCGCTGCAGCGCCGCCTGATGCCCTGGCAGCGCTGAGCGTTCGTAACGGAGCAAGCGGAATGAAGGTCGCGCTCATCACCGGCGGGGCGGGGGCGGTCGGCGCCGCAGCCGCGCGAATGCTGGCGTTGGATGGCTTTGCTGTCGTTCTTGCGGATATCAAGACGGATCAGACGGCGGCTGTCGGCGCGGAAATCGAGCGCAATGGCGGCAAGGCGATTGCCATCACCGCCGATCTGGCCGATCGCGACGCGCCTGCTCGCATCGTCGGAACCGTCGAGAAAGCGTTTGGCCGGCTCGATTGCCTCGTCAACAATGCCGGCCGCACCGGCGCGTCCACGATCGGCTCGGTCGATGCCGATGAATGGAACGCGATCCTCGGGCTCAATCTCACCGCTCCGATGCTGCTGTGCCAGCGGGCCGCGCCGCTGATGGCAGCGGGCGGCGGCGGCAGCATCATCAATGTCGCATCGCGCGTTTACTTGAGCGGCACCGGAGTCGGCTACACGTCGAGCAAGACCGGCCTGATCGGCCTCACACGCGCGCTGGCCGTGCAGCTTGGCAAGGACAATATTCGTGTCAATGCCGTGGCGCCGAGCTTTCTCAATACGCCGTTCAACAAGAGGCTCGTCGAGCAGAACAGCAGGCTCGCCGAATCATTCAAAAAAATGTCGCCGCTCAACCGCGTCGGCGCGCCGGAGGATGTCGCGGGCGCGATCGCGTTTCTGGCGTCGGACCGGGCATCCTTCATCACCGGCGACGTGCTTCACGTCTGCGGCGGCACGCAGCTCGCGCCACAGCCGGATTGAGCCAAAAAAAGAACGCGCCGGATATGCCGACGCGGTCCAGTCGGGAGGTTCGCGATTCAGTTCGCGACGTAGAGACGGCCGAGCTCCGTCGAAATCGTGTTGAACGTGGTCACGATTTCGTCCGCCGACGTCAGCAGAAAGAACTTGCTGCTGTCGCTGGCGCAGTTCTGCAAGAGCGTCGAAGTCGGATCGCCGCCGGTGTTCACCTGCACCGTATAGAGTAGAATGCCGGCGTTCTTGATGTTCGTGCAGGTCAGGCTCTGTCTCGCGTCGATCGAGCTCTGTTGTGAGTACCAGCGGTCCTGCGTATTGAGGCCGTCCGTCAGCAGCACAATGACCTGCGAATAGGTGTAGTTCGGATCCATCGCCGGGGCGGTGAACGGGCCGCCGCCGGCAAGTGACATCCAGCCCAACGCGAGACCGATAGCCTGGTTGGTGTTACCATTGGGCGTCATGCCGTTGACCAGCGTGCTCATCCCCGTCCAGTTGTCGCTGAGGCCCATCGAAGCCTGTGTGCAGCTGCTGTACTGCTCGGCAGGGAACAATGATGCCGTGACGGACGTATTGGGCGGCAGGATGTTCGTGTCATAGGCGGCTGTGGCGGGCCCGCTGTTGTTGCCGCGGTCGACGACGCAGCCGTTCCAGGCCGAGTGGTCTGCCGGCGTCCAGGTGCTGCCGTGAGATTGGCAACTACTTTGACTGTGATACTTGCTGACGCGGCACGAGCCGTTGGCCGCATCCCAGTTCGTCCAATCGATCCAGTTGGCCTGATAGTTGGCCGGATCGAGATTGACGTCCTTCGAGAAGGGGATCACCGAAACGTAGACGTCCCCGGCGTGCGCGCCGAGCGACTGGAGCTGGGACAGCAGATTATTGGTAGCGGTCTTGAGCGCCGTCATCTTTCCGTCATCGGCCATCGAACCGGTGTTGTCGAGCACCAGCGCGACACGAAGGCGCGAGTTGCCCCACTTGGCGGTCGATGAGGCGCTCACGCCGATCGAATCGAACCCCATGATTCTCATGAAGGCCGTCGGCACCGACGCCGACGCGGTCACCTTGAGCTGCGAATTCGTGCCGGGGGTGTATACGGCGCTTGCCGTCACGTTGTTGATATCCGGGCGATTGAAATTCGCCGTGAAGAATTTCGCGGCGTCGGCATTGAGCTGGGCGGCCGAGACCGTCGCCGCCTCTTTTGCGAGCATCAGCGACGTCGCATCGACGGCGCTTTGCAGGCCGGAGCGCACGTCGTTGGTGCGGCTGTAGTCGACGGCGGCGCCCGCCAGGCCGACGACCGGCACGAGCGCAAGGCCGAACATCAGCCCCACGTTGCCATGCGAGCTGGAGACGAAGGTCCGAAGAGTTGTTTTGACATGCAACAGAAGAGCGCTGGGTCGCATGAGATGTGCCCTGTGAAAGACTGTTGACGCGATGAGGCTCTGAAGAGATTCTTGTTCGTGAGCAGTAACGTCAATCCGTCGGAGACACGTCACGCCTGACGACAGGCGAACGGGCCTGCTGTCCGGGAACAGCAGTGAGGTGCACACGGCATTCGAAGCAATGGCAGTTGTTGTTCATTGTTATGACCCACGACGGTTCAACGACGCGGGAACTCTACGGCGAAATCCTAATGCAAGATGCGCCAAGGCCGCTGCGTTTCAATGCAAACCGTCTTCCAGATTGAAGACAATTGGATTCAATTTCGCGTCGCTTCCCCGAAATTATTCGCCGCACCGGCGGATTGACGCGCGGCTTGGCCTGTCGCCTTCAAAACTGATTCAATTGCACTGAATTCGAACCGCACTCGGTAAAGAATAGAGATTTATCCGGTGTTGAGCATGGGCGCGGAAGCGGCGCGCCCTTCACCAATTCGATACGGACCGCACCGAATACTCCCCGCAACAAGCGCGGAGAGAAAAACGCGCGGCGTCAACACGGGGACTACCGTCAATGCGAGCCAGCACTCTTGTGATGATCGGGTTTGCCGTTGTGTTCGGCTTGCTCGCGGTCTTCATCGCGCAGTCGTGGTTGCACAATCAGGCCGCCATGCAGGCGAAGAACAACGTCCCGCAACACAATGCGGTTGCAACGCATACCGTCGTTGTCGCGAAGCAGCCGCTGCGATACGGCACCGAGTTGACCGCCGCCATGCTCAAGGAAGTGCCGTGGCCGGCCGCGGCCTTGCCGGATGGCGCGTTCTCCAAGATCGGCGACGTGCTCACTGGCGGAAGACGAATCGTGCTGTCGGCGATGGAAACGGATGAACCGGTCCTGGCCGTCAAGATCACCGGCAAGGGGGAGCGTGCGACCCTGTCATCGCTCGTCCGCCCCGGCATGAAGGCGGTGACGATCCGGGTCAACGATGTCGAGGGAGTTGGCGGTTTCGTGCTGCCGGGCGATCACGTCGATGTCGTTCTCACGCGCAACAAGTCGGGCACGGCGCCGACCTCGGAGGTTGTGATTCAGAACGCCCGTGTTCTGGCCGTCGATCAGATGGCCGACGAGCGGGCGGTGAAGGCGGCCGTCAGCAAGTCGGTGACGCTCGAGCTCGATACCATCAACGCGCAGAAAGTGTGGCTCGCAGCGTCCGTCGGCAGCCTGTCGCTGCTGCTGCGCAAGGCGGGTGAAACGGCGTCGGTCAAGACGCGGCAGGTCTCGCTCAAGGATCTGGCGTCGAACCTGATCGGATCGGACACCGGAGATACCGCTTCGGTCGTCGTGACGCGGGCATCGGCCAAGCAGGAATACAAGGTTCCGGTCGAAAACCGGCCGGTCACGGTCGGTGCGGCCGGGCAAGAAGCCCGCGAATAAGCAAAAGGCTAGGGGAAGTCGTCGTGAGTAAAGACAAGGCATTGCCGGCGTTCGGTCGGTGGTCGCAGCATGTGTCGTCGACCGTGTGGCAGTGGGCCGTAGCCGTCGCCGTACTGCTGGTTGCGGTCTTGGCCGTTCCGGCCGGCGCCGATGCGCAGAAGCTCATCCAGATCGCCGGGACGAACAGGACGTCGAACCTCCTGGTGCCGATCGGCAAATCGCAGGATATCCGCACCGGCACAACGTTCACCAATATCACCGTCGGCAACCCCGATATTGCCGATGTCAACCCGCTGACCGACCACACCCTGTCGATTCTCGGCAAGAAGATCGGGACGACGCGCGTGTCGGTCTATGCCGCGGACAAGTCGCTGATCGGCATTTTCGACGTCGAAGTGACGTACGACGTGGCCCGGCTCACCAACGAGCTGCGCCGCCGCTTCCCCGGCTCGCGCATCACGGCCTCGTCCGTGAACGGCCGCGTCATGCTGTCCGGCGAAGTGACCGACGCGCAAATGCTCGACCAGGCCGTGACCATCGCGCGTCAGTTCGGGCCGGACATCATCAACGCGGTGTCGGTGATGTCGCCGCAGCAGGTGCTGCTGGAGGTCCGTTTCGTCGAAATCTCACGTAATGCGGGCCGCGAGCTTGGGTTCCAGTGGAATCGGTTCGGGGGAAACTCGATCACCAATATCGGTAACCGCACCAACACTCTTCCGGTAACCCCGGCGACCGAAGCCGCGGCCGGCGTGTTGTCGGGGACTTCGCCGTTCGGCTTCATGATCGCCCGCTTTGTCACGGGTGGCGCCAGCACCGATATGGCGATCAACGCGCTGGAACAGCAGGGCGTCGCGCGCACACTGGCGGAGCCTAATCTGGTCGCCCTGTCCGGCGACACCGCCAGCTTTCTCGCCGGCGGCGAATATCCGATTCCGGTGTCCGGCACGCTTGGTCAGATCAGCGTCGATTATAAGAAATACGGTGTCGGCCTTGCCTTTACCCCGACGGTTTTGAGCCACGGGCTGATCAATCTTAAGATTGAACCCGAGGTTAGCCAGATCGACGACACGCACTCCGTCGATATCGCGAACGGCATTTCGGTGCCGGCACTGATCGTGCGCCGGGCATCGACCACGGTTGAGTTGCGCGACGGTCAGAGCTTTGCCATCGGCGGCCTCCTGCAGAACACCGGCCGCAATCAGGTCCAGCAACTGCCCTGGGCGGGCAGCGTGCCGGTACTCGGCACATTGTTGTCGAGCAAGTCGTACCAGAAGAACGAGACCGATCTCGTCATCATTGTGACGCCACATCTCGTTCGTCCGGCGCGTCCCGGCGAGCCGCTGAAGACGCCGGCCGATCGTGCCGTGCCGCCGAACGACGTGGACTTCTTTCTGCTCGGCAAAAACGAAGTGCCGCGCCCGGCATCGCCCGCGACGCCGCAGGAAGCGCTGTTTGCCGCCGCCGCTACCCGTCCCGAAACCGGGCACATGCTCGACATGCCGCCGCGAGGAACCGATGTCACGACTCACTAAGCTTTTGCCATTGGCCTTTCTGGCCGCTGCCGGCCTGCTCGCCGGTTGCACAACCGACGATATCTACGATCCGCACGGCTATCTCGCCCGCAGGGACTCGATCGCGCTGTCGGCCGGCGACGCCAATGCCAGCAACATCGCCATCCAGACGGTCGACCCCTGGCCGATTTACGCGGGCGACAGGAACATCGCTTACAATGGCCAGCGCATGCAGGCCGCGGTCGAGCGCTACCGCACGAATCGCGTGGCGACTCCGCAAGGCATGTCACCGTCTGGCGTTTATACCGACGGGCAATCGCAGGCGCCCGCGCAGTTGTCATCCGCGTCGCCGATCGGCCCGACCATCACGCAAACGAAGTAGAGCCGCCTCATGAGACATCCTCAGGCTGACAATCGCACCGTGATCGGTCTTCTGACGGCAGATGCCGCGTTTGCCGAGGCAGTTGCCGCGACATTTGCGGCAAGCTCCCAGATCGACCTCAAGCGCGAAACCGGTCGCTTGAGCGGGCGCGAAGCGGATCTCGATTTCGGCGATACGACGATCGCCATCGTCGATCTCGACGACGCCGCCGAAGCCGAAGTCGTGGCGTTGCAGAAGCTCATGCTGCATGCCCGCGACTGGCCGCCGGTTATCGCGGTCGCAAAGGATTTCGACGCCAGCCTGGCGCGCGCGCTGGTGCAGGCAAAGGTGGCCGATTTTCTGGTCAAGCCGATCCCAGCGGTCGAACTGGTCCGCGCCTGCGCCCGCCTGTCGAAGCGTGACTCCGGAGCCGATGCGCAAATCTACACGCTCTTGCCGTCGGCGGGCGGCGTCGGCGTCACCACGCTGGCGATCCAGACGGCGATGCTCTTGATGAACAGCCGCGGCGCCCGGATGCGTCCGTCGACGTGCCTGGTCGATCTGGATTTCCAGCACGGCGCGGTGGCGGACTACCTCGATCTCGAGCCGCGGCTGGATCTCGGCGAGGTCGAGCCGCGCCCCGAACGGCTTGATCGGCAATTGCTCGAGGTCATGCTGTCACAGCACGCGTCGGGCCTCTCGGTCGTCGCGGCGCCGCACCGGCCGGCGGAAATGCGCTCCTTCGACCCGCAAGTGGTGACACGGCTGCTCGACCTGGTCTCGAGCAACTTCGAGTACGTCGTGTTCGACATGCCGCGCACCTGGTTCTCCTGGACCGACAGCGTCCTGCTCGGCTCGAACCACATCGCGATCGTCAGCGAAGCCACGGTGCCGGGCCTGCGGCACGCCAAGCAACTGGTCGCCGCGATCAAATCGCGGTTGTCGGGCGGGCCCGAGCCGCGCGTCATCGTCAATCGCTTCAACCAGAAAATGTTCTCCGGCGGCCTCACTCATGGTGACCTTGAGCAGGTTCTCGGTGAGTCCTTCGCCACCGCGATCCCGAACGATTATCAGCTTGTCCGCGAAGCGATCGATCGCGGCGTGCCGCTGGAAGAGGTCAAGCCCGGCAACAAGGTCACTCAGCAGTTGAAGAAATATCTCCTGCCACAGGTCGCCGGCAAGGTGGCGTCGAAATCGCCGCTGTTGTCGAAACTGCGATTGGCGCCCGCAAGGTAAGGATCGCCTACGATGACGGGTCGTTTTTCAGTTGCCCGAATCCCGGCGCCGCAGTTGGCGCCGGCACTGGACGAGATGGCGCAGGCTGTCGTGACGGCGGCCGCGACCACCCAGTCTCCGCCGCGCGAGACCGTCGAGGAAGCGCCGGCGCCGTTTGCTGCGCCCGTGAACCCGTTGCACAGCGAGAAACTGCTCGACGCCAAGGTCCGGCTGCATCGCAAGCTGATCGAGGAAATCAACCTTCAGGCTCTCGAAAAACTGCCTCCCGAAGAAGTGCGGGGCCAGATCCAGCAGATCGTCGCGCAATACGTTCTGGCCGAGCGGCTCGCCATCAATTCGCGCGAGCTCAACGAATTCGTCTCGGAGATTCTCGACGAGATGATGGGTCTCGGACCGCTCGAGCCCCTGCTGAAGGACCCGACGATCAGCGACATCCTGATTAACGGTCATGAATCGATCTATGTCGAGCGGCACGGCATCCTCGAGCCGCTGCCGGCGCGGTTCAAGGACGAGCAGCACCTGCTGCGCATCATCAACAAGATCGTCGCCGCAGTCGGACGCCGGGTCGACGAAGCGCATCCGCTCTGCGACGCCCGCTTGCTGGACGGCTCCCGCGTCAACGTCGCGGTACGGCCGATCGGCGTCGACGGTCCGCTGGTGTCGATCCGCAAATTCTCGAAGAAGCCGCTCAATCTCAACAAGTTGGTCGAAGTCGGGGCGCTGCGACCGGCTATGGCGGATGTCGTGTCGGCGGCCGTGAAGGCGCGGATCACCACGATCATCTCGGGCGGCACCGGTTCAGGCAAGACCACAATGCTCAACGCGCTGTCGGCCTTTATCTCGGAGAAGGAGCGCCTCATCACAATCGAGGATGCCGCCGAGCTCCAGCTTCAGCAGCCGCACGTCGGCCGCATGGAGACGCGGCCGCCGAACATCGAAGGCAAGGGTGAAATCCGCCAGCGCGAGCTGGTCAAGAACGCCCTGCGTATGCGCCCCGACCGCATCATCCTCGGCGAGTGCCGCGGCGAGGAGGCCTTCGACATGTTGCAGGCGATGAACACCGGCCACGAAGGCTCGATGGCCACCATTCACGCCAACACGCCGCGGGACGCGCTGTCGCGCCTCGAGCAGATGATCGGCATGGCCGGCCTGCCGATGACGGTTTCGTCGATCCGCGGCCAGATCGCGGGCGCCGTCCAGTTGATCGTCCAGCTTTCGCGCCAATCGGACGGCAAGCGCAAGGTGACGTCGATCGCCGAGATCACTGGCCTCGAGGGCGACATCATCCAGATGCAGGAGATCTTCAAGTTCGTGCGCACTGGAACCGGTCCTGACGGCGCCGTCGAGGGCCATTTCCAGGCGACCGGCGTGCGGCCGCGCTTTCTAGCCCATCTCGCCAATCAGGGCATCAAGCTGAGCGGCAACCTGTTCGACCCGACGCATCCGCTTTAGCCATGTCCAGCTTCAGTTTCGACTCGGTCTATCTCGTCTATCTGTTCGTGGGGCTGTCGATCGGCCTGCTGGTCGAGGGCGTCTATCTGCTGTTCTTTACGCGCTCGTCCTACCGGAAAAACATCAACCGGCGGCTTCGGGTCGGGGCGGACAAGGCCGATCAGCAGAGCGTCTTGATCCAGTTGCGGCGCGAGCGCGGCCTGACCGGAACCGGCGAATACCGGCTGCCGCTCATCAATCTCAATCAGCTCATGGTGCAATCCGGCCTCTCGATCGGCTGGGGCAAGTTTATTATCGTCATTGCCATCGCCGTGATTGCGATTTTCGGCGGAGCACTCGCTCTGCACTGGCCGATCGGCAGGGCGCTGCTCGCGGCGCTGGCTGCCGCCGTCATTCTGCCGTTCGCGGTTCTCAAGTTCCTGCGGGCGCGGCGCATCAAGAATTTCGGCGCCCAGTTTGCCGACGCGATCGACATTATCGTGCGAAGCTTGCGCGCCGGCCATCCGGTTCCGGTCGCGATCAATACGGTTTCGCGCGAGCTGCCCGATCCGGTCGGCACCGAGTTCGGCATCGTCTCGGACGAAGTGACCTACGGCGCCGATCTCGAAACCGCGATCCGCGATCTCTACTACCGGGTCGGCTCCGAGGATCTTCCGCTGTTCGTCACGGCGGTCGCCATCCAGAATGCGAGCGGCGGCAATTTGGGCGAGATTCTCGAGAATCTCTCGTCGGTCATCCGCGACCGATACAAGATGCGCCGCAAGGTGAAGGCGCTGGCGGCCGAAGGCCGGGCCTCGGCCCTCATCCTGTCGTCGCTGCCGATCGGCATCTTCCTCGCTATTCAGTTCGTCGTGCCGAGCTTCTACGGCAGCGTGTGGCATGAGGACCTGACGAAGATTGGGCTTGCGGCTGCCGGCTGCTGGATGGGTGTCGGCAACCTGATGATGTACAAGATGGTCAATTTCAAGATCTGACGATGGAAGCGATCCTCCAGATTCCCGCCGGTCTTCTCGGCGGCGGCGACCCGACCGTGATGCTTGGGTTGCTGGTCTTCTTGGCCGCCGGCACACTGGCCTTTTCTGTCATGGTCGCGCTCCGTGTCCGCGGCTCGGTGAAGCGGCGGACCGCGCGGATCCTGGATGAGAGCGCTCGTGACGCAAACTCGCGCCGCAGTCTGCGCTATTCGAGCCGGCGCATGGCGCAGCGTCTGCTCGACTACAGTACGAAGCATTATTCAAACGGCAATCAGGACACCATGAAGGTGCTCCGCCAGCGGCTGCTGCAGGCCGGGATCTATGACCCTCGCGCCGTCGCCCTGTTCTTTGTCGTGCGAACCGGGCTGGCGATCGGCCTCGCGGCCGCGGTCTTTCTGCTGTTACCGATGTTCTGGTCGGTCGCCCATTCGGCATTCTGGATGGCGGTCATTGTGGCCGGCGTCGCCGGTTACGTCGGTCCGAGTGTCTACATCGACAAGCGCATCAAGGCGCGCCGGCTCGAGCATCGCGCCGGTTTCCCCGATTTCATGGACCTGCTGGTTGTCTGCGCGGACGCCGGCCTGCCGCTCGAAGCGGCTTTCGAGCGGATCGGGCGTGAGTTCGGCGACAGCTATCCGTCGATGACGTCGAACATCCACATGACCAATCTCGAGATCCGCGCCGGGCGGCCTCTGACCGACGCGCTGGAGCATTTCGCCGATCGCGTCGGGCTCGCGGAGGTCCGCTCGTTTGTGACCCTGATCAGCCAGTCGCTCGAGCTCGGCTCGAGCATCACGGACGCGTTGCGTGTCTACAGCGACGACATGCGGCACAAGCGCCTGTCGCGCGCCGAAGAGAAGGCCTACGCGCTGCCGGCCAAGCTCGCTCTACCCATGATGGTCTGTATTTTTCCGACGCTGTTTGTGGTGATCCTGTTGCCGGTCTTCGTGCGCATCTATACGCACAATTTTTGATAAAATTGCGCGGAAGTTCCCCCCGGGATTTTAAGAGGGCAGCCTTAGGGTTACGGCGATCGAAGAAAGCCGGAAGGGCTGTTATGTGCGCTGTTATCCTGCGTTTCCTGATGGTGGTCTTTGCCGGGCTGTGGCTCGCGGGATGCGCGACGTCGAATTTCGCGAGCAACGACGCCAACAAACCGGCCGCCGCAGGCGACGGCACGCAAGCGATGGCGATGGCTCCGGCCAATTCGCAGATGGCGACCGCCAAAGGCCTGCTCGGCAGCGATCCGCATGACGATCTCAGTCTTGGCAAGAAATACTATCGCGCCGGGGATTTCGGGCTGGCCGAGCAGCATTTCCAGCAGGCCGTGGAGACCCATCCGCGCGACGCCGAGGCCTGGCTGGGCCTGGCTGCTTCGTACGATCAGCTTCGCCGCTTCGATCTGGCCGACCGCGCCTATGCGCAGGCGACGCGTATCGCTGGCCTGACGGTCGAGATCATCAATAACGAAGGCTATTCCTACATGCTGCGCGGCGATTACCGCCGCGCCGCGGCCAAGCTGGCGCAAGCGGCGAAGCAGGCGCCCGATAATGCGTATGTGAAGAACAATATCCGCCTGCTCGCCGAGGCGTCACACGAAAAGAAATCGATCGAATAGGCTAGAAGCCTTCGGCGAGCTGCCGGTCGAAATCGAGCACGGCCTGCAGCAGGACTTGCGCCCCGCGGGCGCATTGCTCTTGTGAAGAAAACTCCTCCTCGTTGTGGCTGATGCCGTCCTTGCACGGCACGAAGATCATTCCGGCGGGCGCGACGCGTGAGACATAGGCCGCGTCGTGCAGCGCGCCGGACACGATCTCGCGCGCCGACAGGCCGCACAGGCCGGCGGCGCGGCGCACCGCCTCGATGCAGCGCGAATGGAACGGGATCGGCGCTTGGCTCCAGATGCGGTCGAGCGTGGCATCGAGCTTGAGGTCGCTCGCGGTGGCGGCCAGCGCCGCGCGGATTTCGTCTTCCATCGTCTCGAGCGTGGCGTCGTCGGGATGGCGCAGGTCGATGCTGAAATGGGCCTCGCCGGGCACGACGTTGCGTGACGCCGGCCGCGCCTCGATCATACCGACGGTGGCGACGGCGAGCGGAGGGTGAGAGCGCGCGATGCGGTCGATCGCCTCGACCATCCGCGCCGCGCCGACCAGCGCGTCTCGCCGCGCCGCCATCGGCGTCGTCCCGGCGTGAGAGTCCCGGCCCGTCAGTGTGCAATCGAACCAGCGCACCCCCTGAACACCGGTAACGATGCCGATGTCCTTTTCCTCACGCTCGAGGATCGGCCCCTGCTCGATATGCAGCTCGAAGAACGCCGAGAACTTGCGTGAGCCGCAGCGTTCCGGGCCTTTGTAGCCGATCGCGGCCAGCGCCTCGCCGAACGTCGTGCCGTCGCGGTCCTTCTGCGCGTAGGCCCAGTCTCGCTCGAAAGCGCCGCCGAACACGCCGGACGCGATCAGCGCCGGCGCGAAGCGCGAGCCCTCTTCATTGGTCCAGTTGACGATCTCGATGGGCGCGTAGGTCTCGTAGCCCGACGCTTCGAGCGTGCGCAGGACTTCGAGCGCCGCCAGCGTCCCCAACGTCCCGTCGAACTTGCCGCCGGTCGGCTGCGTATCGAGATGACTGCCCAGCGCAATGGGTGGAACGTCATCGCGCCGCCCTTTGCGGCGGGCATACATCGCTCCCATGTCGTCGATGGCGACCGCGCAGCCGAGCGCTTCGGCCTGGACGCGGAACCAGTCGCGCACCTGACGGTCGAGGTCGGTCAGCGTCAGACGGTTAATGCCGCCTTTGGCGGTGCCGCCGATCCTGGCGGTTTCCATCAGCGTGTCCCAGAGACGCGCGCCATCGACGGCAAGATTATGAGCGGGATTGAGCGGCTTGTTCATGTGAACAGGGTGCCTCAAGTTCCGGCCGCTCGGCAATCCGGGCCAAACTCGCCGCGATTCCGTCACGGAATATCCGGATTCAATTCCCTGAATGGACAGAATGCAACGGGCGGCGGCACGCGATCAAACGGCAATTCTGGTTTCGACGCGTTGTTGACCGGCGCGTGGAGCGCCGCGTGCTGAGTATGTCCGCGGCAGCAACCGATGGATGGCATCATGAACAGCCTCATGCCGCTCGATCACGTTGATGCCGCCCCCTCCACGATTGCAGCCGCCATCGGCATGCGCGCCGCGCTGCATCCGAATCGCGCCGCGATTTTTTTCGGTGGTCGTCCGCCTTTATCGTTTGGCCGCCTGGAAACGGCCGTTCGAAAGATCGGCGGTGACTTGCGCGCCGCCGGTGCCGGGCCGGCCACGCGCGTCGGCGTCATGCTGCCTCATGGACCGGATGCCGCCGTGGCCGCGATCGCGGTCGCAGCACACGCCATCTGTTATCCGCTCAATCCTGCGCTGAGCCAGTCCGAGCTTGACGTCGAGCTTCGCCGCGCCGGATTAGACATGGTGTTGGTCGAGGAACGCGCCGCCGCGCGCTTTGCGGCCACGGCGTCAGCGGTCACGCTTTTGCATCTCCACACAATCGCCGATTCTCCCTACGAGATGCGGGTCCGGGCTGTAGCCGGCTTTTCCGCGACCCCGCATCCGGAGACGCCGACGGATCGATCCGTTGCCGTTATTCAGACCTCCTCGGGCTCGACCGGCATGCCCAAGCACGTCCTTGTCACGCACGGCAATCTGTTCGACGTCGCGGGAAAGCTCCTGGATTGGTACGGCGTCGGCGAGAATGACCGCAGCGCCTGCCTGCTGCCCGTCTCTTCGCCGCTCGGCTTCAAGCTGACGCTTTTGGCGCCGTTGTTGCTGGGCAGCGGCACGGTCATTACGCGGAAGCAAAGAGCCGAAGATTTCATCACGTGGGCCGGCGACCACGATCCCACCTGGTTCTTTGCGCCGCCGCCATACCTGAATGCGTTGCTCGATCATCTGCGGGCGACGGGCGCTCGCGGGTTGCGGCATTCGCTGCGCTTCATCGTGTCGGGCGGTACGCCCGTTCCCGATCGAATGCGGTCGGAGCTCGAGACGATTTTCGGCGTGCCCTGCCTCGAGCAATACGGCTCGCGGGAAAGCGGGCCGATCACCGCAAACCGCGCACCGCCCGGCCGCCGCAAATTCGGCACGGTCGGCCCGGCCACGTCTGATGTCGCGGTTGTCGATGACGCGGGCGTCGCTTTGCCTCCGGGCCAGATTGGCGCCGTCGTCGTGCGCGGCAAGGGCGTTTCGCCTGGTTACATCGAGTCATTGCCGGCCGGGTCCGATACGGTGCCCGATGGACGCCCGGCGAATCAATGGATGCAGACCGGCGATCTCGGGCTCGTCGACGAGGACGGCTTCCTGTCGATCGTCGGGCGGGCAAAGCAGATCATCAATCGCGGCGGCGAGAAGATCGCGCCGGCCGAAGTCGAAAGGGCGATACTCGCCCATCCGCTCGTTCGCGAGGCGGCCGTGTTTGGCGTGCCGCACCCGAGACTGGGGGAGGGCGTCGTGGCGGCGGTCGTCGTCAAGGCGGACGCCGACATTGCGCCTCACGACCTGCAGGAGTTTCTTTTTGAACGTCTCGCGCCTCACAAGATTCCGCAACGGATCGAGCTGGTGCGCGACCTGCCGCGGTCGAAGGCGGGCAAGATCGAGCTCGCGCGCCTGCAGGAGCTGTTCCGTGTCCGCGACCGCGATGTCGAGCCGGCGCGTGGCAATCTGGAGGCGCTGATCGTCGGCATCTGGGAGCGCTTGCTGAAGCGCGCGGATATCGATCCGGATGACAACTTCTTCGATCTCGGTGGAGACTCGCTGCTGGCGACGACCATGCTCCTCGACGTCGAGGCGTTGACGAAGCGGCCCATCTCGCCGGCGGCGCTGCAGGCAAACTGGACCGTGCGCCATATCGTGGACGTGCTGTTGCGTGACATGCCCGCCGAAACGGACCTTGTCGTTCTGGCGAAGGCCGGGGCGGGGACGCCGTTTTTCTTTTGTCACGGCGATTACCGGGATCGCGGCATCTACGCCTTCAGACTCGTGGACATGGTCGAACACGAGGGTCCCGTCTATCTGCTCAATCATTATTGCGACTTCAGCAGGCCGGGTGACGACAGGCTGGAGGACATGGCGCGCCTTTACGTTTCGAAGCTGCTTGCCCTCCAGCCGGGCGGGAGCTTCCGCATCGGCGGTTATTGCCTCGGCGGGATCGTTGCGTGGGAGATCGCGCGGCAGCTCGAGGAGGCGGGGCGCCGGGTCGAGTTCGTCGTCCTGATCGATAGCCCCTCACTCAACGGGCATCGCGGGCTTCGCGCCGCCAGCACGATACTCGGCGCGGTATCCCGCGGCGTGCCGCGCCGGCTGGGGCGGCGTATCGAACGCAGCGGCATGTGGGCGATCTGGGTGACGATGCGCAGCCGCCCGTTCATGTGGAGCGCGCTGGAGAAGCTGTCGCGGTACACGTCGGCCAAATGGCGCCCGGCGGCCGAAGCGCGGCCGCCGCGCTGGGACGATTATCGCCGGCTGTCGAACTACATTCCGCCGGCTCTCGAGACGGCGCTGTACTGCCTGGTCTGCGCCGGCAATGCCGGGCGGCTCGATTTCCGTGCTGCGAATTGGCGCCGGCTGGTTTCCTCGCTCGACGCCAAGGTCATTCCTGGCGATCACCATTCATGCGTCACCACGTTCGGACACGCGGTGGCTACCGAGCTTGAGGACATCCTGCGGCGTAAGGCCTGATACGGCACCCGGCCCGCGGCGTACGATCGTGGCTGCAACGGGTTGCGAGTTTGCGGGCTGTCGTGCTTTGCTGCCGCCTCCTCACGGAGGCCCTGCGTTTGCCCCAGGATATCACGTGGCACGGCGTCATTCAGGCCACGCTCAAGGCCAACGACGTCAGGCTCATCACCTACGTCCCCGACCGCGTGTTCACCCCGCTCATCACGTCGCTGCACGGCGATAGCGACTTCACGACTTTTCCGTGCACGCGCGAGGAAGAGGCGGTCGGCATCAATACCGGCGCCTGGATGGGCGGCATGCGCAGCGCGGTGCTGATGCAGACGTCGGGGTTCGGCACCATTGCCAATGCGCTCGCCTCGCTCGTGGTGCCGAGCCAAATTCCCCTTCTCATGTTCGTGTCGGAGCGCGGCGTTTTCGGCGAATTCAACCTCGGCCAGGCCATGGTGTGCCGGACCATGCGCCCGGTGCTCGATTCTCTCGGCATCGTTCACCACACCGCGACCCGGCTCGACGAGCTCGAGTTCATCGTCGACCGCTCGATCAGGCAGGCGGTGGCGACGCAGGCGCCGGTCTGCTTCATCCTGTCGCCGCTGCTGACCGGTGGCAAAGTGTTCAGGCATTAGGTGCGGCCATGAACAACCGGACAGCCGGCGGCGCCCACAACGCCAAGGTGATGAACCGCTTCGCCCTGACCAAGCGCTTGGTGGCGAAGCTCAAGCGCGACGAGGCCGTGATCGGCGGCATCGGCAACACCAATTTCGACCTGTGGGCGAGCGGCCCGGAGCGCGAGCAGAATTTCTACATGCTCGGCAGCATGGGGCTTGCCATCCCGATCGCGCTCGGCGTCGCCATCGCCCAGCCCAGGCGGCACGTCGTGGCGCTCGAAGGCGACGGCTCGCTGCTGATGCAGCTCGGCTGTCTCGGCACGGTCGCGATGCGCGCGCCGCGAAACCTGACGATGATCGTGTGGGACAACGGCGTCTATCAGATCACCGGCGCGCAGCCGGCGGCGACCGGCTCCGCGGTCGATCTGGTCGCGGCGGCGCGGGCCTGCGGCCTCGCCAACAGCCACTGGGCGGCCGACGAGGACGACTTCGACCGGCTGGTCGAGGGCGCCTTGCAGGGCGGCCCGACCTTGATCGCCGCCAAGATCGACGGCGAGCCCGGCGTCGGCCAGACCGAGCGCGATCCGGTGCGCATCCGCGCCGCCTTCATGAAGGGTCTCGGCGTCAAGCCCTGAACTTGATTCACGTCAAGGTGAGCAACCCGGGAGATGCTGATCTTGCCTTAAATGGAGGATCACATCATGAGACGTTTGCTCTTGGGTGCAGTTGCGATCTTGGCAGTTTCTTTGGGTGCCATTGCGGCATCGGCGCAGCCCGCTAGCGAAGGCTGGGGCCCACGCGGTGGCTGGGGCCCCGGAATGATGATGGGGCCCGGTGCCATGATGGGACGGGGGATGATGGCATGGCGTGGCCCTGGTTTGTGCCAACAGAACGCCTCTCAAATGGCGACGTGGCGGATCGATCGTATCGAGCAGATCGTCAAGCCGACCGATGAGCAGAAACCGGCGCTCGATAACCTGAAGACAGCATTGAAAAGCGCAGCAGACGCTGCATCTGCCGGCTGCCCGACCGAATTCCCTGCAACAATGCCGAAACGGTTGGAACTGATGGAGAAACGCATGGACGCGATGCTGCAATCCATCAAAGCAATCCGACCCGCATTCGATGCGTTCTATGATGTACTCAATGCCGATCAGAAGGCACGCCTGGACTCAGCCGGTCCCCGCCGGTGGGGCTGGCATTGGCGGTAATTCAGGATTTGAGTTCGATTGTTTTGAACTGCGCTGGCGAGACGATCTCGAGCAACTCGCAATCGTCGGAGTAACCCATGACCGTGTGCTTGATGCGCGGCGGCTGGATCCAGCACGAGCCGGCGCGGAACGTGTGTGTGCCGTGGCCCTCGAATTGCGTCGAGAACCAGCCCTTGAGCACGTAGATCATCTGGAAGTCGACGTCGTGGGCGTGCGGGATGGAGACCTTGTCGGGATCGAACGGCTTGGTCATGCGGATCACATGCGCCTGCACCTTGCCGCCGGTCGCGCCGGCGATGCCGAGATCGCGATAGGCCGAGTAGGGACGCAGGCCATGATCGAACGCGTCCTCGCGCAGATGGCTGACGGTGAAGAGCTGGCGCGGCCAGCGTCGCTCGGTCGCCTTTGTGGGCGTCTTGGCCGTGGACTTGGCGGCAGGCTTTCGTGCGGCGCTGCGCGCTGTCTTGACCCGGTCCGCGGTCTTTGCCGCAGCCTTCCTCGGCTTCGACTTCACCTCGTTCTTCTTCATGTGCTTCGCGATCGCCACGGCGCCCTCCCAAGGCATGTCGTCTTGTGACCGGACCTAATGGTAACGGAAAACGCGGCGCGAGACACGTCCGTTTTATCGGTCAACTTATTGAAAGTTATGACTTATTCAGCGGCCTCGGAGCCGCTGTGCGTCAGGCCGTCATGCCGCAATGGCGGCTGAGCCGGACCGCGAGGTCAAGCAGCGCCTCATCGCCGCCCGGCCAGCCAATGAACGACAGTCCCGCCGGACAGCCGTCGATCAGCACGGCAGGAATGCTGACTTGCGGCAGACCGGCGAGGCTCGCCGTGCAGGTCAGGCGCATGACGCGCGAGCGAAAGTGGTCGAGTTCCGGCTCCGGCGTGTCCACGCGCGGCGCGATGCACGGCGCTGTCGGCAGCGCGAGCACCGTGCCGGGTGGCGCCGACTGGCGGATATGGGCGACGACGCGGACGCGCGCCTCGTTCGCGACGGCGGCCTGCTCCTGCGTCACGGTTGCCGCGAAGGCCATGCGTTCGCTGACGCCGGGCCCCATCTTCGGATTGTAGCGGGTGACGAAGGCGCCGAAGGTTTGCCACACCTCGCGGGCCTGCAGGATGCGCATCGCCTCGCGCCACGGGTCGAAACCGTCCGGCGCGATCTTGGCGTGCGCGATCGGCGGCAGATCGTCGGCCATGAATTCGAGCAGCGTGCGCAGCGCGTCGGCGAGCGGGGCATCGGCTTCGGCGAAGGCGTCTTCGAGGACGATGACGCGCTCGACGGTGGCCGCGACCTGCCGGTCGTCGAGCAGCACTGCGCCGACATTGCGGAACACGCCGGGCGTCGCCGCGAACCAGCCCGGCACGTCGAACGACGGCGCCATGTCCATGACGCCCGCGGTGTTGACGCGCCCGTGGGTCGGACGCAGGCCGTAGATGCCGTTGAAGGATGCCGGGATGCGGACCGAGCCGCCGGTGTCGCTGCCGAGCGCGATGTCGCAGATGCCGGCGCCGACAGCCGCCGCCGAGCCCGACGACGAGCCGCCGGGCAGGCGGCCCGGCGCGCGCGCGTTGACCGGCGTGCCATAATGCGCGTTGGCGCCGGTGACGCTGTAGAAGAACTCCTCGCAGATCACCTTGCCGATGATGCTGGCGCCGGCGTCGAGCAGTTGCTGCACCATCGGCGCGTTGGCGCTGGCGACCGGCGAGGCGGCGAGCAGATCGGGATTGCCACCGCCCGCGCACTCGCCGGCGACCGCGTACATGTCCTTGAGCACGGCGGTGAGGCCGACCAGCGGTCCGTCCGGTGCGCCGATCAGCGGCGCCTTCAGGTCATGCGGCACGAAAGCCGAGCGATAGACCGCCGCGCTCATTGCGTCTCCTCGGGGGCTTTGGGTCCGGCCTTGAGATACCAGTCGAGAATCTGCGAGCCGGTCCAGAACAGCACGTCGTGCTTCTTGCGGATCTTCTCGAAGATCTTGCGGAAGTATTTCACGCGATGCGGCGCGCCCATGATGTAGGGGTGCACCGAGATCGCCATCACCCGGGCAGAATGCTTGGCGTCCTTGTGGATCTGCTCGAACTGGTCCATCGCCCGCTCGTAGAACTCCGACGCCTTGTGATGCTGGATCAGCATCATGGCGACGTCGTTGCACTCCTGCGTGTAGGGGATGTTGACGATCGGCTTGCCGCGGGTCTTGAGCCAGACCGGCTGGTCGTCGATCACCCAGTCGGCCACGTAATCGTAGCCTTCCTCGACGAGAATGTCCGGCGTCTCCCAGGTCTCGGTCAGGCCGGGGCCGAGCCAGCCGCGCGGCCGCTTGCCGGTCGCCTTTTCGAGCGCGTCGGCGCTCCTCTTGATGTCGGCGCGTTCGTTCTCGACCTTCTGCATGTTGCGCTGGGTGTAGCCGTGGCCGACGAACTCCCACTTGCGCTCGACGCAGGCCTGTATCAGCTCCGGGAAGGCCTCGACGGCGACGCCGTTGATGTTCATCACGCCGGGAATCTTGAAGTCGTCATAGACTTGCAGCAATCGCCAGAAGCCGACGCGGTTGCCGTATTCATGCCAGCACCAGTTCGGGATGTCGGGCATCGGCGAGCCGCCGGCCGGCGGCGTCAGCACCGTGCGCGGCATGGTCTGCGTCGGGTCCCAATCCTCGACATTGGTGACGACCCACACGGCCATGCGCGCCTTGTTCGGCAGCTTGAGCGGCGTGCGGTTGACGATCGGCGAATAGGCGATGCGGTCGCCGGGCAGCATGCCGACCGCGGGCTTCTGGATGTTCATTCGGCGGCCCTCAGCTGCTGCGCGGCGATGCCGCGATACCAGTCGTAGATCTGCGCGCCGTTCCAGTGCAGCACGCCGTCGTGCTTGTTGACATAATCATAGATCGCTTCGAGGTACTTGATGCGATGCGGCTGGCCGCTGATGTAGGGATGGATCGCCAGCGCGCAGAATTTCGCGCGATCCTTGCTCTCGGCATAGAGCCGATCGAACTGGTCGATGGTGCGCTTGAGCAGGTAATCGCTCTCGTGATGCTGCACGAGCATCATCGGGATGTCGTTGAGCTCGACGGTGTAGGGCAGGGTGACGAGCGGCCCCTTGGCGGTGCGGATCACGGTCGGCTCGTCGTCATAGACCCAGTCGCCGATGTATTTGACGCCGGCGGCAGCGAGCAGCTCCGGCGTCTCCAGCGTCTGCGTCAGGCCGGGGCCGAGCCAGCCGACCGGCCGCGTGCCGGTGAATGTCTCGATGATGGTCATCGACCGCGCGATCATCGCGGCCTGATCGGGCTCCTTGTGGATCGGACCCTGCTCGTAGGCGTGGCCCATGAACTCCCAGCCGTCGTCGCGCGCCTGAGCCGCGACGCGCTCGTAGTCCTCGCAGATGCGGGCGTTGGCCGACAGCGTCGGCTTGATGCCCAGCCTCCTGAACAGGTCGAAGAAGCGCCAGCAGCCGACGCGCATGCCGTATTCGTGAAAGCCCCAATGCACCACGTCGGGCATGAGCTGCGCGCCGGTCGGCGCCGGCAGCACCTGGCGCGCCATCGGCTTGGAGATGTCCCACACCTCGTAATTGACGATGGTCCAGAACACGATGCGCGCATTGCCCGGGAGCTTGAGCGGCGGGCGGTCGACAATGGCGGAATAGTCGCTGCGCTCGCGCGGCGTCATCGGATTTGACATGGCAAAACTCCGGCTACCAGCCCGCAACAGGATGTCACGCGTCCGGCTCGACGCGCAAGCCGACCAGCCGGTCGAGCGTCGCGGTGTCGTTGCGCAAATCCTGCGAGCGGCCGCGCCAGGCCACCGTGCCGCGTTCGAGCACGACGGCGTCGGTCGTCAGTTCCAGCGCGATTTCGGTATGCTGCTCGACAAGAACGATGGCGAGGCGCTTGTCGGACAGCATCAATTTGATGGCGTCGATCAGTTCCTCGACGATGACCGGCGCGAGGCCTTCGAGCGGCTCGTCGAGCAGCAGCACCGACGGGTTCGTCATCAGCGCGCGGGCGATCGCAAGCATCTGCTGTTCGCCGCCGGAAAGCTGGTTGCCCATGTTGCCGCGCCGCTCTTTTAGCCGCGGAAACATCCGGTAGATCGAGTCGAGGGTCCAGTGCGCGCCGGCGGCGCCAGCCCGCGCGGTTGTGGTGAGGTTTTCCTCGACGTTGAGCGAGGGGAAGATTTCGCGCTCCTGCGCCACCCAACCGATGCCGCTGCGCGCCCGCAGGTGCGGACTCATGCGCGAAATGTTCTGTCCCTGCCACGACACCGTGCCGCTGCGCAGTTGCGTGTAGCCCATGATCGTCAGCAGCAGCGTCGACTTGCCGACACCGTTGCGTCCGAGCAGCGCGATGCTGCCGGATTTCGGCACGTCGAGCGAGACGCCGTGCAGGACGGCGGCGTCGCCATAACCGGCGCGGACATCGGCAAGAGAGAGCAGCGCATCAGCCATAGAATCAACCATGCTGGCGCGTCCCCAGATAGACCTCGCGCACGCGCGGATCGGCGGAGATTTCAGCCGGCGACCCTTGCGTGAAGATCGCACCGCCGACCAGCACGATGATGTGCGAGGCGAATCGGAACACGACGTGCATGTCGTGCTCGATGAACAGCAGTGTCAGGTCGTTTGAGAGATTGGCGACGGCCTCAAAGATGTCGCCAGATTCCTCCTGCGGCACGCCGGCGGCCGGCTCGTCGAGCAGCAGCACCTTGGGGCGCGTCGCCAGCGCCAGCGCGATCTCCAGCAGGCGCTGGCGGCCGTAGGGCAATTGCCGCGTTGGCTGGTAGCAGACCTCGCCGAGCTTGAGGCGCGCGAGAATGCCGTAGGCCTCCTCGATCGACTCGGCATGGCTGGACAGGCTGGTCCAGAACTCTCCGGCCTCGCGCCGCCGCTCGGCGACGGCGAGCGTGACGGCCTCGAGCGGATTGAGGCTCGGAAACAGCGTGTTGATCTGGAAGGTGCGGGCGAGGCCGCGCGTGACGCGCTGCTGCGGCTCGAGCGACGTAACGTCATCCGCGCCGAGCAGGATGCTGCCGCCATCCGGCTTCAGCATGCCGGTGATGAGATTGATCAACGTCGTCTTGCCGGCGCCATTCGGGCCGATCAGCGCGTAGCGCACACCCTTCGGCAGGTCGATGGTGACGTCCTGCGTCACGGCCAGCGAACCGAACTGCTTCGACAGGCCGCGAGTCGACAGCGCGATCTCAGGCGTCGCGGTCACGACTTTCTCCATCGCGCCGCCAGCGCCGACAGGCCGCCGAGGATGCCGTTGGGCAGGAACATCACGACGCCGATCAGCAGCAGGCCGATCCAGAAATACCAGTACTGCGGCGCGATGCCCGAGAACTGGTCGCGCGCCACCATGAAGATAGCGGCGCCGATCAGGCCGCCGTAGAGCCGGCCGGCGCCGCCGAGCACCAGCATGACCAGCACGTCGGCGGAGCGGCCGAAGCTGATCGATTCCAGCGCCGCCGATTGCGTCGTCTGCGTCAGCAGCGCGCCGGCGATGCCCGCCATGGCCGCGGCGATCGTGAACGCCATGCGCACGTGGGCGCGGCTCGGCGCGCCGATCGCGGGCATCCGCGTCCAGTTCTCGCGGATGCCGCGCAGCGCCAGGCCGAACGGCGAATGCACGATGCGCCGCGCGCACAGGAACAGGATGAACAGCACCGCAAGCGAGTAGCCGTAGGCGGTGTAGCCGTAGAGGTCGAAATTGAAGGCGCCGAGCACCTTGTTGATGCTGATGCCCTGCAGGCCGTCCGAGCCGCCGGTCAGCCAGTGCGCGCGGTTGGCGATCTCCTGCATCAGCAGGCCGATGCCGAGCGTCAGCATGATCAGGGTGAAATGGCGGAAGCGCGCGACGATCAGGCTGACGACGAAGCCGGATGCGGCCGACACGATGGCCGCGACCAGCAGGCCCGGCAGCGGCGCGCCCCACACGAACTTCGAGAACAGGCCGGCGGTGTAGGCGCCGATGCCGAAGAAAGCGGCGTGGCCGAGCGACACCACGCCGGCGTAGCCGAGCAGGATGTCGAGCGACAGCGCGAACAGCGCCGTGATGGCGACCTGGCTCGCCAGCGACAGATAATCGGGCAGCAGCCAGAACGGCAGCAGGGTCGCCAGCCAGAATGCGATCTCGACCGGCGTCCAGCGGCTTTGCGCCTGAAGATAGGCCCGCGGGGTCAGAGGAACGTCCGCCATCAGCGCTTCCCGAACAGGCCGCTCGGCTTCCACAGCAGCACGGCGATCATGACGAGGTAGATCAGGAAGGCGCCGAGCTCGGGGAAGTAATATTTGCCGGCGATGTCGCTGATGCCGATCAGCATGGCGGCGATGAAGGAGCCGGCGATCGAGCCGAGCCCGCCGACGGCGACGACGATCAGCACGTAGACGAGATAGGTGAACGAGAACGAAGGATCGAGGCCGACGATTTCGATCGCCAGTGCGCCGCCGAGCCCGGCGAGGCCGGAGCCGATGGCGAAGGTGATGGCGAAGGTGGCGTCGACGTTGATGCCGAGTCCGCTCGCCATGCGCTGGTTGTCGACCGCCGCGCGCACCATGGCGCCGAACCGGGTGTATTCGAGGCCCGCGACCACCAGCACCGTCACGATCAGCGCCGTCACGATCAGGAAGATGCGGTAATTGCCGAGGCCGAGCCCGAGCACCTGCTGCGAGCCGCGCAGGAAGGCCGGCGTCGGGATCGGCTGTTGCAGCGTGCCGAAGAAGTAGGCCGCGACGGCGACCGAGACGAAGGCGAGCCCGATCGTCAGCAGCACCTGGTCGAGGTCGCTCGCGCGGTAGAGGCGGCGGTAGAACACCCGCTCGAACACGACGCTGATCAGCGCGGTGACGATGAAGGCGACCGGCAGGGTGGCGATGAACGGCCAATTATAGGTATTGACCAGCGTCACGGTGACGTAGCCGCCGACCATGGCGAAGGCGCAGTGCGCCAGGTTGACGAAATTCATCAGGCCGAGCGTCACCGACAGGCCGACCGACAGCACGAACAGCAGCATGCCGTAGGCGATGCCGTCGAACAGAACGCCGAAGATCGGAGGCAGCATCGTGAGTCGGTCTACTCAGCGAGTGATGTAAATCATTCGAGTCATTCCGGGGCGCGAGCGAAGCCGGAATCCAGAACTGCGGCAAGGCATTTGTTGGTTCTGGATTCCGGACACGGCGCTTCGCGCCGTTCCGGAATGACAGGGCGGGCGAGGCGATCACGAGAATCGCCCCGCAGATGTGCCCTTACTTGTGCGTCGGATCCTTGACGTCCTTGACGGTGTCGATGACGACGTTGACGAGGTGGCCGTCGACCTTCTCGACCTTGCGCATGTAGATGTTCTGCACGATGTCGCGGGTCGCCGGATCGATCATGATCGGTCCGCGCGGGCTCTCCCACTTCATGCCCTTGGCGACGTTGACCAGGGCATCGCCGTCGGTCTTGCCTTTGGTCTTCTTCAGCGCCTCGTAGATCACGTGCATGCCGTCATAGCCGCCGACCGCGAAGAAGTCGGGATTGCGCTTGAACATGGCGTTGAACGCCTTGACGAAGGCGTCGTTGGTCTTGGACTTCAGGGTGTAGTCGTAGTGCCAGCCGCTGAGCCGGCCGAGTGCGATGTCGCCCATCGCCTTGAGCGCAGCCTCGTCGACGGCCTCGCCGGTGCTGAAGATCTTGATCTTCTTGGCGTCCATGCCGCGTTCGGCGAACGCCTTGCCGAGCGCCGCCGGCTGCGCGCCGCCGGGCACGAACACGAAGATCGCTTCGGGGTTGAGGTCCTTGGCGCGCTGCACGAACGCCGAGAAATCTGCATTGGCGACCGGCATGCGCACCGAGCCGACGATCTCGCCGCCGGCATCCTTGAAGGCTTTCTGGAACCATTTCTCGCCATCGAGGCCCGGACCGTAATCCGACACCATCGTGTAGGCCTTCTTGGCGCCGCCCTTGGTCGCCGCCCAGTGGCCGATCGTGCTGGACACTTGCGGCAGCGTCAGTGACACGCGCACGATGTAGGGCGACTTCTCGGTGACGATCGAGGTCGCCGCGTTCATGTCGACCATGAACTTCTTCGCCTCGGTGGCGACGCCGGCGGCGCCAAGCGCTTCCGGCGTCAGCGTGAAGCCGGCGAGGATGTCGACCTTGTCGCGCACGACCAGCTCTTGCGCGAGGCGCTTGGCGGCATCCGGGTTCGGGCCGCCGGTGTCCTTGCGGATGATCTCGATCTTGCGGCCGGCGACGGTGTCGCCGTGCTGCTTCATATAGAGCTTGATGCCGTTGTCGATTTGCGCCGCGGTGTCGGCGAACTGGCCGGAGTAGGCGGCGATGACGCCGATCTTGATCGGATCGGCGGCGCTGGCCGCGGTCGCGTACACAGCGGCCAGCGCGACGGCACCAGCCAGCAACAGAGACTTCCTCATGGTCCATCCTCCCTATTTTTTGGTTGCAGGGAGAATGCCTTAGTCGGACGCCAAAGAAAAGCGCCGCGCCGCGTCAGGCGCGGCGCGGCTTATTGTCCCGCCAACTGTTATGAAGCAATCGTGGGACGAGGGGCCGGTCTCAGCCCACGCCGACGGTGGCCTTGTCGTAGGCCCCGGCGCCGAGATTTCCGTCCGGGAAAATGCCGTGACTGGCGATCCAGTCGCGGGATTCCTCATAGACTTCCCGGGTATAGGGCTCGAAGACCAGCCGTTCGCCGGGGCCCCAGCGCCGCGTGTCCATGCGGGCGTGATAACGGTCCGGGAATTCCTTGAGGTAGTAGTGGGTATATTTCTCGGGCCGCAGGTCGAGGTCGCGCTGCGCGCGCTTGAGCGCCCGGAAGAACTTGCGCAGGTCCTGCGGGTCGGGATCGTTGTGGATCATCATCCCGATCATGAAGGTTGTGTCGAGGATCTTGCGGAAGCCGAGTTGCTCGGCGAAGTAATACGGCCCGCTGAACAGGTTGACGGCCGGCGCCGAGCCCTCGAGCAGCTTGTCCATCCGGGCGAACAGCATGCCGTCGGAGTAGACGAGGTTCATCTTGTTCTGCGGGATGAACTGCTCGAGCGCCTGCACCGTGGCGTAGTGACTGCCGGACTGGTAGCCGACCGAGATCGGCACGCCGGCGAGGTCTTCCGGCGTTTTGATCTTGGAATCCGGGTGCACGAAGATGCCGGCCGGCGACACCGAGTAGAGTTCGCTCGCCATGCGGCCGTGGCCCTTCGAGGCTGCGACGTTGACGGTCCAGTGGCAGGCGCAGGAAACGTCCGCGTTGCGGCCGGCCTCGAACGACTGCATCGCGCCCTGCTTGTCGCCCTTGTCGTGGACCTTGCCGTCGCTGGAGCGGATCGTTTCGCGGAATTCGTAGTCGAGCCCTTCGTCGGTGAAGTAGCCCTTGTCGTGCGCGATCCATTCCTGCAGCCGGAAGTGCGGTTCGATGATGAATTTCGCCATGGCAGTCCTCCGTTTGTTTCCTCGTTCTGGGTCCGGTCAACAGCAGCCGGTTTGGTCCTGTCCGTGCTCGGCGACGCGCCGGGCGCGGATCATTCGCACGTGATCGTCCATCAGCGCGCGGGCGCCGTCGGAGTCACGTTTCTCGATGAGGTCGACCAGTCTTTCGTGGACATCGAGAATCTTGCGAGCAAGCTTCGGGGTGGCGGTCGCGTTGTGGCGCGGCCAGGAAATATGGTCGAGCGAGAGAAGCTGCACGACCAGGACGCGGTTGTGCGAGGCCTCAGCGACCGCGACATGGAAATCGCGGGACAGTCTGGTAAATGCGTCGAGATCGTCGGCGGCCTCGGCGTCGCGCAGAAGGCCGCGAAGCCTGGCGATGTCCGCCTTGTTGGCGTTGAGGGCCGCGAGCTCGGCGCTGAACGTTTCGATGGCGCGCTGCGCGTCCATGATCTCGGCGGCGGATACACCCGTCAGGTCGAGCTGCACGGCAAGCGCTTCAGCGAACAGCCGCGGATTGCCCGGCGCGATCCTGGCGCCGCCGCCTTTGCCCATCCGGATTTCGACGATGCCCAGCGCCTCGAGCGTGCGCAGCGCGTCGCGCGCGACGATGCGGCTGACGCCGTACCGGCTCGCCAGGTCCTTTTCCGTACCGAGAAAATCGCCGGGCCTGTGCTTCCTGGCGAACAAGGCGTCGCGGACGTCCGCCACGATCTGGGCCGACAGCGACGACGATCGCCCGGCGAACATGACGCGCGCGGTATTCGCGCCGTCCCTGCGCAGATCCAGCAACGGTTCCGCCATGCGACCTCCGCCGTTCCCGGCGGGCAGCTTATGCCGATCCGGCTCGGATAGTAAAGATACTATCTTTTGCGGAATTATCCCTTTGACATAGGTAGTCACTAGTGCTAGGTTTGGACCATTGAAAGGGCCACGCCTATGACTATCGACCTAACCGATCCCGTATTTACCGATGAGACCAAAGCCCGCGAGCACCTTGAGGCAATCCGCTGGCCTGATGGCCCGGTCTGCCCACACTGCGGTTCGATCGATAAGGTCTACCGCCTTAGCGGCAAGAGTCATCGCCCCGGACTGATCCATTGCAATGGCTGTGACGGCTCTTTCACGGTCACGACCGGCAGCGTCATGGAAAGCAGCCATGTCCCGCTGAACAAGTGGGTGCTGGCTTTCCGTTTGATGGCGTCGAGCAAGAAGGGTATTTCGGCGCATCAACTGCATCGGACGATTTCCGTCACCTATAAGACTGCGTGGTTCATGGCTCATCGCATTCGCGAAGCTATGCGCGATGCAGCCCCGGCTCCTCTCGGCGGCGAGGGTGCGATCATCGAGAGCGATGAGGCGTATTGGGGTTCGAAGGATACTGATAACGCCTCGATGAAGCGCCGCCGAAAGGGCAAGCCCGGCCCCGGCGGCAAGAGCAAAATTTTGACCCTAGTTGAGCGCGGCGGACGCTCCCGCTCGCTCAAGATGGACGACCTTCGCACCGAAACTGTTCATCGCGTATTGCGAGAGAATGCCTCGACCAAAAGCCGCTTGATGACCGACGAAGGCACGGCTCATAATTTTGAGTTCGCTAGCCATGAGAAGGTCAAACATGGTGCTGGCGAATATGCTCGCGGTGATGTGACCACAAATACGGTTGAGGGCTTTTTCTCAGTATTCAAGCGTGGAATGCGTGGCACGTATCAACACTGTGGCGAGCAACATCTGCAACGCTACTTGGACGAGTTTGATTTCCGGTACAGTACCCGCCACAAGCCATCCCCAGCACAATCGCCAAGTGCAATATAACGACTGCACCAGCGACCGATACAAGATCATGGGCGTACCTATGCCAAAGGGATAATTCCGTATCTTTTGGCAAAGGCAATTTTCCGGGTCGCCGCTGTCACGATGCCCGGACTGACGACGTCACCAGCATGTCAGGTCCGCTCCAGCGCCTCGCGCTGCATCTCGAGCGCCAGCCAGCGGTCTTCTGCCTCTGCGATCTCGTCATGAACCTTGCCGAGCTCCGCCGTCGCCGCTTCGAAGCCGTCGCGGTCGCGCGCATAGAGGTCGGGGTCGGCAAGCGTGTCCTGCAGCGTCTTGGCCCGCTGTTGCAGCGTGGCGATGGTTGCCGGCAGCGTCTCCAGCGCGTGCTTGTCCTTGAAGGTCATGCGCGCGCGGGGTTGGGACGCCGCTGGCGCGGTCTCGCGCTTCGGCTCCTCGGCCAGGTCGTTCCTGCCGGCATCCTTGCGCGCCTCGCGCGTCAGGTCGCCGCCGCGCTGGCTCAGCATGTCGCTGTAGCCGCCGGCATATTCGATCCAGCGGCCCTTGCCGTCCGGCGCGATGGTGCTGTTCACCAGCCGGTCGAGGAAGTCGCGGTCGTGGCTGATCAGCAGGATCGTGCCCGGATAATCCGCTAGCATGTCCTCGAGCACGTCGAGCGTTTCCATGTCGAGGTCGTTGGTCGGCTCGTCCAGCACCAGCAGGTTCGACGGGTGGGCGAGGACTTGTGCCAGCATCAGGCGGCCGCGCTCGCCGCCGGACAATTTGCCGAGCGGCGTGCGCGCCTGCTCGGGCGAGAACAGGAAATCGCGCATGTAGCCGACCACGTGGCGCGGCTTGCCGTTGACGGCGACAGTGTCGCCGCGGCCGCCGGTCAGGGCGTCGGCCACGGTGGTTGCCGGATCGAGGCTGTCGCGGTGCTGGTCGAGCGCCGCGACCTCGACATTGGCGCCAAGCCGCACCGTGCCGCTGTCCGGCTTGAGCGCGCCGGTCAGCATCGAGATCAAGGTGGTCTTGCCGCAGCCGTTCGGCCCGATGATGCCGACGCGGTCGGCGCGCTCGATGCGCGTCGAGAAATCGCGCACGATGTCGCGGCCGTCATAGGCCTTGCCGATCGCCTTGGCCTCGATCACCAGCACGCCGGACGGCTCGGCCGCGCTCGCGGTGATGGTGACGGCGCCTTGCACGCGCTGCCCGGTGCGGCGGCGGTCGCGCAGCGCGGCGAGCTCGGCGACGCGGCGCATGTTGCGCTTGCGGCGGGCGGTGACGCCGTAGCGGATCCAGTCTTCTTCCGCCGCGATCTTGCGGTCGAGCTTGTGGCGGTCGCGCTCCTCCTCGGCCAGCACCGTGTCGCGCCAGTCCTCGAAATCCGTGAAGCCGCGGTCGAGCCGCCGCGTCACGCCGCGGTCGAGCCAGACCGTGGCGCGCGACAGGTTCGACAGGAAGCGGCGGTCGTGGCTGATCATCACGATCGCCGCGCGGCGTTCATCAAGCTCACGCTCGAGCCATTCGATGGTGGTGACGTCGAGGTGGTTGGTCGGCTCGTCGAGCAGCAGGATGTCGGGCGAGGGCGCCAGCGCGCGGGCGAGCGAGGCGCGCCGCGCTTCGCCGCCGGACAGGTGCGCGGTCGACTCGCCGCCGGTAAGGCCGAGCTGTTCCAGCAGGTAGCGCGCGGCATGACGGTCGTCATGCGGGCCGAGGCCCGCCTCGACATAGTCCAAAGTCGTATCGAAGCCGCCGAAGTCCGGCTCCTGCGGCAGGTAGCGCAAGCTCGCGCCGGGCTGCCGGAAGATGCCACCGCGATCGGGCTCGACCAGACCAGCTGCCATCTTCAGCAGCGTCGATTTGCCTGAGCCGTTGCGGCCGACCAGGCAGATGCGATCGCCCGCCGAGACCGAGAGTTCGGCGCGTTCGAGCAACGGCGTGCCGCCAAAGGTCAGTGCGATGTCGCGAAGCTGGAGCAGCGGGGCTGGCATGCGGGCCTATGTAGGCGCGTTGCAGCGCGAGCGCCATCGCAGGCGCCATGCGCGGGTCGTGGTTCGCCGCGCGTGGTTTGCCGTGCGCGAAGCTTGTCTCCTCGCCATCGGCATTGCTGGGTCCTGCCTCGCGTCCGTGGTCCGCGCGATGATGGGCTCGGCCTTGTCTTGTTGCATTAACAGCCGGCGGCTTGCCCGGCCGGGACAAGTTCGCTAGATTTCATTTGTATACAAACGATCTCGTCCCGCAGCCAAGAGCCGAGGAAGAGCCCAGGAAGAGTCGAAGACATGCCCCATTTCACGTCGCACGACAGCACCAAGCTCTATTACGAGGAGGCCGGCGCCGGCCCGCCGGTGGTTTTCGTCCATGAATTCGCCGGCGATTACCGCACCTGGGAGCCGCAGATGCAGCGGTTCGCGCGGGCGCACCGCTGCGTCACCTTCAGCCAGCGCGGCTATCCGCCGTCCGAGGTGCCGTCCGATCCGGCCCGCTACAGCCAGGCCATCTTTCGCGACGACGTCATCGCGCTGATGGATGCGCTCAAGATCGACAAGGCCCACATCGTCGGCCACTCGATGGGCGCGATGACGGCGTTGCACGTCGGCATCAAGATACCGGACCGCTGCATCTCGGTGACCGCGGCGGGCTGCGGCTACGGCTCGAGTCCCGATCCGAAGAAGGTCGAGGAGAGCCGGGCGCTGTCGCGCGACAACGCGAAGATGTTCGCCGAGAACACGATGGAAGAAGGCGCGCGCCGCTACGGCGACGGCCCGACGCGGCAGTCGCAGAAATACAAGGACCCGCGCGGCTACGCCCACTTCATCAAGATGCTGAGCGAACACTCCAACGTCGGCCATTCGCTGACGATGGGCAATCTTCAGGCCAAGCGGCCGACCCTGTGGGACATCGAGGCCGACCTGAAAAAATTCAAGCCGCCGCTCCTGGTCATCGTCGGCGACGAGGACGAGTGGTGCGTCGACGCCAGCGTCTTCCTGCGCCGCACCGCGCCGACCGCCGGGCTGCTGGTCGTGCCGCGCACCGGCCACACCATCACCAGCGAGGAGCCGGACAAGTTCAACGCCGCGCTCGCCGAACTGTTTGCCGAGGCCGAGGAAGGCCGCTGGCTCTCGCACAAGCCCCCGAAGTAACACGAGGACATCCATGGATCTGAAGCTCTCAGGCAAGACAGCGCTGGTCACCGGCGGCTCCGAAGGCATCGGCAAGGGCATCGCGCTCGCGCTCGCCAAGGAAGGCGTCGACGTCGCGATCTGCGCGCGGCGCAAGGAGCCGCTCGACGCCGCGGCGAAGGAGATCGCCGCCGCCACCGGCCGCAAGATCGTGCCGATCGCGGCCGACCTGCGTTCGGACAAGGACGCCAGGAATTTCATCGAGCAGGCCGTCAAGGCGCTCGGCCGCGCCGACATCATGATCAACAACGCCGGCTCGGCGGCCGGCGGCGTCATCGAGCATCTCACCGAGGACGACTGGGAGAAGGGTCTCCAGCTCAAGTTCATGGGCTACGTGCGCTGCCTGCGCTACGTGCTGCCGGTGATGGTCAAGCAGGGCGGCGGCCGCGTCGTCAATCTCATCGGCAACGACGGCGTCAAGCCGTCGTACTGGGAAATCTGCCCCGGCGCCGCCAACGCCGCCGGCCAGAACCTGACGGTCTCGCTCGCTGGCCAGTACGGCAAGCACAACATCTCGTTCTGCGCGGTCAATCCGGGCCCGGTGCGCACCGAGCGCTGGGCCGGCCTCGTCGACGCCATGGCGCGCGACATGAAGATCTCGCGCGAGGAGGCCGACACGTTGGCGCCATCCTCGATTCCGCTCGGCCGCATCGCCGAGGTCGACGAGGTCGCCAACCTCGTCGTCATGCTGGCGTCGCCGCTGATGCAGATGGTCAACGGCACCATGATCGAGATCGACGGCGGCCAGGACAAGCCGCTGATGGACCGCTTCCGCGACAAGAACCGGAGCTGATCCGTCACGAGACATTGCCTCCGCGGCGGCCGACTGCGGAGGGCTGGCTGTTGTGGGCTTGGCCGTCGGTCTTGCGGCCGTTTTGGCCCGATAATCGTGGCGGCCCCCTTCCGCCGGCGCCCGAGACTTGCGATGATTCCCGTGCCACTGGACTCGCGTGAATGTTGCGCCGCTCCAAGCTGAAAACCGTTGCCAAGACCGAGGCGTCCACCGGTCGCGGCTACGTGCTCGACGCACAGGCCGGATTCCTGATGCGGGTGGCGATGCAGCGCCACACCGCGATCTTCATGTCGCGGATGATCGAGCAACTGACGCAAACCCAGTTCGCTGCCCTGGCGAAGCTCTACGAGGTCGGCCCCTGTTCGCAGAATCACCTGGGCCGGCTGATCTTTCTCGACGCCGCCACCATCAAGGGCGTGGTCGACCGCCTGGTTGCGCGAGGCTTCGTCAGCGCGCTCAACGATCAGAACGATCGCCGCCGCCGCGCCGTGGCGCTGACGCCGCGCGGCCGGTCCGTCACCGAGGCCGCCATGAAGGTCGCCGCCGAGATCACGGCCGAGACCCTTGCGCCGCTGAGCGAAAGCGAGCGGCGGGCTGTCGCGACGCTGCTGACCAAGCTGTCCTGATTCTCGTTTCCGCCTGAATGCGAAAGTTTTGTGAAATTTTGCGGTCGTCCTTTGGCTCTGGCTGCGGAACTGGCGACCGACTAGTGTTGCTGTTGCGGACAGGATAGGGGCCCGGTCCGCACCGCCGGTCGGGGTCCCCGTTCGAGGTTGTTACATGCGTTTGATCGTGCGCGGATCGCTGGTCGGCATCGCCGCGGCGCTGCTCGCCGCCTGCGGCCAGGGCAACCAATACGTCGCGCCGCCTCCGGCCAAGGTCGTCGTGGCGACGCCGGTCGAGAAGCCGGTCACCCGGTATCTCGAGACGACGGGCAACATGGCAGCCGTGAATTCGGCCGATCTCGTCGCGCGCGTGCCCGGCTTCGTCGAGACGATCAACTATGCCGACGGCGACTTCGTCAAGAAAGGCGCGCTGCTGTTCACGATCGAGCCGGAATCCTACAAGATCAAGCTCGATCAGGCGAAGGCCGCCGAAGATGGCGCGCAGGCCACGCTCAACAACGCAAAGCCGGCTTTCGAGCGTCAGAAGAGCCTGCTGGCAACGCAAAGCACGACGCAGGCGAACTACGATTCGGCGCTGGCCACTTTGATGTCGGCGCAGTCCGGCCTCGATCAGGCCAAGGCCAATACCCAGCTTGCGCAGATCAACTACGACTACACCCAGGTGAAGGCGCCGTTCGACGGCATCGTATCGGCGCGCCAGGTGTCGGTCGGCGAATATGTCGGCGGCACCGCGACGCCGACGGTGCTCGCGACCATCGTGCAGAACGATCCGATCTACGTGAACTTCACCGTCAGCGAGCAGGACGTGCTGCACATCCGCGCCGAGATCGCCAAGCTCGGCCTGACGCGCGAAGACCTCAGGAAGGTTCCGGTCGAGATCGGCTTGCAGACCGAGACCGGCTATCCGCACCGCGGAATGCTCGACTACGCGGCTCCGACCGTCAGCGCCACGACCGGCACGCTCGCCGCCCGTGGCATCATCGACAACCCGCAGCGGCTGCTGCTGCCCGGCTATTTCGTGCGGGTGCGCATTCCGCTTGAGAAGAACGACAAGGCGCTATGGGTGCCGGACGTCGCGCTAGGCGCCGACCAGGGCGGCGCCTACGTGCTCGTCGTCAACAAGGACGACGTCGTGGAGCAGCGCAAGGTCGAAACCGGGCCGCTCGAGGGCACGATGCGCGTGATCGAGAAGGGCCTTTCGGCGGGCGACCGGGTGATCGTCAGCGGCCTGCTGCAGGCCGTGCCCGGCCACAAGGTCAGTCCGCAGACACAGGCAGAAGCAAAGACGGACAGTACGCCAGCGCCGGCGAAATAACCGCGCCGAAGGACCATGCAATGATCTCGAAATTCTTTATCGAGCGGCCGGTTCTCGCCAACGTTCTCGCGATCCTGATGATCGTCGTCGGCCTCGTCGCGCTGGTCCGCCTGCCGGTCGCGCAATATCCCGACATCGTGCCGCCGACCGTGCAGGTGACGACGCGCTATCCGGGCGCCAGCGCCCGCACCGTGATCGACACCGTGGCCCTGCCGATCGAGCAGCAGGTCAACGGCGTCGAGAACATGATCTACATGCAGTCCTACGCCAGCGCCGACGGCAGCTATTCGCTGACCGTCACATTCAACATCGGCACCGACCTCAACTACGCGCAGGTGCTGGTGCAGAACCGCGTCTCGGCGGCGCTGTCGCAGCTGCCGTCGGCGGTGCAGGTCCAGGGCGTCACCGTCCAGAAGAAGTCGACGTCGATCCTGCAGATCGTCACGTTGACGTCGCCAGACCAGCGCTACGACAGCCTCTACCTCAGCAACTACGCCAACATCCGCCTCAAGGACGAGATTTCGCGCCTGCCGGGCGTCGGCAGCGTCACGGTGTTCGGCGCCGGCCAGTATTCGATGCGCATCTGGCTCGATCCGAGCCAGATGCGCTCGCGCGGTCTGACCACGCAGGATGTCGTCCAGGCGCTGCAGCAGCAGAGTGCGCAGGTGACGGCCGGCCAGCTCGGCGCGCCGCCCGCGCCGGAGGGGCAGGCGTTCCAGTACACGCTCAACGTGCTCGGCCGCTTCGATAGCCCCGAGCAGTTCGCCAACGTTATCGTCAAGACCGGTAGCGACGGCGGCATCACCCGCGTGCGCGACATCGGCCGGGTCGAGCTCGGCGCCCAGACCTACGGCCAGATCTTCAAGCAGGACGGCGTCCCCGCCGCCGGCATGGCGGTCTTCCTCGCGCCCGGCGCCAATGCGCTCAACGTCGCCGGCGAAGTCGAGACCAGGATGAAATCGCTGTCGCGCGAGTTCCCGCAGGGCATGGTCTACGGCGTGCCGTTCGACACCACGGTGTTCGTCACGGAGTCGATCCACGAGGTCTACAAGACGCTGATCGAGGCCGGAGTTCTCGTTCTCATCGTCATCATGGTCTTCCTGCAGGACTGGCGCGCCATGCTGGTGCCGGCGACGACGGTGCCGGTGACCATCATCGGCGCCTTCGCCGCGATGGATGCGATGGGCTTCAGCATCAACCTGTCGACCCTGTTCGCCATCGTGCTGGCCATCGGCATCGTCGTCGACGACGCCATTGTCGTGGTGGAGGGAGCCGCCCACAACATCGAGAAGGGAATGAGTGGCCACGACGCCGCGATCCGCGCCATGCAGCAACTGCTTGGCCCGATCATCGGCATCACGTTGGTGCTGATGTCGGTGTTCCTGCCGGCCGCGTTCCTGCCGGGGCTCACCGGCCGCATGTATGCGCAGTTCGCGCTGGTGATCGCCGCGACCGCGGTGCTGAGCGCCATCAACGCCGTGACGCTGAAGCCGACGCAGAGCGCGATGTGGCTGCGCCGCCCGGTGCCGCCCGAGCAACGCAACGTGTTCTACCGCGGCTTCAATGCCGTCTATAACCGCGGCGAAAATGCCTATACGCGGCTGATCACCCGCATGGCCGCGCATAGCGGCGTCATGGTGATCGTCGCGCTCGTCATCACGGCGGCGGCTATTTACGGCTTCACCCGCATCGCCACGGGCTTCCTGCCGATCGAGGACCAGGGCTACATGCTGGCCAGCGTGCAGCTGCCTGACGGCGCCTCGCTCGAACGGACGCAGAAGGCGCTCGATCAGGTCCAGGCCATCGCCAGCAAGACTCCCGGCGTCCAGCAGGTGGTCACCATCGCCGGCATCTCGGTGCTCGACAGCAACGCGTCGATGGCCAACGCCGGCGTCGCCTACATCGTTCTCAAGCCGTGGAGCGAGCGCGGCAAGGCGGAGGGCTTGTTGCCGCTCTATCTCGGGCTCAACAAGGCGATGGCGGCCGTCACCGACGCCCGCATTCTTGTCGTGCCGCCGCCGCCGATCCAGGGCGTCGGCAACGCCGCCGGTGTCACCATGCAGGTCGAGCTGCGCGACGGCAGCTTCGATCTCGGCAAGCTGCAGGCCGTCATACACGCGGTCGAGGACAACGCCGCGTCGCAGTCGAGCATCCAGCGCGTGCTGACGACCTTCCGCGCCACCGTGCCGCAATACACGATCTCGGTCGATCGCACCAAGGCGCAGAACCTGCACGTCGACGTCAGCCAGGTGTTCCAGACGCTGAGCGGCTATCTCGGCTCGGCCTATGTCGATCAGTTCACCAAGTTTGGCCGTACCTTCCAGATCTACGTGCAGGCCGACTCCAAGTACCGGCTGCGGCTCAACGACATCGACAACCTGACGGTGCGCAACCAGAACGGCGACATCGTCCCGATCGGCACGCTGATCGACATCAAGCCGACGGTCGGCTCGTCGCTCATCAGCATGTATAATCTTTATCCGTCGGCGACCGTCACCGTGATTCCACAGGCCGGCGTGTCGACCGGCCAGACCATGGCATTGCTCGACCAGCTCAACGCCAAGACGCTGCCGCCCGGCACCGGCGCCGAATACACGGCCATGTCGTATCAGGAGAAGATCGTCGGCAACCAGATGTTCATGGTGTTCGGCCTCGCGCTGCTGCTCGTCTATCTCGTGCTGGCCGGGCAGTACGAGAGCTGGATCGCGCCGGTCTCGATCATTCTCGCGGTGCCGCTGTCGCTGCTCGGCCCGGTCTCGCTGTTGACGGCGCTGCACATCGACAACAATCTCTATGTGCAGATCGGCCTGGTACTGCTGATCGCCCTGTCGGCCAAGAACGCCATCCTGATCGTCGAGGTGGCGCGCGAATTGCGGGCCGAGGGCAAGGACATCGTCGAGTCGGCCATCGAGGCGGCGCGTGCCCGCTTCCGGCCGATCCTGATGACGTCGTTCGCCTTCATCCTCGGCGTGCTGCCGCTGGTGCTGGCGACCGGCGCCGGCGCCAGCGCGCGCAAGTCGATCGGCATCACGGTGTTCACCGGCATGCTGGCGTCGACCTGCCTCGCGGTGCTGTTCGTGCCGTCGTTCTTCGTGGTGATGCAGCGCTTCGAGGAATGGCGCAAGGCGCGCAAGAAGCCCGCCACCGCCGCAGCGGCCGACGTTTAGCGGCGGTCGCAATCTCCGCGGCGTCAAGCCCGGCGATGACAGTCAGAGAACGGTTCGCGGCCCCGCCTCATCCTGAGGCGCTAGGCCGGAAATGATTCCAGGTTTTGAAGCTCGTGTCCCGGGCGCAGCGCAGCGCGTTAGCGGTGCGCTGCAGACCCGGGACCCCGGTGTTTCTTCGCGGGTCAACCGGGGTCCCGGCTCTGCGGTGCATCTCGCTGAGGGCGACGGCGCTCCACATTCCAGGCGTCATGCCCGGGCTTGACCCGGGCATCCATGAGGCCTCGCTTCACCGAAGGACTTACGTAAGGCTGTATTCGCCTTGCCGCTTCATGGATTGCCGGATCAAGTTTACGACCGGGCCGCGCTTCCGCGTGGACCCGGTTGCCCGGCAATGACGGCGGAGGGCAAGGCGAAGCCCTGTATCCCATCCTGCATTTTCGCATAATGCGCCATCTTGACAATATTCCTACAAGGACTATAGTCACACAGTCTGGTCCGTCGAAGGGCGTCATCTAGAGGCGTGCTGATGGCGGGACCGGATGCGGTGCCTGCGGGTGGGTTTCGCAAGCCCATCCCCGGGAGGCCCGGGACCCCGCCCGACGGGCATGACGACCCGTCCGCAGGGAGCCTGCTTAAGCCGGACTCCGGTTGGGTCTCGGCGAAGCGCGGCCCTGGGTCTGCGGACAGGCTGCGGCCGTCCGCGAAGCCGCGAGGGAGCGCCGGACGGCGCGAGCCTCTTCGCCAGAGGCTCTCCGCATCGCAAGGTGCGGAAACCAAGACGTTGCGCCGCCCGGCGCTCCGTCCCCTTCGGCTTGAGACGGAGGGAGGAAGATGGAAGGACGACGCCCCCGCGTCGCTAACAACAGGGGCTGCGGAGCGTTGGCTGTGTGGGCTGTTTGAAAATCGAAGCGCGCGCCTGCCTCAATCCTCATGGTGAGGAGCGCCGTCAGGCGCGTCTCGAACCATGAGGCCACATCCTTCGAGACGCGCTCGTTACACTCGCGCTCCTCAGGATGAGGAGCAACTCCGCGGAACGAGCGAAGTGTGTGCCAATGCTTTCCAATGTGCTCAATGACAGCGGAGGATTAAAGAGATCACTCGCCGGCCGCCGCATAGAACGCCTTGGCGTCGGTGGTGAAGGCCTGCCGCGAGCCCGGCGTAAAATAGAACATGTGGCCGCCGCGATAGAGCTTGAGCGTGACGCGGTTTGGCGAGCCGGGCGGCGGCAGGTGATCGACGACGTAGCGGCTCACCGCATAGGGCGTGACGAGGTCGCTGGTGCCGTGCGCGATCAACATGCGAAAGCCGGGATTGAGCGCGGAAAACTCGCGGATGTCGTCGACCACGCTGGCGCGGCCCTGGCTGCCGCCGGCGCCTTTCCAGTCCCACTTGTGCGCGATGTCGCTCGCGAGGAGTTCGTAGGTCATGTCGCACGCGAAGCCAAGCTCGGTGCGCGCGTAGCTGACGAACAGGCCGCCGAGCGCTCGGGTGAAGCCGTCGAGCACCGGGTCGTCGTTATGGGCGTTGCCCGATTCGGGATAAGGGTCGGGCACGGCGAAATTGACGTCATAGGGGCTGACGACCTTGTCGTCGCGCAGGTGCTTCACATAGGCGTCGCGAATGAAGCCGCGGTTGCGCGTCACGACGTCGGCCGGCAATCCGGTCATCGCCGCGACCTTGCCGTAGAACGCCGCCGCCGCGGCGCCTTGCGGCGGCGGCCCGGCCAGCGTGGTTAGATAATCGGTCAGCGCGAAATGTTCGGCGGCGGCCAGCGCCTGCGGCGTATAGGCGTGCTTGCGCTCGAGCTCGGCGGCGGCGAGCGAGGGCAGCTGCAGGGCCGCGCCGAGCGCGAAGCGGCTGGCGCCGAATTCGAGGCCGCCCTCGAGCAGCGGCGACATCGCGACGATGCCGGACGCGACGATGCCCTGATCGTGCTGCAGCGACCGCGCCACCTCGACGGCGCGGAAGCCGCCGTAGCTTTCGCCGAGCAGGTATTTCGGCGACGGCATGCGGTTGTACTTGGCGGTGTAGAGCGCGATCACCTTGGCGAAGAGCTGGGCGTCGGCGCGCACGCTGTAGAAGTTGTGCGCGTCGTCGGGCTTCGCCGTGCGGCTCCAGCCGGTGCCGATCGGATCGATGAAGACGAGATCGGTGAAGGCGAGCCAGGTGTCGGGGTTGTCGACCAGCCGCGCGTCGGCGCCGTTATAGTGGCCGTCGCCGAAATTAGCGACGCGCGGACCGGCCATGCCGATATGCAGGTAAGCCGACGCGGCGCCTGGCCCGCCGTTGAAGGCGAAGGTGATGGGACGCTTGCCGCCATCCTCGTTCCTCGCCGTATAGGACGTATAGAAAATCTTGGCGATGCGTTGGCCGTTTTGGCCGAAGATGTCGAGCGTGCCGGCGGTCGCCGTGTAGGCGAGCGTGCCGCCGCCGCGCAAAGCGATGGTGTGCTCGGTGGTGGAATCGCCCGGCAGCAGGCCGAGCACGCTGCCGGTCTCGTGCTGCGGCGCGTCCTTCGGCGGCGGCGCATCCTTTTGCTGCGCGGCGGCCGGCGCAACGAAAGCCAGCAGGCCAAGCAAAACGGCGGCGAATAATCGGCTGTGCATATGGATCAGGATGCCCGGGAAATTGCCGCGAAAATGCGGCGCGGCACGTCAACGCCCGGTCTCACGTCAGGTCCCGATCTTGAGCGGCGACACCAGCCCGCGCAAGGCCGCAATGGTGGAGAGCGCGACGATCCGGCCGGTCCGCGGGTTTTGCGACGGGATGCCGGCGATCTCCATCGAGAAGCGGGCGACCTCGGATTCGACGGCGATGCGGTGCGTGTTGCGGGTGATGGTCGGGTCGGCCCAGATTTCGAGGCGGGTGCGGTCCGGCCCGATGCCGGCGAGGCTCAGCGCCGCCGCGACGTTGACGTTGGCCGGGAAGCCGCGCGCGCCGTCGCGGGCGCTGCCGTCGAACACCTTGAGCGGCTCTTTGAGATCCTTCACCGAGATGCCACGCTGCACGAGATAGGGCGCGCCGTCGAGCCCGGCCGGCGGCTTGCGCGTCACCATGGTCACCGATTGCACGTTGCCTTCGGCGGCGGCGCGCACGGCGTCGAGGCCGATCAGCGCGCCGGTCGGCACCACGATGCGCGCGCCTTTCTCTTGCGCCCGCTCGACCAGGTCCCAGTGGTCGAGAAGCTGCGCGACCGACAGCGGCACGAGGATGCGGCCCTTGTCGATCGCGCTGATGGCGATGTCGCGGAAATGAGCGGGCGGCAGGCACTCGACGACGATGTCGCAGTCGTCGGCCAGCGCCGTGAATGAGCGCAGGCCGATCGCGTCGCCGAGTTGCGGCAGGTTGCGGCGCGCTTTCTCGGCGTCGCGCACCGAGACGGCGGCGAGTTCGAGCTCCGGCACCTCGCCGTCGATCAGGCGGCGCGCCACTTCGAGGCCGACGCCGCCGAGTCCGGCCAGGCCGACACGCAATCGCTTTGCCGTCGTCATCGCCTGGTCCTGCTTCCGGTGAAGTTCGGTTTTCGTTTCTCGACGAAGGCGCGCACGCCCTCGGCGAAATCCGGCGACATGCCGGCGCGCTTCTGCAGGTCGTATTCGAGCCGCAACTGCGTCTCGAGGTCGTTATGCCCCGCGGAATCGAACGCCTGCTTGGTCAGCGCCAGCGCGTAAGTCGGCGCCTTCGCGAACTGGACGCAAATCCTTTCCGCCTCGCTCATCAGCGCATCGTCGGCAACGGCCTTCCAGATCAGGCCCCATTCCTCGGCCTTGTCGGCGGAGATCGGCTCGGCCAGCAGCGCCATGCCGCGGGCGCGGGCGCTGCCGACGAGCCGCGGCAGAAACCAGGTGCCGCCGGCGTCGGGAATGAGGCCGATGCGGGCGAACGCCTCGACGAAGGTCGCGGAGCGCGCCGCCAGCACGATGTCGCAGGCCAGCGCGAAATTGCAGCCGGCGCCTGCCGCGACGCCGTTGACCGCGGCGACGACCGGGAACGGCAGCGCGCGCAGCTTGCGCACCAGCGGATTGTAGTGCGTGCGCAGCGACTCGCCGGCGGCGGCGATGTTGCCGTTCTGCATGATGCGGTCGTTGAGGTCCTGGCCGGAGCAGAAGGCGCGGCCGGCGCCGGTGATGAGCAGCGCGCGGGTCGTGCGGTCGCGCTCGGCCTCATGGATCGCGTCGGCGAGTGCCTCGTGCAGCGCGATATTGAAGGCGTTGAGCCGTTCGGGGCGGTTCAGCGTGACGACGCGGTAGCCGTCGCGCGTCTCCGACAGCACGGGTGCAGCGCTCATGACGAGGTCACTCCGCCGTCGAGGTTGATGGTCTGGCCGGTGACGAAGCCGGACGCGGGGGAGGCGAGGTAGAGCATGGTGCCGATCAGGTCGTCCGGCGTCTCGGCGCGCGGAATGCATTGCATCGCGATGATGCGCTCCTTTTGCGCCGGCGTCACGGTTTTGCGTTCGATCTCGGTGAAGGTGGCGCCGGGCAGGATGGCGTTGACGGTGATGCCGTCGCCGCCGAGCTCGCGCGCCATCGACAGGCTCATGCCGGCCAGCGCCGCCTTGGTGGCGATGTAGTGCAGGTAATTCGGCCGTCCGAGCCGCACCGCGCCGGAGGCGATATTGATGATGCGGCCCCATTTCGCCTGGCGCATGGCCGGCAGCACGGCGCGGGCGCACAGGAACGGACCGGTCAGGTTGACGCGCAGCACGCGCTCCCACTCCTCGAGCGGAATCTGGTCGAACGGCCGCATCTCCAGCGTCGAGAAGATGCCGGCATTGTTGATGAGGATGTCGATGCGGCCGAATTCGTCGGTCACGGCCTCGATCATCTCGTCGATCGAGGCCGGGTCGGCGACGTCGGTGGTCACCGCGAAGGCCTTGCCGCCGGCGTCCATGATCTCCGTTGCGACCGCGGCGGCCTTGGCCTCGTTGAGCTCGGCGATGACCGGGACGGCACCGCACTCGGCCAGCGCCTTGGCGAAGGCGCGGCCGATGCCCTGGCCCGCGCCGGTGACGATGGCGACGCGGCCGGTGAGGTCGAACAAATCACGCGCGCTCATGCCATTCTTTCCTTGGTCATTCCGTGACGGCGTGAAGCGCCGGACCCGGAATCCAGACATGCCTCATGCCGCGCCTCGCTCAAGGGCCGGCAACCGCTCCAATGCGGTGCGCGCGTTCCACGGCTGCCACCACGGCTTGATGCCGAGATCGCTGGCGACAATGCCGGCGGTGATGTAGCCGGCGCCGCCGGAGATCGCGCCGCCCGGATGGCCGGACGAGCCGGCGCTGTACAGGTTCGGGATCGGCGTGCGGTAGCCGAAGTGGTTGTACATCACTTGCTCGGCATTGAAGGCGCCCATGAAGATGTCGCCGCCGCGCATGTTGACCATCTCCTGGACGTAGTCGCGCCCCGTGTAGATGTAACGGCCGAGGATGTTCTTCGACGTCATGTTCGGGCAGTAGCGGGCGAAGGTCTCGACGATCCGGTCGGCGAACTCCTCCTTGAAGCTCTCGTAGCTCTGCGCGCCGATATCGGGGTTGAGCGGCATCACATGCCAGCAATAGGTCGTGTACTTGCCGGGTGGTGCCTGCGTCGGGTCGAGCAGGCTGAGCGGCCCGGAGCCGAACTGCACCAGTTTGGGCACGCGGCCCGCTTTCACGTCCTCATGGGCGTCGAACAGGTCCTGCATGGTCTCGGCGCCGATCGACCATTTCAGCGTGCGGTTGATGTTGGGATCGAAGGTCTCCGCCGCGAAGCGCGGGCTTTCATTGAGCGCAAGATGCAGCCCGAACAGCGACCACGCTGTGTACTGGAAGGCGTCGACCTGCTTGAGGAACGCGGCCGGCAGTTGCTCGCGGCCGATCAGCGATTCGAACGTCTGATGCACGTCGAGCGTCGAGGCGACGAACTGCCGGGCGCGCACGGTGCGGCCATCGTCGAGCGCGATGCCGGTGGCGCGGCCGTTCTCGACGACGATGCGGTCGATCTGCACCTGCGGCTCGAAGCGGCCGCCGGCCTTGATGAATTCCTCCATCAGCCCGCGCGCGAGGTTGAACGAGCCGCCCTGGCAGAGCTGGTAGCCGCTCTCGAGGTCGAAGGCGCGGATGACCGAACCCATCGGCGAGGTCTTCGACAGGGTGTCGACCAGCCAGGTGCCGAACAGCGAGACCTTGAACAGGAACAGCAACTGGACGTGCTCGTTCTCGAACAGCTCGCGCACGACGTCGAGCGGCTGCCGGTTCGACATGTCGAGGAATTCACGGCCGAGCGCGGTCTTCGACAGATAGGCCTCGCGCTCCGCTTGCGGCAGCGGCTCGGCGTAGCGTTCGGGCAGGAAGATTTCGGCGGTGATCTTTTCCGCCTTGCGATTCCACTCGCGGAAGGTGGCGGCGTCCTTTTTCGAGAAGCGGGCGATGTTGGCGACCGACTCCTCGAGGTCGCGGCCGAGCACCAGCGCTGAGCCGTCGTGGTGGGCCTGGCCCAGCTCGTAGCGCGGCGTGATGTAGCCGACCCGCTCGCCGAGATCGAGGTCCTTGAACCACGGCGTCTCGGTGATGTGGAAGTGGTTGATCGAATGCAGATTGTGCTGAAACCCGGGCAACGTGACTTCGCGGGTGCACAAGCCGCCGCCGTAGGTCAGCCGCCGGTCGACCAGCAGGATGTCGAGCCCGGCGCGGGCGAGATAGGCGCCGAGAATGAGGCCATGATGGCCGGCGCCGACGATGATGCCGTCATAGCTGCGATCGAGTGCCTTCGACACGAGTGCGTTTCCCTGAAGCGGTCCTTGCGCGCGTTTTGCGCCCACAGTGCCGGTCGGCCGCCGCCGAGGTCAATGCTCGATGGCGCATGGCCGCGCGCCACGGCCACGGCAGGGCCTGAAAGAGGCATGAACTATATCCCGATCTCGCCGTGCGACTCTTCTCCCGGTGGACCTGACGGCGATCTTGCCGCTAGATTATCACCAATAGAACATCGGCCATGTGGCCGAGGGGGAGGAAGCTCATGCGGAAAAGTTTGCTTGTGGCGGGCGTGGCTCTGGCGCTCATGGCCGGACCGGCGTCGGCCCAGAACAAGACCATCAAGATCGGCTTTGTCAGCACCTTCAGCGGCCCGACCGCGGTGATCGGCAACGACATGCGCAACGCCTTCGAGCTCGCGCTCGACCACATGGGCCGCAAGATGGGCGGCATCCCGGTCGAGGTGATCTACGAAGATGACGGCCAGAAGCCGGAGGTCGGCAAGCAGAAGACGCAGAAGCTGATCGAGTCCGACAAGGTCGATTTCATCTCCGGCTATATCTGGTCGAACGTCGTGCTGGCGTCGGTCAAGCCGATCGTCGATTCCAAGACCTTCCTGATTGTCGCCAATGCCGGCGCGTCCGAGCTCGCCGGCAAGCAGTGCTCGCCCTACGTCTTCTCGACGTCATGGACCAACGATCAGAATCCGCGTGCGGTCGCCGAGTACATGAACAAGAAGGGCATCAAGACGGTCTACATGATCGGTCCGAACTACGCCGCGGGTAAGGAAAACCTCGGCGGCATGGCGGCTGCGTTCAGGGGCAAGGTCGTCGGCGAGGATTATACGACCTGGCCGTCGCAGCTCGACTTCTCGGCCGAGCTTGCCAAGGCCAAGGCCGCCAATCCCGGCGCGATCTATACGTTCTATCCCGGCGCCGCCGGCGTCCAGTTCCTTAATCAGTACGAGCAGGCCGGCCTCAAGGGCAAAATCCCGCTGTACACGACCTTCACGATCGACTCGCTCAGCCTGCCGCGCCAGAAGGATGCCGCCGTCGGCGTGATCGGCGCGCTGCAGTGGGGTGCCGACCTGAAGAACGATGCCAACAAGAAGTTCGTCTCGGACTTCGAGGCCAAGTTCAAAACCGAGCCGTCGTTCTATGCGGCGCAGTCCTACGACGCGGCCAACCTGATCGCGTCAGCGGTCGCCGCGGTCAAAGGCAATCTCAAGGACAAGGCCGCGGTGCAGAAGGCGCTGGAAAAGGCCAACTTCAAGTCGGTGCGCGGCGCCTTCAAGTTCGACACCGACCACTATCCGATCCAGAACTTCTACATGCAGGAAGTGGTGAAGAACGGCGACAAGTACACGCTGAAGACGATTGCCACGGCGATCGAGAACAGTCGCAACGTGCACGTTGGCGACTGCCCGATGAAATAACGGGCGGCGGCGGATACCGGGGCGGCAGAAGCGGAAGCGTTTCTGCCGTCTCGCTTTTGGGGGGAAAATCAAGGAATGTGGTGTCCCGGGCGCCGCGCAACATCCTGTGTTGCGCAGATCCGAGACACAGAGATCCGATCGAGCGATGACGAGCCTGTTCTTCGAGCAATGCCTCAACGGCCTTCAGTTCGGCCTGCTGCTGTTCCTGCTGGCGGCCGGGCTGACGCTGGTGTTCGGCATCATGGACCTCGTCAATCTGGCGCACGGCTCGCTCTACATGGTCGGCGCCTATTTCGCGGCGACCTTCGCTGCCTGGACGAACAGCTTCGTGCTCGGCGCCGTCATGGCGCTGATCGCCACATTGGTAGTCGGCATGGTGGTTGAGGTCGTGGTGATGCGCCGCATGTATGGCCGCGATCACCTCGACCACGTGCTGGCGACGTTCGGCCTCATCCTGTTCTTCGACGAGCTGGTTCGCCTGATCTGGGGTCCCGGCGGCCTGAGCCTGCCGCTGCCGTCCTGGCTCAACCGGCCGGTGCAGATCCTGCCCGGATTCCAGTATTCCGGCTACCGGCTCTCGATCATCGTGGTCAGCCTCGCGGTCGCAGTCTTCCTCTACGTGCTGGTGATGCGTACGCGCATCGGCATGCTGATCCGCGCCGGCGCGGCGAATCGTGAGATGGTCGGCGCGCTCGGCGTCAACATCAAGCTGCTGTTCACGCTGGTGTTCGGGCTCGGCGCCGCGCTTGCGGGCCTGGCCGGCCTGATGCAGGCGCCGATTTTGACCGTGCAGATCGGCATGGGCGAGAACATCCTCATTCTGGCCTTCGTCATCACCGTCATCGGCGGCATCGGCTCGATTCGCGGCGCATTCATCGCCGCCATCATGGTGGGCTTCATCGACACGCTGGGCCGGGCCTACTTTCCGGAAATCCTGCGCAGCTTCCTGTCGAAAGACGTTGCCGCCACCGCGGCGCCGGCGCTGTCATCGATGCTGATCTATCTGCTGATGGCCATCGTTCTCATTGCGCGGCCGGAAGGCCTGTTTCCGGCGGTCCGCAAATGAGCGGCTGGCTGACGCCACGCAACATCGTCGTCGTCATCCTGATCGCCGGGCTGACGCTGCTGCCCGCCTACGTCGTGCTGACCGGCGACCGCTTCGCGCTGACCTTGTTTACCCGCATCGTCATCCTGTCGCTCGCCGCTGTCAGCCTGAATCTCATTCTCGGCTATGGCGGCATGATGAGCTTCGGCCACGCCGCCTATCTCGGCATCGGCGGTTATGCCGTCGGCATCCTGGCGGCGGAGGGCGTCTATTCCGGCTTCGTGCAGTGGCCGCTCGCGCTGGTCGCGTCCGCGCTGTTCGCGCTGGTGGTCGGCGCGTTGTCGTTGCGCACGCGCGGCGTCTATTTCATCATGATCACGCTCGCCTTCGCGCAGATGGCCTATTACGTCTTCTCCGGGCTCGCGCGTTACGGCGGCGACGACGGCCAGACGATCGACAAGCGCAGCCAGTTCGCTGGCCTCCTCAACCTCGAGAACAAGGTCGTCTTTTATTACGTCTGCCTCGTTCTGCTGTTCGCCTGCATCTATCTGGTGTGGCGGCTGGTGAACTCCCGGTTCGGGCTGGTCATCCAGGGCGCGCGCTCGAACGAGGCGCGCATGCGGGCGATCGGCTTCCCGACCTATCGTTACAAGCTGGTCTGCTTCGTGATCGCCGGCACGATGGGCGGGCTGGCCGGCGCGCTGGTCGCCAACAACACGGACTTCGTCAGCCCGGCGATGATGTTCTGGACGCGCTCGGGCGACCTCATCGTCATGGTCGTGCTCGGCGGCATGGGCACGCTGTTCGGTCCAGTGTTTGGCGCGATATTCCTGCTGGTGCTGGAGGAGGTGCTGTCAGGCTTCACCGAATACTGGCAGATCATCCTTGGCCCGCTGCTGGTGCTGGTCGTGCTGTTCGCGCGCGGCGGCATCGACGGCCTGTTGCGCAGCCTGTCACGGGAGAAATCCCATGGCTGAGCCGCTGCTTCAGGTCGAACGGCTGTTGAAGCGGTTCGGCGGCATTCTCGCCAGCGACGATATTTCGCTGACCGTCGCCCGCGGCGAGCTGCACGCCATCATCGGCCCCAACGGCGCCGGCAAGACGACGCTGGTGTCGCAGCTCAGCGGCCAGCTCAGGCCGGACTCCGGCACGATCCGCTTTGCCGGCGGCGACATCACGTCCGTGCCGCAGTACAGGCGCAGCGCGCTCGGCCTCGCCCGCTCGTTCCAGATCACGTCGCTGTTTCTCGACATGACGGCGCTCGACAATGTCGCGCTCGCCGTGCAGGCGCATGCCGGTCATTCGTTCCGGTTCTGGACGAATGCGCGCGGCGAGGACGTCTTGCGCGAGCCGGCGCGCGCCGCGCTCGAGCGCGTTGGCCTCGGCGACCGCGCCAACTGGCTGGCGTCGCGGCTCAGCCACGGCGAGCATCGCCAGCTCGAGCTGGCGATGGCGCTGGCCGGCCAGCCTCGCCTGCTGCTGCTCGACGAGCCGATGGCGGGCATGGGCCCGGACGATTCGGCCCGCATGGTGAAGACGCTGCGCGCGCTCAAGCAGGAGGTCACCATCCTGCTGATCGAGCACGACATGGAGGCGGTGTTCGCGCTGGCCGACCGCATCAGCGTGCTGGTTTATGGCCGGGTCATCGCGTCCGGCCCGCCGGCGGAGATTCGCGCCAACCGGCAGGTGCGCGACGCCTATCTCGGCGAGCAGGAGGCCACATCGTGAGCGCGCTGCTCGAGATCGACGGCGTCGAGACCTGCTACGGCCAGAGCCAGGTTCTGTTCGGCATGTCGCTCAGGATCGAGGCGGGCGAGATGGTGACGCTGCTCGGCCGCAACGGCATGGGCAAGACCACGACGGTGCGCTCGATCATGGGGCTCACGCCGGCGCGCGCCGGCGTCATCCGCTTTGCCGGCCACGAGATGCGCGGCCGCAGCGCGTTCCGCATCGCGCAGCTCGGCCTCGGCCTGGTGCCGGAAGGCCGGCAGATCTTCCCGACGCTGAGCGTGCGCGAGAACCTCGTCGCCACGGCGCGCGGCGAGGGCGGCTGGACGCTCGAGCGCATCTACGGCCTGTTTCCGTCGCTGGCGAGCCGCGCCTCCAACATGGGCAACCAGCTCTCGGGCGGCGAGCAGCAGATGCTGGCGATCGGCCGCGCGCTGATGACCAACCCGAAGCTTCTCATCCTCGACGAGGCGACCGAGGGGCTGGCGCCGCTCATTCGCGCCGAGATCTGGGCCTGCCTGGCGCGGCTCAAGCGCGAGGGCCTGTCGATCCTGGTCATCGACAAGAACGTGCAGGCGCTGACCAGGGTGGCCGACCGCCACGTCGTCATCGAGCGCGGCCGCGTGGTGTGGACCGGCACCTCGGCGGAGCTCGCCAGCTCGCCGGACGTGCAGCACCGCTATCTGGGCGTGTGATTTGATCCCTCCCCCGAAGGGGGAGGGTGGCGAGCGAAGCGAGCCGGGTGGGGTGCTCATGGCGAATGAGAGAGCGAGGAAGCTGCGTAAGTCTCTCACGCCGCAAGAAGTGAAAATCTGGAATCATCTTCGGTCATGGAGAAAGCGCGGGTTTCATTTTCGACGTCAAGCTCCGCGCGAGGGCTTCATCGTGGATTTTGTGTGCTTGAAACATAGCCTCATCATCGAAATCGATGGTGGGCAACATAACTTCGAGAATCATGTTTCAAGCGACGTGGAGCGCGAGGCCAAATTATCGCTCGCGGGATTCCGCGTCCTTCGATTTTGGAATAGCGATGTTGACCGCAATCTTCCTGGCGTCTTGCAGACTATTGAATCCGCGTTGACGGTCGGCGCGCCCCACCCGACCGCCTCCGGCGGCCACCCTCCCCCGAAGGGGGAGGGATAAGAAAAACTTCACTCGGCCGGTTGCAGCGATTCCGCCGGCGGCTCGCGCCGCGCTCCGCCGAGGCGGCGGTGCAGCCGGTCGAGCAGCAGGTAAATCACCGGCGTCGTGTAGAGCGTCAGCGCCTGCGACACCAGAAGCCCGCCGATGATGGTGATGCCGAGCGGACGGCGCAGCTCGGTGCCGGGCCCGGTCGCGAGCACCAGCGGCAGGGCGCCGAGCATCGCCGCCATCGTCGTCATCAGGATCGGCCGGAAACGCGTCATGCAGGCTTCGTGGATGGCGCGCTCGGGCGTCAGCCCGCGCCTGCGCTCGCCTTCGATGGCGAAGTCGACTAGCATGATGCCGTTCTTCTTCACGATGCCGATGAGCAGAACAATGCCGATGAAGGCGATGACGGTCAGCTCGGTGTTGAACAGCAGCAGCGACAGCAGTGCGCCGAGGCCGGCCGACGGCAGCGTCGAGATGATGGTCAAGGGATGCGCGAGGCTCTCGTACAGCACGCCGAGCACGATATAGACCGCGAGCAGCGCGGCCACCAGCAGCAGCGGCTGCGCGCTGGCGAGCTGCTTGAACTGCTGGATGTCGCCGGCGAAATCGGTGTGCAGGCTTTCCGGCAGGTGCATTTCGGCGACGGCTTGCGTGATGGCCGCGGTCGTGTCGTCGATATTGTAACCCGGGGAGATGTTGTAGCTGATGGTGATCGAGGGGAACTGGCCCTGATGATTGACCACGAGCGGCGCGATGCCGCGCTCGATCCGCGCCACGGCCGACAGCGGCACCTGCGTGTTGCCGGAGCCGTTGACGTAGATCTGCTTCAGGTTGTTGGGGTCGCGCAGGTACTGCGGGTCCGCCTCGAGGATGACGCGATACTGGTTGCGTGAACGATAGATCGTCGACACCTGGCGTTGCGAGAAGTTGTCGTTGAGCGCGTTGTCGATGTCCTGAATGCGCACGCCGAGACGCGACGCCATGGCGCGGTCGATCACGACGTTGGCCTGCAGCCCGCCCTGGTCGCGGTCGGTGTTGACGTCGACCACGCCAGGAATCTGCCTGACGCGGTCCTCGACCCTTGGCAGCCAGGCGTTGAGCGCGTCGATGTCCTGGCTCCACAGCGTAAACTGGTAGGTCGACTGGCTGGAGCGTCCGCCGGCCCGGATGTCCTGCGTGGGCACCAGGAAGGTGCTGATGCCGGGAATCGCCTGCAATTTGGCCCGCAGCCGCGCCACCACCTTGTCGACCGGCAGCCCGCCACGCTGCTCGATCGGCTTCAGGCTGATGAACAGGCGGCCGCGGTTGACGGAGGCATTGAAGCCCGACGCGCCGACCGACGAGCCGAGGCTGGCGACGGCGGGGTCGGCCAGCACGACGTCCATCGCCTTGAGCTGCAGTTTCTCCATGGCCTCGAACGAAATGTCGGTCGAGGCCTGGGTGCCGCCGAACAGCAGGCCGGTATCTTCCTGCGGAAAATAGCCTTTCGGCACGCGGACGAATAACAGTGCGGTAAAGATGATCGTGGCGACGAACACCACCAGTGTCAGCCCGCGATAGTCGAGCACGACGTCGAGCGAGCGGCTGTAGAAGCGCACCATGCGCGACAGCACGCCTTCGACCAGCCGGTCGAACCACGTGGCGTCGGGGCTCGGCGGATTGCGCACGAAATAGGCGCAGATCATCGGCGTCACGGTGAGCGACACCACGGTCGAGACGACGATGGCGAAGACCAGAGTCACCGAGAATTCGCGGAACAGACGACCGACGATGCCGCCCATGAACAGCAGCGGGATGAAGGCCGCGGTCAGCGACACGCTGATCGACACCACGGTGAAGCCAATCTGCTTCGCCCCGGCGAAGGCGGCGCGCAACGGCCGCATGCCGTGCTCGAGATTGCGGAAGGTGTTCTCGATCATCACGATGGCGTCGTCGACGACGAAGCCGACGCTGACGACCAGCGCCATCAGTGACAGATTGTCGATCGAGAAGCCCACCAGCCACATCAGTGCGCAGGTGCCGGCGAGCGACAGCGGCACCGTGATGCCGGCGGCGATGGTCGGCGCGCCGCGCCGCAGGAACAGGAACACCACCAGCATCACCAGCAGCGCCGTCGCCAGCAGTGTGAGCTGCATGTCCTGGACGCTGGCGCGGATGGTCTGGGTGCGGTCGGCCAGCACCGAGATGTCGATGCCGGCAGGGATGTACATCCGCAGTTCCGGCAGCAGCGCATAAATGCGGTCGACGGTGTCGATCACGTTGGCGTTGGCCGAGCGGGTGATGACGAGCAGCACCGACGGCTTGCGGTTGAACCATCCGGCCGAGCGGCTGTTGCGCACGCCGTTTTCGACCGTGGCGACGTCGGAGAGCCGGATGACCGTGCCGCCGATAGTCTTCACCACGACCGGGTCATAGTCCTCGGGCTGCTGAAGCTGGTCGTTGAGTCCGATCGTGGTGCCGCGCTGCGGGCCGTCGAACGAGCCGAGCGGCCCGAGCGTGTTGGAATTGGTGATCGCCGTCCGAACATCCTCCGCGGACAGCCCGGTCGCGGCCAGCCGTTTCGGATCGATGCGCACGCGGATGGCCGGTTGCTCGGAGCCCGCCACGGTCACGTCGGCGACGCCGTCGACCTGCGACAGCCGCTGCGCCAGCACGCTGTCGGCGGCGTCATAGATGGCACTGGCCGGGACGGTGTCGGAGGTGAGCGCCAGGATCAGCATCGGCGCCGCCGCGGGATTGAACTTGCGGAAGGTCGGCAGCGTCGGCATGTCGCTCGGCAGGTCGCTCAGGGCGCCGTTGAGCGCCGCCTGCACGTCCTTGGCCGCGTCGTCGATGTTGCGGCTCAGGTCGAACTGCACGACGATGCGGGTCGAACCGAGCGAACTGACTGAGGTGAGTTCGGTCACGCCGGAAATCTCGCCCAGCCGGCGCTCCAGCGGCGCCGCGACCGTCGCCGCCATGGTCGCCGGATCGGCGCCGGGCCGGCTGGCGCTGACGCTGATGGTGGCGAGGTCGACGCTGGGCAGGCTGGCGACAGGCAGGAAGTCGTAGGCGACGGCGCCGGTCAGGAACAGGCCGATGGCCAGCAGTGTGGTGCCGATCGGTCTGCGGATGAACGGCGCGGAGAAGTTCATGCGCACTTCCTCGGGCGCATGATCTTGTCCGAAAACCGGTGCCCGCTTTTCGGGATCATGCGCTTACTCCGCCGGATGGGCGCGGTAACTGGCGCCGGGCGTCAGCCGCACCCGCAGCCGCTCCATGTAGAGGTAGATCACCGGCGTCGTGTAGAGTGTCAGCAACTGGCTGAGCAGCAGGCCGCCGATAATGGTGACGCCGAGCGGGTTGCGCAGCTCGGAGCCGGTTCCGCTCTCGATCGCCAGCGGCAGCGCGCCGAACAGGGCGGCGAGCGTCGTCATCATGATCGGGCGGAAGCGCAGCAGCGCCGCCTTCATGATCGAGTCGCGCGGCGACAGGCCTTCCTCGCGCTCGGCCCCGAGCGCGAAGTCGATCATCATGATCGCGTTCTTCTTGACGATGCCCATCAGCAGCACGATGCCGATCAGCGCGATCACCGAGAGGTCGTAGCCGAACAGCATCAGCGCGAGCAGCGCGCCGACGCCGGCCGAAGGCAGCGTCGAGAGGATGGTCAACGGGTGGATGAAGCTCTCGTACAGCACGCCCAGCACGATGTAGATGGTGATGGCGGCGGCGAGGATCAGCCACGGCTCGCTGGCGAGCGCACGCGAGAATTCGGCCGCATCGCCGGCATAGCTGCCGACCACCGTCGCCGGCATGCCGATCTGCACCTTGGCGGCGTCGATCGCCGCGACGGCGTCGCTCAATGCGGCCCAGGGGGCGAGATCGAAGCTGATGGTGACGGCGGGGAACTGCTCCTGGTGCGCGATGACGAGCGGCGCGGCGGTGTGGATGAAGCGCGCGAAGGCGGCGAGCGGCACCTGCGCCGAGCCGGTCACCGCGTTCGGCGCGGCGCTGGTGGCCGTGATCGTGGCGCCGGTCGCGGTGTTGGCGACACTCGGCGTCGTGCCGGTCGAGGTCGAGTTGCCGGTGACATAGATTTTCGACAGCGCCGACGGGTCTTCCTGATAGTGCGGCTGCGCCTCGAGGATGACGCGGTACTGGTTCGATTGCGCGTAGATCGTTGAAATCTGGCGCTGGCCGAACGCGTCATAAAGCGTGTCGGTGACGGTCTGCATCGAAACGCCGAGCCGGCCGGCCTTCTCGCGGTCGACGTTGACGTTGATGCGTGGTCCTCCTTCCTGCGCTTCCGATGCGACCTCGCGCAGCGCCGGGTCGCTGCGCAGCGCTTGTGCCAGCTTGCCGGCCCACGTGGTGACCTCGTTCGGGTCGGTGCTGGTCAGCGTGTACTGGTATTGCGCGCGGCTCGTCCGGGTCGAAATCTGGATGTCCTGCACCGCCTGGAAATAGACCGTCATGCCGGGAATTCCGGCCACCTTCTGCTTGAGCCGGTCGATGATCGTCTCGACCCGGTCGCTGCGTTCGGTGCGCGGCTTGAGCGCGATCGTCAGCTTGCCGGCGTTCGGCGTCGAATTATCGGGGCTGACGCCGATGATCGAGACGACGCCAGCGACGGCCGGGTCGGTCTCGATCAGGGATTCGACTTTTGCCTGCTGGCGCTGCATCTCCGGGAACGAGACGTCGGTGCCGGCTTCGGTGACAGCGGTAATCAGGCCGGTGTCCTGCAGGGGCAGGAAGCCCTTCGGAATCAAGATGTATAGCCCGATCGTCGCGGCCAGCGTGATCAAGGTGACGACCAGCGTGGCGAACTGGCGTTGCAGCACCCATTCGAGGCTGTGGCGATAGGCTTCGACGGTGCGGTCGACCGCGCCGTTAAACGCCTCGGAGATACGGTTGCGGCGGCCGTGGCCGGCGCGCAGCAGGCGCGCGCACATCATCGGCGTCAGCGTCAGCGAAATGATGGCTGAGGCGACGACGGCGATGGTCAGCGTCAACGCAAACTCGCTGAACATGCGGCCGACCAGCCCGGTCATGAAGAGCAGCGGGATGAACACCGCGATCAGCGAGACCGTCAGCGAGATCACCGTGAAGCCGATCTCGCCGGCGCCGCGCATCGCCGCCCGCAGCGGCGGCTCGCCGTTCTCGATGTGGCGCACGATGTTTTCGATCATCACGATGGCGTCGTCGACCACGAAGCCGGTGCCGATCGTCAGCGCCATCAGCGACAGGTTGTCGAGCGAGAACCCGCAGAACCACATCACCCCGAAGGTGGCGATCAGCGATAGCGGCAAGGCGACGCCGGCGATGACGGTGGCGCGGATCGTGCGCAGGAAGATCAGGACGACGAGCACCACCAGCGCGACGCTGAGGATCAGGGTGAATTGCACGTCGTGGATCGAGGCGCGGATGGTGTCGGTGCGGTCGCTGACGACAGTGAGCCTGGCGCCGGCCGGCATCGTGCGCTGCAGCTTCGGCAACTCGGCGCGAATGAGCGCGATGGTGTCGATGACGTTGGCGCCGGGCTGGCGCTGCACGTCGATGACGACGGCGGGCTTGCCGCGGAAATACGCGCCGACCTTGTCGTTCTCCAGCCCCTCGAAGACGTTGGCGACGTCCTTGAGCAGCACCGGCGCGCTGTTGCGGTAGGCGATGATGACGTTGGCGTAGGTGGCGACATCGGCGATCTGGTCGTTGGCGGCGATCGTGTAGGACTGATGCGCGCCGTCGAGCGAGCCTTTGGCGCCGGAGACATTGGCGCCGACGATGGCGTTGCGCAGGTCCTCGAGGCCTATTCCGTAGGCCGCAAGACGCGACAGGTCGGCCTGGATGCGGATCGCCGGGCGGATGCCGCCCTGCACCGAGACATGGCCGACGCCGGTGATCTGTGACAGCCGCGGCGCCATGATCGAGTCGGCGATATCGGACAGGGCGCGGATGGTCACGGTGTCGGAGGTCAGCGCCAGCGTGATAATCGGCGTGCTGGCCGGATTGACCTTCGAATAGAGCGGCGGATAGGGCAGGTTGCGCGGCAGCGTCGAGCCGGCGGCGTTGATCGCCGACTGCACGTCCTGCGCCGCGGCGTCGATATTGCGGTTGAGATCGAACTGCAGCGTCACCTGGCTGATGCCGAACGAGCTTGACGAACTCATCGTCTGCAGCGACGGGATCTGGCCGAACGCGCGTTCGAGCGGCGCGGTGATCAGCGATGCGATCGTGTCGGGACTTGCCCCCGGCATCTGCGTCGTCACCTGGATGGTCGGGAAGTCGACCTGCGGCAGCGCCGACACCGGCAGCCACCAGTAGCCGAGCAGGCCGCCCAGCATCACCGCGACGCCGAGCAGCGAGGTCGCAATCGGCCGCTGGATGAAGGGCGAGGACACGCTCATCGCGCCGGCCTATCCGCCGTTCTGGCGCTTGCTTTGGTTGCTTCCTTGGCCGCTTCCCTGGCTCTTCCGTTGCCCCGGCGCTTCACCGGCGCGTCCGCTGCCGGCGGCCGGTGCCGCGGTCTCGCCGGGCGCGCTTGGCACGACCTTGCTGCCGTCGGTCAGCCGGGCAAAGCCGGTCGTGACGACACGTTGCGGCGGCTCGACGCCCTTGGTGATGACGGCGCGTGTCTCATCCTGCATGCCGACGGTGACGCTCTGCATCGCGACCGTGTTGTCGTCCTTTACGATGAAGACGTAGGTGCCGTTCGGCCCGCGCTGCACCGCGCCGGTCGGCACCACCACGGCCTGCTTCAGCGTGCCGACCAGAAGGCGAACGTTGAGGAACTGGCCCGGCCAGAGCTGCAAGTCGGGATTGGGAAACTCCGACTTCAGCCGCACGGTACCGGTCGAGGAGTCGACCCGGTTGTCGATCACGGTGAGGCGGCCTTGCCCGATGACCTTGTTGTTATCGGAGCGCAGCGCGTCGACCTCGAGTGGTCCTTTGGCGAACGCCGTATTGACGCGATCGAGGTCCTGTTGCGGCAGGTTGAACAGGACCGAGATCGGCTTGATCTGCGTGATGACGACAAGGCCGGTCGTATCACTGGCGTGAATGATGTTGCCGACGTCCACCTGGCGGATGCCGGTGCGGCCGTCGATCGGCGCGCGGATCGTCGTGTAATCCAGCGTCGCCTTGGCGTTTTCGATGGCAGCCTGGTCGGCCTGCACCTGCGCGGTGTATTGCGCGACCAGCGCGCGCTGGGTGTCGGCCTGCTGGCGGTTGATCGCATTGCTGGCGGCGAGCCTTTCGTAACGGTCGAGGTCAATCTTGGCGTTGGCGAGCAGGGCTTCGTCCTGCGCCTTCTTGGCGACCGCCTGGTCGAGCGCGGCCTTGAAGGTGATCGGATCGATCTCGGCCAGGATGTCGTTTTTCTTGACGTCCTGGCCTTCGTCAAAATTGACGCTGATCAGCTTGCCGTCGACCTGCGAACGCACCGTTACGGTGTTGAGGGCCTGCGCGGTGCCGACGGCGTCGAGATAGACCGGAACGTCGGCGCGAGTCGCCGGCACGGCGACGACAGGCGTGACTTGCCCGGCGTTGAGGCTGCGGCGCGATATGCGTGTGGTCTGTCCCGGCTTGTACGAATAGAAATAGTAGCCGAAGCCGCCGAGGATCAGCAGCACCACGAGCCACGTGACAAGCCGCCGGAAACGGCCGCGTTGCTTCTTTTCAACGGGCGTGATGACGGGCGACGGCGGATTACCGTGCATTCATCGCCTCCACCGGCTTTGGCAGCCAGCCGCCACCAAGGGCCTGATACAGGCTCACGATGGCTTGAAACTTCGTGAGTCTCGCCTGCACTAACGCGTCCTGCGCCTGGTAGAGCGTTTGCTGTGTCTGCAGCACCGTGACGAGGTCGACGGTACCTTCGCGCAGCCGCTCTTCGGAAATGTTGAACGCACGCTGTGAGCTGGCCACGACCTGCGCCTCGAGGCGCTCCGCTTCGGCCGTGCGGCGCACCGCGCTCAGCGCGGTTTCGATGTCGCCGAAAGCGGAGATCACGGCTTTGCGATAGGTCTGCACCAGCTCGTCCTGGCGTCCTTTCTGCAAGTCGATGTTCCCCAGGATCTCGCCGCCATGGAAGATCGGCTGGGTCAGGCCGGCGGCGATATTGTAGAACGCCGATTGTGGCTCCAACAGCGCCTTCAGTGCCGCGCTCTGGTACCCGCCCTCGCCGGTCAGCGTGATGCTCGGCAGAAGCTGGGTGCGGGCGTTCTGGACGTTGGCGTTGGCTGCCGCGAGATTGGCCTCGGCCTGGCGGATGTCGGGGCGTTGCGCCAGAAGTTCCGACGGCAGGCCGGGTGTGACGCGCGGAATCGCGATGCTGCGCAGGCTGCCGCCATGAATCTTCACCCGTTCCGGGCTCATGCCGAGCAGGATGCCCAACGCAATTTGATTTTGGCGCAAGGTCTGTTCGAGCGGTGGGATCGAGGCGCGGATGTTATTGACCACGCTTTCCTGCTGCGCGGTATCGAGCTCTGACGCGGTGCCGGCCGCGAGCCGCTGTTTGATGAGAGCAAGCACGCGCGTCGCGCTTGTCAGATTGTTGCGCGCGACCCGCAGCCGGTCCTGCGTGGCGAGCACCTGAAAATAGGCGTTGGCGACGCTGACGACGGTGCTGAGTCCGACGACCTCGCGGTCATATCGCGCGGCGACGGCACTTTCCTCGGCAGCCCTCAAAGCTGCCCGATTCTTGCCCCAGAAGTCGATCTCGTAGCTGGCGCTGAGCGAAGCGCTGTAGACCACCCGGTCCTTGCCGCCGCCGACGCCCGCGTTGCCGCCGACCCCGGTGTTGTTGATGTTTTGCGAGCTGCGCGACCGGGTCGCGCTGCCGCCGAGGTCGACCGTCGGCAGCAGCGCCGCGCCGGTGATGCGTGACTGGGCATCGGCCTGCACGATGCGCGCCACCGCGGCGGCGATGTCGAGATTTGATTCGCGCGCCTGTTCGATCAGCGCGGTGAGCTCGGGCGAGTGGAACGCGTGCCACCAATCGAGCGGAGGAAGCGCGATCTCGGCGCCGTGCTTGGTGTGCGGGCCGCCGCTATAAAAAGTGGGAATATCGATCAGGGGATCGGGGTTGTCGGCCGTTAGTAGGCAGCCGCCGAGCACCGGCGCCAAGCACAAGACGGCGAATGGCGAAAGCCGCCGTCTCAGCGGCCGCGCCGCTGACGCCACAATCAACGAGCCGATGCGCATGCGCTCAATGTCCCAAACGCCTGGAACTTAAAGCAGAATCTGAGCAAATGCTGCAGCCTCGGTCCCACAATTCCCATGAAATCGCCTTAACGCGCGAGGACATGACTTTTCGGTGGCATTGCGCACTCCCGGCGGCAAGTCGAGGAACTTTGATAGACCGGTGCGATTAGTTCGAGGGGTAGCCCCTTGGACGTGAACCGTACATGACCAGCCTGGAGTCCGCGCGGAGCCACAAAAGCACCGCGCACCGCATGGAACGGGACGACATTTCCGGAAAAGACTCGCCGCTACAGCAGCCTGAACGGCGCGACCATCCGGATGCGTCTAGGAAAAAAGAGGTCAGCCGGCGCCGATCGATGTTGCGGACGGCGCAGAAGCGCCCATTTACCGTCGGGCTCGTCGCGCTCGTCCTTGTGACGGTGCTCGCTGGCCTGGTCGCGTGGTGGCTGCATGCACGGCACTTCGAGTCGACCGACGACGCCTTCATCGATGCGAGGGTCGTGCAGATCGGTCCGCAGGAGCCCGGGCTGATCACGGATGTGCCGGTGACGGATAATCAGGACGTCACGGCCGGCGCCGTGCTGGTTCGCATCGACCAGCGCAACTATCGGGCGGCGCTCGAGCAGGCGCGCGGCACGCTCGCCGAATCGAAAGCGCGAGTCGCGAACGACGAGGCGCAGATCGACGCGCAGCGCAGCCAGATCGATCAGGCACATCAGCAGGTCGAGCAGGCGCAAGCCGCGCTGAAATTTTTCGAGGAAGAGAACCAGCGTTATCAAAGGCTGCTGCAGCAGGGCTCCGGCACCGAACAGCGGGCGCAGCAGGCTTCGTCGGACCTGACCCAGAAACGAGCCAGCCTGGCGTCGGCGCAGGCCAGCGCCGCCAGCGCCGAAAAGCAGCTGGAAGTGCTGCGCACGCAGCGCGATGGCGCCGTGGCGCAGGTGGAGGAGGCGCAGGCCGGGCTCGACAAGGCCGAGGCCGACCTCGCCCGCACCGTCATCGTCGCGCCCGAAGACGGTCGCGTCGCCAAGCTCAGCGCCGCCAAGGGCGCCTATGCGCAGCCGGGCCAGGCGCTGCTGATGTTCGTGCCGCGCAACGTATGGATTACCGCCAACTTCAAGGAGACGCAGCTCACCGATATGCGGCCGGGCCAGCCGGTCGATATCGAGATCGACGCCTATCCGGATCGTGACTTCCACGGCCGCGTCGACAGCATTCAGCCCGGCAGCGGAACGGCCTTCAGCCTGCTGCCGCCGGAGAACGCGACTGGAAATTACGTGAAGGTCGTGCAGCGCGTGCCGGTGAAGATCGTGTTCGACAAGCCGGCCAGCGTCTATCTCGGCCCCGGCATGTCGGTCGTGCCGCGGGTGCGCGTGCGATGAACGGCGCGCGGCGGCCGGATAACGACCGTTCGGCGGCCGGCGACCGCAATCCGTGGCTGATCGCGGTCGTCGTGTCGATCGCCACTTTCATGCTGGTGCTCGACACGTCGATTGCCAATGTCGCGTTGCGCAACATCGCCGGCGATCTTGCCGCGGGTCTCGACGAGTCGACCTGGATCATCACCACCTATCTCGTCGCCAATGCGGTGATCATTCCGATCAGCGGCTGGCTGTCCAGCGTGATCGGCCGCAAGCGCTATTACATGATCTGCGTCGGCACCTTCACGGCCGCGTCGGTGCTGTGCGGGCTCTCCGTCAACCTGCCGATGCTGATCGCGTGCCGCATCCTGCAGGGCCTCGGCGGCGGCGGCATGGCGCCGAGCGAGCAATCGATCCTGGCTGACACGTTCCCGCCCGAGAAGCGCTCGCAGGCCTTCGCGCTCTACGGCGTTGCCGTGATCGTGGCGCCGACCGTCGGGCCGACATTGGGCGGCTGGCTGACCGACAATTTCTCGTGGCACTGGATCTTCTTCATCAATCTGCCGTTCGGCGCCTTGTCGCTGTCGCTCGTGCAATGGCTGCTGGTCGAGCCGCCCGCGCTCGAACGCGAAAGGCGGGACCGGCTTGCGCACGGCCTGCATGTCGACTGGATCGGCTTTATTCTCGTTGCCGCCGGCCTCGGCTGTCTGGAGATCGTGCTCGACAAGGGTCAGCAAGATGATTGGTTCAGTTCGTCGTTCATCGTCACCTTCGCGGTCATCTCGGCCATCTCGCTCGTCGGACTTTTTGCTTGGGAGTTGTCGCAGGACGATCCCATCGTCGACATTCGCCTGTTATTGCGGCGCCAGTTCGGGACGTCGTTCCTGGTGATGATGTCGGTCGGCGCGGTGCTATTCGGCTCGACGCAGATCCTGCCGCAATTGATGCAGACGAACTTCGCCTACACCGACGAGCTGTCGGGACTCTCCATGATGCCGGGCGGCGTCGCGATGCTGCTGATGATGCCGTTTGCCGGAATCATCGCCGCGAAGGTGCAGCCGAAATACCTGATCGCCATCGGCATGGCCGCGGTTGCGCTGTCGATGTGGCACATGACATCGCTTTCGCCGGCCGCCGACTTCGGTTATTTCGTCTGGGCGCGGGTGTTTCAGATGGTCGGATTGCCGTTGCTCTTCATTCCGATCAATACCGCGGCCTATTCGGGCCTGCCGGGCGAGAGCACCAACCAGGCGTCGGCGCTGATCAACGTCGCCCGCAATCTCGGTGGTAGCATCGGCGTCTCGATGGCCAACACCGAGATCGCCCAGCGCAGCCAGTTCCATCAGTCGCGTCTGGTCGAGCACGTCGTGCCGTCGTCCCAGGCCTGGATCGACGCCCAGCACCGGATCGCCGAATACTTCATGAGCCAGGGTTCCGGTTCGCTCGCCGCCGGGAAGGCGGCAATGGCCTGGGTCGGGCAGGCCGTCCAGAATCAGGCGACAATGCTCGCCTATGGCGATGTGTTCTGGCTGGCCGGCCTGTTCGCAGCTGTCATGGTTCCACTGGTGTTGCTGATGTTACGCCGGGTCGATATGCAATCGGCGCCCGCGGCCCACGAGGCGTAGCCTTTTCGTAACAGTTAGCGGGTTATTACCGGCACAAGCCGTATCCTGTCTTGAATGTGCCTTCATCGTCTGCGATGGAGAGCGCCCTTAGGGCATTAGAGGGTGGCATGAACCGCCATTTTTTCGTTTTGGTCGCTGCGCTGGCGATGGGCGCATTTCTTCCCGTGATTCCGGCGTCGGCACAGTACGTTGCGCCACCGCAGATTTATCGCGATCCGCCGCCCGGCACCCACGGCCTGCCGCCCGCTTGGCTGGTCGATGAGGATCAGAGCGCGCCGTTGCCGGCGCCCCCCGGTTACCCGGCCAACCAGCCTCAGGTTCAGGGCAGTCAACAGCTTCCTCCCTCGGCCGCTGCGCCCGGTGCGGACCAGCCGCGTCCGCCCGCCGCGGTCGGTGCGACAGCGCCGGCCACGCAACAGACGGCTTCTGCGCCTGCGGCCGGCCTGCCGCCTGAAGACCAGCCGGAAACCGGCACTCCCAAGACACTGCCGCCGGAGCTGCAGCGGCAGCTCGTCGACTACAAGACGACCGAGCCGGCCGGCACGATCATTGTCGATACCGGGCATACGTTCCTCTATCTCACGCTCGGCCACGGCAAGGCGCTCCGCTACGGCATCGGCGTCGGCCGCGAGGGCTTCACCTGGGCCGGCGTCGAGCGCATCTCGCGCATGAAAGAGTGGCCGGACTGGTTCCCGCCCGCCGAGATGATTGATCGCCAGCCTTATCTGCCGCGCATGATGGCTGGCGGCCCGGGCAATCCGCTCGGCGCCCGCGCGCTCTATCTCGGCAACACGCTCTATCGCATCCACGGCACCAACCAGCCCTCGACGATCGGACAGTATGTGTCGTCGGGCTGCATCCGCCTGCTCAACCAGGACATCGAAGACCTCTATAGCCGCGTTCAGGTCGGCACCCGCGTCGTAGTGCTGCCTGGGCCGAAGCCGGCCACCGTCGCCGGCGGCGCGCGGCCGGATACGGTGATGACCGTCGGTCAGGACGGCGCGGTGCAGCGGCCGGAGGCCGGCGCGCCGATGCAGGTCGGCCAGACCGGATCGGTTTCGTCGTCGCCGCTGCCGGCGGTCCGCTAGGCGATCCACAATCCGACGAGATGACAGCCGGCGCCTTCGGGCGCCGGTTTTGTTTTGCGTTATGCTGCGCCCATGAGTTCGTCTGCATGCGTCGCCATCGTCGGCGCAGGTCCGACCGGTCTGACGCTTGCCAGTCTGCTCGGCGTCTACGGCGTGTCCTGCGCGCTGGTCGCTTCGATTTTCCCGCGCTGACTATTCCGCGGCTTCGCTTTTGGCGATCGCCCGGTTGACCTTGGGCAGAACCTGCTCGGCCATCAGTTGCAGCGAGCGTCTGGCCAGGGCCGGATCGACCCAGTCCATGCCGGCATAGACGAGCTCGCCGAAATCGCCGGTTTCCTCGCGCAAGGCGAGGATGGCGTCGACGACCTTGTTGACCGAGCCGAAGGTCACGCAGTTGCGCATCACGTAGTCGAGCGTGATCTCTTCATCCGGCTGTTCCTTGTGGCTCTTGAAGACATAGAGGCGATTGCTGCGTTTCATCTTCGCATGCATCTGCTCGAAATAATGCCGGTAGGGGCTGTTGGCGTCATCGAAGCCGTAGCGTTGCGCGGTCTTGTCGTCGTCGGCGACGAAGATGGTGCGGGCGATGCGCCAGTCGTTGATGTCGGCCTTGTGCCCGGCCTCCGCCTTGCCCTTGGCATAATTCTGCCAGTGCGAACGCAGGTGCTTCGCCAGCAGGAAGTTGGCCGACAGCGGATGGAAGTCGCGCCGGCCCATCAGCACGACGCCGGGAGAGAACGGCGCGACGACCGTACCGACGATCTCCGGTCGCGGCTTCTGGAATGGCACCGGCAGCATGCCGAGGCCAAGCTCGAGCGCGGCGGTGCGCTTGAAGGATACCTTGAAGCGATTGTTCGGCAGATCGATGTTGTAGGGCGGATTGCCTTCCCAGATCGCGAGGATGACGTCGATCGCCTCGGCGAAGATCTTGTTGCGGTCCTCGTCGAGGATGCCGATCGCCTCGGCGTCCGATGTCAGCGCGCCGGGACTGATGCCCATGATGAAGCGGCCCTGCGCCAGATGGTCGAACATCGCTGCGTTGCCGGCAACCAGCACGGGATGCATCTGCGCGAGGTTGGTGGTGCCGGTGCCGAGCCTGATGGTGCGGGTCGAATGGATCAGCGTCGCCAGGAACAGCATGCTGTTGGTGATGTTCTCGACCCGGTCGCTCAGGTGCTCGCCGACGAAAGCGTCATGGAAGCCGAGTTCATCGCAAAGGATGATGGCCTCGCGGTCCTCCCGCAGGGTTTCCGACCAATCGCGCCCCAGGGGGTGTACCGGCATCGTGAAATACCCCAGGCGCATCGCTGTTTCCTCCTCAGAGTCTGACTCGAAAAGAGCCCGTCAAAATCAACGACGTGTCCCGGACGCGGTGCAGCACAAGCGTAGCGCCGTGGTGCACCGCAGAGCCGGGACCCCGGTTATACGCAAAGGAACCGGGGTCCCGGGTCTGCAGCGCATCGTTTCACGCTGCACTGCGCCCGGGACACGAGCTTGAAAACCCGGCATCATTTTCGGTCATACTCTCAGAACGACCCTAGCCGACGCCAGCAGCCGATGCAGCAAGGTTTGGACCGGAACGCGAGGATTTGCTGCAACAATCGCCTTTTCATCATGTCGATAACAATGCAATCGCGCTCCTAAATCGCAGGTTCCGGCGCTAAGTTGCGGCGCCCGCCCTCAGTGGAGTTACCGCGAATGATGAACTGGTTTCACGCGCTGATGCCGAAGGAGGAGCGGTTCTTCACCTTGTTTGCCCGGCATTCCGAGGCCGTGCTCGGCGGCGCCAGGGCGCTGCGGGCGATGATGGAAGGCGGCGACGCCATCGCCTCGAACTGCAAAACCGTGATGGACCGCGAGCAGGAAGCCGACGACGCCACGCGGGAAGTGCTGCTCGCGGTGCGGCGCACGTTCATCACGCCGTTCGATCGCGGCAACATCCGCGATCTCATCACGTCTATGGACAACTCCATCGACCAGATGCAGAAGGCCGCTAAGACCATCATCCTGTTCGACGTCAAGGACTTCACGCCGCAGATGAAGGAGATGGGCGACGTCGTGGTGAAGTGCGCCGAGCTGGTGAAGGAGGCCGTACCGTTGCTGAGCCAGATCAGCGCCCAGGCCGGGCGTCTTAGCGCATTGAGCGAGCAGATCTCCAAGCTCGAAGGCAAGGCCGACGAGCTGCACGACCTCGGTTTGCGCGAGCTCTATCGGGCCAATGTCGGCAAGAGCGGGCTCGAGTTCTACATCGGCAACGAGATCTACGATCATCTCGAGAAAGTCGTCGACCGGTTCGACGACGTCGCCAACGTGCTGCACGGCATCGTGGTCGAACACGTCTGATGACCGCGACCCTGGCTTTTCCTTTGCTGGTGGCGCTGGTCGCGGTGGCGCTGGCGTTCGACTTCCTCAACGGCATGAACGACGCCGCCAACGCGATCGCGACCGTAGTCTCGACGCGTGTGCTCAAGCCGCACTATGCCGTCGCCTGGGCCGCGTTTTTCAATTTCGTCGCCTTTCTTGTCTTTGGTCTGCATGTCGCTGAAACGGTGGGCCGCGGCATCGTCGAGGCCGATGTGGTGAGCGCCCAGGTGATCTTCGGCGCGCTCGGCGGTGCCATCTGCTGGCAGCTCGTCACCAATCGTCTCGGCATCCCGTCGTCGAGCTCGCACGCCTTGATCGGCGGCCTGGTCGGCGCCGGCCTTGCCAAGGCCGGCATTTCCGCGGTGGTGTGGAGCGGCGTCTTCAAGACGATCGCCGGCATCGTGCTGTCACCGGGCATCGGCCTGGTGCTGGCGCTTTTCTTGATGCTCGCGGTGTCGTGGGCATTCATGCGGTTCACGCCGTATGGCGTCGACAATCTCTTCCGGCGCGTTCAGCTCGTTTCGGCGTCATGCTATGCGCTCGGCCACGGCGGCAACGACGCCCAGAAGACGATGGGCATCATCGCCGTGCTGCTCTATTCGCAGGGCTACCTCGGCTCGAATTTCTACGTGCCGTTGTGGGTAGTGCTGGCCTGCCAGGCGGCGATCGCGCTCGGCACGCTGGCGGGCGGCTGGCGGATCGTCCACACCATGGGCTCGAAGATCACCCGGCTGACACCGGTGCAGGGTTTCTGCGCGGAGACGGGCGGCTCGATCATGCTGTTTGCCGCCACCGAGCTCGGCATTCCGGTGTCGACTACGCACACCATCACCGGCTCGATCATCGGCGTCGGCGCGGCCAAGAAGGTTTCGGCGGTGCGCTGGGGCGTGGCCCGCGAGATCGTCATCGCCTGGGTTCTGACCATCCCGGCGGCGGCGCTGATTGCCGCCGGATTTTACTGGTTCGCCGGCCTGTTCGGCTGAACCGGCGCGGCAAAACGCCATAAAGTGCCGCAAAGTGCCGTAGCATCGCAGCCTCGATTCGGAGACCGGAATGACCTTGCGCCTGTTACCGTTCGCCTTTGCTGTCCTGCTGCTTGGAGGCTGCGCCGCCGAATACGTGCCGAAAGGCGAGCCGAGCTTCTACGTCAACCTGGCGCAGCCCGGCGCCACGCTTGACGCGGCTGCCGCAGCCTCGATGATCTCCGGCTACCGCGGCAATAACGGCTTGCCGGCGGTGGCGCTCGATCCGCAACTGATGGCGCTGGCCGAAGCCCAGGCAGGCCTGATGGCCAAGCGCGACAAGCTCGACCACAATCTCGGCAAGCCGTTCGTGCAGCGGCTGAAGGCGTCCGGCTACGACGCGAAGCTTGCCGCCGAGAACATCGGCGCCGGCTATCACACGCTGGCGGAGGCGTTCTCGGGCTGGCGCGATTCGCCGCCGCACCGTGCCAACATGCTGCTGCACGGCGCCACCCGCATGGGCATTGCGGCGGTCTATACGCCGGCCTCGAAATACAAGGTCTTCTGGGCCCTGATCCTCGCCGAGCCGGACGACCGCGGCAGCTAGCGGCAAAACTCCTGCCCGTGTGGTCGATTTCGCATTGCCGAAAGGGGTGCGAATCCGTCCTATAAGGGGATGGGCGCCCTTGACACCGTCAGCATCGCGATACTGCTCGGCAGCCTGCTGGTGCTGGCCGGCATCCTGTCGAGCCTGTTGGCGCTGCGGTTCGGCGCGCCCCTGCTGTTGATCTTTCTCATCATTGGCATGCTGGCCGGGAACTCGGGGCCCGGCGGCCTTCAGTTCGACGACGTTAGCGTTGCCTACACCGTCGGATCGATTGCGCTTGCGCTGATCCTGTTCGACGGCGGCCTGCGCACGCGGTTCTCGACGTTTCGCAGCGTGCTGGCGCCGGCCGGCTTGCTGGCGACCGCCGGCGTTCTCATCACCGCGCTTCTGACCGCGCCGGTCGCCAAGTTCGCGCTCGGCTTGAGCTGGACCGAGGGGCTGCTGGTCGGCGCGGTGATCGCCTCGACCGACGCGGCCGCCGTGTTCTTCCTCATTAACGCGCGCGGCCTGAGGCTGCGCTCGCATGTCGGTGGCACGCTGGAGGTCGAATCCGGCGCCAACGATCCATTCGCGATTTTTCTCACGATCACATTGATCGAGGTCCTGCTCAGCGGTCATCGCTCGTGGCCGGACCTTGCCGTCGATCTGTTGCGGCAAGGCATTCTCGGCGGAGTCATCGGGCTCGTCGGGGGACGGCTGGTCACCCTCGTGCTCAACCGCATCAGCATGACGCAAGGCCTGATCGCGCCGTTCGTCGCGATCAGCGCGCTGGTCATCTTCGCATTCGCCAACGTGGTGCAGGCCTCGGGCTATTTCGCCGTCTATCTGGCCGGTCTCGTCGTCGGCAACCGGAAGATCAGGGCGCACAGTTCCGTGGTATTGTTTCTCGACGCCGTCACGTGGCTGGCGCAGATCGTCATGTTCGTGCTGCTCGGGCTGCTGGCATGGCCGGCGCGCTTGCCGCACAGCGTGTTTGCCGCGGTTGCCGTCGCCCTGACGCTGATGCTGGTCGCGCGGCCGGTCGCGGTCTTTCTGTGCCTCGCGCCGTTTCAGTTCGAGTGGCGCGAGAAGGTTTTCATCGCCTGGGTCGGCCTGCGCGGCGCCGTCGGCATCTTCCTCGCGTCGATCCCGATGCTGGTCGGGCTGCCGTCGGCTCACATCTATTTCGATATCGCCTTCGTGGTCGTCGTCGTGTCGCTGCTGGTGCAGGGCTGGACGCTGGCCTTCGCGGCACGGCGGCTCGGCGTGGCGCTCAAGCGCTCCGACTATCTGCCGCCACAGCGCGTCGAGTTCGACCTTCCCGGGCAACTGGACCAGGAACTGGTCGGGTATCCTGTCGCGGCCAACAGCCCGTATCTGCGCCGTGGTCTCATTCCGTCATGGGCCAAGCCAACCTTGCTGGTGCGCGATCAGCGCATCCTGACGCCGGAAGAGGCCAACGCCGTTCAGGCCGGCGACTATGTCTATCTGCTGGCGCCGCCGGAGAAGGCGCAGGCGCTCGACCGCTTCTTCGTCGACCTGCCGCCGCCGCGTGCGCCCGATCCGCGCCTGCTCGGCGATTTTTTCGTGCCGGGCACGGCGACATTGGGCGCGCTCGCCGACGTCTATGGCCTGCAGATTTCTGCCGACCATATGGACATCACGCTGGCCGCGCAGTTCGCCGATGAGCTCAAGCGGCCGGCGCGGCAGGGCGACATCATCAATATCGGCACTATCGCGCTGCTCGCGCACAAGGTGGCCGAGGGCAAGGTGACGACGGTCGGCCTGCGGCTCGCCGATCCGGATATCGATACCAGTACGTGGCAGGGCCGCGCGACGGTCCTGCTCGAGGCGATCAGGAAACGGCTGTTCGGTTAGGCCGGGTGGCGCGCCACGCGTGGCGCTCGCTGGACCAGCGCGTAGCCGCCGAACAGCGCCGCGGCCCAGAACAGGTCGCCGATCACGGTCTGCGGCAGGAATGGCAGGCCGGCGGCATAGCAGGTCGCGAGGCCGGCGAAGGTGTGCGGATACATCCCGTCGAGCGCCCACACCGCGAAGTTGGTCACCAGGAAGAAGACCAGCGAATAGCCAATGATCGCCGGCACGAACATGAATGGCGCGCGGGCGCGGGCCGGCAGCAGGGCGACGCAGGCCGGCAGCAGGAACAGGCCGTAGACGATAAAGGTCATCGCGGTCGAATCGAAGCCGATGAATGCGTCGCTGATGAGCAGCGCGGCGACGGGCACAGCGAAGGCCAGCAGGCGGCGGCTGAGGACGGTGCCGGCGAACAGTGCGCTCGCCGCGATCGGCGTGAAATTCCATTCGTGCGGCATCAGCCGCGCCACGACGCCGAGCCCGACGAGCAACGCGACCAGGGTGAGGTCGCTGCGCAGGCTGGCGGACGAGGGTGTGCGGTCGGTCGGGGTCATCGGCAGGTCCTTCAAAATCCGGCTCAAATCGGGGTTTCGCCGGACAATACCACGTCGTTGCCCTGCTTCTCCACCCATTCCTGGATAATTCTGCGCAGGGCGTCGAGGCCGTCGGTGAGGGCGGCCGGGCCAGGCTGCAGAATGACGGTGGATTTGATCTCGCGCAGGAACCCGCCGGCGACCGCAGGAATGCGCTCGAAGCCCGGCCGGGCCGCGACCTTGCCGGGCACGAACTTCTTGCCGCACCACGACCCGATGATGATGTCGGGCCTTGCCGCGACGACCTGCGTGGCCGTGACGATACGATCCTTGGCAGCCTTGGCTGCGGCCAGCTCCGGAAACACATCGTCGCCGCCGGCGATGCCGATCAGTTCCGAAACCCAGCCGATGCCGGAGATCATCGGCTCGTCCCATTCCTCGAAATAGACGCGCGGCCGAATTTGTAGCCGCGCTGTCGCGGCACGTATCTCGTCGAGCCGCGCTTCAAGACGCTGCGCCAGCGCCTCGGCTTTCGGCGCCTCGCCGATCAGTGCGCCGAGCGTGCGGATCATCGCCAGAATGCCGGCGATGTCGCGCTGGTTGAACGCGTGCACCGCGATGCCGGCGCGCACCAACGCGGCGACGATATCGGCTTGTAGATCGGAGAACGTGAGAACGAGATCGGGCTCAAGCGCGAGGATCTTCGGCATGTCCGCCGAAATGAACGCTGCGACGCGCGGCTTTTCCTTGCGCACTCGCGGCGGCCGCACCGCGTAGCCCGATACGCCGGCGATGCGTCTGTCTTCACCCAGGAGATAGAGTGTCTCCACGGTTTCTTCGGTCAGGCAGACGATGCGCTCGGGCGGGAACATTTGTCTCTGTCATGCCCGCGCTTGTCGCGGGCATCCACGCCTTTCTTTGCCGCGAGTATCAAAGGCGTGGATGGCCGGGACAAGCCCGGCCATGACGATTAACTCAAAATCTCCACGCCGCCCGTCGCCGTCACACGGCCACCGTCCAGCAGCACGACTCGGCTCGCCAGCCGCCGTACCTCGGCCGGATCGTGGCTGACGTAGATCATCGGCAGCCCGGTGTCGTCGCGCAGCCGCTCCAGATAGGGCATAATCTCCCGCTTGCGTGCTGCGTCGAGCGAGGCCAAGGGTTCGTCGAGCAGCAGAAGCCGCGGCTTCATCAGCAGCGCCCGGCCAAGCGCGACACGTTGGCGCTCACCGCCGGATAACGCACCGGGCCGGCGCTTGAGCAGCGGTCCGATGTCGAGCAGGTCGGTGACGTGCTTGAACTGCGTGTCATCGCGCTGCTGTCCCGTCATCCAGCGCCCGTAGTCGAGATTGCGCGCCACCGACAGATGCGGAAACAGCCGTCCATCCTGAAACACGTAGCCGACGCGGCGGGCATGCGCCGGCAGGTTGATGCCTTGCGCGCTGTCGAACAGCACGTCACCGTTGAACGCGATCCGTCCGCGGTCCGGCGCGATCAGGCCCGCGACCATGTTGGCGATGCTGGTCTTGCCCGAGCCGGACGGCCCGAACAGCGCGGTGATGCCGCCGTCGCCTGTAAAAACGGCCTTGACCGTGAACGCGCCCAGCGATTTTTCGGCGTCGACGGCGAGCATGTCAGGTGCCATGCACCCGCGCGCCGGCGCGCCGCCCGAACCACTCCGAGACGATGAGGGCGGCCAGCGAGATGAGAACGGCAATGACGACAAGATGTAGCGCCTGCCAGTCGCCGCCGGGCACCTGAGTCAATGTGTAGATCGCCGCCGAGATCGTCTGGGTCTCGCCCGGGATGTTGGACACGAACGTGATGGTGGCGCCGAACTCGCCCAGGGCGCGAGCGAAGGCGAGCACCGCGCCGGCGATGACGCCGGGCAGCGCGAGCGGCAGCGTTACCGTCGCGAATCGCCAAGCCGGGCTGGCGCCGAGGGTCGAGGCGGCGTCCTCGAGGCGGCGGTCGACCGACTCGATCGACAGCCGGATGGCGCCGACCATCAGCGGGAACGCCATCACGCCGCAGGCCAGCGCCGCGCCGGTCCAGCGGAACGCGAACACGACGCCGAGGTGATCGGCCAGCCAGCCGCCGATCAGTCCGCGTTTGCCGAATGTCAGCAACAGCAGGTAACCGGTGACCACCGGCGGCAGCACCAGCGGCAAGTAGATGACGGCGTTGAATAGCGCCTTGCCCGGGAAGTCCTTGCGCGCCAGCAGCCAGCCGGCGGCGATGCCGAGCGGCAGCGACACCGCGGTGGCGACGAGCGCCACGCGCAGCGACAGCTGGACTGCGACCCAGTCCTGGGGCGAGAGCTCGAACATGGGCGCGGTTGTAACCTATGACACCGGCTTGATCAGGTAGCTGAAGCCGTATTTCTCGAAAATGGCTTTTGCGGTGGAGCTCTTCAGGAAGGCGAGATATTTCGAGACGCCGGGCTTGGCATTGACGGTGGCGGCGACCGGATAAGTCACCGGCGGATAGGAGTCGTCGGGGAAGATGCCGACGATCGTCACGCTCGGTTCGATCTTGGCGTCGGTCGCGTAGACGATGCCGACCGGCGTCTCGCCGCGGGCGACGAACGCGAGTGTCGCGCGCACGTTCTCGCCTTGCGCCAGCTTCGGCTCCGCCGCCGTCCAGGCACCGAGCTTCTCCAGCGCCGCCTTGGCGTAGAGGCCGGCCGGTACGGCCTTGGTGTCGGCGATGGCGATGCGGCCGCTGCCGGCGAGCTTGGCGATGTCGAAGCCCTGGCTGATCGTCACGCTCGACAATTTGGAGTCCTTCCCTGCGATCAGCACCAGCTTGTTGCCGAGCATGTTGAAACGCGTATCGGCCTTGATCAGGTTCTTGCCGGCGACGTAGTCCATCCACTTGAGATCGGCGGACAAGAACACGTCGGCGGGTGCGCCGGACTCGATTTGCCGCGCCAGCGCCGAGCTCGCGGCATAGCTGGTGTTCACCTTGATATGACTTTTCTTGGCAAAGGCGGCATTGACGTCGTCGAGCGCGTTTTTCAGTGACGCCGCGGCGAACACCGTCAGCGTCGTGTCCTGCGCGACAGCCGGTTGCGCCACAGCCGTCAGCGCCAGTGCCGCGACGGCGAACAGGCTTTTCATCAGATGTTTCATGCGGGTCTTCTCTTTTTCAAAGATCGTGAATGTCAGTCAGGCGTAATGGCGATATCGAGCGAGGCCGCCGCAGCGCTGCCGCTCTCGAGGGCCAAGCTTCCACAAGCTTCTCGATTGCCTGATGGGTGATCGATGACGTCATGATGACGCCGACACCGATATCGACGCGAACGTGGGATGTGGTTGTGCCCTTGCGGACTGACGATCTTGCTCCTGACCTGGTTGCGGACGCTCGGCTTCATGGCGGTCTCCGAAAGCGCAAGGGCGCACGGCCGGGGCCACGCCAAGCGCCTGCTTGAGAATTCGTTGGAGTTCGGAACCGCCGTTCCGGGCCTGCGGCGGCGCGGACAGCGTCACCAAGGCATAAAACAAGCGTAACAGGCCGGGCGCAGAGAGGGCAACTGCCACAGTTTCCAGCGGGAAACTGAGACTCATGGATCGGCTTAAGGTTGTCTTAGCTCCGTAAGGCTAGGTTCGCCGCCTGTTGGCGACGGATGGTCGCAGCCAAAACAGTGTCCTTGCGCATGACTGAGGTCAGGCCGGTGAATTCCGGACCGTACGGGGCGGCGTCCCTTGGCGCGAATGCGCCGGCGCCCTGGCGGTGGCTCGATGTTGCCGATGTCGTCGAGCGTGTGGTCGTTCTCGGCCTCTATGCCAATTTCGCCTACAGGGCCTTGGTTGGTTTCACCGAGCATCTGAGTCTCGTGACGGTCTTGCTGATCGTGTCCGAGGTGTTGCCGGTCATTTTGATCATTTGCCGCGGCCGTGCCCAGGCGATGTCGTTGAAGCCACTGGACTGGATACTGGCCGTCGCCGGGACCAGTGCGCCGTTGCTTGTCAGGACGACGGGCGCTCCCGTACCTCTTCTCAGCCTTGACGTCTGCGCCGTGATCATGCTCGCCGGCATCTTCACCCAGGTCTCGGCAAAGGTCGTGCTGTGGCGGAGCTTCGGCATCGTTGCGGCCAATCGCGGTGTCAAGGTCGAGGGGCCTTACGCGCTGGTGAGGCATCCGATGTACCTCGGTTACACGATCACCCATTTGGGCTTCCTGCTGTCGCATCCATCAATCCGGACTTTCGTATTCTACGCGATCGCGCTGTCTCTCCAGATCGCGCGCATCATGCGTGAGGAGAAAGTGCTCATGCGCGATCCCGGTTACGAGGCCTACGCATCGCGCGTGCGCTATCGGCTGATCCCCGGCCTGTTCTAGATCGTTCACCGTCAACACGACTCTTGCCTGCGCTGCCAAAGACGCCATGATCGGGTTGCCGCCATCATGAGGCGGGACCTGGGAGCGGCTCGGAATGACGGGTGCCGGCGACTACGACTACATCATCGTCGGTGCCGGCTCGGCGGGCTGCGTGCTGGCCAACAGGCTTTCGGCCGACCCGTCAAAGCGTGTGCTGCTGCTCGAAGCGGGCGGCCGCGACAACTGGATCTGGTTTCACATTCCGGTCGGCTACCTGTTCGCGATCGGCAATCCCCGTGCCGACTGGATGTTCAAGACCGAGTCGTCGCCGGGACTCAACGGCCGCAGCCTGAACTATCCGCGCGGCAAGGTGGTCGGCGGCTGCTCGGCGATCAACGGCATGATCTACATGCTGGGCCAGCGCGGCGATTACGATCACTGGCGCCAGCTCGGACTGCCGGGCTGGTCGTGGGACGACGTACGGCCTTACTTCCGCAAGCACGTCGATCACTTCATCGCCGGCGCCGAGCACGGCCAGGGCGGTGAATGGCGCGTCGAGGAGATGCGGCTCACCTGGGAGATTCTCGATGCCTTCCGTGATGCCGCGATCCAGTATGGCATTCCGGCCGTCAGCGACTTCAACACCGGCGACAACGAAGGCATCGCCTATTTCCACGTCAACCAGAAGCGCGGGCGGCGCTGGTCGGCGGCGCGCGGTTTCCTCAAGCCGGCGCTAGGGCGGCCAAACCTGCGGCTCGAATCCGGCTGTCTGGTCGAGCGCGTCCTGTTCGATGGCACGGGAGGTCATTTGCGCGCCAGCGGTGTGCGCTTCCGGCAGAACGGCGTAGTGCGCACCGCGACATGTCGCGGCGAAGTGATCCTGTCGGCAGGCGCGATCGGCTCGCCGCACATTCTCATGCTGTCGGGAGTCGGGCCTGCGGGCGATCTCGCAAGGCACGGAATCGACGTGCTGCTCGACAAGCCGGGCGTCGGCGCCAATCTGCACGATCATTTGCAACTGCGCATGATCTACAAGGTCACCGGCGTAAAGACACTGAACGAAACCTATGCGTCGCCGGCGCGGCGGGCGATGATGGGCCTCGATTATGCGCTGCGCCGCCGCGGTCCGATGACGATGTCGCCGTCACAGCTCGGCGCCTTCACCCGGTCCGACCCGACGCAGAGCACCGCGAACATCCAGTACCACGTGCAGCCGTTGTCGCTCGACAAGTTTGGCGAGCCGCTGCACCCGTTTCCGGCCTTCACCGCGAGCGTCGCCAACATCCGGCCGACCAGCCGCGGCTGGCTCAGGCTCAAGTCGGCCGATCCGGCGCAGCCGCCGTCGATCGACCCGAATTATCTGGCGACGCCGGAGGACCGTCGCGTCGCCGCCGACTCCATTCGCATCACGCGCCGGATCGTGGCGCAGCCGGCACTGCAGAAATATGCGCCGATCGAATATCTTCCCGGCGACAAGATCTCGAGCGACGATGAGGTCGCCTTGGAGAAAGCCGCAGGCGATATCGGCACCACGATCTTTCATCCGGTCGGCACGGCGCGCATGGGCCGCGCTGACGACGCCAATGCGGTCGTCGACGCGCGGTTGCGCGTGATCGGGCTCGACAGCCTGCGTGTGATCGATGCCTCGGTGATGCCGTCCATTACGTCGGGCAACACCAACTCGCCGACCATCATGATCGCCGAGAAGGGCGCGGCGATGATGAACGAAGACGCGAAGTAGTGTGTGTCCCGGGCGCAGCGCAGCGTGGAGCGAAGCGAAACGGCGCGCTGCAGAACCGGGACTCCGGTTAAAGCAACAAGCTGGGCCCTTCTGCGGTGCACCGCTACGCGCTGCACCGCGTCCGGGGTACGAGTCACATCGCCTTCAAATGCCGGATCGGCCGGCCGGGCGCGATGGCCTGCGCGGCGGCGATAATCGCGTTGGCATCGATGCCGTAATGCTCGTAGAGGTCGGCGAGCGAGCCGGTTTGTCCGAAATGCTCGACGCCGAGCGCCCGTGTACGGTGCCCTTGCACGGCGCCGAGCCAGCCGAGCGTGGCCGGGTGGCCGTCGATCACCGTTACGAGGCCGCAGTGCGGCGGCACATCGGCCAGCAGGCGCTCGATGTGCGAGCGGGCGTGGACGAGGCCGCGCTCGCGGGCGCGCTGCGCCGCGGTCCAGCCGGCGTTGAGCCGGTCGGCCGACGTGACCGCCAGCAGGCCGACGTCGCGGCGGTCCTCGGCCATCAGCCCGACCGCCGCGATCGCCTCCGGCGCGATGGCTCCGGTATAGGCGACGACGACCTGGGCGTTTGGCCCCGGCTCGCGCAGCCAATAGGCGCCGTCGACGATCTGCTGGCGCAGGTCGGCGGTCATGGCGCGCTTGAGTTGCTCGATCGGCCGCGTCGACAGCCGCAGGTAGACCGAGCCGCCGGTTTCGTCGCGCAGCCAATTGCGTTCGGACACCTCGTTATCGTTCTTCTGGCCGCTCTTCTGGATGTAGGCGAAAGCCCAGGCCATGATCACCGCGAGCTCGTCGATATAGGCCGGCTCGAACGAGGCGAGGCCGTCCTGCGCCATCCCGATCAGCGGCTCGGCGATCGACTGATGCGCGCCGCCTTCGCCGGCCAGGGTGATGCCGGACGGCATCGCCGCGACGATGAAGCGGGCGTCCTGGTAGCAGGCGTAATTGAGCTGATCGAGGCCGCGCGCGATGAAGGGGTCGTACAGCGTGCCGACCGGCAGCAGCCGCTCGCCGTTGATCGCATGCGACAGCCCGAGCGCCGACAACAGGATGAACAGGTTGGCCTCGGCGATGCCGAGCTCGATGTGCTGGCCCTTCGGCGAGAACTCCCAGGTGAACGTCGAGGGGATGCGCTCGCTCTTGAAGGTGTCGGCCATCGTCTCGCGGCCGAAGATGCCGCGGCGGTTCACCCACGGGCCGAGATTGGTCGACACCGTGACGTCGGGCGAGGTCGTGACGATGCGCTGCGCGAACGCGTCGTCGCCGCGGCCGATCTCGTTGAGGATGGCGCCGAAGCCGGTCTGCGTCGCCATCACCGGCTGGATCGTCACCGGCAGTTCGTCCGGCGCCGGAATTGGCGGCGCGGTCAGCCGCCGGTCGCCACCCTGCGCGAACGGCACGCGGGCGAGGAACCCTTCGATCTCGGCGGGCGGATGCGCCAGGCCCTCGAACTTGTCCCATTCGTGGCCGGGCCGGATATTCATCGCCTGCTGCAAGGTTGAAACCTGCGCCGGCGTCATCAGGCCGGCGTGGTTGTCCTTGTGGCCGGCGAACGGCAGGCCGAAGCCCTTGATGGTGTAGCAGATGAAGCAGGTCGGCTTGTCGGTCCTGATCGAGTGGAAGGCTTCGAGCACCGCGGGCAGATCGTGGCCGCCGAGATTGTTCATCAGCGCGGCAAGCTCCTCGTCGCTGCGCCTCTCGATCAGCCGCGACACGTCGGCCTGGTCACCGATCTCGTCCATCAGCCGCTTGCGCCACGCCGCGCCGCCGGCGAACACCAGTGCCGAGTAGAGCGGGTTCGGGCAGGTGTCGATCCACTTACGGAGCCTGTCGCCGCCCGGCTCCCTGAACGCGGCTTGCTGCAGCGAGCCGTATTTGACGATGACAACGTCCCAGCCGAAATTCTTGAAGAGCTGCTCGTAGCGCTCCCACAGGCCTTCACGCACGACGGCGTCGAGGCTCTGCCGGTTGTAGTCGATCACCCACCAACAATTGCGCAGGCCCTGCTTCCAGCCTTCCAGCAGCGCCTCGAAGATATTGCCTTCGTCGAGCTCGGCGTCGCCGACCAGCGAGATCATGCGGCCGTCGCGGCGGTCCTTGGCCCAGCCATGGGCGTGCACGTAGTCCTGCACCAGCGACGAGAACAGGGTCTGCGCCACGCCGAGGCCAACCGAGCCGGTTGAGAAATCGACGTCGTCGGCGTCCTTGGTGCGCGAGGGATAGCTTTGCGCGCCCTTGTAGCCGCGGAACGCCTCCATGCGCTCGCGCGTCTGCTTGCCGAGCAGATACTGGATGGCGTGGAAGATCGGCGAGGCGTGCGGTTTTACCGCGACGCGGTCCTCGGGCCGCAGCACGTCGAAATAGAGCGCGGTCATGATGGTCGCGAGCGAGGCCGATGAGGCTTGGTGGCCGCCGACCTTGAGGCCGTCGCTGTTGTCGCGCAGGTGGTTGGCGTTGTGGATCATCCAGCTCGCCAGCCAGAGCACCTTCTTTTCGAGGTCGCGCAAAAGGTCGAGATGGGACGCCATGATCCTGAAACCCGGTGACACCGAAAGTATCGGCTTTTCGGGCCGGTGATTTCTGCCAATAATCACCCTTCTAACCTGAGAATATGGCAGTTTCTGCCACTCTGAGACGCAGGAGCGCGTGAATATGCCAATGGCGGGGCAACCCCTCGACGACACCGACCGCAAGATTCTTGCCTTGCTGCAGGATGACGGCCGCATCAGCCTGGCTGATCTGGCCGGCAAAGTTGGCCTGTCGCCGTCGCCATGCCTGCGCCGCATGCGCAACCTGGAGAAGGCCGGCGTCATCGCGCGCTATGTCGCGGTGCTCGACCAGCAGGCGGTCGGCCTGCCGGTCAGCGTCTTCATCTCGATCAAGCTCGCCAGCCAGAAGCAGGACGCGCTCGATCGCTTCGCCAAGACCATCGCGCGCTGGCCGGAGGTGCTCGAATGCTACCTCATGACTGGCCCGCGCGATTACTGGTTGCGCGTCGTCGTGCCGGACCTCGCCGCCTACGAGCGCTTCCTCAAGCAGAAGCTCACGCGCGTCGACGGCGTGGCGTCGATCGAATCGAGCTTCGCGCTCGAGCAGGTCAAGTACACCAACGTGCTGCCGCTGGGCTGACTCTGGGGCGCGAGAAGAACGCGCCCCAGAGGCCGTCCTATCACTTCACCGCGCCGCCGGTGATGCCGGAGATGAAGCGATCGAGGAACAGATTGTAGGCGATCGCCACCGGGATGCTGGCGATCAAGGCACCGGCCATGATCTCACCCCAGTAGAACACGTCGCCGCGGATGAGATCGGTGGCGACGCCAAGCGTGATTGGCTTCTGGTCGGACGCCGAGACGAAGGTCAGGGCGTAGACGAACTCCTGCAGCGTCAAGGTGAAGGTGAAGATCACCGTCGTCAGGATACCCGGCAGCGACAGCGGGATCGCCATCTTGACGAAGGCGCCGAACAGGCTGCAGCCATCGACGATGGCTGCCTCCTCGATTTCACGCGGCATGGCCTTAAAGAATCCCATCAACAGCCAGGTACAGAACGGGATCGTGAAGGTGGGATAGACCAGCACCAGCGCCCACATCGAGTTCTGCAAGCCGAGTATCGCGATCACCCGCGACAATGGCAGGAAGAGCAGAGTTGGCGGCACGAGGTAAGTGAGAAAGATGCCAATGCCGAGAGCCTCGCCATTTTTGCCGGTCATTCGCGCGAGGCTATATGCGGCCGGCAGCGCGGTAACGAGCGTGATAGCGGTCACGACCAGGCCGATGATCAGTGAGTTCAAGAGCCAGGTGGTGAACAAGGTTTTCTCGAACAGATAACGGAAATGTTCGAGCGTCGGCGGGTCGTTGAACCAGAATGGTATGTTGGTGACGTTGTAGAGGTCGCTGTTCGACTTGAACGACGTGATCAACATCCAATAGAACGGGAACGCCGCGAGGACGAAGAAGAAGACGACAGCGCTGTAGAATGAGGTTTCCCGCGCGATGGTGCCGACTGTTGTTGTGCGTGCCATGTCAGATCTCCCGCCGCCGGATGAAGCGCAACATAAAGATCACAACCACCAGTAGGACCGGCAGCATGAACAGCGAGATGGCGGCGCCATGGGAGACGTCACCGGATGTGATGCCGGTCTGGAAACCGGCGAAGCCAAGCACCGAGGTCGCGCCGACCGGGCCGCCATTCGTCATCAGGAAGACGATGGACAGGTCGGTAAACGTGAAGACGATGCCGAACACCAGACCTATGGCGACGATTGGCAGGATCATCGGCACGATGATCTGGTAGTTCTTCCGCCAGAAGCCGGCGCCATCAACCGTCGCCGCGTCGATGACGTCCTGCGGGACCGCAGTTATGCCGGCAAGGAAAATCACGATGGCGAACGGAAAGAAGCGCCAGGCATTGACGACGATGATCGACAGCATCGCCAGATCCGGATTGCCGAGCCAGTTCGGCGCGTTGGCGCGAGTGATGAAACCCAGTGCGATCAACGTCCAGTTGATGACGCTGTAGAGCGAGTCGAACATCCACTGCCACGCGACGGTTGCCAGTGCGATCGGTACCGCCCACGGCAATATGATAATGGCCCTGACGAACTTGCGGCCTGGAAACGGTCGCAGCAGCAGTAGCGCACCGAACTTGCCGAGCACGAGGCCGAGAATCTGTGAGCCGAAGGTGAAGATGAAGGTGTTGTAGAGAGTTTGCCTGAAGGCGGGGTTTTCGACGACGTCGACGAAGTTCGACAGGCCGACGAAGCTCCATGACGGATTGTAGATCGTGTAGGCGCTCATCGAATAATACACGGCCATCAGGAATGGCACGCCGACCAGCAGCAGCACGTAGAGGATTGCCGGGGCAACCATCAACGAGCCCAGCACGTCTCGCCGGTCCAGAATGAAGTGGAAGCGCGAGTGCGCCTTCGGGACAGAATCAGCAATTGCGACCATTGGTGTGACCTATCCTAGTGGCGGCTGGTGCGGTTGCCGTCTTTATCAAAATAGCGCAGCGCGCTGTTTTTCACGGCGAACGGATGCCACTCGCCGGGGCGGATGGCGCTCTCGTCGACGTGCGCGGGCGGCAGCTTCGCGGTGATGAGCTGCTTCGACTCGAAGCCTTCCATCACGCCGTAAACGATGCGCTCGGCGCCGAGATATTCCGAACGGTCAACGCGGAACTTGAACTCGGTCGCGGCGCCGTCCTCGACCATGCTCTTGGGCAGGAAGTTCTCCGGCCGGAAGCCGAGGTAGCCGCCGCCATTGTGGCTGACGATGTTCATCGGCGGCGAGCCGACGAAAGTGGCGACGAAGAGGTCGGCAGGATCGTTATAGATTTCCGTCGGCGTTCCGACCTGGCGGACATTACCGTGGTCGATGACGGCGATGCGGTCGCCCATGCCCATCGCTTCGACCTGGTCGTGCGTCACGTAAATCGTGGTGAGGCCGACCCGCTGCTGGAAGTTCTTGATCTCCTGCCGCGCCATCGTGCGCAATTTGGCGTCGAGGTTCGACAGCGGCTCATCGAGCAGCAGCGCGGTCGGCTCGCGAACCAGCGCGCGCGCCAATGCGACGCGTTGGCGTTCGCCGCCGGACAACTGGCGCGGCCGCCGGTCGAGCAGGTGGTTGATGCCGAGCAGTTGCGAGGCCCATTGTACCTGCTTCTCGATCTTGTCGTGCGGCACGTGCTGCGTTTTCAGCGGAAAGGCGATGTTGTTGCGCACCGTGAAGTGCGGATAGAGGCCGTAGCTCTGGAACATCATGGCGACGCCACGGGCGCGGGGCGGCAGGTCGTTGACGACGTTGCCGCCAATCAGAAGATCGCCGCTGGTCTGCTGCTCGAGCCCGCAGATGATGCGCAGATACGTCGTCTTGCCGCAGCCCGATGGACCGAGCAGAACCATGAATTCACCGTCCGGCACCGTTAGAGAAATGCCGTTCACGGCAGGGACCTCGCCAAATTTCTTGACGATGTCCTGAGTCACAACCGCAGCCATTGAACCTCCCATAGATAAACAAGGCGTTGGCGCCGCCGTTCCCCGTGGCAGCACGTCAGCCGTTCTTGCTTCTTATGCCGACCAAATGGCGCCGGCGCGAACCGGGCCGCATCACCATGCGGCCCGGCAGCCCGGCAAATCAGGCCTTACCGGCCCATTTCTTCATGATGGTCTCGCACTGCTGCGTGGCCCACTTGACCGATTCTTCGGCACTCAACTGGCCCGTTGCCGCCTTCGCCATCATGTCGTTGATGATGAAGGCATAATAGACCTCGTCCATCGCGGGCGTGGCCGGCCCAGGATAGCCTGGAATGGCCGACCACTTGTCCGAGTCCTGCAGGATCGCGAACTTGTCGTGCGGGGTTGATGTCGGATCGTTCGCGAGAATCGGCATCGGCTTCGGCACGAGGCCGGCGAAGCACGGGTTGTTGTAGCCCTCGCTCGCCTTGAAGGCCTCCGGCCAGTTGGCCGCGTAGTATCGGAGAAACTCCTTTGCCGCCTCCTTGTTCTTGGCGAATTTCCAGATGCCGTAGAACTCGGACGCGGCGCCCATGATCTGCTTCGCCGGGCCCTTCGGTGGAGCTATGACGAATGTGTCATCGGCGCCCGCTTTGTTGGACTTCTGGAAGGTGCGGTAGGCCGAGATCGGGTTGATGATGTACGAGGCGACGCCGGAAACGAGATATTGATTGTTGCTGGAGTCGTTCCAGGACAGCACGTCGGATGTCATCGCTTCTTTGTAAAGCGCGGCCGCGTACTTGGTTGCTTCGACCGTTTCCTTGCTGTTGAGGACGATCTTCTTGCCGGCCTCGTCCTGGACGGCGCCGCCATAGCTCCACAGCAGGCCGCGCCACGTCGTGCTCGGGTCATTGCTGTGGCCGAGCGAGATACCGACCGGATGGCCTTTGGCTTTCAGCTTGGCACCGCCGATCCGCAGGTTGTCCCACGTGTCCGGCAGCATACCGATTTCGCCCCATTCGCTCTTTCGGTACATGCCCGGGAAGTTGATGTAGAAGTCGGGGAAGGCGGACCAGCTGCCGTCATCGGCGTTGTAGCCGAGTTGTTTGCCGATGGTGGTGACCTTGCCGTACTTCTTCTCGGTTTCGTTCACGAGGTCGGCGACATTCAGGAAGAACTTGCGATAGAGATGCGCGCCGCCTGCGCCGTTGAAGCCGAACAGATCGTGTCCTGATCCAGCCGATGCTTCCGCAGCTGCGCGCGCGGGAATGTTCTGCACCGGAATGTGGTCGACGGTGACCGAGATCTTGTTCTTTTCACCCCAGTCCTTGGCGAACTTGTCGAACCAGGTGTCGTACTCCGGAACGAAGTGGGCCCATTGCACGATCGACAGCGATTTGTCGGCGGCTAAAGCTTTCGACACGAACGGTGCCGTGAGCAACGGTGCTGCACCTGCGGCGGCAGCCGCGAGACCTGTCTCTTTCAGAAATCGACGGCGAGTAACGGATGAAAATCCGGTTTTTTTTGCCATTACGCTCCTCCCAGTAGTTGTTGTTAGATGTCGCCCCCAAGTTGGTAGTTCACTTCTGCAGCTCCCAGTCTTCTTGCTCTTGTTATCAGTCTCGTTGAGCGAGGAGCGTCCACGCGTGGACCAGTGGCACTCCGGAGGCTCATTACAGCCGTGGATGAGGCTCCGTGTAAAGCGACATTGGCGGTTGCCAAGACATTTTGTCCGCGAAGACGTTCTGTCCACTATGACGTTCCGGTGGGCCGAGTGTTGCGCTGCAAGAAGTGTTGCGCCGCAAGATCGATGGGATCAGATCGAAAAGGGCGATAGGGCAGCGTAGCTGACGTTTCTGTCGCCAATAAAATCAGGCACCGATGAAAGGCTTATTGCGGCCCTTTGGCCGGGGCGGCGAGGACGGCCTTACAAGCCGCCGGCAGGTCGGCCATCGTCAGCACGTGCGGTGGCTTGGGATGTTTGGGTGGCTTGGGATGCAGCACGCGGTCGGTGAACCAGTAGGCGAGGTCTTTCGCGGCGCAACCGTCGCCGCCGGGAACCGGCGGCTGCTTGCGGCAGCTCGGCGAGCCCGGCGGGCATTTCAGGCGGACGTGGATGTGGTCGTTGTGGCCGTACCAGGGCCGCACCTTCGACATCCAGGATTTGCCGGCCTGCGTCCTGCACAGTTCCTGCTTGATCGCGGCATTGACCAGCACGCGCTCGACCTCGGGCTGCTCGGCCGCGGTGCGGATAAAGGCGATGTCGGCCGTCGACCAGGTCTTCGGGTTGACGTGCTTCCAGTCGTCGGAGACGAGGTTGGACGCCGAAATCGTCTCGCGTTCTTCCTTGCTCAGCGTGTGGTCCGGCATCGGCATGAACCAGATGTCGACGTCGAGGCCGATCTGGTGGCTCAGGTGACCGAACGGCAGCGGCCCGCCGCGCGGCTGCGCCATGTCGCCGACCAGGATGCCATGCCAGCCGGTCGCCTTGGCGGCGGACGGCGCGAAGCGCTCGAGGAATTTGACGAGCTCAGGATGGCCCCAGTTGCGGTTGCGCGACAGCCGCATCACCTGCCAGGTCAGACCGTCGGTCGGCAGCTCAACGCCGCCCTGCAGGCAGCCGCGCGGGTAATAGCCGATCGCCATCGCCTTGCCCACCGACGGCAGCGCGACATGCGAGAACAGGTAACTCGCCGGAGGGATCGCGGCGGCTTTGAGGGTCTTGTCGTCCGGCCGCGGTGTCGGCAGCGGCGCGGCGGTTGGGGGAGCCGGTGCAACCGACGTCGCGGCGGGCGCCGTTGAACCGGATGGTGGAGTCGTTTGCGCCTGCGCGCCGAAGGCGAACGTCGCGGCAAGAAGATAACCGAATGCGAGTCGATGGGCGCGGCGCATCGTCATGACGAGTCTGGTACCGCCGCGCGCGGCGGCTGTCAGGTAAAATGCGCCGCCTCGGTTAAGCGGGTAGTCCGGCAACACGGTTAAAAGCTGCGATCATTTGCCAGCGGCGTCAGGGGCTTGGCTGGTTAACGGCCGGTTTGCCAAGGGACCCTGGATCGGCCATGCTGGCGCTAAGCGGTCAGATCCGCGGAGTCAGCGTATGCGTTGTGTGTTCGCCGCCGTTGCGGCGCTGTTGGTCCTGTCGACATCGGCCTTCGCCGACGTCCGCGTCGTCATCAGCAAATCGCAGCAGCAGATGGCCGTCTCGATCGATGGCGGCCCGAGCTATCGCTGGATCGTGTCGACCGGACGGCCCGGCTACACAACGCCGTCGGGAAATTTCCGCGCCATCCGTCTCGAGCAGGTCTATTACTCGAAGAAATACGACAACGCGCCGATGCCGCACGCGGTGTTCTTTCACGGCGGCTACGCCATTCACGGCACGATGGAAGAAAGGCATCTCGGCCGCGCGGTGTCGCATGGCTGCGTGCGCCTGAGCCGCGCTCATGCGGCGATCCTGTTCGATGCCGTGCGCCGGGCCGGCATGGGCCACACGCACATCGTCATCACCGACGCGCCGCTTTACGGCGGCATGCCAGTCGCGCGCCAGATCGAGGTTCCGGCCGATGCGCCGCGCGATCGCGAGGCCATGCGTCAGGCGCCGGAATATTATGAGTATCCGCGAGGCTATTATTATGTCGAGAGGCCGGCCGACGACTGGTCCGGTCCATCGCCTGCCGTCATCATTCGCGCGCCGGGCTATGCCGACCGGCCGCCGCCCGGTTACGCCGCGCCTCGCCCCCTCACCAGGCGCGAGCAGCGCGAGCTGGCGCGCGAGGAGGCCCGCCGCGAGGCGCAGGCCCGGTATCGCATGCGGCTCGAGCCCGGCCGCGTCTATAGTGAGGTTGAGCTGCGGCGCTTCTATCGCGACAACGGCTTTGAGTGGTAGCGATTCATCTGGGATGAATTGAAAGTATCATCGTCCGCCAACGGGTCTGCGCAAAGCGCGGCCCGATGACAGGCTCCAGCGGACGATCCAGTACCCAATGCGTTGAAGTGAACAACCAGCCTTGCCTTTACGACATGGCGCGGTCGCGCAAGCGTTAAGTTTCGCTGATACTTCAACGATCCCCGCGCCGCTATAGGCCTTTGGTCCCCTCGAACCGAGTTTCACAATGCGCTACTGTTCAGCATGTCTGTCAAGCGAGGGATCCGCCATGTCCAGCACCACGGCATCGTTCGGCCACGCTCTTGAACCGCTGCGCGCCAAGTCCGGATGGATCGTCGCGCTCGGCGTCGTCTATGTGATTGCCGGCATCATCGCGCTCGGCAGCGTCGTGATGGCGACGGTCGCCAGCGTCTTTCTCGTCGGCATCATGATGCTGCTCGCCGGCGTGTTCGAGGTTATCAGCGCCTTCCAGATGAAGACCTGGGGCAAGTTCTTGCTCTGGGCCTTGCTCGGCGTGCTCTACATCATCGCCGGCTTCGTCGCGTTCGAGAATCCGCTGCTCGCCGCCGCGACCTTCACGCTGCTGCTCGGTATTGCGCTGGCTGTGTCTGGCATCATGCGCATCATCCTTGCTTTCGCGATGAAGCACGGCACGCCGTGGGGCTGGGTCGCGCTCTCCGGCGTCGTCACGCTGGTGCTCGGCGGCATTATCCTGGCGCACTGGCCGGTATCGAGCCTCTACACGCTCGGCATCTTCCTCGGCGTCGATCTGCTGTTCGCCGGCGCGAGCTGGATCGGGCTTGGCCTCGGGCTGAGGAGGCTGCCGGCGTAGCCGCGGTCACCTCTCATCGGGCGAACGCGGCGACGGCGTTGACGACCTCACCGTCGATGCCGTTGAAGCCGTGATGGCCGCGCGCCTGGCACGGATTGCCCTCCGCCGTGCCACCATCGAGCCAGACGACGCGGGCGCGGCCGCCGCTCCATTTGAGAAACGGCTCGACGCCCGCCGGCGAGGTGAAGCGGCAGCCGTCGTGGCGGTGGTGGATGACGAGCGTGCGCGGCAGCAGGCCCGGTGAGCCGAGCAGGGCGATGACGGATCTGTCCGGGCCCGATTGCGGCGACAGGAAGCCCGAGGTCAGCACCAGCCTGTCCGGCCGGGCGCCATGCGCGATGCCCTCGGCGGCGCGCTGCGTGCCGCGGCTCGTGCCGGCCAGGGTCACCGGTCTGGCGATGCCTCTCATGTATTTGACCGCGGTGGCCACATCGATTGTGGCGTCCGGCACCAGCACGGCAAAGCCGCGCGCGGCGTAAGCATGGCGCGTGCGCACGAGCTGGTTGCCCTTGAGGCTGCCGATCTCGCCGCCCGCGCTGATGTCGAGGCGGCCGTTGCCGCCGGCCATCAGGATGAGACTGCCTTTGGTCGTGCCGTGCGGCTTGATGAGAACGGCCCGCGCGCCGCCGACCGTGATGGTCTCGTCGGCATGGGCGGGGAGGCCCATTGCTATCGTCAGTGCGAAGAGCATGAGTCGGAAGATCATTCATTTACTCCGCGGGACCATAGATCAGGCTCCGAGTCCGAGCACCAGCAGCAGCGCGCGATTGAGGTCTTCGATCGTCGATGCGTCTACCGACCCGAGGGTCCCGCGGATACGATTACTGCGCAGCGCAAGCATCTTGTCGGTCATAACTTGTGACCGCTCACGCAATCCGGTGTTTGGATTGGCTGGTACGATAGGCCGCAGCGGCAATCCTTCAGTGATGTCCGATGTGAGCGGGCATACGAGGATGGTCAATGCATTCTCATTGAATGTATCGGATTGTACGACCACTGCGGGACGCGGCTTGCCAAGATCGGCATGCACTGCGAGAACGATGTCGCCTCGCTTTACCGCCATTCGCGCCAGTCGTAGGCCTGCTCGATCCAATCGTCCAGTGCACCGCCTTCGACGGGGCGCGCGAGAAGCTTGGCTTGGCGGCGCAAGTCAGCTCGGACCTTCGGATCGCGCAAATCGGGCACCCAAAACTGGACCGGGCGAAGCCCTTGTGCGCGCAAGCGTCGACGCCGCGCGGCCATGCGTTGCTGCGCGGTCTTCGGCTTTTGCCTGGAATTGCGGCGCGACTTGTTCATAGTGGAAGCGTAACATGTTACGGCTGGCGCAGCAAGGTCGAGAGGACTGCGTGCCGGTTGAAGCGTTTAATGCTCCGGGGAGCCGGATGAGTTTCGCTTCGCTTAATTCATTGCGCGCTGAGCGCCATATTTGTCTGGCGGCGCATTGTAGAGCCTAAACATCCACCTTCAGCGCGGCGATGAAGGCCTCCTGCGGAATGTCGACCTTGCCGTACTGCCGCATCTTCTTTTTGCCTTCCTTCTGCTTCTCGAGCAGCTTGCGCTTGCGGGTGGCGTCGCCGCCGTAGCACTTGGCGGTGACGTCCTTGCGGAAGGCGCGCACGGTCTCGCGCGCGATCACCTTGCCGCCGATGGCGGCCTGGATCGGCACCTGGAACATGTGCGGCGGGATCAGCTCCTTCAGCTTCTCCGCCATGGCGCGGCCGCGCGACTCGGCGCGCGTGCGGTGCACCAGCATCGCCAGCGCGTCGACCGGATCGCCGTTGACCAGCATCTGCAGCTTGACGAGGTCGGCCGGCTTGTAGTCGGTCAAATGATAGTCGAACGAGGCGTAGCCGCGCGACACCGACTTGAGCCGGTCGTAGAAATCGAACACGACTTCGTTGAGCGGCAGGTCGTATTTCACCATCGCGCGGTTGCCGACGTAGGTGAGCTCCTTCTGCGCGCCGCGGCGGTCCTGGCACAGCTTGAGCACGGCGCCGAGATAATCGTCCGGCGTCAGGATCGTCGCCTCGATCCACGGCTCCTGCATCTCCTCGATGTGGTTGGGATCCGGCATGTCGACCGGATTGTGGATTTCGAGGTCTCCGCCCGACGTGGTCTTGATCTTGTAGATGACCGACGGCGCCGTCGCGATCAGCTCGAGATTGAACTCGCGCGACAGCCGCTCCTGGATGATCTCGAGGTGCAGCAGGCCGAGGAAGCCGCAGCGGAAGCCAAAGCCGAGCGCGGCGCTCGTCTCCATCTCGAAGGTGAAGCTGGCGTCGTTGAGGCGCAGCTTGCCCATCGCCGCGCGCAGCTCCTCGAAGTCGGCGGCGTCGACCGGAAACAGGCCGCAGAACACCACCGGGATCGCCGGGCGGAAGCCGGCGAGCGGCTCGGCGCACGGCTTGCGGTCGTCGGTGATGGTGTCGCCGACGCGGGTATCCGCCACTTCCTTGATCGAGGCGGTGAGCATGCCGATCTCGCCGGGGCCAAGTTCGTCGCGCATGACGAGCTTGGGCGTGAACACGCCACAGCGATCGACGTCGTAGCTCGCGTTCGTGCCCATCATCTTGATGCGCTGGCCTTTCTTGAGCACGCCGTCGACGATGCGCACCAGCACGACGACGCCGAGATAGACGTCGTACCAGCTGTCGACCAGCAGCGCCTTGAGCGGCGCGTCGCGGTCGCCCTTCGGCGGCGGCAGCCGCGTCACGATCGCTTCCAGCACCTGGTCGATGTTGAGGCCGGTCTTGGCCGAGATGCCGATGGCGTTCGAGGCGTCGAGCCCGATGACGTCCTCGATCTGCTGCTTGACCTTCTCGGGCTCGGCGGCCGGCAGGTCGATCTTGTTGAGGACCGGGACGATCTCGTGGTTGTTGTCGATCGCCTGATAGACGTTGGCGAGCGTCTGCGCCTCGACGCCCTGCGAGGCGTCGACCACCAGCAGCGAGCCCTCGCAGGCGGCGAGCGAGCGGTTGACCTCGTAGGCGAAGTCGACGTGGCCGGGGGTGTCGATCAGGTTGAGGACGTAGTCCCTGCCGTCTTTCGCCCGGTAGTTGAGGCGCACGGTCTGCGCCTTGATCGTGATGCCGCGCTCGCGCTCGATGTCCATCGAGTCGAGCACCTGCTCCTTCATCTCGCGCGCCTCGAGCCCGCCGGTGAGCTGGATCAGCCGGTCCGCGAGCGTCGATTTGCCGTGATCGATGTGCGCAACGATGGAGAAGTTGCGGATATTGCTGATGGGCGTCGCCGTCATGGCGGGCAGATAACACCCGCGCTGCACTGCGGCAAGGCGCAAGCTTTCCCTCTCCTGCATGCGGGAGAGGGAACAGCGGTCCTAGCCGCTTTTGCGCTAAACTGAGCCCGTGAGCCAAGAGTCGCACATCGTCATTATCGGCGCCGGGTTCGGCGGGCTGGCCTGCGCCAAGGCGCTCGGCGTCCGATCGCCGGCCAAATCCGGCATCGATGCGCCGCCCAGAGTCACGGTCATCGACCGCGCCAATTATCACCTGTTCGTGCCGCTGCTCTACCAGGTGGCGACCGCGGCGCTGTCGCCGGCCGATATCGCGCGGCCGGTGCGGCGCATCCTCGGCCGCTATCGCAACATCGACGTCGTGCTCGGCGAGGCGACGGCGATCGACACGGCGGAGCGAACGGTGATTACCACGATGGGCGCGGTCGGTCCCTACGACAAGCTCGTGATCGCGACCGGCTCGCGCTACTCCTATTTCGGCCACGACGACTGGGCGGCGCGCGCCAAGGGGCCGCGCAGCCTGGAGGACGCGCGCGCGATCCGCACGCAGCTCCTCACCGCGTTCGAGCAGGCCGACAGCACCACCGATCCTGTCGAGCGCAACCGGCTGATGACAGTGATCGTCATCGGCGGCGGCCCGACCGGCGTCGAGATGGCGGGCGCGGTTGCCGAGCTGGCGCGCCATTCGTTGGCGCGCGACTTCCGCCACATCAATCCGCGCGACACGCGCATCCTGCTCGTCGAGGCGGGGCCGCGCTTGCTGAACGGCTTTCCCGAGTCGCTGGCGGCTTACGCGAAACGTGCGCTGGAAAAACTCGGCGTCACGGTGATGCTCGGCCAGCCGGTGCAGGACCTGACGGAGCGCGGCGCCACGATTGGCGGCGCGATGGTCCCGGCCGGCACCGTGATCTGGGGCGCGGGCATCGAGGCGGCGCCCGGCGTCAGGATGCTCGGCGTGCCGACCGATCGCGCCGGACGTGTGGCCGTCAATCCGGACCTGTCGGTGCCGGGCCTTCCCGGCGTCTATGTGATCGGCGACAGCGCGCTCACCATGGGCGACGACGGCAAGCCGCTGCCGGCGCTGGCGCAAGTTGCCGCCCAGCAGGGCGAATACCTCGGCCGCGCTCTGGCCGCCGAAGCACGCGGCCGTCCGGGCGCCGAGCCGTTCCGCTTCCACAACCGCGGCAACACCGCCGTCATCGGCCGCAACGCCGCGGTGTTCGACTTCGGCAGCGTCCACCTCAGGGGCCACGCCGCCTGGTTCCTGTGGGCGCTGGTCCACATCTATCTGCTGATCGGCTTCGAGAACCGGCTGTCGGTGACGCTGCGCTGGATCTGGCGCTATATCAGCGGCGAAAGCGGCGCGCGGCTTATCACGCCGGGCGAGGGCGCAAGCCGCACGCCGTAGCGGCATTTGTCCGTAAAAGTTGCCCGTAAAAATGCTACATGCCTCGCGCGGCGACCGGGCGCGAATCGGAGGCATCGTGAGGACGTTCAAGGCAGGCGCCGGCCGGTGGGAGGCATGGCTCGCGGCGGTGCTGTTTCACGGCCCCCGGTTCGTCTTGCCGGCGATCCTGCTCGGCTATGCCGTGTTCTGGTCGGCGCTGCTGGCGATCGGCAAGCGCGACCAGACCGTCCATTTCGACACCGCCGAGGTCTATGCCTGGGGCCAGCAGTTGCTGTGGGGCTACGGCAAGCATCCGCCGGTGTCCGGCTGGATCGCCTGGGCCTGGTATTCGATCTTCCCGGCCACGGACTGGTCCGCCTACGCGCTGGCGATGGCGACGACCGGCGTCACCGTCGCGCTGATCTGGCTGCTCGCGATCCGCATCGTCGACCGCCGCCGCGCGCTGCTCGCGGCGGCGTTGTTGCTGATCTATCCCGTCATCAACTTCAAGGGCTTCAAGTACAACGCCGACCTCGCGCTGATGCCGTTTATCGTGCTGGTCGTGCTGGTGTTCACGATTGCCTTCAAGCGCCGCACGCTGCTGTGGGGCGTTGCGCTCGGCCTCGCCGGCGCGGCCGCGGTGCTGACGAAATACTGGGGCCTGTGGGCCGTCGGCGCGGTCGGCATCGCGGCGATCACGAGCGACGAGCGCGACGCCTTCTTCCGCTCGCCGGTGGTCTACGCGGCGGCGGCGACGTTTCTCGTCGCGCTCGTCCCGCACGTCGTCTGGCTGCGGCACGACGATTTCGAGACGTTCCGCTACGCCTCGATCTATGTCGACATGCCGCGGCTGCGCGCCGCGCGGTATGCGTTGACCGGAAGCGGACAGGTGATCGCGCTGCTTGCTCCGGTCGCCGCGACGTTCATCTTTGCAGCCGGACGCGGGTTGTGGCGGCGCGACAACGAGCAGGCGTCGCCGGACGCGGCGCGGCGCAATCTGTTCGTCGTCGTGGCGATCCTTGCCGTCGCGCCGCCGATCGTGACGGCCGCGCTCTCCATCAAGTTCCGCAGCGACTGGGCGGTGCCGATGTGCACGCTGGTGCCTCTGACGCTCGCCGCGATGCCGCGCCTCACCGTGACGCTGCGCGGCGTCGCCCGCGCCGCCGGCGTCACGCTGGCTTACTGCATCGGCGCCGCGATTGTCGTGCCGCTGTCGAATCCGGTGAAGTATCATTTCCAGAAACAGGCGTTGCTGCCGCGGCCGCTCGACGACGTCGCGCTGGAGCTGACCAGCATCTGGCACCAGCGGTTCGGCACGAAAATGCCGGTCGTGGTTGGCTCGGAGCCCTATGCGGCGATGGTGACCTATTACAGCCCCGATCATCCCAGGCTGTTCACACAGGCCGATCCGCGGCTGGCGCCGTGGATCGATCCGCGCAGCCTCGGGCAGACGGGCTTCCTCGGCATTTGCCCGGCACGCAGCCAGGCTTGCATCGCGAAGATCGACGCGCTGTCGCCCTTGATCCAGCGGATCGAAATCTCCAGCGAGCGTGATGCCTACGGGCATACGGCGGCGAAGGAGGACCGTTACATCATCCTGCTGGCGGCGCCGCAGTCCGAACCGGCCACGGGCTAGACCGATGCAATCGATGACGCGCGCCCGGTTGCTGGCTCCGTTCGAACGCCTCTACGGCGCGCTCACCGGCGAGCGCCGCGAGCGCAACGCGCTGATCGTGCTTGCCGGCTATGTGCTGCTCTGGGCGCTCTATGGTGCGCTCGCCAAGGGCAGCCAGAGCATTCATTTCGACATGGGCGAAATGGTCAACTGGTCGCGCGCCCATGTGCTCGGCACGGCGAAGCATCCGGTCGCCGGCGCCTGGCTGGTCGGACTGTGGTTCGATGTCTTCCCGCTCGCCGACTGGTCCTACTATCTGTTCGCGATGGTCGTCGCCGGCGTTTCGCTGTGGGCGGTATGGAAGGTGTCGGCGCTCTATCTCGATCCCGGCAAGCGCGTCGTCGGCCTTGCGCTGCTGATGCTGGTGCCGTTCTACAATTTCCACGCGCTCAAATATAACGCCAACACCGCGCAGCTTCCGTTCTGGGCGCTGACCACATGGTGGTTCCTCGCCTCGCTGGAGACCGGCAGCCTGCTCGCCGCCGCACTCGCCGGCATTGCCGCCGCGCTGGCGATGCAGAGCAAGTACTGGTCGATCTTTCTGCTGATCGGGCTCGCCGCGGCGGTGCTGTCGGATCCGCGGCGCGGCCGCTATTTCCGCTCCGCCGCGCCATGGCTCACGATCGCCTGCGGCGCCGTGGCGCTGGCGCCGCATCTGATCTGGCTTGTCACGAACGACTTCCCGCCGCTGCATTATGCCGACGAGCATGTCGACAATCCGCGCTTCATCAAGGCGGCCGTGCAGTACCTGCCCGACGTGCTGGCCTATATCGCGCTGCCTATCCTGCTGACGGTGCTGGCGGCGCGGCCGCCGCTGGCGACGATCGGCGACATGCTGTGGCCACCGCCGTCGCGCCGGCGCACGGCGGTGATCGCCTTCGCGGTGCCGCTCGTCTTGCCGCTCGTCATGGTGTTCGCGGCGGTCGCCATCATCCCGCTCTGGGCCATTCCGGCGATGACGCTGCTGCCGGTCGTTCTGCTGTCGTCGCCGCGCGTCGCGATTCCGCGCGAGGCGGCCGTGATCGTCGTCGCCGTCGCGGTCGTTTTTCCGGTGGTGGCGACGCTGGCCGCGCCGTTCGTCGCGCTGCAAATCCACAAGCGCGACGTGCCCAGTGAGGGTGCGCGCTATGCGCCGCTTGCCGCCGAGATGAACCGGCTGTGGCATTCCGCCGTCGGCAAGCCGCTCAGGATCATCGGCGGCGATACCAACCTCACCAACGGCCTGGTGTTTTACCTGCCGGACGAGCCGCGCGCCGACGAGATCATGTCGTCCGGACTGACGCCGTGGATTACGCCAGCTCAGATCGAGCGCGACGGCATCGCCATCGCCTGCCGCAGCGCCGATGCGGGCTGTAATGCCGCGGCCGAAAAACTGGCGGCCGGACATGCAAACGCGACGGCAACCGCGGTTGCCGTCGCGCGGGAGTATTTCGGCATCAAGGGGCGGACCGGGCAGTACCGGATTTACATCGTCCCGCCGCGGTCCTGACCTGGAGTCTGATCTTCAAAGATCGAACCATGATCCGCTCATTCCCGCGTAAGCGGGAATCCAGGGCCACATTCAAACGTCTACGGCTGTAGCTCCTGGGTCCCCGCTTTCGCGGGGACGAGCGGAATACGATGCGATTCAACGCGAATGAACCAGACTCTAGTATCGGTAGTGGTCTGCCTTGAACGGTCCTGCAACCGGCACGCCGATGTAATCGGCCTGATCCTTGCGCAGCTCGGTGAGCTTCACGCCGATCTTGGACAGATGCAGGCGCGCCACCTTCTCGTCGAGCGTCTTCGGCAGCACGTAAACCTTCTTCTCGTACTTGCCCTGGTTGGTGAACAGTTCGATCTGCGCCAGCGTCTGGTTGGTGAACGACGCCGACATGACGAAGGAAGGATGACCCATCGCGTTGCCGAGGTTCACCAGCCGGCCTTCCGATAGCAGGATGATGCGGTGGCCGTCGGGGAAGGTGATCTCGTCGACCTGCGGCTTGATGTTGTCCCACTTCAGGTTCTTGAGCGAGGCGACCTGGATTTCGTTGTCGAAGTGACCGATGTTGCAGACGATGGCGCGGTCCTTCATCTTGCGCATGTGGTCGATGGTGATGATGTCCTTGTTGCCGGTCGCGGTGACGAAGATGTCGGCGACCGGCGCGGCGTCTTCCATCGTCACGACCTGGTAGCCTTCCATCGCCGCCTGCAGCGCGCAGATCGGATCGATCTCCGACACCATGACGCGGCAGCCGGCCTGGCGCAGCGACGCCGCCGAGCCCTTGCCGACATCGCCGAAGCCCGCGACCATCGCGATCTTGCCGGACATCATCACGTCGGTGCCGCGGCGGATGCCGTCGACCAGCGATTCGCGGCAGCCGTACAGGTTGTCGAATTTCGACTTGGTGACGGAGTCGTTGACGTTGATCGCCGGGAACAGCAGCGTCCCGGCCTTCTGCATGTCGTAAAGACGATGCACGCCGGTGGTGGTCTCTTCCGAGACGCCCTTGATGTTCCGGGCGACCGCGTTGAACCAGCCCTTCGGCTTCTCCTTGAGCAGGCGCTTGATCAGCGCGAACAGGATTTCCTCTTCCTCGGACGTGTGCTTGTCGAGGAAGGCGGTGTCGCCGTTCTCGGCGCGCACGCCGAGGTGGACGAGCAGGGTGGCGTCGCCGCCGTCATCGAGGATCATGTTGGGCGTCAGGATTTCACCGGATTTCGCGCCGTGCCAGTCGAACAGCCGGGCGGTGTAATCCCAGTAGTCTTTCAGCGTCTCGCCCTTGACCGCGAATACCGGAACGCCGGCGGCGGCGATCGCCGCGGCGGCATGGTCCTGCGTCGAATAGATGTTGCAGGAGACCCAGCGCACATCGGCGCCGAGCGCGGTGAGCGTCTCGATCAGCACGGCGGTCTGGATCGTCATGTGCAGCGAGCCGGCGATGCGGGCGCCCTTGAGCGGCTGCTTCGGGCCATACTCCTCGCGGGTCGCCATCAGGCCCGGCATCTCGGTCTCGGCGAGCGAGATCTCCTTGCGGCCGAAATCGGCGAGCGCGATGTCCTTGACGATGTATTCCCCGGCGGGGGCCTTCTTCACGGCAGCAGCGGTCATGACAATCCTGTGCGATCGGTAAAAATGAGTGGCTGACTGGGCGGTGCCTATAACAGGCCCGGCTCCATCCGGCAATGCACACATAAAGATATCTTTATGTAGCGCGGCGTCAGTCTTCTTCGCCGAAGCCGCCCTCGACCAGCGAGCAGACCGCGTCAATGGCATCGAGCGCCTCGCGGCCGCTGGCCCTGATGGTGACGATGGTTCCCGGTCCTGCGGCCAGCATCATCAGGCCCATGATCGAGGTGCCGCCGACCGTCTCGTTGCCGCGCGTCACGGTAATCGCGGCGTCGTACTTCTCGGCGATCTGCACGAATTTCGCCGAAGCGCGGGCGTGCAGCCCTTTCTTGTTGATGATCTCGACCTGCCTGACAATGCCGTCCCTGGCGTTGTCAGTCGCGCTCGCTCCCGGCTCGGCCGGATCGCTCATTTGCCGGTCAGCACCCGGCTGGCGATGGTGCAGTACTTGCGGCCGGCTTCCTGCGCCGCGGCGACGGCCTGCTCGAGCGGGCAGGTTTCGCGGATCTTGGCGAGCTTGATCAGCATCGGCAGATTGATGCCGGCCAGCACCTCGACCTTGGGCTGGCTCATCACCGAGATGGCGAGGTTGGAGGGCGTGCCGCCGAACATGTCGGTCAGGATGGCGACGCCTTGGCCGCTGTCGACGCGCTTTACGGCTTCGAGGATTTGCTTGCGGCACTGGTCGACGTCGTCGTCGGGGCCGATCGTCACCGCCTCGATCTGCCGCTGCGGGCCCACGACGTGCTCCAGGGCGGAGCGGAACTCGGTGGCGAGTTTCCCGTGGGTTACCAATACGAGGCCGATCATCACAAACTCCTCGTGGGCGGGAGTGCGCCGCACGAAAGGACGCTCATCTTGGCCATCTAACGACCGGGCGCAAGGGCGTTTTCCGCTATATAGGGACGATGCTGCATTGCGGTCAGAGGGGCCGATGACGGCGTCGGGCGTGGCTGGCATGCGGCCATTAAAGGCCCATTATGGTTACTTTTCCCCCACCAAGCGGGGGCCGCAGGAGGTAGCCCAGCCGCCGGCTGCGGTCAAATGCCGCCGAGCCCCGGTTCGGTCCGGGGGCGGCCCAGAGCGGCCAAAACCACAGGGAGTGTCTGCGTTTCCGGCGGGATCGCCAGGCGCGGCAGCCGGATGCCTTCGATGACCGTTGCCAGGGCGGATAAAGGCGGCAGCCTCTCGGCGCCGGCCTCAAGGTCGACCACCAGCCCGACGGCGGCAACCGGCTCGAACGGCAGCCGGCGGATTCCGAGGCCACGAATTTCGATCAGGCCGGCGAGCGCGGGCGCCGGGCGGACAAGCAGGCGGCCCGATGCCGGCTCGACATGCACGCGGTCGTCGCCGACGAAACGCGCGAACGGAATCGCGCCGCTTGCCGCGGCCTGGATCAGGTCGAGCGCTAGCCGCGACTTGCCCGCGCCCGGCTCGCCGCGGATCAGAACGGCGGCCGCGCCGGCGAGCACCGCCGAGGCATGGATCGTCGCGGATGGTCCGGCCATCAGGCGGCGGGCAGCACGACGATGAAGCGCGCGCCGAGCACGCGCGGCTCCTCGCCTTCGGGCGCCGGCGCCGTGCGGTTCTCGACCCAGATGCGGCCGCCATGCGCCTCGACGATCTGCTTGGAGATCGACAGGCCGAGTCCGGAGTTCTGGCCGAAGCCCTGCTCGGGCCGGTCGGTGTAGAAGCGCTCGAAGATTTTCTCGAACGCGGAGGGCGGCACGCCCGGTCCGTCGTCGTCGACCGTGATCTCGATCTGCCTTTTCACGCGCCGGCAGGTGACGCGCACCGTGCCGCCCGGCGGCGAGAACGAGCGCGCGTTGTCGATCAGGTTGCTCACCACCTGGCCCAGGCGCGAATCGTGGCCTGGCACGACGAAGCCGCCGGGGCCGGCGCCTTCGAACGACAGCATGACCTTGACGTCGACCTGGCGCACTTCGTTGCTGGCCGACACCAGCGCCTGCAACAGCTTCGAGAGATCGATCTGTCCGACCTCGTTGCGCTGCAGCTCGGCGTCGAGCCGGCTGGCGTCGGAGATGTCGGAGATGAGGCGGTCGAGCCGCCGCACGTCGTGCATGATGACGGCCAGCAGCCGTTGCCGGCTTTCCTCGGTCTTGACGCGCGGCAGCGTCTCGACGGCGGAACGCAGCGAGGTCAGCGGGTTCTTGAGCTCGTGCGCGACGTCGGCGGCGAAGCTCTCGATCGCCTCGATGCGCGTATAGAGCGCGTCGGTCATCTCGCGCAGCGTGCCGGACAAATGCCCGATCTCGTCGCGGCGGCGCGTGAAATCGGGAATCTGCACGCGCGTGCGGATGCGCCGGCGCACGCGCTCGGCGGCGTCGGCGAGGCGGCGCACCGGGCCTGCGATGGTGCCGGCGAGCAGCATCGACAACACCACCATCACCGCGGCGGCGACCAGGAAGACCTTGAGGATGGCGAGGCGCTCGGCCTCGACCATGTTGTCGATGTCGGCGCCCTGGGTCGACAGCATCAGCACGCCGCGCACCGCGCGGAAGCGCTGCACCGGCACGGCCACCGAGACGATCACCTCGCCGCGGTCGTTGACGCGGACGCGGCTCGCGGCCTCGCCGTTGAGCGCCTCGACGACTTCGGGGTAGCCCTTGCCGTTCTCGGGTCCGAGCTCCTTGTAGAGCGGCAGGTCGCCGCGGCCGAACCAGCGCCGCAGCGCGATGAAGGCGCGCTCGGCGAGGCCCGGTCTCTCCGAGCCGGGCGCCGGCAGGTCGAACCGCAGCACGTCGCCGCGGCCGTAGAGATTGCGGCTGTCGATGATGAGGACGCCGTCGCGGTCGTAGATGCGGGCGCGGGTCTTGGTCGGCGAGATCAGGCGGCGCAGCACCGGCGCGACGCGCTCGGGATTGATCGGAAACTCGATGCCGGACAGCGCTTCGTCGGACGGGCCGTAGCTCTCGCCGGCCTGCAATTCGAGCAGGCGCTCGGGATCGACGGTGATCGCCTGGTTCTCGACGGTGGCCGAGCCGGCAATCGCCGCCGCGATGATCTCGCCCTGGACGAGAAGACTTTGCACGCGCGCGTCGATCAGGCCGGCGCGGAATTGCGTGAGATAGAGCACGCCGGTCAGCAGCGCGATCAGGCCGGCGAGGTTGAGGATGACGATACGGCGCGTCAGGCTCGACGAGGTGTGCCGCGTGATGAACGCCCAGAATTTCTGCCACAGCGTCCGCGCGCCCTCGCGCGCGCCGCGGCGCGGCGCGGCGGCCTCGTTCAGGCCCTCGCTCGCGACGATCTTCGCCAATGTTTCGGACGTTCGGTCGAGCACTCCGTCAAACCTTTGCCCGGCGCCGTCGGTTCAAGTCCGGCCCTGTGTTGTCGCGCCCCTTGTGGCGGCGGCACTCTACCGCAACTGGCGGCCCGGGTCAGGCGGCTTCACGCTTCCTTGAAGCGGTAGCCGACGCCGTAAAGCGTCTCGATCATCTCGAATTCGTCGTCGACCAGCTTGAATTTCTTGCGCAACCGCTTGATGTGGCTGTCGATGGTGCGGTCGTCGACATAGACTTGGTCGTCATAGGCGGCGTCCATCAGGGCGTTGCGGCTCTTCACCACGCCCGGCCGGGTCGCCAGCGCCTGCAGGATCAGGAATTCGGTGACCGTGAGCGTCACCGGCTGGCCCTTCCAGGTGCAGGTATGACGCTCGGGGTCCATGCGAAGCTGGCCGCGCTCGAGCGTGGTCTTGCTTTCGATCTCCTTGGCCGGCTGGCCGTCCTTCGGCGTGGTGCGGCGGAGCACGGCCTTGACGCGCTCGACCAGCAGGCGTTGCGAGAACGGCTTCCGGATGAAGTCGTCGGCGCCCATCTTGAGGCCGAACAGTTCGTCGATCTCCTCGTCCTTCGACGTCAGAAAGATCACCGGGATATCGGTCTTCTGCCGCATCCGGCGCAGCGTCTCCATGCCGTCCATGCGCGGCATCTTGATGTCGAGAATGGCGAGATCGGGCGGCGACGTCTTGAAGCCGTCAAGCGCCGAGGCGCCGTCGGTATAGGTCATGATGCGGTAACCTTCCGACTCGAGCGCGAGCGAGACTGAAGTCAGAATGTTACGGTCGTCGTCGACGAGAGCGATGGTTGGCATGAAGCCCCGTGGGTTCGTAACTAACTCGAATTCGTGACACGTCTCGCCGGACTTGAGCCCGGCAACGGGGGCCGAAATGTGGCCCTTTTATATCAACTATGCGATTCCAATGCGTTTTCAAGGCTTGAGGGCGGCCTTGCCGACTCAGCCTAACGCGCCCGGAGAGGCATGGTTTCCCGGCTCGGCAAGGCTTGCCAAGAGATCACAAGGGATCACAAGAACACTTGAGGCTGACGAATCCGACGCATCTCGCCGTACAGCGCCGGCAGCGGCGTCGCGGGCTCTGACGTCTGGCGGAGCTTCAACGCAGGCGCGGCCCCGACACACACTCCGGCGTTGCCACGCGGGAAGAAATTCGCTTGAAGGGCTCGCAGAAGCAATGAAGCGAATTTCTAAACCACGACACTAGGTTGCGCGCATGAAGCCGGCCGACGATTTCGATGCGACGCTTGCCGCCAGGACGTTGCTCCGCGAAGGATTGAGCGGCGCGCTGGCAACGGTGATGCCGGGCTCCGGCGATCCGTATTGCTCGCTGGTAAATGTCGCGACCGATTTCGACGGCGCGCCGCTGCTGCTGCTGTCGACGCTCGCGATCCACACCAAGAACCTGCTGGCCGATCCCCGCGTGTCGTTGATGCTCGACGAGCGCAAGGATGGCGATCCGCTCGAAGGCGCCCGCGTGATGCTGATGGGAACGGCGGCGCCGGCCGGCGATGCGCGCGTTCGCGCCCGCTATCTCGCGCGTCATCCCGACGCGGCGATGTTCGCCGGCTTCAAGGATTTTGCGTTCTACCGGATCACGGTTGCGCGGGCGCACCTGGTGGCGGGATTCGGCCGCATCGTCGATCTCACGCCGGCCGACCTTCTGACCGACGTTGCCGGCGCCGAGGCGTTGCGCGGCGCCGAAGCCGACGCGGTCGCGCACATGAACGCCGATCACCTCGACGCGCTGCGGCTCTACGCGACCAAGTTGCTCAAGGCGCCGGCCGGCGACTGGTGTTGCACCGGCTGCGACCCCGACGGTCTCGATCTGCGCGCCGGCCGGATCGGCCTGCGGCTGCCGTTCCCGCAACGCGTGACCGGGCCGGGTCCGCTGCGCGCGGTGCTCAAGGAGATGGCGGACGCCGCCCGCGCCGCGTGAGTCCCATCTTTTCTTGACCGGGTGCGAGCGCCGTCTACTGTCATCGCGTCCATGAGTGCGACGTCATCATCCGGCCCGATCGTGCTGCGCGGCATGGGGTCGTTTCATGTCGGCGGCCGCGTCGTCGAGATCGGCGGCAAGCCGCCGCGCACCGTTACCTTCAGCACAGGCAGTCCGCCGGCCGAGGTCGATCCCAACGGGCTCTATCAGGTCGAGCAGATGTACGTGCAGTATTTCCTGCCGCAGCAGCGGCGCGGAAAATTTCCGCTCTTGCTGTGGCACGGCGGCGGCCTGAGCGGCGTCACCTACGAGACGACGCCTGATGGCCGCGACGGCTGGCTCAACATGTTCGTCCGCTACGGCTGGGACGTTTACAATTGCGATGCGGTCGAGCGCGGCCGCTCCGGCTTCGCCGGCCGCGACGTGTGGCCGGGCGAGCCGCTGCACGTGCCGAAGGCCGATCCGTTCACGCGCTTTCGCTTGGGCTCGTCCTGGAGCGCGGAGAAGATGGTCGCGCATCCCGGCCAGCAATTCCCGGTCGAGGCCTACGACAACTTCATGCGCCAGATCGTGCCGCGCTGGCTCGACACTGCCGACGCGACAAGGGCCGCTTATGTGGCGCTGGTGGAAAGGATCGGGCCCTGTGTCATTGTGGTGCACAGTCAGGGCGGCGGCTTCGGGTTTCGCATCGCCGAACAATGTCCCGGCAAGGTCAAGGCGCTGGTCGCGATCGAGCCGGCGGTCGTCGGCGACCCTGCGAAGGTCGCCGCGCTCGATACCGTGCCGGTGCTGATGCTCTACGGCGATTACATCGCGGAAACGCCGCGTTGGGCGGCGATGCGCGAAGCCGGCCGCGATTACGCGCAGACCTTGCGCGCCGCGGGCGGACAGATCGACGAGGTCGATCTCCCCGTGATCGGTATTCGCGGCAATTCCCACATGCTGATGATGGACAAGAACAATGACGATATTGCCGCCCTGATCCAGGGCTGGCTGGAGCGCACGGGGCTTGTCGATTAAAGGGCCATGTTGATTAAAGGGTTGTCGATGAAGCCGGAACGATCCGCCGCATCGACGGTTAATTCTGCGGGCTGCATTGATGCAGCGCAATGCGGGAATGCGGGCACGCCGCGTTTTTTCGTTTGGAGGTCAGGGGGGTCCTGACTATGGTCGCGTGCCTTTTGGTCGAAAGGCGCTTTGTCTATATGCAACGGGTCGCACCGCCCTGAATGCTCAGGGATGACGCAGGCGGGGCGGTCAGTTGTTGTTTTGGGAGGGTCGCGTGCAGGAGACTGGACTGCGGAACGGCGCTTATGGCGCCGACAAATTCGGCTTCAAAAATCTCGCAGAAATTCGCTGGAACCTGACGGCGCCGTCTCTTTACGAATATGCCGTCGCGGCCAAGGAGGCCGCGATCGTCGAAGGCGGCGCGTTGTGCGCCGAGACCGGCCATCACACTGGCCGCTCGCCGAAGGACAAACACACGGTCGTCGATGACCTCACGCGCGACAGCGTGTGGTGGGACGGCAACCGCAAGCTGTCGAAGGAGCACTTCGACGTCCTGCTACAGGACTTCATCAAGCACGCCGAAGGCAGGACGCTCTACGCGCAGGACCTCTACGGCGGCGCCGATCCGACCTACCGCATCAAGGTCCGCGTCTTCACGGAATATGCCTGGCATTCGCTGTTCATCCGCCAGCTTCTCATTCGTCCTGAGGTGAAGGAGCTTGCCTCGTTCACGCCGGAGCTGACCGTTGTCGACATGCCGTCGTTCAAAACGGACGCCAAACGTCACGGCGGCCGCGAAGGCTCCGACACCATGGTGGCGATCGATTTCACCCGCAAGATCGTGCTGATCTGCGGGTCTTCTTATGCCGGCGAGATGAAGAAGTCAGTATTCACCACGCTCAATTTCTACCTGCCGGCGCGCAACGTCGTGCCGATGCATTGCTCGGCCAACGTGTCGAACGACGGCAAGGAGAGCGCGCTGTTCTTCGGCCTGTCCGGCACCGGCAAGACCACGTTGTCGGCCGACCCGGCGCGCACGCTGATCGGCGACGACGAGCATGGCTGGGGCCCGGACGGCATCTTCAATTTCGAAGGCGGCTGCTACGCCAAGACCATCAAGCTCAGCCACGAGCATGAGCCGATGATCTGGGACGCCACCAACCGCTTCGGCGCCGTGCTCGAGAATGTCGTGTTCGATCCGGTCAGCCGCATCCCGGACTACAACGACGGCTCGAAGACCGAGAACACGCGCTCGGCCTATCCGCTCGACTTCATTCCGAACGCGTCGCGCAGCGGGCGCGCCGGTCACCCCAAGAACGTCATCTTCCTGACGGCGGACGCCTACGGCGTGATGCCGCCGATCGCCAAGCTCACCGCCGAGCAGGCGATGTACCACTTCCTGTCGGGCTACACCGCCAAGGTCGCCGGCACCGAGAAGGGCCTGGTCGGTGTGCAGCCGGAGTTCTCAACCTGCTTCGGCGCGCCGTTCCTGCCGCGCCATCCGTCGGTCTATGCCAACCTGCTGCGCGACTACGTCAACAAGCACAAGGTCGACGTCTGGCTCGTCAATTCGGGCTGGACCGGCGGCAAATACGGCGAAGGCCGCCGCATGCCGATCAAGGCGACCCGCACGCTGCTGTCGGCGGCGCTCGATGGCTCGCTGAAGAGTGCGGACTTCCGCACCGACCAGTATTTCGGTTTCGCGGTGCCGACCTCGGTGCCGGGCGTCGAGCCGAACCTGCTCGACCCGATCAAGACCTGGAAGAACAAGGCCGAGTTCGACAAGACCGCGCGCGACCTCGTCGGCATGTTCCAGAAGAACTTCGCCAAGTTCGAGGATCATGTGACGGCCGAGGTGAAGGCGGCCGCGCCGGAAGTGCGCCTGGCGGCGGAATAGGCCGCCGGTCTGATCGCAAGACAAAGCGTTGGGCGCCCGAGCTTTCAGTGGTGCGCGGTCAGCAGCGCCGTGATGTCGGCGACGGCGTCGTAGGCCTTCGGCGAGATTTTGGCGCGCGACAGGAAGCCGTGCATCTGGCCCGGATAGTCGCGCACGATGGTGGGCACGCCGTCCTGCCTGAGACGCTCGGCATAGGCGGCGCCCTCCGCATAGAGAGGATCGAAGCCGGCGAGAATGACCACGGCCGGCGGCAGCCCCCGCAGGCTCGTGGCGAACAGCGGCGAGGCCCGCCAATCCCGACGTTGCGCCGTGTCGGGGACATAGGCGTCGACGTAGGCTCGCATACGCTCGTCCGTCAGGATCACGCCGTCGATGTAGGTGCCGTAGTGGCCGCAGGTGAGGTCGGTGACCGGATAGGTAAGCGCTTGAGCGCGCAGGGAAATGTCGCTGCCCCGCAGCGTCAGCGCCACCGCCGCGGCGAGATTGCCGCCCGCGCTGTCGCCCCCCACAGAAATGCGTGAAGAATCAATGCCTAACAGCGCCGCATGGGCGGCGACCCAGCGCGTCGCGGCAACTGCGTCGTCATAGGCGGCGGGAAACGGATTTTCCGGCGCCAGCCGGTAATGCACGCTGACGACGGCGCATGTCGCGCCGTTCGCCACCATGCGGCAGGTCCAGTCGTGACTGTCGAGGTCGCCGATCACCCAGCCGCCGCCGTGGAAATAGACGTGCACCGGCAGCCTGTCGCTGAGCGTCGTGCCGGCGGCGCGATAGGCGCGCATCGGGATCGGCCCGCCGGGCCCGCTCGCCTGATATTCGCGAATGACTGCGACCTGCGGGAGGTCGGGCTGATTGGCGAGGCGGCCCTGTCGCATGATCTCGCGCGCCTCGTCCGGTGTCGGCGGCTTTGCCGGCGGCGGAGGCTGCATCGCCATGAAGGCGATGGAGTCGGGGTCCATTTTGGCGAGGTCGGGCTTTACGGCAGTCGTCATGGGAGCGTCGGTCTAGAGTCCGTGCGTTCTTGGATAAGGATTGCGCTGTGGTGGCGCCCAACCGGCGAGCGCGTTGGCATCGGGCCGCAGCACCTCGACCTTGAGCGGATAGCATTTGGCTGTATCGCTCGAATGCGTCGAGCCGCAGTCGCCGCCTGGACAGGTCGACAACGCGCCGAGCAGGTCGATCTCGGCGAAGAACTCGATGAAATCGCCCGGCCGCACCGGGCTCGCCTTCATGAAATACTGATGCGTGTCGTGCGTAAAGCCCGTGCACATGAAGACGTTGAGCACGTCGTGCACGTGCATTTCGGCGTCGCGCGGGTCCATGCCGCGCGCCGAAGCGAGCGCGCGTGTCAGGTTGGAATGGCAGCAATGGTGGTAGTCGCCTCCCGCCAGCAGCCGGTTGGTATAAGGATCGCAACGCGTGCCGATGACGTCGTGGATGCCGCCGCCGTCGGCGTCGAAGCCGTACCAGCCGAGCGTGTCGTGCGTGATGGTCGCCATCGGCCGCAGGTTGGGCAGCGTGCTCCACAGCCGGTCGCCCTTGCCGACATGTGTGGCGTTGAGAGCGCGCGTCTTCCCGGAAAAGAAGTGCTCGGACAGGTCGTGCGCATTCCACAAATTGAGATCGCCGACCTGCGGGCCGTCGACGCTGACGATGCGGAAAAAGCATCCGGCGGGTACCTCGAAGGCGCGCGCATCGCGTGGCGGCACGATGATGTCGGCGATTTTTGTCAGTGTCCGCCGCGCCCGCTCGAGCATCTCCATGTCGGCGTGCGGCAGCGTATTGTTCGGATAAACGACGACAGCGGGCTTGGCACGCCGCGCCGCGGCGTCGGATGGTTCGTGTGGGTCCGCCATTACGCCACCTGGAAGCCGTGCGCGAGCGGGTCGCGGTCGTCGACGAAAATCGTGTTGTGGCCAGTAATCTGCGCCCAGCCCGCGACGCTGGGCCGGATTGCCTTGTAATTGCCGACCGTCGCCTCGCTTTCGACGCGGCAGTCGAACATCGTGCCGATGATGCTCTCGTGCACGAACGTGTCGCCGGGCTTGAGCTTGCCTCTGGCGGCGAGCTGCGCGATGCGGGCCGATGAGCCGGTGCCGCACGGCGAGCGGTCGATCGCCTTGTCGCCGTAGAACACGGCGTTGCGCGCGTCGGCGCGCGCGTTGCGCGGCTTGTCGGTCCACTGAACATGGGTGACGCCGCGAATGCGCTGATCCTCGGGATGCACCGGGGCGACTTTCTCCTGCGCGGCGCTGCGCACCAGCGGGCTCAGGCGGATCAGCTCCGTCACCGGCGTCGCGTCGAGTCCGGGCCAGTTCTTCTGCGGCTCGACGATAGCGTAGTAATTGCCGCCATAGGCGACATCGACGGTCATCGGGCCGAGGCCCGGCACGTCGATCTCGACATCCGAGGCATGCAGGTAGCTCGGGATATTGAACAGCCGCACGCTGTCGACGTGCTCGCCGCTTTGCGTGTATTCGATGGCGACGCGGCCGGCCGGCGCCTCGACGGCGAGCTTGCCGGGCTGGCGCGGCGTCACCAGTCCTTCCTCGATCGCAACCGTGACGGTGCCGATGGTGCCGTGGCCGCACATCGGCAGGCAGCCGCTGACTTCGATATAGAGCACGCCGACGTCGCAATCGTCTCGTGTCGGCGGATAGAGAATGGAGCCCGACATGACGTCGTGGCCGCGCGGTTCGAACATCAGCGCGCGCCGTATCCAGTCATGCTCGCGGATGAAGATCTCGCGTTTCTCGATCATCGGCACGTCGGGGAGGAGAGGGCCGCCTCCTGCGACGACCCGCACCGGATTGCCGCAGGTGTGCGCGTCGATGCAGAAAAACGTATGGCGAGCCATTCACGGTCCCCGGGGCAGTCCGCAAGTCGGTTGCAGACTATACCGCCATGTCACGCGCGGCGACTCAAACAAAAAGGGCGGCGTTGCCGCCGCCCTTCGCCTTCGTTGCGCGGCCTCCTAGTCGTTGTTGTTCTGCGCCAGGTTGCGGCCGAGGCGGTCGAACCGCGCTTTCTGCTCGTCGGAGAGCGAGGCATAGAACTTGTCGAGCGCCGGCTTCACGGTATTGGCCGCGTCGATCATGGCCTTGAGGTGCTGGTCCATGGCGTCGAGCCGGCCTGGCGGCGTCAACGGCGTTTGCTGTGGGCACGCGGCCTGCAGCTTCTGCACCGCCTGGTCGTTGGCGTCCTGAAGCTCCTTCAGGCCGGCCTGCTGGTCGCCTGTTGGGTTGACCGCATCCTTGATGCGCTCGATCGGCAGGTTGGTGAGCCCGGGCTTGGCATCGCCACAGGCCGCAGACGTATCGTCCGATGATACCGAGCCGGTGGTCTCGGACGGCTGGCGCGCCGCCACCGCGATGTCGCCCTGCGGGCCAAGCTCGTTGAAACGCTCCTTCTGCTCGTCGTTCAATGACGCGTAGAACTTGTCGAGCGCGGGCTTCACGGTCTGCACCGCTTCGTCGGTCGCCTGGAGCCGGGCAATCATCATATCGAGACGGCCCGGCGGCGTCCTGGCGAACGTCTCGTCCGACGGGCATGCCGCGGCGAAGGTCCTGGCGGCGTCCCTGGCCGCGTTTCTGAAGTCGTCAAAGAGCGGCTTCTGCTCTTCGGTCAGCTTGACGGTGCTGCTGATCCTATCGAACGGAAACGCCGTCACGCCCTCACCGGGCTGCTTGCAAAGCTGCGCGACGGTCGATGCGCGCGCCCTTACAGCGCGGATGGGTGCGGATTCGCCGCTCGACGCTTCGGCATAGGCGTAGCCAGGGACGTAGCCGGCGTCGCCATAATAGATGCCGTCGAAGAAGTCGTCGTAGGCATAGTCCCAATAGCCGGGCTCATAGCCGCCGGGCCAGAACGTATAGTAGAAGATGTCAGTGTACGCGTAAGGCCAGAACAGCGGTCCATACCAGCCGACGAAGCCGGCATAGCGATGATGCCGCCAGGCCCAGTGCGCCGGGCGATAGGCGACATCGTGATGCTGCCGCCAGTTGTTGGCATAGAGCCGCGACGCAAAGCGGCCCTGGCGAGCTTGCGCAGCGTTGATACGCGCGAGGTTGTGCTGCTGCGCCGCCGTCAATGCGCGATTCTGCCGTGCAGCTCCGATCGCCTGATTGCGTTGTTGTATGGCGTTTCGTTGTCTGGTGTTTCGTTCCTGCGCGGCATTCACGGCCCGATTGTGTCTTGCATTCTGCTGCGCCTCATTGCGCGTTCTCACCGTCTGCCGTGTCGCGTTGCCGGTTCTCGCATTCTGTCGCGTCGCTGCCGTCGCCCGGTTGTGCCGTGTCGTCGCAGCAGCACGGTTGAAGGTCGCGGAATTGTGGCGCGCGGCCGCGCGCTGCCGCACGGCGGCGTTATTGTTATGAACTGCGGCGCGTTTGCGTGTCACATTGGCTTGGCCGCGGAATGCGCGCTGCGCCGAAACATGCGGCGCGGCCCGTTGCGCGGAAAAGTGCGGCGCGGCCCGTTGCGCAGAGAAGTGCGGTGCGGCCCGTTGTGCGGAAAAATGCGGCGCGGCTGCGGCGCGGGGTGCGAAGCTCCTCCCGCCGCCACCGACATGGGGGGCGGCATGAGCGGCCGGGTGTCCGCCGCCACCGTTGCCGTGGCGCGGGTCGGCGTTGGCGGAGAACGATACGAGTGCAAGAGCAGCCAGCACTGCGATGGCCGCTCCGATCTTTTTCGATGCGGGATGCGTCATGTTAGAGTCCCCATTCGGGTCAGAGCAAGACACCAGATGTCGTTACCCCAACGCCCGCCGCCTGCATTCGTTGCAGCAGCAACGGCCATCGCGCGATTTTGTGAACGGCGATGAATGCCTGTTCATGGCGGCGCGTGGTCACACCGCGTGCCGCGCCGCAGCAATGCGAGCGGCGTCTATTTTTGTTTTTGTGCCTTGAGTTTCTCGATCAGGTCGAGCGTCGGATAGGAATCCGCCGGCAATCCGACTTCGAGTTGCGCCTTCTTGACGGCGGTGCGCGTCGCATTGCCGATCTTGCCGTCGATGTCGCCGACGTCGAAGCCGCGTTTCGCCAGAAGGCGCTGCAACTCCATGACCTGCGGCCCTGTCAGCGGCACGATCGTTTCGCTGCCGCGGCTCACCGGCGGCGCGCCGGCAAGCCGGCTCGCGTAATAGGCGACGGTCGTCGAGTACACCATCGCTGAGTTCCAGCCGAGAAAGACCTTGAAATTCGGATAGGCGAGGAATGCCGGCCCGAACCGCCCCATCGGCAACAGGAGCGAAGCGGGAAGACTGTCGTTGGGCAGTGTGCCGTGCGCCGCGGTGACGCCCCACGCGATCCACTGCGAGCGTGGATGCTGGATATTGATATCGGCTTCCTGCCACTTCAGGTTTGGGGGAACGCGAACCTCCTGAATCCAGGGCTGGCCGCGCTGCCAGCCGAGGTTTTTCAGAAAGTTCGCCGCCGAGGCGAGCGTGTCCGGCACGCTCTTGATGAGATCGCGGCGGCCGTCGCCGTCGTAATCGACGGCGTTCTTGAGATAATCGGCCGCCGTCATCTGCATGCCGCCGAATTCGCCGGCCCAGTCGCCGATCATGTCGGACACGCGCTGATCGCCATGCTGAACGATCTGCAGCGCAGCGAAGAGCTGCGTGCGGAAGAAGTCGGGGCGACGGCAGTCATAGGCCAAGGTCGTGAGCGAGCGCAGGATGCTGTACTTGCCGTTGTTGGAGCCGAAATCGCTCTCGAGCCCCCAGAACGCGGTGAGCACCGGCGCCGGCACGCCGAAATCTTTTTCGATGCGCGCGAACAGCGCGGCGTACTTCTTCATCTCGAGGTGGCCGTTGTCGATCCGGTAGCGCGCCACCATGCGGTCGGAGAATTGCAGGAAGGTCTGCGAGAACACGCCCTGGCCGCGGTCGCGCCTGATGATCGCCGGATCGAGCGTCAGCTCGGGCGACGCTTCGGCCAGCACCTGGGGTGAGATGCCCTGCGCCAGCGCGTCTTTCTTGAACTGGGCAAGCCAGCGGTCGAAGCTCTCGGTGTTGTGGCAGGCCGCAGCCATCGGAGACGACGCAGCCGCAAGCGCGGCGGCGGCGGCAAAAATCAGGGCGAATCTGCGCATGACGGCTCAACTCTGCCGAACCGCGATGCGAGGTCAAGCGGCAAAAAGCCGAGTGCCAGCAGCGCCGGTCAGAAGTAGCGCAGCCAGACGTAGATATTGCAGATCGCGACCGACACCAGCATCATCGGGAAGGCGTAGAGCGTATATTTCACGAAGCTGAACGGCACGCTGTTGCGCTCGCCGATGCCGGCGACCGTCAGGTTGGCCGAGGCGCCGATCAGGGTGCCGTTGCCGCCGAGGCAGGCGCCGAGCGACAGGCACCACCACAGCGGCTCGATGTGCTCGGCTCCGCCGAAGGCCGGAGCCATGTTCTTGATCAGCGGGATCATGGTGGCCACGAACGGGATGTTGTCGACGATCGCCGACAGCACCGCGGAGGCCCACAGGATGGAGTAGCCCGCGGCCGCCAGGTTGCCGCCGGTCGCCGCGACCAGCTTGTTGGCGAGGAGTTGCAGCAAGCCGCCGACGTCGACGCCGTGGACGACGATGAACAAGCCGATGAAGAAGAAGATCGTGATCCATTCGACATCGCCGAAGGTCGAGTGGATGTTGTGCGCGGCCTTCTCGCTCGGATGGATCCAGTTGTCGAGCAGCATCAGGACGGCGGCGCCGAACATCGCGATGGTGGCCGGCTCGAGATGCAGCGGCTTGGCGAAGACGAAAGCCAGGATCACCGCGCCGAGCACGATCAGCGACTGTTTCAGCAGCCGCCAGTCCTCGATGGACTCGGCGGCGCGCATGCTCATCACGCGCTGTTCGGCCTCCTTCGTCGCCTTGAGGTCCTTGCCCCATAGGAGATGGATGATGATGGCTTGTACGACCATGACCACGATGATCACGGGCGTCAGGTGCAGAACGAACTCGTTGAAGCTCAGTCCGGCCTGCGAGCCGATCAGGATGTTCGGCGGATCGCCGATCAATGTCGCCGTGCCGCCAATGTTCGAGGCGAAAATCTCGGCAAACAAATAAGGATAGGCGGGCACTTCCAGCGTCCTGCAGATCGCCAGCGTCACCGGGACGACGAGCAGCACCGTCGTCACGTTGTCGAGGAAGGCCGACAGCACCGCGGTGGTGATCTGGAGAATGAAAAGGATGCCGGCCGGGTGCGCCTTGGCGGCCTGTGCCGACCACACCGCGACATACTGAAACATCCCGGAGCGGCGGGAGATCGACACCAGGATCATCATGCCGGTCAGCAGCCCGATGGTATTCCAGTCTATGCCACGGATCGCCTGGTCCTGGTCGAGGACGCCGACGAGCACCATGATGCTCGCGCCCACCAGCGCCACGATCGCGCGGTTGACCTTCTCGGACATGATGACGGCGTAGGTGACCGCCAGGATGGCGGTCGAAACCCACATCGGATTCATGCCGAAATAGACGTGCGACGCCGCTTCAGCGGTCATGCTTGAGCCCCCGATCCTGCCGGGGCGCAAGCTTCAGCATGGGACGAGTCAAGTCAAGCGCGACGGCCCTATTTTGCGGGGCGGGTCGCGTACCAGTACATCGCGGCAAACGCCACGGCGCCGAGGCCGAGCGATTCGAGGAAGAGGGTGACCTGCTCCTGCTTCTGGGACCACAGGACGATCGAAACGGCGGTCCAGAGCGCAATACCGGGGAAGAATACAACGTGATGCATGTCCGTGCTTATAATGGCCCGTCGTCGTGACGTCTGGCGGCAAATGGCCGCTGCGGGGAAAGGAGCCGACCATGCCTGTGAAGTTCTCGAATCCAAAATCGCTTGCCTCGCCGCCTGGTTACTCGACCGTTGTCGAAGTGAGCGGGCCGGCGCGAACAGTCTATTTCGCGGGGCAGCTTGGTATCGACACCAACAACACATTTGTCGGTGCGCCGGGCGACTTCCGCGCGCAATGCGCCCAGGCGTTCGAGAACATGACGCTGGCGCTCAGGGCTGTCGGCGCGCGCTGGAACGACGTCGTCAAGATCAACAGCTTCCTGGTCGACATCGAGCGCAACATGGCGGCATTTCGCGACGTCCGCGACGGTTATCTCACCGGCAAGGCACCGCCGGCCTCGACCACGATCGGCGTTCCGGCCCTGGCGCGGCCGGGCGGCCTGTTCGAGATTGAGGCCGTTGCCGTCGTATCGGGGCGCGCATCGAGGCCGGCGCGCCGGTCTGGCGTGAAAAGGAAGCGGACGGCGCGCAAGCGAGCATAACGTCGTGGCGCGCAAAACATCGGCAACGACCGGAAAAAAAGCGCCGCTCGGTGCCTTTACCGATTTTTTCGGCCACGAAGCCTCCGGCGGCATCGTGCTGGCACTGGCGGCGATCGCCGCGCTGATCGTCAGCAATTCGCCGTGGCGCGATTACTACGACGCCTTCATACGTATTCCCGGAATCGTCGACCTCGGGGGCTTCCTGGTTATCAAGAAGCCGCTGCTGTTGTGGGTCAACGATCTCTGGATGGCGGCGTTCTTCTTCCTGGTCGGCCTCGAGATCAAGCGCGAGTTCGTTCAGGGCGAGTTGGCGACGCGGCGGCAAGCCACACTGCCGGCGGCCGCGGCGCTCGGCGGCATGATCGTTCCGGCCGTCATTTATGCACTGGTCAATATCGGCGATCCGGTCGCCCTGCGCGGCTGGGCCATACCGGCGGCGACCGACATTGCCTTTGCCATCGGCATCGTCATGCTTCTTGGGCCGCGCGTGCCGGCCTCTCTCAAGGTCTTTCTCACTGCGGTCGCCATTATCGACGACCTCGGCGCCATCGTCGTCATCGCAGTATTCTACACTGCTGACCTCTCGGTAACGGCGCTGGCGCTCGGTCTTGCCGGGGCCGCCGTGCTGTTCGGCCTCAATCGAGCCGGAGTAAAACGCGCCGACGTCTACATCCTCGTTGGGCTCGTCACCTGGGTTTGCGTGGTGAAATCCGGCGTGCACGCCACATTGGCCGGCGTGCTGACGGCATTCGCGATCCCGGCAAAGAAGGATGACGGCAGTCCGCTGGCCGAGTCACTCGAACATGCCCTGCATCCGTGGGTCGCGTTCGTGGTGCTGCCGATGTTTGCTTTCGTCAATGCGGGGGTCTCGCTGGTCGGCGTCTCGCCGGCGAGCCTCCTCAATACCATCCCGCTCGGCATTGCAGCAGGTCTCGTCGTTGGCAAGACGATCGGCATCTTCGGTCCGGTCTGGCTGATGATCCGCGGCGGCCGGGCGGCAAAGCCGGCCGGCGCCACCATGCGTCAGATTTTCGGCGTTTCGGTCATATGCGGCATCGGCTTCACGATGAGCCTGTTCATCGGCTCGCTTGCTTTCGAGGATCTCGATTCGGGTTATGAGACGCAGCTGAAGCTCGGCGTGCTGGCCGGCTCGATTATTGCCGGCGCGCTCGGCACGTTGATTCTCAGGCGGGCATGAGATCGTCTTGTGCGTCCGCGTGACGCGAGCGTTCGGGCCGATTAACATGCGCTGGCCCGGAGGCGGGAGGATCGATGCGGTTGCGTTGCGTAGTCGCGATGATTGCCGTTGCGCTTGGCCTGGGCGGCTGTGCGACGGTTTATAACCTTCCGCTCAACCAGCCGTCCGCCAACCCGTTCACCGGCACGATGGTGCAGGCGGTGGCGCCCCGCGCTCTGCATCTCAATGAAGACGGCACCGCGATCGGCCTTGCCTTTTCGGGTGGCGGCACCCGCGCGGCGGCATTCGCCGACGGCGTGCTGACCGAGCTCGCTCATGCCCCTGCGCCGCGTGGGGCGCGGGGCGATCTGCTTGATCGCGTCCGCATCGTTTCCGGTGTTTCCGGCGGCTCGGTGATGGCGGCCTATTTCGGACTGAAGGGCCGCAGCGCGCTCGACGATTTTCGCGAGCAGTTTCTCACGCAGGACGTGATGGCTGCGCTCGACACCCGGATCAGCCTCATCAATGTCGGCAAGGCGCTGGGCGGCGGCATCAATACCGACAACCGGCTGCGCGACTGGTTCAACGCGCATCTGTTCCATGACGCCACTTACGGCCAGATATTCGGCCCCGGCCGGCCGATTATCCTGATCAACGCGACCGACATCTACAACCGCTCGCCATTCCTGTTCGCGCCGGCGACGTTCGCGGCGTTCTGCAGCGATCTGAGCGCGTATCCTCTCGCCGCTGCGGTGTCGGCCTCGGCGGCGGTGCCGGGCGCCTTCGCGCCGATCGTGATCGAAACCTTCCCCGGCCAATGCAACGTGCCGCTGCCGGACTGGGTCAGCCGCGTGGCCCACGATCCGGCCGGCTCTCCGCAGCTTCAGGCCTTCGCCCAGGCGCTGGAGAACGCGCACGACGGCAAGGTCAAATACATCAAGCTGCTCGATGGTGGCCTGGCCGACAACTACGGTCTCAGCGGCGTCACGATCGCCCGGACGGCCTCGGGTACGCCCTACGGTCCGCTGCAGCCCCAGGAAGCGGTGAGGTTGCGCCGGCTGCTGTTCCTCGTGGTGGATGCCGGGCAGGGCCCGGAAGGCCAGTGGGGCCACACGCTGGAGGGACCGACCGGCAAGGAGCTGGTGTCGGCGGTGGTCGACGTGCTGGTCGACGCCAACGCGCATTCGAGCTACGCCGCCTTCGAGGCCACCATGCGCAACTGGCGCGATGCCCTGGTGAAGTGGCGCTGCGGGCTTAAACCGGCTGAGGTCGTCCGTCTGCGTGGCAATCTGCACGGCTGGAGCTGCCGCGATCTGCGCATCGACGTCGGCCGTGTCGCCTTCGGCCAGCTCGATCCGGCGCGCGCGGCGCGGCTCAAGAAGGTGCCGACCTCGTTCACGTTGCCGGCGGAAAGCGTCGACGACCTCATCAGCGCCGGCCGCGATGCGCTGAAGGCCAATCTCGCATACCAGCGTTTCGCCGAGGGACGCTAGCCGCCCATTGTCGGCGATGGTCGCGGGCGGTAAGGGGTGGCACCTGTTCAGCCAGCCCGAGTGTGTACATGCGCATTACCGCCATCACCGACATCGTCGTTCCGATCTCGTCCGCGATCGCCAATGCCTACATCGACTTCTCGCAGATGACGGCGAGTGTCGTCGCGATCCATACCGACATCGTGAAGGACGGCAAGCCGGTGGTCGGCTTCGGCTTCAACTCCAATGGCCGCTACGCGCCGCAGGGGCTGTTGCGCGAGCGCTTCATTCCGCGGCTCAGGAACGCCCCGCCGGAAACGCTCGTCGACGCAAAGGGGCTGCTTGACCCGGTGAAATGCTGGGACGCGATGATGAAGAACGAGAAGCCCGGCGGTCACGGCGAGCGCTCGGTCGCGGTCGGTGTTCTCGACATGGCGTTGTGGGATGCGGTGGCGAAAGCCGAAGGCGTGCCGCTGTGGCGGCTGCTGGCTGGCCGCTACAACGGCGGCAAGGCCGACGACACGGCCTGGGTCTATGCCGCCGGCGGCTACTACTATCCGGACAAGGATATCCCGGCGCTGCTCGACGAGATGAAGCACTATCTCGATCTCGGCTATTCCACTGTGAAGATGAAGATCGGCGGCGTGCCGCTCGCCGACGACGTCAGGCGCATCGAGGCGGTGCTCAAGCTGCTCGGCGGCAACGGCGAAAAGTTGTGTGTCGACGTCAACGGCCGCTACGGCCTCGACGAGGCGCTGGCCTGTGGCGACACCATCGCGCCTTACAATTTGCGCTGGTACGAAGAGCCGCTCGATCCGCTCGACTACCTGCTGCACGCGGCGCTGGCGACGCGTTACCGGCCGCCGCTGGCGACCGGCGAGAACCTGTTCTCGATGCAGGATGCCCGCAATCTGATCCGCCACGGTGGCTTGCGGCCGGATCGCGACTGGCTGCAGTTCGATCCGGCGCTGTCCTACGGCCTCGTCGAATACCTGCGCACGCTCGACATGTTGTCACAGCACGGCTGGTCGCGGCGGCGCTGCGTGCCGCACGGCGGCCATCAGTTCGCGCTCAATATCGCGGTCGGCCTTGGGCTCGGCGGCAACGAATCCTATCCGCAGGTGTTCGCGCCGTTCGGCGGTTTCGCCGACAACACGCCGGTCGCCGACAGCCGCATCAAGATGCCGGATATTCCCGGCGTCGGCTTCGAAGCCAAGAACGCGCTCTATGCGGTGATGAAACCGATGATGGAGACGAAGGGAGCCTGACCGCGATCAAGCCGGTATGTGTTCGCGACGAAGATGCCCGAGCCGATGATCGAGGAAAACCCGCTTGCCCCCGAGCTGATCGTGGATCGCTGGTTCAATACCGGCATGCCGCTGGCTCTTGCGGCGCTGTGTGGCCAGGTCGTTTTGCTGCACGCGTTCCAGATGCTGTGCCCGGGCTGCGTCACTCACGGCACGCCTCAGGCCGAGAAGGCGCATCGCATGTTTGCGGGTGCCGGGCTGCGGGTGATCGGGCTGCACACGGTGTTCGAACATCATGCCGCGATGACGCCGGTCGCGCTCGAAGCCTTCATCCACGAGTTCAAGCTGACTTTTCCGATCGGCGTCGACCGCCCGGCCGGCGACGGGCCGATCCCGCTCACCATGCAGGCCTACGGAATGCGCGGCACGCCAACGATGATCCTGATCGGCCGCAACGGCCGCATCCGTCATCATGGCTTCGGCGTTGAGGACGACATGGCGGTCGGCGCGCGCATTGCCGCGGCGTTGCGCGATCCCGCGGATTGACGCATCCCGAGAACGGCGTCGCCTTCTTGTTTTAGTGCGCCTCGTCCCAGTTGCCGGCGGCGCGGGCATCGACCTGCAGCGGAACCTGCAGATTGACGGCGGGCAGCGGCGCGTCCTCCATGACTTTCTTGACCACCGGCAAGGTCTTTTCGACTTCTTTCTCCGGCACCTCGAAGATGAGCTCGTCGTGCACCTGGAGCAGCATCGCGGCATTGAGCTCCTTCGCCGCGAGCTCACCCTCGATACGGATCATGGCGCGGCGGATGATATCGGCGGCCGAGCCCTGCAGGCGCGCATTGATGGCGGCGCGCTCGTTGAACGAGCGGAGCGACGGGTTCGAGGCCTTGATATCTGGATAATGGCATTTGCGGCCGAACAGCGTCGTCACATAGCCGTCGCGCCGGCAATCCTCGCGCGTCCTGTCCATGTAGTCGCGAATGCCGGGGAAGCGCTCGAAGTATTTCTTGATGTAGGCGGCGGCTTCCTCGCGCGGGATGCTGAGCTGATTGGCGAGGCCAAACGCCGAAATGCCGTAGATGATGCCGAAGTTGATCGCCTTGGCGCGGCGGCGGATGTCGGGCGGCATCCCTTTCACCGGCACGCCGAACATCTCGGATGCAGTCATGGCGTGAATGTCGACGCCGTCCTGGAACGCCTTGCGCAGGGCCGGTACGTCGGCGATCTGCGCCAACAGCCGAAGCTCGATCTGCGAATAGTCGGCGGAGACGAGCTTCATGCCCGGCGCGGCCACGAAGGCCTTGCGGATCTTGCGGCCGTCCTCGGTGCGGATCGGGATGTTCTGCAGATTCGGCTCCGACGACGACAACCGCCCGGTCGAGGTCGCGGCCAGCGCGTAGCTGGTATGGACGCGATGCGTCTGCGGATTGACGTAGGCCGGCAGCGCCTCGGTATAGGTCGAGCGCAGCTTCGACACCTGACGCCAGTCGAGGATTTTCTGCGGCAGCACATGACCTTGCTCGGCCAGCTCTTCGAGCGCGCGGGCGCCGGTCGACCATTGGCCGGTCCTGGTCTTGGTGCCGCCCTCCAGTTTCATCTGGCCGAACAGGATGTCGCCAAGCTGCTTCGGTGAACCGGGGTTCACCTGGGTACCGGCGATGGTATTGATCTCCTGCTCAAGCGCGACCTGCTCCTTGCCGAAGTCGTTCGACAGCTTCGCCAGCACCGTCTTGTCGATGGAGATGCCACGCTGCTCCATGCGCGCCAGCACGCGCGGCATCGATCGCTCCAGGGTCTCGTAGACCGTCGTGACATGCTCCGCCGCCATGCGCGGCTTCAGCGCGCCGTGCAGGCGCAGCACGATATCGGCCTCCTCGGCGGCATAGCGCGCGGCGTGCTCGACCGGCGTCGTCGCCGGCGTCAGCAGCGCCTTGTCCCTGTTCTTGACGTCCTTGAAGCGCAACGCGGCACGGCCGAACCAGCGCTCGACCACGGCATCGAAGCCGTGGCCGCCCTTGCCCGCGTCGAGCACGTAGGACATCAGCATTGTGTCGTCACAGGCGCCGAGCGTGACGCCGCGCTGCATCAGCACCAGGATGGCGGTCTTGATGTCGTGGCCGATCTTGATCACGCCGGGGTCTTCGAGAATCGGCTTGAGTGTTTCGAGCGCCACCGTCTCGGCGATCTGGCCGTCGCACAGCTTGGCGGCGAACAGGCCGGCGCTTTCCCCTGCGTCGCCGTCTTCAGCCTGGCGATGGCCGAGCGGCACATAGCAGGCCTCGTTGGCTCCCACCGCCATGGCGATGCCGCACAGCGTGGCCTGCATCGGATCGATGCTGTTGAGCTCGAGCCGCAGGCCGAGCAGCCCGGTGTCGAAGGCACGCGCCGCCCAGTGGTTGAGGTGTTTGATCGTGCCGACGATCTCGTACTTCGACGGGTCGAATGTGGCGCTGCGAAGTTGCTCGGCGCGCCGGGTGGCAAGCACGGCGGGCGACAGCACCGTGCCGCCGTCGCTTTTCGGGAAATTCTTGGGTTCCGCGAACAGGTCGCCGGTGCCGGCCTGAGGCAGCGAGGAGGCGCTTGCGGGTTTCGCTTCGGTGCCAGCTTTGCCGGCCTCGGTTCTCGGCTCCGCGGCGGCCGGGGCGGAAATGCCGAGCGTACCGGCTTTGTCGGTCACGCGCTGCGCCAGCGTCTTGAATCCCATGCCGCGCAGGAACGGGATCAGGTTCTTGTAGTCCGGCTCATGCACCACGAGCTCGGCGACAGGCACGTCCAGCGGCACGTTCTGGTCGAGCGTGACGAGCTTCTTTGAAAGTCGTGCGGACTCGGCATTATCGATCAGTGCCTGCCGGCGCTTGTCCTGCTTGATCTCGCCGGTATGCGCCAGCAGCGTCTCGAGATCGCCATAGGCGCCGATCAGCTCGGCGGCGGTCTTGGGACCGATGCCCGGCACGCCGGGCACGTTGTCCGAGGAATCGCCGATCAGCGATTGGACCTCGATGACCTTGTCCGGCGGCACGCCGAATTTCTCGATTACCTGCGGAATGCCGATGCGGACATCCTTCATCGTGTCGTACATGACGACGCAGTCGTTCACGAGCTGCATCAGGTCCTTGTCGGACGACACGATGGTGGCCGTGGCTCCGGCCTCGCAGGCGATCCGCGCGTAGGTCGCAATCAGGTCGTCGGCTTCGTAGCCCGCCTGTTCGAGGCACGGGATATCGAACGCGCGCACAGCCTCGCGGATCAGCGGAAACTGCGGGATGAGATCATCCGGCGGCGGCGGCCGGTGCGCCTTGTACTCCTTGTACATCTCGGTTCGGAACGTCTTCTCCGATTTGTCGAAGACGACCGCGAGATGGGTGGGCCGCTCGTCCGGCTTCATTTCGTTGAGCAGCTTCCACAGCATGCTGCAGAAGCCATAGACCGCGTTCACGTGCACGCCGTCAGGCGTCATCGGCTGGAAGCGGATCGCGTGGTAGGCGCGGAAGATGTAGCCGGAGCCGTCGACCAGAAAAACGTGGTCGCCTTTCTTGAGCGGACGCGCGCCCCGACTGGCCGGAACGGCTGCGGAGGATGCCGCGGGCGTCGCGCCGGATGCGGCGGTCTTTGCGGCTTTGGCGGCCGGTTTTCTGGCTTTGGTCGATGCTGGCATGGCCCGAATGTGGGCTGCCGGGGGCATCAAATCAATCTCGGACGCCAGCGTCCGTGGAAGTGGGCGATCCGGTATCCACAGGTGGCTTGCGATCGATAACCGGAGCCGGCTTCGCAGCCGGTCGCGTCAGTGCTTGCGACGGCGCAGTTACTCGGCCGGCTGCATCGCCGGAACCGCAATGCGGGTGAGACTCTCGACCGGCTTTTTCTTCTGCGGCGGAATCTAGAACAGGTCAGGCCGCGGCCCGACCGGAACGTCGGCGCCGAGTCAGCTTGATGACGACAAAGAACACCGGCAGCGGGCATTGTCGACCCAACCGACATGTATTTGTACGGTCACAGGCGCCCGCTCGCATCTGCCGCGGTTAATCTTTCGCCACAAATTTGCGGAGACTGATCGGACCAGGCTGGTTTCAAAGGTCTTTACGCAATCTCGCAAACTCGGATCTGTCTGGCGTTTTCCTTCGCGCCGATGCTAAGAACGCGGCGCGGGGGAAGGTGAGTTTTGGCCATTAACTATCGGGTGGTGATGATTCGATGCGCGTCACAATGATCGGCTCGGGTTACGTCGGCTTGGTGTCCGGCGCCTGCTTCGCGGACTTCGGTCACACCGTGATCTGCGTCGACAAGGATGCGGACAAGATTGCCGCGCTCGAGCGCGGCGAGATCCCGATCCACGAGCCGGGACTGGACGATCTCGTCGCGCGCAACGTCGCCGAAAAACGACTGACGTTCACGACCGACCTCGCGTCGTCGGTCGCCGGTGCGGACGCCGTGTTCATCGCGGTCGGCACGCCGTCGCGCCGCGGCGACGGCCATGCCGATCTCACTTATGTCTATGATGCGGCGCGCGAGATCGCGGCGGCGCTGAAGGGTTTCACCGTTGTCGTCACCAAGTCGACCGTGCCGGTCGGCACCGGCGACGAGGTCGAGCGCATCATCCGCGAGACCGCGCCAAAGGCGGAGTTCGCGGTGGTGTCGAATCCGGAATTCCTGCGCGAAGGCGCGGCGATCCAGGACTTCAAGCATCCGGACCGCATCGTGATCGGCACGAGCGACGAGCGCGCCAAGCAGGTGATGAGCGAGCTCTATCGCCCGCTCTATCTCAACCGCGCGCCGCTGCTGTTCACCGAGCGCCGCACCGCCGAGCTCATCAAGTACGCGGCCAACGCCTTCCTCGCCACCAAGATCACCTTCATCAACGAGATCGCCGATCTCGCCGAGAAAGTCGGCGCCGATGTGCAGGAGATCGCGCGCGGCATCGGCCTCGACAATCGCATCGGCGGCAAGTTTCTGCACGCCGGCCCCGGCTTTGGCGGCTCGTGCTTTCCGAAGGACACGCTGGCGCTGATCAAGACCGCGCAGGACAACGCGACGCCACTGCGCGTCGTCGAGGCGGTGGTGGCCTCGAACGACATCCGCAAGCGCGCGATGTCGCGCAAGGTGTCTTCCGCGCTCAACGGCGAGGTGCGCGGCAGGACGATCGCGGTGCTCGGCCTGACCTTCAAGCCGAATACCGACGACATGCGCGAGGCGCCGTCGATCCCGCTGATCGCCGCTTTGCAGGACATGGGCGCCACGGTCCGCGCCTACGATCCGGAAGGCATCGAGCAGGCCAGGACGGTGCTGTCGAACGTCACGTTCTGCCAGAACGCCTATGACTGCGCCGAGGGCGCCGCGGCGGTCGTCATCGTCACCGAATGGGAGCAGTTCCGCGCGCTCGACTTCGCCCGCCTCAAGAAGATCATGACGCAGCCGGTGCTGATCGACCTGCGCAACGTCTACCGGCCCGACGAGATCGCCCGCCACGGCTTCACCTACGAGAGCGTTGGGCGGGGAACGGTATGATGCTGTTGACACGTCACCTCAGACGTCGTCATGCCCCGCGCAAGCGGGGCAGGCAAAACATCTAACAATATCGGGTGTTCAATTCTCCGCTCACCCCCGCGAAAGCGGGGGTCCAAAGTGGAGAATGTCGCTTTAGCTAGATTCCCGCTTCCGCGGGAATGAGCGGATGTGCTGAATCAGAACATCGATGCGAGCTTTCGATACTTATCTTCCGATTGATGAAGCCTTGGCGCCGCTGACCACGGCGCTGGCGGCAAACGCCTGCGCCGTTCTTGTTGCGCCGCCCGGCGCCGGCAAGACCACGCGCGTGCCGCTGGTCCTGGCTGATGAGCCGTGGGCGAAGGACAGGAAAATTCTGGTGCTGGAGCCGCGGCGCTTGGCGGCTCGCGCCGCGGCGGCGCGCATGGCGGCGACGCTCGGCGAAAAGATCGGCGGTACCGTCGGTCTGCGCGTGCGCTTCGGTTCGCAGGTCTCGGCAAAGACCCGCATCGAGGTCGTCACCGAGGGCATCTTCACGCGCATGATCCTCGACGATCCGTCGCTCGATGGCGTCGCCGCGGTGCTGTTCGATGAATTTCATGAGCGCTCGCTCGATGCCGATCTCGGCCTCGCTTTGGCGCGCGACGCGCAGCAGGGCCTACGGGACGACCTGAAAATCCTGGTGATGTCGGCGACGCTCGACGGCGCGCGAGTCGCCGCGCTGCTCGGCGCGGCGCCGGTCGTCGAGAGCAAGGGCCGCAGCTTCCCGGTTGAGACGCGATATCTCGGCCGCGATGCACGCGCCCCGGTCGAACGGCAGGTCGCCGATGCCGTCGATCGTGCGCGGCGCGCCGAGGCCGGGTCCCTGCTGGTGTTTCTGCCCGGCGCCGGCGAGATCAGGCGGACCGAGACGCTGCTCAGGGAGCGCATCTCCGATCCCGCCGTCGATATCGTCGCGCTGTACGGCGCGCTCGACGCCGCCGTGCAGGACCGCGCCATCGCGCCCGCGGCGCCGGGCCGCCGCAAGATCGTGCTGGCGACGTCGATTGCCGAGACCTCGCTGACCATCGAAGGCGTGCGCGTCGTGATCGATTCCGGCCTCGCCCGCGTGCCGCGCTACGAGCCCGACGTCGGGCTGACGCGGCTCGAGACGGTGCGGGTGTCGCGCGCCGCCGCCGATCAGCGCCGCGGCCGTGCCGGCCGCACCGAGCCCGGCGCCTGCTACCGGCTGTGGGACGAGCCGCAGACCGGCTCGCTTGAGGCCTATACGCAGCCGGAAATCCTTTCGGCGGACTTGTCGTCGTTCCTGCTCGATCTGGCGCAGTGGGGCGAGACCGATCCGGGCCAGCTCGCTTTCCTCGATCCGCCGCCGCGCGCCGCGCTCAACGAGGCGCGCGCCTTGCTGACCGGACTCGGCGCCATCGACGCGCAAGGCCGCATCACCGATGAAGGCCGCAAGCTGCGGGCGCTGCCATTGCCGGTGCGGCTGGCGCGCATGGTGGTCGATGCCGCGGCTCACGGCGAGGCGGCGCTCGCCGCCGACATCGCGGCGATTGTCACCGAGCGCGGGCTCGGCGGCGACGACGTGAATCTCGAGCATCGCCTCGACAACTTCCGCCGCGACCGCTCGCGGCGCGCCGAAGACGCACGCGCGATGGCAAGGCGCTGGGCGTCTCTCTCTTATCCCTCCCCTGAAAGGGGAGGGTCGGCGAGCGTAGCGAGCCGGGGTGGGGTCGGCTCGGTCGAGATGACCCCCACCCGCCGCGCTTCGCGCGGCGACCTCCCCCTTGGAGGGGGAGGTACAGAAAGCCCCGGCGCATTGCTGGCGCTGGCCTATCCCGATCGTGTCGCCCGGCGGCGCGGCGGCGAGGGCGCGACATTCCTCCTCGTCAACGGCCGCGCCGGCGCGGTCGATCCGGCTTCGCCGCTGGCGCGCGAACCGTTCCTTGCGGTCGCCGAGCTGACCGGCGCGGCGGCGTCGAGCCGCATCGTGCTGGCGGCGCCGATCTCCGCCGATGAGATCGACGCGCTGTTCGCGAACGAGATCGTGTCGCGCGACGAGGTGACGTTCGACCGGGCGTTGGCCTCGATGCGCGCGCGCTCCGTCCGGCGGCTCGGCGCCATCACGCTCGCGGAGCAGGTCAGGCCGGTGCCGCAAGACGCCGGGTCGGCGAGGCGGCTCGCCGAAGGCATCGCCACGCTCGGCATCGCGCGGCTGCCGTGGTCGAAGAGCCAGTTGCAGTTGCGCCAGCGCGTCAATTTCGTTCGTTCTGCTGAGGACGGCGAATGGCCCGACCTGTCCGACGCCGCGCTCGCCGCCACGGCGGCCGATTGGCTGGCGCCGTTCCTCGCCGGCAAGACATCGCTGTCGCAGATCGGCGCCGACGATCTCGGCGCCGCGCTCGATGCGCTGCTGCCCTGGGCGCTGCGGCAGAAACTCGAAGTCGAGGCGCCGAGCCATTTCACCGCGCCGTCCGGCTCGAGCGTGCCGATCGATTACGAGGCGCCGGAGGGGCCGAAGCTGTCGATCCGCGTGCAGGAGCTGTTCGGCCTGGCGAAGCACCCCTCCATTGCCGGCGGCCGCATTCCGCTGGTGGTCGAATTGCTGTCGCCGGCGCACCGTCCGGTGCAGGTGACGCGCGATCTGCCGGGTTTCTGGCGCGGCAGCTATGCCGACGTGAAAACCGAGATGAAAGGCCGCTACCCGCGGCATCCCTGGCCGGACGATCCCTTGGCCGCGCCCGCCACGCGCCGCGCCAAGCCGCGCGGCACGTGATCCTTTTCATCCTTCGTTGACCATCCGCCGAGCGGGTTTCATCTCATTAAGCGAGCCTTCGCCGCCGCCGTGCTTTAATCGCCGCATGCGCGCTCTCCTCGTCATGGCGGCAGGCGTCGCGGCGGTGGCGGTCTATGCCGCGCGCGTCGCCGATCACAACACCGTCGCGGTGGTCGCCGACGCTCACCCACCCGCCGCGGCCGGCGCGCCGTCGCAGCAGCGCGCGAGCGGGCGCAGCGTCATACTGCAGGGCGACAGCCAGGGTCATTTCCAGGTCGAAGCCGACGTCGACGGCCAGCGCCTTCCCTTCATGATCGACACCGGCGCCTCGCTGGTGATCCTGCGCGAAAGCGACGCCGCCGTGCTCGGCATTCATCCGGTGATCAACGACTACACGGCGACGGTCTCGACCGCGAACGGCAAGATCAAGGCGGCGCCGGCCAAGCTCGGCCGTGTCGAGATCGACGGCATCGAGGTCGACGACGTCGACGCGCTGGTGCTGCCCGACGCGGCGCTCGGCCGCAATCTGCTCGGCGTCTCGTTCCTGTCGCGGCTCTCGCGCTACCAGTACGCCAACGGGCGCATGGTGCTGGAGCAGTAGCACTCATCAGCAATTTGAATGGATCGCTTTGCGCCCCTCGCGCATTGCGGTATCTGATGCCCGCGGCCGGGGGGCCGCAGCACGAGGACATCGATGTTTCCCAAGCCGCAGCCCGCGCTCAAGCCGAATACCTATGCCTACGAGTCGTCGCCGCTGGTGAAGCCGACCGGCTTTCGCGAATACGACGCGCGCTGGCTTCTGGAAAAGGAAATCAACCTGATGGGGGTGCAGGCGCTGGGCATGGGGCTCGGCACCTTCATCCGCGAGCTCGGCGTCAAGCCGGAGATCGTCACCGGTCACGACTTCCGCAGCTATTCCGCATCGGTGAAGATGGCGCTCGTCACCGGCCTGATGGCAGCGGGCTGCAAGGTGCACGACATCGGCCTGGCGATGACGCCGATGGCCTATTTTGCGCAATTCGAGCTCGACGTGCCTTGCGTCGCGATGGTGACGGCTTCGCACAACGATAACGGCTGGACCGGCGTGAAGATGGGCGCCAACCGTCCGCTTACCTTCGGCCCGCAAGAGATGACGCGGCTCAAGGAGATTGTGCTCGGCGGCGCATTCAAGCTGGCCGGCGGTGGCTCCTACGTGTTCGTCGAGAATTTTCCCGAGCGTTATATCGCCGACGTCACCAAACGGCCGAAGATCAAGCGCAAGCTCAAGGTCGTTGCGGCTTGCGGCAACGGCACCGCCGGCGCCTTCGCGCCGCGCATCCTCGAAGCGGTCGGCTGCGAGGTGGTGCCGCTCGATTGCGACCTCGACTACACCTTCCCGAACTACAATCCGAACACCGAAGACATGAAGATGCTGCACGCCATGCGCGACGCCGTGCTGGCCCACAAGGCCGACGTCGCGCTCGGCTTCGACGGCGACGGCGACCGCTGCGGCGTGGTCGACAACGAGGGCGAGGAGATCTTCGCCGACAAGGTCGGCGTCATGCTGGCGCGCGACATGTCGAGCCTGCAGAAGAATTCGACCTTCGTGGTCGATGTCAAATCCACCGGTCTGTTCCTGACCGATCCGGTGCTCAGGGCCAACGGCGTCAAGGCCGATTACTGGAAGACCGGCCACTCCTACATCAAGCGCCGCGTCAACGAGCTCGGCGCCGTCGCCGGTTTCGAGAAGTCCGGCCACTTCTTCTTCAACAAGCCGTTCGGCCGCGGCTATGACGACGGCATGATCTTCGGCCTCGCGGTCTGCGACATGCTCGGCCGCAACCCCGGCAAGTCGATGGCCGACCTGCGCAAGGCGCTGCCAAAGACGTGGGGCTCGCCGACCATGGCGCCGCATTGCGACGACGAGAAGAAATACGGCGTGGTCGACGCGGTGGTGAAGCACTTCGAGGCGGCCAAGGCCAAGGGCGACACATTCGCCGGCCAGCCGATCCGTGATCTCGTCACCGTCAACGGCGTGCGCGTCACGGTCGACGACGGCACCTGGGGCCTGGTGCGCGCCTCGTCGAACAAGCCGGAGCTGGTCGTCGTCGTCGAAAGCCCGGTGTCGGAGGCGCGCATGCGCGAGATGTTCAAGGCGGTCGACGGCGTGCTGCGCACGCACCCCGAAGTCGGCGAGTACAATCAGACGATCTGAAACCACTCTGCCTCATCCTGACAGTCTGACTCGAAAAGAGCCCGTCAAAATCAACGACGCGTCCCGGACGCGGTGCAGCACGAGCCATAAGCGCTTTTACGCGCGTCTTCGACGCGCTATGGCAAAGTGGTGCACCGCAGAGCCGGGACACGAGTTTGAAAGCCCGGAATCATTTCCGGTCATACTTTGAGGAGCGAGCGCAGCTCGCGTCTCGAAGGATGGCAGCCCATGGTTCGAGACGCGCTGCCGTAAGCGCGTTCACGCGCGTCTTTGACGCGCTATGGCAGCGCTCCTCACCATGAGGCTGGTCGATTCAGATTTTCCCCAGCGCCCTGAGAACAACCTCGGGCGTCATCGGCTGCTCAGTGACGCGGGCGCCCAGCGGCCGCAGCGCGTCGTTGACCGCGTTCATCACCACGGCGGGCGCCGAGGCCGTGCCGCTTTCGCCGACGCCCTTGGCGCCGAGCTCCGACACGCTGGTCGGCGTGTGGATATGGGCCACGTCGATGTCGGGCATCTCGCCGGCCATCGGCGTCAGGTAATCGGCCAGCGTGCCGTTCACGAGCTGCGCCGCGTCATCGTAGATGCAGTGCTCGTAGAGCGCGCCGCCGAGGCCCTGCACGAAGCCGCCGCGCACCTGCTCGTCGGCGAGCAGCGGATTGACGATGCGGCCGCAGTCCTCGACCACCCAGGCCTTTCGGAGTGTGATGAAGCCGGTGTCTGTATCGACGTCGACCGTCGCGCCGCTGACACCGTTGGTGAGGATGTAGAGGTCGTCGAGCAGGCGGAACCGGTGCGTCACCGACAGCCGCGGCTGCACGCTGTTCGGCAGTTCGTGCAACTGGAAATGGCCGATGCGGCCGATCTCCTTGAGCGAGATGCGGCGGCGGTCGGTGCCGGCATCGACAATATGGCCGTCGACGATGTCGAGGCTGCCGGCCGGCGCCTGCAGCAGCGCGCCGGCGATGGACAGGATCTCGGCGCGCAGTTCGCCGGCCGCCTTGAGCACGGCCTCGCCGCCGATCGCGGTGGCGCGCGAGGCATAGGTGCCGCCGCCGAACGGCGTCGCGTCGGTGTCGCCGGAAATCACGCGCACCTGATCGAGCGGCACGCCGAGCGTGGTCGCGGCGATCTGGCCCATCACGGTGTTGACGCCCTGGCCCTGCTCGGTGACGCCGACCGCGCAGATGATGCCGCCGCCCGGATCGAGCCTGATGGTGCAGGCGTCCTGCAGGGAGATAGGCGCGCCGCCGATGCCGTAATAGCCGTTCGGCCCCGGCGCGGTGCCCTTGATGAAGGCGGCGATGCCGATGCCGCGATAGATGCCCTGCTTGCGCAATATGGCCTGCTCGGCGCGCAGCGCGGCGTAGTTCATGCGCCGCTCGAGCGCGGCGAGGCATTTCTGGTGCGACAGCTCCTTCACCTTGATGCCGCCGGCCGTCACCGCCGGATAGCCGTCGTCCGGCATCACGTTGCGCCGCCGGATCTCCAGCGGATCGAGCCCGCAGGCCGCCGCCGCCATGTCGACCAGGCTCTCCCCGACCGAATTGCCGATCGGGTGGCCGACCGCGCGGTACTGCGAGGTCGGCACCTTGTTCATGTAAACGACGGTCGCCTTGGCGCGGTAATGCTTGTGCCGGTAGGGGCCGCCGGTGATGGTGAGGACCTGGTTGGCCTCGAACACGCTGGTGCGCGGATACTGCGAATAGGCGCCGGCGCCGGACAGCACGTCGATCTCTATCGCCTCGATGTCACCGGCTCTGCTGACTGCGAGCCGTGCCTTGATGAGGTTCTCGCGGGCGTGGATATCGGAGACGAACGATTCGAGCCGGTCGGCGATGAACTTGACCGGCCGGCCGAGCGCCATCGATGCCGCGGCGGTTGCGACCTCGTCGCCGTAGCTGTGGATCTTCATGCCGAACGAGCCGCCGACATCCGGCGCGACGATGCGCACATTGTGGTCGGGGATGCCGAGCATGCGCGCATAGATCGTCTGGATCATGTGCGGCGCCTGGCTCGACGTGTAGAGGATGAGCCGTTCGGCCGGCTTGTTGTAGTCAGCCAGGATGGCGCGGGATTCGAGGCTGACGGCCGTGTGCCGGCCGAACCGGAACGTCTCCTCGACCACGATGTCAGCAGCCTTGAATGCCGCATCGACGTCGCCGCTGCCGATCGTCTTCTCGAAGGCGAGATTGTCGCCGAGGTCGGGATGGATGACCGGCGTCGTTCGGTCGAGCGCGGTCTCCTTGTCGGCCGCCGCCGGCAGCTCCTGCCACTCGATCTCGACCAGCTCTGCGGCATCCTCGGCCAGCGCGCGCGATTGCGCCACCACGATTGCAACCGGCTCGCCCTGCCAGCAGGCGCGCTCGATCACCATCGGATATTGCGGCGCCGCCTTCATGCCCGGAAAGCAGGTCAGCGTGCCGAGCCATGGCGCGGTGATGCGTTCCGCCAGCTCCTTGCCGGTCATGACGAGAGCGACGCCGGGCGCTGTCTTCGCGGCGTTGACATCAAGTTTGGTTAGGCGCGCATGCGCATATGGGCTGCGCACGAAAGCGGCATGCAGCATGCGCGGCAGCGAGATATCGTCGGTATATTGCCCGGCGCCGGCCACGGCCTTGCGCGCGCCCTGCCGCGAGACGGTACGGCCCACGTAAGTGTTCGGACGGTCGAGCGGCGTCAGCTTCGCTTTGATTTCGGCGGTCATGCCAACCTCCGGCGCTTGCGCAAGACCGTCTCGATGGCGTCGACGATGGCCTGATAGCCGGTGCAGCGGCAGAAGTTGCCCGACATGAACTCGCGGATGCCGTCGCGGTCCGGCGTCGCGTCCGACGCGAGCAATTCGGCCGCCGTCATCAGCATGCCCGGCGTGCAGTAGCCGCACTGCAGCGCATTGCGCTCGACGAAGGCAGCCTGCAGATCGGCGGCTTCGCCCGACGCGGTGAGCCCCTCGATGGTGACGACCTCGGCACCGTCGGCCTGCACCGCGAGCGTCAGGCAGCCGCGTACCACCGCGCCGTCGAGCCGCAGCGAGCAGGCGCCGCAGATGCCATGCTCGCAGCCGATGTGCGAGCCGGTCAGGCCGAGCCCGGTGCGCAGGAAGTCGATCAGGTTCTGCCGCACCGGAACGGCGCGCGAGACACGCTCGCCATTGACGGTCATCGTCACCGCCATCGTCTCTTCGAGGCTGTCGTCGGCGAGGCTCATGCGGCGCGCGCCTTGTCGGGCAGGCCGTCGAGCACGCGCCGGGTGACGACGCGCTGCAGGTGCAGCTTGGCGGCCGGGCTGCCGAAGGTGTTGTCGATCGGGTCGAGATCGTCAGCGAGCGCGGCGGCGACAGCGTCGTGCGTCGCCGGCGACCAAGCCTTGCCGTCGAGCGCCGCCATCGCGGTTCTGGCCAGCACCGGGCGCGGCTCGCTGCCGAAGTAGACGAGGCGCGGCGCATGGATAACGCCGGCGTCATGGCGCAGCGTGCAGGCAAGTCCGGCGATGGCGAAGTCGCCGTGGCGGCGGCTCAGCTCCATGAAGGCCGACAGCGTATCCGGCCGCTGCGGCGGAATCAGCGCCTCGATCAGGAGTTCGTCCGGCCGCCGCGCCGTGTCGTAGAGGCCGTGGAAGTAATCCTCGGCGGCGACCTGTCGCCGCCCGCGCGTGCTTTCGAGCACCACGGCGCCGCCGAGCGCCAGCAGGCAGGCCGGCATTTCGGCCGACGGATCGGCCAGCGCGACGCTGCCGCCGAACGTGCCGCGGTTGCGCACCGCAACGTGAGCGACATTCGGCATCGCCTCGGCGATCAGCGGCAGATGCCGGGCGATGAGCGGCGAGCGCATCACCTCGACGTGGCGGGCGAGGGCGCCGATCCGCACCGCGCCGTCGGCGAGCGCAATGCCCTTGAGTTTGGCGATGCGGTTGATGTCGACGACGACGCGCGGCCGCGACAGCCGCATGTTGAGCACCGGCATCAGGCTCTGGCCGCCGGCCAGGATGCTGGCATCCTCGCCGTGCTCGGCCAGCAGCAGCACGGCCTCGGCGATGCTGGCGGGCCGGACATAATGGAAGCGGGCTGGTTTCACGCGGCAGGTCCCGGGCGTCTCGGCGCGACGCTAACACACGCCATTCCGACGCGGTATGACCTCTCGTCAAGCTGCGCTAGAAGACCGCATGCGCATTTCCGTTCTCGGGGCCGGCCCCGCCGGGCTCTATCTCGCCTATCTGATCAAGCGCCGCCGGCCGGCCGCGCAGGTCCGCGTCGTCGAGCAGAACCCGGCTCATGCCACCTTCGGCTTCGGCGTGGTGTTCTCCGACCGCGCGCTCGACTTCCTGCGCGAGGACGACCCGGAAACATACGCGGCGATCACGCCGCACATGGAAAGCTGGTCCGACATCACTTTGGTGCACCGGAACGAGCGCATCGCCATCGACGGCATTGGCTTCGCCGCGGTCGGACGGCTGACGCTTTTGCAGTTGCTGCAGGAGCGGGCGAGGGCGGTTGGCGTGTCGATGGATTTCGAGCGGCCGTTGCGGTCCCTGGACGAGCTGGATGACGCCGATCTCGTCGTCGGCGCCGATGGCGTCAATTCGCTGGTGCGCAAGACCTTTGCCGATGCGTTCGGCGCCTCGCTCGCTTATCTCGCCAACCGCTTCGCCTGGTTCGGCACCACCGCGGTATTCGACACACTGACGCAGACGTTCCGGCACACGCCGATCGGCGATTTCAACGCGCATCATTATCGTTATGCGCCGGGCCGCAGCACCTTCATCGTCGAGACCGACGCGGCGACCTTCGCCCGCGCCGGCTTCGACACGATGGAGGAGGGTGACGCGCGGGCGCTGTGCGAGAAGATTTTTGCCGGTGCGCTCGGTGACGCGCGGCTTATCTCCAACAATTCGATCTGGCGCCGCTTCCCGCAGGTGCGCAATGCACGCTGGCATCACGGCAAATATGTCCTGATCGGCGATGCCGCGCACACCGCGCATTTCTCGATCGGCTCCGGCACCCGGCTGGCGATGGAGGACGCCATCGCGCTCAACCGTGCGCTTGCCGGCAGCGGCGACGATGTCGCCACGGCGTTGCCGGCTTACGAAAACGCGCGCCGTCCGATCGTCGGCAAGATCGTCTCGGGCGCCGACGCCAGCGCGCGCTGGTACGAGGATTTCGCCGGGCACATGGCGCTCGCGCCCATCGACTTCGCGATGGCCTACGTGCAGCGGTCCGGCCGCATCGATCTCGAGCGGCTGCGCAAGCTTTCGCCGAAATTTGTCGCCCGGTACGAGGCGTCACGTCCCTAGCGCGGCCTGTTCGCGTTCGCGCGGCGACGCCCGAAACGGCAAGCCGACCCCCGCAAAAGGGCGCTTGACAGGCCGCTTTATTTAACATACTCGTTAATTAACTGATGTGCTAAATACGACGCTCGCAAACCGCCATGCCGACCGACCGTCTCAGCGACACCTTTTCCGCCCTGGCCGATCCGACCCGCCGGGCCATCCTGGCGCGGCTCGCGCTCGGCGAGACCTCGGTGCAGGAACTCGCCAAGCCGTTCCGCATCAGCGCCCCCGCCATCTCCCGGCACCTGAAAGTGCTGGAGGGCGCCGGGCTGATCAGCCGCAGCCGCGAGGCGCAGTGGCGGCCCTGCAAGATCGAGCCGGCCGGGTTCCGCTCGGTCGATGAATGGCTCGAGCGCTATCGCAAGTTCTGGGAGGAGCGGCTCGACCGGCTCGACGCCTACCTCGCCACGCTGACCGGCAGCACCGGCCCGCATCCGCAAAGTGATCTGAAAAAGCCGCACAGCAAGGAGCGCAAACGTGGCCGGAAAAAATAGCGTCGACCTCGCCGGCGATCCGCGCGTCATCACCGGGACCCGCGTCTTTGCCGCGCCGCGCGCGCTGGTGTTTTCGGCGTTCACCGATCCACAGCACCTCGCGCAGTGGTGGGGACCCGATGGCTTCTCGCTGACGACCAGCGCGTTCGAGTTCCGCCCGGGCGGCGTGTGGCGTTTCGTGATGCACGGCCCGGACGGCCGCGACTATCGCAATCGCGTCACCTTCGACGAGATCGTGCCCAACGCGCGCATCGCCTACCGCCACGACGACGGCGGCGACGACATCGACTCCATCAAATTTCAAACCGTGGTCACATTCGACGACGACGCTGCCGGCACGACGGTGACGTGGCGGGCGACCTTCCCGGATGCGGAAGCGCGCGCCTTCGTCATCCGCGAACACGGCGCCGACAAGGGCCTGCTGCAGACCATGGCACGGCTCGACGACTATCTCGCGACCGGACTGAAAACGCCGGGCAACTGATCCGGCCAACACACGGGAGAACGACGATGAACGTGCAGCCTTATCTGTTTTTCAACGGCCAGACCGAACAGGCGCTCGACTTCTACAAGAAGGCGGTCGGCGCCAAGGTGTCGATGCTGATGCATTTCCGCGACGCGCCGGACCAGAGCAACTGCACGGCCGACATGAAAGACCTGGTGATGCATACGACCTTCACCATCGGCGACACCGCGATCATGGCCTCGGACGGGATGGGCAAGAGCAAGCCGAACTTCGACGGCTTCTCGCTCACGATCAATGTCAAGGACGAGGCGGAAGCCGAAAAGACGTTCAAAGCGCTCGCCGACGGCGGCTCGGTCGCGCAGCCGCTGATCGAGACCTTCTTCGCCAAGCGCTGGGGCATGCTGAAGGACAAGTTCGGCGTGCACTGGATGGTCATCGCGTCGAAGCCGATGAACTGAGCGCGCAGGGCGGGCGCTGATGCCCTGGCGCCAGGCCTGGTCCCGAGATGTCGTGAAACCGGAGTAACCCGAATGAGTAGCGCTCAAGCGCCCGTCGAGCCTTTTGTCATCAGCCGCGTGTTCAACGCGCCGCGCAAGCTGGTGTGGCAGGCCTTCACCGAGGCCGACCGCCTCAAGCACTGGTTCGGCCCCAAGGGCTTCACGCCCGACGTGTCGAAGATCGACCTGCGCCCCGGCGGCACCTATCACTATCGTCTCGCCGGGCCGGGCGGCGCGACGATGTGGGGCAAGTGGGTGCTCCGCGAGATCGTGCCGCAGCAGCGCATCGTCATGCTGTCGTCGTTCTCCGACGAGAATGCCGGCACGACGCGCCATCCGATGGCGCCGACCTGGCCGCTCGTTCTGCACTCGGTCTTCACGTTCGAGGATGCCGGCGAGGGCAAGACCAAACTGACGGTCGAATGGGCGCCATACGACGCGTCGCCGGAAGAGATCATGACGTTCGAGGCCGGCCGCCCGAGCATGACGCAAGGCTGGAGCGGCACCTTCGAGCAACTCGAAGCCTATCTCGCCGGGCTGCAGGCCTGAGCGGCGTCACGGCACAGCAGGAGGAGTCACATGGCCGTCACCGGACAGAAGATCGCGCCATGCCTGTGGTTCGACACACAGGCGGAGGATGCCGCGAGGTTCTACGTTTCCGTCTTCAGGAATTCGAAGATCCTCACCATCAGCCATTTCAACAAGGAAGGTCACGAGATTCATGGCCGTCCCGCCGGCATGGTGATGGTGGCCGAGTTCGAGCTCGACGGTCAGCGCTTCATCGCGCTCAACGGCGGCCCGCAATTCAAGTTCAGCGAAGCGATTTCGCTGTCGGTGTCCTGCGCCGACCAGGCCGAGGTCGATTACTACTGGGAGAGGCTGACCGCCGATGGCGGCCAGGAAGGGCCGTGCGGCTGGCTCAAGGACAAGTTTGGCCTGTCCTGGCAGATCGTGCCGGACATCCTGCCGCGGCTTCTCAAGGACTCGCAGTCCGACGTGGCGCAGCGCGTCACCAGGGCGTTCCTGCGGATGAAGAAGCTCGACATCGCCGGCATCGAAGCCGCCGCCGCGGCCTGAGCCGTCACATTCAACAGGACCGGAACCATCATGCCGCTCACGCTCTACTATCATCCGCTCTCGTCGTTTTGCCACAAGGTGCTGATCGCGCTCTACGAGAGCGGCGTCGCCTTCACGCCGCGCCTCGTCGATCTCGGCAATCCCGACGATCGCGCCGCGTTCACTGCGATCTGGCCGATCGGCAAGTTTCCGGTGCTGCGCGACGACGCGCGCAACGTCACCGTGCCGGAATCGACCGTCATCATCGAGTATCTCGCCCGGCATTATCCCGGCCCGGTCAAGCTCGTGCCGGACGACGCCGAGAAGGCGGCGCAGGTCCGCGAGATCGATCGCTTTTACGATTTCCACATTCATCTGCTGATGCAGAAGGTCGTCGGCGACCGGCTTCGCCCCGAAGGCAAAACCGACCCGCACGGCGTCGAAGATGCGGTCCGGCGCGCGCGTGTCGCGCTCGGCCTGGTCGACAAGGACATGGCGGGCAAGACCTGGGCGGCCGGCGACGACTTCACGATGGCCGATTGCTCCGCCGCGCCGTCGCTGTTCTATATCGACAAGGCCATCCCGCTTGCGGACGAGTTTCCCAACGCGGCGCGCTATCTCGAGCGGCTCAAGGCGCGGCCGTCCTACGCCCGCGCTCTCAAGGAAGCCGAGCCGTATTTCCACCTGTTTCCGAAACCGCGGGCGGCGGCATGATAGCGGCGGTGTCCGCGGACAGCGGGCCGGCCATGTCGCATCTGCTCGGCGCGGCCACACCGAAGGCTGGAGCAGCACATTCGAACGTCTGAGCGAACATCTGGAGACCGTGACATGAATACGGCTGCCGAACTTGCCAACGAACGCACCGTGGTGATCGTCCGCGAACTCGCGGCGCCGCGCGCCTTGGTGTGGAAGGCGTGGACCGATCCCGCGCACATGGCGCGCTGGTTCGGCCCGCGCATGTTCACTATTCCCGAATGCCGGCTCGATGTCCGGGTCGGCGGCGCGCTGTGGATCGTGATGCGCGGCCCGGACGGCAACGATTACCCGATGAAGGGCGTGTTCCGCGAAGTCATCGAGAACGAGCGGCTGGTCTTCACCAACATCGCCGTCGATACGCAGGGCCGTCACCTGCTGGAAGGCGAGACCACCGTGATCTTCGAGAATCACGGCGCCGGCACCCAGCTCATCGTCCGCGCTTTCGCCAAAGGCGTGGCGCCGCACGCGCCGCAGATGCTGGCCGGCATGCAGGAGGGCTGGAGCCAGACGCTGGACAAGCTGGGCGAGGCGCTAGACGCCTGATCTTCGGGGCCTGGCCGAAAAAGAGCCCATCAAGACAACGGCGTGTCCCGGACGCGGTGCAGCACGAAGTGGTGCACCGCAGAGCCGGACCCCGATTATACGCAAAGAAACCGGGGTCCCGGGTCTGCAGCGCGCCGCCATAGCGCGTTGAAGACGCGCGTGAACGCGCTTATGGGCGCTGCGCAGCGCCCGGGATACGAGCCTGAAAATCCGGAGTCGTTTCCTGCCAGGCTCAGGATGAGGATGAGTTAGCCAATTCTCTGCGCCGCGCGCTCCGCGCTCCACAGCGCGGCTTCCGTGAAGCCGCCGGTCATGTAGTCGCCGCAGAACGACACGCCGCGCCGCGTGTCGGCGCCGCGCAGGAAGTCGCGCGTGCGCTGCTGGTGGCCGACGGTGTGCAGCGGCACGGCGAACGGATGACGCGTGACATGCGCTTCTTCGATCCAGTCCGACGCGCCGGGGAAATAGCGCTCGAGCTCGGCGCGGCACCGTTCGATGATGTCCGCGTCGTCGAGCGGCATCAGCGCTTGCGAGGCCGGGTAGCAGGGCCATGCCTGGACAATGCTTCGGCCCGACGGCGCCATGGCTGGCGCCTTGCGCGCGGCGTCGGTGAAGAAGCCGACGAGGCCGCCGGCCGGCAGCATGTAGGACCACACCTTGGGATCGAGCGGCCGGTCCAGGAAGAACGACACCAGCGCAAAAGGCGGCTGCACGATGCCGTCGAGATACTCCCGCTCCGCGGTCCAGTCCTCCGGCAGCAGCAGGCTCGCCACCGCCGGCGGCACGGCGACCACGACGTGATCCGCGGATTGAATCGCGCCGCTGACCAGCGCGATGCCTTTCACCGCGCCTCTTTCGACGATGAGACTTGCCGCCGGCGCGCCGTAGCGGACCTTGAGGCGCGCGGCGAGCGCCTGCGCCAGCGACGCGATGCCGCCGGGAAGAACCAGGTAGTTCGTCATCACCACGATCTGGAACAGCCGCATCAGGTGCGCGACGCTGGCGCGAGCAGCTTCGGGCTCGACCAGCGCGCCCGCCCGCACCAGCGGACGAATGACGTAGTCGCGCAGGAACGGATCGGCATAGGCCGTCCAGGCATCCGCGGCGTCGAGCTTCGCTGCATAGTTGAGACTAGCCGCCGGCTGCCAGTTCATCAGCGTGCGCGCGATCAGGCCCGCGGCCTTGATATTCGACCAGCCGGCCGGCGCGATCCACGGCGCGTTGTGCGCGATATCGAAATGGCCGCGCGATGAGCGCGCGTCGAAAAAGCGCGTCGGGCCTTTCACCGTCGCGAGGCCCTTGTCGAGCCCGGTGTCGCGGAGCAAGGCGCGTGCGCGGCGGTAGCTGGTATGGAAATACTGCGTGCCGGCGTCGGCCTTGTCGCCGCGCTTCGACGTCAGCGTGACGTTGCGGCCGCCGGGCCGGTCGCCGGCCTCGAACACCGTGACGTCATGGCCTTTCGCCGCGAGAGAGGTCGCCGCGCCGAGGCCGGCGAGGCCGGCGCCGATGACGGCGACCCGCATTCAGGGCCAGTAGCGGCCGGTGCCGCCGATGATGACGACGAGGATGCCGAGCGGCAGGTTGACCAGGATGATCTTGCGGATGCGCTCGAGATGCGCGCCGGCGGTGGTCCAGTCCTTGTCGTCGACGGCGCGCTTGAACTTGAGCCACGGCCCATGAAACAGCCAGGCGTAGAGCGCCACCATGACGAGGCCGAGCGCCATCATCAGGTTGACGTAGGGCGCCGCGCCGGCGAAGCCGCCGAACGCGGCCGGGATCATCCAGAAGCCGCTCGCCAGCAGCAGGATCACCGAGACCCAGACCCACGGGAAGAATCGCGCGAAGAAGCCGCGCCACAGCGTCAGCCGCTGCGGCGCCTCGAGGCCGCGCGCGGCGGGCCGCAGGCACAGATAGGCGGCGAACATGCCGCCGACCCACACCACGGCGCCGAAGATGTGGAGCGCAAGCGCGAGCGAGATGGTCAGCATGGTGTGTTCTCCGTCAGGTGTTGAGCCGCTTGCCGCGCAAGGTCGGCAGGCCGATACCGGTCGAGTCGAAGCCGCCGTCGACGGCGAGAATCTGCCCGGTGATGTAGCTCGCCTGATCGCTGGCCAAGAAATAGATGGCGTTGGCGAGCTCGTCCTCGAGGCCGTAGCGGTTGAGCGGCATGTGGTCGTGGTAGTCGGCACGGATTTCTGGCGTGTGCACGGCCTTCGCCATCGCGGTATCGACCGGTCCGGGCGCCACCGCGTTGACGCGGATGCCGAGCGCGCCGAACTCGGCGGCCTGCTGCTTGGTGAGATGCGCAAGGCCGGCCTTGCTGGTGCCGTAGGCGACGCGCAGCGTCGAGGCACGCAGGCCCGAGATCGAGGTCACGTTGACCACCGCGCCGCCGCCGTGCTCGCGCATCAGCGGCACGGCCGCCTGCGTCATCAGGAACGGGCCGTTGAGATTGACGGCGAGCACGCGCGACCAGTCCTCGAAGCTCGTCTGCAGGATCGGGCCGAAGATGGCGATGCCGGCATTGTTGACCAGCGCGTCGAGACGCGTGAAGCGGGCCGTCAGCTCCCGGTAGGCGCGCTCGACCTGCGCCGGGTCGGACACGTCGGCGGTGATCGCCAGCGCCGCCTCTTTTTTGTCGAGGGCCGCGAACGTGCGTTTGAGATTGTCGCCGTCGATATCGAGCAGGGCGACGTTCCAGCCTTCGGCGAGGAAGCGCCTGGCGGCGGCCAGTCCGATGCCGCGCGCGGCGCCGGTAACGAGGACGGTCTTGGTGGTCATGACATCGTGTGTTCTGTGATAGGCGCGCGACACTAGCAACAGGAGAGTGCAAGCGGTAGCGCCGGTTGACCCGCCGCGGTCCGGTCACCCATATACGGGGCCGCTTCCCCGTTTCCCGGATTGTCATGCCGAACGACGATATCGAGGTGCTGATCGTTGGCGCCGGCGCCGCCGGCATTGCCGCGGCGCGCCGCCTTCACGATGCCGGCGTCGATTGTCTTTTGGTCGAGGCGCGCGACCGTCTCGGCGGGCGCGCTTTCACGGCGGTGACGCAGGGCTATCCGCTCGACCTCGGCTGTGGCTGGCTGCATTCGGCCGACCGTAATCCGTGGGTGGCGGTGGCGCAGACGCAGGGCCGCGCCATCGACCGTACGCCGCCGCCGTGGAACCGGCCCGGCGTCGGGCTCGGCTTTCCGCCGGAGGAGCAGCACGCCTACCGCGCGGCGATGGAGGCGTTCTTCGAGCGCGTCTCGGATCTGGCCGGCAAGGACGTCGATGTCGCGGCGTCGGACGCGCTCGAGCCTGGCAACCGCTGGAATGGGCTGATCTCGGCGATCTGCACCTATATCGGCGGTGCCGAGCCCGAGCGTTTGTCGGCGCTCGATTTCGACAATTACGCCGATACCGAGATCAACTGGCGCGTCGTCGACGGCTACGGCGCGTTGATCGCGGCTTATGCCGCCGGCGTCCCGGTCAGGCTCAACTGCGAGGTGAGGCGCATCGACCGCGGCGGCGCGCGGCTGCGCATCGAAACCTCGCAAGGCACGATCACGGCGGCCAAGGTTGTCGTCGCGCTGCCGGCATCGATGATCGCCGAGATGGAGAATCTGTTCTCGCCGATCCTGCCGGACAAGGTCGAGGCCGCGCTCGGCCTGCCGCTCGGCCTCGCCGACAAGCTGTTCCTGTCGCTGGACGCGGCGGAGGACTTCGAGCCGGGCGGCCGCCTGTTCGGCGCGATCGACCGGGTCGCCACCGCGACCTATCACATGCGGCCGTTTGGCCGCCCGATGATCGAGGTCTATTTCGGCGGCAGCAACGCCGCCGAGCTCGAGCGCGGCGGCATCGCCGCCTTTGCCGATTTCGCCACGCGCGAGCTCGTCTCCCATTTCGGCGCGGGCATCGCCAGGCGCGTCAGGCCGCTGGCGATGCATCTGTGGGCCGCCGATCCTTTCGCGCGCGGCTCCTACTCCTATGCGACGCCGGGCCATGCCGGCTGCCGCGCGGCGCTGGCCGCCACGGTCGAGGAGCGCATCTATTTCGCCGGCGAGGCCTGCTCGACGCACGACTTCTCGACCGCGCACGGCGCCTACCATACCGGTGTCGCCGCCGCCGAGGCGATTCTCGCCGCGCGCCGCCGGTAGCCGGTTTTCTCTCAGCCGCCCGGCTGCAGCCGCGGATTCGCCGCCGCAGCGCCGTTGTCGCGCGCGGGCGCGGGCAATTCGCCGGCCGTTTCCAGCACCGGATAGGCGACGGCGCAGATGTGGGCGTGGATGCGCCGCAGGTCGCGCAGCACGTCGAGGTGCACGCTGGTCGTCTCCACCGTTTCCGGCCGGCCTTCGCGCAGGCGGTTGAGGTGGTGCTCGGCGGCGAGCCGCTCGGCGTCCTGAAGCTGCGCCTTGTCGGCGAGCAGACGGTGCGCCTGTTCGACGTTGCCCCTCATGAACACGCCGAACGAGGCGCGCAGACCGTCGAGCACCTGCCGGTGCAGCGACCCGAGCTCGGCCGCGCCGTCTGCCGAGAAGCGCAGGCCGCGTTTCGCCTTCTTGGCGGCGAGCTCGTTGAGGTTCTTGTCGATGATGTCGCCGATGTGCTCGAGGTTGATGGAGAACGAGATGATCTCCATGGCGCGGTGGCTCTCGCGCTCGTCGAGGCTGCCGCGGGTCAGCCGCGTCACGTAGAGCTTGATCGCCTCGTCGAGCCGGTCGACGACGTTGTCGAGCCGCGAGACCTCGCCGATCAGCGCGCGGTCGCCCGTCATCAGCGCGTCCATCACCTTGCGCAGCATGGTCTCGACCACGTCGCCCATGCGCAGGGTCTCGCGCGCGGCGTCGGCCAAAGCGAGCGACGGCGTCGCCAGCGCGCTCTCGTCGAGATAGCGCGGCTTCGATTCGTCGTTCGCGGCCGGCGAGGCCGGCATGAGCCTGGTCAGGAGCGCCGCGACCGGGTCGAGCAGCGGCAGGAACAGCAGCGCCAGCACGATATTGAAGGCGATATGGAATTCCGCCGTCATCTTGGCGGCGTCCGGCTGCCAGCCTTGCATGTGCGAGGCGATGGCCGGCAGGAACGGCGTCACCAGCGCCGCGCCGACGATGCGGTTGAGCAGGTTGCCGAGCGGCAGCCGGTAGCTGGCGCGGTCGTCGCGGCGGGTGCCCTCGATCACCGGATTGATGGCGCTGCCGAGATTGGCGCCGACCACCAGCGCGAGCGCCGCGGCCGGCGTGATGAAATTCGAGAACGCCAGCGACATCACCAGCAGCACGGTGGCGACGCTCGAATGCAGCGCCCAGGTCAGCGCCGTCGCGATGGCGATGCAGAGCACCGGATCGCCGGTGATGGCGCGCAGCACCGCGCGCATCGCCGGCGCGTTCTCCGCCGGCGCCAGGCTGTCGATCAGGATGTGCAGCGCGAGCAGCATCAGCCCGAGCCCGATGCTGACGCGGCCGAGGTCCTTGAGCGGGCCGGCGCCGCTGCGGAACGACACGAGGCCGAGCACGAACAGCACCGGCGCGGCGGCGGCGATGTTGAACGACAGGACCTGCACGATCAGCGTGGTGCCGACATTGGCGCCGAGCATGATGGCGAGCGCCGGCACCAGCGACACCAGCCCTTCGGCGGCGAAGGCGGCCGTCATCAGCCCGGTCGCCGTGCTGCTCTGCAGGACGGCGGTCAGGCCGAGCCCGGCGGCAAGGGCGCTGAACCGGTTGGACAGGGCATGCGACAGGAATCGGCGCAGATGCGGGCCGAAGGCGCGGATGATGCCGGTCTGCACCATGTGCAGGCCCCACAGCAGCAGTGCGGCGCCGCCGAGGATGTCGAGAACGACGATCGTGCCCAAACCGTTCTCCTTCCGAGTCGGCACTATAGCGTAACAGTGCGCGACAGGGGGAACGGTTCCGCGCGGGCTACCCCTCGTTGAAGGTCGTGCGGTATTTGTGGGCGGGGTAGACGCCGAGGATGGTCAGCTCCTTGGAGAAGAAGCGCAGCTCCTCGAGCGCGAAGCCGAGGCCGCGGTCGTCCGGGTGGCCGTCGACGTCGGCGTAGAACTGGGTGGCGAAGAAATTGCCGCCGACCATGTAGCTCTCGAGCTTTGTCATGTTGACGCCGTTGGTGGCGAAGCCGCCCATCGCCTTGTAGAGCGCGGCCGGCACGTTGCGCACCCGGAAGACGAAGGTCGTGACCGTCTTGCCGTTATTCGCTTTGGCCCAATGTCTGGTGCGCGACAGCACGATGAAGCGCGTCGTCGAATGCGCCTCGTCCTCGACGTTGCGCTTGAGGATGTTGAGGCCGTAGATCTCCGCCGCCAGCGTCGAGGCGATCGCCGCGCGCGTCGGATCGCAGGCTTCGGCGACGGCGCGCGCCGATCCGGCGGTGTCGGCGGCGACGACCGGCTTCAGCTTCAGCTTGCGGATCGTGCCGCGGCACTGGCCGAGCGCCATGACATGGCTCTCGACCGTCTTGACGGTCTTGAGGGTTGCGCCCTTGGGGGCCATGAGCTGGTTGCGGATCGGCAGGAACCATTCGCCGATGATGTGAAGCCCTGAGGTCGGCATCAGGTGATGGATGTCGGCGACGCGGCCGGCCACCGAGTTCTCGATCGGGATCATGCCGAGGTCGACGTCGCCGCGCGTGAGCGCCGTAAAGCAGTCCTCGAAGGTCGGGCAGGGCACCGGCTCGTAGTGCGGGTAGGCCTGCTGGCAGGCGATGTGCGAGTTCGCGCCGAGCTCGCCCTGAAAGACGATCTTCTTTTTACTCTCGCTCTTACTTTTGGCCATGATCCGGGTTCCGTGGTTCCGCTGCGTTATCCATTCGCCCGGGCGCGGCGTCAATGCATGCGGGCAGGGCGGGCCTCCGTTGCGCCCGATGCCGCGGAAATCCGATGAAACCTGAGAACCCGGCGTCGTGACCGGCGTTGGCGTGACGTGACGCTGCCGAGCAGCGCCGCGAACAACACAACAACAACGGAGACTCGCGATGGCTCAGGAACACCGTGGCGGCAGCGGAAACTTCGCCAACGACCGGCAGCGCGCCTCTGCAGCCGGCAAGAAGGGAGGCCAGCACTCTCACGGCGGTCAGCAGCAGCAATCCGGCAGCCCGCAGCAGCAGGGCGGCGCCGGCAATGTTGCCGATGATCCGCAGCGCGCAGCGGAAGCCGGCCGGAAAGGCGGTCAGCACTAGCCGTATGGAGTCGGGCTTGGCTGACCGAACGGACGCCCCGCCCGGTCGGCGGGGCGTCCTCATTATTGGGGCGCTCTCATTATTATCGTCTCTGGGTACGGAGGGACGATGACTGCGCCGATGCCGATGCGCATGCCGGCACGAGGCCGATGCTAGGGGGTGCTTACAGAATCCGGCGGCAAAAACGCCGGTCGCGCGGCGGCCCACTTCAGCGCTGCTTCGCCGAATGCAGTCGCGAGGGTTACAATGAGCGCCGCTGATCCGACCTGCCACAGCAGAATCATCACGGTTGCGTCGAGCGGATGAAGGAGAGCCAGCGCGAAGGACGTGACGGCGCCGACCGCGAGGCCCGCGCACAACGAAACGGAGGTCGGGTGCACGAACGCGGCGTAGCGCACCATGACGAGCATGGCGACGGAAAGCGGGATGCTTGTCATCAGCACCGTCGCGAAGCACTCGACGGCTTCGCCCATTCTGACTCCGTCCGTCGTAGTGACGACCCAGTCGGTCAGGCAACCGTAGCTGATCGTCGATAACCACAGAATGAGGGCAGGGAGAGGAAGCCACTGCCATCGGCGAGAGGCGTCGGGAAGGCTGACCTTGAACGTTGCGACGGTGGCAAGAAACGCCGTTAGCAGCGCTGCCGCCATGCTGATGAGGAATCGAGCCTCGTGAAGGCGAACCTCGAGGTCGGGGCGCAAGCCGTGCAGAATCGAAAGGAGAAGCACAATAGCCAAAGCCAAAAGCGTCCACGATACGGCGCGCACGGCCGGCGATCGCAGCCGGCGAACAGGCGTGGCTCTGTCGGTCAATCTGGAGATAAGGTCCGGTGTCGTCGTCACGCTTTCTCGCTCTTCTCTTTCAAGAGCCTCCTGAGGTTTTTGATTGCACGATGGGTCGCGACTTTCATGGCGGCTATCGTGCGCCCGCTTGCCGCCGCAGCCTGTTTTAGAGGCATCTCTCTCAGTTTCAGCAACGTTATGGCTTGCCGCTGCTCCGGTGGCAGTGCCTTGATCGCTTGGGCAAGCAGATCGACGTCATGTCGTGTGCCGTCCGATACCTGCATCTCCGCGGAGCATGCTTCCTGATCGGCAAGCAGTGCAATATCCCGGACCTTGCGCCGTGCATCGCGCCGCAAACGGTCGATAATCCTTCGGTTTGCGATGGCGACGAGCCATGGGCCAAATGGACGTCGAGGATCGTAAGTGTGACGAATGGCATGCACGGTCAGCAGAACGTCCTGCACGACATCTTCCACGTCGCTTTGCTCCCTGAAGCATCGGCGCGCCATTGTCCGCACATGGGGCGTAACCGCTTCGAGGAGCGCGCGATAAGCGCGCCGGTCTCCGTCCTGCGCCAACACCATCAGGTCGGACCAATTCCGATCGATGGTCGGCTTTGAGCCGGCCCCAGGCTCGGCCTTCGCAACAAGCATAAGACGCTGTCCAGATCGGCTTTTGTATGCCGGCATCGGAAGCATTGTCCTCGTTCGACGTGTCGAGGGAAACCCGATGTGTGGTCTTACATCGGATGTCCGGGCGACTGATAGAAAACAATTTCTTCGATACGCCGTAACCTTTCCGACCGGACCGGCGAACCTCTTTGTAACGCCTTTCATTGAGGCGTCTTAGGAGAGGAGCACTCATCATGAATCGCCATCTGCTGGCAGCGTCGACGCTGTCTGCCGCCGTCGGTCTCGCGCTGGCTATCCAGGGCCCTGCCCACGCGCAGGGCATGTCCAACCCACCCAAGATCGTGAAGGAAAACATGGCCCGGATGGCCAAGGGCCATTTGGAGAAATGCTACGGCATAAATGCCGTTGCGAAAAACGATTGCGCGGAAGGTGCTCACTCCTGCGCCGGACAGGCGACCCAGGCGCGCGACCCGAAGTCGTTCGTGCTGTTGCCTGCGGGCGATTGCAGCAAGATTCAGGGCGGCAAGCTTTCGGCGTCCTGAGTCCCATTCGTGATCCAGGCGGATAGAAATCATGGCGCGTCGATCCCGGCTCGGGCCGGGATCGGCCTGCGCTTCCAGCATCATCAGGCTGTGCTGGATGGACAGGCCGACGTTCCCTGGATGGAAGTCCATACCGAGAATTACATGGGGGGCGGGCGGGCAATCCGGTGCCTTGAGACGATACGGGGTGACGTGCCGATCTCGCTGCATGGCGTCGGTCTTTCTCTCGGCAGCGCGGAAGGAATCGATCCGGCGCACCTCCGACGCATCAAGGATGTGGCCGAGCGCATCGAGCCCGGCCTGATGTCCGAGCACATCGCCTGGAGCAGTGTCGCCGGCTCCTACGTTCCCGATCTCCTGCCGCTTCCAATGACTGAAGAGGCGTTGGAGGTCGTTTGCCGTCACGTCGATCAGACTCAGACGTTTCTCAATCGTCGGATTCTCGTCGAAAACCCGTCCACTTACATCCGGTTTCGCTACTCCACGATCTCCGAGTGGGAGTTCATGGTTGCGGTCGCGCGCCGCACCGGCTGCGGCATTCTTTGCGACGTCAACAATATTTTCGTCAGCGCAAGCAATCACGGCTGGGATTGCTCCCAATATCTGGCCGCGCTGCCACCTGAACTCGTTGAAGAAATTCATCTCGCGGGACACGCGTCACGAACCATGCCGGATGGCACGAAACTTCGGATCGACGATCACGCCTCTGCCGTTTCCGATGAAGTCTGGCAGCTCTATCGCCAAGCGCTTGCGCGTTTCGGCCCGGTTCCGACACTGATCGAGTGGGACAACGAAGTGCCTGCGCTGGAGACGCTTCTTGGCGAGGCGCGTCATGCAGCGCGATTGATCGATGACATGCAGGAGCGGAGGCCCAAAGCCGATGCTGCTTGAGTTGCAACGACAGATGCTGGCCGGTTTGATCGGAGAGACGCCCGGCGCGATCGGTGCGGCTCTGGCCGATGGCGTCAATCCCGACCGGATCGGTATTTATCGCAACACCGTCTTGCACGGCTTGACGAGATCGCTGCGGCTGGTGTTCCCAACCGTCGAGCTCTTGGTTGGTGCCGACTTCTTTGCGGCGATGGCCGCGGCCTATGCGACTTCGTGCCTGCCGCGTGCTGCCCGTCTCGACTGTTACGGTGATGGCGTTGCCGATTTTCTCGACGCATTTGAACCGGCCGCCACGGTGCCGTATCTCGGTGATGTTGCCCGGCTCGATTGGGCCGTAAACAATGCCCTGCACGCACCCGATGTCGCGCCGCTCGATCCCGCGCGGCTCACGCAGGCGGCCGATTGGCAGGATCGGATCAGACTTCGGCCTCATCCGGCCTTGACGTTGCTGACATCGCGCTATCCGGTTGATGACATATGGCGCGCGGTGCTGGCGCGCGATGACGCGGCAATGGCCGGGATTGATCTTGCTGCCGGGCCGGTCTTCTTGCTGATCGAACGGCAGGGCGAGGAGGTCGCCGTCTCGCGGATGGACATCGCCGCATGGCAGTTCCTGAGCGTCCTGTGTTCGGGGCAGCCGTTGCTCGCCGTGCTCGGGCGGGCCGATGGTCCTGATGCGGCAGTGATGCTGGCCGACCATTTTGCGGCTGGGCGTTTCGCGGATTTTTCCGTGGCAAGGTGCGAGCGACAGAATGACCGAGAGTGTGACTGAAAAGGGACCGTGGCCGCTCGCCCCGTTGTTCAGGATACGGGCGTGGCTGAATTGCGTGCCTTACGGAGCGCTGGCTTTGCCGCTGCGATTTGCGGTCGCGACCGTGTTCTGGAATTCAGCCATGGCCAAGCTCGCGAACTGGGACACAACGCTCGACTTGTTTGCCAACGAATACAATCTGCCGATCCTGCCGCCTTGGCTTGCCGCCAACATGGCCTTTGCGATCGAGATCACGACACCGGTCCTGCTGGTCGCTGGCCTGCTGACACGATTTGCCGCAGGCGTCCTGTTGTCGATGACGGCGGTGATCGAAATTTTCGTGTATCCGCAGGCTTGGCCGACCCATATTCAGTGGGCGGCGATGCTGCTGGTCCTTTTGTGTCGCGGTGGCGGCCCGGTTTCGCTCGATCACTTGATCGAGCGATGGCTATCGGGATCGAAACCCTAGCGGCGCAGCATTTCGCGTGCGCGGTCGAGGTCCTCCGGCGTGTCGACGCCGAGCGGCACGCTGTCGACGATGGCGACGTCGATGCGCATGCCGGCGTCGAGCGCGCGGAGCTGTTCGAGCTTCTCGCGCCTTTCGTTGTCCGACGGCGGCAGCGACACGAATCTCTCGAGCGCCGCGCGGCGGTACGCGTAGAGCCCGATGTGATGCCAGTGCGGGCCGGGACCGGCGGCAGGCGCGCGCGTGAAGGCGGTGGCGTGCAGGCGGCGCGGCTCGATTCGCTCGCCGATCACCTTGACGACGTTCGGGTTGGCAAGCTCGGCGGCGATCCTGATCTCGGCGGCGAGCGTCGCGATGTCGACCGCCGCGCGCGACAGCGGCGCCAACGCCGCCTTGATGTCGTGCGGCGCGATGGTCGGCAGGTCGCCCTGCACGTTGACCACGATCTCGACGCGGCGCTCGGGGTCGATCTCGGTGATCGCCTCGTGGATGCGGTCCGAGCCGGACGGATGGCTGGCGCTGGTCATCACCGCGCGGCCGCCGGCCTTCTCGACGGCGGCGAGCACGGCCTCCGAATCGGTCGCGACCACGACCTCGCCGATCTTCGCCTCCTGGGCGCGGCGCAGCACCTGGACGATCATCGGCGCGCCGTGGATGTCGAGCAGCGGCTTGCCGGGAAGGCGGGTCGCCGCCATGCGGGCCGGGATCAGAACAATGACGTCGGACATGCGCGATCAAGGCCGGAGATCAGCGACGGAAGGGCCGAGCATCGGTCCGCAGAGCCCGATCGTCGCGGTATAAGGGCCGTTATACGGGTTGCCTCGGCGCGGGCAAACCGGTATCCAACTGCCACGCCGGGCTCCCGGCGGCTTCCGACCGGCATCCTTGCTGCGAGTCTTATCGCGATGAACTCCTTTGAATTGAACAAGATTTTGGGCGCCATCCTCGGCACATGCCTCATTCTGCTGGCGTTGAGCATCGCCGCGGGCGCGGTCTTCGCGCCGGTGAAGCCGGCCAAGCCCGGCTTCGCCATCGCCGTCAAGGAAGAGGCCGGCGGCGCCACCCAAACCAAGAAAGCGCCGGAACAGCCGATCGAAACGCTGCTCGCCAGCGCGTCGGCCGACAAGGGCAAGTCGATCGCCAAGCAGTGCCAGGCGTGCCACACCTTCGAGAAGGGCGGCCCGAACCGGGTCGGCCCGAATCTGTGGGACATCGTCGGAAACGAGCGCGGTCAGGGCCGTGGCGGCTTTAATTTTTCGTCCGCGATGAAGAGCAAGGGCGGCACCTGGACCTACGACGAACTCAACAAGTTCCTGACCAATCCGCGCGGCTATATTCCCGGCACGGCGATGACATTCGCTGGCCTGTCGCGCGAGGAGCAGCGCGCCGACGTGATCGCGTATCTGCGCACGCTGTCGGACAATCCGAAGCCGCTGCCGAAGGCGGCCGAGGCCAAGCCTGCGGAGGCCAAGCCTGCGGCCGGTGGCCAGCAGGCGCCGGCCCAGGGCGGCCAGCCTCCGGCTGAGAACAAGGCCGCGCCCGCGCCGAGCGCGCCGGCTCAGAATGCGCCGGCGCAGGGCAGTGCCCCGGCGCCTGAGAAAAAGCAGTAAGATTAATCACTTAGCGGACAACGGCCGGGCCTCGAGTCCGGCCATTGTCGTTTTCGCGACGGACGAGACGCGCGAAGCCGCGAGGCGGAAGGACGCGCCAAATCTGGCGCGCGGGATGGCGGCGGGTATGGCGCCGGGACATGGTGACGCGGTGGAGAAGGGGCCGAAAAACCGACATACATTGCCGCGATGTCTGCGATAACCGCCCTTTGAGGCCCATTCCTCGGAGCCGAGCATGTCTTCCTCGCGTTTGTCGCGCCGATCGTTGCTGAAAGCCGGCACCGTTGTCCTGACCGCGCCCGCTTTCGCGCTGACCGGTCCGACTTGCGCGCTCGCGCAGACGCCGGCCGCGCCCGCGGCCGCCGACTCGAAGACCTGGCGTCACGGCCTGTCGCTGTTCGGCGAGCCGGCCCAGCCGGCCGGCTTCAAGAGCTTCGCTTACGTCAACCCGTCGGCGCCGAAGGGCGGCCGCGTCCGCCAGATCGCGTTCGGCACCTTCGACAATCTCAATCTTGTCGTGGCCGGCGTGAAAGGCGCGCTCGGCAGCGGCCTCGACTTTGTCGTCGAGACACTGACGACGTCGGCGCTCGACGAGGTTTCGACCCAGTACGGCCTGATCGCCGAGGCGGCGAGCTATCCGGCCGACTATTCCTCCGTCACCTATCGCCTCAATGCCAGGGCGAAGTGGCACGACGGCCAGCCGGTGACACCCGACGACGTCGTCTTTTCGTTCGTCACGCTCAAGGCCAACAGCCCGCAGCTCGGCGCGTATTACCGCCACGTCGTCAAGGCCGAGAAGACCGGCGCGCGCGAGGTCACCTTCACCTTCGACAGCCCCGGCAACCGCGAGCTGCCGCAGATCGTCGGCCAGCTCTATGTGCTGCCGAAGCACTGGTGGGAAGGCTCCGACGCCTCGGGCAAGAAGCGCGACATCACGCAGACGACGCTCGAGCCGCCGCTCGGCAGCGGCCCCTATCGCGTCAAGTCGGCCGTGCCAGGCCGCACGCTGGTCTACGAGCGCGTCAAGGATTACTGGGGCGGCGATCTTAACGTGAACGTCGGCGCCAATAACTTCGACGAGATCCGCTACGACTATTTCCGCGATTCCACTGTCGCGCTCGAAGCCTTCAAGGCCGATCAGGTCGACTGGCGCACCGAGAACAGCGCGAAGAACTGGGCGACCGCCTATGATTTTCCCGCGGTCAAGGACAAGCGCGTCGTGCTCGAGGAATTTCCGATCCGCAATTTCGGGATCATGCAGGCCTTCGCCTTCAATATCCGCCGCCTGAAATTCGCCGATCCGCGCCTGCGCCGCGCTTTCAATTTCGCGTTCGATTTCGAGGAGATGAACAAGCAGATCTTCTTCGGCCAGTACAAACGCATCGCCAGCTACTTCGAAGGCACGGAACTCGCCTCGAGCGGCATCCCGCAAGGCAAGGAGCTCGAGATTCTCGACACCGTGAAGGATCAGGTGCCGCCCGAACTGTTCACGACGCCCTACACCAACCCGGTCGGCGGCGATCCGCAGAAGGTCCGCGGCAATCTGCGCGAGGCGCTGCGGCTCCTGCGTGAGGCCGGTTACGACATCAAGAACACCAGGCTCGTCAATCCGAAGGGCGAGCAGTTCGCCGTGGAATTCCTGGTCGAGGATCCGGCGACCGAGCGTTTCGTGCTGTTCTACAAGCCCTCGCTCGAGCGCATCGGCATTGCCGCCACCGTGCGCGTCGTCGACAGCGCGCAATACGAGAACCGTCTGCGCCAGTGGGACTTCGACATCATCGTCGCGTCCTGGGGCGAGTCGCTGTCGCCCGGCAACGAGCAGCGCGGCTTCTGGGGCTCGCAGGCCGCCGACCAGCCCGGTTCGCGCAATCTGATCGGCATCAAGAATCCCGCGGTCGATAAGCTCATCGATCGCGTCATCTACACCAAGGATCGCGACGACCTCGTCGCCGCCACCAGGGCGCTCGACCGCGTGCTGCTGTGGAATTTCTACGTCGTGCCGCAGTGGACCTACGGCAAGGTGCGCACCGCGCGCTGGGACCGTTTCGCGCATCCCGACGCCATGCCGAAATACGGCCTGTCGGCGTTTCCCACCGTCTGGTGGTGGGACGAGGCGCGGGCGGCGAAGGTGAAGCAGCGCTCGTGAGCGATTGAGAAATCCCGCTCATGAGTGCATGAAACGCGAGCCCGCTATTCGCGAGCCTCGACGAAGCCGATAAACGTCGTGGCGCGAGCGACGGTCGAACGGGAGAACGCCATGCCTCATGTGATCGTGAAGATGTATCGAGGCCGGTCCGAGCAGGACAAGCAGCGACTGGCCGACGAGATCACCAAGACGGTCAAGGCCGTCCTCAAGCATGGCGACGATGCAATCTCGGTCGGAATTGAGGACGTCAATCCGGCCGACTGGGCGGAGACGGTCTATCGGCCGGATATCCTGAACAAGCCGGACAGCATCTACAAGAAGCCGGGATACGATCCGTTTCGGTAAAACGGCCTCAGCCGCGATAGCGCAACGCGTCAACCAGAAGCGAAAACGCGGCCGACGGCTGGCGGCGGCTCGGATAAAAAAGGTGGTAGCCGGAATAGGGCGGACACCAGTCCGCCAGCACACGTTTGAGACGGCCCTTGTCGATATGCGGTTGCGCGAGGCCTTCGGGAATGTAGGCCAGCCCGAAACCCGCCAACGCCGCGTTGAGCATCTGGGTGGTGCCGTTGAACGTGGTCTGCCCGTCGACCCGAACCTTGATCTCGCGCCCGCCTTTCTCGAATTCCCAGACATAGAGTCCGCCGCGCGTCATCAGGCGAAGATTGACGCAGTTGTGCTCGATCAGGTCCTGTGGCCGCTTCGGCTCCGGACGAGTCCGGAAATAGCCGGGCGTGGCGACAACGGACATGCGCAGGTCGGGGCCGATCCGCACGGCAATCATGTCTTTCGCAACCTGCTCGCCGCTGCGCACGCCCGCATCGAAGCGTTCAGAGACAATGTCGGTCAGTTGGTAGTCGCTGACGATTTCTACCTTGACGTCGGGATACTTGCGCAAAAATGGAACGAGTTTCGGCCACAGCACAGTGTCGGTAGCGAATTCGGTTGCCGTGATGCGAATGGTGCCGGCCGGCTTTTCGCGCAGTTCGCCGATGGCCGCGAGCTCGGATTCGATTTCATCCAACCGCGGCGCGATAGTCCGAAGCACTCGTTCGCCGGCTTCGGTCGGGGATACGCTGCGTGTCGTGCGCGTCAGCAAGCGCACGCCGAGACGGGCCTCGAGCTCCCGCACGGTGTGGCTGAGCGCCGATTGCGACACGCCGAGCCTGGCCGCGGCCTTGGTAAAGCTGCGTTCTCGTGCGACCGCGAGAAACGAGCGCAGGTCGTCCAGGTTATCGCGCTTCATTTATCGATACCTTTCATAGGTTCATTCGTATTTTAGCGGATAGCCAGATGAATGGCGCGGACTAAATCTGCGTCAGGCATTCGCGGCCGGGTTGAAAAAAGGAGCATTGCTCATGAACATCAGGCGTAGCGGCACGCAGCCCTCCGGCAAGGGACCGTCGGAATACTTTACCGGCTCGGTCCGCGTGGATCCGCTGTTCGATCCGCCGGAACCCGCCCGCGTGCGCGGCGCCAGCGTTACGTTCGAGCCCGGTGCGCGGACGGCCTGGCATACGCATCCGCTCGGCCAGACCCTGCTCGTCACCGCGGGCGCGGGGCGGGTCCAGCGCTGGGGCGGCCCGATCGAAGACATTCGTCCGGGCGACGTCGTCTGGTTCGAGCCGGGCGAGAAGCATTGGCACGGCGCCTCACCGAACGTCGCGATGAGTCATATTGCCATTCAGGAAGCGCTGAACGGCAGCCCCGTCGACTGGATGGAGAAGGTCAGCGACGCGCAATACGGCGCTTGACGCAGAGGACACTTCGAGCACCAAACCAACGAAGAAGAAGGGAAGCACAGATGTTGGGAACCATTCTCCACGGCCCGGGCGACGTGCGTTGCGAGGAAGTGCCCGAGCCGAAAATTCTGCTCCCGACCGACGCCATCATCCGTCTGTCGGCGAGCTGCATCTGCGGCTCGGACCTTTGGCCTTATCGCGGCCTTAACGACACCAGCCAGCCTATGGCGATGGGGCACGAATATTGCGGCATCGTCGAAGCGGTCGGGCAGGACGTTAAAACTGTCCGGCCGGGACAGTTTGTCGTCGGCTCGTTCTGCATTTCGGACAATACGTGTCCGCATTGCCGTTTCGGCTTTCAATCGTCCTGCGAGAAACGTGAATTCATGACCGGAGCGCAGGCACCGCTTGCGCGAGTGCCGCTTGCCGACGGCACGCTTGTCGCGACGGCGGAGCTTCCGTCCGACGATCTTATTCCAAGTCTGCTGGCAACCTCGGATGTCCTTGGCACCGGCTGGTACGCAGCCGACGCGGCGCGGGTGCAGCCGGGCTCAACCGTCGTGGTCGTGGGCGACGGTGCGGTTGGCCTGATGGGCGTGCTGGCGGCGAAGCAGAAGGGCGCGGCGCGGATCATCGCGATGAGCCGTCACAAGACGCGGCAGGATCTCGCGCTGGAGTTCGGCGCGACCGATATCGTGTCCGAGCGCGGCGACGCGGGGATTGCGCGAATCAAGGCCATGACAAATTCGGTCGGCGCGGATGCCGTGCTGGAATGCGTGGGCACGAAGGAGTCGATGACGCAGGCCATCAAGTGCGCGCGTCCCGGCGCCATGATCGGCTATGTCGGCGTGCCGCATGGGGTAGAGCTCGATGGGCAGGAGCTGTTCTTCTCGCAGACCGGCATGTTGGGCGGTCCGGCTCCGGTCCGGCGCTTCCTGCCGCATCTGATCGAGTTGGTGCTCCAGCGCAAAATCAATCCCGGCAAGGTCTTCGATCTCACGCTGCCGCTCGCCGACGTGGCCGAAGGCTACCGCGCCATGGACGAACGGCGCGCGATCAAGACGCTGCTGCGCGTCCAATAGCGGCAGGACCGCTCCCGGCTCCCGATTGCCCGAATGGCGCCATGAGGCAGTGTGATAGGGTCGCGGACAGGCTTTGACTGTTCCGGACGTCCTGTGATTTCACGCCGCACCATATTGACATTGACCCTGTCCGCCGGTGCCGTGGCCGCCGCCAGGCTGAGGTTGCCGGCATTTGCCGACGAATTCGTCGAGCATCACGGCATGTCGGCGTTCGGCGATCTGGCGCTGCCGCCGGACTTCAGGCAATTCCCCTACGTCAATCCGGACGCGCCGAAAGGCGGCAAATATTCCGAGGTGGTGTCGAGCCGCACTTATAACGGCTCGTTCTATACCTTCAATTCGCTCAACAGCTTCATCCTGAAGGGCGACGGCGCGCTCGGCATGGACATGACGTTCGCCGCGCTGATGACGCGCAACAACGACGAGCCGGACGCGATGTACGGGCTGGCGGCGCGCGCGGTGACGATCTCCGGTGACGGCCTGACTTACCGCTTCCTGCTGCGGCCCGAGGCGGCATTCCACGACGGCACGGCGCTCACCGCGCACGACGTCGTGTTCTCGCTGACGGCGCTGAAGGAGAAGGGCCACCCGATCATCAGCCAGTCGATGCGCGACTTCGCCGGCGCCGAGGCGGAAGACGATCGCACCGTGGTCGTGCGCTTCGCGCCGAAACGGGCGCGCGACGTGCCGCTGCTCGTCGCCGGCCTGCCGATCTTCTCGCGCGCCTATTACGAAAAGAAGCCGTTCGACCAGTCGACGCTCGAAGCGCCGCTCGGCAGCGGGCCGTACAAGGTCGGCCGCTTCGAGGCCGGGCGCTTCATCGAGTTCGATCGCGTCAAAGACTGGTGGGGCGCCGGCCTGCCGGTGTCGCGCGGCACCAACAATTTCGACGTCATCCGCTATGAGTATTACCGCGACCGCGACGTCGCCTTTCAGGGCTTCACCGCGCACAACTATCAATTCCGCGAGGAGTTCACGGCGCGCACCTGGGCGACGGCCTATGATTTCCCGGCGATCAAAGACGGCCGCGTCAAGCGCAAGACCATTCCCGACGACACGCCGTCCGGCGCGCAGGGCTGGTTCATGAATACGCGGCGCGCGCAGTTCAAGGACCGCCGCGTGCGCGAGGCGCTGATCGACGCCTTCGACTTCGAATGGACCAACAAGTCGCTGATGTACGGCGCATATCTGCGCACGCAGTCGGTGTTCGAGAATTCGCCGATGAAGGCCAAAGGCAAGCCGGGGCCGGACGAGCTTGCCCTGCTCGACCGCTTCAAGGGTCAGGTGGCGGACGAGGTGTTCGGCGAGCCTTACGTGCCGCCGGTCACCGACGGCTCCGGCTTCGACCGCAAGTGGCTGCGCGCCGGCTCGCGCCTGCTCGACGAGGCGGGGTATCCGGTGAAGGGCGGCAAGCGGATGATGCCGGACGGCAAGCCGCTGGCCTTCGAATTCCTGCTCGAGGAGGCGGTGTTTGAGCCGCACCACCTCATCTATATCCGCAACCTCAAGGTGCTCGGCATCGACGCCACGGTGCGGCTGGTCGATCCGGTGCAGTACCGCGCCCGCGTCGATGATTTCGATTTCGACATTACGGTCGATCGCTTCTCGTTCTCGTCGACGCCGGGCGATTCGCTGCGCACCTATTTCTCGTCGCAGGCGGCGGCGACCAAGGGCAGCCACAATCTTGCCGGCATCGCCGATCCGGTGGTGGATCGGCTGATCGACATCATCATTGCCGCCGAGACGCGGCCGGAACTGACGACGGCCTGCCGGGTTCTCGACCGGGTGATCCGCGCCGGGCGGTACTGGATCCCGCACTGGTACCTGCCGGCGCACCGTATCGCCTACTGGGACGTGTTCGGCTTTCCGGAGCGGCAGCCGCATTATGCGCGCGGCATTCCCGACACCTGGTGGTGGGATGCCGCCAAGGCGGCGAAGATTTGATTGGGGCACTTATAACCTCCCCCCTACAAGGGGGAGGTCGCTGCGCCAGCGGGCCCGCGCGAGCGCGGCCCGATGATAAGCGCAGCGGGTGGGGGTCGATTGCCCGCCGCTGGTATGTAAAAAGTGACCCCACCCCGGACCGCTTCGCGGTCCGCCCCTCCCCTGAAAGGGGAGGGACAAGGAAGGAAGCATGGCCGCCTACATCATCCGCCGCATCCTGTTCATGATCCCGACCCTGCTCGGCATCATGCTGGTATCGTTCGTCGTGGTGCAGTTCGCGCCGGGCGGACCGGTGGAGCAGGTGATCGCCAAGCTGACCGGCGCCGACACTAGCGCGACCTCGCGCATTTCGGGCTCGGCCGGCGGCGACTTCGGCGCCCGCGGCAACGTGCAGAGCGGCTCGCAGCAGTTCGACGCCGTCAATTCGAAGTATCGCGGCGCGCAGGGGCTCGATCCCGCCTTCATCAAGAAGCTGGAGAAGCAGTTCGGCTTCGACAAGCCGGCCTACGAGCGCTTCGGCCTGATGCTGTGGAATTACGCGCGGTTCGATTTCGGCACCAGCTACTTCCGCGACGTCAGCGTGATCCAGCTCATCAAGGAGAAGCTGCCGGTGTCGATGTCGCTCGGCATCTGGATGACGCTGCTGACCTATCTCATCTCGATCCCGCTCGGCATCCGCAAGGCGGTGACGGACGGCGCCGCGTTCGACACCTGGACCTCGACCGTCATCATCGTCGGCTACGCCATTCCGGGATTCCTGTTCGCCATCCTGCTCATCATCCTGTTCGCCGGCGGCTCGTTCTTCTCGTGGTTCCCGCTGCGCGGGCTGACGTCCGACAACTGGTGGGCGTTGCCGTGGTACGCCAAGATCGGCGACTACTTCTGGCACCTGACGCTGCCGATCATCTCGATGGGCATTTCCGCCTTCGCGACGATGACGCTGCTCACCAAGAACTCGTTCCTCGACGAGATCCGCAAGCAGTACGTGCTCACCGCGCGCGCCAAGGGCTGCACGCAGCGCCAGGTGCTGTACGGACACGTGTTCCGCAACGCCATGCTGATCGTGGTCGCCGGCTTCCCCGGCGCCTTCGTGCACGCCTTCTTCACCGGCTCGCTGCTGATCGAGACGATCTTCTCGCTCGACGGGCTCGGCCTGCTCGGCTTCGAGAGCGTGCTCAATCGCGACTACCCGGTGGTGTTCGCCACGCTCTACATCTTCTCGCTGGTCGGCCTCGTCGTGAACCTGCTGTCCGACCTCACCTACACCTGGATCGATCCGCGCATCGATTTCGAGACGCGAGAGGTGTGATGGTATTCGGTAACTTCGATTGCGGCACCGGGGTGGGGGGCGATACGCCGGACCACGCATGCTTCGCGCCCCCCACCCCCGACCCCTCCCCACCACTCGCTCGCGCTCGCGAGGGGAGGGGAGATGCTCGTTGGCCGCATGGGGAGGCCGCGTGATGGACGTTCGCGCCGGCGTGCCGTCCGACGATACCGCCGCCGTCGGCATCACCGGCATGGACGTGCCGCCGGAGCGCCGCCGCATCAGGGTGTCGCCGCTCAACAAACGGCGCTGGCAGAATTTCAAGGCCAACAGGCGCGGCTACATCGCGTTCTGGCTGTTCCTGATCCTGTTCGTCGTCTCGCTGTTCGCCGAGTTCATCGCCAACGACAAGCCGTTCCTGGTCAAGTACGACGGCCATTTCTATTCGCCGGCGTTGTTTACTTATCCGGAGACCACGTTCGGCGGCGATTTCGAGACGGCGGCGGACTATCGCGATCCGTATCTGCAGAAGAAGATCGCGGACAAGAACGGCTGGATGATCTGGCCGCCGATTCATTATTCCTACGACACCCACAATCTCGATCTGCCGACGCCGGCGCCGTCGCCGCCGACCTGGATGCTGACCGAGAAGCAGTGCAAGCCGATCGTCGAGCGCAAGCATCTCTCCGGCTGCCGCGACCTCGAATACAACTGGCTCGGCACCGACGACCAGGGCCGCGACGTGGTGGCGCGGCTCATCTACGGCTTCCGGATATCGGTGCTGTTCGGCCTGATCCTGACCATCGTGTCGTCGGTGATCGGCGTCGCCGCCGGCGCGGTGCAGGGCTATTTCGGCGGCTGGACCGATCTGCTGTTCCAGCGCTTCATCGAGATCTGGACGGCGATCCCGTCGCTCTACCTGCTGCTCATCATCTCCTCGGTGCTGGCGCCCGGGTTCTTCGTGCTGCTCGGCATCCTGCTGCTGTTCTCCTGGGTGTCGCTGGTCGGGCTGGTGCGCGCCGAATTCCTGCGGGGCCGCAACTTTGAATACGTGCAGGCCGCGCGCGCGCTCGGCGTGTCGAACGCGGTCATCATCTTCCGCCACCTGCTGCCGAACGCCATGGTGGCGACCATGACGTTCCTGCCGTTCATCCTGTCGTCGTCGGTGATGACGCTGACCGCGCTCGACTTCCTCGGCTTCGGCCTGCCGCCGGGCTCGCCCTCGCTCGGCGAGTTGCTGGCGCAGGGCAAAGCCAACGTGCAGGCGCCGTGGCTCGGGCTGACCGGCTTCTTCTCGATCGCGATCATGCTGTCGCTGCTGATCTTCATCGGCGAGGCGGCGCGCGACGCCTTCGACCCGCGCAAGACGTTCCGGTGAGCCGCCGATGACCGACACTCTGCTCGATATCCGCGATCTTTCGGTGGCGTTCGGCCGCAATACCGAACTTGGCGGGCGTCAGGTGCTGGCGGTCGACCGCGTCTCGTTCACCATCGGCAAGGGCGAGACGATGGCGCTGGTCGGCGAATCCGGCTCCGGCAAGTCGGTGACGGCGTTGTCGATCATGAAGTTGCTGCCGTATCCGACCGCGCATCACCCGTCCGGCGCGGTGACGTTCAAGGGCCGCGAACTGCTCGGCATGGCGGAGCGCGACATCCGCAAGGTGCGCGGCAACGACATCACCATCGTGTTCCAGGAGCCGATGACGTCGCTCAATCCGCTGCACACGATCGAGAAGCAGATCGCCGAGATTCTGCTGATCCACAAGGGCATGAGCGGCGCGCCGGCGCGAAGGCGCATCGTCGAGCTGCTCACCGAAGTGGGCCTTCCCGATCCGGCGACGCGGCTCGGCGCCTATCCGCACCAGCTCTCGGGCGGGCAGCGCCAGCGCGTCATGATCGCGATGGCGCTCGCCAACGAGCCGGATCTGCTGATCGCCGACGAGCCGACCACGGCGCTCGACGTCACGGTGCAGGCGCAGATTTTGAAGCTGCTGAAGGACATCCAGCGTCGCCTCGGCATGTCGATGCTGTTCATCACCCACGACCTCGGCATCGTGCGCAAGATCGCCGACCGGGTCTGCGTCATGCAGGGCGGCAAGATCGTCGAGCAGGGCGAGATGGAGCGCGTCTTCACCGCGCCGCAGCACCCTTATACGAAGACGCTGCTGGCCGCCGAGCCGAAGCCCGATCCGGCGCCGCCGCGACCGGAGGCGCCGGTGGTGATCGAGACCGATGACCTCAAAGTATGGTTTCCGATCAAGCGCGGCGTCATGCGCAAGGTGATCGGCCACGTGAAAGCGGTCGACGGCATCTCGATCAAGGTGCGCAAGGGCGAGACCATCGGCGTGGTCGGCGAGTCTGGCTCCGGCAAGACCACGCTCGGCCTCGCCATCCTGCGGCTGATTTCCTCGCAGGGGCCGGTCGTGTTCATGGGCAAGCCGATCCAGGGCCTCAAGTTCAAGGAGATGCGGCCGCTGCGCCACGACATGCAGATCGTGTTCCAGGACCCGTACGGCTCGCTGTCGCCGCGCATGTCGGTCGCCGACATCATCGAGGAAGGGCTGAAAATCCACCAGCCGCAGCTCTCCGAGGCGCAGCGCGAGGCGCGCGTCGTGCAGGCGCTCGGCGACGTCGGGCTCGACCCGGAGACGCGGCACCGCTACCCGCACGAATTCTCCGGCGGCCAGCGCCAGCGCATCGCGCTGGCTCGCGCCGTCGTGCTGGAGCCGACCTTCGTGGTGCTCGACGAGCCGACCTCGGCGCTCGACATGGTGATCCAGGCGCAGATGGTCGACCTGCTGCGCGACCTGCAGAAGCGCCGTGACCTCACCTACATGTTCATCTCGCACGACCTGCGTGTCGTCGCCGCGCTGGCGAGCCGTCTGCTGGTGCTGCGCAACGGCAAGGTCGTCGAGGAGGGCGATGCCGCCGCGCTGTTCAAGGCGCCGCAGACCGATTACACCCGCGCGCTGTTCGCCGCCGCCTTCAATCTCGAAGTCGCCGCGGCCGGCGTGGTATCGCAATAAGCGCGCAGCACGGGGAATTTGGGATGACCATCGGCGTCGGCCTCGTCGGCCTTGGCATGGCGATCAAGCCGCACATGCTGTCGCTGCGCGAGCTGGAGAGCGCGGGCCGCGTCGGGATCGTCGGCGGCTTCGCGCCGTCGGCGGCGCGGCGCGAGGCTTTCGCCGGGCAGTGGAAGGCGCCGGTCTTTGCGACGCAGGAGGACTTGCTCGGCGCCCACGGCCTCGATCTCGTTCTGGTGCTGACGCCGCCCGGCGCGCACCTGCCGGTCGCGCAAGCCGCGGCGGCCGCGGGCAAGCACATTCTGGTCGAGAAGCCGGTGGAGGTGACGGTCGCGCGCGGCGAGGCGCTGGTCGCCGCCGCCGACAACGCCAAGGTACGGTGCGGCGTCATGCTGCAGCATCGCTTCCGCCCCGCCGCGCTGAAGCTCAAGGCGGCGCTCGAGGCCGGCGAGCTCGGACAGATCCTCTCCGCCTCGGCCTCGATCCGCTGGTGGCGCGGCGCCAATTACTTCAAGCAGTCGGGCCGCGGCATGAAGGCGCGCGACGGCGGCGGCGTGCTGATCACGCAGGCCATCCACACGCTCGATCTGCTGCTGCATCTCGCCGGGCCGCACAAGGATATCGCCGGCTTCGCCTTCACCTCGCCGCTACGCGCCATCGATACCGAGGACGTTGCCGCGGCGGCGATCCGCTTCCGGTCCGGCGCCATCGGCGCGCTCGACGCCACCACGGTGGCGCAGCCCGGCTATCCCGAGCGCATCGATATCGCCGGCACCAAGGGCTCCGCCGTGCTCGAAACCTTCCAGCTCACGATCAACCGCGAGGGCAGGGACACCGAGGTAGCCGGCAGCGCGCAATCGGGCGGCGGCGGGGCCGATCCGATGGCGTTCGATCATGGGCCGCATCGCGCCGCCATCGTCGAGGTTCTCGATGCCATCGAGCAAAATCGCGAACCGTCGAACAGCGCGCGGTCGGGCCTGCACGTCCAGCGGCTGATCGAGGATTGGCTCAGGGACGCAGCCACGCGATCGTGAATTGGCTGGAGCGTTTGGGTCGTCTATGCGAGCTGCTGGATGCCGCTCATTCCCGCGGAAGCGGGAATCCAGCTCTTTGGGTCTGCGGCGTGAGGCGCTGGGTCCCCGCTTTCGCGGGGACGAGCGGGCAAAGTCGGTCGTCGTGCTGTAAGCAGGTTGGGATTGTCATGAAATCGTTTCTTGTCTTTTTAACCGTTGCGCTCTCTGTGCTGATGCAGGGCGTGTCCGCTCAAGGCTTGCCGACGCAGCATCGCATCCTGGCCGAGGATGGCACGCCGGTCGCCAATTTCGACCTCCGTCCCGAGATGCTGGCGAAGCTTCAGGGCCTCGCCGCGCAGATGCCGGTCGGCGATCTCAGCGGCGACGTCACGCTGATGCAGTTCTACGACCTGAACTGCCCGTATTGCCGGATGGCGGCGCACGACATCGATGCGATCCTGCAGGAAGACAAGAAGCTCAAGCTTGTCTTCGTCCCCTATGCCGTGCTGTCGCTGCAGTCCGTTCAGGGCGCGCTGATCGAAGTGGCGGCGTCGAAGATGCTGACGCCCGTGCAGTATCTCGAATTTCACCGCAGGCTTTACGCCAATCGCGGCACCATCGACGGGCAGCGCGCGCTCGCCGCGGCGAAGGACATGGGGCTCGATCCGCAGAAAGTGGCGGCGGCCGGTAACACCGAAGCGACGCTGCGCCTGCTGCAGGAGAACGCGACGGTCGGCGGCCAGGCCAATCTCGTGGCGACGCCGGCTTACGTCATCGGCGGCGTCGCCATCGTCGGCCATCCCGGCCGCAAGGCGCTGGAAAAGGTCATTGCGGACATGCGCGCGTGCGGCAAGGTTGCGTGTTGACGGATTAATCGTCGAGATTGCATCAAGCCAGGAAAGCCCAATAATGTTCCAACGGAGCGGCGGTCAGACTGGCTCGGTGTCTGGACCTTTAGGGAGGAAGAAGATGGTGGGAAAGGGTTTGGGAATCGCTTTGGCAGCAATCAGTCTCTTAGCGTTGGCACTGTTGGCCGTGCCGCCTGCCGCTCTGGCGGGTGGAGGGATGCCCGGTGGAGGCCATAACCGATACGCGACCGGTGGCGTCTGCAAGAGCGGCAAGCACGTCCACGATACGAAATTATGCAAAGAGAACGGCGGCAAATACTAGGTGCGCTAAAGCCGCTTGACTTCAAGCAAACTGCTGCCCGCCGCCTCGATGCGCGCGATCGCCTCGGCGGCGGGCTCGATGGCGACCGCCATGTGAAACGCGTTGGCGTGCACGATGGTTTGCGGATCGCGCGCGATGGCGACGTGGCCCTTCCAGAACAACAGATCGCCCCGCCGCAGGTCTTCGAGCCCGACCGGTTTGCCCAGCGCTTGCTGCTGCATGTCGCTGTCGCGCGGGCACGGCACGCCGGCCATTTGTAGCGATACCTGCACCAGCCCGGAGCAATCGATGCCGAGCGCGGTCTTGCCACCCCACAGATAGGGCGCGCAGAGGAGCCGCTCGGCCACCGCGACGAAATCCGGCGCGCGGCCGTCGATCGGTGCGATATGACGGCGCGGAATGAAGAGACCGCCATCGGTCTGCGCAAAGGTTTCGTCTTCGTTCGTCACCACGAATTGTGCGCCCATCGGCAATGTGATGGCTGGCGGCAGCTTGATGTTCGCGCCGGGAAAGCCGAGCGTCCAGGTCGTCATGACGCGATGCGTCGGCGCCGGGCCGGCGCGGCCGAGCGCGCCGGCGGCGACATAGCCGACATAGCGGTCGCCGCCGAGCTGGCCCCAGGCCCATCCTTCGCTGTTGATCTCGTAGGCCATGAAGCGCTCGCCGAACAGGGCTTCGGTCTCGAGCGCCGCGTCGTGACGCGGCTCGCGGCGCACCGCGGCGTGCGGATCGGCGATGCGGTGCACGGTGGCGTCGGCGAACCGCGCTGCCTCGATCTTGCCGCGCAGCGACGAGGCGGCGAGGTCGGGGCGGTAGGCGTTGGTGCGCGGATCGAGCATGGCGTCGTTACGCGAAGCCCTCCGTCCGCTCGTCCTCGCGGAAGCGGGGACCCGGCGCTTTGGCCCAAGAGCTGGATTCCCGCTTTCGCGGGAATGAGCGGATTATGTTTGCGCGCAACATGTTTAGCAGTACTGCTTCTTCAGCAGCGCGAAGAGCGCGCGCGCGGCCTGGCACTCGGCGCCTTCGGGGCGGCCAGGCTTGGCTGATGGTGTCCAGGCGAAGATGTCGAAATGCGCCCACGCTTTGGCGTTGCCGACGAACTTGCGCAGGAACAGCGCCGCGGTGATGGCGCCGCCGTGACCGCCGCCGACATTATTGGTATCGGCGATCCTGGAGTCGAGCAGGGCCTCGTAAGGCCGCCACAGCGGCAGCCGCCACACTGGATCGTTCTCGGCAAGGCCGATGCCGGCCAGATCGCCGGCCAGTGTGTCGTCGTCAGTGAACAAAGCGGGGAGCTCGGGCCCGAGCGCAACGCGCGCGGCGCCGGTCAGCGTCGCGAAGTCGACGACCAGTTCCGGCTTTTCGTCGTCGGCGAGCGAGAGCGCGTCGGCCAGCACCAGCCGGCCTTCGGCGTCGGTGTTGCCGATCTCGACGGTGAGGCCCTTGCGCGAACGGTAGATGTCGCGCGGGCGGAAGCTGGTGCCGGAAATCGAATTCTCGACCGCCGGAATGAGGACGCGCAGCCGCAGCGGAATCTTGCGCGCCATCAGCATGTGGGCGAGGCCGAGCGCGGTGGCGGCGCCGCCCATGTCCTTCTTCATGTTGAGCATGCCGGCATCGTTCTTGATGTCGAGACCGCCGGTGTCGAAGCACACGCCCTTGCCGACCAGCGTGATTTTCGGATGCTTCGGGTTGCCCCAGGTCATGTCGATGAGCCGCGGCGCCCGCGCCGAGCCCTGGCCGACCGCCTGGATTAGCGGGAAGTCCCGCGCCAGCGTCGAGCCGGCGATGACGCCGATTTTGGCACGATGCGCCTTGGCGAGCTTGCGCGCCGCCGCTTCGAGCTCGGCCGGGCCCATGTCGTTCGACGGCGTGTTGACGAGGTCGCGCGTCAGCGTGACGCCCTCGATGATCGCCGAGAGCTCGGCGGCGTCGACACTGGCGGGCGGCACGAGCTTCAGCGTTCTGCCGTTGGCCTTGCGGTAGCGCGTGAACGTATAGCTGCCGAGCGCGATGGCGAGCGCCGCCAGGCGCGCATCGTGCGGCGCATTGGCGAAGCGGTAGGTGCCCGGCGGCAGGATGCCGGCCAATCGGCCGGGCAGGAACGGGTCGGCGTGTCCGGCGCCGGCTTCGATGCCGAACAATACGGCGGCCAGCTCGCCGCCCTTGCCGGGCACGAGCAGGCTCTGGCCCGGCTTGCCGGTGAAGTCCGCCGCCTTGGCGAACGCGCTTGCGCCGGCCTTGCCGGCGACGGCGTTGAGCGTGGCGGCGGTGACGAAATGAAGAGGGATCGCGGTCGCGCCGGTCGGCGCAAAGAAAGGATGCATGGGCAGGCCTGAAGCGAGGCGCGGCGGCGACGGCCACCGCAGGAGGAGCGCCATTATTACACGCAAATCGCCCGTAAATGCTCGGCCTGACGCCAGCGGTTAACCGTTCGTTAGGGTTAACAATCTATGGCTGAGGGTAGTCCGCCTCGGGTCGCCCATGCGCCGGTTTGCCTCTCGATATCGACTGCTCAGCTCCGCGGCGCTGCTCGCGGCGCTCGCCCTGTCGGCCGCCGGCTGCACGACGACCAACGACCCCGAAACCACCGGTTCGATCGGCGCGTCCGCGCAAGCGCACACGCCGATGACCGACGCCGACTGGCGTCGCGCGGCGGAGGAATGGGGTCCGCGCTACCGCGCCAACACGAAGGACGCCCAGGCCGCGATCTATTACGCGCAGGCCCTGCGCGCGACCGACCAGCGCGCGCAGGCCGTCGCCGTGCTCGAGCAATGCGCGATGGAAAATCCCGAGAACAAGGCGTTGCTCGGCGCCTTCGGGCGCGCGCTCGCCGATGTCGGCCGTTATCAGCAGGCGCTCGAGGTGCTCAATCGCGCCCATTCGCCCGACGAGCCGGACTGGCACATTCTGAACGTGCAGGGCGCCGTGCTCGATCAGCTCGGCCGCCACGACGAAGCGCGGCGCTATTACGAGACCGCGCTCAAGATCAGGCCGAACGACCCGTCGGTGCTGTCGAACTACGGCCTGTCCTATACGCTGACCGACAATCTTCCCCAGGCCGAGAAGCTGCTGCGCCAGGCCGTGGCGCAGCCCGGCGCGGCGCCGAAGGTGCGGCAGAACCTCGCGCTCGTCGTCGGGCTCGAGGGCCGTTTCGCCGAGGCCGAGAAGATCGCGCGCGCCGACCTGCCGCCCACCGAAGCGGAAGCCAATGTCGCTTACCTTCGTGACCTTCTGGCCAAGCGCAAGACTTGGAACAACAAGGCCTGGAACAAGCCGTTGAAACGGGTCAGCGGCGCGACAGCCAAGCCATCCGGCACTTAAGTCCGCCAAATTGACGAGCGAGCGCTCGCGACGCCCGCGTCTGGCGGGCGCCTCCTTAATGGAGGTGCATCACCTTGATGGCGGCCGGGCCCAGAATGACGACGAACAGCACCGGCAGGAAAAACAGGATCATCGGCACCGTCAGCTTGGGCGGCAGCGCCGCGGCCTTCTTCTCGGCTTCGGCCATGCGCATGTCGCGGCTCTCCTGCGCCAGCACGCGCAGCGTGTTGGCGAGGGGCGTGCCATAGCGCTCGGCCTGCTGGAGCGCGACGCAGATCGCCTTGACGCTGTCGAGATCGGTGCGCTTGGCGAGGTTGTCGTAGGCCTGGCGGCGCTCCGGCAGGAACGAGAGCTCGGCGGTGGTCAGCGTCAGCTCTTCCGCCAATGCGACCGATTGCGTGCCGACCTGGTCCGCGACCTTCTTGAACGCCGCCTCGATCGACATGCCGGATTCGACGCAGATCAGCAGCAGGTCGAGCGCGTCGGGAAACGCGCGCTTGATCGTCAGTTGCCGGCGGGCGATGCGGTTCTTCAGGAACAGCAGCGGCAAATGCATCCCGAGGTAGGTGGCGGCAATGCAGATGCCGAGCTTGACGGTCGTCGGCTGGTCGAGCTTCAGCACCAGGAAGATGTAAAACGCCGAGGCGGCCAGCATGGCGACGGGGGAGATCAGGCGGAAGAACAGAAACGTGATGTAGGGTGCCTGACCGCGGTAGCCGGCCTGCATCAGCTTGAGGCGCGCCTCTTCCTGCCCGACCCATTTGCTGAGATTGAATCGATCGACGACGGTCTGGACGTATTGCTTCGGCGACGACCGCAGCGTTACCTTCTCGCCACGCGCCATGCGCTCGCGCTCGCGCTGGCGGATCTTCTCGCGCTCGAAGGCGACGGCCTTCATGCGCTTGTCGAGCGAGTCGCCGGCGAGCAGCGGCATGGCCAACGTCAGGACGGTGGCGACCGCCGCGACGGCGGCGAGCGCCATTGTGGCGTTCCGCACATTGAGTGCATTGACCAGAAGCTCGAGAAGTCCGCCCATGCCGTTACGTTCCGCCCCGTCAGAAATCGAAATTGATCATTTTCTTCATCACGAGGATGCCGGCGCTCATCCATAGCGCCGAGCCGGCCAGCATCAGCCGGCCGAGCGGATCGGTCCAAAGCGGCGTGATGTAGTTCGGGCTCGTCAGATAAACGAGCAGCATGACCGCGAGCGGCAGCGCGCCGATGATGGCCGCGGACGACTTCGCCTCCTGCGACATCGCCTTGATCTTGGCCTTCATTTTCTTGCGGTCGCGCAGCACGCGGGACAGGTTGCCGAGCGCCTCGGACAGGTTGCCGCCCGCCTTCTGCTGGATCGAAATGACGATGCCGAAAAAGTTCGCTTCCGGAAGCTGTATGCCCTCGTAGAGCTTGCCGCAGGCCTCGCCGAGCGGAATGCCGATCGCCTGCGTCTCGATGATTTCGCGGAACTGCGTCCTGATCGGCTCCTGGGATTCGGCGGCGATCATCTTCATGCAGTCGAGCAGCGGCAGGCCGGACTTGATGCCGCGCACGATGACGTCGACCGAATCCGGAAAATACTCGAGAAACTTGTTCTCGCGCCGCTTGCGCAGGAAGCTCAACAACCAGCGTGGCAGGCCAAACGCGCCGGCGAAGCCCAGCGCGGCCGCCGCCGGCAGCCCGGCCTGTCCCAGGAACGCGGCCAAGAAGATGACGGCTCCGAACCCGGCGGAGATCATCAGGAACTGATGCTTCGACCATGATAGCCCGGCGCGCGAGATACGCACCGACAGCGGAATCTTGTTCTGTTTCTTGTGCCGCTCCTCGAGCTCCTTGAGCGTGTTCTCGAGCGAGTCACGGCGCGACTTCTGCTGCGGCACGCGCGCGGCACGCGCCGCCGGCTCAGCCTTGGCCACGCTGGCGACGCGTTTCTCGGCTTTCTTTTCGCCGGACAGGACCGGATAGACAAAGACCCAGAGCACGCCGCCCACGGCGAGCGCTGAAAGAAAGGCGATGGCCAAGGGCTGCATCGGTTATCTCCCGAGATCGGCTGCGTCGACCTCTGCGGCATCGAGCGCGGCGGCGAGCCGCTTCTCCTCGCCGTAGTAACGCGCCCGCTCCCAGAATCGCGGCCGGCCGATGCCGGTCGAGCGGTGGCGCCCGATCAGGTTGCCCTTTTCGTCCTCGCCGACGATGTCGTAGACGAACAGGTCCTGGGTTATGATGACGTCGCCTTCCATTCCCATCACCTCAGTGACGTGGGTGATGCGGCGTGAGCCATCGCGCAGCCGGGCGGCCTGGATGACGACGTCGACCGACGACACGATCATTTCGCGGATGGTCCGTGACGGCAGCGAGAAGCCGCCCATCGTGATCATGGATTCGAGACGCGACAGCGCCTCACGCGGCGAGTTGGCGTGCAGCGTGCCCATCGAGCCGTCGTGGCCCGTGTTCATCGCCTGCAGCAGGTCGAACGCCTCGGGTCCGCGCACCTCGCCGACGATGATGCGCTCGGGACGCATGCGCAGGCAATTCTTGACGAGGTCGCGCATCGTCACCTGACCTTCACCCTCGAGGTTTGGTGGCCGGGTTTCAAGACGAACGACGTGCGGCTGCTGCAGCTGCAATTCAGCGGCGTCCTCGCAGGTGATGATGCGCTCGTCGTGATCGATGAACTGCGTCAGGCAGTTGAGCAGCGTGGTCTTGCCCGAGCCTGTGCCGCCCGATACCACCGTGTTGACGCGGGACCGGCCGATGATCTTGAGGATCTCGGCGCCCTGCGGCGTGATGGTCCCGAACCTGACGAGCTGATCGAGCGTCAGCTTGTCTTTCTTGAACTTGCGGATGGTGAGCGCGGGCCCGTCGATCGCCAGCGGCGGCACGATGGCGTTGACGCGCGAGCCGTCCGGCAAGCGCGCGTCGCAAATCGGCGAGGCCTCGTCGACGCGGCGCCCGATCTGGCTGACGATGCGCTGGCAGATGTTGAGCAGTTGCTGGTTGTCACGGAAGCGGATGCCGGTCCTTTGAATCTTGCCGGCCACTTCGATGTACACCGTGCCGGAGCCGTTCACCATGATGTCGGCGATATCGTCGCGCGCCAGCAGCGGCTCGAGCGGGCCGAAGCCCAGCACGTCGTTGCAGATGTCCTCGAGCAGCTCTTCCTGCTCCGAGATCGACATCACGATGCTCTTGATCGCGATGATCTCGTTGACGATGTCGCGGATTTCCTCGCGCGCCGAATCGACGTCCAGCCGGGCGAGCTGGGCGAGGTCGATCGCCTCGATCAGCGCCCCAAAGATCGTCCCCTTGGTCTCGTAATAGCTGTCCGACCGCCGCGTATCGATCGACGGCATCGCGACGCTGGCGGACTTGCGCGGTGGCGCCGGGGCCGGCACCAGCGATGCGCCCAGGCCGTCGGAAGGGAACGGCGTGAGGCCGTCCTGCGGCTTCGGAGACGGCGGTGGCGCGGGCTGGGGAGCCGGTGGGGGCGCCTCGGCGGCCGGCGCCGGACGCGTCGCCTCTATCGTTCCGCTACTCGTACTTCGCTTACCGAACACAACTGTCTCCGCCGGCCGGTCAGGCCTTACGCTTCATCAGCTTGCCAAGGAACGGCAGCATGCCGCTCCGCGAGCGCTTGATCTCGGCGCGGCCGGCCAATGCCTGCGCGACCTGGCGGATCAGCTCCGCCGTTTTGTGCGAGGCCGAAACCTCCGCGATCATCTGGCCGTTGTTGGCGGCGGTTCCGAACAAATGCGGCTCGAACGGAATGACCGCCACCGGCTCGTCCTCGAGCGCCTTGGCGAAATCTCCAGCCGAAATCTCCGGGCGCTTGGGAATGCCGACCTGGTTGAGGCAGTAGTAAGGCCGGTGATCGTTCGGCCGCGCCATCTTCAGCGTGTCGACGATGTTCTTCGCATTGCGCAGGTTGGCGAGATCGGGGGTCGCGACCACCAGGATCTCGTCGGCGCTGACCAGCAGGCGCCGGCTCCAGGCCGACCATTGATGCGGGACGTCGAGCACGACGCACGGGATATTGGCTCGCAGGGCATCCAGCACCGCGTCGAATGCTTCGGCGCCGAAATCATAGACGCGATCGAGCGTGGCCGGCGCCGCCAGCAGGCTCAGGCGTTCGGTGCACTTCGACAGCAGGCGGTCGACGAAGCCGGTGTCCACGCGATCGGGCGAAAACACGGCGTCGGCGATGCCTTGCGGCGGATCCTGATTGAAATCGAGCCCCGCGGTGCCGAACGCAAGGTCGAGGTCGGTCACGACCGAGTCGAGCGCGAGATCGCGGGCGATGACGAAGCCGATATTATGCGCGAGGGTCGAGGCGCCAACGCCGCCCTTGGCGCCGACGACGGCGATAACGCGGCCAACCGGCTTGGCATCGGCCTGGGAATACAGGCCGCAGACGGTACGCACGAGATCGATCGCGCCCACCGGCCCGATCAGGTAGTCGCTGACGCCGCGGCGTGTCAGCTCGCGATAGAACGAAACGTCGTTGATGCGGCCGATGACGATGACGCGGGTACCCGAATCGCAGACCTCGGCCAGCGAATCCAGGCTGGCCAGCAATTCGCCGGCCTGCCTTTCGGACTCGATCAGAATGATGTTCGGCGTTGGCGAACTGCGATAGGCCTCCGTCGCCGCGGGCGCACCGCCCATCTGGATCTTCAGATGGGTTTTGGCCATACGGCGGTCTTCTCCGGCGGCCTGGACGGCCGCGGCGGTTTCCACCGTCTCGCAGAATGCCTGGATCGAGACGCGCGGCGCCGGCGTGATGTGCTCGTCGGCCGCCTCGGCAGGCGCTGCCGACGCCTGGAGGTCGTCACGCGGATTGGCGACTGCAACCTGTTGTGCGTTCCTGATCATTTTCCGAGATCGCTGATCTTGCCCTTGTCGTAGTTCGGATAAGTCCCCGACGGGTTCTCACCCTTGCGATACTTGTCGAGCGCGACTGAGCGGCGCGCTTCGTAAGCCGGCGCTTCGCCGCGCGGCTGGATCAGATCGGCCGGATCGTCGACCATCGAAGCCAGGTTGCGCTGGGAGGCGCAGCCCAGATTCCAGTAAGGATAGTTTCCGAAGTCAGCCGCGCCGCCGCTCAGCCCGAGATCAGCCGGCCATTCTCCGCAGGGGCCTGCGTTCGCCACCATCTTCGTGTAGCTGAGCTTGATGCTGGGCAACCCCGGATCGGCTGGCGTATAGCGGCGCACGCGTACGCCGTTCCCCGGCACGCCGCTGGCGCCCAGGATCGATTGGATTTCACGGAGCGAATCCGACGCCGCCATGCGGATGGCGTGGCCACCCGGAACGTCGATGATGATGCCGCTGGTACCTTGCTTGCGCCAGTTCTGCGCGAAGGCCAGCACGTCGGCGCGCTGTGCCGGGCTTAATCCGCCGCGGTTTCGGCTGACGAACACCTCGACGGTGCGCACGCCTTCGTGCACGGTGATGGGATGGCGCACGCGGTAGTCGCGCGGATAATCGCTGGCGAAGTCATCGCCCGTCGTATTGCAGCCGCCCAGCATGGCGGCGAGGCCCGCGGCGGCGATGGCGCAAAGCACGGCCCTGGAGCGGCGCCCGGCGGCGCGGGAACTGGTCATCGGTCGTCTCCTGCTGCAGTCATGTCCTGCTGCGGTTACTCGAGAATGAATCCGTATTGGCCCTGGTAACTCGCCGCCGCCGGTGCATTGCCGGTTGCGGAGCCGTAGATGCGGTTGAGATGGCCGAGCAGGACAGCCTTGGGATCAGTCGGATCGGCGAAGCCGTCGTCCGGCTGAGAGAGCCGTTTGGCCGAAACCGGATGGACGATGTACGGCGTCACGATGACCACAAGCTCGGTCTGGTCGTTGATGTAGTCGCGGCTGCGGAACAAGGTGCCGAGGATCGGCAATTCCATCAGTCCGGGCGTGCCGCTGATCGCGTGCTTGGTCTGCTCCTGGATCATGCCGGCCAGCGCCAGCGAGCCGCCGGAGGGAAGCTCGACGGTCGTTTCGGCGCGGCGAGTCTGGATCGACGGCACCGTCGTGCTGAATCCCGCCTGCTGGAGGGAAATGGCGTTGTCAGTGGAGACGTTCGACACCTCGGTCTGCAGCTTCAGGCTGATGCGGCCTGCGCTGAGCACGACCGGCGTGAAGGTCAGGCTGACGCCGAATTTCTTGAACGAAATGGTCGGCTGACAGATGGGCGGGCTGGTTGTCGTGTCGCAGGACAGCCCGGTCGGGATCGGGAATTCGCCGCCCGCCACGAAGCTTGCGGTTTCGCCCGACACTGCCGTCAGGTTCGGCTCGGCCAAAGTGCGCATGACGCTGGCGCGGTTCATCGCCTGAAGCGTCGCGGTCAGGCCGTTGCCGGACGGGCTGAATCCCGAAATCCTCAGGCTGTTGCTCGGATCCGTGCCGGACGCCGAGAACGGGTTGTTCGTCTTGAAGACGGTCGTGCCGTAGCCGAGGCTGCCGCTGAAATTGATGCCGAGCTGTTTGAGGACGTCACGGCGCACCTCGGCGACGGTGACTTTCAGCATGACCTGGTCGCGGTCGCGCACGGTGATGCCGTTGACGACCTTGGCGGTGTCGCCGGCCAGGCGCGACGCAAGGTCGAAGGCCTGCTGCGCCTCGACGGGGCTCGCCGCCATGCCGGACAGCATGATGCCGTCACCGATGCCCTCGACGTGAATGTCGGCGTCCGGGAAGCTTTGCTTGAGCGCGCCGCGCAGGCCGTTGAGGTCGCGCGTCACGGCAATGTCGAAGCCGGCAATCTGCTTGCCGTTGGCGTCGAAGAAAAAGATGTTGGTCTGGCCGACCTTGACGCCGATGATATAGGCGCGGCGCGCCGAGCGGATCACCGCGTTGGCGGTCTTGGGGTCGGCGACCAGGACATCCTTGACGTCGACTGGCAGGTCGATGGCGATCGACTTGCCGATGCCCAGCGCCACGAAGCGCGAGGTTGCTTCGCTGGCGGCGACCCTGATGACCTGCGGCTGCACGTCGGCGCTGTCGGCCGGCATCACCGGCGCCAGCACGCTGAGGCTGGTGCCGGCAATCAGGATTGCGAATGACGTGCGGCGAAGACGGGATGCGATGCGGCAGCGTGTCATTGCGGTGCTCTGCTCATTTTGCCGTGTTGCCGACACCGAAACGGACGATGCTGACGTTGCCGCGCCGTTGATTGTCGTCTTCTTCGTCATTGCTGGCTGTCTTTGCGTTGACATCGGTGATGCTGCGCAGCGCCAGGGAGATCGTGCCGAGCTGGTGCGCGAGCGTCAGCGTCTCCGACTGGTGCGGCGTCAGCTCGAGGGTGGCGGTCTTGCCCACCACGACCTTCTGGCCGTTCTTTTCCTCGACGGTCTGATCGATGGCGAGAACGCGGATGTTCTTGAGGATGATCTCGCTGTTGGCTTTTTCATCACCCTGGGCGCGGCGCGTCAGCAGGACGTCGACGTGGTCGTTCGGCAGAATGAAGCCGCCGGCGCCGGTCTCGGCCGAAATCTGCGTCGAGACGGCGCGCATGCCCGACGGCAGGATCGCCGCCATGTAGCCGGAGCCATCGGCCTTCACGAGCTTGGCCTCGCGGATCGGCTCGCCGGTGACGAACGGCGCGCGCGCGATCGAGCCCGAGAGCTGATCGATCGCGGTAGGGCGCGACGCCTTGGTGATGAAATTCGCGTTCGCAGCGCTCGGCGGCCAGGCCTGCCACTGCATGTCGCCCGGCGTCAGCTTGTGACCCATCGGGATGTCGGCCTTCGCGACCAGAACGTCGACGGTCGCGACGGCCGGCGCCTGCGCATGCGGCTTGGGCGCCTTGTCCGATCGCCCCGCCAGCAGAAACGCGGTGCCGCCGGCGACAACAGCCACGGCAAGCACGACTATACGCGCAGCTTTCATACGCTTCACTCTCTACGTCACAAGACTCAAGGCGCTGCCGCCCGAATCGACATGGCGACGGAAGCCGCCGCTTTCGCGGATTTGAGCAGGTAAAGGTCAAGGTATGGTTAAGCGACGGTTGCGAAATCGAGTTAATGATTTGTAGTTTCGCAACCTCTTCAGTGCGCGAGCGCGCTCATCCAGCCGGTTTGCGGGTAGACGAGGAGCGCGGCAGCGGCCAGAGCGATGCCGTAAGGCACGCCGGCGTCTTTCTCGTGCAGCCGCATGATCCATGGCCGCGCCAGGATCTTCGGTAACGGGAAAAGCCGGAATTGGATCATCGCGAAGGTGAGCAGCCCGCCCAGCAGCGAGGCGTAGACCAGATAGGGCAGCAGATAATCGAAGCCGAGCCAAAGAGCGATCGCGGCCGCCAGCTTGGCATCGCCGCCGCCGATCCAGCCGAACGCAAAAAACGCAAAGCCGAACGCGAGAACCAATACGCCGGCAGCGAGATGCCAGCCGATCGCGACGGGGGTCATGCCGGTGACGACGGCGAGGATCAGGAAGGCGGCGGCGAGGGCGATCGAGATGCGGTTGGAAATCGTCATGGTGACGAGATCGCTGGTCGCGGCGAAGGCCATGAGCGCCGGAAACAGCAGCAGCCGGAGTGCGTCGCCGATTACAACCATGGTGTCTCTGGCTCGTCCCGAGGCTCGAATGCCGGGCAGGCTAAATCCGGCACACTTGCCGTTTGGTTAGCGGCGCCCGCATCGGGTGGGTTGGCGAGTCCGGCGGTTTCCACAAACGAAAAGGCTCCGGCTTGTGGCCGGAGCCTTCAGGATTGGCAATTTTCCGCAGCTTAGCCGCCGCCCAGCTGATCGCTGACGCTCTGGAACGTGGCGTTCAGGTTCGTGCCGAGAGTATTCACGACCGCGATGATCGCAACCGAAATGCCCGCCGCGATCAGGCCGTACTCGATCGCCGTGGCGCCCGAGTCGTCCTTCGCAAAGCGGAGGAAGAGGTTCTTCATTGGGTTAGCTCCTTGAGATCCACACGTGGCTGTCTGAGCGGGTCCGTCCGCCGAATTCGACCTCCGGTTCGCGGCCCGTGGCGAAACGTAGCAGCGAGGTCTTGCGCGGCGGTTAATCCGATCAATGAAAGCCAAGGTAAAGTCATGTGTTTTTGACGTAGTTAATAACAAATGACTTGAAGAATAGTTTGGTTAATGAATTATTATAGAGCACTTATTCTAATATATACTTCCTACATCCAGATAATTACTTCAGTCTATTATAGTGGATTTGAGCGTAGAGTCTTTCGCGAGCCCGTGCACCGCTCTGGACTTGCCGGCGCGTCACGACCGGCCGGTGGCGGCAATACTTCGGTGTCGTGAGCGTCTCTTTGGGTGCTCGCTGCCGCCGCCGAATTTTTTGCTGCCGTGACGCGGCGTCATTCAGCTTTTCTTAACAGCGACTCTAACGTCGCATGCAACAGCGTCGAATACATCGCTCGTGCGCCCGTGAAGCGGCAGGTCGTCTTCGATCCGCGCCCGTTTAGATTTCGTTGACCAAGCTTTTTTCGGCTTCGTTCACCAGTTTGCGTTCAAATCGAACGGTCTCGCGCAGGACGTCCCGACGACGAGGCCCCGCTTTGTATCGCGTTCTGGAGACTTCAATGACGGTCTGGCGTCGGTTGCCGCGCCCCTTTCGTTATCTGGGCTGCGCGATCCTGGTGGCGGCCGCATTCAGCCTGGCCATGGCCAACGCGCGGGCCGAAGGGGTGACGGTCAATCTCGACCACGCCCGCATCGTCAAGCTGCCGGCCAACGTCGCAACCATCGTCATCGGAAATCCGTTGATCGCCGACGGCACGCTTCAGCCGGGCGGGCTTCTTGTCGTCACGGGCAAGGGCTATGGCACCACCAACATGGTGGCGCTCGATCGCAAGGGGCAGGTCGTCCTCGACAGGGAAGTCACGGTCACCGGCCCGCACGCCAATGATGTCGTCGTCGTTTACAAGGGCGTCGACCGCGAGTCGTATAGCTGCACGCCGGACTGCGGCCCGCGGGTCGGCACGCTCGGCGACGCGCCGCCGTTTTTCGCCGCGACGCTCGGCGAGACCTCCACGCGCAACGGCCAGGCCGCTGCCGGCAACGGCAAGTAGCCTGCAAGTAGCCGCCTTGCATGGTTAGCGGCCGGTTAGCCGCGACGTCTGTATGCGCGCGATCGCGCAACGCTTCGCAAACCGGCGCTTGGTATAAGCTGACGCATCAAACGGGGCGATGAGAGCACCGCTCATGATCGTCAAGGCTGCTTTTGATATTGCCCAGGCTGTCCGTCGGCGAACCGAACGTGTCATGATGCGCGCCGGCTTGCGGCGTTTCGCGCGCGCGAAGGGTGGCGCGGCTGCCGTCGAGTTTGCGCTGGTCGCCGTACCGTTTCTTGCGCTGCTGTTCGCCATCATCGAGACCGCACTGGTGTTTTTTGCGAACCAGGCGCTGGAGTATGCCGTCGCCGAGTCGAGTCGACTCATCCTGACTGGACAGGCGCAAGGCGCGAATCTCGATCAGGCATCCTTCAAGGCCAAAGTTTGCACGAATGTGACGGCACTGTTCGATTGCGCCAACAAGCTCCAGGTCAACGTGCAGGATTACTCGTCGTTCGCTGCAGCCACGACGACCCCACCCTATGACGGCAACGGGCAACTCGATACCTCGAAGCTCGTCTATCAGCCCGGCGGCCCCGGCGACATCGTCGTCGTCAGCTTGTACTACGAGTGGCCGATCTATGCGCAGTTGCTGAACGGCAATCTCACCAACCAGAATGGCAACAAGCGGCTGCTCATCGCGACGGCCGCGTTCCGCAACGAGCCCTATCAATGATGATCCGTCTGCTGCAAATGGTGCGGGGCAGCCGGTTCGCGCGTGACCGGCGTGGCGTCTCCGCTGTGGAGTTCGCGCTGCTGTCGCCGGTGATGATCGGTCTCTATCTCGGCTGCAATGAAGTCTCGCAGGCCATCAACATCGATCGCAAGGTGACGCTGACGGCCGGAACGACCGCCAACCTGGCGGCGCAGGTGTCGAGCATCACCAGCACCGACATGACCAACATCATGAACGCCTCGCAGGCGATCCTGGCGCCATATTCGACCTCGCCGCTCAAGATCACGCTGAGCTGCCTGAGCATCGACGCGAACAAGAAAGTCACCGTGAAGTGGAGCCAGGCGCAGAACGCCACGCCGCGCGCGGTGGGATCGTCGGTCACGATTCCCGGCGGTTTGCTGGTCGCCAGCACGCAGTTGCTCTACAGCGAGGTGTCGTACACCTATACGCCGACAATCGGTTATGTGATCACCGGGCCACTCAACCTGTCCGACACGATGTTCATGAGCCCACGCATTTCCGCGCCGAGCTATCCCGACTCCACTCATCCGTGCAGTTGAGCCCGGCGGATCCATTTCATTCAGGCTGCGTTCCTCCGGCGCAGCATCCGGTCTTTTTAACTGTCACACCGGAGAAATTGTCAGCGCCGCGGCGCATCGGGGATCGGCAGCGCCGTCGTCGACTTGATCCGCTCCATCGCGAAGCGTGACGTCACGTTCTTGAGCGGGATCGCCGCGATCAATTTCTTGTAGAACGTGTCATAGCCAGCGATGTCGGTGACGACGACGCGCAGCATATAATCGACGTCGCCCGCCATCCGGTAAAACTCCATCACCTCCGGCATCGCGCTTACCGTTTCGGCAAAGTGCTTGAGCCACTCGTTGGAATGGTCGCCGGTCTCGATCGACACGTAGACGGTGACGCCGAGGCCGATCTTGTCGGGGTCGATGATGGCGACGCGGCGCTGGATGACGCCGTCGGCCTCGAGGCGCTGGAGCCGCTTCCAGCATGGGGTCGACGACAAGCCGACCCGCTGGCCGATTTCGGCCACCGAGAGCGAGGCGTCCTGCTGGACCACAGCGAGAATCTTGCGGTCGATGGCATCCATGCTGTCCACGCGGGAGTTTGAAGGAAAGAATGAGCGAAACTTATGCTTATTCTAGTAGGATATTTCTTTTTAGCGGCGTATCTATCTTTACAGAGAATAATATTCTATTTCAAGCGCGATCTTCCGGCGCGGACCGCGCCTTGCTGGAGACGTCCCATGGTTCGTTTGATGTCCGTTTTCTGCCGCGTTGCCGCGGCGGTTCTCTTTGCGGCGGTGGCTGCGGTGCCGGCCTTTGCCGCCGATCCTCTGGTGTCGCCGCAATGGCTCAACAGCCACGCCGGCGAGTCCAACCTGGTCGTGATCGATATCCGCTCGTCCGATGCCTACAAGCAGGGCCATGTGCCGGGCGCGATCGATAGCGACTTCGCCACCGCACACTGGCGCATCACCCGCAACGACGTGCCGCTGATGGTGCCGGACAAGCCGCAGCTCGAAGTGCTGATCGGTAATCTGGGAATCGACGAGCACAGCCGCATCGTCGTCGTGCCGGGCGGCACTGACGTGGTGGATTTCGGCGAGGCGGCTCGGGTCTACTGGACGCTCAAATATGCCGGCCTCAAGCAAGTCTCGATTCTTGACGGTGGCGTGGCCAGCTGGAAGGCGGCAGGCCTGCCGCTTGAGACGAAGACTCACGCGGCCGAACCGGCGATCTTTGACGCGACGCTCGACACGAGCATCCTCGCTGAACTGCCGGAGGTCGAAAAGTTGGAGAAGGACGGCGGCGCCACGCTGGTTGATGCGCGGCCGGCTTCGCAGTTCCTTGGCAAGGAGAAGGTTCCGATCGCGCAGGCCTATGGCCACATCCCTGGCGCAGAGGATGTCGACAGCGCCAGGTTCTTCGACGCGGCGCGGCACGGGTTAAAGCCGCAGGCCGAACTCGCGTCGATTGCCAATGTGGTGCCGGCGGGGCGGGCGGTGACCTACTGCAATACCGGTCACCTCGCCGCGACCGACTGGTTCGTGCTGCATGAACTGCTCGGCCGCAAGGAAACCAAGCTCTATGACGGTTCGATGGTCGAATGGACCCGCCATCCGAACCTGCCGGTGGCGTCGTCGCGCACCAAATGGGACGACTTGAAGAAGACGCTGGGCATCGGGTCGTAACCCGACGCGAGCAACGAATGACATTGGATCTTCGCTCATCGCCAGGTGAGTGGAGATTTGATTCAATCGACTGATGAAATGCGCTAGGACCTGGATGCGCTAGGACTTGGACATGACAACCGCAACGCTCGAAACGCGCGCCGCTGGACCGGCGGCGCATGCCGATTTTCTCTTCCTCGGGCTGTCGCTCATCGCAACCGCCGTGCTGATCGCGCTGGTTCTGCTCGACGGCCAGCCGGCATCGGCCGCGCTGATCCTCGGCGGCTTCGGCCTCGGCATCGCCTTCCTCAAGGTCGAGTTCAGCTTCACCGCATCGTGGCGGCGCTTCCTGACCAAGGGCGAGGCCGGCGGCATGCTGGGCGGCCTGATCGTGATCGCGGTCACCGCGCTCGCCGTCGTGCCGGTCGCGGCGCTGTCGCCGAAATTCGGCGGCGCCATTGCGCCGATCGGGCCGTCGCTGCTGATCGGCTCATTCACGTTCGGCATCGGCATGCAGCTCGCCAACGGCTGCGGCTCCGGCACGCTCTACACCGTTGGCGGCGGCTCCGGCCGCATGCTGGTGACGCTGCTGTTCTTTGTCATCGGCAGCGTGCTCGGCAGCCTCTCGCTGCCGCCGGTCCTGGCGCTCGGCGGCATCGATCCGGTGCTGGCGTCGCATTATTTCGGGCCGTGGGGCGGCCTCGCGGTCACGCTCGCCAGTCTTGCCGCGGTCGCCGCGGCGATGATCGCTGTCGCCAAGCGCCGCGGCGCCAATTTCATTCCCTCGCGCAGCTACATCGCCGGCGGCATCGTCATCGGCCTGCTGTGCATCGCCGTGTTCTGGGCCGGCGGTCATCCGTGGAGCGTCACGTTCGGCTACACGGTATGGGGCGCCAAGATCGCGATGCTGCTCGGCTTCAATCTGTCGTCGTTCGGCTTCTGGCAATGGGCCGGACCGAAGCACGCGCTCGCCCAGTCCGTGCTGTCCGACACGTCGAGCTTGACCGACTTCGGCATGCTGTTCGGCGCGATGGCGGCGGCCGCGGCCACCAAGCCGTTTGCCTCGGCAAAGTGGCCGCCGGCGAAGTCGCTGCTGGCGGCGGCGATCGGCGGGTTGCTGTGCGGCTGGGGCGCGCGGCTCGGCTTCGGCTGCAACATCGGCGCCTTCGTCAGTGGCGTGGCCTCCGGCTCGCTGCATGGCTGGGTCTGGTTCGGCATGGCGCTGCTCGGCTGCCTCGTCGGCATCCGCTTGCGCCCGCTGTTCGGCCTGTCACGAGACTGAGCGTGGGATCAGTCAACGATGCGCAAGGTCTATATCGCGGTCGTATTGATCGGCTTCGCGGCGATCGTCGCCAGCCACCTCACCAGCCCGTCGAGCGGGCGGGCGGTGTCGCCGGAGGATTTCGCCGGCGCCTGCGCGCCGTGTGGCGCGCCGTGCCCGTCGGTGAAGAAGTAACACCTCTCCCGGCCTCATCCTGACAGTTTGACCGGAAATGATTCCGGGTTTTCAAGCTCGTGTCCCGGGCGCAGCGCATCACTTCGTGCTGCACCGCGTCCGGGACACGCCGGCGGATCAATGTTCGCGCAAGAACGCTTCGACCTCGGCGCGGGTCGCGCCGCCGGTCAGGCCGCCGAAGCGCGTGCACTTGATCGCGGCGGCAGCCGAGGCATAGCGCAACGCTTCGACGGCATTACCGGTCTCGACGAGGCGCAGCGTGAAGACGCCGTGGAAAGCATCGCCCGCGCCCAAGGTGTCGACGGCGTCGACCCTGAACGCGTCGGCGTGGCGGACCTCGCCCGACTCCAGCCAGTCGTAGCCGGCCGGCCCGTCGGTGACCGCGAGGAAGCAATCGAGGTGCCGGCCCATCTCGCGCAATCCCTCTGCGAGATCGGTCCGGCCGGTCGCCTCGCGCAGCGCGTCCGCCGACGCGATCACGTGGGTCGAGAGCCGCAGCAGCGCGTCGTCGAACGGCGTCGGCTTGTCGAAATCGAGCACGCGCGGGATGCGCTTGTCACGCGCCGCCTTGCAGATCGGCACGCAGAACGCCGGATAACGGTTGTCGGCCAGCACGCCGTCGGCCTGCGCCACCAGCGCGGCGGCATCGTTCGGCGCGATATCGTTGAGCCCTTTGTCGCGCCGCGTCGCGATCATCTTCTCGCCGGCGGCGTCGAGCAGGATCAGCGACACCGACGACATCGCGTCGGGCACGCGCACTGCGCCGGAGCAGTCGACGCCCTCGCGTTCCATCGCCGTGACGATGCGGCTGGCGGTGTCGTCGTCGCTGCCGCCCATCGCGCCGGCGTAGAGCGTGCGGGCGCCGAGCCGCGCGATGGCGACCGCGGCATTGCCGGACTGGCCGCCGCTGGTCATCACGAGCTCCGACGCCTGGACCTTGCGGCCCGGTCGCGGGAATTGCTCGACCCGCATTACGATGTCCTGCACCGCGCCGCCGGCGCAGAGAATGGTCGGATGGGCAGGGCGTCGCTCAGTCAAACCGGATCTCGTCCTCGACCCAGGCGCGAATGATGTGATGTGCAATCGCAACCGGCGGCGGCGTGGTCAAGCCCTGCGGATGCGCCCGCATCAGCATCGCCGCGATCTCGTCCTTGTGGAACCAGCGGGCGTCCTCGAGCTCGCTGCGGTCGACCACGATGTCGTTGTTGAGCGCCTCGGCGTGACAGCCGATCATCAGCGACATTGGGAACGGCCACGGCTGCGAACGAAAGAACGTGACGCGGCCGCAGCGGATACCGGCTTCCTCCAGCGTCTCGCGCCGCGCCGCGTCGGCGATGGTCTCGCCCGGCTCGACGAAGCCGGCGAGGCACGACCACATCGTCGCCGCGAAGCGCGGCGAGCGGCCGAGCAGGCAGCGTTCGCCTCTGACCGCCAGCATGATGACGACCGGATCGGTGCGCGGGAAATGCTGCGCCTGGCATTGCGGGCAGTCGCGCCGCCAACCGCATTGCGTGACATTCGTCGGCGTGCCGCAGTTGGCGCAGAAGCGGTGACGTGCGTGCCAGTGCAGCATCGCCTTGGCTTCGGCGATCGGCGGCAGGTGGTCCTGCGCGACCAGGCCGCGCACCGCGATCGAGCGCAAGTCTGTGACGAGCAGATCGCCGCGCGACTTCAGCGCCTCGGCGGCCTGCGGCGCGATGCCGATGCCGAAGCGCGCGGCGCCGTCGAGCGTGCCGAGAAAGATCGTCTCGGCGGGGTCGGCCAGCGCCGCCGCCTCGTCGAGCGCGAACAGCGGATCGTTGATGGCAGCGCCCGCCAGGTTCGGCGTCTTGGTCACGATCATCTCGCCGCCGATGACGTAGGCGCCAGCATCGGGCGACGTGGCGAGCGCCTTGACCTCGTCGCCGCGCAGCCGCAGCTCGGCCGCCCGTTGCAGCGGGCTGTCCGTGTATCCGAGGTGGGGCTTGGGGCCGAGGGCGTAGCGGGCGGGCATTGGCGGGAAGCTACACCGTGGGCTGGCGCATGCAATCGCCCACGGCGTCATGGCCGGGCAAAATGCCCGGCTCAGGCAAGTTTGTTTCGCAATTCGACAACCAGCCGGTCGCGCGCGGCGGCCTCATGGGGCTTGCGCGGCACGCGGCCCCACACCGGATGAGGCCAGGCGGCGTCGGTCGTCTGCCGCGCGATGACATGGACGTGGAGTTGCGGCACGGCATTGCCGAGCGCGGCGACATTGAGCTTGTGACAGGCGGTCACGGCCTTGAGCGCGCGCGAGGCGAGGGCGATCTCGCGCATCAACTGGACGCGGTCGCCGTCGTCCAGATCGACGATCTCGACGATGTCGGCGCGGCGCGGAACCAGGATCAGCCAGGGGTAATTGGCGTCGTCGTTGAGCAGCGCCGCGCACAACGGCAGGTCGCGGACCGGAACCGTGTCGGCGGCGAGCTGAGGATGGAGCGACCAGGGTAATTCCATGACGGCAGCGTACGAGCAAAACTTATCCACGTCATTCCGGGGCGCGATTCCGGGTTCGTCGCTGTGCTCGCGCCCCGGAATGACAGTTGGGCTGCTTGCTTTCGCCCCCTGATGGCCCGATATAGGGACCGGGAGGTTGGCAGTGGACGAACCACTCGCCAACCGGGTCAGGTCCGGAAGGAAGCAGCCCTAACGAGCACGGCTCGGGTCGCTCGTCAGCCTCCCACCTTCGGTTCGTTGCCCGAGCGGTCATTCCGGGGCGCGCCGAAGGCGCGAGCCCGGAATCCATAACCCCGGTTCTCATTGCTGGCACAGGGCGTATGGATTCCGGATAGCCGCTACGCGGCTTCCGGAATGACGGCGTGGATTCATGAGCGACGGCAAGACAACAGACAACAGCAAGAACGCCGAGCTTGCCGCCGCCGAACCGGCCGCCGGCTATCGCGTCCTCGCCCGCAAGTATCGCCCGGCCAGTTTCGGCGACCTGATCGGCCAGGACGCGATGGTGCGCACGATCTCGAACGCGTTCGAGTCGGGCCGCATTCCGCAGGCCTGGATTCTCACCGGCGTGCGCGGGGTCGGCAAGACGACGACGGCGCGCATCCTCGCCCGCGCGCTCAATTACGAGTTGCCCGACGGCTCGGTAATGGCGCCGACCGTGCGCATGCCGGTGCCCGGCGTGCACGATCAGGCGATCATGGAGAGCCGCCATCTCGACGTCATCGAGATGGACGCCGCCTCGCACAACAGCGTCGACGACATTCGCCAGATCAACGATGCCATCCGCTACGCGCCGGTGTCGGCGCGCTATAAGGTCTACATCCTCGACGAAGTACACATGCTGTCCGGCGCGGCGTTCAACGCGCTGTTGAAGACGCTGGAAGAGCCGCCGCCGCACGCCAAGTTCATCTTCGCCACCACCGAGATTCGCAAGGTGCCGGTCACGGTGCTGTCGCGCTGCCAGCGCTTCGACCTGCGCCGCATCGACGCCGCCGTGCTGACCGGGCACCTCGAATCGATCGCGGCGAAGGAGAATGTCGAGATCGAACCGGCCGCACTCGCCTTGATCGCGCGCGCCGCCGAAGGCTCGGTGCGCGACTCGCTCTCGCTGCTCGATCAGGCGATTGCTCACGCGGCCGGCAAGGTGCAGGCCGAGGACGTGCGGCAGATGCTCGGCCTCGCCGACCGCGTCCGCATCGTCGACCTGTTCGAGATGCTGATGAAAGGCGACGTCGCCGGCGCGCTCAAGGAGCTGCGCGAGCAATACGATATCGGCGCCGATCCGGCGGTGGTGCTCACCGACATCGCCGAGTTCACGCATTTTGTCACCCGCGTGAAGGTGGTGCCGTCGGTTGCCGATGACGTCTCGTTGTCGGAAGCCGAGCGCGTGCGCGGCAAGGCTTTCGCCACGCAGCTTTCGATGCGCGTCCTGTCGCGCGCCTGGCAGATGCTGCTCAAGGGCATCGCCGAGGTGAAGGAGGCGCCGCGCCCGCTCGCGGCCGCCGAGATGATGCTGGTGCGCATCGCCTATGCCGCCGACCTGCCGACGCCGGATGAGGTGCTGAAAAATCTCGGCTCGGGCGGCGACGAGCCGCGCCCGCAGCCGTCATCGGGCCACGGCAATGGCGGCGGCGTGCCGGTTTCCGCGCCGGCCGCATCGGCGCCGGCCATGTCTTCGCCAGCTATGTCTTCGCCGGCAATGCCGGCGCCGCGTTATGATGCGCCGCGCGGCGCGCCCCGCGCGTCCGCCGCCGTGTCGCCGCGCCCCGCGCAGGAGCCGGTCGCCCGGTTGGGCGAACCCGACGCCGCGCCCGCCATGGCGATCGGCTCATTCGAGCAGATCGTCGCGCTCGCCGCCGAGAAACGCGACATCGCCACCAAGACGGCACTGGAGCGCGACGTTCGCCTGGTGCGTTGCGAGGACGGCAAGCTCGAGCTGGCGCTGGAGCCAAGCGCGCCGCGCACGCTCATCAACGACCTGTCGCGAAAGCTGTCGGACTGGACCGGCCACCGCTGGATGGTGGTCGTTTCCGCCGAACAGGGCGCGCCGACGCTCAAGACCCAGAACGATGCGCGCGAGGCCGAGCTCAAGCGCGGCGTGCGCGGCGACCCGCTGGTGCAGGCGGTGCTGGCGCGCTTTCCCGGCGCCGAGATTGTCGGCGTGTCGCGGCCCAACGAGAGCGCGGCCGATGCCGCCATCGCGGCGCCGCCGCCCGACGACGACAACGGAGTGGACGAATAATGGCCGGTTCCAATGGCTGACTTTATGGGCATGATGAAGCAAGCCGCGCAGCTTCAGTCGAAGATGCAGGAGCTGCAGGCCGAGCTTGACACGATCGTGGTCGAAGGCGCGGCGGGCGGCGGCATGGTCGTCGTGACGCTGACCGCCAAGGGCGACCTCAAGGGCGTTCGGATCGACGAGTCGCTGCTCAAGCCGTCCGACAAGGAGATTGTCGAAGACCTGCTGGTCGCGGCCCACGCTGACGCGCGGCGTAAGGCCGAAGCGCTGCTGCAGGACAAGATGAAGACGCTCACCGGCGGCCTGCCGCTGCCGCCGGGCATGAAGCTGTTTTGATGCCGGGCTTCGCGGCATACTCCGTTGTCATGCCCGGGCTTGACCCGGGCATCCATCTTTCAACGGTTCATCTTGCGATGTGGATGGATTGCCGGGTCAAGCCCGGCAATGACTTTTGAATGCCCGCCGTTGCCGGACCTGAAATCGAACGCCTGATCCAGCTCTTGGCGCGTCTGCCGGGGCTCGGCCCGCGCTCGGCGCGCCGCGCGGCCCTGCATCTCATCAAGAAGCGCGAATTGCTGATGGCGCCGCTCACCGCCGCGCTCGAGACCGCGATGGAGAAGATCGAGGTCTGCCGCACCTGCGGCAACATCGACACGCACAACCCGTGCACGGTCTGCACCGACCCCAGGCGGGATCCCTCGATCATCGTCGTCGTCGCCGACGTCGCCGACCTGTGGGCGCTGGAACGCGCCAATGCGGTCAACGGCCGCTATCACGTGCTCGGCGGCACGCTGTCGCCGCTCGACGGCGTCGGACCGCAGGACCTGAGCATCGACCAGCTCGTGTCGCGCGCGCACGATCCGCAGGTGAAGGAGCTGATCCTCGCGCTCAACGCCACGGTCGATGGCCAGACCACGGCGCACTACATCACCGAACTGCTGCGCGACTCGGCCGTCAAGGTGACCAAGCTCGCGCATGGCGTGCCGGTCGGCGGCGAGCTCGATTACCTCGACGAGGGTACTTTGTCCGCGGCGATCAAGCAGCGCACGTTGTTTTGAGGACCGCTGTCATGCCCGCGAAAGAGGGCGGATGATGACAACGGGACGCGCATCAGCCAGTTGTCTTCTCGAGCACCTTGAAATGCCTCCTTGCCTGCAGCCAGGCGAGCAGTAGCAGACTCGGGATCGCCGCGAGCGCGCAGACCGCAAAGAACCAGGCCCAACCGGTCGTCTCCGCGACGAAGCCGGCGCCCGACGACAGATAGGTGCGCCCCACCGCCGCAAGCGCGGTGAGCAGCGCGTATTGCGTCGCGGTGTGCAGCGGATTCTTGCAGAGCGCCGACAGGTAGGCGACGAACATCACGGTGCCAATGGCGCTGGTGAAATTCTCGACCGTGATGGCGAGAGTGAGGATTGTCAGATCGTGCCCGGCGGCGGCGAGCCAACTGAAGGCGAGATTGGCGACGGCCTGCACGATGCCGCCGATCCACAGCGCCGCGGCGAGCGGCACGGCGCGGGCGATGAAGCCGCCGGCGAAGCCGCCGATCAGCAGCGCGGCGAGCCCGACGCCCTTGACGATGGCGGCGTATTCGTTGCGGGAAAAGCCGAGGTCGATCACGAACGGCGCGGTCATGGTGCCGGACAGCGCGTCGGTGAACTTGAACAGGATGACGAAGGCGAGGATCGCCAGCGCAAAATCGTAGCCGAGAAAGTCCTTGAAGGCGCCGATGGCGGCGTCGGTCACGCGCCGCAGCGCGCTGTGGCCGGCGATCGCCGCCTCGGCGGCCTGCGAGCGGTCCGGCTCGGTGGCGAGCAGCGCGGTGACGGTGCCGACCAGCACCAGGACGGCCATCAGCAGGTAGCCGCCGTGCCACGACGCTTGGCTGGTCAGGCCCCGCTCCTGCAGCCCGCTTACCAGAAACAGCGTGCCGGCGGTCGAGGCCAGCATGCCGACGCGATAGGCGGCGACGTAGGATGCCATGCCGGCGGCCTGCTCGTTCTCCGGCAGGCTTTCGACGCGGAAGGCGTCGACCACGATGTCCTGCGTCGCCGATGCCGTGGCGACGAGCAGGGCGCCGAGCGCGACGAGGCCTGGCGCGGTCGCCGGGTTGCACGAGCCGAGGAAAATGATCGCGGCGATCAGCAGCAACTGCGTGAAGACGAGCCAGCCGCGGCGACGGCCGAGCCAGCGCGACAGCAGCGGGATGTCGAGCGCGTCGGTCAGCGGCGCCCACAGAAACTTGACGGTGTAGGGCGTGCCGACCAGCGCGAACAGGCCGATGGTGCCGAGGTCGACGCCGCTCTCGCGCATCCACACCAGCAGCGTCGTGCCGGACAGCGCGAGCGGCAGGCCCGACGAGAAGCCGAGAAACAGGACGATGAGGACGCGCGGCTCGAGATAGACGGCGAGGGCGTCCACCAGTTTTCGGCGCGATGATGCGATCTGTTCCGGCGGGGCTGTCATTCGCGTTCCCCGTCATTCCGGGCCGCGCTGAAAGCGCGGATCCGGAATCCATACGCCGCGGCACCGCGGTTATGGATTCCGGGGTCGCGGCCGGAGCCTGTCATCGGGCCAACCCAACAGGGCCGGGCCCGTTGGGCCGCGCCCCGGAATAACGGCAAAAAGATCACTTCCCGGTCTCGAGGCGCGGCACCGGGCCGGGCAGGATGTCGGCGCCGTGTTCGCCGTCGCCGAAATCGAGCGCCTCGATGTTCGACGCGCGCTTGCCGATGCGGCCCGCCGAGGTGAGGATGTCGTCGATGTCCTTGTTGGCCTGGCCAAAATGCGTCTTGAGCTTGTTGACGCGCTCGCCGAGCAGGGTGACGTCCTTCATCATGTGGCCGACCTCGGTACGGATCTGGTCGGCGGCCTCGCGCATCTCGGCGTCCTTGCGCACCTGCTTGATGATCTGGATCGCCATCACGCAGAGCGTCGGTGACACGATCATGACCCGCGCGCGCTGGGCACGCTGCACGACGTCGTCGAAGCGCTCGTGCAGGTCGGCGTAGATCGATTCCGAGGGGATGAACATCAGCGCGATGTCCTGCGTCTCGCCCGGCACGAGATACTTCTCGGCGATGTCGGAGATGTGCTTGCCGATGTCCTGGCGCACGCGCTGCACGGCGGCGCGGCGTTCGTCCTCGGTGGCGGCGTTGCGCCACGCGTTCATCGCCTCGAGCGGAAACTTGGCGTCGATGATGAGCGGGCCGGCGTCCGGCATGAAGATGGCGCAATCGGGTCGCGAGCGGTTCTTGAGCGTGAATTGGAATTCGTAGGCGCCCTTCGGCAGCACGTCGGCGACGATGGCCTCGAGCTGGCCCTGGCCGAACGCGCCGCGCGCCTGCTTGTTGGTGAGGATGCCCTGCAGCGTGTTCACCTGAGTGGCGAGCTCGGTGATGTTCTTCTGCGCGCTGTCGATCACCGCGAGCCGGGCGTGGAGCTGTTGAAGATGCTCGGTGGTGTTCTTGGTCGAGCTTTGTAGCGTATCACCGAGCCGCGCCGTGACGGCGTCGAGCCGCTGGTTGACGCTCTGCTGCAACTGGCCGTGCGCGTTCTGCAGCCAGCTCCCCATCGCGTCGATCCGGCCGTGGATTTGCGCGAGGCCCTGTTCGGCCGAGCGGTCCGGCTCCTGCGGCTTCGGCCGCATCAGCCAGGCGATCAATGCGCCGATGAGGACGCCGGCGACGACGAACAGGCCAACCGCGACGGGCAGGTTGGAGACGATGAGATCGGTCAGGGACAGGGGTGCCATGCCGGGCTTTTAGCGCGATTCGACCGCCACGCCGAACGAAGGGCGAACGGGTGAGCGATTGGCGTGTGCCCTCAAGGGGATATGTTGACCGGGCCGGTCCGAGCCCTTACATCGCGGCGTGAGGAACCTGTTGCAAAAATCCTTCTGACCCATCATGGCGCTGCGCGAGATCATCGTCCTTCCCGACCCCAGGCTGCGGCTGAAGTCCGAGCCGGTGAAGGCCGTCGACGCCGAGCTGCGCGCGCTGGTCGACGACATGTTCGAGACGATGTACGCGGCGCCCGGCATCGGGCTGGCCGCGATCCAGATCGGCGTTCCGCGCCGCATCGTCACCATGGACCTCGCCAGGGAGGGCGAGCCGAAAGAGCCGCGCGTCTTCATCAATCCGGAAGTGCTGTCGTCGTCGGACGAGACGTCGACCTACGAGGAAGGCTGCCTGTCGATCCCCGAATATTACGAGGAGGTCGAGCGGCCCAAGGCGGTCAAGGTCCGCTACATGGACCTCGACGGCAAGACGCACGAGATCGAGTCCGACGGGCTGCTGGCGACCTGCCTGCAGCACGAGATCGACCACACCAACGGCGTGCTGTTCATCGACTACATCTCCAAGCTCAAGCGCGACATGGTCGTGAAGCGTTTCAAGAAGGCGGCCAAGCGCGGCGAGCCCATCAAGCCGCTCGCCGAGGACGACAAGCCGTCGCATCATATCGGCTGATGGGCTGCGAGGCTCTCACTCTTGTGTCCCGGGCGCAGCGCAGCGCGTCTTCGCGGTGCGCTGCAGAACCGGGACCCCGGTTTTCTAGAAAGCGGGACCCTGCGTCTGCGCCGCAGCATTGCATGCTGCGGCGCGCGCGGGGAACGAGGCGGTGATGCGCCTGATCTTCATGGGCACGCCCGACTTCGCGGTGCCGGCTTTGGTCGAGATCGCGGCGCGCGGTCACGACATCGCCGCGGTCTACACCCGCGCGGCGAAGCCGGCCGGTCGCGGCATGGGCCTGCAGGTGACGCCGGTCGAGACGCAGGCGCGCGCCCTCGCTTTGCCGGTCGAGACGCCGGCGACGCTGAAGACGGAGGAGGCGCAGGCAACGCTGCGCGCCTATGGCGCGGATGCCGCCGTGGTCGTCGCCTACGGCCTGATCCTGCCGACAGCGGTGCTCGACATGTTTCCGCTCGGCTGTTTCAACATCCACGCCTCGCTGCTGCCGCGCTGGCGCGGCGCCGCGCCGATCAACCGCGCGATCATGGCGGGCGACGCGCAATCGGGCGTCAGCATCATGCAGATGGACGAGGGGCTCGACACCGGCGCGGTCGCCTTGATCGAGCGGCTGCCGGTCGGCGCCGACATGGCGGCGGGCGACTTGCACGACGCGCTGTCGCGGCTCGGCGCTGACGCCATGCTGCGCGTCCTGGCGGCGCTGGAGCGCGGCTCGCTGTCCGTCACGCCGCAGCCAACCGAAGGCGTCACCTACGCCGAGAAGATCGCCAAGTCCGAGACGCGCATCGACTGGTCGAAGCCGTGGCAGGAGGTGCACAACCACATCCGCGGCCTGTCGCCGTTTCCCGGCGCCTGGTTCGAGCTGGCCGACGGCACGCGCGTCAAGGTGCGGCGCTCGACCAGGGGCGGCGGTGACGGCGCGCCCGGCACCGTGCTCGACGACAGGCTCACGATCGCCTGCGGCGACGGCGCGGTGCGGCTCACCGAGGTGCAGCGCGCCGGCAAGCAGCCGATGAGCGCGGAGGAGTTTCTGAGAGGGACGTCGCTGCTGTCGGGTACGCAATTGAAATGACGTCGTCCCCGCGCAGGCGGGGACCCATACATCGTGGACTATCGATGGGCTGCGGCGTATGGGTCCCGGCCCTCGTTTCACTCGGCCGGGACGACAACGCATCATGCCCCGCTACAAGCTCACCATCGAATATGACGGCACGCCGTTCCGCGGCTGGCAGATCCAGGCCGACGCGCCGACCGTGCAGGGCGCGCTGATGGCTGCGGTCACGGCCTTCTCCGGCGAGCGGGTCGCGGTCAACGGCGCCGGCCGCACCGATGCCGGCGTCCATGCGCGCGGTCAGGTCGCCCATCTCGATCTCGGCAAGGACTGGGACACCGACACGATCCGTGACGCCATGAATTTCCATCTGCGGCCCAACCCGGTCGCGGTGCTGGCCGCGGAGAAGGCGGCGGACGATTTTGACGCGCGGTTCTCGGCGCGCAAGCGCCACTACCGCTACCGTATCCTCAATCGCCGGCCGGACCTCACGCTCGAGGCCGGACGCGTCTGGCGCATTGCGCGGCCGCTCGATCACGACGCGATGCATGAGGCGGCGCAGCGCCTCGTCGGCAAGCACGATTTCACGACGTTCCGCTCGACCGAGTGCCAGGCCAGGTCGCCGGAGAAGACGCTCGACCGGCTCGACGTGGTGCGCGACGGCGACGAGATCGCCGTCGTCGCGTCGGCACGCTCGTTTCTGCACTCGCAGGTGCGCTCGATGGCCGGCTCGCTGGCGCTGGTGGGCGAGGGGCGCTGGACGGCGGACGATCTTTCCGCCGCGCTCGCGGCGTGCGACCGCGCTCGCTGCGGCATGCTGGCCCCGCCGGAAGGGCTTTATCTGATGCGGGTGGATTACTGACCTATCCTCTGCGTCATCACCGGGTCGGCGCGTCAGCGCCGAGACCCGGTGATCCATGATGCATGGCCGGATGCGATGGCTTTACGTCAGTCTCTCTTTGCCGAAGTGTTCGATGGATTGCCGGGTCAAGCCCGGCAATGACACTCGAAAACAAGCTCATCCGAAATACCGGTCCAGAATATTCCGGTAGATCGCGGTCAGCGCCGTGAGCTCGGCAACCGGCACGCGCTCGTCGGTCTGGTGCATGGTCTGGCCGACCAGGCCGAACTCCACCACCGGGCAGTACTGCGTGATGAAGCGCGCGTCCGACGTGCCGCCGGAGGTCGACAACTCGGGCGTGCGGCCGGTAACCTCGAAGATCGCCTGCGACACCGTCTCGGTGAACGGCCCCGGCGCCGTGACAAATACGCCGGCGTTCGACGGCTGGAATTCGAAGCGGAAGCGGATCGCGCCCGCCGCAGCCTTCTCGGCGCGCGCCTGCAGCAATGCCTTCAACGACTCCAATGTGTGCTCGTCGTTGAAGCGGATGTTGAAGCGCGCCCGCGCCTCGCCCGGAATGAGGTTGACGGTGGCGTTGCCGACGTCGACCGAGGTGAATTCGAGGTGCGACGGCTGGAAGTTGGCGTTGCCGTGGTCGAGCGGCTCGGACTGCAGCACCTCGACCAGCTTGACGAGTCCGCGGATCGGATTGTCGGCGCGCTGCGGATAAGCGACGTGACCTTGCCGGCCGGTCACGATCAGCGTGCCGTTGAGCGAGCCGCGCCGGCCGATCTTGATGGTGTCGCCGAGCACGTTGACGTTGCTCGGCTCGGCCAGGATGCAATGATCGAATGTTTCGCCGCGCTCGGCCACCCACTTGAGGAGCTTGATCGTGCCGTTGACGGCGATGCTCTCTTCGTCGCCGGTGATGAGGAACGAGATCGACCCCTTTGGCTTGCCGCCGTTGGTGGCGAGATGATCGAGCGTCGCCGCCACCGCGCAGGCGATGCCGCCCTTCATGTCGACGGCGCCGCGGCCGAATAGTTCGCCGTTGGCGATTTCACCGGAGAACGGCGGATACGCCCAGGCCTTCTCGTCGCCCGGCGGCACCACGTCGGTATGGCCGGCGAACGTCAGGTGCGGCGCGGCGGCGCCGATGCGCGCATAGAGGTTCTCGACGTCCTCGGCGCCCGGCTCGTGGAACGTCGTGCGATGAACGGTGAAATCCGCGGCCTGCAATGTCTTCTCGAGCAGCGACAGCGCGCCGCCTTCCGCCGGCGTCACCGACGGACAGCGCACGAGATCGCGGGTGAGGGCGACAGGATCGGCGGGCATGGTTTCTCTTACCCTCCCCTGGAGGGGGAGGGTCGGCGAGCGAAGCTCGCCGGGGTGGGGTGGTCTGACTTGGGCCGTCGGGTGTGTTTCAAGACGATCGGTTGCTCGCTTGTTTGAGCCAACGCGGCATGAATCGCACCGAGCACGCCGTCGATGTTGGCGAAGACATCGTTATTCCAGAATCGAAGCACTTTGTAGCCTTCAGTTTCAAGCCACGCTGTTCGTGCTTTATCCGATCTTATGTTTGGTTCTTCGCCATGCTGCGCGCCGTCGACTTCGATAATCAGCCGCGCTGCCATGCACACGAAGTCCGCAATATAGGGCCCAATCATTACTTGCCGACGGAAGTGGTTGCCAACGATCGGGTGTTTGCGCAATGACTTCCACAGCTTTGCCTCTGCGGCAGTTGCGTCTCCTCGCATTCGCCGCGCTGAAGCCTTACGAAATTGACTGAAGGTGTTGCTTGGCATTGCGACCACCCCACCCCGTTTGCGCCGCGATGCGGCGCAAACGACCATCCCCCTCCAGGGGAGGGTAAGCCAGCCAGGTCAATCCCGCAGCAGCTCGTTGATGCTGGTCTTGGCGCGGGTGCGCTCGTCGACGCGCTTGACGATGACGGCGCAGTAGAGGCCCGGGCCGCCATCCTTGCCCGGCAGCGTGCCCGGCACCACGACGGAATATTCCGGCACCTCGCCCTGCAGCACCTTGCCGCTGTCGCGGTCGACGATCTTGGTCGAGGCGCCGAGGAACACGCCCATCGACAGCACCGCGCCGGTGCGCACGACGACGCCTTCGGCGACCTCCGAGCGCGCGCCGATGAAGCAGTTGTCCTCGATGATGACCGGGCCGGCCTGCAACGGCTCGAGCACGCCGCCGATGCCGGCGCCGCCCGAGATGTGACAGTTCTTGCCGATCTGCGCGCAGGAGCCGACCGTCGCCCAGGTATCGATCATGGTGCCGCTGTCGACATAGGCGCCGAGATTGACGAAGGACGGCATCAGCACCACGCCGGGCGCAATGTGGGCCGAGCGGCGCACGACCGAGCCCGGCACGGCGCGGAAGCCGGCGTCACGGAAGGTGCTGTCGCTCCAGCCATCGAACTTCGACGGCACCTTGTCCCACCACGACGCCTTGCCCGGACCGCCGCCGATCGTCGTCATGTCGTTGAGGCGGAACGACAGCAGCACCGCTTTCTTGAGCCACTGGTTGACCTTCCAGATGCCGTCCGCCTGGCGCTCGGCGACGCGGGCCTTGCCGCTGTCGAGCAGGCCGAGCGCAGTGTCGACCGCCTCGCGCACGGCGCCTTTGGTGGACGGATTGAAGCCATCGCGCGCCTCGAAGGCGTCGTCGATGGTCCTGGCAAGCGCCTCATGCGACATGATTTTCAGCCCCGGAGTGACGTGTGCGGGGCGTTGTCGAGTGAAGTGCGGGCGCTGTCAAGCCGGACAGGACGGCGGGCGCAAGGTCCGCCGCCCTGCCTGTGTCACGCGGCCACGAGCTTGGCCGAGTTGGCGGCCAGCCGCGCGCGCAGCGGCTTCAGCACGGCCAGGGCGAGGATGACGACGAGAAAGTTCATCGCCGCGGTCAGCACGAACACCATGTGCCAGCCGCCGGTAGCGGCCTTGATCATGTTGGCGACCGGCACCAGGAACGCCGATGCGCCCTTCGCCGTGTAGAGCAGGCTCAGGTTCACGGTGGCGAACTTGGGACCGAACGAGTCCGTGCAGGTCGACGGGAACAGGCTGAAGATCTCGCCCCAGGTGAGGAAGATCAGCGCGGCGAAGATCACGAACGCCCACGGCGAGTGGCCGAGCGTGCCGAGCAGCCAGTAGGCGACGCCGCCGGCGCCGAACGCGATCGCCATGGTGTTCTCACGGCCGATGTGGTCGGAGACCCAGCCGAACAAAGGCCGTGCACCACCATTCGCGATGCTGTCGATGATGAGCGCCACGGACAATGCCGTCGCGCCGAAGAACAGCGGCGCGTTGGCGATGTTGAAGTCCCGGGCGATCACCGCGACCTGCGCGGTCGCCATCAGGCCGCTGGCGGAGACCAGAACGAACATGATGTAGAGCAGCCAGAACACCGGCGTGGAGAGCGCCTGCTTCGGCGAGAAGCTGTGGCTCGTCTGCACCAGCCTCGGCGGCGCGAGGCCGTCGACCTCGCCGGCGTCGGGCGCGCGCAGGAACCAGGCGATGATGAAGACGATCAGGCCCTGGCCGATGCCGAACCAGATGAAGGCGCTCTGGTAACCGCTGCTCGCGATCACGGCGCGGATCGGCACCACCGTGAGCGCCGCGCCGGCGCCGAAGCCGGCGGCCGTGAGGCCGACGGCAAGGCCGCGCTTGTCCGGAAACCATTTCACCGCCATGCCGACGCAGGTGGCGTAGATCGCGCCGCCGCCGACGCCGGCCAGCGCCGAGCCCAGATAGAGCGTCGTCAGCGAATTGGCGGTGCCGTTGATGACCCAGCCGAGCGCGATCACGATTGAGCCGGCCGCGACCATCCATTTCGCTCCCGTGCGCGGTCCGAGGCGATCGACGATCCAGCCCTCGATCGGCGTCAGCCACGTTTCGAGCGCGACGAAGATGCTGAACGCGAACTGGATGGCGGTGATCGACCAGCCGTGAGCGGCGCTGATCGGATGAACGAACAGGGTCCAACCGTATTGCAGGTTGGCGATCATCACCATGCAGATGATGCAGGCGATGAGTTGTGACCAGCGCGTGCTGTCGCTCGCGCGGGCCGCGGAGAACGCAGTCGTAGTCATGACGATTCCTTTTGTTTCCTCTTACGGTTTGATTGCGCGCGTCAGCCTCCGCGAGTGCGGCCGAACAGGCGCCGGCATCCGTGCCCGAATTGCTGGTTATGATTGCGTTTGCTTGGAGAACGGCGGCGCCAGACCGAATTCGATCCGGTCAGATTTCGAGCCAATGATGGTGGTCGGAACGGCCCTCCCGCATACGCGCCCCTCTGGTATGCAGTATAATTGTTTGGCCCCGAGGCCTTTCGGGTCAAGTTAATTTCTTGTTTATATTGGGTTTATTCTCCGATCCCGAGTGGGTTCGGACCTTGCCCCTGCCTAGCGCGACGGCGGCATCATCGCTCTCAGGAAGCCGGCGAGATCGTCGGTGACATGATCGACGTGCGCGGCGTCGCGTCCGGCGAGCTCCCAGCCCTCGCGCACGACCGCCTTGTCCGGCGGCGGCACCACCAGCACCGTGGTCATGCCGAGCGCGTGCGGCACTTCGAGGTTGCGCGCAAGATCTTCGAACATCGCGGCTTTTTGCGGATCGACGCCGTGCAGCGCGAGGAAGCGGTCGTAGGTCTGCCGGAACGGCTTGGGCTCGAGATTGGCGGCGACGATGTCGAACACGTCCTCGAAGTGGGAGTCGATCTCAAGCCGCTTCATCACGGCGTCGGCGTGCGTGCGGGTGCCGTTGGTGAGAATGAGCTTGCGGCCCGGCAGCCGCTCCAGCGCCGCGCCGAGCGCCGCGTCCGGCTCGAGCGGCGAGTGATCGATTCTGTGCACGAAGTCGAGATAGTCGTCCGGATCGAGATTGTGCTCGGCCATCAGCCCGCGCATCGTCGTGCCGTAGCGCTTGTAATAGTCCTTCTGGATACGGAACGCGTCGTCCAGCGTCACCTTGAGGTAATCGGCGATGAAGGCGCGGATGCGGTCGTCGACCTGCTGCCACAAATTGAGGTGGTGCGGGTAGAGCGTGTTGTCGAGATCGAACACCCAGGTCTCGACGTGTGAGAAGTCGCGCGGCTCAGACATCAGGACGTACCGCCGCGAGCGCCATTATTGTTGAGTCATGCGCGGGCTTAGCCCGTCGAAGACGGGCGTAGACGCCCTTATGACCCGCGCATCCATGATGCGGCTTCGCATGTCAAATCCTTACGGAAGACCACAAATCGTTCAAGCTCATCATGGATCGCCGGGTCAAGCCCGGCGATGACAGAAGAGGGGGTGATCAAATCAGAAATGAATCAGCGTGCCGGCGCCGTGGTCGGTGAGGAGTTCGAGCAGCACCGCATGCGGCACCTTGCCGTCGAGGATGACGACGCCCTCGACGCCCTGTTCCAGCGCGTAGATGCAGGTTTCGACCTTGGGGATCATGCCGCCGGTGATGGTGCCGTCGGCGATCAGGTTCCGCACCTGCGCCACCGTGAGATCGGGGATCAGGTTCTTGTCCTTGTCGAGCACCCCGGGCACGTCGGTGAGCAGCAGCAGGCGCTTGGCCTTGAGCGCGCCGGCGATGGCGCCGGCGAAGGTATCGGCGTTGACGTTGAAGGTGCCGCCGTCGGCCGAAGCGGCGACCGGCGCCAGCACCGGAATGAGCTCGCGGCCGATCACCTGGTCGAGGATCATGGTGTTGACCGTGTCGGGCTCGCCGACGAAGCCGAGGTCGACCACCTTCTCGATGTTGGAGCCGGGGTCGACGACGGTGCGCGTCAGCTTCTTCGCCAGCACCATGTTGCCGTCCTTGCCGCACAGGCCGATGGCCTTGCCGCCGGCGGCGTTGACGTAGCCGACGATCTGCTTGTTGATCGAGCCGGCCAGCACCATCTCGACGATCTCGATGGTCTTCTCGTCGGTGATGCGCAGGCCGCCGGCGAACTCGGACTTGATGCCGAGCTTCTTGAGCATGTCGCCGATCTGCGGCCCGCCGCCGTGCACCACGACCGGGTTGATGGCGGTCTGCTCGAGCAGCACGATGTCGCGCGCGAAGCGGCGCGCCGTCTCCTCGTCGCCCATGGCGTGGCCGCCGTATTTCACCACGACGATCTCGTCGTCGTATTGCTGCATGTGCGGCAGCGCCTCGGAGAGGATATGCGCCTGGTCCTGCGGGCTGATCTTGGGGGCTTTGCTCATCGGTCGGCCGGCCTCGTCGTTGCGCGAGCGTTCTAGCCGAGCGCGGGGCGAACGGCTACCCCGGGGCCTCATGGTTCGAGACGCCCTCGCTCCGCTCGGGCTCCTCACCATGAGGAGAACCTCGTCCCTCATGGTGAGGAGCGCTCCGCAGGAGCGCGTCTCGAACCATGAGGCCGGAAGGATGCGGATAGCCCTGTTGCTAGCGCCGCTCGGCCATCAGCCGCGCCACGGCGGCGCGCAGCTCGGCGACGCCGCGGCCGTCGTGCGACGACGTGGCGATGACGGTCGGGAACGTCGCGGCGTATTTTGTCAGCGCCGCCTCGGTCTCGGCGATGCGCGCCTTGAGTTCGGCGTCCTTCACCACCTCGGCCTTGGTCAGCACGATCTGGTGGCTGACCGCAGCGCCGCTCAGCGCCTTGAGCACCTGCGCGTCGATGTCCTTGAGCCCATGGCGCGCGTCGACGAGCACGTAGACGCGGGCGAGGTTGGCGCGGCCGCGCAGGTAGTCCTCGATCAGGCTGGTCCACGCCGCGACCTTCTCCTTGGAGGCGGCGGCGTGGCCGTAGCCCGGCATGTCGACCAGCACCAGCGGGTCGCCGCCGCGGAAGAAGATCAGCTCCTGGGTGCGGCCCGGCGTCTTCGAGGTGCGCGCCAGCGCCTTGCGCGAGGTCAGCGCGTTGATGAGGCTCGACTTGCCGACATTGGAGCGGCCGGCGAAGGCGATCTCGACGCCGCGCATCGGCGGCAGCGCCGCGACGTTGCCGGCCGCCGCCGTGAACTGCCAGTCAGCCGCGAACAGCCTGCGCCCGGCCTCCATCTCGCTGCGGGTGAAGTCCTGCATCAATCCTCATCCTGAGGAGCCGAGCGAAGCGAGGTGTCTCGAAGGATGCGGCCTGGCATGGCCTCATGGTTCGAGACGCCGCCTTCGGCGGCTCCTCACCATGAGGAGCACACGTGAGCGGGGCGTGGCAATCCCATGATGTCGCTCAACACGCCGCGTCGCTGTTGGCCGCCTCAGCCGCGGGCTCTATATTCATATCAGCGCCGTCCAAAAGCGCCTCAGCGCCAGCCCAGCCCCGGCGCCACGTGCGTCAGGATCGCCTCGATGACGTGCGCGTTGTAGTCGACGCCAAGCTGGTTCGGCACCGTGAGCAGCAGCGTGTCGGCCTCGGCGATCGCCTCGTCGCCCTTGAGCTCATCGATCAGCGCGTCGGGCTCGGCCGCGTAGCTGCGCCCGAAGATGGCGCGCTCTTTCTCGCTCAGAAAGCCGACCTGGTCCCGGCTGTCGTTGTCGCGGCCGAAATACATGCGGTCGCGGTCGTCGACCAGCGCGAAGATCGAGCGCGACACCGACACCCGCGGCGTGCGCGCGTGGCCCGCCGCCTGCCACGCCGCGCGGTAGGCCCGGATCTGCTCGGCCTGCTGCACGTGGAACGGCTTGCCGCTCTCGTCGATCTTGAGCGTCGAGGATTGCAGGTTCATGCCGAGCTTCGCCGCCCACTCCGCCGTGGCGTTGGTGCCGGCGCCCCACCAGATGCGTTCGCGCAGGCCCTCCGAATGCGGCTCAAGCCGCAGCAGGCCGGGCGGATTGGAAAACATCGGCCGCGGGTTCGGCTTGGCGAAGCCTTCGCCCTTGAGCACGTCGAGGAACACCTCGGCGTGCCGCCGCGCCATATCGGCGTCGCTCATGCCCTCGGGCGGCACGTAGCCGAAGTAGCGGAAGCCGTCGATCACCTGCTCGGGCGAGCCGCGCGAGATGCCGAGCTGCAGCCGCCCGCCGCTGATGAGGTCGGCGCTGCCGGCGTCCTCCGCCATGTAGAGCGGGTTCTCGTAGCGCATGTCGATCACCGCGGTGCCGATCTCGATGCGCTTGGTGCGCGCGCCCACCGCGGCGAGCAGCGGGAACGGCGAGGCGAGCTGGCGCGCGAAGTGATGCACGCGGAAATAGGCGCCGTCGGCGCCGAGCTCTTCCGCCGCCACCGCGAGCTCGATCGATTGCGTCAGCGCCTCGGCGGCCGAGCGCGTGCCCGACTGCGGCGAGGGCGTCCAGTGGCCGAAGGAGAGGAAGCCGATGTGTTTCATGGAGGCTTATGTGGATAGCGAAATGGCGAGTTGGCAGGTCGGATCGGCAGGCCGTCAAGCGATTGATGCGGACGCGCAGGTGAGGGCGGCGTCAGTCAAAATCAGCATTTCTGCCCTTTGGTCCAATAGACGATTTCACCGCTCGGCACACAATTTATTCTGCCGGAGGCATTTTCGCCGGCCCATAAAGGGCATTGAATGTCATCGGCAAGGGGTAAAGATTGCGGCTGACACGTGAGTTGTAACGTTGTTCAATTTTTGTCTGTTGATTCGAATCGTTGAGCTTCGGGATGAAGAAGGAGACGTGATACTGCCATGACTTCTCCCGATTCTGGTTCGCGCACTGCTATTGGCGACATGTCGCGCAAGCGCCGCATGGAAGTATACGCGTTTCTCATTATTACGGCCTTGGTGATGCCAGCCTTGGCGGTAGCCACTGTCGGGACCTGGGGTCTCACAGTCTGGATCTACCAAGCCATTAATGGCCCGCCTGGTCCCCCGTCGAAGTGAAGTGTGTCGTGACTGGGGCAATGCACAACATTAACCGTCGCAAGTTCATCAACGGCCGCTGGTCAACGCGAGCCGGCAGCAGCACACCTGAATGTATCGAAATTGCGAGCATTCTTGTGCAGACACGCCCGGAAAAACTTGACAAGGCCATTGACGCTATCGAGGCGTTGCCTGGGGCGGAAATCTTTGGCCGTGATCCGAGAGGAAAGATCGTTGTCGTTCTTGAGGCGGCGGATGTGACTACGATTGGCGAGACGCTTAGCGCAATTTCGGCGCTACCCGATGTGTTGACAGCGTCACTCGTGTTTCAGGGCACTACCGAATAACAGAATAATTTTGGCAGGCGGAAAAACGCTTGCCGTAGTCACGGAGATGATCGATGGGCCGGAAAAGAATCGACCGTCGCGAGTTTCTGAAGATGGAAGCGGCCGCGATGGCCGCCACCGTCGGCGGAATGCCGGCGCCTGTCGCAGCTCAGAATCTCGTTACCGACCGCTCCGTCACGGCATTGAAGTGGAGTAAGGCTCCCTGTCGATTCTGTGGAACAGGCTGCGGCGTCATGGTTGCAACCAAGGACGGCCGTGTCGTTGCGACACACGGCGACACCAAGGCCGAGGTCAACCGGGGTCTTAATTGCGTCAAAGGCTATTTTCTTTCGAAGATTATGTATGGCGAAGACAGACTCACGCGCCCGCTGCTGCGCAAGAAAAACGGCAAGTATGACAAAAGCGGCGAGTTCAGCGAGGTGTCCTGGGACGAAGCCTTCGACGTCATGGCCGAGCAGTTCAAGCGCGCGCTTGCACGACGGGGACCAAGCGGCGTCGGTATGTTTGGTTCAGGACAATGGACGATTTGGGAGGGCTACGCCGCCAACAAGCTCTTCAAGGCCGGGTTCAGGTCCAACAACATCGATCCCAACGCGCGGCATTGCATGGCATCGGCCGTGATGGGATTCATGCGGACTTTCGGCATGGACGAGCCGATGGGCTGCTATGACGACTTCGAGGCGGCAGATGCATTCGTGCTGTGGGGTTCTAACATGGCCGAGATGCACCCGATCCTGTGGACGAGGCTCACGGATCGTCGGCTGAGCGCCCCGCATGTCCGCGTCGCAGTGCTTTCGACTTTTGAGCACCGCTCTTTCGATCTTGCCGACATTTCGATTGTGTTCACCCCGCAGTCGGACCTCGCCCTGCTGAATGCCATCGCCAATCACATCATCACGACGAACCGGGTGAACAAGGACTTCGTCAATAAGCACACGCTCTTCAAGCGCGGACAGACCAACATCGGCTATGGACTGCGGCCCGAGCATGAACTGGAGAAGAGGGCGACTGGACGCGCTAAGGCCGGTGACGCGACCGACATCACGTTTGAGGACTACGCCAAATTTGTTTCCGAATACACGTTCGAAAATGCCTCGCGCATCTCCGGCGTTCCCGTCAATCAGATTCGCGAGTTAGCCGAACTCTACGCTGATCCGAAGACCAAGGTGATGAGCCTTTGGACCATGGGCTTCAATCAGCACACGCGCGGCGTCTGGTGCAACAACCTCATCTACAACATTCACCTGTTGACCGGAAAGATAGCGGAGCCGGGCAATAGCCCTTTCTCGCTGACGGGCCAGCCATCGGCCTGCGGCACCGCGCGGGAAGTCGGCACATTCTCACATCGGCTTCCCGCGGACATGCTCGTCGCCAACAAGAGCCACCGCGACAAGGCCGAACACATCTGGAAATTGCCGGAGGGCACAATATCGCCGCAGCCCGGCTATCACGCGGTTCTGCAGAATCGGATGCTCCGCGACGGCAAGCTCAATGCGTACTGGGTCCAGGTCAACAACAACATACAAGCTGGCGCGAATACGAACGAGGAGGGTTATCCAGGCTACCGAAATCCCGAAAACTTCATCGTCGTGTCGGAAGCCTATCCGACGGTGACGGCCCAGGCTGCCGATCTGGTGTTGCCGACTGCGATGTGGGTGGAAAAGGAAGGTTCCTACGGCAATGCCGAGCGGCGTACGCATTTCTGGCACCAGCTCGTCAACGCTCCCGGCGAGGCGCGATCCGATCTCTGGCAGGTCATGGAATTTTCCAAGCGCTTCAAGATCGAGGAGGTGTGGCCCGCGGACCTGATCGCCAAGAAGCCGGAGTACAAAGGCAAGACGCTGTTCGACGTTTTGTACAGGAACGGGCAGGTCGACAAATTTCCCGTGTCGGAGATGGCGCCGGATTTCGACAATCAGGAATCGAAGGCGTTCGGCTTTTACGTGCAGAAGGGGTTGTTTGAAGAGTATGCCGAGTTTGGGCGTGGTCACGGGCATGATCTGGCGCCGTTCGACACCTATCATGAAGTGCGCGGATTGCGCTGGCCGGTGGTCAACGGCAAGGAAACACTGTGGCGTTACCGCGAGGGCCTCGATCCCTATGTGAGGGCCGGCAAGGGTGTTGATTTTTACGGCTTCCCGGATGGCAAGGCGCGGATTTTCGCATTGCCCTATGAGGCGGCCGCGGAATCCCCCGACGCTACCTACCCCTATTGGTTGGTCACCGGCCGCGTGCTCGAGCATTGGCATTCCGGCTCCATGACCAGGCGCGTACCGGAGCTCTATCGCGCCTTTCCCGAAGCGGTCTGCTTCATACATCCAGACGATGCCGCCAAGCTCGGTATGCGCCGGGGGGACGCGGTGAAGGTCGAATCACGCCGCGGTCACATCATCAGTCGGCTGGAAACGCGCGGCCGTGACCGGATGCCGCGCGGTGTTGTATTCGTCCCCTGGTTTGATGAGAGCCAACTCATCAACAAAGTGACGCTCGACGCGACTGACCCGATTTCCCTGCAAACTGACTTCAAGAAGTGCGCGGTCCGCTTGGGACGGGCGTAGGGGAGCCGGTCATGACAAGCAAACTCAGACTGACGATCGCGGCGGCGCTCATGGCGGCATTTTCGACCGTAGCCTTGGCCCAATCCTTTTCCGCCTTGCGCGGGTCTACGCCGCTGAACGAGGAGACGACACCGCCCCCGCTGACTCCCGAAATGAACACCTCGGTGCGAGAACCGCGAAGTTATCCCGAGCAGCCGCCGGTCATTCCTCACTCGATCGAAGGCTACGAAGTGAGCCGGCGAGCGAATAAATGCCTGTCCTGCCACGCGCGAACGAGAATCCAGGAATCGCAAGCGCCGATGATCAGCGTCACTCACTTCTTCGACCGCGACGGCCAGACTTTGGCCTCGGTATCGCCGCGGCGCTATTTCTGCACCGAATGCCATGTCCCGCAGCACAACGTACGGCCGCCGGTCGAAAATGACTTCGTCGATATCGATACCTTGCTGAAAGTGAAGGGCCCGGATTCCGGAGCGCGACGATGACAACGGACGATGCCAGACGGCCATCTTTCTGGCGGCGCTTCCTCGGATTTGCGCGCGAGATCTGGGGCGTCATGCGGCGACCCAGCGCAATCTTCAGCCTGGGAGTTTTGGTTCTCTCCGGGTTTGTCGCCGGCATCATCTTTTGGGGCGGCTTCAACACCGCTCTCGAACTCACAAATACGGAAGCATTTTGCGTGTCCTGCCATGAAATGCGAGACAACGTTTTTCAAGAACTCAAGACCACGGTGCATTACACCAATCGATCCGGGGTGCGAGCACGCTGTCCGGATTGCCATGTGCCCCACAACTGGACGGACAAGATCGCGCGGAAGATGCAGGCCTCAAAGGAGGTGTGGGGAAAGATTTTCGGGACGATCAACACGCGCGAGAAGTTTCTCGACCATCGCTTGATCTTGGCAGAGCATGAGTGGGCGCGGATGAAGGCCAACGATTCCCTTGAGTGCCGTAACTGCCACAGCGCCGAGTCGATGGATATCACGCGTCAGAGTCCGCGCGCGGCGGAAGCGCATCAAAGGTTTCTGTTTACGGGCGAAAAGACCTGCATCGATTGCCACAAGGGAATCGCGCACCATTTGCCTGACATGAGCAACGTCCCCGGATGGCAATAACTAGCGGAGAGCGGCCAACAGGCTTCGCCGCTATTGCTGCGTCTTCTTCTTCCCGAACAACGCCTTGATGTTGTCGAGCAGTTCGATCTTGGCGCCGTGCTTCTTCATGATGATCGACTGCTGCGTCACCGACAAAGTGTTGTTCCAGGCCCAGTAGATCACCAGCCCGGCCGGGAACGAGCCCAGCATGAAGGTGAAGATCACCGGCATCCAGTTGAAGATCATCGCCTGCGTCGGATCCGGCGGCGTCGGGTTGAGCTTCATCTGCGCCCACATCGTCACGCCCATGATCAGCGGCCAGATGCCCAGATGCAGGAAGTGGCCGATCATCGGCAGCGCCGTCGGGTCCCAGTGCAGCAGGCCGAACAGCGTGAACACGTTGGTCGGGTCCGGCGCCGAGAGGTCGTGGATCCAGCCGAAGAACGGCGCGTGCCGCATCTCGATGGTGACGTAGAGCACCTTGTAGAGCGCGTAGAACACCGGGATCTGGATCGCGATCGGCAGGCAGCCCGCGATCGGGTTGATCTTTTCCTTGCGGTAGAGCTCCATCAATTCCTGTTGTTGCCGCGCCTTGTCGTCGGCATAACGCTCGCGCAGCGCCTTCATCTGCGGCTGCACCGCCTTCATCTTCGCCATCGAGGCGTACGACTTGTTGGCGAGCGGGAAAAACGCCGCCTTGATCAGCACCGTGACGATCAGGATGGCGATGCCGAAATTGCCGACCAGGTGGTAGAACCAGTCGATCACCATGAACATCGGCTTGGTGATGAAATAGAACCAGCCCCAGTCGATCAGCAGGTCGAAGTGGTTGAGCGCGAGGTTCTTCTCGTAGGCGTTGACCTGCGCGACCTCCTTGGCGCCGGCGAACAGCCGCGTGCTGGCCGAGGCGGTGGCGCCCGGCGCGACGGTGCGGGCGTCGAGCAGATAGTCGGTCTGGTAGCTCTCCTGGCCGTTGACATCGGCAGCCGAGTAGCGCGCCTTGAGGTGCGCGTCGGTGGCGGGCACCAGCGCCGCGGCCCAGTATTTGTCGGTGATGCCGAGCCAGCCGTTGGTGACGTCGAAGGCGAGGGTCTTCTTGTCCTTGATCTTGCTGTAGGTAATCTCCTGCAGCCCGTCGGCGCCGAGGTAGCCGATCAGGCCCTCATGCAGGATGTAGGTGCCGACGGTCTTCGGCGTGCCGTGGCGCGACACCAGGCCGTAGGGATAGAGCGACACCGTCTCGGCGCTCTTGTTCACGACCTCGTCGGTGATCGTGAACATGTACTTGTCGTCGATCGCGATGGTGCGGCGGAATTGCAGGCCCTGGCCGTTGTCCCAGGTCAGCGTCACCGGGTGGCCGACGCCGAGCGCGCCCGAGCCCTGCTGCGTCCACAGCGTGTTGGCGTCCGGCAGCTTGGCGTGGCTGCCGGCGGCGCCGGTCCAGCCGAACTCGGCGTAGAACGGCTCGGGGCTGCCGGACGGCGACAGCAGCACGATCGGCGGCGATTTCGGGTCGACCGTCTCGCGGAACTTGATGAGCGCGATGTCGTCGATGCGGCCGCCCTTGAGTGCGATCGAGCCGGAGATGCTCGGCGTGCGGATCGGCACGCGCGGCGAGGCGGCGAGCGCGGCCTCGCGGGTCATGGCCTGCGTGGCGGCGGGCGTCGTTTGCGGCGCGGCGGGGGCGCCGGCCGGCGCATTCGGCGCCTGTGGCGCGGCCGATCCCGGCTGTCCCGGCGCCGACCCTTGCTGGCCCGGTTGCGCAGATCCTTGACCCGGCTGCCGTGCCATCTGCTGAGATTGCTGCTGCTGAGCGGCTTCCTGCTGCTTCTTCAGTTGCGGCAGCCCGAAAAAATATTGCCACCCGATCAGCACCACCGCCGACAACACGATGGCAATAATAGTATTTTTTGAATCGGTCATCTTGGACTCAGTTTGCCTTGCGCCCCGCATGCAGGCGGTGAAGCGCCCGTGCGAATTCATCTTTCATTTGGCCGAACGGCATGGCCAGCGCATCGCGCCGGCCTATCAGCACGTAGTCGTATCCGTGCCGCATATGGGGCCCGCCATCGAGCCGCACCAGTTCACGCAGGCGCCGCCGCACGCGATTGCGCTCGACGGCATTGCCGACACGCTTCGAAACCGTAAAGCCGACCCGCGTCGGCCCCTGGTCGGGGCGCGCACGGGCTTGAACGACAAACGGACGAGCAGGAACCTTGCTCCCGGATGCGGCGGCGAGGAAATCGGCTCGTTGCGTCAAGCGTTCCATGCAGCAGCCGATCCGGCCTGCGCCGGCTCAGGCGCTGAGCTTCTTGCGCCCGCGTGCGCGGCGGTTCGCGACCACCTTGCGGCCGCCCTTGGTGGCCATGCGGGCGCGGAAGCCATGCCGGCGTTTACGCACCAATTTGCTCGGTTGATATGTCCGCTTCACGACTAAAGGTCTCCGCTGATCGCGCCGCGCGAGGGGAACGGCAGCCTTTCATCGCCCAACAAGAAGCGACGGCGGGCCGGCTCTCAACCGGATCGCGCGATGTGCGGGGCTTATACGGGAGGGTCTGAGGGCCGTCAATGCGACCGAAAAACCGGAAATTGAGGGTCTACGAGGGGTCTTTCCGGCATCGCTCCTCTTTCCGGGCCATCGTATGATTGCCATGTTCGGCTGATCGATTGAAGACAGGCGAGGTTCCCTGTGACGGATAGTGGCACTCCCGGTGAGCGATTGCCCTCAGAGCACCAGCCGCGCTTTGGCTTGTCCGGCAAATTGCTCGTGCTGACTGTCCTGTTTGTGATGGTGGCCGAAATTCTCATTTACGTGCCCGCTATCGCCAACTTCCGGGTCAATTGGCTCAACGACCGCCTGGCTGCCGCCCACACCGCCGCGCTGGTGCTCGACGCCGCGCCGAGCGGCATGGTGCCGGAAAGCCTCGCCAAGCAGATTCTCGCCAGCATCGGCGCTCGTGCCGTCGCCATGAAGATGGGCAATCAGCGCCGTCTGCTGGCGGCCTCGGATATGCCGCCTGCGGTCAATGACACGATCGACATGCGCGAAGTGTCCTGGTGGCAGGCGGTGGTCGACGCATTCGACACGTTATGGATGAGCAAGCCAAAGGACGTCATGCGCGTCATCGGCCCGGCGCCGATGGATGGCGATTTCCTCGAAATTATCATGGATGAGGCGCCGCTGCATAACGCCATGCTGCGCTTCTCCGCGACGCTGCTGATCGTCTCGCTGATCATCTCCGGTATTACCGCGGCGCTGGTCTTCCTGGCGCTGAACTATCTGTTCGTGCGGCCGATGCGGCGGTTGACCGAGAACATGACGGCCTTCCGGTCCGACCCCGAAAATCCGTCTCGCATCGTCGAGGTATCGAACCGCGCCGACGAAATCGGCACCAGCGAAGCCGAGCTTGCCGCCATGCAGCGCGAGATCGCCTCGATGCTGCATCAGAAGAGTCGGCTCGCAGCGCTGGGGCTCGCAGTATCGAAGATCAATCACGATCTACGCAATCTGCTGGCCGGCGCGCAACTGTTCTCGGATCAGTTGTCGAGCTCGGTCGATCCGAAGGTGCAGCGCTTCGCGCCCAAGCTGATGCGTTCGCTCGAGCGCGCCATTGCATTCTGCCAGTCCACCTTATCGTACGGACGCGCCCAGGAGCCGCCGCCCGACCGCAAGATGATTTCGCTCGAGCCGCTGATCGAAGAGGTGCATGAGTCGCTCGGTCTCGGCATCGATATTCCGATCCGCTGGATTGTCGCTGTCGAGCGCGGACTCATGGTCGATGCCGACCACGATCAATTGTTCCGTATCCTGGTAAATCTGGCACGCAACGCCATGCAAGCGCTGGAAGGCCAGGGTCATCGTGACCCGGCGCGCGATCAAATTCGCATTACGGGACGCCGTGAAGGGTCGGTCGCTGTCATTGAAGTGTCCGACACGGGTCCCGGTATTCCCGAGAAAGCCCGGGAGCATCTGTTCGAGGCGTTTCAGAGCTCGACCCGGTCTGGCGGCTCCGGGCTCGGCCTGGCGATCGCAGCCGAACTGGCGCGCGCGCATGGCGGCGACATCAGGCTTATCGAGGGCACGATCGGGGCGATGTTCCGCGTCACGATTCCGGATGGCGCCGTTAGCCTCGATTCGCGCCGTGGCGCCCGGGCCACCGCCTGAGAGCTGGGCGTACCTCAAAATATTGCGGGTTTCGGATGAGCGATTTCCGGCTTGTCCGGTGTTTACGCTCGGGGCGTCACATAAAGGGCGAATCATGCCTTCGAGGACGACGATCTATCCGACCGCCTACATCAATCGTGTCGCGACCGCGGTGCCGCCTTACGACATCCACGAGCCGTTCCGGCACTTTGCGCAATCGCTCTTCGACGGCGACCGCAGGGGCTTGCTGCTGTTCAAGCGGATGGCCAAGATGTCCGGCATCGAGCACCGCTATTCGTGCTTTGCGCCGAGCAATCAGCCGGAGGGTCCGAGGCTCGATGCCGGCGGGTTTTACATTCGGGGACAATTTCCCGACACCGCGGCACGCATGCGTGAGTTCGAGCGTCATGCGCCGGAGCTGGCGCAAGCCGCGGTCGAGCAGCTCGATCTTGGCGACGAACGCGAACGCGTCACACACCTTTTAATCACATGCTGCACCGGCTTTTCTGCGCCGGGACTCGATCTCGAACTGGTCGAGCGCTGCGGTCTCGATCCGGGCGTTGAACGGACCATGGTCGGTTTCATGGGATGCTACGCCGCGATCAATGCCTTGAAGCTGGCCCGGCACATCGTGCGCTCCGACGGCGCGGCGCGGGTCCTGATCCTCAACCTCGAGCTCTGCACCTTGCACCTCAAGGAGACGACAGATCTCGAGCAGGTCCTGACATTCCTGCTGTTCGCCGATGGTTGCGCGGCCTGCCTCGTCAGCGCCGATCCGGTTGGCCTCGCGCTCGACGGATTTCGCGCGGTCCTGGTGCCCGAAACGCGCGACCTCATCACCTGGGCTATCCGCGATTCCGGCTTCGACATGGTTCTCTCCGGCAAGGTGCCCGCCACCATTCACGACGCGTTGCGCGACAATGTCGGAGAGATCCTCGACGGTGCGCCTGTCAACGATATCGGGCTGTGGGCGATCCACCCCGGTGGGCGCACGGTGCTCGATGCCGTCGAGCGTGCCTTCGAGCTGGCGCCGTCGGCACTTGCGGCTTCGCGTGAGGTGCTGCGCCGCTACGGCAATATGTCGTCGGCGACCGTGATGTTCGTGATCGATAGGCTGTTGCGGACCCGCGCGCGCGGGGTCAAGGGCTGCGCCATGTCGTTTGGTCCGGGCCTGATCGCCGAAACCATGTTGTTTCGCGCTGCGGCATGAGCGCCATGGCTGTCGCAACGCAGGCGCGACGCGACTTCTCCCGTCGCAGTAGCGAATCGGAGTGGCTCGACGACGCCGAATTGAAGCCGCAAGAGCTGTCACTCGTGCTGCGCGATCTCGCCAGGTTCAATGGCGCGATGCTCGGGCATTGGCCTGTTTTGTCATGGCTCAAGCGGGCAACGCGTGGTGTCGATCGTTCTCATGCGGTCACGGTGCTCGATGCCGGCTGCGGTTACGGCGATTTGCTGCGAGCGATGCGCCGCTGGTCGCGGCGGACAGGCGTGCCGCTGCGGCTGATCGGGCTCGACCTGAGCCGCGAGACGATCAGGATCGCCCGCGAAGCGACCGATCCGGACGACCGCATTGAATACGAGGCGATCGATATCTTCGCGTACAAACCGGATGCGCCGGTCGACATCGTCGTCAACAGCCTGCTGATGCACCATCTGTCCGACGCGATGATCGTCGAATTCCTGCGCTGGATGGATGCGCGGGCGCGGCGCGGCTGGCTCATCTATGACCTGCAGCGGCACGTCGTGCCTTACGCGTTCATCGGGCTGATGGGCAAGCTGACGCGTCTGCATCCGATGGTGATCCATGACGGTCGTATCTCCGTGGCGCGCTCGCTGACGCGCAAGGAGTGGGAGGCCCGGATCGCCGAAGCGGGCATCCCGCGCTCCCTCATCGATCTGCGCTGGTTCATGTTCCGCTTCGTGATCGGGCGGCTGCGATGAGGCGCGTCGATACTCTTGTTGTCGGCGGAGGGCCGGCCGGCGCCGCTGCGGCATGCGAACTGGCGCTGCGCGATTGCGATACGATCTTGGTCGAGCGGAGCGGCGGTCCGCATCACAAGGTCTGCGGCGAATTTCTGAGTGTCGAGACACTGACATATCTGAGGCGCCTTGGCGTCGATGCGATGACCCTCGGTGCGGTCCCGGTCGAGACTGTCTCGATCTGCACGGATGACCGCGTTGCCTCCGCGAGCCTCCCGTTTCACGCGCTGTCGCTGTCGCGTTACGTCCTCGACGGGGCCCTTTTGCAGCGCGCCGCTGACCTCGGCGTGTCGGTGCAGCGGGGCGTTTTGGTGCGCCGCGTCGAGCGGATTGGGCGCGGCTGGATCGCGACCTGTGATGATGGTGCGATTATCGGGTGCAATCACCTCGTGCTGGCGACAGGGAAGGTTGGCCTGCGCGGCATCGAGGACACGCGCGACGGTTCGATGGTCGGATTGAAGATGCATTTGTCGGCGGCCGCCGATCTTCGACATGAGCTTGCCGGGCGTGTCGAGCTGTTTCTGTTCGGCCGTGGCTATGCCGGCCTTGAGCTGGTGGAGGGCGGCAATGCCAATCTCTGTTGCCTGGTCGAGCGCGATGTCGCCCGGTCCGTCGGCACGGACTGGAATCGGCTGCGTACTTTTCTGGCGATCGCAAACGACCGGCTCGGCATGCGGCTTTCTCGCGCCGAGCCGATGTGGGACCGGGTGCTGGCGGTGACATGTCCGCAGGGTGGTCATCTCAATCGCGATGGTGGCGGGAGGCTCTACCGGGTCGGCGACCGCGCGGCGCATATCCCACCGTTTACCGGAGACGGGCTGGCCATCGCGCTCGGCACGGGCACGCTGGCGGCAACGTGCATCGCCGAGGATCGGGGCGCGGCGGATTATGCCGAGGCTGCGCGCAGGCTCGGTAGACGCCCGGTTAGGCTCGCTGGTCTCGTTTCGCGCCTCATGGCGCGTCCGGCGGTCCGTCGCATGATGATCGGCGCGGCATCCCGCATCCCGGCTCTGACGGCGACGGCCGTGCGGGGAACTCGCCTGCCGGGTCATCGTCATGGCGGGGTTAGCCGGAAACGGTCAACTTGGTGGCCGGAAGGCTGCTTGCCAAGCCACAGGTGAGACGCTAGCTATGCGCCACGCCAAACGCGGGCTGCGCCCCGCGGCCGTGGTGGGCGCCCGTAGCTCAGCTGGATAGAGCACCAGACTACGAATCTGGGGGTCAGGAGTTCGAATCTCTTCGGGCGCGCCAGCAATTCTTTGAATTATTTGTAATTTTTTTGTGCGAGTTCACGAGAGTTGACTTTGTCCGCGAGTGGGGAAGCACCGGGGCAACACGTGAAAAAACGGTCGCTGCAGCAGCAGTTCAAAGCCCGGTTGTCGCCCCTTACGCCAGCACAAATACGATCTCTGAAATTGCTACCGCGGATTGCCGCCCTGCGAACTGTCCTGACAAACATTCGCGGTGATTATGATCCGAACGCGCTCGCCGAAGACGAGATTGCAGGTCTGGCGGAAGCATTTTGCGACGGGTTTGGATCGGTAGGGGCCCCTGGCCATGTGGGTGCATCACTACCCGACGACATTCGGTCAGGGTTTTTACAACATCGCAACTATATTAGGGAGAGCGAGGACTCCAGCTTTTGGAGAACCGATGGGTCACTGCCACCATCGCGATATATTCCCTTGAGTTTTTTTCCTTCGCGACTTCGGCTGTATTTCAAGACCCAAGTTAAACGGTTTGGCTGCTGGCTGGCGCATCAGCAACCTGGTTGCAGAAATCTCTCAATGCGAGAGGTCGGCGTCATAGCCGAGCGAATGCCCTATCAAAAGCCTTGGTATGAGGTCCACGCACTTCGACTTCTCGATCAAATTCAGCGTCAAAAGCATTCGAGAAACAGAGGAGTCCCGTGGCCGATTGAGATCACTGCGGGTCAGCTTGGGCGTCTTGTGGAACAGTATTATTGGCGCTTTCAATTTGAAAGATTGGCGGAAGGGGGACTGCGTTCTCGCAGGGGTGCCAGCGCTGGAGGAACAGCGAAAGCCAAGCTTTTCGAGTCAAAACATATCCGCATACAAAGAGCCGCCGACCAAATCTGGTCCGCTAACTCTCATCTTTCCAAGACCTCAGTCGCTAACATTGTCAAACGTCAACTCAGACTATCGCTAAGTGTCAAACACATAGCCAGCGTCATTGAGCACCCCTAATTCAAAAGTTGCGCTTCTGCCCGCCAGAGGCGCCAACGCGCGGCGTAGTTTCGCCGGGCTGGCTGGAACGTTCCAGCGCATGCCCTATGCGAGATTCCTATGTCGACCCACCTATCAGAAGTACTGACATCGCGCGAAGCTGCACATTTTCTCGGCCTGTCCGAAAGTACTCTCGCGAAACTCCGGTTGAACGGGAACGGCCCCATCTACTTCAAGCTGGGCCGGCGAGTCGTCTATCGACGCGCGGAGCTTGAAGCTTGGCTTCAGTCGCGCGCGACACGTAACACCGTCGACGCCAATACGCGGTTTCTGAACGCGCTGACGGCGGCGCACCCACGCTGACATGGATGAAAGGGATTGGTTACCTGCTCAAGGAGCAATGATGCCGAAGTCGATCTCACGCCGCATTGTTGTCAGCCTGGCGATCACGACGATCGTCGCGTGCGTCTGTGAATACGGCTGGCTTTATCTCAAAGCCCGTGCGACCGCCCTGAATTTGCGGCAACAGTCTTTGCTCGACCAGGCGGCCGTCATTGGCGGTCATATCAAAATCGATCGAAACGGCAACGCGGAACTCAATCTGCCGGTTCGGCTCGCCGAGGCTTACGACAACTCGAATAGCCCGTACCGCTATGCCGTGCGCAACCAATACGGCAACCTCATATTCACGTCAGGGCCAAGCGTCGGACCGTTGCCTTCTTTCAGCGAGGAGGAAACGGGCGTTTATCAATACGATCCGGATGGTCCCGGCCCGGCGTTAGTGGTCGGCGCCGCTGTGAAGGCGACGATCGAAGGCCATCCCTACTTCGTTCAGGTCGAGCGGGTCGGCCGCGAGTTTGGGTTTCTCAACGCCGCGGTTTGGGAGGAGTTCGTTGCCGATGGGGGCTGGTTGCAGCTTCCGTTTCTTTTCTTGTTGCTAGGCGTTGGCGCTCTTGCGGTACGGCGTGCATTCAAACCGCTGCGGAAGATTTCGCGAATGGCTGAAAGCATCGATCCAACCAAAGCAGACGTCCGGCTGCCGGTTGCTGAGGCGCCGAGCGAAGTGCAGCCCCTCGTTCACGCTATCAATGATGCTCTCGATCGCCTCGACGACGGCCTTCGACGTCAGCGCGAGTTCAATGCCAATGCTGCGCATCAATTGCGAACGCCACTCGCTGTGCTTGCGGCGGAAATTGATGGCCTGCCTGATGACGATGCCAAGCAGAAGTTGCAGACTGACGTCGAGTCGATGAGTCGGATCGTGTCCCAATTGCTTCGTCTCGCGCAACTTGAAACGCGCTCTATTGAGGAAGATGGGACATTCGATCTCAATGAGGTGGCAACGAAAACAGCAGCGCACCTGGGCCCGATGGCCATCGCGGCCGGAAAATCCTTGGAAGTCATTTCGTCGGACTCGCCTGTTGCGATGCGGGGATCGGATCAGGTGCTGGCGACGGCCGTCGGCAATTTGATCGAAAATGCGATCGCCCACACGCCACATGGAGCGACGATCACGATCCAGGTAACAAACGAGCCAGCTTTGACGGTCAGCGACGATGGTCATGGCATCCCGCAAGAGTGGCGCGAGAAAATCTTCGATCGCTTCTGGAAGGCGGATCGCGAGAGCAAAGGAGCTGGGCTCGGCCTCGCCATTGTCAAGCGGATCGTCGCCGCACTGCATGGCACGGTTACACTCGAGGAGAGCCCAAGCGGCGGCGCTCAGTTCAAGCTGAGTTTCGCCGCCGCAAAAGGAGCCAATTAGACCTGCGAATACGCCCGGCGCTGGACGTTCAATCGTCGGGCAGAATACGCTGAAGAACTCCGTCTCGACACAAGCTTTTGGCGAAGACCGTAGCTCGTTATTCGTCTGGGAATTTGCCGATGAGCATCACTCGAATTGGCGGTAGCTATTTTCGTACTTGATGAGCTCTCCATATTTCGCCGCTCTTTTTGTTGCCTTAAATTTCTTATAGGCGGAAGTGTTACGGATGCGATCTCGTGCGAGAAGCACCCAACGGAATGGCGGCACATATCGGGTTGTATTTGCAAGCAGCTTTAACTTTGACAATTTCGTTTCGCCCAATTCCGCCAATATCAAGCAGGCCTTCTCCACTGCCGGGAAGTCGCTTTCCAAAGCCCATTGGGTCGCGGCTCGATAAAGCTGATAACGATAGCGGTGTCTTATTTTTTTAGTTGCGAGCTCGGCAAGGTCTCGGCTCACACCATAATCGCTGCGCACAGATTGACACCAGTTATCGATGTCGTGCCTTAGATCGATTAAATGGCGATTGGCATGTCGGTAGGCGGCGGCTGTGTCGAGAGAGAAAATTGCGCCTGGTATGGGCAAGGAGCAAAAGGAAAACCGGGCTGCTGCGCGTAAGGTGAAGTCTTGATCCGCCGCGTAGCCGGTGGCTTGATTGAGAATGCCGATTGTATCTCGAACTTCTGTCCGAAACAGAATTCCGGTCCACGTCGGGATGTGATTGTCGATCAGTGTTTTAAAGCCCTTTGGCGGCTCGAAAACTCCTACCGGAAGCGAATCTGGGCGACCTGTTATTCTGCCGCGCGCATCGATTCGAATGACTTGCGTACAGGCAAAACCACACGTTGGCATGCCCTGTAGCTGCCGCACTGCCTCTTCGTAAAAGCCCGGAAGCAAAACATCGTCATCCGAGAGAAAAGAGAAGAAGGCTGTTTGGACTCGACGCAATCCAAATTGAAAATTTTCAAAGGCGCCAATGTTGCTTTTTTGACAAAAATAGCGAACGCGTTCGTCTTTATCTGCCAGCGCTCTTACGACCTTTTCCGTATCGTCGCAGGAGTTGTTATCGTAAACCTGAATCTCCAGATTTTTATAAGTTTGATTGAGGACGCTTTGGATAGCGCGCTCCAGCAGATGAGGGCGTCTATAGGTCGGGAGAATGGTAGTTATGGTATGCATATCTTACGGGCTCTTGGCGTCCTGATTTGCCCCAAGGCTATGAGATTTTAGACAGCAGAACTCCAGGCTGCCGAGCTTGCCAATCGAGAACAGCGACGACGCTATTCATGATCTAGAAAAGTCCGGCCAGGCACGATCGGCATCTGAAATGATCATCGGCTCCGCTGGCCATTTGATCGCCAGCCGCCGGTCGTCCCATCGAAATCCTTTCGCGTGCCCGGGCTCGTAGATGCGACCCATGTAGTAGAGAATGTCCGTGTCCGGCTGGAGCGTGAGGAAGCCATGGGCGCAGCCTTCCGGGATGTAGATCGCGCGCGGCGGCGCGGATGAATCGAGTGTAAATGCTACCCAATTACCGTAGGCCGGACTTGCCGGCCGTAAGTCGACTACGACGTCATAGGCCGCGCCGCGGACGATCTGCACCAGTTTCGCTTCGGCATGGGGCGGATCCTGATAGTGCATGCCTCGCAGAGTATGCCGCCGCGCATTGCGGGACAGATTCACTTGAACCGGCTTGAAGTCGATCCCCGCCGCCCCGAATTCGTTGGGGCTGTATAGTCGCGCGAAGAAGCCGCGGTCGTCCGGATGAGGCTCCGCTTCCACCACCACAACTCCGGGCAGCGTGCTAACGACAAACTTCACGGCAAGACCCTGGTCTGTGGGATCCCGATGACAAATCGGCCGCCCCATGTCCGCAACGCCGCGTTGGTGCGCTGCACCTCGTCAGCCAAATTCCAGGGCAGGATAATAAGGAAATCCGGCTTGACGTCTGCCAGTTTCTGCGGCGCCAGGACCGGAATATGACTGCCTGGCGAGAGCTTGCCTTGCTTCGCCACCGAACGGTCGAAGACGCAGGCGACGTCGCTGGCCGTAACCCCGCAATAGTTCAGGAAGGTATTGCCCTTCGCCGCGGCGCCGTAAGCGGCGACGCGTTTGCCCTGGCGCCGCGCATTCGCAAGAAACGACAAGAACGACGCCCTGGCGGCCTGAACCCTGTCCGAAAATCCTCGATAGCCTTCAGGCCGGTCGAGATGCGCCTCGCGTTCCTTGTTTCGAACCTCATCGAGTCGCGCGCTTTCGGCGTGCGTCGAGGTGCGCTTTGCCGCGTAAAGGCGCAATGAGCCACCATGCGTCGGCAACTCTTCGACGTCGATGGCCTTCAGGCCCGCAGCCTCCAGAATGTGCTCGACCGTAAACAGAGACAAATACGAATAATGCTCATGATAGATCGTATCGAATTGCGTCTGCCGGATGAGATTGAAAAGATGCGGGAATTCGAAGGTGACGACGCCTTCCGGCTTCAGCAACAGCGCGAAGCCGCCGACGAAGTCGCGAATATCGGGAACATGCGCGAGGACATTGTTTGCCGCCATGAGGTCAGCCCTATGGCCAGCCGCGGCGAGACGGGCTGCTGAAGCGCGGCCGAAGAATGTCACCTCCGTCGGAATGCCCTTGGCGCGCGCCGCATCCGCCACGTTTGCGGCGGGCTCGACGCCGAGGACAGGTACGCCGCGATTCTTGAAATGCTGCAGCAGATAACCGTCGTTTGAGGCGATTTCGACGACGAGGGAGCCCGGTCCAAGGGTGTACCGCTCGATTATGGCGTCGGCGTATTGGCGAGCGTGCTCGACCCAGGTGTCTGCATACGAGGAAAAATAGGCATAGTCGGCCGAGAAGATCGCGTCGGGAGGCACCGAGTGATCCGCCTGGACCAGCAGGCATGATGGGCAAACGCGAACGTGCAGGGGATAACGCCGCTCACCGGCGATCTCATTCGCGGTGATGAATGAATTGGCAAGCGGCATCGCGCCCAGATCGACGAATGTCTCGGTCAAGGGCGTCGCGCAGAACCTGCACGTCGGGAGCTCTGTCATTCCGGTCCGGCCTTGCCGTCCATGTAATCGCTGATTTGGCGCAATGTGATTGCCCGCATGTCTTCTCCGGCAAGGCTTGCGCGATACCAGCCGGCAGTCCATCGAACGCAACGCTCTCCCATGAGACGCGTGCGCCAGCGGAGTTGCATGCGGGCTTGAGAGGGGTCGACTGCCAGCGCGCGCATCTCGATCGACGTGGAATCCGGAGTGTGACTCCACGCCGAGTGCCGGCCGAACGCGGTGAATAACGCGTCCGCAAGCTGCGCCACGGTTACCGGCGCGGAATCCGGCCCAAAGTTTAGGGCGTGCGGCACGGTGTGACTTGCGCTCAAGCGCTCGACGAATAGCAGATAGCCGCAGATGCAATCGAGCACGTGTTGCCATGGGCGCGTGGCTTCGGGGTGCCGCAACTCCAGTCGTTTGTCGTCACGCAAGGCGCGGACCAGATCCGGCACCAGCCGGTCGGGAGCGAAGTCACCGCCACCGATGATATTGCCGGCGCGCGCCGTCGCGATGGCCACGCCTGACGGCTCGAAAAAGCTGTCTCCGTAGGAACGGGTCAAAAGCTCCGCCGCGGCTTTCGAGGCGGAATAGGGATCTTTGCCGCCGAGCCGGTCGGTCTCTTTGAAGGGGCGGCCAAGTTCATCGTTGGCATATACTTTGTCCGATGTAACGACAAGGACGGCACGGACGCCGGAAATTTCACGCAACGCGTCGAGCACGTGCGCCGTGCCTTGCACGTTGACGGCGAACGTCTCTGCCGGACGTGCGATGCCGCGCCGGACGATGGCTTGTGCCGCCAGGTGGATCACAAGCTCCGGGCGCGCGGCCTCGACAGCCTCGCGAACAGCGCGCGCGTCGCGAAGATCGCCGATCGTCGGTGCGACATCGCGATCGACGGCGGCGAGACGATAAAGCGAGGGCTCGGTATCCGGCTCGAGCGCAAACCCGCTGACCTTGGCGCCCATCGAGGCGAGCCACAGCGCCGTCCAGCTACCGGTAAATCCGGTGTGACCTGTCAGCAGAACGCGTTTGCCTGCCCAGAATTTTGGATCGGGAAGGGCGCTGTCGCTCACGCCCAGACCTTCCACGGCGCCTTGCCCTCGGCCCACAACTGCTCGAGGTGCATCTTGTCCCGCATCGTATCCATGGGCTGCCAGAAGCCCTGATGGCGGAAAGCCATCAGGTGTCCGTTCGCCGCGAGCTGCTGCAACGGCTCGCGTTCCCACGAGGTGTCGTCGTTTCCGATGAGATCGACCACGGAGGGATCGAGCACGAAGAATCCACCGTTGATGTAGGCGTTGTCGCCCGGCGGCTTTTCGACAAAGCGAACGATGCGGTCGCCATCGAGCGACACCGCTCCATAACGGCCCGGCGGCGCCACCGCGGTGAGCGTCGCCCTCTTGCCGTGCTTGTTGTGGAATGCGGCGAGCTTCGCGATGTCGATATCCGCGACGCCGTCGCCATAAGTCAGGCAGAATGGCTCATGGGGCCGGAGATAGCGGGCGATTCTCTTGATGCGTCCGCCGGTATTCGTTCGTTCGCCAGTGTCGACGAGCGTCACGCGCCATGGCTCGGCCGAGCTGTTGTGATATTCGACCTGATTGGTCCGCACGTCGATGGTGACGTCCGAATTGTGCAGGAAGTAATTCGAGAAATATTCCTTGATCAGGTAGCCTTTGTAGCCGAGGCAGATGATGAAGTCGTTGATGCCGTGATGGCTGTAAATCTTCAGGATGTGCCACAGGATCGGCCGCCCGCCGATCTCGATCATCGGCTTGGGCCGCAAATGGGATTCTTCAGCGATGCGGGTCCCCATTCCGCCTGCAAGAATGACGGCTAGCACGTGGTCAATCCGGTTTTATCTGGTGCGCAGCAGCCAAGCGTTCGGCCAATGCGTGACATTGCCCTCAAGCGTAGACTCATTAAATAGCCACTCGGGCTCCTTGATCACAAAATAAGGATTCCTGGCCGCGAAGTCGATGGCGGCGCGAGACGGGTTGTCCTGGCACCATTCGAGCTTGCCGCGTGGAGCGCCAGCGACGTCCTTCATAAAGCCGTCAGTTGCGACAATATAGGAGCCGACCGATACCAGTGGCGCGTAAGCCTCAAGCTCTTCGGCAACATGCGCGTAACTGTGATTTGAATCGAGAATGACCATAACGCGCTCGCCTGACCGGATCATACTCTTCACCTGCGCGACAACGTCTGGCGCTACCGAAGATCCTTCAATTAAAGTTATCCTGGGTTTTAGCGGATGCTCCTCAAGGCGCTTCCGATTGTGCGGTCGAATGTCGACATCGATCGCGATGACGCGTCCTTTTCCGATAAGCTGCAAAAGGCTTGCTGAAAAAACAGCAGATCCGCCGTGAGCGATGCCAGTTTCGATGATGACGTCGGGTTTCAGTCTGAACACGATCTCCTGATAGCGGATCATGTCATCAGGAAGCTGGATAATCGGAACGCCGAACCACGTGAAGGTATAGGTATATTTTTGATTCCAGCCCGTCTTGAGCCAGAGCGATGACAGGAGCCGAAAACCCTCGTCGCTGTAGAAGGGCACTTCCTTGCCGTCCGCAACCAGGGTTTCTTTCTCGGTATCAACCGTCAGTTTCATACGTCTGCTCTTGGAGCGAGGCTATCGTTGCGTTTCACGCATGCGCCAATAGCACAAAGTTTCAGTCAGCGCGTCATCTAAAGTGCGGGTGGGAACGTAGCCAACTTCATTGCGGAGTCTGTCGACGTCTGCGCAAATCAAAAGCGGTTCGTTGGGGCGATCCGGCAATGCTCCGATTTTCACAAGCTCCGGATGTCCGGCAAGCTGACCAAGCCGGAGTGCAAGATCTGCAACGCGAATTGGCGTGCCGCTTGCAATGTTAACCGGACCGGTAACATTCGAGAGGGTTAAGGCCGCCAAGGCCTCTCCTGCCGTGGTGACGTCGATATAGTCACGAAACACAACGCCCGACGTGCAAGAGGCACTCTCGCCCCTGACAAGCGCGTGCGCTATGGTCGATACAAGTCGGCCTTCCTTTTCACCAGGGCCGAACAAAAAAAAGAGCCTGGCCCAGGAAAGTTCGACCGACGTCTTCGTGGCAAGCAGATGAAGAGCGCGCCGGGTCGCATCCTTGGCCTCTGCATATAAAGTTGTTGGCCGGATTGTGGTGGCGATTTCATTGCAGCAACCATGCGTCGGCCAATCGTACTCATAACAAGTGCCGATGCCGACAAATCTCTCGACTCCATATTCGGCCGCGATGCGAAACAATGTCGTTGTCGCATCCACCCAACGAAGATTCTCTGGGGCTGACCAGAACTTGTTGTGCTCGACGTACCAGGCAAGATGAAGGATAGCCCGAGGTCGAACGAGTCCCATAACCTTTCTTACATCACGGTCATTGAAGAGATCGGTTCGATGCCAGGAGACAATGGCTTCACAGTTCGGCCTATTTCGCCCGATCGCGTGTAGTTCAATGCCTTTAGTTTCCAATGCGCGGGCGGTGGCGTCGCCAACGAAACCACTGGCGCCGGTCATGAGAATACGCATCAAACGAAATGTCTCATCTAGATTTGATAGAGCTCATATCCGACAGGTGCGGATCGAAATTGTCCAGTCTCTTTGTCCGGTTACCCCATAACGATCGATTCGGCGTCGACGCCCATCTTGAAAAGTAATTGTCGAATCTCTTCAGCATAATTCGCATTCATGATGAAAATGGTCGGATTAACGATAGTGTCGCGTATCCATTCCGGGGGATGGATTTCAATACCCGAACCAGGGACGAAGCGTTTTTGCTTGTTTGGATTGAGGTCAATTCCTCCGGAGAGACGATTCGAGTTCATCAGTGTTGAGAAGATAACGCCCTTGGTCGCCATGCCCCATACGAGAGGCGCGTTGGCCGTTGCGATGCGCTCTTTTGCGGCGTGCAGGTGCGCATCTTCAGTTTCTGAATACGCCAGAACCGCTTCGACCTCTGTCGATCCATTGGCCGACAAGGTATCAGTCATGTTGCCTGGCGATGCCAACGTCCATTGGTATTGGTCTCCAAAGCAAGTCTGGCTGCTGAGGGTCATAAATCCGGCCCTGGCAAGGGCATGTTTCAAGGACTTGCCAGTAAAATAATTGCAATGTTCGTAGCAAAAATCCCAAAAAGCTTCCTTGCGGAGAATCCACTCGAAGCTCGGAACTTCAACGTAAAGCGGAATATCCGGGATGGCTTTGCGGATCATCCGCAGAAATGAAACCGGTGTCGGTATGTGCTCGAGTACATGGCGCAACAGAACGAGCTTCGCGTCTGCTCGGATATGATCGGACCTGAACTCATCACGAATCAGCGTGAAGTTGTTTTCATGAGTTGACGTGCAACTCGGGTCGACGCCGACCCCTTGAATGCCCGGAGCTAGCCTGCACAACAGGCGAAGGAATGTGCCCTTGCCGCAGCCAACATCATAGACCGTTCCTGACGTGAGATTTAGGCGCTCAATGAGCATGGTCGCGATCATCTCCATATGGCGCGTGAACAATGGAGACGGGACCTCATTATCATAATTCGGATCGTAGGCGATCAAGTTCGCCTGAAACGCGGCATTGAAACTGAAGCCGCAAGTTTTGCAGGTCGCCAGTTGGAACGGAGCGCAAGGCGCTGCCAAAGCAGCCGCACGTGTCTCATAGACGCGATTCTGCAAAACGGGCAGACGGTGCCGCCGCACAGTTTGAACCAGGTCCGCACTCTCGCAGATGGGGCAGTTGGCCAACATGGCTTGTTGTATGACTACAGATGAATCGAACCGGTAGACCAAGGCTTGATCTAGAGCCTCTCAGTCGGATAAGTAGGCTTGATCATCCAATGGCGTATCAATCCAGCAGCGTCAACGTTGCTGGCCGACACCAATCCTGGTCTGTTGGAGCTTGGCCCCTAAATCACCTCGCCGCCGTGTTGTTCCGGGTGAATTGCAGGCTGTAGAGGCCGGTGTCCATGCCGGGTGCGGCGCCCTTGCTGGGCATCTCGGCCATCAGGGTCTTGCAAGCCGCGTCGGCCGCCTCCGGCGTCACGCTTTCGATCATCACCAGCCAGTTCGGAATGCCGACTTCGCGGCCGCGCTTCTCCGCGGTTTCGATGCTGCTACCCTCGCGGTCGGCGATGCACAGGTGAACGCCGACGACGGCCGGCCGCGCCAGGATCCCCGGCAGCACCGACGCGAGATATTGCCTCAGGTCGTTCTCCCGCCCGGCTTGCGGGCCGAACCGCAGCGTCAGGATGTAGCCGCCCTGGCCGACGCCGTCGGACAGTTCGACGCTGCACACGCCGCGCGAGGTGTTGCGGAAATGCGCCGGCACCACCTTGGCGGTCCATGGCGTCGGGTTGTTGAGGCGGGTGAGGTAGTCCTTGCCGGTGAGGACCGCCTGCGTCTCAGTCTCATACAGTGTGAAGTATTGCGGCGAGCCGTGTACCGCGATGTAGCGCCGGCCGCGCAGGAACCCGGGAATGCCGGCGCGCTCCGGCATGTGTTCGCGGTCGTGCCACTCGTAGAATTCCGCGCGGCCCTCCAGCGCAATGTCGTTCCAGATGGCGACCACGCCCTTGCCGGCCAGGCTCATGCTTTGTCTCCGTGGGTTAGATGTCGGACAGCCGCGATTCAGACTTCAGCACGCCGCGCGACAGGAACACGTCGGTGATGTGCTGCGTGATCTCGATAAAGCGGGAATGATGGCGGGCGTCGAGCCCGCGCGGGCGGGGAATGTCGACGTCGACGATCTGCTCGATCTTGCCGGGCCGCGGCGACATCACGACGACGCGGTCGGCGAGCAGGACAGCCTCGTCGATGCCGTGCGTAACGAACAGCACGGTCTTCCGCGTGCGCATCCACAGCAGCTCGAGGTCGACCCGCATCTGCTCGCGGGTCAGCGCGTCGAGCGCGCCGAACGGCTCGTCCATCAGCAGCACAGGCGGCTCGTGGATCAGCGCGCGGATGATGGCCGCGCGCTGCCGCATGCCGCCCGACAGCTCGCGCGGGTAGCGGTCGAGGAAATCGCCGAGGCCGACGGCGGTGAGCAGGGCAACCGCCCGCTCGCGGTATTTGCCGGGAGCCTCGCCGCGCAGCTCCATCTGGATCAGCACGTTGTCGAGCACGTTGCGCCAGGCCAGCAGCACCGGATTCTGGAACACGATGCCAATGTCGGTGACCGGCTTGTCGACGGTCTTGCCGTTGGTCACGACATCGCCCGTGGTCGGCCTGGAAATACCGGCAACGATACGGAGCAGGGTGCTCTTGCCACAGCCCGACGGCCCGACGATGGCGACGAACTCCCCGTCGCCGACCTCGACATCGACGTTGTCGAGAGCGCAGATCTCTGACGCGCCGAGGCGGAACGTCTTGGAGACGCTTTTCGCCGAGATCGAGATTTTGACCGGCGCCGCAGACCGGTCACCGGCCGGCCTGCGACGTGGTAGGGGGACGATAGACACCATCCCAGTCTACTGCTTCGGGATGAAGTCGTCTGTGTAGAAGGCGCTGGCCGGCTTGTCGGTCTTGAGGCCACGATACTCGGTCAGCAGCGCCTTTGTGCTCTCCCAGTCCGACAGCGCCCCCCAGCCGATCGGCTTGCCCTTGGTCGCAGGGCTCTGCATGAACGAGATGTCCTTCAGGAGTTGCTCCTTGGTCGACGGCCCGTTGAGGGTCGGCTTGGCCTTCAACGCCGCCGCGACGGCCGCATCCGGGTCCTTGATCGCTTCTTGCCAGGAGCGGATGGTCGCCTTGACGAAGCGGCGGACCATGTCTGGCTTGTCCTTGATGGTTTGCTCCTGGGCGAGGATCACCATGCCGATCGTGTTGGCGCCGTTGTCGGCGAAGGGCAAGCCGGCAGGCTTGAAGCCCTTGGCCTTGACCAGGAAGTATTGGTCGTCGAGGCCGCCGAGCAGGGCATCCACGCGCTTGTCGAGCAGCGCCACCACCTTGCCGGCCGGATCGACCTGGACAAGGTTGATCTTGCTCATGTCGATCTTGTTGTACTTGGCGACGGCCGGAAACAGTTGCGTCAGCGCGTCGCCTGCCGTGATCGCGAGCTTCTTGCCCTCGAGATCCTTGGCGGTCTTGATGCCGGTCTCGGCGAGCGAGATCACGCCGAAGGCCGACGTGTTGACCAGCGACATCACGGCCTTCACCTCGGCGCCCTTCGCCGCCATCAGCATCAGGCTCGACGAGTCGGCGAGACCGAAGGTGTCGCTGCCCGCGGCGATCACCTGCACGGTGTTGACCGATCCGCGACCCTCGTTGATCGTGAGGTCGATGCCCTCATCCTTGTAGTAGCCGCGCTCCTTGCCGAGATAGAACGGCGTGTGCAGGCCGCCCAGATACCAGTTGAGGCGGAACGAGACCTGGTCCATCGACCAGGCCGGTTGCGCGGCAAAAGTTGCGAGCGCGAGCGCGATTGCGCTGAGTGCCAATTTCGTTTTTTTCATTGCCATCCTCCCTTGTGGTTTTGTTTGATCATCTGTCGGTTCAGGTCAGCTCGATGCCTCCGGTCCCCTGCGTGGTCGACACGTGCCAGGGAATGACAATGCGCTGCAGCAGCTCGACGACGAAATAGACGATGACGCCTATCGCGCTGAGCAGAATGATGATGGCGAACACCATCTGCGTGTTGAGGTCGCCGTTGTATTGCAGGAGCTGGTAGCCGAGTCCGCGGTCGGACGCGACAAATTCGGCCACCACGGCGGCGGTCGCGGACAACGCCGCGCCGACCTTCAGGCCGGTGAAGATGTCCGGCAACGCGTGCGGCAGCCGTACCTTGAGAAAGGCCTTCCAGCCGCCGGCGCCGGTGGTGTGGACGAAGTCCATAATCTCCGGGTCGATGGAACGGAAGCCGGCGATGCTGCTGATGACGATCGGGAAGAATGACAGCAAAAACACCAGCAGCAGCTTGGGCGTGAAGCCGAAGCCGAACCAGATGATAAACAGCGGCGCGACCGCGATCTTCGGCACGATCTGCAGAAAAACCATCACCGGATAGACGGTCTGCTCGACGAGGCGCGAGAAGGCGATGCTCACCGCGAGCGGCACGCTGATAACGATGGCCAGAACATAGCCGGCGACAATCTCCAGCGTCGTTGTCCATGCGCCTTGCGCCATCGACGACCAGTGCTCCCACGCCGCCTCGAACACCTGGCTCGGCGGTGGCAGCACATATTCCTTGACGTGGAAGACGCGCACGCCGACTTCCCAGATCACGAACAGGGCGATGAAGCCTGCAAGCTGACGGCCGAACCGCAACAGTCGCTGATAGGTCCGCGCGGCGCGCGGCGAAACAACGATCGTGTCGGTCATCTTTGTCTCGCCCTCTGTCTTGCGCCGTCCGCGCAGGCCTGAAATGTTCCTAGATCGTCGATAGAAAGCCACCGCCATCCATCAGCAGGTTCTGGCCGACGATGAAGCCGGTATGTGCGCTGCACAGGAATGCGCAAGCGATACCGAACTCCTCGGCGGTGCCGAAGCGGCCGACCGGTACCTGTGACGTCAGCGACGATACGAACTCATCGTACGGCATGCCAGCCTGTCTGGCGCGCTCCGCCATCGGCTTCATCTGCCGGTCGGTGGCAAACGGGCCGGGCAGCAGATTGTTGATGATGACGTTATGCTTGGCGACCTGACGCGACAGCCCGGCGATAAAGCCGGTCAGGCCGGCGCGCGCCGCATTCGACAGCGGCAGGTGAAAGAGCGGCGTTTTGACCGAGCGCGACGTGATGTTGACGATGCGGCCGAACTTGCGCGCCGCCATGCCGTCGACGGTGGCTTTGATCAGCATGATCGGCGCCACCATATTGGGCACCATGCCGTTGAGCCAATCGTCCTCGTCGAGCGGACGAAAATCACCGGGCGGCGGGCCACCAGCATTGTTGACCAGAATGTCCGGCTCGGGACAGGCCGCCAGGATCGCCGCGCGGCCTTCCTTGGTCGTGACGTCGGCGGTCACGGCCTGAACCTTGACGCCGGTTTCCTTACGGATGGCGTTGGCGGTCGCCTCGACCTCTGCCGTATTGCGGCCGTTGATGACGACGTCGACGCCTTCGCGGGCCAATGCTTCCGCGCATCCGCGGCCGAGTCCCTTGCTCGACGCGCACACGATGGCCCGTTTGCCGGCAATGCCGAGATCCATGCCCTTGGTTTCTCCCTATGACGATGACGATGGTTTGTACGCTCAGACCGGGACCCAGATCAGAGCCCGCGTCTCGCCAAGCCGGCGCGGCAAGGCATCCCAGCGCTCGCCGCCGTCGGTGCTACGGTAATACTGGCCGAGCGCCGCGCAGGCGAACAGCAGCTTGGGATCGGCCTTGTTCGTCGCGACGCACCAGGCCGAGCTCTCGAGCTTGCCGGGCAGGCCGGCATCTTCCCAGTGCTCGCCATGGTCGCGGCTGCGCAGCAGCTTGCCCCACGAGCCGGGAGGACCGTCACCATTGCAGAGCCAGACAGTGCCGCTACCGTCGGCACTGGTCTTGATAGTGCGGGTGTATTGCGAAGGCGAATCGAACGGCGCCTGCAAGTCCCACGTCGCGCCGTCGTCATGGCTGACGTGAAGCCCCTTGTTGGTCGTGGCATAGACGATGCGCGAGCCGTTGCGGACAGCCGTGACGTCGTGGACGTCGTCAGAGATCATGCCCTTGGAGGTGTGTTCCCAGGTCTTGCCGCTATCCCGGCTGCGATAGACGCCGCCGACCTCGAGGCCGCACCAGACAAGGTCCGGGTCATGGGCATCGAATTCGATCTTGGTGACGCGCGGCCGCATGACGAACTGGCAGGTCTCCGGGAAGTTCGGCTCCATGTCGGTCCAGGTGCGGCCGCCGTCGGTCGAGCGGAAGATCGTCGCCGGCCGCGTGCCGGCGAGCAGGAGGTTTTCGTCATGCGGCGATTGCGCGATCGACCAGATCGGCAGCGTGTCCATGCCGGACGGCACGTGGCTCCATTTTCGCGCGGCGATATCGAGCCGGTAAATCCCGGAATCGGTGCCGGCCAGGAGTTCGTTCGGCCGCGCCGGGCAGGCCGACAGCGACCAGATGCGCGACTCGCTGTAGAGACCGGTGTCGCCGAGCATGCGGGTCAGCGTCTGGCCGAGGTCGTCGCTGTGCCAGACCGAAAGGCCGCAGGTGCCGATGTAAAGACGGGGCTTCATCACATCTCCCTTTTCGGCCGCGCGTTCGTAACCGCGGCTCAGTCTTTTTGGCTGTCGCGCGCTGTCGTCCGCACGCTGACTTGCCATCAAGAACCAATTGAGAAATTGGTTTGGACATGATTAAACATGACAATCCGATGTGCTGTCAAACGCTACTATCTCGATCTAAATGAGAGAACCAATGGCTGATATTGGCTTACAGCGAAGAGAGGTCGGATCGTCGCGCGAAGCAATCGAGCGTCTGTCGCACATGATCGACAGCGGAAAATTTCCGCGGCACAGCCGGCTGCCGCCGGAGCGCGATCTCGCCATCGAGCTTGGCGTCGGTCGCTCGACCTTGCGCAAGGCGCTGGCGATCTTCGAAGCCGAGGGAAAAATCTGGCGGCACGTCGGGCGCGGCACCTTCGTCGGCAATTCGGCCCCGCCGGAGAATTCAGTTGGCGCGATGGATCTGAGCGGCGCGACGCCCGAGGAATTGCTCGAGGCGCGCCTTGTGCTCGAGCCGGCGATCGCGGCGTTCGCCTGCAGCGCGGCCCATGCAGCCGATATCGACAAGATGAAGCTCGCCAATGCCAAGCGCGAGGTAGCGCCCGACCCGAAGATGTACAATCTGTGGGACTTCACGTTTCACGAAGCGATCGCGGAGGCGACACAGAATCCGCTGCTGATCGCGCTGATGAAAGGTCTCAATGCGCTGCGCAAGCGGCCCGAATGGTCGAATTACAAGCAGACACGGCTGAGCCCGCAATTGCGCCGGCAGTCCGCGCAGGAGCATGGCGCGATCATTGCCGCGATCGAACAGCGCGAGCCGGTGGCGGCTTACGAGAGCATGCGTGCGCATATCGGCAATGTCCGCACGGCCTTCCAGTCATGGGAGGCAGCGGCGCAGCCGGTCACCAAGGCAAAGCGCGCCTGAGCCTCAGCGCTCGAGGTCGATGGTCGCGTAGTCGGCGGGCAGGTTGATCTCGATGAGCTCGAGGTCGTCCGACTGATTGACGACGTTATGGGGGACTCCAGCCGGCTGGCTGAGGCACATGCCGGCCTTGACCACGACCTCGTCCGGCACGTTCTCGAATTTGAACTTGATCCAGCCTTTGAGCACGTAGACGAAATGGCCAGTCATGTCGTGCCAGTGCCATCCGGTTTCCTTGTCGAACGGCCGGATCGCGCGGATGTGCTTGGCGCCGATCTTGCCGCCGGTCGCCTTGGCGAGGCCGAGGTCGCGGTATTCCACATTGGCGCGCGGGCCGTCGCGATCAAAGGCGGCGTCGGTGAGCGGATCCGACAGATTGAGCGCGGTCTTGGCGTTCGCCAGCGAAAGCGGGCCGGGGTAGCGGGTTTGCGCGGTCACTGGGCGATCCTCCGTGGGCTTCGTTGTGGGGCGAGGTTCTTGGCCTTTTCCTTACCTTAGCGAATGGCGCCTGCGGGCGGAAAGAGCGCCTCGGCTTGCAGGCTGAACGGCGAATAGTCTAGGGATTGTGGAGCTTTAGCTCATAGGCGCCGCACTGGGGCGGCGCGCCGGCTGGCATTTTCCGTGACACCGAACCAAAGCGACGCCATGCGCCGTTTCGAGACTGACAGCCCCGTGCCGCGGCTGAGCGCGATCATCATCGCGCACAACGAAGCGGCCAACCTGCCTGGCTGCCTGGCGTCGCTGACCTTCTGCGACGAGATCGTGGTGGTCGATGGGGGCAGCAGCGATGGCACGGCGGCGATTGCGCAGAAGGCCGGCGCGCGCGTTGTCAGCAAGCCGGACTTCGCCGGCTTCGGCGCGCAGAAGCAGGCGGCGCTCGATGCCGCGCACGGATCGTGGGTGCTGTCGATCGATGCCGACGAGCGCGTGCCCGATGCGCTGGCCGGCGAGATCCGCGCGACAATCGACCGTCCGGCGCATGACGGCTACCGGATCAATCGCAAGACATCGTTTCTCGGTAAATATCTCCGGCATGGCGGCTGGTATCCCGACCGAGTGCTGCGGCTGGCGCGCCGCGAGGCGGCGCGATTCAGCGACGACCCGGTGCATGAGCGGCTCGACGTATCGGGCAGCGTTGGCGATCTTGCCAGCGACATGATCCATCTGAGCTACCAGACCGTCGACGACGTGCTCGCCAAGCAGCGCCGTTACGCGCTGCTGTCGGCCCAGGTCCGCCGTGAGCGCGGCGCGCGCGGCGGGTTGGGTGCGGCGCTGGCGCGGGCGTGCTTCACGTTCGTCAAGCATTACATCGTGCAACTGGGCGCGCTTGACGGCGCGCACGGCTTCGTCGCTGCGGCCGCGAAGTCGCAGGAAACCTTCTGGCGCTATCTTGCCGCGGGCTGGGACGAGCGCTCGCCGTGAAACTCGCGATCATCCGTCGGCGCTACGCACCGCATGGCGGCGCCGAACGCTTCATTGAAACCGGCGCGCGCGAGTTTGCGAACGCCGGTATCGAGGTGAGTCTCATCGCCGAATCATGGACCTCGTTCGGCGGCGACTCGTTCCGGCGCATCACGGTTCCGGGAGGCGGTCTGACGCGGGCGTCGCGTCTCGCTCATTTCCAGCACGCTATTGCCGATATCGTCGCGCGGGAGGGGTTCGACCTGGTGCAGACGCACGAGCGGCTGCTCACCGCCGATATCTTCCGCGCCGGCGATGGCGTTCATGCTGCCTGGGTGGCGCGGCAGGCCGCCGAGCGCGGCGGGTTGCGCGGCGCCATAATGCGGCTCGACCCCTTGCATCGGCTGGTGATCGACACCGAGCGGCGCATGGCGCGCGAGACCGACATGATTTTCGTCGCCAACAGCGCGCTGGTCGCCCGCGAGATCGCCGAATGGCTCACGGTGCCGGCAAGCCGCATCCGCACCATCGAGAACGGCGTCGACCTCGCGGCCTTTCACGTGGCGACCGACGCCGAGCGGCAGGCGGCGCGTGCGCGCTTCGGCATCGGGCCGGATGAGCCGGTGGTGGCCTTCGTCGGCTCCGGTTTCGAGCGCAAGGGCGCCTTCCGTCTTGTCGAGGCTCTGGCGCAGCCGGCGGCGCGGCCTTTCCACGCCCTGATTGCCGGAGCAGACCGTCACCTCAAGGCGCTGCAGGCGCGAGTGGTTGCCCTGGGTTTGGCAGCGCGCGTGCGTATTCTCGGTGGCGTTGCCGACCCGCGATCTGTTTATCGAGCCGCTGATGTTTTCGCCCTGCCGTCGCTGTACGACCCCATGCCGAATGCCGCGCTGGAAGCTCTGGCTTGCGGCCTGCCGGTGGTGACGACAGCCGATGCCGGAATTGCCGAAGCCGTGGCAGAAGCGAAGGCCGGCACGATTGCCACGCGCGACCCGCAGTCGATCGCGGAAGGACTCACGGTCGTCGCCGGGCAGCGCGCCGCCATGTCATCGGCGGCTCGCGCCTTGGCGCGGCGCTTCGATCTCAACGCCGCGACGGCGCGCTGGCTGGCGCTCTACCGGGAGCTGGCATGACTCCGGCGTCCCGCAAGCTGCGCATCCTGCACACCGAGGCCTCGAAGGGATGGGGCGGGCAGGAGATTCGCATTCTGAGCGAAGCGCAGATCTTTCGCGCCCACGGCCACGACGTCCGCATTGCCGCCAATCCAGGCAGCGAGATCGTCGCCAATGCCGCCCGCTACGTGGTGCCGGCCGAAACCCTGCCGCTCGAGCGCAAGACCTTCTCGAGCATCCGTGCGGTGCGCCGTCTGCTGAAAAAATGGCGGCCGGACGTCGTCAACACGCATTCGTCGATCGATAGCTGGCTGGTCGCGCTGGCGCGCATCGGCCTGCGTCCGCGACCGCGCGTGGTGCGCACGCGCCATCTCAGCGCTCGCGTGCCGCGCAACTGGGCCTCGCGCTGGGTTTACAATCGCGGCGTCGACTTCGTCATGACGACGGGCGAGTCAATCGTCGAGGATCTGACCGTCGACGGCTTCATATCGAAGACACGGATTGCGGCGGTGCCGACCGGAATCGACACCGATGTCTTCAGGCCTGGCGCGCGCACCGCGGCGCGGCTCGCGCTCGGCCTGCCGCCGGAGAAATTCCTGTTCAGCATCGTCGCGACGCTGCGGTCCTGGAAGGGCCACGGCGTTCTGCTCGAGGCGCTCAAGCGCGCCGGCGACCCGTCGATGCATCTCGTGATCGTTGGCGACGGCCCGCAGCAGCAGGTCATCGAGAAGCGGATCGAAGAGCTCGGCCTGTCGGCCCAGGTGACGCTGGCGGGACGCCGCGACGACGTCAGGGATTATCTGTGGTCCTGCGACGTCTTCGTCCTGCCGTCCTATGCCAACGAGGGCGTGCCGCAGGCATTGCTTCAGGCGATGGCGTGCGGACTGCCGGTCATCACCTGTCCGGTCGGCGGCATTCCGGAGGTGACGCGCGGGCTGTCGAGCGTGACGATGGTCGAGTCGCGCAACGCAGAGGCGCTGGCGCAGGCCATGGCGGCGACGATGACGAACCGGCCGACCGACGGGGATCTCGAACTTGCGCGCGAGCGGATCGTGTCCGGATACTCGCGCGAAATCATGTACGAACGCGCGCTGCGGTATTTTCTGGGGAACGGTTAGGGCTTCCGTGCCGAAAAGATCAGGCTGCGGGCCGTCAATGTGTCGAACGAATTGACGCTCGGGAGAACGTCGCGCACCTCGTCGGCAAGAGCCTCGTCGTATTTTTTAATTCGACGCGCGTAACGCGCGCTACCGAGCATCGTGAGAGGTTTGAGCAGGGCGGCAGCGAAGATCGCCCCCTTCTTCCGCCGGTCGATGGTGCAGGCGATGTCGGTGAAGCCGGCGTAGCGCAGGCCATAGTGCCAATACTGCAGCGGCAGCGGCTCGATATGGCCCATGAGCCGTCCGGCATTGGCAGGCACCGCCGTCGGGGTCGGATACATATAGTAGTGGCCGGTCATGAGATAGGACAGCCGGCTCAGCGCGTGCATCACGTTCGGCACCGACACAATGACGCGGCCGCCTGGCGCGAGTATCCGGAAGACTTCCTGCATCAGCAGGTAGGGCGCGCGCGAATGCTCGAACACCTCGATGGCGAGCACGATGTCGAAGCTCTGGTCCGCGAACGGCAAGGGCCGGTTGATGTCAACCTGCTGCGAGGGCACGTCCGGCGCCGCGTAGCTCGACAGGTCGATGTCGATACCGAGAAGGTTGCCTTCGACCGGCCAGCCGCGTTCGCGATAAGTCCTGCCGAGGCCGCTCAGGAAGTAGCCCGATCCGCATCCGACATCGAGCACGCGTAACGGCCTTGTCAGCATCGGATCGACCAACTGCCGGATGCGCCGGTTGGTCACCGCATGCGAGGCTTTTTCGATCGCCTTATTTGCAGCGCCGTCTGGGCCGCTTGTGACTTTGTCTAAAGTGTCAGCCAATCCAGTCTCCACATGCGGCCGAGGGCCGCGCTATAGGGCGCGGTTGTCTCAAGACTCGGTAGCAATTGCAAAGTTACGTGACTCAGCTATCGATGAAGTATGATCGTGCGATTCCCAGTCAGTGTTATCTTTGCGACGTTGCAAACCCCGCTAGATACACCCGCCGGTCAATTGAGGAGTAGCTCACGCATTGCTCAGGTCTCGGTCGTAGGTATTTGCCTCGTGAGACATGTCACTCCCACGCAGGCATAATGACGTGCCAATATGATTGCCGCCATCGCGGCGGACTGTTTGACTAGTACAACTGTCGGTTTGTGACAAATTAAATGGCTAGTGCCATGACTTGAATTTGACGCTGTCAAAGGCAGTGCATTGGCGGCCACAAATCGTTGAGGCATGTCTCGCGTGAAGAATAAGATGCTGAAATCTTGCGTTGTGCTAGGCGGCGGCGGTTTTCTCGGGCTCAACCTGTGCCGCCGGCTCGCCGCGTCTGGCGTTCGTGTCCGGGCATTCGGTCGCCGGAGTCTTTTTCCGGAGTTCTTGAAAGAAGTTGAGTGGTATCAGGGCAACTTTTCAGACCCTTCCGCTGTGGCTTCCGCGATCGAGTCCTTTGACGTTATTTTTCATCTTATCCATGATAGCACGCCACAATCAGCCACGCTCGATATGATCGGCGATGTCGAGCATAATCTTGTGCCAACTCTATCTTTAATCAAAATTGCTCGAGAGGTTGGAAGCCCACGTATTATTTTTATTTCTTCAGGCGGAACTGTGTATGGCCAAGTTACCCAGATCCCGACACCCGAAACTGCGCCAACTGATCCGATTACGGCATACGGCGTCAGCAAACTTGCAATTGAAAAGTATTTGAATCTTGCTGAACGCCTTTATGGATTAGAGCATAGGGTACTTCGGCTGACTAATCCCTTCGGACCATTTCAGGTTGCACTCAAGAATCAAGGATTGATTGCGGCGGCAATATCTCGAGCGCTTAGCGACCAGACCATAGAAATCTGGGGGGATGGTACCGTAGTTAGAGATTTTCTGTTCGTCGACGATACTATTGATGCCTTGATCGCAGCGGCAAACCACGAAGGAAAGTCCCGCGTTTTCAACATTGGAAGTGGGCAAGGCCGAAGGGTGATTGATGTGGTCGCAGCGATTGAACATGTCCTCAATCGGAAGCTGAAAATTCGATGCGACCCGCAGCGTCCAATTGACGTTCCAACATCTATTGTTTCAATCGACAGAGCTCGTAATGAACTTGGGTGGTCGCCAAAAATCTCGTTTGAATCGGGTTTGCAAAAGACCATTGAATGGTGGCGAACACATGAGGCCAAGATTTCCCACATTAAGAACGGAAAATTCTGAGTAGCGCTGAATGGGCAAGCTTCTGCTTTTGCTTCCCAACCTCGACGCCGGTGGTGCACAGCGAGCCTTGCTCCGTATTGCCGCCGGAGAGGCTGATCGTGGTCATGATGTTCATCTTGCTATCATTGACAATCAGATAGAGTACGCCGTCCCGAAAGGCATAAAGCTTCACATCATATCGCCCCGTCGCCGTTTGGTATCGGGTGGTTGGCTCGGAAAACGGCTCGCCGCGGCGCGTCTGAGGAATTGGTACAGGAAGGCGAATGCCGAGAAGCCATTCGACCTGATCTTCGTTAGCCTACCTTTCGCGCACGAAATCGCGAAATTGGCCGCACTGCCAAGTGTCTGGTATCAAGTCGTCAATACGTTATCGGCGGAAATTGAGTCGCTCTCTCGAAACAGCCCCCGCAAGGCACAGCGGCGTTTGGCGCGTTATAAACGTCTTTATGACGGGGAACGGGTAGCGACCGTTTCGCATGGCGTAACTCATGATTTAGTGGAGACGCTTGAAATCTGCCCACGCGAAGCTGTGACAATCTACAATCCGTTTGATCTTGAGGCTATGCGTGAAGCGACAAAGGCATTGCCGGCGGATATCCCTCAAGAGCCCTATGTGTTGCACGTAGGCCGCTTCGCCAAGCAAAAACGTCACGATATCTTGTTGAATGCCTACGTCGCTTCCCAGATTCCACATCGACTTGTGCTGATCACTCGCAACGAGGATGTCAGTCCGCTTCAGGCCCTTGTCAACACGCACGGCCTTCATGATCGTGTTTCTGTCTTGGATTTTCGGGAAAATGTCTTTCCCTGGTATGCCCGCGCTTCAGCGTTTGTATTGAGTTCCGATTTTGAAGGCATGCCTAACGTTATTGTTGAGGCGCTGGCGGCAGGAACGCCGGTCGTTAGCACAGATTGTCCTTCCGGCCCGCGTGAAGTTCTGGTTGGTGTATTAGCACGCTATCTCGCTCCCTGCGGAGACGCAGAAGCGCTGGGCGGGAAGCTCCGCGACATCGTGCAAAATCCGCCAACAATCGATCCTGCTGTGCTCCGCCCGTTTTCAATGGAGCGCTCACTGGACATGATCGAGTCGCTCGCAACCGGCCGGACGTAGCAGCGTTTTCCGAAATTCAATGATAGCCGAAGCGAATAAAGTCATCCCGATAAAATGCTCTTACGCGATCTTCAAGCTTTCTGTTCCACTTGAGTTGAAGAGGCTGCGAGTTCGTATTCATATGCTCGAGCATCGGAACAGCCCGCAAGTTAAGCACTGTCGCTACATGATGTGCCACTGCCTCTAGGCCATCTTCCAGTTTGAAGATGACTGGATCGAAAATTTCAAACTCAACCTGTGGCCTAATATGGTTGCCGTAAACGAATGGGTTGTTCTCGTAGTTTTCAAATGCGTTTGTGACCCAGCGTTCAAATTCCGGAACCAAGAATGAGGGGCGTGAATAGTGCGAAACTCGATATCGATATTCGCTCTCAAGACGAGAAAAGGGATGACGTACGGTCATAAAAATCGATGTGAACTCATTTCGATCTCTGAAGAGGCTGGCAAGGATGTCTTTATGCAAATGTTGAGCGGCGCAAGGAAACGTTGATGCTTGATCTTCGATCAACGTCAATTGACCAAGCTTACGAAGCATCGATTCAATCGATGAGCCGCCAGTTTTGGGGACGTGCAGGTAAAGCAGTTTTCTGTCGCCTGATTGAAGGAGGGGCATGATGCTAGTAAGGGCTAACCTCAAATCAGTTGAGCTATAACGATAGCATTTCTAGCGTCAGTCATCATCGCCGCCCCACGGGCGTCACTACCGATTGACCAAACCATTGCTGAAATTGCCGCGGCGAGTTGTCTCATTGGTGGCCTCTAAGAGAATCTCAATTGTGAGCTTGATAAAAGAAAAGACTTGATAAAAGAATCGCGCGAAAATTTCATATCGTGCGCGGTGGGCTCCGGCATCCAGTTCCGTCCTGCCTCAGGAATCGGTTGTCCTTGGGCTGCCCGTTTTGCGCGATCGTGGCTAATCGGCTGAAGAGCGTTTTTGAACAGGATGGACTCCATTGATGACGAATGAGATCAACCGGCTAATGGTATTTGCCAAATAAACGTGGCCTTGGACAGACGCTGGGAACCATGCGCCAAAGCGCTATCGACATGAGCTCCGAGCTCTCCGGTGAAGAACTGGCGGGCCTCAGGGCGCTGCTCAAGTTGGCTGGCCTATCGGGGCCGCATCTCGAAATTGGCACCGCCGCCGGTGGCACGCTCAAGGAGCTGATGTTGTGCTATTCGCCGCCGCGGCCGCGTTTTGTGGTGGTTGATCCATTCAAGTACTTTCCCGACCAGAAGCGCATCGTCGAAACCAATTTGCGTTCGGCCGGAATCGACCCGGCCGAGGTGGACTTGCGGGAAGCCTTCAGCGGCGACGCTCTGGCAGCCGCCCACGCGGCTGGCGAGCGCTACGATTTCATTTTCATCGACGCCAATCACGAGGCTCGGCACGTCATCCGTGACCTGCGCTGGGCGCAGTTGCTATCGCCGGGCCGGTATCTGTGCCTGCATGACTACCAGCCGAACTTTCCCGGCGTAGTGTGGGCGGTCGATCGCTTTCTCGACCGCAACCGTCATTATCGGCGTTCGGCGCAGCACGGCGCGCTGGTTGTCATCGAGAAATTGGCCGACAGCGGCGGCGACAAGGTTGGTGCCGCCGATTTTCTGCTTGGCGATTTACTCAGCCAGTCGCATCGGCTGCGCCGCAGCGTTCGAAAGCGGTTCGGTAGACTCAAGGCTTGACCGCCGACACGACGAGCCGCCGGCCGAACACCGATTGCGGCGAGCCGGCCTGCATCCAATAGCGGCGCTCTTCGTCCGTTTTCGCTTTCCTGAGGCGGCTCGCGCAATAGGTCTTAGCAAAAACGCCGAACGGCCGCTCGAATGCGCGCCGCGGCTTCGGCTCGTCAAGGTCATGCAGCGTCACGCCGGAGAAGCCGGTCAGCGTCAGGTAGAGATAAAGATGCGGGAAGGTCCACGGCATGATGTGCATGTGCGTGCCCTTGGCGATCTTGCCGGCGAGCGAGGGGAAACCCGGAAAGAAGCCACGTGTGAGATATTGCAGCCGTGCGGCAGGGTGCCAGGTGTTCGGCGTGGTGACGATAATGGTGCCGCCCGGATTGAGCCGCTCTGCGGCCGTGCGCAGGAACAGCTCGGGATTGCCGACGTGCTCGATGCCCTCGCAGGTGACGAGTGCGTCATAGGTCGGCAGGTTCGCGGGAAAGCCGCTGTCGAGATCGGCGTCGCGAAAGTCGCGGTAGCCGTCCGGACGCGCGTCATAAAGGTCGATGCCGTCGATCGCGGCGCTGGCCGGCGCCACGCGGCGCAGCCAGCCATTGCCGCTCGGCGCGTCGAGAATTGTCGCTGGCTTGCATTCGGCAAGGATCGCCGCCACAGCCGGCATGTATTCCTTGGTTGTCATGCGCTTGCCGCGCTCCCCTCGCGCATGTGCGATTCGCACGACCTCCCTGCGATGTCCAGAGGGGCGCCTTGTACCGCCGCCCGTGTTCCGGGGATGTCTGTCGTTCAGATTTGGACGGCGGCAACCGGTCAATCAATAATGTGGTAGCCGCCGTCGACGTACAACGTTTCGCCGGTGATGAGGCGGGCGGCGTCGTGGGCGAGAAAAGCCGTCGCCAGACCGACATCATCGATACTCACGAGACTGCGGGCCGGTGCCTTGCCTTTTGCCTTCTCCAGCAAGGCGTCGAACTCGGGAATGCCGGATGCGGCGCGCGTTGCCAAAGGGCCGGGCGAGATCGCGTGCACACGAATCCCTTTCGGGCCGAGTTCCGCGGCGAGGTAGCGGACGGCGCACTCAAGGGCCGCTTTTGCGACGCCCATAATGTTGTAATTTTTCACCACCATCTGGCTGCCATAATAACTCATGGTGAAAAGCGTACCGCCTTTCTTCATCAACGGTTCCGCCAGATGCGCCATGCGGATGAATGTCCAGCACGATACATCCATCGTGCTGAGAAATCCGTCGCGTGTCACATCGACAACGCGGCCTTGCAGTGCATCCTTTGGCGAAAACGCGATCGAGTGGACGACGAAATCGAGCGAACCCCAGTCTTTCTTGATCCGTTCGAACACTACTTCCATTTGCCCCGGAACATTGACGTCCAGCGGCATGACGATCGGCGCTTCGATCTTTTGAGCGAGTGGCTCGACGTATTTTTTTGCCTTGTCGTTCAAATAGGTGACTGCCAACTTAGCGCCGAGGGCGCGAAAGGCTTTGGCGCAGCCCCACGCGATCGATTGGTCGTTGGCCACTCCGACAACGAGGCCTCGTTTGCCTTCAAGCAGCTTCGCCTTCACGTTCGGGATCATAGATAAGTCCCTTGTATAAAGTATTTCCGGTCGCGACGAAGTTCAGTACGTGCTGGCCCAGAAACAGCATGAGCATCCGGCCCGCACGCAGCTATTGGACGAAAGGGCAGCTTTGCAACCGCGAGATTTGGACATAATTGTCAACGATACATAATTGCCGGCGATACCCTGACCTTGGTTGATTTGCATCAAAGGCCAAGTGTCGCTGGGCGTTAGACAAGTGTCGCTCGGCGTTAGAAATGTCGCGGGGATAATTATGGCCGTCGATCCAGGTAGTCTCCTTCCGACCGCGGACGCGGTCATGGAAAAGCTTGCGCTCGCCCAAGCAGAGGAAGCGACAAAACTCGCGCAGGCACGCGAAGCCGCGGAAGCAGAGCGGCGTGGTCTGATCGAACAGCTTTCAAAGCCCTCCGGTGTATCGGACGAGGAGGCTATTCGGCGCGCGATAAAAATAATCGAGCGCGCCGTGAGCAACGGCAAGAACGAGGTTCAGGTCTATCGCTTCTCAAACAAGCTCACCACCGACGGTGGCCGCGCAATCAATCAGCAGGAGACTGGCTGGGAGAACACGCTGACCGGCGTGCCGAAAGAGATCTATCAGTTGTGGGCGAAATACTTTCGTTCGCGCGGCTACAAGCTCAGGGCCGAGATCGTTGATTTCCCCGGAGGCAAGCCGGGCGACATAGGGCTGACATTGAAATGGGGCTAGGTGCGAATACCCACCGACGGAGCTTTCGATGAGCAATGAAGCCAGTGACGCAACGGGCACCAAAATATCAAATCCGTTTGAGATGCTCCGTGCTCCCTTCGATTATTGGGTGGATGCTGCCCAGCGCAGCATCCTGTTCTGGGATGTCATGCGTCAGCGCGGCAACCAGTATCGCGACCATCTCAGCGAAACGGCGCCGCATGTTCTGGACTTCGCCGCCGAGCTTGTCATCGACGGCCGGACGCTGCAGCGTCCGGTAAATTATGCGTTGGTCAGAATCGTCCCGCCCGACGGCACTAAGATCGACTCACAAAAGCGACCGTTCGTTATCGTCGACCCGCGCGCAGGACATGGCCCGGGCATCGGCGGATTCAAGGCCGACAGCGAAATCGGCGTCGCCTTCAAAGCCGGACACCCCTGCTATTTTATTGGCTTTTTGCCGGACCCGGTGCCGGGACAGACCATTGATGACATTGCCCGAGCCGAGGCGGCGTTCCTCGAAAAGGTCATTGCTCTTCACCCAGAGGCGGACGGCAAGCCATGCGTGATCGGAAACTGTCAGGCCGGCTGGGCCGTGATGATGCTGGCCGCAATTCGTCCTGAGCTGTTCGGGCCGATCATCGTAGCCGGTTCGCCTCTCGCGTATTGGGCCGGGGTGCACGAAAAATACCCTATGCGCTACACGGGCGGGTTGCTCGGCGGCAGCTGGCTGACGGCGTTCGCAAGCGATCTCGGCAACGGCAAATTTGACGGCGCTTGGCTGGTTCAGAATTTCGAGAATCAGAATCCGGCCAACACCTACTGGACCAAGCAGTACAATCTCTATTCGAAGATCGATACGGAATCCCCGCGCTATCTCGATTTCGAACGATGGTGGGGCGGTCACGTCAACCTGAACGCGGCTGAAATACAGTTCATCGTCGACGAGCTTTTCATCGGAAATAATTTGGCGGCCGGCCGCATCCAGACTTCGGACGGCGTTGCGGTCGACCTCCGCAACATCCGTTCGCCGATCGTTGTGTTCTGCTCGCACGGCGACAACATCACGCCGCCACAGCAAGCGCTCGGCTGGATTCTCGATCTCTATGATGACGTTGACGATATTCGCGCATGTGGTCAGACCATCGTCTACACCATCCATGAAACGATCGGACATCTCGGGATATTCGTTTCAGGTGGTGTCGCCAAGAAAGAGCACGGCGAATTCTCGAGCAATATCGACATGATCGATACGCTGCCGCCTGGCCTGTATGAGGCGAAGTTCGGGGCGAAAGACAGCGAAGCCGCCAATCCAGACCTTGCGCAAGGAAACTGGGTTATGCATTGCGAGGCACGGACGCTGGACGATATCCGCGCGCTTGGCGGCAATGACGCCGCCGATGAGCGGCGCTTCGCGACGGTCGCGCGCGTATCCGAGATCAACCTGTCATTGTACCGGACGTTTGCGCAGCCCTTTGTTCGTGCGCTGGCCAGCGGGCCGGTAGCCGAAATGATGCAGCGTCTGCATCCGCTGCGCTTGCAATACGAGATGTTCTCCAATGCCAACCCCATGATGGCGCCTGTGGCCGCGTGGGCCGACCAGGTCCGCAACAATCGCCGGCCTGCCGGAGCAGACAATCCGTTTTTGGCAGCGCAAGAGCGTGTGTCGAATCAGATTGTGCGAGCACTGGATGGATGGCGGCAGACGGTCGAGAAGGTATCGGAGCAGATATTCACGACCGTGTATGGACTACCGGCTCTGCAGGCCGCGGTCGGTATCGATCCCGCTGGCACGCGTCCGCTGCGTAAGGCGGTCAAGAGTCCGATGCATGAAGAGCTTCTGCGGACCCGCATCGCGGCGCTCAAGGCCCACATGAAGACCGGAGGCCTCCGCGAAGCGATCATCCGATCCATCATCTACGTTGGCATTGGGCGCGGTATCATCGATGAACGCGGCTTCGAGCTTGCCCGCAGAATCCGCGAGTCTCAGGGCGAACTGACTCTCGACGAATTCAAGAAGGTGGTGCGCGAGCAGTTCTTCATGCTGCTGATCGATGAGCAGGCCGCACTCTCTGCAATTCCTTCACTGATCCCGCCCGACGCCGATCGAAAGCAGGCGCTGGGTCTGATCAGACATGTTTTGGGCGCCCGTGGAGAACTGTCTGCCGATGATCGCAGGCGGCTTGCTCAGATCGATCGCCTGTTCGGCGAGAAAGAAGATAACGAAGGCGAAGCAGTTGTTCGTTCGGCCCGCAGCGGCGTGCGTGCGAAAGCGTCCTAGCTGCAGCCTGTCAGCATCTGGAGAGCTGAATGTTGAGCGAGCAAGGCGACAAGGGAGTCGTTGCGGCTGTCGGGCCGTTCGGGAGTTCCGAATCCAAGTATGATCACCTGATTGCGAGGGCCAAGCGGGAAGCGCCGGTGACGACAGTCGTTGTTCACCCCTGCGACGAGACTTCCCTGCGTGGGCCCCTCGAAGCGGCGGAAGCCGGCATTATTCAGCCCATTCTGGTGGGGCCGGCTGCACGGATCGCCGGCGTTGCCCGCAACTACGGCCTCGATATCGGGGGCTTCGAAATCGTCGATACGCCGCACAGCGAGGCCTCGGCCGCAACCGGTGTCCGGCTTATCCACGAAGGCAGAGGCCAAGTGCTGATGAAAGGCAGTCTGCATACCGACGAGCTCATGCGCGAGGTGACGTCATCAAAGACCGGACTGCGCACTGACCGCCGTATCAGCCATGTCTTCATCATGGATGTGCCGACTTATCCCGAGACATTGTTTCTGACCGATGCTGCGATCAACATCGTCCCGGATCTCGACGACAAGCGTGACATCGTTCAGAACGCAATCGACCTGTGGACGCAAGTTGGGCTCGGCACGCCGAAAGTCGCAATCCTGTCCGCCGTCGAGACAGTTACCTCGAAGATTCCGTCGACGATCGACGCGGCGGCGCTTTGCAAGATGGCTGATCGTGGACAAATCATCGGCGGCATCCTCGACGGCCCGCTTGCCTTCGACAATGCGATAAGCCCGGAAGCCGCCAGGATCAAAGGCATCCAGTCAGCGGTTGCCGGTCATGCGCAGATCCTGGTCGTTCCCAACCTCGAGGCCGGCAACATGCTGGCCAAGAACTTGACTCTGCTCGCCAAGGCGGATTCCGCCGGCTTGGTCCTGGGTGCGCGCGTGCCCGTTGTACTCACCTCGCGTGCCGACTCTGTGCGCTCAAGAATGGCATCGTGTGCAGTAGCGGTGCTTTACGTTCATGCGAGGGTCGCCAACAAAAAAATATCCGCGGCTTAGAGCGATGGATCGGATTCTTGTCGTCAATGCCGGCTCGTCGAGCGTCAAGTTTCAAGTGTTTGCGCTGGACTCGCGCGGGGAGCCGGTCCGGCAGATAAAAGGCCAGTTCGACGGCATCGGAGTGCACCCGCAGCTGCGAGTCAAAGACGCAAGCGGGCAGGTGCTGATCGAGCGCAACTATGCCGCGGACCAGATCGGAGACGTTGGTGCCGCCCTGGTGACGGCAGGAGCATGGCTTCGGGAAACCCAAAACATAACTCCGATTGCAGTCGGCCATCGCGTTGTGCACGGCGGGCCGAAGTATTCGGCGCCGGTACTGATAAACAGCCACGTTATCGACGATCTTGACGATTACGCGCCGTTGGCGCCGCTGCACCAGCCGAATAACCTCGCTCCAATCCGCGCGATCAAGGCGCAGATGCCGGACCTTCCTCAAGTCGCGTGTTTCGACACGGCCTTTCACCGGAATCACGGCGCGCTTGCCGATCACTATGCGATTCCCGAGAAGTATTACGACGAGGGCGTTCGCCGGTACGGATTCCACGGCCTTTCCTATGAATACATTGCAACCCAGCTGCCGGTTGTCGCGCCAGCCGTCGCATCGAAACGCGTGATTGTCGCCCATCTCGGCAGCGGCGCGTCGATGTGCGCGATGAAAAACGGTCGCAGCGTCGAAAGCACGATGGGCTTCACGGCACTCGATGGCCTGCCGATGGGGACGCGACCGGGCCAACTTGACCCAGGCATTGTGCTCTACCTGATCGAGCAAAAAGGGATGACCGTGGCGCAGGTGCAAAAACTGCTCTACGGAGATTGCGGCCTGAAAGGCCTGTCTGGCATCAGCAACGACGTGCGCGAACTGCAATCCAGCAGCGACTCGCGAGCCCAATTCGCACTCGACTATTTCGTCTATCGGATCGGGCTCAACGCCGGGTTGCTCGCGGCCGCGCTTGGTGGGCTGGATGCCTTCGTGTTTACGGCAGGCATAGGCGAGAACTCGCCGATAATGCGGGCACGGATCGCGGCGACCTTGCAGTGGCTCGGCGGCGCGATCGATGCCAAGGCGAACGAAGGCGGCGCGAGCGACATTGCCTCGGGTCAGAGCCGGATCGGCATTTACGTGATACCGACCGACGAGGAACTCATGATCGCGCGCCACACCGCGACGATCCTGAAACCTCTTCAGAAGTCTCCTCGCGTCGCCGCCGGTTGATGGAAGCGATCCAGCGATGCAATGACGCTCATTCCGGACGGTACATCGGCGCGTCCCGTCGATCTCATGGTCAATGAACTGGCGCTGGTGCTCGATCACGTTCCCGAAAGGACAATCTGAGCGGGCCGGATAGCAAGGCATCGCAGGTGCATTGCGTCCATGGCCTTCATTCCCGGCAGCACCCGGTCATAGTCGAGCGGCCTATACGACTGCGGGCGAATAAGGATAATAAGGGTCGGGATGCGCCCGTAGCTCAGCTGGATAGAGCATCAGACTTCGAATCTGAGGGTCGGGAGTTCGAATCTCTCCGGGCGCGCCAGTCACGGGCCGTGGCGCTGACGCCGCCATGGTCGGGTCCCGGGAATCACCTGCTCTTTTGTCGGAGACCGGAAACCAATTCCCCGTTTATGAGTTCCGCATTCGGGGGCGATCATTCAGCCCGAGGCGGGGACGGGATGCGTGTTCTCGTCGGGGCTTGGCGTTGGCGAAGGCCCGGATGAATGCAAGACAATACAATTGCCACCGATCGACATCCCGCAGCACTGGCCAAGTCCGGTCACGAGCCCAAGTCCGGTCACGAGGTAAGTTCGTCGCGTAATAATGCCAAAATCCGCGAGCTTGCGATCGATACCGTCCGCACGCTTGCGATCGACGCGGTGGAAAAAGCGAAGTCGGGTCATCCGGGCGCCCCGATGGGCCTCGCGCCCGTCGCCTACACCGTGTGGCAGGATTTTCTGCGCTTCGATCCGGACGATACACATTGGCCGAACCGTGACCGTTTCGTCTTGTCCAACGGTCATGCGTCGATGCTTCTGTACGCGATGCTCTATCTGACCGGCGTCAAGGGCGACGATGGCAAGCCGGCGCTGACGCTCGACGACATCAAGCAATTCCGGCAGCTCGACAGCAGGACTCCCGGTCATCCCGAATATGGCCATACCGCCGGCGTCGAGACGACGACCGGGCCGCTCGGCCAGGGTTGCGGCAACAGCGTTGGCATGGCGCTCGCCGGCCGCTGGCTGGCACGCCATTTCAACAGGCCGGACTTTCCGCTGTTCGACTTCGATGTCTACACGGTCTGCAGCGATGGCGACATGATGGAAGGCGTCGCCAGCGAGGCGGCGTCATTCGCCGGGCATCTCAAACTCGGCAACCTGTGCTGGATCTACGACAGCAACCACATCAGCATCGAAGGCAGCACCGAAATCACCTTCAGCGACGAAGTCGCCGCGCGCTTCAAGGCCTATGGCTGGAAGGTGCATCACCTGAAGGACGCCAACGACACGGCAGGCCTTAAGATCATGCTGAAACGGTTTCGCAAGACGACGGATGCGCCGACCCTGATCGTCGTCAACAGCCATATCGGCTTTGGCGCGCCGCATAAACAGGATACCGGCGCGGCGCACGGCGAGCCGCTCGGCGCCGAGGAAGCGAGGCTGGCGAAGAAAAGCTACGGCTGGCCCGAAGACGCGCAATTCCTGGTGCCGGACGGCGTGCAGGCTCATTTCGCCGAAGGCTTCGGCGCGCGCGGACGCAAATGCGGCAAGGCCTGGAAGACCCTGTTCGCGGCCTATCGCGATCGATTCCCTGATCTTGCCGAGGAGCTCGACGCGATGCAGAAGCGTGAGCTGCCCGGCGGCTGGGAAGCGGACATCCCGGCGTTCCCGGCAGACGCCAAAGGCCTCGCCACCCGCGAGTCCGGCGGAAAGGTCCTCAACACGATCGCTCCACATTATCCGTGGCTGGTTGGCGGCGCTGCCGATCTCGCGCCCTCGACGAAGACTCATATGAAGGGAGCCGGCGATCTCGACGCCGGTCGGTTCGACGGCTGCAACATGCATTTCGGCGTGCGCGAGCACGCCATGGGCGCGGTCCTCAATGGCATGGCGCTGACGGGCCTGCGCGCCTTCGGTTCGACCTTCCTGATTTTCTCCGACTACATGAAGCCGCCGATCCGCCTTGCCGCGCTGATGAAACTGCCGGTCATCTACGTCTTCACGCATGACTCGATCGGCCTCGGCGAAGATGGGCCGACGCATCAGCCCGTCGAACAGTTGCTGGCGCTGCGCTCCGTGCCGGGTCTCATCACGCTGCGGCCGGCCGACGCCAATGAAGTGGCCGAAGCCTATCGCGTCGTTGCCAGGCTCCGGCATCATCCAGCCGCGCTGGTGCTGAGCCGTCAGCCGTTGCCGACGCTGGACCGCGGTCGTTATGCGGCGGCATCGGGCCTCGCCCGCGGCGCTTACGTGCTCGCCGATGCCGATCGTCCGCGGGTGATCCTGATCTGCACGGGCAGCGAGGTGCACTTGTGCGTCGAGGCCTATGAGAGGCTGAAGGGCGAGGGCATCGCCTGCCGCGTCGTCAGCATGCCATCATGGGAGCTGTTCGAGGCGCAGGATATGGCCTACCGCGAGACCGTGCTGCCGCCGTCGACCGCCGCCAGGGTATCGGTTGAAATGGGCTCCACAATTGGCTGGGATCGCTATATCGGTCCTCGCGGCACCGCGATCGGGATGCACCGCTTCGGCGCTTCGGCGCCGCTCAAGGACTTGCTGCCGCGGTTCGGATTTACCGTCGAGGCCGTGCTGGCGGCGGCGCGGAAACAGATGGAGGACTCCAGATGACACCGCCCGTGAAGACTCAGGCGCAGGCCACGACGGACCGGACCGCGAAAAATCCGCTCGCCGCGCTGCACGATCATGGTCAGGTGCCCTGGCTCGACTTCCTGTCGCGGCGTTTCATCGCCGACGGCAGTCTGAAAACGCTGGTCGAGCGCGACGGCGTGACGGGCGTGACCTCCAATCCGTCGATCTTCGAGAAGGCCATCGGCGGCAGCGGCGATTACGACGACGCGCTGAAGACGACGCTGGCCAAGGGCGATCGCGACGTGATGTCGCTCTACGAGTCGCTCGCCATCGAGGATATCCGCAACGCAGCCGACGTTTTGCTGCCGGTCTACAGGAAGACGAACGGCGCCGACGGCTTCGTCAGTCTCGAAGTGTCGCCTTATCTCGCCATGGATACCGGCGCGACGATCGCCGAAGCCAGGCGTTTGTGGGCCGAAGCGAAGCGCGACAACCTGATGATCAAGGTGCCGGCCACGAAGGCCGGCCTGCCGGCGATCCGCGCGCTGACCGGCGAGGGCATCAACGTCAACATCACGCTTCTGTTTTCGCAGGACGTCTACGAACAGGTCGTCGAGGCCTACCTCGGCGGCCTGGAGGACCTTCTCGCCAAGGGCGGCGATCCGAAGAAGATCGCGAGCGTCGCCAGTTTCTTCGTCAGCCGCATCGACGTCGCCGTCGACAAGCAGCTCGATGAAAAGATCGAGGCCGGCGACAAGAGTCTCGCCTCGCTGCGCGGCAAGGTCGCCATCGCCAACGCCAAGCTCGCCTACCAGCGCTACAAGCGCCTGTTCAGCGGCGCGCGGTGGGACAAGCTGAAGGCCAAGGGCGCGAGGACGCAGCGCCTGCTCTGGGCCAGCACCGGCACAAAGAACAAGGAGTACAGCGACGTTCTTTACGTCGACGGAATGATCGCCGACGACACCGTCAATACGATGCCGCCGGCGACGATGGATGCTTTCCGCGATCACGGCAAGGTCGCCGACAGTCTCGACAGGAATATCGACGAGGCAAAGGCGACGATGGCTCGTCTCGCCGGAGCCGGCATTTCCATCGACAAGGTGACGGACAACCTGGTCGAAGAGGGCGTGCAGCTGTTCGCTGATGCTTTCGACAAGCTGCTCGGCGCGGTGGCGCACAAGCGTAACGCGATTCTGGGTAAGGCGATCGACGCGCAGCGGCTGACGTTGCCGGCCGGTCTCGACAAGGCCGTGAAGACGACGCTCGACGACTGGCGCCGCCACGGCATGGTGCGCGCATTATGGGCGGGCGATGCCGGAGTGTGGACCGGCGCTGATGAAGCGAAATGGCTCGGCTGGCTTACCATCGTCGAGGAGGAAGCCAGGCGGCTAAGGGATCTGAAGGCAATCGGCGACGACGTGCGCAAGCAGGGCTTCACGCATGCGGTGCTGCTCGGCATGGGCGGCTCGAGCCTCGGCCCGGAAGTGTTATCGGAGACCTTTGGCGTCCAAAAGGGATATCCGCATCTGCACGTGCTCGACTCGACCGATCCGGCGCAGGTGCGCGCGCTGGAAGCGAAGATCGATCCGGCCCGGACGCTGTTTATCGTGTCGAGCAAGTCCGGCAGCACGCTCGAGCCGAATATCTTGAAGGCCTATTTCTTCGAGCGGACCAAAGCGGCGGTCGGCGGCAAGGCCGGGTCGCATTTCATCGCCGTCACCGACCCGGGCTCCAGCCTCGAGAAAGAAGCGCGGCGCGACGGTGTCCGCCATATCGTGCATGGCACGCCGAGCATCGGCGGCCGCTATTCGATTCTCTCGGCGTTCGGCATGGTTCCTGCGGCGGTGATGGGCCTCGACCTCGACCGCATCGTCGAAACCACAACACGGATGGTGCATAGCTGCGGCGCGCATGTGCCGCCGGCCGACAATCCGGGTGTGTCGCTCGGCGTGGCGATGGGCGAAGCGGCGAAGGCGGGTCACGACAAGCTCACCATCGTGGCGTCGCCGGGCATCGCGGACTTTGGCGCGTGGCTGGAGCAACTGGTGGCTGAATCGACCGGAAAACACGGCAAGGGCATCGTGCCGGTCGATCTCGAGCCGCTGGGCGATCCGGTGAAATATGGCCGCGACCGCTTGTTCGTCTATCTGCGTCTCGCCACGAAGCCTGACGCCGCGCAAGACAAGGCGATGGACGCGCTCGAAGCGGCCGGCCATCCGGTCGTGCGCGTCGACGTCGCCGATGCGTACGCCATTTTTCAGGAATTCTTCCGTTTCGAAATGGCCACTGCGGCGGCGGGCGCGATCATCGGCATCAATCCGTTCGATCAGCCCGACGTCGAAGCCAGCAAGGTGCAGACGCGCGAACTGACCTCGGCCTACGAAAAGGACGGCAAGCTTCCCGAAGAGCGGCCCTTCTTCGAAGGCGGCGGCATCGCTCTCTATGCCGACAAGAGCGACGCCGACGCGCTCGGCAAGCACTCCTCGCTTGCGGCCTATCTGGCCGCCCATCTCAAGCGTGCCAGGGCCGGCGATTATGTTGCGCTGCTCGCCTACGTCGAGCGCAACGGCGTGCATATCGGCGCGCTGCAGGAGATTCGCACGATGATCCGCGACAGCAGAAAGCTTGCCACCTGCGTCGGTTTCGGTCCGCGCTTCCTGCATTCGACTGGCCAGGCCTACAAGGGCGGTCCCGACACCGGCGTGTTCCTGCAGATCACCTGCCATCCGGCAACGGATGTCGCCATCCCGGGCCACAGGTACAGCTTCGGCGTGGTCGAGGCGGCGCAGGCGCGCGGCGACCTCGAAGTGCTGGCGCAGCGCAAGCGGCGCGTGCTGCGCATTCACATCGGGTCGCACGTCGCGGCTGGATTGACTACGCTGAAGGGTGCGATCCGCGAGGCGCTGGCCTAGTGTCGTGGGTCAGAAATTCGCTTCATTGCTCCTGCGAGTCCTTTAAGCGAAGTTTTGAACCAAAACGACACCAGAATTACGATTTGCTAGTGTCCTGCGAATCCGAAGTTCGCTTTCGAAGATGCTGCAAAGTGTGGCGAGCTTCGGATTCGGGACACTAGTCTGGAAGGAGACGACGAATGCAGTTGGGCATGATCGGCCTGGGGCGAATGGGCGGCAATATCGTCCGGCGCCTGATGACAAAGGGCCACGACTGCATCGTCTTCGATCGGGACAGGAAAGCGACCGAAGGCCTTGCCAAAGAAGGCGCAACCGCCGGCAAGGACCTCGCCGACCTCGTGGCCAAGCTTGAAAAGCCGCGCGCGGTGTGGGTGATGCTGCCGGCCGGCGCGGTCACCGAGCAGGCCGTCGACCAGCTCGCCGGTCTGCTCGACAAAGGCGACGTCATCATCGACGGCGGCAACTCGTTCTACAAGGACGATGTGCGCCGCGCCAAGGCGCTGCGCGCCAAAGGTATCCACTACGTCGATTGCGGCACCAGCGGCGGCGTCTGGGGCAAGGATCGCGGCTATTGCCTGATGATCGGCGGCGACAAGGAGGTTGTCGACCGTCTCGACCCGATTTTCGACGCGCTGGCGCCGGGGCGGGGCGATCTCGCGCCGACCTCCGGCCGCAAAGGCCGCGATCCGCGCGTCGAGCGGGGCTACGTGCATTGCGGGCCGAACGGCGCCGGCCGCTTCGTCAAGATGGTGCACAACGGCATCGAATACGGGCTGATGCAGGCCTATGCCGAAGGCTTCAACATCTTGCGCCGGGCGTCGGCCGAGACCCTGCCGCAGGATCAGCGCTTCGATTTCGACATCGCCGATATCGCCGAGGTCTGGCGGCGCGGCAGCGTGATCGGCTCGTGGCTGCTCGACCTGACCGCGATCGCGCTGGCGCGCGACCCGGCGCTGAAGGAGTTCACCGGCACCGTCGAGGATTCCGGCGAGGGCCGCTGGACGGTGATGACGGCGATCGAGGAAGCAGTGCCGGCCGACGTGCTCTCGGCGGCGCTCTATGCGCGCTTCCGCTCGCGCGATCGCAACAGCTTCGCCGACAAGCTGCTGTCGGCGATGCGCAACGAATTCGGCGGCCATGTCGAGATGAAGTCGGCGGCCGAATGACATGAACGACAGAGCGAAGGCCGCGCCGTCGTGCGTTTTTGTCATCTTCGGAGCCGCCGGAGACCTGACGCGGCGCCTGCTGATGCCGGCGATCTACAACCTGAGCCGGGCCGGACTTTTGGCGGAGGATTTCAAGATCGTCGGAGTCGCGCGCGGCGAGAAGAGCGACGAGGAGTTTCGCGCCGAGCTCGACGGGAGCATACGCGACTTCGCTGAGGGTTCGGACAGTGACGGCCCCTGGACGTGGCTGCGCAGCCGCGTGAACTACCTCAAGGGCGATCTCACGGACACCGCGACGTATCGGGCGCTTGGCGAAAGACTTGAGAAGGCGGGCCGGGAGAACGCTCTCTTTTACCTCGCGACGCCGCCGTCGGTGTTCGCGCCGGTCATCGAGCATCTCGGCCGCGCCAAGCTTCTCGACGAAAGCGGGGGCGGCTGGCGGCGCGTCATTATCGAGAAGCCGTTCGGCACTGATCTTGAATCGGCCAAGGCGCTGAATCGCAAGATCCTCTCGGTCATGTCCGAGCGGCAGATTTTCCGCATCGACCACTACCTCGGCAAGGAGACGGTGCAGAACATCATGGTGCTGCGGTTCGGCAACGGCATTTTCGAGCCGATGTGGAATCGCAACCATATCGACCACGTGCAGATCACGGTGGCCGAGACGGTCGGTGTCGAAGGCCGCGGCAAGTTCTACGACGCCACCGGCGCGTTGCGCGACATGATCCCCAATCATCTGTTCCAGCTGCTCGAATTGACGGCGATGGAGCCGCCGACCTGCTTCGATGCCGAGGCGGTGCGCACCGAGAAGGCCAAGGTGCTGCAGGCGGTGCATCCGTTCGGACACAACGACGCCGAGCGGAGCGTCGTGCGCGGCCAGTACACGGCGGGCACCGTTAACGGCAAGGCGATGAAGGCCTACCGGCAATCGCCGGACGTCGCCCCCGACTCCCGGACCGAAACCTACGTTGCGCTCAAGCTGATGATGGACAACTGGCGGTGGGCCGGCGTGCCGTTCTACCTGCGCACCGGCAAGGCGCTGGAAACGCGGCACAGCGAGATCGTCATTCGCTTCAAGCAGGCGCCGTTCGCACTGTTCCGCGATACCCCGGTCGACAGCCTGACGCCGAACGATCTGGTGTTGCACCTGCAGCCGGAAGAGGGCGTGACGGTGTCGTTCGGCGTCAAGAAGCCAGGCCCGAAGGTCGCCATGAGAGGCGTCGAGATGCGCTTCGATTACAAGGATTATTTCAAGGTCATGCCGAGCACGGGCTATGAGACGCTGATCTACGACTGCATGACCGGCGACACCACTTTGTTCAAGCGCGCCGAGGAGATCGAAGCGGGCTGGCGCATCGTCCAGCCGATGCTCGATCTGTGGGCGGGCGGGGCGATGGACGCGCCGGCGCCGTATCGGGCGGGCTCGCAGGGGCCGAAGGAGGCCGACGAGCTGCTCGCCCGCGACGGGCGGCAATGGCGCGCGCTGGTCGGGCCGGACCGGCCATGACGCGTCCCGGAAAGGCCACGGCCTCATGAGCGGGGATCTGCACGTGTTCGACGATGCCGAGGCGCTGGCCGTCGGCGCCGCGCGGTGGCTGCGCGACAAGGCGCAGGCGGCGACAGGCCGGTTCGCCATTTGCTGCTCCGGTGGCGCGACGCCGCAACGGCTGTACCGGTTGCTGGCGCAGCAGGACATGCCGTGGGACCGCGTGCACTGGTTCTGGGGCGACGAACGCTTCGTGCCGCACGACCATCCGGACAGCAATTACGGCATGACGCGCAAGGCGCTGTTCGATCACGCACGCGTGCCGCCCCGGAACATTCATCCGGTCCCGTTCGACGGGTTGACGCCCGAGCAGTCCGCGCGCGCCTACGAGCGGACGCTGCGCGACTACTACGGCGCGCCGGAGCTCGACCCCGCGCGGCCATTGTTCGGCGTGATGCTGCTCGGCATCGGCGACGACGGCCACACCGCGTCGCTCTTTCCGGGCCAGCCGGCGCTCGACGAAAGACGACGCTGGGCCGTCGCCGTGGCCGGTGCAAGGAGCGAGGACCGCGTCACGCTGACCTATCCGGCGCTCGACAGCGCGCTCGACGCCGTCTTCCTCGCCGCCGGCGGCGAGAAACGCGCGGCCGTCGCCCGAGCGCGTGCCGGCGACCGCGCTCTGCCGGCGGCGCGCGTGACGCCGGCCGGCGCCCTCCACTGGTTCATCGATCGCCTGGCGGTTGCCGCATGAAAAAGCCCGGCCGCAGATCGGAACGCCGCATCCTCACCATCGACGTCGGTGGTACGCACGTGAAATTCGAGGTGAGCGGCAATGCCGAGCGCCGCGAGTTCGAATCGAGTCCCGATCTGTCCGCGAAGACGATGGCCGCCAAGGTCCTGGAGCTGACGAAGGACTGGAGTTACGACGTGGTTTCGATCGGCTATCCGGGCGTCGTGGTCCGCAATCGTATCGTCGCCGAGCCGCGCAATCTCGGCCGCGGCTGGCGCGGCTTCGATTTCGGCGCGGCGTTCCGCTGTCCGGTCAAGGTGATCAACGACGCGGCGATGCAGGCGGTCGGCAGCTATCAGGGCGGCCGCATGCTGTTTCTCGGCCTTGGCACCGGGCTCGGCACGGCGATGATCATCGACGGCGTGATCGAGTCGATGGAACTGGCGCATCTGCCCTATCGCAAGCACAAGACCTACGAGGAGTATCTCGGCGTCGCCGGGTTCAAGCGCCTCGGCAAGAAGCGGTGGCGCAAGCATGTGCGCAACGTCATCAAGATGTTTTCCGCGGCGCTGCAGCCCGATTACGTCATGATCGGCGGCGGCAACGCCGAGCATCTCGGCCGCATGCCCGGAAACGTCCGCCTCGGCGATAACGACAACGCGTTTGCCGGCGGCTATCGTCTTTGGCAGAGCGGCAGCGGCATCGATTACCAGTGAAGACGGACAAGCGGCCCCGCTATCGGGTAAGATCGCGCCCGCAAGCCGGCGCTGTGCTGTCCGGCTTGAAAGTCGCGAGGAACGCCGTGCGGATCGTCTCAGCCTGTTTGTTGTGCCTCGCCTTGGCGGCAAGCGCCGCGGCCGAAGACGGCCAGAATCCGGTCGAGCGGGGCCGCGCCATCGCGCAGGAATTCTGCTCGTCGTGTCATGCGATCGGCAAGGCGGACGAGAGCCCGCGTCAGGGCGCGCCGCCGTTCCGCACTCTGAGCAAAACGATCGATCTGGATGAACTGCCGTCGCGGTTGCAGCGAGGATTGACCTCAGGCCACCCGGCGATGCCGTCCTTCAAGTTCAGCGGCCGCGACGCCCGCGCCATGCGCGACTATCTGCGCACCGTTCAGGACTAGCGGTTGCCGGAGCATCGCGCTTCGCCCGTCTCCATGGTTCGCCCCGAAACGGGCTACCTTGTCGGCGCGGCGGTGCTCACCCGTTCGCCCGGCACGTCGCCGACCGCGCGGAAGGCGTCGATCAACCCGGCGCCGTAGTCGTCGTCACGTCCTTTCTTGCCGAGGTCCTTGGCGGTGGCGAGCAGGATGGCGCGCACCTGGTCCGGCTTGAGATGCGGCTCGTGCTGCAGCATCAGCGCGGCGATGCCGCTGACCTCGGCGGACGAATAGGACGTGCCGGTCGACACCTCGTAGCCGCCGTTCGGCACCGCGATCAGGATATCGACGCCCGGCGCCGCGATGGCGATCTGGCGGCCGCGATTAGCGCCGTCGAACACCTTGTCGGACGAGTCGGTCGCCGTGACGGCGATCACCTCGGGCTCGGCGGCGGGATAGAGCGGCGGCGACTTCGGCCCGGCATTGCCGGCGGCAGCGATCAGCACGACGCCTTTTCTGTGCGCGGCGACGAGGCTGCGGTGGATCGCCGGGTCGGCGGGACCGGCGAAGCTCATGTTGATGATGCGGGCATGGTGCGTCACGGCCCAGTCGATGCCCTTCATGATGTTGAAAGTCGTCGCCTCGGCGGTGTTGCCGGCGGGGTCGAAGGCGCGCACCGCCAGGATCCTGGCGCCGGGCGCCGAACCCATGAGCCGGCTATGGCCGGCAATCAAAGCGGCGATCGCGGTACCATGTGAATGCGGGGCGAACGGAGTCGATAATGTGTCGAATGTCTCCGCGATGGAGCCGGCCAACTCGGGCTGGGTCACGTCGACGCCGGAATCGATGACGGCGACGAGCACGTTGTCGCCCTTCGCGATGGCATGCGCTTCGGGGAGATGCATGCGCGACACGGCATATTGGGCGGGGTCGCCCTCGGCCGGTTTCGCCGGGGCAGCGCCGGCGGCGGTTGCGGGCTCGGTCTTGGCCTTGGCCGGTTCGGGTTTGCCCTCCGCGGTCTGTTGCAACGTGAAGAGATAGTTCGGCTGCGCCGAAGCGATGCGGCGGTCGGCGTCGAGCGCGCGGATCACGGTAGCCACCGCGCGGCGGTCGGGAATGCGCCAGCGATAGAACGTCGTGCCGAGCAGGTCGTCGCGCCGCGACTCCAGCGCGGCCAGGCGGAAGCGGCGCTGGATAGCGGCGATGGTGCGTTGAGGCGTCGTATTCGGCAGCTCGATCACGACCTCGTCGGGCACCATGCGTGTTTCGCCCGCGGGCGGGATGCCCGATGTCCGCGCCGGCTGGCGCGGTCCGGCGTTGCGCGATCCGTGCGGTGGCGGTTCGTCGACGACGGTGCCGCCGGCTGGCGGCTGCGACGCGATGATGCCGGTGACGACGCCGACGCCGAATCCGGCGAGCCCGGCGCCACCCCATCCGCCGCCGCCATGATAGCCGCCGCCTCCCGTGACCGGGCCTCTGACACGCTGGGCGCAGGCGAGATCGGGCGAGGCGAGGCAGGCCGCGGCCATCGCGGCGCCGACGAAGAGTGCGAGCTTGCGGATGTTCATGGCACGAGCCCTCAATGGACCGTCGCGATGAAGTCGACAGTCTTGTCCTGTTGCAGCGCTTTGACAATGCGGTCGAGGTCGGTCTTCGGCAGGCTGGCCGTGCCGACGCGGACCCGGTACAGGCCGCCGGGTGCCGGACCGCCGACGACGGCCAGTTTGTTTGTTTCGAGGAATGTCGTGATGTCGGCGGCGCTGGCCTGGGCGGCGAAGCGGATCATGACAAAGCTGCCCTCGGCCGGCGCGGTCGCCGGCGCCGAGGCCGTCTGATAGCCGCCGCTCTTGTTGTCGTTGATGACGACGCCGGTGATGACCGCGGCCTGCAGCGCGATCACCAGAATTGCCGCCGCCGCCGACCACGCCACAGCGCGCGGCGAGAAGCCGGCCATGAATTCAGAGAAGCGCGCCCCCAGGTTGAGCGACGGCCGCGGCCTGCGCGCCGGTTCGGCGTCGATGCCGCGCATGAGCTTGTCGAAGGCGCGGGCGGAGGGCACGCCGAGCGACTCGTTGAGGCCGATGGTCTCGCCGAGCTCCTCGCGCACCAGGCTATACCGGCGCGCCAGCTCCGGATCACGGGCAAGCGCGTCGTCGACGCGCCTGGCGTCACGGCGCGACAGCGTGCCCGCCGCGTGCCAGGGCAGCAACGCTTCGATCTCGTCGCGCTCGTTCATCTTGCTGTCTGCATCGCCAGTCATGTCGCCGCTCGTATTGCCGGTCATGGCCAACCTCGATCCACGCCGCGCTGCTTGAGCAACTCGGCCAGTTTCTTGCGCGCATAAAACATGCGCGTCTTCACGGTCGCTTCCGGGATGCCGACGATCCGGGCCACGTCTTCCACGGACTTTTCGTGGTAGTAGACCAGATCGACGATCTCCCGATGCTCGGCGGACAATGCGCCCAATGCGTCGCGCAGGATCTCGCCTTTGTCCTTCTTCTCCAGAGCCACCTGCGGCGTATCGGCGGTGTCGACGATCGCTCCGGCAGTCTCCTCATCCAGTTCCTGCTCCGGCTTGCGCCGAAGCACTGACAGCGCCTTGAACCGCGCGATCGACAACAGCCAGGTCGTGACCGCCGAACGCCCCTCGAATGAGCCGGCTTGCCGCCAGACGTCGAGGAACACCTCGCTGATCAGGTCCTCGGCTGTCGCCTCGTTGCGGACGAGGCGCAGCACGAACCGGAAGACGCGGACATGATGCCGCGCGAACAGCACCTGCATCGCCAACCGGTCGCCTTGAGCGATCCGGCCGATCAGGACTTCGTCAGAGGCCATCTGCATCGGTCGGTCCGCTCACTGCATCAGTCGCCGGACGCGGCCGTAAGGTTCAAAGCCGGAAAGACATCAGCCGAGGTCGCCGCCTGCCTCGGCTGACAAGGGTGCGCCGGGCAGGCCCGGCAGAGCAAGAGAACCAATACCATCGAAGAATCATCATATTTAACAATGGCTTAGGAAAAGATCGGCAAAGAGCTGATTTTTTGCGGCAGTCATGAACCCATTCGGAGTTGCCTGCGACCCATGAGCACAGGATGCGATCGGCGCATCCGGCCAAACAGGAGACACCGCCATGTTTCGCAAGCTCACCATCGCCCTCGGCGCCACCATTGCTCTCGCTGCCGCCGCTCTCGCACCGTCCGCCGCCTCCGCGCATCCGCATCACCACGGTTGGGGCTGGGGCTGGGGCCACGGCTTCGGCATCTACGCCCCGATCTATGCCGCCGCGCCCGTCTATGACGACTGCTACGTCGTGAGGAAGGTCGTCGCGACCCCGTACGGCCCCCGCGTCCGCCACGTACAGGTCTGCGACTAAGCAGCCTCGGAATGCCCCCCGAGAAACCCCGGCTTCGACAGGACGCCGGGGTTTTTCTCATCCGCAAATCGCCGCATTCCGGCACTCGCCCTCGCCCAAGAGTTCTGCTAGGGGGCCGTCATGCGATTTTGTTTCCCGATGTCCGCCCCTGGGTGCCGCCGATGAGGTGGCTGCGTGCGGCGCTCCGGTTTGTCCAGGACAAGATCGGCTGGAATCGGATCGGATTTCTCCTCAGCGTCACGATCATCGCGGTGGCAGCCTCGGTGCTGTTTCACATGCTGCGCGATATCGACGTCCACGAGGTGATCCGTGCGCTCAAGCGTACCAATCACCGCGACTTCGTCCTTGCCGCGCTGTTCGTCGCAGGCGCCTACGGCACGCTGACCTTCTACGACTGGTTCGCCGTGCGGGCGGTCGACCGCCGTGAAGTCCCGTACCGCGTCGCCGCCTTCAGCGGCTTCACCAGCTACGCGGTCGGCCACAACATCGGCGCCACGGTCTTCACCGGCGGCGCGGTGCGCTACCGCATCTATTCCGGTTGGGGGCTCAACGCCATCGAGGTGGCGAAGATCTGCTTCATCGCCGGCTTGACGTTCTGGCTCGGCAACGCCGCCGTCCTGGGCCTGAGCATCATCCATGCGCCGGAAGCCGCGACCGCGATCGACCGTCTGCCACCCGTCTTCAACCGTATCGTTGGCGTCGCGTCGCTGACGGTGCTCGGCTGCTACGTCGCCTGGGTGTGGACCGCGCCGCGCATGCTCGGCAAGCACGGCTGGCAGGTGCGGCTGCCCAGCGGCCCGCTGACGCTGCTGCAGATCGGCATCGGCATTCTCGATCTGTCGTGCTGCACGCTGGCGATGTACATGTTGATGCCGGCCGAGCCCAATATCGGCTTCGTCACGCTGGCGGTGATCTTCGTGACGGCGACGCTGCTCGGTTTCGCCAGCCACGCGCCTGGCGGGCTCGGCGTGTTCGACGCCACGATGCTGGTGGCGCTCTGGCAGTTCGATCGCGAGCAGCTTCTCGCTGGCCTGCTCCTGTTCCGGCTGCTCTATTACATCTGCCCGTTCGTGATCGCGCTGATCATGCTCGGCATTCGCGAGTCGATCATCAATCTGCGCTCGCCGGGCGTGCTGCCGCCGTCGCAGCCGGTGCAGACCACCGCGCCGCTCAAGAGCGAGATCGAAACGCGCACGACGGAGCCCGGCTAACCGCGGTCGAACACGATGGACGACGCAACCGGCGGTCCCGAGTCAGAGTCGACACCGTTGCAGCGCATCTGGTTGGCGTTGCGCGGCCGCGGCGGGCCGGGGGGCGCTGGCGCGCCGGCCGGCGCCGTTCCCACCGCCCCGGGCGGATCGATGCTGGCGCCGGTCATCGATGCGCTGCCCAATCCGACCATCGCGCTCGGCCGCGACATGCAGGTGCTGGCCTTCAACGGGCCGGCGGCGGCCCTCGCGCCGGCGCTGCGGCATGGCGCGCCGATCTTCCATGCGTTGCGTACGCCGGACCTGATCGAGGCCATCCGCCGCGCCGCCACGACACACGAGCCGCAGCAGGTCGAGATCGTCGAACGCATGCCGGACCGCTGGTTCGAGGTGGTCGTCGTGCCGATGCGCGGCACCGGCGATCCGGACATGCTGCTGCTCACCTTCAACGACCGCACGCCGCTGCGCCGCGTCGAGGAGATGCGGGCCGATTTCGTCGCCAACGCCAGCCACGAGCTGCGCACGCCGCTCGCCGCGCTGCTCGGCTTCATCGAGACGCTGCAGGGGCCGGCGCGCGACGATACCGCGGCGCGCGAGCGGTTCCTCGGCATCATGCAGAACCAGGCGACCCGCATGGCGCGCCTGATCGACGACCTGCTGTCGCTGTCGCGCATCGAGCTCAACGCGCACCTGCGGCCGGGCACGCCGGTCGAATTGTCGTCGATCGTGCGGCAGGTGGTCGACGGGCTGCAGACGCTGGCGCGCGACCGTGGCGTCGCGATCAAGGTCGCCGGCGCCGACGAGACGCTGGTCGTGCTCGGCGATCGCGACGAATTGATCCGCGCGCTCGAGAACCTGGTCGAGAACGCGCTGAAATACGGCGCCTCCGGCAAGGAGGTCGAGATCACGCTGGGCCGGCACGCGGCCGGCGCGGGCGGCGAGGCTACCGTGACCGTGCGCGACCACGGGCCCGGCATCGCCCCCGAACATCTGCCGCGGCTGACCGAGCGGTTTTATCGCGTCGACGTCGCCGACAGCCGCGCCCAGGGCGGCACCGGGCTCGGCCTTGCTTTGGTCAAGCACGTCCTCAACCGGCACGGCGGCCGGCTTTCGGTGACGAGCACGCCGGGACAGGGCGCGACCTTCACGGTGCATCTGCCGCTGCACACCGCCCGAGCGGCGGAAACCGATAATCCGTAACCAGATCAGCCAGTTAGACTGTCATTTGCGTGTCATGCAACCGTTATATTGCGGTGACATGCGCCTTCTAACGCAGCCCCGGGCTTCGGAATTCCTTGTCCTGACGCACGACCGTCAGGGGGCCGAAGCCGACAGTGGAGTGCGTTGTCGACCAACAAAGCCGCCCGTTGATGGGACCCAGACGATCGAGCGCCATGGGCGCGCTCGGCAGCGCGCGGCTGTCAAACCATGGAGAGTTATCTTGAAACACTGGCACACCTTGGCGGCCGCCGGCCTGATCGCCGCTGCCGCCCTCGCTCCGGCGAAAGCCGCCGACATTTCCGGTGCCGGCGCGACGTTTCCGTATCCGATCTATGCGAAGTGGGCGGACGCCTACAAGAAAGCGACGGGTAACGGCCTCAATTATCAGTCGATCGGCTCGGGGGGCGGCATCAAGCAGATCAGCGCGCGCACCGTGACGTTCGGCGCCTCCGACATGCCGCTGCAGCCGGCGCAGCTCGACAAGATCGGCGTCGTCCAGTTCCCGACGGTGATGGGCGGCATCGTGCCGGTCGTCAATCTCGACGGCGTCAAAAGCAACGACCTGACTATCGACGGCCCGACGCTCGCCAAGATCTATCTCGGCGAGATCATCAAGTGGGACGATCCGGCGATCAGGAAGCTCAACCCCGCCGTCAAGCTGCCGTCGCAGGCGATCGCGCTGGTCCACCGCTCGGACGGATCGGGCACGACCTTCATCTTCACCAACTACCTGTCGAAGGTCAGCGCCGACTGGAAGTCGAAGGTCGGCAACAACACCTCGGTTGAGTGGCCGGGCGGCATCGGCGCCAAGGGCAACGAAGGCGTCGCCAACAATGTCGGCCAGACCAAGGGCGCGATCGGTTACGTCGAGACCGCCTACGCCAAGCAGAACCATCTGACGACCATGAAGATGGTCAACAAGGATGGCCAGACGGTCGCCGCGACTCCGGCCGCGATCCAGGCCGCCGCGGCCGGTGCCGACTGGAAGAACGCGCCGGGCTTCTACATGATCCTGACGGATGCGCCGGGCGCCAAGTCGTGGCCGATCGCCGGCGCGACCTTCATCCTTGTGCCGAAGCAGCCCAAGGACATCGCCGCCACCAAGGAGGCCCTCGACTTCTTCTCGTGGGCCTACAAGAACGGCGGCGAGATGGCGTCGAGCCTCGACTACATCCCGATGCCCGACACTGTCGTCGATCTGATCAAGACCGAGTGGAAGACGCAGATCAAGGACAACAGCGGCAAGCCGGTGTTCTGACGATGCAAACCCTGGAAAGGGCGCCCCACGGCGCCTTTTCCGCCCCGCCTTGTCCACCGTTCCGGCCGGCGGACTTGTCTCGCGGTGTTCGGGCCGTTCAAAGTGGCTTCTCGATGAGGAGCGTCCGGCTTGAGTTTTCAGGAGGCGCTTCGTGGCCGATGTAGCGTTGCAAGGCGGAGCCGTCGTGGCGTCAAAACAGACCGACCGGTCGCAGGTGCTGCGCCGCCTGCAGGTTCACGACGCCGCCTTCCGCGGCCTGACCCGCGCCGCTGCCATCGCGGTCCTCCTGATCCTCGGCGGCATCATCGTTTCGCTGATCCACGGCTCGTGGCCCGCGCTGCGGACCTTTGGCTTCTCCTTCTTCGTCACCGAGTCCTGGAATCCGGTGACGAACAGGTTCGGCGCCGTCGCGCCGGTCTACGGCACCATCGTCACCTCGCTGATCGCCATGCTGATCGCGGTTCCGGTCGGCCTGTTCATCGCGATGTTTCTCACTGAGCTGTGCCCGATGTGGCTGCGTCGCCCGGTCGGCATCGCCATCGAGCTGCTCGCCGGCATTCCCAGCATCATCTACGGCATCTGGGGCCTGTTCGTGTTCGCGCCGTTCCTGCAGCAGCACGTCCAGCCGGCGATCATCGCGGCCTTCGGCAACATTCCCGTGCTGTCGAGCCTGTTCGCCGGGCCGCCCTACGGCATCGGCATCCTGACCGCCGGCCTGATCCTCGCCATTATGGTGCTGCCGTTCATCACGTCGATCTCGCGCGACGTGTTCGAGGCGGTGCCCGCGGTGCTCAAGGAGGCAAGCTACGGCCTCGGCTGCACGACCTGGGAGGTGATGCGCCATGTCGTGCTGCCCTATACCCGCGTCGGCGTCATCGGCGCCGTGATGCTGGCGCTCGGCCGCGCGCTCGGCGAGACGATGGCGGTGACCTTCGTCATCGGCAACGCGCACCGCGTCGCGCCGTCGCTGTTCGCGCCGGGCACGACGATTTCGGCGACCATCGCCAACGAATTCACCGAGGCGGTCGGCGATCTCTACACGTCGTCGCTGATCGCGCTCGGCCTCATCCTGTTCGTCATCACCTTCATCGTGCTGGCCGCCGCGCGCTACATGCTGCTGCGGCTCGACGCGCGGACCGGGAGCTGAGCCATGGCGATGTCTCCCGCTTTGTACGCCAGGCGCCGCCGCCGCAACCGGGTCAGCATCGGGCTGGCGCTGGCGGCCACCGCCTTCGGCCTGCTCTGGCTGGTGCTCATTCTCGCCGTGCTGCTGTGGAAGGGCTTCGGCGGCCTGTCGCTCGCCGTGTTCACGCAAATGACGCCGCCGCCGGGTTCGGCCGGCGGCCTGCTCAACGCCATCGCCGGCAGCCTCGTGATGACGGTGCTCGCCGTCGCGATCGGCACGCCGCTCGGCATACTGGCCGGCACCTACATGGCCGAGTATGGCCGCTACGACCGCCTCACCTCGGTGGTGCGCTTCATCAACGACATCCTGCTCAGCGCGCCGTCGATCGTCATCGGCCTGTTCATCTACGAGGTGATGGTGGCGCGGATGGGCCACTTCTCCGGCTGGGCCGGAGCGGTGGCGCTCGCCGTGATCGTCATTCCGGTCGTGGTGCGGACGACGGAAGACATGCTCGCCCTCGTGCCCGACACGTTGCGCGAGGCCGCGGCGTCGATCGGCCTGCCGCGCTCGCTGATGATCCGCAAGGTCGCCTATCGCACCGCGCGCGCCGGCATGGTCACCGGCGTGCTGCTCGCGGTCGCCCGCATCAGCGGCGAGACGGCGCCGCTTCTCTTCACGACGCTCAACAACCAGTTCTGGAGCCTCAACCTCAATCAGCCGGTCGCCAGCCTGCCGATCGTCATCTTCCAGTTCGCGCTCAGCCCCTACAACGACTGGCAGCGGCTGGCATGGACCGGCGCGCTGATCATCACCTTCGCCGTGCTGGCGCTCAGCATCGTCGCGCGGCTTCTCGCATCGCAAAGAAAGTCGTCATGAGCATGGCCTCCTTCGCCGTTCCGTCGGTTGGTAACGCCGTCGTCAACCGCAACGAGCTCGCGGAGAAGATCGCGGTCCGCAACCTCGATTTCTTCTACGGCGATTATCGCGCGCTCAAGGCGATCGACGTCTCGCTCTACCAGGGCAAGGTGACGGCCGTCATCGGCCCGTCGGGCTGCGGCAAGTCCACGCTGCTGCGCATCCTCAACCGCATGTACGACCTCTATCCCAACCAGACGGCGACTGGCGAGGTCATGTTCGACGGCGAGAACATCCTGTCGCCGGCGCTGGACCTCAACCTGCTGCGCGCCCGCGTCGGCATGGTGTTCCAGAAGCCGACGCCGTTCCCGATGACGATCTACGAGAACATCGCCTTCGGCATCCGCCTCTACGAGAAGCTGCCGAAGTCGGAGCTCGACGGCCGCGTCGAGCACGCGCTGGCGCGCGCCGCGCTGTGGAACGAGGTCAAGGACAAGCTCGGCGTCAGCGGCCTGAGCCTGTCCGGCGGCCAGCAGCAGCGCCTGTGCATCGCCCGCACCGTCGCGGTGCGGCCCGAGGTCATCCTGTTCGACGAGCCGTGCTCGGCGCTCGACCCCATCTCGACCGCGAAGATCGAGGAGCTGATCGACGAGCTCAAGGACGACTACACGATCGCCATCGTCACCCACAACATGCAGCAGGCGGCCCGCGTCTCCGATTTCACCGCGTTCATGTATCTCGGCGAGCTCATCGAGTTCGGCGACACCAGCCACATTTTCACGTCGCCGGACGACCGGCGCACGCAGGACTACATCACCGGCCGGTTCGGCTGAGCCGCGCACGGAAGGATATCGCCATGATGAACGACCCCCACACCGCCAAGGCCTTCGACACCGACCTGCAGGAGCTGTCGCGCATGGTCGCCGAGATGGGCGGCCTCGCGGAAAAGCAGATCGCCGACTCGGTGCAGGCGCTGGTCAAGCGCGACACCGATCTGGCGCAGCGCATCACCCTGACCGACGCCGCGATCGACAAGCTGCAGCGCGAGATCGAGGAGCACGCCGTCCTCACCATCGCCCGCCGCCAGCCGATGGCGGTCGATCTGCGCGACATCGTCGGCGCGCTGCGGCTGGCCGGCGATCTCGAGCGCATCGGCGACTTGGCGAAGAACATCGCCAAGCGGGTGATCGCGCTCAACGACGAGTTTCCGCCGCCGAAGCTCCTTCGCGGCGTCGAGCACATGGCCGACCTCGTGCTCGGCCAGCTCAAGATCGTGCTCGACGCCTACGCCCAGCGCGACGACGCCAAGGCCATGGCGGTGTGGCGCGGCGACGAGCAGATCGACGCCATGACGACCTCGGTGTTCCGCGAGTTGCTCACCTATATGATGGAGGACCCGCGCAACATTACCTTCTGCATCCACCTGATGTTCTGCGCCAAGAACATCGAGCGCATGGGCGACCACGCCACCAACATCGCGGAGACGGTGCATTATATCATCGAGGGCCGGCCGATCGCCGACAAGCGCCCCAAGGGTGACACCACGGCCTTCGCCGCGCGGCGCGCGGCCGGGGAGCGGTAAGGGCACACGATGAGCACGCGCATCCTGATCGTCGAGGACGAGGAGCCGCTGACCATGCTGCTCCGCTACAATCTCGAGTCGGAGGGCTACGAGGTCTACGCCGCGGCGCGCGGCGACGAGGCCGACACGCTCATTCGCGAGGCCCGGCCCGATCTCGTCGTGCTCGACTGGATGCTGCCGGGTCTGTCCGGCATCGAATTGTGCCGCCGGCTGCGCACGCGGCCCGAGACCAGGCAGTTGCCGATCATCATGCTGACGGCGCGCGGCGAGGAGTCCGAGCGGATCCGCGGGCTCTCGACAGGCGCCGACGACTACATCGTCAAGCCGTTCTCGGTGCCGGAGCTGCTCGCCCGCGTGCGCGCGCTGCTGCGGCGCTCGAACCCGGAGCGCGTGTCGAATCTGCTGTCGGCCGGCGATATCGAGCTCGACCGCGAGAAGAAACGGGTGTCGCGCAACGGCAAGCCGGTCGATCTCGGCCCGACCGAGTTCCGCCTGCTCGAATTCCTGATGGAGCGCCCCGGCCGCGTGTTCTCGCGCGAGCAGTTGCTCGACGGCGTCTGGGGCAGCGAGATCTACATCGACGAGCGCACCGTCGACGTCCATGTCGGCCGCCTGCGCAAGGCGCTCAACCACGGCCACGCCGCCGACCCGATCCGCACCGTGCGCGGCGCCGGCTACGCGCTCGACGACCGCTTCGGCAAGGTCGAGAAGAGCGCGTGAGGCGCTGGACGGGTGAGGCTCTCACCCGCCACATCCTGACAGTCTGACCGGAAATGATTCCGGGTTTTCAAGCTCGTGTCCCGGGCGCAGCGCACCACCTCGTCATAGCGCGTCAACACGCTTTGGTCTGCAGCGCTCCTCACCATGAGGATGATGCGCCTGCACTCACTCAGCGTCATGCCCGGGCTTGACCCGGGCATCCATGAAGCATCGCCTAACTACAATTACGTAAGACGTCTATTTGTCGAGCTGCCCGATGGATCGCCGGGTCAAGCCCGGCGATGACGGCGGAGGAGGGGATGAGGCGCGTTGCTCTTCGGACGCGGTCAGCACCGGATCGTCTTGACAATATTCCTAATATGACTATAGTCATACAGTCCGGTCCGTCGAAGGGCGTCATCTAGAGGCGTGCTGATGGCGGGACCGGATGCGGTGCCTGCGGGTGGGTTTCGCAAGCCCATCCCCGGGAGGCCCGGGACCCCGCCCGACGGGCATAACGACCCGTCCGCAGGGAGCCTGCTTAAGCCGGAACCCCGGTTGGGTCCGGCGAAGCGCGGCCCCGGGTCTGCGGACAGGCTGCGGCCTTCCGCGAAGCCGCGATGGAGCGCCGGACGGCGCGAGCCTCTTCGCCAGAGGCTCTCCGCATCGCAAGGTGCGGAAACCAAGACGTTGCGCCGCCCGGCGCTCCGTCCCCTTCGTCTTGAGACGGAGGGAAGAAAAAGGAAGGACGACGCCCCCGCGTCGCTAACAACAGGGGGTGCGGAGCGTTGGCTGCGCGGGCTGTCTGAAAATCGAAGCGCGCACCTGCCTCAATCCTCAGAGTTATGACCGGAAATGATTCCGGGTTTTCAATCTCGTGTCCCGGGCGCAGCGCAGCGCGTTAGCGGTGCGCTGCAGACCCGGGACCCCGGTGTTTCTTCGCGGGTTAACCGGGGTCCCGGCTCTGCGGTGCACCACGTCGCCATAGCGCGTCGAAGACGCGCGTAAACGCGCTTATGGTTCGTGCTGCACCGCGTCCGGGACACGTCGTTGATTTTGACGGGCTCTTTTCGAGTCAGACTGTTAGGATGAGGAACAACTCCGCGAGAACGAGCGGAGTGTGTGTCGCGCCGTGCTTTAATTTCGGGCGTCATCGTCCGCACCCGCTTGCGGGTGACGGCAGCCGAGGATAGGGCAACGAGATCGCCCGTCGGTAACGATAGAAGGCCTCAGCCGCGGAACGGCGGGCGCTGGCGGTCGCGGCGGCGGTCGGAGGCCGGCTGATAAGCGACGCGCGAGTGGAACGAGCAGTACGGCGAGCCGTCCGACGCATCGCCGCCGCAGAAGAAGAAATCCGGCGAGCCCGGATCGCCGACCGGCCAGTGGCAAGTCACCTCGCTGAGCTGGAGCAGGGTCTTGCGCTGCTCCATCGGAATTTCCATCAGCTCCGGCTCGGGCTCGACCGCATAGTCGTAGGCGAGCGCGGTGTTGCCGCGGATGGCGCCGCGCGAGACGCGCAGCATGTGGTTCGAGGCGCGCGGCTTGCGCGGCCGCGGGGTCGAGGTCGACGGGCTCTTGGCCCGCCCCGACAACCCCAGGCGGTGGACCTTGCCGATGACCGCGTTGCGGGTGATGCCGCCGAGTTCCGCGGCGATCTGGCTCGCGGACAGGCCGTCGGCCCAGAGCTTTTTCAGCAATTCGACCCGTTCGTCGGTCCAGCCCATGGAAATTCCCCATCCGCATCAATAGCTTGGCGGCATTCCGGATCGAATCCACCGCCGACGTCTGGCGCGAGTTTCCACGCCGAACGCGTACGCTTCGGAAGCCTTGGAGACGATCCACCAGCACGAGATATCGTGGCTGACAGTCGAAAAGCTACAATATCGGGTGACTCTCGCGCAAGCGCAGCGCCCCGCCGGATTCACATCTTCCAACAGTTTTCCCGTTAGAATCGGCCCTTGCGGCATAAATGAGTCGGCCGTCGCGGCTCAGCGGCGCGAGTTGACAGCCCAAGCCGCTGAAATATGATGCAAATCAGTGCCGCCCGGCGGGGCGGCATATTTCTTTTCGGCCAAAGACTTCAATGAAAGACGTGCGCCGTGGCCTCGCATCTGCTGCCGACCTATTCGCGTGTCGACCTCGCCTTCGAGCGGGGTGAGGGCGCCTGGCTGATCGCCAGCAATGGCGACCGCTATCTCGATTTCACCAGCGGCGTCGCCGTCAACGCGCTGGGCCACGCCCATCCCGAGTTGGTCAAGGCGCTCACCGAGCAGGCCCAGAAGGTCTGGCACGTCTCCAACCTCTACCGGATTCCGGAGGGCGAGCGGCTGGCCGACCGGCTGTGCGAGGCGACCTTCGCCGACACCGTGTTCTTCCAGAACTCGGGTGCCGAGGCGATCGAATGCGCGATCAAGCTGACGCGCAAGTATCAGTCGGCGTCCGGCAAGCCCGAGCGTTTTCGCATCATCACATTCGAGGGCGCGTTTCACGGCCGCACGCTCGCGGCCATCGCCGCGACCGGCAACAAGAAATATCTCGACGGCTTCGGCCCGGCGGTCGAAGGCTTCGACCAGGTGCCGTTCAACGACCTCGACGCCGTGAAGAAGACGATCGGTCCGGCGACGGCCGGCATCCTGATCGAGCCGGTCATGGGCGAGGGCGGCGTGCGTGTCGTCCCCAACGGCTTTCTGCGGGCGCTGCGCGAACTGTGCGACAAGCACGGCCTGCTGCTGATCTTCGACGAGATCCAGACCGGCTTCGGCCGCACCGGCGATCTGTTCGCCTACATGCACACCAGCGTGACGCCGGACGTGATGACGATCGCCAAGGCGCTCGGCGGCGGCTTCCCGGTCGGCGCCTGCCTCGCGACCAAAGACGCGTCGAAAGGCATGACCGCCGGCACGCACGGCTCGACCTTCGGCGGCAATCCGCTGGCGATGGCGGTCGGCAACGCCGTGCTCGACATCATGCTCAAGCCCGGCTTCATGGATCACGTGCGCAAGATGTCGCTGCTGATGAAGCAGCGCCTAGCCGAGATCAAGGACCGCTACGGCTCGGTCATTTCCGAAATCCGCGGCGAGGGGCTGCTGCTCGGCCTCAAGGCCGTGGTGCCGGCCGGCGAGCTGGTCGACGCGCTGCGCGCCGAGAAGATGATCACGGTCGGCGCCGGCGACAACGTCGTGCGGCTGCTGCCGCCGCTCATCATCACCGAAAAGGAAGTCGGCGAGGCGATCGACAAGATCGACCGGGCCTGCGCGGCGCTGGCCAAGACGCAGCGGAAGCAGGGGGCCGCGTGATGACCAACGGGGTGCGGCATTTCCTTGATCTCGACGAGATCTCCAAGAACGACCTGCGCGCGATGATCGACCACAGCCGGGCGATGAAGGCGCGGCGCAAGAAGGGCGACACGGCGAAGGGGCCGCTGGCCGGCAAGACGCTGGCGATGATCTTCGACAAGCCGTCGACCCGCACGCGGGTCTCGTTCGACGTCGCCATGCGCCAGCTCGGCGGCGAGGCGATCATGCTGACCGGCCAGGAGATGCAGCTCGGCCGCGGCGAGACGCTGGCCGACACGGCCCGCGTTTTGTCGCGCTACGTCGACGCCATCATGATCCGCATCCTCAATCCGAAGTCGGTCGAGGAACTGGCGCAATACGCGACGGTCCCGGTCATCAACGGGCTGACGCGGCGCTCGCATCCCTGCCAGGTGATGGCCGATGTCCTGACGTTCGAGGAGCATCGCGGCCCGATCAAGGGACGCACGGTGGCCTGGACCGGCGACGCCAACAACGTCCTGAATTCATGGGCGCAGGCCGCCGAACGGTTCGACTTCCGCCTCAAGGTCGCAAGCCCGCCGGAGCTCAAGCCGAAGCAATGGCTGGTGGACTGGATCGAGACCTCCGGCGCCAGCGTCAGCGTTACCGAGGATCCCGAAGAGGCGGTGAAGGATGCCGACTGCGTCGTCACCGACACCTGGGTGTCGATGGGCGACCGCGAAGGCGAAACGCACCGGCATAATCTGCTCAAGCCTTATCAGGTCAACGAGCGCCTGATGGCCAGGGCGAGGCCGGACGCGCTGTTCATGCACTGCCTGCCGGCGCACCGCGGCGAGGAGGTCACCGACGCGGTGATCGACGGGCCGCAGTCGGTGGTGTTCGACGAAGCCGAAAACCGCCTGCACGCGCAGAAGGGCATCCTCGCCTGGTGCCTGCACGCCGAGGATGCGTGACGGTCCAGCGAGCCATCGAGCCGGACTCGTTTTCTCCCACTTTCGCGCTACATAAGGGGCCATGACCAGCCCTGACATCATGATTCCGAGCCGCGCGCCGTCCGCCGCGGCCATCGACGACGCCGTGACTCCGTTCGAGGTCCCGGCGCTGGACCTGCGCGGCCGCGTGGTGCGGCTCGGTCCTGCGGTCAGCGAGATTCTCAGCCGCCATAACTATCCGGCGCTGGTCGCCAAGCTGCTGGGCGAAGCCCTGGTGCTGACCATCATGCTTGGCTCGGCCCTCAAGATCGAAGGTCGGCTCATCCTGCAGACCCAGACCGACGGGCCGGTGCGCATGCTGGTCGCCGACTTCACGTCGCCCGACAAGGTGCGCGGCTATGCCCGGTTCGATCACGCCAGGCTCGCGGCGGCGGTCGCCGCCAACGAGGTCGAGGCCGGCAAGCTGCTCGGCCGCGGCCATCTGGCGATGACGATCGATCAAGGCCCCGAGCTCAACCGCTACCAGGGACTGGTCGCGCTCGAAGGCGGCGATCTGCAGGCCGCCGCGCATCAGTATTTTGCGCAGTCCGAGCAAATCCCGACGCGCGTGCGGCTCGCGGTCGCCGAGGAATTCCGCAATTCCGGCGAAGGCCCGCGGCAATCCTGGCGGGCCGGCGGCATCCTGCTGCAATTCCTGCCGCGCGCGCCGGAACGCCGTCGCGCCGCCGATAGTCATCCAGGCGACGCGCCTGCCGGCGCCGAGACGCGTGACGCGCCGGAGGACGAGGCGTGGGTCGAAGGCCGCGCTCTCGTCGAGACGGTCGAAGACCTAGAGCTGATCGACCCGGAGCTGTCGAGCGAGCGGCTGGTGTACCGGCTGTTCCACGAGCCGGGCGTGCGCGTGTTCAGCGGCAAACCGGTGGTCGCGCAATGCTCGTGCTCGCGCGATCGCGTGGAAAACATGCTCAAGAGTTTCTCGCAGGACGATCGCGACCATATGGTCGAAGACGGCGCGATTTCGGTGACATGCGAGTTCTGCAGCACGAACTATAAATTCGCGCCCGGCGACGTCGACGCCGGCTAGCTCCGAGGCTTCCATGAAATGTGCGCTTGCCGCCGTGGCGTTCGCAATCGCGCTGACGCCGCTTGTGGCGTCGGCGCAAAGCTGCCCCGAACCGCTGGCGTCGGCGCGGCGCCTGGTGCTCGTCACCGCCAACGGCATGAACACCTCGCTGGCGCGCATGCAGCGCTACGAGCGCGAGGCCTCGACGCATCCGTGGCAGGCGGCCGGCGGTCCGCAGTCGGCGCTGATCGGCCGCAACGGCATGGCATGGGCGCCGGCGTTCCGCTCGCTGGCGCACTCCGGCGAAGGGATCAAGGTCGAAGGCGATGGCCGGGCGCCGGCCGGCATTTTCAAGATCGGCCGGCCGTTCGGCTTCGCGCCGTCAGAACGGCCGGCCTATCTGCAAATCAAGGACGGCACGGTGTGCGTCAACGACCTCGAGTCGGCCGCCTACAACACCATCACGACACGCGACAGGATCGGCGCCTTCGTCCACGGCGAGGATATGGCGCGCATTCCGGCCTACCGGCACGGTCTTGTCGTCGACTACCCGACCGACCGGCGTCACCGCGCCGGCTCCTGCATCTTCATCCACGTGCGGTTGCCGAGCACGACTGGAACGCGAGGCTGCGTGGCGCTGCCGGAGCCGGATGTCATCTCGCTGCAGGATTTCGCCGAGGCGGGCGCGGTCCTCGCCATCCTGCCGGAGAGCGCCAGAAGCCGGCTGAATGGTTGTCTGCCTAATTGAGCGTGCGCTCGGCGTCGGTGAGGTCGAGCGAGAAGGCAGGCACCTCGACGTCGAAGGACTCCTTGTCCGCCGTGACCATGCGATAGGAGCCCTGCATGAAGCCGGACGGCGTCGGCAGCGGAACCCCGCTGGTGTATTCGAACGACTGGCCGGGATTGAGCACCGGCTCCTCGCCGACCACGCCGGGACCACGGACTTCCTGGCGTTTGCCGGTGGCGTCGGTGATCAACCAATAACGGGTCTTGAGCTGGACGGTCTCGTCCCCCTGGTTGGCGATAGTGATGGTATAGGCCCAGAAATAATAGCCGTTTTTCGGAGATGAGCGGTCCGGAATGAAGCGAGGCTGGACGGTGACCTCGATGTTTCTGGTGACGGCACGGTACATTGGACCCGACATAAATTCCGGTTCATTGCGCTGAGCGGCCGCGCGAACCGGCTAACCTCTTGCCATAATGCGCGGTAAAGGAAGTATGGCCGAAAGTCCCGACGAAAGAAAAGCCGCACATGGCTCCGGTTAAACCCGAACGCGATCTGCGGCTCGACCTGTTCCGGGGCCTCGCGCTCTGGCTGATCTTCCTCGACCATATTCCGTCCAACGCCGTGAGCTGGATCACGATCCGGAACTACGGCTTCAGCGACGCCACGGAAATCTTCGTGTTCATTTCCGGCTACACCGCAGCCTTCGTCTATGGCCGCGCGATGCGGGAACACGGCTTTCTGGTCGCCGGCGCGCGCGTCCTCAAGCGCGCATGGCAGATCTACATCGCCCACATTTTCCTGTTTGCGATCTACCTCGCCGAGATCGGCTACGTCGCGCAGACCTTCAACAACCCGCTCTACACCGAGGAAATGGGCATTCTGAACTTCCTCCAGCATCCCGACGTCACGGTCATGCAGGCGATGCTGCTGAAATTCAAGCCGGTCAACATGGACGTGCTGCCGCTCTACATCGCGCTGCTGCTCGGCTTCGCGCCAGTGCTCTGGGTGCTCGTGCGCGCGCGCAATACCGCGCTGGCCGGCTCGGCGGTGCTTTACATCCTGATGTGGAAGTTTAACTGGAACGTGCCGGCATGGCCGGAAGGCTATTGGGTCTTCAATCCGTTCGCCTGGCAGCTTCTGTTTATATTCGGCGCCTGGTGCGCGCTCGGCGGCGCGCAGAAACTGGCCTACTGGATCAATTCACGCGTGGTGCTGGTTGTCGCGATCGCCTATCTGATCTTCGCATTCTGCATCGCCATGACGTGGTATTTTCCCCGGCTCAGCGTCTATGTGCCGAAGATCGTGTCCGAGACGATTTATCCGATCGACAAGACCAATCTCGACGTGCTGCGCATCGCGCATTTCTTGGCGCTGGCGGTGGTTGTCGTGCGCCTTGTGCCGCGGGACTGGCCAGCATTGAGCAACCCGGTGTTCAAACCCGCGATCATCTCCGGCCAGCACTCGCTCGAGGTGTTCTGCCTCGGCGTCTTCCTGTCGTTTGCGGGGCACTTCATCTTTACCGAGGTGTCCGACCGGATACCCGTGCAGATTGCAGTCAGCGCCGCCGGAATCGCCATCATGGTCGGCGTGGCAACGCTGTTGTCGTGGTATAAGCAGCTTGAAAAGCGCGGCAAAGGACCGCGTCCACCGGCGAAAATGCCGGGCCTTGCGGGGGGCGACGCATGAGGGCCTGGAGCTTCATGGCATTGGCCTTGGTCAATGTATCTTGGCTATTGCTTGGAGCGGTCGCACGGGCCGAGCTTCCGGCGCAATGCGCGGTTGCCGAGAATTTCACCGATCCGGACTTCGCGTTGCCGAACACCACGGCGGCCATCGGGAAAAAGAAGCTGACGATTCTGGTGCTGGGCGCCGGGTCGTCGACCTTGCAGGGCGCGGTGCAGAAAGCCTATCCGGCGCGGCTTCAGGTCGCGCTGCAGGCCAGCCTGCCCGGCGTCGAGGTCGCCGTCCATTCCGATGCCAAGCAGGGCCGCGATGCTGGACAGGCGGTCGCCAACTTGGTGCAGGACCTCGGGGCCTATCGGCCGGCGCTGGTGGTCTGGCAGACCGGGACGATCGAAGCCATGAGGGGGCTCGATCCGGACAATTTCTCGGCGACGCTGGACAAGGGTATCGACACCGCCAAGGCGGCTGGCGCCGACGTTGTGCTGGTTAACGCCCAATACAGCCCGCACACGGAGTCGATCATCGCGCTGGGCGTCTACGCCGATCACATGCGCTGGGCTGCGCTCCGGCACGACGTGCCGCTGTTCGACCGCTACGGCATCATGAAGCTGTGGGCCGAACTGGGGACCTTCGATTTCAGGACGCCGACGAATAAGCTTGACATGGCCGAGCATGTTCATGATTGCCTAGGGCGGTTGCTGGCCGAACTGATTGTCCGCTCGGCAACGTCGGGGGGCGCGCCGCCGGGCGTGCGTTGAATGAGCTGGGGTTCACGCGTGGTGTATCGGGAACTGTCACGGGCGATGCTCGCCGTCGCCGCTGCTCTGTTTTGCGCCTCTCCGGGTATCGTGGCGGCGCAGGCCGTGCCGCATTGCAGCGCGCCGGCTGACATGACCCGGCTCGCCAACCCGCTGTCGCACATTGCTAACAAGCTGGCGGCCGGGCAGCCTATCAAGATCGTGGCGATCGGTTCGTCCTCGACCGCGGGCGCCGGCGCCAGCGCACCCGGCAAGGCCTATCCCGCGCGGCTCGAAGTGGAGCTGTCGAAACGCTTCGCCCGCACCAAATTCATTGTGCTCAATCGCGGCGTCAATGGCGAGGAAGCCAAGGACATGATCCGCCGGTTCGGCGCCGCAGTGATCGCCGAGCATCCGGACCTGGTGATCTGGCAACTCGGCACCAATTCCGTACTGCGCGATCATCCGATGTCCGATAATGGCGCACTGATTCGCCAGGGCCTCACCATGATCAAGAGCACCGGCGCCGACATCGTGCTGATCGATCCGCAATTCGCGCCGAAGGTCATCGCCAAGCCCGACGCCGAGCGCATGGTTGAATTGATCGGCGCCACTGCCAAGCGCGAGAATGTCGACCTGTTCCGTCGTTTTGCACTGATGCGTCGCTGGCGCGACGTCGACCATATCGGCTTCGAGTCGTTCGTGTCGCCGGACGGCGTGCACATGAACGACTGGAGCTACGGCTGCCTCGCCCGCAGCCTCGCCGACGCCATCGCCGAAGCCGCGACGCGGCCGGTGTCGTCGGCGTCGGCGGCCGTCATGATGCCTTGAGCTAGACGCGCTCGAGCGCCGTGGTGAGATCCGCGACGACGTCGTCGGGATGCTCGAGGCCGGCCGAGAACCGCACCAATCCGTCGCCGATGCCCAGTTCCGCGCGCTGCTCCGGCGTGAGGCGCTGATGCGTCGTCGTCGCCGGATGAGTGATCAGGCTCTTGGCGTCGCCGAGATTGTTGGTGATGCGCACGAGCTGCAGCGCATTGAGGAAGCGGAAGGTCGCGGCCTTGCCGCCCTTGATCTCGATTGAACACAGGGTCGAGCCGGCCCGCATCTGCTTGCGCACGATGTCGGCCTGCGGGTGATCTGCACGTCCGGGATAGATGAGCCGTGACAGCTTGGGATGGCCGGCCAGCGTGTCGGCGACGATCTTCGCCGTCTCAGTCTGCCGCGCGACGCGCACGCCGAGCGTCTCCAGTCCCTTCAGCAGCACCCAGGCGTTGAACGGCGAGATCGACGGGCCGGTCTGCCGCAGAAGCTGGTGCACATTGTCCTGGATGAATTTTTCGGAGCCGAGGATGACGCCGCCGAGGCAGCGGCCCTGGCCGTCGATATGCTTGGTCGCCGAATAGACGACGCAATCGGCGCCGAGCTTGAGCGGGCTCTGGTAGAGCGGGGTGGCGAACACATTGTCGACGACGAGCCTGGCGCCGACGCTATGCGCGATCTCGGCGACTGCGGCAATGTCGACGACATCGAGCGTCGGGTTGGTCGGTGACTCGAGAAAGCAGACCTTGGTGGTCTTGCGCATCGCCTTGCGCCACTGGTCGAGATCGGCGCCGTCGACCAGGGTCGACTCGACGCCGAACCGCCGCATCCAATCCTCGATGATCCACCGGCACGAGCCGAACAGCGCCTTGGCGGCGACGACGTGGTCCCCGGATCGCACCTGCCCCATCAGCGCGGTCGATACCGCGGCCATGCCGCTCGCGGTGCCGCGCGCGGCCTCGGCGCCCTCGAGCGCGGCCATGCGCTGCTCGAACATGGTGACGGTCGGGTTGGAGTAGCGCGAATAGACATAGCCCGGCTCCTTGCCCGAGAACCGCGCCTCGCATTGCTCGGCGCTGTCGTAGACGTAGCCCTGGGTGAGAAACAGCGCTTCCGACGTCTCGTTGAACTGGGAGCGCAGCGTGCCGGCGTGAACGAGCCGGGTTTCGGGATGGTATTCGCGGGCCGACTTTTGGGCCATGTGAGCCTCCTTGGCGCCGGCGTACCGCGAGATACGCCGGGCAACAAAAAACCGGCCGTACAACGATGTCGGCCGGGCTCACGTGTCCCCGGCCTTTTAGCGACTTTATTTAACGTGGCGGCAAGCCGGCCGGCTCAAATGACCACGGGATAAAAAGCTTGTAGCGGCGAGGGGTGCTTCACGTCAAGGGAGCCATCGGGTTAGATCGCGCCGTCAACGCGAGTGGGACACGTCGTGGCGTTTTCATTTTCAGCCGATGACAAAGGCATCCTGCCGGATCGCATGATCGCCGAACTGGCGCAGGCCGGGGCCATCGTCACCGCGCGGGCGTTCCAGCCGGACCAGATCCAGCCTGCCAGTCTCGACCTGCGGCTCGGCAACATCGCGTATCGCGTCCGCGCCAGTTTCCTGCCGGGCCCGCACGGCAGCGTCGGCCGCCGCATCGCCGATCTCAAGCTGCACGAGATCGTGCTGTCGCGCGGCGCCGTGCTCGAGACCGGCTGCGTCTACATCGTGCCGCTGCAGGAGAGCCTCGCGCTGCCGCCGGATATTTCCGCCTCGGCTAATCCGAAGAGCTCGACCGGCCGTCTCGACCTGTTCACGCGCGTGATCGCGGATTCGATGCGCGGCTTTGACCGCGTCGAGGCCGGCTATCGCGGTCCGCTTTTCGCGGAGATTTCGCCGCGCACCTTTCCCGTGCTGGTGCGCGAGGGCGCGCGGCTGTCGCAGATCCGCTTCCGCCGCGGCAACGCCGTACTCGATGCCGACGCGCTGCAGCGGCTTCACGACGCGGAGCGGCTGGTCGACAGTTCCGACGCCGACGTGCGCGACGGCGTCGCGGTCGGCGTCGATCTCGCCGGCCTCGGACCGAGCAAGCTCGTCGGCTATCGCGCCAAGCGGCATACCGGTCTCATCGACGTGGAGCGCCGCAACGGTTACGCGGTCGAGGAGTTCTGGGAGCCGATCGCTGCGCGCGCCGACAAGACACTGATCCTCGATCCGGACGAGTTCTACATTCTTGCCTCGAAGGAGGCGGTGCAGGTGCCGCCGGATTTCGCGGCGGAGATGGTGCCGTTCGATCCGCTGGTCGGCGAGTTCCGCGTGCACTACGCTGGCTTCTTCGATCCCGGTTTCGGTTACGCCGGCGCCGGCGGTCAGGGCTCGCGCGCGGTGCTTGAGGTGCGCTCGCGCGAGGTGCCGTTCATTCTTGAGCACGGCCAGATCGTCGGCCGCCTCGTTTACGAGAAGATGCTGGCGCGTCCGCAGACCTTGTACGGGCAGGGCATCGGCTCGAACTATCAGGCGCAGGGCCTCAAGCTCTCCAAGCACTTCCGGTCATAAGCCTGTCAGGAACCGCAACGACGATGGCGGCGTTGTCCACGGTTCTTGACGGGAGATGACGATGCTGTTTGCGTTCAACCGCGTTCCGAACGGCGGTCCGCGCGTTTGCGCCTACTGCCGGGAGCCGTTGCGTGATGAGGCGCTTCGCGTCGGCGAGCGGTATTTCTGCAACGAGTTGTGCGCCGATGCCTGCGCGACATTGCCCGCGCCGCGCGACGGCGATCCGCTGCGGCGGATCGCGCGCTGATTGATCCCATTGCCCGCCGCGCGCGGTTATGCGATTTTCGCGCCGCGCGGGCGTAGTTCAATGGTAGAACGGCAGCTTCCCAAGCTGCATACGAGGGTTCGATTCCCTTCGCCCGCTCCAAGATTTTGTCGATAAGACTGACCGATTGAAGCGCCACAAAGCAAAACGGCCGCGCGGAGCGCGGCCGTTTGCAAGTCTCGGGCGCTCGTCGCGCTTAGTTGCTGATCGTCTTCACGACGCTCGACATCGGACGGGCCTCGTCGAGGCCGCCGCCCATCTCCTTGAGCACCATCTCCTTGTACTCGGGGAGCGGCTCGACCGGAGTCTTGCCGGTGATCTGGACGACCTTGTAGCCGCCGGCCTTGAGCTCCTTGAGAATTTCTGGAAGCGCCTCGGCCGTCGCGTGCTGGAAGTCGTGCATCAGGATGATGCCCTTGCCGCGCTTCTCCAGCTTGGTCATCACCGATTTCACGACTTGCTGAGGGTGACGCATCTTGAAGTCGAACGAGTCGATGTCGGTCGAGAACACCGCGATATTGCGCGAGCCAACATACTTTAGCATTTCCGGTGGATGGCGAAGGGCTGGGAAGCGGATGAACGGAGCGACCGGCTTGTTGCCGAGCGCCACGCTGACGGCCGCGATGCCTTTCTCGATTTCCGCCTTGGCCTCGTCGTCCGACAGCTTGGTGAGGTCCTTGTGCGACCAGGTGTGACTGCCGATCGTCTGTCCGGCTTTGGCAACCTCCTTGAGGATTTCAGGATGCCATCCGGCATGCTTGCCGATTGGGAAGAACAGGCCCTTGGTGCACTGGTCCGCCAGCGCCTTGAGCACGGCAGGCGTGTTGCCGGGCCACGGGCCGTCGTCGAAGGTCAGGACGACTTCGTGGTCCTGAAGAAAGTCGTAGGCCTTGAAGTGCTCGAAGCCGAAGCCCGGGCCGCCAGTCGTGTCGATCTGCACGACACGTGACACGCCGAGCGCGTTCGGATTGGCGCAGGTCGAAGCTGTGGTCACGGCCGTGGCAGGTGCCTTCTGCGCCTCGGCTGCCGGTTTTGCGGCGTCGGCAGGGGCCGGCGCGGTCTGCGCGAAGGCCGCGCCGGTCATCAGCATCGCCGAGACAACGAGCGCGAGAGAGAATGTGTTACGCATTACGCCTCCAGCCCTGGTTTGGGCATCATAATAGCCGATTGCAGGCCATCAATGCGGCTTTAACGGGTCAAGTCAACGCGAGCCGCAATTTTGCCCGCAAAATCGGCGTTTATTCAAATGGAATGGTTAACGTCGCGACATTCGGCCCCCTGCGGCGTGGCCTCGAATATGGTAAGTCCTGCCGCATCAGGCTCAGGATACCCGGATCGGATCATGCGCGCCGCCGCCCTTGCCAACCGTGTGCTCAAGCCTGTCCCGCTCGCCGCCGGCGTCGGGGGTGCGCTGCTGGCTGGCGCTTTGGTGCTCTGGATTTACTACGGCACCGCTGTGTTCGTCGAAACGATTGCAGCCGGCCTCGCGAGCTGCTTCTGACGTCCCACGCGGTTGATTGAACGGAAATGACAACCACCTCCTCTCGTGTCGTCCTGGTTCTGTCGGCTTTTCTCGCCGGCCTCGTCGTCTTCCTCGGCGTGATCCTGTTTATCGTCGAACGCAATCCCGACAAGGGCTTGTCGGCGACGATCGGCGGCCCGTTCAGCCTGATCGATCAGAACGGCAAGCCGATTACCGACGCCGATTTCAAGGGCAAGCCGTTCCTGGTGTTCTTTGGTTACACCCATTGTCCCGACGTTTGCCCGACCACCCTGTTCGAGTTGTCGGAAGTGTTCCGGGCGCTGGGCAAGGACGCCGACAAGGCCGCGGGGCTGTTTGTCACGGTCGATCCCGAGCGCGACACGCCCGCGGTGATGAAGGACTATCTGTCGAGCTTCGATCCACATCTGCGCGGCGCGACCGGCAGCGCGCAGCAGGTCGCCGCTGCCGAGAAGGGCTATCGCGTCTATGCCAAGAAGATTCCGGCGAAGGACGGCGGCGACGACTACAGCATGGACCACACGGCGCTGGTCTATCTGATGAACAAGCAGGGCGATTTCGTCGCGCCGTTCAATCTGCAGCGCAAGCCGGACGAAGCGGCCGCGGACCTGCGACGCTATTTCTAGTTACGGTTCCAGCCGCGGGCGGCGGCCGTGTTGACCGCCGCCGCGCGGCGTGGTCCGACGATGACGGTCCGCGATCGCTTCGGTGTGGTCGGCCGCCGGGTTCGCCGCGCGAGGCCGTGCTCGGTCTTCTCCCAGTAGTACGGACGGCGGATCAACTGAAACAATGCGCGCCACGCGGCGGCCGAGAGAAGCAGCCAGTGCAGCGGCAGGATCAGCAACACCCAGGCGTGGCGCGTGAGCTTGCGGCGGGCAAGTCCGGCGACACTGAGGGCGCCCGATACGCCGTAACCCAGCATGGCGGTGGCGCTGAACAGGACGACACCGGCCGACGAGGCTTCCTGAGCGAATGTCGTCTTCAGCAAGGACGCCAGCATAAGCGGATGAACCAGCGAGGCGAAGACGCTGCCGCCGACCGTAAGTTGCATGGCGAGAAAGCCGGGCAGGCCAAGTTCGCGATAAAGCCGCGCGGGATGGCGCATGTGCACCAGCCATGTCTGCATCCAGCCTTTGAACCAGCGCGTGCGCTGCTTGATCCAGCCGCCGAGCCGGGCCGGCGCCTCCTCATAGGTGGTCGCGCCAATCGCCACCGCGCGATAGCCGTGGCGCGCGAGGCGGATGCCGAGGTCGGCGTCTTCGGTGACGTTGTAGGGGTCCCAGGAGCCCACGGCCCGCAGCACGGCCGTGCGGAAGTGATTGGATGTTCCACCAAGCGGCAGTGGTAAGCCGAGCCTGCCGAGCGCCGGCAGGAACATGTCGAATTGCGCGCAATATTCCGCGGTGAACATGCCGGCGAGCCAGCCGTCGGCGGCATTGTCGATCGTCAATGCGGCCTGCACGCAGGCGACGTCGCGGCCTTCGGTGCGGAAGGCGTGAAGCGCGCGGCGTAACTGGTCGGGCTCCGGCCGGTCCTCGGCGTCGAAGATCACGGTGAAGTTGCCGCGCGCGAACGGCAGCGCCGCGTTGAGCGCCTTTGGCTTGGTGCGCGGCCCGGTATCCGGCGCGACGATGATATCGACGTTTTGCCCGCGCGAATGCAACTCGATCGCGCGGCGGGTCTCGGCATCGTCCGGCTCGACCACGAATTTCACATCGAGCTTCTCGCGTGGGTAATCGAGCTCGCCGAGCGACCTGAGCAAACCCTCGACCGCCACGACTTCGCGATAGAGCGCGACGATGACGGTATAGGTCGGGAGTTGAAGGTCGCTGGCCGCCGGCTTTGTCGACGGCTCCTTGTGACCGGCCGCCACGCCGTAGGCGCGCAGGCCGATCCACGCCCAGAACAGCACCGACACGACGAGCCCGCACGGCAGCGCGAGCGGACCGCCGATAGCCAGGAGGCTGACGCCGGCAAGGCCGGCCAGGACAAGCCATGCCGCCGCCGAGATGCGTTCGCCCTCGGGACCTGCGGAGAGATCGGGCCGCGTCTTCGCAAGTGCATGAACCGTATACTTCCCCAGTGCTGCCGCGCAGTGACGCTCGACGAAGGTGCGGAGCCGTTCCTCAGTTGTCAGGCACAAACGCGCGACGAGTTCGGGTCGTGACTGCTTCAGATCGATGATGCGTCGTGCGGCCAACTCGCGCGGTGCAACAACCAGCCTGAGTTCGCCATCGACAATGAACGGCATCATTCCCGCTGCGACGAATCCAAGCAGCCGCTCATCGTCGAGCGGGCAGCTCGTCCGGGTTGCGCCGGTCAGCGTCTCGAAGGCCAGGCCGATGCTGTCCGCTAATGCACGGCCGTAGATTTCCTCATCGATCGTGCCGGCGCTGATCAGAACCCGGTCGGCTCCGATTCCGAGGATTCTCGAACGTTGCTCGGCGAAGGCGACCGTGGCCGGGCTCAGCCAGCCGCGCATGCAGTCGAGTTCGGTACAGGAAGGGGCGAGAGGATGCGCATAGGCGGCCCGGACCGCCTCCAGGCCGTCAAACGCTCTGCGCCGGCGCAACTCCAGCCCCATACGCCACCCCCCCACCATAACGGTAATACAACTCCCGCGAGCAGGCGAAGAGAAAAGTCGCCCAGCCGCTGGCGCTGGGGTCATGGCGTGGTAAAAGCCGCCAATGTCCAATTTCATGGCGCTTTATTTGGTTCCGCTGGCGATCATCGCGGTTGCCGTCGTTCTCGGCATGGGCCTCTGGAACATGATGCGCGGCGGCTCGCCGAACCGGTCCCAGGAGTTGATGCGCTTGCGCGTGCTGCTGCAGTTCATCGCCATCGTCGTGATCATGGCGACGATCTGGGCGATGGGCCGCTAGCGGCCAATCGGGCGAGACGGTCATGGTCGTGCTCAACCGCATCTATACCCGCACCGGTGACGACGGCACGACGTCGCTCGGCAGCGGCGATCGCCGCAAGAAATATGACCTGCGCGTCGAGGCTTACGGGACGCTCGACGAACTCAACGCCGTGCTCGGGCTCGTGCGTCTGCATACCGCCGGTTCCGAGCTCGATCGGCCGCTCGAGCGAATCCAGAATGACGTGTTCGACGTCGAAGCCGATCTGTCGCTCGCCGCCAAGGGCCCGGGCGGCGCGCGGCTGACGGTCACCGACACGCAGGTCAACTGGCTCGAAGGCGAGATCGACAGGCTCAACGCCGGTCTCGCGCCGCTGAAGTCATTCATCCTGCCCGGCGGTAGCGCGGCGTCGGCGTGGCTGCATCTGGCGCGCACGGTTTGCCGCCGCGCCGAGCGCATCATGGTCGCGTTGAAGGACCAGCCCGGCGAAGAAGTGTCGGCGCCGTCGCTGAAATATGTGAACCGCCTGTCCGATTACCTGTTCGTCGCCGGGCGCTACGCCAACGACGGCGGGAAACAGGACGTGTTGTGGGTGCCGGGGCAAAACAGATAGGCGCCGCCGGAAGTGGTGCAATGCAGCAGAAAGATTGACAGGCCCGACGGGCGACCCTTACCTAGCTGCGATTTTTGACCGAAGCTCTGCCGGATGGTGCTCATGAAAATCCTCGTGCCCGTGAAGCGGGTGGTCGACTACAACGTGAAAATACGGGTGAAGTCAGACGGGTCTGGCGTCGAGCTCGCCAACATCAAGATGTCGATGAATCCGTTCGACGAGATCGCGGTCGAGGAAGCGATCCGGCAGAAGGAAGCGGGCAAGGCGACCGAGATCATCGCCGTGTCGATCGGCCCGGCGCAGGCCGGCGAAACCATCCGCACTGCGCTGGCGATGGGCGCCGACCGCGGCATCCTGGTCAAGACCGACGCGACCGTCGAGCCGCTGGCCGTCGCCAAGATTCTCAAGGCTATCGTTGATGCGGAGAAGCCGGGCCTCGTCATCATGGGCAAGCAGGCGATCGACGACGACAGCAACCAGACCGGCCAGATGTTGGCGGCGCTGTTGGGGTGGGCGCAGGGCACGTTCGCGTCGAAGCTGACCATTGACGGCGACAGCATCCAGGTGACGCGCGAGATCGACGGTGGCCTGCAGACGCTCAAGCTCAAGGCGCCGGCGATCATCACCACCGATCTCCGCCTCAACGAGCCGCGCTACGCGTCGCTGCCGAACATCATGAAGGCGAAGAAGAAGCCGATCGACGAGAAGGCGCCGGATGCGTTCGGCGTCGACGTCAAGCAGCGCCTCGAGGTGCTCAAGACGACGGAGCCATCCGGCCGCAAGTCCGGGGTCAAGGTCGGCTCGGTCGCCGAACTCATCGACAAGCTCAAGAACGAGGCGGGGGTGCTCTGATGCCGACATTGCTGCTTGCCGAGCACGACAACAGGACGCTCAAGGACGCGACGAACAAGGCGCTGACCGCAGCGAAGGCGCTCGGCCAGCCGGTGCATGTCCTGGTGGCCGGATCCGGCTGCAAGGCCGTCGCTGACGCGGCGGCGAAGCTCGACGGTGTCGAGAAGGTTCTCCTCGCTGACGCGCCGGCCTGCGAGCACATGCTGGCCGAACCGGTCGCGGCGCTGATCGTGTCGCTCGCCGGCGGCTATGACGCGATCGTCGCGCCGTCGACGACGGCCGGCAAGAACATCATGCCGCGCGTCGCGGCGCTGCTCGACGTCATGCAGGTCTCGGACATCACCAAGGTGATCTCGCCGGACACGTTCGAGCGCCCGATCTATGCCGGCAACGCCATCCAGACCGTGAAATCGACCGACGCCAAAAAGGTCATCACCGTTCGCACCTCGACGTTCCAGGCAACGGGCGAAGGCGGCTCAGCGCCGGTCGAAACCGTGAATGCGGCCGCCGACCCGGCGGTATCTTCGTTCGTCGGCGAGGAGTTGTCGAAATCGGATCGGCCGGAGCTGACCTCGGCCCGGATTATCATCTCCGGCGGCCGCGCCATGCAGAGCCGCGAGAACTTCACAAAGTACATCGAGCCGGTGGCGGACAAGCTCGGCGCTGCTGTCGGCGCCTCGCGCGCCGCGGTCGATGCCGGCTATGCGCCCAACGACTGGCAGGTCGGACAGACCGGCAAGGTCGTGGCGCCGGAGCTTTACATCGCCGTCGGCATCTCCGGCGCGATCCAGCATCTTGCCGGCATGAAGGACTCTAAGGTGATCGTCGCCATCAACAAGGATGAGGAGGCGCCGATTTTCCAGGTCGCGGACTATGGTCTCGTCGCCGACCTTTATCAGGTCTTGCCGGAACTTGAAGCGGAGCTGGGCAAACTGGGCCGTTGACCATGCGACAGACTGCATTTTGCGCCGGTTTCCGGATCGTCGTAAAACCCTGTCGCCGAACCGCGTGGATAAGCTGGGTTCTTTGTACGAACGGACAACGATAAATGGCGGGCAATATTCAGAGTGTCGGAGTGATCGGCGCGGGGCAGATGGGCAATGGCATTGCTCATGTCTGCGCGCTGGCGGGGTTCTCCGTGATGCTCAACGACGTGTCGGCGGAGCGCATCAAAGTCGGCATGGCAACGATCAACGGCAACATGGCCCGGCAGATTGCGCGCAACGTCATCACCGAGAACGATCGCAAGAAGGCGTTGGACCTGATCAAGCCCGCGGATACGTACGATGCGCTGGCGTCGTGCGACCTTGTGATCGAGACGGCGACCGAGAAGGAAGACGTCAAACGCAAGATCTTCAGCGACGTGTGCGTCAATCTGAAACCCGACGCGATCCTCGCCAGCAACACGTCGTCGATCTCCATCACGCGTCTCGCTGCGTCGACCGACCGGCCGGAAAAATTCATCGGCATCCATTTCATGAACCCGGTGCCGCTAATGGAGCTGGTCGAGCTCATTCGCGGCATCGCGACCGACGACGCGACGTTCGAGACCAGCAAGGCCTTTGTCGGCAAGCTTGGCAAGACGATTGCGGTGTCCGAGGACTTCCCAGCGTTCATCGTCAATCGCATTTTGCTGCCGATGATCAATGAGGCGGTCTATACGCTTTATGAAGGTGTCGGCAACGTGGAGTCGATCGATACGGCGATGCGGCTCGGCGCTCACCATCCGATGGGGCCGCTCGAGCTCGCCGATTTCATCGGGCTCGACACCTGCCTCTCGGTCATGCAGGTGCTCTACGACGGCCTTGCCGATTCCAAGTACCGGCCATGCCCGCTGTTGGTGAAATACGTCGAGGCCGGCTGGCTCGGCCGCAAGACCAAGCGCGGCTTCTACGACTATCGCGGCGAGAAGCCGGTCCCGACCCGGTAGGCCCCGCTCGTTCTTGGTTGATGCTTTGTGTCCCCTCTGGGTGCGCGAAGCACGCGGCCGCGTCCAGAAGTATCTCGACCTGACGCGTCAGAGCTTCGCCGTCGCCGCCTTGATCAGCTTGAGCGCATCGTCGCTCGACCATTCGGCAGGTCCGGCGATCGTGCCAAGCTCGCAGCCGGTCGTGTCGATTAGCATGGTCGTCGGCATGCCGAACGCGCGTCCGACGGCCTTGAGATCCTGAAACACCTTGGCGCTCGGATCGGCGTAATAGGTGAGATGACTGACGCCGATCTCCTTCAGCCAGGTCTTGGGTTTCTCCGGATCGCGCGTGTCGATATTGACGGCGACGACCTGAAAATTCGGGCCGCCGAGCTTCTGCTGGAGCGCGTCGAGGGCCGGCATTTCCTTGCGGCACGGCACGCACCATGTGGCCCAAAGGTTAAGAAGCACGGTGCGCCCGCGCCAATCCGAAAGCTGCCTGGTGTTTCCGGCGCCGTCGTGAAAGGTCAGATTAGGCACGTAAAGCGGGGTATCCGGCACGTTGACGGCGGCGACTTCGCCGTGCGCCAGCGGCTTCAGCGTCTTGGCGAGCGCGGCGGTGGCCTGGCAGGCCGGGTTGCCATTGCGCTTGAAGGCGCCAATCCCGTATACCCCCGCGAACCCGATGGCCAAACCTGCCACGACTGCAGCCAGAATGAGACGGCTGCGGCGGTACGGCGACGGGGTCGGTGATGAAGACTGTTCTGACATTTTTCAGGGCCGGCCAGTCAAGACTGCGATGGATGTGTCATGAGCAACAAGATGTGGGGCGGGCGATTTTCGTCCGGTCCCGATGCGATCATGGAAGACATCAATGCTTCCATCGATTTTGACCGCCATCTGTACCGGCAGGATATCGCCGCATCGAAGGCGCATGCGGACATGCTCGCCAAGCAAGGCATCATTGGGGCCGACGATGCAAGAAAGATCGCTCACGGTCTAGACACGATCCTGTCAGAGATCGACGGCGGCTCGTTCAGCTTCAAGCGCGCGCTCGAGGACATTCACATGAATGTCGAGAGCCGCCTTGCCGAGCTGATCGGCGCGCCGGCGGGCCGGCTGCACACTGCGCGGTCGCGCAACGATCAGGTCGCGACCGATTTCAAGCTGTGGACGCGCGATCAGATCGATGCGCTGGATGCGGCGCTGAAAGATTATCAGCGGGCGCTGGCCGAGAAGGCGCTGGCGCATGCCGCGACGATCATGCCCGGCTTCACCCATCTGCAGACGGCCCAGCCGGTGACGTTCGGCCACCATCTCCTGGCCTATGTCGAGATGGCGGCGCGCGACCGCGGGCGGTTCGCCGACGCACGCAAGCGGCTCAACGAGTCGCCGCTCGGCTCCGGCGCGCTGGCGGGCACTTCGTTCGGACTGGATCGGGCCATGACGGCGAAGGCGCTCGGCTTCGACCGGCCCACGGCGAATTCGCTCGATGCGGTGTCCGACCGCGACTTTGCGATGGAGACCCTAGCTGCGGCCTCGATCGCCGCGGTGCACCTGTCGCGCTTCGCCGAGGAGATCGTGATCTGGTCGTCGCCGCTGTCCGGCTTGATCCGGCTGTCCGACAAGTTCACCACCGGCTCGTCGATGATGCCGCAGAAGCGCAATCCGGACGCGGCCGAGCTGGTGCGCGCCAAGACAGGCCGGATCATCGGCGCTCTCAATGGTCTGATGATCGTGATGAAGGGCCTGCCGCTCGCCTACGCCAAGGACATGCAGGAGGACAAGGAAGGCGTGATGGACGCGCTCGAGGCACTCACGCTCTCGATCGCGGCCATGACCGGCATGGTGCGCGACATGGAGCCCGATAGCGCCCGCATGAAGAAGATGGCCGGCGAGGGTTACACGACGGCCACCGATCTTGCCGACTGGCTGGTGCAGACGCTCAAGATGCCGTTCCGCGACGCGCACCATGTCGCGGGCAGGATCGTCGCCCGGGCGGCCGAACAGAATGTGCCGCTGCACCGGCTGCCGCTCGCCGATTTGCAGGCGATCGAGCCGAAGATCACCGATGACGTGTTTTCCGTCTTGTCGGTTGTCAACTCGGTGAAAAGCCGGACGAGCTACGGCGGCACCGCGCCGAAGAATGTCCGCATGCAGGCGAAGCGCTGGCTGCGCCTTCTCGATAAGGCAGCAAAATGACGCGTGTCGGGGCGGCGAAGGGTTCAAGACGGCTCGATGCCTTGCTATGGTGACGCACGACTGAGGATCAAGTGATGCGACTGTTTCAGAGGCCGGGCTCCATTGCTGCGCTCGCCATAGCGCTCGCCGCCGCATTGGCGCTCGCGGGATGTGGCCGCAAGAGCGGACTTGACCTGCCGCCGAGCGCGGCGGCCGCGCCGGCGCCCAAGCCCGCAGCGGCAAACCAGCCGGAATCGTTGGTCAACCCGTTCCAGAGACCGCCGAAACAGAAGCAGCCCGCGCCGCCGAAGCGCGATTTGCCGATCGACATCCTGCTCAACTGAGCAACCAGGCTCGCATCCATGCATCACTTCGCTTATCGCAACGGCGTTCTTCACGCCGAAGCGGTTGATCTCCATGCGCTCGCGGCCGAGGTGAAGACGCCGTTCTATTGCTACTCGACGGCGACGCTCGAGCGGCACTACCGCGTGTTCGCGGACGCTTTCGCCGGTTGTCCGGCGCTGATCTGTTACGCCATGAAGGCGAATTCCAATCAAGCGGTGATCACCACGCTGGCGAAGCTCGGCGCGGGCGCCGACGTCGTCTCGGGGGGCGAGCTGAAGCGCGCGCGTGCGGCGGGCATCCCGGCGCAGAAGATCACGTTTTCCGGCATCGGCAAGACCGCCGATGAACTCGCGCTCGCGATCGATGAAGGCATCTTCTGCATCAATGTGGAATCGGAGGCGGAGATCGATCTGCTGGCGTCGATCGCGTCGTCGAAGGGACGCCGCGCGCCGGTCTCGGTTCGGGTTAATCCCGACGTCGACGCCAGGACCCATCGCAAGATCGCGACCGGCAAGGCCGAGAACAAGTTCGGCATTCCGTTGAGTCGCGCGCGCGAGGTCTACGCGCATGCCGCCACGTTGCCGGGCGTCAAGGTGACTGGCGTCGACATGCATATCGGCAGCCAGATCACAGACCTCGATCCGTTCGGCAACGCCTTTACCTTGCTCGCCGAGTTCGTGCGCACGCTGCGCGCCGACGGCCATGCCATCTCGCACGTCGACCTCGGCGGAGGCCTCGGCATTCCCTATCGTGACGACAACGAGCCGCCGCCGCGGCCCGAGGCCTATGCCGAGGTGGTCAAGCGGGCGACCCGCGATCTCGATTGCATGCTGGTGTTCGAGCCGGGCCGCATCATTGCCGGCAATGCCGGCATCCTCGTCACCCGCGTCCTCTATCTCAAGCACGGCGATGCCAAGAACTTCGTCATCGTCGACGCCGGGATGAACGATCTGATCCGTCCGACGTTGTATGAAGCGCATCATGAGATATGGCCCGTCCGCGAGACGATCCCCGGCGCGGCGCGGGTCAGGGCCGATGTGGTCGGGCCGGTCTGTGAATCGGGAGATTTTCTCGCGCTCGACCGCGATCTGCCGAGGCCGGCGGCGGGGGACTTGCTGGCGGTTATGACCGCCGGTGCCTACGGCGCGGTGCAGGCCGGAACTTACAACACCCGCCCGCTGGTTCCGGAAGTGCTTGTAAAAGGCCACGATTGGGCGCTGGTCCGGCCCCGCCTTGAAGTCGACCAATTAATCGCGCTCGATCGCATGGCGCCTTGGCTTTAGGCGCAGGTGCGGCCGCGTGGTTCGCGGTCGCCGCGCATGATAGCTTTGCGTTAGATTCTCGCTTGCCCGGGCGACGGAGCGCGATTTGGACGGTCAGGACGAGTCCGCACACAAGCACGAAACGGTCGCATCCTCGTTGAAGCACGCGCTCACGCGCGCGCGGCGCAGCATACTGTGGGAGCGGCTATGGCCGATCCTCGCTGGCATGGCGACGGTGGCCGGGCTGTTCCTCGCGCTGTCATGGGCGGGCTTGTGGCTCGCACTGCCGCCGGTCGGCCGCGCGATCGGTCTTGCGATCTTTGCGCTCATCCTTCTGGCCGCGACGGCGCCGTTGCTGCTGATGCGGTGGCCCACCGTCAATGACGGGTTGCAACGGCTGGATCGCAACAGTGGCGCGCGTCATCGGCCGGCGACCACGGTCGCGGACGAGATTGCCGCGAACGGACGTGATCCGGTCGCGCAGGCGCTGTGGCGCGTCCATGTCGAGCGCGCATTATCATCGGCGCGTCATCTCAAGGCCGGCTGGCCGTCGCCACGGCTCGCCTTGCGCGACCCGATGGCGTTTCGCGCGCTCGTTGTTTTTCTCGTCGTCGCCGCGTTCTTCGCCGCTTCCGGCGAGCGCTTCAAGCGAGTAACCGCGGCGTTCGACTGGCACGGTGTCGTCGCGCCGGCAAATTTTCGCGTCGATGCCTGGATCAACCCGCCGGTCTATACCGGCCGCGCGCCGTCGATGCTGCCCGGCCTCAAGCCGGGCGAGGTCGCCAAGGCGGAGACTGCTCCGGTTGCGGTGCCGGCCGGCAGCGAGCTTATTGTCCGGTCCACCGGCAAGGTGAAGCTCGAGGTCACGCATAAAGGTGGCGTCGACGTGGCGAAAGGCGAGGCCGCTCCGGCGCCCGCTCAAGCCGATACCGAGGAATTCCGGTTCGTCATCAACGGCAACGGCAGCGTGACCGTGCGTGGCGCCGGCGCCAACGAGCTGGCGTGGTCGTTCGACGTGATCCCGGACAAGCCGCCGACGATCAAGCTGCTGCGCGAGCCGGAACGCGAGTCGCGCGGATCGTTGCGGCTCGATTATCGCGTTGAGGACGATTACGGCGTGGTGTCGGCTCGCGCAGAGTTCACGCGCAAGCCAGGGCAGAGCGCGGCCAATGTGCATCCCTTGTTCGATCCGCCGAAGCTGACGCTCGTATTACCGCAGGCACGCGTCCGGGCCGGCAACGGACAGACCATCCACGACCTTTCCGAGCATCCCTGGGCCGGCTCCGAAGTTGAAATGACGCTCGTCGCCCGCGACGAGGCGGGCAACGAAGGTCGCAGCGCGCCGCATGAGTTCACGCTGCCGCAGCGCACGTTCTTCAAGCCGCTTGCCCGCGCGCTCGTCGAACAGCGCCGCATTCTGGCACTCGACGCCAATGAGAAACCGGTCGTGCTGACTGCGCTCGATGCCCTGACGCTGGCGCCCGACAAGTTCACGCCGGACCTTGGCATCTATCTCGGCCTGCGTTCGCTCTACTTCGCGCTGGAAAATGCGACGACCGACGACGAATTGCGTGCCGTCGCTGCGCGGATGTGGTCGATGGCGTTGCAGATCGAAGACGGCAACATGTCGGCCGCCGAGCAGGCCTTGCGTGCCGCGCAGGATGCGCTGCGCCAGGCGCTCGAGCGGGGCGCCAGCGATCAGGAAATCAAGAAGCTGACCGACCAGCTTCGCGCCGCGCTCGACAAGTTCCTGCAGTCGCTGGCCGAACAGATGCGGAAAAATCCGCAGCGTTTGTCGCGTCCGCTGGATCGCAACCAGCAGATGCTGAGCTCGCAGGAGCTCAAAAACCTGATCGACCGCATGGAGAATCTGGCGCGCTCCGGCGACAGGGATGCGGCGCGGCAGTTGCTCGAGCAACTCCAGTCGATGCTCGAAAATCTCCAGATGGCGCAGCCGAACGGCGATGACATGGGCAATCAGGACGACATGATGTCCTCGCTCGACGAGCTCAACGATATGATCCGCAAGCAGCAGCAGTTACGCGATCGCACCTACAAGCAGGGCCAGGATCAGCGCCGCGACCGTCAGCGCGGTCAGCAGCAAGGCCAGCAGCAGGGCCAGAACGGCATGGATGGCCTGCGCCAGGACCAGCAGGCGCTGCGCGACCGCCTGAACAAGCTCCTCGAGCAGCTTCGCAAGCGCAATCTCAGCGATCCTCAGGGCCAAGGTCGGGACGGCGAGCAGCAGCTCGGCCAGGCCGGCAAGGAGATGGGCGATGCCGAATCCGAGTTGGGCGAAGGGAACTCCGACAACGCGGTCGAGTCACAGGGCCGCGCGCTTGAGGCGATGCGCAAGGGCGCGCAAGGCATGGCGCAAGCGATGCAGCAGAACGGGATCGGCCCCGGTCAGGGTTCGCCGGGCGGCCGTGGCCGCGCCCGCGCCCAGCGCAATACTGATCCGCTTGGCCGCCCGTTGCGCGGTCGCGAGTATGGCGATGACGTCACCGTGAAGGTCCCCGGCGAGATCGATGCACAGCGGGCCCGCCGTGTGCTCGAAGAGTTGCGGCGGCGCTATGCCGATCCAAACCGGCCGCAGCTTGAGCTTGATTACATCGAGCGTCTGCTCAAGGGCTTTTAGCAGTCAGCGCGGCTGCGCCGCCCGTGCCTCGCCGGCGCCGGCAAAGCGCACCATCAGGTCGCTCGCGTCCGCGGGTGGCGAGGCGAGTCGGCTATGGAAGGCAAGTTTCTGCCCCGGTTCGAGGATGCTGCGGCCCGGACGCGTAGTCCACACGTAGATTTCCTGACCTGATGCGTTGCGAACCGCGAAGCGTAGCGGTGGCACGTCGACCGGCTGGCTCGATTGGCTCACGATCGTTCCCGCGATGCTCAATACGCTGACGCCGTCGTGCTCATCCTTGCTGATCTTGATGTCCTGGAAGTTGAGGTGACGCAAATTCACCGGCAGCCCGATGGCGGCGAACAATGACGCTGTTTGCGGGACGTAGCGAACCACCTCGCTGCGCGCGCCGACCAGGGCGACGTTGAATCCGAGCAGGACGAGAATGACGGCTGTCCACTTCGACGACTTCCGTCGCGTCTTGCGCCGCGCCGCCAGGCGCTCACGGCGCGCCGCGAAGCCCTCGTCCGCGTCCGCGGCAGGATCCCCGGCGTCGGACATCGGCGGAACGATCGACGGGGCATCGTCCGGCATGATGACGCCATTGCCGATCGAGGGCTCCTCGTAATCCGTGTCGTGGTCCGGACGGCTAAAGCCGTCGTCGGCAGCCGCCGGAGACGCGGCCGATGCTCCTGCGGCGCGCAGTTCGGCTTCGGCGATGACGTCTGCGACAAAGTCGCTCACCGTGGCGTTAGGCCCGGTGGCGAACCACGATGTCTTGCAACGCGCGCAACGGACCGTCCGTCCGGCCGCGCCCAGCGAAGCCGGATCGATATTGTAGGAGGTCGTGCAGCTCGGGCAGACGATCAGCATGGCGCTATCAAAATCGTGGTCTCAACCGTAACAGGTGACCGTTAATGCTTAGGAAACCATGCGAAACAGGGGAGAAGCGGCGCCTCGGAGACTGGCAAGGCCATGATATTGCTGTAAAACCGCGGGCGGTCCGGCCGGCGGCGGGGATTCGCCGTGGCGGTGCCAACGGGTAGGGCGGCGCAGGCAAGACTTCCCGGAGAGGGCGGATTTGGTTCGATTTGAGAATGTGGGGCTGCGCTACGGGCTGGGGCCTGAGGTCCTGCGGGACCTGTCGTTCCGGATCGACCCCCACTCGTTCCAGTTTCTCACCGGTCCCTCAGGCGCCGGCAAGACGTCGTTGCTGAAGCTACTGTTTCTGTCGCTCAAGCCGACCCGCGGCCTGATCACCCAGTTCGGCCACGACGTCGCCACCCTGAACAAGGACGCGCTGTCGGCTCTCCGCCGGCGCGTCGGCATCGTCTTCCAGGATTTTCGGCTGCTCGATCACATGACGACCTATGAGAACGTGGCACTGCCGCTCCGCGTGATGGGGCGTCAGGAAGACAGCTATCGCGACGAGGTCATTGAGCTGCTGAACTGGGTCGGCCTCGGCGAGCGGATGTGGGCGCTGCCGCCGGTGCTCTCCGGCGGGGAAAAGCAGCGCGCCGCGATCGCGCGCGCGGTGATCGCGCGTCCGCAACTGCTGCTCGCCGACGAGCCGACCGGCAACGTCGACCCGAGTCTCGGTCAGCGCCTGCTCCGGTTGTTCATCGAGCTCAACAAATCCGGCACATCCGTGGTCATTGCGACGCACGACATCGCATTGATGGACCAGTACGACGCCCGGCGCCTCGTGTTGCACGACGGCCGGCTGCACATCTACGATTGATGCCGCCGATGACCGACGATCGTTATGAAACCGATCTGAGCACGCCGTCGCGACGTTCGGGCGAGCCGCGTTTCGACACGCCGATCGTCCCGCGCAATTCGATCTCCGGCCGCGCCCTGGTCGCCGTCGTGGCCATCATGACCTTCCTTGCATCGATGACGGTCGGCGCCGTGTTTCAGGTGCGGCATGCCGCCGCGGACTGGCAATCCGACGTCGCGAAAGAGATGACCATTCAGGTCAAGCCGATGTCCGGCCGGAACATCGACGATGACGTCGCGCGCGCCGTGGCGCTTGCCAAGGGCATTCCGGGCATTGCCGGCGTCAAGCCGATGAGCAAGGCGGATTCCGCGAAGTTGCTCGAGCCGTTTCTCGGCGCCGGGTTGTCGCTCGACGAGTTGCCTGTTCCGCGCATGATCGTCGTGACGCTTGCGTCTGGTGCAATCGCGGATCTCGCGCAACTTCGCCGCGTGCTTGCGAGCGAGGTGCCGTCGGCGAGTTTCGACGATCATCGCGGCTGGGTCGAGCGCATGCGTGCCATGGCGCTGAGCGCCGTGTTCGCCGGGGTCGTCGTTTTTGCGCTGGTTCTGGCCGCGACCATCCTCTCCGTCACGTTCGCAACGCGCGGCGCCATGGCGACCAATCGGCCGGTCATCGAGGTTCTGCATTTTGTCGGCGCGCGAAACGCTTTCATCGCCGGTCACTTTCAACGGCATTTCCTGCTGCTCGGACTGCAGGGCGGCGCCGTCGGCGGCGGCGCGGCGATCGTGCTGTTCGCGATTCTCGGGCTCGTGAGTCGCTGGTTCTCGGGTTCGGTAGGCGGGCAGGAGACGTCGGCCCTGTTCGGAACATTTTCGGTAGGATTGGCCGGCTATTTGGCGGTCGTCGCGGTCATTGTGTTGATCGCGCTGGTCACGGCGTTTACATCGCGCCATACCGTCAATCGCACGCTCGAGGCCATCGACTGACCATGTTCTCAGGATTCGCGCGCTGGGTCGGGCTCCTGACGATGCTGGCCGTTACCGCGGCCGGGCTGGTCCTGGCCGTCGGCTTTGTGTGGTTTGTCTGGCAGGTGCCGGCCGAGGAGACGCACCTCGACGTCAAGGCGGACGGCATTGTCGTCTTGACCGGCGCGGCGACGCGAATCCCCGACGCCATCGAGCTTCTGACGACCGATCACGGCAGCCGCCTTCTGATTACCGGCGTGCACAGGACGACGAGCGCAAAGGAGATCGCCCGGCTGACCTCGCTCAATCAGAAGATTTTCTCCTGCTGCGTCGACCTCGACCGCTCGGCGCTCAATACCTTCGGCAATGCGCTCGAAACGAAACGGTGGGCGCGGGAGCGCGGCTTCAATTCCTTGATCATCGTGACATCGAACTGGCACATGCCGCGCGCCATGGCCGAGATGTCTCATCAGCTTCCCGATATCAAGCTCATCGCGTATCCGGTGGTGTCGGACAAGGTCAAAACGGAATCGTGGTGGAGCGACCCCGGGATCATGCGGGTTCTGGTTTCCGAATACCTGAAATACGTGTTTGCGGTCGTGCGGATGCATCTCGATCCGGATTACGGCTAGGGGCGGGCGTGTCGGTTTACATTCGGTCGATTATTTTCAATGTCGTGTTTTACCTGACGCTGGCGATCTGGCTGATCGTGGCGCTGCCGACGCTCGTGATGCCGTATCGGGCGATCGTCGCCGTCGCGAAATGGTGGGGGCGCTACAACCTGTTTCTGTTGCGCGCGATCTGCGGGCTCGATGCCGAATTCCGCGGTCTCGACAAGATTCCGCACGGCGCCTGTCTGGTCGCCGCCAAGCATCAGTCGGCCTGGGAAACCTTTGCGCTGCTGTGGATGTTCGGCGATCCGGCCTTCATCCTCAAGCGCGAGCTGCGCTGGCTGCCGGTCTATGGCTGGCTCAGTATGAAGGCGGGGATGATTCCGATCGACCGCCGGGCGAGAGTAGCCGGGGTGCGTGCGATGAACGAACGGGCGCGCGCCGAGCTTGCTCGCGGCCGGCAGATCGTGATTTTCCCGGAAGGCACGCGCCGCCCGGCTGGTGCGGAGCCGGCTTACAAGCACGGCATCGCGCAGCTTTATGGCGCGACCAGCGCGCCGTGCGTGCCGATTGCGCTCAACTCGGGCCTGTACTGGCCGCGCCGGTCGATCATCCGGCGGCCCGGCAAGATCATCGTCGAGGTGCTCGATCCGATCCCGCCGGGTTTGGGGCGGGAAGAGTTCATGACGCGGCTCAAGGATGCGATCGAGACGGCGAGCGACCGTTTACTCGCCGAAGGGCAGGCTGCGCTGGCTCGCGCCTAGGTCTTATCCTGCCGGGACCGAATCCGGCCCGCCTTTCAGGCGGGCCGCGACCGCATGAATCTCGGTGTCGCGATATCCGAGGTCTTCGAGCGCCTTGACCGCGGCCAGCACGTAATCGCGATTGGCCCCCGAGCGGCCATGGCCTTGACGGATCAGGTGGACCTGATCCGCGACGGAAAGACGCCCGGCGTATTGCACATGGCCCCGGTCGACCATGTAGACGAGGGCCTCGACCCGCTGCTTGGCGTCGTCGTCGAGCCAGACCGACCGCCATTCCTCCACATAAACCTGCGTCACCTGTTCGCGCTCGCGCAGATACTGGACGGTGCTGGCCCGGTTGCCGGCGGCAACCCGGTACGCGATGCCGCGGCAGGTGCCACCGTGGTCGAGGCCGAACACCAGGCCGGGCCTTTCGGGCGTGCCGCGGTGGACGAACGAATAGACACACAGCGCCCGGTGCGCGCCGATCAGCTTGGCGTTGCGCCGCTCGATGAAATCGAAGCCGGGCCGCCACATCAGCGATCCATAGGCGAAGACCCAGAAGTCTCCGGCGTGGGCGGGCGGGGTTTTGCTCATGGGTTGGCGCGACGATCCGGGTGACCGCGTCCGGCAAGGCGGTTCGCCTATCAGCCGCGCCCGCATTGTGCAACCGAGGGTCGCGCAATCGATTATACGTGGCGCAGAAATGCCTTATTCCGCATATCCTTGGCACCGATGATTTCAGACCCGGTTTCCGTACGCCGCCGCAAAATCCGCTATCTGACGTTGCTGCTGCTTCTGCTGCTACTGTCGGGCGGCTGGATCGTGTTCTGGTATGTGGCGCAAACAAAAGCGCAGGTCGCGATCGACGGCTGGAAGGCCCGCGAAGCGCGGTCGGGACGGATCTACCAGTGCGGTTCGCAGACCATGGGCGGCTTTCCCTTCCGCATCGAGGTTGCTTGTGGCCAGGCCAGCGCCGCCATCCAAAGCGCGCATCCTCCGCTCGATGTGAAAGCGGGACAAATTCTCGTCGTCTCGCAGGTCTACGACCCGACGCTTCTCATCAGCGAGATTTCCGCTCCGGTTACCATTGCCGATGCCGGTCAACCGCCGCACCTGATCGCCAACTGGACGCTGGCGCAGTCGAGTCTGCGGGGCCTGCCGCAATCACCGCAACGCGTCTCGGTGGTTCTCGACAATCCGACGCTGGACCGGGCGGACCCCTCCGAGCGCCTTCTCAGTGCCAAGCACATCGAACTCCATGGCCGCATGCTGGAGGGTTCGGCTCGCAAGGACCCGGTCATCGAGATCGATTTTCAGTCCGTTCAGATGACCGTTCCGCCGGCCGGCCGCATGGCGACCACGCCGATTGATGCCAACATCGACGGCGTGATCCGCGGCCTCAAGGATTTCTCTCCGAAGCCGTGGCCGGACCGGTTTCGTGAAGTTCAGCAGGCCGGTGGCAGCATCGAGATTCGCAACGCGCGAATCCAGCAGGGCGATACGCTCGCGGTCGGCAAAGGCACCGTGAAGATCAACGATCACGGCAAGCTGGACGGCCAGATCAACGTCGTGGTCGCCGGACTCGAGGGGTTGATCAACGAGTTCGCGGCCGCAAACAAGCAGAAGCTCGGCTTCAGCTTCTCGATCGGACTGGGGCTGCTCGGCGGCAACGCGACGCTGGAGGGCCGCCGCGCCATCGCGCTGCCGCTGCGGATATCGGACGGAACGATGATGCTCGGGCCGATCAAGCTCGGCGAAATTCCGGCGCTGTTTTAATCGTCGCTGCTGGCGTAAGGCCGTGGCAGCTTCGGCTGCGGCAGGCCGGGATGCGGGCGGCCGAAGTCCGGCACGTCCTGGCCCATCTGCACGATGCCCTTGCGGATGGCACGCGTGCGGGCGAAGTGATCGAACAGCGTCTGGCCGTCGCCGTTGCGGATGGCGCGCGTGAGTGCCGAAATGTCCTCGTTGAAGCGGCCGAGCACCTCGAGCACAGCGTCCTTGTTGGCGAGGAACACATCGCGCCACATCGTCGGGTCGGACGCCGCGATGCGGGTGAAGTCGCGAAAGCCGCCGGCCGAGAATTGCAAGACTTCAGAACGGGTTACCTGCCTCAGTTCGTCGGCGGTGCCGACGATCGTGTAGGCGATCAGATGCGGCAGATGGCTGGTGATGGCGAGCACGAGGTCGTGGTGCTCAGCCGACATGACCGCGACGTTGGCGCCGAGCGAGGTCCAGAACGTACTCAGCTTGGAAACCGCTGATTCATCGGCGTTTTCCGGCGGGGTCAAAATGCACCAGCGGTTGACGAAGAGCTCGGCAAAGCCGGCATCAGGCCCGGAAAACTCGGTCCCGGCGACCGGATGCGCCGGCACAAAGTGCACCGAGGGGGGGATATACCGGCTCATATCTCGCAATACGGAGCCTTTGACGGAGCCTACATCGGAGATGATCGCTCCTGGTCGGAGTTTGTCGGCGATCTCCTTCGCCACCTCGCCGCAGGCGCCGACCGGCACGCAGACGATGACGAGATCAGCGCCTTCGACCGCCGCCGCGTTGGTTTCGACCACCTGATCGGCGAGCCCGAGTTCCGCGACGCGCCTCCGGGTGGCGGGCGAGCGCGCGGTGGCGACGATCGAGCCGACCAGGCCCTGCACCTTCGCCGCGCGCGCAATCGAGGAGCCGATCAGGCCGACGCCGATCAGTGCGAGCCGGTTGAACAGCGGGGCCTGCGCCGTCACGCCGCGGTCCCCAGGAAGTCCTTGAGGGCCTGCACCACCAGGCGGTTGGCCTCCTCGCTGCCGATCGTCATGCGCAACGCGTTCGGCAGCCTGTAGGCGCCGACCTGGCGCAGGATCAGCCCGCGCTTGGTCAGGAAGGCGTCGGCCTCCTTCGCAGTCCTGCCCTTGGCGTCGGGAAAATGGATCAGCACGAAGTTGGCGACGCTCGGCGTCACCTTCAGGCCGAGCCTCTCGAGCTCAGTGCTCACCCACGGCAGCCACTTCGCATTGTGCTCGCGGGCGCGCTCGACGTGCGCGGCATCCTTGATGGCGGCGACGCCGGCCGCAATCGCCGGGGCATTGACGTTGAACGGCCCGCGGATGCGGTTGAGGGCGTCGACGATGTGCGCCGGCCCGTAGAGCCAGCCGAGCCGCACCGCGGCGAGCCCGTAGATCTTCGAGAACGTGCGGCACATCACGACGTTCTCGCTGGTGGCGACCAGCTCGATGCCGGCTTCGTAGTCGTTGCGCCGGACATATTCGGCATAGGCGGCGTCGAGCACCAGCAGCACGTCTGGCGGCAGGCCGCGATGCAGCCGGCGCACCTCGTCGAACGGCAAGTAGGTGCCGGTGGGGTTGTTTGGGTTGGCGAGGAACACGATCTTGGTTTTCGGCGTCACTGCCGCCAGGATCGCGTCGACATCGGCCGTGAAATTCTTTTCCGGCACGACGACCGGCTTCGCCCCGGTGCCCATGGTCGCGATCGGATAGACCAGGAAGCCGTGCATGGTGTGGATCGCCTCGTCGCCGTCGGCGAGAAAGGCGCGCGCCAGCAGGTTCAAGAGATCGTCCGATCCGGCGCCGCAGACGATGCGGGCGGGATCGAGGCCGAACACGCCGCCGATCGCCTCGCGCAGTTCGGTGGCGGCGCCGTCCGGATAGTCCTCGAGATGCGCCGCGACCGAGCGATAAGCCTCGATCGTCGCGGACGAAGGACCGAGCGGGGTCTCGTTCGACGACAGCTTGAACACTTTGGCGACGCCGGGTGCCGTGCTCTTGCCCGGCACGTAGGGGGCGATGTCGAGCACGCCGGGGCGCGGCTGCGGACGAGAGGCGGTCATGTCAGCTACTCAATGCTTGTCGGCGGCAACCGTATAGCGGGTTGCATGGCTGCCGACGAGAGCCGACGAGCGCACGCTGGCTCCTGCGTTAACAAGCGCCTTTTCGAGGTCGGCGAAGGACTTGCCTTCCGGCACGGTCACCAGGAGGGCGGCGCCATCGAAGGCCTTGTCCGGCACGGCGATGAAATCGGCCACGGTCGATAGAGCCTGCGCTGTCTTGGCGGTCCAGCCCGAGACGCGAATGCTCCAGACCGAAGCCTCGGTCACCATGGCGTCGGCGGCGACGCGCGAGATCACGAACACCGGCAACGCCGCCGGGTGATCCTCGCGCTCCACGAAAGGCAGGCGGGCGATGATCTTCGGTGCGGTGTCGAATTCGAGCGCGCTCCACCATGCGCCCGATGACGCCACCGCGAAGGCGGGCACCAGCCCCAGGTCACCCTTGGATTCCGAGACGGCAGCGACCACGCCGGCCGCACCCATGTGCGGAACGAAGGGGACCGTGAAGCCGAAATGAAAACGGGCGCTGTCACGCATCAGCGCGTCGCCGGCGGTCAGATCGGCGTGCAGCGAGAACGGCGCCTGCACATAGGTGAATGTCGAGATGATAACGCGCCAGATGCTTTCCGCGGTGTCGAGCGGCAGGATGCCTTTGTGGCGCCTGACCAGCCGCCGCATCATGTCGGCTTCGCGGGCCGGCCGGAACGCGGAGCCGATCTCCTGACTTTTGTCGGCCCGCTTGGACTCGATCAAGCGGTCGATGATCTCGCCGCGCTGCATCAGCAGCCTGTGCATCTCCTCGTCGATGCGGTCGATCTCCTTGCGGAGATCGGCAAGCAGCGGCTTGTCGGCGGGTTTCGGCATGGTCATTGATGTGGCAGATGCCATCTATTCGCGGCCTCACGCAAGGTTTTAAAGGCATACCGCGGCTCCGCCGGGCTGCTGCTCGACATTCCCGTCTCTATTGGCCAGTGCGCCGGGCCAAGAGGAATCACCCCATCCGGTGCCGGTGGTGAGCTGCGGAGCCCCGCCATCGAGCGGGCAAGCGGCGCGGTCGTGGCACCGCGGCAATTTTATTCAGCAACCCTAACGGGGCTACCAGTATTCGTGCGGCAAAGTCCCTGTAAAGCCACGTTTTCTCTGGATATTTTCGAATGTCGAAAATCAATCGATCAATAATGCTGATGGCATGGCTGCCATGTTCCCGAGTTGGCTATTTCGATCAACACAAAGTTGCCAATTTTTACCGGCGAATGAGCTTCAAATTTCCGGTCAAGTCTGCCGGAGATCAAAGCTGTGCTTAGAAGAAAGGGGACTTAACCTGATGATCCAACTCACCAGGACATCGGTAATGGCATGCTGCGCGGCTGCCGCGGTCGCAATGGCGACCCAAGCCTCGGCCAAGCCGAGGCATCATCACGTTGCTGCGTCGCATGCCACTGTCGAAACGAACCATAGCCCGAGCGATCAGGTCGATCAGCGATACACGCGCATCGGTCCGGTTGCTGCGGCGCCTGCAAAGAGTTACCCACGCCGCGCCCGCGGCGCGGCGGCACGTTCTGCGGCATTACGGGCTCAAGCCTCGGCGCAGGGGACGGTGTTTGGCTCCGGCGATCTGATCACGGATGCTCGCCGTTACATCGGCACCAATCCGACCGGCCGGCGCAGCCTGTGGTGTGGCGCCTTCATGGACATGGTGCTGAAACAGACCGGTCACAAAGGCGGGGGCAATCTGGCGCGCGCCTATGCCAAATATGGCCGCCGGATCTCCGGTCCGCAGGTCGGAGCGATTGCCGTGATGGCCCGCAAGGGCGGTGGCCATGTCGGCGTCGTCAGCGGCATCGATGCGTCGGGAAATCCGATCATCATTTCCGGCAATCACAATCATACGGTTGCGGAGTCCGTTTATCCGCGCAGCCGGATCTACGCCTACGTGTTGCCCGAGTAAGCATTCGGAGTATCTCGTGTCGTGCGCCGGCCGTATCCATGAGCGGCCGGCGTTTTCTTTTTCCGGTTTGCGTAAGAGTCTGACTCGAAAAGAGCCCATCAAAGTCAACGACGTGTTCCGGACGCGGTGCAGCACGAGCTATCAGCGCGTTTACGCGCGTCTTCGACGCGGCGAGTTCGTCGTTTACGATGAAAAATCAATACTTACGGCGCTGTGCGGACCGATGCGTGCCTGCGGTGAATTTCATCAAGTTGCATATTAGCCAAACTTTTTAAGCACGCGGGGTTGTAGCGGGTTGTCTCGTCGACCTGGGCGTGATTTTCGATCTGCACGACATGGCTTTCCGGGAGGTGAAAGCCACTTTTGACTGTGAATTTTTGCGGCGCGCGTGCTGGGAGTTTCGCCGATGCGTAAAATGAAGACCAAAGTCAATTTGAACGCGGGCAATCGCATCAAGCGTAATGCCCCAAGCCGCCCCGCCAAGCGGCAGCCGGTCAAGCGCGGGACCGCCGGCACGAAAGTCAGGCCACGCATTGCAGACAACGACAACGTACCGGCGCATGCGCCGAGCGTTACGTCTGCTTGGCCTGCGGCGTCATTTTACAACCGTGCCGTCCTCGCCAGTGCGGTGGTCGTCCTGACCTTGTTGTCGGCCGCCACCGTCCGATCCGCTCTTACGAACACCCCACGCATTGCGGTCGAGCCGATCGTCGATTCACAGATCGGGACGGCTCGCGTCGCGGCGGACGATATGCCGCTCATCATCGGCGCCGTTGCGCCGATTCCGCCGATCACGGTACCGCCGCTCGCGCCTAGCGTTCCGGGTATCGAACCTGCGAAGCGCAAGGCCCAGACACGGGCCGAGCGGCGCGACGTGGCGAAGCGTGAACGCGCTGAACCGCTTCGCGCGCATCAGGTGGTGACCGCGCGCCGCGCATACCGCCAAGCCGCATTCACCGGTTTAGCCGGCGTGCCGGGCGGCTCGAGCCTGATCGCCGAGGCGCGCCGCTATCTCGGCCGGAATCCGACAGGCTGGGCGCACAACTGGTGCGGCAAGTTCCTCGATATGGTGCTTCGGCACGTCGGCTATCGCGGCGGCGGCAATCTTGCCTTGGCCTATGCGAAATACGGCCATCGGTTGCCTGGCCCGCAAGTTGGCGCCATTGCGGTCTTTAACCGCCGCGGCGGCGGCCATGTCGGGATCGTCACCGGCATCGATTCCAACGGCAATCCCGTCGTGATCTCCGGCAACTACAATCATCGCGTCGCCGAAACGACATTCCCGGCACGTCTTGCCGTCGCCTATGTGGCGCCCGGACCAGTCAAATAGACGCGCCTCTTGCTGCCGCGCAGGGGCCGCCTAACCGACAAAAGCTGCCTCCGCCAAGGCGATGGAATCGCCCGGCGCGATCGGCCCGCCGGCAACGACCTGGGCATAGATGCCGCAGTCGGTGTGGCCGAAATTGTCCATCAGCGCTTTGGGAACGTGCAGATCGCGAATGCCGGCTGCCGGATCGACCTCGGTCGCCGCGCAACGCTTGATTCGTTTGATGACCTTCAGCCGCGCGTCGCCGATCGCGAGGTCGCGGCCGACGAGGTCGAACTCGCTCCAGGCCGGCCAACCACGGACATAGAGATTGGCGCGAAAGCGTAACGGATCGACCGGCGCATCCATCGCGGCTTCAATCTCGGCGACCGAGCCGAGATTGATGATCGACACCACCTTGTTGGCATTGTCGGAGAAGCTGTGACCCTCGGCGAACAGGACCTTGGGCGGGCCGCGCAATTCGTCCGGCATGTAGCGGCGCATGAAGGCCTCGACCGCAAGCCGTCCCTCCCTGGTCCGCAGGTCGGCCCGCACCGCCTCGCGGCCGTCGTGCCGAATGGCGAGCGTGTGGCTGGCCTCGTCGTAATCGGTGCGGAGCGCCGCCAGCCGCTCGTTGCGCATCAGCATCAGGAAGCGGATTTTCGGGAAATGGGACGGCGCTGCCGGATCGAAACCGCTCGGCCCGTTTTCGACGGCGTAAAGCCGGTCGGCGGGCAGTGTCTGGCCCGGCGCCAGCACGGTGTCCGGCAGCTTTTGGGGGGAGAGGCCCTTCACCGGGTAACGGTAAATGGCCTCGATTCTCGCAGCCTTGTCGGTCATGCCGTCTTGTTAACGGCGCCGCCGATCTTTGGCCAGATGCGAAACCGGAACCCCCTTCAACCGTGATAATTTCTCTCCATATAGGAGAGGCAGGCCGCCTCCGGGGGCCTGATCAATCCGGTGCCGCACGGGCCGAGGGAGCAACGAATGAATTTCGAGAAATACACGGACCGCGCTCGCGGTTTCGTCCAGTCCGCCCAGTCGCTCGCGTTGCGCGAGGGGCATCAGCAGTTTTCACCCGATCATCTGCTCAAGGTTCTGCTCGACGATCCGGAAGGATTGGCGGCGGGACTGATCGACCGCTCCGGCGGCAATTCGCGCCAGGCGCTGCGCGACGTCGAAGCGGCGCTCAACAAGCGCCCGAAGGTCAGCGGGCAGGGCGCGGGCCAAGTTTATCTTGACCCGGCTTTGGCGCGCGTGTTCGACGCGGCGGAAAAGGCCGGCGAGAAAGCCGGTGACAGCTACGTCACCGTCGAGCGTCTGCTGCTTGCGCTGGCGCTCGAGAAGGACAGCGACGCCGGCAGGATCCTGGCGAAGGCGGGCGTCACGGCGCAGAATTTGAACGCGGCGATCAACGCGCTGCGCAAGGGCCGCACCGCCGACAGCGCTTCGGCCGAGAATGCTTACGACGCGCTCAAGAAATACGCCCGCGACCTGACGCAGGCGGCGCGGGACGGCAAGATCGATCCGGTGATCGGCCGCGACGAGGAAATCCGCCGCACCATCCAGGTGTTGTCACGCCGCACCAAGAACAACCCGGTGCTGATCGGTGAGCCCGGCGTCGGCAAGACCGCCATCGTCGAGGGCCTGGCGCAGCGCATCGTCAACGGCGACGTGCCGGAGAGCCTGCAGGACAAGAAGCTGCTGGCGCTCGACCTCGGCGCGCTGATCGCCGGCGCGAAATATCGCGGCGAGTTCGAGGAACGGCTCAAGGCCGTGCTGCAGGAGGTCACCGGCGCGGCCGGCGACATCATCCTGTTCATCGATGAGATGCACACCTTGGTCGGTGCCGGCAAGGCCGACGGCGCGATGGACGCGTCGAACCTGCTCAAGCCGGCTTTGGCGCGCGGCGAGCTGCACTGCATCGGCGCGACCACGCTCGACGAGTACAAGAAGCATGTCGAGAAGGACGCCGCTTTGGCGCGGCGGTTCCAGCCCGTCTATGTCAGCGAGCCGACGGTCGAGGACACCATTTCGATCCTGCGCGGCCTCAAGGAAAAATATGAGGCGCACCATGGCGTGCGCATCAACGACGGCGCCATCGTCGCGGCGGCGACCTTGTCGAACCGCTACATCACCGACCGTTTCCTGCCGGACAAGGCCATCGACCTCGTCGACGAGGCGGCGGCGCGGCTGAAGATGCAGGTCGATTCCAAGCCCGAGGAGCTCGACTCGATCGATCGCGAGATCATCCGGCTCAAGATCGAGCAGGAGGCGCTCAAGAAGGAGACCGATCCGGGCTCCAAGGACCGCCTGAAGACGCTCGAAGGCGAATTGAAGTCACTCGAGAAGCAGTCGGCCGACCTGACCGGTCGCTGGAAGGCCGAGAAGGAGAAGCTCGGCAGTGCGCAGAAGCTCAAGACCGAGCTCGACGCGTTGCGGGTCGAACTGGCCAACGCGCAGCGCCGCGGCGAATACCAGAAGGCCGGCGAGCTGGCCTATGGCCGCATCCCCGAGCTCGAGAAGAAGCTCAAGGAGATCGAGGCCAGCGAGGCCAAGCGCGGCGCCATGGTCGAGGAGGCCGTGACGGCGGACCATATCGCGCAGGTCGTGTCGCGCTGGACCGGCGTGCCGGTCGACAAGATGCTGGAAGGCGAGAAGGACAAGCTGTTGCGCATGGAGGACGAGCTCGCCAGGCGCGTCATCGGCCAGCAGGAGGCGGTGCATGCCGTGTCGACCGCGGTGCGCCGCGCGCGCGCCGGCTTGCAGGACCCGAACCGGCCGATCGGCTCGTTCATGTTCCTCGGTCCCACCGGCGTCGGCAAGACCGAGCTGACGAAAGCGTTGGCGGAGTACCTGTTCGACGACGAGACGGCGATGATCCGGCTCGACATGTCGGAGTACATGGAGAAGCACGCGGTGGCCCGCCTGATCGGCGCGCCTCCGGGCTATGTCGGCTACGAGGAAGGCGGCGCGCTCACCGAGGCGGTGCGGCGGCGGCCCTATCAGGTCATCCTGTTCGACGAGATCGAGAAGGCGCATCCGGACGTGTTCAACGTCCTGCTGCAGGTGCTCGACGACGGCCGCCTGACCGACGGGCAGGGCCACACGGTCGACTTCCGCAACACGCTGATCGTCATGACGTCGAATCTCGGCGCCGACTTCCTGGTCAACCAGCCGGAGGGCGAGGACACCGACAAGGTGAAGGACCAGGTAATGGCGGTGGTGCGCTCGGCGTTCCGCCCGGAATTCCTCAACCGTGTCGACGAGATCATCCTGTTCCACCGGCTACAGAAGACGCAGATGGCGCGGATCGTCGACATCCAGATGGTGCGGCTGCAGAAGCTGCTCGACGACCGCAAGATCACGCTCAAGCTCGAGCCGAGCGGCCGCGACTGGCTCGCCGACAAGGGCTGGGATCCGGCCTATGGCGCGCGCCCGCTCAAGCGCGTGATCCAGAAGTCGGTGCAGGACCCGCTCGCCGAGATGATCCTCGCCGGCAAGATCAAGGACGGCGAGACGGTCACGATCTCGGGCGACAAGCTCGGCCTGACCTTCAATGGAAAAATGGCCGTGGCGGCGTAACAGCCGCTGGACCTGAAACACAGCGGGCTCCGGCAGCGCCGGGGCCCGACGTGTATTGATCGGATCGATCGCAAACCGCTACGGTACGGCGACTCGAACAGGCCGCCCGCCGCATGCCGTCCATCTCCATTGCCCTGGCGACACGCAATGGCGAAACGTATCTGCCGGCCCAGCTCGAAAGCCTGGCGGCGCAGACGGCGCCGCCGCACGAGCTGGTCGTTACCGACGACGGCTCCGACGACCGCACCGTCGCCATCGTCGAGCGGTTTGCCATACGGGCGCCGTTTCCGGTCCGCCTCAGTGTCAACGAGGCGACACTCGGATACCGGCGGAATTTTCTGCAGGCGGCCGGATTGTGCAGCGGCGATCTGATCGCGTTCTGCGATCAGGACGACGTCTGGAATGCGGACAAGCTCGCTGTGATGACGCCTGTCTTCGACGATCCGGAGGTCATGTTCGCCTATCACAACGCGATCCTGATCGACGCCGGCGGACGTCCGTGCGGCAGGCTCTATCGCGGCATCGAGGGGGCAAAAGACTTTCCGCCTCTGGCGCGGGACCCGTGGATCTCGCCGCCTGGCTTCACGCAAATTTTCCGCCGCGACCTGATGCGATTCTCGCAAATGCACGGTGCGACGTTCGACGTCGACTGGCCGCAAGAGCCGCTTGCGCACGATCAATGGTTCGCGCTGCTCGCGTCGGTGCTGGGTCACGTCGTGTACGTTCGCAAGCCTCTGGCGCTCTATCGCCAGCATGGCGGCAACACGTTCGGAGCCTATCCCGACCGCCGTGCCCGTCTCTTTCGCCTGGCGCGCGGTGAGAAATTTATACGCCTGGCGGCGCGCGCGTCTCGCAATCGCGTCGAGCTGCTCGAGCGGCTTCAGGCGGACCTTGTGCCGGCGCAGCGTGAACGCGCGCAGCGCGGCATCGCTTATTATGATGCGCTGAGCCGGTCGCTCGACGCGCGGCTGCCGGTTTATGCCTCGGCGTCGATCGCGCAGAGATTTGGCGCGCTGTGGACGTTGTTGCGATCCGGCGCCTACGGCAAACGCAACGGCTCGGCGCGTTTCACGGGGCTCGACCTCGCAATGGACGCCTATCTCGCTGTTCCGTTCGGCCCGCGGCTGCAGCGGATGTTGCCCTGGTCATGACGCCCGTAAATTGAATTTTCGGACCGGCCCCGATACAAGCCGCGGTGGAAATACGACAGGCGGTACGATGATCTTCGGCGGGCTGGGCGAGCTCTTTGTCGCTCTCACTCTTGTGGGCTGCGGCTCCATCGCCGTTGCCGATCTCGCGTTGCTCTATCAGCTTGCGCGCTACCTCGTCCTCCGCCGCAGCGGTCTCGCCGATGAGGCGATGAGGTTGGCCAAACCGTTGCCGTCCGACGCTCACCTGCCTCATGTCGTGCTGCAGATTCCCACCTTCAACGAAGGGACGCTCGTCGAGCGCAGCGTCGAGAACGCCATGCGTCTCGATTGGCCGCGCGACAAGCTGCATATCCAGATTTGCGACGACAGTACCGACAGGACCACGGCGATTGCCCGTGCCGCCGCCGAGCGCGCGACGGCGCTCGGCTTCGACGTCACGGTCTTTCATCGGAGCAGCCGCAGGGGCTTCAAGGCCGGCTCGCTGCACGAAGCGATGAACCAAAGCCCCCATGACTATTTCGCGATCCTCGACGTCGATTACATCTCGCCACCAGACTTTCTGCGGCGCTGCATGGTCGTGCTGCTGCACGGCCCCCGGCTCGCCTTCGTGCAGGCGAGGCCGGATTATCTCAATTCGGACGCCAATATCCTGACGCGGGCCCAGACGCTGATTCTCGATTATCACTACGCGCTCGAACAGGCGGTGCGAAGCTGGTCGCATCAGGCCTTGCCATTCAATGGCACCTGCGGCGTGTGGCGGCGCGAGGCGATCGAGCTGGGCGGCGGGTGGCGCGGCGAGAGCCTCACCGAGGATTGGGAGCTCAGTTATCACGCGCGGCTCAAGGGCATGCGCGGCATGTTCATCACCTCGGTCAGCGCCGCCGGAGAGCTGCCCAGCAACCTGGACGCCTGGGTACCCCAGCAAAAGCGCTGGGCGCGGGGGATCGGGCAGGTGGCGCGAATGATGCTGCCGCGTGTCTTTGCATCACAGCATTTGTCGCTGCGCGAGCGGCTCGGTTCGATATTTCCGATGGCCTTGTGGCTGGCCTATTCGGTGTTTACTGCGACCTATCTGGCCGCAATCCCGGCGCTTATTTTGAAGCCATCCTGGTGGCTGGCGCTGACGATCTACCTTTTCTATGTCGCCACCTACGGCATTTTCTGCATGCTGGCCTTCGTCGGCAGGGTTGCCGCCGGACGCCGGACTCCCGTCAGCCATTTCCTCCAGGGTGTGGCCGCGCTTCCGGTTGTCTGCCTCTATATCAGCTGGATCCACCTTTGGGTCTTGCCGTCGATTCTGCTTCGCCGGCACCGGATTTTCGTCCGCACCCCGAAGCGGGGCGCGGCGCCACGCTGAGGGCGCCCGGCGCTAGCGTTGTGCGGTGCGGGTCGGCGCGCGCGTCATCAGCCTGTCGATGCGGCTTCGTTCACGCTCGAAGGAAGCGAGGACAGGACCCTGCAGTTCGCGGCCGCGCGGCAGCTTGATGCGCATGGGATCGACGAAGCGGCCGTTGATGCGAATCTCGAAATGCACGTGCGACCCGGTCGAAAGCCCGGTCGAGCCGA